>NZ_CAXUPE020000001.1:0-2953312 GCF_964252735.1 Mesorhizobium sp. LjNodule214
CTGGCACTTGCGAAGTGCTTTTGGAACACCAAGGTTCGTCCTGCTGGATCGGGTCGAGATGACGTTGGGTTCCGAACAGCTCCAGAAAATACTGGGGCTATTGTCCGGGCGTTCGAACACTTGCATCAACATCGGAAAAAGGCGGAAACGAGCGCAATATTTATCAAGCGATTGTTGAATGCGGTAAAGATGGTCGGTGGACCTGGACGGATGACCACCGATCAATCGTGATCACTGACCGATTGTGACGCGCACATCGTGTGTCAGGTCTTCGTCCCTGAGAGGAACATTTCCGTCTGGCAAAAGGACCCCATCCATCATGACCGAGCGCACCCCTCGGCCAGCGCCGGAAGAATTGTCGAAGCGGATCTCATAAGTCGCACGACGGTGCCGATAGGTGATCTGGTAGCCCGACCAGCTTGCGGGAACGCAGGGCTGAAATAGGAGGAACTGACCTTGGCGGCGGAGACCGAGGATTGCCTCCAGCGCCACTCTGTACATCCACCCGGCTGAACCCGTGTACCAAGTCCACCCACCGCGTCCCGTATGGGGAGGAGCGCCGTAGACGTCGGCGCTGACCACGTAGGGCTCTACCTTGTAACGCACGACCTGATCTTTGGTCGTTCCGTGGCTAATGGGATTAAGCAGGTTCCAAAGCCTCACGGCGCGCTCACCGTCACCCAATAGTGCAGTTGCCCAGACAACCCACGCGGCAGCATGGGTATATTGACCGCCGTTCTCCCGGATACCGGGGACGTAGCCCTTGATGTAGCCCGGCTGCAACGTGCCGGCGTCAAATGGTGGGTCAAAAAGGGCTATCAGCCCTTCAGTCTCGCGCACAAGCCTTTCGTAGACCGCGTCCATCGCCCGCGAGGCCCGTTCGCGATCAGCTTTGCCGGAAATGACGGACCATGCCTGCGGGATGGCATCGATCTGGCATTCGTCGTTCTGAGACGACCCGAGGGGGGTGCCATCGTCGAAATAGGCTCGGCGATACCAAGCGCCGTCCCAGGCGGTAGCTTCGAGAGCTACTCGCAAAGTCTCGGCTCGCTCAAAGCACCATTCGGCAAGGCTTGCGTCATCTCGTGAGGTGCAAATTGGGGCGAATGATCTTAGGACAGTTAGGAAGAACCAGCCGTTCCAGACGCTCTCGCCCATGCCTTCAGCACCAACTTTGTTCATACCGTCGTTCCAGTCGCCCGTTCCCATCAGGGGCAAGCCATGAGAGCCCAGACGCAAACCATGCTCTAGCGCGCGTATGCAATGTTCGTAGACGGTGACTGTCTCCTCGCTGATTTCGGGTTTATTGAAATCCTCCTCCTGATCATCCCTCAGTACGGGCGAATTGATGAACGGAACCTTCTCCTCGAGCAACCCGAAGTCGCCCGTCGCCAAGACATAGTGCTGGACGACATAGGGCAGGAAATACAAGTCGTCAGTCATGCGCGTGCGCACTCCGACACCCGAAGGAGGGTGCCACCAGTGCTGGACATCACCCTCCCTGAATTGACGGCCTGCCGATCGCAGTATGTGTGAGCGGGTCTCGTCAGGAGCGCAGTAAACCAGCGCCATCACGTCCTGAAGCTGATCTCTGAACCCGTACGCCCCGCCAGATTGATAGTTTGAAGTGCGTGCCCAAACGCGGCAAGCCAACACCTGGTACAGCAGCCAGCGGTTCATCATCAAATTCAGGCCGGTATCCGGTGTCGAGATCTGTATCGTGTTCAGGATGTCGTCCCACTGGCTGCAAGTCGCGGCGAGGCTTTCGCGAGCACGCTGGGGATTGGCATATTTCCGAACAAGTTTGCGGAGATCATCCTGTCCATCAGCTTGTCCAAGAACAAAAACAATTTCCGTGCTCTCGCCGGGCGGCAAGGAGATGTCTACCATCAGCGCAGCACAGGGGTCTTGCAGGGAATCGAAACGTCCTGCGAGCTTAGTCCGTTTCAACCCCAATGGGTTGAATACGGACCCGTATTTCCCGAGAAACTCGGTCCGGTCGGAAGTGGCCGAATTCGCCACTGGGCTGGCGGCAACAAAGGCCAGTTTTCCGGCGAAATCGTCGGACCATAGATTCTTTGCCGCAATGGCTCCAGAAACAGCATCGCGTTTGCAGACCACCTGCATTGCAGCATTCTCACGATGGGCCCCCAGCACCCATTCGACGAAATACGTCGCTGATAGGTGGCGCGTTCGTCTCCCGGTATTGTCCAATCTCAGATTTAGAACCTTGATCCCATCGTGCCGCGGAACATGAACAGTGAGCATTTGATGCAATTGTCTGCTCTGGGCTTCGTAGCGGGTGTAACCTTGGCCGTGTTGAACGGAGACGGTCGTAGGATTTCCAAGCGGCAACGGCGTCGGGGTCCAGATCGCGCCGGTTTCTTCGTCTCTCAGGTACACTACTTCGCCGGGCGAATCTGAAACCGGGTCATTCGACCAAGGCGTCAGCCGGTTCATTTGACTGTTGCCCGCCCAGCTGTATCCAAAACCGGCTTCGGTTGCGAGGCAGCCAAAGTTTTCGTTCGCTAGGACGTTGCTCCAGGGTGCCGGAGGTAGGACAGGTCCCTGCGATCCAAACTCAACCGAGATGGTGTATTCCCGTCCGTCTGCCGAGAACCCGCCCATGCCGTTCCAAAAAAGCAAATCATCGACCCGACTGGAAGCCGGCGGCTTGGTTGGCTCGTCCTTTCGAGACACCACCAATTTTGGCGGAAGCGAGGAAGCCACGTTTTGCCGATCAAGCTGAGCTGCGAGTGAACCCCTATTGCTAAGGAGAACGACGCGCGCGGCGGCAGAAATCGTTGCTATATCGTCGTCTGAAGCGGTGGCTGGAGACAGGACAAAGATGCCTCCCGGTTTGTCCACGAACTCCGCTCTGGGACTCGCCTTCAGTTCCTTAACCAGGTGACCGGCGCTACTGGAACCGCGCTCGTCAAACAGGACCAGGTCATATCGCAACCCTCGGCCACGGCTGAATTCATGCCCCAGAAGGATTTCGCGAATAAGAGTTTCGTCTCCAGCTCCGACGCGAGCCAGCAGTATTGGAAGGTCACCCGAAATTCCGCGCGACCAGAGAACTGACCGATTAAACCCCTTGCTCTTGAAATCCACCGCCTGACGGGTATTCGGATTGGTGAATGCAATACTTCCGATCATGCGGTAAAACAGTAGAACGTCGTCCGGATCCAGCTGAATGTCTTGAAGCTCCGCGCGGCACCTTTCCGAAGTTTGGGAGAACGTCGAATCAACCGATTCGATGCTGGAGAATTGCTCCGCGATTGCCTGGACCACCTCTCTATCGTCGCCGGCACCCGTCACGAAGGCAAGGCGAGCGGACTCGCCGGGCTCCAGTTGGATTCTCCTTCGAAGGGAGAAGATTGGATCCAGTACGGGGCCGGTCGTGCCTGAAAGTGCGGCGTCCGTATCAAATATTGAAGGGTTTGCCGGCGTGCGCCCTCGTCCGAGAAACTTCACGCGATCTGTCTCGCATTCGACGTTCCGTATGGATTGCTGACTTGATGCCGAAGCATGGACGCCCCAGATCGGCTTCTCCTTTGCGTCGCGTGGTCTCCGACGCGCGAACAGGGCGCTCGTTTTCCCGTCATATTCCGTTTCGACGAACAGCTTGGCGAACGCTGGATGTGCCATGTCCGCGCGCCGGTTGTTCAGACAAATTTCGGAATAGCTTGTGAATTCGAGAGTGCGTTTCCCCGCGCCGCGGTTTTCAACATTAAGCGCGCGAACCTCCGCATCGGCATGTGGTGCCACACATACGGCCCAAGAAATCTCGATGTCCCCGGCGCGATTAGAGAATTCGGCCCTGTCACTATGAAAACTGTGCTTATGGATGTTCTGCGGTGAGGAAACTGGCTGATTTCCGATGGACCAAAGCGTGTTGCTCGCTAGATCTCGAACATAGCAAAACCCGCCCCAGCAGTCTCGTGTGGCATCCTCGCGCCAGCGAGTAACATCAAAGTCCTGCCAGCTCGACCAACCGGCGCCCGAGGGAGTGAGTAAGACGCTATAGCGACCGTTAGAGAGGATGGCGGCGGCGGAAGTATCTGTCACGTTTGCCGGGCCATCGTCCTTTGACCGCACTCCAATAACCAGCTTCGCCATTGTGCGACTACCTCATTGTTGCGGCGGGATCACCGATCCCGATCCAGTCAGCCTCCCACGATTAGGCCGATCGACCTCCAGCGTCGGGGAAATGCTCAATCACGCCTTTGACGCCCCTCACGCCCTCGGCAACAACACAGGCTGCCTTCCGGCTCGCTGCAGAGGCGGTTCCCCAGAGATGGGCCAGGCCGTCCACTACGGTGACCGTCACGTTGGCGGACTTCAGGCCGATATCCTCGTTGAGGCGCGTCACGATGCTGCGGCGTATTGCTTCGTCGCCGGCGGCCGTATCATCAAACCTGGCGGTAGCGATCGCGTGCAGGAGGTCGGCACGGCTTACAATGCTCACCAGCTTCCCGTTCCGGATCACCGGCAGCCGCTTGACGCCGTTTTCCGCCATCAGCGTCGCCACATGGGACAGATCCGCTTCCTCGTCGACTGTGATCACGTTGCGGCTCATGACATCTCCCACTTTCCAGGCATGGCTCTTCACATAGGCGTTAGCCCTTTCCTCCGAAGATACGAGGTGTTCGGATGCAGCAATGGTGGGGAGCCCGAGTTCGGATCTTCGGAGGAGATCGCCTTCGCTGATCAGCCCGACCAGCATGCCCTTATCGTCGACCACGGGGAGACCGCTCACATGCTTGTCCAACATGATACCGGCGGCGCGCCTGACGCTGTTGTCCGGCGACACAGTGACGACTGTCGTCGCCATCACATCCTTGACCTTCATCGCTTCTCGTCCTTCTTGAGCCGCGCAACCGCGAGGCTTCATGGCCTCCGATCTGGATCACTGGCCTGATGCAGCCAACCCCCTGAAAAGCCTGCTCGTCGTAAACCGGCCACTATCGGCGTACAGCGACGCATGATGTTCCAGAGCAGGCCCGTTCGATAGTTTTCGATCATTAGCACGACGGGTCCTTGGTCGATGCCGAAGTGACAGGGCGTTACCCACCAACCGGTGGGACTATCGTCCATGGCATACGACTGGTTGAACGATGGTTTGAACCCGTAGAGGCGTGTCATGCCGAGGTTCATCCGGGCAAAGTTACGGATCGTGGGGACGACGATCTCCGGCGCGAATGGCAGCGAGGCTATCACCACCCATGGTGCGACGGTTCCGTCGTCGGGGCCGAACGGAGCGCCGCGCGCCGTATAATCGAAGAACTGCCGCTCTACGCCACCGACGGTTCGCGTGATCCATCCGGGTCCATCGCACGCGGTGAATCCCCAACAATATTTCCCGTAGCCAGCGAACCCCATCGGGTTTCTAATCGCATACTCTTGCTGGACGAACGTTGCCTGCCGGCTGTTCTGGAAATAGTCGCTGTCACGCTGCCGCATGAAGTCGTCGCGAATGCCTCGGAAGTCCACCCACATGTGTGACAGCTGATGGGTAAAAAGCGGCCCGGAATAGAGCAGCTCGCGGCCGTAGATCTTCTTCCATTCGTAGGTTGCGGTGTAGGCGGAATAGCTCTCGCGCTGCAACGGGTGCGTCGGCGAGCCCAGACCGAGGATATAGAGTAGCAAAGCCTCGTCATAGCCGTGCCATCGATGGGGGATGAACCCGGTTTCCGGGCGCCAGCCGTGTGTCAGGGATACATCTCCATTGCAGGCCCATTGCCAATCGGCACGCTCGTAAAGCGTCGTGGCGAGATCACGGATTTCGGCTTCTTCCGGGCTGTCCAGATCGAAATAGGTGGCAACCGTGAGAGCACCTGCGAAGAGAAACGCCGAGTCGATGGTGGACAATTCGCATTGCCAGACCCGGCGACCAGTTTCGATGTCCAGGAAATGGTAGAAGAAGCCTTTGTAGCCGGATGCGTCCGCTTCTGGCCCCTGAGGACATTCCAGCAGGTATCGCAGTCGCTTGCGGGCGATCTTTGCCGCGAATTTGCGTATGACAACGCTCCGCTCCACGATGACGGGAAGCGTGGCCAGGGCCATGCCGATGGCCGCGATGCTCGCCGGGGCGTTGGGCTCCGTCTTGTCGCGGACCAGACCGTTGTCCGGGTTCGTTTCATGCAGGTAGTACAACAGTGTCGTAAGTTGCAGGCGGGCCAGGTCCTGATCGGTCGGCGGCCGGTCCAGGTCTGCGTCGGTTGACGGCAATTCGGGCATAGCGCAAACGTGCCCTGTTAAGCGCGGTTCACTCGGACATCGTGTAAATGCGGCAGGCCTGCGGTTGTACCACAATTCAAATGTTGTCCCCTTCCGTCGAGGTCTTTTGCGACTTAGCGGACTTGGCGGACTTGCCGCTCAGGCCCCATTTCCAGCCGCTGATTGCCGGCATGTCATCGCCGTACCGTTCAATGTGCTGTCGGTGTTCTATCAGCCTTTCGTGAATTGCCTGTTTGAAGTAGGCAGCGCGAGCGCCCAACTGCGGCAGGCGGTCGATCACGTCCTCCGCCAGATGGAACCGGTCGAGGTCATTCAGCACCACCATGTCGAACGGCGTGCTCGTCGTGCCCTCTTCCTTGTAGCCGCGTACGTGCAGGTTATCGTGGTTCGTCCGGCGATAGGTCAAACGATGGATCAGCCACGGGTAGCCGTGGAACGCGAATATGATCGGCTTGTCCTTGGTGAACAGCGCATCGAAATCGCGGTCCGACAAACCGTGCGGATGTTCGCTCTGTGGCTGCAGTTTCATCAGGTTCACCACGTTGACCACACGCACTTTTAGGTCCGGCAGGTGCTTGCGGATAAGCTCGACGGCGGCCAAAGTCTCCAAAGTCGGTACATCGCCGCAACAGGCCATGACTACGTCGGGCTCGTAACCCTCGTCGTTGCTTGCCCACTTCCAGATGCCAAGGCCCTCGGCGCAGTGCTTGATGGCCTCGTCCATGCTAAGCCACTGTGGCGCCGGTTGCTTACCGGCGACCACGACGTTGACGTAGTTGCGGCTGCGCAGGCAGTGGTCGGTCACCGACAGCAGCGTGTTGGCGTCCGGCGGCAGGTAGATCCGGATGACCTCCGCCTTCTTGTTCACGACATGATCGATAAAGCCGGGATCCTGGTGACTGAAGCCATTGTGGTCCTGACGCCAGACATGCGAGCTCAGGAAGTAGTTCAGAGAGGCGATCGGCCGGCGCCAAGGGATATGGTTGCACACCTTCAGCCACTTGGCGTGCTGGTTGAACATCGAATCGATGATGTGGATGAACGCCTCGTAACAGGAGAAGAAACCGTGGCGGCCTGTTAGCAAATATCCTTCCAGCCAACCCTGGCACTGATGTTCGCTGAGCACCTCCATCACACGCCCGTCAGGCGAGAGGTGGTCGTCTTCGGGGTAGATCTCGGCCATGTAGCAGCGGTCAGTGACCTCGAGCACATCCTGCCAGCGATTGGAGTTGTTTTCGTCCGGGCTGAACAAGCGGAAGTTCTTGTTTTCCAAATTTAATTTCATCACGTCGCGGAGAAACTTGCCCATCGCGCGCGCGGACTCGGCCGTGGTTGCGCCAGGGCTGGGAACAGTCACCGCATAGTCGCGGAAATCCGGCATCTTGAGGTCGCGGAGGAGCAGTCCGCCATTAGCGTGCGGATTGTCGCTCATTCGGCCATGGCCCGTGGGGGCCAGCGCCGCCAGTTCGGATTTGAGCCGGCCATCGTCGTCGAACAACTCTTCCGGCCTGTAGCTCTTCATCCACCGTTCGAGAATTCGAATGTGTTCCGGCTTGTCCATTTCGCCCATGGGAACCTGGTGTGAACGCCAATAATCTTCACACTTCTTGCCATCGATCTCTTCCGGGCACGTCCACCCCTTCGGAGTGCGAAAGACGATCATCGGCCACGCAGGCCGCTTCAGGTTGCCCTTGTTGCGCGCCTCAGCCCAGATCCGCCTGATCTCGGCCACTGCAGTGTCGAGCACGCCTGCCAACTGCTGATGGACGTCGGCCGGATCGCGCCCCTCGACGAAGTAGGGCGCGTAGCCCATGCCCTCAAAGAACTTCCGCAGTTCCTCTTTGGGGATGCGCGCAAGAAAGCAAGGGTTGGCGATCTTGTAGCCGTTGAGATGGAGGATCGGAAGCACACAACCGTCGCGGGCCGGGTTAAGGAATTTGTTGCCATGCCAACCAGTCGCGAGTGGGCCGGTTTCCGCCTCGCCATCGCCGACGATGCAGGCGACGATCAGATCCGGGTTGTCGAAAGTTGCGCCATATGCATGGCTCAAGGCGTATCCTAGCTCACCGCCTTCGTGAATACTGCCAGGCGTCTCTGGCGCAACGTGGCTCGGAATACCGCCGGGGAAGCTGAACTGCTTGAATAGCCTCTTCATGCCCTCCGCGTCTTGGCTGATGTTTGGATAGAACTCGCTGTAGGTTCCTTCCAGATAGCCGTGCGCAACCAGGGACGGGCCACCGTGCCCGGGCCCTATGACGTAGATCATGTTGAGTTCGTCGCGTTTGATGATCCGGTTGAGGTGAACATAAAGCATGTTCAATCCTGGAGACGTTCCCCAGTGGCCGAGAAGTCGTGGTTTGATGTGCTCGCGCTTCAATGGTTCCCGCAGCAGGGGATTGTCGAGAAGATAGATTTGGCCGACCGAAAGATAGTTTGATGCTCGCCAATACGCATCCAACAGGCGAAGCTCCTCCGCGGTTAGATGTTCTCCTTCCGTCCGTTTATTGTCCGTTCTCTTGTTTTCTTTTTTTGCAGCCAGAACCTCAGACATCGAAACCTCCTATCGAAGTCTACACTGACGCCGCCCGACCAAACTTTAGGCTAGGGCGATAGCCAACAAAATTTGCAGCGATACATGCGCTGCTCGGAACCTGTCGATCCGAAAATTGCTACGGGCAGGGTCAGCAGATCGGGAAGCCATCCCCGCATCTCTAAAGCCTGTCGCAGTGTCGCATAAAAAGCGCTTTAGGCACAGAACAATTCAGGACGAGATTAGCGTATACCAAGCTTGCCGACTGTTAGTCGTCAAATACGGTGGCATCAGCGCGACGGGGTGCCGTTTGAAGTCGGGGCAGCTTGTTCCGACCGACTGGAAGCCGGCCGTCGGCTCTCCAGAAACGCGTTCGCACGCCAGGCCGGCAAGGGGCGCTGTCATCGGTACTGCCTCCGGTCAAAAAGCTGGTGGGGTCATTCCGGACGCCTACTTCACCGAAGGTGCCAACCGGATTGGCCCGTGCGATAGTTCCTGCTTCAGTCGACGATGTGATAGCCACCATCCACATAGATCACCTGCCCGGTCATCGATTGCGCGACATCCAGCGCGAGGAAGGCGCAGGTCGCGCCCACCTCGTCGATTGTCACTAGCTTACGTGCGGGCGACCTGGTGCGGGCCTTGTCCAGCAGCAAGTCGAACTCGGCGATACCCGAGGCTGCGCGGGTGGCTAATGGGCCTGGCGATACCGCATGGACGCGGATGCCCTTAGGACCCAGTTCCGCCGCCACGTATCGTACGGCACTTTCCAGAGCTGCCTTGGCCACCCCCATGATGTTGTAATTCTCGACCACCATCTGTGCGCCATAATAGGTCATGGTGAAAAGCGTACCGCCATCCTCCATTAGGGGCTCGGCCAGATGGGCCATGCGCAGGAATGACCAGCAGGAGACGTCCATGGTCCTCAGGAACCCGTCGCGCGGGGCATCGGTAACCCGGCCCTGCAGTGTATCCTTCGGCGAAAATGCGATTGAGTGGATTACAAAATCGAGCTTTCCCCAATCCTGCGGTCAAAGACCGTCTCCATCTGCCCGTCCTGCATGACGTCCAGCGGCAGGAACAGCTTGGCCTCGACCTCGCGCGCAAGCGGCTCGACATGAGGCTTAGCCTTGTCGGACAGATAGGTGATCGCTAGCTCGGCCCCAAGAGCACGGAAGGCACGGGCACAGCCCCAGGCGATAGACGGGTCGTTGGCGATACCGACGATCAGGCCGCGCTTGCCTTCGAGCAGCCTTGCCTTGGCGATGGGAAGGGTCATGTGTATCTCCGGTTGATCAAATGCTGGAGGGCAGCAGCGCCAGGGTCTGCCGCGCGATCATCAGTTCCTCATCGGTGGGGACCACCATCAGGCGCAGCGCCGAACCGGGGGCAGATATCACCGTGGCAGCGGCGGCATTGGCCTGCGGATCGAGAGCCGCTCCCAGCCAGCCTAGCCTGGACGCGATACGAGCGCGGATCTCGGGCGCGTTCTCGCCGATGCCCGCAGTAAAAACCAGCGCGTCCACGCCATCCATAGCAGCCGCAAGCCCGCCGATGTTCATCACACAGCGCTGGACGAAGTAGTCAATGGCGAAAGCCGCACGGGGATCGTCGCAGGCCAGAAGCTCGCGCATGTCGTTCGACACGCCCGAGAGTCCCCTCAAGCCAGAGTCCTGGTAGAGAAGGCTCGACACTTCGGCCGCCGTCATTCCCTTCTGATCGATCAGATACAGCACCACTCCGGGGTCGATCTGCCCCGGCCGCGTGCCCATTGGCAGGCCGTCCAGCGCGGTGAAGCCCATGGTGCTGTCCACGCTCCGTCGGGCCTTCAACGCGCACATCGACGCGCCGCTGCCCAAATGTGCCACGATCACGCGGCCATTCGCAATCTCGGGGGCCACCTCGCTCAGACGCTGCGAGACATATTCGTAGGAGAGGCCATGAAAGCCATAGCGCCGCACGCCTTCGTCGTGCAAGGCTCGGGGGATTGCATAGCAATCGGCCACCGCCGGATGGTTGCGGTGAAAGGCGGTGTCGAAACAGGCGACCTGCGGCAAATCGGGGGCAAGCTCGCGCACGAGACGGATCGGGGCCAGGTTGTTGGGCTGGTGCAGCGGCGCCAGCGCCTCGAGGGCTCGCAACCGCTCCAGCACGATGTCGTCGATGCACACGGGCGCGGAATAATCCGGTCCGCCATGTACCACGCGATGGCCGACCGCCTGCAGCGAATAACCTGAAAGCGCACGCAGCCAGTCCTTTAGCGCGCGGGTCGCGGCGGGCAGATCAGGGATTGCCTTCACCTCGGCCCGCTCGTCAATCAGCACCGCGCCTGCGGCATTTGCGGCGCGAAAGCGAGGGTGCACGCCGATGCCGTCGATTTGACCTTTTACCTGCCGCTCGGGCCCTTTGGAGCCCACGGCGAAAATCTGGAACTTCAGGCTCGACGAACCGGCATTTAGAACAAGGATCACATCCATGTGCGTCACACCTTGAGCAGGGGCCCGCTCGCACGCCGCGCGGCGGCGAGAATCGTTCCCACTGCAGCCGAGGCCAGCCGCGTCCGTACCGAATCCGCTCGGCTGGTCAGGACGATCGGAACACGCGCTCCGTCGTGCCTGATCCTCAACGCCATCCCGGCCTTCTTCAGCGCGTGTTCGGGGGTGTCCAGATAGATGCTTCTCAGCGTCTTCGTCGTTGGCCTGCCCTTGGCCAGTTTCGATGCCTTCACGCGCGCCCAGAATTCGGTGGGCGACGCTTCGTCGAGGATGAATTTCAGCTCGACTTCGCTCATGTGATATCATGAGAGGCTTCCCACGCGATCATGTCGTGGCAAGCCTCGATCTGCTGCTCGCGGATTGCAGTCCGGTCGGCAATCGTTGGACCCAAAAGGGGCGTGACCTCAATGGGCTTTGCTGCCAACGCGCTCGGCTTCGGCGATTGCCTTTAGGTTCTTTGTCCTTCCGTGGTCTTCTTCGGCATTGGCGATGATTGAAAAGAAGGCCGCCCACACGATGTCCTTTTTCGAGGCCTTCGGATGCTCTTTCCTTGCGGCTTTCAGCAGCTGCTTGGGGTTCATACCTGGCGTCACGACACGCATGAGGGTGTCAGCAATCGCCTGCATCTCTTCCGCTTCCATGACTGGAACTCCATACCTATCACGATGAGGCTAGCATACCAGCGAGGCTAGGTGACCGCCATCAGATCATGGTCGGGCCTGTCAAATATATTCGCCGGCAAAAAAACCTGGTGCCAGACGCTTGGGGCCGTGCGAGCGGGAGGCCAAGGCCGCGCTTCAGGCCTGAAAACCGTGAGGACGATGCCACTGCGATGCGGTCGGGCAGACCGGCGCGAGGTGAGATCTGCTCGTTCTGGCAGGTGAGCCCAACGGCAACTTTCCGCCCAACTGAGACGCTCCATCTCGGCCCAGGTATGACCGGTTAGGGTCAGATCGCGTCATGATCAGGCGGAAAACATTGCCGCAAACGGGCTCCGGCCGCTCGTTCTCGCTGAGCGTATCGACTGGCTTCGTGGGGCAGATTCAAGAATCGCTGATGCGTTGAGCCGGGATCGAGCTCTTGATACATCAAAGCGCCATGGAATGGGTGGCCGCGAAAAGCAAGTACACGTCGCCCTATCTCGAATGGCCATGTTCCAAGACTACGAGTATCTGTTCGAGGGGTCGGAGTTTGACAGGCGCATGTTGCAGTCGGCGGGTCTCGATGAACTCTTGCCTCTGCTCAAGAGTCGTGGCAAATCGAGACTTGTTCAGGTGATCCTCCCCGGTAGCCTTGCCCTAGATGGGGCTCACCCGTTCTTTCCAATCGATGAAACCAGACGGATTGATCTATACCCCAACCTAGTGCGAACACTCTTAACCGAGTTCGCTTGGCAACTGTATAACCCGTCGAGCCCAAGGCGGTCGCTGGATCTGTGCCTCATGTTTCGTGAGGCGATTCCGGCAGCATTCATCGAAACTGTCGAAACAATCGACCCTGTCGGCGCGACATAGACGCGACACGGAATCTGCAAAGCGTTTCCCTACAAGGATTTCAGAAAGCTTCCTAATCTGTAGGTCACAGGTTCGATTCCTGTCGGGATCATCAATATTTTCAAGGGGTTAGCGAGCAAGTTACCACGGAAAGGCTCGCCGAGGTCGGCTGCAACGCGCCGGGGAACGGCCCGATCCTGGCCGGGCGATGCCCGGACTGGAAGAGGTTGCTGTGGAGGTTGGCGATCCACTGCTTGCCTTCCGTCGTCAGCTCCAGATAGCGGATCGCGTCGCCGATATAGGGCTCGACCTGCAGCGTGAAGAAATCGGTGAAGATGGCGCCGAGATCGGCGGCGGTCCTGCAGCCGAGCTTCTCCACCATCCCGATCTCAGAGAACTCGGCAAACAGCGCCGGCAGCTTGCGGTGGTAGAAGGGATCAGCGAGCTGGCCGATCAGGTCCGCGGCCCTGACCAGCGCCGGCTCGGTGTTGGTGACCTGGTAGGCCGGATCGTTCGGTACCGGAAAGCGCGTCATCTCGATCGCCTCTACAATGCGCTCCTCGTTGATGAACTTCGAGGAAGCAAAACGTTGGCGCGCATAGATCTTGGCGCGCTCGATATGATAGGGCGCAAGCACCGCGTCGGAGGCGCCGCGCGGTGGCGTATGGCGGTCGCCGGCCTCGTTAATGACGAAGCTGTCCGCGGTGTCGCCCACGCATACGCCGTGCACCATGCCAATGTCGTGGACAAGCAGCGCGCAGGTATAGTGCAGCCAGTCATCGGGGGTCAGGGATTCCGACAGCAGCCGGCCGCGGATGATCTGCTGGCCAGCGAGCGTAACCATCAGCGTATGCTCGATGTTGTGATAGAGCGCGTTCGAATTGCCGATGCGCTCCAGGACAAGGCGGGCCGCGCCCCCTATGTAGCTCGCATATTCCGAATTGCGATGCGAGAAATACTGGAGATAGAGTTCTGACAGATGGTCGCCGAGCCGGTCGGCCATGATGGAGATTGGATTGAGCATGACAATCGTTCCTGACCGCCTTGAAGCACGACATGTCGCGCCGCGCGGCGGCTATCCTAGCACGGTTTTGGCGTAGATTTTATCTCGGGACCAAAGCCCCAAGGCAGCGGCGACTACCGAATGTTGCTGCGGTCGCCATCGCCGCTCATGAGACCGTGGCCGCTGTCAGTGCTGAGCCTTTGATTCCAGCGACTCCATGTTAAAGTTGCGTGTCTTTTTGAGGCTGAAGTATGGAACACAGGCTCGCTGCAGTGCTTGCAGCCGACATGGCAGGATATTCTCGGCTCATGGAAGCCGACGAGCAGGGCACGCTCGCCCGGCTAAGAACCCACCGGATCGAGCTCATCGATCCGGCAATCGCCAAGAATCAGGGCCGAATTATCAAGACCACAGGCGATGGCATGCTGGTCGAGTTCCAAAGCGTGGCGGACGCCGTACGCTGCGCTGCAGAGATGCAGATTCGCATGCGCCGCCGCAACACCGACGTGCCGGAGGACCGTCGTATCCAGTTTCGCATTGGCATCAACCTAGGTGATATCATCTTCGATGAAGGCGACATCTACGGCGACGGCGTAAACGTTGCGGCGAGACTCGAGCAGCTCGCTGATGTCGGCGGGGTATGCGTCACCCAAGCCGTTTACGAACAGGTCTGCGATCGCATTGAAGTCAAGTTCGAGGATCTGGGCGAGAAGTCTCTGAAGAACATTTCACGGCCGGTGCGGGTCTGGCGTGCGTTACTCGACGAGGCTGCTTCGGCAGCGGGCAACGCCGCCGCCCGACGTGGCGTCATCAAGCCCTCGATCGCCGTCCTGCCCTTCGCCAATATGAGCGGCGATCCCGAACAGGAATTTTTCGTCGATGGCCTGACCGAGGACATCATCACGGAACTTTCGCGCCGGCATGAGCTCTTCGTGATCTCGCGCAACTCCACCTTCGTCTACAAGGGGCAGTCGGTGAATCTACGCGAAATCGCCCAGAAGCTGGGCGCGCAATATCTGGTGGAAGGCAGCGTCCGCAAATCGGGCGGGCAACTCAGGGTCACCGCCCAGCTGATTGACACGGCAAGTGACACACATATTTGGGCCGAGCGATACGATCGCAAGCTGGACGACGTGTTCGCCATCCAGGATGAGCTGACTGCGGCAATCGTGGCCACGCTGCCCGGCCGCCTCGAGGCCGCGCAGCAGGACCTGGTCGCGCGCAAGACGCCGGCCAGCATGGCGGCTTATGAATGTGTGCTGGCGGCCAAGGTCCGCCACCATCGCGGCAATCGCGCCGAGAACGAGGAGGCGCTGAAACTGATAACGCGGGCAGTAGAGCTCGACCCCGACTACGCGCATGCCCACGCCTGGAAGGGCTGCATCCTGGGGCAAGCCTGGGGCTACGGCTGGTGTGCCGACAAGGACGCGACCTTCGACGAGATTGTCCGCGAGGTGGAGTCGGCACAGGCGCTGGACGCCAACGACGCGGATGTCCAACGAATCCTGGCGGCAATCAACATCAGCCGCAACGACCTGACCAAGGCCCGCCACCACCAGGAACGCGCTCTCGCGCTCAATCCGAACTACGATCTCGTGGTGGTCCAGCAGGGCGAGCTTCTGACTTGGCTCGGCCACCCCAAGGAAGGGGCCGACTGGATTCGCAAGGCCATGCGGCTGAACCCTCACCACCCGGAGCGCTTCTGGAGCCATCTCGGGAAAGCGTACTTTGCAGCCCGGGAATACTCTGAAGCCGTCGAGGCCTTCATGCATCTGTCGAAGATGGATGCCAGCCAGCATGCCTTTGTTGCGGCCGCCTATGGCTGGCTGGGTGATCGGACAGCTGCGGCCGCGCACTACGCTAAAATAAGCAAGTTCGATTCGGAGTTCACGATCGACGCGTTGGTCGCCACCCTGCACTACGCGAATGAAGCGGACCTTCAGCATTTGGTTGATGGGCTAAAAACTGCCGAATCCGCTCAGTTCCAGGCATAGGTTCGCTGGTCTCATGCGACGGTCCAAATGATCTTCGAGCGGTTCGAACGATCAAATCGGCAACCGCACTGCCGGCCAATGGGGGGCCGGTCGATCGACAGGGGCTCTGCAAGCTGGCTAAGCAAACGGATCTGCATCGGCGAGGATCAATACCGGTGAAATGATACAGGTTCTTCTGGAACACGTGGCAAGCGGGCCGCTGAGCAGGCGCAGCTTCCTGGTTTCAGCATATGGACCCTCTTGGGTAATATAAATTGAAAATTGCGCCCTCATGTTCCAAAACAGGTCGGTAGACCCGCGAGGATGGTTTCGAATCCTGCGGCCCACGGTCCTCAAGGCGAGAATTTTAAGAGACGTTCAACAATGACCCAGCACGTACAAAACGCTCGAATTCTCATGTACAGCCACGACACGTTCGGGCTTGGCCACTTGCAGCGCTGCCGGACGATCGCGCATTCGCTGGTCGAGGATTTCCGCGGACTTCAGGTGCTTATCATTTCGGGTGCGCCTATCGCTGGCGCCTTCGACTACCGCGCCCGTGTCGACTTCGTGAAGATCCCCAGCGTCATCAAGTTGCGCAACGGCGAATACACCTCGCTGGAAAAGGATATCGATCTGCATGAGACGCTAAGGATGCGCCAGTCGATCATCCGCCACACAGCCGAGACTTTCCGGCCGGATATCTTCATCGTCGACAAGGAACCGCTCGGTCTGCGCGGTGAGATCGAGGACACGCTGTCCTACCTCAAGACGCGGGGCACCACGCTCGTGCTTGGCCTGCGCGAGGTGATGGACGCGCCGCATCTGCTCGAAGCAGAGTGGGCAAGCAGGGATGTGATGCGCAAGATAGGCCTGTTCTACGACAAGGTCTGGGCCTATGGTCCGCCGGATTTCTACGATCCGTTGACCGGCCTGGATGTGCCGCCGGCTGTCAGGGCAAAGATGAAGTTCGTCGGTTTCCTGCAACGGAGCCTGCAGAAGAACGAGTTGCCCGGCCACCGGCCCGAGGGCGACTATCTCCTCGTTACCACCGGTGGCGGCGGTGACGGCGCCGAACTGATCCACGACGTCATCGATGCCTATCAGCAGGATCCGCAGTTGCAGCATAGGGCGCTGATCGTGCTTGGGCCCTACATGCCGGCGCGCAAGCGCAACAAGCTGCTCAAGAAGGGGTCCAAGATTCCCTATATCAAGATCATCGAGTTCGACAACCGCATGGAAGAGCTGATTGCCGGCGCCAAGGCGGTAGTGGCTATGGGCGGCTACAACACCTATTGCGAGATACTGTCATTCGACAAGCCGGCGCTGATCGTGCCGCGCGTCAAGCCCCGCGAGGAACAGCTGATCCGAGCACGGCGCGCAGCCGAACTCGGCCTCATCGAGATGCTTTTGCCGGAAGAAGCCGAGGATTCCCAGCGGTTTGCCGATGCACTGCAGGGGCTGCCGGACCGGCCCCGCCCATCGCAGAGCAATCCGCATCTGACGCTGGAAGGGCTGCCTCATATTTCCGAAATCGTCGCGGAACTGCTCGAGCGGCGGGCCGGCCATCACCTTTCGGTCATTGAAGGCATGAACTGAGTTGCAACATCGCAAGATCGTCGTGGTTCTGAAGGGCTATCCGCGGCTGTCGGAAACCTTCATCGCGCAGGAACTGCTCGGTCTGGAGCGTGCGGGGTTCGATCTGGTACTCGTCGCGCTCAGGCGGCCGACCGACGCAAAACGCCACCCCGTTCATGACGAGATCAAAGCGCCCGTCCATTATCTGCCGGAATATCTGCATGAAGAGCCGTTGCGCGTAGTTCGCTCGCTGTTTGCTTATCTGCTGCGGCCGGGCTTCTGGCGCGCGCTCGGATCGCTGGCTGCTGATATCCCCCGCGACTTTACGCGCAATCGCGCGCGCCGCTTCGGGCAAGCGCTCGTGCTGGCGGCCGAATGGCCGGAAGACGCGGGCTGGCTGCATGCACATTTCGCGCACACACCGGCATCGGTGACGCGCTATGCCAGCCAGCTTCGTGGCCTGCCCTGGAGCTGCTCGGCCCATGCCAAGGACATCTGGACTTCGCCGGACTGGGATCTGGCTGGCAAGCTTTCCTCGGCGCGCTGGACGGTCACTTGCACGAAAACCGGCTTCGACCGTCTGAAAAAACTCGCTAACGGCAACTCGTCTGTGCATCTGAGCTATCATGGGCTCGACCTTGATCGCTTCGGCAGTTTCGGCGAGGCGCGAAAACAGCATGACGGCTCGGCGCCGGACGAACCGGTTATCGTTCTGAGTGTCGGGCGCGCCGTTGAAAAGAAAGGTTACGATACCTTGCTGGAGGCCCTTGCCCTCTTGCCTGGTGATTTGGCGTGGCGTTTCGAGCATATCGGCGGCGGCGAGGAACTGGAACGGTTCAAGGCGCTGGCGCAAAAGCTCGGCCTGGATGGTCGCGTCTCTTGGAAAGGCGCGCTTGCGCAGGAGGAGGTGCTTGAGCACTACCGCTGCGCCGACATCTTCGCCCTGGCCTGCAGGATCACCGCAAATGGCGACCGGGACGGTCTGCCGAATGTTCTGGTGGAGGCGGCTAGCCAGCGGCTTGCCTGCGTGTCGACCGATATTTCCGGCGTGCCGGAGCTTTTATCGTCGGATGAAACCGGGCTGCTGGTTCCGACGGAAAACCCAATTGCCCTGGCACAGGCGCTGGAGCGCCTGATCCGTGATCCCGTGCTGCGCGCCCGCCTCGGCGACGCCGCAGAGCGGCGCGTGCGCGGCAATTTCGATCATATGGCAAGCATTGGACAGCTCAAGGAACTGTTCGAGCGGGAGTGGCGGGCCGCCGAATGAAGCGGCTGCGCGCCTTCTTCTATGTCCAGCACCTGCTCGGTATCGGCCATCTCGCGCGCGCCAGCCGCATTGCGGCGGCTTTGGTCGATGACGGGTTTGACGTAACCGTCGTGACCGGCGGAGCGCCGATCGCGGGGTTTCCGGGACTGGGTCTAAAATCTGTAACCCTGCCACCTGTCACCTCCGGTGATAAAGGATTTTCCGGACTTGTCGACCTGCAGGGCAAACCCATCGACGATGATTTCAAGAAATGGCGTTCAGAGATGCTGCTGCAGGCATTCCGGGATTGCAGGCCTGATATCGTCATTGTCGAGGCGTTTCCATTTGGACGCCGGCAGATGCGTTTCGAACTCTTGCCGCTGATCGAGGCCATCGACGCGACGTCGCCCAGACCGCTGCTGGCGACGTCCGTCCGCGATATCCTTCAGGAGCGCGTCAAGCTGGGCCGAAACGAGGAAACGGTCGATCTCATCAACAGGCATTTCGACCTTGTTATGGTCCACGGCGATCCGGCTTTCGCAGCCATCGACAAGACATTTCCACTGGCTGGGGCGATCAGCGCCGAGGTCACCTACACAGGGCTCGTTGCCGCGCCGCCGTCGCCCGCGGCCTCCGAGCGCTTCGACGTTCTGGTGTCGGTTGGCGGCGGGGCTGCCGGAAAGAGCCTTGTCAGCTCCACCATCGCAGCGGCGCGGAATGCCAACAACGCTTGGAAATGGTGTTTGATCACCGGCCCAAACCTGCCGAAAGACGAGTTTGACGCGATCGCACGCGGTGCCACGCCGGGCCTGTCCATCTTCCGGTTCCGCGAGGATTTCGCCAGCCTGCTGACCGGCGCCCGCCTGTCAGTCTCGCAGGCGGGTTACAACACGGTCTGCGATGTCCTGCGCGCGGGTTGTCGCTCCCTGCTCGTTCCATTTGCAGCCGGCGGGGAAACCGAGCAGACGGTTCGCGCCCTGATGCTCGAAGAACTCGGTCTTGCAACGGTGCTGATGGAAAAGGATCTAACGCCTGAGGGTTTGGCGCAAGCGATCGAACAGGCGCTTGTGGGACCGACGCCATCCGCGCATCGTCTCGATCTGGAAGGCGCGCGTCACTCGGCGCAAATCCTGCGCGAGCGGTATCGAACATGGTCCCTAAAACTGGGGCCCGGTTTCGGAAAAGTTCATGATCAAACAGACGATAGATCCTAGAACGGTTCATCGTTTCACGGAAACGCCGAACCGCTCTATCCCTTTGTTTTGACGCAATTCCGGACGGAAAACCGCTACGCACTTTTCCTGGAGTTGCTCTAACGCGCGTCGCGTCTGGTGAGATTCGTGCGACGCGCTTCAAGTCCTTGTTTTTCGTTGTCCCAAAACCGCTACGCACTTTTGGGCGAAATGCATTAGACAGTTCCAATCAGCATGAAGCGCGTATAATTTTTTGTCGGCAGTTCGCCGGAGAACCGCACTTCCCCTAGCGCCGCCATTGCTTCGAAGGCTGCAAGTGAAGCCACGCAGTTGATGTGCGTCGGCTCGCTGAAATAGTCGTTCGATTGCAGCAGCACATTCGTGCCCCGCGGAAGCAGAGCAAGCCAGGCGCGCAGATCGGCTATGTGTTCGCAGCTCGTATTGACCATCAGGTCGGGCCGCCCGGTCGCATAGTCGAGTGCGTACATATCTGCCGTCAGCGCCCGGAACCGGTCACCGGCTTCCCGGTTGAGGGTCCGGGCGACTGGCGCGACTTCGGGATCGATGTCGATGCTATCGATCGCCGCGATGTCAAAGCGGGCGTCGTTGAAAAGCATTGCCGGCAATACGCCGTACCATCCACCCAGAACCCATATGCGACCGAACTGGCCGCCGCAGCTTTCGAACAGCCTGTCGAGCGCCCACATCTTGCAGGCGACCTGCTTGTGGTTGAAGGCGTTGGCGATATCGGCCTTCGGATGCTTGGTGATGACGCGCGCCAGCCCTGCCACGAGAGGGCATTTGACATAGGCAGCAATTCCCCGCGTGAGGTCCAAGGCTTGCTCGTGCCAGTCCATGTCGGCATTGCGTGGTTGCGTGACATCCATCATATTCGTCTTGTATGTTGGGATTTCGGGCGACGCAATCTTGCCTCCCGCAAGGCTGTTTGATCCGCGGACGTGATTATGCTGCAAGCCGCTTCGCCATTGCCCGGTGCCGGAGAGAGCCGCTTGCGTCTGTCCGGACCATCGGCGTCCATCCGCCAGCACCAGCCGCGCAGCTGCGGCTTCGTGCTCGGCTCTTCGCCAAAACCCTACGGAAGCCGCGAAGCGTTTGAGCCCAGGACAATCTCCGTGCACTGCAGCTTCGAGCTTGTCGTTGGCGACGTAGAAATTGCCGATACGCCATTCACCAGCAGGTGCTTTTACATCCTGCATCCTTCCAGCTGAAGGGTCCACAGTCGCATATGGAACCCAGCCTAGCCCGCTATATCTGGACGCACACCAAGAAGCAGCAGATCTGGATATTGATGATCGTCCTGCTTTCGATGATCCCGTATTTCATGTCCTTCGACCTGCCGAAGCTGATCGTCAACGGCCCGATCCAAGGTAGGGGCTTCGAGCAACCGGGCGCGACCCAGCCATTCATGAGGCTACACTATAACCTGCCGTTCATTGGAGAGGTCCGGTTCTTCTCCGGTTTTCAGCTCGACCGCAAGGAGACGCTGCTTGCCCTGAGCATTGTGTTTCTCTTGCTAGTCGTCATCAACGGCCTGTTCAAACTCTACATCAACACCTACAAGGGCCGCCTCGGCGAACGCATGCTGCGGCGTATCCGCTTCGAGCTGGTCGATCGTGTGCTGCGGTTTCCGCCGATTTACTTCAAGCGGGTGAAATCCGCCGAAGTGGCGACCATGGTGAAGGACGAGGTGGAGCCGCTCGGCGGCTTCATCGGCGATGCCTTCCTGCAGCCGGTGCTGCTCGGCGGTCAGGCGCTGACGGCCATGCTTTTCATCATGGTCCAGAACGTCTGGCTCGGAATGATAGCAGTCGTGATCGTGGTGATCCAGATCGTGCTCATCCCGCGAATGCGGCGGCGGCTGATCGTACTCGGGCGCGAACGGCAATTGACGGCGCGCGCGCTTTCGGGCCGGGTTGGCGAAATCGTCGACGGCATCAGCGCGGTTCACGTCCACGATACATCAAACTACGAGCGCGCCGACATAGCTGCCCGGCTCGGGCTCATCTTTAAGATCCGCTTCGATCTTTACCAATGGAAATTCATGGTGAAGTTCCTCAACAATTTTCTGGCGCAGCTCACGCCCTTTCTGTTCTACATGATCGGCGGGTACCTGGTCATCCAGGGGCGGCTGGACGTCGGCCAGCTCGTGGCCGTGATTGGCGCTTACAAGGATCTGCCTGGACCGATGAAGGAACTGATCGACTGGGATCAGGCGCGGCAGGATGTCCAGGTCAAATATCAGCAGGTCGTTGAACAGTTCACAGTCGAGGGACTCATGGCGCCGAGAATCGGGGCATTGACGATCGACGATCCCGATCCGATGACCAACCCCCTGTCGGCGATCAGTCTGTCCATAGCAGACGATGGCGGTGCAATTCTCCTCGACCGTATCTCCCTCCAGGTCCAGCCAGGTGAGACGGTGGCGCTGGTCAGTACCGCAACAGGTGGAGCGGAGGCGCTTGCAGAAGCCTTCGCGCGGCTGAACTGGCCGGACAGCGGAAGGGTCGCTTCGGGCGCCGATGATCTGCTTGAACTCCCCGAAGCAGTGACCGGCCGGCGCATGTCCTATGCCTCGTCGGATGTTTTCCTGTTCCAGGCAAGCATCCGCGATAACCTGCTCTACGGGTTGAAGCATGCGCCGCTGACATCGGTGTCTTATGACGGTGCCGCTGCAGACCAGCACCGCTGGAACATCGACGAGGCGCGCCGGTCTGGCAATCCGGATCTTGATATCCATAGCGACTGGATCAACTATGCTTCCGTCGGCGCTACCGGCCCGCACGACCTCTTTGAAGCCGTGCGCCGGGTGCTCGACGCGGTTGTTCTGTCGCGCGACATTCTGGATCTTGGCTTGCGCTCTTCGGCCGACCTCACGCGTCACACGGAGCTCGCCAGGCGGATCGTCGAACTGCGTGCGGCGCTGCGAACCCGGCTGGAACACGAAGGACTGAGCGGGCTGGTGGTTCCTTTCGAACCGGGCGCCTACAACAAGGAAGCAACGATCGGTCAAAACCTGCTCTTCGGCGCTGCCGCCGGCCCCCAACTGGCCGACAAGGCTCTGGCGGCCAATCCCTATTTTGCTTCTGTGCTGAGGCAAGCCGGCCTCGACCGCACGCTCTACGAAATGGGCTTGGAGATCGCCGAACAGGCGATCGAGCTGTTTGCCGACCTGCCGCCCGATCACCAGTTCTTCCAGCAGCTCGCCTTCATGAGCGCCGAGGAGATACCCGCCTACGAAACCTTGCTGCAACGGCTCAAGAGCCGTCCCCACGAGGCGGTTTCTGAGAACGACCGCGCCATGATCGTCACCTTGAGCTTTGCCTATATCGAGCCCCGGCACCGCTTCGGCCTGCTGAGCGACGAGCTGATGAGCAAGATCGTCGATGCACGCAACCGGTTCTATGAAAACCTGCCGCCCGAGCTGCAAAATGCGATCGAACGGTATGATCCTGCCAAATACATTGCCGCGGCCACCGTCATGGACAATGTCCTGTTCGGGCGTGTGGGCAACAACCATCCCGACGCTCCGGACCGCATACGCTCCATCGTCTATGACATTCTTGACGAACTGGGGCTTTATGCCGAGCTTCTGGATGTCGGCCTGGACTTCAACGTCGGCGCCAGCGGCAGGCGGCTGACCGGTGGACAGCGACAGAAGCTCGATGTTGCCCGAGCCCTGCTCAAGCGTCCCGATTTTCTCATTCTCAACCGGCCGCTGTCGGCGCTCGACCAGCGCATGCAGGACAAGGTGCTGCGAAACGTGCTCGAGGAAGCCAGGCGCGACGGCCATTCGCCGGCAATTGTGTGGGTCGTGACGAATCCGGCAATGGGGGTGATGTTCGATCGCGTTATCGTCTTCGACTCGGGTCAATTGGTGGAAGACGGAACACACGAGACACTTTTGGCAGGGAACGGTATCTTCAAGGAACTGCTGTCTTAGAGCAACGGACATTCAGATGGGATCAAGGATTTGCCGCAAATTCACTCGGCTCTTCGGGTTTCCGGCCGGCGGACGCCCATTTTGTCAGGCGGCATCGCCCGATCGCACGACATCGGGTTCGCCACCTTTCGCGTGGTTCGTCTCGCCATCCCGGAAACAGAATTGATTCCATCTGGGCGTCCGTTGCCCTAGTCTGGCAAACGCGAATTTTGGGAAGGTTTGCGACAATGCTGCTCAAGGATGAAGTTGGAATGCTGCAACGCGTTCCCTTGTTCTCTGGCATCGAGCCGACAAAGCTCAAGCTGCTTGCGTTCACATCCGATCGTGTGAGCTACAGCGCCGGCCAGATCCTTTTCCGTCAGGGCGACGAGGGAGACGCCGCCTATGTCATCCTTTCAGGCAGGGCGGATATTCTGGTCGATTCCGACAGCGGACCGATAAAAGTTGCCGAACTGGTGCCAAATTCGATTGTTGGCGAGATCGCCATATTGTGCAACAGCTCCCGCACTGCCACCGTCAGAGCGGCAATTCCGCTGGAAGCCTTGAGAATCCGCAAGGACCATTTCCTGAGGCTTATGAAGGAGTTTCCGGAAATGACCATCGAGATATTGCGGGTTCTTGCCGATCGCCTAAGCCATACGACCGCGGATCTGATCGACGCACGAAGCGCCAAATAACGAATGACCTTGCGCTCAATCCTCGCCGTCGTGACGGCACTGGCCTCTTGCTGAGAAGATCACCCGGAGAAACCTGTCTCGCCTAGCAGCAGTTGTTTGGCTACGATGGGCGACGGGGACTGCGAAGGGTTAGCATGGACGACGACGTTTTCCTGGTCAGGTTTTGGGGCGTGCGCGGCAGCATTTCGGTATCGGGGCCAGAATTCTCTCGCTATGGCGGCAACACAATCTGCATTGAGATGCGATGCGGTAAGCATACGCTTCTGTTCGACGCGGGCTCTGGCCTACGGCCTGCCGGCAGGGCGCTTCGGGCGTCGGGCGTGACCGATTTCGACCTGCTTTTCACCCATTGCCATTACGATCACATCATCGGGCTGCCGTCTTTTGCGCCGATCTATGAACGGAGCGTCAAGGTTACGCTTTGGTCCGGGCATCTTGCAGGACGCATGACGACCCGGCAGATGGTCGATGAGTTCATGCGGCCGCCGTGGTTTCCGGTGAGACTGGAGATCTGCAAGGCAAGCCTCGACTGTCGCGATTTCGTATCCGGAGACGTGCTTCGGCCGCGCGAAGGGGTGGTGGTCCGAACCGGCAGTCTTATCCATCCGGGCGGCTGCATAGGCTACCGGGTCGAATGGGGCGGCCGCGTCGTGGCGGTGATCACAGACACTGAGCACGAGCCGGACAAACTCGATCAGGCGGTGCTCGGCCTGATCGAAGATGCCGACCTCGTCATTTACGATTGCGCCTACACCGAGGAGGAAATGGAACGCCGCCGCGGTAACGGGCACTCGACATGGCAACAAGGCGTCAAGCTCTGTGAGGCGGCCGGTGCGCGGGGGCTTGCGCTGTTTCACCACGATCCGGCACGCACCGACGAGGAACTGGACGAGATCGAGAAACTGGCCAAAGACAGGTTTGCCGGCGCTTTTGCCGCGCGGGATGGCCAGACGCTCAAATTTCCAGTCTCATTGCGCAAAAAGCGCTGAGCTATTTTCCCCTACCGGCGCTGCGCCCGATCAATGTCCTGATCGGAAGCCATGCGCAGGCTTCAGTCTGTGCGGTGACTGTGAACAGACGTTCGAGGAAAAGCCAGGCCGATTCATCATGTACGAGATGGTGGGTGAGCAGGCCGACCGGTTCGCCGCCGTCGAATGCATGCTGCAATTGCGCGATGATAGCCTGAACCAATAGGCCATGATCGCGGCAGCCGCGCGTGCCATGCCAATCCATGATGTCGACATTGCTGTTGATGACCGCCAGTGAAGCCGGCTTCGGCGGCCCATAGACCGACAATGCCGCAAATCCTATCGATCCAAGGTCGGATACCAAGCCGGCGTCGATCCTGTTCCAGGGTGGCACCAGCATCGGAACGGCACGTGCGCCGTGCAGGCCGGTTACGTGCGACAGCCCGCGAGCCAGGTCATGGAGCACCGCCTCGCGTGGCCGATGCGCGCCGAGCTCCTGCTTTTTCTGGTCCTCGGGCGCATGATTTCGGTGCGCCCAGCCATGGATGGCGACCGTGGCATGCGGCGCCTCTTCAAGACGGACGGCAAGCTTCTCATCAGTCAGGGCCGGAATGACGGCCAGAGTGACCGGAACAGCGAATTCATCGGTTAGGTCGAGCAGCCGATCAAGCGCAGGCGTCGGATCCACGGCGTCGTCGTCGCGCAGCCAGAACTCTGCCCTACGGTTCGCCCGTTGCCGGCACGCCAGTTCTTCCACCAAGGGCTGCCAGATCTGATCGGATGTCATGAAGCCGGGATCCTCGAAATAAGTTCGGCCAGACGCACCGCTGCAGTACCGAGGGAACGTTCTTCGAGGATGAAACGTCTGGCTTGCGCGGCCATTATGGTTCTTTCGTCGTTATGGGCCAGAAGCCTTTCAATGGCAGAAGCGAACGCCGCCACATCGCCCGGCGGGGTGAGAAACCCGGTCTGGCCATCCCGCACGACCTCCGGCACGCCGGCGATGTTCTGAGCCACCACCGGAAGGCCGGCGGCCTGTGCTTCAAGATAGGCAACGCCATAGGCCTCGCCGTAACCCGGCCAGACGTAAATTCCCCCACCGTAGAGGACATCCGGCACGGCGGCTGGCTCAATCGCGCCAAGCCATTCGATACGGTCGGCGGGCAAGCCGGCGAATTGCGCTTTGACCTCGTCACGGGCAGGCCCGTCGCCGACGACCGACATGGTCCAGGGCAGGTGGTCGATCCGACCGAGCGCTTGCGCCAGCATGCGATAGCTTTCGACTTTGTCGCCCGGGCGCATCATGGCGACGGTAACGAGGCGCGTCGGACAACCCCGTGCAGGCAATTCCTGGAATACCGATGTGTCGATGAAGGGCGAAAGCATACCGAGAGCGGCGTCGGGAATCGCGTCTGTCAGTCCCTGACGATCCCTTTGCGTGAAGCAGATGTTCAGCGCTGCCTGTTCGATGGCTCGCGCCACCAACGCTTGCGTATCGGCCCACAAACCGACGTTGCGCCGCCTCGAATAGGAGGCTTCCGCTGTCACATAGGGGACAGCAAAGGCCGACGTCAGCTCGGGTCCGATCAGGTCGGGCGCCTTGTAATAGGGATGATAGGAGAACCAGAGATCGGGCTTGCCGTCACGATCCCAAAGCTTGGTCAGCCGCGCGGCTTCCTCTCGGGCCTCAATCTTGAGCGCATCGAAACTATTCGACTCCGGTTCGCGTAGATAGAAGCGCACTTCGGATACCAGTTCGACGCTATGTCCTCCATGTTCCAGCGCCTTGACCAGCGCCCGTGCCATCTGGCGGTCGCCGGAGGCAACCGGATGATTGGGCGACTTCAACGGCGCGTAGAAGGCAATTCGCATCGCCGGACCCTATCATCGGAAAGCCTGCGCAAGTCAATTTCGAAGCATGATCGACTTCACCTTCAAGCAGTGGAATGTGCTATCTGATGCTCATGGAAACAGCTGCCGCGTCCGACCCGTTTGTCGCTTCTTTGCCGGTCTTCGCAAAGTTCGAAAGCGTTGCCGATATCGATAACTATCGGCCTCTCCCCGATGGCTGGGCGCTGGCCACCGCCGACATCGTCGGCTCGACCAAGGCGATCGAGGCTGGGCGCTATAAAACTGTCAATATGGCCGGCGCCAGCGTCATTTCGGCGCTGCTCAATGCGCTGGGTCGGCAAGATCTTCCCTTTGTCTTCGGCGGCGACGGCGCGCTCGTGGCGTTTCCCGGCTCGGCGCTGGAGATCACCCGCAACGCGCTGGCGGCTGTCCAGAGATGGGTGGCGGACGAACTCGACCTGACCTTGCGTGCCGCAATCGTGCCGATAAAGGATATAAGAGCGCAAGGCCTCGACGTTCGCGTGGCGAGGTTCCAGGCCTCCGAAGCGGTCTTCTATGCCATGTTCGCCGGCGGTGGCGGCAGTTGGGCGGAAGCCGAGATGAAAGCGGGGCGCTACCGCATCGATCCTGCCCCGGCCGGCGCGCGGCCGGATCTGACCGGCCTCTCCTGCCGCTGGAACCCGATCGAAGCCCGGCATGGCGAAATCGTCTCGATCATAGCCATACCGGGGGCTTCGCGCGACTTGCGCGGTTTTCAGTTTCTGGCTTCCGACATCATCGCCCTTGCCGGCAGGCAGGAACGCGATGGCCACCCGGTGCCGGTGAACGGGCCGGGCTACAGTTTTCTGCCCGCCGGCCTCGATATCGAGGCGCGGGCCATGGCGCCGGCAGGATGGCGGTGGCTGTCGAAGCTGTGGATAGTGTTCCTGATGACGCTTACGGCTGTTACCGATAGATATGGCTGGACGATCGGCAGTTTCGATCCGAAGATCTACAAACGCGACGTGGCCAGCAATTCGGATTTCCGGAAGTTCGACGACGGCTTGAAGATGACCATCGACGTTGACGCGGATGTGTTGCAACGGATCGAGAACCGGCTGAAACAGGCGGAAGAGGCGGGCATCTGCAACTATGGCCTGCACCGCCAGAAATCGGCCTTGATGACATGCCTCGTCGCCTCGCCGTTGCAGCGCGATCACGTTCATTTCATCGATGGCGCGGCCGGTGGCTATGCGTTGGCTGCTGCAAGCCTGAAGGCGAAGGTGCCGGTCTGACGACGGCTTGCGGAAATCGATTTTCCGCAATATGCCTCGGCCATGGTTCTTGGGACCATGGTGAGCCTCGCCATGGGAGCGGACAGCCTGTCCGAATTGACGGGAAGCAGATTTTGGACGCCTCACGATCGACATATGACCGTCTTCTGAGCCGGATTTCGACGCGCGCCGCGCAAGTCGGCGTGATCGGACTGGGCTATGTCGGGTTGCCACTGGCGGTTGCGATCGCACGCGCCGGCTTCCCGGTTTCCGGCTTCGACATCGAAGCCCAGAAGGTCGAGAGCTTGAACAACGGCCAATCCTACATTGAGGCGGTGACGTCGACAGCCCTTGCCGGCCAGGTGGCGAGCGGACGGTTCCGCGCCACTGCGGATTTTGCGGAACTGGCCGTCTGCGATGTCATCATCATCTGCGTTCCGACACCGCTGACGAAAAACCGTGAGCCGGATCTCTCCTTTGTCAGGAACACCGCAGGCACCATCGCGAAGCATCTGCGTCTCGGCCAGCTGATCGTGCTGGAATCGACCACCTATCCCGGCACAACCGACGACGTGATCAAGCCCATACTGGAAGAAACCGGCTTGCACTCGAAGAAAGACTTCTTCCTCGGCTTCTCACCCGAACGCGAGGACCCCGGCAACCGCAGCTTTGAAGTCGCGACGATCCCCAAGGTCGTGGCAGGCGACGGCATTGAAGCGGCAACGCTCGTGCAGGCTTTCTACCAGAGCGTGGTCAAGACCGTCGTTCCGGTTTCCACCACGGCGACCGCCGAGGCGGTCAAGCTGACGGAAAACATCTTCCGCTCGGTCAACATAGCCCTCGTCAACGAGTTGAAGGTCGTGCTCGGTGCGATGGGCATCGACATCTGGGAGGTGATCGAGGCGGCAAAGAGCAAGCCCTTCGGCTACATGCCTTTCTATCCTGGCCCCGGACTTGGCGGGCATTGCGTTCCGATCGATCCCTTCTACCTGACGTGGAAGGCGCGCGAATACGAACTGCCGACCCGCTTCATCGAGCTGGCGGCAGAGATCAACACGGCCATGCCGCGTCATGTGGTCGACGAATTGGCGAAGGCGCTGGACCGGCGCTGCGGCAAGGCACTCAGCCGCTCGCGCATTCTCATCATCGGGCTCGCCTATAAGAAGAATGTGCCCGACATCCGCGAAAGCCCTTCATTGCGGCTCATTGAACTCATCGAGGAATGGGGCGGCAAAGCGGAATTCCACGATCCGCATGTTACCGAGATCCCGACCACTCGGGAGCATATGGCGATCAAGGGGCGTCGCTCGGTCGAATTGACCGAGGCGGCCTTGAAGGATTTCGATGCTGTCGTCGTTGCAACCGACCACGACGCGATCGACTATCAGGCGATCGCTGATCACGCACTTCTGATCGTCGACACACGCAATGTCTTTGGCCGCCTCGGACTAGCCAGAGAGACGGTGGTGAAGGCCTGACGGCGTCTGAGCCGGCGAACTTTTTGCCCGATGTCAGGATCGTGGTTGCACTCCGCCGGCAGCCTCGCCACATAGTGCCCCAGGAAATAGATGCAGTTACGCCTGCTCCTTGCCTGCAAGGACAGTCATTCAGGAAATTCTTCGCCGGCTTTGGCCGCCGAAGCCGGCTTCATTGACTTCGAGAGCTTATCTTTGGGTCGTTGGCGGACTGTGTTGTGGGCGGATCAAAGGAGAATGGCTCGTCTTCGACGGGTTTCGAGATAGCATGAGCACAGCGCAAGCAGAAATTTCCACCATTCTCATGGATAAGGTTGCCGATTGGCTGACCCAATCGGCGCTGGCGGGCAACGACCTGGAAACATTGATAAAAGGCTTTTGTGAACGGCTGGCTGCTGCCGGTCTGCCGCTGAAGCGGGTGCATTTGAGCTTTTCGATGCTTCATCCGCTTTATGACGCGCTTGGCTTCACCTGGCTTCGCGGCCAGGGCATGGAAATGGAAGGCTTCCGCAATGAGGGCGGCGTGCAGTCTGACAGATTCCTGACCAGCCCATACTACCATCTGCTCAGCAACAAGCTCGACCATCTGCGGCGCCGGTTCGACTCGTCGGTGCGGTCAGAGTTTCCTGTTTTCGATGAACTCAGGCTTATGGGCGTCACCGATTACATGGCTTTCGTCCATCCCTTCAGCGGCAACACCAGTCAGGGCATGATGGGGTCTTGGTCCACCGACAGTTCTGCAGGCTTCAGCGACAGCATGATTTCGGCGCTGCTGCGCATCCAGAACCATCTCGCTATCGCAACCAAGATGGCAGTGCTCACCAAGCTCGCCGACAACATGATGACCACTTATCTCGGCGGCGACGCCGGCAGGCGCGTGCTGAACGGTCAGATCAAGCGCGGCGAGGGCGATACAATCCGGGCCGCACTGGTCATGGGCGATATGCGCGGGTCGTCAAGGCTTGCCGAAACCTCCGGCCGCGAAATCTACATCGATACGCTGAACCAGTTTTTCGACGCCGTTGCCGCCCCTTTCAATCGCACAGGCGGGCAGATCATGAGTTTCATAGGTGATGGCTTCATTGCCGTCTACCCTTGCGAAAGGCACCGCTCGCAGTCCGAGATCGCCTGCCAGGCCGCTCTTGCGGCAGCGCACAAGGCCAGCGCGCGCATGATGGACCTCAATCTGCGCAGAAAGGAGCAGGGGTTGGGCGACATAAAATTTGGTATCGGCCTGCATGTCGGCAATGTGATGTTCGGCAATGTCGGGCTTACCGACCGGCTCACATTCTCTGTCTTCGGCTCGGCTGTAAACGAGGTACAGCGCCTCCAGACCCTGACCAAGAAATATCCGCACAGCGTTCTCGCCAGCAAGGACTTTGCCAGCTATTGCGGCGCCAACAGCTGGCTGACGCTCGGCAACGAGGAACTGGCGGGCATCAAGCAGAAGCTGACGGTGCTTTCACCCGATCTGTCGGGTGCCCTCGCACTCGATGAAGACGGTGCGCTGGAGCCGATTCACGACCGAATATCGGACGCCGAGCAGGTCATGTTGCTTCATCGCGATGCCGCGCGGCTGTCGGCGGGCGACCCGAGGAAGCTCCAGTAACCGCCCCGATCTGATCCGAACACCTTTGGTATGCAGTCCGGTTGCCGGTTCCGCCAGGGAACTGGTGACCGTTTCGAATCCAAGTTGCTCTAGGCTGGCAATGCGCTAGTCTCGCTTTCTGGGGCCTGCCGCCCGGCAGGCGGCCAGAATGGGCTGGTGTGAGAATGAATTCGGGCGTTGATCTGCTGCGGATCGAGGATGTTGGCATCTCTTTTGCCATTATCGGGGGACCGTTGCATGCCGTCAGGCGTGCAAATCTTCGCGTCCTGCCCGGCAAGGTTACCGCGCTTGTGGGCGAGTCCGGTTCCGGAAAATCGGTTATCAGCCAGGCAGTGATGGGCATTTTGCCGAAGACAGCCCATGTTCGTGGCCGTATCCTGTTTTCCGATCCTGAAAAGCCCGGCACGACCCAGGATATCCTGCAGATGCCGCGTGACGGACCCCAAATCCGGGCGTTGAGAGGCAGCCGCATCGGCAAGATCTTTCAGGAGCCGATGACATCGCTGTCGCCGCTGCACACGATCGGCAACCAGGTCAGTGAATCCCTGCAGATTCATACGCCCATGGCTCGGGCGGAGCGCAAGGCGCGGACCGAGGAAATGCTCGGCCTTGTCGGCTTTCCCAATCCCAAGCGCGCCTATGACATGTATCCCTTTGAACTTTCGGGAGGATTGCGTCAACGCGCCATGATCGCCATGGCGCTTATCTGCCGGCCCGCCCTGTTGATCGCCGACGAGCCGACGACGGCGTTGGACGTCACCATCCAGGCGCAAATCCTGCAATTGCTGCGCGAGCTTCAGACCAAGCTGAACATGGCGATGCTGTTGATCACGCACGACCTCGGCGTGGTCGCCAATGTCGCCGACGAGGTGGTGGTCATCTACCATGGCGAGATCATGGAAGCGGGACCTGTCGAGGCGATATTCCGCCGGCCAGGTCACCCCTACCTGAAGGGCCTGATGGCAGCCGTTCCGCATTTCGACCTGAAGCCTGGCGAAAGGCTAAAGGCGCTCCGCGAGGTGCCGGTGAATGTCGGGAACCTGCTCGGCAAGCAGACGGCGCCGGCATCGAAGGGGCCGGACGACATCCTGCTGTCGGTCAGAGATCTGAAAAAAACCTACACCATCCGCAAGTCCGGATGGTTCGGCGGGGATCATCAAACCTCTGTTCGCGCCGTCGACGGCGTGAGCTTCGATATCAGGCGGGGTGAGTGCCTGGGTCTGGTCGGCGAAAGCGGCTGCGGTAAAACCACCGTCAGCAAGATCCTCATGCGGGCTGTCACCCCTAGCGGCGGCTCTGTGATCTTCAACGGCCGCGATGGACCGATCGACGTCTTGGAAGCCGAGGGAGGCGCCCTGCGCATGCTGCGCGCGAAAATCCAGATGGTCTTCCAGGATCCGGTTTCGTCGCTTTCACCTCGCATGACGGTGGAGAACATCTTGAGCGAGCCGCTGGAAATCCATCAACGTGGCAATGCCGCGTCCCGACTCGCCACGGTCAAGAGCCTGATGCAGGCAATCGGGCTCGATCCGCGCTTCATCAAGCGTTATCCGCACAGTTTCTCCGGCGGGCAGCGTCAGCGTATCGGCATCGCGCGCGCGTTGGCGCTGGGGCCTGAACTCCTGATCTGCGACGAGCCGGTTTCGGCGCTCGATGTCTCTGTCCAGGCGCAGATCCTGAACCTTCTGAAGGACCTGCAGAAGGAACTGGGCCTGACCTACCTGTTCATATCCCACAACCTGGCGGTGGTGGACTACATGGCAGACCGCATCGCGGTGATGTGCGGCGGGCGTATCGTCGAGCTTGCGCCGCGCGAAATTCTGCTTAGGAAACCGATCCACCCCTACACGCGCTCACTCGTCGCCGCAGTGCCTTTCCCCGATCTCGACAGGCCGATGGATTTCAAGACGCTGAAGCTCAGCGGCGCTTCCGACACCAGCGCATGGGGACCGCAATTCCGCGACGAGGGCGACGAGGATATGCTGTCGCCGCTCGATCTTGGCGGCGGCCACCTCGTGCTGGCCCGACGTTCGGCCGATGTCAGCGAGCTACGCCATTGATCAGCCGGCGCACCGTCCTTGGCCTCATGGCTTCGGCATTTCTGCCGGGCACGTTGCGCGCCGGCGATCTGGAGCCGGAATTTCTTCAGCCGCAGCTGAAGGCCAGGGCTCTGCCGGCACTCGCCGAACGCCTGCCCAAGAGCCCGCGCGTGTTGAATCTCGCTGCGATGGGCCGGCAGCCCGGCCAGTATGGCGGCACGCTGCGTACGATCATCGGCAGCCAGAAAGATATCCGGATGATGACGATCTACGGGTATTCTCGCCTGGTTGGCTATGACGAAAAGCTTAACATGCAACCCGACATTCTCGAAAGTTTCGACGTAGCGGATGATCGCGTCTTCACGTTCAAGATACGGGAAGGGCATAAATGGTCTGACGGCAGCCTGCTGACGCCGGAGGATTTTCGCTATTGCTGGGAAGATGTCTGGCTGAACGATGAGCTTTCGCAAGGCGGGCTCGCCCCGGCCCTGCTGGCGGACGACAGGCCGCCACGCTTCGAGATCGTCGATCCGTTGACGGTCCGCTATAGCTGGGATGCGCCCAATCCCGACTTCCTGCCCAAGCTCGCTGCTGCTTCGCCGCTATCGCTTGTTCTGCCGGCCGCCTACCTCAAGCAGTTCCACAAGAAATACCAGGATCCATTCCGGCTCTCCGGCCTAATGAAGGAGAACCGGGTCAAAAAATGGACGCTCCTGCATATCCGCATGTCGCGGCAGTATCGCCCGGAGAACCCGTTTCTGCCGACGCTCGATCCCTGGCAGAACCGGACCAAGCCGCCGGCTGAGCAGTTCGTCTTCGAGCGCAACCCGTTCTTTCATCGAATAGACGAGAATGGCCGGCAACTGCCCTATGTTGACCGGATTGTCATGAATGTCAGCTCGTCGGCGATCATTCCCGCCAAGACCGGTGCGGGCGAGAGCGACCTGCAATGCATGGGAATTGACTTCAGCGACTACTCCTTCCTGAAGGATGCGGAGAAGCGCTACCCGGTGAAGATGCATCTCTGGAAACGCACACAGGGTTCGCGGCTGGCGCTGCTGCCCAATCTGAATTGTGCCGACCAGGTGTGGCGTGGCCTTTTGCGTGACGTGCGCGTGCGCCGCGCACTTTCGCTCGCTGTGGACAGGCGCGAGATCAATATGGCCGTGTTCTACGGATTGGCGCAGGAAAGTGCCGATACGGTCCTGCCGGAGAGCCCGCTCTACCGGCCGGAATTCGCGAAAGCCTGGGTCGCCCATGATCCCGACCAGGCCAATGCCCTGCTCGACGAGGTCGGGCTTCAGACGCGTGACGATGACGGCCTGCGGATACTTCCCGATGGACGCCCGGCGCAGATCATCGTGGAAACGGCCGGCGAAAGCACGCTGGAAACCGACGCGCTCGAACTCATCACCGATCACTGGCGCAAGATCGGCATCGCCCTGTTCATCCGGACTTCGCAGCGCGATATCTTCCGCAGCCGCGCGCTTGGCGGCCAGATCATGATGTCGATGTGGTCGGGCATCGACAATGGCGTGCCGACCGCCGACATGAACCCGAGCCAGCTGGCCCCCACCATCGACGACCAGCTGCAATGGCCGCTCTGGGGTGCTCACTACTTGTCTCATGGCAAGATGGGTGAGGCGCCCGATCTTCCGCCTGTGGTCGAGTTGATGGCGTTACTCAAGCGCTGGAACGCATCGACCGAAGCCACGGAGCGCGCCGAAATCTGGAATTCGATGCTGTCGATCTACACCGATCAGGTGTTTTCGATCGGCACGGTGAACGGAACGCATCAGCCGGTTCTGGCGTCCTCGCGGCTGCGCAATCTGCCTGACAAGGCGCTCTACGGCTACGACCCGACTGCCTATTTCGGTGTCTACATGCCGGATACATTCTGGCTTGGAGACTCCTGAGCGTGCTTCGATATATTGTCTGGCGCATCACCGTGATGGTTCCAACGCTGCTGGTCATATCGGCGCTGGTGTTCACCATCATCGAACTTCCCCCAGGCGACTATTTCGACAGCTATGTTGCCGAGCTTCGGGCTCAGGGCGAAGGCGTGGATTCCGATCGCATCGAGATGATGCGCAAGGAATATGGTTTCGACAAGCCGCCGATCATTCGCTACTTCTACTGGGTCGGCGGGATGCTGCATGGCGATTTCGGTTATTCCTTCGAATATGAGTTGCCGGTTCGCGACGTCGTCGGGGATCGAATGTGGCTGACCGTGCTGGTTTCCTTCGTCACGATCATCTTCACCTGGCTCATCGCCTTTCCGATCGGCATGTACTCCGCAACGCGTCAATATAGCTGGGGCGACTACGGGCTGACTTTCCTCGGCCTTCTCGGCCTTGCCATTCCGAACTTCATGCTGGCGCTGATCCTGATGTATTTCGCCAACATCTGGTTCGGCACGTCCATCGGCCATCTCATGGACCAGCAATATCTCGGCGAGCCGATGAGTTGGGCCAAGGCGAAGTCCATCCTCGCCCATCTCTGGATCCCGGTCTTGATCATCGGCACCGGGGGCACGGCAAGCATGATCCGGCGGCTGCGCGCCAATCTGCTCGATGAGCTACACAAGCAGTATGTCGTGACCGCGCGCGCCAAGGGCCTTCATCCCTTCAGGGCGCTGGTCAAATATCCGCTGCGCATGGCGCTCAATTTCTTCATTTCCGACATCGGCTCTATCCTGCCGGCCATCATCTCCGGCGCCGAAATCACGGCGATCGTGCTATCTTTGGAAACGACCGGGCCGATGCTGATCAAGGCGCTGCAAAGCCAGGACATGTATCTGGCAGGGTCGTTCCTGATGTTTCTCGCCTTCCTGACGGTCATTGGTGTCCTGATTTCCGACCTGGCGCTGGCGCTGCTTGATCCACGAATTCGTTTGCAGGGCGGTAGCACCAAATGAACAAGCATTCGCCGCTGCCCGCCCCGGGTGCTCCGCTGCAACACTACGTTTCCATCGCGCCCATTGACCTGCAGTCGGTCGAGACGATGACGCCGGAGCAGTCGAAGGTCTTTCAGGCGTCGCAGTTGCGGCTGATGTGGTGGAAATTCCGGATGCACCGGCTTGCCGTTGTATCCGGCATATTCCTGGCAGCGCTTTATTTCGGGATACTGATCTGCGAGTTCCTGGCGCCCTACAATCTGCACACGCGCAACATGGACTACATCTATTCGCCGCCGCAGCGGGTGCATCTGTTCCACAACGGCCAGCTCGTCGGGCCGTTCGTCTATGGCCGCCAGATGACGCTGGATATGGACACGCTCAAGCGGAACTACATCGAGAAACAGGATGATGTTCAGCGGCTCCGTTTCTTCTGCAAGGGCGACAGTTACCGGTTCTGGGGCCTGATCGAAGGTGACAGGCATTTTGTCTGCCCTGCCGAGAACGGCCAGCTCTTTCTGGCCGGCACTGACAGGCTGGGGCGCGATGTGCTCTCGCGTATCATCTATGGCGCACGCATTTCACTGACAATCGGCCTCGTCGGCATCAGTTTCAGCTTCCTGCTCGGTATCGTCATCGGCGGACTGGCCGGTTATCACGGCGGCATCTTCGACCTGATCGTTCAACGGATAATCGAAGTTCTGCAATCGATCCCCAGCATTCCGCTATGGCTGGCTCTGGCGGCGATCATGCCGATAACCTGGAGTCCGATCCTGATCTATTTCGGCATCACCGTCATCCTCGGGCTACTCGACTGGACCGGACTGGCGCGGGCCGTGCGTTCGAAGCTTCTGGCCTTGCGCGAGGAGGATTACGTTCTGGCCGCGCAATTGATGGGCGCCAGGAGCAGCCGCATCATCGGGCGGCACCTCATTCCCGGCTTCATGTCGCATCTGATCGCGACGGCGACGATCTCCATACCCGGCATGATCCTGGGCGAGACGGCTCTGAGCTTCCTCGGGCTCGGCCTGAGGGCGCCGATAACCAGCTGGGGCATCCTGCTTACCGAGGCGCGCAGCGTCAGCGTGATCGCGTTCTATCCATGGCTGCTTTTGCCGATGCTCCCCGTCATTCTCGTCATCATGGCGTTCAACTTCCTCGGCGACGGCTTGCGGGACGCCGCAGATCCCTACAAGTGAGATCGCAATTCCGCCGCGCGCCGGGCCGCCGACTCCACCCAGTATGATCCTTGTCGGCAGCCTGTTCGGTTATTGCAGCGTTCATCGTTCGCCTCTATATGTGCCGAGACGCGATCGGGGTTAAACACGTCGCCCTCGGGTTTCACCCGTGAACCGTTCTGGTCGCGGGCATTGCCGATCTCTTGAGCTGGGTTCAGGACACACAACGCATATGACTCGCCTCGAGAATTTCATCAGCAGGATGACTGCACAGCGCGACATTCTCGATCAAGTTTGCCCCGAGGTGGCGAAGATGGAAGGGCTGGTGCTCGAGCTCGGCCTCGGCAATGGTCGGACGTTCCACCATCTGCGCGAGCGTCTGCCCGGACGCCGGATCGTGGTGTTCGACCGCGAACTTGGCGCACACGCCAGCTCAATTCCAGAAGCTGAAAACCTCGTGCTCGGCGAAATACGCGAGACGGCGACCAGGTTCATTGGCGTCGACGCGGCTCTTGTTCATGCCGACATCGGCACCGGCTATGACGATCGCGATGCAGTGACCTCTACCTGGCTTCCCGATCTGATCGCGCGCCTGCTTCGCGTCGGTGGCATCGCGGTCAGCGGCACGCCGCTCGATCACCCGCTGTTGCAACCCCTCCCGCCACCGCCTTCGGTGCCCCCCGATCGTTATTTTGTCTGCAGGCGCGTGTGAGGGGCCGAGACGACCCAAATCTTCAGGGGCCAAATCTTCAGGGGCCAAGTCTTCAGGGGATCGTATAGACTGCTATCTCCCGCTCAATGCCGCGCAGCGAGACCTCGTGGGGCACGGGCGTCAGCGCGTTCCTGTGCAACAGATCGGCGGTGAGATTGTCGTCGACCACCGCACGAGTGGCGAAGATCGCCTGTGCGTTGGCAAGGTTCTGGACCCGCGAAGCAATGTTGACCGTCTGGCCGAAATAGTCCTGTCGCTCGTTCATAGACACGGCGATGCAGGGGCCGGCATGGACTCCGATCTTGAGCAGAAGATCCTCGCGCCCGCTTTTGTCATTGAGCGCACGCATGGCATCACGCATCCTGAGGGCCGCAGCTATCGCACGATCAGGCGTCGCGAAGGTCGCCATCACCGCATCACCGATCGTCTTCACCACCGCGCCTGCCTCCGCCGCGACGATCTCGTGCAGAACCTGGAAATGCTCGCGCACGAGATCGAAGGCTGAAAGATCGCCCACTCGCTCGTAAAGCTCGGTCGATCCGCGCAGGTCGGTGAACAGGAAGGTCAGGCTGGTGATCTTCAGGCGCTGGTTGATGTCGAGCGTATCCGTGCGATAGAGATCGCGGAACGTCTGGTTGGTGAGCAGGCGCTTGGCAGTCAGGAAGGGCCGGCGTTTGCCCAGGAAATCATGCAATACCTGGCCGGCGATGAAGACCGTCGGCAGCACGCGGGCGTCGGTCCTGTTTTCCAGCGAAATGCGCAACGGGCCGGGCTGCATCTCCAGCGTCTGGCTCTGGACATGGTCGCGGTCGAAGACCAAAGAGAGGCTTCGGCGCTCTTTTGTTGGTTCGCCCTTCCCGTCGATGAACTGCGCTGAATGGGTGACCGGCTCGAAGACGATGATGAATTCGGACGGAAGCTGTATGGGCAGAACCGCCTTTTCACCAGGCGCAAGCTCGATATCCTCCAGCGAGAACGCTTCCATCTTTTTCGCCAAATCCTCTTCCGGCAGATCGACGCCGGACGCCCAGTAGATCTGGCGGAAATATTCCACCACCGGCAGTTCGTGTGGATTGTGGGCGGCAATCCTGCGCACGCGGGGACTGACGGTGAATGTCACCTCGACCATCTCGTCGAGTGTCGGCGAATAGCCCTCGGAGCACAGTGCGCAGGTGTATTCGTCCTTCTGCAGGGTTCTCAGCGTGGCGTTGGTGTCGAGCACGCCGCCACAGCCGGGGCACAGAACATTCCAGGAAATGTCGAAGATGCCCACCCGCGCCGCATGGAGAAAGGCGCTTATGGCGCGTTCCTCGTCGAGGCCATGCTTGATGGCGAAGGCTGGCGCATTGATGCGGCAAAGTTCGCGGTCCTTGCCCTCCGCGATGGTTCGGCTGATCGCGTCGATTGCCTGTGGATCGACATCGGTCGATTGCCGCAGAAGCGAGAACAGATCCTGAGCTTCGTTCATCGTGCCGGCTCCGGAAAATGCGTCCCCGAGACATGTTGACCGGACCGGTCTTCGGTCCGGGCGCTCCATCTTACTTCGAAACGGACCGTACGGCCATTCGAATGGATACGCCTGGTGACAGTTCAATTTCCATTCGGCGGATTTTCACCAGCCGCAAGCGGCACTATGATGGTCCATAGGGCATTCAATCTTTGGGGCTTTCTCCCATGCCGACATCCAACAACCCGCCATTTCCCGCGGCCCTGCGCCTTTTCTCGGTGGTGGTCATCATCGTCCTGATCGTGGGCGCCAGCCTGTTTTTCGCGCCTGTGCTGGTCAAGCCGCGCTGGCCTTGGGCCGTCACGCCGTTCAATGCCCGCTTCCTCGGCGGCTTCTACACCGCCGAAATGGTCGTGATGGCAGCGCTGCTGGTCTGGAATCGCTGGTCGCCCGGCAGGCTCGTGCTCGTCATGGCCTTCATCTTCACCGTCATCGTGTCGGTGGCTTCGTTCATCAATCTCGGCTATTTCAACTTCGAGCGCAAAGCGCCCTGGCTCTGGTTTTTGGTCTATCTTGCTTCGGTCGCGGTATCCGGGCTGTTCCTGTGGCGGGCCAGGACCCGTCCTTCTGCAAAAGGCGTGACCTTAAACCCCGCATGGCGCGGCTACATGCCGGCGGAATCGGCGATCCTTGGAATCTACGGCGTCGGTCTGTTGCTGTTTCCCCTGACATTCGGCAGCATCTGGCCATGGCCGATCGATGCCTTCCACGCTCAGGTCTACAGCGCCATCTTCCTCGCCGGTTCGGGCGGCATATATCTCGTCTGGAGAAGCGCGCCGCGCGAGGAACTGCTGGTGCTCGGCTTGGCGCAGTTTCTGGTTGGCCTGCTTGCCATCCTTGGCCTCGTCATCACTGACGCTGCGGTGCACCGGATCGACTGGACGGCGACCGGGACATTGTGCTGGCTCGCCCTTTTCGGCTGGATCGGCATCAGCGGCGTCTTCAAACTCTACGCCGCCTCCCGGTATTTTAGCTCGCAATCGGCATAGGCTGCAGAGACGGCTGGATTTTCAGGTGACGTCCGGTGCATCGTGCCGGGCCGATTGCCTTCGCCGGGAGCGCCATGACCAGCACGACTTCGCCATCCTCCGAGAAAATCCAGCCGCAACTCCGGTCCGTCAGGCCAAGCGATGCGGAGGCGCTTTGCGCTATCTTCAACATGCCGGGCTTCCGCAGGGGCACGCTCAGGATGCCGTTCGAGATGGTGGAGCAGGTGGAGCGGCGCATCGCCAAGTCCGGCCAGGAAACCACCTGGATCGTTGCCGAGTTGGACGGCAAGGTCGTCGGCCATGGCAACCTGGTCGTGCAGGGTTCGCCGCGCCGTTCGCATATCGGCGAGATCAATATCGGCCTTGACGATGCCTTTGTCGGCAAGGGTATCGGCTCTGCCATACTTGGCGCCCTGCTTGACGTGGCCGACAACTGGCGTGCCCTGAAGCGGGTCGAATTGACCGTCTATGCCGACAACGAATCGGCCGTCCGTCTCTACACAAGCCACGGCTTCGAGGTCGAAGGCCGGCATGTGAAGGCCGGTTTTACCGACGGGCAGTACCACGACCTCCTGAGCATGGCCCGGCTGCGGTTCTGAGATCCGCTGTATGGCCTTAACTGTTAGCCAATCCAACAATTCGTGCCGTGTCGGCGAACAGGTGATTGCTCATGGAGAACTCCGTTGGATACGGTCAATTTCGTCCCACACCATTTTAATCGCGTTGACAACCTATGTGTGGGCCGGCCGCATCCTGCGAGTCTGGTCTCCCTTGGCGTTTGCATCGCAAGCGGCTAGACCGGACCAATGACCGCCGTCGTTGATCCAACCCCTACGCCTCCGGTGGAAATTCTGGCTGTGCTGTCGCTGCTCTGCCCGGAAGTCGTGCGTGACATCGAGCAGAATTGGAATGCACCGGTTTCCGATTACGCCCGCCATCTGTGGCGGCCGGTGGCAAGGCCCGCATCGGGCTCGGCGATCGCTGCCCGCTCGATCCTGCGCGAAGTCCTGGACCAGCGCCTTGGTGTGATCATGCAGCCTGAAGAGATCGGCAAGGCCCTCGAAGAATTCGAGCACAGGCCGGTGATTCAGTCCGGCCTGCACTGCCTGCTTCTGATGGACCGGATAACCTTCGATGCCCTCCTGCTTGCCTGGCTCGGCGCGGTCGAAAACGGGCTGTCGGCCTTCTTCAGCTTCATGGGAACGACGATGACCATGGAGACAATAGGCCGGGAGGGGCCGGGATGGCTCGATGTCGGCGACGACAAGGTCAACCTGTTTGGCATGGGGCGCCACAAACTGTGCCGCAAAAGCGCCTGCGTGGCAGGTCCCGTCACCCTCAACAAGCGCGCGCTCGAAGCGGTGGGCGACGAAACGGATGCCAGCCGCTGGCTGGGCACACTGCTTGCCAGCCGGGACAAGGTGTTTGGAACCGCCGCCGATGCGCTGACAGCCCTCAACGAGGATCTGGTCGCCGATTGGGATCGTTCCGGCATGGCAATGCCGGTTTTCATCGATGATCGGCTCGCCGCGGCTGCCATGGCGCGGCATCTGGAATATGACGGCAGCCTTCTTTCCAGGCTGCTCATGGAGCCCGCAAGGCGCCAGCGTCTCGAACGTGCCTTGCAAGAGGCCGCATCGAGCCCATTTGGCAGATTCCTGCCCAATGCCACGGCCTATTTCTGGGGCATCCGCGAGGAGCGCGTGCGCAAGCTCGTCCTCGAGAACGGGCGCCTGATCGAGCCCGACAGGCCGCATGGTCTTTCCATCCCGTTCGAGCGGCCGCATCTCAAGCAGGCGCTGCTGGACGGCGTGCTGCTGCCGAACTTGTTCCTGATGTTTCTCGTCCTTGCTATATTGCCGCGCGTGCGGGTTGTGGGCGGCCTGAGACAGATTGGTTATGTAGCGCTTTTCCACTCGATCCTGCTGGCTGCGCTAGATGAAAACGCGCCGGAAGAGCGCGATCTGGCTGCGGAGCTGCAGGTTCGGGAAAATGCCTGGGGCATGCGGGTCATCGATGAAAAGATCTCGGTCCGCGAGCAGCTTGCCGGCCTACCGGAAGGGGCGCTCTTCCCGGACCTGCTCCGGCAATACCGTTTGCGGACATTTGCCGAGACGACCGACGACCTGAAACTGGTTCGCGAAAACGCCCGATGGCGCAAGATCGGCCAGGCAGAGATCAAGCCGACCTGAGCCTCGCTTCAGGCCTTGTTTCAGGTTGATTTTCTAGTGCGCAACCGCAAGCGACGGCGATCTATCGGTGAGCCTCTGGCGTCTGATCCGGCCGCTTCCTTGACGCTGATACCTTTCGGGATTTCGACGACGGCTTCCGCCTCGACGATCATATGGCTTGCCTGCGAGCTGTCTGCAGTTCAAGGCCTGATGAGCGGCGTCCCACATCCCACTCCTTGCGTCCATTGGGAGGGGTCGTTGTGGACCAAGCCCTACTACCCGGGCTTGTGACAAAGCCGATCCAGCGCATCTCGAAGTGCAGTGGCGGCATCGCCACGCTCGTCAGGGGACATCAGCTCCGGTTCAAGTTCCAGCCTGAAGTGCGGCAGCTCGGTTCGAACGGCACGACGAGCGGCCGCCAGATTGGCCTTCAGATCGATGACGCGGTAGGTGGCGACGGGATAGGCGATCCCCTTGACCTGGACGTGCCCCAGTTCCTCGCAGTCGATTGAGTCCTTCACTTGCGCAAACGTCTCGTAGGAAATGAGGATGGCCCCCGGCGGCGCCTCCTGCTCCAGGCGCGAGGCGAGATTCACGGCGCCGCCGATTATCGTGTAGTCCATTCGGTCCTCGCTGCCGAAGTTACCGACGGTGCAGTAGTCGGTATGGATGCCGATGCGACAGCGCAGCGGTATTTCGATCCCCATGTCCCGCCAGACTTCGGCGAGCTCGCTAATCCGCTTTTGCATTGCTAGTGCCATCTGCGCGCAAGCCAGCGCGTCCTCCTTGACGCCGCGAGTCTCGGGATCGCCGAAAAACATCAGGATCGCGTCGCCGACATATTTGTCGATCGTCGCGCCGTGATCCGAAGCAATTTTCGACATTTCCGTCAGATAGTGATTGAGGAGTTGGGTGAGATCCTCGGATTCCATTTTGTCAGTGGTCTCGGTAAAGCCCGCGATATCGGAGAAGCATATTGTCAGTTTCTTCCGCTGGCTGGCGATCCTGACCTCCTGGCGGCCGGTGAATATCGAGCGATACACTTGGGGCGCCAGATACTTCGCCAGCTTGCTGGAAAGCGCCTCCAGAACCACGGATTTCTCGGCGAGGTTCTCCTCCCTTTGCTTCAGCTCAGTGATGTCCGAATAGACGGCGACCGTGCCGCCGGCGCTGATCCGCCGCTCGCTGATCATGACCCATCGCCCGTCCCCTCGCCGCTGCACCCAAGGTTCGCCAGGGTTGCGGTGCCGCGAGAGGCGCTCGGCGACCCACTCCTCGACCCGCCCCTCGGCGTCCCTGATGTAGCCGCGCTCAGCGGATCGGCGAATGATTTGCTCGAATGTCGTGCCGGGCGTCAGTTCGGTCTCCAGACCGGTGTAGAGCAATTCGCGGTAGCGGCTGTTGCTGAGGACGAGCCGGTCCTCCCCGTCGTACAGAGCGAATCCTTCGGAGATGCTTTCGATGGCATCGATGAGCCGCTGACGAGCTTCCGCAACGTCGCGCAGGTTCTTTTCCTCGACCTCGACAGCAGTATCCCGGAAGAGTCTCAGCGCTTCCGCCATGCGCCCGATTTCGTCGCTGCCCGCGGCTGGCAGCGGCGCATGCAGATTGCCACCCGCGATTGCAAGCATACCCTGGCTCACTGCTCCCAGACGGGCGAGAAGGCTACGATCGACGTAGAGCCAGACAACCAGAACCGAACTCAAGAGGCTGAAGAAGGCGGAGCCAAGGACAACTCCGGTACCATAGCGCTGGACGACCGCAGCTTCGCGACCGGACGCAGCGATCTCCTGGTCTGCCGTGGCGACCAGGCGATCGACGGCAGCGGTAAGATTGCGCGACAGCCGATTGTTTTCGGCTAGAAGCTTTTCGCCCTGCGCCAGGACGGCAAATTCGTCCTCCCGTGCCTTGAGGATGCTTTTCTCGCCGTCGGTTAGGGCTTTGAACTCCTCCACCCGCAGTTGGAAGCGGGTCCGCAGCTTCTCGTCGATCTGGGTGGAAGCCGTTTCAAGAGCGGCGAGCGAGCGGCGCAGCGGAAACAGGATCAACGCCAGGTCGCCCGGCGTTGGCGCATTCGCGGCCTTGACCAGCGCGTCGTTGACCGCCGAAATCTCCTGCTGCGCCTTCTGCTGTGGAATGTAGGCCGCAATCGCCTGGACCAGGTCCGCCATCGCCGCTGCGCGTCGATCCGGCGAAAGCGACGTGTCGGCCGCGACCGCCCGCCATTGCGGGAGCCTGGAATCCATCACCAGAATGCCGGTAGCCACGAGGCGCTGGCTTCCGGTCGTCGTCGCGGAGAGGCGGTTCAGGAGCTCCTCCTTGCGGGCGACCACGTCCAGCCGGGCGGCAACAAGAGAGTCGAGCTCCTTCAGGTTGCGCCTCAGAACAATCGCGGCTTCCTCGATTTCGGCCAAAGGCACTGTGCCGAGCGTAGCGTCCCTGAGGTCCGTGCGCAGAACCTCGAGACGGGACATCTCGACAGCGACAGCAGCAGAGACGGCGCTGTGCTCAGCCTTGCTTGTCGCTGCCAGCACCGAAGGCGCGGCAGCGGCTACCCGCTCGGCCTGGCGGGACAGCTGGAGGGAGGCGAGCGCCGGCGGCACTCGATCCCTGGTGATGCGGTCTACGACCTCGCCAACCTGAAGGAAGGCATAGAGGGCCGCGGCGGTTGCCAGCACCGCAAGGGCGCTGATCCCGAAGAAAGCGAACAGCAAGCGGCCGCGTATGCCGAGGCGTTCAAGCATCGCGGCGAGTCTGAAGGATCCCGCCACACTGGTCTGCATCAGATCTCAAGCGGCACGCCGCATGTCGACGGGTCCCTATTCAACCGGCACATACTCTCCACCTTTCCAGACGTACCAAACCCAGCTTTGCTTCGTCAGATCGCCCTTGTCGTCGAAATCGACCAGGCCCAGGACTGTGGGGAACTCATATCCGTGCAGTGCCGCGATGACCCCAGTCGGCTCCAGCGAACCCGCCTTCGCGACCGCCTGCGCCCAGATCTGGACGGCGGCGTAGCTGTGCAGCGTGTAACCGGCGGGCTCGAAGTTCTCGGCGCGGAACTTCTCCACAACCGCGGCCGCTTCAGGGTTTGGCCGCGGATCCGCCGGGAAGGTGAAAAGGGTCCCCTCGGCCGCAGGGCCGGCGATCAGGGCAAATTCCTCGGTCGCCAGGGCATCGCCCGAGACGATCTGAGCCGTGTAGCCGCGGTCGCGTGCACCGCGAACAATCAGCGCAACCTCGGTATGATAGCCGCCGACATACACCACGGCGATGCCCGCGGCCTGCAACGCAGCGATCTCCGAGGAATAGTCATTCTTGCCGGGGGTGTAGGCGTCGTAGACAGCTTCGGTCACGCCCCGCTTGTTCAACTGCTTTCTTGTCTCGTCGGCCAAACCCTTCCCGTAGGTCGAACTGTCGTGGAGGATCGCGATCTTCCTGTTGCCCCACTGGTCGGCCAGGTAATTGCCGGCCACGAGGCCCTGCGCATCGTCACGGCCAGTGACGCGAAAAACGTTGGTGCGGCCCTGTTCTGTCAGCAGCGGATTGGTCGATCCTGGCGAAATCTGCAGAACCTGCGCCGCCTCGTACACCTTGGATGCGGGAATCGAGGATCCCGAGCAGTAGTGCCCGACGACGAACACGACTCCGTCGGCCACCAGCTTCTGGGCGGCTGCCACCGCCTGCTCGGGATCGCAGAAATCGTCGACCGAGATGAACTCCACCTGCTGGCCGAGCACGCCTCCCGCCGCATTGATGTCGGCCACGGCCATCTCCGTGCCGCGTTGCATCTGCTCGCCGACCCAGGCGAGTGGCCCCGTGTTCGGACCTGCGCCGCCGATCAGCACGTCCGCATGCGCGGAACAGCTCAACGCGGCCGCTACGATGGCTATGGTGATGATGCGGTGCATGGATGCACCCCCAAGACCGTAGTTTACGCCAATCCCGCCAGCGGGGACAGCCCTTTCCGCGAGCGCGGATATCCTGGCTGTGCTGCGGCGCACACCCAATTTGGCGAAGCAATCGTACACTGGAATGGCGTGTTATAACTTCGTTCGCCGAGGTCGGAATCGCGCGCCAAATCCGGACGTTAGCACTGACCGGAGTGAGCGTCGCGATTGGGTCAAACTTCATCGAACGCCTTCTGCGAACGACCGCCCGCAACGAGCCGACATTCGTGTTTCCGCCAAGCGAACGATCACCATTCGATTGCCTGAGCCGATTGGTGCTACACTGGCGAACCTGCCAACGCCGCAGACCTCTGTTCAAGAATATGACCAAAGTAACCGCTCTACCTGACCAGATCGATTTTAACGTGGCCGCCGATGAGACCTTGCTCGAGGCGGCTCTCAGATCGGGCGTGCCGTTCGCCCATGCCTGCGGCGGCCGGGCGAAATGCTCGACATGCCGCGTCTGGGTGCTCGATGGCCTGGAGGCCTGCCCGGACCGGAATTCCGCTGAGACTTCGATGGCGGACCGGTTGAGATTGGCGGATGAAGTTAGGCTGGCCTGTCAGCTCAGGCCGGAAGGCGAGCTTCGCGTCCGACGCCTGGTGCTGGACGAAACCGATATGATGATCACCAGCCAGCTTGGCGGTTCTGCCGCGACGCGTTGTGGCGAAGCAAAGCATGTTGCGGTCTTCTTCAGTGACATTGTCGATTTCACGGCGCTGTCTGAGCGGCTTTCGCCCTACGACGTGATGTATCTGCTCAATCGCTACTTCGCCCAGGTCGGCGACATCATCGAGCAGAATGGCGGTTTCATCGACAAACTCATCGGCGATGGGCTTATGGCAATATTCGGCATCGACGACCAGCCCGACGCTCCGCTCCGCGCCGTCAACGCCGCGCTCCAGACCCTCGCCACAGTCGATCGTCTGAAGCCGTTCTTCAGCTCGATGTATGGCATCGATTTCGATATTCGTATCGGCCTCAACTATGGCGAAGCCGTCATCGGCACATTGGGTTTCGCCGGACACGAACGTCTCACGGCAATCGGCGATGTGGTGAATCTGGCCAGCCGGGTCGAGGCGGCCAACAAAGATGCTGGTACGCGCCTGCTGATATCCGAGGCCCTCCGCGACCAGATCGCCGAAAAGGTGGAAATCGCCGACTTCGTCAGGGTGCGCCTTCGCGGTACCGGCGAGCGCACAAGCCTGTTCGAAATCGTCAGGCTGAAGCCCGAAATTGACGCCGAGCTGAATGCCAGACGGCCTCGCGAAACCATCCGTCAGGGCGGCAGGAGGTGGATTCGCGCTTTTGCCGAAGGCGAGCTTCAGCCCTACGAACGCCGGATTCTCGATTTTGAAGATTACGATATCGTCGTCGTTCGCGGATCCGACAACTATTGCGCCTTCAACAATGCCTGCCCACATCTTCATCTGCCGCTCTACGAACGCCGAAGTTCCGCTCAGGCCGAAGTGCTGAAGCTCCCACACACGGAGAGCACGATCACCGCAGATCTTGGCCTGGTCTGCCGCTGGCATCAGAGTTGTTTCGACCTGCTTACCGGCGAAATCAGGGAGTGGGCAAAGTTGGAGCACGATGGTACCAGGGCGGGCCTTGAATATTTGGGTGACATTTCGAAAAACCGCGCAAAGCTGATCGTGTATCCCTGCCGAAAGCAGGACGGCTTTGTGTGGATCGGGCTCGAGTGAAGCGACTTTCCGATATTTCAGTTTTCCGTCGCGATCCCATGTCGCCTTTTCTCACATTATCGGACCTTCGTGATCGTGAGACTGAACGGCAGCATCGGGTCAAACTTCACCGTACGCCTTCTGTGAACGAGCGTCCGCAACGGGCTTGAATGGTGCCGTTTGTCGGGTCGATGGGAACGAGCAAGTAGCGCCAACTGCCGACGCTCAGCGCCAGACAATCAGCGTCTTGTTTTGGGCGTAAGCAGTAAGTCCGCTTGTGGTCAGGGAAGAACGATAGCGGATGGCTTGCTGATATCCTCGAACAGGGCTGTCAACGCTGCTTCGACGCAAACGACAGCCACTCAGCCGCCCGTATCGGCAGCGCTCTGCCACCGGACCCACACTGATCGCTCGATGCCCATTTGCGCTGCCGCTTGCTGGTCGACGGCTATCGGTTCATCCTTGTGAATACCCTGGCCGTGAAGTGCGTAGCGAGATCACGCCGTCACGGCCCCTAGTGAGGTCTTGTTCTATGGACTGCTCGGGCTGCGGTTTCGAGGTTGAGGGCGGTTACGCTTTCTGTCCGAGGTGTGGCAGGCGCCAGCCCGTGCCATGCGCCAGTTGCGGCTACCCCTGCGCACCTGATTTCGAGTTCTGTCCGAAATGTGGGGCAAGCGTTGGTGCGCCCGCAAAAGCCGTCGAACGGCCTGCTCCGACGCCAAGCCGGACCATTGTGTCGCCTTCTCGAACTCCGTCGCTGCTTCCGAACATCGAAAGCGAAGATGGGCTGCATCCCGTCTCTGACGCCGATCGCCGGACGGTAACGGTCCTGTTCGCCGACCTTTGCGGCTTCACGACACTCAGCGAGCAGCTCGACCCCGAGGTGATGCAAGCGTTGCAGAACGAACTGTTCAAGGAGTTGACGGCGGCCGTGCGAAGCTTTGGCGGTTTCGTCGACAAATTCATCGGCGATGCACTGCTCGCTTTGTTCGGTGCGCCGGTCGCGCATGAGGACGATCCTGAACGTGCGCTTCGCGCCGCTCTCGACATGATCGCCCGGACGGCGCGGCTCGGCGAAAGCGCGCCCCACTCCGGCTCGCCTTTGTTACTCCACATCGGCATAAACACTGGTCCGGTCGTCACTGGCGGATTGGGCATCGGCACCGCCAAATCCTATTCGGTGACCGGCGACACCGTGAATACGGCGCAACGCCTGCAATCGCTGGCCGCACCGGGTGAGGTGCTGGTAGGCGAGCTCACTCACAGGCTGACCCGGCATGCCTTCTCTTACGAGCCGCTGGGTGATGTCGTGCTTCGCGGCAAGGCTGGCAGTGTGCTCGTCCATCGACTGGATGCACCGCTTGCGGCGCCGCGTGCAGCGCGTGGGCTCGAGGCGCTCGGCCTCAGCGCGCCGATGATAGGTCGTGGTGCGGAGCTTCATAGAATGCTGGCGAGCCTTGACCAGGCGTGCGGCGGCTCGGCCCAACTTGTCCGCCTCGTCGGAGAAGCCGGTATCGGGAAATCGCGGCTCGTGAAGGAGTTCGTCGCCCGCGTCGGCGACGAGGATCGTTTTCGCAACGTCGCCGTGCGGCAGGCCACGTGCTCACCGCTGGGCGAACAATCATTTGGCGCCTTGGGCGCAGTGGTGCGCAGCGCTGCCGGGATGATGCAAAACGACAATGGGGACGAAATGCGGGGTAAGCTCGCAGGCTTGCTTGCCGATCTCGGCCTGCAGGGCGAGGAGGCGAAGCGGCTGATGCCTTTGCTCTACCATGTGCTTGGCCTTGGCGACCCCGATGCCACCTTGCAGCATGTCGAGCCCGAGCAGCTGCGGCGGCAAATTCTCTATGCAGTCCGCACAATCATCGAGCGGCGGCTTGCGTTGTCGCCGCTGTTGATTGTCGTCGAAGACCTGCATTGGGCCGACGCCGTGTCGCTCGAGGCACTACGTTTCGTGATGGACAGGTTGGAACGCACGCGGCTGATGGTGCTGGTCACGCATCGTCCGGCGCCGGACAACGGCCAGCTCGACTCAAGTCGGGTCAGTCACACAGCACTCAGGCTTTCGCCGCTCAACAGTGATGACGAACGCAGCCTGCTGGCGGCGCTTTTCGGCGAGAGCTGGGTAAACTCCGCAGGAGGGCTTCTCGACCAGATCCTCGAGCGCGCGGGCGGCAACCCCCTTTTTGTAGAGGAGATCGTTCGCGGCCTTATCGATCGCGGTGTACTGATGCGCGAGGGCCAGCGATGGCGGACTGTGGCAGGCGAAGTCACAACCGGCATTCCCGCCACTATCCAGGCAATGTTGCTCGCTCGCGTCGACCGGCTGCCCCCAGAGGTGCGCCGGTTGGCCCAGGAAGCCGCCGTAATCGGCCCGCGCTTCGATGCCACACTGCTGAAAACCGTGACAGCCGACCCCGCCCGGCTAGAAGCCGGCTGCGAACTGCTTTGCGATGCGGAAATCATCGAGGAAGTTGCCGGATCAGGCTCGGTCTCGTCGCAAAGCTACCGCTTTACGCAAACATTGCTGCAGGACGTGATCTACCAGAATCTGCTCCTGCAACGCCGGACCGACATCCACGGGCGGGTCGGTGCTGCCTTGCAGCAACTGTGCGGCGACAAGCCGGAACGGCTCGAGGATTTGACCGTGCTCGGTCATCATTTCGCACAGAGCGCCGAGCGGGAGAGGGGTGCGCATTACCTGCAGGCGGCGGGCGATCGCGCTCGCATGATATACGCCAACGACGACGCCCTTCGATTCTACGAGCGAGCACTGGCTGCGTTGGGCGCGATCGGGCAAACACCGCTCAAACTGGCAATTGCAGAGCGCATTGCCGATTTGAGCGGCCCGGTAGGCCGCCGCGAGATCGCGCACCACCACTACGAGACGGTGTTGCAGGCATACCGCGAGTCAGCCGATCGTGTCGCTTCGGCGCGAGTTTTGCGTAAGATCGGTCGGCTGCTATGGGACGTCGGCAAGCGGGACAACGCAGAATCCCGCTATGCTGAAGCGGCAGCGCTCCTCGATGGCGCGGATGCCCCGATCGAGCAGGCGCATCTCTGGCAAGAACGCGGCCGACAGGCGTTCCGAAGCGGAGAACACGCTCTCGCGGCAAAATGGGCAGACGCGGCGCTGGATTGCGTACAGGCTCTGACAACGGAGCATGTCTCCGAGGTAGGGTGTGATGCCACTCTTGTGACCGCCGAGGCACTTAATACCAAGGCTGTTGCGCTGGCTCGCCTTGGGCGAAACCGTGAAGCAGTGCATCAGATTGAGCGTAGCATCGAATTGGCCGAAGCCGCCGGTTTACTGGGCGCGGCCTGCCGCGGCTACACCAATCTCGGCGTGCTTTACACGACCATCGATCCGGTACACGCGATGGAGGTCTGTCGGCGCGGTCTTGAAGTGGCGCGCCATATTGGTGATTTGGGCTTCCAGGCGCGCCTTCTCGCCAATCTGGCGGTTGCTTGTTGTACTTTCACGGATCGCTGTCCAACGGAGGGCGTGCCTGCTGCCGAGAAGGCCATCGAGATCGACCGGGCGCTCGACCAGCGCGAGCACCTGCCGGTGCCGTTGATCGTGCTTGGGCAGATCCACCAGTGCAACGGCCGTCCGGACCTGGCGGTTGGCTTGTTCCACGAAGCACTGGACGTAGCCCGCGAAACGGGCGAGCCCCAACTGCTGTTTCCGTGCTATGATGGTCTCGCAACGCTTAATCTCGACCTCGACAATCTGGCCGAGGCCGAACGCTACTTTTCCCTGGCGCAGGGTATATGCGCCCAGCACGGGCTCGACCCGGAAGCGCTTGTGGTGCTGCCTTTTCTCGACTAGCCGGGTTGGAGGTTGGAAATGTCCGCGGGTAGTGACTTGGTACCGCTTCAACCGGGCGACCGTGCGCCGAACTTGGTGCTCGACGCCATTACCCGGGAGGGCAAGATCGCGCTTGACGATTTTCGCGGACAAAAACCGGTGCTGGTCGGCCTGTTTCGAGGTCTGCATTGTGCGTTTTGCCGGCGCCATATCGCCGCCCAGGCGCGGCTTGATCCGGAGCTGCGCGAAAAGGGCGTGGGGAGCCTGACGGTGGTGAACACGCCGATCGAACGGGCGCGTCTCTATTTCCGCTACCACCCGATGCCGAATCTGCTTGCGGCCTCCGACCCTGAACGCGCTTCACATCGTGCTTTTGGACTGCCCAATCTCGAATTCACCCAAAACGAAACGAACTGGCCGTACAAGGTCTCGATGGCAGCGGCAAAGGATATGCGGGTCGACCTGCCAAGCGAGTTGCCCGGTCCTATGGATCCTTTTGCGGCCAGCGAAATCCTCAACAAGAAGGACAATTACGAAGTGACCGAAGCCGACGAGCAGATGATGGCAACGGGACACGGACAACTGATAGGTCAGTTCCTGCTGGACCGGCAGGGGATCGTCCGCTGGAGCTTCACGGAGGTTCCAGAGGGTGGGCGATACATGTTTGGGGCGCCAAGCCCGCAGGAGCTGATGTCAGCCGTGTCCCAAGTCGCCCAATAGACTTGCGAATGCGATTAGGTTGGATCGCGCCGCTCGCCAACCCGTATTGCGGGCGGCGGCCACACCGGCGTTTGCCTGCTCGATCAGCCGCACGCGCGTGTCGATCTCCGCGTGACATCGGGCGATCGCGGCAATCTGGTCGCGTGAGCCATCGTCAACAACAATAATCTGAGCGCACGATAGGACTGAGCGCGCACACCGCGGAGCGTCTCGTCGATTGTATCTTGCGCATTGTGAGCGGGTGACAAGTTCACCGTTTATCGAGCACGGCCTCGACAGTGGCAACAAAGTCATCGAGCGAGCGGTCCCCGCGAATCTCGATGCGCGGAAGGTCGATGGGATCGCAGTCGAGGTCCGCCGGCCCGTGTTTGCGGCCGAAGCCGATTCGATAGCCGCACTCCTTGGCCAGCCGGCCAAGCCGTCGGTCGGTGACAGAGAAGGGTGCCGCGAACGCCGTGGTTGGCCGACCGGTCCACCGTTCGATGAACATACGAGAGCGCAGGAGCTCGGCGGCCAAGTCAGAGCTCGACAGACCATCGATCGCGCGATGCGTCGCCAGATGGCTTCCGAAGAACGCACCTTCGCCGGAGAGGCGTCGCACCGTCCCGGCGTCCATAAGCTGCGTCGGCGTCCCGCTGTCGGCGTCCCACTGTGCACTTTCACCCACCAAGTCCGTCACCAGGAACACTTCCGCGGTCAGGTCGTTTGCGCGCAAGGTCGGCCAGGCATGGTCGGCAAAGTTCTGGAAGCCGTCATCGAAGGTGATGACCACTGGGCGGCCAACGAAAGGCTGACGGTTGGCGATGGACCCTTCCAACTGCTCGGACCCAATCGCGTGGAACCCATTGGCGCGCAGCCATGCCATCTGGCTGGCGAATGCGGCCGGTGTGAGCCGAAAACGGGCGAGCGCGGCCGGACCTTCATCGGCGACGCCGTGATACATGAGGACAGGGACACGCTGGCGCCGCTCGCTACGTGCGACGTCGCGGCGCAAGGCCCGCGCCCCGCCCCAGACGATATTTCGCGCGACCCCGATTCCGACGGGCGCGCGGATTGGCACATGAACAATCATCGGTTCCGTCGCCACGTCGTCCGGTGACAGGCGGCGGAAGCGGTCTATGCGATAGAGCTCGGTCTGGATCGATTGCTCCAAGACGAGGCCTTCGGTCGTTGCCAGCGACTCTGAGATCACTTGTGCACCGAATGTGTTCCAGTCGAAGCCCGTCCTTTCAACATTGTCACGTAGCACGAATGCGTGTGCGCTGATGAAACTGCCGCCAGGCGCCAACGCCTCAGCGAATTTTTTGGCGATGCGCCGCAACTCGGCGAGGTCATCCAGGTAGTAGAGCACTTCCGAACAGACGATCAGATCCATCTCACCCGGCAGCGTGTCCGCAGCGAAATCCAGTACGCCGAACTCAACATTCGGCTGATCGCTGCATCGGGCACCCGCCCGCCCGATGGCTATGGCGGAGATGTCAGTTGCGGTCAAATGGCCCACTCGCGGCGCCAGCTGCCGCGTGAAATGGCCCTCCGCGCAGGCCAGCTCAAGCGCCTGTCCGATGGGACCGGCAGGCAGAATTTCGAGCTGCCGCTCATATTTTTCCTGCTCATAGAGCGAACCGTAGTTCCAGGGATCCTCGGTCGCGAAATAGCGATTCCAGAACGACGTGCGATCATTGTCGTGCCCATCCGCGGCCCGTGCGCGGCGCGGCGCGGCGAGAGGCTCTGCAGGTTCGGCGCTCGAGCGAACCAGGTCCCGCGCTTCCACGGCCAATTGCGCGAGCCTGCCGAAGTGGCTGTCCGGATCAGACCGGCGCCCCGCCATGGTCAACAATGCCTCGGTTGCAAACATGTTTGACGTGTCGGCACCGGCGCCCTTTTGGGGGGAATGTACCGACGATCGCCTCACGTGCTCATAGCGGGAGAGGCTGCCTACAAACCGCTCAGGGGGCACGACATTCAGGATCAATTCAATCCAATGACGCCTTGTCACTTTCCCGAGTACGCCGAACTGCACGACAGCCTCGATCTGGCCATCCATCATCAGATAGGCATAAATTTGATCGATTCCTTGCGGAAGGTCGATCGAGGTCGGATTTCGAGCGTCGACGCGAATTCCAAGTGTCCGCGCCAGCCTGCGCGGCGCGGCAAGATCGTCGACGTCGAGAAGCATTTGCTCAAGCTGATACTGGACGCGGCGAGCCGCGACGGGATTGTCCCAGACCTTGCCGAGTTCGTTGATCAACTCGGTGAGGGAGCCGCCGAACCTGTCCCACCTGGCAGCCAGTTGCGCCGGCGCCGACAGGCTTCCTACCATAAGGCCATCGACGGCCACCTGGGCGATCTCACGCGCCCACTTACGTCCTGCCGGGAGCGCGCGCAGGGACTGCGGGTTGATCGAGCGCGAGCCGCAGCCGCAATCCGACGCTGCGTTCCACAACGCGAACCACGCGAGTGCTTCGGAAGCGGTACGGCCGTCCGCCTCGATCGCGCCATTGGCGTGAGCCGATGCCGGGTGTTTGACCCTAGGATCAGGAGAAAAGCCGCGGGCGATCACGATTTCCGAATCTGCCAGCATCTGCGTCGAATTGCGGGTGAGCGCGTTGGGGCTGGTCCGATAGAAAGCGAGCGGCTCGTCGACCATCACCCAATTTTTGCCCAGACGTGCGAGGCGCTGCCACAGATCCCAGTCCTCGCAGGTGCGCAGCGATACATCGAAACCACCCAACTCGACAATTGTCTCCCGGTCGACGAGCAGCGCGTGAGTGCGGATGGCACACTGGCGGGCAAATGTTTCGAAGGGCTGGATCGCAACCTCGGTTGCGATGCTCGACGGGGTGAGTTCGCCATCGGGCATCACGCGCCGAGAGCCGCAATAGGCGGCCACTGCATCGGGAGCGGTTTTCAGTGCGGCCAGCATTTTCGCAAGGAAGCTGGCGTCCACCCAATCGTCCGCATCCAGAAACATGAGCCAGTGGCCGCGCGCTGTCGAAATCCCGCTATTGCGCGCGCCGGCGGCGCTATAGGCGCAAGAGCTCAACGTCCGAAATCGGGCATCGCGCTCCACATAGCCGGCGATGATCGCGGGCGTGCGGTCCGTGGAGGCGTCGTCGACGATGATCGCCTCCCAATCCACTATTTCCTGATCGAGAAGGCAATCGAGTGCGCGCGCCAGCGTTACCTCCGCGTTGTGCGCAGGAACCACGATGGAAACCAAGGGATTATGCGCCACGCCGTCTTACCGCGCCTGGCTGGCAAGCGTTGCGCCGATGGTTTGCTCGGCATTGAACATCGGTACCACAACGCCTCCGGTAGCATGGACCTGGATCATCGAGCTTTCGTTTTCTTCGGCAAGAGTCGGCGAATGTCAAAAACGGATGACGGCATCGGATGGCAGCACTGCTCTCTCAAGATCGGGGCGAATTAGAGGCAGGCAAAAAGACCTGAAGACAGGCTTGAATGGCAAGCGCTCATGCCCGACGGCTTAGAGCTTAGGTCGATGCGCCGGGGCATTTCCGCTCGCGCATTTCTTCACCACTCGGGTGAGGATCATCTGGTCCCCGCCATTCCGCCTTGTGAACAAGCCTGACCTGGCTTGCAGAAGGGTTGTACTGACGCGGGCGTTGACGGTGACACCGTATGACCGCCGCGCTCGACAAGATCGCGAAAGCTTTCCAACCAGATCCGAGGGATCATGAAAACGTTCGGCTTGCTCGTTCCCGCCGGCAAGGAAGCTGATGGTCGCAGTATACAGCCGGGTGCGAGACATTATGTGCGCCGCCAGACCAGCGAAATGCGATGCATCTAAAGAGTCTGCGCTACTTAATTGCGCGCTCCAATAGCTATAGCCTGACATTGTATCACTCATTTCGATAGTAGATTGCGCCCATGGTCGATTAGATTAGCCGGTTATGGCCTATCACGAAGAGACACTAGAGTGACACCAATCGGAACTTCTGCATTTGTTGCCATTCCAGAGACGTAAAAGGGACGCACGAATCGGCCTAGGCCAAAAGTCCGGCTTGTGGGCCGGGCATTTTGCTGACATGTTCGCCTGTTTCTGAGTTTTGCACTGGGGCAGTTGTTCAACTGAAGGGGCATAAGGATGGCTAAGGAAACTTCGAGTACCGCTTCTTCTGCAAGTAAAGCGGACGCAAATCTGATAAGTAATGCAGAGGGAAACGGGCTAAACTTCATGGCGGTCCAAGCTCGCGAGAGCGGGGCCCCCGGCGACGCTGTAGGTGTCGACAAGATACGTGATCTGCTGTTCGGCAACCAGATGCAGGACTATGACCGCCGTTTTTCCAAGCTTGAAGACCGGTTCTTGCAGCGCTTCAAGGATGTCGAATCCGAGGCCAAGCGGAATCTTGAAACGTATGAGTCAAATGCAAAGAAGCAGGTCGAATCGCTCGCGGCGCAATTGCGGAACGAAAAAGATGCACGAGCCGAGGCCGACAAGGAGATCGACCGGAATCTTCGCGAGCACAATCAGGCGCTTGAAAAGCAGGTGCGCGCGTTGTCGGATCAATTGAGCGAGCTTGAGCGCGAAGTTGCGGACCGGATAAATCGAAACGATCATTTGCTGCGTGAGGAAATCAAGCAAAAGAATGAGACCATTCAGATGGTAATGGAGAAAATGTTTTCCGATCTCGGCAACGTCAAGACCGACCGAAATCTTTTGGCCGGCCTGTTTGTCGAGGTTGCAAAATGTCTAAATCAGGATCCCGTCGGCAGCAAGAGCAACTCGGAACGTAATTGGAAAGCGAGTTGATCGGAACTTGACGTCGACCGTCGACCCAATCAGCCGTCCTCAAAGACCAGCTTCGAACGATACAGAGATTGATCGCGGGGCTCTGGCTAGTCTTTTGCTCGAAATTGCCCGGAACGTTGATCCGGACTACCGTGCGCGTTTCGACGGTGTTCCGACCGCCGATCCTCGCATGGAAACGCTGCGGCAGTTGCTGGTCGGCGGCGAAATTTCGGAGCTTTCACGAGTTACGCACCTGCTCGACGAACCTGAGCAGCTTGCGGCTGCAGTGGGGGGCGTTCTCCCCAGTGCTGCCGCACGTGCGCCTCATGCGCAACTCGGCGAGGCCCTTGCGCCAGCTGTCGAGAGGGCTGTGCAACGGTCCATCCAGAAGAGCCCGCGTACGCTCACGGATATATTATACCCGGTATTTCTGCCGGCAATTCGCAAGTCGATCGGGGAAAAGATCGACCAGACCTTTCAGTCGCTGAATGAAACTTTAAGACATATATTTACCTGGCATGGGCTCAAGTGGAGATTTGAAGCTTGGAGAACAGGTGCAAGCTTCTCGGAAGTTGTTCTTAAGCATTCTCTTGTATACCGCGTAGAACATGTCTTTCTCATTAATCGCAATTCCGGGCTTTTGATAGCGCATGTGACTGCCGATAATGCAACTAGCGAAGATCCTCAACTCATTTCTTCGATGCTTAGTGCAATTCAAGATTTTGTGAAAGACTCGTTTAACGAGAAAGAACAGAGCGGCCTGGACACTATCCGTTTTGGGGAGCTTCGTCTCTGGTCAGAAGTTGGACCGTTTGCGACCTTGGTTGCGGTGATCCGGGGAAATCCGCCAGAGGAATTACATGAAATAGTTCGCGATGTGTTGCTTCGCATCCATGATGAATGCTCACAGGCTTTAGAGCAGTTTGACGGCGACAGTTCGCAGTTGATCGGCGTAGAGACGCAGTTGCAGACCTGCGTTGAACTGAAGCAGGAGGACTCAAACCAGGGATTTCCGTGGCTGGTGGTGGCTGCAGTCCTGCTGGTTTTGATTCCGGCAGGCGGTTGGTTCTTTCTTTCCTGGCAATCCGGGCAGCGCTGGCAGGCCTATGTGTCGCGACTGGCGACCCAGCCGGGCATCATCGTTGCCGAACAAAAGGTGAGCGATGGCCAATTCTATATTGCCGGCCTGAGAGACCCGCTTGCCGCCGACCCGCTGTCGCTGTTGTCCGGAACGCAGGTCGATCCCGCCCGCGTTCATTCACGCTGGCAATTCTATCAGAGCCTTGAGCCGGAGTTCGTGTTGAAGCGGCTAACGGCGTCGCTGGCTCCGCCGGATTCAGTACGACTTTCGATCGTCGAGGATCGCATCGTTGCCGAGGGTGAGGCTCCCGACACCTGGATAGATCGGGCGCGCGCAGCGGCCCGACAGCTTTCGGCAGGCGGACCGGAGTTCGACATCTCCAAGGTTCGTGATGTGAGCCCCGAAGCACGCGCGGCGGAGCGCTGGCAGGCCTATGTGTCGCGACTGGAGACCCAGCCGGGCATCATCGTTGCCGAACAAAAGGTGCGCGATGGCCAATTCTATATTGTCGGCCTGAGAGACCCGCTTGCCGCCGACCCGCAGGCTCTGCTGTCCGGAACAGAGGTTGATCCCGCCCGCGTTCATTCGCAGTGGCAATTCTATCAGAGCCTTGATCCGGAGTTCGTGCTGAAGCGGCTGATGGCGTCGCTGACCCCGCCGAAATCGGTTCGGCTTTCGATCGTCGAGGATCGCATCGTTGCCGAGGGTGAGGCTCCCGACACCTGGATAGATCGGGCGCGCGCGGCGGCCCGACAGCTTTCGGCAGGCGGACCGGAATTCGACATCTCCAAGGTTCGTGATGTGAGCCCCGAAGCACGCGCGGCTGAGCACTGGCAGCATTATGTGTCGCGACTTGAGGCCCAACCGGGAATCATCGTCGCCCAACAAACGACGAGGGGCGGACATTTCTACATTTCCGGCCTGAGAGACCCGCTTGCCGCCGACCCGCAAGCTCTGCTGTCCGGAACGCAGGTTGATCCTGCCCGCGTTCATTCGCAGTGGCAATTCTATCAGAGCCTTGATCCGAAGTTCGTGGTGAAGCGGCTGACGGCGTCGCTGACCCCGCCGAAATCGGTTCTGCTTTCGATCGTCCAGGATCGCATCGTTGTCGTGGGTGAGGCTCCTGCCGCCTGGATCAACCGGGCGCGGGCCGCCGCCCAACAACTTTCGGCGGACGGAGTGGCTCTGGATGTCTCGCAGCTGCATGAGCTGAGCCTTGCAGAACTCAATCATTTGAGAGAGGCCATCCAGGCGACCGATATTTTCTTCTATTCCGGCAAAGCTGTGCCGGGACCAGAGCAGATCCCGGTTCTCGACAGGTTGGCGGATCAAATAAAGGAATTCGCCCAAAAAGCCCGCAAGTCAGGCGTAACAGCGCGGTTCATGTTGACCGGCCATTCGGACGCCACGGGCCGTGAGACGGCCAACGTGTCGATTAGCGCCGCCCGCGCCGAGACAGTTCGTGCGCTTCTCAACAAGCGCGGCGTCGCTCCGGAACTGCTGCTGGTTCGGGGCGCGGGCACCTTTGAGCCGGCGGTGCCTGAAAATAGTCAAACTGGGAGCTCCACCAATCGCCGGGTTTCGGTTACGGTAAACCTAGACTAGTGGGGAGCCTGGGATATTGCAAAAAAAGATCTGCATGTTGGGCGGGTTCGCTGTCGGAAAGACGAGTCTGGTTCGCAGGTTTGTGCAAAGCATCTTTTCAGAAACCTACTTGACCACGGTGGGAGTGAAAATCGACAAGAAGAGTGTCGCACTCCCGGACAAAACCGTGGATCTGATTTTGTGGGATTTGGCCGGCGAAGACGATATCGGCTCATTCCGCGTCAGCTATGTGCGGGGTGCGACCGGACTCGTGCTTGTCGTCGATGGAACCCGCGCCGCTACTCTTGCCGTGGCGCTCACGCTGCGCGAGCGGGCCGAGGCCGAATTTGGCGCTATGCCGTCTGTATTGCTGTTCAACAAATCCGATCTGGCCGACCGGTGGGAAATATCGGATAGTGAGATTAACGAACTCAGGCAACTTGGATGGCAAATCTATCTAACAAGTGCGCTTTCGGGTGAACATGTTGATGATGCGTTTCGTCAGCTTGCTTCGATGGTCACCAAATAGACCATGCATGGATTGCCAAGAGAAGTCAGAAGCTGGATTTACAATTTCTTCTACAATGAGCACTCTATCGCATATCTGAAAATTGACGCCCAGCATTGCATAGCTGCGAAGGGCGGAAGTGTCGAACATTACGGACTCTCATCACTTCGCATTGGTAAGCCTGTTGCCGAGCAGCTTGAATTCATGGAAGGTTTGCTGCCTTGCCCGGAGCTTCCATATCATATGGAAATGGTCGAACTGCCCAGCGGGCGTGTCGCGGACCTTCATCTTTTTGCTGACAATGCCTGCGTGTGGCTGCTCTTTCTTGACGCCACTGCCGAACGCGACAATAGGCAGCGGCTTCAACAGAAGGCTTATGAAATGACGCTCCTGCAAGAGAGGGAGCGTCAACTCAACGAGAAATTACAATCGACGAACGAGGCGTTGAGGAAGAGCCAAGAGGGATTGTCGCGTGAATACCAGCGCGCCGAAACCCTACTCCTCAACATTCTTCCGGCGTCGATCGCGGAGCGGTTAAAAGCGCACAAAAAAATTGCTGACAACCACGCAGAGGTGAGTGTGCTTTTTGCCGACATCGTCGGTTTTACGGAAAGAGCGCGGAGCGTCGGAGCTGTGACGACGCTCGCTATCTTAAATTACTTTTTCAAGGCGGCGGATCGGCTCTCTGAACGATACGGCTGCGAAAAGATCAAGACAATCGGCGATTGTGTGATGGTGGTCGCTGGCCTGCCCACCGCGCGATCCGATCATGCAGAAGCCCTCGCGCACTATGCAGTTGAACTGCGGAAGGCGGTTAAGCGCGAACGCTTCGCAGGAGAACCGCTGAGACTCAGAATTGGAATTCACTCAGGACCAATCGTCGCGGGCGTCATAGGCAAGAGGCGGTTCGCGTATGACCTGTGGGGCGAGACCGTTAATCTCGCCGCACGTATTCAAACGTCCGCGGAGCCCGATGAAATCCGTATTTCTGATGCAACTCACCAACTGCTTGGACCAAATTTTGCTTGCGACCCACTCGCGGAAACGGAATTGCGTGGTACAGGTCGTGTGCAAATGTGGCGGCTCCCGGCCTGATTTGCCGCTTTGGCAGTGCCGACCCTGGAGCGCATTGCATCTCAAGCAACGCATGGTTTCAAATGTCCGCAGAGGTGCGGTCGACCACCGAGCGACCGCCAAAGGTCTGTCCTGGGTCAACTCAGGACATCGTATCCTCGAGATTTAACGTCCGCTATCGTTCTTCCCTGCACCACAAGCGGACCTACAACTCCCGGCCCGTAGCCGTCATTTCCAAAGTTGTGTCCCATTGGCCGCTTTTTGGCGCAGTCGGCCCATCCTCCAGTTGCCTGGCGTCGACCACAGCAAGAATGTGGTCGCGCCAAGCAAGATATCGGCGCCTTACTGCAGCTTTGCCTGCAGGGCGTTGACGTCATCCGTGGTCATCTCGCCGTCCGTCGTCACCTTGCCGTCGACGATCTTCCAGAGGCGGAACGGGCCAGTGATGTCGCCGTATTTGTCGAAGGCGACCGGACCGATGACGCCTTCGTAGCGGATCGGCTTGCCGTCCTTGATCAGACCAAGCGCCTTGGCGAACTCCTCCTTGCCGGCAAAGATTGGCGTGCCGGCCGGGTCCACGGCCTTGTGCATTGCGTCCTTGATCTTGGCCGGATCCTCGGAGCCGGCAATGGCGATTGCCAAGCCAACGATGGCGCCGGCATCATACGACCGATCGGCCGCCGGATTCGACGGCTCGATGCCGGAAAACTCCTTGTAGTTCTTCATGAAGTAGTCGGTGGAGGCCGTCGGGCTGGTGCCCGAGGACGTGCCATAGGCGTCCTTGAGATAGTCGGCGCCGACGGATTCGATGAAGTCCGGGCTGTTCATGCCGTCATTGAGCAGGAATTTCTGCACGCCGCCTTGCGAGATCCAGGTGCGGGCAATGGTTGCGCCATCGACCGGCGTGCTGACGAGATAGAGCCCGTCCGGCTCGCCGGCCATGGCGGCGGTGACCTCCGAGGCATAGCTCGACTGCTTTTCATTGTAGGGCGTGTCGGAGACGATGGTGCCGCCGAGCGCCTTGTAGGCGCGCGAGAACTCCGCCGCCATGTTGACGCCGAAGTCGTTGTTGACATGGATGATCGACAGCTTCTTGAAGCCCTTGTCGACGGCATATTTTCCGGCGGCGACACCCTGCAGCGCATCCGAGGTAATGGTGCGGAAGAAGAAGCCGTTGGTCTTGCCGTCGCGGCCGAGTGCCGTCAGCGTCGGCGAGGAGGAAGCGGGCGAGACCTGGACGATCTTCGCCGGCGCGGTCACTGAGGTCAGGATTGGGATCGACACCGAGGAAATGATGCCGCCGATGATCACCGGCACCTTCTTGACCTGAACCAGTTGGGTTGCGGCATCGACGGCGATGTTGCCCTGGCTCTGGCTGTCGCGTGTGTCGGCGGTCAGATCGCAACCACGCACGCCGCCGGCTGCATTGATGTCGCGGAAGGCCATCTCGACCGACTTGGCGCCGGCCTGGCCGTATTCGCCTGCCGGGCCGGTCAGCTCCATGACGAGGCCGACGGTGATCTTGCAATCGGCGGCGTGCGCCGCACCGGCCGCCGTCAGCAAGGCGAGCGCGGTGGTGATGTGGAGTATCGTCTTTGTCATTGTTGTTCCCCTTTCGTTACTCGACTCTAATTTTCATCTCTGGAGCCTGTTCAGCCTTCCGGCACCTGCAGCCAGGTTTCATGCAGATGTCGCCATTCGACGCCGTTGGGCGCCGATGAACTGGTGGTGAAAACGGCACTCGACTGGCGGCGGCTGTGCTTGCCGCCGCGCCGCTGTGCCTCGACATAGAGGACGACGATGGTGTCCGCGGTTTGCCAGCCGGGACGGATATCCTCGATCGAGATGGCAAAGCCGTCGTCACAGGTGGCGCGGCTGTCCCTGACATGACCGATGACCGCATCACGGTCGAGGATCATGCCGCTCGGTGCGATCATGTTGAAACCTTCGCCCATGACGGATTCGAAGCGACTGAAATCCACAGTGCCGGCGCGGGCCTCGACGAACCAGTCGACGAAGAAGCGATGCAGGTCGACGACCTCGGCACGCGCGCGTGAAAACAGGGAAGGCTGTGTGTTCATATCCGGCCCGCGTTCAGATTGTAGTGCATGATCGAGCCGTGGCGGCCGTGACGGTCGCGCTCCAGCGTGTAGACGTCGCCTTCAAGTCCCCTGCTCTCGGCGATCACGGCTCCGATCGCCGTCTTGTCATCCGGCGTCAGCGCGACGTCCATGATCCCGGCATTCGCAAGCGCATGCGCCTGGTTGCGGGCGCCGACGATGACAGCTGCCACTTGCGGCTGCTTGAGCACCCAGGCGCTGGCGATGGTGGCGATGTCGACGCCGTGGCGGTCGCCGACCGCCTTCAGGGTCCTGAGCAACAGCTGGAAAAGATCCCAGCCGCCGAAGTCGTCGATGATCAGCTTGTATTTGACCAGCGAGCGGTTTTCGAGCGGCGTTTGCGGCTCCGCGACATCAAGCCATTTGTCGCTCAGGAAGCCGCCGGCCACCGAACCGTAGCAAAGGAAACTGATGCCGTTCTGGGCAGCGAGTGCGGCAAGCCTGCCCGCCGGTCGCTGGTCGAGCACGGAGTATTGCAGTTGCTGGCTGACCAGCGGCACACCGGCCGCCAGGATCTCGGCAAGGCGTGGCGTGTCGAAATTGGTGGTGCCGACATTGCGCACCTTGCCTTCGAGGCGCAGCTCGTTGAGCCAGCCTATCGCATCGACGTAGCCGGGCAGCGCGTAGTCCCACCAGTGGAACTGCACGAGGTCGAGCCGTTCGGTCTTCAGCCGCCGCAGCGACTGGTCGACGATGCCTCTGATGTAGTCGCGGTTGATGCTGGCAAGCCTTTCGAGGTCGGGCACCAGCTTGGTGTGCACCTTCATCCGCGCGGCGGCGTCGAGACCGCGCTCGTCGGCAAGCCGGAGCCGGGCGGCGCCGATCAGCTCCTCGACGCCGGTATAGATATCGGCGCAATCATAGGTCCAGATGCCGGCGTCGAAGGTGGCGATCAGATCGGTCACCGCCTGTTCGCGGTCGATGACGCCGTGGCCGCCGGCAAGCTGCCAGCCGCCGCGAATGACGCGCGAGATCGTGTAGCCGGGACCGAGCTCGAAGGTCTTGTCGGTCATTTCTGGTCATCCTCCTTCGGCAGCGGCACTGCCGTCGTCTCGGCATGGCTGAACAGCCGCTTGCCGGTCCTGACGATTCTCAGCCGGCTAGCGCAGTTCGGATCGGGACAGGCGATTTCGGCGTCGGACGTCATCCAGTCGTTCTTGTCGGTCGGGCGCTGCTTGGCCGCCAGCAGCGGCAACACGGCCGCGATCGAATAGATCGAAAAACCCTGCCCTCCCGGCATCGACAGCATCTCGCCCTTGAGCTCGAAATAGTCGCCAACCCTGGCGCCGCAATAGATCGGCTTGCCCTCGGGGATGACCACCTCGACGCGGAGATCGAAGAGTTCGAAACTGTCGTCGGCCACTCAGACCTCCACCAGGCTGAACGTGACATCGCAGGCACCGTTGCGGCGGATGACGCCGCAGGCGGCCGCCAGGTGCTCGCGCTCGTCGGGAAGCACCTGGGCGACGACGCTGCCTGCCAGCCATCCGATCGGGAACAGAAGGCGCGCGCCCGGCCCGTAATAGAGGCCGATATCAAAGATCGCATTGGGCGTTCCGCCCCACACGCGCGGCGGCACGTAGGACAGCACGATGTCACCCGGCTGCGGCGTCAGCGTCGCATTCTCCGCCGGCAAAGGCCGGGCATAGGACTGGCCCTCAAGATCGGCAACGGGAACGGGACAGGAGATTTCGGGCCCCGTCCACATCGCATGGATGCCGGCAACAACGCGCGGCTTGTCGAGATATGCCAGCAGGAAAGCGGCATTTTCCGGCGCTTTTTCCGGCAGCAACAGCGCCGTCACGGAAAGCTTCGAGCGCGGCTCGGTGATCCTGATGGCAGGGTTCGTCATGTCTGGTCCTTCGTGGCGGTGGATTGCAGCTTGTTGCGCAGGAAGGTGAAGGGCCGGCTGATATCGGTGATCAGCGACTCGCGTGCCGCCTGCGCATCCCGCGCGGACAGTGCCGTGACGATGCTGCGATGATAGTAGGCGGTGTCAACCTCACCGGCTTCCGAGAATGCGTAGATGGCGAGACGGATGCAGGGCCCGGACTGCAGCCACAGGCTCTCGATCATCGGGATGAGCACGGCCGAACCGCAGGAGCGGTAGATCTCGAAGTGAAAGCTCTGGTTGAGCGTCACTTCGCGATCGACGTCCTTCTTGTGCTTCAGCGCACGCATCTCGTCCCATTCGCGAAGCAGAGCCTCCACCGCCGCGATCTGGCGAGGCCCCATGCGTTCCGCAGCCAGCGCGATCGCCTCCCCTTCGATGAGGATGCGGGCGCGCAAAAGATCATCGAGCCGCTCCAGCGTGATCGGCGGCACGCGCACCGAGCGGTTGGGCAGCGCCTCCAGCGCCTTTTCCGTGATCAGCCGCCCGAGCGCCTCGCGCACCGGCATAGTCGATGTGACCAGCGCATCGGCCAAGCCGCGAATGGTCAGCACCTGGCTTGGCTCGAAAAGACCGCCAATCAAAGCCCGGCGCAGCTCTGAATAGACGCGATCCTGCACGGTCTCGCGGCCGACCGGCGCCAGCTGGGCCGCGATCGCCTCGTGGTTTCTTTCGCTGGCGGCCTTTTGCATGGGGTTCCCGTGATGGCCGGTTTTGGCCAGCCTTTGGCCGTTTTGGGGCTTGCGGACGGGATTAAAGCCGAATATCGTGATCAAAGCAAGTGTGATCACAGATCAAAAAAATCAGAAGGCGGCAACGATCGTCTTCGGCCAGAGGGACTGATGAGCGAGACGGCGAGACAGCATGGGACGGCGACCCGTGCGCCGGTTCTGACAGCAACGAACGTCGTCAGGCGCTTCGGCGGCTTGGTCGCGGTCAACAATGTGTCGTTCTCAGTGCGGCCGGGCGAGATCCTCGGACTGATCGGCCCGAACGGCGCCGGCAAGACGACGATGTTCGACTTGCTGGCCGGCAGCATCCTGCCAACCAGCGGCGAGATCCGTCTCAACGGCACGCTCGTCTCGGGAGAGGCTGCCCATCGTCGCATAGGACGCGGCCTCGGACGGACCTTCCAGATCCCCCGGCCCTTGCCCAATCTGACACTGATCGAGAATGTCATGCTTGCCGCGCAGGGGCAGACCGGAGAGCGGCTGCTCGCCAATTTCCTGTCGCCACGCCGGGTTGCCGCCGAGGAGACGGCCGCCGCGAACAAGGCCGCCGAACTGCTGGAGCTCGTCTCCCTTGCCCGGCTGGCGCACGAACCGGCGCGCGTGCTTTCCGGCGGCCAGCGCAAGCTGCTCGAACTCGCCCGCGTGATGATGGCCGATCCGACGATCATCCTGCTCGACGAGCCTGCGGCCGGAGTTAACGCGACCCTGCTCGAGGTGATCATCGACCGCATCCGCGACATCAACAGAAGCGGCATCACCTTCCTTTTGATCGAGCACAATATCGACATGGTGGCGCGGCTCTGCCACCGGGTGCTGGTGATGGCGAGCGGCGAGCTTTTGTGCGAAGGCAGCGCCGATGAGGTGGCGCGCGATCCGCGCGTCATCGAGGCCTATCTCGGGGGCGCGGCATGAGTGAGGTCGTGCTCGATGTTCGCGATCTTGAGGCCGGCTACGAACCGAGCGTGCCGATCGTGCGCGGCGCCTCGATCACCGTCAACAAAGGCGAGATCGTCGTCGTCCTCGGCCCCAACGGCGCCGGCAAGTCGAGCCTGATCAAGGCCGTCGCCGGCCTTGTCCCGATCAGCCGCGGCACCGTTCTCCTCGACGGCAAGGACATCACGGCGGCGCCGGCGCACACCATGGTCCGCCTCGGCCTTGCCTTCGTGCCGCAGACCGAAAACGTCTTTCCGCTGATGTCGGTGGAGGACAATCTGAAGGTCGCCTGCGGCATCCTCGAGCGGCGCGAGGCGCCTGCCCGCATCGAGGAAATGTACGCCGCCTTCCCCGATCTCGTTCGCCAACGCCGGACGGCGGCCGGCAATCTGTCGGGCGGACAGCGGCAGATGCTTGCCGTGGCTCGCGCACTGGTCGTCCACCCCAAGGTGCTGGTGCTCGACGAACCGTCGGCCGGCCTGTCGCCCAAATTCGTGTCGATGGTGTTCGAGATGCTCTCCGCCGTCCGCAAATCCGGCGTCACCATCCTTCTGGTCGAACAGAACGCCAAGGCGGCCCTTGCCATTGGCGACCGCGCCTATGTGCTGGTCGAGGGCAAGGACCGGCACGAGGGCGTCGCCTCGGAACTCTGGAACGATCCGGTCGTCGCCGAACTCTATCTTGGCCAGCGCCCCCTCAAGCCGGAAACGGGAGGTGCCGCGTGAGCCTGCAATTTGTCGTCGACGGGCTGCTGGCGGGTTCGATGATCGGCCTTGGCGCCATCGGCGTGACACTGACCTACTCTATCCTGCGCTTCTCGAACTTCGCCCATGGCGATTTCATGGCCTGGGGCACCTACGCAACGCTCGCCGCCGTCAGCGCCAATGGCGCCATGTTCGGCAAGGCGGCGCCGATCGCCCCGCTGTCCTTCGGCTGGCCGCTCATCGTTGCGCTGGTCGTCGGCATGGCGTTCACCGCCTTGCTGGCGCTGCTGCTCGACAAGGTGCTGTTTTCGCGGCTGCGCAGACAAGAGCAGGCAATCATCGTGGTGATGGCGAGCTTCGGCGCCTCGATGGCGCTCAGAAGCCTGCTCGAATTCGCCTTCACCTCGCGCCCGACCTATTTCAGCCGCGCCATCCAGATCGCCACGCCGGTCGGCTTCGGCATCCGCATCACGCCCGACCAGATCGCGCTGCTGCTGCTCACCGCCGTGCTCGTGCTCGGCGTGCATCTTGTGATGACGCGCACCCAGACCGGCCGCTCCATGCAGGCGCTCAGCCAGAACGCAGCACTTGCCCGCGTCGTTGGTATCGACGTCGCCGGCGTTGTCCGCGTCACCTGGATCATCGGCGGGGCACTGGCCTGCGTCGCCGGCGTGATGATCGGCATCCTGGTGCAGATCCGCCCGCTGATGGGCTTCGACATGCTGCTGCCGATGTTCGCCGCCGCCATCCTGGGCGGCATTGGCAGCGTGCCTGGCGCCGTGCTCGGTGGCCTGATCATCGGCCTGGCCGAGGCCGGCGCGGTGCAGCTGATCGGCGCCGAATGGCGCGCCGCCGTCTCCTTCATCATCCTGATGGCGGTGCTGTTCGTGCGGCCGATCGGCCTCTTCGGCGTGAGGGAAAGATGATGGACCTGCTCGGCTATGGCGCCTTCTTTCTGACCACCGCGCTGATCTTTTCAATGGTCACGCTGGGGCTCAATCTGCAGTGGGGACTGACCGGCCTCGTCAATGTCGGCCTTGCGGGCTTCATCGCCATCGGCGCCTACACATCCGCGCTGCTGACCACGCCCGACGACGCCGCGCGGCTGGGTGGCTTCGGCCTGCCGATCCTGGTCGGCTGGTTCGGCGCCATGATCGTCGGCGGCATCGCCGCCGCGCTTACCGGCATGGCCACGCTGCGGCTGAAATCGGACTATCTGGCGATCACCACATTCGGTGTAGCCGTCGTCGTGCAACTGGTCGCGCTCAACGCGCAGAAGCTGACCGGCGGCCCCTTCGGCATCGGTTTCATTCCGCGCCCCTTCGGCAGTCTTGCCGAGACGCCACTGCTGTTCAATCTGTCCAATCTTGCCATCGTCTCTGCCGTCACGCTGATCGCCTATCTCGCTTTGGAGCACCTGTCGCGCAGCCCCTGGGGCCGGGTTCTGAAGGCGCTGCGGGAGGATGAGCGGGCGGCGATCTCGCTTGGCAAGAGCGCGCGTTTCTACCGCGTCCAGGCCTTCGCCGTTGGAGGCGCCATCATGGCGCTGGCAGGGGCGCTGCAGGCGCATTTCACCGGCTTCATCGCGCCCGACAATTACCTGCCGATCCTGACCTTCCAAGTCTGGGTCATGTTGATCGTCGGCGGCTCAGGCAGCAATGCCGGCGCTGTCGTCGGCAGCGTCCTGGTCTGGGCGATATGGGCCGGGTCAGGCACCATGACCAGCATCCTGTTCCCGCCGGAGCAGCAGGCACGCGCCGCCTCGCTGCAGATCGTCGCCATCGGCGTGATGCTCTGCGTCATTCTCCTGATCCGGCCGAACGGCCTGTTCGGCGACAGGCCGCGACGGCCACGCTTCGGCAAGCGGGCTAAGGTGGTCACGGGCGAGAGCAGCTCCGGGTCATGAATGCTCTGGTCCGGCAGGACGCGCATGGCGCCTCGCTCTGGCACGTCGTCAGCCGCAACCGCCGCGACCGGCTCGCGCTGCAAGGCGAGTTCGACGTCGACCTTGCGATCGTCGGCGGTGGCTTTTCCGGCCTTTCAACCGCGCTGCACGCCGCCGAGAGAGGGCTCTCAGTCGCTGTCCTCGAAGCTGAAATCATCGCCTGGGGCGCAACCGGCCGCAATGCCGGCTTCGTCGTACCGAATTTCGCCAAGATGGACCCCAGCGACATCATCGCCTATCTGGGGCCGGAGCGCGGCGACCGGCTGATCGATTTCGCCGCCGGCAGCGCCGACCTCGTCTTCGGCCTGATCAGGCGGCACGGCATCGAATGCGACGCCCTGCAGAACGGATGGATCCAACCGGCGCATTCGCCGGCCGCCTTTGAAAAGACCAGATCGCGCGCCGAGCAATGGGCGCAGCGCGGCAGGCCGGCCGTCACGTTGGACAGCAGGGCAGTCACCGAGTTGACCGGCGTTCGCGGTTACGCCGGCGGCTGGATGGACCGCTCGGGCGGCGTCCTCAATCCAGTCGAATATGCGCGCGGTCTCGCCGATGCGGCCGAGAAGGCCGGCGCACGTATTTTCGAGCATACGCCTGTCACTTCGGCCGACCGTGAGGCGGGCGGCTGGGCGTTGAAGACCGCATCCGGCCTGGTGCGGGCGGAAAAGGTGCTGATCGCCACCAACGCCTATGGCGAGGCGCTGAACCCGATGCTCCCGCGAACCTACGTCCCGCTGAAGGTCTTCCAGATCGCCACGGCGCCGCTGCCGCGCGACATACGAACGCGCCTGCTTCCCGGTGGGCAGGGCGTCGGCGACACCAGGCGCAACCTCATCACCTTCCGCTTCGACAGCGCAAACAGGCTGATCAGCGGCGGTATGCACATTGTCGGCGCCGGCGCCGATATGCGCGTACCGCGGACGATCTGGCGGCGGCTTGCCAGGCATCTCGATCTGCCGGACCTGCCCCCGCTTGCCTACAGCTGGTCAGGAATGGCCGCGGTCGAACCGGATTTTCTGCCGCACCTTGTCGATCTCGGGCCGGGCCTGATCGCCGGTCGCGCCTGCAACGGCCGCGGCATCGCCATGACCACGGCGATGGGCAAGGTGCTCGCCGACTGGGCTGTTGGAACCGACGCCCGTGATCTGCCGCTGCCGTTTGCGCCGCCTTCGCCGATCCCCTTCCATGGCCTGATGCGGCACGCGCCAAACATGCTGCTCGCCTGGAGCATGCTGCGCGACCGGCTGGAGCAGGCAGGCCAGGTTAGTCCCAAGGTTGACAGATAGGATCGGTCGCAAATCCTCCCGTCGATGTGGATAAGCGACATTGCCGAAAGCGACGGTCGCGTCCCCGCCGGGACGGTTCTCACCTTCCGGCATTTCATTGCGATGCATGTTTGCTGGGGTATCCGGGATGCCCCGGCACAGCCGCGTCACGCCGGCTGCACGCTTCGCCCTCTATCCGCGAATTAAGCTGCAGGCATTGCGAAATGCCTCAGCTCAAGAACCGTTCAGTCAAACGCGACCAAAGTGCCGCGCCGACTGTCAGGTTTTCGTCGGCAAAATCGAATTTCGAGCTGTGCAGGATTTCCGAGCTCATCCCATTGCCAAGGCGAAGGAAGCTTCCCGGCCTGTGCTCCAGGAAATAGGCGAAATCCTCGCTTCCAGGGATCAGATGGCATGTCGAGACTCTGTCCGTGCCGACGAGTTCCTCCGCCACGCTGCGGGCGAACTCGGTCTCCTTTTCCGAATTGACGACGACCGGGTAGCCGTGGAGGTAGTCGATTTCGGAACGCGCCCCATGTCCCTCCGCGACGGCGGCGGTGAGTTTCTTGATCCGGGCTTCGAGTAACTCCCGTATCTTGGGCTCGAAGGAGCGGACGCTCAGCGAAAGCGTCGCGGTGTTCGGTATGACATTGGACGCTTCGCCTGCATGGATCGAGCCGACGGTGATAACCGCCGTTTGCGTCGGATCGACATTGCGCGAAACAATTGTCTGCAACGAAACGACGAGATTGCAGGCAACGACGACCGGGTCCACCGTCAGATGCGGCCGGGAGGCGTGTCCGCCTTTGCCGGTGATGGTGATCTTCACCGTATCGGAGGCAGCCATCAGAGGCCCGCTCCGCGTCAGCCAGCTGCCTTCCGGCGCGCCGGGATGATTGTGCAATCCAAAGATCGCATCGCATGGAAAACGCTCGAACAGGCCATCGGCAATCATCGCCTGGGCGCCGCTGCCGATACCAGCTTCTTCCGCCGGCTGGAAGATCAGGTTCACCGTCCCGTCGAAGCGCCGGGTGCGCGCCAGGTATTCGGCGGCACCCAGCAGCATCGTGGTATGGCCGTCATGACCGCAGGCATGCATCTTGCCCGCGGTCTGGCTTGCGTAAGCGAGGCCGGTGTCCTCATGGATCGGTAGGGCATCCATATCCGCCCGGATTGCGATGCTGCGCGTCCCTGTTCCCACCTTGAGGCGGGCGACGACGCCGTGGCCGCCGACATTGCGGGCAACCTCGTAGCCCCAGCCCTCAAGCTTTTCGGCGACGAAGCGCGCCGTCTCCACCTCTTCGAAGGATAGCTCGGGATGAGCATGAAGATAGTGCCGGGTCGCGACCAGCTCGTCCCTGAGCGGTTCGAAGTCTGAGATACGAGCGAAAGCATTGTCGCGGATCATCGGATATTCCATTCCAGATTGAACAAGGAGGCGCAAGGCCGTCACACCGCCCTTGCTCGACGCTGAGAGTGCGCGTCTCGAACTGTTAGCTTGACGGCTAAATAAAACGCGCCAGAAAGCTTCTGGTGCGCTGATGTTGCGGGTTGCCCAGCACGTCTTCCGGCTTGCCCTGTTCAACGATTTGACCACCATCCATGAAGATGACCCGGTCCGCCGCCTCCCGCGCAAAGCCGATTTCGTGGGTCACCACGATCATCGTCAGCCCCTGGCCGGCAAGATCCCGCATGGTCGAAAGCACCTCTCCGACGAGCTCCGGGTCGAGCGCCGAGGTCGGCTCGTCAAACAGCATCAGTCTCGGCTTGATTGCCAGCGCACGGGCAATCGCGACGCGCTGTTGCTGGCCACCGGAAAGATGGCGCGGATAGCTGTCAGCCTTGGCTGAAAGGCCGACGCGTTCCAGAAGCCTCAGAGCATTTTCCGTCGCGGCCTTGCGGCTTTCGCCATGAACGCCGACCGGCGCCTCGATGATATTCTGCAGGACCGTCATATGCGGATAGAGATTGAACTGCTGGAAGACCATGCCGATCTTGCGCCGCTGCGCGGCGATTGCGTTGTTCGACAGTTTCTCCAGCCGCTGCTTTCGCAACCGGTAGCCGATCTGCTCGCCATCGACTTCGATCGAACCCCGGTTGATCGCCTCGAGGTGATTGATGCAGCGCAGAAAAGTCGACTTTCCGGAACCGGAGGGTCCGAGAATGACCACGACCTCGCCCGGCATGACGTCAAGGTCTAGGCCCCTCAGGACCTCAAGCCGATCGAAGGATTTGTGCACGTTGCGCGCCCGCACGAGCGGCTCGACAGATGCGGCGACAGTCAATGGCTTGCCTCCTGCGCGAGGACCGGTGACAGGGTGCCAGAAACGACCTTGTCTTTTGCATTCTTGAACGGGTTTGGGGTGTCGCCCGAACGCCTGTCACCGCGGCCGTAATAGCGTTCGATATAGCCTTGGCCGACATTGAGCACCGAGGTGATGAGGAGATACCAGATCACGGCCACAAGCAGCATCGGGATGACCTCGAAGGTGCTGTTGTAGATCGATTGCACGGAATAGAGCAGGTCCGCCATGGCGATGACGCTGACCAGGGAGGTGGCCTTGATCATGCTGATCAGCTGGTTGCCCGTCGGCGGAACGATGGAGCGCATCGCCTGCGGAATGATGATCCGGCGAAGGGCGCGGGCGCGTGTCATCCCGAAAGCCTCCGCCGTTTCCGCCTGCCCCCTGTCGACGGACAGAAGACCGCCGCGGATGATTTCGGCCATGTAGGCAGCTTCGTTCAGGGCAAGTCCAACGATTGCAGCCGTCATCGGCGTGATCACCGAATTGGTATCCCAACTGGCCAACGTCGGGCCGAAGGGGATCGTGATCGACAAGGTGGGAAACAGCGTCGACAGATTGTACCAGAAGATCAGCTGGACCAGCAGCGGCGTGCCGCGGAAGAACCAGATGAAGAGACCGGCAAGCGAATAGGCCAGCCGATCCGAGGACAGCCGCGCGATCGCAAGAAGCAGGCCCAGCACAATGCCGATCGCCATGGCGACGACCGTCAGCCCCAGGCTGACGTAAAGGCCGCTGATCACGGTCGGATCGAAGAAATATTTGCCGACCACGGGCCAACCGAAGTTTTCGTTGTTGGCAACGATCCACGCAAAATTCGCGGCAATCGCCAGGGTTGCGATCCACAGCAAGAGGCGACCCGCGCGAAACGGCTGGTGGGCGTTTACGACATCGCGAGGCTCCGCACCGCCAGCAGACGGCGATACGTTTGTCCGGGTATTGGCGCTCATTTGGGCAGGGTCCCGCCGAGATTGACACCGGGCTCCTTGATCATGTTGTTCTCAAGGCCCCATTTCTTCATGATGATGGCATAGGTGCCGTTGGCCATCAGGACCTTGATGCCGTCGCGAAGCACCTCGCCGAGCGGCGATCCCTTCGGCACCACCGCGCCCTGGTAGAGATTGTCGAAGCCGTTCTTCTGGCCGACGCCGGCAAGCTCGAGCTGACCCTTGGCCTGCGACACGAAATAGGTAAGCGGGGCCTGCGACGAGAAGAAGGCATCCGAACGCTTGGACCGGACGGCAAGGATCGAGCTTGGCTGGTCGGTGAAGGACTGGATCTCGACGGGCTTCTTGCCGTCCGTCTTGCACTTTTCCAGTTGCGCCTGGATCACGCGCTCCGCCGATCCACCCGCCATGACCGCGATGCGCTGTCCGCAGGCTGTATCCAGCGAGGTGATGCCGTTGGGATTGCCCTTCTGGACGGCGAAAACCACGAATTCCTGAACCCAGTCGACGAAGTCGTTGGCTTCCTCGCGGCTCTTGAAGTCGCCGACTGGGCCGAAGGCGAATTGATAGCGGCCGGAATTGATGCCTGCGAGAAGCGCCGGGAGGCCGCCGACCGTGGCGTGTTCGATCTTGACGCCGAGCACCTGTCCGAGTGCATCGGTCAGGTCGGCGCTCGCGCCAGTCATCTCGGTGCCCGTAACTATCTCGTAGGGAGGGAAGGAGCCGTTGTTGACGGAGATCATGCTGCCGGCGGTTCTGATGTTTTCCGGCAATTTTGCCCGCAATGCCTCGTCTACGGCCAATTTCGGGACTTCCTGAGCAATGGCGACGCCTGACAGCAGGACGGTGGCAAGCATGAAGGACGTGATGGATCTCAATGGCATGTCGTATTCCCCTTTTTTGGCTTTGTTAAATTGGGTCAGGATCCGGTCGCGGCGAGTTGCGGGCGATCCGAATTCTCGCAAAGTGGAAACAGCTCTTCCGGCGTCAGAGTCCGCGCCAGGATGCCTTGCGTGTGCAATTCGACGGCAAAGTCCGCGATCATCGCCCGATTGGCGTTGAAGCCGCTGTCACGCCAATTCGCCGGAAGGTCGGTTGAAACCCTGAGAATCTCATCAAACGTCCATGGGCTCGTCTCGGCGTATTTGCGCCGCTTGGCGGTCCAGACGCGCTGAGATTCATCGACCAGCTTGCTCAGTTCCGCGACAAGCCAGGGATGTTCTTCAAGGATCGCCGCCTTGATGCCGATCAGATGCATGCCGGGCACGTAGCCGACGTCATTGAAATAGTTGAGCTCGGCGCCGCGAAAGTCGCTCAACACCTGGCGGAAGGGAGAGTTTGCGTTGAAGAACCCGTCCGGCATGAAGGGGGTGAAAACAGCGTCGAGGCTGCCTTCGTAAAGCAGATCCATCATCGGCCGTTCGCCGGGTGTGGCTTCGATGCGTCCAGGGCGGCCAAAGCCGTCGAGACGGTCGACGATTGGATGGGCTTCAGTCAACCGGCCGGCAAACCAGGTCGCATCCTCGACGCCCACGCCTTCGCGGCGCAGGGCCGCGCGCGTCCATGTGTTGCCGGAGTCACGCCAGCCGGTGACGCCGATGCGTTTGCCCGCAAGCTGGCTGAGCTGCGTGATCTGGCTGCTTTTCGTCGTGATGATGCAGCGATGACGAAAGCCGCGCATGATGAAGTTGGGAACGCCAACGACCGTGTTGTCGCCATCGGCACGAAGCTGGGCATAGCGGCTGAAGGACATTTCAGCGGCATCATGGGCTTCGTCCTTGCCTACATGCGACACCAGCGTGCCGACCCTGTCGACCTTCACCTCAAGGCGAGGCGACGAAACATCTCCTAGCACGAGCGGGGTCATATAATCCCAATCGCGCAGAGCCAGACGTATGGTGACAGGCATGCAAGTCGCTCACAAAAAATGGATGTTGAGCGTGTAAATAAATGTTCAATTTTCACTGATCAAATGCTATTACGTTACTGAACATTAAATATGGCGTGAAAATGAGCGAAATTCACAGCGCTGAATGGTTTGCCGAAAAATTGGGCGACAGGACCATGCGCGGAATCGCGCTGGAAACCAGCGCCTTGATCCGCTCTGGCGCCTTGCCCGTCGGGACAAAATTGCCCGCGATCCGCGACCTGGCCTTCGTGCTTGGCATAAGCCCGGCAACCATCTCCGAAGCCTGGAGCGAATTGCGCCATCAGAAAATCATCAGCGGTCGTGGCCGCAACGGCACCTGGGTCAGCGGCGACCGCTTCATCGCCAAGCCGCAGCGGCTGGCGAGTTCGGGCAATTACGGCGAGAGCGTGCTCAATCTGACCGCTGCCGTGCCGGACGTGCGCCTTTTGCCGCAACTGGCGACGGCCTTGGGTTATGGCGCGTCCGCCGAGAACCTGAATAGTTATGAGCGCAGCCGTATTCTACCGGAACTCGAGGCAGCAGCGCGGCTGACATGGCCCTATGAGCCGGAGGCTTTCCTCGCAACGAACGGCGGCTACAATGCGGTCTACACCTTGCTTCATGCCCTGGTGACGCCGGGCGCTTCGGTGGCGATCGAGAACCCGACCGCCATGCGTCTGCTCGACATTCTGGAAGATCGCGGCGTTCGCATCGTGCCGGTGCAATGCGACCGCAATGGGCCGTTGCCGTCATCGCTGCAGGAGGCGATGAAGTATAAGCCGATTGCCTTCCTGTTCCAGCCGCGCCTTCATTCGGTAACGGGACAAAGTGTCGGCAAGGCAAGGCTGGATGCTCTGGCGGACGTTCTGCAAGCAAGCGACGCGCTGGTCATCGAGGATGACGGCGTGGCCGATATTTCCAGTGCGCCGCGCCATTCCATGGGGGGCCGCTTCCCCGACCGGGTGATCCATATCCTGTCCTATTCGAAGACCTTGGGGCCCGATCTGCGTCTGGCCGTTCTCTCGAGTTCGAAGGCGATCGTGGAGCAGATCCAATCCTATCGAAGTTTCAGTGCCGGCTGGACCAGCAGAATCCTGCAATCCGCGGCCGCCTGGCTGCTTCGCGATCCGGCCACTGAGGAGACCTTGGAACGTGCCCGAGCGATCTATCGGAAACGGCGGGACGATCTGACCGGCGCGTTGCGCGCACGCGATGTCGCCGTGGAGGATGGGATGGGACTTTGCGCCTGGGTTCCCGTGGCATCGGAACCGTTCGCGATGGTGACGATGGCTGCCAGAGGCATTGCCGTCCATCCGGGCGCAAAGTTCTCGATTTCCCCGAGCAATCACATCAGGGTGGCGACGGGAAATCTCTCGGATCGTTGTGAGGAAGTCGCGGACGCCATCGCGCTTGCCTGCACGCCCCCTTGAGTTCGCATCATTGGGATTGCCGGCGGGCATCGCCCGCCTCGGTCAGATACGCCGGCCGGTCTTCGCGTCGAACAAATGAGCGCAGGCGCGGTCGACTTCGATCCGCACCGTCTCGCCCTGCTTCAGCGCCAACCGCTCGCGGAACAGACAGGAGATCTCCTCGCCGGCGCAATCGACCTTGGCGAAGATTTCCGAACCGGTCGCTTCCAGAAGCGTGACCGTGCCGGAGATGCCCTGGGCGGTTGCACGGATATGCTCAGGGCGGATGCCGTAGATGAGTTCGCCGCCGGTGGCGTGCGCCGGGTGGATGCCTTCCGGCAGCGGCAGGATCAGTCCGCCGTTGCTGCGGAAGATGCCTTCCTCGAGGCGGCCGGCAATGAAATTCATCGACGGCGAGCCGATGAAGCCGGCGACGAAGAGATTGGCCGGGCGGTCGTAGAGGTCGAGCGGCGCGCCGACCTGCTCGACCAGGCCGTCATGCAGCACGACGATCTTGTCGGCCATGGTCATCGCCTCGATCTGGTCATGCGTGACGTAGATGGTGGTGGTGCCCAGCCGCTGGTGCAGCGCCTTGATCTCGCCGCGCATCTGGACGCGCAGCTTGGCGTCGAGATTGGAGAGCGGCTCGTCGAACAAAAAGACCTGCGGGTCGCGCACGATGGCGCGGCCCATGGCGACGCGCTGGCGCTGGCCGCCGGAAAGCTGGCGCGGAAAACGATCCAGCAACTTCTCCAGCCCGAGGATGTTTGCCGCCCTTTTGACGCGACCGGCGGTGTCGGCCGGATCGGCTTTCTTGATCTTGAGCGCGAAGCCCATATTGTCGGCCACCGTCATGTGCGGATAGAGCGCGTAGTTCTGGAACACCATGGCGATGTTGCGGTCCCGCGCCCTGAGATTGTTGACGGTGCGCTCGCCGATGGCGATCTTGCCGCCCGAGATGGTCTCCAGCCCGGCGATCATGCGCAGCAGCGTCGACTTCCCGCAGCCCGACGGCCCGACCAGGATGACAAACTCGCCATCGGCGATATCGACGCTGACGTCGTGGATGATCCGCGTGGCGCCGAAGGCCTTCTGCACGTTGTTGATGGTTACCGATGCCATTGGATTCCTCCAGAAAGAGTAATGTCCGCTCGGGCCACGCCTCAGCCGCCCTTGACGGCGCCGGCGGTCAGCCCCGCGACGATCTGCCTTTGCGCGAACATGGTCAGCACCAGCACCGGCAGCGTCACCACAAGTGCGGCGGCAGCCAACGGCCCCCAACTCACCTGCTCGTAGGAAAGCATGTTGTAGACGGCGACCGGCAAGGTCCGCGTCTCGCGGCTGGCGAGCACCACGCCGAAGACGAAATTGTTCCACGAGAAGATGACCGAGAGGATGAAGGCGACGACGATGCCCGGCTTGGCGATCGGCAGCGCGACCAGCCGGAACACCTGCCAGGAGCTGGCGCCGTCGATATTGGCCGCTTCTTCCAGTTCCATCGGCGTCGTCTCGAAATAGCCGATCATCACCCAGACGACTATCGGCACCGTCACCACCAGGTGGATGATGATCTGCGGCCACAGCGTGCCGAGGATGCCGATCCACTGGAACAGCAGGAACAGCGGGATCAGATAGGAAAGCCCCGGCGTCATGCGGGCGATCATGATGACGACGGCCGATCGTTCGGCCTTGAGCCGCGCGATGCCATAGCCGGCCGGCACGCCGATCAGCAGCGCCAGCAGCGTCGCCGTGCCGGTCACCAGCACCGAATTCCACAGATAGAGCAGGAAATTGTTCTCTTCGAACACCTTCGCATAGTTCGACCAGGCGAAGCGCTCGGGGATCAGGATCGGCGGATAGGCGCCGTTGTCGATCTCGAACTTCAGCGACAGCGAGATCATCCAGAGGAAGAACAGGATCGCCGGCGAGACGAAGACCAGTGCCGCGAAGAACAGCCCGATCCGGTTGAGCAGCCGTGACGTCATCTATTTGCCCTCCGCATCGATCCATTGCGAACGCTGGCGCAGCATCAAAAGGACGAAGGACAGCGCCACGATGACAATGAAGAACACCACGGCCATGGCTGAGCCATAGCCGATGTCGTAGTAGGAGAAGGCGGTGTTGTAGAGATAGATGTTGATGGTTTCGGACGCCGTGCCCGGCCCGCCCTGGGTCATGGCGTAGATGATGTCGAAGCTCTTCAGCGCATCGATCGAGCGGATGATGACGGCGATCATCAGGAACGGCGCGATCATCGGCAGAGTGAGGTAGCGGAACTGCTGCCAGGCGTTGGCGCCGTCGATCTCGGCGCTTTCGAACGGCTCGCGCGGCACCGAGGCCAGCCCGCCCAGCACGATCAGCATCACCAGCGGCGTCCATTGCCAGGTCTCGACCGCGACCAGCGACGGGATGACCGTCTTGGCGTTGAAGATCCATTCCTGGGCCGGGATGCCGACCAGCGACAGAAGGTAGTTGAGCACGCCAAGCTGCGGATGGAACATCATCGTCCAGACCAGTGCCACGGCAACCGGCGTCGCCATCATCGGCATCACGAAGACGCCGCGCAGCAGGCCGCGCAGCGGAAACTTCGCGTCGAAGATCAGGGCGGCCACGGTGCCGAAGAACATCGGCGCGACGACCGACAGGAAGGTGTAGGTCAAGGTGTGCCAGAGCGATTCCCAGAAGCGTGGATCGCTCGCCAGGCGCAGATAGTTTTCCGCGCCGGCAAAGCTCCGCGACTGGCCGAGCGTCCAGCTGTTGACGCTCATCCACAGGGTGAAGGCCCAGGGAAAGACGATCACCGCGCCGACGACGACGAGTGCCGGCACGACGAAGGGCCAGTAGTTGGGAGCCAGCCGTACAGTCTGGCTCCCGTCCATGGTTTCCATCGTCACCCCGGCCTGTTCTGGGGTGGTTGCGGACATCAGCCCTGCTCGCTCCTGTCGAGCACCGGCTGGAACTGCTCGGTCGCCTTCTTCAGCTCCTCCGCCGGATCGGCGCCGGCGATCATGTTGCTCAGCGCCACGCCATAGATGTCGCGGAACTCGGTGACCGGGATGATGACCGGCAGCGCCAGCCGGCTGACATTGCCGGAGCCGACGACGGCATCGAGCCAGCTCGCCGGCATGGTGACGCCTTCGCGCACCTTGGGGTCTTCCAGAACCGACTTGCGGAACGGCACGCCGGCGCCGGCCTGCAGCAGCCGCGCGCCCATGGCCGGCGACACCGCCCACTGGCAGAACAGATAGGCGGCCTCCTTCTTCTCGCTCGCCGCCGTCACGCCGATGCCGTCGCCGAACGTGCCCGAGGCATGCGCCTTGGGGCCCTTGGGCATGACGCCGTAGCCGACCTTGCCGACCACCCGCGATTTCTCGGGGTTTTCCATCGGCGGGGCGAATCCGACGCCGTCGAACCACATGCCGATCTTGCCTTGCAGGAAGGCGGACTGCGCCTCGGCCCAGTTGAAGCCGGTGACACCGGGAGGAGCAGCCTTGGTCATCAGCCGCTGGTAGAGGCTGGCAGCCTCGACCGCCTCCGGCGAGGTGGTGCGCAGCTTCCCCTCGGCGTCGAGCGGCGTCATGTCGTAGCCCAGCATCAGCGACGTCCATACCGGCGTGTTGGCGTTCTTGAGCCCGCGGGCGACGAAACCATAGGTGTTGGTCGACGGGTCGGTCAGCGCCTCGGCGGCGGCCACCAATTGCTCGAACGTTTCGGGGTATTTGAGTCCCTTGGCTTCGAACAATTCCTTGTTCCAGTAGAGGATCCAGTAATCGACCGAGAAAGGCAGCGAGCGCAGCGCGCCCTGCCCGTCCTTGGCGAACACCATGCCGGCATCGGCGAAGTCGGTTTCGACCAGCGCCGGATCGGTGAGCGTGGCGTCAGCGAGATAGCCGGAGATGTCGGCCAGCCAGCCGCCCTTCTCGAACTGGCGCTTCTGCACATGGTAGCTCAGATGCACGACGTCGAAGCTCGGTTTGCCGGAGCTGAGCTCGATCACCGTCTTCTGGCGCTGCTGCTGTTCGGGCGTCGCCTCGGCATTGACCTTGATGCCGGTCAGCTCCTCGAACTCGGCGAGATACTTTATCAGCGTGTCGCTGCGCGGGCTCTTCACCAGATTGACGTCGAGCGTGGTGCCGGCAAAGCGCTTCCAGTCGACGCCAGCGGCAAAGCTCGGGCGCAGGCCGGCAAGGCCGGCGGCGGCGAGGGCTGCGGTTCCTGCGAGGAGTTGCCTCCTGGTTGGGTTGAACAGATTGGACGACATTTCTTCCTCCCGGTTGCTGTCGTTATGGATTGCACCACGGTTGCGGCACGGTTCATGCTTCCTCAGATTTGCAGCGCCAGCCGGCGTGCATTGTCGATATGCTGGCTGATCGCCTCGACCGCCTTCTGCGGATTGCGGCTCTCCATGGCCTCGATCACCGTCAGGTGCTCGCGCATGACCGGCACGACGCGGCCGTCGATGCGGAAACGCTCCTGGTGGATCAGCCGGATCTTCACCGAATTGACCAGATAGGCCTTGGCGATGATCTCGTTGTCGAGCGCGTCGATGAAGGTGTCGTGCATGGCCCAGTCGATGGTCTGCGCTTTCGCTTCCATTTCCGGCGTCGCGGCCTGTGCCAAAGCGTGGGCCAGCATCTCCTCGTGCTCGCGCCGCAGACGGGCGAGCTCGGCGTCGGCAGCATTGACCGTGAACAGCGCCACCGCCTCGCGCTCCATGAACAGGCGGAACTGGAAGGCCTCGCGGATCAGGTTGATGTCGATATGCGCGATCTGCATGCCGCGCTGCGGGATGGTCGTCAGCAGCCCCTCGGCCTCGAGGCGCGGCACGATCTCGCGAATGGCGCCAAGCGGCAGCCCGGTAAAGGCGACCAGCTCGCGCTGCGACACGAACTGCCCGGGCCGCAGATCACGCGCCAGGAGATGCCGCGTAAAGCTGGCATAGGCCTTTTCCCTGAGGGTTCCCGGTTCGCTGCTGTCGTCCATTCAGCGCTTCCTTGCCGGTCAGGCCGGCTCTGTCGCAAACAGCCGGTCATAGGCGGCGGCAAGCTGACGCCGCCCCGGCGCGGCGATCGGCTCCAAGGGCGGGCGGACCGCCAGCCAGCCTTCGTCGCCGGTCTTGCGCGCCACCATCACCTTCACCGCCGGCGTGACCGGATATTTGAGCAGTTCGAGCACGAAATTCTCGACGCGGGCATCGTCGCGGCCGTCCACGGCCATGGCGCGGATTTCGCCAGTGACGAAATTGGCCATGCCGGAAATGGCGCCCTGCCCGCCCTGACGCACGCTCCTCGCCAGATGCCGTTCGTCGCCGATCAGGATCACCAGGTCGCCATGAGCCTTGAGCAGCGCCTCGCTGTAGCTCCAGTCGCCGCCCGAATCCTTGACCCCGGCGACGACGGCCGGAAAGGCGGCGCGCAGCCGGCCGATCAGGCTGAGCGGCAGCTGCACCATGGTGACGGAAGGGATGTTGTAGAGCAGCACGTCGCGCGCCAGCGGGCCGAGCGCGGCAAAGACCGCGGCAAACCATCCGAACAGCCCGTCCTCGCCGACATTCTTGAAATAGCTTGGCGGCGCCAGCAGGATGTTGCGGGCGCCGCGCTGCAGGGCGTGGCGCGCCTGCTCGGCCGCATCTTCGGCGGCATCGACCAGCACGCCGGCGACAAACTGATGCGCCGGGATGCCGGCGCCGAGCATGGCCTCGATGACCTTCCGCCGCTCTTCGGTGCCCAGGGAAGCACCCTCGCCGGTGGTGCCAAAGAGCGTTGCACTGCTGCAGCCGGCGCCAAGGCAGACCTTGGCCTGCGCGACCATGGCGGGAACCGCGATCTGCCCGGACGCATCAAAGGGCGTTGCAAGTGCAACCGAAAGACCAAAGCGCGAAACCACCAGAATGCTCTCCAGATATCAATCTGCAGGCAGTGCTATCAGACTAACATGTCAGTTGTAAACAGGGGAGGCGTGCATTTTTCGAAATGACGTGTCCCGCCGCGATGGCGAGCGCATCGCAGCCTCACAGGCAAGAGTGATATGACGCCTTCAAGGGCCAGGCTTCACAGTGCCTGCAGCACCAGCCCGGCCAGCGCCGATCCGGCCAGCGTCGGCAGCATGCCGAGCTTCAGCCTGAGCATGGCGACCATTGCGGCGGCCGCCAGCAGTGCGGCACGCCAGTCCAGCGACGCAAGCACCGGGATCTCCATCCCGTGGCCAACGCTGCGCACCTGACCGAAGACGACATGCAGCGCGAACCACAAGGCAAGGTTCATCACCACGCCGACGACGGCCGCGGTGATCGCGCCGAGCGCCGCCGAGAGCGCCTTGTTCTGCCGCAGCTGCTCGATGTAGGGCGCACCGAGGAATATCCAGAAGAAGCACGGCGCGAAAGTCACCCACAGCGTCAGCAGGGATCCCAGCGATCCGGCGATGAGCGGGTTCACCGCGCCGGCGTGGCGATAGGCGGCGACGAAGCCGACGAACTGCAGCACCAGGATGAGCGGCCCGGGCGTCGTCTCGGCGAGACCGAGACCGTCGACCATTTCGCCGGGGGCGAGCCAGCCGAAAGAGGTGACAGCCGCCTGCGCGACATAGGCGAGCACCGCGTAGGCGCCGCCGAACGTGACGACCGCCATGACACTGAAGAAGCTGCCAAGCTGCGTCCAGACGCTAGTCGAGCCGGTCAGAGCTGCGATCAGCGCCACCGGCCCGAGCCAGATCGGCAGCCAGGTGGCGATGGTGCGCGGCGCATGCCATCGTGTCGGCCTTGTATGGTCGAGTTCGCCGCGCTCGAACATCAGGTCGACCACGCCGCGTATATCGGGCGCGTTGCCCTTGCCGTGCGCCGCTCCGGAAAACGGCACCGGCGCAAAGCGGTTGCCGATCCAGCCAGTCAGCCCGGCTGCCAGGATGATGAGCGGAAACGGCAATTTGATCACATAGATGGCAAGGAAGGCGGCGACCGCGATCGCCACCATCACCCGGTTCTTCAGTGCCCGCTTGCCGATGCGGATGACGGCCTCGACGACCACGGCCAGCACCGCCGCCTTGACGCCGAAGAACAGCGCCTCGACGACCGGCGCATCGTTGTAGAGCATGTAGAAGCTGCTCAAGCCCAGCATGACGAACGCCCCCGGCAGCACGAACAGGATGCCGGCGACAAGGCCGCCGAGGGTCCGGTGCAGCAGCCAGCCTATATAGATGGCGAGCTGTTGCGCCTCCGGGCCAGGCAGCAGCATGCAGTAATTGAGCGCATGCAGGAACCGCTGCTCGCCGATCCAGCGACGCTCCTCGACCAGTTCCTTGTGCATCAGGGCGATCTGTCCGGCCGGCCCACCGAAAGACAGCAGGCCGATCTTCGCCCACAGCCTCACCGCCTCCTTGAAGGTCGGCACGGCCGGGATTTGGTCCAGTTGCGCATCGTTGTCCACGACAAGGGAGTTCATGGCGCTTTGCTCCCGCTCGGCCAGTTATGCGTTTCGTCGGTCGCGTCGCGGCACCACCTGAAAAAGGCGTCATAGAGCAGCATGCCGGCCTCGAGCTGTTCGAGATCGTCGCGGAACATGCGCGACAGGCCGAGCGACGCGGCGAGGAACCCCGACGCCTGCGGCACGAGATCGAGGCGCGCTGTATCGGCGGCGCGCACGATCAGAGCGAGGCGATCAAGCGCCTCCGACCGCAGTCCGAACTCTTCGATCATCGTGTCGAAGGTGCAACGCTCGCCGCGATGGCTCCAGAATACGTCGTCGATGTCGAAGGGTACCGCCGAAAAGCGATCGGCCGCCGCCAGCACCTCGGACGGTTCGACGAACAGGAACACGGCCGATGGATCGACGAAGCGGCGGATCAGCCACGGACAGGCGATGCGGTCGACCTTGGGCCGCGCCCGCGTCACCCACACCGTGCGGCCCTTGTCGTCGCGCGGCGGCAGTGCGTCGGCCTTGACCAAAAACCCCTTGGCCGCGACCCAGGCCTCGAAACCGCCTTCCAGCGATTCCGCGGTGATGCCTTCATGGCGCAGCCATGCGGCGACGCCCTGCGAGAGCTTTTGCCCTCTTTGACAGATGACGACGACCCGGCGCCCGGCGAAATCGGCCGCCCAGGTCGAGACGGTCCTGAAATCGCGCCGGCACGACGCCGGCAGCAGGCGCGGATCGGCATCAAAATCCTCGTCGATGCGAACGTCGACGAGATCGGGCGCATCGGGCAGGCCGACGAGGCGGGAGAGCTGCGCTACGGTGATTGCGGTTGTTGACGGCATGGCGTCCACCTCCATGACAAGAGAGCTTGGACGCGATCGTTGGGCTGACGCCTCACGGGGTCATCGCGATGAACCCCTTGCCACAATGCTGGAACGATCCCCGGCCTTTGTCAAGGAAGGAGCAAGTTGGCGGCGGCCATGCGCTATTCCCCAACACCGTCACAATACAGTTATCCTGCAGCGATAGGCAGTGCTTCAGCTGGCGCCCGCGGGCCGGTTCTCTCATTCCTTGGAGCTTTCCATGCACAAGATCATTTTCGCCGCCATGATGCTGGCATCGGCCGTCACAGGCGCTTCGGCTGCTGAAGGCAAGCTCGTGCTCTACACCAGCCAGCCCAACACCGACGCCCAGCAGACCGTCGATACCTTCATGGCCAAGAACCCCGGCATCAAGGTCGAGTGGGTGCGTGATGGAACGCCGAAAATCCTGGCCAAGCTGCGCGCCGAAATCGAAGCCGGCCAGCCGCAGGCCGACGTGCTCCTGATCGCCGACGTCGTGAGCATGGAAGGGCTGAAGAAGGAAGGGCGCCTGCTCGCCTACCCCGGCGCCGATGTCTCCGGCATCGATGCGGCCCTCTACGACAAGGACAACACCTATTTCTCGACCAAGCTGATCACCACCGGCATCATCTACAACACCAAGGCGCCCTTCGTGCCGACGAGTTGGGAAGATCTGACAAAGCCGGAAGCAAAGGGCCTCGTCGCCATGCCCAGCCCGCTGACCTCGGGTGCGGCGATGATCCATGCGGTGACACTGACCGGCAATTTGCCGGAAGGCTGGGACTACTACGGCGCGCTGGCCAAGAACGGCGCCCAGGCGAGCGGCGGCAATGGCGATGTGCTGAAGGCCGTCAGCGGCGGCGACAAGCTGTTCGGCATGATCGTCGACTACATGCCGATCCGCGAGAAGGCCAAGGGCGCTCCGGTCGAGTTCGTCTTCCCGAAGGAAGGCGTTTCGGCCGTCACCGAGCCGGTGGCCATCCTGTCCACGGCCAAGGACACCGACGCCGCCAAGGCCTTCGTCGATTTCCTGCTGTCCAAGGACGGACAGGAAGTTGCCGCCAAGATGGGCTACATCCCGGCGCGCACCGACGTCGCCTTGCCGGCCGGCTATCCCGATCGCGGCTCGATCAAGGTGCTGGGCTACGATGCGGCCGCCGCACTTGCCAACGACGCCGCCAACAAGGAAAAGTTCGGCGCCGTGATGAGCCAGTAGCCGGTCCACGAGCCGGCAATGTCATCCGCGCAGGATATCCTGCCCGGGCGGCCTATATCGGCGCCGGCAAGTCGCCGGTACACCTCCGGACGAGCGACGTCAGGCTTTCGCGTTTCGGCGCTGGCCGTTCTGCTGGTGATCGCGCTGCTCAGCCTGTTGCCGATGGCGAGGCTTGTCGTCGCGGCCGTCGCGCCGGGTGGCGAACTCGACGTCGGCGCCTTCGCCGATCGCCTCGGCAGGCCTGCCGCCCTGCGGGCGATGGGACACACGCTGGACACCGCCTTCTTCGGCGCCGTGTTTGCCGTCTGCCTCGGTGGCCCCTTCGCGGTCGCGGTGACCATGACCGACCTGCCCGGGCGAAAGGCGCTCGGCTTCCTGCTGCTTTTGCCGTTGATGATCGCGCCGCAGGTCACGGCGCTGTCGTGGCTGCATTTGTTCGGCCCTTCCAGCACGCTGCTCGGCATGGTCGGCCTGGCGCCGCCACCAGGCACGCCCAACCCGATGCTTGGCCGCAACGGCATCATCCTGCTCTACGCCGTCCAGCACGCGCCGATCGTGTTCATCACGCTGCGAGCAGGGCTTTCCCGGGTGCCGCGCGATCTCATCGAGGCCGCCAGGGCCTCGGGCGCCACACCGCATTACGCGCTGCGAACCATCGCGCTGCCGGTCGTGCGACCATATGTTGTCGCCGCCGCGGCACTCGCCTTCGTCTCCGGCGTCGGCAATTTCGGCATCCCGGCCCTGCTCGGAATGCCGGTCAACTATTTGACGCTGCCGACGCTGATCTATCAGGATCTGTCGAGCTTCGGCCCCGGCGTGCTGCCGCAGATCGCGGCGCTGTCGGTGCTGGTCGGCGTGCTGGCGCTGGCTGGCGTCGCTTGCCAGTCGCTGGCCTTGCGCGGTGCGGCCCATCGCTTCACCGGCGGCACCCCGGCTCGTTTCGAACTCGGCGGCTGGCGCCTGCCGCTCGCGGGGCTCGCCTGGCTGGTGATCGGCGCGATCCTCGTCCTCCCGGCTTGCGCGCTTTTGACGACCTCGCTCATCCCCTCCTTCGGCGTGCCGCTTGGCTGGGGCACGATCACCGCTTCCAACTATGCGGAGGTGCTGGTCCGGCAGGCCTCGACCGTTCGAGCCTTCCGCAATTCCGCTCTCTTTGCCGGCAGCGCGGCGCTGATCCTGGCGATCGGCGCCATTCCGGTCAGCGTTGTGCTCGACCGGTTCGGTCGGCGCTGGCAGCGTCTTGCCAGCGGCATCGTCGACCTGCCCTATGCGGTTCCCGGCGTCGTCCTTGCCATCGCCTGCATCCTTCTGTTCCTGCGCCCGCTGCCGCTGATCGGCAGCCTCTACGCAACCGCATCGATCATCGTCATCGCTTACGCGATGCGGTTTTTCACTCTCGCCATGAAGCCGGTGGCGACCGCCGTCGGGCAGATTTCGCGCGATCTCGACGAGGCGGCAGCGATCTCCGGTGCCGGCCCGCTTCGCCGGCTGGCAACAATTGCCGCGCCGCTCGCCGCACCCGCGGCGGTGGCCGGCGGGCTGCTCGTCTTCATGAGTGCCTTCAACGAGCTGACGGTCTCGGCCCTGCTCTGGTCGAGCGGCAACGAGACGCTCGGCGTCGTGCTGTTCAGCCTCGAGGAAGCAGGGCTGGGCACGCAGGCTTCGGCGATCGCCGTGTCGACGATCACCGTCGTCATCGCCTTGCTGCTGGTGCTGGATCGGTTCGCGCGCCGGCTTCCGCCGGGCGTATTGCCCTGGAGGTAGAGCAATTCCAGGAAAAGTGCGGTGCGGTTTTCCGTCCGGAATTGCGCAAAACAAATTCCGAGATTCAGGCGCCGGGGATCACCCAGGCGTCCGCAACAGCCACATGCACCTGCTGGCCGACCGCCAGCGCATCGGCGCTGTCGATCACCAATTCCTGTCCTGGCATCGGCAAGGCCAGCCTGACCTCATGGACCGGGCCGCGATAGATGCTGTCGAGCACCGTTGCCGGCAGGCCTTCGGGGGCAAGCCGCAGTGCTTCCGGCCGCAACAGCACCTTGACCGCGCCGGCAGCACCCCCGGCACTGCGCGCCGTGACGCGATGCCCCGCTATGTCGATCCTCGCGCTCGTTTCGTCATGATCGACCGCCGTCGCGGCGATGACGCTGCCACGCCCAACGAAGCCGGCGACCATTGTATCGGCCGGCGCGCGATAAACCTCCTTCGGCGGAGCCACCTGAAGCACCTTGCCTTGGCTCATGATCGCGACGCGGTCGGCCAGCGCCAGGGCTTCGGCCTGGTCGTGGGTGACGTAGACGATGGTGGCGCCGGTGCGGCGATGGACGTCGCGAAACGCTTCGACCATCGAGGCACGCAGATGCATGTCGAGATTGGCGAGCGGTTCGTCGAACAGGATGATCTTGGCGTCGGCCACCAGGCAGCGCGCCAGCGCCACCCGCTGGCGCTGGCCACCGGACAATTCCTCGATGCGGCGGCCTTCAAAACCGGCGAGCCCGACGATCTCGAGCACCGCGCCGACACGGCCGGCGATTTCGCCGGCTTTGACATGGCGAGCTTTCAGCGGATAGGCGACGTTAGCGGCCACGTCCATATGCGGCCAAAGCGCGTAGGACTGGAAGACGACGCCGATGCCGCGCGCTTCCGGCGCCACCTGCCGCTGCGGATCGGCCATCAGTTCTTCGCCAAAGAACACGCGGCCATCGCTGGGCGCCTCGAAGCCGGCGATCAGCCTCAGCATCGTGGTCTTGCCGCATCCCGACGGCCCGAGCAGAGCGGTGAAGGTGCCTGCCGGGAAATCGAGCGAAACGGCGTCCAGCGCAACCGTGTCGTTGAACCGCTTGGTGAGGCGGTCCACCCTGATTTCGCTCATGCCTGGCTCATCCGCGCGTCGTTTCGCTTGTCGGCGCAGGCATAGCCGTTACGGCATCCGGCCGGCAATAGGCTGAACCTGGCAATGACGAAGACCAAGGCTGCATGGCGCGCCAACGACGCCGGCCGCGCCTGCACGGATCCGCGAAAAACCGGATCGCCTGCCGCGGCGCCTACTGCGCCGTCCAGCCGCCATCCATCGGCAAGGTCGTGCCTGTGATCTGCCTGGCCGCGTCCGAGCACAGGAACAGCGCAAGTGCGGCAAGCTCCTCGACGGTGACGAATTCCTTGGTCGGCTGGGCCGCGAGCAGCACGTCGTGCTTGACCTGTTCCTCGGTCATGCCGCGCGCCTTCATCGTGTCGGGAATCTGCTTTTCGACCAGCGGCGTCCAGACATAGCCGGGAGCGATCGCATTGACGGTGACGCCGTCCTGCGCCGCCTCCAGCGCCACGGTCTTGGTCAGGCCGGCTATGCCATGCTTGGCCGAGACGTAGGCCGACTTGAACGGCGAGGCGACCAGCGCATGCGCGGAAGCCGTGTTGATGATGCGGCCCCATTTGCGTGCCTTCATGCCGGGGAGTGCGGCCTTGATCGCATAGAAGGCCGCGAGCAAATTGATGCGGATGATGGCTTCCCACTTGTCGTCGGGAAATTCCTCGATCGGCGCGACATGCTGTATGCCGGCATTGTTGACCAGTATGTCGAGGCTGCCGAAGGCTTCCTCGGCCTCGCGCACCATGGCACTCACCGCCGCGCCGTCCATCATGTTTGCGCCGGAGTAACGGCACTTGACGCCGAAATCCTTCTCGATGCCGGTTCGCTCCTGCTCGATTGCCGCGGCGTCGCCCAGCCCATTGATGGTGATGTTGGCACCCTCGGCGGCGAAGGCGCGGGCTATGGCCAGGCCGATACCACTGGTCGAACCGGTGACGAGGGCGTTTTTCGAAGACAGCAAACCCATGGGGGATCTCGCGAGAAGTGGGAGGGAGATACGATCATATATTTGTGCATTGCAGCATGACAATGCCAGCGCCATATATCGATGCGATTACAGCCAGATTGCGGCCCAACCCGGTCCGCGATTGACCTTGCGGCCGTGGTCGCCCGGCCGGCACGTGTCATGGTGCCGTGCAACATAATTGCCTGCGCATTCGCGCGGTCATTCCCGAATGAATGGGGTACAAGCTTGGAAATCGCCGATGTCGTGAAGCGCGCCTATGCGATGCCGCTCACCAATCCGTCCTTCCCGCCCGGTCCTTACCGTTTCTTCGACCGCGAATATGTCATCATCACCTACCGCACGACGCGCGAGGCGCTCGAGGCTGTCGTTCCAGCGCCGCTGGAGATCGGCGAGCCGCTGGTCAAATACGAGTTCATCCGCATGCCGGATTCGACCGGCTTCGGCGACTATACCGAGACCGGCCAGGTCATCCCGGTGCGCTACAAGGGCCAACACGGCGGCTATGTCCATTCGATGTATCTCGACGACGACGCGCCGATCGCCGGCGGCCGCGAGCTCTGGGGCTTCCCGAAAAAACTCGCCAACCCCAAGATGGTGCATGAGGGCGAGGTCGTGGTCGGCACCTTGCACTATGGCAGCGTGCTCTGCGCTACCGGCACGATGGGCTACAAGCACCGGGAGGCCGACCACGATCAGGTACTGGCTTCGCTTGCCGCGCCCAATTTCCTTCTCAAGATCATACCGCATGTCGACGGCACGCCGCGTATCTGCGAGCTGGTCCGCTACTACCTCACCGATGTGACGCTGAAGGAGGCCTGGACGGCGCCCGCCGCGCTCGACCTTCGGCCTCATGTCATGGCCGACGTGGCAAAGCTGCCGGTGCTCGACATCGTGTCCGCCGTCCATTTCACCGCCGATCTGACGCTCGGGCTGGGCGAAGTCGTCCACGATTACCTCGCCGACCACAGCCAGCCCGCTGCCAGCGCATCCCAGCCGGAGAAAGCTCGTGCTTGAACGCACCCGCAACAAGGCGCTCGCCGCCACCATCGAGGAAATCACGGCGCAATATGATCGCATCGCGCTGGTGTTCCAGGGCGGCGGCGCGCTCGGCGCCTATCAGGCCGGCGTCTATCAGGCGCTGGCCGAAGCCGGCTGCGAGCCGAGCTGGCTGTCCGGCGTGTCGATCGGCGCCATCAACGCGTCGATCATCGCCGGCAACGAGCCGAGCCGCCGGCTGCAGCGTCTCGAGCAATTCTGGCAGACGATTTCGGGGCGCAAGATCTGGGCCTATACGCCCGAAGGCGACATCTACCGCGACATCCGCAACCGCACCTCCTCGTGGATGACGATGGCCATGGGCCAGCCCGGCTTCTTCAAGCCGCGCAGTCCCAATCCATGGTTCGAACAGCCGGGGGCCGAAGGCGCCACCAGCTTCTACGACACCGCCGAGTTGAAGGACACGCTGGAAAGCCTGATCGACTTCGACATCCTCAACGACGGCAGGAAGCGGCTCAGCGTCGGCGCGGTCAATGTCCGGACCGGCAATTTCGTCTATTTCGACACCGACAATGTGCGCATCGGCCCGGAGCACATCATGGCCAGCGGCGCGCTGCCGCCCGCCTTCCCGTCGGTCCGCATCGAAGGCGAGTATTACTGGGATGGCGGCATCGTCTCCAACACGCCGCTGCAATATCTGCTCGACCAGGACGAGGACCGCTCGTCGCTGGTGTTCCAGGTCGACCTGTTCAGCGCCCGCGGCGTGCTGCCGCGCGGCATGGCCGACGTGCTGTCGCGCCACAAGGACATCATGTATTCCAGCCGCACCCGCCAGAACACCGACAATTTCCAGCGCATCCACGCACTGAAGATGAAGCTGCTCGATGTGCTGAAGCGCGTACCCCCGGAGCAACTGAGGGACGGCGAGAAGGAGCTGATCGCCGACTATTCGGACGCTGGCGTGGTCAACATTGTTCACCTCATCTACCAGCACAAAGGCTACGAGGGGCACGCCAAGGATTACGAATTCTCAGGCACCTCGATGCGCGAACATTGGGAGATGGGCCTCGAGGACACGCAGCGGACGCTGCGCCATCGCCAGTGGCTGACACTGCCGACCAATGTCGAGGGCGTCGCGATCCACGATCTGCATCGTGAGGATCCGACCTAGAGCAAATTCCAGGAAAGTGTGAAACGGTTTTCCGTCCGGAATTGCGTCAAAGCAAAGAGATAGATCGATTCTGCGTTTCAGTGAAACTGATGAACCGCTCTAGTCTAGCGGGCCCGGCAACTCATTTTGCAATCTCCAGCAGCGACGCCACCAGCAGTCGGCGCTCATCCTGCGAAAGCACGTCGGAATCGAAGAGATTCATGCTGCGAAGCCCTTCGATGGCGAGAAAGCAGACCAGAAGCGCCTTGATATCAGGCGTCTCATCCTTCAGCCGCTCGAACAACTGCTGCTTGAAGGTCTTTATCGGCGTCATGAAATCGGGGTCCTCGGCGATTGCCGAAAAGATCCAGGATGCCGAGGGTTTCGGCTCCTCGCAATCATCTGCCGAAAGCCTGACATAGGCCGCAAGCCGGCTTTCGCCGCCGTTGTCGGCCGCGCGGGACTCCAGCGCCTGCTCGAATTCGCGCAGATAGTCCTCCACCAGGCCCTGCATCAGTTTCGCCTTGGTCGGGAAATTATAGAGCAAGCCGCCCTTCGACACGCCGGCGCGGCTGGCGACGGCGTCGAGCGACAGGCTGCCGGGACCGGTCTCGCGCGCCACCTCGGCGGCGGCGGCGAGGATCTTGTCGCGGGAATTTGCTCTGCGGGTTTTCATCGGCGCCTCCCCTTACATTAGCCTATGTGGAATTGACAAGACCGTCCAGACGGTACAGTAAGACCGCCATCATTTGAAATCGGGACATGAGACGAATATCTGTCCCGGGATCGACCGCCATGCCGGTCGCCGGTTGAGGGGACACTCTTGTTCAAGCGCACAATCCAGACAATCGTCATCGCCTTGGTTTTGCTCGTGCTCGCGGTGGTATGTGGCGGCATCGTCGGCTTCAACTTCCTGCGCGACAACGGCATCAAGCAGTACTTCGCCACGATGAAGCCGCCGGCGGCGACCGTGTCGACGACCATCGTCAAGCCGTCGAGCTGGACGCCCGGCGTCGAGGCGATCGGCACGGTCAGTGCCGTGCGTGGCGTCGACCTGACCGTCGAGACCACCGGCATCGTCAAGGAGATCCTTTTCCACGCCAACCAGAAGGTGGCGGACGGCGCGACCCTGCTGCAGCTCGATGATGCCGTCGAGCGTGCCGATCTGGAGGCAACCAAGGCGCAGGTGGCGCTCGTCGAGACGGCGCTGACGCGCGCCATCGAACTGCAGCGGCGCGGCGTTAATGCGGAAGCTACGCTCGACACGGCGCGGGCAGCAGCATCGGCCACCGCCGCCCAAGTGAACAAGCTGCAGGCGGTGCTCAACCAAAAGCAGCTGAGGGCGCCCTTCAGCGGCACGGTGGGCATCCCCAAGATCGATCTCGGTCAGTACCTGGCGCCCGGCACGTCCGTGGTGACCTTGCAGGACCTGGACACGATGCGGGTCGACTTCTCGGTTCCCGAACAGCAACTGCCGCTGTTGAAGATCGACCAGACCGTGCGGCTGGGCATCGGCGGCGGCGACATGCCCTTTGCCGGCAAGATCCGCGGCATCGATCCCAAGATCGACCCCGCGAGCCGGCTCGTCAGCATCCGGGCCGAAGTCGCCAACAACGAAGGCAAGCTGACGCCTGGCCAGTTCGTGCAGGTGCGTGTCGAACTGCCCGAGGAAAACAACGTGCTAGCGGTGCCGCAGACGGCATTGACGTCCAGCCTCTATGGCGACTTCGTCTTCGTCGTGCGTCAGGCCAAGGCCGCCGAAGCCGCTCCGGCCCCGGCAGCCAAGCCGGACGAAAAGCCCGCCGACAAACCTGCGGCGGATGCCGCCAAGCCGACGGCAGAAGCGATGAAACCCGCTGCCGAAGGTGCTGCGGCAAAGCCAGCCGACAAGGCGGCTGCAGACCCGGCCAAGCCTGCAACGGAAGCGCCGAAGCCGGAGCTTGTCCTGTCCCAGGCCTTCGTCAAGCCGGGCCGCCGCAACAACGGCATGGTTGAGATCCTGGAAGGCATCGCCGCTGGCGACGAGGTTGTCACTGCCGGTCAGAACCGGCTCTACAACGGCATGTCCGTTGCCGTCGACAACACGATCGACCCGACCAAATCGGCAAACAACCAGGCCGCCCAGCAATGAGCATTTCCGACATCTTCATCCGCCGCCCGGTCCTGTCGACCGTTCTGGCCTGCATGATCCTGCTCCTGGGCTTCCAGGGCATCTTCAACCTGTCGATCCGGCAATACCCGAAGGTCGATGAAACCGCGATCACGATCACGACCGCCTATCCCGGCGCCAGCGCCGACCTGATCCAGGGCTTCATCTCCGCGCCGATCGCACGTGCCGTCGCCTCGACCGAAAACATCGACTACGTCACCTCGGCGAGCCGGCCGTCTTCCAGCACCGTGACGGTGCAGATGAAGCTTGGCTCCAATCCCGATGTCGCGCTGACCGAAGTGCTGTCGAAGGTGCAAGGCGTGCGCGGCACCTTGCCGGATGCATCCAAGGACCCGGTGATCGTCAAGGGCACCGGCGATCAGTTCGCGATGATGTACATCTCGATGCAGAATCCGAACATGACGAAGGAGCAGTTGACCGAATATATCGAGCGCGTCATCCGGCCCCGTATCTCGACGGTGGAAGGCGTTGCCGAGGTGCAGATCTTCGGCGCCCAGGAATATTCGATGCGCGTCTGGATCGACCCGGTCAAGCTTGCCGCGCGCGGCGTCACCGCGTCTGACGTGCTGACCGCCATCAACGATTCCAACTTCCTCTCCGCGCCCGGCAATACCCAGAACGAGTACGTCGTCTCGTCGATCACCGTACGCTCGACATTGCAGACCCCGGAGGCTTTCGCCGAGCTTCCGCTTCGCTCAAAGGATGGCAACGTGGTGCGGTTGCGCGACGTTGCGCGCGTGGAACTGGGCGCGGAGAACACCGACACCCGGGTCAGCTTCAACGGCAAGCCCGGCACCTTCCTCGCCATCTTCCCGACGCCGGCGGCGAACCCGCTGACGACGGCGGCGGCGATCCACAAGATCGTGCCGACGATCCAGGACACCCTGCCGAAGGGCATGACGATCGAGATCGTCTACGATTCCACCGAACAGATCAGCGCCTCGATCGAGGAGGTGTTCAAGACCATCGCCGAGGCGGTCGCCATCGTCATCGTCGTCATCCTGCTCTTCCTCGGTTCGTTCCGTTCGGTGATGATGCCGATCGTCACCATCCCGCTGTCGCTGATCGGCGTCTGCTTCCTGCTTTTTTCGGTCGGCTATTCGATCAACCTCCTGTCGCTGCTGGCCATGGTGCTGGCGATCGGCCTGGTCGTCGACGACGCCATCGTGGTGGTGGAAAACATCCACCGCCACATGGAAGAGGACCACATGTCGCCGATGCAGGCGGCCTTCAACGGCATGCGGGAGATCTTTTCCGCCATCGTCGCCATGACGATCACGCTGGCCGCGGTGTTCGCGCCGCTGGCTTTCACCGGCGGCCTGACCGGTGCACTGTTTCGCGAATTCGCGGTCACCCTTGCCGGTTCGGTGGTGCTGTCGGGCATCATCGCCGTCACCATCACGCCGATGATGTCGGCGCGCCTGCTGAAGGCCGGCGCGCCCGGCCGTTTCCAGCGCGTTGTCGACGGCACCTTCGGATGGGTCGAGCGCGTCTATGAGAAAGCGGTCAAAGGCTCGCTGAATTATCGCCCGGTGACACTGATCATCGTCCTTGCGCTGGTCGGCGTCACGGGCTTCGCGTTCACAAAAACCTCGAGCGAACTGGCGCCGGAAGAAGACCAGGGCTTCCTGCTGTCGATCGTGACCGGGCCGCGCTACGCGACGTCGGACTACACCGAGACCTACGTCAATCAGATCCTGGGCCTGGTCAAGGATATCCCGGAAACGCGGGCGCAGTTCTCGGCGGTCGCCTTCGGCGGCCAGACCAACGGCGCCTTCGTCGGCTTCGCGTTCAAGGACTGGGCCGAGCGCGCCCGCGGTTCGAAGGAGCTCCAGGCCGACATACAGGGGCGTCTCGGCAAGGTCGCCGGTGTCGAAGCCTTCGTCTTCGCGCCGCCGACGCTGCCGGGCTCCGGCGGCGGCCTGCCCATCTCCATGGTGGTGCGATCGACCGGCGCCGCCTCGGAGGTTTACGAGGCGGCCGAGCAGATCAAGAACAAGGCGCAGGCTTCCGGTCGTTTCATCGTCGTACAGAACTCAATGTCCTACGACGCGCCACAGGTGACGGTGACCATCGACCGCGATCGCGCCGCGGCCCTCAACCTGCCGATCGCCGACATCGGCCGCACCTTGACCTTGCTCGTCGGCGGCGCCGAAGTGGCGCAGTTCGACCGCGACTCCAACAGCTACGACATCATCCCGCAGGTGCCGCAGGAGTTCCGTGACAATCCCGAGAAGCTGGCCGAGTATTTCGTGCGCAGCGCCTCGGGCGAGATGGTGCCGCTTTCTTCCGTGGTAACGATCTCGACCAACGCGTCGCCGGCGGCCATCGAGCAGTTCAACCAGCTGAACTCGGCGACGATTTCCGCGCTGCCGCTGCCTGGCGTCACCACCGGTGACGGACTGAAGGCCCTGGAGGACATCGCCAAGGAGAGCCTGCCCGAAACCTTCTTCGTCGACTATTCCGGTCAGTCCAGGCAGGAGAAGGAACAGGGCAACACGATCCTGATCGCCTTTGCGGCCGCCGTGCTGGTCATCTATCTGGTGCTGGCGGCGCAGTTCGAAAGCTTCCGTGATCCGCTGATCATCATGATGGCGGTGCCGCTGTCGATCTTCGGCGCCATCGTGCCGCTCAATCTGGGCCTCGGAACGCTCAACATTTACACGCAGGTCGGCCTGATCACGCTGATCGGCCTGATCACCAAGCACGGCATCCTGCTGGTCGAGTTCGCCAACCAGCAGCGCGAGAAGCACCAGATGTCGCGGCGCGAGGCGATCGTCGCCTCGGCCAAGGTCCGGCTGCGGCCGATTCTGATGACGACGGCAGCGATGGCGCTGGGCGTGGTGCCGCTGATCATCTCCAGTGGTGCCGGTGCCGCGGCGCGCTACTCGATGGGGCTGGTGATCTTCACCGGCATCCTGGTCGGAACCATGTTCACGCTGTTCGTGGTGCCGATGTTCTACACCTTCATCGCCAGCAAGGACCTGCCGCATCACGCCGAGAAGCCGGATCCGAAGCTGATGCCGGTGCCGGTGGACTGACAAAGACAAAAGACAAAAAAAGAGGCCGGAAATTCCGGCCTCTTTTTTGACTGAGTTGTTGTACCGCGGACGCTGCTTCCAGCGCCTTCCGGCGGGAGCCTGAAACAGTGAAGCGCAGCAGCTTGCCGAAGCTTCACAGACGGCTCCAACCACAGCCTGCTACTTGACGATGACAATGCTGGTGTTGGCGGGGCCGAAAGCCTCGACCAGCTGGTAGAAATCGGCGGCATTGTCAGGATGCAGCCGTACGCAGCCATGCGAGGCCGGCCGGCCGAGATTCTTGATGGCATAGGTCGCATGCACGGCGTAGCCGCCGCTGAAGAACACCGAATGCGGCATCGGGGCATTATCGTATTTCTTCGAGTACCACATCTCATGCATGCGGGTCGGCTTGAACGAGCCGGTCGGCGTGACATACCCCCTGCCGCCGGTCGACACCTTCCAGGCGAAGGTCGGCCGGCCGTCGACCAGCACTTCCATGGTCTGCTGCGAAAGCGAGACGCGGGCCAGGATCTGGTTGGCGTGGGCGGCGCCGCTGCCGAAGAGCAGGGCCGCACCGGTGAGCGCAGCGGCAATGATGTTGATAAGCTTGGCGGAAATGGTGGTGTGCATGATGTCCCCTCTCTCTGCCGGTCCGGCCGGCTCCAATTCGATGGCGGACTTATCGCAGCGTCATGTTTCAGGCTTAGTTCGCATGATGCTCGTTTTTGTTTCGAATCTGTTTCCTAAGATTAACAAGAATGGTTACCCAGCCGACCGGTTCAGGCCGTCACGGTCTCGCGGTCTTGCAACCCGATACAACCGAATTCCCACGCTTTTGCGAATCGAAAGCGCGATTTTCCTTTATATGAAAAGGACTTAAGTCGGCTCGAAACCAATCTGCAACAAAGCGCGGCCCGCGCGGCATGATCTGGATACAGCCCGGCCGCACAGTTGACGTAACGAAAAGCAGTCGGCACCAAACGAAAATGAGCAGGAAAACGAACATCCCGTCCTGGATCCTCAGGGCAAGCATCGCGGCGATCATCGTCGGCGGCGTCGGTACAGTTGCCGGAAGCCCGATGACGACGCTTGCAGCGATGAGCACGGGTGAGGTTTCGACACTGCATGCCGCACTGTTCATAGCCACGGTCTGGATCGTCTCCAGCCTGCGCATTAACCGGCTCAAGGCCCTCTGGCGGGTCGGCCTTGGGCTGAAGTGGATGCGCGGCGCCTCCGGCTACTTGCTGCCGAGAGGACCGAAGGCCCGCGCCGCGACGGGGGGCTCCGTGGGCGGCGCGGGCACTTCGGGGGTTTCCTGAAGCGCCAACATAGTTTGGGCTGATCTGAAGGGATGGAAAAATGAACACGAAATCTGCTGCCGCGGTGCTTTCCGCATTGCTTTATGCCCAAGCCCTGCTGGGCTTTGCCGGCCTTGCCGCGGTGCTGTTGCGGGATCGTGCCCAGACCTATGAGGTCAGCCTCGCCAGCGATATGCCGTCAGGGCCCTCCGTACTCGTGGTGCGCTGAGCGATTGCATCGGACCAAGAAGATGAAAGCCGGTCCGATGCTGAAGCAAAGAAACAGGATGACCGCCCTGTTCTCAGTCGGCGCGCTGCGTCGGCGGGTCGAACCGGTAGCCGGCTCCCCTTATCGTGGTGATGGTTTCTGTGTCGAGCTTGCGGCGCAGCCGCACGATGCGCGAATCGATCGAGCGATCGAAGGCGTCGGCGTTTTCGGCAGGTGCCGCGGCAATGATGTCGTCGCGCGTCAGCACCTTGCGCGGGCTGGCCAGAAACAGCCTGAGCAGCGCCACCTGGCCCGGCGAGAGCTGGTCCTCAGTGCCCGAGCGGTGCATGACCATGGCCGACCTCAGATCGACGGTCGCATTCTCCAGCACGACCAGTTCCCCCGCACCTCTGCCGCGCCGCGCCAACAGGCCGCCGATGCGCGCGGCAAGCTCGCGGACGTTGAGCGGACTTTCGACGACGTCGGCGGCGCCGAGCTCGAGCGCCAGCACCTTGTCGACAAGGTCGGCCGGCCGGCAGATCAGGATGAAATCAGGTCCGCCCTCACCGCCGTGGCGCCTGAGCAGATCGCGTCCCTCGGCCTGGCTCAGGCTGTCGCCGACAACCACGACGTCGATGCCCTTGGCCGAAAGCAGTGATTCCGCTTCCCAGGGCTGGCGCGCTTCGCGCACGTCGTGGCCACGCCGCTCGAGATGGTCGGCGAGGGCGCTCGCCACCACATCGGCAACAGATACGAGCGCGATGACCGATCGTGCCATGTTTTTCCACCCCGCGACAGACATCTCAAGATGAGTGCTGGACATGATGTTTATACCCAATCTACTTTCCGCTGAAAGCGGGAGCGAGAGCATAGTGCGGGCACGGATTGTAGTCGTCGAGGACGAGCCTGACCTGAGGGAGGCGGTCGCCGAGTATCTTGGGGCCAGCGGCTATGAGGTGGCGATGGCGGAAAGTGCCGCCGAGGCGCGGACCTTGCTGGAAACGCAATCCTTCCACCTGGCCATTCTCGACATTGCCATGCCCGGCGAGGACGGCCTGTCGTTCGGCCGCTGGCTGCGCTCCAAAACCCCGATCGGCATCATCTACGCCACCGCCGCCGGCACCGCGCTCGACCGCATCGTCGGACTGGAGCTCGGCGCCGACGACTACATCGTCAAGCCGTATGAGTTGCGCGAGGTTCTGGCCAGGGTGCGCAGCGTGCTGCGCCGCGTTCCGCAGCCGACCGTGCCGCAGGCCGCCAAGGCCGAGACGGGTGCTGGGCGCCGCCTGAGCTTCGGCTCCTTCCAGGCCGATCTCGACGGCAGGCTCGTTACCGGCGCCAACGGCGCGGTCATCGACATGGCCAAGAGCGAGTTCGACGTGCTGGAGGTCTTTTTGACTCGCGCCAACCGTCTTTTGACGCGCGCCGCAATCTCTGAAGCGATCGGTTTTGTCGAAGATCCGGAATCCTCGCGCGCGGTCGACATCCGCATCATGCGGCTGCGCAAGAAGATCGAGGCCGATCCCGCCAATCCGAAATTCCTGCGCACGGTGCGTGGCGAAGGCTATATCTTCTCGCTGCCAAACGGCGACGGCAACTGAGCTACCAGCCCGGCGTCGTGGATTTGAAATTCTCGCTATTTCGGCGATAGCGTTCAAATTTCAGGGATTCAAAACCGTAAGACAGCGCCACGCGTCCTTTCGGACACGCAAGGGAAGCTGTAGCATTCTGATTTTGCGTAATGACGCTTCCGGAAATCGGCATCGATTTTCGGGGTCATGCGCTGAATTCCGTAGTTTACCGGATGTGGCTTTTGGATAATTGCTGATCATGACTGCCGACGCAGCAAACACGGACATGAAGGGCGACCGCCAGGGCGCCGCGATGGCGGCTGTGCGCGTCGTTCGCCGGCTGCGCGAGGCCGGCGACTGGCAGCGCGAGATGGAGACCATCCTGGAGACGCTCTGCCACGCCATGGATTGCCAGCGCGGCATCCTGTTTAGGTTGCGCGAACTGCCTGGCCAGGGCTTTGCCCAGTCGGTCTCGGCCTACTGGATCGACCCCGACTTCGGCGGCGAACTGGCATCGCCGACGGTCATCATGCAGACGATCGTCAATTCGGATCCGCTGCTGGAGCGACTGGCCGAGGACGAGCGTCAGGGCAAGGTCTTTGCCGGCCATACGCGCAATCTGGAAGGCTTTCTCAGAACCGACTTCGAAAAGCAGAACATCAAGTCGTTCCTATCGGTTTCCGTCTTCGCGCACGGCCATCTGTGGGGCACGCTCGCGGTCAACGACTGCGTCGACGAGCGCGACTGGACCGACGAGGAAGAGGCGACACTGCACATCATCGCGCTCGCCATCGGCGACGCCATCGAGCGCTCACCCTCGGACGCCCATGCCAGCGAAGTCATCCGCCGTACCATGCTGCAGGCCTCGCTCGACGCCATCATCGTCATCGACGAGACCGGCTCGATCATCGAATTCAATCCGGCCGCCGAAAAGATGTTCGGCTTCCGGCGCTCCGACATACTCGGCAAGGACCTGCTCGATACGGTGGTTCCGGCATATTATCGCAAGGGCTATGCCTCGGGCGCCGACTACATGTCGGGCCGCGGTTCGCCGATGGTCGGCCAGCGGCTCGAAACGGTCACCCAGAATGCGGCCGGCGAGGTCTTTCCGATCGAATTGACGGCGACCGAGATGCGGGTCGCCGACCGCCGTCTCATCTTCGGCTCGATCCGCGACCTGCGCGACAAGCTGCGCGCCGAAGAGGAGATCGGCCGCCAGCGCGAGAAACTGCACCAGAACGAGAAGATGGCGGCGATGGGTTCGCTGCTCGCCGGCGTCTCGCATGAATTGAACAACCCGCTTGCGGTGGTCGTCGCCCAGTCGACGCTGCTGCATGAATTCGCCACCGATCCGCAGACCAAGGTGCGCGCCGAAAAGGTCCGCGCCGCCGCCGAGCGTTGCGGCCGCATCGTCAAGAGCTTCCTGTCGATGGTGCGTCTGCATCCGGCAGCACAGGCCGAGACCGATCTCAACCAGGTGATCCGCGCAGCGCTCGAAGTGACCGCTTATGGCGCGCGCTCAAGCGGCATCATCATCGACACCGATTTCGCCGCCGGTCCGCTGCTGGCCATGGCCGATGCCGACCACGTGACACAGGTGGCGGCCAATTTCCTCATCAATAGCCAGCATGCTTTGGCCGGCGTCGCGGGCGACCGGCTGATCAAGGTGCACACATTTCGCAGCGACCGCGGCAATCCCGGCTTTTCGGTCGAGGACAACGGACCGGGCGTGCCGGAAGCGATCCGTCCGCGCATCTTCGAATCCTATTTCACCACCAAGCCGGTCGGCGTCGGCACCGGCATCGGCCTGTCGATCTCGAAATCGATCATCGAACGGCACAACGGCAACATCTGGTTCGAGGAAGTCCTGCCGAGGGGTGCCCGCTTCGTCGTCCAACTGCCGGCGATCGCCGCCGGTGCTGCCACTGCCGGCGAAGGCCCGGCGCGCTCGAGCGGCCTGCGCCATGCGCTGATCATCGACGACGAACCCGATGTCGCCGGCTCGCTGTCCGACATTCTGGAATTGATGGGCCTGAAGTCGCGGGTCGTGGCGGCGTGGACATCGGCTGCCGCGACCCTCGCCGGGCATATGCCTCCCGACATCGTCTTTTCCGACCTGCGCATGCCCGGCACCAGCGGCATGTCGATCTATCGCGAGTTGCTTGCCGAACGGCCTGATCTGGCGCAGCGCTTCGTGCTCGTCACCGGCGACCTGATTGGCGCCAAGGCGGAGATCGAGGCGTTGCCGGCGCCACAGCGCCCGCAAATCCTCGAGAAGCCTTTCAGCACGCTGGACGTCCGCGGCGTGCTCTCGGCCATTGCCGAGCAGGTCGCCGTGGCCGCCGGGTGATCCCTTTCCGAAAATACTCCCTGGGCCTATTGAGATCAGGTCAGGCCGAGCCGAGAGTGGTGGTTTCCGAGAGCTGAAACCTGCCATTCGCAGGCCGGCCTCACCTGAATATCAATAGACCCCCCAAAAAAAAGAGACTCCCGACCGACGTGCGGCGGGAGCCTGACTGAGCGCTGGAGGCGCGCTCTGGGAGGTCCAAGCATGATCCGAAGACTAGATACCTACTGTCGGATCATGCCTAGCAGAACTCAAAAAACATTCGGCGTGTTGCTCATTGGCGCGGCATTGGCGATCATGCGGACGGCGCGGTCTCTATGCACGCCGGACTGGGCGGCAATGACGCGCAGGCAATCCGCGCTCTCGGCGCCCCAGGCCTGGCCCTTGCAGGCGAAATCGATCTCCGGCTTCGGCAGCCGCGCCGTCTTGACCGTGGTCGAGGCGCCGTCGATGACATTGGCTGGCGGATTGAACGAGGCGAAGGCCGGACCGGCCGCTGGCGTGAATGCCATGATGGCGAAGGCGCAGGCGCCCATCATCATGAACATCACTATCGGGTGATCGCTGGCGCGCTGGCGCAGTGCCAGCTTTGGACGCCTGTCATTGCGCTCCGGCACTTGCCTGCCGCGGTCGCTGTTGGCGTGAACCTTCGTAGACATCGCCGTTCCCTTCGTTTATTTTTGTCTTTGCTATAAAACGAACATAATCGCGCCTGGTAACGGACGAACGACGCGCGAAGGGTGCCCGTGTAACAGGGATGAAACAAGAAAACCGGGCACAATCGGGCATATTCGGTCAAGCGCCGATGGTCTGTTTCGTTTGCGAAGCTGTTTCATGTGCATGATCAGGATGTTGCCTAGACGGTTATAGCGTTGAGCTATGCCCGGACCTGCCCGGCCAGACTATGAGCAAGATCACACTCCGGGCGGCAGTCTGCCGGCGCCGGGGCTTTTTCCTCGGAAATGGGTTCATTTTTCCAGGCGCGGCGCCCGCGAATCCCCGCGCCCGGCGCATCTTCCACAACCGGCGCTAAGGCCCGGAATTTCCGGGATTTTCTCTCGTCGGGCCAGATCCAGGTCTGCTCAATTCAGTTATCTTGAAATTTTCGTATTTCCACAAACCATTGCATTTCAAAGAAAAATATGATTTTATTGAATGAGTATTCAACAAATGAAGAGCCTTTGATGAACCCGCACCTCCGTGACGTGGCGATCCCCAACAATTGGGACCGGCGGGGCCTGCCGGGTTGGAGTTACCACTCCGACGCCCTTCTCGAACTCGAGAAGGAATACGTCTTCCGCAACCACTGGCAGATCGCCGGCCACGTCTCCGACGTGCCGAATGCCGGCGACTATCTGACCATGGACGTGGTCGGCGAACGCGCGCTGATCGTGCGGGGCAAGGACGGCGTCGTGCGTGCCTTCAACAACATGTGCCGCCACCGCGGCAGCCGCGTCGTCGCCGACAGCCAAGGCACCTGCAAGAACGCACTGGTCTGCCCCTTCCATGGCTGGGTCTACAATCTCGACGGCACGCTGCGCGGTGCTGCCCGTCCGCGCTCCTTCCCCGATCTCGACAAGACCGAGTTCGGCCTGATGCCGCTCGACCTGGAGATCTGGATGGGCTTCATCTTCATCCGCTTCCGCAAGGGCGGCCCGCAGCCGTCGGTGGCCGAACTTCTGAAGCCGATCGAGGCCGAGATGGCTCACTACAATGTTGCCGACATGGTGCCGTCCTGGGGCATCTGGACGCAGAAGTCGCCCGTCAACTGGAAGTCGGTACGTGACGTCGACAATGAAGGCTACCATGTCGCCATGGCGCATCCGGCGCTGCAGGATCTCTACGGCGCGACCTATTTCGACGAACCCTTCATCAACGGCGTGTCGCGCTCCTTTGCCACCTACAATCCGCATGCCGGGCGGCGTTGGAGCGTGCGCGAATACATCAAGCTCGCCCCTGACGTGTCACACCTGCCGGAGCATCTGCGCAGAGCCTGGATCTACTACGGCATCTTCCCCAACAACGCGCTGTCGATCATGCCGGAATCGGTGCAGTTCTATCAGGAGTTCCCGTTGTCGACCGGGCAGACGCTGCTGCGCGGGGCGATCTACCGCTACCCCGACGAGACCAGGGAGCAGGCGGCGGCACGCTATCTCGCCTACCGCATCGACCGCGACACGATGAGCGAGGACGTGCAGCTGTCGGTATGGTCGAACGAATCGATGCTGTCGGAAGCCTTCGAGGGCTTTTACCTCTCCGACCTCGAATACGGCGTGCGCACCCACCACGACCATTTGCGGAGGCAGATCCCGGTGCTCGACCTGGAGACCGCGCCGGAGGAAAAGGACATGTGGGCGCTGAACGACGCGCTAAGGTCAAGGTCGTAGGCGGCCGGCGATTGGCGAAATCGCCGATCACAGCGCCCCTCTCCCGTCACTATACGGGGAGAGGATGCCGGCAGGCAGGTGAGGGGCAGCACCGAGCTTGTGAGGTTATCGCTTCAGACTGATGAGACATCCAACTCGCGTGAGCCACGGCCAATCGCCGATGTCGGCGCCGCCCCTCATCCGCCTGCCGGCACCTTCTCCCCGTGAACGGGGAGAAGGGAGAACCTCACCCCCGCCACACCCCTTCCTTGCGCAAATCATCCATCGTGCGCGAGATGCCTTCGCGCAGGATCGCCACCATGTCGTCGATCTGCTCGCGCGAAATGATCAGCGGTGGCGACATCACGCACATGTTGATCAGCGGCCGGACCAGCAGGCCGAGTTCATGGCAGTGCGCGTCGATGCGCTTGCCGACGTCCTTGTCGAGCTTCAGCGGATCCTTGCTTTCGCGGTCGGCGACGCATTCGACGCAGCCCATCAGCCCCATGCCGCGCACCTCGCCGACCAGAGGCAGTTCCTCGAGTGTCTTCAGTTGCGCCTGGAAATAGGGTGCGACCTCTCTCGTATGGGCGAGCACGCTCTCCTCGAGGATATCGAGGTTCTTCAGCGCCACCGCGCAGCCGATCGGATGGCTGGTATAGGTCAGGCCGTGGCCGAACAGCGCGTCGGGGTGGTTCGAACGGCGCAACTCCTGCAAAATCCGCTCCGAGATGATGACGCCGCCAAGCGGGAAATAGCCTGAGGTCACGCCCTTGGCGAAGGTGATCATGTCCGGATCGATGCCGAACATTTCGCCGGAGGCAAAGACGTGGCCGAGCCGGCCGAAGCCGGTCACCACTTCGTCGGAGACAAAGAGGATGCCATTCTCGCGGCAGATCTCGCGGATGCGCTTCAGGTAGCCATCCGGCGGCACGATGACACCGCCCGAGGCCTGCACCGGCTCGCCGACGAAGGCACCGATCCTGTCAGCGCCGACGCGGGCAACCGTGTCGCGGAACTGATCGACCAGGAAATCGGCGAACGCCTCTATGCTCATGCCTTGCGGCCGGCGGAACGGGTCCGGCGAAGAGAGCTTCACGACCAGTTCGTCGGCGCCGTCCATCCAGTCGCGGTCGCGCGGACGCCCGTTGAGCGAGGCCGACAGATAGGTCGAGCCGTGATAGGCGCCGCCGCGACTGAGGATCTGCTTCTTTTCCGGCCGCCCCCGTACATTGTTGTAGAACTGCATGAAGCGGAGCGCCGTCTCCACCGCCGAGGACCCGCCGGTGGTGAAGAAGACATGGCTGAGATCGCCGGGCGCATGGCCGGCAATGCGCATGGCGAGCTCCGCCGACGGCGCGTTCATCGTGTACCACGGCGTGTTGTAGGACAGCGCCATCGCCTGGTCGTACATCACCTTGGCCAGCTCTTCGCGGCGGTGGCCGACATTGATGCACCACATGCCGGCCGGCCCGTCGATCAGCCGTTTGCCGGAAGCATCGGTGATGTAGATGCCCTCGCCCTCGCCGATCAAAGCGCGCGCCTCGGCGCCGACCGAGCCGGCGAACGGCCAGGGCTGGACGAGATGGCGCTTGGCCAGTTCGACGGCGTCGACGTCGGCATCGACCGTCTCCATCGCCTTCAGGTCTCTTGCAGCCGCCATCTTCGCCTCACATGCTCTCGTGACAATTTTCAGCGGACACCAAGCAACTCCAAGCCTCGGTAAAAGCGGCTTTCTTCACTTCATTTTGAATGTCCGTTCAATCAATATTACAGAAATAGCGCTTGATTTCAATCGCCGGATGCGCGCATGATGAAAGAAAGCCGGCAAGCTCGAAGCGCGATCGAGAGAACGGGTTCACCGTGCGGCGCGCTCGGCAGAATGGGGACATGCCGCCGGCCTTGGAGGATGGAAGACTGCATGGCAGGACAGTCCGAGCCCGCAACGGAGATCACGCCGGGGGCGCTGCAATGACGACAGCTGCCGAAGGGTCGCCTGCACGGCGCATGACGCGGGCCAGGCGAAACGCCCTTCTGCAGTCCGAGCCCGTCCAGGGCTTTGCGCTGATCAGCCCCACCTTCCTCTATGCCCTCATCCTTCTGGTCCTGCCGATCCTGGTGGTCATCGCCCACTCCTTCTGGACGCAGAATTACCTCACCATCGACCGCACCTTCACGCTGGAGAACTACCGCATCGCGCTGACCGAGCCGATCTATCGCGACCTGCTCTGGCGCTCGCTCTACATCTCGCTGATGGTGAGCTTCTTCACCGTCATCCTCGCCTACCCGATCGCCTATTTCATCTCGTTCCATGGCGGCCGCCACAAGAGCCTTTGGCTGTTCCTGATCACCATCCCGTTCTGGACCAGCTATCTGCTGCGCGTGATGTCGTGGAAGGTCATCCTCGGCTACAACGGCGTGCTCAATTCCGGCCTGATGGGCCTCGGCATCATCGACGAGCCGTCGACAGCACTTCTCTACAATTCGACCGCCGTCATCATCACGCTGACCCATGCCTGGGCGGCCTTCGCCATCCTGCCGATCTTTGTGTCATTGGAAAAAGTCGACCGCACGCTGGTCGAGGCGGCCAAGGACCTCGGCGACGGTCCGCTGCGCTCCTTCCTGCGCGTGACGCTGCCACTGTCGGTGCCCGGCATCATTTCGGCGGCGCTGATCGTCATGATCCCGACCGTCGGCGACTATGTCACGCCGAAGCTGGTCGGCGGCAAGGACGGCGTCATGATCGCCAACGCCATCCAGGCGCAGTTCGGCAAGGCGTCCAACTGGCCACTGGGTGCCGCACTTTCCGTCACCACCATGGTGATCGTGACGCTGATTGCCGGCGCTATGGTATTGGCCATCCGAGCCGCTCAGAGGCTGGCGCGATGACGGCGTTGCGGCGTTTCCTGCCAGGCGGCGGCTGGCTGTCGGCCTATGCCTTCCTCTACGTGGTGTTCCTCTATCTGCCGGTCATCTTCCTGCCGATCTTCTCGATCAACACGGCGGCAACGCCGAAATTCCCGCTCTCCGGCTTCACCTTGAAATGGTACGAGGACCTGCCGCGCACGCCAGCACTGCTCGACGCCGCCTGGAACAGCCTGGTCGTCGGCGTCTCGGCCTCCATCCTCGCCACCGTCTTCGGCATCCTCGCCGCCCGCTCGATCACCCGCTACCGCTACCCCGGCCGCCGCGCCATCAACGGCCTGATCATGGCGCCGCTGGTGCTGCCGGAAGTCATCGTCGCCATCTCGATGCTGCTGGTGATGCTGCAGCTCGGCCTCAGCCTGTCGCTGTTCACCGTCGTGCTCGGCCATGTGCTGGTCTGCATTCCCTATTCGATGACGGTGCTGACCTCCGGCTTCGAGGGTTTTGACCGCAGCCTGGAGGAAGCCTCGGCCGACCTCGGCGAGAGCGCCTTCGGCACCTTCCGGCGGGTGACGCTGCCGATGGTGGCGCCGGCGATCATTTCCAGCCTGCTGGTCTGCTTCACCATCTCGCTCGACGAGTTCATCATTGCCTTCTTCCTGACTGGCACCGACGCGACACTGCCGATCTACATCTGGGGACAGCTGCGTTTTGCGTCGAAGCTGCCCGGCGTGCTGGCGCTGGGCACCTTGCTGCTGGTCGCCTCTTTCCTGCTGATGACCGTCGCCGAAATCCTGCGCCGCCGCGCGGCCAGGCGCACCCAGAACGAGGGAGGCCTCTATGCCTGAGCAAACGCAGGCCGTACGGCCTCATCAGTCCGAACGGCCCCCGCTATCCGAAAGACCCATGATCGAGATCCGCAGCGTCACGCGCAGCTACGGCGCCTTCAAGGCGCTGGACGATGCCACGCTGACCATCCGGGAAGGTGAATTCTTCTCGCTGCTCGGCCCATCCGGCTGCGGCAAGACCACGCTGCTGCGCATGATCGCCGGCTTCGACAATCCGACCACCGGTTCGATCGCCGTCGGCGGCCAGCCAATGGAGGGCATTCCCGCCAACCGCCGGCCGACAAACATGGTGTTCCAGAGCTATGCGATCTTCCCGCATCTCAATGTCGAGCAGAACGTCGCCTATGGGCTGAAGCGGCTGAGGCTCGAGGGAACGGAGGAAAAACGCCGCGTCGAGGAGGCGCTGGCCCAGGTCTCATTGACCGGCCTCGGCAAGCGGCTCGCCACCGAACTGTCCGGCGGCCAGCGCCAGCGCGTCGCGCTCGCCCGCGCGCTGGTGATGCGGCCCAAGGTGCTCTTGCTCGACGAGCCGCTGTCGGCGCTGGACAAGAAACTGCGCGAGCAGATGCAGGTCGAATTGCGCCGCCTGCAGCAGGCGGTCGGCATCACCTTCGTGCTCGTCACCCATGACCAGTATGAGGCTTTGGCCATGTCGGACCGTATCGCCGTGATGTTCGGCGGCAAGATCGCGCAGGTCGCCTCGCCCAAGGAAATCTACCAGCGGCCGGTCAACCGCCAGGTGGCCGACTTCCTCGGCGGCATGAATTTCGTCAAGGCCGAGATCGTCGAGGAGAACGGCGCTTCGCTGGTCGTCGACACGCTGGGCTTCGGCCGCGTCAAGACCGACAAGCCGAAGGCCTTCGTCCGCAATGGCGGCGCCGCGACGCTCGGCATAAGGCCGGAGCGGCTGCGCGTTCTGTGGGACAATGCCACGGCGAAATTCGAAGTCGCCGGCAAGGTGGTCGAGCGCCACTATTTCGGCGAGATCACCCATCTGATCGTCGAGATCCCCGGGCTGGAGAAGCCGCTCTCGGTGACCGAGACCAACGATTTCGGTGCCGACGACATCCCGGTGGGCACCTCGATCCGCCTCGCTTATGATCCTGAAGCTTTAGTGGCGATGGCGGACTGAAGTTCGGCGGCGATCTTCTTGGCGGCGATGCGCCCTGCCACGATCGCACCCTCGACATAGCCTGGGAACGAAGGCGATACTTCCGACGAGGCGAAATGGACGGGCGGCGCGCCCGCGAGAATCGTGCGTTCGGCATCCTTCGCCGTGGTGTCGACAATAAGGTCGCTGTAGGCCCCGCCGCTCCAGCGGTCATGCGTCCAGTCGCGATGGCTGAAATCGAGGATGTCGGCCGCGTCCGGACCGAGGGCTTCCTCCAACCTTGCCGTCACTTCGGCGCGCAGCGCTGCATCGCTGAGCGCGCGCCAGCGCAGCGCCAGTGGCCCACCGACGAAGACGACGAGCGCGGCATGGTCCGCATCCTTGCTGGCGTCGCAGGCAAACAGTCCCGGCTGGTCGCGCCACATCACCATGCCGCTCAAGCCGCGGTCGCGCCAGAACGGCGTGGGATAGCGTACGAGGATCTTGATCACCGCGCCGCTCTCCCAGACGCCGAGCGCCCTCTTCAAGTTGATCGGCAAAGATGGTGCGAAATCGAGTTTCGCAGCTGTCGCCGGCGGCAGCGCGACCAGGACTTGGCGCGCCTCGATCGCGCCGCTGGCCGCGATGACACGGACGCCTTTCGGCCTGTGCTCGATCTGCGTCACAGGCTCGTTCAGCCGCAACCGGTCGCCGAGGTCGCCGGCCAGATCATCGGCCAGCGACTGCATGGTCTCGCGCAAGAAATATTGCAGCTCCGGCACCTCGTTGGTGATGCGGCGGTCATTGTCGATCAGGTGCCAGAGCGGCACCTTTTCCAGCGCCAGGCACCACAGGCCTTCGATCATCGAGCGGAAGGCTGCCTTGGCATCGCCGGTATCGTTCTGGCGGTCGAGCCAGGCTGCGACGGTCAGGCCGGCAATCGAGGCATCGTCAGGCGCGATGGCATTCATGCGCTCGCGGATCGCCATTGCGGCGACATAGGTCCGCTCGGCTGCCTGCGGTGACATTGACGGCCGCGCGATGAAATCGCCTTCGACATAGGTCTCGACAAGCGTCTTGCCGCGCGCCTCGACCAGGGCCATCAATTCCGGCATGTCCTCGCACAGAAACTGACCGCCGCTGTCGATGCGTTCGCCAAGGCCGTTCAACCTAGCCTCGACGCGTCCGCCGACGCGGTCGCGTGCTTCGAGCAGCAGGAAATCGATGCCGGCCTTCTTGAATTCGAGTGCGGCCGACAGGCCGGTGAAGCCGGCGCCGACGATGACGACGCCGGTTCTTTCGATTTCTTTGCTCAATAGCCAGCCTTGATCTTCTCGAACTCGGCGATCATCTTGAGCTTGAGATCGGAAGGAACCGGCGACTGGAACAGCGTCTTGTCGACGAATTTCTGCACGTCGTCATAGCCCTTTTCTTTCAGGATCGCCTGGTCGACTCCAGCCATGCCCTGGGCGTTGGCCTGGCCGTAGCCCCAATCCTTGACCAGCACCTTGGCGATCTCCGGATCGTTGATGGCGTTCAGATAATCATAGGCCTTGTCGACATTGTCCGGCGCATCCTTGAACAGCACATAGCCGCAGACCCAGGTCGAAATACCCTCGGCGGTATCCTTCTTGGACTTGATCGGTACGCCGGCGGCAACCGACTGCACCGTCGCATCATTCCACGCCCAGGCGAGATCGACCTCGCCGCCGCTCAGCTGCTGGACGATGTCGGTGGTATCGGTCCAGTAGGAGCGGACATTCTTGTGCACCTGGCGCAGGAAGTCGGATGCCTGCTTGAACTGGTCGTCCGTCATCTTGGTCCAGTCCTTCAGGCCGATGGCGAGGCTCGCCAGCGCATAGGCGTCGTCGACATTGTCGCCGATCGAAACCTTGCCCTGGAACTTGGGATCGGCAAAGGCCTTCAGCGACTGCACGTCCTTCTCGTCGACCTTGTCGGAATTGTAGGTGAGCTGCGTGTTGCCCCAATCCCAGGGCATGAACCAGGCCTTGCCGTCGGCGGTGGTGGCAAGATCCTTCATCGCCATGATGCCGGGATTGAGATCCTTCCAGCCCGTGATCTTCGAAGTGTCGAGCGGCTGCAGCAGCCCTGCCTCGCGCCACTTCACCACGCTCTGCGAACAGGGATGGCCGAGATCAGCCTTGAAGCCGGAGCGGACCTTCTCGAACGCCTCGTCCTCGTCGCCGAAGAAGGTGAATGTCGGCGAGTCGCCGTTCTTCTCGACATATTTCGGGTGGAAGCTGGGGTCTTCATAGCCGGACCAGTCGAACACGATCAGGTCCTTGTCGGCGGCAACCGCCAGCGCCGCCGCAGAAGCCGCCAGCGCACCAGTCAGTGCCAATGTGAGAGTCAGGCGTCGGCTGAAAGTCTTCATTGCTGTTCCATCCTCTTTTATGGTTCAGCCGGCCTTGCTGGCCGGCTGTTGCTAACCGTAGTGCTTCGGAAAGGCGGCGACCAAAAACGCGTTCGCCGCCTGCAGCGCGCTCTCGCGGGTGACATCCTCGGTCCCCATCATCAGCCGCAGCCACAGACCTTCCAGCATGGCGCTCAGCGCCAGGGCGATGACTTGCGGCTCATAGGCATAGCCGCCACTCTCTTTGAGCGATGCGCAGAGGTCGATGAAGATCTTCTGGTAGGCCGCGTCGCGCGCGCCGCAGAGCGACTGATAGGTCGGCCGCGACTTGGCCTCGCCCCAGAACGCGCACCAGGCGGCCAGCTTGCGCTTGTTGCAGATCGAACGGTCGAAATCGGCGGCGACCAGCGCCCGCAACTGGCGGGCTGGATCCTCGCCGGCCTTGGTCAGCGCGGCGCGCCAGTGCGCGGCATACTCGTCGGCCATGTATTGCAGCGTGGCGACGAGCAGCTTGTCCTTGCTCTCGAAATGGAAGTTGACGATGCCGCGCGACAGGCCCGCGCCATCGGCGACATCGGCCATCGTCGTCTCCGAATAGCCGCGCTTGGCCAGCGAATCGATCGTCGCCTCGATCAGCTGCTGCTGCCGGACCTCCTTCGACGCCTTGCGGCCGCGCTTTTCGGCGTCGCCTTTTCGTGCTGGTTCAGGGAGAACATCCCTCGCTTCTGCGGTCTTCATCGGCGTCTTGATCTCCAGCATTGCCGGCTACCCAGCCGGCTTTCGACCGCGAAGATGAGTGGGACGGTGCTCACCGCTGTCAAGCACCTTCTGCATGGCTTCCCAGGTCCGGATGTTCTTGTCGACATAGGCCGCGCCAACCGCGGCCGCGACCGTGGGATAGAGCGGCCCCTTCAGCCTCTCCAACTCGCCGCGGGCGACCTCGCGATACCAGGGATTGCGGTCGCGAATGGTGACATCGGCAAAGCCTGCCCGGCGCATCGCCAGCGCATAACGCTCAGGCGAGGCCATGGCGAAAGACAGGCCTTCCGCCGCGACATAGGCCTTCATCTCGGGTGACGGCTCGCCATCATGCGAGATCATCCAGTTCGACGCGGCGAAGATGCCGCCCGGCTTCAGCACGCGAAAGATTTCGGCAAACAGCGCGTCCTTGTCGGGCACGTGCAGCAAGGCATCCTTGGAGAAGACGACGTCGAAGGAAGCATCAGCGAAAGGCAGCGGGCCGGGCGGCGCCTGGACGAAGCTGACGCGGTCGCCGAGACCCTGCGCAGCCGCGCGCCGGCGCGCCGTCTCGATCACCGGCCGTTCGACATCGAAGCCGGTGGCGTGGGCCGCGCCATGGCGCGCGACGAGATGTAGCGTGATGCCGCCGGCACCGCAGCCGATGTCGAGGATCGTCTTGCCCGCGAGCGACAGGCCTTCGACGACCCGGTCGACCTCGTCGGGCCCGCCCGGCGACAGATAGCCGTCGCCCCAGAGCGCCTCCAGGAAGCGGATGGCGGTGTCGTCATATTCCGGCTCGGCGTCCGCCGTTTCGATCATCTGACCTCAGCTCCAACTGCCTGCTGGACAGTCCAGAATGTCGGCAAAGCCTAGCGCATAAACAGGAAAACGCAACACCATTTGTTGAACATTCATTCAATATGGCTGGACAAAATGACTGAAGCCGTGCCAAATTCCGCGCATTCGGGAACAGATCACATAAAATGAACGGTGAGATCGCCATGAAGGCTCGGCGTATATGAAAGCGTGGGATGCGATCGTCATCGGCGGCGGCCATAACGGATTGGTCAACGCCTGCTACCTGCAGCGCGCCGGCCTCGACGTGCTGGTGGTGGAGAAGAACGACTGGGTCGGCGGTGCGGCCACCAGCCGCGAATTGACGCCTGGTTTCCTTTATTCCAACTGCTCCTATGTCTGCTCGTTGTTCCGGCCCGAGATCATGCGCGACCTAGAGCTGCCGCGCTTCGGCCTGCAGGTGATTTCCTACGAGGGTGGCGCGGTGTTCACCCGCGATGGCGATTACCTCGCCAATTACCGCGACCACGACGCCCACCGGCGTGAGTTCGGCCGTTTTTCCAAGCGCGACGCCGAGGCCTATGGCCGCTACGCCCGCGACGTCACGCGTCAATGCCGCTTCATTCAGCCGCTGCTGATGCGCACCGCGCCGGACCCGACCAGTTTTCGACCACGCGATATCGGCGAGCTACTCTATCTCGGCAAGAAATTCGCCGGCCTGTCGGCGGAAGAAATGGCGCTGACGCTGCGCTTCTGGACCATGTCGATCTCGGAGTTCCTCGATGAGTATTTCGAGACCGACGTCATCAAGGCGAACTTCGCGCTGTCCGGCATCATCGGCACCGCGCTCGGGCCGATGTCGCCAGGCACGGCCTATGTGCTGCTGCACCACTATATGGGCGAGGTCGACGGCTCGGTCGGCGCCTGGGGCTATGCGCGCGGCGGCATGGGCGCCGTCACAACGGCACTCGCCGCGTCCTTCAAGGCCTCCGGCGGCACTATCCGCACCGGCGCCGAGGTCGACCACGTGCTGGTTATCAGCGGCAAGGCCAAGGGGGTGGTGCTCGCCGGCGGCGAGGAGATCTACGGCAAACTCGTCGTCTCCAACGCCGACGTGAAGCGCACCTTCCTCAAGCTGGTCGAGGACAAGGAACTGCCCGACATCTTCCTGCGCCGGGTGAAGAACTTCAAGATCCGTGGCTCGTCCGGCAAGGTCAACATAGCGCTCGATTCGCTGCCCGAATTCCCGGCGCTGCCGAAGGATTCGCCGGTCTATCGCGGCGACATGCATTTCACCGATTCGATGGAGCGCATGGAGCGCGCCTATGACGACTGGAAGGCCGGTCGCTGGTCGGCCGACCCCTTCCTCGACATGGTCATCCCGACCACGCTCGACCCGACCATGGCGCCGCCGGGCAAGCATTTCATGAGCTGCTTCGTGCAGTACGCGCCGCCGAAGGTGGATGGCCACGACTGGACCGATGCGGACCGCGACGGTTTTGCGGAAAGCGTGATTTCGCAGATCGCCGAATACTCGCCGGGCTTCCGCGACCGCATCGTCCACATGGAGGTGCGGACGCCGCGCGAGATCGAGGCCGAGGTGGGCCTCACCGAAGGCAACATCTTCCAGGGCGAGCTGACATTCGACCAGCTTCTGTTCAACCGACCGGTGCCCGGCTACGCGCAATACCGCTCGCCGCTCAGTGGGCTTTACATGTGCGGCTCGTCGACCCATCCCGGCGGCGGCGTCATGGGCGCGCCCGGCCGCAACGCCGCCGCCGAGATCCTGCGCGACCTCGCCAAGTCCACCTCGCATATGAGCCCGGCCCATGACGTCATTTGATGCGATCATCATCGGCGGCGGCCACAACGGCCTTGTCGCCGCCGCGACGCTGGCGAAGGGCGGCCGCAAGGTGCTGGTGCTGGAAGCAGCCGACGATGTCGGCGGTGCGGCACGGACCGAGGAGTTCGCACCGGGCTTTCGCGTCTCGTCTGTCGCCCATGTGCTGAACCGGCTGCATCCCGATGTGGTGAAGACGCTTGAGTTGGAAAGGCACGGGCTGCAGGTCGCGCGTGGCGATTTCGTGCCGACCGTTGCGCTGTCGAAGGGCGGTCCGCTCGTCCTCTATGGCGCCTATGGCGAGGTGCTGACCGGTGCCAGTTCGTCCGAGCAAACCGCTTGGAAGGAACTGCGTGCCCAGCTGCTGCGCTATGCCGGCATTTTGAAGCCGTTCTTGTCGCGCCGTCCGCCCGACCTTGGCGCCATGTCGCTGCTTGAGACGGCAGCGCTCGGCCAGACAGCGCTGGCGCTGAAGAAACTCGGCAAGGAGGACATGCGCGATTTCCTGCGCGTGCTTTTAATGAATGTCGCCGACCTGCTTGACGAGCAGCTCACCGACGACCGACTGAAAGGTCTGCTCGCCTTCGACGCGACGCTCGGCAGTCATCTCGGTCCGCGTTCGCCGACCTCGCTGCTCGGCCTCTACTACCGCCTGGCGGGCGAGGTGGGCGGCAAGGCGGGCGCGCAGATCGTGCCGAAAGGTGGCATGGGCGCGGTCGTCGCCGCCATCCGCGCCGCGGCGGAGAGGGCCGGGGTGACCATCCGCGCCGCGTCACCTGTTGCCAAGATCATCGTCGAAAAAGGTCGCGCCGTCGGCGTCGCGCTCGACAGCGGCGAGGTGCTGCATGCGAAAACGATCGTCTCCGCCGTCAATCCGGCAACAACCATCCTCGATCTCGTCGGACCGCGCGGGGTCGACACAGGCTTCGTGCGCAAGGTGAAAAATATCCGTATGAAGGGCGATGCGGCCAAGCTGCACCTGGCGCTCGACCGGCCGCCGCAATTTGCCGGTATCGACGCCGCTGGCCACAAGGGCCGCCTGGTCATCGCGCCCTCGCCCGACCATGTCGAGCGCGCCTTCAATCCCTGCAAATATGGTGAGTTCTCGCCCGAGCCCGTGATGGAGATCACGCTGCCCAGCCTGACCGACCCCTCGCTCGCTCCAGCTGGTGCCTGCGTGCTTTCAGCGGTCGTGCAGTATGCGCCCTATGCGCTGAAGGAAGGCTGGGGCGCCGGCAAGCCGAAATTCCTGAAGGCGATCATGGCTCAGCTGGAGGCCTATGCGCCGGGGATTTCCAAAACAGTGCTTCACACCGAGCTTTTGACGCCTGCCGACATCGAGGCACGCTACCGCATGCCCGGTGGCCATTGGCACCACGGCGAATTGCAGGCCGACCAGATGCTGATGTCGCGGCCGGTATCCGGCTGGTCGGGTTATGACACGCCGGTCCAAGGGCTGTTTCTTGCTGGCGCCGGTTCGCATCCGGGCGGCGGCGTTTCCGGCGCACCGGGGTTGAACGCGGCGAAGCGCATCATCGCGATGAGGGGATAGACCATGGCACAGGCAACCAGGAAGAAGCCCGCCGTGACCGAGATCGACGCGCCTGCCGATGCCCGCACAGCCGCTCAATCGCATTTCCGCACCTTGCGCCTTGGCACACCGTTCCAGCCGCGCATCGACGCGTTGGCGAGAACCAATGACTGGTACAATTGGGCCGGCTATCGCGCCCCGCATTCGCTGTGGGACGAGGAGCTCGAATATTTCGCCATCCGCAGCCAGACGGCCCTGTTCGACATCTCGCCGATGACGAAATACCGCATCGAGGGCCCTGACGCCGAGGCGTTCCTCGACCGCATCACCTTGCGCGATGTCAGCAAACTGAAGCCCGGCCGCGTCCACTACACCGCCTGGTGCGACGACGACGGTTTTGTCCTCGACGACGGCACGCTGTTCAGGCTTTCCTCGACACGCTTCCGGTTGTGCTCACAGGAACGGCATTTGCCCTGGCTGCTCGACAGCGCCATAGGCTTCGATGTGAGCGTCGAGGAAGAAACGGAAGCCGTTGCCGGCCTCGCCTTGCAGGGCCCGACTTCTTTCGCCGTGCTGCGTGACGCCGGTTTCGCCGGCGTCGAGCGGTTGAAGATCTTCGACCTCGCCGAGTTCCCGCAGGACGGCGGCATGGTCACCATCTCGCGCACCGGCTTCACCGGCGACCTCGGCTACGAAATGTTCGTGCCGGCCGAGAAGGCGCTGAGCCTGTGGGACCGGCTGATGACGGCCGGCGAAACGCGCGGCATCCGCGCCATCGGCTACACCGCGCTGAACCGCGCTCGTCTCGAAGCCGGGCTGATCGTTGCCAACGTGGATTTCACCACCGCCGAGCACGCCATCCGTGCCGACCGCTTGCGCATGCCGGATGAGATCGGCCTCGGTTTCATGATCGATCTGGAAAAAGGCAATTTCAACGGCCGCCGCGCCATCCTCGAAGCGCGGACGAAGCGCAAGCTGCGTCATGTGCTGATCGGGCTGGAGATCGAAGGCAACATCCCGGCCGAGCAAGCCATCGTCTACTACAAGAAAAGCCAGGAGGTCGGGCTGGTCAGCGCCGCCATGTGGTCGCCGATGGCCAAGCGCAATGTCGCCATCGCCTCTCTCAAGCGACCTTTTGGCGATACGATGGTTGAAGACCTCTGGGTCGAGATCTATGCCATGCGCGAGCTGCAGTACCAGAGGCTGATGAAGCGGGCCAAGGTAGTGCCGCGCCCCTTCATCAAGCTCGACCGCCGCACCGCCAATCCGCCGGCGGATTTCTGACCATGAGCGACGAGGCAGAGCTCGAAGCCTCCGAACAGTGGCAGCTGGTCAACACCCCGCTCGGCGAAAAATGGTCGGGCCGCACGCGCTACGCGGCCGCCATGTTCTTCTACAAGCGTGGCGAGATGAGCGCCGAGACGCTCGAAGTCTACCGCATCTGCGCGCGCCTGGACTCCACTGATCCGTTGCCGATCATCAGCGACCGCGGCGGCGGCCAGGATTGGCTGAAGCGCATGGGCTACAAATAGCGACTGGGTGGATTACCCGATCGTCTTCTCGAGCATGCCGATCCAATTGCGGTAGGCGATCTTCTCGATCAGCGCCCGTCCGAAGCCACGCGCGGCGAGCGCGTCGATCAGCTTCGGCAGGCCGGCGACATCACCGATGACGGCCGGGATCATAGCGCCGTCGAAATCCGAACCCAGGCCGACGCCGTCCTCGCCCAGCGCCTGCAGCAGCGAATCGACATGGCGCACCATGATCTCGAGTGAGGTGTCGGCATTCATCCTTCCGTCCTCGCGCAGGAAGCCGGTGGCGAAGTTCAGCCCGACCATGCCGCCGGTCTCGCGGATGGCGCCGAGCTGCCAGTCGGTGAGGTTGCGCGAATGGCCACAGATCGCATGCACGTTGGAATGGGTCGCGACCAGCGGCGCGTCGCTGATGGCGGCGACATCACGAAACCCCTTCTCGTTGAGATGCGAGAGGTCGATCATGATCCTGAGCTGGTTGCACGCCTTGACCAGCGCCTTGCCGGCGTCGGTCAAGCCGGGGCCGGTGTCGGGCGAGGACGGGAAGCGGAACGGCACGCCATTGCCGAAGGCGTTGGGGCGGCTCCAGACGATCCCCAGCGAGCGCAGGCCAGCGGCGTGCAGAACGTCGAGCATGGTGAGCTCGGGATCGATCGCCTCGACGCCCTCGATGTGGAATACCGCCGTGATCGAGTCCTTCGCCATCGCGTCACGCACGTCGCCGGCACTGCGGCAGACGGTCAGCGCTCCGGCCCGCTCCAGCCGGAACAGGATCGAGGCCATGGCGATGGTCGAGGTGAGGGCTTCACCGCGCGGAAGCTCGGGCGGCAAGGGCTCGTTGTCGCTCGGCGCCGGCGGCACCGCGCTGCGCTTGGCTTTCTCGACCGGCGGCGGGAAGATCGCGAACATGCCGCCGGCAAAGCCGCCCTTCTTGGCGCGCGGCATATCGATATGGCCGCCCTGCGTCCCCTCGATGAACAGCTTTTCGACATCCGCGTCCTTCGACTGATAGAGCCTGAGCAGCGTGTCGTTGTGGCCGTCGAACACGGGGACGAGATCGGTTTCGGTCATCGGGAAGCCATTCGGTTGAGGTAAGCAGGGCCGCGGACCGTGAGCCGGCCCGCAGGCGATACCTCTACTTAGGCAAGATGGCCAAATCGCGCAAATGCCAGACGGGTGATTGCATTTGTAACTGCCCGCTCGGCCGTCTGTCCCCGCGCGGGCAAACGCCTATTGCTTCAGCACGTCGGCCCATTCCGGGTGGCGGCGGAACTGGGCGTTGGCGAAAGGGCAGAGCGGGATGATCTTCTTGCCGGCCGCCCGCGCGTCCTCGACGGCGCGGGTGACAAGCCGAAGCCCCGCGCCCTGGCCGCGAAACGCATCCGGCACGTCGGTGTGGTCGATGATGAGCTGGTGCTCGCCGATCTTGGTGAAGGTCATCTCCGCCTCGGCGCCGCCAGGTCCGCGCAAGAGATAACGACCTTTGGAGCCACGATCTTCGAGCTCGATCTCAGGCAGTTGGTCAGGCATTGCTTAGGCTCCTTCAACTGGCGCGCCGGCGAAGAACCGCCGCGCCGCTTCGATTTCATTCGGCCGCACCTCGTGCCCGCCCTCATGCCATTCCAAAGTGACATCGGCGCCATCGGCGCGCAAATAGGCCTCGAGCCGCGACGTCAGGTTGGGCGGACAGATCGGGTCGCGCTTGCCGGCGGTGACCAGTATGTGGCGGCCGGCAAGGCTGCCCTTGACCTCCGGTTCGAACGGGATCAGCGGATGCATCAGCACCGATGCATTGAACAGATCGGGCGCCGCGAACATCACCGAAGCCAGGATATTGGCGCCGTTGGAGTAACCGAGGCCCAGCACAAACGACGGCTTTGCCGCCTCGACCTGCGCCTTGACGAAGCCAACCATTTTGCCGGTCGCCCGCGCAAGATCGTCCATGTCGTAGACGCCCTCGCCGGTGCGGCGGAAGAAACGCGCGGCACCTTGCTCCGAGACATCACCGCGCGGCGATACGATCGTCGCCTGGGGCACGAGTTCGCGCCCCAGCGACAGAAGCTGGTTCTCGTCGGCTCCCGTGCCGTGGAAGACGAAGAGCAGCGGGCCGCCAGGCGAACCTGGTAGCAGCTTGTGGATGTATGCGTCCTTGCTCATGACCGTCAGCCTTCCAGCTTCTGCAAATGCTGTTCGAGATATGGCCTGAGATGCTGGTGCTGCGTCGGCAGCTTCAGCGCCTCGCCGAGATGGGCAGTGTCCTCGTCGCGGTCGAAGCCCGGCTCGTTGGTGGCGACCTCGAACAGCACGCCACCCGGCGTGCGGAAATAGATCGCCCAGAAATAATCACGGTCGATCACTGGCGTCACCTGGTAGCCGGTGTCCATCAGCGCCTTGCGCACTTCGAGCTGCTTGGCGCGGTTTTCGACGGCAAAGGCGACATGGTGGACCGAGCCGGCGCCGAGATTGGCGAAGGCGGCACCGGGCAGCGATTCGATGTCGACGACATCGGCGCCGTTGCCGTTCTTGACCGCCAACCGCCTGACATTGCCGGACTTGTCGACCTCCTCATAGCCCATGAACTTCAAGAGCTCTTCGGTGGCGCCACCATCCTTCAGCCTAAGCGATACCGAGTGGAAACCGCGGATCGCTTCCTCGGCGGGTACGCCGCCCTTCACCCATGGCGCGCGGCTGTCGGCCCTGTCCTCGACCAGCGCGAAGCCATCGCCATCGGGACCGGCAAAGGCCAGCCGCTTCTCGCCGAAAGTCTCTTCGCGGGACAGCCCGGCGACGCCCGCATCGGCGAAGCGCTGCTCCCAATAGGCAAGCGTGCCCTCGGGCACCGAATAGACGGTGGTGCCGACTTCGCCGACACCATGGCGGCCCTTGCCGATGTTCGGGAACGGAAAGTAGGTCATCACCGAACCCGGCGTGCCGACCTCGTCGGCATAGTAGAGGTGGTAGACGTCGGGCGCGTCGAAATTGACGGTTTTCTTGACCCGGCGCAGGCCGAGCTTCTTGGTGAAGAACGCATTGTTCTGGCGCGCATCGCTGGCCATCGAAGTAACGTGATGCAGGCCCTTGATCTGGTCGAGCATTGTCTTGCTCCTTCCCTTGGTACTTGTGCGGCCCATGCCGCTGTCCACGCCAATATGAGGATAGGCACGCCGGCGGCAAAGGACGCAAACACAGAATGGACTGTGCTGTAAAAGTGAACGAAGCAGCACATTTTGTTCACCAATCAACGAACCTACTCCGGCTTGCAACGGTCCGGAATTTCGGCTCCATGAGCGGCGCGCCTTCATCCAGTGAGGAGACCCAGATTGGCCAAGTCCGGTAGACGCCCGAACATTCTCCTCATCACCTGCGACCAATGGCGCGGCGATTGCCTGTCCGCCGCCGGCCATCCCGTGGTGAAGACTCCGAACGCCGACGCGCTTGCCGCCGACGGCGTCCTGTTCCGGCGCCACTATGGCGGGGCCGCACCATGCTCGCCGGCTCGCGCCTGCCTTTACACCGGCCTCTACCAGATGAACAACCGGGTCTGCCGCAACGGCACGCCGCTCGATGCCCGCCACGGCAACATCGCGCTCGCGGTCAGGGCCCTCGGCTATGACCCGACCCTGTTCGGCTATACCGACGTGTCGCTCGATCCGCGCCGCCTGGCGCCTGGCGACCCCTGGCTGAAGAGCTACGAGGGCGTGCTGCCCGGCTTCAGCGTGCGGCAGTTCCTGCCAGAGCACCAAAAACCTTGGCTGTCATGGCTGAAGGCGCGCGGCGTCGAAACCGGCGCAGGCTTTCCCGACATCCATCGCCCCGTCGGCGGAGAGGCCGGCGATGATGTGACCACCACGCCGCCCGTCTATTCGAAGGACGAGACGCCGACGGCCTTCCTCGCCGGCGAGTTCATCCGCTGGCTCGGCGAACAGGAAGGCGGCGCGCCATGGTTCGCACACCTCTCCTTCATCAGCCCGCACCCGCCCTTCATCGTGCCAGAGCCCTACAACACAATGTACGATCCCGCCGACGGCCCCGCTTTCCGCCGTGCCGAGAGCTGGCAGGCCGAGGCCGCGAGCCATCCTTATCTTGCCTACGCTCTCGACCGGCAGAAGCGGAAAAACTTCCGCCCCGGCAGCGAAGGCAAGGTGCGCGACTGGGGCGACGACAATTTTCGCGCCATCCGCGCACTCTACTACGGCATGATTTCGGAAGTGGACGCGCAGCTCGGCCGCCTCTGGCAAGCGCTCAAGGCGGCCGGTGCCTGGCACGACACCGTCATCATGCTGACGTCGGACCACGCCGAGATGATGGGCGATCATTTAATGCTCGGCAAAGGCGGCTTCTTCGACGGCAGCTTTCACATCCCGCTGATCATCCGCGACCCGCGTCGCAGCGAGGCATCAGGCAGCCAGGTCGACCGCTTCACCGAGGCCGTGGACATACTGCCGACGCTGCTCGACCTTCTCGGTGAGCAATCGCCGCCGCATCTCGACGGATTTTCGCTGAAGCCGTTCTTGGGGGGCGAGACGCCCGAGGACTGGCGCGACGCGGCACACTGGGAATTCGATTTCCGCTCGATCGCCGGCGGCGAACCCGAACGCCATTTCGGCATCGGCCCGCGCCAGTGCAATCTTGCCGTCATCCGTACGGAAAAGTTCAAGTACGTACATTTCGCAGGCGGCCTGCCGCCGCTGCTGTTCGACCTGGCGAAGGACCCTGGCGAGCTGACCAGCGTCGCCACCGATCCGGCCTATGTCGAGGCGCGGCTGGAGTTTGCCGAAAAACTGCTCGCCTGGCGCGCCGCCCATCTCGACCAGTCTCTGGCGCTGGCCGAGCTGACGGAGGACGGCGTTGTGGGGTACGTTGACAGGGGGAGTAGGGAATAGGAACTAAGCTAGTCCTACTTCCCTACTTCCCTACTTCCCTACTTCCCTACTTCCCTACTTCACCATCATCCGCTGCTGGTCGCGCTTCTCGGCGTAGCTGCCCTTGTCGTAGGCGGCCTGTGCCTCGAGCTGCTCCTTGGTGAAGGTGGTATAGAGATACTTCTTGCCGTCCTTGTCGGTCATGAATTTGAGATTGTCCATGCCGACAGCCACCTCCTTCTCCCCGATGCCGAGGAAGCCACCAACGTCGACGATGACCGCGTCAGGCTTGTTGTCCGGCGCCAGCACGACATCGCCGATCTCGCCGACCTTGACGTCGTTGGCGCCGTAGACGGTCGTCCCTTTAAGGTCATCACCTCTGATTTCGCCGACCGGCATCTCTGTCAGCGCCGACTTGTCGATCGCCGCGGTCTGCGTGGGGTCGGTTGCCTTCACATCGGGCGCGGGTGTGGCCGGAGCCTCAGCTGTCTTTTCCCCCGGGGCCGGAGTGGTCGCTGTTGGGGCGGCAGCCTTCGGGACCTCGTTCGAGGCCGTGCTGGCCGCCGGTGCCGGATCATAGGCCTTGCGGTTGAAGTCCGGCTGCGCCTCCAGCTCTTCCTTGGTCGTCTGCACGACCAGCCAGCGATCGCCGTTCCGCTCGGCCCATTCCGTCTTTGCGAAGTCATAGGCGACGTTCTTTTCGCCCATGCCAAGGAACCCGCCGACGCCGATGACAAGCGACTGCGCCTTGTCGTCCTTGGTCAAAACGATGTCGTTCACATCGCCGATGTTCTGGGCGTCATCAGCGGTGCCGTTATAGACGGATTCGCCAATGATGTTGGTAGCCAGGTTCCCATCTGCCTTCTTTACAACGGGTTCAGCCGGCGCCGCGTTCATGTCGACCGGCTTCTGTGTTCCGGTAGCGTCCGTAGAAGCCGTCGGCGCTGTCGCCGACGTATCGGTCGAGGCTGCCGGGGCTGGGTCATAAGGCTTCCTGTCGAAGTCCGGCAGAGCCGTCAGCGCTTCCTTCGAAGTCTCCGCAACCAGCCAGCGGTCGCCGTTCTTCTCGACCCACTGCAGCTTGTCGTAGTCGAACGCGACATCCTTTGCCCCGATGCCAAGAAAGCCGCCGACGCCGATGACAGCGGATTTCGCCTTGCCGTTTTCGTCAAAGACAACATCGCTGACCTGGCCGATGCTTTGGGTATCGTCGGCCGTGCCGTTATAGACGGATTCACCGATGATGTTGGTCATCAGGCTGCCTTCCGCGCCCACCACCGGAGCCGCGGGAGCATTCTCGGTGGCGGGCGCCTGTGCAGGCGCTGGGGTTGTTGCCGTCTGTGCGAAAGCGCCGGTTGCAATCAGCGTTGCCAACGCTGTCGTCGCTAAAAGAGTGCGGATCATGATCGTCTCTCCTCGTGCCTGATTTCTGCACGCCGAGCCAGACGAGAGGTCAGCCTCGGCATCCTCCTACTGGTTCACAACGTCGCGACCACGCTGTTGTTCCGAAATTAGGCGTGCTCGGCACATCCGGATAAGTCGCCGGAAACCTTGCGGGATTTCGCCCCAGCCAAGGGGAACCTTTCATCGGCCATTTCGTTTCAGCCTGTGGCTGGGGCCTTCCCGGCCCGATGGATTGTGAAGAAAATCGGAGCGGGCATGCGATTTGCGGCGGTGCTGAACCGGGACGGCGGCACCTTGCGCACGACCGATCTCCCGGCCTTTTCCGAGCAGATGCGCAAGACGCTGGAGGCAGCGGGCCATTCCATCGACATCGACATCGTTGCCGGTGGCGAGATCGAGGCCGCGCTGGAGAAGGCCGCGGCGAGGCGCGGTGTCAACGTCGTGCTTGCCGGTGGCGGCGACGGCACCATCTCGGCCGCGGCGGCCCTGCTGATAAACCGCAAGAAGGCACTGGCCATCCTGCCCGCCGGCACCATGAACCTTTTCGCTCGTGGGCTCGGGATCCCGCAAACGCTCGACGCTGCCGTGAAATCCTTTGCCGATGGCGAGGTGATCGCCGTCGACATTGCCAGCGCCAATGGCCGGCCATTCGTGCATCAGTTCTCGATCGGCCTGCATGCAAAAATGGTGCAACTGCGCCAGAAGATGGAGTTCGGCTCACGCCTGGGAAAGATGCGGGCCTCGGTGCGTGCCGCCTGGGCAACCATCAACAACCCGCCGGCGATGAACGTGACGCTGACCATCGGCGAAGCCGAGATCATCACCCGCACCACCGGCATCGGCATCACCAACAACCTGTTCGGCGAAGGCCACCTGCCCTACGCCGACAATCCCACCGGCGGCATGCTCGGCATCTACATTGCGGTGGCGCGGCAGCGTGGCGAGTTGGCCAGGTTCTTCCTCGACATGGTGCGCGGCAGATGGCGCGACAGCGAGCATGTCGAAATCCACCAGGCCGACAGGGCGATGCTGAAAATCCATTCGGCGGCGAAGAAATTCCGCGCCGTCATGGACGGCGAACTGGTCAGGCTCGACCGTGAAACGGAAATCCAGATCCACCCTGGCGCATTGAACGTGCTTGTGCCCGCGCGTCGCGCCCAGGCCAGGGCCGCGTGATGCGCCAACCGGCCAAATTTCGAACCCTAGCCGTCTGGCGACTGCCCCTGACCTGGCGGTGTGTGGTCGATCATTCGACCATAAATCTCGGCACCGCCCCAGGCGACGAACGCCAGCAGCAAGGCTGCGATCAGGATGGTCAAGAAACGCCGCCCCCAATATCCCTGGCGAGCTTTGTCTTCAGGAATGATCTTGATCATCATCGGCCTTCGTATGGTTCGGCGCCGGCAGGCGCGTCTGGCAAAGCATGGTCGGGTAACGATTCCTTGCTACGAAGGTTCCGCGGGCGGCCGCGTCTAACGGCGTGGCGGCCAGCGACCACAAACCCGGGTATTCGGGGGCTCGGTGGACAACAGGGTTGAGAATGCACCGGCATTGCCGGCCGATGTGTTTGGCGCCGTAAACGCGCCGGACCGGCTTGCCGTGCTCCATGGCCTCGATGCGCTCGATACGGCGGCCGATCCGGACTTCGATCGCGTCAGTGGCCTCGCCGCAGCCGTCATGCAGGCGCCTGTCGCACTGATCACCCTGGTTGGCGCCGAGCGGCAGTGGTTCAAATCCTGCATTGGCTTCGACGAGACTGAGACGGCGACCGAAATATCGTTCTGCGCCCATGCGATCGCCGCTGGCGACGAGCCGATGGTGGTGGCCGACGCTACCCTCGACCCTCGCTTCGCCGGCAATCCGCTGGTCACCGGTAAGCACCACATTCGCTTCTACGCCGGCGCGCCGATGGTGGTGGCCGGCACCCGCATCGGCACGCTCTGCGTGCTTGACCGCAAACCGCACGCCTTTCCGTCTGCCGCCAAGCTCGAGCAATTGAAGGCGCTTGCCGGCCTTGCCGCCAGCCTGTTCATGCTGAAGGACGCCACTCGCAGCGGCGCCATCGCCGCGGCCGCACTTGAGCGCGAGGAAAAGCGCCGCGCCATCGCGCTCGACGCCGCATCGCTCGCCAGCTGGGCCTGGGACATCCGCACCGATATCATCGAATGCGATGTGCTGCTGTCGGAGCTGTTCAACCTGCCGCGCTCCAACCGGCTGCGAGCCCGCGACATCCTGGCGGCCATCGACCCGCGCGACGTCTACCAGACGGAGACGCGCTTTCGCGACGCGCTGACCGGCAGCGATGACTACTTTGGCGAATATCGCGTCAAGGGCATGCATCCGCCGCGCTGGGTGGCCACACGCGGCCGCGTCATCGAACGCGACGGCGACGGCAAGCCGACGCTGATCTTCGGCGTCAACTACGACATCACCGAGCGCAAGCTCGGCGACGAGCGGCAACGGCTGCTGTTGCGCGAGCTGAACCACCGCGTCAAGAACACGCTGGCGACCGTGCAGGCGCTGGCGACACAGACCGTTCGCCATGCCCGCCAGCCCAGCGAATTCCTCGAAGCCTTCGGCGCCAGGCTGCAGGCGCTGGGCGTCGCCCACAATCTGTTGTCGGACCGCGAATGGCGCGGCATCGGCATCAGGGAACTGGTGCAGATCGAGGTCAAACCGTTCGACAGCACTGAGCGGCCGCGCATGACCATTTCCGGCGCCGATCTCCTGCTTACGCCCGATCAGGCGGTTGGGCTGGGCCTGATCCTGCACGAGCTTGCCAGCAACGCGCTGCAATACGGGTCGCTGTCGGTGGCGTCCGGAAAGGTCGATCTCACCTGGAAGGCCGAAGGCAAACGGGGCGCGCGGCGCCTGGTGCTGACCTGGCGCGAAAGCGGTGGCCCGCAGGTGGAGCCCCCCGACCGCCACGGCTTCGGCTCGATCCTGATCCGCCGCAGCCTGGCCAAGGTCATTTCCAGCGAGGTGACCCACGAATTCCGCCCCGAAGGTGTCTTCGCCGAAATCTCGATGCCGCTTGAGGATCTGCCGAAGTAAGCCCCAAATCTCTTTGTTTTGATGCAATTCCGGACGGAAAACCGTTACACACTTTTCCTGGCATCGCTTCAGTCCGCTTCGCCGCCATCCTTGTCATCGGCATCGGGTTTCACGTTCTCGCGGTAGATGGCGTAGGCGGCAAGCGCGACCGCCGGGCCGAGAATGGCACCCAGGCCGCCCTTACCCTTGAGCAGCGCCGGCAATACGGCAAGGGCGGCCGTGATGCCGATCGCTTTCATATCGGCGCTACGCCTGCGCGCCCGGCGCCGTGCGCGCGCACCGGCCGACAGCTGATAGACGATGAGGATAAGTCCTGCGACCGCGAGGAAGCCGAAGCCGAAGCCTATGGCGGCTGGCAACGTGCCATAGCGTTCGGCCGCCCAGATATAGGCCGCGCCGATCAGGAAGCCGAGGCCGCACAGCGCGGCTATCGCGGCAACCGCATAGACGATTGCGGCCGTGCGCGCGCGGTGCAGGGCCGCAACCGTTTCGCCTGTGGCGAGGGCTGAGATCAGCGATGCCAGCATTCCCATCTGTGCGGAAACTAGCGCCGCGCCAGAAGCGCGAAAAGAAAGCCTACGCCGGCGGCGATTGCCAGCGAGGTCACCGGCTTTTCGCGCACGTTCGCAACGATCTGCGCTTCGATGTCCTTGGCGTTGCCGCGCAGGCTGTCGAAGGCGGCTTCGCCCTGGGCGCGCAATTGCTCGACGCCCTCGGTAGCGGCACGCCGCGCCGTGCCATACCCATGTTCGCCGGTCTTGGCCAACTGCTTGGTGAGTTTTTCGATGTCGGCTTTCAATTGCCTGATGTCGGCTTCGAGATCCGAATTCGCCCGGCTTTCGTTCGCGCTCTTTCCAGTGGCAGTCGCCATTGCTTAACTCCTTGCGTTTGCTTGATTTCAAACGCCCTACACACACCAAGGTTCCGAAATCGGATCCGACTTCATGAAAGGCTGTTTGCGCCTGCGAGTCCAGTCCGGCCCGATGTTCAGATCAGCGGCCGTCGATCCTCGCCCAGCCCTTCCCAGTGCGCCAGCTCCTTCAATCTTTCGTGGTCGACCACCTCGCAGCCGCCATCGCGCCAGACGATCAGCTTGCGGTCCATCAGCTTGCGGATCGTCTTGTTGGTGTGGACCAGCGACAGGCCGAGCGTATCGGCGATGTGCTGCTGCGTGATCGGGATGCTGACCGGAGCCTTGCCGTTCAGCCCGACCGCGCGGGCGCGGCTGGAGATGAAGGCGATGAGATAGGCGGCGCGCTCCATCGCCGTGCGACGGCCAATGCTGAGCAAATTCTCGTCCAGCATGCGTTCCTCCCGCGACGCGATCCAGGTGATGTCGTAGGCAAGGCCGGGATGGTTGCGATAGAGCTCATGCAGTTGTTCGCGCTCGAAGACGCAAAGCAGCATCGGCGACAGTGCCTCGACGGAGTGCTGCATCTCGCCCATCAGGCTGCCCTGCAGGCCGATGAGATCGCCGGGCATCGAATAGTTCAGGATCTGGCGGCGGCCGTCCGACAGCAGTTTGTAGCGGAAGGCCCAGCCCGAGAGCACCGTGTAGAGATGCGCACTGTGGCTGCCCTCGACCAGGACCGTGGTGCCCTTGTCGACAGCCAGCTCTCCCTTTTTGAACGTGCTGATGAACAGCAGTTCCTGCTTCTCGAATTCGCGAAAGGCAGGCAGCGGCCGCAGCGGGCAGTTTTCGCAGGAATACTGACGGCTGGAAAAAGAACGACCGTTTTGCCCGGACATTTCGACCCTTCTTCCAACCCTCACCTTAAGAGGGTGGACAGCAACGCTTTGCAAGGGATCGAGGTTCCGGCAATCACCAAGCCTTTCAACCGGTCATGTCTTTTTTAAATGACAGGCCGCCAAATAGCGCTCATGACTCGCTCCGTTTCAAGGAGACATTGCCCTGTGCCCTCATTGCTCGACGGATTGCGAATCCTCGTCCTCGAAGATGAATTCCTGATCGCCATGGATGTCGAGCAACTGTGCCGCGACTATGGCGCCGGCGACGTGGTGATTGCCCGCGACCTCACGGAAATCGAGCCCCAGGATGTGGTTGCGCAATTCGACGCGGCCATTGTCGACCTCATGCTGGGCGGCGCTTCGACGCTCGACTTTGCCTCGCGGCTGCGCCAGCAGGGCGTGCCTTTCATCTTCGCTTCGGGCCATTCGGACGCCGACGAGATCAAGGCATCCTTTCCGGGCATCAGATTGGTCGCCAAACCCTATTCCGGAGACGATCTCGTCGAGGCCGTGGCCGCGGCCTGCGGCCGTGGACCACTCGTCTGAATGTGCTGAAACCCGGCTTCGAAGCCCAGTCGCCATTCAGGCGGCGTTCGACCCTGTCACCTGCGCCGAGATGGCATCCGGACCGTACTCGTCTTCGCCGGAAATCTTCAGGATCTCCTGCAGCCGTGTCCGGGCGCGGCTGACGCGGCTTTTGATCGTCCCGACGGCACAGCCGCAGATATCGGCTGCCTCCTCGTAGGAAAAGCCCGACGCACCGATCAGGATGATGGCTTCGCGCTGGTCCTCGGGCAGTTGCTCGAGCGCGCCGCGAAAATCCTTGAGGTCGAGCTGGCCGTGCTGGGCCGGATGCACCGCGAGCCTCGCCGTCATGATGCCGTCGCTGTCCTGCACCTCGCGGCCGCGCTTGCGCATTTGAGAGTAGAATTCATTGCGCAGGATGGTGAACAGCCAGGCCTTGAGATTGGTGCCCGGCTGGAAGCTTTCATGCTTGTCCCAGGCCTTGACCAGCGTTTCCTGCACCAGGTCGTCGGCCTTGTCGGCGTTCTGCGTCAGCGACACCGCAAAGGCGCGCAGGCTCGGGATCGAGCCGAGCAGATCGGTCTTGAAGCTCTGGGAAACGGCCGTCATGCTCAGTCCTTCTTCGGTGCGGGTTCGGTCCGCTCCAGCTGGCTGAGCAGCTGGGCAAAGCGATCCGGCACATGATCGGAGACCAGCTCATCGTAATATTGCTTGAGTTTGCGGCCGATTTCCGAGTTTGGCCCGAGCGGGTCACCGGAACCGGCCCGGCGCCTGCCTGCGGCGCCAGCCGTGGTATTTTTCGTCATATCTTTCATTTCGCCCTTGATTCCAGCACCCGAGCCGCACCCCAACAACACAAAACACAAGGCAAGCGGCACCCTCGTCTGGTTTGCCCATCCCAGCCCAGAACGCCCTCCTCTTATATTAGTTCCACGTTGATCGGAACTTTTTCGGGAAGCTGGCGTTTGGGTCTTCGGGACTTGCATTCGGCTTGACCTGCGATCTATGCAATTGCGTCATCTGAGGGAGACGTCCATCATGAGCTTGTCCGCCACCATCGCGCCGCACCTGCCGTTCCTGCGCCGCTTCTCGCGCGCCGTTTCCGGATCACAGGAAAGTGGCGATGCACTGGTCGCCGCGATGCTCGAAGCCATCATCGCCGACGTCGATGTCTTTCCCGATGCATCGAACGACCGCATTGCGCTGTACAAGGTTTTCGCCAGGCTGTTCACCTCGATCGCCATCCGTGTTCCGCAGGAGCATGCCCAATCGGCATGGGAGCAGCGCGCGGCGGCCAATCTGAACGCGATCGCCCCGCGCCCGCGCCAGGCCTTCCTGCTGGTCGCCGTCGAAGGCTTCAGCGAGGATGAGGCGGCAGAAATCCTCGATGCCGACGAACAGGAGTTCTCGGACCTGCTTGCCCAGGCCAGCAACGAGATTTCCCGCCAGGTGGCGACCGATGTGCTGATCATCGAGGACGAGCCGCTGATCGCCATGGACATTGAGGAAATGGTCGAGAGCCTTGGCCACCGCGTCGTCGGAACGGCGCGCACCCATGCCGAGGCGGTGACGATATTCGGCAAGACGCGACCGAGGATGGTGCTGGCCGACATCCAGCTTGCCGACGGCAGCTCGGGCATCGAAGCGGTGAACGAGATCCTGTCGTCCACATCGGTGCCTGTGATCTTCATCACCGCGTTTCCAGAACGCCTGCTGACCGGCGAACGGCCTGAACCAGCCTTCCTCGTCACCAAGCCGTTCAATCCGGATATGGTCAAGGCGCTGATCAGCCAGGCGCTGTTCTTCGACAGGCAGGCCAAGGCAGCCGCATAGGGCCGAGGCCCGCGCCATCGGGGCGCTGGCCTGTTTCCCAGATGAAATGACGTTTCTTTGCGCCGCGGTGCCCGCCAAGTTGGCGGTCGCGCTGCACGATTGAATTTCGCGCCTGAGCCGTTTTCCAGGGATCGTCTTTTTCGGCAAATGGTGGAACAAACACCAACCAACCACGTTTTGCCTCAGCATTGGAAGGAGACGGATCATGCTCTACTGGGCGCTCGTATTTCTCGTCGTGGCGATCATCGCCGGCGCGCTTGGTTTCGGCGGCATCGCCGGCACCTCGGCCGGCATTGCACAGATACTGTTCTTCATCTTTCTCGCCTTCCTGATCATTTCGCTGCTTGCCGGCCTGTTCAAACGGGCGTGAGGGCAGGCGCGAGCGGACACTGGAAGCCGCACCCCTCAAACGGTTTCCAGCCACCGCCGGGCGGTGCACTCCAACGAGGTGCCGCCCGGCGGACCGTTTGAGGGAACCCATTTCACAGTGAACCGTTCAGCCTGGGATCGGTGGCAATGATCGATGCGTTCCAAGGCGCCAGAAATAATCGACAGCCTGCGGAGTGATGAAGTCATCGCTCTGCATCCAGCCGAAAGCGGAATGCAGCTTGGCCGGGCTCTTCTCCACGCGCTGCACAATGCCGGCATTTCCGTTCTCTACCAGGATCGCGAGATGAAGACCGTGTGGGCGCGCAACATGCGCGCGCCATGGACGTCCGACAGCGCCGACAGCAACGGCATATTGCCGCCGGCGCAGGCAGAGCGCATCGGCGCCGCCAAGCGCAACGTCATCGCCTCCGGCAATCCGGAGCGTCTCGAACTCGGTGTACCCGCCGAGGACGGCATACGCTGGTTCCAGGTGTGGATCGATGCCGATCACGGCGAAAACGGCGCCGTACAGGGCGTCGTCACCACCATGGTGGAAACGACCGAGCAGAAACGCCGCGAGCAGACCTTGAAGACACTGCTGCGCGAGGTCAGCCATCGCTCGAAGAACCTTTTGGCCATCATCCAGAGCATTGCCACCCAGACCGGCCGCTATTCCGAGACACTCAGCGATTTCCTGACGCGCTTTCGCGGCCGGCTGCAGTCGCTGGCCTCATCCCAGGACCTGGTGACGTCCTCCAACTGGCGGGGTGCAGCCCTGCGCGAGCTGGTCTCCGGACAGGTTGCGCGCTACGGCTCCGACCCCAGGCGAAGCTTGCGTTTCGCCGGCGAGAATCCCTACCTCAACCCAAATGCCGCCTTGCATATCGGCTTGGCGATGCACGAACTCGCCGTCAATTCGGTGAGCTACGGCGCCCTGTCACGGCCGGATGGCTTTGTCGAGGTCACGGCCAGACTGACCGCCGCTTCCGCCGACAAACCTGCTTTGTCGCTGACATGGGCCGAAGCCATCGGCGCCCGTGACCGGCAACCCAGGGAGAAGCGTTTCGGCAGCGTTGCGCTCGAGCGCGTCGTGCCGACCTCGCTGAACGGAACGGCGACGCTCGAGATCACCGGCGACCGTGTCGAATACCGCCTCGTCGTGCCGCACGGCAATTTCGAAACGGACTGACCGGATATCGCCGAGAAGTTGCAGTTCTTAACGGGCTGTTCACCATAAAATTGGATGCTGCCTTACCCGGATAGCGCTGGAGCCTGCCGACCCGCCGGATGTCCCGCCGCGGTCGCAGCGCAACAGAGCATTCAGGAAAAGTGCGCAGCGGTTTTCCGTTCGGAATTGCGCAAAAACAAATGCTTAGAGCGGGGCAGCGTTTCTATCAAACTGCTCTAGGGGAGGATTGGTCTTGACGGTTGCCGACATGAACAGACTTGAGCAAGCCGCCCGCGTCTCGATGAGTGGATTCCAGGATCCCGAGACCCCGGCCTCGGCTTCGCGGCACTTTCACCCTATGCTTCACTTCGCCGCTGTCGTGTTGGTCGCTGCCGTGGTGCTGGCGGCGGCTTGGCAACTGACCTGACGTCGAACCGGAATAGTCTCGCGCTCGTCTAAAAATCGCTGCGGAGCCATCGGCGAGCTGCTGCCCCAATTGTTGGCTGCCGCGCCGCCGGCGCAGGAACTTTGGCTGATTTCGACCGTTCTTATGGCGAGAGGTTTGTCGCCATGGAACACATCGCTGCTTTGCTCCTGGTCATCGGTTGCTCGAATACCATGACCGAGTGCCATGAATTGTCCGTGCCGGTCAGCGTCTTCGAGACCGCCGCGGAATGCACCGCCGAAAGGCCTTTTGCCCTGACCGATGTCCAGGGCCAGGCTCCGCATATCGTTGCCGAGTGCCTCGCTGTCGATCCGGCGCTGGAGGATGACTATGACCAGATCGTCTGGAACGTGCGCCCGGACGGCACGCTCGACGCCTCCTTGCAGGTTTCCAACCTTGCGGTTGCATCGAACGCTGCGCGCCCCGAAAAAGACTATCTTAGCCAACAGTAAAATCGGGCGGGCAAAGGCCGATGTTTCATGCTAAATGACGGCTGGTGCTCGCTAAAGTGAGGACAAAGTGAGGAGAGACTCTATGCGGAAAGTGATTATTGCCATGGTTGCCGTGGTCGCAATCAGCGGCTGCAGCACGACCGAGCAGGACGTTGGCGTCGGCGCCGGTGTCGGCGCAGTGGCCGGCGGCCTGATCGGCGGCGGCAGGGGTGCGCTCATCGGCGCAGCCGTCGGCGCTGGATCCGGTCTGCTCGTGCGCAACCTGCGCAATGGCTATTGCCAGTACCGCGACAATCGCGGTCGTCTCTACACGGCCCGCTGCTGATCCGCTTCAGCATGCAAGCAACAGCAACGGAGACCGGTTCGTCCGGTCTCCGTTTTTCTGCGTCGTGGTTTCCGTCCGGAATTGCATAAAAACAAATAGTTAGAGCAATTCCAGGAAAAGTGTGAAACGGTTTTCCGTCCGGAATTGCGTCAAAACAAACAGATAGAGCGGTTCTGCGTTTCCGTGAAACGATGAACCGCTCTAGAGCCGGCCAGCGATTCAGACCAATGGGATCCTGATTTTCACCCTCAGCCCGTCGGCGTGAAAGTCTCGCTTGATCGTACCGCGCAATTCGCGCGTGACGTTGAGATCGATCAGCTTGGTGCCGAAGCCGGTCTTGACCGGCGCTTCCAGCCTCTTGCCCCCGGTTTCACGCCAGTTGAGCGCCAGCGTCCTGTCATGCCCACGGCCTTCGACCGACCAGTCGACCTTGAGCGCGCCCACCGAATTGCCGGCCTCGCCATATTTCAGCGCATTCGTCGCCAACTCATGGAAGGTCAGGCCGAGCGCCTGCGTCGTCGTCTCGTCGAGCAGCACTTCCGGCCCCGACAATATCCCCACGGGAAGCTCCTTGCCGAACACCTGGCCAAGCTCGATGCGCAGCAGGTCGCCGAGATCGGCCTTCTGCCAGCGCGAGCGCGTCAGCATGTCCTGCGAAGCAGCCATCGCCTGCAGCCTGGCCGAAAAGGATGACGAGAACTCCTTCACGTCGGTGGCGTGCGAGGCCGTCTGGCGGGCGATCGCCAGCACCCTGGTGATCGAGTTCTTGATGCGATGCTTCATCTCCTGCAGCATCAGGTCCTTTTCGAGCAGGCTCTTTTCGGTCGTCTCGTGCAGCAGCGAAACCGCGTCATAGGCCCGCTCCTGAAAGCGGGCCACCAGCGCAATGGCACCGGCAAGCAGCAAACCGAACAGGCCGAGCATCACCGGAATGGCGCGCGAAGAGGGCTGCGAGAAGGCGCTTGTCGGCCTGAACAGGACGGTCCATTGCCGCCCTGCCACGACGAGCTTGCGGGTGACCAGCAGCCGGTCGCCGAATATCGAAACCGGCGGCGTCTCAGACTGGAACAGAAGATTTCCGGCATCCACCTCGCCGTCATAGATTTCGGTATTGACCGGCAGCAGCGGCGCGCGGCTAAGCGCGATCTGGAACAGGTCGCGGGCGCGGAAGGCAGCATAGAGGAAACCCGCCGTCGAGGAGCGCGTGGCATTGATGACATCAGGCGCGGTCTCGACATTGAGCCGCACGAAGACCAGGAAGCCTGTAAAGGTCTGGGCGGCACCTGTCCCCTGGCCGAGTTGGATCAGGCCGCTTGCGTGCTGCTGGTCGTCGGCCATCGCCTTTTCGATCGCCACCCGCCGGACCGGTTCGGTGAACATGTCGAAGCCGATGCTGGCCTCGTTGGACGGATCCATCGGTTCGAAAAGCACGATCGGCGCGCGCCATGGCTCCGTCGTCGCCGGATAGACCGCATGCGCGACACCCTGGTCGCGCAGTATGTCGCGCTCGACCGCGGCCTCGTCTCCGGTCTTGGCCAGCCTGAGATAACCGATGCCGCGCAGTCCGGCGAAATTGTTGTCGACATCGAGCGCGCTGAAGAAAGCCTTGAACTCGCCGCGCGAAATGTCGCCGTTGCGGACGTCGAACAGCGCCTGGGTCGAGCGCAGCAGCGACAGATGCAGATCGATGCGGCTCTCGATGCGATTGAGCGCGTCATCCGCCGTCGCCGCGAACTTGATGCGCGCCGCCTCCTGTGTGGCGAAATAGGCAAAGCCCGCCATCGTCAGGCTGATCAGCGCGACGGCGATGAAGGCGACGATCGGGAAAAACTTCTTCAATGGATGGTGTTGTCCATGGGCGATTCGGACCCTTTTATGGGCAAGTCCCCGCGCCAACACAATGGCGCGGCCAAACCATCATGACGGCTGGCATATCACATAGAAGACAATTAGCCGGCTTACTTTGTGCTTCAGGCCGCAATTTTCAGTGCGCCTGGCCCGGGAACGGCACCGGGCGGGCATTTGCCGAGGATGATCATGCCGAGCACCTCGTCCTGCGTGACGTCGCTGGTGCGCGCTGTGCCGACGACCTGGCCGTTCTTCATCACGCAGACCCGGTCGGCAAGCTCGAACACGTCGTGGATGTCATGGCTGATCAGGAAAATGCCGATGCCGTCGGCCTTCAACTGCCTGACCAGTTCGCCGACCTGGGCTGTTTCCTGCGGCCCAAGTGCGGCCGTCGGCTCGTCCATGATCAGGATGCGGGCATTGAACAGGATGGCGCGTGCGATCGCCACCGACTGCCGCTGGCCGCCCGAGAGCTTGACCACCGGTTCCTTGAAGCGCTGGAAGCGCGGATTGAGGCGGCCCATCACCTTGCGCGCCTCGGCCTCCATGGCGACATCGTCGAGCGTGCCCCAGCCGGTCATCAGCTCGCGGCCGAGAAACAGGTTGGCGGCGGCGTCGACGTTGTCGGCAAGCGCCAGCGTCTGGTAGATCGTCTCGATGCCGTATTTCTTGGCGTCGCGCGGGTTGAAGATCGAAGCCTCCACGCCGTTGACGAAGATCTGGCCCGCATCGCGCTTGTAGGCGCCGGACAGGATCTTGATCAGCGTCGACTTGCCGGCGCCGTTATGGCCGAGCAGCGCCACCACTTCGCCCGGGAAGAGATCGATCGACGCATCATCGACGGCGCGAATACCGCCGAAGGCGATCGAGATGTTGCGCATGTCGATCAGCGGGGTGCCCGTGGCAGTAGTCTTTTCCATGGCCGCGTCCTCCTCAGACTCGCTTGCGATAGACGGTGTCGAGCCAGACGGCGACGACCAGCACGGCACCGACGACGATGCTCTGCAGCGGCGAGTCGATGCCGAGCAGCACCATGCCGGACTGCAGCGACTGCATCAGCAGCGCGCCGAGCATGGCGCCAAGCACGGTTCCGGAGCCGCCGGCCAGCGACGTGCCGCCGATGACGGCGGCGGCAATGACCAGAAGCTCGTCCAGCGTGCCCAGCGCATTGGTCGAGGCGTTGAGGCGCGCCGACGAGATCGCTGCGCTGATCGCAGCCAGCACGCCCATGATCATGAACACCTTCATCGTTACCCAGCGGGTGTTGATGCCGGCTAGTTCCGCCGCTTCCGGATTGCCGCCGATGGCGAAGACATAACGGCCGAACCGGGTCCGCCTGGTGATGAAGGTCATGACGATGCCGACCGCGACCGCCATCAGCACCGGGATCGCGATGCCATGGGCGATGAACAGGCCGCCTTCGGGAATGGTGATGCCGTTCTGCTGCGCGTACTGGCGCACGATGCCGACCGGCCATGGATAGGAATTGGCAATCCACACCGCGCCAAGGATGGCGGCGCAGGCGACCACGCCGAGGAATGTCTCTGCCCACACCGGGCGCAGCGGGAAGTTGAACCGTTTGCGCTGCGAGCGGCCGTTGAGCAGCGCGAAGGCGACTGCCGCGCAAGCCACGACACCGACGATCCAGCTGGCGGTGGCGCCAATGGAACCGCGCGGGCCGCCGCCCATCAGCTGGAAGGTGGCGTCGAGCGGCGCGACCGTGCGGCCGCTGGTGATCAGCCACGCCATGCCGCGCCAGACCAGCAGGCCGCCCAGTGTCACGATGAAGGCCGGCACCTCCATATAGGCGATGATGAAGCCCTGGAACGCGCCGATCAAAAGGCCGAGCGCCACGCCGACGGCGAGTGCGATGATCCAGAGCCAGGGATTGCCGAGCTGGAAGCCGATGACGCGAATGAGGAATTCGGCCTGCGCCACGCCCATGATCATGCCGATCACACCTTCGACGGAGCCGACCGAAAGGTCGATGTTGCGCATGACGATGACCAGCACCATGCCGGTCGCCATGATCGCCACCGACGAGGTCTGCACCGACAGGTTCCACAGATTGCGCGGCGTCAGGAAAAGTCCGCCCGACAGGAGGTGGATGCCGATCCAGATGACCAGCAGCGCGCCGACCATGCCGAGCATGCGCGTGTCGAGTTCGGTCGCCTTGAGGAAACGTCCAACGGCGCTGAGCTCGGCAGCCCGCGCCCGATCCGCGGTCGCATTGGCGACCGGCGTGTTGGAAGCCGTATCGGTCATGATGTCCTCCCACCGGTCTGCCGTCTGGCGCGGTTGCCGGAACACGATGCTATTGGCTTTCCCGGCTCAATTGAAGCGGAAAGCCCCTTTGAGAAACGCCGCGGCTTTAGGGCCGCGGCGCCGAACTCGCTACCGGTATCGGCCGGCTTTAGTTGCAGGCCGCGACGCTGCCCGCGGCGACACCAGCGCAGACCTCGTCCTTCTTGATCCAGCCGGCGTCGATGACGACATTGAGGTTGTCCTTGGTGATCGCGACCGGCGTCAGGAACAGCGACTTGACGGTGTTGCCGCCCGGCGTGGTGAAGTCCTTGACGCCGGCGATATCGGTCATCTGCTTTCCGTCGGCCAGCTGCGAGGCGATCTCGGCGGCGTTCTTGCCGAGCTCGCGCGCGTCCTTCCACACCGACACGGTCTGCGTGCCAAGCGCGATGCGGTTCAGCGCGGCGTGGTCGCCGTCCTGGCCCGAGACCGGAACGGTTCCGGCCAGCCCCTGCGCCGTCAGAGCGGCAACGACACCGCCGGCGGTGCCGTCATTGGCCGCCACCACCGCATCGACCTTGTTGTCGTTGGCAGTCAGGAACTGTTCCATGTTCTTCTGCGCATTGGCCGGCAGCCAGCCGTCCGTATAGGCCTCGCCGACATTCTTGATCTTGCCGCCGTCGATGGCTTCCTTCAGCACTTCCATGGAGCCGGCGAACAGGAAATCGGCGTTCGGATCGGCGCCCGAACCCTTGATGAAGACATAGTTGCCCTCCGGCTTGACCTTGAACACTTCGCGGGCCTGCATGCGGCCGACTTCCTTGTTGTCGAAGGTCAGGTAGAAGACGTCCTTGTTCTCGATCAGTCGGTCGTAGCCGACGACCGGAATGCCTTCGTCAAGCGCCTTCTGCACCGCCGGCCCGATGGCCGAGGCGTCCTGCGCCAGCACGATCAGCGCATTCGCACCCTGCGAGATCAGGCTTTCGACGTCGGTCAGCTGCTTGCCGGGATTGGACTGCGCGTCGGCGGAAATGTACTTGTCGCCGGCAGCCTCGATCGCCGCCTTCATTGCCGCCTCGTCGGTCTTCCAGCGCTCTTCCTGGAAGTTCGACCATGACACGCCAATGACCTTGTCCTTCGCCTGCGCGACCGACGCCAGTGTCAGCGACATGGCGACACCCGCCAGCATGGCGACTGCAAATTTCTTCATGATATCCTCCCTGCGCCGCGCGCGGCGCGACAAAACTGACCCGAAGGTCGGCACAAGGCTCTATTTTTTCGAGCCTCGAAAAAACACTGATGCAACGACAAAGCGCTGTCAACATCGATTCTGATGGATTTTGATGGGTCGGCGACTTTTTTTCGAGTCTCGGAATAAATAAATGACAGGGCTTCCCACTTCTGCCAATATTCGATGAGCGCGTCGACGGCCTTCGACGTCACGAAAGGCTGCGGCGGCAGGGAGGAACGCAGGCCATGTCGGTTGGAATCCGCCACGACGATCTACGCCGGCGCAACCGGGCGATGGTGATTTCGGCCGTGCGCCGGGCCGGCCAGCCGTCACGGACCGAGATCGCCGCGACTACCGGCCTCAGCCATTCGACCATTTCGGCGATCTCGTCAGACCTGATCCAGGAAGGCATCCTCACTGAGAGCAAGCCGAGCGAGACGGCTTCACTGAAGCGCGGCCGGCCGCAGGTCGGCCTCGGCCTCAATCCGGAAGCCACGGCGGTGATGACCGTGGTGCTGTCGCTGAACTTCCTCTCCGTCGCCGTCATCGATTATGCCGGACAGGTCATTGCCGAGGAACAGCGCCGCCTCGACACGCTGACCATGCCGCGCGACGAGCTGATCGGCGAATGCACGGCAATAGTCCGGCGCCGGTTCGAGGATCCGGACCTCGATGTGCGCAGCGTCGCCCGCATCGCGATGGGCATCCAGGGCATCACCGACACCCATGCCCGCGCCATGCTGTGGTCGCCGATCACGTCGCTGACCGACATCCCCTTTGCCGACATTCTGGAAGGCGAATTCGGCATTCCCGCCACCATGGAAAACGACTGCAACATGATGGCGGTGGCGCTGCAATGGCGCGATCCCGACCGCTACCGCGACGATTTCATCGCCATCCTGCTCTCGCACGGCATCGGCATGGGGCTGGTGCTGAAGGGCGAACTGTTCACCGGCACTCATTCGTCCGGCGGCGAGTTCGGCCACATGATCCACCGGCCGGGCGGTGCGCTCTGCCGCTGCGGACGGCGCGGCTGCGTCGAGGCCTATGCCGGCAACTATGCCATCTGGCGCAACGCCAGGATGATGAGCGAGGATGCCGAACCGGTCGATGTCGGCGATGCCGACATGCGCGCGCTCGCCGCGCGGGCGCGCGAGACCGACGGCCCGGAGCGCGAAGCCTATCGCAAGGCCGGCGAGGCGCTCGGCTTCGGCCTTGGCAGCCTGTTCGCACTGATCGACCCGGCACCGGTCGCCATGGTCGGCGTCGGCGCCGCCGCCTTCGATCTGATCGAACCGGCGCTGCGCGAGGCGATTGCCCAGACTGCCGGCGGCCAGCACTCGAAATCGATCTCCTTCGACACCGAGCCGAATGAGTTGCCGCTGATCCGCGAGGGCTGCGCCATGCGCGCGCTCGGCTTCGTCGACCAGGAGATTTTTGCGCCGGGCGTCCAGCAGCGAACGGTCGCCGGCAAGAGCGTTGCCTGAAACGTCAGACCCCAATCGTGAGCGTCTATGATGAAGAGCTACCGTAACCGGCATGGCGTGACATATTACCTGCCGGACTTCGGCCCGCCAGTCCGTTGGCTTTCTTGCGCCGATGTCTCGTCCCGTGAAACTGATCTTCCCGTCGTGTCCTACTTCGAATGCGACGCCGGAAATCTTGGCTGTCGGGCAATGCACATTTACGCAGATGGTCGCGTGCTCCTCGCCTATCCCGGCGGCCTCGACGGCGATCACTTGCCCGAAGGGGAGCTGCCGCCGGTGGGAGAGGTCGACGACCCAGATGGCGCGCAAACCCGCGAGACCACCAAACCCGAGTTCGATGCTCTGTGGGCTGTACTGTCTCGCTTAGAAAGTAGCGCGTGAATCCCGATCTGTCGGGATGGAAGGGTCCTAATCTTCCCGGATCGCGTAGCCTGCGCCGCGGATGGTGCGGATGACGTCGGGCATGCGGCCATTGTTGACCGCCTTGCGCAGCCGGCCGACATGCACGTCGACCGTGCGCTCGTCGATATAAATCGTCTCGCCCCAGACATTGTCGAGCAACTGGCTGCGCGAAAACACCCGGCCCGGATGCCGCATCATGAATTCGAGCAGCCGGAACTCGGTCGGCCCGAGCCTGATCTCGCTCTTCTTGCGGTAGACCCGGTGCGACTCGCGGTCGAGCACTATGTCGCCGACCTTGAGCATGCTGGACAGCACTTCCGGCTTGGCGCGGCGCAGCAGCGCCTTGACCCTGGCCATGAATTCCGGCGTCGAGAACGGCTTGACCAGATAGTCGTCGGCGCCGGTGGAGAGGCCCCGCACGCGGTCGCTCTCTTCGCCACGCGCCGTCAGCATGATGATCGGCAGCCGCTCGGTCTCGGGCCGCATCCTCAGGCGCCGGCAAAGCTCGATGCCGGAAACCGCCGGCACCATCCAGTCGAGCACCAGAAGATCGGGCACATTCTCCTGTAGGCGGATCTCGGCCTCGTCGCCGCGCGTCACCACCTCGACCTGGTAGCCTTCGGATTCCAGATTGTAGCGGAGCAGCACCCCCAGCGGCTCCTCGTCCTCCACCACCATGATGCGTGGCGCGATCATCGGTCGGTTACCCCTGTCATGCCGCCGGTGCGGACATCGCCGTCTCGTCCTGTTTGGGACGATTGGCGGGCAATTGCGAGCCGGTCAGAACGTAGTAGGCGTTCTCGGCAATGTTGGTGACATGGTCGCCGATGCGCTCCAGATTCTTGGCGCAAAACAGCAGATGCGTGCAGGCCGTGATGTTGCGCGGATCCTCCATCATGTAGGTCAGCAGCTCGCGGAACACCGACGTGTACTTGACGTCGATGCGCTCGTCGTCGTTCCGAAGCTTGGCGAGTGCCGCAGCGTCGGCGGCGGCGTATTGCTCGATCACCCCTTGCACCTGGACCAGCACCAGCTGCGCCATCACATCGATGGTGTGCGAGAGGTCGCGCGGCGTGACGCTGAGGCCGACGGTGCCGACGCGCTTGGCGATGTTCTTGGCAAGGTCGCCGATGCGTTCGAGATCGCCGGCCATGCGGATCGAACCGACCACAGCGCGCAGATCGTTGGCCATCGGCTGGCGCTTGGCGATCAGCGTGATGGCGCGGTCGTCCAGCTCGCGCTGGCGCGCATCCATGATGGCGTCGTCTGAGACGACGCGCTGCGCCAGCGCATTGTCCGATGTCAGCAATGCACGGGTTGCCCCGCCGACCATCGAGCCGGCCAGTTCGCCCATGTCGGAGATCAGCTTACTGATCGCCCCGAGATCCTCGTCGAAAGAGGCGACGGTATGATGTTCACCCATGATCCTGTCCTCGTGCCTGAAAGTTGCCGCCGGACCGCTCAGCCGAACCGGCCGGTGATGTAGTCCTGCGTGCGCTTGTCGTCGGGGTTGGTGAACATCTTGTCGGTGGCGCCCTCCTCGACCAGATAGCCGAGGTGGAACATGGCCGTGCGCTGCGACACGCGCGCCGCCTGCTGCATCGAGTGCGTGACGATGACGATCGTGTAATTCTGGCGCAGCTCGTCGATCAGCTCCTCGACGCGAGCCGTGGCGATCGGGTCGAGCGCCGAGCAGGGCTCGTCCATCAGGATCACTTCCGGCGACACGGCGATGGCACGCGCGATGCACAGGCGCTGCTGCTGGCCGCCGGAAAGGCCGGTGCCGGGCTCTTGCAGGCGATCCTTCACCTCGTTCCAGATCGCCGCCTTCTTCAGGCTCGATTCGACGATCTGGTCCATGTCGGCCTTGCGCTTGGCCAGCCCGTGGATGCGCGGGCCGTAGGCGACGTTCTCGTAGATCGACTTCGGGAACGGGTTGGGCTTCTGGAACACCATGCCGACGCGGGCCCTGAGTTCGACGACATCGATGTTCTTGTCGTAGATGTCCTCTTCGTCCAGCGTGATCTTGCCGGTCACCCGCGCCGAGTCGATGGTGTCGTTCATGCGGTTGAGGCAGCGCAGGAAGGTCGACTTGCCGCAGCCGGAAGGGCCGATCAGCGCCGTCACCTGGTTGAGGCGGACGTCGAGATTAACGTCGAACAGCGCCTGCTTGTCGCCATAGAACACGCCGACCTTGTCGCCGCGCATCTTGATCACTTCGTTCGACTTGGCGTTCATCTTGTCGCCCACTGCGTTTTCGAGGGACTGTTCGGTCATGATGTTCATACCAGATGCCTTCTTTTACCAGCGCCGTTCGAAGCGGCGCCGCAGCACGATCGCTGTGATGTTCATGGCCATGAGGAAGACGAGCAGGATGATGATGGCGCCCGACATGCGCTCGACGAAGGCGCGTTCGGCCTCGTTGGCCCACATGTAGATCTGCACCGGCAGCGCCGTCGCCGGATCGAAAGGCGTCTTCGGATAGTCGGCGACGAAGGCGACCATGCCGATCAGCAGCAGCGGCGCGGTCTCGCCCAGCGCACGCGCCAGCCCGATGATGGTGCCAGTGAGGATGCCGGGGGCGGCGAGCGGCAGGATATGCTGGAACACCATCTGCATCTTGGACGCGCCGAGGCCGAGTGCTGCCGAGCGGATCGACGGCGGCACCGCGGCAAGGGCGGCGCGCGTGGCGATGATGATCGTCGGCAGCGTCATCAGCGTCAGCACCAGGCCGCCGACGAAAGCGGCCGAACGCGGCATGCCGAGGAAGTTGATGAACACGGCAAGCCCGAGCAGGCCGAAAACGATCGACGGCACCGCTGCCAGATTGTTGATGTTGACTTCGATCAGGTCGGTGAGGCGGTTCTTCTTGGCGAATTCCTCAAGATAGATCGAGGCGGCGACGCCGATCGGCAGCGCCAAGAGCAGCACGATCACCATCATGTAGAACGAGCCGATGATCGCCACCCCCATGCCCGACGTTTCCGGGCGGCTGGAGGCGCCATAGGAGAACAGGCCGGTGTTGAAGTGCTCGGCCATCGCCCCGTCGGCCTTGAGCTTGTTCATCCACGTGATCTGCTGGTCCGAGACCTTGCGGCGCGCCTCCTCGACACTGAGGTCGATCTGGCCCTTGAAGGCGGAGTCGAGATTGGCGGCGGCGAGGATGTTGACGTCGCGCGTCGTGCCGATGACCGACGGGTCGGCGGCGACGATGTCGCGCAGCTGGACGCGGGCGCCTTCCGACAGGAAGCCCTTGAGCTTCATGACCATCGGCTTGTTGCTGGGATCGATGCCGAGCTTGGCCACCAGCGCGCGTTCGGCGAGCTTGGGATAATTTGCCTTGATCAGCACGCTCGGATCGGTAGCGCGCTTGTTGGACGGATCGATCAGCTTCTCGTCGAAGCTGATCGGCAGCGTCACCGTCGTCTGCCAGAAGGCGGTGTAGCCCTTCGAGACGATGGTGATCAGCATGATGGCGAGGAACGCCAGGCCGACCGAGATCGCCAGCGCGCCATAGATGCGGAAGCGGCGTTCGGCGGCGTAGCGGGCCTTGAGGCCGATGTCGCGGCGCGGATGAGCCGCCGCCCGGACCATCGTATCCATGGGGATGTCGGTCATTCGTACTGCTCCCGGTATTTGCGCACGATGTACAGCGCGACGATGTTCATCACCAGCGTCAGCGCGAACAGCGTGAGGCCGAGCGCGAAGGCGACCAGCGTCTGCGGCGAATTGAACTCAAGGTCGCCGGTAAGCTGGTTGACGATCTTGACGGTGATGGTGGTCATCGCTTCGAACGGGTTGACGGTGAGGTTGGCGGCGACGCCGGCCGCCAGCACGACGATCATCGTCTCGCCGATGGCGCGCGAAGCGGTCAGCAGGATGGCGCCGACGATGCCGGGAAGTGCCGCCGGCAGGATCACCCGCTTGATCGTTTCCGAGCGCGTCGCGCCGAGACCGAGCGAGCCGTCGCGCATGGCGCGCGGCACCGCGGTGATGATGTCGTCGGACAGCGAGGACACGACCGGGATCAGCATGACGCCCATGACCAGGCCGGCGGTGAAGATGCTCTGGCCCTGGATGAAGGGCGAGCCGCCGGTCAGCGCCGCCGAGAGATCGCGCAGGAACGGCCCGAGCGTGACCACGGCAAAGATGCCGTAGACGATGGTCGGGATACCGGCGAGCAGTTCAAGCGCCGGCTTGACCACCCCGCGCACCTTGGGCGTTGCGTATTCGGCCATGTAGACCGCCGACATCAGCCCGACCGGCACCGCCACCAGCAGGGCGACGGCAGCGATGTAGAGCGTGCCGGCGAGCAGCGGGATCAGGCCGAACTGGCCCTGGCTGCCGCCCGAACCCGCGGCAGCGAAGCGCGGATCCCACACGGTGCCGAAGAAGAAGCTCATCGGCGACACGCTTTCGAAGAAGGTGATCGTCTGAAACAGCATCGACAGCACGATGCCGACTGTGGTCAGGATGGCGATGGTCGAGGCGGCGAGCAGCCCCCACAGCATCAGCTTCTCGACATTGTTCCTGGCGCGCGCCCGCGGTGCGATCTGCCTCAGCGCATAAAGGGCGCCGGCAATCGACAAAGCAAGCGTGATGACCGCGCCGAACAGGCCGAGCATGCCCTGGACCTTGTTCGCCTCGACGGCGATCGGGATCATGTAGTCCTGCGTATCCGATGCCAGCGCCACGCCCTTGGCAGCAAGCAGCGGCTGCAGCTCGGCAAAGGTGGCGGGCAGCACAGTGCTGCCGTCGAGTTGGCGCAAGCCCTTGGCCAGGCTCTTCACCAGGCTGACATCAAGCGCCTCGCTGGCAACCTTGCTGTCGGCCGTGCGCTCCGGCAGGGCGGCATGAATGTGCCGGTCGAGATAGACGGAAGAGCCAATGGTCCAGACGGCAAGCAGCAAAAGGGCGGGCAGGACGGCGAGCAGGAAAGCCCACCAGCCGTGATAGTGGGCGCGTGAATGTGGCTTCACCGTACCATTATCATGCGCGGAGGCACGCTGCCGGCCGATGAAGAATGCAACCAGGCCGATGGCAACGATAATGGCCAGTACGAGCAAGGACGACATGGACCCACCCCCGGGGAAGCTTAGTCGCCAGCGCCAATGCGGCAGGCGTTAAAACCAGGGCGCGGACTTGGTCCGCGCCCTGGTCTGGAAGATAGATTACATCGACTTCCCGGCGGCGAACGCGTCGCGCTGGGCCTGACGCTCGGCGTCCGGAGCAGGCACGAGGCCGTATTCGGCGAGCGGGCTTTCCGGGCCGACCATCTGGTCGTCGAGGAAGAATTCGACATATTCCTTCAGGCCCGGAACGACGCCGAGATGCGCCTTCTTGACGTAGAAGAACAGCGGGCGCGAAACCGGGTACTTGCCGCTGGCGATCGTCTCGGTCGAAGGCACGACGCCTTCCACGGTGGCGACCTTCAGCTTGTCGGCATTGTTCTCGTAGAAGGAGAGGCCGAACACGCCGACGCCGGTCTTGTTGGAGTCGATGCGAGCGAGAGTCTCGGTGTAGTCGCCGTCGATGTCGACAGCCTTGCCGTCCTTGCGGATGGCGATGCAGGTCTTGCCGATTTCCTTGGCGTCGGCAACGCCGGCGGCCTTGATGGCGTCCTTGTCGCAGCCGGCGTCGAGAAGCTTGGTCTCGAACACTTCGCGGGTGCCGTGCTTTTCACCCGGAATGTAGGCGGCGATATCCCAGTCGGGCAGCTTCGGATTGACCTGGCTCCACTTGGTGTTCGGGTTGTCGACCAGCTTGCCGTCGACAACCAGCTTGGCGGCGAGCGCCTTGTAGATGTCGGCGGGAACCAGCGCCCAGTCCGGACCCTTGATGTCGGTGGCGAAGACGATCCCATCATAGCCGATGCGAACTTCCTGGACTTCCTTGACGCCGGCGTCGGCGCAGGACTTCAGTTCGTCCTTCTTGATCGGACGCGAGGAGTTGGCGATGTCGATGGTGTCTTCGCCGACGCCCTTGCAGAATTCCTTGATGCCGGCGCCGCTGCCGCCGGACTCGACCACCGGGGTCTTGAAGTTGGTAAAGGTTTCGCCGAACTGCTCGGCGACGATCTTGGCATAGGGTAGCACGGTCGACGACCCGGCGACCTGGATCTGGTCGCGCGCGGCGGCGAAGCCGGACGACGCGGCGAGCGCAAGCGCTGCGGCCGACGCCGTGAGGAGAAATTTCTTCATGTGGCCTGCTCCTGTTCGGAAGATGGTCTCTCGGCACCCTTGTCCTAGGCGCCCGGTGAGGCCAATAACTCTCGATTATTACAGTCGCATGACAGTTTCATGTCAGCCCGGTAACGTCTGACAGCCACGTCGGAAACCGCCGGCTTCCAGCCTTGGCGGCGTATCGGAGGTTTGCCGCGGGAATCAGGGACTTGCGGGATTTTCTAGCCTCGTCTGCCCTCGGCGGCGCGAGCCGCGCCGCCGAGAAAGAAAAGCCGGACGGAAACGCGTTGCCCGTGGCCAGAGCGTGTCATGGCCGAGCCATCGCCGAAAACAGGTCCGTTGGGGTAGATTTGACGCTGTTCTAGTCGGCGGTCGCTGCTCCCGCCCGTAACCAAGGGAGCCAAATTCGATGCACCCATTGTCACGGCTGGTCGCCGATTTTGGTATGGTGCGATCGCACCATACCTTTGGGTCACCCGGCGTTTTCCGGGGCGCCGCGAGCAAATCGCGTGCGACGGCGACCGGCCTTGCAGACGGTGCAACGACGCACGCGGAGATAAGATCTTAGCCGGCGCTGCGCTGGGCCTGGCTGTCCGCGCCGATCCAGCGCTCAAGCTTTTCGAGCAGCGCCCTTGGGCTGATCGGCTTGGGCAGATAGTCGTCCATGCCGGCCTCCAGGCAGCGTTCGCGGTCGCCCTTCAGCGCATGCGCGGTGACGCCGACGATCGGCACATGCGTGCCCGTCTCTTCCTCGAGCCGGCGGATGGCGGCTGTCGCCTCCAGCCCGTTCATCTCCGGCATCGACACGTCCATCAGGATCATGCGTGGATTGAGCCTGCCGAAGGCGTCGAGCGCCTTGCGGCCATTGCCGACGATTTCGAAGCCATAGCCGGTCTCACCGAGGATCTGGGTGAACACCATCTGGTTCACCTCATTGTCCTCCGCGACCAGAATGTCGAGCCCGCGCTCGCCCGTGGCCCGGGCGCGCGCCCGAACCGGCGGCGGTTGCAGCTGGGCCCGCACCGAGGCCGCCGAGGACGGCTGTGCCGGCGCCGGTACCTGGGTGCCCCTGCCGCTCGCCGAGGGCAGCACGCGGCCGGCTTCCGTGCTGTGGTGGTGACGCTGGATGGTGGCGACCAGCGTCTCCAGGAGCACCGAGGAGCGCGCCGGCTTGATCAATTGGGCGTCTATGCCGAGGTCGCGGTAGCTGGTGTTGGCAAGCGACTGGTCGACGGAGGTCAGCATGATGATCGGCGTATGGGCGAGACCGGCGGTGTTGCGCACGATCCGCGCCATTTCGGCGCCGCTCATGTTAGGCATCTGGTAGTCGAGCACGACGCAGTCGACCGGAACGCCATAGGCGGCGGCCGCGATCAGCACCTTCAGCCCTTCGGCACCGCTTTCGGCCGCGCAGGAATCGAAGGTCCAGGAGGCCATCTGCTCGCTCAGGATCGACCGGTTGACGGCATTGTCGTCGACGATCAGCACCCGTGCGCCGGTCACGTCCACCGGCATGATCCGTTGCCCGCTTTGCTGCTCTGCCCTGGGCAGCGTCACCGTGAACCAGAAGGTCGAGCCCTTGCCTTCGGCGCTCTCCACGCCGATCTCGCCTTCCATCAGCTCGACCAGCCTCGACGTGATGGCAAGGCCGAGCCCGGTGCCTTCATGCCGCCTGGTCGACGAGGTGTCGACCTGGTTGAATTTCTCGAAGACGGCTTTCAGCTTCTCCTCGGGAATGCCGATGCCGGTGTCGGTGACCGAGATGGTCAGCTTCGTTCCCGCGGCAACCCGGACGCCGGTGACGTCGACCAGCACATGGCCTTCGTCGGTGAACTTCACCGCATTGCCGAGCAGGTTGGTGACGATCTGCCTTATGCGCCCGACATCGCCGATGAACTGGCTTTCGAGGCCGGGCTGGACGCGCACGATGAGCTCGAGATCCTTCTCCTTGGCGCGTGTCGACACCAGCGTCGCCACGTCCTCGATGGCCTCGGCAAGGTTGAAGGGCGCCGGATCGAGCACGAGCTGGCCGGCATCGATCTTGGAGAAATCCAGGATGTCATTGATGATGGTCAAGAGCGCGTTGCCCGACTTGACGATGATGTCGGTGAACGTCTTCTGCTTCGGGTCGAGGTCGGACTTGGCGAGCAGCTCCGCCATGCCGAGCACGCCATTCATCGGCGTGCGGATTTCGTGGCTCATATTGGCCAGGAATTCCGACTTGGCGCGGTCGGCAAGCACGGCGCGCTGGCGCGCCTCGCTGAGTTCGGCCTCGCGCTGCTTCAGCTCGGTGATGTCGGTGGTCGAGCCGATCAGATAGAGCGAGCCGTCGGACGCGATCATCGCGCCCTTGCGCGCGAACTGATGCCGCACGCTGCCGTCGGCCAGCGTCACTGTCTCCTCGATCTCCTGCGTCTCGCCGGTGCGCAGCACCGCGAGGTCGCTGGCGACGAAGGCTTCGCCGTCCTTGCCGAATATCTCGATGTCGGTCTTGCCGATCGCGTCTTCCCTGCTGAGACCGGTAAGATCGCACCAACCCTTGTTGACGTAGAATTGCCTGAGGTCGGAGCGCTTGGCGTAGATCGACACCGGCACATTGTCGATGAGGCTGCGGAACACCTCGTTCTCGCGCATGCTCTCTTCCAGCGCCCGCTCGCGCGCCTTGACGTCGGTGATGTCGGTGCTGGAGCCGACCAGATGCACCGACCCGTCGAGTGCCACCAGCCGGCTCTTGCGCGTCATCAATTGCCGCACAGTGCCGTCGCGATGGGTAACCGGCTCCTCGACCTCCCTCACCTTGCCGGTGACCACCACCTCGGTGTCGTCGTGGCTGTAGCTCTCGGCATCCGCGGTGCCGAAAAGCTGGCGGTCGGTTCGGCCGATGACCGCGTCCTTGGTCAGGCCGGTCAGCGCGCACCAGGCCTTGTTGACGAATTCGATGCTCAGATCCTGGGCCTTGATGAACGCCGCCACCGGCAATTCGTCCATGACGTGGCGGAACAGATCGATCTGGCGCATCGAGTCATGCAGCGCCTTCTCGCGACTCTTGATGTCGGAAATGTCGACGCGCACCCCGATGAAGGTGCCGTCGTCGGTCCGCATGTCGTAGACCTGATACCAGCGGCCGTCGGGATTGAGGCGCTCGTAGGACGAGTTCGGCAGGCGGTAGCGCGCCAGAATGCCGTCCGCCCAGCGGTCGGGATCGCTGTCGTAGAGCTTGTCTAACTCCGGATCGCCGCTGACACGGAAATAGCCGACCGAATGGCCCAACTCCAGCGCCTCGCGGAAGCTGCGGCCTGGCTGCCATACGGGTTTCAGGGCAGGCAGCGTATCCTGCAACTTGCGGTTGGCGAAGACGAACTTGTCGTCGCGGTCGTAGATGATGACGGCGGCCGGCAGCGATTCCAGCACGGAGGCAAGGTTCTTGCGGGCGTCCTCTGCTTCCGTCTCGCGCCGCTTGATCACCGCTTCGGCGAGCCGCGATTTCTCCAGCGTGTCGGCAAGCTCGGCCTCGCGGTCCTTCATCTCGGTGACGTCGACATAAGATATCAGCCGCTTGCCGCCGGCCAGCGGCGCCAGCGACGCAATCAACGTACGGCCGTCATTGCGCGGCAATTGCCTGGAGCCCGCCACGCCGGCCATGATTTCGGCCTCGCGCTCGGCCATGTGGCCCTGCCAGACCGCGTCGTCGGTGCCGTAGGGGTCCATGTCGCGGCTGGCCTGCATCAGCTCGCGGAAGCCGCAACCGATCCCGGCGCGGCGGGGATCGATTTTCCAGAAGTCATAGAAGGCGTGGTTGATCACCTCCGCGCGCATATCCGCATCGAGGACAAGGACACCGATCGGCATCTGATCGACCATGGTGCGAAGATTGGCGAAGGTCTCGGCGATCTTGGCGTTGGCGCTCTCGATCTCGGCGTCGCGACGCTTGACCTCGGTGACGTCGTAGTAGGTCAGCAGCCGCCTGCCGCCTGACAGGGCGGTGACCGAGAACATCATCGTCCTGCCGTTGGCGTGGAGAAACTCGCGCGGCGCGACGGAGCCGGCGCGAATTTCCTCGATGCGGGTGGCGAGGTAACGCTGCCATTGCTGCTCGTCGAGGTCGCCATAGATGCCGTTGCGGCGGTTGAGCTCCATCAACAGGCTGAACGGAGCACCGACGGTCACGGCGCCGTCCGGAATCCTGGAAAGTTCGCGATAGGCCTTGTTGACGATCAGCGTGTCGAGCCTGACGTCCAGAAGCACGACGCCCATGTGCATCGCATCCATCGTCCGCTCGAGATCGGCGAGATGCTGTTCGCTGCCCTCATCGCTGGGCAGGTCGTTCCGACCGAGTTCCTCGAAGGCACCGGCGAGTGCCGTCACGTTGCGACCGATGCCGCGATAGCCGGTGAAATTTCCTTCGGCGTCGAAGCCTGGCAGGCCGGTGATGGAGATCCAGCGGCAATCGCTGCGGCCGCCCTTCAGCTCATAGACGAAGTCACGAAACGGCCGGTGCGCCTGCAGATCCGCAAGATGCGCGGCAGCACTATGGCTGCCCTTCAGCACCTGCTTGAGAAAATCGAAACGGAAGCGACCGAGAACGCTGGCGGGTTCAATGCCGGTGGCCGCCTGATAATTGTCCGAAAGCCGAGAAAACCGCAGCTCGGCATCGGTTTCCCAGGTCCAGTCCGCAGCCGCGTCGAGCAGCTCGCGAAGCGCCTCGGGCGAAGACGCCTGCCCGGCGGGCGCAATCGCGTCGTCGCCACGCGTCGCTGGCTTGCGGGGACCGCCCTTGCCAGCCGTCCCGACTGTTTCGTCCACTTCCGCCATGCCGCTCCCACCCCCAGGACCGAACCCCCTTCGCGGCCCGTCGGCGGAATGTGCCCGAGAAGCATTAACGGACCGCTAACCATAACAAATCGCGGCCGGCCTCCGGCTGGGATTCCGGATCGGTCTCGATTGCGGCATGCATCGGTTGTCGGCCACGGCTCAGCCGCGTTATAAGTATATTGGGGTGTTGCTAATGTTCGGACGGATCCTGCTTGTTTTCCTTTGCCCGGCGCTGCTTGCAGCCGGCGGGTGCGCGCGCAGCGGCGACGGCACGGTGGTCATCCCGAAGCCGCTCGACGTCAGGCGTATCTGGGACAAGCCTCCACCCCATGTGCAAGCCAGCCAGTCGCAGACGGGTGTCTTTCCGGTCGCACCACCGCAGGCGCCAGCACGCTCGGCGGCCCGCAGGCTCGCCCCGCCGCCCACCCGGACAAGACAGGCTACATCCGATCCCCCACCCCTCTCTTCTTCCGACCCGGCCACGACGCTCGCCTGCAGGAATGTTAGCAAACCCGGCACGCGCTACCGCGTCGTCTGCGATTAGATTCGGCGAGCGAGACTTGCTCGACAGGGTCAGAGCGACGCCGCGCCCTTCTTGGGTTCCTTGGCGCCAAGCTTGTCCAGCGCGATGCGGACCTGCCGCAACTCGTCCTGCCAGCCGTCATCGTCGCCCATCGGTCCTTCCGATGCCGCACGCTGCAACCCGCGTGCCTCGGATTCGATGTCGCGAAGCCTGGCGATCTTCTGCTCGGTGGTCAGGGACTGGTCCTCGACAATCTCCTGCACCTTCATTTCCCTGAATGTGACCATGGCGATGGCTCCGGTTGGTCGTCTGCCACAACGCGGCAGCCGGCAAGCCGTTCCGGCGCGGAGCCCGTTCGCCTGGATCGGGGGCGACGGCCTGCCAGCCATCCGCCGAAAAGTCAGTCCGGTGGGAAAAAGGCCGGGCCGACCACCCGCACCGGCCGCGCGACCGCCGGCTTCGACCGTGACCAATTTCACTGTGGTCGGCGGCTTCCTGTGAAACCTTTGTCAGACGTCTCGCGTTGTAGGTAAAAAGGAGGGCGAAGATGTCTATACACTTCACCGTCTCGGGGCTGACCAAGAACCTGATCCACTCGCTTGGACTGGATCATCAGTGGTGGCCAAGAGCCCTGACCCCGGAGCAGAAACTGTTGGTGGAATGCTATCTGGCCGGCCAGATACCGGAATCGGCCTGGAGCGATTACGTGTTCGAGACGCCCGAGTTGCAACGGCACGTCAACGCCCGGCGCGGACGCCATTGAGCCTGCATCGGCCGGTCGTGAATCGAGCGGTCTGCGCCGGCAGGCGTCCGCCTATTGCTTTGGCGACTTGAACTGCAGCGTAAAGACATTGCCCGCAATGCCCTTGGCAAGCGCCGGCGAAAAGCTCAGCGGCAGGCAGTTCCGCAACGCGGCAGTCGCGGCATCGACAAAGGCCTTGCGCGCCTTTTCATCACCGGCCACCTTGACGGCCGTCGGCTTGGGCGGGCCGATGAGCGTGCCGTCGCGCTTGAAGCTGAAGCTCAATGTCACCGTCGAATTGCCTGTATCCGCCGGCGGCGTCCAGCAAGCCTGGATCGCCGTTCCGACATCGTTCATGGTGTTGAGCGATGCGGCATTCGATTGTCCGCCTGCCGCTATCAATACCGCGCCGGCAATCGCCGGCAGTGCTGCGCCGCGTTTCATTGCAAGTCCTCGTTTCTTCCACCCGGTTGCCAGTCCGCACACGGCAACTGAAATCGATGATAGGGTCGACGCCGGCAATGACAATATGCTTCGCAAGGACTTGATGCAGTTGGCGGGCCTGCTTACCGCCCCCGGGACAAGGCCCCGAAAAGCAAAAAGGCCGGCGCATTGGCCGACCTTTCCTTCCACCTCTCGATCGCGCCAGTACATCCGTGGTCGCAAGCCGGAGGTGAATTGCCATTCAGTAGACAAGGCTTTGGTTAACGAATCCTTATCGTTCGAGCCGCGCCGTCACGCCTTGGCCTGCGATTTCACATAGGCGATATAGCCGCGCACGTCGGCGGCCGGCTCGGCATAGGCCTTGCCGAGCTTCTTCTCGACCGCCGCCACATAGTCCTTCGCCCATTTGGGCAAGGCGTAGTCGATGACGGCCAGGAATTCGAGTGTTGCCGCCAGGCGGATGTCGGCGATCGACGGGTTCTTGCCGCCGATGAACGGCTTGCCGTCCCTGAAGAAGCTGTGAAACACCTCCAGCGGTTCGGCGATCGCGGCCATCGCGGCCTTCTGGGCTTCGGACTTCTTGTCGGGGTGGGCGTCGCTGTCGCCGACCTCGCCGGCATATTGCGGGAAGCCGAGGAACGGATATGTGGCGCGCGCCACATAGGGGTAGAGCGTGCCGACGAGGTAGAACATGGCGCTGTCGATCATCGCCCGCTTGGCCGGCGCCTTGGGATAGAATTTCTCCAGCCCATGCTTGTTGGAGAGGTATTGCATGATGGCGCAGCTTTCCCACAGCACGCCCCTGGGAAGCCCCTTGTCCTCGATCATCGGCGTCAGATGGGCCGGGTTGCGCGCCAGGAATTCCGGCGAGCGGGTGTGGCCCCAGGCATCGGTCTCCGCGGCATCCAGCCCGGCCGCGCGCGTGAACACCCGAACGGTCATGTTGTTGACGCTGGGCTTCAGCATGCTGAGTTTCACGGCAGGTTTCTTCGCCGGCTTCGCCTTGGCTTTAGGCGCGGCCTTTGCCGTCGCCTGCAAGGCTTTTGCCGTCGCCTTCGCGGCCGGTTTGGCCACTGGCTTTGCCGACGCTTTCGCTGCCGGCTTGGCGGCTGCTTTGGCCGCGGGTTTCTTCGCAGTCTTCGTCGCTGTCTTGGCCATGTGTTCCTCCCTGTGGTTTTTGTTCAATATGGGTTCTTCGGTGCCCGGTCGTCCGACAAGGTGGCGCGGGAACGCTCGACGAGCGCCTGGATGGCATCGGCGAGATGCACTTCCGCAATGTTGTAGTCGCCGCGCGCGACACGCAATTTGTGCGCCTCCATCAGCACGTCGGCATGGGTGAAGCCTGCCGGCGGCTCGAAGCGGTAGGACGCCAGTTCGATCAGCAGGCCGAGCGGATCCTCGAAATAGATCGAATCCATGAAGCCACGATCCTTGACGCCGCTGTGCTTGATGCCGCGCTCGTCGAGCCGCGCGACCGCCTGCAGAAAGGTGACGCGCGACACCGCAAACGCGATGTGGTGGACGCAGCCCGGATCGGTTGGCGTGCGCCGTTTCTCCGGCGTGCGGCTCTCATCAGTGAAGATGGTGATCAGCCTTCCGTCGCCCGGATCGAAATAGAGATGGCTTTCCTTGGCCTTGTCGAGGTTGGGCTGCTCGAAGATGAAGGGCATGCCGAGCACGCCTTCCCAGAAGTCGATCGAGGTCTGGCGCCCGGCGCCGACCAGCGTGATGTGATGAACGCCCTGCGATTGCAGCTTCTGCATTTGGCCTTCTCCCCACGCGGCATCAACTGCCCATCCGGACCTGCTCAGCGTCCGATGTTCTGCGCGCCGCTAAAGCCGTGCCTCAGGATCCATGATGCGATGCTAATGCAATCGGACCCGCCGCGCCAGAAGGACGCGTGATCGCTGAGGCGCGCGTCAGGCGTGATGCCATGGAGGCAGCCGTCACGACTGCTGGTCGTCTCCGCTCCTAGGCAAGTTGGACCAGGGCGCGCCTCACCCGCTACCGAGCGCAGTTCGGTGCGCTGAGGTCATAGGGCTCCAAGGCCAGCATCGAGATTGCGCAGCCACCGATCGAAGAGATTGTGCAACGCGTCCTTGCGATCACAACAAGAAGAGAGCGATATGCGACTCCATCTCACTGGTTAGCCAATCGATGACATAGCGCGAAGACGCTCGCCTGTTATATAAGCGCCGGATGGAGAAAGTTGTGCACGCCAAAAAGGGAGTGCGAAACCATTCGTCCTTATCCGCCAACAAGGCGATTGGTACCCTGCGGCCGCGGCCGCATTCCGGTCGCCCATGCCAGCGTCGGCCGGCTCTTAGCCCTGCCCTGCTTTCCCGTTATGACCGCCCGGGAGACCAACCGGGCTTATGAGGCGTTATCGTCATGGCGCATGTGAAGTCCGCACCCGACACGGCTTTGCCGCAACTCGCCGTTGTGATTCCGAGCTACCGGGTGCGGACCCGCATTCTTTCCGTGCTGGAGCGGATCGGTCCTGAGGTGGGGCTGATCTATGTGGTCGACGACGCCTGCCCCGAAGAGAGCGGCCGTTTCGTCGAGGAGAATGCGAAGGATCCTCGCATTAGGGTGATCCGCAATGCGGAGAACCAGGGCGTCGGCGGCGCGACGATAGCGGGCATGAAGCAGGCCGCCGCCGACGGCGCCGACGTCGTCATCAAGATCGACGGCGACGGCCAGATGGATCCGGCACTGATCCCGAGCTTTGCCGGCGTCATCCTATCCGGCGAGGCGGACTACGCCAAAGGTAACCGTTTCTTCGAGCCGGAGGGGCTGGTCGCCATGCCGCTCGGCCGGCTGATCGGCAATGCCGGCCTTTCCTTTCTGTCTAAAATATCGAGCGGCTAGGGGCACCAATTTCCTGCTAAAAATGCTTAATTATCAGCAGGATAAAAGAAGCCGATTGATTTCCATCCACCCGAAAATCCACCTTGGAATGCTTCGTTGGCAGCGCGTTCCAGCCGGCTTGAACGTGCTCTTCCCATCGTCGAGGTTGACTTGCCAAGGCTGAACCGCGCGGGGGTCGCCCTTGGTGTCCGGCGTAACTATTCTGGATAGGTTCTGTTTCGATGAAATCGCGAAGATGGGTGCGGCGCTTGAGACGGCGAAGCCATTTGTTCTTACCACCACCAACGCCACCTACTACGAATGGCATCCAAGAGCATGCGCAGAAACCTACCAGCAGCCGAAGCGTTTGGAGTCTCGTCTTTTTGGGTTGCGCCACTAATAGCGTCGAGCCGGTCTGCTTCCCTCTTGATCTGGCTGAGCGTCGTATAGCCGCGCTCACTCAAATTTACCATCTCCATAATCATCCAAGCAACCCACTGGCTAAACTGAGCAACGTCTCGTTCAGTCACGTGGCGGTGGGCAGCGCGGTGAATAGCCTGTGATCTGACGTCATTCAAATCTCCAATCTTCTTCTTTATTTCATCATACTCAGCAACATCTACAAAACGAAACCCACCATACACCCAAATTCTCGCAAGCCCTGACCGATCGGGTTATCTCTGTTCGTTCTATTGAAAAATGGGACTCGACACAGATCCAGTATTTGACGATCCTCATAACCAACAATGAATCCCGATGAGCATCTAAGGTCTGTACGTGACTCAACGGTTTATTCGGGACATCGCCACGGTCCAGATCGCGAAGGTGCGACGGCGCCTCAATGGTCGGCGATACGGGCAAGCGCCTGCGCGTTGGCGGCGCTTGGTGTTTCGCCAAGTCTTATCAATACGATGTCGTTCCTGATTTGCAGACTGCCCCGAGCTGGCCACACAGGCATTGTTGAAAGACGAGCGACAGTCTGGTCGACTTGATCCAGAGTTGGCCTATTTAGATTGGAGTAGCCGAGCAATTTCATATAGGAGGCGATGCGCTGAGGATTGCCGCCGTCCCACTCGAAGAAGGAGTAACCGACAGTCGAACTGGGCGGTTTGGGATAGTTCGTCACAAATGGCTGGGCGCCGAACACACTTAGAGCGTAGGCGTGCTTTGCGTCAAAGCCCGGGGTCTCGGACAGTCTATTGTAGATGGAAGCTGCCAAAAGCATATCGTGCTTGTCGACAAGATAGCTGGACGTCTGACGATAGTTCTGGATCACCAGGATTTGAAAAATTGTCACTCCGAGTAAGATCGCCGACGCAATGCTGATCCTGGTATTCCTGCTTGTCACCGCAAGGTAGGCAAAGAGCCACACTGCTATCGGCGCGCCAACGAGGCTTCTGACGGGCAGGTTGCCTGCAGTTATAAGATGAACGCCGAAAGGGATAAGTAGCGCGACAAGGGCGGCTGCGAGCAGGAGCAACTTCGTGCGGGGGAGGTCCTTTAAAAGCGTCCAACCGCCTAAGATCAGCAACGGCGGAACTGCCCACAAAACGACACCATAGGTGTCATGGCCCAAGCCATACGCTCCCCTCATTGCCTCCAGCACGCGCCCTGTCACTACCATCGGATGTTGAAACAGGAAACCCGGCTGGAAAAATGACTCTATATATTCTGTTCCAATAGAGGTGATTGATTTGAAAATTACATTGCCAACAACGTAGACTATCGCGGAGCCGTCAAACAGGACGACGGTACGGATCAGATCGTTTAGCAGGGATCCATCATTGCCGGCCCGCACCTTCAGAACCGTTACAGCGATTCCCAATACCAGAATCGCCGGGGCAAAACTCTGATAGATAGAGATCGCAAAACCTCCGGCAGCTATCGCAACGAAGAAGTGCGAACTCGCCACCGGGATGTCCTTCTTGCTGATCAGCCAAAGCGCAAGGGCGATGGCAGTCAACCCGATCCCTACCGCAGCAATGTTGGAATAAAATTCGACAATGAAGAACCAGGTCGGAAAGCCGCAGAAGATAGCAAAGCACGCATACTCGGCGACGAACAGTTCTTGCTTGTCGATCGCGTCCATAACAAGCAGGTAGGCGGCAACGCAACAGACACCAAAGACTGCCGGCGCCAGGAAGGGCATCACCGGATGTGGTATGAGAAATGTCTCGATCAGGTACGCACCCCAACGCCCTTGGGCAATCCAGACTGACGCATCGGTTCTGAAGGCGGCTAGCTCTTCATCGATTGACAGTTGGAACGAAGCCAGTTCATGAAAATACATCACGGCAAAGATCGCAAAAAGATTGATAGCCGGTCGGATTGTGCCTGGGCGTGTCAGCATGGTCTGCGAAGTATCCATCGAGAAATCAGAAAGTTGAGGACGGTCGTCGTGGCAAGGGTCACGAAGAATGCCGCCGCATTGTTTTGCAGAACGCCTTCGAGGACATGAAGGCTAAGCAATCCGATCAGGAACACGACCGCGATCGAGCCGCCGATTGCCAGCCGGTCCGCAAAGCCCGTACGGCCTCCCGGAAAGACACGATCGGGATAGAACACCATCGCAAACACGAGGCCGGCCAGCCAGGCGAGTCCGTAAGAAAAACTCGACGGGAGCACACTGAGGCCGGCGAAATATATGAGGCTGGTCAGCGCGGTGTTCAGGCTGCCGGCAACAAGAAAGCGGAATGCATCTCCGCCCACACGATCAGTGGCCATCCTGCCCGACCGCATCGAGGAAATCCGAATAGTCCCTGATGTAGTCGCCTGCATCATATGGATGCGAGGCCATCACCAGCAGGGCCGTGTCTGGCTGGAACTTGTACTGGATTCCCCAAACTCCGGGCGGCAGATAGAGGCCGATCGAAGGGTCGGTCAATGACACTTCTTTCCTGTCACGGCCATTGTCCACGACGACCGAAAGGCGACCATGGGCCGCGATAAGGAACTGGTGGCACTCGCGATGCGCATGCTCGCCCCTCACCTTGTCTGAAGGAACGCCGTAGACCAGGAATGAGCGGGCCGGCTTGAAAGGCAGGTTCGTACCGAATTCGAGTGGCGCGATCTCGCCGCGCAAATCGCCAAAATGCGGCTGCCGCCAGAGTTCGCACCCGCCGATGCCAAGCGGCATTTTCTCGCCCGCCGTGGCAGGGAAGGTCTGCGTCACGGTCGGCTGGATTTGTGGGCCGGTCTGGTAGCCGATGATAATGGCGGGATTTCCGACCACCACGGCATTGGGTGGAACGTTCTTTATCACCACGGCGCCGGCCCCGATCATCGCCTGACGACCGATGGTCACGCCTGGTAGAATTGTCGCGTTGGCGCCGATTGACGCGCCATCCTCGACGGTGGTCAGCAGAAACGTCTCGGGATATTCCTTGGAACGGGGGAACCGGTCATTGGTGAACGTCGCATTCGGGCCAACAAACACGCGGTTGCCCAGGCGAATGCCGTCCCACAGTTGAACTCCGCTCTTTATGGTCACTTCATCGCCGACGATCACATCGTTCTCGATGAAAACATGATCGCAAATGTTGCAATTCGAGCCGATCACGGCGCCGGGCAGGACGTGGGCGAACGCCCAGATTCGTGTCCCGTCACCGACATGCGAACTTTCGCAAATGCCGCGATCATGAACATAGAAAGCCTTTTCGGTCATTTGGCGGTCCCATCGACGACGCGGCTTATTATCCTAAGCGGCCGCGACTTGGTGTTCTCAACCGCGCGCCACAGATAACAGCCGAGAATACCCTGAACCGCGAGACTGGCCGATCCGAAGCCCACGATGAGCAGCACCAGCGTCGTGTAGCCGGCAGGGTCGATGTTGCCAAGCAAGCGGGCAACCACCGTCACGGCGGCAAATATGAGGCTCAAGGCGCACCCTGCAAAGCCCACCCACAGCGTCAGCATTATTGGAAAGTCAGAGAACGAGAGGATGCTGTCCATCATGTATCTAAACCGGCGTGCCATGCTCCAGGCGCTTGTTCCATGTTCTCGCTCGCGCCTGCAATACGGCACGAATTCGCGCCTGAAACCGACCCAGAACAGTTGCACGACAAGCGAACTGTTCGGCTCTTCAATTGACAGGATCGCGTCCAGCACCTGGCGGTTGCAGGCGAAGATATCGACCCCGCCGCTCGGCATGCTGGGCAGGACGAGCCTGCGGTAGGCAGCCCAAAAGGCCCTGGATAGAAAGCGGGTCAAGGGCGGATCATTGCGGCCCGCTCGGCGCCCAAACACGACATCCGCTCCGTCCTTTTCCAGTATCGAAAAGAATTCTTCGATCAGTTCCGGCGGCTCCTGTAGGTCGGCGGCCATTGCCGCCACCAGGTTGCCCGATGCGTGCTCGAGCCCGGTTCGAATGGCGGTAAAGGAGCCAAAATTCCTGCTATGGAAGATGATCTTGTAGTCGTAGCCGGAGCACTTCAACTCCTTGACCAGGAGGGCGCCGGATTCATCCGGTGACCCATCGACGACAAAGACGAATTCGATGTCGCCCTGATAGCGGGAATGAAAGTTGGCGACCGCCAGCAAGAGGGAGGGGATGTTCGCCTGGTTCCGATAGATCGGGAAAACGATCGAACGTGTGGTCACATGGCCTCCCATTCGGCGAGTGCCAGGCACACCTGCTCTACCTCTTCATTCGTCATGTCGGGATAGCATGGCACCGAACAGAGACGGCTGACGCTGGCTCTTGAAACTGCGAGATTATCCGTTCCCTTCATAGGCAAGCCGGCCCAACCGATCTGATCGCAGTCGAGAACGGGATAGTGAATTTCGGTGTCTACTCCCCGCTCTTTCATGAACGCCCTGAATGCGTCTCGATCGTCGCAAAGCGTGACCGCGAGGTGCGCGACTGCGCCTTCCCCTCCTTCCAGGAATTGCAACCTATGTCTGGCGACCGACTTGTATCGCCCCAGAATGGCACGGCGTTGTTCGTTGCGCTCGCCCAGGGCGGGCAGGAGAACGTCCAGTATCGCCGCCTGAACTTCGTCCATGCGAGAGTTGCGGCCGTATGGCACACCGACGTGATATTTTGAGCTCCAGCCGTATTGTTGCAGCCGCCGCACATGCTCGGCTGCCGCGGGGTTGGAGGCCAGAACGGCGCCGCCGTCGCCCATGGCGCCCAGATTCTTGGTTGGATAGAAGCTGAACGTGGAGATATCTCCAAGCGAACCCGCCATGTCGCTGCCGATCCGTGCCCCATGCGCCTGGGCGCAATCCTCGACGATCGGAATGTGCGCGAGGCCAGCCTCGGCAAGTCCGGCCCTGATGGCGCGGACATCGACGACACCGCCATAAAGGTGGGTAATGACGATAGCGGCGGTGTCGGCGCTGGCTGCGTCCAGCACTGACTGAACGCCTGCGAGCTGGCTCGCCGGTTCGATGTCGACATAGTGCGGAATGAGGTCGTTGTGCCAGCAGGCGCAGCTAGCATAGCCCCCGGCATTGGCCGCCATGATGACTTCGCGCCCGCGCGTGGCATCGAGCTTGACGACCGCAGCCAAGGCAAATTCGAGAGCATCTGTCCCGTTGGCCACAAGGACGCATTCCGAAACACCTATGAGCCTGGAAAAATTTGCCGCAAATCTTTTGCCCATCGCGCCATTCAGCCACCATCCCGAACGCAGCGTGCTCGCGACTTCACGCTCGATTTCGACCTGATAGCGGTCATACAAGCGCTTCAGATCATTCATCGGAACGGAATCTTGCTTCGTCATCGGCAACTCAGCTCAAGCATATTTCATTCGAGAGTGTTCGCGAGGGGGAACGTTTGGCAAGCTCAATTGCTGCTGGCGTGGCAAAATCCGGATATCTGCATTGCGATCGCAAAGAGACGCCGGAAAGAAGTGGCACAAATATTGGGATTCTACCGCAGCCGCAACAGGCTTCGCATCAGATTGCGCAGGATGCGCGCCATGTTGAAGCGATTCTGACCAGGCACTGGTCTAACTCGAAAGCTATGGCTAATGGACGACCTTAGTTCCTTTGAACAGGCGAGGCCAAGAGAAGCTGGGCCACGCCTCGCAGCAGGATTTCCGCGAAGAGAATTAGAGCTTAGCTAAGATAGATTCTGTTTCGGTAAAATTGCGAAAAAATCTAACTGGCTGGACCTTTGGGCGCCACTACTCTTATCGTTGCCGAGAAAGCCCGACGGTAGCCGACAAAGCGTTTGAGCCGTGGAAAGTGCTGGCAAGCGGATACTGCGCCTCAGCGGGCAAATCTCGCGCGAACAGGCTGCCAGCGACTACAGCGCCGTGAGGCTGAGGAAGTCAGAAATGAGCGATTTCGCGGCAAGGCCCCCTACCAGCAACAGTGCGGACCAAACAGGTAGCCTGCCCGTGTTTAGCCAAGAGTTCGTCCCCCGGCGTTTCCTAGTGGAATCTGTCACCCGCTGCGCAGCCATGTGCTCACCCGTGCATTCGGGTAAGCATGTAGAAGGTTCTCAGTTGGTGCAACAAGACATTGAGGTCGGAGCGGCGGAAAGCAGCGAAAGGCTGATGACGACAGCGGTTTAGAATGGCGGCCTGGGGTTTTCCCAGCCGTGTTTTCTTGAGCTGCATGGTTTTAGACCCCCGTCCTTGATTGCGGCCCGAAACCTGTGTCTAGACCGACTGTCGCGGGGCCGCGTTGCCGCGTACCAAGCTAAATGGACCACCGGCCAAAGCCAGCCTTGAAGGCTGCCAGCGGTCATATGAGGTCACTGGGACACCAGCCGCATAGCAATCGCCACTGTAGGGTCACCTGTCGCCAAGACAAAGGCTGCTCGTGACCGGGACCTGCTTGAGCCACAGGTCGCCTTTGACGTGCACGGTTAAGCAGCAGGAAGTCAGAAAAAATCTACTGCGATCTAGAAGCAAGCTAACTCTAGGAGGGATACCCTCCGGTGCCGCAAATCGGGACCGGCCCCCCTTGCGCCGCTGTCATTCAAGTCAACTTCATTTGTCGGCCACGACAACGCCATCAGCCCGCCAAGCCCACCCATGCCGTATCCGTCCTTTCTGGAGCTGTGCGGGAAGTCAGGTCGAAAATAGCATGTTTCAATGCCGGCTTCGGCGCGTGGTGTGAGACCGGGGCAATCTCCTCGATCTAAGGGTACAATCACTTTCAATGGATGTTTCTTCTCCTCGAAAGGGAAATTCCATACGCCAAACCTGTCGTCGCGATCACATAGAACCCTCAATTCGCATAGTGGAGCGTTTTTCTCAGGTCGTCGTCTTTCCAAAGTCGTTCGTTGGGTATTCTACGTTGGTCTATCTTTTTGATAATTCATATGAAAATTGGTGTGTTTGTCGGTATGCCTTACATTAGGGTCCTGTTTCTAGGGTCCACATGTGGCTATCTCACAGCCGCACTCGGTTCCTTCTCAAGCGACGCGGTTCCTTCTCAAGGGAATTTTCTTGCGTATCCGGCAAGGAATGTAGCCCACAGTGCCGCAAAATAGAGGGAGTAGGCATAGGCCGGAGGCAACACCCAAAAACCCCAGGGTTGGGGTTTGAAAACGAGGGACCAGTCCAGGATGGGCAGCGCCCAGAAACCCTTGAGAGACTCATGGTAGGGTGAAATCTGGTTGATTGTGGAAAAGCCGCCGCGAACCGCGGTTTGAAACAGCGGCGTCAGGACAATCCACTCGTCCGACCGGATGGGGCGAGCCGAAAGCAGTAATGGGCTTGCATCCTCTACGCCAAGATAGCGCAGACCAACCGCATAATGCGAAGGCGTCAGGGCAAACGCCACGTAAACGGCGGCGACGCCTAGAAGCATGATCACGAGGATCCGAGCCGCTTTCTCCTCAGCCTTACCGGAGAAAAAACGGCCCTCGACCACCATGCCCTCTCACGGCTGGAGAAACACTTTCCGTCATGTCATGACGTTTATGGCCCGCGAGTGGGCTTGGGGATACAAAGATCATTTCCTTGGGACCGTCAACCGCCCTCACGCCCCCATTAAGAACGGCAGCACCGTCCGCCCCGAGATCAGAGAAGGTTTGGATTGAACAGGCCGCCGGTGGAAAAGGTCTGCCTTGTTCTATGCTCGCAGTTTTGCACGGAAGTGGTACGCCCAAGGGGAATCGAACCCCTGTTCCCGCCGTGAGAGGGCGGTGTCCTGACCGCTAGACGATGGGCGCGTTCAAGAACCGGCGATATAGGCTGACGGTTGGGAAAAAGCAACTGGGCTTCCGACGTTTGGTGAAAGCCTCGAAATGTCCGGCGCAAGCCTATCGTTTCGGCTCGATCAGGTCCCACAGATTTCCGTAGAGATCGGCAAACACTGCCACCGTGCCGTAAGCCTCATGGCGCGGCGCTTCGCGGAATTCGACGCCCTTTTCCAGCATTGCCTGATGATCCCTGGCAAAGTCGGACGTTTCGAGGAACAGAAAGACGCGGCCGCCGGTCTGGTTGCCGATGCGGCTTTCCTGCTCCTCGTCGGACGCTTCGGCCAGCAGCAGCCGCGCGCCCTGGCCGTCGGCCGGCGTCACCGTGACCCAGCGCTTGCCGCCGCCGAGATCGACATCCTCGGTCAGGACAAAGCCCAGCCGCTCGACATACCAGGCGATCGCCTCGTCGTAGTTTCTGACCACCAGCGCGACGGTGGCCACCCGGCGATGCTCGGCGAACCCGGTCATTTGTTCCGGATCGCAAAGCGGCCGATGATACGGCGCTCGGCAATGTCGTAGACGAATATGGTGCGGCTGCCGTCGGCAAGCTCGGCATCGATCGAGATGCGGTTGCCGGACAGCGACTGGCTGACCACCCTTGCGCCGACGGGCAGCACGATGTCGCCGCTGACCGGCTCGCCGGCCGGCACCTGGATGTCGCTGGCCAATGGCGGGCTGGCGGGCGGCGCCTTGCGGGCTTTGTAGACAAGCGCTCCGATCACCACCATAAGGGCGAGCAACAGCAGGCCGAGATTGATGGCCATGAAGCGCAAGAGTTTCTTCCGCACGCCTTCGACTTCGGGGTCGAGCGGCTTTTCTTGGTCTTCGTCGGCAATAGGCCTGGACATGACAAATATTCCGGAACTTTCTTTCGATGAGCGCTCATAGCGAAGACACCCAGCAATTCATAGAGGCCGCGCCGACCGTGCTGGAGGCCGGGACCGAGGCGGCCGGCCAGCGCCTCGACCAGTGGCTGGCCGGAATGCTCGGGCCGGATATGTCGCGTAATCGGGTGCAGATGCTGATCAAGCAGGGCGCGGTCAGGATCGGCGGCAAGCCTGTCGACGAAGCCAAGCGCAAGCTGGCCGCCGGCGACGTGGTGTCGGTCGTCATGCCGGAGCCGGAGCCGGCCACGCCGCAAGGCGAGGCGATCGCTCTCGACATCCTCTATGAAGACGCCGAGCTGATCGTCATCAACAAGCCGGCCGGGCTGGTCGTCCATCCCGGCGCCGGCAACTGGACCGGCACGCTGGTCAATGCGCTGATCCACCATTGCGGCGACAGCCTTTCCGGGATTGGCGGCGTCAAGCGGCCCGGCATCGTCCACCGCCTCGACAAGGAGACCAGCGGCGTCATGGTCGTCGCCAAGACCGATCGTGCCCACAAGGCGCTGTCGGAGGCCTTTGCCGACCATGGGCGGACCGGCGACCTCCAGCGCGCCTATCTGGCTTTGGTCTGGGACATCCCGCCAAGGCCGACCGGTACGGTCGACGCGCCGCTCGGCCGCGCCGCCGACCGCGTGCGCCGCGCCGTGGTGCCGGAGGGCCGCGACGATGCCCGCCCTGCTGTTACCCATTTCACCGTGGTCGAGCGCTTCGGCGAGCTGCAGCAGGAGTTTGCGACCGCCAGCCTGGTCGAGTGCCGGCTGGAAACCGGCCGCACCCACCAGATCCGCGTCCACATGGCCCATATCGGTCATCCGGTGGTTGGCGACCCCGATTATGGCCAGGCCTTCCGCACCAAGGCCAATCGGCTGCCCGAGCCGTTGCGAAGCGAGGTCAAGGCATTTCCGCGACAGGCACTGCACGCGCGCCTACTTGAATTTCGCCACCCCGCCACCCATCTGACGATGCGGTTCGAGGCGCCGATACCGAGGGACATGGAGGCACTCGTCGGCGGCTTCCGCAAGCTCTGAGCCCGTCATCAAGACGCTTCAAACCAACCATCAAAAAACCTGACTGGCGTTGTTCACTTTGGCGTGACACACTGTTTCGTGTTGAACAAATGCCTGTCTTTTCTGGTTTTGTTCCTATATACACCAGTTGCCGCGAGCGAGCCTTTTGGTGCTCGCGTCACATGCCCGCCGCGTTTCGGGGGCATCACTCCAATAGAGAGGGGGCGCTACCATGGCCCAGTCACTACCCAGTATCGTTTCCGGCGAAGGCGGCCTCAGCCGCTACCTGGAAGAAATCCGCCGCTTTCCGATGCTTCAGCCGCAGGAAGAGTACATGCTCGCCAAGCGCTACGCCGAGCATGAGGACACAACGGCTGCGCACAAGCTCGTCACCAGCCATTTGAGGCTCGTCGCCAAGATCGCCATGGGCTATCGCGGCTACGGCCTGCCGATCGGCGAGGTGATCTCGGAAGGCAATGTCGGCCTGATGCAGGCCGTCAAGAAATTCGAACCGGAGCGCGGCTTCCGGCTCGCCACCTATGCCATGTGGTGGATCAAGGCCTCGATCCAGGAATACATCCTGCGCTCGTGGAGCCTGGTCAAGATGGGCACCACCGCCAACCAGAAGCGCCTGTTCTTCAACCTGCGCAAGGTGAAGGGCAAGATCCAGGCGCTCGACGATGGCGACCTGAAGCCTGACCAGATCGCCGAGATCGCCACCCGGCTCAACGTCTCCGAAGCGGAAGTGGTGTCGATGAACCGCCGCCTGTCGGGCGACGCCTCGCTCAATGCGCCCATCCGGGCGAGCGAAGGCGAGTCCGGCGAATGGCAGGACTGGCTGGTCGACGACCACGAAAGCCAGGAAGAGATGCTGATCGAGCAGGATGAGCTGGAAAACCGGCGCACCATGCTATCGGGCGCTCTTGCCGTGCTCAACGAACGCGAGCGGCGCATCTTCGAGGCGCGCCGCCTGGCCGAGGAGCCGCTGACGCTTGAAGAGCTGTCGACCGAGTTCGACATCAGCCGCGAACGCGTGCGCCAGATCGAGGTGCGCGCCTTCGAGAAGGTGCAGGATGCGGTCAAGGCCGCCGCCAAGCGCCAGATGCAGGCGCTGCGCACCATCGAGGCACAGCCGGCGGCTTGATAAGCTCGAGGCACTACGCAAAAGACAAAACGGCGGCGCCAGGATCTGGCGCCGCCGTTTCATTTGGTGCCGCTTGTTGCAACACATGCGATTGGCGAAATCGGCGGCACAGCCGTTTCTCCCCGTCCCTATACGGGGAGAAATGCCCGGCAGGGCAATGAGGGGCAGCGCCGAGACTGCGGGTTTGTTCTTCCAGGGCAACAATCGGAACGAGCTGGGGCGCGGTCATCATCGAACGCCGCGCCGCCCCTCATCCGCCTGCCGGCACCTTCTCCCCGTATAGGGACGGGGAGAAGGGAGCTCACGCCGTGGGCTGCTTGGTCTTTCTCAGATAAGGCAAAATGGTGTCGAAGGCGCCGAAGCGCTTGATCGCGTCCTCGTTGGAGACCGCGGCGGTGATGATGACGTCCTCGCCCTGCTTCCAGTTGGCCGGCGTCGCCACCTGATGCTTGGCCGTCAGCTGGATGGAGTCGATGACGCGCAGGATCTCGTCGAAGTTGCGGCCGGTGGTCATCGGATAGGTGAGCACCAGCTTGATCTTCTTGTCCGGGCCGATGACGTAGACCGAACGCACCGTGGCGTTGTCGGCCGGCGTGCGCCCTTCCGAGGTTTCGCCGGCGCCCGCCGGCAGCATCTCGTAAAGCTTGGCGACCTTGAGTTCCTTGTCGCCGATCAGCGGGTATTTCACCACCTGGCCTGTCGCGGTCTTGATGTCGTCCTGCCATTTGTCGTGGCTCGAGACCGGGTCGACCGAAATGCCGATGATCTTGACGTTGCGTTTTTTGAATTCGCCCTCCAGCCCGGCCATGGTGCCGAGCTCGGTCGTGCAGACCGGCGTGAAATTCTTCGGATGGCTGAAAAGCACCGCCCAGCCGTCGCCGATCCATTCGTGGAAGCTGATTGTGCCTTGCGTGGTTTCGGCCGTGAAATCCGGCGCGATATCGTTGATACGAAGACTCATGACGTGTCCCTACCCTTTGACTTTGCCGCCGGCACAGTCAGCCCGCCGGCGCCGCCTGGTCTTCTTAGCACTGTAGGAGCATCCTTAAAACGCTGGCGGACACCGGCGCCGAGACCTATGGCGAATAATTTTCGCCCTTTTCGTGGAAATGCAGCAATTCTTCCGGGACACCCGCAGCCGGGCAGTTCTCAGGCCTTCTTCACCGCCAGGGTAGTGGCCAGATCCTCCATGCGCTGGGCGAGCGCGCCAAGCGCGCTGGTCAGCACGGAATCGCTTTTGTCGGCCTTGGTCAGCGCCTCGTCGCGCGTCTTGCGCAGGGTCAGCACTTCACTCTCCATGCCCTTGACGCGTTTTTGCAGTTCCGAAAGCTCGTCCATGACCATGATACCGGCCATGACGGTCAGCCGCTGGTCGCCGATCTCGCCAAAAGAATCCTTCAGATGCGAAACATAGCGGTCGAAGCGCTCGGCAAGGTCGATCAGGTGCTCTTCCTGGCCCTCGTCGCAGGCCATGCGATACTGCTTGCCGTCGATGGAAACCGTAACCTGTGCCATGGGCCTACCTGTCCAGTACCGCGCGGATGGTTTCCATCGCGGTCACCAGCCGGCGCGACACTTCCTTGTTGGCATCTTCCAGCCGTTCGGCGCGCGCTTCGGAATTGTCGAGTTCCTGCGCCAACCTGGAGCGGTCGGCGTTCATGCGCTGCACCTCGGCCTCGGCTTCCGAATAGTCGCGCTCGTGCTCGAGCTTGGCCGCGACGGCGTTTTCAAGGCCCTCGATGGCTTTACCCAGCCGGGCTATGACTTCCTTGAGCGTCGTTTCCCCGGTCATGGCTTTGTCCTGTACCCTGCCCATCACCGAATCGTTCGCGTTCAGAACGCGTTATGTCGGAAACATTAGGCGCCGTGTGAAGGCGACGTCAACAAAGCTCTCGCGACTGTCCCCTGCTAACGCTAATGTAGAGGGGTTGCGGCATCACAAGCCCGGCAAAAACGCACCGATTTGTTGACTCAAGGGCCGCGCCTGCTATGTGTCGCGCACCCTCTCCAGGCCTCTCCCAAGGCCCCAAACCCCCACCCCGGAGGAAGCATGACCTCGCGTGAACAACATGATCGGATGGCCAACGCGATCCGTTTTCTCTCCATGGACGCCGTCGAGAAGGCAAATTCCGGCCACCCCGGCCTGCCGATGGGCTGCGCCGACATCGCCACCGTGCTGTTCACCCGCTTCCTGAAATTCGACGCCAAGGCTCCGCATTGGGCCGACCGCGACCGCTTCATCCTGTCGGCCGGCCACGGCTCGATGGTGCTCTATTCGCTGCTCCATCTGACCGGCTACGAGGACATGACCCTCGACCAGATCAAGAATTTCCGCCAGCTCGGCTCGAAGACCGCGGGCCACCCTGAATACGGCCACGCCGCCGGCATCGAGACGACCACCGGCCCGCTCGGCCAGGGCCTCGCCAATTCGGTGGGCTTCGCGCTCGGCGAGCGCATCATGAACGCCGCCTTCGGCAACGACCTCGTCGACCACTACACCTATGTGCTGGCCGGTGACGGCTGCCTGATGGAAGGCGTCTCCCAGGAAGCCATCACGCTGGCAGGCCATCTCAAGCTCAACAAGCTGATCGTGTTCTGGGACAACAACAACATCTCCATCGATGGCCCGGTTTCGCTGGCCGACAACACCGACCAGGTCGCGCGCTTCCAGGCCTCCGGCTGGAACGCCAGCCACATCGACGGCCAGGATCCGGAAGCGATCGCCTATGCCATCGAGGCGGCGCGCCATTCCGACAAGCCGACGATGATCGCCTGCAAGACCACCATCGGCTTCGGCGCCCCGACCAAGGCCGGCACCAACAAGGCGCATGGCTCGCCGCTCGGCGCCGAGGAAATCGCCGGCGCCAGGAAATTCTTCGGCTGGGATTCGGCGCCTTTCGAGATTCCGGCCGACATCCTCGACGCATGGCGCGCCGCCGGCAAGGCCGGCGCCAAGGCGCGCAGCGACTGGGAAGGCCGTCTCGTCAAGGCCGACGCCACGCTGCAGGCCGAGTTCGAGCGCCGCATGGCCGGCAAGCTGCCGTCGAATTTCGATGCCGTCATTGCCGACTACAAGAAGAAGCTCTCGGCCGACAAGCCGAAGGTCGCCACCCGTAAATCGTCGGAAATGGCGCTCGAAGTCATCAACGGCGCGGTGCCGGAGACCATCGGCGGCTCCGCCGACCTGACCGGCTCCAACAACACCAAGACCAGCCAGACCAAGAACATCACCCCGGACGATTACGGCCAGCGCTATGTCCACTACGGCATCCGCGAGCATGGCATGGCGGCGGCGCTCAACGGCCTGACGCTGCATGGCGGCTTGATCGCCTATGGCGGCACATTCATGTGCTTTTCCGACTACGCCCGTCCGTCGATGCGCCTTGCCTCGCTGATGGGCATCGGCTCGATCTTCGTCATGACCCATGATTCCATTGGTCTGGGCGAAGACGGCCCGACCCACCAGCCGGTCGAGCATCTGGCGGCACTGCGCGCCATTCCGAACCACAATGTGTTCCGCCCGGCCGACGCGGTCGAAACCGCCGAATGCTGGCAGTTGGCGATCGAGTCGAAAAAGACACCTTCGACGCTGGCGCTGACCCGCCAGAACCTGCCGACGGTGCGCACCGAATACGCCGCCAAGAACCTCAGCAGCCAGGGCGCCTACGAACTGGCCGCAGCCAGCGGCGAAGCCGCGGTGACGATCTTCGCCACCGGTTCCGAGGTCGAGATCGCGCTTGGTGCCCGCGAACTGCTGGAAAAGCACGGTCATCCGACCCGCGTCGTCTCGGTGCCCTGCTTCGAACTGTTCGACCAGCAGAGCGAGGACTACCGCAACAAGACGATCGGCAACGCGCCGGTGAAGATCGCCATCGAGGCCGGCATCCGCCAGGGCTGGGATCATCTCATCGGCACCGACGGCATCTTCATCGGCATGACCGGCTTCGGCGCCTCCGGCACGATCGAACAGCTCTATCCGCATTTTGGCATCACCGCCGATGCGGCCGCGAAGGCGGCGGAAGCCCGCCTGCACGGCAAGTAAGGCATTGCGGGCGGCCCGCGAATTGCTTCATGCGATTTCGCGGGCTGGCCCAACCTAATCGATTTAAATCCACGCCTTGCATGGCTGGATTCTTCGCCCGTCCGCCGCTATGAAGCAGCGGACCCAATTGCCTCCAGCTCCCAGGGAGAGAAAAATGACCGTCAGAGTTGCCATCAACGGATTTGGCCGCATCGGCCGCAACATCCTGCGCGCCATCCATGAATCCGGCCGCAAGGACATCGACGTCGTCGCCGTCAACGACCTCGGCCCGGTCGAGACCAACGCGCATCTGCTGCGCTACGACAGCGTGCATGGCCGCTTCCCGCATGAAGTGTCGGTGTCCGGCGACCAGATCACCGTCGGCAAGGAGACCTTCAAGGTCACGGCGATCAAGGATCCGACGCAGCTGCCGTGGAAGGAACTCGGCATCGACATCGCGCTCGAATGCACCGGCATCTTCACCGCCCGCGACAAGGCCGCCGCGCACCTGACCGCCGGCGCCAAGCGCGTCCTCGTCTCGGCACCGGCCGAAGGCGCCGACCTCACGGTCGTTTACGGCATCAACCACGACAAGCTGACCAAGGACCACATCGTCATCTCCAACGCCTCCTGCACCACCAACTGCCTGGCACCGCTGGCCGCAGTGCTGCACGACGCGGTCGGCATCGAAAAGGGCATGATGACGACGATCCACTCCTACACTGGCGACCAGCCGACGCTGGACACCATGCACAAGGATCTCTACCGCGCCCGCGCCGCAGCCCTCTCACAGATCCCGACCTCAACCGGTGCCGCCAAGGCGATCGGCCTGGTGCTACCTGACCTCAAGGGCAAGCTCGACGGCATCTCGATCCGCGTGCCGACCCCGAACGTCTCGGTCGTCGACCTCAAGTTCATCGCCAAGCGCTCGACCACGGTGCAGGAGATCAACGAAGTGGTGATCGCCGCCTCCAACGGCAAGCTGAAGGGTATTCTCGGCGTCACCCATCACCCGAACGTCTCGATCGACTTCAACCACGACCCGCATTCCTCGGTCATGGCGCTCGACCAGACCAAGGTCATGGACGGCAACTTCGTTTCGGTGCTGTCCTGGTACGACAATGAATGGGGCTTCTCCAACCGCATGGGCGACACCGCCGTCGCCTTCGGCAAGACCATCGCCTAATCGCAGCCTTCTTTTCGAGACCCGAAACGCCCGGCTTTGCCCGGGCGTTTTTCGTTATGCACGACATGATCGCTCCGTCATCCCGGGCGCCGGCGGATATCGGGCAGGGTCTGGCTTTCCCTGGATTGTGGCCGAGGCGCCAAACCATCCGGAAATCAGCGGCATAGGCCAAAAAGCCACCCTCCCGCCTTGCACTGGTCACGTCTTCGCCTCACTCTCCCGTAATTCGGTAAGGACGCGAATGTGAGGGGCAAATTCGGATGGAGCATGCGATCTATCTCGCGACGCTGATCGGCACCGCGCTTGTCGTTGCCGCCGCGTTTTCGAGCCTGATCGCCTTCCGCTTCGGCGCCCCCCTCCTGCTGCTGTTCCTCTGCATCGGCCTGGCCACCGGAACCGATGGCCTTGGCATCGAATTCGACAATGCGCGGCTGGCTTATTTTGCCGGCTCACTGGCGCTCGCCGTCATCCTGTTCGATTCCGGTTTCGGCACGCCGCTCAACGCCTTGCGCCAGGCCGCCGGGCCAGCGCTGTCGCTGGCGACGGTTGGCGTCATCCTGACCACCGGCCTGTTCGGCGCGGCCGCCTATTATTTGCTCGACCTCACCTGGCTGGAATCCTTCCTGCTCGGCGCCGCTGTCGCCTCGACCGATGCGGCTGCGGTGTTCTTCCTGCTGCGCGCCGGCGAGATCAATCTGCGCGAACGCGTGCGTGCTACGCTCGAAGTCGAATCCGGCACCAACGACCCGATCGCCATCTTCCTGACCATCACCTTGGTCGAGATCATCGCCGCCCACGCCAATCCGGAGGCCAATGTCCTGGTCACCAACCTGGTCCTCGGCTTCCTGCTCAATATGGGCCTTGGCGCCGTCGTCGGCGTGCTCGGCGGTCTCGCCATCGTGCGCCTGGTCGACCGGCTCAACCTCGACCATGGCCTGTTGCCGATCTTCGTGCTGACCCTGTCGCTGATGGTGTTCGCCGCCGCCGGTGCCATCGGCGGCTCCGGCTTCCTGGCGGTCTATCTCGCCGGGCTGGTCGCCGGCAATTCCGACATTCGCGCCGTCACCATCCTGAAACGCTTCCAGGACGGCATGTCGTGGCTGGCGCAGATCATCATGTTCCTGATCCTCGGCCTGTTCGCCACGCCGTCGCAATTTCCGGCGATCATGGTTCCGGCGGTGCTGCTCGGCCTGTTCCTGATGTTCGTCGCCAGGCCGATCGCCGTATGGCTCTGCCTGATCCCGTTCCGCCTGCCACGCCCGGAAGTGGCCTTCGTCTCCTGGGTCGGCCTGCGTGGCGCGGTGTCGATCCTTTTAGCCATCACCCCGCTGCTCGGCGGCCTGGAAAACGGCCGCATCATCTTCAACACCGCCTTCATCATCGTGCTGGTGTCGCTTGTCATCCAGGGCTGGACCGTCGGACCGCTGGCGCGCCGCCTCGGCCTGATCGTGCCGGCCCGGCTCGGGCCGCTGGACAAGGTCGAACTTGAACTGCCGGGCTCGGCCCATCACGAACTCCTGGCCTATCGCGTGGCGCCGGGCAGTCCGGTGGCGCGCGGCGAACGCATCCCACGCTGGGCGCGGCCCTCGCTGGTGCTGCGCGACGGCCGCTCGATGCGCTTTCAGGACATGGGCCGGCTGGCTGCCGGCGACCACGTCTACATCTTCGTGCCGGACCGCTACCCGCGCCTGCTCGACAAGCTGTTCGCCAGCCGCGCGGTGGTCGACCCCGAGGATGCCGACTTCTTTGGCGCCTTCGCCGTCGACCCGACGCGTTCGGCCGCGGAGCTGGAAGCCGCCTATGCGCCGGGCCTAACCGAGGCCGAGAGCAAGCTGACCATCGGCGCCCTGGTTACGGAGCGCCTGGGCAGCCATGCCGAATATGCCGACCGTGTCCTGCTCGGTCCGATCGAGCTGATCGTGCGCGACGTCGACGACAAGGGCAAGATCACAGGCCTCGGCCTGTCCTTCGAACCGACCGCACCGGTGGCGCGCGTGCCGGTGTTCCTGAGCGCCGGCGAAATCCGCGACCGCCTCGCCGCCTTCATCCGCAAATGGCGCAAGCCGGCCGAAGTGCCTGCCGCCGAGTTTCAGGCGGAGGAAGCACCGGGGCCGGCGGATGAGAAAGCCGCCAGCGAAAGCTGATCTTTCGCGGCGACATCATTTTTGCGCGCGCGCCTTCACGCGGGCCTTGCATCGTCGTCGGTGCGGGGTATGGTCCCGGCGATTTTTCGCGAAAAGGGATCAGCATGGCCGGCTTCAAGACACTGGACGACATCGGCAACATCTCCGGCAAGCGCGTGCTGGTGCGCGTCGACCTCAACGTGCCTGTCGCCGACGGTAAGGTCACCGACGTCACCCGCATCGAGCGCATCGCCCCGACCCTGGCCGAATTGTCCGGCAAGGGCGCCAAGGTCATCCTGCTTGCCCATTTCGGCCGTCCCAAGGACGGCCCGACCCCGGAATTTTCGCTGGAGCCGATCGCCAAGGCGACGGCGGATGTGCTCGGCCGGCCGGTCGGCTTTGCGTCCGACTGCGTCGGCGACACCGCGGCAAGCGCCGTTGCCGCCATGAACAAGGGCGATGTGCTGCTCTTGGAAAACACCCGCTTCTACAAGGCCGAGGAGAAGAACGACGCGGCCTTCACCGAAAAGCTCGCCGCCAATGGCGACATCTTCGTCAACGACGCCTTCTCCGCCGCGCACCGTGCCCATTCATCGACCGAAGGACTGGCGCACCTGTTGCCGGCCCATGCCGGCCGCACCATGCAGGCCGAGCTCGACGCGCTGGAAAAGGGCCTCGGCAATCCGGTCCGCCCGGTGGTCGCTATCGTCGGCGGCGCCAAGGTCTCGACCAAGATCGACCTTTTGATGAATTTGGTGAAGAGGGTCGACGCGCTGGTCATCGGCGGCGGCATGGCCAACACCTTCCTTGCCGCGCGCGGCACGGCGGTCGGAAAATCGCTGTGCGAGCATGACCTCGCCACCACCGCCAAGCAGATCATGATCGAAGCTGCCGAAGCAGGCTGCGCCATCATCCTGCCGGTTGACGGCGTTATCGCCCGGGAATTCAAGGCAGGCGCCGCCAGCGAGACCGTCGCCATATCGGAGGTGCCGGCCGACGGCATGATCCTCGATGTCGGCGAAAAGACCGTGAAAGCCGTCGCCGACTGGATCGACCGCGCCGCGACGCTGGTCTGGAACGGTCCGCTCGGCGCCTTCGAGATCGCGCCTTTCGATCATGCGACGGTGGCGGCGGCCAAGCACGCGGCGGCCCGCACCAAGGCCGGCAAGCTGGTCTCTGTCGCCGGTGGCGGCGACACGGTGGCCGCGTTGAACCATGCCGGCGTCGCCGACGACTTCACCTATGTCTCGACCGCCGGAGGCGCCTTCCTCGAATGGATGGAAGGCAAGCCGCTGCCCGGCGTTGAGGTTCTGAAGCGCTAAGCCGATCAACACTCGGCGAGCCAGTCCGGCAGCGCGACTTTCAATCGATTTTCGCGCTTTCCGGCATCATTCCTTGGCGGTAGTGTTCCGTGAACGCGGAAACCACCGTCAGGAGGAAGCAAGAATGAGCGAACGTCTCGAAGACATTGCCGCCGCGATCGTCGCAGACGGCAAGGGCCTCTTGGCCGCCGATGAAAGCTCCGGCACCATCAAGAAGCGTTTCGACGTCATCGGCGTCGAATCGACCGCCGACAGCCGCCGCGATTACCGCGAGATGATGTTCCGCGCCAAGGACGCGATGACGAAGTACATTTCCGGCGTCATCCTCTATGACGAAACCATCCGCCAGAAGGCGGCCGACGGCACGCCGCTGGTCGACATCATCAAGGCCTCGGGCGCCATCCCCGGCATCAAGGTCGATGCTGGCGCCAAGCCGCTGGCCGGTTTTCCCGGCGACACCATCACCGAAGGTCTCGACGGCCTGCGCGAGCGGCTCGCCGACTACTACAAGATGGGCGCGCGCTTCGCCAAATGGCGCGCGGTGATCGACATCGACGTCGGCAAGGGCGTGCCTTCCGCCACCTCGATCGACTCCAACGCCCATGCGCTGGCCCGCTACGCGGCACTTTGCCAGGAGGCCGGCATCGTGCCGATCGTTGAGCCGGAGGTGCTGATGGACGGCGCCCACGACATCGACACCTGCTACGAGATCAGCAAGGCGACGCTGACAAAACTTTACACCGAGCTCTATGCGGCCCGCGTCGTCCTCGAAGGCACCATCCTCAAGCCCAACATGGTTCTGGCCGGCAAGAAGTCGGGCAAGGTAAGCAGCCCCGAGGAAGTCGCCGAACGGACCATAAAGCTGTTCCGCGAGACGGTACCGTCGGCGGTGCCGGGCATAGCCTTCCTCTCCGGCGGACAATCGGACGAGGAGGCCACCGCCAACCTAAACGCCATCAACGCCATCGGTCCGCACCCGTGGAAACTGACCTTCTCCTACGGCCGCGCCTTGCAGGCCGCCCCGCAGAAGGCCTGGAGCGGCAAGGCGGAAAATGTTGCCGCCGGCCAAGCCGCCTTTGCCCATCGCGCGCGCATGAACCATCTGGCAGCGCTCGGACAATGGCAGCCCGCGCTGGAAAAGGCCGCCTGACCACACCTCTCCTGTCTTGATCCGGACCCGGGCCGCGTGCCCGGGTTTTGTTTGCCCAATGGTTTGGCCGAACCGCCCGCACCTCTGTGTCCTCTTGGAAAACTGGCGGTCATGTCGGTTTGCGCCGGTGCCGAACGTCCTTGGAGGGAAGACAGGGAGTGGTTCATGCCAAACAACAAGATCGTTTCGCGGGAAGACTGGTTCGAGGCGCATAAGGCGCATCTGGCGCGCGAAAAGGAACTGACACGCTTTCGCGACCGCATCGCCGCCGAGCGGCGGCAATTGCCTTGGCTGAAGCTCAGGAAGGACTACGTCTTCGAGACCGAACAAGGCCCGAAGAAACTGGCCGACCTGTTCGCGGGCAACAGCCAGTTGATCGTGTATCATTTCATGTTCGGGCCGGGCGCCGATTGCCGCTGCGAAGGCTGCTCGTTCCTCGCCGACCACATCGACGGCGCCAACCTGCATCTCAAACATCACGACGTGTCGCTGATCGTGGTGTCGCGGGCGCCGCTGGCCGAGCTGCTGCCCTACAAGCAGCGCATGGGCTGGAAGTTCGACTGGGTTTCGTCCTACGCCTCGGACTTCAATTTCGACATGCAGGTCTCCTTCACCGACAAGCAGATCGCGGCCGGCGACACCACCTACAATTTCGAGACGCGTCCCCGGAAATCGAAGGATCTTCCCGGCGCCAGCGTGTTCTACCGCGATGCGGCCGGCGACATCTTCCTGACCTTCATGACACGCGCCCGCGGCGGCGACCCGCTGATCGGCGCCTACCACTATCTCGATATGACGCCCAAGGGCCGCAACGAGACTGGCCCCTATAACGGGCTGATGGACTGGGTGCGGCTGCATGACGAATACCAGGAGAGGCCGCAGGCTGAGTGCGATTGCTGCCGCTGACGAGAGCGGCAGCCGCGCAAGCCCGTTCACCTGCGGCGCCGCATGCGATAAAGGCTGGTTGTCGTCCGCTCGAATGGTATCGCCATGCGTTTTCCAGCCCTCCTCACCTGGCTCGCCTTCCCGGTCTATATCTGGCAGGGGCTCGGCGTGCGCCGCCGCACCACCCGCATGCTGCCGGCGCAAGGCCCGGTCATGCACGAGATATCAGGCAGGGCGCCTCCGATCTCGCTGCTGGTGCTGGGCGATTCCTCGGCCGCTTCGGTCGGCATCGGCAATTCCGAGGACGGGCTTGCCGCGCAACTGGCCGCGCTGATCTCGCAAGGCACTGGCCGTGTCGTGCGCTGGCGGGCAGCCGGCTTCAATTCGGCAACGTCAGGCCAGATCCGCGATCATGTCCTGCCCAATCTGTCGGCCGATTCGTGGACGCATATCGTGTTGGCCATCGGCACCAACGACACCAAGAACTTTCATTCGGTGCCGCGCTTCAAGAAAGAATTCGGCGGCCTGCTCTATGCGCTGCGCGCCAAATGGCCGGAGGCGCGCGTGGTGTGGTCGCCGGTGCTGGAATTCACGCGCGCGCCGGCCATGCCGCCACTGCTCGGCAAGATCCTCGAAATCCGCGCCACCGAGATGAACCGGATGGGCGAGCGCCTTTGCCTCGAGCGCGGTGCAGTGCCGGCGCCGCGGCTGCCGATCACAAACCCCGAGGCCGGCTTTGCCTCCGACGGATTTCATGCCTCGGAGGCCGGTTATCGCGCCTGGGCCGAGCATCTGGTCGGCCTGGTGTTGGCGGATGGGCAAGGCGAGGCGCCGTAGCGGCTGCGCCCTACCCCCAATGGCCGAGCAGCGCCGTTATCGAGATCGCCGCCATGGCCAGCACCGCCAGCTTCCAGAAATCGCTGCGCCGCCTCAGCCCCGGCCAGCCGAGCGGCTTGATCAGCTGGATGACCATCATGCCAATGATGACGAGGGCGAGGAGTTTCGACATGCTGCCTTTGACCAGCATCGCGCTCGGCTGTCAAAGCAGTTCTCTCATCATCTCAGCCGGCTGAGCCGTTACTGACAAAGGCCCGTTTCCCGGGCAACCGCACGCTAACCCAAAGCCTTCTTCAGCGGCCTGACATCCTCCTGACAGACTGCTGTCAGCAGGGGTGTGCGATGATGCTCTCATCAAAACAGAGGAGGCTAGTCATGAACGGTTTTACGATTTTGCGCAGCATGCAGCACTATGTCGGCAAGATCCGCACGCTGCGCAACGAGATCCGCACACAGCGTTACATGAACGGGTTGCCGGCGGACATCCGCAAGGACATCGGCTGGCCGGACATGTATGCCAACGGCCGCCACATCGATAGCTGAATATTTTTACGCGCCGCGCTTGGATGCCGAGGGTGTGGCGCTCAGATGTGAGTGGCGCGACTGCTGAAGGCTCCTGACAGCATGTTGTCAGGAGCGGCGTGCGATAAAGCGGCAAGTTCAGGAGAAAGACATGGCATTCATCCCTGCAAAAGCCTCGGCCTGGTTCGAGATTCCCGTCACTGACATGGACCGCGCCCGCGCCTTCTATGCGTCGGTGCTGCAGAACGATCTGGTGCTTGAGGAGAGCGGCCCGAACCCAATCGCCATGTTCAGCGCGCAGGAACGGATGGCGTCTGGGCACGTCTATCCGGGAAAACCGGCAGCGCCGGGAACCGGCCCGACCATCCATTTGTCGGTGGCCGCGCCGATCGAGGAAGCCATGGAACGGGTGACGCAAAATGGCGGCAAGCTGGTTTCACCGGCCATCTCCATTCCGGCCGGCACATTCGCCTATTGCCTCGACCCCGACGGCAACAGCTTCGGTCTTTTCGTCTAGGGTCCAGGATGGTGAAAAGCTGGAACGATAGGCTGAACACAGCGGGCATCAACGGCATCAAGCCGTCGCCGCGCACTGTGGCCGACGTCGTAGAAGGCCAGTCGATGCTGGTGCCGACGGCGCGCCAGGTCGACGATTTCATCCGCTCCATCCCCAAGGGCGTCGAAATGGATGTCCGCGCCTTGCGCACCGCTTTAGGCCGAAGTGACATGTCCCGTCACCATCGGCTATCATCTGCGCACCGTCGCCGAGGCCGCCAATGAAGATCTCGAGCGCGGCATGTCGCTGAGCGACGTCGCACCCTTCTGGCGGGTGATCGACGCCAGGACGCCGACAGTGAGGAAATTGTCCTTCGGCGCGGAGTTCGTCGCCGCGCAGCGCAAGCGCGAAGGGCTGAAACCGTAATGTATGTCGCCCGACCACGACATGCATAAAGACAACGCCGAGGGACCATACGATGCGCCGTGCCGACAGGCTCTTCCAGATCGTGCAACATCTGCGCGGTGGCCGTTTGGTCACCGCCCAGAAGTTGGGCACGTGGCTCGAGGTTTCCGAGCGAACCATCTACCGCGACATCGCCGATTTGCAGTCGACCGGGGTGCCGATCGACGGCGAGGCGGGCGTTGGCTACATGATGAGGGAGGGTTTCGACCTTCCGCCGCTGATGTTCACGCGTGACGAGATCGTGGCGCTGGTCGCCGGCGCCCGCATGGTGCGCGCCTTTGGCGGCGCCGCCATGGCCAGGGCCGCCGACGAGGCGCTGGTCAAGATCGGCGCCGTGCTGCCCGACGCCGAGAAGGACCGCATCGCCCGCACCGAGATCCACACGCCGATGTGGGTGGTGAGCGATGCCGCACGCGAGGCGATCGACCTGATCGAGCGTGCCGTCGAGAAACGTCAGGTGCTGACCATCGACTATTCGGACGAGGCCGGCCGCGGCACCGCGCGCGACATCCGGCCGCTCGGCCTTTGGTTCTGGGGTAAAGTGTGGACGCTGGTCGCCTGGTGCGAGATGCGCGACGATTTCCGCGCCTTCCGCATCGACCGTATCGCTTCGGTGGTGATCGCCGGCCGCATCTTCAAGCCGGAGCGCGGCAAGCAGCTCGCCGACTTCTACCGCGCTGTGGAGCGCAGCGAGGATTACGGCATGACCCCGGACCGGGCGGCGCGAAGCTGAGGCCATGAGAAACAAAAAAGCCCGCTCGAAAGCGGGCTTTTTTGATGAAAGTTGCGGGCCGCTGCCCGATAGCGGACGTTGGCCTATTCGTCGTCCGCCTCCTCGTCCTTGTCTTTCGACTTCAAGGCCGAAAGCTTGGCGAAGACGGCGTTGGCGTCGAGCTCGGCATCCTCGTCCTTCGGCTTCTCCGGCGCCGGCACCAGCCGTTCGGTCAGCGCCGCCGGCAGCAGCGTATCGCCGACAGGCTGCGCCTGCTCGCGGCCGCGCGAGGCGCGGTTGACTTCCATGTCGAGGTCGATCTGCGAGGCCAGACCCAGCGTCACCGGGTCCATCGGCTGCAGATTGGCCGAATTCCAATGCTTGCGCTCGCGGATCTGGTCGATCGTCGACTTGGTGGTGCCGACGAGGCGCGAAATCTGCGCATCCTTCAGCTCCGGATGGTTGCGCACCAGCCAGAGGATGGCATTCGGCCGGTCTTGGCGCTTCGACAGCGGCGTGTAGCGCGGACCCTTGCGCTTCGATTCCGGTACCCGCACCTTGGGGTCGGAGAGCTTCAGCCGATGGTTCGGATCCTTCTCGGCGCGCGCGATCTCGTCGCGGGTCAGCTGGCCGGTCATGATCGGGTCCATGCCCTTGATGCCTTGCGCCGATTCGCCATCGGCAATCGCCTTGACCTCGAGCGGGTGCAGCCCGCAGAACTGCGCGATCTGCTCGAAGGAGAGCGCGGTGTTGTCGACCAGCCAGACGGCGGTCGCCTTGGGCATCAGCAGCGTATTGGCCATTTCAAAAATCCTTCTCGTTCGCCCGCGTTCCCGCGCGGGCGGTGGTTTTAGAGCCACCAAAATGGGAAATTCGCGGTCTGTATAACCGCTCCGCTGCCATTTCGCAATGTTTTTGGGAAAGTCGCGGCAAGAGCGGCGACAGAGTATGGGAACGGCCGATCAGCAATCGGCGAGCGGTGCCGCCGCAACAGACGGGCCACAAAGACAAAACCCGCCGGACATTGTCCAGCGGGCTCGGAACCGGCGACGCAAAACTGTCAGCGGCGGCTCTGGCTTCTTGCGGCGGGGTCCGGCCTTTCGGGCCGGACCTGCCGGAAATCAAATCGCCTGGCGGGCGATCCTCTCGATGTCGGCGCGGTTGATGCCGAGGTCGTGCAGCTGACGGGCGTTGAGCTTGTTCAGCTCGCGCACGGTCTCGTTGTACATGCGCCAGTTACGGTAAGCGCGGATCGGGTTCATGGTAGTCCTCCATTTGTTGGATCAATTGTTTCGATGCCGCTTAGATAGGCATCGTTGCCCAAGAAATGAACGGACGCTTTTGCATGGCCGCAATGCAATTGTGCATTGCAGCATTAAGCCTTTGTTCAGATGCAGCAGGCGACGACCGCACCCAGGATGTGCCGAGACCAGGTCAGGCCGAGCCGAGAATGGTGGCTTGCGAGAACCGGAGCGGAGCGTACTTATGTACGTGAGCACCGGAAGCGCAGGAAGCCGCCATTCGCAGGCCGGCATCACCTGAATATCGATGCATCCTAGGCTACGTCGAGCACGATCTTGCCGATATGCTCGCCCTCCTCCATCCGCTCATGCGCCCGCCAGGCATCGGTAAGCGGGAAGATCATGTCCATGACCGGCGCTATCCTGCGGCTGCCAAGCAGCGGCCACACCTGCGCTTCGAGTGCGGCCGCAATTGCCGCCTTGAATTCGACGGTGCGTGGCCTGAGCGTCGAGCCGGTATGGGTGAGCCGCTTGACCATGATCTTGGAGAAATCGGCGCTCGCCACGGCACCGCTTTGCAGGGCGATCTGCACGATGCGGCCTTCTATCGCCGCCGCCTCGTAGTTGCGCGCGATGTAGTCGCCGCCGACCATGTCGAGGATGACATTGGCACCCTTGCCGGCGGTCGCGTCCTTGACCGCGGCGACGAAATCCTCCTCGCGGTAATTGATTGCCCGGTCGGCGCCGAGCTTCAGGCAGGCGTCACATTTTTCCTTGGCTCCGGCGGTGGTGATGACATAGGCGCCGAAGGCGGATGCCAGTTGGATCGCCGTGGTGCCGATGCCTGACGAGCCACCATGGACGAGCAACGTCTCGCCGCTTTTCAGGCCGCCGCGCTCGAAGACATTGTGCCAGACGGTGAAATAGTTCTCCGGCACCGCTGCCGCCTCGGTGTGGGTGAAGCCGGCCGGCAGCGGCAGCACGCTGCCGGCATGCACCTTGACATATTCGGCATAGCCGCCGCCGGGCGTCAGCGCGCAGACCCGGTCGCCGATGCGCCAGCGCGATATCTCGTCGCCAAGGGCCGCCACTTCGCCCGACGCTTCGAGGCCCGGCAGGTCGGACGCGCCGGGCGGCGGCGGATAGGCGCCCTTGCGCTGCTGCACGTCGGGCCGGTTGACGCCGGCGGCGCGTACCCGGATCAGGATCTCGCCCGGACCGGGCATGGGTACGTCGCGGGTTTCCGGCTTCAACACCCGTGGGCCGCCGGGTTCGGAAATTGCGATGGCCGTCATCTTCGCCGGAATTTTCTGTCCGCTCGCCATGAACTGTCCCATCTTGTCTATGCCGCTCTGTCGCCGGCTGTTTGCATCAGCACCCCTGCCCTATGTATGCTGATTGCCAAATCAGGCAAATGCTGAATCAGGGAGGAGCGACGATGGCGATCTTCGACGACGAACCCAAAAAGAAGGCCCGTCCGCACGAGATCGGACAGGATCTGGTGCTGCTTTCGGTCGGCGAACTCACCGAGCGGATCGGCATCCTGCGCGACGAGATTGCCCGGCTGGAAGCCGAGCTCAAGAGCAAGGGCACGACCAAATCCGCCGCCGAGGCGCTGTTTCGTCGTGGATGATTTCCACCGATAGGTCTTCGGGGCGCCGCGCGCGCCGCTGAAAAGCCCGAATGCCACTGTCTTCAGAGCTGCGCACCGCAATTCCAGCCGGATCAAAACATGTTTGCAACCTACAGGCCGATCCTTTCGCTGCTTCGCGGCACCGCCTTCCTGCTCGCGGCCTCCGGACTGCACGGGCTGCTTCTGCCGCTGCGCGGCCAGGTGGAAGGGTTTTCAACGGCATCGCTCGGCCTGATGGGAACGGCCTGGGCAGGTGGCTTCGTCACCGGCTGTTTCTTTGCGCCGCGCATCGTGCGCCGCGCCGGCCATGTCAGGGCCTTCGGCGCCTTTGCCGCGTCGGGCGCCATCGTCGCCCTGCTCACCGGCCTCGTCATCGACGAATATATCTGGATCCTGCTGCGCGCCTTCACCGGCTTCACCATGGCCGGCGCCTTCATGGTCATCGAAAGCTGGCTGAACGAGAAGGCCACCAACGAGAACCGCGGCACCGTTTTCGGTCTCTATATGATGGTCACCTATGCCTCGATCATGGGCGGCCAGATGATCGTTGCAGGCGGCGACGTGAAGTCGGCCTCGCTGTTCATGATCACCGGCATATTGTTCTGCCTGTCGCTGATCCCGACCGCCGTCTCGTCGGCTTCGCACCCCAAGCCGCTGCAGGACGTCAAGCTCGACGTCAAGGGGCTCTATGCCAATTCGCCGGTATCGGCGATCGCTTGCCTTTTGATCGGCATCGCCAATGGCGCCTGGGGCACGCTCGGCGCCGTCTACGGCGCCCGCATCGGCATTTCCACGGCCGAGATCGCGCTGATGATGAGTCTCGTGGTCGTTGCCGGCGCCGCCATGCAGCTTCCGGCCGGGCGTCTGTCCGACAAGACCGACCGCCGTTTCGTGCTGGCCGGTGCCGCCTTCGGGGCGGCATTGTTCGCCATCCTGATCTTCCTGTTCGAACCGCGCTCCAGCCTGTTCGTCATTGTCTTCACCGCCGCCTATGGCGCATTCGCCTATACGCTCTATTCGATCGCCGTGGCGCATGCCAACGACCACGCGCGCGCCGAGGATTTCGTCAAGGTCTCCGGCGGTCTGCTGTTGCTCTATGGCTTCGGCACAATGATCGGGCCGTTGCTGGCGGCCGGCTTGATGGGCTGGATGCGTCCCGAGGGATTGTTTCTTGCAACAGCATTCGCGCATCTTTGCCTGGCCGCCTACACCCTGCTGCGCATCAGCCGCCGCGCTCCGGTGCCGATCGAAGATCGCGACGCGTTCACGACGCAGCCGGCCGACCGCTCGGTCACGCCGGAAGCCTTGCGGCTCGATCCACGCAGAAAGAATGAAACCAACGGTTGAGATTCCGGCAACTTTGCCCCACAAATAAGGCATGATCTTTTCCGACGCCTTCATGGCGATCGCCGATCCGAACCGGCGCTACCTTCTCGAAGAGCTCCGGCGCGGCCCGAAGACCGTCAACGAACTCGCTGCCGGGCTGCCAGTGTCGCGCCCGGCGGTTTCGCAGCATTTGAAGGTGCTGCTCGATGCCGGCCTGGTCAATGCCAAGGCCGAAGGCACCAGACGCGTCTATGCGGTGAGCAGTGCCGGCTTCCTCAAATTGAACGTCTGGCTCGACCAGTTCTGGGAAGCCGGGGAGCTTGGGTCGCCTGGAAGCTGATTGCATCGCCGGCCAGGTTTCGGCGGCCGGCGATCGGCGCTAGCCGTTGTTATAGGGAAACAGCTTGAAATAGGGTTGCGCTTCCTCGATCACGCGGGCGACCGACGGGCGCGCCAGCAGGCGGTCGTGGTAGCGCCTCACCGCCGGGTAGCTGTCGCCGAGCGGCTCGACCTTGTTGGCGTAGAACAAGGCCGGCGCCGCGGCGCAGTCGGCCATGGTGAAGGCTTCGCCCACCGCCCAGGTCCGCGATTGCATCTCCCCTTCGATGATGGCGTAGGAGCCGCGCAGCTGGGCACGTGCCTGCTCGACGCCGAACGGATCGGTCTTGCCTTCCGGCCGCAGGCGGTCGCCGACGATCTTCTGCATCGGCTCCTGCACATAGAAATCGTAGAAGCGGTCGGTCAGGCGAACCTGACGGGCGAGATCGATATCGCCCGGGATCAGCTCGACCGGTCCAGGGTAGTGTGCGTTGAGATATTCGATGACGATGGTCGATTCCGGCACCGTATGGCCAAGCGCCTCGTCGCGCAGCACCGGCATCTTGCCGGCCGGCGACAACTTCAGGAAGGCGGCACGCGACTGCTCGTTGCCGAGATCGACGATGACGGAGCCGAACGGTGTGTCGTTCTCGTAAAGCGCGATGAGCGGCTTCCAGCAGAAGGACGCCAGCGGGTGGAGGTGCATGGTCAAGGACATTGTCTGCTCGCTTCTTTCTTCGGCCATCGATTTCAACAGTGAGCCACGTGCTTATCTATTGCCGCAAGTCCAACCTGACAGGACCCGCACTCAGCCTGCCTGGCTATGCGCTGCGATGGCGGCGACGATCTCCGGCCAGTCGTCGGGATGCAACTCGTGGCCACCGCCTTCGATCCGCAGCAGCTTCGCGCCGGCAACCGCCTCGGCAAGCGCGGCGCCATGCAAGACCGGAAAGATCGGATCCGCCGTGCCGTGGATGACAAGGAGCGGAGCCTTCATGTCGTGCAGGCGGCCTTTCCAATCCTCGTCGCCACCTTTGAGCATGAAGTGATTGGTCGCGCTCAAAAGGCCGCCGGAGCGGTCGTAGTCCTGCTCGACGAATGCCCTTGTCCGCTTTTCGTCGAACGGATGCGCAATACCGGCGATGGCGCGCGCATCGCTGACCACGAAGCCGACCACCTGGTCGCGGTCGGCCCAATCGACCTTCGCGCCTTCGGCCGAGTGCTCCCGATAGGCATCGGTCATCCCCGGCAGATGGGACGTGTCCACTCCCATCGGCGAACTGCTGATGATCGTGAGCGTCGCGACGCGCGATGGGTGCTTCAGCGCGACAAGCTGCGCGATCATGCCGCCCATCGACATGCCAACCACATGCGCTCTCTCGACACCATGATCGTTGAGCACGCGGATGGCGTCGTCGGCCATGTCGTCGAATGTGTAGGGCGGCTCGCCCGGCGCATATTTGGTCGACCGGCCAGTGTCGCGATTATCGAAGCGGATCACGAAGCGGCCCTCGCCGGCCAGCTTCCGGCAGAACGCCTCCGGCCACCATAACATCGAGGCCATGGCACCCATGATCAGCAGCACCGCAGGATGCGCCGGATCGCCAAATGTCTGGGAGACGATTTTGGGTTGCTCGTTCCTGCTCATGTTCTCCTCCTCGCATTCAAATCCGATTGCATTTTGCAATCAGTTGCACGATAATAAAACTGATAAGATAATGCAACCAGTTTTTACTGGAGAATCGCATGAACACCAATCATCGGTCCGGATGCCCGATCAACCTGTCGCTCGAAGTGTTCGGTGACCGCTGGAGCCTGATCATCCTGCGCGACATGATCTTCGGTGGCAGGCGCCATTTTCGCGAACTGCTTAACGGGTCGATCGAGGGCATCGCCTCCAACATCCTTGCCGATAGGCTGAAGCGGCTGATGGAATTGGGCATGCTGACCAAGGCCGACGATCCCTCTCACAAGCAGAAGGCGATCTACAGCCTGACCGAAATGGCGATCTCGCTGGTGCCGATCCTGGCGCATCTCGGCGCCTGGGGCCGTGTCTGGCTGCCGGTCAGCGAGGAACTCTCGATCCGCGCCGAACTTCTGGAAAAGGGCGGTCCGCCAATGTGGGAGCAGTTCATGGACGATTTGCGCCACGAGCATCTGGGCGCGCCCGCCCGCGCATCGGCCCCCACCGTCCGCGCAATCCTGCAGGCCGGCTACGAGGCGGTGGTCGCGCGCAAGGCGCACGGTGCCGTGCGCGACCCGGCCTGACCAACTTATTTTCCCAATTACGGGCCGGCTCTGCTATCAAGGGCCTGAAAACAATAATTTATGGGATTGGACAACGCTCTTGGTCGAGAACTCTAAGGATACTGCCCGCGCACGGGCAGATTTGCGTTTCAAGAAGCAGGAAGAGGCAGCCTCGGTGCGCCAGAAGGCGATGGCTGAGTATGTCGCAGAAAGCGACGCCCGCCAGGCCAAGACCAACAAGCTGAGGGCGCTGCGTCTCGCCAAGGAGGCCGAAGACCTTGCTAATGCGGCCGCTGCTCCCGCTAAGAAGCCGGCGCGGGCCAAGAAAAAATAGCCTTCTTCACCAGCAGTCTGGAAGCGACCGCACGGCAACGCCATATCGCGCCGGTGCCGGGTCGCTGGCTCGTTCTATAGTGGCCCTCGCCTTCCATTTCGCCTTTTCACGCGAAGCAATTTCAACCGCAATCGGGATTTCGCATCTCCTGCGGCCGGTCGATGATTGACGCGTTTCAACAGGAGACTGCCATGACCGCACTGCCGCTCGCCAAAGCCATTGAGATCATCGACGCCGCCTTCGCCAAGGGTGCCGAGCTCAAGCTCAAGCCGCTGGGTGTGTCGGTTCTCGATGCCGGTGCCCATCTTGTCGCCTTCCAGCGCCAGGACGGCGCCTCGTTCCTGCGTCCGCAAATGTCGGCCGGCAAGGCCTATGGCGCACTGGCGATCGGCATGGGCTCGCGCCGCGTCGAGGCCTTCGCCAAGGAACGGCCGCATCTCGTCGCCGGCATCTCCGACGTATCGGGCGGTCGCGTGCTGCCTGTCGTCGGCGGCGTGCTGATCCGCGACAATTCAGGCACCGTCATCGGCGCGGTCGGCATTTCCGGCGACACATCGGACAACGATGAGGCAGCCGCAATCGCCGGCATCGAAGCGGCCGGCTTCACCGCCGATCCCGGCTGAAGCGCCGGAGCCTGCTTCTAGTTGAGATTGATGTCCCGGCTTGCCGAGCGCATCGACACAGAGAAGCCGGCCAGCACGTCGAACAGCGCAATCACCATCAGCGTGAAGAAGACGGAGTGCGCCGCGCCCTTCACCAGCAGGAACTCGACCAGGAACGCCACGAAGACCAGCGTGGACAAGAGATGATCCAGGATCGAGGCATTCGTCGTGCGAACCGACTTCACCATTTCGGCGAACAGGAAGACCAGCGCGATCAGCACCATCAGATCGCCAAGCGTCATCGAGAATACCCCGCCCGACATCATGCCGATCGAGAACATCTCGGTCGCCCACGGGTCGTCGCCGCTGCCGAAGATCCCGAGAAGCCCGAGATTGTAGAGCACGAAGGGCACGATCAGCAGCGGAATGGCACCGAACATTACGGGTCTCCGGTTGGTGCGTGTCGCCCAAAGGCGGGCTTCGGACAACGATACGCACGGAAACAACAGTCGAGGTGCGCCGCACAGTGCCGCTCAGATACGACGCGCTCTGGTCTCTCACTAGCAGCGCCCGGGCCATTGTCGTCAAGATTTTTCGCGCGCGCAGCGAACACGGACAAAGACCGCCCGAAACAACGGCGTCAGCAGCAACTGGGCTACCACGTTGCGGTTCGACGAGCGGACCCGAAGGGGGCTCGCTTGGTCGTTAAAAATAACGCTCAAGGTTCGAGCGGATGCGATCCAACACGGTGTGGCCGGAAGTGTCGGGAAGGAATTTCTTGCCCGTGATTGCCTCATAGGCCTGCGCGTAGACGCGCGAAGCCTGGTCGACCACCTCGTCCGGTATCGTCGGTATCGGATCCCTGTAAGGATCGCACCGCGCCGAGACCCACGACCTGATGAAATCCTTGTCGAAGCTCTCCGGCCGCTTGCCGCTTTCGAAGGCCTCTTCGTAGCTCGCCGCGATCCAGTACCGGCTGCTGTCCGGCGTATGGATTTCGTCGGCAAGGATTATGGTGCCGTTCTTGTCGGCGCCGAATTCGTATTTCGTATCGGCGAGGATCAGGCCGCGTTCGGCGGCGCGCGCCTGGCCCCTGGCGAACAGCTGCAAGGCGTAGTTCGATACGGTATCCCACTGCGCCTCTGTGAGAAGGCCCTGTTCGATGATTTCGGCCTTGGACAGAGGCTCATCATGAGCACCGTCCAAAGCCTTGCTCGTCGGCGTGATGATCGGCCCGGCCAGTTTTTCATTGTCGCGCAAGCCATCCGGCAGGCTGATCCCATAAAGGTCCCGCTCGCCCTTCCGGTACTTGGTCAATATCGAGGTGCTGGTGGTTCCCGCCAGATAGCCGCGCACGACGATCTCGACCGGCAGGATATCGAGCCGGGTGCCAACGACGACGTTTGGGTCGGGGTATTCCAGAACATGGTTCGGGCAGATATCGGCGGTTTCCTCGAACCAGTAGCGGGCCGTCTGGGTCAGGATCTCTCCCTTGAACGGGATCGAGGTCAGGATGATGTCGAAGGCGCTGAGCCGGTCGGTGGCGATAATGATGCGCCTGCCGTCCGGCAGGTCGTAGTTCTCGCGGACCTTGCCCCTGTAGTGGCCCGGCAATTCGGGAATGAAGGCATCGGACAGAGTGCGCATTGGATCTCCTGCCTTCCGAAAATTGGTGGATGCCAACGCATAGGCCCTCGACCCTCAGCATATCAAGCAGGAAGGAAGGGCTTGCCCGACAATGCAAAAAGACCGGCCATTGGCCGGTCTTTTGGGTAGGCGCAAAACCGAGAAAAGCTTCTCAGCTTTCCTTCGGCTCCAGAACCTGGCGGCCGCGATACATGCCGGTCTTCAGGTCGATATGGTGCGGACGGCGCATTTCGCCGGAATTCTTGTCCTCGACATAGGTCGGGGCCTTGAGGGCGTCGGCCGAGCGGCGCATGCCGCGCTTGGACGGGGAGGTTTTTCGTTTCGGAACGGCCATGGATATGCTCCACTAGATGGTCAAAATGCCCCGGCTGCCCTCGTAAAAGGGCCGCGTCAGGGGCCGGAATCTGAGAAAGTCGGGTGCCTATACACGGCCTGCGCCGTTTTGGCCAGCACTGCCGTGAATTTTTTTAGGCCGAAACTAAAGGCTAGTCCAGGCAGCCGACATAGGCGCCCGACCTACCCGCGCGCCGCTCGATTAAAGCGGCCAGCCGTCTTAGCCCAGGCCCCGGCTTGGCCGGGTTGCGCGCGATCGGGTTGGGCAGCGTGACGGCAAGCAATGCCGCCTGCCGGCGCGACAGCCGTTTTGCCGAAACGCCGAAATGATGCTGGGCGGCGGCCTCGATACCATAGATGCCCGGCCCCCACTCGGCGATGTTGAGATAGATCTCCATGATCCGCCGCTTCGACATCACCGCGTCGAAATAGACGGCCAAAGGCAGCTCCACCACCTTGCGCACGGTGCCCAGCGGCTTCGACCACAGATAGAGGTTCTTCACCGTCTGCATGGTGATGGTCGAGGCGCCGCGTGTCGCTTCGCCGGCCAGCGCATCGTCGACGACGCCACGCAATTCGCCGAGGTCGACGCCGCGATGGAAGCAGAACTGCCCGTCTTCCGACATGATCACCGAATTCGCCAGCACCGGCGACACGTCGTCGATCGAGACCCAGCGCCGGTCGTAGCCGGAAAACGTCGCCAGATCCTTCAGCATCAGCGTCGACACCGGATGCACGAAGGACGGCAGGTAGAGGAAGGTCAGCACCACGGGTATCAGGGCCAGCACGGCAGCCGCGACGATGCCACGCCGGCCCAGGCGCTTGAGACCGGCGCGGTTCAAGCGCCTCGGTCGCGCCATGTCCAGCCCTTCGATTTCATGATCGACGATCGGTTCCGTCAAGCCGCCCCACCTGCGCTATCAGTTGCTCCGGCATAATGGCGAGAGGCTTCTTGCGCAATGTCTGAGTGTCGGCTACCGCTCCCGGCCATGACGAAAGACGACCAAATGGGCTTCGAAATCGTGCTTTCCGCGCGGGCGGCCCCGCTTGAGGCGATGTTGAGGCGGCTCCTCGACGCCCGCACGCTTTCGGGTGAGATTGCCCGGCCGGAGCGGCTGATGGCGGCCATGCGTCACGGCGTGCTCAATGGTGGCAAGCGCCTGCGCCCGTTCCTGGTCATGGAAAGCGCAGCACTTTTCTCCGCCGATGGCGAGGCGGCGTTGCGCGTCGCGGCGGCGCTCGAATGCGTGCATTGCTATTCGCTGATCCATGACGATTTGCCGGCCATGGACGATGACGATCTGCGCCGCGGCCAGCCCACCGTGCACAAGGCCTTCGACGACGCCACCGCCATCCTTGCCGGCGACGCGCTTTTGACGCTCGCCTTCGACATCCTGGCCGATGAGGCAACAGTGCTGCCGGCGGAGCGCAGGGCAGCCCTGGTGCTGGCGCTTGCCCGCGCCGCCGGCGCCGGCGGCATGGTCGGCGGCCAGACGCTCGACCTCGAGGCCGAGCGCATCAGGCCGGATGAGGCCGGCATCATCCGGCTGCAGGCGATGAAGACCGGCGCGCTGATCCGCTTCGCCTGCGAGGCAGGCGCCATCATCGCCGGCGCGTCGCAAGAGGATCGCGAAAGACTGGCCGAATTCGGCTCGGCGATCGGGCTCGCCTTCCAGCTTGCCGACGACCTGCTCGATCTGACGGCGGACGCGCATCAGATGGGCAAGGCGACCGGCAAGGATGCGGCGGCCGGCAAGGCAACGCTGGTGGCGCTGCATGGCGCCGACTGGGCGCGCGGCCAGCTCAACGGCCTCGTCGACCAGGCGCATGCGCTACTGGCGCCCTATGGCGAGCGGGCCGTTCTTCTCAGGCAAGCTGCAGAATTCGTAGCCATTCGCAACAAATGACGTCTGCCAATAGCGATCTCCTGTCGGGTACGCCGATCTGGACGATGTCGGCTCGGACGACTTGCCCGGTCGTCTTGCCCCAGCGCCGTGTCAAAATCGGCCAAAGTTTTGTAGTGGCAACAGGCGTTTCGAGTTCGGGATCGGGCGAAGAATCTATCCGGCAGCGTCTATATTTGCCGCCTCCACACCCACATTTGACTTCACCCGGTCATTCACCGGCTAAACGACTTCGCACAGCACCTGTGCCTACGAAAAATTAGACTGTCGTCAATAGAGATTGCTTCATTCCATTGGAACATTTTGTGGAAGTTCTGAGTATTGAAAATTTCTATTGCGCGCACTTGAAATTCGGACAATATTTAGTCGAACGAGAGTGGCGGGTGACGGCTTCGGACGGCGGCCGAGCTTCTGTTTTCTTTTTGGCGACGACAGCCCGCTGTTCTGCCAACAATCTCTATCTTGGGCGAAGCCGCCAAAGTCGGCAGCGGTGTGTGATTCACGCCATCTGAAGCTAGCGATCATGAGGAGAGTCGGGCATGCGATTCAAATCAGATAAGATCGGAGGCTTTCAAGTCTTCGCGGTATCGGGAACAAACACCGTTTCCTTCGGCATCGATTTCGATCCCGCACAAATCGCGGGGCTGATGGGCTTTGCAGTCGAGCGCCACGACATCAAGGAGAATGAGCGCTACTATATGTATGGGTTCAAGGTATTCGAGAGCATCTATCCGAACCCTGACCCGACGCTGCAGGTATCGACCTTCGACCAGCCGATCCAAAGCTTTGTCTGGGATGATTTCACCGCCAAGGACGGTCGAGAGTACGTTTATTATTTCCACCCACTGAAAGGCGCACCGAAGAACCTCGATCGTTCTGCCCCCGCAATCCCGATCCGAATTCAAACCGAGAAGGCCTTCAGCACCGGCGCCCATGACATCTTCTTCAATCGGGGTGTTGCCAGCAGCCAAGCCTATGCTCGAAAATTCGACAACAAGCAGCCGTACAAACTTCCCGAGCCCAAGCGCACGGAAGCTCTGCAATGGCTCAGCCGCGATCTCGACGAAGCTTTGCAAAAGTTCATCGAGCAGGCCCAGCCGGGCGACACTTTGCTCGGTGCATTTTACGAATTCAGGTATGCGCCCGCCGCAAAGTGGTTCAAGACGGCCCTTGATCGGGGTGTCGACGTCAAGCTTGTCATCGATGCGAAGAAGAATGGTGGTGGAGTCGACAAGAAGGGCAAGCCTATCCCCAACTTCCCGCGTGACGACAACATGCAGACAGTAGCCGATGCCGGTCTACCGGCGACCGCGATCGCATGCTGGCGGGAGAAGAACACCAACGAGATCGCGCATAACAAGTTCATAGTCCTGCTGAAGGGAGCCGCGAAGGCGCCGACACAGGTTTGGACCGGCTCGACAAATCTTTCGGACGGCGGCATTCATGGCCAGACCAATGTCGGCCATTGGGTCCGGGACGCGACTGTCGCAGGCCACTTCAGAGACTATTGGACACTGCTTTCGGGCGATCCGGGAAAACCCGGAACGGGCACGCCGGCTGCGGAGAAGGCGGCGATGAATGGGCTAAGGTCCAGTGTCGCCGCCTTGCTTCCGACTCCGACCGATTGGCGAACGATTCCGCAAGGTGTCACGCCGGTTTTCAGCCCGCGGGCCGGCGGCAGTGTGCTCGACATGTATTCGATTGCGCTCGATGAGTCGGACGCATTGGGCTGCGTCACACTCGCCTTCGGCATCTCCGCGGTCTTCAAAGGCCGCCTGGTGAAGCATGATCCGACCTCGCCTTTGACCTTTCTCATGCTCGAGAAGGCGGACACACCGCCAAAACCAAAGCCGGGAGCCGCCCCGAAACCCTTCGTAGCCCTCAGTTGGAGACAGAACGTCTATTCGGCGTGGGGATCGTTTATCGAAGATCCGCTGTACCGCTGGACGCGCGAGACAAATGCCGGGGCGCTCAAACTCAACCAACATGTGAGTTACATCCATTCAAAGTTCCTCCTGCACGATCCGCTTGGGGCGGATCCGATCGTGGTGACCGGATCGGCGAATTTCTCGACCGCCTCGACCAACGGTAACGATGAGAACATGCTGTTGATTCGCGGCGAGACCAGGGTCGCCGATATCTATTTCACCGAATTCAACCGGCTGTTTTTCCATTATTATTTTCGCTCGGTTCACGAGTCGATCAGTGACCGCAAGCGAACAGATACACTGGGCGTGGCTGCCACCAGTGCGGCCGAAAAGGCAAGTCTGTTTCTTGACGAGACGGGGGGTTGGGTCAGCAAGTATTCACCGGGGAGTCTGAAGACGAAACGGGTGAAGATATTCACGGCAATGGCAGGAGCGGCGACCATCTAGCAATCGGACACGCCCCTGGCTGCAGGCGAGCGCCAAGCATGATCCCGAAGCGTAGAATCCGGTTTCGCTGGAGATCATGCTCAAGCACGGAGTTCCATTCCATCGGGGATGGAGCAGACTCTGGGCTCATGTCGTCATCCGAGTTGAAAGTCCGGGTTCGCCCCGGCACCCCGCCCCGCACGAACGAAATTTTAATGTAAATCGAGCGTAATCCCGGTCATTAAAATGATGCGTATGTGTTGGGGTTGCGCATGCCGGAATATTCTTCCTTCATCCGGTCGATCCGGGTCCGTTATCTGTCGGGATTGCTGATCTTCGCGCTGGCCTCCGCCGCCGTCATGTTCGCGCTCAACCGCGTCAATTCCTTCCGTCACGACGTCGATGCCCTCAGCAGCAATTTCGTCATCTTCGGCCGCGACTTGCGCAACGCCACCAATTTCGCCGAGACGACCGGCACCGCGTGGCGCACCGAAACCCGCGATGGGCTGGTGGCGTCGGCCCGAGGCCACTCCGAGCGCCTGGCCGGCGAGATCGCGACCCTCACGGCCCAACTGGCCGCGATAAAATCACGGCTTTCGAAAGACACCCTCAACGAGCTCGATTCCGCGTCCGTGAACGGCGACCTGTTCTGGTCGGCGCGCGACATGGTGCGCAACTTCAACCTGATGTCGGTGGCGCAGAAGGTCGATGAATGGAGCTATCGTGAAATCCGCAACCAGAACGACCTGTTTGCCCAGCCGGTGCTGGTCCGCGTCCGCACCGCCATGGATGCCGAGCGCCATCTGGCGGACGCTTCGAGTGACAGGCTGCTGTTGTGGGCGAGCGGCCTGTTGTTTGCCGTTCTCGCCATTGTCGCCATCTGGGTCTTCCGGCCGATGGAAAAGGCGATCCGCCGTGCCTTCGCCGAATCCGCAGAGTCGCTGTTCAAGGCCGAGGCCGCCGATCGCGCCAAATCCGAGTTCCTGGCCAACATGAGCCATGAGATCCGCACGCCGATGAATGGCGTGCTGGGCATGGCCGAGCTGCTGGCCAAGACCGACCTGACCTCGCGCCAGAAGACGTTTACCGATGTCATCGTCAAATCCGGCAATGCGCTGCTCACCATCATCAACGACATCCTCGACTTCTCCAAGATCAACGCCGGCCAGCTGACGCTCGACCCCGCCCCCTTCCGCCTGTCCGAGGCGGTTGAGGACGTGGCGACGCTGGTGTCTGCACGCGTCGCCGAAAAGAACCTCGAGTTGATCGTGCGCGTCGACCCGCGCCTGCCCTCGTTCGTCGTCGGCGACGCAGGCCGTTTCCGGCAGATCATCACCAACCTGCTCGGCAATGCTGTGAAGTTCACCGAGAAGGGTCATGTGCTGGTCGATGTCGGCGGCGACGTGGTCGACGGTGTCATCCAGCTCAAGGTCCGCGTCGAGGACACCGGCATTGGCATTCCGGCCGAGAAGCTGCAGAACGTGTTCGAGAAATTCGCGCAGGTCGACGGTTCCTCGACGCGCCGTCACGAAGGCACCGGCCTCGGCCTGGCCATTGCCGCCCGCCTCGTCGACCTGATGGGCGGCAAGATCGGCGTCGAAAGCGAGATCGGCCGCGGCTCCGTCTTCTGGTTCGCCGTGCCGCTGCCGGCGCATCAGCAGGTCGCGCGCGACGAGATCGTGCCGGTGGACGTCACCGGTGCCCGTGTGCTGGTCATCGATGACAATCCGGTCAACCGCGAGATCCTGCTGGAACAGCTGAAGAGCTGGAGCTTCGACTGCGCCGCCGCCGAAAGCGGCGCCGTCGGCCTGGCCTTCCTCGACCGCGCCAGCCAGCTCGGCGCGTCAGTGGATTGCATCATCCTCGACTACCAGATGCCCGGCATGAACGGCGCCGACGTCGCCAGGGCCATTGCCGCCGACAGCCGCCTTGCCGCCATTCCGGTCGTACTGCTGACCTCCGTCGACCAGGTCGATTTCGGCAAGATGGTCATCGATTTCGGCATCGCCGCGTATCTGACCAAGCCGGCGCGCTCGGCCATCCTGCTCGGCACCGTCATCTCGGTGATCCAGAAGGCCCGCGCCCAGGTCGGCAAGGCGCGCTTCGTTCGCGAGCCGGCCGCCCCGCAGGTGGCCTCTCCGGCGGCGCCAGCCTTCACCGTCATCCGCGGTCCGGCAATACCGGCGCCAGCCGCGCCGGAGTCGGCCACGGCAGCCAACGGTCCGATCGACATCCTCATCGCCGAGGACAATGACGTCAACCAGCTGGTGTTCGGCCAGATCCTCAATGGGTTGGGGCTAAGCTATCGCATCGCCGGCAACGGCCGTACCGCGGTCGAGATGTACCGGGCGCTGCGGCCGAAGCTGATCCTGATGGACGTCTCCATGCCGGAGATGAACGGCTACGAGGCGACCGGCGCCATCCGCGCGATCGAACAGCAGAGCGGCAGCCATACGCCGATCATCGGCGTCACCGCGCACGCGCTGAAGGGCGATCGCGAAAAATGCATCGAAGCCGGCATGGACGACTATCTGCCGAAGCCGGTCTCCCCCGACCGCCTCGGCACCAAGATCGGCACCTGGCTGAGCGAGACGATGGTGGCGAAGACGGCCTGACCTGCCGCCATCAATGCCTCAGACGACAGCATCCAAATGGTAGCGGCGCATCCAATCGAGGCTGGTCTCATCCGAGAGCTTTGCAACGCCTGGCCGCACATCCTCGGCATTCGGCGGTTGAATGCCGAGGGCTTCGCAGATGGACGCCAACGTCGCAGCCGGATTGCTTGAAAGGCGCTCATAGCCAACCCGCAGCGGGATTATCCCTTGCTCCGCGAACCACATGTTCCAGGCCGCATCATAGGCCTCGAGCTCAGCGACCTCATGTTTGATCCGCTCGAAATCGTATCGGGGTTCTTTCGGAGGCGCGATCCTTTCGATCTCGGTTCCGTCAGGAGCGACATGCCAAAGACCGGTCTGCTCCGCTTTCACCAGCGAGACAGCCTGCGCAAGCTTGTTCTCGCGCGAGAGGTGTACGTAGAGAATATGGCCAAATGCTCTTTCGAAACGCGCTTTGTCCGATGGAAGGCGTGGAAAAATCTGGTCGAGGATCGCCGAGAGCTCATCCAGATTTTCTCGCATCAGACGAAGACCGAAGACGCCTGTCCCACCCTTTCCTGCGGTGATTGCCGCGTCGAGATAGGCGATCTTGAACTCGAGCTCGCTCATCGTGTCGCGGCTGGCCAGATTCCAGTCTTCAGCCCACTCCGAGACGTCCTGCCGCCGATAGAATGAGTGAGGATTACCGGCCGTCTTCGTTGACGCAAGAAGATTGCACAACAGAGTGCTGCCGGTTCTCGGCGTGCCGCAGATAATGTATCCGTCAAACATCCTGCGGCCCTTGTCGGCAGCCCCGGCCTATTCATGGCCGCCTATAACCGAAATTCCTCCTGGATGCGACGGGCGCATTCGGGCGGCGTAAGCTGACTGGTATCGACTTCAAGGTCGTAGCTTATGTTCTCGTGCACGCGTTCGTATTGCCAGCGCGCCAAACCCGGCAATCTGTCGCCCCGGCGGCTTTCGCGAGCCTCCAGGACCTCCAGCGGCGCGAACACGCCGACAAGATGAAGATCGAAGTTGGACAGCAGCGCCCGATACTCCGATATCTCGCCGTCACACAGCACGTCATCGACGATGAGGTTGTTGCCCTGCCCGGCCATGGCGGCAACGGCGTGCCGCATGCCCTGCATGGTTCGCCGGCCGACCGGACCTGCCTTGATAGCGACGGATGGCTTGCCGTCCTGCAATATTGTTTCGAAGGCGAAGCCTTGCGTATGGTTCTGCAGCGCCTCAGGCAGCATCTCCAGGAACGCGTCCATCTGCACATGCAGGAAAGGCTCGGCGGTGATCGTCTGCAGCGCCCTGGCGATCGAACTCTTGCCGGCGCTGCCGACGCCGTTGAGCAGGACGATTTTGGCTGTCACGTCAAACCCCTTCAAGCCAGGACTTGCGATGCGCGCCCTACCGGTTGCGCACCACAATACAGGCGCCGCCGATGCTTTGCAGTTTCTGGCAGATGACATCGGCGGCGCCCCTGGAGTCGGTGCCAATCCTGACCGCATAGATGCCGCGTCGTCCGATCGGCGTGCGCACCCGGCTGACGACCGGATCATGGCCGCCGAGCAAGGCCGGAAACCGGCCCCTCACCCGCAGCCACTGATTGATCGCAGCACCCCGGCGGAAATTGCCGGCCACCTGGACGCCCCACGGCTTGACGTTGATCGAGGCCATCGCCACGGTTCTCGACATGATCACCGGCAACTTGCGGCAAGCGACGGCAAAGCTCATTTTCTTGTCGAGCGGCTGGATGGTACCGGCATAGGTGGTTTCGGTGAACTTGTCGGCCGGTTCGCCCATGATGTCGAAGACGTAGCTCTCGGTCTCCATCGGCAGGAAGCCGCCGGAACTCAGCCAGCGCGACACACGGTTCTCGCCGGCATTGTAGGCAGCTGCCGCCAGGCCGAGATTGCCAAAGCCGGCCTTCATTTCGGCGAGATATTTCGCCGAAGCCGGGATCGCCCGCTCGATGTCGAAGGAATTGGCCAGCCCGCGCATCTTTGCGGTCCCCGGCATGAACTGGGCGATGCCCTCTGCCCCGACCGGGCTCACAGCGTTCGGGTCGAAACGGCTTTCCTTCCAGATCAGGCGGGCGAAGAAATCCTTGGGCAGGCCATTCTGGTCGGCATGCGCTTCGATCAGGTCGCAGACCCGGCCGATCAGTCTCTTGGCCGCCGATTGCGGCGGGTCGGCGTAAGCGGCGTTGCTACACAGAAGCCAGATGGAGCCCAAGGAAATAGTAAGCGCAAGGGCATGCGCCAAACGCTGAGCCCGTGTTGAAAATCGCTCCGGTGAGCCAGATGATGGTGGCTTCGAGGTCGCCCTGGCGACGAGTGGAGCGGACATCCGGTCCGTGAGCACCGGAAGCGCAGAAGACGCCTTCAGGTGGCCGCCGGAGTAGATTTTCGGCATGGGCTCATTCCGCTGCGGCCTTGCCGTGGCGTCCAAACCGCTGCTCGATATAGTCGGCGACCATCTTCTCGAAGTCGGCGGCGATCGACGGGCCGCGCAGCGTCGCCGCCTTCTTGCCGTCGACGAACACCGGCGCCGTCGGCGTCTCGCCTGTGCCGGGCAGCGATATGCCGATGTCGGCGTGTTTGGATTCGCCGGGGCCGTTGACGATGCAGCCCATCACCGCGACCTTGAGGTTCTCGACGCCCGGATACTTTTCGCGCCAGACAGGCATGTTCTTGCGCAAGTCGGCCTGGATGTTCTGCGCCAGTTCCTGGAACACGGTGGACGTCGTGCGGCCGCAGCCGGGGCATGCGGCAACGATCGGCACGAACTGCCGAAAACCCATGGTCTGCAGCAACTCCTGCGACACCTGTACCTCGCGCGTGCGGTCGCCATTCGGCTCCGGCGTCAGCGAGATGCGGATCGTGTCGCCGATGCCTTGCTGCAGCAGGATGCCCATCGCGGCGGACGAGGCGACAATGCCCTTCGAACCCATGCCGGCTTCGGTCAGCCCGAGATGCAGCGCATGGTTGGAGCGGGTGGCGAGTTCGGTGTAGACGGCGATCAAATCCTGCACGCCGCTGACCTTGGCCGACAGGATGATCTTGTCGCGGCCAAGGCCGATCTCCTCCGCCATCTCGGCCGACAGGATCGCCGACTGCACGATCGCCTCGCGGGTGACTTCCTGAGCGGTGAGCGGAAAGCCTTGGGCCTGGTTTTCGTCCATCAGCCTGGTCAGCAGCTCCTGGTCGAGCGAGCCCCAGTTGACGCCGATGCGCACCGGCTTGTCATATTTGATCGCCATCTCGACGATCGCCGCGAACTGGCGGTCTTTCTTGTCCTTGAAGCCGACATTGCCGGGATTGATGCGGTATTTGGCGAGCGCCTCGGCGCAAGCCGGATGATCGGCCAGGAGCTTGTGGCCGATATAGTGGAAATCGCCGACCAGCGGCACTTTGATACCGAGCCGCTGGAGCCGGTCGCGGATGGCTGGCACGGCGGCGGCGCTCTCGTCGCGGTCGACGGTGATGCGCACGATCTCGGAGCCGGCACGGTGCAGCGCCGCGACTTGCGCGACCGTCTGGTCGATATCGGCCGTGTCGGTATTGGTCATCGACTGCACGACGACAGGCGCACCGCCGCCGACGATGACGCCGCCGACGTCGACGCCGACCGACGTGCGGCGCGGGAAAGGAGAGGAAAAATACCCGGTCATGGCCGGCCGCCTCTTATCTTGAAGGTCCGGGCATGAGGTGGAGGAGCAAAGATGGCTTGTCAATGGCAAGCGGCAAGCAGTCGCGGCAAATCGCCGGAAGGCCAGGAACGCCTGGCGTTCGCGAGAGTCGCATTCCGGCTTCGCCGGTGTCGACAACAGTGGGATGTTGGATTTCAGAACAAACCACCAACACCGGCGGCATGACTGCCACCGGAAAGTTGATTGCGCACCGAAGGGGGCGCGCGCTGTTTGCTAGTGGAGCGTCAGTGCGTCGTCGGTTTTGCCTTCAGCTTTTCAATCTCGTCCTTGATTGCCAGCTTGCGCCGCTTGAGATTCACGATCTCGAGGTCGTCGACCGAAGGATGGTTCATCGCGTCGGTGATTTCGCGCTCGATGTCGCCGTGTTTCCGCTGCAACTCATCAAGATGGGATGCAAGAGACATGATTGGTTCTCCCTTTCATGATTTCCTCGATTGCAGCCGCCAAAATGCGTCCACCGCCAGTTCGCATCTGTGACAGCGCGATGACACTCTGCCACCATCCGGCATCGATGTCGAATGCCCTGTGGTAGCATTCCACGACAATGTGAAATGTGATAAGGGCTGCGCACCGGTGGCAAAACCCCGCCGGCCCCGCCCAGTCAGGCCCATCCTTTGGGCGCCGCTTACGTGCAGACGGTAGATAATGTCCGAACAGGAACAGGCTGAGATCCGCCTCGAATATTCCCGCCTGAAGCAGGAACACGCCGATTTCGACGCCGCCATCAATGCGATGATCGCCATGGGCTGCGACCCGCTGCAGATCCAGCGCATGAAGAAGAAGAAGCTCTTCCTCAAGGATCGGCTGATGGCGCTGGAAGACCGCATCATTCCCGACATTATCGCCTGAACAGCGTCCGAGCCTCGCGGCTCAAACGCCTCACGCCGCTATCGACAGCCGCGCCGCGCGCTGGCGCAGCAGGACAAGCAATTCGTCGGTTTTTTCCCTCGACGTGTCGATCGGAACCACCAGGCACATCGTCGCCTCGACCTTGCCCGGAGCCGAGAACACGGGGGCGGCCAGGCATTTCGTGTAGGCATCGACAAGGCCCGATGTCACGCAGTAGCCAGTCGACCTGGCCGTTGCGATATCGCCGATGAAATCGTCGATCTTGAGCCTGCGTCCGTCCGGCAGCACGAGATCGTCTTCGGAGACCATGTCCTCGATATCGGCCCTTTCGAGACCGGCGAGCAGCAGCCGTCCGGAAGCCGTCCAGGGCAGCGGAATCTGCAGACCGGTGGCCGAGCTGATCCGGAACGGCCTGGTCCCAGGGCTCGAATGGACGATCGTGTAGCGGCCGCTCTGCAGCATGCACAATTCGGAGGTCTCGCCGGTCTCGCGCGACAGGTCATCGACCTCCTGGCGCCCGCGCCGGAGCAGGTCGTTGCCGCGCACATAGTCCATTCCGTAGAGATAAAGCTTCTTGCCGAAATAGACCCGGTTGCCGTCGCCGGCCATTTCCAGCAGACCCGCATCCACCAGCGAACGCACCAGCGTATAGGTCGTCGAGCGCGGCGCGTTGACGCCCTTGGCAAGGTCGCCGATGCCGATCGCACGTTGCGTCGTGTGCAGGAAGTCAAATATCTCGAGCACCCGGTTGAGGCCTTTCTCACGAGAGCCGGGAGCCTTGTCGTCGGCCGGGCTGATGTCCGGCCGAACTGTAACGCCAATGCCGTCTTGCATTGCTGATTCCTCATGTTAGTATCTGTCTTGTACAAGGTACATGTGTCTTTTGTAAGAGACAATTTGTCAAAAGACACATGTATCTGAAAGGGGAACACAACACGAAAAGGAGGTCGCCATGAACGATACATCCAAGAGACGTGATTTTCTGAAACTGGGAATGGCCGGGCTCGCCACGGCCGGCGTGATCGGCGCAGCCGCCTCGGTCGATGTTCAGAAGGCGACGGCACAAGCCGCACCCGACAGCCTGCTGCGCACTGTTCTCGAGCGCGGCAAGCTGATCGTCGGCACCGGCAGTACCAACGCGCCCTGGCATTTCGAGAACGATGCCGGCGAACTCGTCGGCATGGACATCACCATGGGCCGCATCCTGGCCAAGGGTCTTTTCGACGACCCGACCAAGGTCGAGTTCGTCAAGCAGGACCCGGCGCAGCGCATTCCGAATGTCACCACCAACAAGGTCGACATCACCATCCAGTTCATGACCATGACCGCCCAGCGTTCGCAGCTGATCAACTTCTCCAGGCCGTACTACGTCGAAGGAGTCGCGCTGCTGACGCTTCCGACGGCCGAGAACAAGACATTCGACAAGCTGCTCGCCGGCGGTTCGGCAACACGGATTTCCATCCTGCAGAACGTCGATGCCGAGCAGAACGTCCATCTCGTCCTGCCGGAGTCGCAGGTGATGCAGATCGACACCCAGGCCAACGTCCTGCAGGCGCTGGAATCGAAGCGCGTCGACGCGGCCGCCGTCGATCTCTCGACGGTCCGCTGGCTCGCCTCGCGCAATCCCGACAAATACTTCGATGCCGGCAAGAGCTGGTTCTCGATGCTTTACGGGGCCGCACTGCGGCAGGGCGATCCCGACTGGCTGGCATTCGTCAACACAGCCTTCGCGACTGCGATGTTCGGTCATGAAACGGCGCTCTACGACGCGGCATTCAAAGACTATTTCGGGTTGGAGCCGCCGGCGCGCCATCCCGGTTTCCCGGTCATCTGACAACAAGCCGGCGGAGGGGCAAGCAAACGCCCTTCCGCCTCCTTATCTCCTCGACAGCGTGCTACCACGCTGGCTATTGAGGCGGACGCATGGGCTATACGCTCAACTTCAACCTGATCTGGCGGCATTTCGACAAGCTGTGGGGCGGGCTGCTGCTCAGCCTTGAGCTCGCCGTCATCTCGATCGCCATCGGCATCGTCATCGGCCTGGTTTTGGCGGTCTGGTACGTTTCGGCCGGGCGCGTCGTGCGGTCGATCATCGCCGCCTATGTCGAGTTCATCCGCAACGTGCCGCTGATCCTGCTCGTCTACCTTGTCTTCTACGGCCTGCCAACCGTGGTCGACATCGCCTACAGCGCACCGACATCGTTCGTCGCCACACTGTCGCTCTACAGCGGCGCCTATCTGGTCGAGGTGTTTCGCTCCGGCCTCGAAGCCGTGCCGCGCGGACAGCTGGATGCCGGCAAGGCGATCGGCCTGACACCCTGGCAACGGCTCATCCATGTGCGCCTGCCGACGATGCTGCGGATCACGCTGCCGGCGCTTTCGAACACCTTCCTGTCGCTGTTCAAGGACACCTCCGTCGCCTCGGTCATCTCGGTGCCCGAGCTCACCTACGGCGCTCAATGGATCAATTTCAACACCTTCCGCATCGTCGAGGTCTATCTCGTGACGACGGCGATGTATCTCCTGACCGGCTATGTGCTGCTGTTCGCGCTCAGGCTCGTCGAGCGCCGGTTCAGGGCGGCGCGCTGACATGCTGAGCCAGATCATCTACGCCTTGCCGTTCCTCGCCGAAGGCTTCGCCGTGACGCTGTGGGTGTCGCTGCTGGTCGTCGTCCTGTCGCTGGTGGCCGGTGTCGTGCTGGGTGTCGGCCTTGTCTACGGTCCGGCGCCATTGCGCTGGGCAGTGCGCATCTTCAGCGACACCATCCGCGGCATCCCGATCCTGGTGCTCATCTTCTTCGTCTATTACGGCCTGCCGGCTGTCGGGATTCACCTGCAGTCCTTCTGGGCGGCCGTGCTGGCGCTGACCTTGTTCAAGACCGCGCAGGTCGTGGAATATCTGCGCGGCGCCGTCGGCTCCATTCCCCAGGGCCAGTCCGAAGCGGCGATGGCGATCGGGCTGACCTTCCGCCAGCGGCTTGCCTACGTCATCTTCCCGCAGGCCTTCAGGCGCTTCCTGCCGCCCTGGATCAACGGCGTCACCGATGCGGTCAAGGGCAGCGCGCTGGTGTCGCTGCTCGGCATCACCGACCTGATGCAGGCCATCAACCAGGTCATCGGCCGCACCTATGAGGCCATGCCGCTCTATATCCTCGGCGCGCTGGTCTACTTCGCGGTCAACTACGCGCTTTCGCTTGCCAGCCGGCGGCTGGAACAGCGCTTCTCCTTCATTCGGGAATAGCAAGAATGTCCGATGCCTCCAATGCCGCGCTGCTCGATGTGCGCGATGTTTCCAAGGCCTTCAGCACCGTCGAGGTGCTGCGTGCCGTCAGCCTCGAGGTGAAGCGCGGCGAGGTGGTGACCATCATCGGCCCGTCCGGCAGCGGCAAGACCACGCTGCTGCGCTGCGTCAACTTCCTCGAAAGCTACGACAGCGGTTCGATCCGCATCGACGGCAAGGAGGTCGGCTATCGCGACGCCGGGACGCGCCAGCGGCGCAGCGAACGCGACCTGGCGGCGATGCGTGCAGAGACCGGCATGGTGTTCCAGAGCTTCAACCTGTTCCCGCATCTGACCGCGGCCGGCAACATCATGCTCGGGCTGCGCAAGGTGCGTGGGAAAAGCGAAGCCGAAGCGCGCTCGATCGCCGAGCACTGGCTTGGCCGGGTCGGCCTCGCCCACAAGGCCGACAGCTTGCCGGCCGAGCTTTCCGGTGGCCAGCAGCAGCGCGTCGGCATTGCCCGCGCCGTGGCGATGGAGCCGAAGATCCTGCTTCTCGACGAGATAACCTCCGCGCTCGATCCCGAACTCGTCGGCGAAGTGCTGGCGGTCGTGCGCAGCCTGGCCGAGGACGGCATGACGATGCTGATGGTCACCCATGAGATGGCCTTTGCGCGCGATGCCTCGAGCCGCATCGTCTTCATGGCCGATGGCGGCGTCAGCGCTGTCGGGCCGCCGGCCGAAATCCTGGCGGCGGAAGCGTCAAACGAACGCCTGCGCAGCTTTCTGGCGCGGTTCCGCGCCTCGCATTTCTGACACCGGACAGCGAAAGCTGTCGCAAGGAGCATTTTATGACGCCTTACATCCGGCTCGCCGAACTCGGCCTGACGCTGCCCGAGCCGCCGACACCGATCGCCAACTTCGTCACCCATGCCGAGAGCGGACGCTTGATCTTTCTCTCGGGACAAGGGCCGCTGCGCGCCGACGGCACGCTTTGCACCGGCAAGGTGGGCGAAGACGTGACTGTCGAGGAAGCCTATCAACATGCCCGCCTCACCGGCCTCAACCTGCTTGCCGTCATGCATGCGGCAGCGGGCGACCTCGGCCGCATCGTGCGCGTCGTCAAGCTGCTCGGCTTCGTCAATGCCATCCCGACCTTCAGCGACCACCCGCAGGTGGTCAACGGCTGTTCCGATCTTTTCGCCGACGTCTTTGATAGGATCGGCGGACATGCCCGTTCGGCGATTGGCGTTGGCTCGTTGCCGGGCAATATCACCGTCGAAATCGAGGCTGTCGTCGAGATCGCCACCTGATTTGTTAGAAATGGATCTGCCGAGATGAACACCTATTCCGCCGACCGCTCCAACCTGCCAATCCGCGACCGGCTCGGCCTGCGCCCGATCATCAATGTCTCTGGCACGATGACGACGCTCGGCGCTTCGATCATCGTTCCGGAAGCGATCGCGGCAATGGCGGAGATCGCCTCGCAATGGGTGGAGATGGACGATCTGCAGCGGGCCGCCAGCACGGTGATCGCGCGTCTCACCGGCGGCGAGGCCGGCTTCATCACCGCCTGTTGCGCCAGCGGCATCACCATGGCGATCGCAGGCGCGATGACCGGAACCAACCTGCTGGCGATCGAACGCCTGCCGGACGACACGGAAGGCCTGAAGTCGGAGGTCGTCATCCAGCTCGGCCACATCGTCAATTACGGCGCGCCGATCGACCAGTCGGTCCGGATGGCCGGCGCCAGGGTGATACCTGCCGGCACGGTCAGCGTCACGCAGGACTATCATGTGCGCGAGGCGATCAACGAGCGCACGGCGGCGGCGCTTTACGTGGTTGCCCATCACACCGTGCAGTACGGCATGCTGTCGCTGGAGGAGTTCTGCGAGATCTGCCACGCCAAGGGCGTTCCGGTGATCGTCGACGCCGCGTCGGAATATGATCTGCGCAGCTTCCTCGCGCGAGGCGCCGACATCGTCGTCTACAGCGGCCACAAATTCCTGTCGGGACCGACCAGCGGCATCGTGACGGGACGCAAGGACCTGGTGCGCACCGCCTATCTGCAGAACCGGGGCGTCGCCAGGGCGATGAAGGTCGGCAAGGAAAGCATCGCCGGCACCATGGCGGCACTCGAGGCCTGGGAGCGGCGCGACCATGCCGGCATTCGCCGGCGCGAGGAGGCAGCCCTCAACCTGTGGAAGGACGCGCTGCAGGGACTGCCCGGCATCGCCGCGCGCATCATCCCCGATCCGACCGCCAACCCGCTCGACCGGCTGCAGATTTTTGTTGCGCCCGAAAGCAGGTTCACCGCAGCCGGCCTCGCCTCGGCGCTGGCCGCCGGGTCGCCGCCGATCATCGTGCGCAATCACGAAGTCGAACGTGGCCATTTCTTCCTCGATCCCTGCAATCTCCATCCCGGCGAGGCCGAGATCGTCGCCGAGCGCCTGCGGGCAGTGTTGAGCGCGGCCGAGCGTCCGGCGGATGCCATGAAGCAGGCCCGCAAGGACTCGTCCGGTGCCTTGCGCTGGCCGGATTAGGCTGGTGGCAGCCCATGTCCTTGCGGCTCCCCGCGAATTCCGCTAAGGCGCGCCTTTGCCGCCGGGAGCATGCGCTTGAACGATCACCGCGCCGACGTCGCCATCATCATGGGCAGCCAATCCGACTGGGCGACGATGCGCCACGCCGCCGAAACGCTGGAGGCGCTGGGCGTTGCGCACAAGCGCCTGATCATCTCGGCCCACCGCACGCCGGACCGGCTCTATGAGTTCGCCAAGGGCGCCAAAGCAGCCGGATACAAGGTGATCATCGCCGGCGCCGGCGGTGCCGCGCACCTGCCCGGCATGACGGCGGCAATGACGCCGCTGCCCGTTTTCGGTGTACCGGTGGAATCGAAGGCGCTGTCCGGCCAGGACTCGCTGCTGTCCATCGTGCAGATGCCGGCCGGCATCCCCGTCGGCACTTTGGCCATCGGCAAGGCCGGCGCCGCCAATGCCGCACTTCTCGCCGCCGCCGTGCTGGCGCTGCACGACGAAGAACTCGCCGACCGGCTGGATGCCTGGCGCGCTGCCCAGACCGCCAAGGTCGCCGCTGAACCCACGGACGCGCCGTGAGCCTGCCGGCGGGATCGACGATCGGCATCATCGGTGGCGGCCAGCTCGGCCGCATGCTGGCGATGGCCGCGGCCCGTCTTGGCTACCGCACGGTGGTGCTGGAGCCGCAAGCCGACTGCCCGGCCGCGCAGGTCGCCAACCGGCAGATCACAGCCGCCTATGACGATGCCGCCGCACTTGCCGAACTGGCGGCGGCCAGCGCCGTCGTCACCTACGAGTTCGAGAACGTCCCGGTCGTTGCCGCCACAGCACTTTCCGCCAAGGTGCCCGTCTATCCGCCGGCACGGGCGCTGGAAGTGTCGCAGGACCGCTTGGCGGAAAAGAATTTCCTCAACGGCATCGGCATTCCCACTGCGGATTATTGTCCCGTCGACAATGACGAGGAACTGACGGCGGCGCTGAAGAAGTTCAACGGCAGCGGCATCCTGAAAACCCGGCGCATGGGCTATGACGGCAAGGGCCAGCGCGTCTTCCGCAACATGGAGACCGGCGGCCTTGCCGGCGCCTGCGAGGCGATGGGCAACGTGCCGCTGATGCTCGAATCCTTCGTCGCCTTCGAGCGCGAGATTTCCGTGATCGCCGCACGCGGCATCGACCGCACGCTCGCCGCCTACGATCCGGCCGAGAATGTCCACCGCAACGGCATCCTTCACACCTCGACCTTGCCGGGCGTGATAAGTCCTGAAACCGCCGCGGCGGCGCAGGCGGCGGCATCAAAAATTCTCACGGCACTCGACTATGTCGGCACCATCGGCGTCGAGTTCTTCGTCCTTGCCGACGGTTCGCTGCTGGCCAACGAGATGGCGCCCCGCGTCCACAATTCCGGCCATTGGACGGAAGCTGCCTGCGTGGTCTCGCAATTCGAGCAGCATATCCGCGCCGTCGCCGGCCTGCCGCTGGGATCGCCCGCCCGGCACTCCGACTGCGTCATGGAAAACCTGATCGGCGACGACATCCTGCGCGTTCCGGCTTTGCTCGCCGAGCCCGACGTGATGCTGCATCTCTACGGCAAGGCCGAGGCGCGGCCCGGCCGCAAGATGGGCCATTTCACGCGATTCAGCCGCCGCGGCTAGAGCAATCCCAGGAAGTGCGCAGCGCTATTCCGTCAGGAATTGCGTAAAACAAATAGCCCTATTGCAGGTCGCTGTTCGGGTCCTCGTCCTCGTTCGGACTGTCGCAGTTCACGTCGCCTTCCTGGCAATTGGCGCCGGAGGTGAGCTGTTTGATGCGCTGATCGGTCAGTTCCGTCAGGCATTGCGAAACCTCCATAGGATGGATGGAGCCGCCCTCGCTGTCCGCGGTCGTATAATTGCATTCCGCGTCGCGGAAGGTAATCCAGGCGCGCTGGGCGGTCTGCAGCAGCTTGTTGGACTTGTCGTCATTGCGGCCGACAAGATCCTTGTAGGCCACGTTGAGCTTGGCGTCGGCGGCCTGGTAGTCGGCGCCAGCGCAGATGGTCATCATCGACTGGCTGTCGTCGCTGCGGTCGCATTCTTGTGCCTGCGCGGCCGAGACTGCCAGCATGGTAAGGCAGACGGACAGGGAAATTCGGCGCATAAGGGTCTCCAAATCACTTCGCGCATGATCCCGAAAATCGGCGTGATTTTCGGAACGGATCATGCGCCAGATCAAAGTGGCTACAGCGTCCTTTGCGCGTCCAGGAGGACGCGCGGCGCTGTAGCGGCGCTGGCACCATTCCAGCCGGACATGCGCTTCGCAACGGCGCGAGGCGTCGATGGCGAATATTTGATAGCGCGGACCATTCGCTTGGCCTATGCAGCACGCTTGCGGTTGACATGGGCAAGGCTCCTCGTTTATGAGCCACGCACAAGTTGAAAGGCGCGTCTTCGGGCGCGCCTTAAAAATTCGGCCCGAACCGGGCCCAGACCAACAGGCAAGACCATGAAGATCAAGAATTCGCTCAAGGCGCTGAAGGCGCGTCACCGCGACAACCAGCTGGTTCGTCGCAAGGGACGCATCTACATCATCAACAAGACCGCCCCGCGTTACAAGGCGCGCCAGGGCTGAGTTTTTTGCGCGCGCGGCTGATGTTGCCGCGCCCGCATGATGTTAATTGCCGGCCTGCCGGCCCTTTCACGCTAAAATCACTTTGACGATCCGCCGTCCGGGGCTAGATTCCGGCGATGCGGATTCTTTTTGCATTGATCCCGGTCCTTCTGCTTTCCGGCATCGTCTTGCCGGCCGCCAGCTCACCGGCTTGGGCGGACGACCCTGTCGCGCCTCCGGTTGCCACGACCAAACAAGCCCGCCTCGACCAGCTGTTCGTCGACCTGAAGCGCGAACGCAATGAAAAGGCCGCCGAGCGCATTGCCGGGCGCATCTGGAGCGAATGGTTCCAGTCCGGCAGCGCCTCGATCGACCTGATGATGCAATGGTCGCAGAAGGCCATGGAAAACCAGAAATACGACGTCGCGCTCGATTTCCTCGACCAGGTGGTGACCTTGCAGCCGGCCTATGCCGAAGGCTGGAACCGGCGTGCGACGGTGCATTTCATGATGAAGAACTACGGCAAGTCGATGTCCGACATCGACCGTACGCTGCAACTCGAGCCCCGCCATTTCGGCGCGCTTTCGGGGCTGGCGCAGATCATGGCCGAGACCGGCCACAAGCAATCGGCACTTGAAGCCTGGCAGAAGGTCCTTGCCATCTATCCGATGATGCGCAGCGCCCAGGATCAGGTCGGTGCGCTGTCGGAAGAGCTTGCCGGCGAAGGCATTTGATGCGCAGGCTTGCAGCACAAAAACCGCTGCGCCCCTGAACTAATTCCGCTTCGCTCCGTACCTCCTGCTCATGAACCTCATCTACGCCGCGTTTGCTTTCCTCCTGACGCTGGTCTTCGCCTTTGCCGGCGTCACCCGCGCCGGTGCGTGGCTGGTCGAGCGCCGCAATCCGCCGGCCGGCGACTTTGCCGATATAGGCGGCGCCCGCATCCATTTTGTCCACGTGCCGGCGCCGGCCAATGCCGACCTGCCGCCGATCGTCTTCATTCACGGCGCCAGCGCCAATCTTGCGGATCAGATGCTGCCGCTGAGGCCCCTGCTCGAAGGCCGCGCCGAGATGCTGTTCCTCGACCGTCCCGGCTTCGGCTGGTCCGGACGCGGCGACAACGAGACCCCGTCGGCGCAGGCCAACACGATTGCGGCGCTGATGGATCGCCTCGGCATCAAAAAAGCGATCGTCGTCGGCCACTCCTTCGGCGGCGTAGTCACCGCCGCCTTCGGCCGCGAGCATGCCGACAGGACGCTTGGCCTCGTCTTCATTTCGCCCGTCAGCCATCCCTGGCCGGGCGGCGCGACCGCCTGGTATTACAGACTGACGGCGGTTCCGGTCGTCGGCAGGCTGTTTTCCGAAACGCTGGCCTATCCAGCGGGAACGTTGCAGATGGACGCCGCCACCACGTGCGTCTTTTCTCCCAACAAGGTGCCGGACGGCTATGTGGCCGCGGCTTCGATCCCTCTGGTGCTGCGGCCCGCCGCCTTCCGCGCCAATGCCATCGACGTGGCGGGGCTCTATGACTATGTGCTCGCCGCCGCGCCGCGCTACCACGACATCAAGGCACCGACCGTGATCATCTCGGGCGATCGCGACAAAATCGTCTATGCGACGATCCATTCGGTTGGCCTCGCGCGCGACATTCCAGGCGCCGAACTGGTCTGGGTGCGCAATCTCGGCCACAAGCCCGATTGGATCGCCCCCGATCTCGTCGTCGACGCGATCGGCAAGGTCGCCGGCAAGGATCTGGACCTGCAGGCAATGGCCGGGAGCGTGGAAGCACGCATCGCTGCCGACACGCAGGGCGCCAAATGTCCCGATCTAAAGGTGCCGGAAGCCGAACTCGCGCCGACCTAACGCATGATCCCGAAAAGTGGAATCCGGTTTTCGGAAAAGATCATGCTCAAAATTCCGCAATCGGGCGAACCAGCCTCAGCGGCTGGGCTGCGTCTCCGATCCGACATAGGCGATGCGCAGCATGTTGGTCGACCCAGGCGTCCTGAGCGGCACGCCGGCGGTGATGATGACGCGATCGCCCGGCTTGGCGAACCCTTCGTCTATCGCGATGCGGCAGGCACGGTCGACCATGTCGTCGAGGTCGACCGCATCGGGCGAGACGACGCAATGCGTGCCCCACAGAAGCGACAGCCGCCTGGCGGTGTTGAGGATCGGCGAGAGTGCGATGATTGGCACCTGCGGGCGCTCGCGCGCGGCACGCAGGCCGGTGGTACCGGATGCCGTATAGGTGACGATCGTCGACAGTTTCAGCGTCTCAGCGATCTCGCGGGCGGCGAGCGAAATGGCGTCGGCGCCGGTCGCTTCCGGTTCCGAGCGCTGCGCATTGATGATGCCGGCATAGGTCGGGTCGGTTTCGACCTTGGTGGCGATCCTGTCCATCATCGCCACGGCTTCGACCGGATAGGCGCCGGCCGCTGATTCGGCCGACAGCATGATGGCGTCCGCGCCTTCGAACACGGCGATCGACACGTCCGACACCTCGGCGCGGGTCGGCACCGGTGCGGTGATCATCGATTCCAGCATCTGCGTGGCAATCACCACCGGCTTGCCGGCGCGGCGCGCCGCGCGCGTGATCTGCTTCTGGATGCCGGGCACGGCTTCGAGCGGCATCTCGACGCCGAGATCGCCGCGGGCGACCATCAGCGCGTCCGACAGTTCGATGATCTCGGGTAGTCGGGCGACGGCCTGCGGCTTTTCGATCTTGGCCATGATCAGTGCTCGGCCGCGAGCGATCTTGCGCGCTTCGGCGAGATCCTCCGGCCGCTGCACGAAGGATAGCGCCACCCAGTCGACGCCTGCCGCCAGCACCGCGTCGAGGTCCTTGCGGTCCTTTTCGGTCAGTGCGCCTACCGGCAGGTCGGTGTCGGGCAGGCTGACGCCCTTCTTGTCGGAAATGGTGGTGCCGGCAACGACCGTGCAGACGATCGACTTGCCGTCGCTCTTGACCGCCCTCAGTTCGAGCTTGCCGTCGTCGATCAACAAACGATGACCGGCTTCGACCGAGCTCAGGATTTCCGGATGCGGCAGATAGACCCTGCTCGATGTGCCGGGTTCCGGATTGTCGTCGAGCGTGAAGGTCTGGCCTGGGGAGAGCACCTCCTTGCCATTGGCGAACTTGCCGACACGCAGCTTCGGCCCCTGCAGATCGGCAAGGATGCCGATAGGGCGGCCGACGGTTTCCTCGACAGTGCGGATGCGCCCGACCAGCGTGCGCATCAAATCGTGGTCGGTGTGGCTCATATTGATGCGGAAGACATCGGCACCGGCTTCGAACAGCTTCTTCAGCATCTCCTCGGACGAGGAAGCCGGACCGATGGTGGCGAGGATCTTGACCTTGCGGTTACGTCTCATTGACTGTTTGTTCCCGGGGCGGGGGTCGCTGGAGCGCCTCCCGTTGCGGGCTCGTCGGTCAGCTGGACCATCCAGCTTGCCTGCTCGCCCGTGTCATATTCCTGAAATCCGGCGCGCTGGAAGCCCCGGGCGACGCAATCGGTTACGCCGGCGATCTTGAACTCTTTTTCGGCCACGCACATGTTGATCGGGCCATCCCAGCGCCCGCCGCGCTCGGCGTCTTCTGCATAAAGATAGTAAAACCTTGATGACAGCGGCCCTTCGATCAGCGTCTTGCAGCTCGACCCTTCGATGTGCCACCAGCCCTCGGTGATCCAGCCGGCCTTGGCGCGATAGCCGATGCCGACGCCGACCAGGTTCTGCGTGGCGTTGCAGACACGGAAGTCGGCGCGGGCGGGCGAGGCCGCGACCATGGCCGACAGGCCCGCGGTGACGATCAGGACCGGCAAGGCGAAGGCACGGCGCATGCGCGGCCTGCCGGCGGAACTCATCCTGAAACCCCTCAAGAACCACATCTGCATCTCTCGACGCCCCTTTTCGGAAAACTCCGGGCGCATGTCAACGCGCCGTTCTGTCCAATTCCAATCGATTTAGAAAGGCCCCACGGGCGATCTGTCGCCGTTTGTCGGATTTTTCGCAGAAACCGTGGCCAAACAACGGCATTGCGCCTGCGTCCTCTTCGTGGAATGACGATACCACCCTCCCCGGAAGCCAGCGACCAGACCATTTTCAGACAATGACCCGATCCACAGTTTTCGCGCCGTTCGATATCGTCGAAGGCGACCGCAGGCGAGGCATCGTGCTTCTTGGCGATCACGCCCGCCGCGAACTGCCGGAAGAGTATGGCAGCCTCGGCCTGCCGGCTAAGGAGTTCGACCGCCACATCGCCTACGATATCGGCGTCGAGACGGTGACGCGCGAGCTGGCGGCAATGCTCGGCGTGCCGGCGGTACTGGCCAATTTTTCGCGGCTCCTGATCGACCCCAATCGCGGCGAGGACGACCCGACGCTGGTCCGCCAGCTCTATGACGGCACCATCGTGCCGGGAAATTACCCCATGGCGCCGGAAGAGCGGGAGAGACGGCTCGACAGTTTTTACCGGCCCTATCACGATGCCGTCGGCGCCATGATCGCTTCGGTGGCGCAGGCGTCCGCGAAGGCGCCCTTCATCTTCTCCGTGCACTCCTTCACGCCGGCCATGCAAGGCATAGAGCGCCCATGGCATGTCGGCATCCTGTGGGACCGGGACGACCGGGTGGCGCGACCGCTGATCGACATGCTGGCGGCCGACAGGAGCCTCGAGGTCGGCGACAACGAACCCTATGACGGCGCGCTTCGCGGCGACACCATGTTCCGGCACGCCATCGTCAACGGCTTTGCCCATGCGCTGATCGAGATCCGCCAGGACCTGATCGCCGACGGCAAGGACGCAATGCAATGGGCCGAAAGGCTGGCCCCGATCGTTGACGCGATCGACCGCCGTCCCGATATACATCAGGTGAAAATGTTCGGCTCGCGCACCGGGCCGCTGTGACGGAGAGCCGACAATGACCGAACTCAGCGACGAGCAGAGACGCGATTTCGAGGCCGCCGCCTTTCGCCGGCTGGTGGCGCATCTGCGCGAACGCGGCGACGTGCAGAACATCGACCTGATGAACCTCGCCGGCTTCTGCCGCAACTGCCTGTCCAACTGGTACCGCGAAGCCGCCGAGGCCGAGGGCGTTGCCCTGTCGAAGGACCAATCGCGGGAGATTATCTACGGCATGCCCTATGCCGAATGGCAGGCGCGGCACCAGACCGAGGCCTCCGATGCCAAGAAGGCGGAATTCGAGGCAAGGCGACCGAGGGACCACTAAGGTCAAACCCAATCACGCTGGGGCGGCCGGGTTCGGAGCTGCACTAACCGGCTCGGCCCAGCGCTATGGCCGAGCCCGTGAACGGCAGCACCAGATCATAGCCTGTCGGTGGCGGCACGATCGGCGTGGCCGCGGAGGTGCCGAACTGGGTCACGCCCTCGCCAAGATGGTGTGCGAGATCGTGGCGCCCACCGCCGAATTCGAACGCATTGCTGGCGACCAGGCGCGCCGAGAACACGTTGGTGCCGATCAGCGACTCCATCGTCGTACTGGCGGAAACGGCGACTGTCGTGCCCACCACCAGGCTGGTGCGGCGGAAGGTGGCGATGCATTCGCCTTGCCCGAACGAAGTCGGGTCGTCGAAGGTGCCCGCCGGCCGGCGTTGCAGGTAAAGCGAAAACTCGCCCACCGGATCGAGCCCCAGCGACAGCGCACCATTGTCGACCCCCTGGGCCTTGAACGGCCTGGCGGCGAAGGTGAAGTGCGCGGTCGTCTCGGCGCGCTTGCCGTCGAACAGCGGCACGTCGAGGAACGGCAGATGCAAGAAATATCCGTAGTCGGCCAGCTCGCCGCTCTTGGCGCGGTAGAAGCGGCCGGTGGCGTACCAGGCGAGTTCGGCGGGAAGCAGAGCGGTCATGCGGGGGTCCTGTGGCGTCTCGCAAGGGATACAGCGACTGTGTCGCGTTCCGGCACGCACGGAAAGGGCCAAACGGGTCATTTCGAGCCGATCGGCTTCCGCATCCCATGCGCCGGTCTGGATCGCCGAGATGGTTCGCCGACACCAGGCGACATAAGGCGCGTGACGGCGCCTCATGTCCGTTTGGCCTAAACACTTTCGGCCGGCAGCGCTTGACTGGGAATTGAATCGATCTAATTTGCCGCGCAAAGCCATTTTGTACCGGATTCTAGTCTATGGACGCGCAAAGCCTCATGCAGGCTGCCATTCGCGGGCGGTGGGCCGTGGCCGGCATCTTCCTCGCCAACGGCTTCCTGACCGGCAGCTGGGCGCCGCAGATTCCGGTGTTCCTCACCCGCCTCGACATCTCGAAGTTCACGCTCGGCCTGCTGATCCTGCTGTTTGGCGCCGGAGCGGTGACCGCCATGACCTGGTGCGGCCATCTCATCTCCAGGCACGGTTCGCGCAACGTGCTGCGCTGGTTCGGCCTGTGCGGCAGTCTCGGCCTGCTGGTCGTGGCACTGGCCCCCAACGTTCCTCTGGCGGCCATCGCCATGTTCATCTTCGGCGGGTCGATCGGCGGCATGGACGTCGCCATGAACGCCAATGCGGTGGCGGTGGAAAGAAGGCTTTCCCGCGCCATCATGTCATCGTCGCACGGTTTCTGGAGCCTCGGCGGTTTCGCCGGCGGCGCGCTCGGCGGCTTCGCCATACAAAACTACGGCCATCTTCCCCACGCGACAGTGGTGACGGTGCTGGCCTTCGCTGTGGTCGCTGTGGCCGTCGGCTACCTCATCGTCGAGGACAAGCCGCAGGTGGCCGAGCACCAGAAGTTCTCGTTGCCCCCAAATCCGCTGGTCTATCTGGTCGGACTGATGGCGCTGCTGACCATGATCTCCGAGGGCGCAGTGCTCGACTGGGCGGCGCTCTACCTGCAACAGGAACTCGGCGCCGACCTTGCCATCGCCGGCCTCGCCTACGCCGCCTTTTCCGGCGTCATGGCCGTCATGCGCTTCCTTGGCGACGGCGTGCGCAATCGCTTCGGCGCGGTGGCGACGCTGCGCGGCTCGGCGCTTGTTGCCGCCGCCGGCATGCTGGTCGCCGGCCTGTCGCCCTCGCCCTGGCTCGCCATCGCCGCCTTTGCCTTTTGCGGCTTCGGCATCGCCAACATGGTGCCGATCATCTTCTCGGCTGGCGGCAACCAGGAAGGCATGTCATCCGGCACCGGCATGAGCGTCGTCACCACGATGGGTTACTCAGGCATTCTGGTGGCGCCGTCGGCGATCGGTTTCGTCGCCGAGCATTCAAGCTTCGGACCGATTTTCGTCGCGCTGTCAGGACTGCTCGTCATTGTGCTCTTGATGGCGGGACTTGCTCACCGCGCCGAATTCGCGCCCGAGCCGGCGCCGGCCGAATAGCGCTTCAGTTCCTCGTAGAGGAAATCCGCGACGCGGCGGATGCGCACGCTGCTGCGCACATCGCGGTGCATGGCCAACCACACCGGCAGCACCGGCAGTGTCAGCTCCGGCAGTACCGTCTCCACCAACGGATCTCGGTCGATCAACGGCCCCTGGCCGAAGCCAATGCCGTTTCCCGCCCGCACCGCCTCCCACAGCACGATCTGGTTGTCGGTCCTGAAGCGAAAGGCATTGCGCGTCAGCGAGATGCCGAACTGGGTAAAACCGCGAATGATCTCGTCGCTGCGGTCGAAGCCGATCAGGTCATGCCCGACAAGATCGCCGGGCTCGAGCGGCCAGCCCCGCCGCTCGAGATAGGATGATGCCGCGCAGAGGCAGAGCGGAATATCGGTGACCTTGCGCGCCACCAGTTCGTTCTGCGCCGGCTTCACCATGCGGATGGCAATATCGGCATCGCGGCGCAACAGGTTCTCGACCTGGTTCGAGGCGACGATCTCGACCTCGATGCCGGGTTCCTCGACACCGAGCCGCGCCGTCATCTCCGGCAGCACATAGGCCGCCACCACTTCGCTGGCGGCGATGCGCACCGTGCCCTCGATCGCCTCGACCGATCCCAGCGCCAGCAGCGAAAAGGCGCTCGCCTGCTCGCTCACCGCCCGGCCGCGTTCGTAGAGCGTGCTGCCGGCCTCCGTCAGTGCGTAGCCGCGTCGCCCGCGCCGGAACAGCGTCACCCCGAGTGCCTGCTCCACTTCCGCGATGTGGCGGCCAAGCGTCGGCTGACTCGCCGCCAGCTTTCGCGCGGCAGCAGACAGGCTGCCGGTTTCCGCCACGGTGACGAAACTCTTGATCAGGTTCCAGTCGATGTCAGTCATTCAAAATTGAATATCAGATTGCCAATCTCAGTCAATTTCCATTCGTTTGCAAAAGCCACACATTGGGGTCCTCAACGCAAACACGGAGACGAGAAATGACTGAGATCGCCATCCTCGGCGCCAATGGCCGGCTCGGCCGCGTGGTCGCCAAGGCCTTCATCGACGCCGGCTACGACGTCCGCACCGTCACCCGCAGCGGCAAGGTGCCGGCGGAACTCAAGGGCGCCACGGCGGTTGCCGGCGACGCGCTTGACCGCGAGGCCCTGATCCGCGCCACGCAAGGCGTCGACATCATCTTCAATGGCCTCAACCCGATCTACACCGACTGGGGCAAGTGCCTGCCGATGGCCGAAAACGTCATGGCCGCCTGCCGGGCGAATGGCGCCCTGCACCTTGCTCCGGGCAATGTCTACAATTTCGGCTCGCCCATCCCGGCGGTGATCACCGAAGACACGCCGTTCCACCCGACGACCGAAAAGGGCCGCATCCGCATCGCCATGGAGGAGCTGTTTCGCCGTGAGGCCGACGCCGGACGTGTCCGCACCATCCTGCTCAGGGGTGGTGATTTCTTCGGTGGCACCGGCAGCGGCTCCTGGTTCGACCTGATCGTCGCCGCCAAGATGAACAAGGGCGTCTATACCGCGCCCGGGCCGGTCGATCTCGTGCATGAGTGGGCCTATTTGCCGGATATGGCCACGGCCTTCGTCGGCCTGGTGGAGAACCTCGACAAGCTCGGGTCTTACGAGGCGCTGAACTTTCCGGGACATGCCGTCACCGATCTGGAGATCAAGGCGGCTGCCGAGAAAGCACTCGGACGCACGCTCAAGCTGACGACGATGCCCTGGTGGGTGTTGCGCGCCGGCAGCCCGTTCGTGGCGATGTGGCGCGAGATCGTCTCGATGTCCTATCTGCGTTTCGAGCCGCATCGGCTGGCTTCCACGCGCTTGGAAGGCATCATCGGGCCGGTCCCGCATACGCCGCTGGAGACGGCCGTTGCGGATGCCCTGAACGACATCGGCATTGCGACCATTGCCGCAACGGACAGCCGGAAGGCTGCCTGATCCAACCGGAAGAGCAACGCAGCGGCCGCCCGATGGGCCTCCGCTACCAGCTTGCCCGGGTCTCGGCTCAGATCCTGCCCATCAAGAGCAGGATCAGCAGCACCACCAGCAGGACGCCGACGATGCCCGACGGGCCATAGCCCCAGGCCCGCGAATGCGGCCATGCCGGCACCGCGCCGATCAAAATGAGGATCAGGATGATGATGAGAAGGGTGCTGATGGTCATGAGAGATCTCCCGCCTTGAAATGCCGATATGATGGGTCAATGCAAAAAGCCGCCCGTTGTTCCCGGGCGGCCTTTTAGGTCGGCTCATCAAATGCAGCTATTCGGCGGCCTTCGGGAAGGCGATTGCCGGCTCGGCGCCCAGGTCTGGTCCTGCCCCCTCAACCGAAACTTCGACCTTGCCGCGCCGGAACAGGCGGCTGAACCAGCCGCGCCGCGCGCCGGGCTTGACCTTGGCCCGGGTGAACACCATCAGCATCGACGGCGTCACCACCAGCGTCAGGATGGTGGCGAAGGACAGGCCGAAGACGATCGCCGACGACAGCGAAATCCACCATTGCGTCGACGGCGCGTTGATCGTCGTCTCGTGATGGAAGATTTCGAGGCCGAGGCCGAAGGCGATCGGCAGCACGCCGAGGATCGCCGACACCGCCGTCAACACCACCGGGCGGGCGCGTTCGCGGCAGGTCTGCAGAACCGCCTCCATCTTGTCCCAGCCCTCTTCGCGCAGCCGGTCATAGGTGTCGATCAGCACGATGTTGTTGTTCACCACCACGCCGGCCAGCGCGATGACGCCGATGCCCGACATGACGATGCCGAACGCCTCGCCCGTCAGCAGCAATCCGAGGAACACACCGATCGTCGCCATGACCACGCAGGACAGCACCAGCCAGACGCTGGTGAACTTGTTGAACTGCGCCAGCAGCACGAGGAAGATCAGGAAGATCGCCGCACCAAAGGCCTTGCTGAGGAAGGCGCTGGCCTCCGCGCTATCCTCGTTCGAGCCGGCGAGCTTCCAGCGTATGCCGCTGCCGAGATCCATGTCGGTGACGGCCTGGGTGACCTCCTGCTGGACGGCCGCGACCTGGGCGCCGGCGGCGACGTTGGCCTGGACGACCACCGTACGCGCACCGTCGATGCGGTTGAGCACACCGACCGTCGGTTCCGGCTTGCGGACGACGAAGTTCGAGATCGGCACCGCCCCTTGCGAGGTCTGCACCCTGAGCTCGTCGAGCGTCGACAGCGTGCGCCGGTCTTCCGGCAGGCGCAGCCGGATGTCGACGGCGTCATCGGCGCCCGCGGGCCGGTATTCCGAGAGCTTCAGCCCGTTGGTCACCAGCTGCACCACGGTGCCGACCGAGGTCGGGCTGATGCCGTACTGTGCCGCCTTGGCGCGGTCGACCTCGAGCGCCCAGTCGACGCCGGGTGGCGGCAGGCCGTCGGAAATGTCGATGACGCTGGGCACCTTGGCGATGCGCGCCGCCACGGCGCGCGCCTTGTCGTCGAGACCGGCCGGATCGGCGGCCGAAAGCCTGATCTGGATCGGCTTGCCGGTCGGCGGGCCGGCCTCGGGCACACGCACCTCGACATCGACGCCGGGAATGCCGGCCATGACGCCGCGCAGATCGTTCAGGATGTCGTTCGCCGATTTGCGCTCGCGCCAGTCGACGAACTCGTACTGGATCACGCCGACCACATCCTCCGGGATGTCCTGGCCACCGCCTTGCGTCTTGCCGACGCGGGTGTAGACCGACTTCACCCCCGGCCAGCCGAGCAGCCGGTTCTCCGCCTCCTTGGTCGCGGCATCCATTTCGGCAAGCGAAAGATTGCCGCGCGCGTGCACATAGAGCAGGCCGTAATCGGGCTCGACATTGGGGAAGAACTCGACGCCGGCGCCGAACTTCGAATAGGCGAAGCCAACACCGAACAACAGGGCGACGGTCAGCACGAGCACGGTGATGGGGAAGCGCACCGCCTGCTTGACCACGGCCATGTACCAGCCGTCGCGGTTGTCGTCCTCGTGATGTTTCGGCGCCTTGGCGAAGATCGCGCCCAGTGTTGGCGCGAAGACCAGCGCATAGAGCATCGAGGCCGACAGCGTGACGATCAGCGTGATCGGCATGTATTTCATGAAATCGCCGATGATGCCGGGCCAGAACAGCAGCGGCGAGAACGCGGCGATGCGCGTCATCGTCGCCGCGATGACCGGACCTGCCATGCGCCTTGCGGCAAGCGCGAACGCCTCTTCCTTCGGCATGCCTTCGCTCATCCGCCGTTCGGCGAATTCGGTGACGATGATGGCGTCGTCGACCAGCATGCCGACCGCCAGGATGAGGCTGAACAGCACGATCATGTTGATCGTGTAGCCCATCATGGCGAGCAGCAGGATGCCGATCAGGAAGGACGATGGAATGGCCAATCCGATCAGCAGCGAGGCGCGGCCGGACAGCGCGTAGAGAATGACGATGAACACCAGGATGACGGCGATCATGACGTGGTTCTGCAGGTCGCCGAGCAGCTGGTTGACGAAGACCGATTTGTCCTGCGTGTAGGTGACGTGCATGCCTTCCGGCATCGACTTGATGAAGGAGTCGGACACCGCCCGGACATTGGTCAGCGTGTCGATCAGGTTGGCGCCGATGCGCTTCTTCACCTCGATGGCGATCGCCGGCTTGCCGTCGAGCCGGGTCACCGTCTCGGCATCCTTGAAGGTAGAGCGGATGGTGGCGATGTCCTTCGCCTGGACGACCGCATCGGGCGTGGCGACCACCGGCAGATTGGCGACGTCTTCCGGCGTCTCGATCAGCGACGGCACCTTGACGGCGTATTTGCCTTCCGAGCCTTCGATGTTGCCGGCGGCAACAAGGCTGTTGGAGGCGATGACGCCTTGCATCATCTGGTCGAGCTGCAGCCCATAGGAGGACAGTTTCATTGGATCGATGACCACTTCGACCAGATCGTCGCGCGCGCCCTGCAGCGAGCCTTCGAGCACGCCCGGCACTTCCTCGATGCGATCGCGCAATTCGCGCGCCGCTGCCGTCAGCACGCGCTCCGGCACTTCGCCCGACAGCGTCACCACCAGCACCGGGAATTCGGAAACGTTGACCTCGGTGACCGTCGGCTCCTCGGCCGCTTGCGGCAGGTCGGCCTTGCCATCCTGCACCTTGCTGCGCGTATCCTGCAGCGCCGTCGCCAGGTTCGTCTGCGGCTGGAACTCGACCAGCACGTAGCCGCCGCCCTGGAAGGCGGCCGAGCGCATCTCCTTGAGCCCCTTCAGGCTCTTCAGCTTGCTCTCCATCGGCCGCAGCAGCAGGCGCTCCGAGTCCTCCGGCGAGATGCCCTGATAGATCAGGCTGACATACATCATCGGAATCGGAACGTCGGGCTCCGCTTCCTTCGGCGTCGACTGATAGGCGACCCAGCCGGCGAGCAGGAGGAAGACCAGGACCGAAATGGTCAGCCGGGCGTTGTGGATTGCGAGTCTTACGATATCCATGACTTAGGCCTGCTGTTGCTTTCGGGAGCTGCGCGGCAGCGTGTCGTCACCGGGGTGGAGCACCGGCGGTCACACTATTGGGTGCCGGCTGTCGCCTCGCCGATCAGCTTGTTGATTGTCGCCTGGTCGGCCTCGACCGGTTTGACCAAATCGCCTTCCTTCACCAGCTCCTGGCCGGCGACGATGATGCGCGCATCGTCTGGAATGCCGCCGAGCACCAGGCCGTTTGGCGTGTCGTCCACCAGGTCGATCGGGAAGAACGCGACCTTGCTGTCCTTGCCGACGGCGCGGATGCCGAGATCGCCCTTGTCGCCGAGCGTCACCACCGACCGCGGCAGCATGATCGCGTCGGTCGGCTGCGCGCTGAGCGCGATTTCCGCCGTCATGCCGGCCGGAATGCTGCCGTCCGCATTGGGGATCGCCACCTCGACGCGGAAAGTTCGGGTCTGCGACGAGGCATCGCGGCTGATGTAGCGCACCGTGCCGGTGACCTTCTGGTCATTGACCAGGCGCACATTGGCCTCGTCGCCGATCTTGATGTAGCGCAGGTCGCGCTCGCTGACCTCGCCACGGGCAATGATCGGATCGAGCTTGAGAATGGTCGCCACCTCGCCGCCCTGCATGACCGAGCTGCCAAGCTCCACCGGCACCCGGTCGATGACGCCGTCGAACGGCGCCTTGACCTCGTTGCGGTCGAGTTCGGCCTGCGCCGTCTCCAGCAAGGATTGCGCCGCCGTCAGGTTCGAGCGTGCCGTGTCGAGCAGCAGCTTGGGCAGGTTGCCGGTCTTCATCAGCCGCAGCGCCGCATCCAGTTCGGCCTGACGCTGCACCAGAAGCTGCTTGGCATTGTCGACGTTGGAGATCTTCTCTTCGGCGGCGAGCATCAGCACCAGATCGCCGGTCTTGACGCGCTGTCCCTGCTTGACCGGCAATTTGTCGATGACGCCGGCGACGCGTGTCGCCAGCACCGCGCGCTTGTCGGCCTCGGTCAATCCGGAAATGCGGATCGCGCGGGCATAGGTTTTGCGCGGCGGCGTCACCACCGCGACGGTGCGCGGCGCGGCCTTGGGCTGCTCGGCCTCGGCGGCCTTCGGCTTGTCGGTGCCCGCCGCCTTGGGCTGATCGGCTTCGCCGGCCTTGGGCTTGTTGTCAGGGGCAGCGCTGCCGACGGACGAGAACGCGCCTGTTCCCATCCAGACTGCGAATCCGATAAGCACGACAATTGCTGCAAGCTTATGAAACCTGATTTTCGGCATGTCGTTTTTTCCACTGCGGGGTCGGGCCAGGCCGCGTCTTCGAAACACGGGCGCGTCGCCGATATGGGTGCGCGCAAGGCCATGTTCAATTTGCCGTGAACGGCGAAGCGCGCTTCTACCTCAAAGTTGCATCGCAAAACAGTCAGAAAGTTTGATGGATCGTTGCGCCACCGGACAGTGTATGCCCGCCATTCTCCAGCTCTTGGCCGCCTGGCCGCCCGCCTTAACTGGGTCGGGACGTTCTGTGGCAGCAGGTGTCAGGATGATGCGAAACCTCTCATGCATTCGAGGAAACAGAGGGCAAATCTATCAGGTGATGAGCCTCAGCAGGCGGAAAAGCCGCTCGAACGTCTTGCCGTAGGGTGGGCGCAGAAGGGCGCCCGCGCTCAGCTTGGACTGGAGGAAAATCGGCTTTTCCTTGCTGAAGGTCCGAAAACCCCATTCGCCATGGTAGGCACCCATGCCGCTGGCGCCGACGCCACCGAATGGCTGGCGTTCCTGCACCAGGTGCAGCATGCAGTCGTTGACCGTCACGCCGCCGGCAATGGTTTCCTGCATCACCCGTTGGCGATTGCCGCTGTCGCGGCCGAACCAGTAGAGCGCCAGCGGACGTTCCGCCCGGTTCACGTGCTCGATCGCGTCATCGACCTTGGCGTATTCGATGATCGGCAGCACCGGCCCGAAAATCTCTTCGCGCATCAGCCGCAGATCCTCGCCCGCGTTCCTGACCAGCGTAGGCAGCATCTTGCGATCGGTGACGCCGAGTTTTTCGCCTGCCGGATTGACCTCCATGACATCGGCACCACTCTCACGCGCCTCGGCGACCATGTCGCTGAGGCGCCGATGGTGCCGCTCGCTGACGATTGCCGTATAGTCGGGATTGTCGCGCAGGCTCGGATAGAGCCGCGCCATCGCGGCCGCAAACTTCGTTGCAATCATCTCCGACTGCCCTTGCGGAACCAGCAGATAGTCCGGAGCGATGCAGGTCTGGCCTGCGTTCAAAAGCTTGCTGTAGGCGACGCTGGACACGGCTGCGTCGAGGTCGCATGACGCATCGAAGATAGCTGGCGACTTGCCACCAAGTTCGAGCGTCACTGGCGTAAGGTTCGCTGCCGCGGCCATCGCCACCTGGCGGCCGATCGCAGTCGAGCCAGTGAACAGCAAATGATCGAAGGGCACTGACACAAAGGCTTTTCCGACCTCGGCGTCGCCGACAACGACACTCATCTCGTCAGGCGCAAAATGCTCGCCGACCAGACGTTCGAGCAGGGCGGAAAATTTCGGTGTCAGTTCGGAGGGCTTGATCAGAACGCGGTTGCCGGCCGCCAGCGCAGCAGTGGCCGGCGCGATGGCAAGCTGGAAAGGATAGTTCCAGGGCGACACGATCCCGACCACACCGACCGGCTGGGGCAGAAGACGGTTGCGCCCCGGCAGGAACGGCAGGCTGGTGGCGACGCGGCGCTCCCGCATCCATCCCCGCAAATGCGCAAGCGCATGCCTTATCCCCGCGCCGACGACGAACAGCTCGGCAAGGCGTGTCTCGTGGGCAGACCGCGCGCTGAAATCGGAGTCGATGGCGGAGCATATCTCGGCCTCATGCTGCTCGGTGAGCGCCAGCAGACGCTTGAGACGATCCTTGCGGACATCAAGGCTTGGGAAAGGCTCTTTCTCGAATGCACCACGCTGCAATGCGAACTGTGCGCCGAGGGCATCCTGTCTGGTCTGCAGCATCGCAACCTCCCGTTTACGTGTAGGTAAGGCTACATCGCACCAGAGGTCGAATCCAGCACTTCCCCAGTTCCCTTGGGGAAGCACCGCGCCGACGGACATCTCGATGTCCGTCTTGCAGCAGGGCAACCACATTGCAGAAGATCGTACGATCTACGCCTGGCGGCCCGCCTGCTCCGGCCTCTTGCGCGCCGCCAAGAATTCCTTGACCCGCCGGCCGGGCGCCGGCCCGCGCACCGGCTTGAAGCCGTCGTCGAGCTCGCCGGAAAGATCGAGCGTCGGTCGCTTGCCGACGGCGTCGTAGTTCTCCTCCAGCCAGTCGCTCGCCGCAGTGCGGCCGAGATCGCGCAGATAGGCGAGAAAGGCCCATTCGGCATTGACCTTGGACGATGCCGACAGGTCCTTGAACGCCTCGTCGGCGTCGATGCGGTGCATGCGGATGTCGCGGTATTCGCCATGCGGCAGGCGGCCGGCGGCGATCAGTTCCTTGACGAAGGCAATCGAGCGGAATTCGTTCAGCAGCCCGGCATTGAAGGTGATCTCGTCGATGCGGTTCTGGATTTCGTTGGCGCTCTTTGGCGTCCCCTCGCGCACCACCGGATTGATCTGCACCAGAAGCACGTCCTCGGTCGCCGCCGTCTTGAAGAACGGGAACAGGGCCGGATTGCCACCATAGCCGCCGTCCCAATAGGGCACGCCCTTGATCTCGACGGCGCGGAACAATTGCGGCAGGCAGGCCGAGGCCATCACCGTATCGAGGTGGATCTCGCCGTCGGAGAAGACGCGCAATTGCCCGGTCTCGACATTGGTCGCCGAGATGAACAGCTCCATCGACTTGCAGGCGTGCACGTTCTTGAAATCGATCTCCTGTTCGACCACGTCGCGCAGCGGGTTGAGCCCGAGCGGATTGGCGACATAGGGCGAAAACACCCGCGACATGGTGTCGAAGAAGAAATAGCCCGGCGTGTTCTCGATCGACCAGTTGCCCCAGGCGACATCCCACGGCATACGCTGCACCGGGCTGAAGCGGCCCTTCGCCGCCACGGCGCGCCAGAAATCGTCGAGCTTCTGTCGCGCACCTTCGACACCGCCACGCACGAAGCCATCAGCCAGCGCCACCGCGTTCATGGCGCCGGCGCTGGTGCCGGAAACTGCCTGAATCTCGAGCCGCCCATCCTCCAGCAGCCGGTCGAGCACGCCCCAGGAAAAGGCGCCGTGCGAGCCGCCGCCCTGGAGCGCAATATTGATCTTCTTTTTTTCCTCCGCCTTGCCGTTCGTCGTCATGGCGTTCCTGTCGGTTTGGATGCTGCGTGCCTTGTCCTGCCCGGGAATCGGAGCAGTTCGGCCGCAACGGACTAATGTTGCAGTGCAGCATATAAGTCCTGACCAAGGCAAGAACACGAACACGGTCGCGTGATCACATGAAATTTCGGTCATGGAGAACAGCCTCTCCGCCTTGACGCGGAGAGGCAGCGTCAATCGAAACAGGTTGGAAGACTCAAGCCACCAGGTCCGGCACCGGGCCGACATAGCGCGACTGCGGCCGGATCAGCCGGCCGGTCGTCTGCTGCTCGCGCGCATGGGCGACCCAGCCAGCGACGCGCCCGGCAGCAAAGACATTGCTGAATGTCTCGGCAGGAAAACCAGCCGCTTCCAGCAGCAGCGCGGTGTAGAACTCGACATTGGTCTGGATCGAGCGCGATGGCTTGGCTTGCCGCAGCACCTCGAGCGCGGTCTGCTCCACCTCCTCTGCAAAGGCCAGCCGGCGGCCAGTTGCGCTCTCGGCGCCGAGTTGCCGCACCACCGCCTTCAGCACGTCGGCGCGTGGGTCGCGCACGCGGTAGATGCGATGGCCAAAGCCCATGATGCGCTCGCCGCGCGCGATCTCCGCGCGCAGCCAGGCGGCAGCATTGCCGCCTGGCTCGATCGCGTCGAGCATCTCGATCACCGGACCGGGCGCGCCGCCATGCAGCGGCCCCTTGAGCGCGCCGAGCCCGGCTAGTATGGCCGAGGTCAGGCCGGCCTGCGTCGAGGCCACGACGCGGGTGGCGAAGGTCGATGCGTTAAGACCATGATCGCAAACGGTGACAAGATAGGTGTCGAGCGCCTTGGCCAGGGCAGCCGATGCGTCGGTGCCGCCCAGCATCCGCAGCATGTCCGCGGCATGGTCCGCCTGCGGGTTCGGCGCGATCGCCGGACTTCCGCGCTTGCCGCGCAGCAAGGCGGGCGTCAGCACCGCCGGCGCCGCGATCAACAGCAAGGCGTCTGTCAACGTATCGCCGTCCGGCAGCAAGGCGATGCCGGCGCGCATACCGCTGTAGACATCGAGCGGCACCAGTGCCGGCAGCATCGGCTGCAAGCGCTCGAACACTTCCGCGCGTGCCCGGCCGATGGCCGGCGCAAGCTCGGCATCGCCGGGGAGATCGTCGAAGAAGCCGTCCAGCAACAGGCGAACCGCTTGCGGATAGCGCCAGCGGCCAGCCAGTTCCGGCAGCGAATGGCCCCTTATGGTGAGGCGGCCGCCAAGACCGTCGACATCGGAGAGCACGGTTTCCGCCGCCACCACGTCATCGAGCCCGTTTGCCATATCTGTCTCCTTGAGAGGTTTACCGACTGGAATTAATGGCGCATGATCAATGCATCAATCTTGATCAATAGAATCAATATAGGCTTGGAGCAACATGTCCGAGTGGCTGACACGTGAGGAAGCTCTGGGGCGGCTCAAGGTGCGACCGCAGACGCTCTATGCCTATGTCAGCCGCGGCCGCATCGGCATGCGGCCGGATCAGGCCGATCCGCGCCGCAGCCAGTATCGCGCCGACGACATCGCAGCACTTGCGACCCGCCGGGCGCGTGGACGAAGCCCGCAGGCGATCGCCGAAAGCGCCATCGCCTGGGGCGAGCCGGCCATTGCCACCTCGATCTCGACCATCGTCCACGGCCGCCTCGTCTATCGCGGCGAGGACGCAGTCACGCTCTCGGCCACCGCCACGCTGGAGCAGACGGCGAGCCTGCTTTGGGCAGCGGATGCTGGCGTGTCGTTTGGCTCGAAGGGGCCTGCCGATGGCGGCGAAGGCGGCCGCGCCGCGGCCTTCACGAGCCTTGCCCGGCTCGCGGCGGAAGGCCGGCCTTCCCTCGGACGCTTGCCGGCCATGCTGTATCAGGATGCGGCCGGCGCCATCGGCGCTCTGGCCGCGGCACTTGGCGCGGTTGCCGGACGCGGCGCCGTGCATGAAGGGCTGGCGCGCGGCTGGTCCGTCGGCGGCGCCGGCGCGGACCTGATCCGCAGGGCGCTGGTGCTGCTAGCCGATCATGAGCTGAACGCATCGACTTTTGCGGCGCGTGTTGCCGCCTCCACCGGAGCGCCGGTCGCCGCCTGCCTGATTGCCGGTCTCGCCACGCTTTCCGGTCCCCGGCATGGCGGCGCCGGCGAGGCGGCCCTTAATCTCGTCGAGGATGCGGAGCGGCTGGGAGCCGATAGCGCGGTCATGCGCTGGCTTGGCCATGACAGGCCGCTGCCAGGCTTCGGCCATCCGCTTTACCCCGAGGGCGATCCCAGGGCAGACGCCCTGCTGGCCGATATCGAGGTCGACGGCGGCCTTGCGCATCTGCGGGATGCCGTTCTCGCGGCGACCGGCGCGCGCCCGAACATCGACTTTGCGCTGGCCGCGCTGACCCGCAATTTGCGCCTGCCGCCAGACGGGCCGTTTCGCCTGTTCGCGCTCGGCCGCAGCATCGGCTGGACCGCGCATGCCGTCGAACAGGTGACCAGCAACGGATTGATCAGGCCCCGCGCCCGCTATGACGGGCCCATGAAACTCTAGATCGGCTCGGCGAATGACGGCAGCCCTGTGGGCTGCCGTTGCATCAGAAGTTTGCGGCGCCCGCTGGACCGGCGCCGTCCGGCGCTCACGACATGGTGTCGAGCTTGCGCTGCATGGCAGCGATCTGTTCCTTCAGCTCCTGAAGGTCGTCCGGCTTCTCCGGCGCTTCCTTCTTGACCGGCTCGGCCGGGGCAGGAGCAGGCCCGTTCGAACCGGCCGATGGGAATGGCGTGAACAGGCGCATCGCGTTCTGGAACATCTCCATGTTGCGGCGCGTCTGCTCCTCCAGCGCCTTGATCGGCGTGGCCATCTTCATCACGTCGATCGGCGACTTGCCGAAAGCGCCCTTCATCTGCTCGCGGAACCGTTCCTGTTCCTTGGAGAAGGCGATCATCGATTGTTCGAGGAAGCTCGGCACGATCATCTGCATCTGGTCGCCGTAGAAGGCGATCAGCTGGCGCAGGAACGGGATCGGCAGCATGTTCTGCCCGTCCTTGTTCTCCAGCTCGAAGATGATCTGTGTCAGCACCGGATGCGTGATGTCGTCGCCGGTCTTGGCGTCCTGGACGGTGAACTCCTCGCCCTTCTTGACCATGTCGGCCAGGTCCTCGAGCGTCACATAGGTGCTGGTGCCGGTGTTGTAGAGCCGGCGATTGGCATATTTCTTGATGATGATCGGATCGTCTTTCGCGGCCATCAGTATCCTCCCCGGACACCGGCGCATGTGAGTAAGCAGCCGGTAACGATTGCGCCCTTGCGAGGATATGCGCAAAAGCGTCACAATTCCAAGTGGTTTGTGCAGTGCGGCATCATTTAATGCTGCATGGCGGGCAAAAAATGCTGCGCAGCGAAAGCCGTGGCCGTTGCACTGACTGCCGGCAGCCTGCTTGCCGCGCATAGCTGGCATGCCTATTTCCGGTTTGACTTGGGTCATGGAACGGGCAAGAAAAGTCTCTAACGATACCCAAAAACACGCCACCTCGAAGTCTGGAGAAGAAAATGTCCAATGCCATCGTTGTCGCCGGCGCGGCACGCACGTCTGTTGGCTCCTTCAACGGCGCCTTCGCCGCCACTCCGGCGCACGAACTCGGCGCCGTCGTAATCCGGGAGTTGCTGTCGCGTACCGGTGTCGAACCGGGCGAGGTCGACGAGGTCATCCTCGGTCAGGTGCTGACCGCCGCGCAAGGCCAGAACCCTGCCCGTCAGGCCTCGATCAACGCCGGCCTGCCCAAGGAGACCACCGCCTGGGGCCTCAATCAGGTTTGCGGCTCGGGCCTGCGCGCCATCGCGCTCGGCATGCAGCAGATCGCCGCCGGCGACGCCAAGGTGATCGTCGCCGGTGGACAGGAATCGATGTCGCTCTCGGCGCATGCCCAGCATCTGCGCGCCGGCGTCAAGATGGGCGACTACAAGATGATCGACACCATGATCAAGGACGGGCTGTGGGACGCCTTCAATGGCTACCACATGGGCAACACCGCCGAAAACGTCGCTCGCCAGTTCCAGATCACCCGCGACGACCAGGACCAGTTCGCACTGGCCTCACAGAACAAGGCCGAGGCCGCGCAGAAGGCCGGCAAGTTCAGGGACGAGATCGTCGCCTTCACCATCAAGGGCAAGAAGGGCGACACCATCGTCGACCAGGACGAGTATATCCGCCACGGCGCCACCATCGACGCCATGACCAAGCTGAAGCCGGCGTTCGACAAGGACGGCACCGTGACCGCCGCCAACGCCTCCGGCATCAATGACGGCGCTGCCGGCGCGCTGTTGATGAGTGAAGCCGAAGCTGTCAGGCGCGGCATCACGCCATTGGCGCGCATCGTGTCCTGGGCCACTGCCGGCGTCGATCCGCAGATCATGGGCACCGGCCCCATTCCCGCTTCGCGCAAGGCGCTGGCCAAGGCCGGCTGGTCGGTCGGCGATCTCGACCTGGTCGAGGCCAATGAGGCCTTCGCCGCGCAGGCCTGCGCCGTCAACAAGGACATGGGCTGGGATCCCTCGATCGTCAACGTCAATGGCGGCGCCATCGCCATCGGCCATCCGATCGGCGCTTCCGGTGCCCGCATCTTCAACACGCTGGTTTTCGAAATGCGCCGCCGCGGTGCGAAGAAGGGCCTCGCTACGCTCTGCATCGGCGGCGGCATGGGCGTCGCCATGTGCATCGAAGCGCTGTAGCGACAGACTATCCGGGCGGCGCGAGCCGCCCGTTCCATTCTGCATGAAACGCCCGAAAACAGGGCGGTACCGAAAGGGGAAACGCATGAGCAAGGTTGCAATCGTCACGGGCGGGTCGCGCGGCATCGGCGCGGCGGTATCGGTCGCGTTGAAGAACGCCGGCTATTCGGTTGCCGCGAACTACGCCGGCAATGACGAGGCGGCGACGAAGTTCACCGCCGAGACCGGCATCAAGACCTACAAATGGTCGGTCGCCGACTATGACGCCTGCGCCGCCGGCATCAAGCAGGTCGAGGCCGATCTCGGTCCGATTTCCGTGTTGGTCAACAATGCCGGCATCACCCGCGACGGCATGTTCCACAAGATGACGCGCGAGCAGTGGAAGGAAGTCATCGACACCAACCTTTCCGGTGTCTTCAACATGACGCACCCTCTGTGGGGCGGCATGCGCGACCGCAAGTTCGGCCGTGTCATCACCATCTCCTCGATCAACGGCCAGAAGGGCCAAGCCGGTCAGGTCAACTATTCCGCCGCCAAGGCCGGCGACATCGGCTTCTCGAAGGCGCTTGCCCAGGAAGGCGCCCGCGCCGGCATCACCGTCAACATCATCTGCCCGGGCTACATCGCCACCGAGATGGTCAAGGCGATCGACGAGAAGGTGCTCAACGAACGCATCATCCCGCAAATCCCGGTCGGCCGCCTCGGCGAACCGGAAGAGATCGCGCGCTGCGTCGTCTTCCTCGCGTCCGATGAAGCCGGCTTCATCACCGGCTCGACCATATCCGCCAATGGCGGACAGTATTTCGCCTGAGGTTTCGAGTCCCCCGGCGGCAACTGATGTACCGGCCCAACGGCCGGTACAGACATACGATCCCACGATCGAGGCTCGTTGCCCTAACAATCGCAGCCGTCAGGCGGCAAGCTTCAGCGCTGGTTTGGCTGCAGGCTTGGCAGGGGAGATTGAACCCGGCCCACGCGAAGGTGCCGGCAGCCGGGCCAGCGGCGCGCGGCTGAGGCCTGACAGTTTCACGGCCATGCGACGCTTCAGCAATGGATTGAGGTTCGTCAGCGAGAGCAGCAGATTGCGGACGAACCGCTTCACCGGATTGCGGGTAAGCGCCATCTCGGTCATCTTGCCTGCCAGTTCAAGCACCTCCTGCGCCGCCGGACGGCGCAACGTTTCGTAGAGGTCGAGCTCGGCTTCCGACCGCACGCCGTTCACCACATCGCCAAGCAGTTCGCCAAGCACGACCGCGTCGATGATGCCGGTGTTCATGCCTTGCCCACCCGCGGGGCTGTGGACATGCGGGGCATCGCCCATGAGGAACAACCGCTCCTTGCGATACGACCGGACCAGGCGGTGATGCACGCGAAAGCGCGAGCTCCACGCCAGGCCGAGCACGCGAGCTCGTTGGCCGGTCGGCCCACGGCGGTCGAGCAGCGCCTGGATGTCGGCAACCGCAGGCTTTTCCGGCGCGTCATCCATTGTTGCAACGATGCGGTACGATCCGTCCGGAAGCGGCGCCACCACTACCAGCCCGGTCGGCGCAAAAAACAGCGACACTTCCTTCGGCCCAACCGGCCAGTCGAGGCGGACGTCGGCGAGCACGAACGACCCGTCATAGGCTGCGCCGTCGAACTCGATGCCGGCCGCGCCGCGCACCAGGCTGTTCATGCCATCGGCGCCGACGACGTAGCGCGCCGATATGAGCTTCTCGCGGCCGTTCTCGACCACCGTCACGCGGGCGCCGCTAATATCCTGAACAACCGCCTTGGCCTCGACTTCGCGATGAATGACGCCGCCCAGGGCTGCGATCCGCTCGGCCAACACCTGCTCGGTCAGGTTCTGGGGCAGCATCAACAGATAGGGATGCCTTGATGGAAGCTTGCCGAAATCGACATCGAGCAGCGCCCGGTTGCGGTCGCGGATGACGAAATTTTGCAGCTTCAGGGCAAGTTCGCCCAGCCGCCCGGTGACACCGAGAGGCTCCAGCGCTTCCAGCGTCTGCGCATGGATGACGCCGGCGCGCGAGGTCTGCAGGCCCTGCGCCAGCCTGTCGATCAGCACATGATCGACACCGGCCTGGTGCAGCATGATGGACAGCGCCATGCCGGTCGGGCCGGCACCAATGATCAGGACTTCCGTTGTATCGGGCAACATTTTTTTCTCTCCATTTATCAACAGATGTTGACTTTCTAATTGACGCCATTGCATTTGTCAACAGGTGTTGGCATATGAATTTTCATGACCCAGAATCAGGCGAAGACAATCAGCAAATCGGACCGCACGCGGGCCCATATCCTCGAGGCGGCGCGGCTACTGTTCGCCGAGCATGGTTATGACGGGGCTTCGATCCGCGATGTCGCGGCGCATGCCTCGATCGATCCGGCCATGGTGATCCGCTATTTCCGCAGCAAGGACGAACTGTTCGCCAGGGCGGCGGTCGTCGACCTGCATCTGCCGGAGCTGCGGGTGATTGACCGAGCCGCCATCGGCGAAACACTGATCAGGCGCTTTCTCGAAATCTGGGAAAGTCCGGCCAGCGGTCCTGGCATGACAATTCTGCTGCGTTCGGCGATGTCCAACGACTTTGCTGCCGAAAAGCTGCGCGAGGTGTTTGCCAGTCAGGTGAGGCCAGTGGTTGCGGCGGTCGGTGACCCCGCCGATGCGGGTCGACGGGCCGGTCTCGTCTCGAGCCAGTTGCTGGGTTTGGCGATGTGCCGATACCTGCTGCGGCTTCCTCCGGTCGTCGCCCTGTCGCACGATGAAATCATCCGGAACGTCGGCTCTGCCTTGCAGCGCTATGTGACGGAAGAGGACCTGGCCTGAAGCAGCCGTTTGGCATTGCTGTCCGAGCCTGGTTGTGGTGCTATGATCGGGCCGACCGATGCACCCAACACCGATCTGTGCCGGAGCGGCACGCAAAGGTTAACGGCAGTTGCCAAGTCTGTGCGAAACCCACGCCACAAGCTGTGACTTCTCGGTGGATAACCTGTTCACAACACAACATATTGGGGTGAACAAACCAAGAAAACCTGAGCATCGCTGATTCGTCGCCGATTCGTTCCGGCTTTGGCCGAAACATTAACGATGAGGGCCGAAAACATCGATCAAATCATTAAGGCCGCGTTAGGAAAAGTCAATAATTTCATAATGTTGGCTGAGGCCGATCGGGGTGCGGCGATCGTTCCCCGGCGAAGGTTAACAGCATTGTTCTCCTTGCATAAATCGGGCCAGTTTAGCGATTCAGCATGTGGTGAGACTCGCCGTCAAAAAATCCACATATAGCCGTGAACAAAACCTGAATCAGTGAGAGTCAGTGATTCGTCGCCGATTCGTTCCAGACTCGTTCCAACTCTTAATCGAGACCGGATTTTGCACGAGCCGGACGGCTCTTTGCCCCGCTTGCGGAACATTCCGCTTTCGCTTCGCGCCTGAAATCCTTATGTGTCGGCTGTCACACGCGCCACCACTGGCGTGCTCCCCGGCAACGAGCGGCAGAAGCGTATTTCCGAGCCGATGAATATCCAGCCGAAACACTCCCAGCCGCTGATCCTTTCGGGCCGCGACGTGACGGCCGTGCTCGGCCCGACCAACACCGGCAAGACCCATCTCGCCATCGAACGCATGGTGGCGCATGAAAGCGGCGTCATCGGCCTGCCGCTCAGGCTGCTGGCGCGCGAAGTCTACACGCGCGTCTGCGAGAAGGTCGGCGCCCACAAGGTGGCGCTCATCACCGGCGAGGAGAAAATCCAGCCGGTGGGCGCCAAATATTCGGTCTGCACAGTCGAGGCCATGCCGCGCGAGACCGACGCCGCCTTCGTCGCCATCGACGAGGTCCAGCTCGCCGGCGATCTCGAGCGCGGCCACATCTTCACCGACCGCATCCTGCATCTGCGCGGCCGCCAGGAAACGCTGCTCTTGGGTGCAGCCACCATGCACGGCATCCTGCAACGCCTCTTGAAGGGCGTTTCGGTGGTGACGCGGCCGCGGCTGTCGCATCTGGCCTATGCCGGCTCGAAGAAGCTGACCCGCCTGCCCCGGCGCACGGCGATCGTCGCTTTCTCGGCGGACGAGGTCTATGCCATCGCCGAACTGATCCGCCGCCAGCAGGGCGGTGCCGCCGTCGTGCTCGGCGCGCTCTCGCCGCGCACCCGCAACGCCCAGGTGGCGCTGTTCCAGTCCGGAGATGTCGATTACCTCGTTGCCACCGACGCCATCGGCATGGGCCTCAATCTCGACCTCGACCATGTCGCCTTCGCCCAGAACCGCAAATTCGACGGCTACCAATTTCGCGACCTCACGTCCGCCGAGCTCGGCCAGATCGCCGGCCGCGCCGGCCGCCATTTGCGCGACGGCACGTTCGGCGTCACCGGCCAGGTCGATCCGCTCGATGAGGACCTGGTCAAGAAGATCGAAAGCCACGATTTCGACCCGGTGAAGGTGCTGCAATGGCGCACTGCCAATTTCGATTTCGCCAGCCTTGATGCGCTGAAGCGCTCGATCGAGACCAACGCACCGGTCGAGGGCCTGACGCGGGCGCTGCCGGCGGTCGACGCGCAGGCGCTCGAGCACCTGTCGCGCGACGTGGATATCCGGGCTCTGGCCACAGACGCCAAGCGGGTGGCGCTGCTGTGGGAAGCCTGCGCGCTCCCCGACTACAGGAAGATCGCGCCGGCCCAGCATTCCGACCTCATCGCCTCGATCTACATGGACCTCGCCCGGCATGGCCATGTCGACGAAAACTACATGGCCGAGCAGGTGCGGCGTGCCGACACGACAGACGGCGACATCGACACGCTGTCGCACCGGATCGCCCAGATCCGCACCTGGACTTTCGTTTCCAATCGGCCCGGCTGGCTGGCCGATCAGGCACACTGGCAGGAAAAGACGCGCGAAATCGAAGACAGATTGTCGGATGCGCTGCATGAGCGGTTGACGAAACGCTTTGTAGACCGCAGGACTTCCGTCCTCATGCGGCGCCTTAGAGAAAATACCATGCCTGAAGCCGAAATTAGCCCTACCGGAACCGTCCTTGTCGAAGGCCATCATGTCGGCGAGTTGCAAGGGTTCCGCTTCACCGCCGACCAGAGCGCCGGCGGCGAGGATGCCAAAGCCGTGCGCACGGCGGCACAAAAGGCGCTTGCCACCGAATTCGAGGCGCGCGCCGAACGTTTCGGCGCCTGCGCCAATGGCGACATCGCACTCGGCTCCGACGGCACGCTGCGCTGGATCGGCGCGCCGGTCGGCACGCTGGTCGCCGGCGACGAGCCGCTGAAGCCGCGCCTTGTGCTTCTGGCCGACGAGCAACTCACCGGTCCCGCCCGCGACAAGGTCGCGGCGCGCGCCGAGCGTTTCGTCAACTTCCAGGTCGAATCCCTGCTGAAGCCGCTGGTCGACTTGAAGAACGCCGACCAGATCACCGGCATCGGCCGCGGCATCGCCTTCCAGCTGGTCGAGAATTTCGGCCTCATCAACCGCCGCGACATCGCCGAAGAGATGAAGTCGCTCGATCAGGAAGGCCGCGCCGCGTTGCGCCGGTTGGGCGTGCGCTTCGGCGCCTACCATGTCTTCGTGCCGGCGCTGGTCAAGCCGGCGCCTGCCGGACTGGTGACATTGCTTTGGGCGCTGAAGAATGACGGCAAGGACAAACCGGGCTTCGGCGACGTGGTTCACGCCCTGGCCTCCGGCCGCACCTCGGTGGTCATCGATCCCGTCTTCGACAAGTCCTTCTACAAGCTCGCCGGCTACCGCAATCTCGGCCGACGCGCGGTCCGCGTCGACATCCTCGAGCGGCTGGCCGATCTGATCCGTCCCGCGACCAACTGGAAGCCGGGCCTCGGACAGCGCCCCGACGGCGCCTATGACGGCCACGCCTTCATGGTGACGCCGCCGATGATGTCGATCCTCGGCGCCACTGCTGACGACATGGAAGAGATCCTGAAAGGCCTCGGCTACCGCGCCGAACCGAAGCCTGCCGCCGAGGTCAAGGCGCGGCTCGAAGCGCAGGACGATGCCGCGCGCGAGGCAGCTGCCGCAAAGCTGGTGGCGGAAGAAGCTGCGCGCGCCGAGCAGGCCGTGACGGCGGAAGCCACGACTGAAGTCGCAGTCGAGGCGCCGGTGGAGGGTTCTGAGCCTGATGCCGCTGTTGAGGCCTCAGCCGAAGCACTTGCCGAGCCCGTCGCCAAGGCAGTAGCGGAGCCTGTCGCGGAAGAGCAGACGGTAGCTGCGGCTGAAGTCGCGGACGAGACCGCGCCCGTAGCGGAAGCCGCAGCGGAAATACCGGCCGAACCTGCGTCGGTCGCCGAACCAGAATCCGAACCCGAGGTCGCCGAGGTTGAAGCCGCGACAGTCGAGGCGACCGAAGCTGCAACGCCCGCTCAGGAAGCGCTGCCGGCCGAGCCAGCCACGGTGGCGGAGGCCGCTGCCGGCGAGCCCGCTCCGGAAGCCGAGCAGCCAAAACCCATCCTGTTGTGGCGGCAGGGCCGTTTCGAGCAGCGCCCACGCCATCGCCATCACGACAACCGCCGCGACAATCGCCCGCGCAACGGCCAGGCCGCGCAGGGCCGAAGCGATGCCCCGGCGGATGCCGGCGGCGGACAGCCGGTGACCGCACCAGGCGAGCGGCCGGCCTACCAAGGCCGACGCGACCAGCGCGACGGCGCCGGCAAGCCGCGCTTCGATCGCTCAAAGTTCAAACCCAAGCCCCAGGGCGAAGGCGGCCGCGAAGCCAAACCGCAGGGCGAGCGTCCCGATCGCCGCGACAGCCGACCCGACTGGAAGGGCGGCAGGCCGGACGGCAAGGGCGGTGCACAAGGCGGCAAGCCTGCATTCCAGGCAAAACCGCGAGAGGAACGTCCGGTGCGTTTCGATCCGGACTCGCCCTTCGCCAAGCTCGCCGCTCTGCGCGACCAGTTGAAGAAGTAAGTCAAAGGTCCGATGGTTGCCGAAGGCCGCCAGAGAATAGACAAATGGCTGTTCTTTTCCCGCGCGGTGAAATCGCGCTCGCTGGCGGCGAAGCTGGTGGTCGCCGGACGCGTGCGCATCAATCGCGACAAAGCAGCGCAGGCCTCGGATCTGGTCAAGCCTGGCGATGTCCTGACCATCACGCTGGAGCGGCGCATCTTCGTCTGGAAGGTACTCGAAACGGGGGTCCGGCGCGGCCCGGCTGAAGAAGCGCGCCTGCTTTACGAGGACATGTCGCCACCGCCGGCACCGAAGGGCGAGGCCGTTCCGGATGCGATTCCGGCGCTGCGCGACGCCGGCAGCGGCCGGCCGACCAAGAAGGAACGACGCCAAACCGACCGGCTCATCGGCGAGGATTGAAGGCACGAGCAACTTTCGCCAGTGTCGCGCTCTGGAATTCCATTCCGGAGACGCCGACATCCTTGGGAATAGCCGCCCTTGCCAGCGGCAGGCAAAGGCGCTACCTCACCAAAAAAGCCCGACAAAAACGGGACGTCCCGGAGCCGACCGATGACCTACGTCGTGACCGACAATTGCATAAAATGCAAATACATGGACTGCATCGAGGTCTGTCCGGTCGACTGTTTCTACGAAGGCGAGAACATGCTCGTCATCCACCCCGACGAGTGCATCGACTGCGGCGTCTGCGAACCGGAGTGCCCGGCTGACGCGATCAAGCCCGATACGGAACCCGGCCTTGAAAAATGGCTGCAGGTCAACACCGAATACGCCGAGAAATGGCCCAACATCACCGCCAAGAAAGAGCCGCCGGCAGACGCCAAGACCTTCGATGGTGAGGCCGGCAAGTTCGAGAAATATTTCTCCGCCGAGCCCGGCGAAGGCGACTGACGGTCGTGCCGGTTCGGCCGGCATGACGCAGCGTAACGGGCATGAGACACGAACCGTCTTGACAGGCGGCGATGGCCGGTTGCCTTCGCTAATGCAGCAAAACCTTGATTCTTCCGACTTTTTGTGCTACATCAGCCAAACATGCCGGTGACACAACATCGATTTATGGCGCAAACGCCCCAAATCACTGAAAGGTGAACTTCTCAATCTGGACCAGAGCGATCTGGGGCAGGCGGTCGCGATATTGCGGTTTGCCGGTCCCGGCTTTTCCGGATGGGTTCGTCTGTTGTGCGGCTAACGGTCGGCCACCCCGATCGCGCGAAGTTTCAGCCGGCGCCGCCATGCCGGCGCTACAACAAGGAGTTCAGGGCGTATGGCAACGATCACCCCGCAGAAGAAGTCCACCGCAGCGCGTCACGGTTTCAAGACCGGCGAGTTCATCGTCTATCCGGCGCATGGCGTCGGCCAGATCGTGTCGATCGACGAGCAGGAAGTGGCAGGCCACAAGCTGGAACTCTTCGTTATCGACTTCCAGAAGGACAAGATGCGCCTGAAGGTGCCGGTCGCCAAGGCGACCTCGATCGGCATGCGCAAGCTGTCGGAAGAGGACTATGTCGACCGCGCGCTGAAGGTGGTGCAGGGCCGCGCCCGCATCAAGCGCACCATGTGGTCGCGCCGCGCCCAGGAATATGATGCGAAGATCAACTCGGGCGACCTGATCTCCATCTCGGAAGTGGTGCGCGACCTCTACCGCGCCGACAACCAGCCGGAGCAGTCCTATTCGGAGCGCCAGCTTTACGAGGCGGCACTCGACCGCATGGCGCGCGAGATCGCCGCCGTCAACCGCATGTCGGAGACCGAAGCGGTGCGCCTCATCGAGGTCAACCTCAACAAGGGTCCGAAGCGCGGCGCCAAGGCCGACAACGAGGAAGCCGAGCAGGAAGAAGCTGCCTGAGCTTTTCGCTCTTTGAATTCAGGAAAACCCGGCCTCGCGCCGGGTTTTTTATTGGGACTCGCCCGCCTCCTGCTTCAGCGTGGCGATGAAGCGCCTGGTGCGCTGATGCTCCGGGGTGCTGAACACCACGGAAGCCGGGCCTTTCTCGACGACGACACCGGCGTCGAGAAAGACCACTTCCTGCGCGATCTTGGAGGCGAGCCTGAGATCATGCGTCGCCATCACCATGGTCGTGCCTTCACTGGCGAGTTGGCCAAGCACGTCGACCACTTCCTGCGCCAGTTCCGGGTCGAGCGCCGATGTCGGCTCGTCGCAAAGCAGCACCTTTGGTGACGGCGCGAGCGCCCGCGCGATCGCCACGCGCTGCTGCTGGCCACCCGACAGCGTCGCCGGCCAGGCATCGGCCTTGTGCGCCATGCCGACCTTCTCGAGCAGAGCCATCGCCCGTTCTCGCGCCCTCTCAACCGGCCATTTCAGTACCGTCACCAGCCCTTCCATGACGTTCTCGATCGCGCTGCGGTGTGGGAACAGCTGGAAGTTCTGGAACACCATGCCGGTCTGCAGCCGCAGGCGCCGGATGTCCCTTGTGGCGACCTTGATGCCAGGCCGGAATTCGAGCGTCTCGTCGCCGATGCGCACCGTGCCGGAGGTCGGGATCTCCAGCAGGTTGATGCAGCGCAGCAGCGTGCTCTTGCCGCCGCCGGAGGGGCCGACAAGGGCGGTGACGCTGCCTTCCTCGATGGCGACGGTGACGCCCTTCAGCACAAGATTGTCGCCGAAGCGCTTCTCGATATTGGTGAGGCCGATCATGCCCGCGCCTCCAGGAAGCCGCCATAGCGATTGAGCCTGGCCTCCAGCCGCGTCTGCAGCGCCGACAGCACCGAGCTCAGCGCCAGATAGAGCGCCGCCGCCTCGACATAGAGGATCAGCGGCTCATAGCTGGTGGCGACGATGCGCTGCGCCGCCTGGAACATTTCCGGCACCGTGATGGCAGCGGCCAGCGAGGTGTCCTTGACCAATGAGATGAAGGTGTTGGACAGCGGCGGCACCGCGACGCGTCCGGCTTGCGGAAGGATCGTGCGGCGCATTGCCTGGCTCCAGCTCATGCCGATCGAATAGGCTGCCTCCCACTGCCCCTTCGGCACTGAACCGATGGCGGCGCGGATGATCTCCGACGTGTAGGCGCCGATGTTGAGCGTGAAGCCGATCAACGCGGCGGGAAAGGCGTCGAGCAATATGCCGACCGACGGCAGGCCGTAGAAGATCAGGAACAACTGCACCAGCAGCGGTGTCCCGCGAAAAATCCAGACATAGAAGCGGGCCACGGCAACCAACGGTTTCGGGCCAAACAGCCTGATCAGCGCCGTGGCCAGTCCGGCCGCGAGGCCGAAGGCAAACGACAGCAGCGTCAGCGGCACGGTGAAGATCAGCGCCGCCCACAACAGCGTCGGCAAGGAGTCCAGCATCAGTTGCAGCCAGTGCGGCACAGAAGGCCTCCTTGCCAGATCATCCGCGGTGCATCAGCCGGCATCCGTCGAGGCGCGGACACAGGACCGGATATCACGCGAAAACCGGCGAGCCGTCAAAGACGGGTCGCCGCAATATATGGAAAGCGGGCCGGTATCGGCCCGCCCGAGAAAAATGCGTTTACTGCGAGACGTCCTGGCCGAAATAGGTGTCGGCGATCTTCTTGTAGGTGCCGTCGGCCTTGATGTCGGCCAGCGCCTTGTTGATGGCGGCGACCAGTTCCGGATCGCCCTTGCGCACGATGACACCGGAGTAATCGGCGTTCTCTTCCTGCGCAGCGATCTTCACTTTGGCGTCGGGCTTGTGCTTCTTGAAGTCGAGGAAGGACAGGCTGTCGTTGATGGTGGCGTCGGCACGACCAGTGAGCAGCAGCTGGATCGACTGGTCGAAGCCGTCCGTGCCGACGAGCTCGGCGCCGTTGGTCTCGGCGAGCTTGCCGAAATTGGACGTCAGCGACTGTGCCGACTTCTTGCCCTTGAGATCGGCGAAACTCTTGATGTCGGTGTTGTCGCCGCGAACGATCAGCACCGCCTTGGAGGCGATATAGGGATCGGAGAAGTCGTACTTCGCCTTGCGCGCATCGGTGATGCCGACCTCGTTGATGACGGCGTCATAGCGGTTGGCGTCGAGGCCGGCGATCAGCCCGTCCCACTTGCCTTCGAGGAATTCGACTTTCACGCCGAGCTTGTCGGCGATCGCCTTGGCGATCTCGACGTCGAAGCCGACCAGCGCGCCTGAAGCGTCATGATAGGTGAAGGGCGCATAGGTGCCTTCCGTGCCGACCTTGATGACGCCAGCCTGCTTGATCTGGTCGAGGTTGGCGCCGGCGTGGCCTGACGTAACCGCCAGAACCTGCAGCGTTCCGGCAACGATGAGCGAAGTGAGCCATTTCATTTTTCTGTGATCCCGTCTTGGCCGGTGGTCGGCGCTTTGTGAAGGGCCGGAAACTGGCAGATGCAGCTCGGCAAAATAAGGAATTGGATTTCAAAGATAGGTCATTTCCGAAATCCCATTCTCAAAATCCGCACCGACGAACGCGGCGCCAACCTTCGGCGCTCCCGCAGCGCTCCGCTCCGTTCAACCGCAGGACGATCGCGCCGGGGAACATTCCTCGGCGTGGCGAGTTTTGCTGTTGTAGGGCGCAGCGCCGACATTTCAACCGAAGCGCCGACAAGATCGCGGGGGCGAGCCCGCCGGCAAGACCCGGAACAGGAGCGCGGCATGATCGAAGATACGGCAGGACGAACCATGGTCCGCGCGGCGATGAAGGCTCCCTATCTCGAGCGCGAGGAGGAGCATCTTCTGGCCTTGCGCTGGAAAGAGGACAACGACCAGCAGGCGCTGCACCGGATCACCGTCGCGCATATGCGGCTGGTCATTTCCATGGCCTCGCGGTTTCGCCATTACGGCCTGCCGCTCGGCGACCTGATCCAGGAGGGCCATGTCGGCCTGCTGGAAGCCGCGGCGCGTTTCGAGCCGGACCGCGAGGTGCGGTTTTCGACGTATGCGACCTGGTGGATCCGCGCTTCGATGCAGGACTACATCCTGCGCAACTGGTCGATCGTGCGCGGCGGCACCAGCTCGGCGCAAAAGGCCCTGTTCTTCAACCTGCGGCGCCTGCGCGCCCGGCTGGCGAACGGTGCCGAGCCAATCTCCAACGCCTCGCTCTACCGCGAAGTTTCCGTCGCGCTCGGCGTCTCCGAGGCCGACGTGGCAATGATGGATTCCCGCCTTTCGGCTCCCGACTCTTCGCTCAACGCGCCGCTTGCCGACGATGCCGGCACGGCCGAGCGCATGGATTTCCTGATCTCGGACGATCCCTTGCCGGACGAAATCGTCGGCGACACGATCGACATCGAACGCCGCTCGCTTTGGCTGAAGGCAGCGCTCGGCGCGCTCAATGCCCGCGAACTCAGGATCATCGAGCAGCGCCGCCTGACCGACGAGGGCGCGACACTCGAATCGCTCGGCGAAGCGCTCGGCATTTCCAAGGAGCGCGTCCGCCAGATCGAGGCTCGCGCCATGGAAAAGCTCAAGGTCGCGCTGGTGGAACAGAACCCGGAATTCATGGCGACAGCCGCCTGAACCTTGCCGTCCTGAACCTTATCTATCTGTGACGATCTTGACCTTGTCGCCGGTCGAAACGGCGGCGCCCGGCGACATCGCGTTGAGCACCCTAAACAGGTCGAGCTTGCGGTCGACGCCGACCATCTGCGCGGCGAGCGAACCCATGGTCTGCCCCGCCTGCACGGTGACGACGCGGATATGCAGCGGCTTCAGCGCCGCCTTTTCGGCCGCGCTGAGGATGCGGAACGAGCCGCTGACCGAGCGCGCCACCGGCTCCAGCGTGGTGCTGGCCGAGGGTGCCGCCGTCAGCAGCCGGTAGACCTGGCCGCCGGCGCGGATCACCGCGATGTCGAATTGCCAGCCGTCGGCGCCGGCATGCGCTGTCGCCGCCTCGTTGCCGTTGATGGTTTCCTGCTTCACGCTCGCATCGTCGAGGCCGGCCACCCAGCCGCTGCGGATATAGTCGGTCAGCGGCCGGTTCTTGTCGATCGCAACGCCATCGAAGCGGATCGCCATGTCGCCCGGGCCGGTCGCCGTCACCGCAACCGCCGAATTGTCGATGACGAAGCCATCGGGCACGGTAAACGACACGCCGAGGCCAGGATGCAGGAAGGTCTGGCCGCGCACATAGCCTTCTTCCGGCGTGTCGCCGTAGAGCAGACCGTCTATGCCGGCGAGGAAAGCATCGCGGTCGCGCGTGCCCACGCCCGGCGGGCCGAACTGACGGGCATGCCGCTGTGCCAGGTCGATGCGCTGCGGCGTATTGGGGTGCGTCGCCAGGAAGTCGAGGCTGGCATCGGTGGCGCCGCTGATCGAGCGGAAATCGGTATAGGCCGACATCGACTGCAGGAAGCGGCCGGCGGCGTAAGGATCATAACCCGCCTCGCCGACCGACTTGATGCCGATGGCATCTGCTTCGAGCTCCTGGTTGCGCGAGAACTGCGCAAGCCTGAGCTTGCCGCGGATGAGTGCGGCCTTGGCGGTCGGGCTGTCGCCGAGCACATCGGAGACGACCTTGGTCGCCAGCCCCTCTTCGGCCTCCAGCTGCTGCCGCTGCAGGCCGTGGTTGGCGGTGACATGGCCCATCTCATGCGCGATGACGGCGGCAAGCTCGGCCGAATCATTGGCCAGCGCCAGCAGGCCGCGCGTGACGTAGAGATAGCCACCAGGCAGCGCGAAGGCGTTGACGTTGGGCGAATTGAGGATGGTGATGCGGTAGGTCTGGGTCGGATTTGCCGACACCACCGTCAGGCTGCCGACGACCTTGGCCACCATGCGCTCGAGCTTGGGATCGGAATATTCGCCGCCATAGGTGGCAAGGATGCGCGGATGCTGCGCCTTCGCCATCTCGGCGAGCTTGCTGTTGGCGACGACATTGTCGACGGTGACGGGCCTGTCGGACGGCTGGAAACCGGATTCCTGCACATCCGGCGGCGTGAACATCTGGCAGCTTGCCAGCGCCACGGCCAAGCTGGCCAGCGCAAGGAATCGCGCCAGCGGCTTCATCAACACTCTGTCCTTGCCGGTCGGCAGATCGGCGTCCCTTCTGTTCTTTGCGGCAAATCACGGCCAATGCCGGACCAGTATGGCCGGACCTAGCCACACTCCTCCGGTCAAGGCAAGCAAACGCCGCATCGTCCAAATCCGGTTTGGCCGTAAATTATGTCCGCTTCCGGGCAATATCTTGTGATCCGGCGTTGACCGGACCCGAGCCGATATAGCGCCGGAAGGCTTCCGGTCCAGAGCCGTCGAAGAAATCGGCCGCCGTCCCCGCCTCGGCGACCGTGCCATTGTCCAGAAACACCATGTTCTGGCCGATGCGGCGCGCATCTTCGGGCTGGTGGGTGACGAACAGAACCGTCATCTTCCGCTCGGCATGGACACTGGCCAAAAGATCCAGCATGTCGTCGCGCAAGGCCGGTCCGAGCGAGGCGAATGGCTCGTCGAGCAGAAGCACCGGCCGGTCGCGCACCAGCACGCGGGCAAGTGCGACGCGCTGCCGCTCGCCACCGGAGAGTTCGCGCGGCAGCCGGCTTTCCTTGCCGGCTAGGCCGACGCGCCGCAGCGCCTCGGCAATCGCCTCGCGGTCGGCGCCGGTCAGGCTGAGCGACGGCGAACGGCCGAGCCCGACATTGCGCTCCACCGAGAGATGGGCAAACAGATTGTTTTCCTGGAACACCATCGACACCGGCCGGGCCGAAGGCGGAGCGGCGCTGACATCCGCCTCGCCGATCAGCACGCGGCCCGACCCTGGCGCCTCGAAACCGGCCACCAGATTGAGCAGCGTCGATTTTCCAGAGCCGCTTGGCCCCATGATGGCGGTGATCCTGGAAGCGGCAAACTCGACATCGAAGAGAAACGACGCCTCGCCATAGCTGAACGAGACCTTGTCCAGCCGCACTGCTGCCCCCCGTTTCACGTCGGCGCCATCATGGGTGGGCGTCATGCTCGTTCTCCCCGCCCCAGCCGGTCCGCGACAAGCACGAGCGCCAGGCAAACCAAGCCGAGCAGCAAGGCCAGGCCGGCGGCATCCGCCGTCCGGTAACTGCCCATGCGCGCCAACAAAAGATAAGGCAAGGTCTGCACCGAATCGCTGCCGAACAGCGCGATCACGCCGAGATCGCCGAGCGACAGCGCCATGGCGAAGGCAAAGGCAGTGGCCAGCGGCCGCCTGAGCGATGGCCAGTCGACCAGAATGAGCCGGCTCCAGCCCGAGATGCCAAGTTGCGCGCAAAGCCGTTCATGGCGTTCGCTTGCCGCATCATAGGCGGGACGCACGGCACGGATGGCGAAGGGCATCGCCATCACCGCGTTGACGGCAACGACCATGACAGGGGCGACGGCAAAGACGTCGCTGACCGTACGCAACAAAAGGAACCAGCCGGCACCGACGACGATGGGCGGCACGACCAGCACGAAGCCGGCGCCGGTATCAGTGGCATGTTCGAGCAGCGTCCGAGGGCCGGCGCCCCGCATCAGCGCGAGTGCCCGCCGCGCCATGATGAGCGACAGCGACAGCGCCACCGCCAGCAGTGCCGACAGCAAGGCAAGCGCGACGCTGGTCAGCGTCGCCTGTCGCACGGCAGCCTCGCCCGCCAGCCGGCCGAGATCGGCGCCGAGCCCGGCTGCCAGCGTCGCTGCCATCGGTCCGGCGACGAACAGCAGTGCCAGGCAGATCAAGGTGACGTTCAACGCGGTCTCGGCCGTGCCGGCGGAAAGATACCGTCGCGGCGCCACCGGCAAATTGGCATCGCCAACCGTGTTGGCGCCGAGCCGCATCAAGGCCAGCACGACGACGAAGGTCAGAGCGATCTGCAGAAATGTTAGCGTTACGGCCCGCGCGGGATCGAAATCGAACCGCAGCGCCTGGTAGATGGCAACCTCCAGCGTCGTGGCGGCCGGGCCGCCGCCCAACGTCAGCACGATGGTGAAGGAGGTGATGCAGAGCATGAAGACGAGCCCGGCAATGCCCGGCAACGCCGCGCGTAGCGCCGGCCATTCGATCAGGCGGAAGGCCGGTTTTGCGCCCATGCCGAGCTGGCTCGCCAGGCGCCATTGGTTGGCCGGGATCGTCCCCAGCGCTTCGAGGAACAGCCTTGTGGCCAAAGGCAGGTTGAAGAAGACATGGGCCATGAGAATGCCTGACAGCCCGTAGATACCCGGCCAGCCCTGGTCGCCGAGCAAGCCGGCGAAATAACCGGCATTGCCATAGAGCGCTAGGATGCCGAGCGCCGCGACGATGGCCGGCAGCGCCAACGGCAGGGCGAAAAGCTGCAGGATCAAGCCGCGGCCGAAAAAGCGCGGGTGCCGCGACAGGGCGCGCGCCACGAACAGCGCCGGCATGACGGAAAGCAGCGTCGACAAAAGCGCCTGCCAGAGTGTGAAGCGGGCGACACGCAGGAGGTACGGGTCGAAGGCCGACGCAGCACCGGAAAGGTCGCGTGCGCCTTCGAGGATGAGCCCGGCAGACGCGCCGCCGATCAGCAGTGCAATGGCGGCAAGCGCGACGATGCCGGCGGTGACACGGGAATCGGTCGAACGCGCCGGCGCCATCCCGACCCCTACTTGCTCATCACCGCCAGCCATTCGTCGACCCAGGCCTTGCGGTTGGCCGCGACTTCTTCCGGGCTGAACAGCAAGGTCTTGGTCGGCTTGACCAGCTTGTCGAAGGCCGGGTTGAGCGTCTTGTCGGTCTTGCCGGCCGGGAACATCCAGTTGGTTTCCGGAATAATATTCTGGAACTTCGGCCCGGTCATGAAGGCCATGAACTTTTCCGCCAGCGGGTTCTTGGCGCCGGTCGTGGTGATGCCAGCAACCTCGATCTGCAGATACTCGCCTTCCTCGAAGGCGGCCGCCTGGTAGCGCTCGGTGTTTTCGGCGACCATGTGGTAGGCCGGCGACGTCGTGTAGGACAGCACCATCGGCGCTTCGCCCTTGGTGAACAGGCCGTACGCCTCGCTCCAGCCGGGCGTCACTGTCAGTACTTTCGACTTGAGCTTGGCCCAGGCCTCCGGCGCCTTGTCGCCATAGACCGACTTGACCCAGAGCAGCAGGCCGAGGCCCGGTGTCGAGGTGCGCGGATCCTGGATGACGATCTTGTCGGTTGCATCGCCCTCGACCAGTTCCTTCAGGCTCTTCGGCGGCACTTTCAACTTTTCGGTGTCGTAGACGACAGCGAAGTAGCCATAGTCGAACGGCACGAAGGTGTCGTCGCTCCAGCCGCCCGGCACGTTGACGTCGGACACCGCGCCATGCGGCGCAAACAGGCCGGTAGCCTTGGCTTCGGCGGTCAGATTGGTGTCGAGGCCGAGCACGATGTCGGCCTTGGTCGAGGCCCCTTCGAGCTTGACGCGGTTGAGCAGCGCCACGCCGTCGGCGACCGAGACGAAGTCGAGGGTGCAGCCGCATTCGACTTCGAATTCCTTCTTCACCACCGGGCCCGGACCCCACTCGGCGGTGAAACTCTCATAGGTGTAGACGGTGAGTTTTTCCTGGGCCGATGCCGGCCCGGACACGGCAAAAACGGATGCCGCGAGGACTGTTGCTGAGACAAGCGAGTGTAAAAGCGTGCGCATCGGCGCCTCCTTCGTTCGTGTGAAAGGAATTGAGGCGCCGGGTTGTCCGAAACGTCTAATCCCTCCGCCGGTACAAACCGGATCAGGTTCAGCGGGTTGGCGAGACTGCCTCTCAGCCGGTCCGCGAAGATCGCGTCCGGCACCCCGTTAGAGCGTTTCGACACATAGGCCCGGCCGATCAGCCGCGCAAGCGGAACTTTGCCGGGCATCCAATGCATGTTGCCCAAAGACGCGACGCACTTAAGGCGCGGCCTTCCGTTTCGCAGGCAGGGCTGGTAAGGGCCACGAGATATGAGCACATTCACCATCCTGCTTGGCGGCGATCTCATCCGCACGCCGCTGCTCGACCGCCAGATCGAGGGCACGCGCGTCATCGCCGCCGACGCCGGCATCGGCCATGCCCGGATGCTGGGGGTGATGCCCGAACTCTGGGTCGGCGATTTCGATTCCGTTCCCGCGGATTTGCCCGCCGATCTGGCCGCCGTGCCGCGCCACGTGTTTCCGCCCGAGAAAGACCAGACCGACGGCGAACTGGCGATATCAGCCGCACTCGAACGCGGCGCCACCAGCCTGGTTCTCGCCGGCGCCTTTGGCGGCAAGCGTGCCGACCACGCCTTCCTGCACCTGGCCCTCGCGGTGCGCCTGGCCGAAGGCGGAATGGATGTGCTTTTGACCAGCGGCGCGCAGGAAGGCACTCCGCTTTTGCCGGGAAAAGCCGGTTTCGACTATGCCGACGGCACGCTGTTTTCGGTGCTTGGTTTCTCCGATCTTGCCGGCCTCAGCGTCACCGGCGCCAAATGGCCGCTCGACCATGTCGAGGTTGCGTTCGGCTCGTCGTTGACCATTTCCAACGAGGTCAAGGGCCGGCTCGAAATCGCCTTGGGCAGCGGCCGCGCGCTGCTGCTTGCCCACCCATACCCCTTGCCCGAAAGCTGATCATGGCCCCGCTTCTCAATCTCGACGGGGTCAAGCTCACCTTCGGCGGCACGCCGCTGCTTGACGGCGCCGAACTCAGCGCCTCGGCCGGCGACAAGATCGCTCTGGTCGGCCGCAATGGCTCCGGCAAGTCGACGCTGCTGAAGATCGCCGCCGGGCTGATCGAGCCGCAGGACGGCGAAGTGTTCCGCCAGCCCTCGGCGACCGTGCGCTATCTGCCGCAAATGCCTGACATGGACGATTTCGCCAACGTTCGCGCCTATGTCGAGGCGGGACTGGGACCTGCCGACGATCCCTACCGCGCCACCTATCTGATGGAACACCTCGGCCTCACCGGCGAGGAGAAGCCGAATGATCTCTCCGGCGGCGAGGCAAGGCGCGCAGCACTCGCCCGCGTCATGGCGCCCGAGCCCGACATCTTGCTGCTTGATGAGCCGACCAACCATCTCGATTTGTCGGTGATTGAGTGGCTGGAAGAGGAGCTTGCCCGCACCTCGTCGGCACTGATCCTCATCTCGCATGACCGCCGTTTTCTCGAGCGCGTCTCGCGCGCCACAGTCTGGCTCGACCGCGGCCAAACCCGGCGGCTGGACAAGGGCTTTGGCCATTTCGAGGAATGGCGCGACCAGGTTCTGGAAGAGGAAGAGCGCGAGCAGCACAAACTCGGCCGCCAGATCGTGCGCGAGGAGCACTGGCTGCGCTACGGCGTGACGGCGCGGCGCAAGCGCAACATGCGCCGGCTTGGTGAACTGCAGACCATGCGCCAGCGCTTTCGCGGCCATCGCGGCGCCGAAGGCACGGCGACACTGGTGGCCAGCGACGCCGCCGAATCCGGCAAGCTGGTGATCGAGGCCAGGAACATCGAAAAGAGTTTTGGCAACCTCACCGTGGTCAAGGGCTTTTCGACCCGCATCCAGCGCGGCGATCGCGTCGGCCTGGTCGGGCCGAACGGCGCCGGCAAGACGACGCTTCTGAAGATGCTGACCGGCGAACTGACGCCGGATGCCGGCTCGGTGCGGCTCGGCGTCAATCTGGAGATCGCCACGCTCGACCAGAAGCGCGAGGCCGTCGACCCAGCCGAGACGCTGGCGCATTACCTCACCGACGGGCGCGGCGAGAACCTCGTCGTCAATGGCGAGCAGCGCCACGTCGTCTCCTATATGAAGGACTTCCTGTTCAAGCCGGAGCAGGCGCGCACGCCGGTGCGCGAGCTTTCCGGCGGCGAACGGGCGCGCCTGCTGCTGGCCCGCGTGCTGGCCAGGCCGGCAAATCTTCTGGTGCTCGACGAGCCGACCAACGATCTCGACATGGAGACGCTGGAGTTGCTGCAGGAACTGGTCGCCGGTTTTGCCGGCACTGTCATCCTGGTCAGCCACGATCGCGATTTCCTCGACCGCACCGTGACCAGCGTGATTGCGCCTGACGGCGGTGGCCGCTGGATCGAATATGCCGGCGGCTATTCCGACATGCTGGCACAGCGCGGCGGCACCAGGCTGGAAGACCGCAAGGCAAGGCCGAAGGCGGAGGCTGGCGAGGCGGTTGCGACCAGCAGGCCCGAGTCTTCTGCTCCGAAGGCCCCGGCGAAGAAACTGTCGTTCAAGCAGAAATTCGCCCTGGAATCCTTGCCCAAGAAAATCGAGGCGATCGCCGCTTCGATTTCCAGGCTGGAGAACAACATCGCCGATCCCGCCTACTACGAGCGCGACCCGGCCTCGTTTCAGAAGACCATTGCCGCCCTCGACAAGGAACGCGCCACGCTGGCCGCGCTCGAAGAGGAATGGCTGGAGTTGGAGATGCTGCGCGAGGAGATGGAAGGATAGCCGCCTGTCACAGGCAGGCCTCGCAGATCGCGGCAATGTGCCTTGCGTCCGTACCGCAGCAGCCGCCAAGCACGCCGATATGGCCGAAACGGTCGCGCATCGCGCGATAGCGCCGGCCGAGGTCGACCGGATCGCCCGGATCGAGCTCGGTCGCCGCGTCAAGCTCGGCATGGCTCTTGGCGGACGCGTTGGCGCGCATGCCGCGAATGCGGCCCACCCAGCCTCCGCCGCCGGCAAGAACGGCGTCGAAATGGCTGGGGTGCGCACAGTTGATCATGAAATAGGCCGGTGCGCCGTCGGTTTCGTCGTCAACGGTTTCGATGGCATCTTTCAGGCTCTCGCCGGAAGGCAGGCGCCCATCGATCTCGACAGTGAAGGAGATTACCGACGGAAGGCCCGATGCCATTGCGGCGCAGGCTATCCCGGTCGCCTCGTGCGAATAGGTCATGGTGATGGCGCTGACCATGTCGGCGCCGGCGTCGCGGAACGCCTTGATCTGGTCGATGTGATAGTTTTCAGCTTCGGCCGTCGTCATGACCGCATCGACCCGGTAGCCGTCGCCGCGCGGTCCGACCACTCCATTCACAAGGACGACCATCCCGCGCGCGGCGAAAGGCGCAGCGAGCGCCCGTGCCCACGAGACAGCGTGCCGGTTGGCGGCCGACAGCGCCTTGTCCGAATAGCCGAGTTTCCCGCCCCAGTCCGGATTGGCGCGCCATGTCGGCGTGTCGAGCACGAAGCCGACGCCGTGCTGTTCGGCGATATCCAGAAACTGGCGGAAATAGCGAGCGAGCCTCTCTTGGCCTTCTTCCTCGCCAAGCAGGGGAAAGGCGGCAAAGAACGGCAGATCGAGCCCATCCATGAAGACGAGCGACGTTTCGAGTCCGCCATCCGTCAGGAGAACGGTTTCGCCCAGCTCACGAAGATCGATCTTCGCATTGGTCATCGCCGTGCCCGATTTCGGCCTGCCGTTTGTGTGAGTATAGCATCTGAAGGCAATTTCGCCCATGTCCCCAGGAAGCAAGCTCGTGCGCGCGCGATCAGACACCGCATCGCCATTGCCGCGGCGCGCAAATGCGCATAGATTATGCGCATGTTGCGGAGGTCACCATGCGCAAGCTAGCCTCGAACGCGATCCGCCAGCCGGCGAACCTGTCGATCGATTCCAATCTCATGAAGGAAGCCAAGGGGCTGGACGTCAATGTCTCGCGCGCCGCGGAAGCCGGCATCGCAGAGGCCGTGGCTGCCGAAAAGACGCGACTGTGGAAGCTGGAGAACCGCGCCACGATGGAGGCGTGGAATGAATACGCCGAAAAGCAAGGAATACCGCTAGAAGAGCACCGGCAATTCTGATGGCCCGCTATGATGTCTTCACGGGTCGCGTCGAAGGCAGCTATTTGCTGAACGTGCAATCCGATCTGCTCGACCACCTCAAGACACGAGTGGTGATCCCGCTTCTCCCGATCCAGGCCGCACCGCCGGCGATTCGAAAACTGCATCCCATCGTCGAGATCAACGGCCGAAAGCTGCTTGTGGCCACCCATCTGATCGCCACGGTTCCGACCGGCGAACTGGGTGAAATCAGGTTGAACATCACCAAGAATCACGACGACATCGTCGGCGCGCTCGACATGCTGTTCCAGGGTTTTTGAATTGTCGGGCCGAGCCTTGCTCAGCCCGACGTCTTGGCCTGCCAGGCCTTCAGCGCCTCATCGAATACCTTCTCGCCGGGGATGCCCTTCTCCATGGTCAGCAGCGCCCGCCGTCCAGTCTTGTAGACAACCGGCACGTCGATCCAGTCCTGGCCGCGGAGCAGGGTCAGGTTGGCGTCCTCATCCGCCTTGGTGTCGTTGAGCGCGACGAGGAAGAAGCCGTCGGCGATCTTGGCCGGGATGCCGATCAGCGGGCTGCCGGCATCCTGCTCCGAGCTCTTCATAGCGATGCGCAGGATGTTGTCGACGCCGCCGCCGTCAAAGCCTTCCGGCGTCAGGAAGATCATCTCGATGATGTGGCTGGCCGGCAGCGTCTGGTCGGTGTTGCGCCTGATCGTCATGCGCAGCTGGATGTCCTTGCCCGGAATGGTCGCTTCGGCCCGGATCGCCGGCTCGGGCGGCAGGTCACCGCCGGGCGATTCCTGCACCAGAGACCAGACGATGTTGCCGGGCTCGGCCGAGCCTTGCGCGGTGCTGGTGCGCTCTTCGTAGAAGATCGCTTTCTGGCCGACCGGCAGCGCGGTCTCGGCGGGCGCGGCCGCCGGCGCGGCAGGCGCGGCCGGTGTGGTGCCAGCCGCCGGCGCAGTTGGAGCGGCGGCAGTCGCGTCAGCCGGTGCTGCGGGCGGCGCGGCACCGTCGGCTGGCGGCGTTGTTGCGGGTGCGGGCACTGCGGGAGCGCCTGCGGCTGCAGCCGGTTGACCAGCTGGCGCGGGCGCCGGAGTGGCCGAAGATGGCGCGGTCGAAGGTGGCGTGACCGGTGGCGGCGTGGTCAACGCGGCGACGGATTCGCCTTCGCCTATGCCGCTTTGTCCGGCGGCCGGACCGGGATCGGTCTCCTTGCCCTCGGGCGTCAGGCGCTGGGTGAACTTGGTTGTCTCGGCGGTGTCGGTGGCGCCCGCCGCCGGCGGTGCCGCGGCATCGGCCGCCGGCTTGGCCGGGGCCGCCGGTTTCACCAGCGGCTCGGTGGTGACGGTCTTCGACCCGCTAGGGCCGAACATCGAGCCGAACGCGTCCTTGTTCAGCCAGATGCCGTATCCGCCGCCGGCAATCACCAGCAGCACGGCCGCGGTCGCAATCAGCCCGCCATAGCTGCGTTTGCGCACAGCGGGGCGCAAGCGCTGGAACGTGTCCGCCGCCGCCGGTTGCTCGTCATTGGCAAAGACGTCGTCCTGGCCGTTCGGCGCCGACGCGTCCATCCCCGGAAGGCGGGTATCGGCATTGTCGAATGGCGGCGTCTGCGGCGCCTTCTGCCAGCTCGGTTCTGCCTTGGCAGCGGGCGGCGCTGGCCTGAAGGTCTCCGACTTCGCGGGTTCCGGCTGGGCCATAGGCGGCGGCGGCCAGGTCGGTTCCGTCTTTGCCGGTTGCCGAGTGTGGCTCGGCTGGTTCTTGTTGCGGTCTATGGACGAGAAGATGTGCTCCAGCTCCGCCAGCGGGTCGGCGGCAGGCACGCTCTTGGCGTAGTTCCGCTCGACGCTGGAAATGGCATCTTCAAGCGTGCGCTTCTGCTGGTCGGCGACCGACGGAGCCAAAGGCGGAACGTGATCCGCAAGCTTCTTCGCGATCGTCGCCCGGGCCTTGTCGTAGACCCTTGCGCGAATCTCCGGTGTGTTCTCACCGAGACCGTCGATCGTCTTTTTCAGAACAGCAACGAAATCTGCCATGCGTCAGTCGACCTGTATTTTGTTCCCGGACCGGCCCCCGCAAATCAGCCGCAATGCCCGGAAAGGCTCAGAAACTAGTCTTGAAACGGATCGGTCACAAGTATCGTATCGTCCCGTTCCGGGCTGGTGGAAAGGAGTGCTACCGGCGCGCCGATCAGCTCTTCGATGTAACGGACATATTTGACCGCCTGGGCCGGCAGATCGTTCCAGCTGCGCGCACCGGCGGTGGTGCCTTTCCACCCCTCCAGCGTCTCGTAGACCGGTTCGACGCGGGCCTGCGCGCCCTGGCTGGCCGGCAGATAGTCGATCGTCTCGCCGTCGAGACGGTAGCCGGTGCAGACCTTGATCTCGTCCAGCCCATCGAGCACGTCGAGCTTGGTCAGCGCGATGCCCTTGATGCCGTTGACAGCGACCGCCTGGCGCACCAGCACGGCGTCGAACCAGCCGCAGCGGCGCTTGCGGCCGGTGACCACGCCGAATTCATGGCCGCGCGTGCCGAGAAATTCGCCGATCTCGTTCTTCTGCTCGGTCGGGAACGGGCCTTCGCCGACACGCGTCGTGTAGGCCTTGGTGATGCCGAGCACATAGCCGATGGCACCGGGGCCGACGCCGGCGCCGGCCGCCGCCTGGCCGGCCACGGTATTGGACGAGGTGACGAACGGATAGGTGCCGTGGTCGATGTCGAGCAGCGTGCCTTGCGCGCCCTCGAACAGGATGCGTTCGCCGGCGCGGCGCCGGTCGTCGAGAACCTTCCAGACCCGGTCCATATAGGGCAGGATTTCGTCGGCGACCGAAGTCAGCTCGCCCATGATCGCGTCATGCGTGACCTCGGCATGGCCGAGCCCGCGGCGCAGCGCATTGTGGTGCGTCAGCAGCCTGTCGACCTTCAAGGGAAGCGTTTCCAAATCCGCCAGATCCATCACCCTGACCGCGCGACGGCCCACCTTGTCCTCGTAGGCAGGGCCGATGCCGCGGCGGGTCGTGCCAATCTTCGTTCCGGAATTGGAGGCGGCGTCCTCGCGGAATCCGTCCAGCTCCCGGTGCAGCGACAGGATAAGCGCGGTGTTTTCGGCTATTTTCAGGCGATCCGGCGTCACCTCCACGCCTTGCGCCTTCAGTTTCGCCACCTCGGCGACGAAGGCGTGCGGGTCGAAGACCACGCCATTGCCGATGATCGACAGCTTGCCTTGCCGCACCACGCCGGACGGCAGCAGCGACAGTTTGTAGACCTTGCCGTCGACGACCAGCGTGTGGCCGGCATTGTGGCCGCCCTGGAAGCGCACGACGACGTCCGCCCGTTCCGACAGCCAGTCGACGATCTTGCCCTTGCCTTCGTCGCCCCACTGCGAGCCGACGACCACCACATTGGCCATGTTTCTTTTCCCTTGAGATGCCGACCGGCGGCCTTGAAACGACAGGCCTCTATAGCGTCAAGAGCAGGCCGATGCGACCATTCTTTGCCGCTGGAAACGGCCTGAGGCACAACAATTTTCGCCTTCCGCATCATTTACTTGAGGAGCCGCCGCAAAAACAGAAAGGCGCGGACGGAACCGCGCCTTCGATAAAGCTTTGCTGGAATCAGGTCAGGCACTGCCGACGTCGAACCGCAGCCGCTTGGCCGAGTCGATCGACTTGTGCGCCCGCACCTGTTCCAGCACCTTTTCCGGGAACGGCGCATCGAGATAGAGCAGCGCGATGGCATCGCCGCCGGGCCGGTTGCGGCCAAGCTGGAAGTTGGCGATGTTGACGCCGTTCTCGCCGCACACCGTGCCGAGCAGGCCGATGATGCCGGGTGCGTCGGCATTGGTCGTGTAGAGCATGTGCTGGCCGACCTCGGCGTCGAGATTGATGCCCTTGATCTGGATGAAGCGCGGTTTGCCGTCGGAGAAGCAGGTGCCGGCGATCGAGCGCGTCTTGTGCTCGGTCTTGACGGTCAGCTTGATGTAGCCGTCGAACACGCCCGATTTGTCGCGCTTGACCTCGGCGACGATGATGCCGCGCTCCTTCACCATGATCGGCGCCGATACCATGTTGACGTCGGAGACCTGCGGCCGGATCAGGCCGGCAAGGGTGGCGCTGATCAGCGCGCGCGTGTTCATCGTCGCGGTCGAGCCGTCGAACAGGATCTCGACCTCCTTGATCGGATCCTCGGTGACCTGGCCGACAAAGGCGCCGAGCACTTCGGCGAGCTTGACGAAAGGCTTCAGCCGCGGCGCTTCCTCGGCGGTGATCGACGGCATGTTGATGGCGTTGGAAACGGCGCCCTTGATCAAATAGTCGGCCATCTGCTCGGCCACCTGTAGCGCGACGTTCTCCTGCGCCTCCGTGGTCGAGGCGCCGAGATGCGGCGTCGCCACGACATTGTCCATGCCGAACAGCTCATTCCTCTCCGCCGGTTCGACCTCGAACACGTCGATGCCGGCGCCGGCCACTTTGCCGCTCTTCAGCGCCGCCACCAGATCGGCCTCGACGATCAGGCCGCCGCGCGCGCAATTGATGATGCGCACCCCGTCCTTCATCTTGGCGATCGCCGACGCGTCGATGATGTCGCGCGTCTTGTCGGTCAGCGGTGTGTGCAGCGTGATGAAATCGGCACGGGCGAACAGCTCGTCCAGTTCGACCTTCACGACGCCAAGTTCTTCCGCACGGCTGTCCGACAGGAACGGGTCGAAGGCGATGACATGCATCTTCAGCCCGACGCCGCGTGTAGCGACGATGGAACCGATATTGCCGCAGCCGATCACGCCCAGCGTCTTGCCGGTGATCTCGATGCCCATGAAACGGTTCTTTTCCCATTTGCCGGCATGGGTGGAGGCATTGGCCTCCGGGATCTGGCGCGCCAGCGCGAAGATCATGGCAACCGCGTGCTCGGCCGTGGTGATCGAATTGCCGAAGGGCGTGTTCATCACGATGATGCCCCTGCGGCTCGCCGCCGGGATGTCGACATTGTCGACGCCGATGCCGGCGCGGCCGACTACCTTCAGATTGGTGGCGGCATTGATCAGCTTTTCGGTGACCTTGGTCGCCGAACGGATGGCGAGGCCATCATACTGGCCGATCACTTCAGCGAGCTTTTCCTTGTCCTTGCCGAGGTCGGGCAGGTAATCGACCTCGACGCCACGGTCCTTGAATATCTGCACGGCGGTGGTGGAAAGTTTGTCTGAGACGAGAACGCGGGGCGCCATGGCGGCCTCCTTGAAAATGGGATTGATCCGTACGGGAATCGGCGGCCCGAAGGCCGCCGCGCAATGAAACTCAGGCGGCCGCTTTCAGCGATGCCTTCTGCAAAGCAAAGGCCCAGTCGAGCCAGGGCAGCAATGCTTCGAGATCGGAGGCCTCGACCGTCGCGCCGCACCAGATGCGCAGGCCGGGCGGTGCGTCGCGATAGGCGCCGACATCGTAGGCGACGCCTTCCTTGTCGAGCGCTGAGACCAGGCCCTTGGCGAACGCCGCCTGGCCGTCAGCATCGAGTGCTGCGACATCCGGATCGGTGAAGGAAAGACAGACGGAGGTGTTCGATCGCGTCGCCGGCTCCACGGCCAGGTGTCCGAGCCACGAGGACTTGGCGACGAAGCGATCGAGCACCGCGGCATTGGCGTCGGCGCGGGCGATCAGGGCGTGGAGGCCGCCGATCGACTTCGCCCACTGCAGCGCGTCCAGATAATCCTCGACGCACAGCATCGACGGCGTGTTGATGGTCTCGCCCTTGAAGATGCCTTCGATCAGCTTGCCGCCCGAGGTCAGGCGGAAGATTTTCGGCAGCGGCCAGGCCGGCTTGTAGGTCTCCAGCCGCTCGACGGCGCGCGGGCTGAGGATCAGCATGCCGTGCGCGCCCTCGCCGCCCAGCACCTTCTGCCAGGAGAAGGTGACGACATCGAGCTTTTGGAAATCGAGCCTTTGTGCGAAGGCCGCCGACGTCGCGTCGCAGATGGTCAGGCCTTTGCGATCGGCCGGGATGAAATCGCCGTTCGGCACCCGCACGCCCGATGTCGTGCCGTTCCAGGTGAAGACCACGTCACGGTCGAAGTCGACCTTCGCCACATCAGGCAGTTCGCCGTAGCCGGCTTCGATCCTGCGCACGTCAGCGAGCTTCAGCTGCTTGACCACATCGGTGACCCAGCCGGAGCCGAAGCTCTCCCAGGCGACCATGTCGACGCCGCGCTCGCCGAGCAGCGACCACAGCGCCATCTCGACCGCGCCGGTGTCCGACGCCGGCACGATGCCGATCCGGTAATCCGCTGGGACCTGCAGGATCTCGCGCGTCAGCTCGATCGCCTGTTCGAGCTTGGTCTTGCCGATCTTGGCGCGATGGGAACGTCCGAGCGCGGCATTCTGGAGTGCCTCGACCGACCAGCCGGGGCGCTTTGCGCAGGGACCTGAGGAGAAATTGGGGTTTGCCGGACGGAGTCCGGGGTTCGTAAGCGTCGTCATCGTGGTCTATCCTTCCAGATAGTGGCCCCTCGTTGGGGAGGGGTGGCCCACGGACGGCGATATGCGTTCGGGCTTCCGGCGTCAAGAGGAAAGTTTTTGTCGCTGGCGGGATACTCGCGCGCCATGCAGTCTTAGGCGCATAAAGCAAACGGCGAGCCCGAGGCTCGCCGTCGATTCCTTGGGCTTCATTGCGCGCCTACCAGAGATCGTAGCGCAGGCCGAGTTTGACCGTCTGATAATTAATGCCTTTGTGAATGCCGAACGCGCCGTCATCATAGGCGACATATTTGGCGCTTGGGATCGAGAAATACTCGTAGCCCAGGTCAACCGAGACGTTCTTGCTCACTTGATAGGACAGGCCGGCGCCGATCGAATAAGCGAGATTGTATTTGGCCTCTGAGTCTTCCGACCCGCTGTATCCAGCCGGATCGTTACACTGGAAGCCACCCGCGCCCGACGTCGGATCGGGATCGATCGGAATGCAATCGCGCTCGCCCTGGGTCTTGAAATACTTGTTGTAGGCAATACCGACGCCGCCACCGATATAGGGTGTGATGCCTACATAGGTGCCGAGGTCCACATAGCCATTGGCCATCACGCTGTAACCCTTGTTGGTGCCGTAGTTTGAGGCCTCGCAATCCTGGGTCGTAGCCGTGGGAACAATGATGAAGCCGCCAGCCCCGTCCGGAAACAGGCTGTTCGTCGTGCCGGCGCACCCGCTTGGCACCAGTGCATGGTCGCCGAATTCGTTGGTCGGCAGAATTCCGCCGTTGAGTTCGACCCGAAGATAGTCGTTGATGTGATAACCCATGCCGATACTGCCCGTGAAAAGGCTGCTGTCGGACGTGAAAGTGGTCGATCCGCTCGCCGTTGTCTGTTGATCGAACGGATGGCTGAACGCGTAACCCAGATCGCCGCGCAGATACCATCCCGAACCGACCTCGACCGGCACATAGTCGGGTGCCTGGTCGACATAGATGGGCGGATCGTAGTCGGCCGACGACGCCTGCGTCACCGGCATCAGCACGATTGCGGCAAGCGCCAGCGCTATACGCGATTTGAGTACCATGGTCCCCAGGCTCCCGAACTTGGCGCGCATTGCAATCGCACGCGCCGTTTCAGGAAGCATTGTTAACCATAGTGGTTAAGTGCCGGTTAAGGATAACAGAGCGTTAGCGAATTGATTTCGAAGGGGCCTTCGTCGCAGGCAAAAGCTCAAACGAAAACCGCCCGGCAGAGCCGGACGGTTGAGGAACTCCTGGATTTCTCAGCGCCTACTTGGTGTAGACCGGCTCCGGTTGATAAGCAACCACAGGCGCTGCGCACCCATTGTTGCCGCCGAACTGATAGCGCAGACCGCCGCGTACCTCGTTCGTGCTGATACCGTCGTCGAAGCCTGGACCCGAGCTGGTAGTATCAAACTCAAACATGCGGCCGCCCTGGATGTGGCTGAAGCGGTAGCCTGCATCGAGGATGATCTTGTCGGTCAAGCAATAGGAAGCGCCCGCCATAAGCGCGTAGGCAAAACGCCAGTTGGTCGACCCGGGGTTGGTCTCGGTGGTGTTAGGATCGCGGACCGTGTCCCACTTGATGCGCGCGCCGCCGATGCCGGCGCCGATATAAGGCGTGATCCCGTGATAGGTGCCGAGATCGGCATACGCGTTTGCCAGCAGCAGGAAGGCGCTCATTTTCGAAACCTCGGTCGATGTCGTGACGAGATCCGAGGTCTGGCCGTTGAAGTCTGACTTGAACCAGTAGTCGGCAGTTAGATCAGTACGGAAGTAGTCGTTGACCTTGTAGCCAATGCCGCCGCCGAGCGAGAACCCGCCCTTTAGGTCGCCGAAATCGAAATCGTTGGTGCCGGGCGGCGGGCCGTACGTGATGTAGTCGATGCTACCCAAATTCGACCAGTGATAGTCGATGTCGCCGCGAATGTACCAGCCGCCAAAATCGGCCGGTTCTTGATAGGCCACCTGCGGCGGCGCCTGCTCGACCACGGGCGGTTCCACGAAATCGGCGGCGAAGACCGGTCCGGCCACGCCCGCCAACAGCGCGGCGAACAGTGCCATTCTTGCTGCATTGAACATGCTTGTCACCCCTAAGAAGCCTCGGAACGACGAATCCGCCCGAATGTGATTGACCTCGGCGTGGATAATGAATTGCAAAGGTTAAAAGGCGTTTAACCGTATCGATTAACCACGAATCTATAGAATTTTAGAAGTACAGCATGTTTGCCCCGGGCAACAGGCTGTTGCGGAAACACAAAAAGGCCCGCCTGGAGGCGGGCCTTTGCAACTCTGGAACAGACGCTTTTTTGCGCCGCCGCGCCCTCTCGGACGCGCCAGGGGTCAGGCGGCGCTGCGGGTCTCGGAAATGATGCCGACGATGTCGTTGACGACCGCCTCGACCAGTTGCGGATCGTCGCCCTCGGCCATGACGCGGATCAGCGGCTCGGTGCCGGAAGGACGGATGACCAGTCGCCCGGCCTTGCCGAGGCGGTGGCGGGCATCCTCGATCGCCGCCTTGACCGGCGCCTCCTCGAGCGGCTTGCCGCCGGCGATACGCACATTCTTCAAAAGCTGCGGCACCGCCTCGAACTTCTTCGACAGTTCGCTGACCGGCCGGTTCTGTCGCTTGATGCAGGCCAGCACCTGCAGCGCTGAGACCAGGCCGTCGCCCGTGGTCGAGAAGTCGGAGAGCACGATGTGGCCCGATTGCTCGCCGCCGACATTCAACCCATGCGCGCGCATATGCTCGACGACATAGCGGTCGCCCACCTTGGTGCGGTGCAGTTGCAGCTTCATGTCGCCAAGGAAGCGCTCAAGGCCGAGATTGGACATCACCGTGGAGACGACGCCGCCGCCGGCCAGCCGCCCGCTCTGGTGCCAGGACTCGGCGATCAGCGCCATGATCTGGTCGCCATCGACGATCGTGCCGTTCTCATCGACGATGACGACGCGGTCGGCGTCGCCGTCGAGCGCGATGCCGATATCGGCGCGCACCTCATGCACCTTCTTCTGCAGTCCGGCCGGATGGGTCGAGCCGCATTCCTTGTTGATGTTGAAACCGTTGGGCTCGACATTGATGGCCACCACCTCGGCGCCGAGTTCCCACAGCGCCTCGGGCGCCACCTTGTAGGCGGCGCCATTGGCACAATCGACGACGATCCTGAGTCCCGACAGCGACATCGAGCGCGGCAAGGTGCGTTTGGCGAATTCGATATAGCGGTCGTGCACGCCGTCGACGCGCTTGGCGCGGCCAAGCCCATCGGAATCGGCAAGCGCCAGCTCTATATCCTTGTCGAGCATCCCTTCGATGCGCTCCTCGATCTCGTCGGAGAGCTTGTAGCCGTCGGGGCCGAACAGCTTGATACCGTTGTCGTAATAGGGGTTGTGCGAGGCCGAGATCATCACGCCGATATCGGCGCGCAGCGAACGCACCAGCATGGCAACCGCGGGCGTCGGAATAGGACCGAGCAGGAACACGTCCATGCCGGCGGCGCACAGGCCCGACACCATCGCGTTCTCGATCATGTAGCCGGAAAGCCTGGTGTCCTTGCCGAGTACCACGCGGTGGCGATGGCTGCCGCGCTGGAACGACAGGCCGGCGGCCATGCCGACCCGCATGGCGATCTCCGCCGTCATCGGAAATTTGTTGGCGCGTCCGCGAATGCCGTCGGTGCCGAAATACTGCCCTGCCATACCTGCCTTGGTCCCCGTCGATTTTTCAGCCGCCCGTATTGCCACAATTGGGCTGCGTCCGAGCATCACATTGTGTGATTATGTATTACGATTCCTTAGAAAATCATTGTTGCGGGTAATTCAAGCGATTCGTCAGTCTACCACGATGACACTGTCTCGCCACAATAGACCAGTCGCGGCGGGCAGAACGGCACGGATTCGCCAGGCAACTCTTGGCCCGGCGGCCTTGGTCCGCAACGATTTCATCACCTTGTCGGCAGAACCCAGTTTCCGGCGACGTCCGCGCCAGCTAGCATCTGGCGCAACCGGTCGTTGAGAGCTATTGATTCCGCAAAGGGACATCTTGGGCGGCAGCAACGGAGAAACGCCATGCTCATCCACAGACTTGCAACACTGACGGGCCTTGCCGTCGCAACCCTGTTCCTGGCGGCGCCGGCCAACGCGCTGACCATGGCAGAGTGTAGCACCAAGTATAACGCGGCCAAAGATGCGGGAACACTTGGCGGGCAGACGTGGAACCAGTTCCGCAAGGCCGAGTGCAGCACCGACGCGGCGGCGACGACCGACACCAAGCCGGCCAAGAAGACGACCAAGGCCGACACTAACGCTGCTGCTGCCAGTGGCGACGATGCGGCCAAGGGTCTGACGGCGAAGGAATGCAGCACCAAGTACCAGGCCGCCAAGGCCGCCGGCACCCTGAACGGCATGAAGTGGAACGACTTCCGCAAGACCGAATGCGCCGCCGGCGCCACGGCCGCAGCCGAGCCCGCCAAGGCGACAACCAAGGCCGCCGCGGCCAGTGACGACGATGCGGCCAAGGGTCTGACGGCGAAGGAATGCAGCACCAAGTACCAGGCCGCCAAGGCCGCCGGCACCCTGAACGGCATGAAGTGGAACGACTTCCGCAAGACCGAATGCGCCGCCGGCGCCACGGCCGCGGCGGAACCCGCCAAGGCAACGACCAAGGCAGCCGCCGAAGACGGCAAGGGCCTGAGCATGGTCGATTGCAGCACCAAGTATCAGGCGGCCAAGGCAAGCAACTCGCTGGGCGGCAAGAAGTGGAACGACTTCCGCAAGAGCGAGTGCGGTGCTTCCGCCTCCGACGACGACACCGTGCCGGCCACCGACGAGGCGACCTACACCAGCGACCCCGAGAAGCCGACGGTTGCCGCGCCCGGGGGCGTCAAGTTCCCGACGGCGATTTCGAAGAAGTTTGCCGGCGAGACCCCTGCCAAGGGCCGCATGCACACCTGCCTCGAACTGTACTATGCCAACAAGGACGCCAACACGTTGGGCGGCCTGAAGTGGATCCAGAAGGGCGGCGGCTTCTACAGCCTCTGCAACGCTAAGCTGAAGAGCTGATCGCGAAACTTCGAGCCTGATCAAGAACCCCGCGGACCTTCCAGGCCGCGGGGTTTTTGTTTGCGCGACAGTTCCTCTGAACAGAGGATTTGACTGCTTTTTGATTAAGCTAACGGAGGCTGCGGATGATCCCTGCCACCAGCTTCCAACATCTATGAGCTTGGCCGCGTGCCACCACGCCTTCGTCATCAACTCTGAGGGACTAAGCCGTCACGGTAGGAGCGGAGCTCTTGACCTTGAGCGTGTCGGCGCGATGGCAGGCGATGCCGGCGCGCAAGCACTCTTCGAGCAGCAGGCCTTCATGGCCGCCGGTCGGTTTGCAGACCACGAGGTCTGCATGCTTATGGCTCTTGAGGAAGGCGCGGATCGCGCGCCGCTGGTTGTCGATGACATGGGTGGTGGTGCCGTCGGCGATGGTGATGGTGTCCTAGGCGATATCGAAACCGAGGCACCGCTGCGGCTGTTGATGCAAGCAGGCCATGCTGGTGGTATCCTTGTCAGGCTTCGGATTGTTTGCGGGCGTGGCAGCGCCAGCGGCCCAATCAACTCTCCAAGCGATGGCGGACAAGCAGGGACCTTGATGACGTCGGGTGTTACCCGATCCTAGGGACGGTCGCCTGCCGCCGGGACTGCCGGCTGTGATGGGCCTGCAGTCCTGGCCGCCAAACTACCTGATCCTTCTCAAACAATCCTGGGGTCTGCGCCGCGTCGCTTCGCTCCCTGCTTCGCCCAGGATGACGAGGTGCAAAGACCTCGGCCAATCTTCAACGTGTGCGATACCTCTGAACGGAGCAATCGACGGTCGCCAATGATCGGCAACCAGTCCTCCAAACAAAAACGCCGCGGGCCAGCCACGGCGTTCTCGAAATCACCCCTTTTGCCCGAACCTCAGCTCGAAGGCTGGGGCTCCATGCCGCCTTCGGGCTCTGGGCCCTTCTTGCGGCGGCCGCCGGTGCCGGCTTTCGGCACGGCCGAGCCACGGCTCGGCGGCGTATCGTCGCCGAGGTCGCGGGCCGGCTTGTGGCCGGCGATCAGCTGCTTGATCTCCTCGCCGGTGAGCGTCTCGTATTCGAGCAGCCCCTGCGCCAGCGCGATCCATTCCTTCTTCTTCTTGGTCAGCACGGCTTTCGCCGTCGAATAGGCGTCGTCGATCAGCCGGCGCACTTCGGCATCGATGATCTGCGCCGTCTCTTCCGAGATGTTCTGCGTGCGCGCCACCGAGTGGCCGAGGAAGACCTCTTCCTGGTTGTCGCCATAGGCGACATGGCCGAGCTTGTCGGAGAAGCCCCAGCGCGTGACCATGGCGCGCGCCAGCTTGGTTGCCTGCTCGATGTCCGAGGAGGCGCCCGAGGTGATGTTCTCCTTGCCGAACTTGAACTCCTCGGCGACGCGGCCGCCCATCATGATCGCAAGACGCGAGACCATGTATTTGTAGCTCATCGAATAGCGGTCGCCTTCCGGCAACTGCATGACCATGCCAAGCGCACGACCGCGCGGAATGATGGTCGCCTTGTGCAGCGGATCGGCGGACGGCACGTTCAGCGCCAGGATGGCGTGGCCGGCTTCGTGATAGGCGGTCAGTTCCTTCTCGGCCTGCGTCATCGCCGACGAGCGGCGCTCGGCGCCCATCATGATCTTGTCCTTGGCGTCCTCGAACTCGGCCATGGTGACGAGGCGCTTGTTGCGCCGCGCCGCCATCAGCGCGGATTCGTTGACGAGGTTCATCAGGTCGGCACCGGAAAAGCCCGGCGTGCCGCGCGCGATGACCTTGAGGTCGACGTTCGGCGCCAGCGGCACGTTGCGCACATGCACCTTGAGGATCTTCTCGCGGCCGACGATGTCGGGGTTCGGCACCACCACCTGACGGTCGAAGCGACCCGGACGCAACAGCGCCGGATCGAGCACGTCGGGCCGGTTGGTCGCGGCGATCAGGATGATGCTTTCGTTGGATTCGAAACCGTCCATCTCGACCAGCAGCTGGTTCAGCGTCTGTTCGCGCTCGTCATTGCCGCCGCCGAGGCCGGCACCGCGATGGCGGCCAACGGCGTCGATTTCGTCGATGAAGATGATGCAGGGCGCATTCTTCTTGGCCTGGTCGAACATGTCACGGACACGGCTCGCGCCGACGCCGACGAACATCTCGACGAAGTCCGAACCGGAAATGGTGAAGAACGGCACGTTGGCTTCGCCGGCGACCGAACGGGCGAGCAGCGTCTTGCCGGTGCCGGGAGGGCCGACCAGAAGCACGCCGCGCGGAATCTTGCCGCCGAGGCGCTGGAACTTTTGCGGATCGCGCAGGAATTCGACGATCTCTTCCAGGTCTTCCTTGGCTTCGTCGACGCCGGCGACGTCTTGGAAGGTGACGCGGCCATGCGCTTCGGTCAGAAGCTTGGCCTTCGACTTGCCGAAGCCCATGGCGCGGCCGGAGCCCGACTGCATCTGGCGCATGAAGAATATCCAGACGCCAAGGATCAGGATCATCGGCAGCCAGGAGATCAGGTAGCCGAACAGCGAGTTGGAACCGTCGGATTCAGGCCGGGCATTGATGGTGACGTTCTTGTCCTGCAGCCGCGTGACCAGCGAAGGGTCGCCGGGCGAATAGGTCTGGAAGCCGGTCGAACTGTCGGTGTAGGTGCCGGAGATGCGCGCGCCGGCGATCGTCACCGTCTTGACCCGGCCCGCCGCGACATCCTGCAGGAACTGCGAATACGGCACATCGCTCGAGGCGCCCCGCGTCTGCGGCGTCTGGAACAGGTTGAACAGGGCGATGAGCAGGACCGCTATGATCGCCCAGAGCGCGAGGTTGCGATAATTCGGATTCATCTAATGTCCCGTTAGCGCCCGCACGCGGACACACATGATGAGAGGAAGCTTGAGCCTAACATAGGGAGAGCGCCTCCCCTTGCCAAGCATAACAGCACGTCTGGGTTAAGCTTTCGCCCCATCATCGCCCGGCACTATGGCCGCGGAAAGGCAGGGCCGGTAGCGGCGCCGCGCCGATCAGCCCGGCAACGGCAGCGGCGGGTGCCAGATCGAAGGACGGCAGGAAGCGGGCAAAGGGTGCCACGACGGGAGACAAGCCGACCGTGGTCGGCACGCCGCTGTCGCCCGCAAAACCCAGGCATTCGGCTCCACGCCACAGCGCCGGCTCGGCGGCCAGCGCGGCGCGCGCAAGGCTGGACGGTATGCCGTCTTCGGCAATATCCCGCTTTGCAGCCGCGGCCTGTCCGAGCGGCGCGATCAACAATGCGCCTGAGCTGTCGCCCAATGTGATACGCCGACGGCCGTCCCAAAGGACATCGCCGGTCGCCGGCACGGCCAGGGGCAGGCCGCGCGCTTCACGGCGCAGGAAGATGCCGGCGCGCCGCGCGTCGACCACCGTCCGCGACAATGTGGCGCAAAGCGGTCCGGCCCGCAGCCGGGAAAACAGCGCCTGGCTGCGCGCCTCGTCGGGCAGGAAGGATACGCCGCCAATAGTCGCCAGCAGGATGCGCATGGCGTAGACAGCAGCCGGGGCATCACCAGATGCCGCAAATGCAGGATCCAAACGGACGAGCCCCGGGACTGGACAACAGGCAAAGTCACGGATCAGCACGGCTGCGCGCTGCCCGAGTTCTTCGCGCTCGGCGCCAGCCTGCCCGGCCCGCGCGATCAGCTCCGCGAAACGCCGCTCGCCGTCCTCGCCGGCAAGTGCGGCCCGGATGCGCGGCCGTTCGAAATGCGCGTCGACATTGGTTGGATCCTCGGCCCAGCCGGCATTGCGGTGCCGCAGCATGTCGCGCAGCGCTTCGCGCCGCATGCCGAGCAGCGGCCTGACGATCCAATGCCGCCAATCGTAGAGCGTGGCCGGCGCCATCCCGGCGAGGCCGCGGCCTGCCATTTCGGCAAGTCCTCGGCCCTCATCCCGCGCGTGCCGCATCAGCACGGTCTCGGCCTGGTCGTCGGCGGTATGGCCGGTCAGGATCAGGTCGATGCCTTCCTCTTGCGCGGCCTGCGTCAGCAATCGATAGCGCGCCTCGCGCGCGGCGGCGGGCAGGCCGCTCGACGGCTTTGGTCCGGACCAGCGAAGGGTGCGATGCGCGATGCCGCGCTCGGCGCAGAGGCTGGCTACGGCTCGCGCTTCCGCCGCCGCGCCAGGCCGCAGATCATGATCGATCGTCACCGCCAGCAGCCTGGTGGCCGGCGCGGTGCGGTCGAGATGGTTTTTGAGGAGAAGGAGGAGGGCGGTCGAGTCGCTGCCGCCGGATACGGCTGCAATGGCGCCGTTGGTAAAGTCGATCTTGGAAAAATCCGAAAGGTCAGGCCCAGTAAGGTCAGGCCTGGTATCGAGCGTCAGCACGCCGCGAGCGCCCTTTCCTGCTTGATACGTTCCTTGAGCGCGCTGGAAAGGTCGGGATAGCGCTTGCCGATCTCACCGAAAGTGGCGCAGGCCACGTCGTTCTGCTTCAGGCCGACCAGCGATACGCCGAGCTTCAAAAGCATGTCGGGAGCCTTCTTGGCCTTCGGATAGTCCTTGCTGGCAGCGAGGAAGATCTCGGCCGCGTCGCGGTATTTCTGCTGGCCGAGCAGCGATTCACCCAGCCAGTAATGCGCGTCCGCCGCCTTGGCGTCCTTGGGGAAGCGGCTGATGTGGTCGCGGAAACCCTGCTCCGCGGTGCCGTAGTCGCCCGACAGGATGAACTGGTAGGAGTTGCGATAGAGTTCGTCGGGATTGTTGGTGGACGGCAGCGCCGCGACCACCGTGCCGTCGGCCTTGGGCCCGGTTGCCGGAGCCTCGGTGGCTGGAGCAGCCGACTCCGCCGGCGCGCTCGCCTGCGTGTTGCCACCGGCCTCGACCACGTTGCCGTTCTTGTCGACGGTAATGGTGCCGAAGGTCTTCGGCGGCGCGCCGTTGATCACCTTGCCGGGATCGCCGGTCTGCGATTCGACGATGACCTCGCCGACGCTCTGGCCATCGGCCGGCGGCGTGGCCGCATCGGCAGGTGCCTGCGTCGCCGGGGCCTCGGCGACGCTGTTGTCGGTATTCTCCGGCGCCGCGTCCGACTTCTTCTGTGCCGGCTGCTGGGCCCCCTGGGTGCCCCCTTCAAGCTGCTGGAAGCGGAACTCGTTGTCTTCCTGCTGCTTGCGCATCTGCTCCTGCATCTGCAGGATCTGGAAATTGAGTTCCTCGATCTTGCCGTTCATCTGCCGCAGTTGGTCTTCCAAACCGGTGGCGCCGGCAGGATCCTGCTGCGCGACCTGCTGCTGGTCCGGCTTTTTCTTCTGGCCGAAAATACCCAGCGTCGGCAGGTGGAAGGAGAACCCGCTGTCTGCTGGCTGCCCGGTCTCGCTTGCCGGGGCGGCGATGCTTGATACGAGCAGCAGCGCAAGCGTGCCGCTCAGGACCGTTCTGAAATGCATTATGTCTCTCGCCGTGAAAATCGTTGGTCTGTTGCGCCCTTCCGATCAGAGTGGGACCAAGCGCCCTCGGCTCATAGCAGGGCCCGAGACTTCGGCCAAATTTTGTTTGGCCGAAGGATATCGAAGCGGCACATGAAAAAGGCGGCCCCGAGGCCGCCTTTCGCACAGGTGTGTTGTATTTTTGCCGATCAAGAACCGGCGCCGCCCAGCGTGGTGACGGCGCGGCGATTCTGCGACCAGCAGGAGATGTCGTCGCAGACCGCGACCGGACGTTCCTTGCCGTAGGAAATCGTCTTCAGGCGCTGCGCCGAGACACCCTTGGCGACCAGGAAGTCGCGGGTGGCGGCGGCGCGGCGGGCGCCAAGCGCCAGATTGTATTCGCGCGTGCCGCGCTCGTCGGCATGGCCTTCGATGACGATGGCATACTGCCTGTACTGGTTCAGCCACTGCGCCTGGCGGGCAAGCGTCGTCTGCGCGTCGGCGCGGATCGAGGACGAGTCGGTGTCGAAGAAGATGCGATCGCCGATGTTGACGGTGAAGTCCTGCGCCGAGCCGGGGGTCGCCGCGCCGGCGCCGTTGAGGCCGAGATCGGCGGCGCTGTTCGGGGTCTTCTTCGAGGCGCAACCGGTAATGGCGAGCATCGCGACCAGCGCGATCATCACCGGGTTTCGAGTAAGTGCTGCGATACGGCCCATGCCGCCTCTCCTTCGCATTTCGAGTGATTTCGTTGATCACCCAGTAACCACGTTTGGGTTAACCGGCATTCAAGAAACACGGTTAAAATTTGGTTTCGGCCGCCGTCCGCAGCCCTTTTGGCCGAGGCCACAATGGGCGCGGACCGTAGGCGGAAATGCGGCCAAAACGCGACCAAGACGTGAAAAAAGCCCCAAAATGGGGCTTTTCCGGCAGCGTTACCGAATTGCAACTGAGCACGGATGCTCGACTCGAGCATCCGTTGCCGGGACTACTCGAGCAGCGGCGACCAGGCCGGATCCGAGGCAAAGTTCGAGGTTGGGATCGACTGTTCGTTGCGGCCGGTAAGATCGACCGAAACCAGCTTCGGCCCGCCATTGGCATCGCGGAAGAACATCAGCACGCGGCCGTTCGGCGCCCAGGTCGGTCCCTCCTGCTGGAAGCCCGAGGACAGGATGCGCTCGCCGGAACCGTCGGTCTTCATGACGCCGATCTGGAACTCGCCGCCGGTCTGCTTGGTGAAGGCGATGAGGTCGCCGCGCGGCGACCACACCGGCGTCGAATAGACGCCGTCGCCGAAGGAGATGCGGGTTTGGCCCGAACCGTCGGCGCCCATGACATAGATCTGCGCGCGGCCGCCGCGGTCGGAGGTGAACACCACCTTGCTGCCGTCCGGCGAATAGGATGGCGAGGTGTCGATGGCGGTCGAATTGGTCAGCCGGGTGGTCGAACGGCTTCTCAAATCCATGGCGAAGATGTTGGAGTTGCCGTCGTCGCGCAGCAGGCTCATGATCACCTTCTGGCCGTCAGGCGAGAAGCGCGGTGCAAAGGTCATGCCGGGAAAGTTGCCGACCAATTCGCGCTGCCCGGTCTCGATCTGCAGCAGATAGACTTTCGGCTGGCCGCTCTCATAAGACATGTAGGTGATTTCCTGCCGGTTCGGCGAGAAACGCGGCGTCAGCACGATCGCCCGGCCGTCCGAGAGGTAGCGGACATTTGCGCCGTCCTGGTCCATGATGGCGAGACGCTTCTTGCGCGCGTTCTTGGCGCCGGATTCGTCGATGAAAACGACTCGGGTGTCGAAATAGCCCTTCTCGCCGGTCAGCCGCTCATAGATGGCATCGGCGATGATGTGGGCGACACGCCTGGTGTTGGCGTCGTTGGCGAAGAACTGCTCACCCGACATCTGCTGGCCGGCAAAGGTGTCCCACAGCCGGTACTGGGCGCGGATGCGGCCGTCGGCCTCCTTGCCGACGCTGCCGGTCACCAGCGCCTGCGCGTTGATCACCTTCCAGTCGTCGAAGCGGGGCTGGGCGTCGGGATTGGAGATCTTCTCGATGAAGGCGCTCTTGTCGATCGGCGCGAACAGACCCGAACGCTTGAGATCGGCGCTGACGATGTTGGAAATCTCCGCCCCCAGCGCATCGCCGCCCTGGAAGTCGGTGATGGCGATCGGCAGCGGCTCGACATTGCCCTTGTTGACGTTGAGCTCGACGAGCGCCCACGCCGGCAGCGGAGCCGCGGCTGTCATGCCCAGCGCCATCGCTGCAATCGTCAGGAGCGGCTTGAGGAAAGATCTCATATCTTCTCGCTTCTCTTCTTTGATTGTGTGGATGCCAGGCCTAGAGGCCAAGCATCTCCCTTGGATCGAAGGTGACCCGGATGTCGTTCCAGATGTCCTGCTTGCCGGCGGGAACCTGCAGGCCGGCCATGTCGCATTTCTGCACCGCGCGCACGGCGCTTTCGTCGAACTGGCGGTTGCCGCTCGATTGCTCGACTGCTGGACGGCCGTCCAGCTTGCCGGAGGTGTCCAGGTTGAACCGGACCACGACGACGAAATTCTCGGAACCCTCGAGCCCGACCGGCAGGGTCCAGCAACCACCGAGCTGACTTTCCAGTGCCCCCTGCTCCGACTTGGAAAGCTTCGCGCCCTGATCTTTGTCGCCGCCAAGCGTCGATTGCTGGGTCGAGCGCTTGGCGCCGCCGCCGGACGGCTTCTGCTTGTCGAGCATGGCGGAAATCTCGTCGGCGTTGAACTGCTTGTCCTCGGACTTGGGCTTCGATGAGGCTTCCTTGACCGGCTTTTCGGCGTCCTTGCGGTCCGGCGCCTTGGCGCTTTCGGCCTGCGCCGGCTGCGGCTTCGGCCGGGCTTCCGGCGCCGGAGCGGAGTCCGGCAGCTGCGTCGTCTCGGTCGGCGGCTCCTGGGCAATGGCCTCGGCGACGGCGTCGGGCTTGACCTCCGGCTTCGGCTCGATCGCAGCAGTCTTGTCCTCCGGCGGCGTGGGCGCAGGTTCCTTGGCCGGCGTCGGCTTGGGCTCCGTCTGCTTCACCGGTTCGGGCTTGACCTCTTCCTTCGGCTGCGGCACCGGCGCCACTTCCGTCGCCGGGATAGGCTTCGGCTTTTCCTGCGGCTTCGGCACGTCCTCGGGCTTCGGCTTCTCGACCGGCGTTGGTGCCGGCGGCGGCGCCGACGTCATATCGACCGGCTTCGGCTTGGCCTCCGGCGTTATCGGCTTGTCGGTATCGACGCTGTTTTCGCCAATCTTCTGGGCAGCGGGAATGATGTCGGGACGCTGGGTCGGCACCGGCGCCGGCTTGTCATGCATCACCGCCTTCTTGTCGCCCTGCAGCACCTGCGCCACAGCTTCCGTCGGCACGATGTCGACCGACACGGATTCCACATCGGCCGCCGGCAGCGCAGCCGGCGACGTCAGCGTGAACAGCCCGAGAGCGAGCGCCACCGCATGCAAGATTACCGATGTGGTGAGCCCGGTCCTCATCTTCTTGTCTATTGATCCTGTTCCTGCAGCGAAACCAGGCCGATATTCTTGTAGCCGGCGGCCGAAATGCGGGCCATGACCTTCATGGCGGTGCCGTAGTCCGTCAGCTTGTCGCCACGGATGAAGATGCGCTCGTCATAGCCGGTCTTCGAGATCGCCTGCAGCTTCGCCACCAGTTCCTCGATCGGGATCTCGGTTTCCTGCAGATAGATCTGGCCGGTGGCGTTGATGGAGACGGTGATCGGCTGGGTGTCGACATTCATCGCCTTGGCCTGCGTATCCGGCAGGTCGATCGGCACGCCGACCGTCAGCAGCGGTGCCGCGACCATGAAGATGATCAAAAGCACCAGCATCACGTCGACCATCGGCGTAACGTTGATTTCCGACATCAGCGCATGATGGCGGCCGCGCCGCCTGTGGCCGCGCCCGCCGCGTCCCGACATGCCTACGGACATACCCATGTTTGTACCTCAGGCCTTCTGCGCGACTTTTTCATCGATTTGGCGCGAGAGTATGGCGGAGAACTCATCCGAGAACCCTTCCATGCGCACCGCGATCTTGTTCGCGTCCGATGACAGCTTGTTGTAGGCGATGACGGCGGGAATGGCCGCGAGCAGGCCGATGGCTGTGGCCAACAGCGCTTCGGCGATGCCGGGCGCCACCACCGCCAGGCTGGTGTTCTTCGACGCTGCGATGGCCTGGAACGAGGTCATGATGCCGATGACGGTGCCGAACAGGCCGATGAAGGGCGCGGCCGAGCCGGTGGTGGCGAGGAAGCCGAGCCGTCCCTCCAGCCGCTCCATCTCGCGCGTCAGCGCCAGGTCCATCGCCTTGTCGATGCGGGTCTGCAGGCCGAGCGGCGATTTCGCACCCTTCTCGAAGCTCTTCTTCCATTCGCGCATGGCAGCGACGAAGATCGCGCCCATGCCGGTCGTCTTGCGGTCGGCGAGCGTGCGGTAAAGCTCCTCCAGCGACTGTCCCGACCAGAACACCTGTTCGAAGCGGTTGAGCGCCAGCCGCATGCGGGCATAGGCGACCAGCTTGTCGACGATGATCGCCCAGGTCCAGATCGAGGCGCCGAGCAGACCGATCATGACCAGCTTGACCACCCAGTTGGCCTGCATGAACAGCGCCCAAATCGACAGATGCGCGCCCGGTTCGGCGAGTGCGATGTTTTCCATGGTTACGTCCTTAAAGATTTTCCGGGCATTGCTGGCGGCTGGCCCATGGGCATCCCTTGTGATCCGTTCGCGCGAAGCTTGAAGCTTGCGGAGCAACCCCGAAATGCGCCGTTCTCGGCCTTTTCAGGGCAAATGTTGGTCAAAGGAAGGCGTTCGGATTCCGCCAATCTTCACCAATCTCTTCATGAACCGTTATGGTTAAGGATGGGTTAGGACATACAGCGCGGCGCATTGCCGCGCCTCTGGATCACTTGGCTGGCGGCTGCGTCTGTTATTCGAATGGTCGCCGAGGTCGCCTATGCGAGAAATATCAGCCGTTTGCCTTGGGTAGGAAAGCCGCCACCCAATCCTTCGGAAAGCGCCTTGGCCTTCCATTCTCGCCGATGATCGCTGCCTCGACCCGCGCTTTGACCAGCACTTCGCTGCCGCGCTTCAGCTGTTGCGCCATGACGATGCGGGCGCCGGAAATGTCCTCGGTGCGCGTGTCGATGGTCAGGATATCGTCCATGCGGGCCGGCGAGCGGAAATCGATCTCCATGCGCCTGACCACCCAGACGATCTTTTCGCCATGCTTGCCGTCGGCCAGCTCGGTATGGTGGACGCCGGCGAGCCTGAGATAGTCGGAACGGCCGCGCTCGAAGAATTCGAGATAGCGCGCATGATAGACGACGCCGGAGAAATCGGTGTCGGCATAGTAGACCCGCGCCATCAGCCGGTGGCCGAATTCCGTCAGCGCGCCGGAAAGCCCAGCCAGAAGCGTTGCCGATTCACCATGATCGTCCATCGCGCTTTCCTTTTCGAACCCGACGAGGCAGGTGTTTGTGGCGCAGGAACCGGATGGCACTGTTGAGAGCGATGATCAAGACCTTGCTGGCAACGCTGCTGGTGCTGGCTTCAGTGGCGCTGCATGGCCAGGCGGCAACCTTCTCCATGAAGCGCGGCCTCAACCTCGACCAGTGGACGACTTGGGTCGGCGAGGAGAAGTGGAACGACCCCAAAGCCATCCTGCCCTTTCCGGAATGGCGCAAATTCCTCAAGGACGCCGATCTCGAAGCGCTGAAGGACGCCGGTTTCGATTTCCTGCGCATGCCGGTCGACCCCTCGCCGTTCCTCTCCGACGAGACGGTGGCGCTGCGCGACGACCTCTATGCCAGCGTGCTGGACTCGGCGCGCATGATCAACCGCGCCGGGTTGAAGGTCATCGTCGACATGCACCTGATCCCGTCCGGCGGCAACCGCAAGATCGGCATGGGCGACGTGATGGACGACCCCGAGGCCTTCGACGCCTATGTCGAGATGGTGCGCAGGATGGCGCGCACTCTGGCCGCCGAAGATCCGCGCCAGGTCGCTTTCGAGCCGATGAACGAGCCAATCGTCGACTGCGACGGCGACGGCACCAGCCTGTGGCCCGACCGGCAGCTGAAACTGTTCGCGGCGGCGCGCGCCTCGGCGACGAAGCTCACCCTGATCCTGACCGGAGCTTGTTATTCCAACGCCGCCTCGCTGGCGAAGATCGATCCGAAGATGATCGCCGACGACAACATCATCTGGACCTTCCATTCCTATGATCCGTTCCTGCTCACTCATCAGGGCGCAACCTGGGCCGGCGATTTCATCCGCTATGTCACCGGCCTGCCCTTTCCGCTGACCGCGGTGCCGCATGCTCAGCTCGATGTGGCGCTGGATACGATCCGCGCCCGGATCAAGGCCGAAGCGCCATGGACACGACAAAACGGCATGCTTGCCTATCTTGACGAGCAGGTCGCCAGCATGGACACGGACGAAAAACTGCTTGGACTGATGGACGCGCCGTTCAAGACGGTGGAAAGCTGGGCCAAGGCCAATGGCATCAAGCTGGAAAACATCACGCTGGGCGAGTTCGGCATGATTCGCCAGGAATACGGCAATTCCTATGTGATGCCGGGCGATTACCGCGCAGCCTATGTCAGGGACATGATCGCGCGCGCCGAAGCGCACGGCTTTTCCTGGTCGGTGTGGAGTTTTGGCGGCGCCTTCGGCATCGTCGATGCCTTCGATGGCGACAAGGCCGAGCCTGAAGTGATGGACGCGATCAGGTCGCTTCACTGAGGCGCCTGAGGTTGAAGCGCTTCAGACGGAACCGAGATCGATCTGCAGGATTTCGGGGCGCATGCCGAAGCGCACCGGCATGATGCTGAAGCCGAGCCCGCCGGATACGATCAGGTTGCGGTCCTGTTCCACGACATGGCCATAGGCGTAGCGGTTGCCATACCGTGATGGCACGACAGGCGAATAGCCGAACAGCCTGACTTGTCCGCCATGGGTGTGGCCGGACAGGGTGAGCGAAACCTGCGACGGCACCTTCGGAAAGATATCGGGTTCATGCGCCAGCAGGATGACGGGCGCGCCGTCGCTGACTTTGGCAAGCGTGCCGTCGAAATCGTCCAGGCCCTTGAAGCCGGTCCGGCCCCACTCTGCGCCCGGCCGCAAGGCAAGCTGGTCGGCAAGTCCGGCGACCCAGAAACCGTGTCCGTCCTTTTCCAGGCGGATGGCATCGTTTTCCTGCACGGTAATGCCGACGCCCTCGAGCGCCGTGCGCGCCACTGTCGGCCCGGCTCCGGCCTTTTGCGCGGCATGATCGTGCCACCAGTCATGATTACCGAGGATCGACAAGACGCCGAGCGGTGCCTTGAGACCTGACAGAGCCGAGGCCCATTCCAGTTCAGTCACCTGGTCCGTCACCAGGCGCATGCCAGCAATATAGTCGCCAAGCAGTACGATCAGGTCCGGCTGCAAGGCGTTCGCCTCGGCAGCGAGCGAAGCAATCCGCTCGGGCGTCATCCAGGGACGGCACGCATGGATGTCGGCCAGCGCGACGACGCGCAGTTTGAGACCCGCCGGCCAATGCGGTAGTGTCAGCGAGTAACGCTTCACATGCGTCAACAGCATCGGCTCGATGCCGACCGCATAGGCGCCAAGCGACACCATCGACAGGAGCGAGCCGCCGATGAGGCGCAGGAAGCCACGTCTGGTGATCATCAATGAGCCCCGGCCTCTTGAGCAAGACTTGCCATGAAGCGGGCAATTGCGCCTTCACGCTGGCGGAGGCGAGGAGATTTTGCGCAGAAGAGCCGTTCCTCGGGCAACCGAAGAACAAATCTCCGTTACTCTTCCTGGAACAGGCTGATCTGCTGCTGCGCCAAATCCTTCGGCGCATCGAGGCCGAGGTGCCGCCAGGCGTTGGCGGTCAGCACACGCCCGCGCGGCGTGCGCTGGATGAAACCCTGCTGGATCAGGTAGGGCTCGATGATGTCCTCGATGGCGTCGCGCGGCTCGGAGAGCCCCGCGGCGATGGTCTCGATGCCGACCGGCCCGCCGCCGAAATTGCGGGCGATCATCGACAGATAGCGACGGTCGAGCGCATCGAGGCCGAGCGCATCGACCTCCAGCCTGGTCAGCGCCTCGTCGGCGATCCGGCGGTCGACATGACCGTCACCGGCGACCGATGCAAAATCGCGCACGCGGCGCAGCAGCCGGCCGGCGATACGCGGCGTGCCGCGCGCGCGCCGCGCTATCTCCAGCGCGCCGTCGTCGCCCAATGGCATCGACAGAATCCGGGCGCCGCGGCGCACGATCTGCTCCAGTTCCTCGACCGTGTAGAAATTGAGCCGGACCGGAATGCCGAAACGGTCGCGCAGCGGATTGGTCAACAGGCCGAGGCGAGTGGTGGCGGCAACGAGCGTGAAGCGGGCAAGGTCGATCTTGACGGAACGCGCCGCCGGCCCTTCGCCGATGATCAGGTCGAGCTGGAAATCCTCCATCGCCGGATAGAGGATTTCCTCAACCGCCGGATTGAGCCGGTGAATCTCGTCGATGAACAGCACGTCACGGTCTTCGAGATTGGTCAGCAGCGCCGCCAGATCGCCGGCCTTGGCGATGACCGGACCGGAGGTCGAGCGGAAATTGACGCCGAGCTCGCGCGCCATGATCTGCGCCAGCGTCGTCTTGCCGAGACCGGGCGGGCCGACGAACAGCACATGGTCGAGCGCCTCGCCGCGCCCCTTGGCGGCGTCGACGAAGACCTTGAGGTTGGCCCGCACCGCCGCCTGGCCAACGAAGTCGTCAAGCGTCTGCGGCCGCAAGGTCTGCTCGGCATCCTCGCCGCGTTTGTCGGGGGCGATCAGGCGGGGCGAAAGGCTCATGCTGCCTTCCTTGCACAGGGCAGGGAACGGAACAAGCAACGCCTCACCGCGCCAGTTCCTTCAGCCCAAATCGAATGAGCTTCGAGGCATCGGCGCCCTCGCCGGCCGTCTTAAGCGCCGCCGAGACTGCATTGGCGGCGATGTCGCGCGAATAGCCGAGATTGACCAGCGCCGAGACGGCATCGGTGATCGGCGCAGGTGCGACGCCCTCGCCGAGCTCCTGCTTCAGACCGATCGTGCCGGAGGCAGCACCGGCATAGGCCGGCGCCTTGTTCTTCAGTTCGGTGACGATGCGCTCGGCCACCTTCTTGCCGACGCCCGGCGCGCGAGAGACCATGGCGATGTCGCGCAACGCGATCGCATTGGCGAGATCGGCCGGCGCCAGCGTCGACAGGATCGCCAGCGCCACCTTGGCGCCGACACCCTGCACATTGTTCATCAGCAACCGGAACCATTCACGCTCCAGCACCGACTGGAAGCCGTAAAGCCGGATCATGTCCTCGCGCACATAGGTCTCGATGAACAGCACCACCGCCTCGCCGGGCGCCGGCAACGCGGCAAGTGTGCGCGCCGAGCAATAGGCGACATAGCCGACGCCATGCACATCGACGAGGCAGAAATCCTCCTCGATCTCGTCCAGCGTACCCTTCAGCTTGCCGATCATACGTGATCCCTCATGCCAGAGCCGCCATCCGGTAGGCGACGCTTTGCCGGTGATGTGCGTGGCAGATGGCGATGGCCAGCGCATCGGCGGCATCGTCGCTGTCGAAGGTCGCCTTCGGCATCAGCACCTTGACCATCATGTGGATCTGCTTCTTGTCGCCATGGCCGACGCCGATCACCGCCTTCTTGACGGCGTTGGGCGCATATTCGGCCACGACCAGCCCGGCGCGCGCCGGCACCAGCATGGCAATGCCGCGCGCCTGGCCGAGTTTCAACGTCGCCGTCGCATCCTTGTTGACGAAGGTCTGCTCGACCGCGGCCTCGTGCGGCATGGCGGCGTGCAGCACCTCGGCCAGCCCGTCATGCAGCTGGCAGAGCCGAACCGCCAGCGCCGCCTTGTCGTCGGAACGCACGGTTCCGGAGCCGACGAAGCGCAGCGAATTGCCGAGGCTCTCGACGATGCCCCAGCCGGTGCGCCTAAGCCCCGGATCGATACCGATGATGCGAATCGCTTCCCCCATCCGCCAACTTTACCCTTGGCGGCAAGCGATGCCAGTGAAATGTGAACAAACCAGAAACGATGCCTCACAGCAGCTCACTGGCTGATTGAGAGTTCGCTCTGTTGGGAGAAATGCCGCGGCTTTTCAGCCGCGGGCAAAGGCCGTGTTCAGCAAGCTGATCTGGTCGGAAACCGGATTGGCGCGACGGACCGCCGGAGGCGCGTCGGCGAAGGTGTTGCCGTAGATCTCCTCGTCCATGCGGCGCACCAGCGCCTGCAGGCGCAGCGAGCGGGTGACGAGGTCGAGAAAATCCGCCGGCAGTTCGGCCCAGCCGAGCGCTTCGTCATGCGCCGAAGCGGTGTCGAGACGCACCTTGGACTTTTCGGACGCGACCTGGTCGCGGGTCATCTCGCCGGAATTGGCTGCCCGCTGCAAAAGCAGCCAGGAAGCGACCTGCATCAACCTGGTGGTCAGCCGCATCGACTCGGCCGCATAGAGGGTTGCCGCCGTCCGCGACAGCTTCTTTGCCTCGGCGCGCCCCTTGCCGTCGAGATACTCGGCCGCCTGCTCGACCAGGCCCATACCCTCCTGGTAGAGTGGCTTGAAGGACTGGGAGAAAACCCGGCGCTCCGCCAATTTAATGGTTTTCGCGCTCCCCTTGGAAGGCTCGTTCATCGATACGCCCCTGCACTGCCGCAAGCCGATTCGGCATCGTATGCCGTCACGCCCTGAACCCTAAATGACTGAAGCTTGAAAATGCGCTTCGCCGCCGGTGAAGGCAAGCACATGTTTAACGAAGGGTTAACGGCGGAGGCGGCGTGGATGTCGTGCCGGCCGCGGACAAAAAAAGAGCCGCGGATAAGGCGGCTCTCAGGAGTTTAACAGGGAGGCGTCAAACAAAGTGGCTCCAACCACTCGGTAAGAATCCAGATCACTGGATGCGCATAGTAAACGCCCGTAAAGCTTAATGAACCCTTAACGGGGCCGGAAAAACTCTCATCGTGCCGCAAATCTGTACCGCTTCGGGACAGGGCAGGCATCGCCGCACCCGTGGACAAACGGGCTCGATCGAGCGGCGTGCGCATCGTCGATACAAGCCGGTCTCCCTCCCGACATCGTTCCGAAACAGCCGCCACGCTAAACGCCCGCTCCTCTGAACCGGGCGGCCGCGTCGCCTGCAATCATTTGGGATATCCAGGGAGAGACCCATGGACTGGTACTCGATCGTCAAATTCCTCCACATCGTCTCGGCCACCCTGTGGGTCGGCGGCGGTTTCGTGCTGTTCCTGCTTGGCGTGCTTGCCGAGCGCGCCGGCAACATCGAGGACAAGCTGCTGGCGATGCGCGCCAGCGGGCAGCTGGGCGGCCGTTTCTTCGCGCCGATGTCGATGCTGACGCTTATCTTCGGGCTCATCATGTGCGGCTTCTGGACCGGCTTCTCCGTCCTCTGGATCCTGATCGGCCTTGCCGGCTACGCCACCACCTTCTCGATCGGAATGTTCATCTTCAAGCCGACCGCCGAGCGTATTGCCGGCATGATCGCCAAGGACGGCGTGACGCCGGCCGCCCTTGCCGTGGGCCAGCGCATGATGAGCGTGGCGCGCTTCGACTATGCGGTGATGCTGGTGATCGTCGCCGACATGGTTCTCAAGCCGACCGCGCACGACCTCGCCGTCCTTGCCGGCATGGCGCTGGTCGTGGCGGCAGGCGCAACGCTCGCCTTTGGCGGCAGCCGCCGGCTGATGCCGAGCGCTGCCTGAAGCCGATGATGGTTGGGGGCTTCCGGATGGCCGCCCTCGTCGTCTCCCGATCTCATCGGAATGGAACAGGCTCTAGAAGAGGCCGGCAATCCCGTCCCACAGAAGCTTGACCGCGACGACCGCCACGGTCGCGTAGGTGAACGGATAAAAAACCTCCGGCCGCATGCGTCGCACCAGCCAGGCGCCGGCGATGGTCGAGAGCGGCGCCAATGGCATCAGCACCGCCGATGCGGTCAAATTGGTGGTGTCGAACTGGCCGAGCGCGAAGTAGGGGATGAGCTTCAGCGCATTGGTGGCGGCGAAGAAGATCGCCGATGTCCCCGACAGCACCTTCGGATCGAGCCGGATCGGCAGCGCATAGACCTGGAAGGGCGGGCCGCCGACATGGGCAACGAAGCTGGTGAAGCCGGCGACGGTGCCCCAGAAGGCTGCCGCCACGCGGTTGGGCGCCGCGGCATGGTCGGATCCGTGGCGGAACTGCAGATAGAGCCAGCGCAGCACGAAGATCAGCGCGACCGCGCCGACGATCAGCCGCACCATCTCTTCAGTGACCAAAGCTGCCGTCAGCCAGCCGAGGCCAATGCCAATCACCGCGCCTGGCATCATGTCGACCAGCATCTTGCGGTCGTAGACGCCCCACCATGTCCAGACCGAAACGATATCCATCAGGCACAGGATCGGCAGCAGGATGGCGGCGGCCTGGACCGGCGGCATCGTCAGCGCCATCAAGGGCACGCCGACAAAGCCGACCGCCCCGCCAAAGCCGCCTTTCGATAGGCCGACGAGAATAACCGCCGGAAGGGCGGCGGCATAGAACCACGGATCGGCGAGCAGACCTGACATGAGAGGAGAGAGGTGGCTGGAGGAACGGCGGGAGCCCTGCAATAACCCAGAAACCTTCGCGCCGCGACAGCCAATATTGGAGGCAGCGGCTGCTGGCGATCAACTGTCCGTAACTCGCCGCTCCAGATTTGCGGCGAGGCTGCTGCCGATGCATAAGGTCGCCGGCCTGTGCACGAGGTTTTGAGAATGAGCGAAATCATTATCCGCCGCGCGGAAGAAGCCGACCTCCCGGCCATCGTCGCCATGCTTGCGGACGATCCGCTTGGACGTGGCCGCGAAGATACCAGCCTACCGCTTGCCAAACCCTATCACGATGCCTTTGCGGCCGTAGACGCGGATCCCAACCAGTTTCTCGCCGTCATGACCGAAGGCAGCCGCATCATCGGCACGCTGCAGATCGCCTACCTTGCCGGGCTGTCGCTCCAGGGAGCCTTGCGCGGCCAGATCGAAGCCGTCCGCATCGCCGACGACCGGCGCGGAACAGGACTGGGGCAACGGCTGCTCGAGTGGGCGGTCGAAGAATGCCGCCGACGCGGCTGCAAGCTTGTCCAACTGACGACCAACAAGAGCCGCCTCGACGCGCATCGCTTCTATGAGCGGCTCGGCTTCAAGGCCAGCCATATAGGCTACAAGCTGGAACTCTCGAGCAATTCCAGGAAAAGTGTGAAACGGTTTTCCGTCCGGAATTGCGTCAAAACAAACAGATAGAGCGGTTCTGCGTTTCTGTGAAACAATGAACCGCTCTGGATCAGCTTCGTCCGGCGAGGGCCTCCAGCGGCGGCGGGCGGCGCCTGATCGGCTGCGCCTTGATGATGGCCGTGCTGGTTTCCGCCTTGTCGGCGATACGGTCGAGCAGGTGGTCCAGTTCGCCGATCGAACGCACGAACAGCCGCGCGACAAAGCAGTCGTCGCCCGTGACCTTGTCGCATTCGCCGAACTCTGGGATCTCCTCGATCAGCTTCTGCACAATATGCAGCTTGCCGGGCAAGGGGCGGATGCGCACGATCGCCTGCAGCGAAAAGCCCAGCGCCTGCGGATCGATCTCGATGGTGAAGGCCCGGATGACGCCGCGCTCCTCGAGCCGCCGCAGCCGCTCCGAGACGCTCGGCGACGACAGCCCGACCTGCTGCGCCAGATCCTTCAGCGAGGTTCGCGAATCCTTCACCAGGATCTCGAGAAGCTTCCTGTCCAGCTCATCCAGCATTTTTACTTCCTGAAATAAAAGCCCAAGAGCGCCTAATAAAATAAGGCTCTCTCTCGCCACCGCCTTTTCTATCTCATGGAACGCGCCCGAGCAACATGGGATTGTCAGGCATCGACGATCCTGGGAGCAAGCGATGGACAATACGGCGCGCGGCACGATCGAGATGACGGCGGCCATGGCGATCCTCGGCACGATCGGCTGGTTCGTCGTCATGTCGGGCCAGCCGATCATGGACGTGGTGTTCTGGCGCTGTGCCTTCGGCGCCGTCACGCTGCTGGTCATCTGCGCGGCACTTGGCTTGCTGCGCGGCAGGCTGACGCTTCGCATCGTGGCGATCGCCGCTCTCGGCGGCGCGGCCATTGTCATCAACTGGCTGCTTCTGTTCAGCGCCTTTTCGCGCGCCTCGATCTCGATCGCGACCGCCGTCTACAACACCCAGCCCTTCATGCTGGTCGGCTTCGGCGCGCTGTTCTTCGCCGAACGGCTGACCCTGACCAAGCTGACCTGGCTTGGCATTGCCTTCGCAGGCATGCTGCTGATCGTGCAGGCGACGCCTGACACCGGCGATGTCGGCACCGACTATTTCACCGGCATCGCGATGGCGCTTGGGGCGGCCTTCTTCTGGGCCGTCGCCGCCATCGTCACCAAGAAGCTCAAGGGCACGCCGCCACACCTGATCGCGCTGATCCAGGTCTGCGTCGGCGTCGTCATGCTGGTGCCCTTCGCCAATCTGTCCCAGCTTCCCGCCGACGCATGGAGCTGGGCCATGCTGGCGACGCTCGGCGTCGTCCACACCGGCCTGATGTACATACTGATGTATGGCGCCATCCAGAAGCTGCCGACGCATCTGCAGGGATCGCTGTCCTTCATCTATCCCGTCGTGGCGATCCTGGTCGATGTCGTTGCCTTCGGCCATCGGCTGCATCCCGCCCAGATCATCGGCGCCGCCGCCATCCTGATCGCCGCCGCCGGCATGAATCTCGGCTGGACACTGTGGAAGTCGAAGCCACCGGTCGAAAGCCCTCAAGCCGTCAAATGATCCACAGACTGGCTGCCCGCCGACGTTCGTAAACTAAGGCCATCGCAACGATCCCCGCCCGCCTGTTCAAGGCGGGCGCTTTGCTCTATGCCGCAATGCAACCATCTTCGCCCGGCATAGGCGAAAACCAGGATCGAAAGCCAATGAACGACGCCACACCGCCCAACCGCTGCCGCATCGTGCTGATCGCGCCGAAAGACGCGCCGGCCGAGCGCATTGCGGCGGCCTTCGAAGGCGGCGACGTCGCCTCGCTCATCCTGCCTGAAAACGGCATGGACGAGGCCTCCTTCCAGGCCTTCGCCGAACAGATCGTGCCGCTCGCACAGGCCGCCGGCATCGCCGTCATCATCGCCGGCGACAGCCGCATCGCCGGACGTGTCCAGGCCGACGGCATCCATGTCGAGGTCTCCAAGGCCGAACTCGCCGAGACCATCCAACATTTCCAGGGGAAAATGATGGTCGGCGCCGGCGGCGCCAAGACCCGCGACGATGCGCTGGAACTCGGTGAAGCCAGGCCCGACTACATCTTCTTCGGCCGCTTCGGCTACGACAACAAGCCTGAGCCGCATCCGCGCAACCTGTCGCTCGGGCAATGGTGGGCGGATATGATCCAGATTCCCTGCATCGTCATGGCCGGCTCCGACATCGCTTCCGTCGAAACCGTGGCCGCCACGGGTGCCGAATTCGTGGCGCTGTCCAGCGCCGTCTTTGCCGACGGCATCGACCCGAAGGCGGCGATCGCCACCGCCAATGCGATGCTTGACGAAACCGCGCCGCGTTTCGAGGACTGACGTGCGCTGGCCGCGGTTTCCTCTCCTGGCTCTGGTCGCGGCCGTTGCGGCCCAGTCCGCCTCTGCCGCGCAAAGCGTTCCGCTGCCGCAGCCCAAGCTTGATGCAGGCACGCATGTCGACAAGCCGATCGAGACGCCGCTGCCCCAGCCCGCCACCACGGCCCCGCTGCCGTCGGCCGACACCATCAACCCCGATCGTTTCGGCGCCAAGCCGGCGGATCCGGCCTACGGCGCCTTTCAGCGCGGACTCTACAAGACCGCCTACAATCTCGCTTTGGTGCGCGCGCAGAACGGCGATCCGGCGGCCGAGACGCTGGTGGCCGAGATCCTGTCGCGCGGGCTTGGCGTGCCGCTGAACGCGGCGGAAGCTGCGAAATGGTACGCGCTTGCCGCCGAGCAGGGCGTGCCGGAATCGCAGTTTCAGTACGCGCTGATGCTGCTCGACGGCCGCTACGTCAACAAGGACGAGAAGGGGGCCTATGCGCTGATGCAAGCCGCCGCCGAGGCCGGCAATCGTCTGGCGCAGTTCAATTTCGCGCAATTGCTTGTCCAGCAGGACCCGGGTGATGTCGGCATGGCCAAGGCCGCGTCCTACTACGAACGCGCCGCAGCCACCGGGCTCGCCGACGCGCAATATGCGATGGCGCAGATTTATGCCAACGGCATCGGCGGCAAGCCGCGCGACGATGCCCGGGCACGCACCCTTTTGGCGCAGGCCGCCAGGCAGAATTACGACACAGCGCAGATCGACCTCGCCACCTGGATGATCGAAGGGCGCGGCGGCACGCGCGACCTTAAATCCGGCTTCGGCTGGATGAAGCAGGCCGCTGAGGGCGGCAACGTCGCGGCCCAGAACCGCCTCGCCAAGCTCTACATGGAAGGCATCGGCACTGACCCCGACCTGGTCCTGGCCGGCGCCTGGTACATCGTCGCCCGCCGCGCCGGGCTGATCGATCCGCAGATGGACGATTTCCTGCAAGGCCTGACCGACGACCAGACCAGGCAGTCGCTGCAGAAGGCCAACCGCCTGCCTTGACCGGCCACGCATTGTCATGCGCAGGCCGCACGCGGACGGCAGGCCTGCGAGGGAACGGCCTCACCACGGTCGGGCCGCCGTGCGTCGCTCCCTTGCCTCTGCAGCGTGCCTCGCTCCCTTGCCTCTCCAGCCGATTTGTGGTCTTGGAGGCGCCAAATCGCCGTCAGGGCGACAATCTCATTCCGGAACAACTCAACATGGCCAAGATCAATGGCAACGAAATCCGTCCGGGCTACGTCATCGAGCACGATGGCGGCCTGTGGGTGGCGGTCAAGACCAACACCGTCAAGCCCGGCAAGGGCGGCGCCTACAACCAGGTCGAGCTGAAGAACCTCATCAACGGCACCAAGCTCAACGAGCGCTTCCGCTCGGCCGAGACGGTCGAGCAGATCAGGCTGGAGATGAAGGACTTTTCCTTCCTCTACGAGCAGGGTGACGCGCTGGTGTTCATGGATACCGAGAGCTACGAGCAGCTCGAACTGCAGAAGGATTTCGTCGGCGACCGCGCCGCCTTTCTACAGGACGGCATGATGGTGACGGTGCAGCTCTATGAAGAGCGGCCGATCGGTATTTCGCTGCCCGACCAGGTGACGCTGACCATCACCGAGGCCGACCCGGTGGTGAAAGGCCAGACGGCGGCCTCGTCCTATAAGCCGGCGATCCTGGAAAACGGCATCCGCGTTCTCGTGCCGCCGTTCATCGGCGCCGGCGAGCGCATTCTCGTCGACACCAACGAAATCACTTACATTCGCCGCGCCGAGTAGGCAGCGAGCAGCGGGAAGAACAAAAATGGCGCGTTCCGCGATCCTCAATGTCATGGTTCAGGCTGCGATGAAGGCCGGGCGCTCGCTGTCGCGCGACTTCGGCGAAGTGCAGAACCTGCAGGTATCGATGAAGGGGCCGGGCGACTATGTCAGCCAGGCCGACCGCAAGGCCGAGGACATCCTGTTCACCGAACTGTCGAAGGCTCGGCCGGGTTACTCCTTCCTGATGGAAGAGCGCGGCGCCGTCGAGGGCGATGACGGCCAGCACCGCTGGATCGTCGACCCGCTCGACGGCACCACCAACTTCCTGCATGGCATTCCGCTGTTTGCCATTTCGATCGCGCTCGAGCGCCAGGGCCAGATCGTCGCCGGCGTCATCTACAATCCGGCCATGGACGAGCTCTACACCGCCGAGCGTGGCGGCGGCGCCTTCATGAACGACCGCCGGCTGCGCGTCGCCGGCCGCACCAAGCTGGTCGACGCCGTGATCGGCTGCGGCATGCCGCATCTCGGCCGCGGCCAGCACGGCAATTTCCTTGTCGAACTGCGCAACGTGATGGCCGAGGTTTCGGGCGTGCGCCGCCTCGGCTCCGCCTCGCTCGATCTCGCCTATGTCGCCGCCGGCCGCATGGACGGGTTCTGGGAAGTCGGCCTGTCGGCCTGGGATATCGCCGCCGCCCTGCTCTTGATCCGCGAAGCAGGCGGCTTCGTCTCCGACTTCAACGGTGGCCAGGACATGCTGGACAACGGCTCGGTCGTCGCCGGCAACGAGATCATCCAGCGCGCGCTGTTGAAGACGGTGAAGAAGCCGGTTACGCCGCGCTGAAGCGCCGCAGTCGCAAAATCGCAACCAAAGCTTGAAATACTGTCCGGCAACCGCCCAGATACGGGCGATGCAGGACTATTCATGAGCGACACCGGACCGCAATCCCAGCTCGACATCCCGTTCATGGGCCGCTGGCACTATTCGCGCGCCGAAATGATCGCCGATGGCATCGTGCATGCGGTGGGCATCGTGCTGGCGATCTCGGCCGGCTCGGCATTCCTGGCGCTGGCTGCCTTCCATGCCGGTCCGGGCGAGTATATCGCCGCCGCCTTCTATGTCGTGTCGCTGCTCACCGTCTTGTCGGTGTCGCTGGCCTACAATCTCTGGCCGGCGTCTTCGCCGGCGAAGTGGATCCTGCGCCGCTTCGATCACGCCGCGATCTATCTCCTGATCGCCGCGACCTATACGCCCTTCCTCGCTCAGCTCGACGGCTCGCCGCTGGCTGTCTCGATGATCGTCCTGGTCTGGGTCTCGGCGGCGATCGGCATCGCCATAAAAGTGCTTCTTCCCGGCCGCTTCGACCGGCTGGCGGTCGTCTTCTATCTCGCCATCGGCTGGAGCGGCGTCGTCCTGGTCGGCCCGCTGGTGCAGACCTTGCCGACGATGTCGATCGCGCTGATCGTTGCCGGCGGCATCGTTTACTCCTGCGGCGTCATCTTCTTCGCCTGGAAGGGGCTGCGCTTCCACAACGCTGTCTGGCACGGCTTTGTCATCACCGGCGCCGGCCTGCATCTGGCCGCGATGGTGGACTGTCTGGTGATAAACCGCTTCTGAGCTTTGGCGGGCAATATTGCCAAGCGCCATTCAATTTGGTCACAATTCCGTTTAGAGTCGCGAACAAGTTGATCGACGGCAGCGGCATCGGAAACGGGGCACGAATGGCTTTTCTCAGATCCTTCGGCATCGGCAGACGCTCCGACGTTCTGATCTACGACCCCCATAAACTATCGAGCCCGCAGGTTTTTCTGCTGACCATGCTGATCTTCCTGGTCATCGTGGGCTTCATCGCCGCCATCCTGACCCGCCAGGTCTCGAGCGCATTCGTCACCAATCCGGGCCTTAACGGGCTGATCATCGGCGTGCTGGTGGTCGGCATCCTGCTTGCCTTCGCCCAGGTCGGGCGCCTGTTTCGCGAGGTGCGCTGGGTCAACTCCTTCCGCGCCGGCTCGGAAACCACCGAACCGGTGCTGCTGGCACCGATGAAGGCGATGATCGGCCGCTCGTCGACGGTGGCCTTCTCGACAAGCTCGATGCGCACCATGCTCGATTCGATCGCCACCCGCCTCGACGAAAGCCGCGACACCTCGCGCTATCTCGTCGGCCTCCTGGTGTTCCTCGGCCTGCTCGGCACCTTTTGGGGCCTGCTCAATACCATCGGGTCGATCCGCGAAACCATCGAATCGCTCGATCCCGGCACCGGTGACGCCGCCGCCGTGCTGGATTCGCTCAAGCAAGGCCTATCGGCGCCGCTGGCCGGCATGGGCACCGCCTTCTCGTCCTCGCTGTTCGGCCTGTCCGGCTCGCTGGTGCTCGGCTTCCTCGACCTGCAGGCCGGCCGTGCCCAGACCCGATTCTACACCGAGCTGGAGAACTGGCTGTCCTCGGTCACCGATCTCTCCTCCGACATCGTCGTTGCCGATCCAGTCAGGAACGAGCCGTCCGACGAGATCCGCCTGTTGTCGGAAAGGCTGCGCAGCCTGCAGGAAAATGGCGGCGGCTCCAATCCGCGCGTCGCCACCGCCATGGCCAATCTCGCCGACGGCATCTCAGGCCTGGTCAAGAACATGCGCTCCGAGCAGCAGATCATGCGCGATTGGGTCGAGGCCCAGTCCGATGAGCAGAAGGCGATGCGCAACACGCTGGAAAAGATCGCCGACGCCCTGAAGAAGCAGGGAGTCCACTAGCATGGCTCTCGCCAGGGCGCGGCGCGCCGATCGCCGCATCGACTATTGGCCGGGTTTCGTCGACGCGCTGTCGACGCTGCTCCTGGCGATCATGTTCCTGCTCACCGTGTTCGTGCTGGCGCAATTCCTGCTCGGCCGCGAAATCTCCGGAAAGGACACGGTGCTCAACCGCCTCAACTCGCAGATCAACGAACTGACCCAGCTTCTGGCGCTTGAGCGCTCGTCGACGCAGGACAAGGAGGATTCGCTCGCCAATCTGCAGGCTTCGCTCTCGGCGTCGGAGGCGGAAAAGAGCCGGCTCCAGCAATTGCTGGCGCAAGGCGCCGGCGCCGGCGACGCGGCCAACCAGCGTGCCACGGCCCTTTCCGGCGAGCTCGACAGTCAGCGCCAGATCAGCCAGCAGGCGCTGAGCCAGGTCGAGATCCTCAACCAGCAGATCGCAGCACTTCGCAAGCAGATCGGCGCGCTCGAAGACGCGCTGAACGTGTCCGAGACGCGCGATCGCGACTCCAACACCAAGATCGCCGATCTCGGTCGCCGCCTCAACGTGGCACTTGCGCAGCGTGTGCAGGAGCTGAACCGCTACCGCTCCGATTTCTTCGGCCGCCTGCGTGAAATCCTCGCCGACCGCGAGAACATCCGTATCGTCGGCGACCGTTTCGTCTTCCAGTCGGAAGTGCTGTTTCCGACCGGCTCCGAGGTGATCAACGATGCCGGCAAGGTCGAGATGAAGAAGCTCGCCGATGCCATCATCGAGCTGCAGAAGGAGATCCCGCCGGAGATCAACTGGGTGCTGCGCGTCGACGGCCACACCGACAACAAGCCGCTGTCCGGCACCGGCCGCTACCGCGACAATTGGGAGCTGTCGACGGCGCGCTCCACCTCGGTGGTGAAGTTCCTGATCGAGAACGGCGTGCCGGCCAACCGGCTGGTCGCGGCCGGCTTCGGCGAGTTCCAGCCGCTCGACCCCGCCGACACCGACGAGGCCCGCAACAAGAACCGCCGCATTGAACTGAAGCTCACCGAACGGTGATCGCGCATCACGCGAATTTGTTCGCCGGCTCAACGCTAGGGCGCAGACATCAGGCCGACAAGGCCTGAAAAGATTATCTTTTTTTAATTACACTTCGCCGCCGGCCGCTTCTAGTTTCCGCAGCGGAGGCCGAGAACCACCGGCGATGACTCCCATCATCGCGGCACGACGGAACCGGACGGCCCGTGACTGGAAGTTGGGCGCAGCAACCGCCCCTTCCACAGTAAGAGGAGGACGCAGCCATGCGCTCTTATGCTTCCAAGGCAACAATCAGGACTGCAACGATCGCCGCCTTTCTCGTGGCGGTTCCTTTGTCCGGCGCCTATGCCGCCGGACATCACAAGGGCGCTCTCGACGCAACCGACCCGACCGATATGGTCGGCCCGCGCGTGACCGGCCTGATCGAACAGGCGAAGGGCGTTGACGAAGGCATCGCGGACGCAAGGCAGGCGAACACGATCACGCCGGCCCAAGCGCAGCAACTGCACATGCGCGCCGCCCATATCAGCCAGGCTGCCGCAAGAACGGCTGCCGCGGATCATGGCAGTATACCGGCCGCGCAGTATCATGATTTGCTGCGCCGGCTCGACGATGTCGACCAGGCGCTCCGGATCGACACCGGCACCGGCTTCCTGATGGGTGACGGCGCCGATGGTGGGCACTATCCGAACGGCTGATCATCGGAACAAGAGGAAGGGACGACCTGGCGCCCAAGGGGCTCGCCCCACGGGCGTCTTTTTTCACCAGCCCAGCCAGAGCACGATCAGGGCAAGCACGGCCGGCACGGTCTGGATGAACAGGATCTTCCTGCTGACAGTCGCCGCGCCATAGAGGCCCGCTATGGCGACAAAGAGCAGGAAGAACACCTTGACCTGGAAGCCGGCCGCGCCAAGAGCGAGGCCCCAGATCAGACCGGCAGCAAGAAAGCCGTTGTAGAGCCCCTGGTTGGCGGCGAGAACCTTGGACGCCTTGGCAAAGTCAGGTGTCAGGCCGAACGCCTTGTGGCCGCGCGGCGTATCCCACAGCACCATCTCCAGATAGACGATGTAGCAGTGGATCAGCGCCACCAGCCAGACCAGAATGTTGCCGATCATTTTTCCCCTCCGTTTGCCGTCTTTGCGGCCAGCCAGCATTGATCACGCACGGGCCTCGCGGCGCAAGGTGCCTTGAGCTTAGCCCGCGCGAGGCTCAGGGTTGCCAACCTCGGCATGTTGGTATCTTTTCCCGCCAGCCAATCGAAGCTGACGGAATCCACAATGTCCTTTCAGAAACTTGACGGCCTCGGCCACAAGCTCGAAGCGCTGGAACATGCGCTCGCCATCCTCGGCGCCGACGAGGCGACCCATATGGCGGTAGGCGGCGGCGAGAAGCGCGCCGAGGCGATGTCGGCGCTCGCCGGCATGCTCCATGCCCGCGCAACGGCGCCCGAGATATCTGACTGGATCGCCGCAGCCGAACAAGAGGTGCTGAACGAGGAACAGCAGGCGGCGGTCAGGGAGTTGCGCCGGCAATACACCAACCTGACCTGCCTGCCGGTGGAGTTTGTCGAGCGCCAGACGACGGCGCGCATGCGCTCCGAACAGCTCTGGCGCGATCTGCGCGCCAAGAACGACTGGGCAGGCTTCCTGCCGGCGCTGGAAAGCGTAGTCGCCCTGGTGCGCGAGGAGGCGGCATTGCGCGCCGATGTGCTCGGCCTCGCCCCCTACGACGCGCTGATGGAACAGTACGATCCCGGCAACCGTGCCGCCGACATCACGCCGGTGTTCACCGAACTGAAGACCTTCCTTACAGGCTTTGTGCCGGAAGCACTGGCGGTGCAGGAGGCGCGGCTAGCCAAGCACCCGCTGAAGCCGCTCTCCGGCAGCTATGCGATCGACAGGCAGCGCGAACTCGGCCTTGCCATGATGGCGGCCGTCGGTTTCGACCTGACCCACGGCTCGTTGTCCGTGTCGCACCATCCCTTCTGCGGCGGCGTGCCGAGCGACGTGCGCATCACCACCCGCTACAAGACCTCGGATTTCCTGTCGGCGCTGATGGGCGTGCTGCACGAGACCGGCCATGCGCTTTACGAGCAGAACCTGCCCAAGGCCTGGTCGCATTGGCCGCTCGGCAAGGCGCGCGGCATGGCGGTGCATGAAAGCCAGAGCCTGTTCGTCGAAAAGCAGATCGGCCGCAACCCGGCCTTCTGGCGCTGGGCGCTGCCGATGGTCGAAAAGCATCTCGGCGAGGCCTGGTCGATCGACGACATCCTGCCGCATGTGCACCGGGTCGAACGCGGCCTGATCCGCGTCGACGCCGACGAGGTCACCTACCCGCTGCATGTCATCCTGCGCTACGAGCTTGAACAGGAGCTCGTTTCGGGGCGGCTGGAAGCGGCGAACCTGCCGGAGGCGTGGGACGCCAAGATGCGCGACTATCTCGGCCTCTCGACCATCGACAACCCCGCTGACGGCCCCATGCAGGACGTGCACTGGCCGGGCGCCGCGTTCGGCTATTTCCCGTCCTACACGCTGGGCGCCATGATGGCGGCGCAGCAATGGGCCGCGCTGACGCGTGACCACCCGGCTGCCGACAGTGATCTCGCGAAAGGCGACTTCAGTGCCATCAACGATTGGCGCCGTGAAAAAATATGGTCGCAAGGGTCGCGCTGGTCGACGCCGGACCTGCTCGAACGCGCCACCGGCGAGAAGCTGAATGCCGTGTATTTCACCGACCATTTGCGCAAACGCTATGGCAGATGAACGCCTTCGTCCTTTGCCACCGCCCCCTCATGGAGGCTGAAAAACCCGCGCAATAGACTTTACTTTGACTGAAAAGCCTCTGAAGAAAGAAGCTCCTTCAAAGTAAGCGAGCGTGGATGCCGGCCCGTAGCAGTTTTCGTGAGGTCAGGTCTTTCTGGTGCCTCATCGTTTTTTTGGTCTTACTGGTCGGCCTTAGTTCTCCTGCCAGGTCCGATGAGACGGTTCTCAAGGCTCCGGCGGAAAGCTGGACGAAGCTGATCGACGTTCCGACGGCAGACCCTGCACGAGCGGATCAGGTCAGGAACGGACTGTCCTGGCTGCTGTTGGACGAGCAGATCGTCCATCGGCCGGGCGGCCATGATGATTTTTCGCGCACGGTCTACAAGATTGTCGACCGACCTGGCCTTGAGCAAGGTGCGGGCATCGACCTGCAGTTCGACCCGTCGCGGCACAAGGTTACGCTGAACCATTTGCGCATTATCCGCGACGGCATCGTTCTGGACCGGCTGGCTGACGCGAAGTTCGACATCTTCCGGCAGGAAAAGGATGCTGAACGGGGCGTCTTCGACGGCTGGTTAACCGCTCATATCAACATCGATGACGTGCGTGTTGGCGACACGATCGACTACGCAACGACCTACAAGACAACGCCGCTTATCGGCAAGGATCTGTTCTTCTTCAATTTTTCGACCGAATGGGAAGAGCCGGTAGCGCTCATTCGCTCCAGCGTCACCTGGCCTGCCGATCAGCCGCTCGAGGTCAAGGCAAGGGGAACGCAGGTCAAACCGACAATCTCCTCGTCGGGCTCCGATACCGTCTATTTGTGGGAGATTCCAAGCCCGAAGCCGGTCAAGGTCGAGGACAACCTCCCGACCGAGTATCCGGCCCGAGGCTCGGTCGATGTGGCATCGACAGCAGACTGGCAAGGTGTGGTCGACGCGGTTGCCCCATACTACAAGCCGGCCACAACTTTCCCGCCGGCATTTGCAGCGCAACTCGACGCCATCACTCTCAAGCGTCCCATGCCCGAAGACCGCATGATACAGGCGATGCGGCTGGTGCAGGATCAGATACGTTATGTCAGCCTGTCGATCGGTACCGGATCCTATATTCCGCGCGACCCCGCGACGGTCATTTTGAGCGGATTTGGGGACTGCAAGGACAAGGCCTTGCTGCTTACCTCGTCGCTCGTGCGGCTTGGCATTTCCGCGCAAGTTGCGCTGACCGATCTCGACGAGGGGCGCGCGCTGGACCAGCATCTGCCGGCATTGCGCGCCTTCGACCATGCCATCGTCAAGGCGACGATCGGAAAGGAAACATATTGGCTGGACGCCACCAACTATCTTCAGGGCGGCAAGGCGCACGATTTCCCGCAAGCCGATTACGGCTTCGCACTGCCTCCCTTCGGCACCGGCAAGTTGGAGAAGATGCCCAGCGCTGTGCCTGCCAACCCATCGGTGCAGGTTGCCGAGGAGTTCGTTTTTCCCGACAAGCTGGGCGATCCGCTGTCGCTGACGGTATTCTCGACCTACGTAGGCGCCGACGCTGATTCAATGCGCAGCAGATTGGCGGGCCGATCGCTGAGCGATCTGTCGGACACGTATCTGAAATACTACAGCAAACAGTACCCAGGCATTCAAAGCGTGGCGAAGCTGGAGATAGTCGATCGCCGCGACGGCAACATCGTCAGCGTGAAAGAGAGTTACAAATTGCCGGCGCAGGCACTGGCGGCCAACGATCTGGCCAAGGACTTTCCGATTCGGGCGTCCGATCTCGGCAACTTTCTGCCGACCCCGACAATTGTGGGCCGTACCGGTCCTGTCTCGCTCGGCTCTGCGCTTTACCGGCGCCACAAGGTTACGGTGCGCAACCTCAAGGCCAGGTTCTCCGGTGGGCCGATGAAGAGCATCGCGACGCCCTACGTGTCGCTCAAGGCATCGTGGAGCAACACGCCGACCGAGTTCGAGGTGGAATGGAATTTTAAGACGCTGGCAACGGAAGTGCCGGCCAAGGCGATTGCCGACTACCTGAAATCCGTCGACGATATTTCGAGGGAACTCGAGTGGCGGTACGACTTCACCTACCAGGATCCGGAAGACCCACCCGCCAATGTAGAGGTCAGAGATCCGGGTCTGGAACAAGAACGTGTTTTCGCCAGCCTGCTTCTCTTGTCCGTGTTCCTCGGCGTTCCCCTGTTCATGGCCTATCGTCGCAGCAGACGCTAAGCCACCGCGACTCCGGCGCCGGCTACTCGGCCGCGCCCTTGAAGGCGCTGGCGCCTGTCTCGAACTGCAGCTTGGCCAGCCGTGCATAGATGCCGCCCTTGGCGACGAGGCTCTGGTGGGTGCCTTCCTCGACGATGCGGCCAGCCTCCATGACCAGGATGCGGTCGGCCTTCAGCACCGTCGCCAGCCGGTGGGCAATGACTAAAGTGGTGCGGCCCTGCATCAGCCGCTCCAGCGCCGTCTGCACCAGCGTCTCGCTTTCGGCGTCGAGCGCCGAAGTCGCCTCGTCGAGCAGCAGGATCGGCGCGTCGCGCAGGATGGCGCGGGCAATCGCCACGCGCTGGCGTTGGCCGCCGGACAGTGTCACGCCACGCTCGCCAACCTGGCTGTCATAGCCCTTCTCGAGCTTGAGGATGAACTCGTCGGCAAGGGCTGCGTTGGCCGCCGCCTCGATCTCGGCCTCGCTGGCGCCGGGCCGGCCGAAGCCGATATTGTCGCGCGCGCTGGCCGCGAAGATGGTGACATCCTGCGGCACGATGGCGATGCGCTCCCTGACATCAGCGGGATCGGCCTCGCGCAGGTCGACGCCGTCGATGACGATGCGGCCGGTCTCGGGATCGTAGAAGCGCAAGATCAGCGAAAACACCGTGCTCTTGCCGGCGCCCGAGGGACCGACGATCGCCACCGTCTCGCCGGGCTTGATCTGAAAACTCAGGCCGTGGACGGCGGCGCGATCGGGCCGTGCCGGATAGGAGAAGGAGACGTCGTCGAAGCTGATCGCGCCTTTCGCCTTGGCCGGCAGCGGCGCGGGATTGGCCGGCGACTGGATGGCGGGCTTCTCGGCCAGGATCTCGGTCAGCCGCTCCGCCGCGCCCGCCGCCTGGGCAAGCTCGCCCCACACCTCCGACAGCGCGCCAAGCGCGCCAGCGGCAAACACCGAATAGAGCAGGAACTGGCCGAGCGTGCCCGGAGACAACGTGCCGGCAAGCACGTCGCGCGAGCCGAACCAGAGCACCGCCACGACCGAGGAAAAGATCATGAAGATGGCGAAGAAGGTAAGGAAGGAGCGGGCGAAGATCGAGGCTCGCGCCGCCTCGAAAGCGGCTTCCACGGCGGTCGAGAACCGGCCGGTGACCAGTTTTTCGTTGGTGAAGGCCTGCAGCGTGCGCACCGCGCCGATCTGCTCGCTGGCATAGGCGGTGGCGCCGGCAAGCGTGTCCTGCGCCTGCCGCGACTTGCGCCGCACCGAGCGCCCAAAGGCGACCAGCGGCAACACGATGACGGGAATCGCTGCGATGACCAGGCCCGATAATTTCGGGCTGGTGAAGACCATCATCGCCACCGCGCCGAGGCCGAGGATGACGTTGCGCAGCGCCACCGAGGCGGTGGCGCCGACTGCTGATTTCACCTGCGTGGTGTCGGCCGCGAGCCGCGACACGATCTCGCCGGATTGCGCGGTGTCGAAAAAGGCCGGCGACAGCGTCGTGACATGGGCAAACACATCGCTGCGGATGTCGGCGACGACGCGCTCGCCAAGCGTGATGACGAAATAGTAGCGGCTGGCCGAGGCAGCCGCCAGCAAGGCGGCCATGACCACCAGCATGGCGAAATATTCAGCGATGAAGCTGGAATCGGAGGCGGAAAATCCGTGGTCGATCATGCGCCGCACGGCGAGCGGCAAGGCCAGCGTCGTCGCCGCGGCGACGATCAGCGAGATGACCGCGCCGATGACCATTTTGCGGTAGCGGGTGATGTAGGGAAAAAGACGCCGCAGCGGTCCGAGCGAGCGCCGGCGCCCGTCTTCCTCGCCGCTGATATCCGCCATGACCGTTTCCTCTGGCCGCTTCCAGGTGGGCGCTTCAATATGCGCCTGCCGCGGCCTTGTGATTCAATTCTGGCTGATGTATAGGCTCGCCGACCGTTTTAGAAGCCGTGGCTCCTCAATAGCTGCGGCTTCGGATTTTAGAAAGGGGCGCATCGACGCAGGCCATGGGCCCGTCGGCAGCGCCGGCAAGCCAGGAACCGAACCATGAAGACCGACATCCATCCCGACTACCACACGATCAAGGTCGTCATGACCGACGGCACCGAATACATGACCCGTTCGACCTGGGGCAAGGAAGGCGATACGATGAACCTCGATATCGACCCGACCACCCATCCGGCCTGGACCGGCGGCCAGCAGACCCTGCTCGACCGCGGCGGCCGCCTGTCGAAGTTCAAGAAGCGTTTCGAAGGCTTCGGCATCTAAGCCGCATCAGCCTTTCTCGGATCAAAAAACCCGCCTTCGAGGCGGGTTTTTTGTTGACCTCAAGCAGCCGGTGATGGGACGCAAGCGGTCAGGGAGGACACTATGTCTAATCTCGACGACGAGCGGTGGTCCGACCTCAAGGGCGGGTACAAGGTTGTCTATGACCCACGACCGGCCTTGCGAACGCTGGCCGTTCACTACGGCGACAAATCGGCCTGGGATGAACTCTGGAATGAATTGCATCATCAGGGGGATGTTGGAGACGCGTCTTACGGCGCGGTCGTTGAAATCGTCCGCATCTCCGAAGACCACACTCCGGCTTACTGGGGTGCCTATGGTCTGGCCGCAACGATCGAAGAAGCGCGACTGCTCGACGACCGGAACCCGCAGGTTCCTGCTTGGATCGAACCGCATTACAAGGCAGCGTGGCGAACGCTTCAGCACCTGGCATTGCGGGATCTGGCCACTTCCACCGATGACGAGACGGTGAACTGCGCATTGGCCGTCATCGCGCTTTATCGAGGCCGGTTCAACCTCGGCCGCATGGCGATGTGCACGGAGGATGAGCGCGCGGAAATGCTGAGGAATTATTTCGGCCGCTAGCGCGCGGCCCTACTCGGCAAGCAGTTCCCGCAGCGCCATGCGCTTGTAGGCCGCGACCAGCCTGTCGCCCTCCTGCCGCTCGACCGAGATCGCCAGCCGCATGGCAGCTTCGCCCATCTGCCAGACGAGAAACGCCGTCGTCTCCAGCGCTACCGGGTCGGCGGCTGGACGCAGCCGCCTCAGCACCGCGATGAGGAATTCGGCATTGGCGCGGCTGTCCGCCAGCTCAAGCTCGCGCAGCGCCTTGTCTGCCTGCGTGCCCGACCAGATGTCGCGCATCACCGGTTCGGCCAGGAACAGCCGGTAGTAGATGTCCACCAGCTCCGAAAAGGCCTGCCGCAGGCCTTCGGCATCGCCGACATCCTTCAGCGCAGCGGCGATGCAGGCCTGGCTCTCGGCGGTGTAGCGCTCGGCCAGCGCCCAGACGATCGCCCGCTTGTCCGGGAAGAACTGGTAGAGCGAGCCGATCGACACGCCAGCCCTTTCCGCCACCTCACCCATGCGCATGGCGTCGCTGCCTTGCTCGGCGATCAGCGCCGAGGCAGCAGCCAGCATCCGCTCGACCCGCTCGCGGCTGCGCTGCTGGCTGGGTGCCCGGCGCGGCGATCCGACCTGCCCCTCCTGCTCAACGGTCCTGCCTTCCATGGCCCCTCCAGAATTTTTCAGCGAACGCGCTTGACTTGCAGAATACGAGGGTTTATCACGTTTTGCAAATGTGAGGATTGCTCATGTTTGGAAAAGAGAGGAAACCGAAATGACTGACACCACTTCAAAACCAATCCTGATCCTCGGCGGCACCGGCAAGACCGGCCGCCGCCTCGCCGAGCGGCTGACGGCGCGCGGCCTTCCGGTGCGCATCGGCTCGCGTTCGGGCAGCCCGCGCTTCGACTGGGAGGTTCCCGCGACCTGGGGCCCGGCCGTGCAGGGCGTCAGCGCCATCTACATCAGCTACTATCCCGACCTCGCGGTGCCGGGCGCTGCCGAAGCTATCGGTGCCTTCGCTAGGCTAGCCGTGGCCAATGGCGTCACCCGACTGGTGCTGCTGTCCGGCCGCGGCGAGGCCGAGGCCCAGCGCGCCGAAGAGATGGTCAAAGCCTCGGGCGCCGACTGGACGATCCTGCGCTGTGCCTGGTTTTCGCAGAACTTCAGTGAAGGCTTTCTCGTCGAGTCCTTGCTCGAGGGCGAAGTGGCCTTGCCAGTCGGCAATGTCGGTGAGCCCTTTGTCGATGCTGACGACATTGCCGACGCGGCCTTCGTCGCGCTGACCGAGCCAGGCCATGCCGGCCAGCTCTACGAACTGACCGGCCCGCGCCTGCTGAGCTTCGCCGACGCGGTCGCCGAGATCGGCAAGGCCGCCGGGCGCGACATAGGCTTCAAGCGCATCTCGCACAACGAATTCACCGCGGCCATCGCGGCCCACGACCTGCCGCCGGAATTCGCCTGGCTGCTCAACGAGCTGTTCACCGAGGTGCTCGACGGCCGCAACGAGACGCTGACCGATGGTGTCCAGCGTGTGCTCGGCCGTGCGCCGAAGGACTTTTCCGCCTACGCAAATGAAACCGCCGCTACCGGCGTGTGGAGCAACTGAGATGATCAAGCTTCTTCCCACCCTCACCATCATTGCCGCAATCGGCTCGGGCGTCGTCGGCGGCGTGTTCTTCGCCTTTTCCAACTTCGTCATGGCGGCGCTTACCCGGCTGCCCGTCCCAAGCGGCATCGCTGCGATGAATTCGATCAACGTCACGGTGATCACCCCGACCTTCATGACGGCGCTGTTCGGTACCGGCCTGCTCTGTCTGGTACTTATCGCCGCCGCCATCATGGGCTGGAGCCAGTCTGGCTCGTACTGGTTGCTTGCCGGCGCCGTGATCTACCTGATCGGCAACCCGATTGTGACCATGGTCTTCAATGTGCCGCTCAACGATGCGCTCGCCGCCGTCGACCCAGCCAGCGCCAATGGCGCCGCCGTGTGGGCGAACCATCTGAACCAATGGGTGATGTGGAACCACGTCCGCACCATCACCGCCATCGTGTCGATGGCCTGCTTCATCTTCGCATTGCTCTGAAAATGGCTCTACGCAAATACAAAAGACCTCGCCTTAGGCGGGGTCTTTTTGCGTGTGACCCTTGCGGTCGGAATGGCCGAGATCGCGGTCCGGATCGATGACGTCGCGCACCAGCTGCTTGAGCTTCGCGGCATCCGGAAAGCCGTCGTCGCGCTTGCGGTCCCAGACAAGCTGATCATTGCAGGAAATGGTGAAGATGCCGCCGGTGCCGGGCACCAGCGCCACTTCGCCGAGATCCGTGCCGAAGGTAGAAAGCAGCTCCTGCGCCATCCAGCCGGCACGCAGCAGCCATTGGCACTGCGTGCAATAGGTGATGCGGATGGTGGGCAGCGGCTTGTCGCTCATGCCGCGCTGAGTTTCGCCATGGTCTCGTCGTCGACTTCGAAATTGGCGTAGACGCTCTGCACGTCGTCGTCATCCTCGAGCGTGGCGACCAGCTTCATCAGCGACTGCGCCCGCTCCTCGTCGACCGGGATGTTATTCTGCGGCCGCCAGATCGGCTTCACCGATTCCGCTTCGCCGAGTGCGCCTTCCAGCGCCTTGGAGACTTCGCCGAGATTTTCGAAGGCGCAATAGATGGTGTGGCCTTCCTCGTCCGACTGCACGTCGTCGGCACCGGCCTCGATCGCCGCGTCCATGACCTTTTCGGCGCTGCCGGCTGACGCCGGATAATAGATCTCGCCGACGCGGTCCCACATGAACGACACCGAGCCGGTTTCGCCCATCGCCCCGCCGGCCTTTGTAAAGGCGGCGCGCACGTTCGAGGCCGAACGGTTGCGGTTGTCGGTCAGCGCCTCGACGATCAGCGCCACGCCGCCCGGCCCGTAGCCTTCGTAGCGCACCGCTTCGTAGTTTTCGGCATCGCCCATCGACGCCTTGTTGATGGCGCGCTGGATGTTGTCCTTCGGCATCGACACCGCCTTGGCATTCTGCACGGCAAGGCGCAGGCGCGGGTTCATCGACGGGTCCGGCGTCCCGGTCTTGGCGGCGACGGTGATTTCGCGCGCCAGCTTGGAAAACATTTTCGACCGCACCGCGTCCTGGCGGCCCTTGCGGTGCATGATGTTCTTGAACTGTGAATGGCCAGCCATGGCACCCCTGTCGTCTTCGGCTAGAGCATTTGCGGCCGGGCGGTTTCACCCGGCGTTTGCGAAAATGCTCGAATTCAAATTTCAGAACGTCCCTGGTACGCCCGGATGGACATATGGCGCTCTCTGTCGGAATGGCCGGCTTATAAATAAATCGGCTCAATTCGTCCAGCCGCGCCGTTGGCGACATTGGGCGGGATCAGCCCGACGGCCTGGCACGCGGCCGTTCACGCCTCGAGATCGGACTTCAGCCGGTCGATGATGCTGATTGCGTGGCCGGCATACTGGCTGATCCAGCGGTCATGGATCTGCTTGATCGGTAGCGCGTTGAGATGGTTCCAGCGCTCGCGCCCCTCGCGCCGCGCCACAATCAGCTCGGCCTCCTCCAGTATCTTGAGATGCAGCATGACGGTACAGCGATCCATATCGGGAAAGGCATCGCACAGCGTGCCTGTGGTCTGCGGCTGGTCCTTCAGCCGATCCAGCAATTCGCGCCGGCGCGGATGCGCCAGCGCCTTGAAAACATTGTCGTCTTGCGATCGGCTTGACATGTTATGTTTCTATAACATATCGTTGACCCAAGCAAGGAAGGAGCTGTGGATATGCCTCTTGGATTCAAGATATCCGGACGCATCGACAAGCCGGTCGCCGAAGTCTTCGACGCGGTCGTCAATCCGAACAAGCTCAGCGGATATTTCACCACCATTGGCGGCGCCAGCGCACCGCTGGTGGCGGGCACCACCGTGACATGGTGGAAGACGGTGCCCGTCGAGGTCGACGAGGTCGCGAAAGACAGCCGCATCGTGCTGCGTTGGGACGCCACCGACGCCGACGGCAAGCCGGCCTACAAGACGCGCATCGAAATGAATTTCGAGCCGCTGGACGACGGTGGCACCTTCGTCACCATCGCCGAGACCGGCTGGCATGAAGGAGAGGCCGGATTGAAGAAGTCCTACCTCAATTGCGAGGGCTGGTCGCAGATGCTGGCCTGCATGAAAGCCTATGTCGAATACGGCATCAATTTGCGCGACGGCTACTATCGCAGCGAGCTGAAGGGCGAACCCGCCAACGAGACCAATATCTGAGCGACCTTGATGAAGACGGAGGCCTGCGATGAAGAAAGTAACGCCATTCCTGATGTTCGAGGGCAAGGCCGAGGAGGCGATGAGCCTCTACTGCGAGACCATTCCCGACAGCAGCATCCTTGACGTTACCGGTTACGGCTCCGGCGAAGACGGCCCGGAAGGAACGGTCAAGCTGGCGCGGCTGTCGATCGGCGGCCTGGAGGTAATGCTCTACAACAGCCCGGTGCACCATGCCTTCACGTTCACGCCGTCGGTCTCGCTCTACGTGGATTGTTCCTCCGAGCAGGAGCTGACCCGCATTGTCGAGACAATGGCAAAGGACGGCGCGTTCCTGATGCCGCCCGACAATTATGGCTTCAGCCGCCGTTTCGCATGGCTGAACGACAGGTTCGGAGTTTCCTGGCAGGTCAACCTGTCATAGCGAGCGACGCGGACCGAACCGGCTGATGAAGACAACTTCTGAACGCAGGAAGTGGAGCCAGCAATGACCGCGAAAATCACCGGCGGCGTCAACATCGCCATGAAGGTACCGCCGCACCAGTATGAGGCGACGATCGCCTTCTACCGCGATGTCGTCGGCCTGAAGCCGTTCACTGCCAAGGCGCCGGCAATCGGCTTCGAGTTCGGCCCAAACCGCCTGTGGATCGATGAAGCGCCGATGATGAGCCAGGCCGAAATCTGGCTGGAGCTGTTCACAGACGATTTCCCGGTCGCCGCGGATCATTTCGCCAGGGCTGGCGTTGTGCGCTGTGACGCCATCGAGCCCTTGGGCGAAGGCTTCCGTGGCTTCTGGATCGCCAATCCGGCCAGCATCGTCCACATGGTGCGCGAACCCGGAGCCTGGTGAGGGCCAAGCCTGAAAGGAGACCGCCATGGAAATCCGCGAAGCACCAACCGCCGAAACCGGCATGCTGATCAGGCGGCCTGTTGCCGAGGTGTTTGAAGCGATCGTCGATCCAGCTGTCACCACGAAATTCTGGTTCACTCATTCCAGCGGCCGGCTGGACGCAGGCAAGCCGGTTCAGTGGGAATGGCGCATGTACGACGTCTCGACGGCGGTCGATGTCAGCGAGATCGTCAAGGACAAGAAGATCGTCATGCAGTGCAGCGACCCGCCAACCATTGTGGTCTGGACCTTCACCGAGATGCCGGGCAACACGACCTTTCTCGAGGTTCGCAATTTCGGCTTTGCCGGTAGCGGTGACGAGCAGGTCAAGCAGGCGATCGATTCGACCGGCGGCTTCTCGCTCGTTCTGGCCGGCGCCAAGGCGTGGCTGGAGCAGGGCCTGACGCTTGGCCTGATCGGCGATCGCCATCCGAAGGGCGTGCCGGCGAGCTAAGAGCAATTTCAGGAAAAGTGTGTAGTGGTTTTCCGTCCGGAATTGCGCAAAAACAAAAGGTTAGAGCCGGCCAGCCTCAGTGCCCGCCGCCGGACCTTGCCTTCCTCCGCCGCCGCGCCAGCATGTTGAGGCCTTCGACCAGCGCCGAGAACCCCATAGCGGCGTAGATGTAGCCCTTGGGCACATGGTAGCCCATGCCGTCGGCGATCAGCGTCATGCCGATCATCAAAAGGAAGCCCAGCGCCAGCATGACGATGCTCGGGTTCTTGGCGATGAAGTCGGCGAGCGGCCCGGCCGCCAGCATCATCACGGTGACCGCCACGATCACGGCGATGTACATGATGGCGATCTCGTCGGTCATGCCGACGGCGGTAATGATCGAATCAATCGAGAAGACCAGATCGAGCAGCAGAATCTGGAAGATGGCGCCGGCGAGCGAAATCTGCAGCGTCTCGCCGAGCATCGTGTCCTTGTGGTCGTCGGGATCGACCGTGTGGTGGATTTCCTTGGTCGCCTTCCAGACCAGGAACAGGCCGCCGGCGATCAAGATCAGGTCGCGCCAGGAAAAGCCGTGGCCAAGCGCGGTGAACACGGGCGTCGTCAGCTGGACGATGATCGAAATGGTGGCAAGCAGCACCAGCCGCATGATCAGCGCCGCCGAGATGCCGAGCCGCCGGGCGCGGGCGCGTTGCGCTTCCGGCAACTTGTTGGTCAGGATCGAGATGAAGATCAGATTGTCGATGCCGAGCACGACCTCCAGCACCACCAGCGTCAGCAGCGCGACCCAGGCGGTCGGGTCGGAGAAGAAGGCGAAATGCGGCGCCAGGAATTCGATGAGCTGCATGGAGGTCGTCCCCTCTACGATCTGAAGCAGGTGTCGCCGGCAATTAGGTATTGCGTGCGTCTATATCAATGTCACGACCAGAAGGACGGCGCGGTTTCCTCGAGCCGTGGCCCGCGACGAAACGGCGCGATCTTCTCGGCCAGCCCGGTGCGATCGGAAATATCGACGCCGACACCGCACAGGGTAGCCGGACCGTTTGCCGCCTCGAACCGCCCTTTCGGCACTTTCGACAGGAAGCGGTTGAGTGGCTCCTCCTTGTCCATGCCGAGCGAGGAATCATAGTCGCCGCACATGCCGGCGTCGGACATGTACCCAGTGCCGCCATTGAGGATCTGGTGGTCGGCGGTTGGCTGGTGGGTATGCGTGCCGACGACAAGGCTGGCGCGGCCGTCGACGAAATGCGCAAAGCACATCTTTTCCGAGGTCGCTTCGGCGTGGAAGTCGATGACGGCCGCATCGGCCTGTTCGCCGAGCGGACAGGCGGCGAGCTCGCGTTCGCCGGCCTGGAACGGATCGTCGAGCTCGGGATGCATGAAAACACGGCCCATGATGTTGGCGACTAGCACGCGCGCGCCGTTTCTGGCGATGTAGACGCCGGAGCCGCGCCCCGGCGTACCCTTGGGGAAATTGGACGGGCGCAGGAAACGCTCCTCGCGCGGCGCGAACGCCAAAGCGTCGCGCTGGTCCCAGACATGGTTGCCGGTGGTGACGACGTCAGCTCCCGCCGCGATCGTGTCGCGAAAGATCTCTTCGGTGATGCCGAAGCCGCCGGCGGCGTTCTCGCCGTTGACGACGACGAAGTCGAGCTTGAAGTCAGCGATCAGGCCGGGCAGTTGTTCCCACACCGCCGTGCGTCCAGTCTTGCCAACCATGTCGCCGAGGAAGAGAAGTCTCATAAGATCCCGAGCCGAAAGTCCATGAAGCACCAGCTGCATGACTTTCCGCAAAAACCATGCACCCCAAGACTATCTACAATTGCGGAGTGAAGCGACGCAACCCGCTCTCGGTGAGTATTTCCGGAATGATCACGTCGTGATTCTCATCCGGCACCTGCGCGCCCGCAACGCGATCGGGCTAGGCGACGTCTACGGCGCGTTCCGTCGGCGTAGCCAGAAGAACCAGACGTAGAAGGCGGTGAAACCACCGGTAGCGGCAAGGAGCAACAGCGCGCCGCGCCAACCTTTGGCTGCGGCGGTATCGAGGTTCGACGGATCGGCAGGGTCGTAGTACAACTCTACCTTGTCGCCCATGGACACTCCATAAAGACCGATAACCTTTTCCTTTCCGGACCAAGTCATCGGCGCGTTGTTAGCCATATAGGTGACAGCGACATTGATGCCATCTTTGGTGAGGCCGTTTTTCTGCATTTCAGTGTAGGGATTGACATCCGTCACGGTGGCGACCGTCTGATACCAGACGACCTGATGATACAGAGAGGTTCCGATGATGTGCAATCCCATCGCAAACAGCACTACCGCGATCAGGGCGAACGGCATCAGGAGGAAACGCATTAAGACCATAGCTATTGCTGCCATCGAATCGGATTGTATTACAGAAGTACTATCCGATATGTCTTAGAAACGCGTTAAGCAGATCATCACATATCGAACCGGCGCAACCCGCTCTCGGTGAGTATTTCCGAGATGATGACGTCATGGTTCTCGTCCGGCACCTGCGCCACCTCCTGGCAGTCGAAGGCGATGCCGATCAGCCTGGGCGGCTGCCCCTTGTCGACCAGCTTGGCGATCGCGCGGTCGTAGTAGCCGGCGCCGTAGCCGATACGGTGGCCACGCGCGTCGAAAGCGGCAAGCGGCACCAGCATCACCGCCGGGTCGAGCACCGCGGCCTCTTCATGCGGGCCGATTGTGCCGAAGCCCATCTCCACCAGTGGCGTGCCACGCACCAGTTCGCGAAAGACGATGGTGGTCTTGTCGAGGATCGCCGGCAGGCAAAGCCTTGCGCCCTTTTCGCGCAAGGCGAACATCAGCGGCCGGACATCGACCTCCGAACGCATCGGCCAGAAGCCGGAGATGATCTGGCCCGGTTCGATCGCGATCTGGTCGCGAGCGGTCTCGGCCATTTCGAGCGCGATTTCCACGCGCCAGAATTCGTCGAGCGCATCACGTCGCCCGAGCGCTTCCTTGCGAAGATGTCTTTTCAGGTCTCTCGAAGATGTCATGCGCCAAGGTAGAAAAGGTCAGATTGGGGATGAAGTTTTGGAAGCGACGTTTTCCACCTTATGATCCACCGGAATGCGTGGATGCCTTGCGAAAATGACGATCCACACAACCGGTGGAGAAGTCGATCCCGGGTGCCTACAAAGTAGGTGGGCGCCGTGTGAGAAAACCCACGGGTCTTCCCAGGGACAGCTCCCTAAGGATCGTTAAGGCCCCGGGGAAAAGTGTCTCCTGCCGGGAAGCGCAGACCGCCGACCCCAATATAGGCCGATGGGCGGCCAAGCGCCAGAGACACGGCATGGTTGGCGGCCTTATCATTCAGAATTTCCGCCATACGCAGCGCCCGAGCTCGTGCTTGCGCCGGGGTGGCCGCATCCTTACGGTCGGCTCGATCGAACCGAGGAGCAAAAATGCGTTTCGAAGGCACGGCGGCCTATGTCGCCGACAAGGATCTGATGGTGGCCGTCAACGCGGCGATCGCGCTGGAGCGGCCATTGCTGGTCAAGGGCGAGCCCGGCACCGGCAAGACGGAACTTGCCCGCCAGGTGGCGGCCGCGCTCGGCCTCGAGCTGATCGAATGGCACGTCAAGTCGACCACAAGGGCGCAGCAAGGCCTCTACGAATATGACGCCGTCTCGCGGCTGCGCGACAGCCAGCTCGGCGACGACCGCTTCAACGACATCAGGAACTACATCAAGCGCGGCAAGCTCTGGGAGGCCTTCGCTGCCGGCAGAAAGGTCGTGCTGTTGATCGACGAGATCGACAAGGCCGACATCGAGTTCCCCAACGACCTGCTGCAGGAACTCGATAGGATGGAGTTCTTCGTCTACGAGACCGGCGAGACGATCCAAGCCGCGGTCAGGCCAATCGTCATCATCACCTCCAACAACGAGAAGGAACTGCCGGACGCCTTTTTGCGCCGCTGCTTCTTCCACTACATCCGCTTTCCCGATGTCGAGACGCTGCACAGAATCGTCGACGTCCACTATCCCGGCATCAAGCAGAACCTGGTGCGCGCCGCCCTCACCCAGTTCTATGAGATCCGCGACGTGCCGGGGCTGAAGAAGAAGCCGTCGACCTCCGAGGCGCTCGACTGGATCCGGCTGCTGGTTGCCGACGACATCGCGCCTGAAGACCTTCGCGCCGATCCGAAGAATGCGCTGCCCAAACTGCACGGCGCGCTGCTGAAGAACGAGCAGGACGTGCACTTGTTCGAGCGCCTGGCCTTCATGGCGAGACGGCAGGGGTAGGAAAAGACCGGACAGCGCTTATCCCCTCGCTGGACCGTTGCCGCCAACCGGGCGCCGAGGCAGCTTCAAGCCACAAGCTTCGGAGGAGAACGAAATGACCGAGATCACCATCCGCCCCTTGGCGCAGTCCGACCGTGCCGATTGGCAGCGCCTGTGGACCGCCTATCTCACCTTCTACGAAACCAAGTTGCCGGAAGAGGTCTATGCCGTCACCTGGAAGCGGCTTTTCACGGTCGGCGAATTCGAGCCGAAGGGTTTTATCGCCACGCTCGACGGCAAGGCTGTCGGCCTCACCCACTATCTCTACCATCGCTCCTGCTGGTCGCAGATGAACAACTGCTATCTGCAGGACCTGTTCGCCGACCCGGCGGTGCGTGGCAAGGGCGTCGGTGCGGCCCTCATCGAAGCGGTCAAGCAGGAGGCCGGCAAGATCGGCGTCAAGAACGTCTACTGGATGACCCACGAAACCAATGCCACCGCACGCAAGCTCTACGACTATGTCGCGCGGCGCACCGGCTTCATCGAATATGATCTGCTGTAGATAGCGTCATGTTCATCCCCTTCTTCCTTGAGCTGAAAGCAGCACGCGTTCCCGTCTCGCTTCGTGAATATCTGTCGCTGCTGGAGGGGCTGGAGGCCGGGCTGGTCGACTATGACGTCGAGGGTTTTTACTACCTCGCCCGCACTGCCCTGGTGAAGGACGAGCGCCACATCGATCGTTTCGACCAGGTGTTTGCGCATGTCTTCAAGGGCGTCGAGGCGCTAGACGGAAACGCCGCTATTGACGTCAGAGACATCCCCGAGGAGTGGCTGCGGCGGCTCGCCGAAAAGCATCTGTCTGACGAAGAGAAAAAACTGGTCGAGTCGCTCGGCGGTTTCGACAAGCTCATGGAAACGCTGAAGCAGCGGCTGGAGGAGCAGAAGGGCCGCCATCAGGGCGGCTCGAAATGGATCGGCACCGGCGGCACCTCGCCTTTCGGCGCCTATGGCTACAATCCCGAAGGCGTGCGCATTGGTCAGCACGAAAGCCGCCACCGCCGCGCGGTGAAGGTGTGGGACAAGCGCGAGTTCAGGAATTTCGACGACGCCGTCGAACTCGGCACCCGCAACATCAAGATCGCGCTGAAGCGGCTGCGGCGCTGGGTGCGCGAAGGTGCAGAGGAGGAGTTCGACCTGCCCGGCACCATCCACGCCACCGCCGAGCACGGCTATCTCGATGTCAAGACGCGACCCGAACGGCGCAATGCGGTGAAGCTCTTGATGTTCTTCGATGTCGGCGGCTCGATGGACGACCACATCAGGAGCGTCGAGGAACTGTTTTCAGCCGCCCGCGCCGAATTCCGCCAGCTCGAATATTTCTATTTCCACAACTGCCTCTACGAAGGCGTTTGGAGGGACAATCGCCGCCGTCTCGCCGAGACGATCCCGACCTTCGACCTGCTCCACAAATACGGGCCGGACTACAAGGTGATCGTCGTCGGCGACGCCTCGATGAGCCCGTACGAGATTGCGCACCCCGGCGGCTCGGTCGAACACTGGAACCCGGAGGCAGGCGCCATCTGGCTCGGGCGTCTCTTGCAGCAATGGCCGAATGCCGTCTGGCTCAACCCGGAAAACCAGAAGAACTGGGGCTTTACCCATTCGATCGCTATGATCCGCGACATCTTCGGCGGCCGCATGTTCCCGCTGACGCTGGCCGGGCTCGAGGCCGCGACGAAGCAGCTTTCGCGCAAGCACTGAGCAATTCCCGGAGTCACCATGACCTGCTTCCTTTGCCTGCAATGCGGTGTCCAGTTCGCAGCGAGCGAAGCACCGCCGCGACACTGCCCGATCTGCGAGGACGAGCGGCAATTCGTGCGCTGGGAGGGTCAGGCCTGGATCACGCCGGAAGAGCTCGCCGCCACACATCGGCTCGCGGTGAAGGACGACGCCGGCGTGCTCGCCTTCGGCGTCGAGCCGCGCTTCGCCATCGGCCAGCGGGCGCTGCTGGTGCAAACGCCGCACGGCAATGTGTTGTGGGACTGCGTCTCGATGGTGAGCGACGAGGCGGTGGCCGAGATCAACCGCCGTGGCGGCCTGGCTGCCATCGCCATCTCGCACTGTCACTATTATTCGGCGATGGTCGAGTGGAGCGAGGCCTTTGGCGGCGTACCGATCTATCTCCACGCCGACGACCGTCAATGGATCATGCGGCCGGACAAGGCGATCGTCAGCTGGGACGGCGAAACGCGAGCCATAAACCCCTCGCTGACACTCATCCGCTGCGGCGGCCACTTTGCTGGTGGCCAGGTGATGCACTGGAAGCGCGACGGCGGCAACGTCCTGCTGTCCGGCGACACCCTGCAAGTCACGCCGACCCGCCGCCATGTCAGTTTCATGTACAGCTACCCGAACCAGATTCCGCTCAACGCGGCGGCGGTGCGCCGCATCGCGGTGGCGCTGGAGCCATTCGAGTTCGACCATATCTATGGTGCCTGGTGGGGCCAGAACATCATCGGCGGCGCCAAGGCGGCATTCGCCGCTTCGGTCGCGCGCTATCTCGCGGCTATCGCATGAGGCGTGATCGAAAATGCGGGCAAAACCCGTAACAAATGCCTATGTTGGAGCGAACATAGGTTGCAACTCGCGCATGACCCCGAACCTCCGGTTCGGAAAGGATTATGCGCAAACCAAAGTGCTACAGCGTCCTTTGCGCGTCCGACGGACGCGCGGCGCTGTAGTAACAAGCCGCCAAGGCTGAGGAGATCAAATGGACACCCACGCCTACCCCGTTACCCGCACCGATGCCGAATGGCGCGCACGGCTGGCGCCGGAGCAATTTGCCGTCATGCGCAACCATGGCACCGAACGTCCCGGAAGCTGCGCCCTGCTCTACGAGAAGCGCGCCGGTAGCTTTTCCTGCGTCGGCTGCGACCAGCCGCTGTTCGAATCCAAGCTGAAGTTCGAAAGCGGCACCGGCTGGCCGAGCTTCAACGACCCGGTGCCGGGCTCCGTCGAGAACACGATCGACCGCAGCTATGGCATGGTCCGCACCGAATGCCATTGCGCCCGCTGCGGCAGCCATCTCGGCCATGTCTTCGAGGACGGCCCGCCGCCGACCGGCCTGCGTTACTGCATCAACGGCGTGGCGCTGAAATTCGAGCCGGCCTAGAGCAATTCCAGGAAAAGTGTGAACGGTTTTCCGTCCGAAATTGCGTCCAAGCAAAGAGATGGAGTCGACCAGAATGGAAGGCGGCTTCGGCCGCCTTTTTCTTTGCAGCCAACAGGCATTCGAGCCTGTCAGACCACGACGACCAGGATCAGCCAAAGCGCGGAACCCAGCATCATCAGCGAGGCTTTGGCGCCTCCGGATTTTTCCGCACTGCGCCAGACGGCAAAGGTCAGGAAGATGTTGTAGGGCACAGGCAGGAAATGCACCGCCAGGACTACGGCGAGCGGCAGCTTCATCCCGAGCAGGATCAGCGCCACCACCGACAAAGCGATGTTGATCGCCGTGCCGACAAACACCAGGTCGCGCCAGAACAGCCGATCGAGCGCCACTAGGCCTTGCCAGCGCGAGCGGAAGAAGCCCGGCATGCGGCTTGCCTTGCCGTCTTCGCCCGCGAAGGGCTCCGGAGCACTCATTGCCGCGGCCTTCTTTTTAACGGCGGCCGACATGCCGAACGCCGCGAGCCTGTCGACGCGATGCTATAGTCGAGTATGCGCGAGCCTATTATTTGAACGATTGTCATCAAACCGTCGTGAAACCTTCCTACGTCGCCCCTGTCGGCATCTTCGGCAATCTGTCGGAACTGCCGGCCAATCATCCAGTCGCCTGCCAGCGAGGTCTTGAGATGAGCGACAATTTCTACAACGTCCTGTTTCTTTGCAACGCCAATTCGGCGCGATCCATCATGGGCGAGGCCATCCTCAACCGGATCGGCGCCGGCAAGTTCAAGGCCTTCTCCGCCGGTTCGCAGCCGAAAGGCACGGTCAATCCTTATGCGCTGCAACTGCTGGAAAGCCTCAACTACGATACGGGCTTTGCCCGCTCGAAAGGCTGGAACGAATTTGCGGCGCCTGACGCGCCGGAAATGAACTTTGTCTTCACGGTCTGCGACAACACCGCGAACGAGACGTGTCCTATCTGGCCCGGCCACCCGATGACGGCGCTCTGGGCGATACCAGACCCGGCCAAGGCGGACGGCACCGACGCCGAGATGCACCTCGCCTTCGCCGATGCCTATCGCATGCTGAACAACCGCATCTCGCTGTTCACCAACCTGCCCGTGCACGCGCTCGACCATCTGACGCTGCAAAACCATCTCGACGAGATCGGCCGCGACACGCCAAAGCCGAACTGACCGGGCCATTGCGATCCCATCGGGATGGCGGCAGGCGATCACGGACCGTCGCCGCCATCTCCGAGCACTTCGATCACGGCGCGCTCGAATCGCGAGCATTCCGTCACCAGCCAGTCGGCCATCGCCGGCCAGTTGTCCTCGGCAAAGCAGTTCACGCGCCACAGCGAATTGATGCCGAGGCCCTCGCAACTCTGTTCCGGCCTGAGCTTCAGCCTGTCTTCGATCGCCGGCTGGAACGGCCTCAACCGCGACCAGGCCTCGGTGGCACCGAACTTCTCGTTGCGACCGAAGAAAACGCCGACATGGTTCTGCGCCGGCGCGACATACATGGAAAGGACCAGGGCGAAGTCTGGTAGCCCGCGCTGCCAGAACCAGGGTCCGCGCCGCACCAGCCGGACCCTTTCTTCCGGATGCCGTTCCGCGAACAGGGCCCAGAAGCCGCGTTGGCGGAATTCCGAACCGCGGCGGGCGCCAAAATCGAATTCGCTCATGGTTGGTTCGATGCTCGTTGCAGCCTTGGATAGCAGAGGCTGCCTTACATCACACCATCATGCTGACATGCAACGATCACGCCCGGCCATCGCCTGAGAGCACGGAACCTACCAGCGATACTTCAACGACGCGGTCATGTTGCGGCCCTGGCCGAGATAGCAATAGCCTTCGTTGCACACCGTCGCGCGGTCGTCGGCGATGTTGCGGACGGCAAAGGCCGCGGTGACGCCGTCATACTTCTTGTCGATGGCGCCGAAATCGTAGGACGCGGAGGCATCGAGATAGATGGCCGCGTCATTCTTGCTGGTGTTGGCGGTGTCCGTATAGGTCTCGCTGAGGAACCGTACCCCGGCCCCCACCGACAGGCCTGGAACGGCACTGCCTTCGTCAAATTTGTAGTTGGCCCAGAGGGTTGCCACATGTTCGGGCGTTACCGAAGGGACCTTGCCGATCTCTGTAGGATCGAGCGCGGCGGTGATCTCGGCATGGTTGAAGGTATAGGCAGCAATCACATCCAGCCTATCCGTGACGGCGGCACGCGCCTCCAGTTCCAAGCCCTTGCTGGTCACCTCACCCAGCGAGCGATAGGTCGCGACGGGATCGACCAGAACCGGCTTGTTCTTCTCGACAAGATGATAGGCGACCGCCGACAGCAGGATATCGGTCCCCGGCGGCTGGTATTTGACCCCCAGTTCGAACTGTTCGCCCTTCAACGGCTCGAGAATGGTGCCCGAAACCGACTGGTTGGTAATCGGCTCGAACGAGGTCGCGTAGCTGGCGAAAGGGGCGATGCCATTGTCGAACAGATAGAGAGCGCCGGCCTGGACGCTGAAGGCATCCTTCTTCACATCCTCGGGCGCGCCGCCCAAAAGCTGAACGCGCGTCTGTCCGACCCAGGTCTGGCGGCCGCCAAGCGTGAAACGCCATCTGTCCATTTCGATCTGGTCCAGCGCATAGATGCCGGTCTGCCGCAGGTCCGCGTCGGACTGCGCAAGAGTTTAATCCGGCGTCGGGCCGGAAACGCCATAGGTCGGATTTGCGATGTCGAAGTCGAAGGCTGGATTGACGGGATCCGCTCCGTAGCCGAAGGACGACGTCAGGTCCGTATAGTCGAGGCCGAAGAGCACTGTGTGCGCCAGCGGCCCGGTGTCGAACTTGGCTTCGAGCTGATTGTCGACCTGGAAGACGTTCATCTCGTCGCGGATCGAACTTGCGCCGCGATGGGCAACCGTACCGGTCCAGCTGTAGATGCTGAGGTAGCGCGACTGCAGGTCCAGATGCGAATAGCGGAGGTTCTGGCGCAATGTGATGCCGCCGTCGAACTCGTGCTCGAACTTGTAGCCGATTTGCTGCTGCCGCACCTTCTGATAGTCATAGTCCGGATCGCTGGAGCGCAGCTGGAGAATCTTTCCCGATGGGTCGGTCACCGCGCCGACGTTGGTGTCGGTCTCGTCGGCCTGCACGAGCCCATAGATCGTGAAGGACGTGGCGGCATCCGGAGCCTAGGTAAGCGAAGGCTGCAGGAAATAACGGTCGTCGGCGATATCGAAATTGGTTTCGCCGTTCCGCGCCAGGCCGACGACCCGGTACAGCAAGTCGTTGCTGCCCTCCTGAACCGGGCCGCTGAAATCGAATGCTGCCTGCGCCCTATCCTGTGTCCCGTAGAGCAGCTCCACCTCGCGGATCTTCTCTTCGGTAGGAAGCTTCGACACCTTGTTGATGATGCCGGCCGGCGTGCCGGCGCCGTAGAGGACCGATACCGGCCCCTTGATGACCTCGACGCGCTCGAGCGAATAGGGGTCGGTGCGGAAGGTGCCGTAGTTCATGTATGGCTGGCGCAGGCCGTCCTTGTAGTCGCCGATCGTCGTCGTGCCGTAGCCGCGGATGTAGATCTGGTCAAAACGCGGATCGAAGCCATAGCCGCCGGTTGTCACGCCCGCCGAGTAGCGGACCGCTTCGATGATGTCCTGCGCGCCGCGCTGTTCCATCTCCTTGCGCGTCACCACCGAGACGGAGCGCGGCGTCTCGATCAGCGGCGTGTCGGTCTTGGTTGCGCCGGAGCTGCGCTTGGCGACGACCGTCTTGCTGTCCTCCTCGGACGCGCTTTGAGCGGCCTTGTCGCTCAACGTGATCTGCTCCAGCACCGTCGTGCCGCCCGATGCGGGAGCGCCGCTTTCCTGTGCCGCCGCATGACCTGCGCAAAGCAGCGTCGACAGCCAGGCAATCAGCCACTTCCGATGGAAAGCACCCGTCGCTGTCACGATGAAACGCCATTTGAATTTGCCCCACTGCCTCTGACCGCCGCAGGGCCGCCAGAGGCGCCTGGGCTCGAATTGTCGACTATTTGTGTCAAGTTCAATGTTGACTATGAGACTCATGTTTCATAGTCAACCGGTTATCAGGCATGCGTGAAGACAAATCGCATCCGCAGGGTGGAGACGCTAACGAAGCTGGGAAAGAAAAGGGCATCGCACCAGCGAGGCGCGCCTTGACGATGTCTGCGGCGATGTCGGCGACGGTGCCCCGCCGCCGCTCATCATGTCGCGACAGATGCGTCTTCCGGGCTTAAGGCAATTCCCGGGAAGGCGCGAGGCGAGGCTGGCAGCGCCGCGCCTGTGTCAAAAAGAAAGGGCCGGGCCGGTTCTTACACCATGCCGAGAGCGGCTTTGTACAGATCGAGGATGCTTTCCTCTTCCTGCCGCTCAGCCTGGTCCTTCTTGCGCAGCCGGATGATCGAGCGCATCGCCTTGGTGTCGAAGCCGGTGCCCTTGGCTTCGGCGAACACTTCCTTGATGTCGTCGGAAATCGTCTTCTTTTCTTCCTCGAGCCGCTCGATGCGCTCGATGAAGGCGCGCAACTGGCCGGCGGCAACAGTCTGGCTGGTCTCGGTGATGTCGTCGGCCATTTTTTCTCCACGTCGTTTCGGCGCCGCGCTCAGGCGATTCTCGCCGCGGCAAATTCGAGCGGGTTCGATGCCCGAGCGGGCGGCGCGGGTCAAGCCGTTATCGATGCGACATGAAGGGTTGGGCACACCCTAAGGTGTGTTGAGATTCGGGTCAGGCCGAGCCGGAGTCGAAGACGGACGCGAAGCGGCCAAACAAGGTGGTTTCCGAGAACCGGAGCGGAGCGTACTTAAAGTACGTGAGCACCGGAAGCGCAGGAAGCCGGCGTTTGCAGGCCGGCATCACCTGAATATCGACACCCTTAACCGAAGGCGATCAGCAGATCCTTCGCATCGATCTGGTCGCCGGCCTTGACCAGCACCTCGACAACGGTGCCGTCGCGCTCGGCATGCAGCGCCGTTTCCATCTTCATCGCCTCGATGGAGAGCAGCACGTCGCCGGCCTTGACCGCCTGGCCGGCGGCAACGGCAAGCGCGGAGACCACGCCCGGCATCGGCGCGCCGACATGCGCCTCGTTGCCCGGCTCGGCCTTGCGCCGTGCCTTGGCAGCGGAGGCGCCATGCGCCCTGTCCGGCACCTTCACGCGGCGCGGCTGGCCGTTGAGCTCGAAGAACACGGTGACCATGCCCTTCTCGTCGACATCGCCGATCGCCAGGCAGCGCACCACCAGCGTCTTGCCCTTCTCGATGTCGACGAAGATCTCGTCTTCCGATTTCATGCCGTAGAAATAGGTCGGCGTCGGCAGCACGCTGACCGGCCCATAGATCTCCTGCGTGGCGGCGAAGTCGGAAAACACCTTCGGGTACATCAGCCAGGAGGCGAATTCGTACTCGCTGAGCTTGCGCTCGAGCTTCTGCTCGATCTCCTTGCGGCTGGCCTTGAGATCGGCCGGCTTGAGCAGCGAGCCCGGCCGCGCCGTGATCGGCTTGTCGCCCTTCAGCGCCTTTTTCTGCAGCGCTGGCGGCCAGCCGCCGGGCGACTGGCCGAGATCGCCGCGCAGCATCGACACCACGGAGTCCGGGAAGGCGATGTCCTTGCTGGGATTCTCGACATCGGCGACGGTCAGGTCCTGGCTTACCATCATCAGCGCCATGTCGCCGACGACCTTGGATGACGGCGTCACCTTGACGATATCGCCGAACATCAGATTGACGTCGTGATAGGTCTGCGCCACCTCGTGCCAGCGTGTCTCCAGCCCCAGCGAACGCGCCTGCTCCTTGAGGTTGGTGAACTGGCCGCCCGGCATCTCGTGCAGATAGACTTCCGAGGCCGGTCCCTTGAGGTCGCTCTCGAACGCGGCGTACTGGTTGCGCACCGCTTCCCAGTAGAACGAGATGTGGCGGATCCATTGCGGATCGAGTCCCGGATCGCGCTCGGTGCCCTTCAGCGCCTCGACGATCGAGCCGAGACATGGTTGCGACGTGTTACCCGAGAAGGAATCCATCGCAGCGTCGATGGCGTCGACACCGCTTTCCACCGCCGCAAGCACCGTAGCCGCCGACAGGCCCGAAGTGTCATGCGTGTGGAAATGGATCGGCAGATCGGTCTCCCCGCGCAGCGCCTTGAACAGCACGCGCGCCGCACTTGGCTTCAGCAGGCCGGCCATGTCCTTGACCGCGATGATATGGGCGCCGGCGGCCTGCAGTTCCTTCGCCAGCCCGACATAATATTTGAGGTCGTATTTGGCCCGCGCCGGATCGAGTATGTCGCCGGTGTAGCACATCGCCGCTTCGATCAGCTTGCCTTCGGCGCCGACCGCGTCCATGGCGACGCGCATGTTCTCCACCCAGTTCAGGCAGTCGAAGACGCGGAACAGGTCGACGCCGCCGCTAGCCGCTTGGCGGACGAAATGCTGCACGACATTGTCGGGGTAGTTGGTGTAGCCGACGCCATTGGCGCCGCGCAGAAGCATCTGCAGCAACAGGTTGGGCGCCGCCTCGCGCACCAGCGACAGCCGCTCCCACGGATCCTCGGTGAGGAAGCGCATGGCGACGTCGAAGGTCGCACCGCCCCAGCATTCGAGCGACAGAAGCTGCGGCAGCGCCCGTGCATAGGTGCCGGCAATACCGGCGATGTCATGCGTGCGCATGCGGGTGGCGAGCAGCGACTGGTGCCCGTCGCGCATCGTCGTGTCGGTGACCAGAACCTCTTTCTGCGCACGCATCCACGCCGCGAATTTCTCCGGGCCGAGCGCATCGAGCTTCTGCTTGCTGCCGCCAGGCACATTGCCGTTCAGATAGGGCACCACCGGTGCCGCCGCATCGGCCTTGGGCATCGGACGGCCGCGCGTCTCGGGATGGCCGTTGACGCTGACATCGGCCAGATAGTTGAGCAGCTTGGTCGCGCGGTCCTGCCGCTTGACCTGCTCGAACAGCTCGGGCGTCGTGTCGATGAACCTGGTCGTGTAGGAATTGTCGGCGAAGCTCGGGTGATTGATGATCGCTTCGAGAAAGGTGAGGTTGGTCGCCACGCCGCGGATGCGGAACTCGCGCAAGGCGCGGTTCATGCGGGCGATGGTCTCGGACGGCGTCGGCGCCCACGCCGTCACCTTTTCCAGCAGCGGATCGTAGAAGCGGGTGATGACCGCGCCCGAATAGGCGGTGCCGCCGTCGAGACGGATGCCAAAGCCGGTGGCGCCGCGATAGGCTGTGATGCGGCCATAGTCCGGGATGAAATTGTGCTCGGGGTCTTCGGTGGTGATGCGGCACTGCAGCGCGTGGCCGTTCAGCCTTATATCCTTCTGCGCCGGCACGCCCGATTCCGGCGTGCCGATGGCAAAGCCGTCGAGGATGTGGATCTGCGCCTTGACGATGTCGATGCCGGTCACCTGCTCGGTGACGGTGTGCTCGACCTGGATGCGCGGATTGACCTCGATGAAATAGAACTTGCCGGTGTCGGCGTCCTGCAGGAATTCGACCGTTCCGGCGCCGACATAGGCGGTCTCGCCGGCGATCTTCAGCGCATAGCCGCACAACTCCTGGCGCAGCGCCTCGCTGAGATAGGGCGCCGGCGCGCGCTCGACGACCTTCTGGTTGCGGCGCTGGATCGAACAGTCGCGCTCGAACAGATGCACGGCGTTGCGATGCGTGTCGCCCAGCACCTGCACCTCGACATGGCGGGCGCGCTCGATCAGCTTTTCGAGATAGACCTCGTCCTTGCCGAACGCAGCCTTGGCCTCGCGCTTGCCTTCCATGACCTCGCGGGCGAGATCGGCCTCGGAGCGGATGGCACGCATGCCGCGGCCGCCGCCGCCCCACGATGCCTTCAGCATCACCGGGTAGCCGATGGTCTTGGCCAGCGCCTTGACCTGCTCCATGTCGTCCGGCAGCGGCTCGGTGGCGGGCACGACTGGCACGCCGACCTCGATTGCCAGGTTGCGCGCCGCGACCTTGTTGCCGAGCCGGCGCATCGTCTCCGGCTTGGGGCCGATGAAGGTGATCCCGGCCACCGCACAGGCCTCGGCGAATTCGGGGCTCTCCGACAGCAGCCCGTAACCGGGGTGGATGGCGTCGGCGCCCGAAAGCCTGGCGACGCGGATCACCTCTTCGATCGACAGATAGCTTTCGATCGGCCCCATGTCCTTGCTGAGATGCGGCCCGCGCCCGACCTGGTAGCTTTCGTCGGCTTTGAAGCGGTGCAGCGAATATTTGTCCTCCTCGGCCCAGATCGCCACGGTTTTGAGGCCAAGCTCGTTGGCCGCGCGGAAGACGCGGATGGCGATTTCGGACCGGTTGGCGACGAGGATTTTCGTGATGGCCAAGGACTGCGCTCCAAAGGCGGAGAGGATGGGGGCTGCCGCAATGATTAGCGTGAAAATGCTGCAGTGCAAACGGATTCGCGCGACATCTAAACCGATTTAAATGGTTTGTTCGCGCCAACAACGAAAAATGCCCGGCGCAGCGCGCCGGGCATTTCCGGATTTCAGTCTTTTGCCGGCTTATTGCTCGACGTACGTGTACTTACCGTCGTCGCCCTTCTTCCAGGTGTACATGACGTAGTCCGGGCGGGTGATGTCGCCCTTCGCGTCATAGCCGATGTCGCCGATGGCCGTCTTCCACGGGCCACTCGCCTTGATCTCTGCTGCAACCTTCTGCGCGTCGTCGGAGGCGCCGACCTTGGCGGCGGCGGCGGCGACGATCTGCAGGGCAGCATAGGAGTAGAGCGTGTAGGCTTCAGGCTCGAAACCGGCAGCGCGGAACTTCTCGACGAGTTCCTTGGCGTTCGGGTTCTTGCGCGGATCGGGAGCGAACGTCATCAGCGTGCCGTCGACGGCGTCGCCGGCGATCGACGCCAGTTCGTTCGACACGATGCCGTCGCCGGACATGAACTGGGCCTTGAGGCCCTGGTCGGCGAGCTGGCGCATGATCAGGCCAGCCTCGGTGTGCAGGCCGCCATAATAGACGACGGAGACGCCGGCGTCCTTCATCTTGGCGATGAGGGCCGAGAAGTCCTTGTCGCCGACATTGATGCCCTCATACATGGCTTCGGTCACGCCGGCGGCGTTGAGCGACTTCTTGGTTTCGTCAGCGAGGCCCTGGCCATAAGGCGTCTTGTCGTGGACGACTGCGATCTTGCCGTCCTTGAAGTGCGCGGCGAGATAGTCGCCGGCAACCTTGCCCTGTTGGTCGTCGCGTCCGCAGGTGCGGAACGTGTTCCACAGGCCGCGCTCGGTCAGCTGCGGATTGGTCGCCGAAGGCGTGATGACGAGGATGCCGTTCTCGGCATAGACATCCGACGCCGGGATGGTGACGCCAGAGTTGAAGTGACCAACGACATACTTGACGCCGTCGGCGACGAACTTGTTGGCAACCGAGATGCCCTGCTTCGGATCGGACACGTCGTCGCCGATCTCGAGCTTGATCTGCTCGCCGTTGATACCGCCGGCCGCGTTAATGTCGGCGGCAGCCTGCTCGGCGCCCTTCTGCAACTGGGCGCCAAACGCTGCGTTCGGACCAGTGATCGGACCGGCGACGCCGATCAGGATGTCAGCCCACGCGTTGCCACTGAACGCGACAAGCGCGGTCACGGCGACGGCGGACAGAAGTGACTTTCTCATGTAAAACGCTCCCATTTACGGAGTGGGCGTGGATGATACTTTCATGCGATGCCCACTCTTGCTCGCAGAAAGCGTACTTTGCCGATTTTCAGGCGCTTGTCACGCCGATTCATCCCTGAAACGGCGTTAATCATGAACGTCAGCCTTTTGGTTTCCAGCTCAAAAGCGATGCTCTTTCGTAGAGCCAATTATACTGCGTCACCATCTGGTTGGTGCGCGTGTATTGATAGCCGACGAAGCCAACTATTATCAGCACGATGGTATCGATGATGTAGTAATGCAGCGAAAACATCGTGCCATCGAACAGCGCGTGATGGATGAACCTGATGCCGATGCCGAGGCCCAGCATGAACAGGAACAGCTGGAAGAAGCTGCGCCAGGTCTGCGCGCTTGCCTTGCCCGTCATCCATGCGGCCCAGCCGCCGAGCAGGCAGGTGACGAAGAAGAACTGCCAGATCGAGGGTTCCTCGTAGAGAATGCCCTGCATGATTGATGTCTCCTTAGCATGATCCCGAAAAGTTGCAGACTTTTCGGACAAAGATCATGCGACAAACAAACAATTTGGAGCGGAATAACGAATGCACACATTCCGCTCCGAACTCAGTGGTGTCCGCCTTCGAGATAGGCGGCGCGCACTTCCGGATTGGCGAGCAACTCCTTGCCGGTGCCGCTCATCGTCACATTGCCGTTGACCATGACGTAGCCCCGGGTGGCGAGCTTCAGCGCGCCGAAGGCGTTCTGCTCGACCAGGAACACGGTCAGCCCCTGGGTGCGGTTCAATTCGCGGATGGCGTCGAAGATCTGCTTGACGATCAGCGGCGCGAGACCCAGCGACGGCTCGTCGAGCAGAAGCAGCTTCGGTCGCGCCATCAGCGCGCGTCCGATCGACAGCATCTGCTGCTCGCCGCCCGACAGCGTGCCGCCGCGCTGGGCGATGCGCTCCTTCAGGCGCGGGAACAGCGTGAACACCCTCTCGACGTCCTCATCGTAATATTTGAGGTTGTCGAGGCTGGCGCCCATCTGCAGGTTTTCCATCACCGTCATGCGCGGGAAGATGCGGCGACCCTCCGGCGACTGGGCGATGCGCATGCGCGCGATTTCGTGCGTCGGCATCTGCGTGATGTCGGTGCCGGAAAAGGTGATGGTGCCGGCGCGAGCCCGTGGCGCGCCGAAGATGGTCATCATCAGCGTCGACTTGCCGGCGCCGTTGGCACCGATCAGCGCCACGATCTCACCCTCTTTGACGCTGACGTCGACGCCGTTCAGCGCCCTGATATTGCCGTAGTAGGTCTCGACGCCCTTGATATCGAGCAGCGTTGTAGCGGCCATTACTTACGCCCTCCGCGCGGCTTGGCTGTCGAGGATTTCCCAGCGGGCTTGGCCGTGGCCCGCTCGGCAGGCTTTCTTGGCGCGGCATTGGCCTTTGCATCGACCTGCTCTGCTTTCGAGGCGCCCTTCGACACCCTGACGCGCTCGCCCTCGCTACGGCCGATCGTGTCGGTCACCGGTCCGGCAAGAAACGAAGACGACGTGGCTGGGCCGTGCGCGGCGTCGGGACCGATGTCCAACTGCTCGATGACGTCCTCGTCGCCGACCTCGGTCAGCACCGTCTCGACCTCCTCGTCGTCGACGCCGAGATAGGCGGCGATGACGCGCGGGTCGGTGCGCACCGATTGCGGATTGCCGTCGGAGATCTTGCGCCCGTATTCGAGCACCACGACATGGTCGGAAATCTGCATGACCACCGACATGTCGTGCTCAATCAGAAGGATCGATGTGGTGTTCCTGATGTCCATCAGCAGCGCATTGAGCGCCGCCGATTCCCTCGGGTTGAGGCCGGCGGCCGGCTCGTCGAGGCACAAAAGCTCCGGACCCGTGCACATGGCGCGCGCAATTTCCAGGCGCCGCTGCGCGCCATAAGGCAGGTCGCCGGCCGGATCGTCGGCGCGGTCGACGAGGTTGGCCTTCTCCAGCCAGTGCTTGGCCAGGTCGATCGATTCGGCCGATGCCTTGCGGTAGCTCGAGAAGCCGAACAGGCCAAGCATCGTATAGCCCGACGCCTTCATCAGCTTGTTGTGCTGGGCAACCAGAAGATTCTCCAGCAGCGTCATGCCCGAGAACAGGCGGATGTTCTGGAAGGTACGCGCCACCTTGGCGCGCGCCGGGATCTCGTGGTTCGGCAAGCGCTCGAGCAGGTAGCTCGAGCCGTCGCTGCGGTTGAGCGTGATCATGCCTTCCGACGGCTTGTAGAAGCCGGTGATACAGTTGAACACCGTGGTTTTGCCGGCGCCGTTCGGACCGATCAGCGCGGTGATTTCGCCGCGGCTGGCCTGGAAGGAAAGGTCGCCGATGGCAACCAGACCGCCGAACTTCATCGACAGATGCTCGACCTGCAGGATGGCGTCGTTCATGGACGGGTCCGCATTCATCAGCCGTGTCCTTCCTTGGTGAAGGACCCCGACACCGACCTTCGCTCCTTTAGGAAGGCTGTCGGTTCACGGCTGCCGACGAAGCCGCGCGGCTTCCACAGCATGACGATGACCATGGCCATGCCGAACAGCAGCATGCGGTAGAGTTCGGGTGTGAAGTCGGGACCGAAGATGCGCTTCAGGAAATCGAGTTCGCGCAGGATTTCCGTACCGCCGATCATCACCAGCGCCGCAACGGCGATGCCGCCCAGAGAGCCCATCCCGCCCAGCACGACGATGGCCAGGATGATCGCCGATTCCAGGAAGACGAAGGATTCCGGGCTGACGAAGCCTTGCCGCGCGGCGAAGAACGAGCCGGCGAAGCCGCCGAACATGGCACCCGTGGCAAAGGCGGTGAGCTTGGTGGTGGTGGTGTTGATGCCGAGCGAGCGGCAGGCGATCTCATCTTCGCGCAGGGCTTCCCAGGCGCGACCGACCGGCAGGCGGCGCAGCCTGATGGTGACGAATGCGGTGAGCAGACAGAGCAGCAGGATGAGATAATAGAGGAAAATCTTGTAGTAGGCGCCAGATTGGGCGATGCCAAGAACCTTGGAGATGTAGTTCGGATCGGAGACGTTGAACGACATCAGGCCGAAGAAAGAAACCTTTGGAATGCCGGAAATGCCGGCCGAGCCATTGGTCACCTCGCGCCAGTTGATGATCACCAGCCGGATGATCTCGCCGAAGGCCAGCGTCACGATCGCCAGATAGTCGCCGCGCAGGCGCAGCACTGGAAAGCCGAGCATCACGCCCCAGAACGCGGCCATCAGGCCGGCGGCCGGCAGCAGGATCCAGAATGACAGGCCGAAATGCGTGCCGAGCAGTGCGTAGGCATAGGCACCGACCGCATAGAAGGCGACGTAGCCGAGGTCGAGCAGGCCGGCGAGACCGATAACGATATTCAGGCCCCATGCCAGCATCACATAGATCAGGATCTGGATGCCGAAATTATCGACCCACTTCAGCGAACCTTGAAAGCCGACCAGCATAACGATCACGATCGGATACAGGAACAGCACGGTGATGCCGATGGTGTTGAAGTTGCGGCGCACGAAACCGGGTTGCGCCGCGACTGCCGGAGCCTGGGCCTTTTGTGCCTTGGCGCGCTCGAGCGCTGGTTGCGCGAAGCCGACATAGAGGAAGCGTCCGGCAGCGGTGAGGATCACCACTATGGCGAGCAGCCCCCAGCGCTGCACCAGGATCAGCTCGTTGGAGATGTTCTGGTCGGTCTTCAGGCCGATGAACAGCACGAACAGGCCGAGCGCTATGGCGCCGGCATAGAGCGCCTCGCGAAAGGCACGCTGGATGGGGCTGGCGACGACGTCGCGCTCCGGGGAAACGGTGACTGCCATGAGCTCAGACCTTTTCGACTTCTGGCCGGCCCAGAATGCCGGACGGCAGGAAGATCAGCACGATCGCCAGGATGGAGAAGGCGGCGACGTCCTTGTAGTCGATGGAGAAATAGGCCGACCACATGCTCTCGATGAAACCGATCAACAGCCCGCCGAGCACGGCGCCGGGCAGCGAGCCGATGCCGCCGAGGACGGCCGCGGTAAAGGCCTTCACACCGGGCGTGAAGCCGTCGGAAAACACCACGACGCCATAATACATCAGGAACAGCGTGCCGGCGACGGCGGCAAGGGCGGCGCCCATAATGAAGGTGATGGAGATGGTGCGGTCGACATCGACGCCGAGCAGTGCCGCCATCTTGCGGTCCTGCTCGCAGGCGCGCTGCGCCCGGCCAAGCGAGGTCCTGTTGACGAGGTACCAGAAGATCGCCAGCAGGATTGCCGTAACCAGAACGATGATGATCTGCTTCAGCGACACGCTGACGCCCTCGATCGTGTAGACCTTGGACACCATCGGCGGGACCGGCTTGTTGCGCGGGCCTTGCGTCACCTGGACGTAATTGGAGAGTGCGATCGACATGCCGATCGCGGTGATCAGCGGCGCCAGCCGGAACGAGCCGCGCAGCGGCCGGTAGGCCACCTTCTCGATCGTCCAGTTGTAGAGGCTGGTGAGCAGCATCGCCACGATCATCATGATCAGCAGCGCGATGACGATCGGCACCGAATAAAACAGGGCGCCGAGGATGAGGAAGACGATGAGGGCGGCGAAGGCCCCGACCATGAAAATGTCGCCATGGGCGAAATTGATCATGCCGATGATGCCGTAGACCATCGTATAGCCGATTGCGATCAGCCCATAGATCGATCCCAGCGTCAGCCCATTGATAAGCTGCTGGACGAAGTACTGCATACTGCCGTGGCTCCCCTGGAATGTCGCCTTTGCGGACGCATTCCTTTTCGTATTTCCCCTAGTCGTAAAGTTTCGAGCCCGGATTGCAACGTGATTTTTTCAATCGTCGCGCGTCTTTTGCCGGCACGCCTTTCGATTGCCCGTTTTTTGCTACCCGACCTCTGGACTATCGCGGACCCTATCATTGGCATAACGCAATGTCTTTGACGATTCGGCCGCATCATGCACCCTGTTTCGAAGAAATCGCCGTCAAGATTAGGTGATGAGCGGGATCGTTGCGCCGGCCGAGATCGCCCCGTCTGCGCTCCTCCTGTTTCCGCAGGGTCAGGATTCTCCCTATTTGACGACGAACCCGTGCGCGAACGGATCGCGGTCGCCGATGAAGATGGTGTTCCGTCCGGTCATCCGCGCCCAGCCGCCGATCGATGATCGCCTCGCCAGAACTCAGTAGGCCGATCCGCCATCCTGACCAAGAACGTGCCGCTCGGTGCCGTTCAGCGGCGGGTTGAAGACACTGACCAGGACCATGTCGCTGGCCGCGTCCGCACGCAGATAATGCTCGTCATGCTCGTCGAGCACATAGATCGTGCCCGGCTCGATCCGGTGCACCCGACCGGCCATGTCCTCGACCTCGCCTGCGCCGGCGATACAGTAGCAAGCCTCGAAATGCCGCCGGTAATGCAGGCGTGATTCGCTACCTGCACGCACGACGGTATGGCAGACGGTGAAGCCCATGCCGTCCTGCTGCGTCAGCAGGCGATGGCTCGTGCCATTGCCCCAATCGACGAAGAAGTCAGATTTTTCTACATCAGTCAGTTGTCTTGTAAACATGATCGCTCTCTAGAAGGCTACACCGACCGCAGGAATGCCGCAGCGAAGGCACGCTTTCAAATGATTGCTTCTCACGCGATATGTTAGTAAATTTTACAGATGGACTACATCCCACTGAATGCCGTTCGCGCTTTCGAGGCGGCTGCTCGCCATCTGAGCTTTTCGGCTGCCGGCGAAGAGCTTCACGTCACCCATCCCGCCATCAGCCACCAGATCAGGCGGCTGGAGGAATGGCTGGGCGTTTCGCTCTTTCACCGGGATGCCCGCAAGGTTCGCCTGACGGAAGCGGGGGTGATCCTGCAGGCCTCGGCGAGCAGCGCGCTTGCCGAACTCGGCGCCACGTGCCGCCGAATACGGCGCAATGCCACGCTGGAGACCTTGTCCGTCGGCTGTATCCCTTCCATTGCTAGCCGCTGGCTGGTGCCGCGTCTGGCAGACTTTACCGCCCGTCATCCGGGTATCGGCATGAGGGTCGCCTACGCCAAGGCCGACGAAAGGCTCGGCGACGGCCAGAACGACGTGCTGATCACGCTCGGCGCCGATCCATCTCCCGACGTCACCAGCCTAAGACTGTTTTCCCGCTTCAATCGGCCGGTGTGCAGCCCGCACTATCTTGCACGCAGGGAGCATCTGCGCACGCCAGCCGGCATCGCCGCCGCCGACCTTCTGCACGACGAGAGCCGACACGGCTGGCGTGAATGGTTTCTGGAGGCCGGACTACCCGAGGTCGATGTAGGCAACGGACCGGTCTTCGCCGACTTCAACATTCTTGCCACGGCGGTCATCGCCGGTCACGGCGTGGCGCTCTGTCCGGTCGAGGTTTTTCGCGACGAGTTAAGGCGTGGCGACCTGATCGTTCTGTCGGAGGTGGCGACGAACCGCGACAAGGGCTACTTCCTGACAATGTCGGCGCAAGCATCACCGGCAGCGCTCAAATTCGCCGACTGGTTTCGCCAGGAGGTTTCCGCCGAGAAAGAATCTCAGGTCGGCCCAATCGACGTCACTTGACGATGAACCCATGCGCGAACGGATCGCGGTCGTCGATGAAGATGGTGTTCAGTCCGGTCATTCGCGCCCAGCCGCCGATCGAGGGGATGATCGCCTGCTTGCCCGCGACGCTGACTTCCTTTTCGACCCGGCCTTTGAACAGCGAGCCGATGATCGATTCATGCACGAAGCTGTCGCCCGCCTTGAGTTTGCCCTTGGCATGCAGCTGCGCCATCCGCGCCGAGGTGCCGGTGCCGCAAGGTGAGCGGTCGATCGCCTTGTCGCCGTAGAAGACGGCATTGCGCGCATCCGCTTCAGGATGTGTCGGCTTGCCGGTCCACAGCATGTGCGACAGCCGGTTGATGCCGGGATTCTCGGGATGTTCGAATGTGTACTTCTCGTTCAGCCGCTGCCGCACCACCGGGCTCCAGGCGATGAGATCGCCGGCGGAATGGTCGGCCATGTCGCGATAATTCTCCTGAGGCTCGACAATGGCGTAGAAATTGCCGCCATAGGCGACGTCGACCTTGATCTCGCCGAGCTGCGGACATTCCACCGTCAGGCCCTCGGCATAGAGGAAGGACGGCACATTGGTGATGCGCACCTCCTCGACATACTCGCCGACCTGCTTGTACTCGGCGATGACCAGGCCGGCCGGCGTGTCGAGCCTCAGCACGCCCGGCGTCTTCGGCTTGATCAACCCGTGCTCGATCGCCATCGTCACCGTGCCGATGGTGCCATGGCCGCACATCGGCAGGCAGCCCGAGGTCTCGATGAACAGGATGGCGATGTCGCAGTCCTCGCGCGTCGGCGGGTAGAGGATCGAGCCGGACATCACGTCGTGGCCGCGCGGCTCGAACATCAGCCCGGTGCGGATCCAGTCATATTCGGCAAGGAAATGCGCGCGCCGCTCCATCATCGTCGAACCCTGGAGCCGCGGCCCGCCGCCGGCGACCAGCCGCACCGGATTGCCGCAGGTATGGCCGTCGATGCAGAAGAAGGATTGCCTGGCCATGACGTCTCCTGGAACTCAAAACCGTTGTGGACTGAAAGGCGCGAGATCGATCGGCGGAGTCTGCCCGAGAACGAGATCGCGGATCAAGCGGCCGGTGGCCGCCGACTGGGTCAGGCCGAGATGGCCGTGGCCGAAGGCATAGAGGACCGACGGGCTCTTCCGGGCACCGCCGATGACCGGCAGCGAATCCGGCAGCGACGGCCGGAACCCCATCCATTCGCGACCGCCGGCCGGATCGAGCCCCGGCAGGAATGCTTTCGCCTTTTCCAGCATGGCCTTCGAGCGCGCGAAATTCGGCGGGCGCTCGATGCCGCCGAGTTCTACCGCGCCACCGACGCGCAAGCCCGTTTCGAGCGGCGTGATGACGAAGCCATGGCCGGAGAAGATCAGCTGCCGCTTCACGTCGAAGGCGGTCTTCGGCAGCGTCGTGTTGTAGCCGCGCTCGGTCTCGAGCGGGATGCGCTCGCCGAGATCCTTGGCCAACAGATGCGACCATGCCCCGGCGGCGACGACGAGCTGCCTTGCCTTTCTGGTGGCGCCATCGGCAAATGTCAGCGTCGCGCCATCTTGCCTCACGTCGACCCGCTCGACCCGCACCTTTTCAAAACGGGCGCCTAACCTCTCGGCATAGGCCCAGACCGCCTTGCCGAGCAATTTGGGATCAGCCACGGTTTTCCATCCCGGCACGAACGTGGCCTTGATGAAACGCGGCGAAAGCCCCGGCTGCAAACCTGCCAGCTCCTCACCCTCTACATGGCGGAAGCTGATGCCGAAACGCTCGCGCGCCGCCCAGCTCGGCAGCGAAGCGCGAAACTCGGCCTCGCACTCGTAAAACTCCAGCGAGCCGTCCTCGCGCAGCATCGGCCGCGTGCCGGAGCGATCGAGCAAGGCCATCCATTCTGCCTCGGCAAGCTTCATCATGCCGGCCTGCGCTGCGAGGCTCGCCTCATAGCGATCGCTGCGCCCGGCGCGCCAGAAACGGAACAGCCAGGGCAGGAGTTTCGGCAGATAGGCGGGCGGAATGCTGAGCGGCCCCAGCGGATCGGCAAGCCATTTCGGCAATTGCCTGATCATGCCCTTGTGCGCGAGCGGCAGCACATCGGAAAAGGCGAAGGCGGCGGCATTGCCGGAGCTTGTCTCCTCGCAAATGCCCGTCCGGTCGAAGATCGTGACCTTTCGTCCCGCCTCGGCCAGATAGGCCGCGGCACAGATGCCGATGATGCCACCCCCGACGATGGCGATGTCTTCCCCTTCTCCCCGTTCAAGGGGAGAAGGTGCCCGAAGGGCTGATGAGGGGCGGCGCCCTTCGTTTGCCGGTTCGGAATTTCCTTGCACGTTGGTGCTGCCCTTCATCTGGCTGCCGCCATTGCCCTTCGCTATCGCTCCGGGCGTTCACCGTTCGAAAAGCCAGTACTGGCTTTTCGTCCGCTACGCGGACCACGCCTCACCCCCGTGAGCGGGGAGAAGAGACCTAGAACTGCGGCAGCTTCGGCCGCACCGCCAGCGCGTCCTTGACGATCTTCTCGACCGCCTTGCGGCGCTCGCCCGACAGTGGCTGGCGTGGCATGCGCACGCGGTCGTTGGTGTTGATCGCAAACACTTCCGCAAGCTTGATGTTCTGCACCAGATAGGTCGACACGTCGAGGTCGAGCAGCGGCCGGAACCAGCGATAGATGGAGAGAGCCTCCTCGCGGCGACCCTGCTTCATCAGCTGGTAGATGGCGACGGTCTCGCGCGGGAAGGCGGTGACCAGCCCGGCCACCCAGCCGATAGCGCCGACCGACAGCGCCTCGAAGGCGAGATTGTCGACGCCGGTGAATAGATCGTAGCGTGTGCCGAGGCGATTGATGATCTCGGTCGAGCGGCGGATGTCGTCGGAGGATTCCTTGATGGCGACAAAGCGCTTGTCGGCCGCCAGCTCCTCCATCTGGTCGACGGTGACGTCGACGCGGTAGGCGAGCCGGTTGGAGTAGATCATGACAGGCAGGTCGCCGGCCTCGGCGACGGCGCGCAGCGCCGCGATCGTCTCTTCCGGATTGGTGTGGTAGATCGGGCTCGGCACGACCATCAATCCGTTGGCGCCTTCCTTGGCGGCGCGGCGTGCGATGTTGGCGGCTTCGCGTGTGCCGGCCTCGTTGACCGTCAACAGCACCGGCTTCTTGCCAGCAACCTTCTGCGCGGTCTTCAGCACCTCGATCTTCTCGTCATGCGACAGCATCGGCCCTTCGCCGAGCGAGCCGCAAACGATGATGCCGTCGCAACCGGCCTCCATCTGCAGCGCAAAGCAGCGCTCCATCTCGGCATGGTCGAGGCGGTCGTCCTCGGTGAATTTGGTCGTGACGGCGGGGAATACTCCGGTCCACATGTCTATCTCTCCATCTGATATATCAGTGATATATTTGATAAGAAACCCGCTGTCAACGCGGAATCTGTTATGATATATCTAACATATATCAGAGGGCACGATGGCATTGTGGGATGATATATCTGGCTCCGAGCCAGCGGCGGCGAAGGCCTATCGCACGCTTGAGCACATGATCGTAACGCTCGAACTGGCGCCGGCCAGCTTCGTCACCGAAGGCGCGCTGATCGAGCGCCTCGGCCTCGGCCGCACGCCGGTACGCGAGGCGATTCAGCGCCTGGCCTGGGAAGGCCTGCTGGATGTCCGGCCGCGCGCCGGCATCGCGATTGCTCCGCTCCATCCCGGCGACTGGCTGCGCGTCCTCGACGCACGTCGCGGCGTCGAGGTGGTGCTGGCCCGCTCGGCCGCCCGCTTCGTCACCCGCGAGGCCGCCGACCTGTTTCACGAAGCCGCCCTTGCCATGCAGAAGGCGGTGATCTCGGGCAATGTGCTTGCCTTCATCCAGGCCGACAAGGCGCTCGACGAGGCGCTGGCGCTGGCTGCCGACAATCCGTTCGCGGCGCGGCTGGCCGCGCCCCTGCAGACCCACAGCCGCCGCTTCTGGTTCCGCTACAAGGCCGATACCGGGTTGGCCGAATCGGCCGAGCACCATGTCGCGCTGATCCGCTCGATCCTCGATGGCGACGAGGAAGGAGCAGCAAAGGACGCCAAGCGGCTGATGGCGCTGCTGCGTGGCCATGCCGAGACGGCGGCGACGCGGTAATCTAAGTCAGCCTTCGGCCGGACCCTTGTGCGCCGCCCATTTCAACAAGGCGTCGAGAGCCGGGCACAGCGCTTGACCCCAGTCGGTCAGGCAATACTCGACCTTCGGCGGCACCTGGTGGTGCACGATGCGGCGCACGATGCCGTCGGCCTCCATCTGCCGCAGTTGCTGGATCAGCATCTTCTGCGAGATCGCCGGGATCGCCCGTTCGAGATCGGAAAAGCGCAGCACCTTGCCGCCGAACAGGTGAAACAGGATCACCAGCTTCCAGCGACCTTCGAGGATGCGCAGTACATTCTCCACGCCGTTCGCCGCTGACAACGGCGTCAATGCCTCGACCTTGCTTGCAGGTTCCACCTTACTTTCAGGTAAGTACCTTACTTTTTCGTCGGTTCTTGTCATTTCCGCAGCATATCTCATTTTAGAGACCGAACAAGCACTGCGGACGTCAGGCCGACAGCGGTTATCGGAACCGGAGACGAGCCCATGACCATAAAACTTCCCCAGCCGCTGGTGGACTATTTTGCCGCCAAAAACAGGCACGACATCGACGGGATGCTCGTCCCCTTCTCGCCGGACGCAACCGTCCGGGATGAAGGCGAAACCCATCAGGGGCCAGCCGCCATCCGCAACTGGATGGAAGCAACCACACGCAAATACCGGGTGACCGTCGAGGTCGCCGACGCGACGGTCAACGGCCATGCGTGGCGGGTCGCCGGCATCGTGTCGGGCAATTTCGCCGGCAGTCCGGCGGCACTCCATTACAACTTCACGCTGGACGGCGACCGGATCACGACACTGAAGATCGGCGCGTGACCATGCTGCCGGCGAGGCCATCGTTCATCGGCTTTCGACGGCGGGGGTGACGCAAGGCATGGCGCCCGTTCCGTCATGCATCGTGGCCGGACTGGGCCACCACGTTTTCCCAATTGTTGCCGGCTGCGATGATGCAGCTTGTGCCGGCGACATCGGTGACGACGATCGTCCAGGTTCCGCTCTCACCGACGAAGACTTCCATGATCGCGGTCTGACCGATCAGCCCGAGCGCAAACTGCCTTTCCTGGAAATTCTCACTCAGATGCGCGACGAGAACGCCGTGCTCGACGCAGAACTGGTACTGGGCGCTGGCGGCACTCGTGCCCATCGCCAGCGCGCCGGCAAGAACCAGGGTTTTCACCCAAGCTGACAGAGATTTGCGTGCCATAAAGCACCTCCTTTGCCATCGCGTCCCGGCAAGAGGAAGTGATTTGACGGCCTCATTTTGCCGGGACGATCCAGGCCGGTTCCGACGTCTTCATCGCGTCGCTCCTTTCTGTGTTCCGGTCTGCCGTCCAGCGGATGTTCCCGCTATGTTCCATATATGGTGTTGACCAAGGAAAATAACAAGCGGGCGCCGCGCGAGGACGCCCGCTTGTTCCCTTTTGGATCCGAAGGACAGTCGCGGTCTGGCCATGCCGCAACAGCCTTGGAAAACCTTCAGGTGCCCGGCAGGGCAGCCACCATCGTCGCACCGTCCCAACCTTCGCCCGCCATGATGACGCAACTCTGACCTTGCGTGTCGGTGGCAAGGATCGTCCAAGTGCCCTGCTCGGAAACGAAGACCTCAAGGATCACGCTTGGATTGACCAGGCCGCGCGCTGTTTCGCTTTCGTGGAATCTATCGCCAAGCGCCTTGACCATGTCGGCGCGCGCCGCGCATTGCTCGGCCGCCGTTGCCGGGGCAGCAATGGACGCGGACGCTGCCACGCAAAGTATCATTGCCGTGAGACGTGTCATCTCACACCTCCTCACACCAGGGTGACGCCCCTAGACATTCGCCACCGCCATCAATTGATCCGCCGCGCTCCTGCGCGGCGGGATTGTGGTGTAAGGCTGCTGCCACCCGCCTGGTTCCATCACATTAGCGTTCTGGCGGATATCGGCCGCGATCCAAAGCAAAAGGCCCGGCGCTGGTGCCGGGCCTCTATTTTCGGTCGGTCGAAACTGGATCAGTTCATCGTCGGAATGACGAACTCCGCGCCGTCCTTGATGCCGGACGGCCAGCGCGAGGTGACCGTCTTGGTCTTGGTGTAGAAGCGGAACGCGTCCGGGCCGTGCTGGTTGAGGTCGCCGAAGGACGATGCCTTCCAGCCGCCGAAGGTGTAATAAGCGATCGGCACCGGGATCGGCACGTTGACGCCGACCATGCCGACTTGGACCCGCGAGGCGAAGTCGCGCGCGGCATCGCCGTCACGGGTGAAGATGGCGACGCCATTGCCCATCTCGTGGTCGTTGGCGAGCTTGATCGCGTTCTCGTAGGTCGGCGCGCGCACCACCGAGAGCACCGGCCCAAAGATCTCTTCCTTGTAGATGCGCATGTCGGCGGTGACGTTGTCGAACAGGCAGCCGCCCATATAGTAGCCGTTCTCGTAGCCCTGCATGGAGAAGCCACGGCCGTCGACGACCAGGCTGGCGCCTTCCTTGACGCCGATGTCGACATAGCCCTTGACCCGCTCCAGCGCCTGCGCCGTCACCAGCGGGCCGAAATCGGCGGAAGAGTCCGTCGACGGGCCGACCTTCAGGCTTTCGACGCGCGGGATCAGCTTTTCCATCAGCCGGTTGGCGGTGTCGTTGCCGACCGGCACAGCCACCGAGATCGCCATGCAGCGCTCGCCGGCCGAGCCGTAGCCGGCGCCGATCAGCGCGTCGACGGTCTGGTCCATGTCGGCGTCGGGCATGATGATCATGTGGTTCTTGGCGCCGCCGAAGCACTGCACGCGCTTGCCGGCCGCGGTGCCGCGCGAATAGATGTAGTGGGCGATCGGCGTCGAGCCTACGAAGCCGACGGCCTTGATGTCGGGATCGTCGAGGATGGCGTCGACCACTTCCTTGTCGCCATTGACGACATTGAGGATGCCAGCCGGCAGGCCGGCCTCGAGAAACAGTTCGGCGATGCGGATCGGCACGCCCGGGTCACGCTCGGACGGCTTCAAGATGAAGGCGTTGCCGCAGGCGATCGCCGGGGCGATCTTCCACAGCGGGATCATCGCGGGGAAGTTGAACGGGGTGATGCCGGCGACGACGCCGAGCGGCTGGCGCATCGAATAGACATCGATGCCGGGGCCGGCGCCGTCGGTGAATTCGCCCTTCATCATATGCGGCGCGCCGATGCAGACTTCGACCACTTCAAGGCCGCGCTGGATGTCGCCCTTGGCGTCGGCAATGGTCTTGCCATGCTCGCGCGCCAGGATATCGGCCAGCTGGTCATAGTCCCTGGCCACCAGTTCGAGGAATTTCATCAGGACGCGAACGCGGCGCTGCGGGTTGGTGGCGGCCCATTTCGGCTGTGCCGCCTTGGCGTTCTCGACCGCCGCGCGCAGTTCCGCCTGCGAAGCCAGCGCCACCGTGCCACGCACGGAGCCGTCCATCGGCTGCATGACGTCCTGCTTGCGGCCGCTGGTTCCGGCGACATGCTTGCCGCCGATGTAATGACCGTACTCGATCATGATCTCTCTCCCTTGGTTTGGATGAGGCATTGTCCGCCTTTGCCGGGGTGATGGCAACGCGAGCCAGAACGCAACCGTTGTGCGGTAAATAGAGTGCGCTCGGCGACTGTGCATCAAATCCCGCAAATGATAAGTGTTGTTCGATTGCTGTAAGGACTGAACGGTTGCGTTCCTTCACACCCCCCTCTGGCCTGCCGGCGATCTCCCCCGCAAGGGGGGAGATCGCCGGCTTCAGCGCACCGCTCATTCTTGCCACGATGGAGATTGGCGAAAGCCGGGATGACATCCAACCTTCCCCCTTGCGGGGGAGATGTCCGGCAGGACAGAGGGGGGTGGGCAGGAACGCGGCGCTCGTTCCCAAGGCGGCCCCCCATGAACTGGGATGACGTCCGCATCTTCCTCGCCGTGGCGCGCGCCGGGCAAATCCTCGGCGCCGCCAGGCGGCTGGAGCTCAACCACGCCACCGTCTCGCGGCGCATTGCAGCACTCGAGGATGCGCTCAGGACAAAACTCTTTCGCCGGCTGACCACCGGCAGCGAACTGACGCCGGCCGGCGAACGCTTCCTCGACATCGCCGAGCGCATGGAGAGCGACATGATCGCCGCGCGTTCGACCGTGGCCGGCGAAGGCGACGACATCTCGGGCACGGTGCGCATCGGCGCGCCCGACGGCTTCGGCGTCGCCTTCCTGGCCAAGCACCTCGGCCAGCTGACGACACTTCACCGCGAGCTCACCATCCAGCTGGTGCCGGTGCCGCGCTCCTTCTCGCTGTCCAGGCGCGAGGCCGACATCGCCATCACCGTCGAGCGGCCGACCGAGGGCCGGCTGGTGGCGGGAAAACTGGTCGACTACACACTCGGTCTGTTCGCCTCCCGCGCCTATGCCGAGGCGCATGGCCTGCCGCAAACGGCCGCCGAGCTTGGCTCACACAACCTGATCGGCTATGTGCCCGACCTCATCGTCAGCCCCTCGCTCGACTATGCGGCCGAGTTCAGCGCCGACTGGCGCACCAGCTTCGCCATTTCGTCGGCGCTCGGCCAGGCCGAAGCCGTGCGCTCCGGCGCCGGCATTGGCATCCTGCACACCTTCGTCGCACGCTCGATGCCGGAGCTGGTGCCCGTCGACATCGTGGCCCCGATCCGCCGCGCCTACTGGCTGGTCTATCACGAATCGGTGAGGCCGCTGCGCCGCGTCCAGGTGGTCGCCAATTTCATCACCAAGGCAGTGGAGCGCGAGCGAACGCTGTTCGTCTGAGCGCCTTGCCCTTGCCACAAAATCGGCCAGTGTGGCATCAGCCACCGAGCGGCAAAGCGCCGGGTGGCACATTTTCGAAAGCTGGCGCGGAAACAATGCGAGCCGTTCTTGCCATCCTGCCGCTGGTTTTCCTGTCGGGCTGCGCCAACCCCTGGACCAAGGTACCGAAGCGGAATTGCCGAAGCCGATCCGCTATGCCATGGCCCGCCCCTCGCCTTTCGTCTTCGGCAATTATTGCGGACCGGGCACGCGCAGCGGCGACCTGTCGTTGCGGCCGGTCTCCCGCCTCGATGCGGCTTGCCAGAGCCATGACGCCTGCTACATCGCCCGCCAAAATCATTGCGATTGCGACGGCGCGCTTGTCGCCTCGGCACGGACGATCCGTGACGACAAGACCGCGCCGAGGACCATGCGCAACGAGGCTGAGCTTTTGATTGCCACGTTCGCTGTCCCCGTCTGCAAGGTGTTTCCGCAAGGCTTCATGCCGCCACGCGATCCCGCCCAGCTCAAGGCGATGAACGGGGCGACAGGGTGAGTCAGCGCAATATCGGATGCCTGGTCCTGGCCTGGCTGGCGCTGGCAGCGCTGGCCGGTTGCGCCAGCCCGCATCATCGCACATGCGACTTCTTTCCCGGCGAAACCGCCTGCGCGCGCCCGTCCCTGTCGGCCAAGGCGCCCGGACCGGAAATCGCGGCTGCCCAGTATTTCGGCGAGTCTGGCGAGAGCGATTACGAGAAGCAGTTCCTGGCGCTGCTCGCCCACAACGAGATCGGTGCCATGGACCGGGCGAACGGCACAGGCCCCTTCGGCCACGACCGCCACGACATCGCCAACAGCGATTTCCAGGCGACATACCGGACGCTTGAGCGGCTGGCGAAGCCAGTCGTCGCGACACAGGTGCCGCCGACGCATGGCAAACCTGGTGAAGGCCACTTCACGGCGCGTTGGCGGGTGTCGCGGCAGACGCTCTATGTCGACGCCGCGGCCCGGCCTTCCGAGCCCAAGACGTTCGGCTTTTCCGGCCTGCAGGCGCGCTCGGTCGAGATCGTGCTGCGCCAGGCCGGCAGCCAGCCCGTAGACATCGGCGGCGCCTGCGACGGAGCGCTGGCGATCCGCGCCGGTGGCCGCTCCCGCACCATAGAGCGGGGTTCGGCCTTCAGCTTCCGCCTGCCGGCGAGCGACACGTCCATCAGCCTGTTTCCGGACGAGACGCTGAACCGCTGCGACTTGAAAATCCGCTCCAGCCTGGCGCCGGCCGGCGCACTGCTCACCATCCTCCGCGAAGAGACCGCCGATCGGGCGCTTGCGGCACTCGACAGCCTTTACCAGCGCTGCCCGGAGCCCGCTCCGGCCGGGCTGGGGGAACTCGACCGCGTCTTCTATGCCAGCCGCTGGCTGTCGCTGACCTGCGCGATGCCGCTCGCTGAGCCGCACCTGCTGCGCAAGTCGCGTGATGGTTTCAACGCCAAGGTCGAAGCCTTGCTGGGCGCAAGGCTGCCGGACAGCGCTTTCGACAAGGGCGATCCCGAACTGCCGCTCGATTTCTCGCACGCACCAAGGCTGAAGCTGATCTATCTGTCGTCGCTGGAATTCAAGGCGGATTTTTCCGGCCGCATCATCGAGCGGCTGGTCCGCCACCATGCCGCCCTGGGCACCAAGGTGCGCATCATGGTGACCGACGTGCTGGAGCGCGAGAAGGACGACGCCATGCTGCACCGGCTGGCGGCGGAGTTCCCCAACGTCGAACTGCAGGAATACCGCTGGCAGGCCGACCGCGGCGCACCGATCGACGAGCAGCTGTCGCAGCTGCACAAGACCCACCACGTCAAGATGCTGGCGACGCTGGCCGAAGACCCCGGCCGCTCGCGCGTCATCATCGGCGGCCGCAACATCCATGACGGCTTCCTGTTCCACAAGCCGGTCGACCTGTCGCATTACCCCTACCTGCAGCAATACGGCAAAACCGACGGCTTCTCGCTGAACTACTATTCGAACTGGAGCGACTTCGACATCGAGATCGCCGACCCGGCAACTGTCGAAACGCTCGCCGCGCATCTTTCGACCCTGTGGCTGCACGATGCCGACACCGACATCTCCCGGCCGTTCTCCATCTCCGTCCGAAGCAGAGGCCGGCAACCGTCAGGCGTGGCGCGGCATTTCATTTCCGTACCCTATGAGGACGGGCATGCGCTGGAGAATTACTTCGTCGAGCTGGTCGACACCGCCGAGCACCACATCCAGATCGTCAATCCCTATCTCAATTTGACGCCAAAGCTCGCTCTGGCCTTCGACCGGGCGCTGGCGCGCGGGGTGAAGATCGATATCGTCGGCCGCATCGACCTCAAGGGCGACATCGGCGGCAAGTTCCTCACCGCGCTCAACAAGCTGTTCGTCGAGAAATATGGCGACCGCATCGACATCCGCGAATTCAAGGCGCCCGACGTCGTGCTGCATTCCAAGATCATGATGATCGACGAAAGGCTGGTGACGATCTCGTCGGTCAACCTCAACAACCGCAGCTTCTTCCACGACTCGGAAAACGGCATGATGGTGCTCGATCCCGCCTTCTACCGCCCGCATGAAGCCGGTCTATGACGACTATCTCGCCCATTCGAACCCGGTATCCACCGAGGTGACGATCCCCTGGGCCTACCGGCTGCTGTTCTCAGAGGGCTGGGTGAAGCAGGCGTTTTGAACATCAGCGGAGCAGAAGAAACGCTCTGTAGCGATCCTGCTGTCCCTCCAGCCTCGACCGACTCGCCGCGCCTCTATTTCAGATACCGGTCCGGGCTGAGGTCGCGTGCGTTGATCTCCGGCACCCGGTTGGAGATGATGTCGGCCAGCACCCTGGCCGAGCCGCAGGCCATGGTCCAGCCGAGCGTGCCATGGCCGGTATTGAGGTAGAGGTTGGACAGTTCGCTTTGGCCGATCAGCGGCGGCCCGTCCGGCGTCATCGGCCGCAGGCCGCACCAGAAGCTCGCCGCCTTGAGGTCACCGCCGCCCGGAAACAGATCGCCGACCGAATGCTCCAGCGTGCGCCGGCGCGTTTCGTGCAGCCTGAGATCGAAGCCTGAAATCTCCGCCGTGCCGCCGACGCGGATGCGGTCGCCAAGCCTGGTGATCGCCACCTTGTAGGTCTCGTCCATCACCGTCGAGACGGGTGCGGCGGCGGCATCCTTGACCGGCACCGTGATCGAATAGCCCTTGACCGGATACACCGGGATCGGCCGCTTCAGCTTGCGCATGAACTGGGCCGAATAGCTGCCCATCGCCATCACATAGGCGTCGGCCGATCGTCCACCCTTGTCGGTGTTGATGTGTTTGATGCGATTGCGGGTCCTGACGATGTACGAGATCGTCGTCCCGTATTCGAAGGTGACGCCGCGCGCCACGCAGAGCTCGGCCATCCGGTCGGTGAACATCTTGCAATCGCCGGTTTCGTCGCCGGGCAGCCTGAGGCCGCCGACGAATTTCCCGCGCACGCCGGCTAATGCCGGCTCGGCTCCGATGCAGCCTTCGGGATCGAGGAGTTCATAAGGGACGCCGTATTTCTTCAGCACCTCGACGTCGCCGCCGGTGCCGTCGAGCTGCTTTTGCGTGCGAAACAGCTGCAGCGTGCCTTTGGTCCGCTCGTCATAGGCGATGCCCGTCGTCTCGCGAAGCGCCTTCAGCGTATCGCGGCTGTATTCGGCTAAAGGCACCATGCGCGACTTGTTCAGCGCGTAGCGTTCGGCCGTGCAATTGCGCAACATCTTGAGCAGCCATGTCCACATATGCGGATCGAAGGCGGGCCGCACCACCAGCGGGCCATGCTTCATCAGCAGCCACTTGATCGCCTTCAGCGGAATGCCGGGCCCCGCCCATGGCGAGGCATAGCCGGGCGAGACCTCGCCGGCATTGGCAAAACTGGTCTCCAGCGCCGGCCCCTTCTGCCGGTCGAACACCGTCACCTCGTGGCCGGCCTCGGCGAGATAATAAGCGGTGGTGACCCCGATCACACCGCCGCCCAACACGAAGATCTTCATCGCATAGCTCTCCACGACGACGTCTCGTCAGGCCGGGTCGTCATGCTCTGTCTGCCGGATTTTCGAGCGCCCGCCAAGTACCGCGTTGCTACCCGTTCACATAGCGCCGGTAAAAGCGAGGTCCGAGGCTGGTCAGGATCTCATAACCGATCGTGTCGGCATGGCCGGCCGCCTCATCGACGCTCTGCGACGGGCCGAGCAGTTCGACAAGGTCGCCCTCGCCGAGCGTGCCGGCCGGCAGCGCGGAAATGTCGAGGATGATCGAATCCATCGACACCCGTCCGAGAAAGGGCAGCCGGACAGCGTCGAACCAGGCGGCGGAAGCGGCGCGGCGATGCCAGCCGTCGGCATAGCCGAGCGAGATCGTCGCAGCTCTCAACGGGCCGGTTGCGCGAAATGTGTGGCCATAGCCGACGCCGGCACCCTTTTCGAGGCTGCGCGTCTGGACGACCTTCGCCTGCAGCCTCACCACAGGCAGCATCGGGTTCGGTTCGCCCGGCGTCGGGTTGATGCCGTAGAGCGCCGCCCCCGGGCGGGCAAGGTCGAAATGAAAGGCCGACCCCAGGAAGATGCCGGAGGAATTGGCGAGCGAGGCAGGGGCCTCGGGCAGCATCTTGCGCAGCCGTTCGAAGGCCAGCCACTGCCGCTCGTTGGCCGGATGCTGCGGCTCGTCGGCGCAGGCGAGATGGCTCATCACCAGGACGACGTTGACGCCGTCGAAAGCGCGCGGATCCTGGCTGATCGCCTCGACCTCCGCCGGCTGCAGGCCGAGCCGCGACATGCCGCTGTCGACCTGGATGGCGGCCGGCAGCTTGCATCCGGCCTGCTGGCCGGCGTTGCTCCAAGCCTTCAGCTGGCCGGCGCTGTTGATGACAGGAACGAGGTCCGCCGCAACCGCCTCTGCTTCGGAGCCTGGCGGCAGGCCGTTGAGGACATGGATCGCCGGTCGGGGTCCGAGTGCCCCGCGCAGCGCCAGGCCTTCGGCGAGCAGCGCGACGAAGAAAATGGTGCAGCCCTCGGCCGACAGCGCCCTCGCCACGGGGGCTGCCCCCAGGCCATAACCGTCGGCCTTGACGACACCGGCGCACGGCACGCCGCCCAGTTGTGCCTTCAGCCGCCGGTAGTTTTCACGGATGGCGCCGAGATCGATTGTCAGGATGGCGCCGGCCACCGCTTCACTAACAGGTTCGCCTGGTGCGGCGATGCTCTCGGGAAGGTTTTTGGAGGCGTCGTTCATGCCGACCCTGTGTGAAGCAGCTCAGCATCAATAAGACCACGAAACCGACGCAGCGACCATGCGCGATCGCGATGACAGCGCTTCTTACGCCACCAGATGCCGGAACGCCGCCACCACGTCCTCATAGACCTTGCGCTTGAACGGCACGATCAGGTCGGGCAAATCCCGCATCGGCCGCCACGCCCATTGGTCGAACTCGGCCGTGTGGCCGCCCGGTGGCGGGTTGATCTGGATCTCGCTCTCGTCGCCGTGAAAACGATAGGCGAACCATTTCTGCGTCTGGCCGCGATAGCGGCCCTTGAAGGCGATGCCGACCAGATGCGCCGGCAGGTCGTAATTGATCCAGTGCGGCGCCTCGGCCAGCAGCGAGATGCTGCGCATGCCCGTCTCCTCGTAGAGCTCCCGTTCAGCCGCCTCGAGCGGATCCTCGCCCTTGTCGATGCCGCCCTGCGGCATCTGCCAGAGCTGCGTGGTGCCGGCGAACTCGCTGTCGGGCTCAGCGATGCGATGACCGACCCAGACCAGCCCGGCGCCATTGAGGATCATCAACCCAACGCAGGGACGATAAGGCAGTGTCTCGGGATCGATTTTCTTCTTTGACATCAGTCGGATTTCCAGCCGTTTTGAGAGTTCGCTCCGACGAGGCAGTGGCGAGCGGTATTGAGAACGGCTGCTAGCCTTTTTGCGGATCGATGGCCACCGCTGAAATCGGCACGATCTCGATGCCGCGCTTCTTGGCTTCCGTCACCCAGGACGACACCGTGTCGACCGTCAGATCGAAAGCCGAGCCGATGCCGACGGCGGAGCCCTTTGCCCGCGCTGTGGCCTCGAGCTCGTCCAGCTTCTTCAGGATGGCGCCGCGATCCTGCACCGCATCGATCGACATGTCGCCGGCGACGAACGGCACGCCGTCCTTGAGCGCCAAATCGGGTGCCAGGCTGCGCGCCGACGAACCGTCATCGACATAGGCGAGGCCGCGCTTGCCAAGCTCGGCCATGAACGGCCCCATCGCCGCGGAATCGGCCGAGAAGCGGGCGCCCATATAGTTCATCACACCAGTATAGTTGGTCGTCCGCGACAGCGCCCAGTGCAGGCTCTTCAAATTCTCGTCCGGGCTCGCCGCCACCGTCAGCGTGTTGCGGCCGGGATTGACGTTGGGATAGTCGAACGGTTCGAGCGGTACCTGCATGACGATCTCGTGCCCGCTCTGTCTGGCTGCCTGCATCCAGCGGCCAATGCTGTTGCCTTGCGGCGCAAAGGCCAGCGTCACCTCGGCCGGCAGCTTGGCGATGGCAGCCTGCGTACCGGTCTGCGACACGGAGAGCCCGCCGATGACGATCGCCACGCGGGCACCGCGCGAACCCGACCACGGCCGCGCATAGACGTCGAACGGACGCCTGCCGTCGGCGGCGCGCATCGGCAGCGGCCCGGTTTCGCTGGTCTCGATCAGCGCCCTGTCGGGAATATGCGCGATCTTCAGGTTCTGGCCGACCGTCGAGGGGTCGCGAATGACGATCGCTGCCTTCGGCGGACCGTCGCCTTCTTCCGTCTGCACATGGATGATCTGCGGCCCGCCAGTCTTGGGCGGGGCTTCCGTTTTCGGTGTCGCCTCGGCAACCGGCGCTGCGGCCGGCGCCGGCGCGGCCGTCACCTTCGGCGTCGAAACCGCGACCTCTTCCGGCTTGCGGAACGGCTTTTCGCGCAGCGCGATCGCGCCGGAGATACCGACAACGGCCAGCACGGCGAGCGTGGCCCCGACCGCGCCGGCGCTGAACCCGCGCGACGCAGTGCGCGGCGGCCGGATCGTCTGTCCGAGCGGGCGTTCGATGTCCTTGCCGATGTCAGCCAAGTTGTGTCCCCGGAAGCACGACCCTTAAGTGAAAGTCACTTTTTTCGAGACATGCTGCGCAAAATTCGCAATCGCCGGCACGTTAACCCAGACGCTTGGCGAGCCAACCGCGCCCCCCGAATCAAACTGCCGGAGCCTCGCGGCTCCGGCAGCATCGCATTGCTTTGATCGGGCTGCCAGAGCCTTGCTCTGACCACTCGGTCCTTACTGGTTCAGCACGGCCTTGTCCGGATTCGGCGGGAACGCCGGATCGGTCTTCTGGCCACGCAGCAGCTCTTCGGCATAGATCAGCTGCAGGTCGTCCTTCGGATCCGGCGGCACATAGGCGGCCGACCCGGAGCCGGTCGAACCCTCGTCGGCACCCTTGATATGGCCCTTGAGGTCCGATTCGCCGCGCGTCAGGTCCCTGCCTTGCAGATCCGGTGGCAGCGGCTGCTCGACCTTGATGTCGGGCGTGATACCCTTGCCCTGGATCGACTTGCCGGACGGCGTGTAATAGAGCGCCGTCGTCAGGCGCAGCGCGCCGTTCTCGCCGAGCGGGATGATGGTCTGCACCGAGCCCTTGCCGAAGGACTGGGTGCCGACCACCGTGGCGCGGCGCAGGTCCTGCAGCGCGCCAGCGACGATTTCCGAGGCGCTCGCCGAACCGCCATTGACCAGCACGATCAGCGGCTTGCCCTTGATGTCGTCGCCCGGACGGGCGTCAAAGCGGGTGACGTCCTTCGGATCGCGGCCGCGCGTCGAGACGATCTCGCCACGGTCGAGGAAGGCGTCGGACACGCTCACCGCCTGGTCGAGCAGGCCGCCCGGATTGAGGCGCAGATCGAGCACGTAGCCCTTGAGCTTGTCGTTCGGCACCTGCTTCTTGATGCTGTCGATGGCGTTCTCGAGGTCGTCATAGGTCTTTTCGGTGAACGACGTGATCTTCATGTAACCGATGTCGTTCTCGACCCGGAACTTGACCGCCTTGACCTTGATGATGTCGCGCACGACGGTCAGCTCGATCGGCTTGTCGGCGCCTTGGCGCAGGATGGTGAGCTTGATCGGCGTGTTGACCGGCCCGCGCATCTTCTCGACCGCGTCGTTGAGGGTCAGGCCGCGCACCTCATCGCCGTCGATCTTGGCGATGTAGTCGCCGGCAAGCACGCCTGCCTTTGCGGCTGGCGTGTCGTCGATCGGGGTGATCACCTTGACCAGGTCGTTTTCCATGGTGACTTCAATGCCGAGGCCACCGAATTCGCCCTTGGTCTGCACGCGCATGTCCTGCGCCTGCTCCGCATTCATGTAGGAGGAGTGCGGATCAAGCGAGGTCAGCATGCCGTTGATGGCGTTTTCGACCAGCGACTTGTCATCCGGCGGCGTCACATACTGTGCCCGGACGCGCTCGAAGATGTCGCCGAAGATCGCCAGCTGCTTGTAGGTCTCGGAGCCCGCAGCGTTCGCCGTTGAGCCGGGTGCGCCGTAGACCAGGCTCATCGCTGATGCGCCCATCAGCGCACCGGCAAACAGAAGCGACAGTTTCCGCATCATTTCACGTCCTTCCAGAAAAACGGTCCGCCCACCATGGGGCTGGATCGACGGGTTTTCCATCCTTGCGGAACTCGACATAGAGTTCCGGCGTGGCATTTCCATTCTTCGAGGCCGAGGTGCTCGCAACCCGGGCCTCTCCCATCGCGCCGACCGGCTCTCCTGCGAGCACCGGCTGGCCAGTCGCGACGCTGATTCTGCTCATCCCCGCCAGAACGACATGATAGCCGTCGCCTGCGTTCAGGATCAAGAGTTGACCATAGGAGCGAAAAGGCCCCGCATAAAGCACATTTCCATCCGCCGGTGCGGTGACGATGGCGCCCGATTGTGTCGCAACCATGTCACCAAGCATCACCGCGCCGTTACCGTCATCGGTGCCGAAACGCTGTTTTATCCTGCCGATGACCGGCAGCGCGATCTGCCCCTGCAGCGCCGAAAACGGCGCCGAAGCGGTCAGCCGATTGCCTTCCGGCACTGGCAGCGCAGCCAGTTCCGTCTGCGCCGGAGCCCCTTCTTGTGCGGGAACGCCTTGAACCGGAGCCGTGTCGCCGTCAGCCGATTTCTGCTCGCCTGCCTTGGCCTGGTCCGCCGCCTTGCGCGCCTTGTCGGCCTCGAGCGAGGCGATCAGCTCCTTCAGGCTACCGGCCTTGGCCGCCAGTGCCTCGGAGCGCTGCTTTTCGGCCGCCAACGCCGTTTGCGTGTCAGCTTCCAGCTTCTGCTTGGCTTCGAGCAGCATGGTGAGCCGTTTCTTTTCCGCCGTCTGCTCGCCGACTGCAGCCGTCAGCCTGGCTCGTTCGGCCTCGATCGAGGCCGTCACCCGCGTCTGTTCCTTGAGGTCGGCCAGCAATATGTCGGTCTGCTGGCGCAGTTCCGGCACCACGGCGCCCAAGAGGATGGCGCTGCGCACCGACGACAGCGCGTCCTCCGGCTTGACCAGGATTGCCGGCGGCGGATTGAGCCCCATGCGCTGCAGCGCGCCCAGCACTTCGGCCAGCACGTCGCGCCGCGCGTTGAGCGAGGCGCGGACTTTCTGCTCCTCGCCCTTCAGCCCTTCCAGCTTGGCGCCGATGTCCTCGATGTCCTGGCCGAGCTTCTGCTCGGTCATCGCCGACTGGATCAGCGCCGCGGTGATCGAGGCATGATCCTTCTTGACCGCCGCTATGTCGGCCGCGAGCCTGGCCAGCCGCTCGGAAGACAGCGTGATCTCCTTCGAGACCTGTTCGTACTCGGCGCGGCTCTTGTCCGGATCGGGCGCCAGGTCGAGCGTGTTCTCGGCCCTGGCGGCACCGAGCGACAGCACGAACGTCGCCGCCGCAATACCGCAGCCGCGCAGAATGCTCGCTCTGGTTCGTCCAATTTCAGACATTGAAGCCCGACTCTACGCGTGGCTTCGTTAACGAACAATCAACCATGTTCGATAGGTTTGCCAATGGCGCACAATCTGCCGCCGCATTGGGGCGGAAATCCGGGCGGAGGGCGCCGATGCACAGGATTCGGCCTGGTCTATGAGCGATGATATGGATGCCCCGAAAGGATGGTGGCGATCCGGTAGAGCTGTTCGCCCAACATCACCCGCACCAGTTGGTGCGGCCAGGTCAGCGCGCCGAACGACACCACCAGATCGGCCTGGTCGCGCAGCGACTGGTCGTGGCCATCGGCGCCACCGATGGCGATGACCAGCGCCTTGCGGCCGCCGTCGCGCAGCAGCCCGATGCGGCCGGCGAAATCCTCGGAGGAAAGACTTTTGCCGCGTTCGTCGAGCAGGATCAGCGCGGTGCCTTGCTGCAGCTGTGTCTGCAGTCTCTGGCCTTCTTCGCGCCGCCGCTCATTGGCGGTCTGGGCGCGGCCTTCGGCAATCTCGACAACGCCTGAGAACTCGAGCCCGACCGGAGGGCCGCTCTTGGCGAAGCGCTCGAAATAACGGTCGGCGAGCAGCTTCTCGGGGCCGGCTTTCATCCGGCCCACGGCATGAACCGTAATCTTCATCCCTGCCTCGAAGAGCCGTCGATGCATGCACAGCGGCATGCATCGAAACAGATGCGGCTCAGTGGAGCGTCTCTTCCTCGAGGTCCGGCGCCTGCCACATCTTTTCGAGATTGTAGAATTCGCGGACTTCGGGACGGAAGACATGGACGATGATGTCGCCCGAATCGATCAGGACCCAGTCGGCACCGGCCAGCCCCTCGACGCGCGCCATGCCGAGACCGGCATCCTTGAGCGCCTTGAGCAGGTGATCGGCGACAGCCGAGACATGACGGTGCGATCGGCCCGATGCGACGACCATATAGTCGCCGAGGCTCGATTTCCCCTGAATGTCGATTGAGACGATGTTTTCGGCCTTGGAGTCTTCCAGACTGGCAAGGACTGTCTTGATGGCGCGGGACACGGCGTCGTTTACGCTGATCCCGGCCGGCGAAGGCACGATGTCGGCCTTCTTCCGCAGTGCTGTTCTCAGTGTATTTCCTTTCGCAGCAAGAACAACCAAATCACCCGCCAAATCAGGTGACACCACTTACATAGGCAGAGTTCCGTTGCAGTTTCAAGACGGGGGTCGCTGCCGTCGCCAACGCGGTTCCCTTCGACTGGTTCCACGCACCGATAAAAATCGGAACTTTTGGCGACATGTGCGGGTTATCGGCTCGCCCTCCCAACCGGATTTCCCAACATGCCTATCGACCCCCAGAACACACTCCTCACTGTGCAGGCGGGCCTTGCCCAACTCAGCACCCTGATCGTCTCCTATTCCTTCTCGGCCATCGGCGCCGTCATCCTGCTCGTCGTCGGCTATATCGTGGCCGGCCTCGCGGAGCGCTCGATCTTCGCCGGCCTGAAACACATCCACGGCTTCGACGCGACGCTGCGCCATTTCTTCTCGAAAATCGTCCGCTACGCCATCCTGATCCTCGTCGTCATCATGGTGCTCGGCCAGTTTGGCGTGCAGACGGCGTCGATCATCGCGGCCGTCGGCGCCATCGGCCTCGCCATCGGCCTGGCGCTGCAAGGCACGCTGCAGAACATCGCCGCCGGCATCATGCTGCTGGCGCTCAGGCCGTTCCGAATCGGCGAGTTTGTCGAGGTCGGCCCCATTTCCGGAACCGTCGAGGAAGTCGGCCTGTTCGCCACCAGGCTGCGGACGGTCGACGGCGTCTACGTGCTTGCGCCCAATTCGACCCTCTGGAACCAGCCTGTCCGCAACTTTACCCGCAACGGCGTCCGCCGCGGCGACATCACGCTGACCATCGGCTCCTGGAACGACATCGATTTCGCGCAAAAGACGATGCTCGGTGTCGCGGCCGCCGAGCGGCGTGTCAGGCGAGAGCCGGCGCCGATCGCCTTCGTCTCGACCGTCGGCGACACCGGCGTCGCCGTTGCCCTGCGCTATTGGACATCGGCGGCGGATTTCTTCGCCACCCAGATCGATCTCACCAAGCGCATCAAGCAGGCCTTCGATGCCGAAGGGCTTTCGGTTCCCGCGCCGCCGCCGGACGCGCAGCGGCCGGAACCCTCCAGCACCCGGCAATAGCGAGGCCCCTTCAGCTGTCGCGCTGCTGATCCGGCGCGAAGGCAAGCTCCACCGGCAACGGCGCCTGCGCGCTCATCGGCGCGAAGCTGCCGGTTTCGGTCGTCGGCACCGGCTGCGTCGTCACCACCCGCCACAGCACGAACAGGCAGAAGACCGACGCAATGACGATTGCCACATAGATGAAGGCATGTGTCCCATAGAAGGCGGAAAGCCCGGTCACGATGCCCGGCACGAGAAAGCCCGACAGCGACCAGGCAAACAAAAGCGAACTCGACAACGCCACCATGTCGTTCTTGCTGGCGCGATCGGCGGCATGCGCGCTGGCCAGCGAATAGATCGATTCCGAAGCGCCGTCCCACACGATGTAGATCACCACCAGCGCCGCCAGCGCGCCGCCATCGAAGCCGATGGCAAGCATGCCCGCCGCCACAGCGAGCGCGGCAGCGGCGATCAGCACATAGCGCCGGTCGGTGCGGTCTGAGATCCAGCCGAGCGGTATTTGCAGGATCAGCGTGCCGACCGGCATTGCTGCCAGGAGCAAGGCCACGTCGGCCTGGCTGTAGCCCTTGGCCGTGGCATGGATCGGCGCAAAGCCCGCGATCGCCATCGACAGGCCGCCGACGGCCAGCATGCCGGCGACGCCGACCGGCGAGATCCGCCAGGCACGGGCGAGCGCCACCGACGCGGCCTGTGGCGGCGGCGGCTGGGCAAGCCGCGTCATGCCGACCGGCAGGATCGACAGCGCGGTGAAGGCGATGCCGATCAGCGGCGCGGCCGCGGTCTGGATATCGACCGCCGCCAGCGTGGCATAGCCGACGCCAAGCCCGGCGACATAGGCGACGTAGAACACCGCCATCACGCGACCTCGAATGCTGTTGGCGACGGCATCGTTCAGCCAGCTCTGCGCGACGATGAACAGGCCGACGATGGAAAAACCGTAAAGCGCGCGGGCGGCGATCCACAGCAGCGGAAGCGGCCCGGCACCGATCGCCGCGTTGGAAAGCGCGATCAGCGCCGACAGCACCATGAAGGCGCGGGCATGTCCCACCCTTCGCACCAGCGGCCCGGTCAGGATGCAGCCGGCGAGGCCGCCGGCCGAAAGCCCGGTGATGATCAGCCCGGCCCAGGTCGGATCGAAGCCGCCGGCGCCGAGGCGAACCGGGATATAGGCGAACATCAACCCATTGCCGACCGCGATCAGTGCCATCGACAGCACGACGCTGGTAATGGCGATCAGCGGCGCCGGCGCGTTGCCATCTTCCGGACCGGGTTCGAATTGATTTTTCTTTGAAATCGCCATGTCCGGTCAGGATCGCCTACCAAACGGACAAACGCAGCCGCAAATGCGACATGGCCGGGCGGCCTGGCTCAGTCTTTCGCAGCCTTGCGAATGGCGCTCGACGACAGCGACGAGCGCGGACCGTGGATGAAGGTCCAGGCCGGTGCCTTCATGCGGGCGAGACGTGGCGCGTCACCCTCGTCGACGCGGGCATAGTCGAAGGTCTTGGCTACGACCGACGACAGGAAGGAGAGCGTGGCACCTGGCCGGTCGATGACGGCGATCGGGAAGGTCATGACGATCTGGCGCCAGCGCTGCCAGCGGTGGAAGTCGCGCAAGCTATCGGCGCCCATGATCCAGACGAAGTCGACGCCGGGATTGCGCGCCTTGACCAGTGCTAGCGTATCGGCGGTGAAGCGCACATGATGCGCGGCCTCGAAGGCGGTGACCTTGATCTTCGGGTTCTTGGCGATCTGTTCGGACTGTTGCAGGCGCTCGTTGAGCGGCGCCAGCTCGCGCGCGCTCTTCAGGGGATTGCCGGGGGTCACCATCCACCACAGCTGGTCGAGCGCCAGCCGTCTCAGTGCGATCTCGGCGACCAGCGCATGGCCGGCATGCGGCGGGTTGAACGAGCCGCCGAACAGGCCGACCGCCACGCCCCTGCCGGCATGCGGCATCTTGAGATGCGAATGTCCGACGCCTGGCCAAGACTTGGAAATATCGCTCAAGGCCGTATCTGGCCAGACCCGCGCACGCGGTATTTGAACGAGGTCAGCTGCTCGACGCCGACCGGGCCGCGCGCGTGCATCTTGCCGGTGGCGATGCCGATCTCGGCACCCATGCCGAACTCGCCGCCATCGGCGAACTGGGTCGAGGCGTTGTGCAGGAGGATCGCCGAATCGATCTCGTTGAAGAAGCGTTCCACCACCTGCGCATCCTCGGCGAGGATTGCTTCGGTGTGATGCGAGGAAAACGTCTCGATATGCTCGATCGCGCCGGCGATGCCGTCGACCAGTTTTACCGCCAGGATGGCATCGAGATATTCGGTCACCCAGTCGGCTTCGGTCGCCGGCTTGGCGTCGAAGAACAGCTTCATAACCTCGGCGTCGGCATGGATCTCGCAGCCCGCCCCGCGCAACGCGTCGAGGATCGGCACCAGATGGGTGGAAGCGACGGCACGGTCGACCAGCAGCGTCTCGGCGGCGCCGCAGACGCCGGTGCGCCGCATCTTGGCATTGACCGCGATCCTGACCGCCATGTCGAGGTCGGCCGAGCGGTCGATGTAGAGATGGCAGATGCCCTCGAGGTGCGCGAAGACCGGCACCCGGGCCTCGCTCTGCACCCGCCCGACCAGGCTTTTGCCGCCGCGCGGAATGATGACGTCGAGATTGCCGGAAAGACCCTTCAACATCTCGCCGACGGCGGCGCGATCGGTGGTCGGTACCAGCTGGATGGCATCCTCGGGCAATTTGCCCGCCTTCAGCCCTTCAACCAGGCAGGCATGGATGGCGGCCGACGAATTCAGCGAATCCGAACCACCGCGCAGCACGACCGGATTGCCGGCCTTGACGCAGAGCGCGCCGGCATCGGCCGTCACATTCGGACGGCTCTCATAGATGACGCCGACGACGCCGAGCGGTGTCCGCACCCGTTCGATATGCAGGCCGTTCGGCCGGTCCCATTCCGCGATGACATCGCCGACCGGATCACGCAATTCGGCGATTTCGCGGATGCCCTCGGCGATAGTGCGGATGCGCGCCGGATCGAGCTTCAGCCGGTCCATGAAGGAAGCGGAAAGCCCGGACTCGTGGCCGTTCGAGATGTCGATGGCGTTGGCGTCGAGTATGTCCTGCTCGCGGCGCAGGATCGCGTCGGCCATGGCGACGAGAGCGGCATTCTTGGACGCGGTAGTGGCAATGGCCAGCGGTCGGGCGGCGGCACGGGCGCGACGGCCGATATCGGCCATCAGCGCAACAGTGTCATCCCCGGATTTTTCATGCAGCTTCAGCATGGCTCATCCTCCGCTGGATACTTGGTCACCGGCCAATACTTGGTCGCTAGAATGGCTCACCACAAGGTCGTCGCGGTGGATCATCGCCGAACGCGCCTCGTAGCCGAGCACGGTTTCGATCTCGGTCGTCTTCAGGCCTGCGATCCTTACGGCATCGGCGGCATCATAGGCAACCAGCCCGCGCGCGATCTCGCGGCCCTCCGGCGACAGGATCGCCACCGTGTCGCCGCGCGAGAAATTGCCGCTGACCAGCTTGACGCCGGCCGGCAGCAGCGACTTGCCCGACAAGAGCGCACCGATGGCGCCGGCATCGACGGTCAGCCGTCCCGCTGGTTCGAGCTGGCCGGCGATCCAGGTTTTGTAACCCTTGACCGGATTGGCGCTCGGTCGGAAGAAGGTGGCCCGCTCGCCGCGTTCGATAGCCATCAGCGGCGACAGCCGCGTACCGGCAGTGATGACCATGGCGGTGCCGGCGGCGGTGGCGATCTTGCCGGCGTCGAGTTTTGTCCGCATGCCGCCGCGCGACAGCTCGGATGCAGCGGCTCCCGCCATGGCTTCGATATCGGGCGTGATGCGATCGACCACCGGAATGAATTTTGCTTGCGGGTCGCGCGCCGGCGGCGCGGTGTAGAGCCCGTCAATGTCGGAGAGCAAGACCAAAAGATCGGCGCCCATCATGGTGGCGACGCGCGCGGCCAGCCGGTCGTTGTCGCCATAGCGGATCTCGGAGGTCGCCACCGTGTCGTTCTCGTTGATGACCGGCACCGCCTTCATCTTCAGAAGCGTCGAGATCGTCGCCCGCGCGTTGAGGTAGCGGCGGCGCTCTTCGGTGTCGCCCAGCGTCAGCAGGATCTGGCCCGATTTCAGGCCGCCCTTGCCGAGCGCGTCAGACCAGGCGCCGGCCAGCGCAATCTGGCCGACGGCGGCCGCTGCCTGGCTCTCTTCGAGCTTCAGCGCCCTTTTTCCGAGGCCGAGAATGGTGCGGCCAAGCGCGATGGCGCCGGACGACACGACCATCACCTCGGCACCGCCATTGGCCAGCACCGCGATGTCGTCGGCCAGCGAATCCAGCCAGTCGCGCTTCAGGCCGCTGGCGCGGTCGACGAGCAGCGCCGACCCGATCTTGACGGTGATGCGCCGATATTTCTTCAGCGACTGCATGGTCATTGCCAGCGCGTGTCGACCGGCGCGGCGACCTTGTCGCGCGCCTCGGCCACAACGGCCATCAGCGCTCGTTGCACCGCTTCGACGCCCTCGCCAGTGACGGCCGACAAAAGCATCGGCGCGCGGCCGGCGGCGCGTTTCAGTGAAGCCGCCTTCTTCTTGCGCTCATCGGCATCGAGGATGTCGACCTGCGACAGCGCCACGATCTCGACCTTCTCGATCAAGCCATTGCCATAGGCGTCGAGTTCGGCGCGCACGGTCTTGTAGGCCTTGCCGGGATTTTCCTCCTGCGCCGAGACCAGATGCAGCAGCACCCGCGTGCGCTCGACATGGCCCAAAAAGCGATCGCCGATACCGACGCCTTCATGCGCGCCTTCGATCAGGCCGGGAATGTCGGCGATGACGAATTCGCGGCCGTCAATGCGGGCGACGCCGAGGCCGGGATGCAGCGTGGTGAAGGGATAGTCGGCGATCTTCGGCTTGGCGGCCGTGACCGCCGCGAGAAATGTCGACTTGCCGGCATTGGGCAGCCCGACCAGGCCGGCGTCAGCGATCAGCTTCAGCCTGAGCCAGATGTTCATCTCCTCGCCCGGCAGGCCGGGATTGGCGCGGCGCGGCGCCTGGTTGGTCGAGGTCTTGAAATGCTGGTTGCCGAAGCCGCCATTGCCGCCCTTGGCCAACAGGAAGCGCTGGCCGACCACGGTGAGGTCGCAGATCAGCGTCTCGTTGTCTTCCTCGAAGACCTGGGTTCCGGCCGGCACCTTCAGCGTCACGTCGGCACCCTTGGCGCCGGTCATGTTGCGGCCCATGCCATGCGTGCCGGTCTTGGCCTTGAAATGCTGCTGGTAGCGATAGTCGATCAGCGTGTTCAGCCCGTTGACCGCCTCCAGCCAGACATCGCCGCCGCGGCCGCCGTCGCCGCCATCCGGCCCGCCAAACTCGATGAATTTTTCGCGCCGGAACGACACCGAACCGGCGCCGCCGTCGCCGGAGCGGATGTAAACCTTGGCCTGATCGAGAAATTTCATCGGATTTTCGGGTTTCTGCTAGTGGGCTTGCGCGATTGCTCTAAACCAAGGCGAGGCGAAGGGCGAGGCCGTTTTGCGAAGGATTGCGCCGACGCCGGCTTTTGCTGAGGCGCGGGACGCGGTAGCACTGTGAGCTTGCGCCTGACCCCGGCGAAGATCGATTTCGGCTTTCGGGGGCAGAACGCCGGGCTGGGGAAATGCTGGCATGAAGCTTGTGACCTACAACATCCAGTACGGCATCGGGCTCGACGGCCGCTACGATGTCGGCCGCATTGCCGAGGCCGTGCGCGGCGCCGACGTGATCGCGCTGCAGGAGGTTACCCGCAACAACCCAAGGAACGGCAACCACGACATGGTGGCTGAGCTCGGCGACGCGCTTCCCGACTACTTTGCCGCCTATGGCAGCAATTTCGAGGTCAATGTCGGCTCGCACCTGGAAGCCGGCCGCGCCATCACCACGACGTTCCAGCTCGGCAACATGGTGCTGTCGAAAACGCCCATTCATCTGTCGCGCAATCTCCTGTTGCCGCGCAGCCGCAGCCTGGAAGCGATGAACTTCCAGCGCGGCGCGCTGGAGGCGCTGATCGAGACGCCGCTCGGCTTCATCCGCTTCTATTCTACCCATCTCGACCATCGCAGCCCGGTCGAACGCCAGAGCCAGATCCGCTTCCTGCGCCAGCGCCTGCTGAACTATGCGCTCGAGGGCGGCGGACTGTCAGGCATTCCCGAGATCGGCCTGCCCGACCTGCCCTACCCGGAAGCCTTCATCGTCATGGGCGACTTCAACATGCTGCCCGGATCGCCCGAATATGTCGAACTGGTTGGCCGCCCGGATCATGAGTTCGGCATGCCGCTGACAGCCGATCTCGCCGTAGACGCTGCCCAGCGCCTCGACACGCCCGATCTCGTCACCTGGGTCGACCCCAAACGGCCCGACGATGCGAGCCGCCACAAACGTATCGACTATGTCTTCACCTCAGCCTCGCTCGCCGGAGCGCTGAAGCGCCTGTGGGTCGACCGCCAGGCGGTCGGCTCGGACCATCTGCCGGTCTGGCTCGAGACGGCTTGACCTCGAGCCTGGTCCCAACCTTTTGCGCCGAGGTGTGTCGAGGTCCAGGTCAGGCCGAGCCGAGAGTGGTGGCTTCCGAGAACCGGCGCGGAGCGTACCTAAGTACGTGAGCGCCGGAAGCGCAGGAAGCCATCATTCGCAGGCCGGCCTGACCTAAATATCGACACGCCTCAGAAGTGCACCCAGTTCCTGAGGCTGGTCCAGGTCTTGCGGTCGAGCCGATAGCGCTCGACCGGCACCTGGCCGGCGACGATCGAGTTCAGCATGCCCTGGCCGGCATACTGGAACCCGCATTTGTGGATGACCCGGCGTGAGGCCGGATTGATGACCCGCGTCGAGGCTTGCAGCACCTGAACCGTGGTTCTCTGGAAGGCGAGGTCGACCAGCGCGTGCGCGGCCTCGGTCGCATAGCCGCGCTTCCAGTGGGGTTCGCCGATCCAGTAGCCGAGCTCCAGCCCGCGATCGGTGGTGTTGAGGCCGGCGCAACCGACGAAAGTGTCGGTTCCCGCCAGCGTCAGCGCATAGACGATGCCGGCGCGGCGCGATGCCGTCATGGCGAGGAAGGCGCGGGCCTCGGCCTCGCCATAGGGGTGCGGCATGCGGGCCAGCATTTCAGCGATATGGCGGTTGTCGGCGAGCGCCACCAATTGCCCGATATCGCTGTCACGCGGGCGCCGCATGACCAGCCGCTCGGTGGCCAGGACCGGGCAATCTATCGCGTAACTTTCGTCGTCCGTGTCGTCCGCTTCGGCAACCATGTCAAAGTCCTCCAGGCGCAAGAAAAAAGGGAGATGGAAACCCATCTCCCCTGATCCTTTTCCTGGCCTGGCCAGACACCGGTTCCCGAGATGGGCGCCGGTGTTGTGGTGCGGAACCGGCTACTCCGCTGCTTTGGAAATCGGGTTCACCGATACGTAGGTTCGGCCGTTGGCTTTCTTGTTGAAGGTGACTGCGCCAGCTTCCAGCGCAAACAGGGTGTGGTCCGTGCCCATGCCGACATTGACGCCGGGATGCCACGAGGTGCCGCGTTGACGAACGATGATGTTGCCCGGAATCACGGCTTCGCCGCCGAACTTCTTCACGCCGAGACGCTTGGAATGCGAGTCGCGACCATTGCGCGACGAACCGCCAGCTTTCTTGTGTGCCATCTAACTAACTCCGATGCGCCCTGGGGGCGCTTGAATGGTCTTATGAACGCGTTCGCGTTCCGTTTCAAGTCCGATCCGGTGATCGTTTCGCCGGTTCGCCTTACTTCTTCGCCAGCTCCTTGGCCTGCTCGCGCCAGTCCTTGATCTGGTCGGCGCTGAACGGCATGTGCTCGTCGATCTTGGCCACATCCTTGTCGGTCAGCTTGGCGAGCTGCGCAAAGGTGATGATGCCCTGCTCGGCGAGGTCCTTGGCCGCGACCGGGCCGATGCCCTTGATCACGGTCAGGTCGTCCGGCTCACCCTTCGGCGCCTTGAACAGCGGCGCAGCGGCGGCGGTCTCGGCCTTGGCTTCTTCCTTCGGAGCAGCCTCTGCCTTGGCTTCCTTCTTGGCCTTGGCCTCCTTCGGCGCGGCCTCGGCCTTCGCCTCGACGGCAGCCTCTGCCTTGGCTTCCGGCTTGGCGGCGGCCTTCTTCGCCGGCTTGGCGCCACCCAGCAGGATCTCGGCGATCCGGACGGTGGTCAAAAGCTGGCGGTGGCCGATCTTGCGGCGCGAATTCTGCCGGCGGCGCTTCTTGAAAGCGATGACCGTGCGGTTCTTGCCCTGCTCGACGACTTCAGCGGTGACCATGGCGCCGTCGACGAACGGCGCGCCGAACGTGACGTTCTCGCCTTCGCCATGCGCCAGTACATTGCCGATCTCGACGATATCACCGACCTGGGCTTCGAGTTTCTCGATCTTCAGGAGATCGTTGGCGGCAACGCGATACTGCTTGCCGCCCGTTTTGATGACTGCGAACATTTTTTGCCTTTCGCTGTTCGGTCGGCCTTGATGAACCGCTTCAGGCGGTTCGGCCGTCTTTTTGTCAGTCTGCGGGTTCAAAAAACAAGCGGCGCGGAAGAACCCTCCACGCCGATTGCGCGCTGTCCCTAACCGAAGGTTGGGCTGAAGTCAAGGCAAACGGCTGTATCTCTGACGCGCCCGGCAAACCATCATCGGTCGCCACGATATTGCTGCCGGCAAGGTGACGAGGACACCCGTGAAACATCTTGCCCCGAACGGTTCGCGCCATAGCGATCCCGCAGCGGTTCGCAGAAGCCGGAAATCAGGCAGATAGGGCCTTGTAACCTGCCCGCCCAGCCGTTATCTAGTGCGCCGCGCCGGCAACGGCGGACCATGACCGCGGAGAGGTGGCAGAGTGGTCGAATGCACCGCACTCGAAATGCGGCATGCTCGCAAGGGCATCGGGGGTTCGAATCCCTCCCTCTCCGCCAATCCCACGCCAATTCAACGATATATTCCAATTACATAGCGGTTTCATCGCATCGGAATTGTTGGTTCAAAACCAACTAAATGCTGGAACCGCGCCCAAATGGGCCGCTTGCGCCGTCACGGCCATGGCATATCCAACGGCACCATACCAAGGTGGGAAGGGCACGCCTAAGTGTCTCTGGACATCCATGGATGTCTCCACGGGCACATAAGAACTGACACCAGCCTCTGGCGAGCAAGCCACTGGCGCAGATTTCGCCGTCGGGGAGCCCCGAAACGCGCTCCCCACAACCGTTGGACCAACAACCGGCACGGCCGCTATCGGCGTGAATTAAGCGGGCTAATGGTTTCCAGCCCAGGACTCGCGGCGTGGTATACCATCACTATCCGGGGAAACATTGGATACGCAGCCGCTCAGCGCCATCAAAATCAACACCAAAAATAGTCGCATCTTTTCCTCCGAATTGGGGGCTACCCGCTTTCTCTCACAGCGATAATCACGTTGGTTTGCAGATGATAGATGCCATTTGCTCTGCAATTATGACGCCGATCGCTGTGCACACGTATGCGCTGGACATCTCACAAACCTGCACGTTCGCCCTCGCTATCAGGATCTGAAGGCAATGTTCGCTGATCAATGCCGAAAATTGCAACATCGATACACAGAAGCGAGCGGTCGGCAGCGCGGCGGCTTTGTGGTGGCGGACGGTCTTAATAAAAGGCCGGGCAGCTTGATGTTTCGATAATTTCAAATCGAGACACTACCTCACCCTTCGCTGATCATCATCCGATCCCTATCGGGGGCGATCGCCGTAGCGCTGATCACGGAATGGTAATCGACGCTCCAGTCTTTGCCTCATCAAGAGGATCGTTGACGATTGCCAGCCTGCCGGACCCAAGAGCCGCGCTCCAATCGACCGGCGAAGATTTCGATTGGTCGCTCGGCCAGCGGGTGAGAATCTGCAATTTATACCCCGCCGTTTCCGGGCTGGCGGTCGGCTCCAGATTGCTGACAGCATCGGCATCCAAAACACGTTTATTTCGACTTGTGTCCTTTGCGGTGGGGTCATCGTTGGGGAAGAGTCGACGTTAGAGCATCCACTTCCGCAATGGCTCCACAAATATGCTGGCGATATAGGCGATAGGAAAGCTTCCGCCTTCCGAGTGTCTGAGACAATTCAGCCGACTTGGCGTCAGCTTTCCTTAAGTTCCCATAAGGAATGCAACAGGTTGTTTGCACGGAAACTCGAAGACCCGTCGATCACGGCTGTCAAAGCCATGGTTGAAGGCGGGAGACTGACGTGGACCCAGCTTGATGCGGCCTTCGACTGGCTGGACAAGATAAAATCCGCTTCTGCACATATGGCGATTGCGTTGCGTGGTCACAGTCTTCGACTCGGCTACGACGATATATCGTTCCCCAACAAACGCGTGGGAGCCTTTGATCGCATAGCGATAATTTATAGGATCTCGGAAGGGACGCCTCCACTTGATCTGTGGGAATGTCTTAATGATGGATTTTTGACAACGCCGACAGCAATCACGCTCCGAGTGAAAGACTTGGTTATTGTGTATGCCAGCAATAACTATTTGCTGTCAGCAGCTTTCGGGCTCGGGAGCGGCTTGATGCAGAACGGTTCGGCCACGTACATTCCCGGTACGGGAATTTTCGCCCCGGGCTTTGGAACTCGTTTTTGTCGCATCCCTCCTGCCAAGATTCTGGCCCAGCCGATGCGCCGGCAACATCAGAAAGAAGGTTTGTTAGATAATAACGCTGCTCTTCAGGAAAATGGCGATGGCAGGGTTTACGAGCTAGTTGGAAGCAGGTGGACTAGGGCAAGGAGTTGCGACTTCTCAGTTCTTCCAAGACTCAATAGTCGACTCGGATACGCGTTGGCTGCCCTCGAAACTGTCGAATGGATCATCCTTTCTAAAGAGCAAGACTATGGCCGATATGGGACTTCGGAAAGTTTCTTCCTAAAAAGCCTTCCTAAGCTGCAGGATGAAAAACGAGACCTAATACAGCTAGTTTCCACCCTGCGAGGCGGCTTGACCATACCTGAAAGCGACCGCATTACAGGTCCGTAAAGCTGCGTTAAAATCCATGTTCAATCCCCAATTGGTAGACTCACTCGATCCATCGGCAGCTAGTGTTTCCATCAGCCAAAAAAGGGAGGGAGGCCTCGAACCGGGAGGAACGATGTTGTCTGCTCAAAAAGAAGACTATCGAACGAACAGAGCCGACTATGTGATTGCGAAGTGTGGCAGAGCCGCCGCTGATGACGATCGCGATGAGATACTGGCAAGGTCCCTGTGGCTAAGAGATTGGCGGTCCGCCAAATTGGCCGCAAACCCGTGTGAAAGTTTGCCGGCCCATGATAAGCCCCATCCACCGATTGGATGACGCGGGCAACGGGCGCCGGCCAACTCTCATCAAAGATGATCCTCACGCCTCTCGAAAGTCGGTTTCCAGCTCCCGCTGCTGGCCTTCGTAGTCGGGAATGTATGTGAAGAATACCGGTCGGCGGTCCCGCCCGGCGGCCTTGCATTTCGAGCAGCCGAAGAGCCTGACCAGGTCGGCGTGCATCGAACCGTGATCAGGGCCAAGCCTGTCGATCAGCGCTGCGATATCGAGCTTTGTCGACTTACCGCACATTGGATGCCCGCAATTGACGTAGACGGTTTTACGGGCGGCCAAGGTGTCGGCGAGAGTCTTTTGAGGCATGGCGATCTCCGTTGAAGGGGTTCGCTGCACGAAGATGGTCCTGGCAAGGGCTTTTGGCGTCATCGCGTCGAACATCGACGGCGAACTAAAGAACAGCCATTGCAGGAGCGCTGCTGCCTAATTTAGAGGTTCTATTGCTGCGCGCCGTTGCGAATGCAGGTGAGTCTCTCGGGAGGGGCGCGACATGGCGAATGAAATGCAAATAACTATGGCATTCGGCAGCAAAGAGAGCGCCGGCACCGCCGCCTTGGCAGCCGTATTCATGGAGCGATTTACCGGCGAAGCTGCCAGCGTGGAAATGCTACGAGGGTTGGCGGGACCGAATGACACCTTTCAACTGATCATGCGCTGGAAGGGATGGCTAGCGTTCGCTGCGATCGTAGGCCCTTTCTGGGCCCAATACTCTGGTTCCGCTGGAACGGATGCCTGGGAAAAAACGAAAGTGCTCTACGAAGAATGGTCGGGAACTAACAACTCGGTGCAAGATGCCTCAGGGTTCACGGCGCTTTTTGAAATGCTAAAGCAGGCTCGCAAAGACGGTATTTCCATCATCTTCGCCTTGCGAATGAACAGTGAGAACTTCAAAGGGCGCAACATTGGCATCGAGCTTACCGACGTTAGCCCAGAGACCATCGCCCGAGCTATCGCTGTGCTTGCGCGGTCAGGCGAAGCAATCACACGCGCTCTGGAAGAGCAGGGCTTCAAGGAAGCCGACGTCGAAAACAGTGATTGTAGCGGCGCCATTACGGTGCATGCGGATGGCAGTGCGGAAATCTCTGTCTTCTCGGGCCGGGGATCTGATACCTTGTTGCTTAAGTTCGACGCGTCTGGAAAGCGCGTTGAGTAATTCTCCCTGTCGTGTTGGCTGAAAGCGTCACTCTTCCCTGAAATCCTGCAACGATGCATGCCGCAATTCGTCCTCGCCGCGCAGGTGCTTCACGCGGCCGATCAGCCCCGGCTTGACCCATTGCGTCGCCGGCCGCTTCATGCCCTTGGGCGCGCCGTGCCTGCGTGCTCCTGGACGCGCAGCCAGAGGCGTTCGCGCATCTCCCGGTTCAAGGTGATGAATGCGCTGCCTACAAAGCGCCCAGTGCCGCGCTCGGCCATCAGAGCAAAGGCTGGCTTACCGGCCTCGCGCTCGGTGCCGAGCAATTCGTATTCGTCGATGCTGTAAGCCTTCGTTTTTAGCCAGGCCGTCGAGCTGCCGCTTCGGTATTTGCTGTCCTTGCGCTTCGACACCATGCCCTCGAGTCCGGCTTGTTCGACGAGGTGGAAAATGGTCTTGGCATCGCCCGGCAACGCCTGGCTGAACTGGATGCGACCACCGTCCGGGATCATCTCGGCCAGGATCTCGCGACGGTCTTCCAGCGCCATGTCGCGCAGGTCGTGGCCGTTAAGGTGCAGGAGATCGAAGGCAACGAAATAGAGGTCGTGTTGGCGCCGTGTGATGGCCTTTCGCAACTCGCCGAAGTCAGACAGGCCGGCATCATTGAGCACGATGATCTCGCCGTCGATGATGGCGTTCTGGACGACGTTCAGCCCCTTGGCCGCGTCAACCAAGTCTCGATACTTCACCGACCAATCTAGCCCGCGTCGCGTGAAGATCCGAACGTCCGCGTCATCGATGACGATCTGCGACCGGTAGCCATCGAACTTGACTTCATGAGACCAGCCGTCGCCCTCGGGCGGCTTCTCGACCAGGGTCGGCATTAGTGGCGGGATAAACTTCAAACGCATGCATCGACTCGCAAAACCGCGATTCAATTAGCATGCGCTTAATTAGTTCCGGGACATTTTAACGAAACGTTGACCGCGCTGTCCCAGAATAGGACGGCGCGGTCAATTCCTACCCTGGCTGCGCAGGCGGCTCCGGCAACCCAGCCCCCGCCGCACTGTCGGAGCCGCTACCACACCCCTCTAAGCTACCAGCAATGGTTGAATCAACGGTTACCGCACGTGCTTTCTAGTGCGCTTTCCCGTTCGTTAGACCTTGATGCAACCGCCACAAGGAAGCCCGCCAGCGCGGCTGCAAGCCCCGAAAACATAAGCCATGAAGGGGAAAAAGCCCGCTGCCTGGGGGGTGGGCTGTTGGGGCGGCAGCGGGCTTCGTTGCTAGGCAACATCGAGACCATGAGCCGGCGCTAATGCGGAAGACCTTAACGGAACCCGGACAATTTTACCGATCGGCCCGTCGCCTGTGGATACTGCGCAAACGCTGTGTGGCGACCGTCTATTGCCGCTTGGTGCTTTCTTGTCGTCGCGGCTCGGCTGAATGAAAAACCTCGCCGCTTCATTTGCGAAGCGGCGAGGCCCCCAACCGCCCCAATTGCCGGGCCCCAACACACCCGGCGCTTCTGACACCGCAATTCTGGTGCCAGCGGCGAATGACCCGTTGCGGGACAGGCGCCAAACCGGCAGCGTTTACTGGTGGCCAACCATCGTGCAGAAGTCGCCATGCGTCTGGGCTGTGGCTATGTCGCCGCATTCCTGCGTTATCGCGGCGCGATCCTCGTCTTTCAACGCCGTCCACGCGGCCTTGAAGTCGGCTTCCGACTTTAAGGTCTTCATGTCAGCAGCGGTGTAGAAGGGCGCCATTTTCGTCGGCTCGTCGAGGGCGCCGCCGCCTTTGCCGGCAAGTGCGGCGCCGGTCATCATCGAAAGCGCCATCGCGCCCGTGCAAAGCATCTTGAGGCTCATGGTCATTCTCCTGGTTGCTTTTAGGTTCGTCCAAGCACCGATCCATGCAGGAACGCGTCACCTTGGCCGATTGCTTTACTTTAGGGGACGTAACTAACTGTATCCTACAGATAGAACTTGCAGGCGGGACCAAGACAGTCAGTCTTGATGGCGGTCAGCTCGATGTCCGCGAGATCTATGAGGCCTCAACCTGCAAGGCGTGTACGATCTTGTGCGGACTACGATCCGGTCCGGTACGCATCCCCTGCTTACTTCAGGATAGTCACATCTTGATCCTCCTGAGCGACGGCTCCTGATCGATTGTGTTGATTTAGTCGGCGTTGATCGACTGCCTGTGCCGTGATTCCATCCACCTGTTGATTCCGGAGGGAATGGGACGATGATGGGATTGCAGGTGGCATCTGCGCAGTTGTTCTACGATTTCTGTCTCGATGATCATGTCCCTGATGACCACCTCCTTCGAAGGATCGACCAGTTCCTCGCTCTGGAGGTACGCTCGGAGCCTGAGCGAAGGCTTGGTGGGCGGCGAAGGGTTTGGGGTGGACGCCAGCTTGATCGCGGCCGATGCCAACAAACAGCGCTCCATTCCGGGCGACGAGTGGCGCGCCGCCGATCTTGGCGCTGGGGCCGGTCGAGCGGTGCGAGAGTATCTCGCAACCCTGGATGACGCCGCATTCGGGGCGGCCAGTGAGGTCACGCCGAAGTTCATCTCACCCTCCGATCCGTCGGCGCAGTGGACCGGAGCGCACAAGGGTCATGCCTTGCTACAAGACGCCGCGCACAGGCATCACCAGTGCGGGCACGCGGCTTTACCGCGCCAGCCAGCACGACTGCAAAGTCTGCAAGCTGAAGCCGCAGTGCTGTCCGAACATGCCCTTCCGTAAGATCCCCGAGATCTGAATTGGGATGCCCGCGATGTCGCCAGGGCAATTGCCGAGACGCCGGAATATGAGCGGTCCCGCCATCGACGGAAGAAGGTCGAGATGCTGTTCGCGCATCTGAAACGCATTTTTCGGCTTGGGCGTCTGCGACTGCGCGGTCCCTCAGGCGCGCGCGACGAATTCCTCCTCGCCGCTACCGCCCAGAATCTCAGGAGATTGCCAAAGCTCCGACCACCGGCCGGGCCGATGATCGCTGCCTTGGCGCCATGCGGCCGACATCGGCCGACGACGAATGCGTCTTCAGGACCTCCTGTGCCATGCTGTTCGATTTGCCGGCCGCCGCGTCAGCAGCCGCGCCCGCTGTCAACTGATCGACAAGGCCTTGCGCAATGATTTCGCAGACAAAGACATCCACGCCGCGCGCGAGTTCGATGAGGTTCTTCGAGTATCCGGTGTCGCCCGATAACACGATCGAGCGTTCCGCGGTGTCGATACGGTAGGACAGCGAGCGGTACGGCACCATCGCCTTGACACTCTCGGAGAAGTGGGTGTTTTCGACGGCTGTCACCGCGACTCTTTCATCCTTCAACACCTTCGTCGGCGTGGCAGTTGCGGCGACGTCGTGGCCAAAGAACATTCCCTGGGGCGTTGTTCTGCCTTCGCCCGCCTTGCGAATCTCGGCGGTGGCGCGGAGGAACGAGAGCGCGCCTTTCACGAGCGCCGCCGTGCCGTCTCCGCCCACGTTTGTCGGTGTCGCTTTGCCGCCCGTCCATTGCTCCGTCAGCAGCGCCACGATGTCGGACGTGTGGTCGTCGTGCAGGTGCGATAGGAACAGCGTGCTGATTGGCTGAAGGCCGACGCCCGATGCCACGAGCGCGCGCATCGTTCCGTACCCGCAGTCGAAGAGATACGGCACGCTATCGACCACCGCGGCGCTCGCGGTTTGGCCGCGCGCGAGGTCGACGCCAGATGCGCCGCGCGTGCCGAGCAGCAGGAGATGCGTGCCGGCCGGCGGCGGTCCGCCGGCCGCTACAGTCTGGGTAAGAGCGCGACCCTGGAGGCCTGTGCCGAGCGGCCAGGTGGAGGAGCCAAGCCAGATCGTACAAGCGGATATCGTCTGACATGACCCGTAGGGAGATCCAGCTCCCGGTGGCGACATCGCGCAATAGCCTTGGTTGGCTCGGGAAGACGTTGCGGGTTCTTTGGGGACCGCCTGCCACAAGCGTGTCAATCCTCGGCCATGGGCAGATACAGCTTCGCCAGCAACAGTCCGCCTACGTAACTTACATACTGATACTGGCACCATCAAAAAGACTATGCGCAGTCTAGCGCATAGGGAATGGCGCTATGGCAGCAAACAGCGAACCTCCTGGCAGGGAGAAGGCATATTCGGCGGCAGTGCGACGCTTTCCGCATGCCGAATTTGCGATCCGCAAATTGATGGGCCGTAGCGAGGCATTCCGCGACATCTGCGAGGAACTTTTAGAAGCCGAAATTGCTCTGTCGAATGTACCCGGCACGCCGCCTGAACTTCACGAAGCCAGAAGGGCCGAGTGGGAGGAGTTGGTGGATCGGCTGGTCGCTGAAGTCGGAGCTGCTCTACTGGAGGCTGAAGCATCCCAAAATCGGTCGCCGCGATGATGGCGGCAGGCAGGAACTAGGCAAGAACTTTCGAACCCTATCGCCTCAAACTTTACGGTGTCGAAGCTTGTAGGCGAGCCGATTAGTTGACGGGGGCGTATACATTTGTGCCGGATTGGAGGAACGACTGCGTGTCGTTGCGACCAGCATCTCCACCTTGCTGGAGGAAGGGGAGGTATCGGCCACGGGCAGCAACACATTCGTCGGACGGGACGCGCACCCCCACAGCAGGCCAACCAACGCCGACGCCAACAAAACGGTGCTGATACGCCTGACTTTGGACAGGCTCCCGAAACAGTTCCCCAACTCTCCTCCCGTTTCGAAGTCGTCCCAAAGCGTCCTCGGATCGCGAAGCCGCCCTGCAACCGGGAGCGAGAACGATCAGCACTGTACTGCTAGCGCGAACTTCGCGATGCGATTGCTCGGACACGCGGACATGATCATTTGAACCCCCGGCGCAGATCCGATCAGAACCGAAATCTGGCACCGATGATTGGTCCCTGCATTGCTATGTCAAACACAAATCCGTCGTTGTCGTAGTCTACGGCAAGATAGCGATAGCCCGCTTCCAGCGTGACCGAATCACTATACCGGTATTGAAGGGTGCCCTGCACTTGCCAATCGATGTCGGCGCCGACACCGAAGCCACCGACATCGGCCTCGCCGTGGAGGCCGAATCCGTTGCCGAGAGCAACATTGCCGGCCACACCAATCAGGGGATCGACCCAAGTCTTGCTGCCGCTGGCCTCCCTTACGGCGAGAGGGCCGGTAACAGTCAAATCCGTATCTAGGTACCAGAGCCGTCCTCCAGCCAGAACGTCCAAGGTCGCGGTGCCAGTGTCGACGACCCGATAGGAGCCGCCGAAGGTCCACACCACCGTGTTCATGTCCGCGTTGGCCGAAAGACCCAACGGGCCGGCCGACGTGCCATCAGCCTCGAGTCCCAGGTAGATGAAGTCGGTGAAAAGAGCGTAGCGGCCATTGCGCGCCTCACCGGCAAGCATGACCGGCGGGGGAGACCAGTCAATGTGGTTGAAAATCTGGCTGAAATCGACATCGATATCCGCCGGCTCCAGGCCCCTGACGCCGACCCTGCCGTTCATGCCTGCCATCCAAAAATAGGGCTCTACGGTGAAAGTCCAGACCGGTGAGGGCGCGGCTTCAGGAAGTTGCGTCGCAGCGTCCGCGGCGATCGCCGGCACCGCAACCAGCGCTGCCGCTGTTCCCGCCGAGGCCAGCACGAGAGCTCGGATGATTCCCATGTCGAAGTCCCCTCTAATTCCGTCTTTTACTTCATGTCCGATGCGATCGTCTTGCGTCCGCAGTGACAAACATACATGTACTCGCGCTGCTCAGCTAATAAATATCGGATTCCGTTCGTTTTTCATATGGATCATCGTACCCCCAAACTGTTTCAAAAGGCGGCGCAAGCCTACTTGTTCCTGCAGGTTCCAAAGCCAACGATTGACGCATCTGCTGCCATCAAGGAGATTGAAGCTGCGTCGCTGTTGTCATGGACGGTCAGTTGCCAGCCGAACGCACCGTCGATTCCGTGGATGATCAATTGATCTGCCGACTTGGCAACGGTGTCAAACTTGTCGGCCCGGGCGTATCCGTCCTCGTCGACCGATCCGACCATGCTGTTTTCGAAATCCACCGTTACCTTCAACGGCAGTGACATACCTGCAATTTTTTCGTCGGCTGCGCAGGGTTGCCCGGCCATGCAGGAATTCATCGACTTGAAGTCGCAGTGGAGCGTCGGGATTGGCGGCGGTGCATCGGCAGGTGGCTCTTTCGAGGTCTGGGCGAAGGCGCTGCCTATCGGAACGATTACGCCGACGAGCAGAACGAGTCTCACAGCTTGCATCATTGTACTCTCCTATATGATCGTGTTCAGCGGCAGTAATAGGGAACGGGCGCGACTAGCGGGCAGGTTGGATAGGCTGGATAGGGAGAATATGCCGGTAGCGGGTATACGTAACGTGGCGGGTAATAGAGCGGCCGAGCGATCGCAGCACCAGCAATTGCCCCTGCAGCGAAGGCGCGCCCGCCACAGGCAAAACAACCGCCCACGCGAAACCAAGCCTGCGACGGGGACACAAAAGTCGTGGCAATTGTCAGAGCAGCAAATACGACTGCACTAGTCTGCTTCATTTTCCTTATCATCGTTCTCTCCTTGGGCTCATTTTTTTGGGTACAGGAATGTAACGGCAGCTCGAAAACCGAATCCGTCAGGCCCGCTGTCCGGGCTCGCAGCCCAGTAGCGAACGCCCGCGCTCAAGCTGATCGGCTGCTTGTCGATCACGACCAGCTTCGAGACCTGGAAGTTGATCGGGACCGACCACTCGCGTGCTTCCCAATTGTAGGTGCTCTCCAGGTCGAGATTGAAGGTCCAGGCGTCCTTGGTCGTGTACGCGATGAAAGGCTGCAGATAGGTGGCATTGATATTGCTGCGGTCGCTGTCGCCGGCGAACGACCAGATGTGGTTCGCCAACATACCCACCGTCCATCCGTCCTTTTGCGTCAACACCACTGCTGTCGGTGGGCTTGGACGGCGAGAAGAACAGGCTCTGCGATATGTCGCCGAGCCCGAACTGGTCGCCGGATGGTCCTGCAATGTCGTGCTGCCAGGCGACAGGTAGGATGGTGCGCGATATCAGGTTCCAGTTGTCGTTGAGCGTGATCGGGATGACCGGCTGCACATTGACGTAGGCTTTGTCACCATCATTCGGGCCATAGCCGCTGTCGTAGTTGAACTGGAAGGGCACGCTGATCAGCGAGGCGATCGGGTTGGATAGCTTCTTGGCGAGATCCTGGGTGTTATCCTGGGCCCACGCGGTTGTGCCGATGAGCAGAGCCGGGAGCAGGGCCGCTATAATTTGCAAACGCCGATTGCCAGACAGAAATTCCAAGTTAGCCTCCGTTCAGTTCTGCCACTCTCTGTCGCTTACCGTGGCGGCCAGGGATTGAAACGCGATTTCCAGGGAGCGTCCGTGTCCAGCACGGCTCCGACTTCCCCAACCAACCGGTCCACCGGTTCCTGCCATTCGGCTCGTCTAGACTCGCGCACTGCCGGCGGAACCTTTTCAATCCTTGAGAGTGCGAGCTCCGCTTCAGCAAGTTCCTCGCACATATCCTGAAAGCCCTCACTTCGGTCCATCAGCCGATGGATCGCCAATTCAAATTGCGGGAACCGACGCACCGCCGCCGAGACCGCTCTTTGTCTATCAGCCGGTTCGTCGTCCATCCTCATGGCGCAAATTCGTATTTTCCCGAAACCACCGTAGCCTATCGCATGGAGGCGGCTGCGGAAAGTAAGTTACGTGGGCGACAGGGTAATTTCTGAACATCCATAGCGAGCTCGGTCGGCACCAAGCCTATAAAATCGCGAATTCAAACTGCGCTGCCCGTGAGGCCGCCTAACTATTGATCCGTCGTCATCCGCCGCTGCATTGCACAAGTCGTCGCCGTTATCCCAATGTTATCCGTTCAGACTACTACGAGGATTGCAAGAATTGGCTCGCGCATATAAATTACGCAGCGACGGGTAACCGGCGAAAAAAGAAATATAACTGGGAGTAGTCACCCCAGAACGTCAGGTGAGGGAACCAAGGTGATCCGGGCGGAACCAGCCGGAGGGAGGGAGCATACGCTCACCCCAGAGGATTGTCGCGCCCAGCTTACCCTGATCCTCAATAGTACAGACTTCGAGGCCACCGGTCGCGAGCACCGCTTCCTCAGCCATGTAGTTGAGGAAGCATTGTCGGGACATGGCGATCGCATCAAGGCCTATTCGATCGCAGTCGAAGTGTTCGGCCGCAGTGAGTCGTTCGACCCGCAGACGGATCCGATCGTCCGCATTGAGGCTGGTCACCTTCGGCGCGCGCTCGAGCGTTACTATTTGACGGCCGGACACTCCGACCCAATTCTCATCACGATCCCAAAGGGCGGTTACGTTCCAACGTTCTCGGAGCGATCGCAACCGCCGCTGGCGCAGCCGACAGCGCCGGTTGTTTCTCCAACTGTCGCGGAAGCTCCGGTTCGCCGGACGGCATCGCGGCTGTTGCTTCCGGCCATCCTTGTGGCCTTTCTCGCCGCCGGGGCATCTGTACTGGCGTGGTGGTGGCCCTCTGCCAGGCCAGGCGCGCCGGAAACACCCCGCGTGCTTGTCGAGCCTTTTGAGAATCTAACCGGCACCCGCGCTGCAGCAGCGATCGCGAGCGGATTGAAGCAGGAAGTTGTCAGCCACCTTTCCAAGTTCAAGGACATTGTGGTCATGGAGTCGGCCGCAAAGGGGGAAGATCCGTCGATCTCTCCGCCGCGATTTGTCCTGGCCGGAAGCATCAACCTGGCGGCCGATGCCTTTCAGCTCCGAGTCAGGTTGATCAGCAAGGCCGACGCCTCGGTTCTGTGGGCGAACAGCTATGATGGCGGACTGAAGGTCGCTGATCTCGTAAAGGCCCAGGCCGATATTGCCAGCAAGGTGGCGACCAGCCTGGCCCAGACCTATGGTGTCATTTTCCAGGCAGACGCCAATCTCCACGTCGACAATCCGCCCGATGATTGGGCCGCCTACTCTTGCACGCTTTCTTTCTATGCATACCGGGTCGACGTCGATCCAGAAACCCGTTCTTCGGTACGCGCTTGCCTTGAGAAAGCCGTGGCCCGCTTCCCCACCTACGCCACCGCCTGGGGTCTTCTTTCGCTGGTCTACACGGATGACTATCGATTCAAGTTTCCTGCCGACCCCGCCTCGTCGGCAGCAGCGCTCGAGCGCGCCTTGGTCGCGGCAAGGCGCGCTACGGAAATTGACCCTGTCAACATCCGGGGACGCCAGGGAGAAATGCTTGCGCTCTACTTCCACAAGGAGATCGATGCGGCATTGAAAGTGGGCAAGCAGACTTTGACCATCAACCCGAACGACACCGAGTTCATGGGCGAATATGGAGAGCGCCTGGCGGTTTCCGGAAATTGGCATGATGGATGCCCGTTGATTGCGGATGCGCGCCAACGCAATCCAGGTTCTTCAGCCTACTACGAGTCGGATCTGGCCCTTTGCGCCTATTTCAGCGGCGACTATCCATTGGCAGCTATGTGGATCAAGAAATCGCCGGCTCCGTCGAATGCGATCTACCATGTAATTGCCGCTGCCGTTTTCGGCGAAGGAGGATACAAAATCGAGGCTGATCGCGAGCGTGCCTGGCTGGACAAAAATCAACCGGATTTGATGAAGAACATGCGCCAGGTGGTTTCGGACGGGTTGGCCCGTTCGCAAGACGTCGAGTTCGTCCTCGGCTCGCTAAGGAAAGCCGGCCTCGCCATCGCGGACTGACTTTTCGCGTCTTATTCTCCCTCGGTCGAATCCCCGGCACTACCCGCTGCGCCGCTGCAGTGTCCGGGCTTGATGCGGCTGACGGCCGCACAATTCGCCAGGGTCACTTACACCTTACCCCACGTAAGTTACGTTCCGGCTCCCGACACCTGCGCTTAGTCTGTGAGGTCGACGGACAGCAAGTCGGCAGTATCTCCGCCGCAATATCCAAGCTGACGGGCCCTAACAAGGCCTTTTCACTGAAGCGGAGCTGGCGTTTCGATGTCCGATACGTGTGACGCAGACGAGATGGAGGGAACCATGAAACACATTCACAGCAGGATCTACGCACTGACGATGATCCTCGCAGCATCCACTTTCCTCGTTGGCACGGTTGAAACCACAGCGGCAGACGAAATTCCGGCAATCCTCGTCACTCCAGACAAGGTCGAGACGCGCATTGGCACAATTCAGACCGACGACATGCAACCAAACTCCAATCGCAGACAGGAGGCAGAGCCTGATGCAGCCGGCTCGCACTCCCGATTGCGTTGGCCGCACTGTGACTACCGGCCAAATCCTCACGAGAGTGCTTCCTTAAAGCAATCGAACTCGCATTCATTAGGCTAGAAAGACAACTCGATGGACGACGGGTCAGCTCCGAAGCCGGTTTTGGAAATTGTTTTCGGCACGTTGATAATGATTGTCATTATTTTCGTGCACGGCGCGGGAATTCGGACAATCAATCAGCGCTTCAGCGAATCGTGGGTTCATGTGAATGACACCACGGCATATTGGCGCCTCAACCTGTTGCTCGCCATCACGATAGCGTCTCTGGCAGCCTTGCATTTCGCCGAAACGCTCCTCTGGGCCATCCCTGTATCTTTGGCCGGATTAATCCCTTCAATGCGTGACAGCTACTACTACGTCTTGGAGAGCTATACGACGCTCGGCGAGGGCAGCATTAGTTTGCCTGATCGATGGCGTCTGGTCGGACCAATCATCGCAATGTCGGGCTTGTTCACCTTCGGTTGGACGGGGAGCGTGCTGGTAAACATCATGACCGAATTCGGCAAACTCGACAGAGTGAGAGCCAGGGAAATGAGGGATGACAGGCCTTCTGAAGGGGCTGACCCCGAACCATGACTACAGGTCAGCGGGTCATGGGCGGCAGCGCCGCCCTCTCCGTGATCGGCAGCGTGGGAATTGGCGAAGTGCTGCCGTGCCACCGCAGCCCGGCAGCGAATAGAGGATGGAATTGCCCATGCGGCGTCGAACCAAAATACGGACTGCCACCACCGTCGGACTTGGTCTGGCGATCGTCTATTTGCTCATCGCCTATTTCGTCGTGCCGGAAATCTGGGTGTTTCGAGATGCCTCACGCGTGTCGGACTTTGGCAGCATGCTCACGCATACGGAGCAGGATATACCGGGCGATCCGATCAACATCGGGCTCGTCGGAACAAAAGAAGAGGTCATTCGCGCATTCGTGGCAGCCGACTGGGACCCTGCCGACCCCATCACGCTCCGTTCTTCCATCGATATCGGTCTCAGCGTCGTGCTCCACCGACCCGATCTGGATGCGCCTGTCAGCGCTTTGCTTTTTGAGGGGAGGAAGCAAGACCTGGCTTTCGAAAAACCGGTCGGAGACAGCGCGGACCAGCGCAATCATGTCCGTTTCTGGCTGACCAAGAAATTGGGCAGCGATAGCCGTCCGCTTTGGCTGGGTTCGGCCAGTTTCGATCGCGGCGTCGGACTTAGCCATGACACCGGCCAAATCACCCACCACATAGGCCCCGATGTCGACGCGGAACGCGATCTGGTCATCAGCGACCTGATGGCAGCCGGACAGCTTTCCTCCAGCTACGAGATCCCCGGCATCGGTGCCACCAAAGACGGCCGCAACGGCGGTGGTGATCCGTATTACACGGACGGGACGGCTCTCGTTGGTATGCTGAAAGGACGTTCGCCCATTTAGCCCGCCAGAGCGGAAGCGGAGTCCGCGTTTGGTCGACGCCAAGCTGTTTTCGTTCAAGCCTCCGGCCAACGCGAAAAAGCTGGAACGGATGGCAAGAACCGTGACGGCGTCTGCAAAGCTGATCGTTTGCGCTCGACTGATCCCGGTCACGGCTAGATCTAGGGTGACCAGGAGGATCATCGCCCCAAAAATTCCAAGCCTGTGTGTCCTCTTGTTGATGATCCTTTTAGCGGTTTGATGGTTGTGCATCGCGGACGGGTCGATCTGCCCCGAACAGTCGACCTTGACGTGCGGCCCCTTCGCTCAATGCTATCAATTTACCATCGCAATCGGGGCCGGCCTCCACGTGCCTTCGCCTGCCGGCAGGATCGACGGCGCTTCAGACTTCGGCCAGTACAGTCGCATCACCATGTAGATAGGCCCGTCCGGCGCCGGCAGCCAATTGGCATCCTTGGCCGCGCCGGGCGACTCCTTCTGAATGTAGAGCGTCAGCGAGCCATCCGGATTTGTCTCCATCCGCGGTAGCATCGGCGAGTTGATAAGATACCGGTCGATGGGGTTCTTGATCAGCAGCTGCGTCTTGCCGTCATACATCGTCAGCGACCAGAAGGCGTTCGCCGGCGGGAGTTGGCCCTTGGGGAAAGTCAAAGTGTAGTCGTGCTTGCTTCCGTCGAGGGTGTTGCCATCGCCGTCGGTCCGCGTCAGCGGATACATCGCCTCGACCGCATCATTGCCATAGATTCCCACCTGCGCCGCCGTGGCTCGCGCCAGCCAGTCGCCATTGTAGTGGGCGCTGTCGCCCGGCAGGGAGCTGACCTTCCAGCCGTTTATATCTTTGCCGACATGCGCCGCAGCCTCATCGACCTTCCGCTGTCCCTCCTTCATGCCGAGAGCGATCTCGAGCTTGTGCTCGATGGAGAGGTCCTTGAAGTTGAAGGTCTTGCCAGGTCCGACGCCGATGCGGGCGAGTTTGGCCCGGATGTCTGCCTCGTTTGAAACCGGCGGGGCGAACTGCAGGGCGAAATCGAGATACTCGAGGAAGTTCGTCTTCACGAGCTCCTTGTCGATCTTCGGAAACTCGATGGCTGGCGCGGCCGCCGGCGCCGGCTGCTTCAGGAAGGCCGAAAGCGTCTGCACCTTGTAGCCGGCCTGGACTTTCTTGACTCCTTCGAGGTCGTCAGGGTTGAAGAGCTGGGTGCGATATATCGCCAGCGAGAGATCGGTGCCCGACCGAAACACTCTCTTGATCCCGGCAGGCGTCGCGCCATTCCAGTTCGGCGCGACAATCATGTAGTCGCCTGCCTCGCTTCCCGTGGCGCGGGTACCGATATAGCCGAAGTTGTAAGTGTTTCCGTCACAGAGCTGGATGGAGTAGTACCGCTTCGGATCAACCGCAGGGACCGAGAGAACCATCGGTTCCGCCCGCAGGTCCATCCACATCAACGAATAGGGTGTGTCGCTGTTCGGTGTTACTACCGCTGTGTCCTTGTACGTGAACACGTTGGACTCGTTCTTGAGCTCGTTGAAAGGGGCCTTGAACTGGCCGGAGTTTCGGTCGACCGCGTATTCGTACATGATGCCGTAGTTCATCACGATGGGCAGGCCGAAGATGAATCCCTCCTCGGCAATGGCCTTGGCCTCCAGGATGCCGGGGGGATCTCCGGACATAGCCGGAAGGGCCGTTGCCGCCAAAAGAAGGCCCGCTGCTGCGAGAGCGGAAAGTCTGAGCCGGGTCATCTCGGAAGTTCTCCTTGTCGATGCGCTATCGGTCAACGGGGCTTGGCTTGTCGTCCTACGGTTCGCCTTCGCGCTAGCTAAAAGATCGGCCGTCTTGATCTTTCGACGAATTGCTCTGCCGCAAAGCAGTTCCAACGTCGGCGACCAATCTGTCCACCAGCTCTTGCCACTCGGCCCTCCTGGCTTCCTGTAGCTCGGCAGTGGTGTTCGGAACGTCGGCCAGTGCCTGCTCGGCATCCACGAGTTCCTCGCACATGTCACAGAACGCCTCGCTTCGGCTCATCAGTCTGCGGATCGCTAACTCGGCGTGCGGAAACCGGCGCGTTGCCGCCGAAAATGCCTGCTGTTGGATAGTCTGGGTCCGCTTCGCTGCCATGAAACAGAATAGGCTCGGGATGCAGGTGCCGCCAGAAGCCATGGTGTAACTTACATGGGTTTACATAGTTGCCTGGACCGTAGGGACGATCCCGAAATCGACACTTCCTTCTTCCGGTCCGGGCCGTTGCTACACGGCGCGCATGAACGGAGCGCCATCAAGCCATCGCAACTTGCATTGCGAAGCGTCGGCTACCCGTCTACACTATTAGTTAAGCCGCCGCTCCCAAACGAACTTGGGCAGTCGCAGACATGCGAGGGCCCGTGACGCACGCGATCTCACCCGTAAACGGGGGCGCAGTTCTCCCCGTCGACGCTTGTCGCGCTCAGCTCGCTCGTATCCTCAGCAGCTCCGACTTCGAGGCGACCGATCGCGAGCACCGCTTTCTTGATTATGTGGTCGAAGAAACGCTGTCTGGACGCTGGGATGACGGTTGCCCGCTGGTTGCTGAAGCGCGCGAGCGAAATCCTGTTCATTGGCTTACTTCGAAACCGCGCTCGCCCTTTGCTCCTATTTTCAGGGCGACTATCCGGAGGCTGTGGCTTGGATCAAGCGAACCACTGTCCCCAGCAACGCCATCTACCATTCCATTGCCGCAGCTGTATTCGCCGAAGCAGGATACGTGGCTGATGCAGACCGCGAACGTTCCTGGTTGAAAGCCAACGCGCCGGTTTTGACGCAGAATCTTCGGCGCGAGGCGTTTGAACGTTTTGCACAACCCGAAGACGCCGAAGTCTTTCTGGCCTCGCTGAGAAAAGCTGGCTTGGACGTTCAGGACTGAACCCGGCAACGGGCGACACTTCCGCGTAGTTTACAGTTATTTACCTCCCGCCCTTTTGCGCGATGCCGTAACGGTAGCCAAATTGGTGCCGACTACGCCTGACTGCCGCCTTCGTTCCGTTCTGGAGCAAGGGTAAGGACAGCTTCCTCTCGGACCCGCCGAATGCCGACCTCTCAATCCTGGAGGGGGGCGAACTCAAACAGGTCGTCGTCGTGCTTGAAGACCCAGTCCTGGAGGGCCGAGATCTGACCTACACGGTGAAAGTGATTGACGGGCAGATGCCCGACAAGGGTTCGGACGTTTCGATATTCATTGACATCATAGGCATGCCGCTGACCCCTGTTTCCTACGCTGGCGTGGCGAGACGTTCTTTCAGGCGGGCAGTATTCTACTGAGGTGGCCAACCGATCGATCGCGACGAGCCGCAAGGACGATGAAAACTGGACTGAACTCCAGATGACGGTTCGAGGAGGACTACATGCGTAGGTCAAGTGGAACGACGATTTTGCTCGCTTCGGCGGCATCATTCCTAATCTTGGTTTCTGCGGAAGCCCAAGAGCGGCAGGCATTCTTTGGCGAGACGCACGTTCATACGGGCTGGTCCTTCGACGCCTACATCTTCGGCAACACCAAAACCTCGCCGGCCGACGCCTACAAATACGCGAAAGGCCAGACCATCAAGCACCCGCTCGGCTACGACATCAAGATCGGCACGCCGCTCGACTGGATGGGCGTCACCGACCATTCCGAGTATGTCGGCACTGTTTCGCTCGCCAACACTCCCGGCTCGGATATCGCCAAACTGCCGATCGCGCAGAAGCTGATCGTGCATTCGCCCGCGGACATCCAGCGCATCTACCTCTGGCTCGGCGGAACGATCGTAGACAGGAAACCGATCGAGGAGCTGATTTCGCCGCAAGTCGCTGGATCCGTCTGGAAGCAGAACGTCGACATCGCCGACGAGGCCAACGAGCCGGGCAAATTCACGGCCTTCTGCTCTTATGAATGGACGTCGACTCCAAACAACCGCAACATGCATCGCAATGTCTTCTTCAAGGATTGCGCCAAGGCCCCGCAGGTGCCGTTCAGCTCGATCGATTCCAGCAACCCGTCGGACCTCTGGAACTGGATGGATGGTCAGCGCAAGGACGGCAACGAACTTCTTGCGATCTCGCACAACGCCAACCTCTCCGACGGCCACATGTTCCCGACCGATGTCGATGAGAAAGGGCGGCCCATCGACGCTACCTGGGCGGCATCCCGGGATCGGAACGAACGGCTGACCGAGATCAAGCAGATCAAGGGCGCATCGGAAACCCATCCGACGCTGTCGCCCAACGATGAATTCGCCAATTTCGAAATCCTGACCTATCTGCTCGGCGATCCAGCAGGGCGCTTCCCGCAGGTCCCTGGCAGCTACATCCGGCAAGCCCTCAAGGATGGGCTGTCGATGAACGGGGCTCGGGGCTACAACCCTTACAAGACTGGCTTCGTCGGCGGATCTGACTCACACAACACAGGCGTGCCTTACCGCCAGGATAACTTCTACGGCGGCCATGGGCATGCGGACGGCGAAATGAAGCAACGCATGGCGGGCTTCTTGTTCGCGGGTCTTGACACCAGGCTTGAGAACCCGGCTGGACTGACCGGAATCTGGGCCGAGGAAAACTCCCGCGCGTCGCTCTTCGACGCCATGCAGAGGAAAGAAACCTTCGCCACCAGTGGACCGCATATTCAAGTGCGCCTCTTCGGCGGCCCCGATCTGGCCGCGGCCGCGGACCAGACGGACTGGGTCAAAGCGGCTTATGCCGGTGGCGTTCCGATGGGCGGCGATTTGCAGCCGCTCGGAGAAGCCAAGGCGCCGTCCTTCGTCGTATGGGCGCTGAAGGACCCGACTTCCGGCAACCTCGACCGCATCCAAATCATCAAGGGCTGGAGCAAGAACGGTCAGAGCTTCGAAAAAGTCTTCGATGTAGCCTGGGCTGGAAACCGCACGCCTGACTCCTTCACCGGCGCTATTCCGCCGATCGGCAGCACTGTGAACATAGCCGAGGCAAGCTACGCCAACACGATCGGCAGCGTCGAATTGAAGGGGACATGGGCGGACCCTGAGTTCGATCCCAGCCTCGACGCCTTCTACTATGCCCGAACCCTTGAGATTCCTACGCCGCGCTGGACCACCATCCAGGCCAAGGAAGTCGGCATAGCGCCTCCGGACAATGTTGCGGCAACGGTCCAGGAGCGGGCATGGACCTCGCCGATCTGGTATACGCCGACTCAGGAACAGAGGACGGCCGCTAAAGGCACCACAGTCGCCGACCTTCAGGCGCAAGGCGCTACTGCGTTGGACGACAAGGCGCTTACCGAGCTGGTCGTCGGCAAGACAACCTGGGTTCGCAACACAGTCTCCGGTGATGTCTTCAGCATCGCATGGACCACGTCGGGACAGCGCCTGATCGGCAACATCAACGGCGCGATCCCGAAGCCGAGCGAAGTGGGCGACGTGTTCCATGGTGGCTCGTTGGGCGTGGGCACCGCTTACGCCATCAAGGACGGAGCCATCGTGACCACCCTCGGCAACATGCCGTACGAGGCGACCGTGTACAAGCTTGGCGACAAGTACTTTGCCGCGCGCAGCAACGAGTTCGGCTACGCCAACTACGACGTCGTTCCGACCCCGCAGGCGCTCGATCCGCTGGACCAGCAGAAGTCGCCTTTCTAGGGAGCCGAAGGAAATGGCCCAGGCAGCGGTCTAGGCCATTTCTGTGGAGCGCAGGCTGATACTGTCTGGGTGGCCATCATGCGAATCCTGAGCTTACTGTTCAGCCTTGGAGTAGCGATGGCTTTTGCCATCGGCGAAGGGCGGGCCTGCGCCATTTGCTTTTCCGGAACGGTGATCACACCCGGTCAAAAGCTGGACTCGGCCGACCAGGCCGTTCTTGCCGTTCCGTCGTCCGATCGGGGCGGCTTCCGCGTCATAGGCGTCGTCAAGGGCAACGTCGCCGCGGACGAGGCCATCGCGGAATCGACCGTCTCGTTGGGTGTAGCAAAGCTCGTGATGCCCCTGGATGGCGGGACTGCAGTCGCCAAGCTGCCCGCGACGGCAGTCGGCAGGCCTGTGCTGCTCGTGCGAAACAGAACGTCCGAGACTTGGACAAGCATCGGAACGATCGGGGCAGAATACGCCGGCTGGCTGCGGCAATTGGCGGCGACCAAGCATGGCGGCGATAACCGGCCTGCCAAATTGTGGCCGTCGAAGGTTATGGCGTGGTCATCTTTGACGGAAGCCGAATGGCAGGAACGTGTTGCAGTCGTTGTTCCCTATCTCGAGGCTGCTGAACCGCTTGCCGTCGAGATCGCCTATGGCGAACTGAAGCGAGCGCCCTATAAGGCGATGCGCACCTTGAAGCCAGAGCTGGAAGCCGCAAAAATCAGAATCTGGATCAACGATCCCAAACTGTCGTCCAGGCTTTCGGTGCACACGCTGCTTCTCGGCATAGCCGGGGATCAGAATGACGCTGCCGAACTTGAGAAACTGATCAACCAAGCGTTGCTGGCGCGGGACACAGCGAACCTTTCGGCGATGCTTGCCGCCGATCTGGAATTGCGCGGGCCATCGCGCCTCGATTGGCTTCACGCGACGTTTTTCGCAGATCGCCAGCGCACGCTGCCGGAGATCGATGCGGCTCTGCTTGCGCTGAGCGTACAGGGCGAAGCGGACGCCGCAGTGCCGCGCGAACAGGTGATCGAAGCCTATCGCTCCTTCATCAACGCGCGAAAGCCGATGGCCGGCTTCGTGGCAATGGAGCTCGCAAATTGGGAAGCGTGGGATGCAACCGCGGACTATGTCGACATCATCAGGTCGAAAGCCGTGAAAGACCCTGCCGGGCAATTTGCGATCCTCAGCTATCTCAAGAGCAGTCCCCTGACCGCCGGCCAGGCGGCATTGTTGCCTGCCGAATGACTCCGATGGGCCACGCAGTCAACCAACAGGTCGGTGCACAAAGCACTTCCAACGGGAACGACGGGTAGCATCATGCCAAGACATGGATTGCGGCAGATCCTTAGCGAGCCGCTGCTGCATTTTTTCGTCGTCGGGGTTCTCCTCTTCGGAGGCTACCGCTTCTTTTTTGCTGAACCGGAGCAGGCAGCCGACCCGCAGCGCATAGAATTGACCGCCGACGATATCCGCCAGCTGGCGCTGACGTGGCTTGCGCAAGGGCGGCCGAAGCCAAGCCTGGTTGAAATGCGCAGCCTCGTGGAACAGAAGGTTACGGAGGAGATCCTATTCCGGGAAGCGGTCGCCCTGGGCCTCGATCAGGATGACCAGATCATCAAGCGGCGCCTTGCGCAGAAGATGGATTTCCTGGCGGCCGATCTGGCAGCCCTGGAAGAGCCTACAGACGCCCAATTGGCAGATTGGTATTCGAAGCATTCTGACCGCTTCGCGCTGCCCCCGCATGCCAGCTACCGGCACCTGTATTTCTCTCCGGACAAACGCGGGGAGGGCGCGCGCAACGATGCGGCCGCGGCACTTGCCGTCCTGGCTGGCAAACCGGCGGATGCGCCTGAGGGCAAGGCGCTGGCCGATCCATTCATGCTGCGCAACTACTATGGCGACACCACGCCGGAACAGACTGCGAAAGAGTTCGGTCCGGCTTTTGCGGATGCGCTGTTTGGCCTGAAGCCCGGTTCGTGGCAGGGGCCGCTGCAATCCGGGTATGGCTGGCACATTGTCTGGTTGGGTTCCATCGAGCCCGGCCGCGTTCCGCTTTATGCGGAAGTGAAGCCCGACGTGAAAACGGCGTGGCTGGATGACCGCTATCAAGAGGTGAAGCGCACGGCGCTTCAAGAGATGCGCTCCCGCTACACAGTGGCGGTCGCTCCGCTCGATGCGGTCGATCTGCGCGACCTGAAAAGTCCGGAGTCGGCTGGGGCGACCCTGGACGCTGCATCTCCATGACGGCGCAGCATTTACACAGCGCAGGCCTTCGCCTCGCCACAGCGGTAGCCATGCTGGTACTGGCGTTGGCCGGCACGGCGGGCGCGCATGAGATACGGCCGGCCTACCTTCAGATCGATCAGGTCGGAGCAGGCCGTTTCAGCGTGCTGTGGCGGACCCCGCTGCTGTCGGGCATGCGGCTGCCCGTTGTGCTGCAATTCTCCGACGGCGTCGAGAACGTCACCGAACCGACGGACCGCCAACTCCCCGACTCAGTTGTAGAGCGGCGGATCGTTGAGGCCGCCGGCGGCCTGCCGGGCCAGCGGATCGATTTTGTCGGACTTCAAGCGACGATAACGGACGTACTGGTGCGTGTGAAACTGCAGGATGGAACGGTAACCACGACGCTTGTCCGGCCTTCCCAGCCCTGGATCGATATCCAGGCCCGGCAAAGCCCGTTGGAGGTCGTGAAAGTGTTCGTCGTCAGCGGCATCGAACATCTTCTGTTCGGCTTCGACCATCTGCTGTTCGTGGCGGCGCTGATACTGATCGTCCGCCGCTGGGGCATGCTGCTGAAGACGGTGACCGCCTTCACCGTGGCTCATTCGATCACGCTCACCTGCGCCACGTTGGGTTGGGTCAACCTCCCGTCGGGGCCTGTCGAGATAATGATCGCCTTCAGCATTGTTCTCGTCGGTGCGGAGATCATCAGGATGGAGCGCGGCGGAACGAGCGTGGTGATAGAATGGCCGTGGATCGTGGCGTTTTTCTTCGGACTGCTCCACGGTTTCGGCTTCGCAGGCGCGCTTGCCGATTTCGGGCTGCCTCAGGGCGACATTCCGCTCGCCCTGTTCTCGTTCAACGTTGGTGTCGAACTCGGGCAACTGATGTTCATTGCGGCGATCCTCTTGGCAGTCAGCGCGCTGCGCAGGATCGTTGACGTGCCGCGAAACGCGATCATCGCATCCGCCTACGTCATCGGCATAGTGGCCGCGTTCTGGACCGTTGAACGTCTGCACTCGACTTTTACGTGACCGCTCGCGCAGTCCAAACCCACTGAAATTCAACGCGCCCCCGTTGCTCCCGCCACGGCGCCGCCTTGCGCTTTGGAAAGCTGGGCGACAGCCGTTGGCCTGCTTTGGGTCGGATGGGGAGAAGGAAACCGGTTACGCTATCGTTCTTCCCTGCACCACAAGCAGACCTACTCCTTCCGGCCCCAAAACAGGACGCTTTTGTTTGGCGCCGAGCGTCGGCAATTGGCGCGTCCCGCTGGTTCAAATATCTGACTCGCAGAACGCCAGAATCGAGCATCGAAAGACTGGCTGGGGTCGTATCAAGCTGTAGCGCGAACGGCAGGCAAGAGACCCGAGGCAGCGTTCAAAACGAGCGCCCACCAAAGTCACCGTTTATTCTCCATTAGCGTTGTTCGGGCCACTTTCATTGCGATGCCCTCCAGGTATAGACTCGACCGCGTCTTGCCGCATTAAGGCACGACGCGGAAACGGTCCTATTCTTTCCACATCGTCGAGCGGAGAAGAGCCTGCGTGTGCTCTGCCAGGTCGAGTTCACCGCGCGCCTCGATCTTCAAAAGATATCGGGCCTTGGCCCGGCGATCACCTTCCCTGACCGCAGGATAGGCGCATACAGCCAGCAGCGCCCTTTCCTCAGCCCGGCTGGCTCTGTCGTGGTCGCGGTTACTGCCGTCCATTTCGTGGATCACTTTGCCGAACGCCGCGTACATTGCCCTGTGCGCCTTGATCAGCGCCCGCAGATCGCTGGACGGTTCGCGCCGAGCGAGCGTCGGAGGCGAAGAAGCGGGAAAGCGCAGCGCCGCAAAAGACACGCAAGCCTGCTCCCGTCGTGCGCGCGAAGCCGAGACGTGAACAGCAACGCGAAGCGGCAAAGCCGCGACCGGCGGCGAAGTCAAAGGCAGCCTCGCAGGCCCCGTTGGCGCGTCAGCCCAAGTTCCGCAACTGCAGGCGCATAGACGGCACCTTCCAGGTTCCCGCATCCCAGAAATGCCCATTGAGCGGCTACGCGCATTATTGAGAGTCTGAACCGCCCTATCTCTTTGTTTTGACGCAATTCCGGACGGAAAACCGCTTCACACTTTTCCTGGAATTGCTCTAGAGGCGCGACCAGGCGCCAACCTCATACCTGCAGACCACAACGCTTTGATTTGCAATTACCTCGGCCCGCATTCGCTCTTGCAGGCTGTCGGGGCCAAGTTCCGAAACGCTGATAACGCCCGACTGCTCCATGACAGGAGCCATGGTCACGGCGAGATCGGACAAGAGGTCAATGCCGCTTAGCGTATCAGACCCGCCACCCGCCAAGGCACTCACCGCCATAGTCGGGGCTGGCAGTCCGGCCTTGATGAAGGCGGAATGGAGTCCAAGTCCCATGTTGAGGTTTGTCCCCACTCTGTGAAAGGTCTCGACTATGCACCGAAAGCAGTTGTCGTAAATCGGCGAGGAAGGCGACGATGCTGTCCCGGTCCAGTCGACTTCGTGGAAAACGATAATGCCTCCAGGCCGCAGATGCCTCGCTATTCCCCTCAGCATGGCGACGGGATCTGGCGAGAACATCAGAACGTAACGGCCCACAATTGCATCGAACGGACTGTCGAACGCAAAAGCCGCTGGATCGCACTCGTTAAAGGTAACGTTGTCCAGGGCGAGCTGCCTGGCCCTTTCCCGAGCAGCTTTGACCGCTACCGATGATCTGTCGGAACCGACGACCTTGCCCGTAGGCCCGACCATTTCGGCGGCAAGAAAGGCAACATCGCCAGCGCCGCTGCCGATATCAAGTACCCGCATCCCGGATTGGATACCTGCCCTGCTGAAATACTGACGCGTCATCGGATCAACCAACGCCGCCTGAGTCGCCAAGCGACGCAGCTCCCGATCCGAATGGCCCAGTTCGTATTCGTGATGCCGCTTCTGCTTGATCTCTTCCTCTGGCATGGCTGTGACCCCCTCTGTCACAATGAACGATATGCTTGTTCACCAAAGCGAGCCATCAATCGGCGGTTGTCGCTGATTGGGTCATGTCGGTTGGTGCTAGGCAAAGCGCCCCCAGCCACCTCTGTTCATAGGCCTTGATGTGGATGTATGCGAGCAAGGGCGTCTGCATCCGCTCACGCAGTAAGTTTATTTGACCGCCTTCGATTGAACGCTAGGCTGAGTACTAAGCGCCGATTGCCGCATGGGGTCGGTTCCCGTCCCATGCGTGTTGAGGCCGCCTGCTGTGAGCGTTTACGACAGATTTTCCCTGGACGGGCGCGTGGCGCTGATCACCGGAGGCGGGCGGGGACTCGGTTTCGAGATTGCGCTCGCGTTTGCCGAAGCTGGAGCCCATGTCGTTGTGACCGGACGCACCGCCGCAACGCTCGACGCCGCCGTCGCCGCCATCACACAGGGCGGCGGCAGCGCGCAGGCGGCGATCTTCGACATGGCGGACCTGGAGGCGGGCCGCGCCGTGATCGCCGATATCCACAAGGCCTGCGGCCGTCTCGATATCCTCGTCAACAATGTCGGCGCCCGCGACAGGCGGCCGCTCGCCGCGTTCAGCGACGACGCTGTCCTTGACCTGATCAAGACGGACCTCTTGTCGGCGATCTCGCTGTCGCGCGAAGTGGCGGAGATCATGAAGGCCCAGGGCCACGGCCGTCTGATCGCGGTGACCTCGATCGTTGGCGAGATGGCGCGGCCGGGCGATGCCATCTATCCTGCCGCCAAGCAGGGGCTGACGGGCTTGATGCGCAGCATGGCTGTCGAGTATGGCGCGCACGGAGTGACGAGCAACGCCATCGCGCCGGGAATGTTCGCCACCGAGACCAATGCCGCAATGGCGGAAAACCCGGATATGGTTGCCTTCGCCCGCCAGCGGGTTCCGTTGCAGCGCTGGGGTCGGCCGCGGGAGATCACTGGTGCTGCACTTTTCCTTGCCAGCGATGCGGCCTCCTTCGTCAACGGGCATGTGCTGACTGTTGACGGCGGCAGGTCTGTACAGTTGTGACGATTTTCGGTCGAAACTTGCCGTTCGTGCCCGGAACAATCGCTGCGGGACGTTGGTGCGGGATTTTCAGACCGATCCACCAGATTGATGCGCGGCGATCGCGCTCAGAAAAGCGTGGCCGAACTCCCTGAGCTTGGCAGCACCCACGCCGTTCACTTCGGCGAAGGCGTCGAGGCCGCTCGGGCAGCGCGCGGCCATATCGATCAGCGTGCGATCGGAGAAGATCACATAGGCAGGCACCTGGCGCTCCTTGGCGAGCCGCAGCCGCAGTGTCTTGAGCGTGGCCAGCAGCGAAGCGTCTAGGCCTTCGGTATCCATGGCGGCGCCCTGGGCGGAACGCATTTTGCCGCGGCGCTGCCGCGTCTCGGCGCGATACAGGAACGGAACCTCGCCACGGCCGAGTGCATGGCCCTTGTCGGAAATGGCGAGGCCGCCATGGCCGCCCGGATCCGGCATCAGAAACCCGCCCGCGACGAGCTGCCGTATCAGTGACAGCCAGAAATCCTTCTTGTGCGCCGCACCGCTGCCGAAGCTGGCGAGCCTGTGATGGATCCTGGCCAGGATCCTCTCGGTTTCATGGCCGAGCAGGACATCGATGATGTGCGCCGCACCAAAGCGCTCACCGGTCTGCGCGATCGCCGCCAGGATGAACCGCGCCTCGGCTGCGCCATCCGCGCGAGGCGTCTGATCCAGGCAGTTGTCGCAGTTGCCGCAGGACGAAGCTTCCTCGCCGAAATAGCCGAGCAGCACCTGACGCCGGCACTCGGCCGTCTCGCAATAGCCGATCAAGGTGTCGAGCCGGCCGTGCGAGCGCCTCTTGTGCTCCGCCGGCGTCGCCTCGTCCTCGATGAAAAGCCGGCGCATGCGGATATCGCCGAGGCCGAAAAGCATGCGCGCCTCCGCCGCCCGGCCATCGCGGCCGGCGCGGCCGATCTCCTGGTAGTAGGCCTCCAGGCTGCCCGGCAGATCGGTGTGGAAGACATAGGCGACATCGGGCTTGTCGATGCCCATGCCGAAAGCGATGGTCGCCACCATCACCACGCCGGGCAAGGTCATGAAGCTGTTCTGGTTGGCGTCGCGCGCCTCCTTGCTCATGCCGGCATGATAGGCGAGCGCGGTGACGCCGTTCTTCTCGAGGAACGCCGCCACATCCTCCGTCTTCTTGCGCGACAGGCAATAGACGATGCCGCTGCGGCCGGCGTGGCGCTGCACGAAGTCGAGCAACTGGCGCTTGCTGTCCTGCTTGGGCTCGATGCCGAGCTTGATGTTCGGCCGGTCGAAACCCAGCACCAGCGTTTCGACGCGCCCGGCAAACAGCCGCGCCTCGATGTCGGTGCGCGTCGCCTCGTCCGCCGTCGCCGTCAGCGCGATAATCGGCACGTTCGGAAAGATGTCGCGCAGCCGTGACAGCTCCTCATATTCGCGCCGGAACGCCGGCCCCCATTGCGAGATGCAATGCGCCTCGTCGATGGCGATCAGGCTGATATCGAGCCTTACAAGCGCCTCGAGCATGCGATCGGTCATCAGCCGTTCCGGTGCGAGATAGAGCAGCCGCGTCTGGCCCGCCGCGACGCGTCGCCATGCCGCGACATTGGCCTCCCGGTCGATCGAGGAGTTAATCGTGTCGGCGGCAACGCCGGCAAGGCGCAACGCCGCGACCTGGTCCTGCATCAGCGCCACCAGCGGCGAAACGACGATGGTGAGCCCACCCAAGACCAGCGCCGGAACCTGGTAGCAAAGCGACTTGCCCGCACCAGTCGGCATAACCGCCAGCACGTGGCGCCCGGCCAGCAACGCCTCCGTCACGACTGCTTGGCCGGGGCGGAAATCATCGAAGCCGAACACATCCTTCAGGACGCGCCGCCTGACATCGTGTCTGTCCGCCGGAACGCTCGCCGCCGATATCTGCATCACCTTGCCGCCTGCTGTTGAAGCGAATGTGCGGATTTGAGTCCGCCCGCGATTCCGCTGGCGTTCGACTCGCCAAGGACCTGCCGTCCTGCTTGGCCGATAAAGCTGGGCAGTTCCAGCCCTGTTAAGTCTATTTTCACCATCATGCGGCACAGTTGCAGTCCTGCGGCGATGTTTTGAGTACCGCGGCGCCACAAGCGCCCAGGCAACACACCCGCGCTTCTCCGGAAGCGCGGGTTTTCCATTTCTGGAACAGGCCGAAAAGGGTCAGTCGAGGAAATCGCCGCGCTGCGGCGCAAAGCTGTCGACCAGGCGGCCGTCCTCCAGCGCCTTGACGCCATGCACCAGATTGGACGGGACGATGAAGCTGCTGCCCGCGTCCAGAATTTCGCCCCTGCCGTCGATGGTGACCTCGAAGCGGCCTTCGGCGACATAGCTCGCCTGCACATGCGGGTGCGAATGCGGCGCGCCGATGCCACCCTTTTCGAAGGCGAACTCGACCATCATCAGCTCATCCGTGGTGAGCAGGACGCGTCTGCGGTTGCCGTCCGGCGTCGGCGTCCAGGCGCCCTCGCCGGCATGCGAAAAGATTTTTGTCCCGGTCATTTGCTCTTCCTCATCGCGCCAGCCAGCCGCCGTCCACCGGCACCACGGCGCCATGCATGTAGTTTGATGCCGGCGCCAGCAGGAAGACGGCGGCGTCGCCGATGTCTTCCGGTCCGCCCCAGCGCCCTGCCGGAATGCGCGCCAGGATCGCGGCGCTGCGGTCTGGATCGGCGCGCAGCGCCTCGGTGTTGCTGGTCTCGATATAGCCCGGCGCGATGGCGTTGACGTTGATGCCTTTTTGCGCCCATTCGCAGGCGAGCAGCCTTGTGATGCCGAGCACGCCATGCTTCGACGCCGTGTAGGAAGCGACTCGGATGCCGCCCTGAAAACTCAGCACCGAGGCGATGTTGACGATCTTGCCGCGCCGTCCCGGATCGGCAAGCACATGCCTGGCAAAGCCCTGGCTGAGCATGAAAACCGTCTTCAGATTGACGTCGATGACATCGTCCCAGTCGGTCTCGGTCAAATCGACGGCATCGGCACGGCGGATGATGCCGGCATTGTTGACCAGCCCATCGAGCGGCCCGCTTTCATCCCAGACCTGGTCGAGCATCGCCTGGGCAGCCATCGGGTCGGCAAGGTCGCAGTGCACCGCCTCGAATCGTCCGCCCACCGCGACGATCCTTTCAACCGTCTCGTCCATCGCGGAACGGCCGACGCCGACCACCATGCCGCCGGCGCGCGCGATCGACACGGCGATGCCCTGGCCGATGCCGGTGTTGGCGCCGGTGACCAGGATGCGTTTGCCGGCAAGGCTGAAAGCGGAGAGGTCGGTCTTGCTCATCGTGTCCATTGCCTGTCTGTCAGGCGTTTGGCGGCCCGCGGGAGCTGGCGAGGCACCTTAGAGCCGGTAGGCCTTTTTCACCAGATCGTAGGCAAGCTCCCGTGCCAGTTCGTGCGCCTCGTCCTCGCGTAGCCGATGCTCCGCGACGAGACGCGCCAGAAAGGCGCAGTCGACCCGGCGCGCCATGTCGTGGCGGGCGGGTATGGATGGAAAGGCGCGGGTGTCGTCATTGAAGCCGACCGTGTTGTAGAAGCCGGCGGTCTCGGTGGTCATTTCGCGGAACCGACGCATGCCCTCCGGGCTGTCGTGGAACCACCAGGCCGGCCCGAGCTTCAGCGCCGGATAGACGCCGGCAAGCGGCGCCAGCTCGCGCGCATAGCTGGTCTCGTCGAGTGTGAACAGGATGACCGTCAGGTCGCGCTCCAGCCCGACACAGTCGAGCAGCGGCTTGAGCGCCGCCGCATAGTCGGTCCGGGTCGGGATATCGAAGCCCTTGTCGCGTCCGAATCTCTGGAAGATAGCAGGCGCGCCGGGAACCGGGATGGATCTGCAGCACCAGCCCATCGTCGCGGCTCATCTTGGCCATTTCGGTCAGCATCTGGGCGCCAAACAGCTTTCGTTCACGCTCGTCGTCGGAGCCGCCGCGGATGCGGCTGAACAATTCCGCGGCTGCCGCATCCGAGAGATTGGCGGTCTCCGCCGTCGCATGACCGTGATCCGACGAGGTCGCGCCAAAGCTCTTGAAGAACGCGCGGCGCTGCCGGTGGGCGTCGAGATAGCCGGCCCATGTGCCGGTATCGCAGCCGGTGATCTCGCCCAGACGGTCGAGATTGGCGGGAAACCCCTCGAAATCGGGATCGACGACGGCATCCGGCCGGTAGGCGGTAACGACGCGGCCCTGCCAGCCGCTGTCGCGGATCATCCTATGCCATTTGAGATCGTCGAGCGCGCCCTCGGTCGTCGCGATCACTTCGATGTTGAAGCGCTCGAAGAGCGCGCGCGGGCGGTAGTCGTCGCGTTGCAGCAGTGTTGCGATCGTGTCGTAGTGGCGGTCTGCCGTGCCGGCACTCAGCGGCTCATCGATGCCGAACAGATGGGGCAAGCACATGGTCGAGCCACAGTCGCGTCGGCGTGCCGCGAAACAGGTAATAATGTTCGGCGAAGCGCCGCCAGATCGCCCTGCCGTCAGTCTCGACCGGCGACCCGTCGAGGGTCGGCACGCCGAGGTCCTCCAGCCGCACGCCCTGGCTGAACAGCATGCGGAAAATGTAATGGTCGGGCACGACGAGCAACTGCGCCGGATCGGGAAACGGCTCGTTGAGCGCATACCAGCGCGGATCGGTGTGGCCATGCGGGCTGACGATCGGCAGGTTCTTTATGCCGGCATAGAGGCTGCGGGCGAGCAAGCGCGAAGACGCTTCGGGTGGAAACAGCAGATCCGGATCGGCCAGCGCGATCATCGAAAGCGGCTCCTCCCAAGTGCGATATCGGTACGGTCGGGCAGGAATGATGTCAACGTCGTTGCCGGGATTTGGTGTCCTTGCGACAAGAGGAAACTGGTGTTACGCCGCTTGCGATCCGCCGCGCAGGAGCACCTATGCACTCCACCCCGCCAGCCCGATTGAAGCCATGACGCGCCGCCATCTGTCCGACGCGACGCTGCGGCCACTGCCGGAGCAGGTCGCAATCCCCTCATATGATCGCAAAAGCGTCACGCCGGGTATCGTCCATCTCGGCGTCGGCGCCTTCCACCGCGCCCACCAGGCCGTCTATGTCGACGACTGCCTGGCGGCGGGAGAGATGGATTGGGGCATTGTCGGCGTTTCCTTGCGCAGCGCCGACACACGCGACGCGCTGGCACCGCAGGACGGGCTCTACACGCTGGCGGTCAGGAGCAGCGGCGGCGTACAACTGCGCGTCGTCGGCTCGATCCTGTCGCTGCTGGTGGCACCGGAGGATCCGGGCGCGGTGCTGGCCGTGCTCACCGATCCGCGCACCCGCATCGTCACGCTGACGATCACCGAAAAGGCCTATCTGAGGGCGGCGGGCGGCGGACTCGACGCCGCCCATCCCGACATTGTCCATGATCTGGCGAACCCCCATGCGCCGAAGACCGCGCATGGGTTTCTCGCCGAGGCGCTGGCGCGCCGCCGTGCCGCCGGCACGCCACCCTTCACCGTGCTTTGCTGCGACAATCTCCCTGCCAACGGCGCCACGTTGCACCGGCTGCTGGTCGAGTTCGCCGCACTGCGTGATGCAAGGCTCGGTGCGAAACACGATGCAGGGCTCGGTGCGAAGCACGATGCCAGGCTCACGAGTGATGCCCGGCTCGCCTCTTCAGGCAATGCCTCGCTCGCCGGCCATATCGCCGACGAGGTCGCCTTTCCTTCAAGCATGGTCGACCGCATCGTGCCGGCGACCACCGATGCCGACCGGGTGCGGATCACCGGAGAGCTGGGCGTCGAGGATGCCTGGCCCGTCATGACCGAGCCGTTCTGCCAGTGGGCGATCGAGGATGATTTCCCGGCGGGCCGGCCGGCCTGGGAGAAATTCGGTGCCACCATGGTCGGCGATGTCCGGCCTTTCGAGGATATGAAGCTCAGGTTGCTCAACGGCTCGCATTCGGCGATCGCCTATCTCGGCCTGCTCAGCGGCCACGCGACGGTCGACCGCGCCTTCGCCGATCCGGCTATCCGGCAGTTCGTCGATGCTTTGTGGGCCGAAGCCATTTCGACGCTGCCGGAGGATGCCGGGCTCGACACAAGCGCCTATACGGCGGAACTCGCCGAGCGCTTTTCCAACACCGCTCTCGCCCACCGCACGGCGCAGATCGCCAATGATGGCAGCCAGAAACTGCCGCAGCGCATCGTTGCCTCCGCCGTCGAATGCGTCGAAGCCGGCACTGAGCTGGTGCATCTCACACTGGTGGTGGCCGCCTGGATCGCCGCCTGCTCGGCGCGCGGAAGGACCTTGCCGGAGGGTCATTTCACCGATCCGCTCGACGCGGCACTGACGGCACTTTTGAGCCAGCAACTGCCGGCGAACGAAACCGTGGCGGCAGTGTTCGACCTGGCCGGCTTCGCCAGCGACCATGCTGAGCGCCAGATGCTGATTGAGCTCGTGGCCGTCCATCTCGTGCACCTGCGACGGGACGGTCCGGCTCTGGCCTTTGCAGCGCTCGGCATAGAGAGCGATTTGGCCGGACCTTGAGTTGGCTCAGACCCGGCTCGCTTCAGACCTATTTGCCGGCCGAACCATCCAGCGTCTGCCGAGACGAATAGTCGGTGCCTTTGGAATTCCAAAACAGTCGCACAGCCTTGCCAACCAGATTTTCATAGGGAACAAATCCGACAGAGAACCGGCTGTCGGAGGCATTGTCGCGATTGTCACCAAGCACGAAATAGTGGCCCTCGGGGACCTCAAACTCGCGCGTGTTGTCGCCGATGGAATTGTCCGTCAGGTCGAGAACGGAATGGGTGGCACCCCCCGGGAGGGCCTCGCTTTGACGTTTGGCGTTCGAGAACTCTTCGGACGAAAAAGAACCGATATCCTCGTGTCCTACCGCCACATCGCTGATGTGAAGCACCCCATCGATGATCTGGATCTTCTCGCCGGGAAGGCCGACGATCCGCTGGATATAGTCCACGCTCGGGTCGGGCGGATATTTGAACACCACCACATCTCCCCTCTTGGGTTCCGCGCCGAAGACGCGTCCCTCGATCGGAAGCAAGTTGAACGGCACGCTGTAGCGGCTGTAGCCATATGCCGTTTTGGATACGAAGAGATAGTCGCCGTCCTGTAGCGTCGGCACCATGCTGCCGGAGGAAATCGAAAAAGGCTGGAACAGAAACGAACGGATCGCAAAAGCAGCCACGGGCGAGCTGAGAAAGACCAACACCAGCACTGAAAACCCGTGCGAATACCATCTGTCCGGCTTGAATCGGTGCGCAAAGGGCACGACGAGCGCCACCCACACGGCCATCAAACCGATGCCTGAAAGATTGGCCACCCAGCCAAGATCGACGCCCGGCAACACCGGAAAACCGGCGTAGATGATCGCGAAAGTGATGGCGCAGATGACCACCAGGCTGGCGACCGCCAGTCTTCCGTTGCCGATCCAAAGGAACCCGCCGAACGGGCCGCCAAAGGCCGACACCAGGGCCGTCGACCATCTGGATCGCGAGCCTGTTTCTCGTTGCGCTGTCTCTTCCGTCATCGGCCACCCCCCATGCCAAGGCAGCCGGACTGTCCACCAAACAAAAAAGCGGGGCAAGCCCGCTTTTTCAATCTATTGTTGTGGGGTGCCTCAAGCCGGCGGGATGGCGCCTTCCAGCGTGGTGAGCTGGCTAAGGAACTGCTCGGCCTTGCTGCGGGCCTCGTCGTCCTTGGCGTCGGCTGCGTCTTCCTTGGCTTCCTGGATGCGGCGTGCCAGGTCGGCACGGTCGATATCGCCGACGGCGACTGCCGATTCCGCAAGCAGCGTGCAGCCGGCCGGAACGATGTCGGCAAAGCCCCCGAACACCACGTAGCGCTCTTCCTTGCCGCCGGCTGTCTTCACAGTGACGACGCCGGGCTTGATCGTGGTCATGACCGGCGCGTGATGCGCCATGACCGTCATCTCGCCTTCGGCGCCCGGAATGACGACGGACTCGACCTGCTCGGACACCAGCAGGCGCTCCGGCGAGACCAGTTCGAATTGGAAAGCTTCAGCCATGATCAATTTAGCGAGCAGGGAATAGTGAGTAGTCAGTAGTGAAGGGGTCCAAACGGCCCGGCTCACACACTTGCTATTCTCTACTCACTACTCACTACTCCCTATTCGCTTGCCTATGCCGCTTCGGCCGCCAGGCGCTGTGCCTTCTCGACCGCTTCCTCGATGCCGCCGACCATGTAGAAGGCAGCTTCCGGCAGGTGATCGTAGTCACCGTTGCAGAGGCCCTTGAAGCCCTTGATGGTGTCGGCGAGGTCGACCAGCTTGCCCGGCGAACCCGTGAACACTTCGGCGACGAAGAAGGGCTGCGACAGGAAGCGCTCGATCTTGCGGGCGCGAGCCACCGTCTGCTTGTCCTCTTCCGACAGTTCGTCCATGCCCAGGATGGCGATGATGTCCTGCAGCGACTTGTAGCGCTGGAGGATCGACTGCACCTGGCGCGCGACGCCATAGTGCTCTTCACCGACGACCAGCGGGTCGAGCATGCGCGAGGTCGAATCCAGCGGGTCGACGGCGGGATAGATGCCCTTTTCCGAGATCGCGCGGTTGAGCACGGTCGTCGCGTCCAGGTGGGCGAAGGAGGTCGCCGGCGCCGGGTCGGTCAGATCGTCGGCCGGCACGTAGATGGCCTGCACCGAAGTGATCGAGCCCTTGGTCGTCGTGGTGATACGTTCCTGCAGCGCACCCATGTCGGTGGCCAGCGTCGGCTGATAGCCCACGGCCGAAGGAATACGGCCGAGCAGCGCCGACACTTCCGAACCCGCCTGCGTGAAGCGGAAGATGTTGTCGACGAAGAACAGCACGTCCTGGCCCTGGTCGCGGAAATATTCGGCGACCGTCAGCCCGGTCAAGCCGACGCGAGCGCGGGCGCCCGGCGGCTCGTTCATCTGGCCAAAGACAAGTGCTGCCTTGGAGCCTTCGCCGCCGCCCTTCTTGTTGACACCGGATTCGATGAACTCGTGGAAGAGATCGTTGCCTTCGCGCGTGCGCTCTCCGACGCCGGCAAACACCGAGAAGCCGCCATGCGCCTTGGCGACGTTGTTGATCAGTTCCTGGATCAGCACCGTCTTGCCGACGCCTGCGCCGCCGAACAAGCCGATCTTGCCGCCGCGAGCGTAAGGCGCCAGCAGGTCAAGAACCTTGATGCCGGTGACGAGGATCTGCGCTTCCGTCGACTGATCGACATAGGACGGCGCCGGCTGGTGGATGGCGCGCATTTCGATGCCGTCGACCGGGCCTTCTTCGTCGACCGGCTCACCGATGACGTTGATGATACGGCCGAGCATGCCCGGACCGACCGGCACGGTGATCGGCGCGCCGGTGTCATAGACATCCTGGCCGCGGACCAGACCTTCGGTCGAATCCATGGCGATGCAGCGCACGGTGTTCTCGCCGAGATGCTGGGCCACTTCGAGCACCAGACGGTTGCCGACGTTGATCGTCTCCAGCGCGTTCAGGATCGCCGGCAGATGTTCGCCGAACTGCACGTCGACAACGGCACCGATCACCTGCCGAACCTTGCCGACCGCACCCGTCTTCTTGATGGTAACGGCTGGCGTCTTGGCTGCAGCGGCCTTGGCCGGCGCTGCCGCCTTCTTGGCCGGAGCGGCCTTCACTGCTGCTGCCGGAGCCTTTGCTGGTGCCGCCTTCGCTGCGGTCTTCGGGGTCGCTGCTTTCGCCATCGTCTTTACCCTTTTTCGTCTCTCTGTTTCTCACACGATCCGCTTGAAGGTCGGCGACCTTCGTGGGAGCGCGCCTAGAGCGCTTCGGCGCCCGAAATGATTTCGATCAGTTCCTTGGTGATCTGCGCCTGCCGCTGGCGGTTATAGGTGATCGACAATTTGTTGATCATGTCGCCGGCGTTGCGGGTCGCATTGTCCATGGCGCTCATCTTGGCACCCATCTCGCCGGCCGCGTTTTCGAGCAGCGCCCGGAAAACCTGCACGGAGATGTTGCGCGGAATGAGGTCGGCGAGGATTTCGCCCGGCTCCGGCTCGTATTCATAGACGGCGCTGCCGCCATCCGTCGCCTCGGCCGGGGCGGAAGCCAAACCGGCCGGAATGATCTGCTGCGCCGTCGGGATCTGGCTGATCACCGACTTGAACTGCGAATAGAACAGCGTGCAGATGTCGAAGTTGCCCTCGTTGAAGAGGTTGACGATCTTCTTGGCAATGGCATCGGCATTGACGAAGCCAAGCGTCCTCACTTCGCGCAGGTCGACACGATCGAGGATCAGTGACGCGTAATCGCGACGCAGGATGTCGAACCCCTTCTTGCCGACGCAGATAATCTTGACCTGCTTGCCATCGGCCAGCAGCTTGCGAATGTGATCGCGGGCGAGGCGGGCGATCTGCGAATTGAAGCCGCCGCACAGGCCGCGCTCGGCGGTACAGACGACGAGCAGGTGCACGTCATCCTTGCCGGTGCCGGTCATCAGCGCCGGGGCATCGCCACCGTCGCCGATCGCCTGGGTGATGTTGGCCAGCACCGCGCCCATGCGCTCCGAATAGGGGCGCGCCGCTTCCGCCGCTTCCTGCGCGCGACGCAGCTTCGCCGCGGCGACCATCTGCATCGCCTTGGTGATCTTCTGCGTCGCCTTGACCGAGGCGATACGGTTACGAAGGTCTTTTAATGAAGGCATGCTTCAAACCTGATCCAACCCAATCGGCTTCGTTCAAGCAAAGGTCTTGGCAAAGGCGTCGATTTCCGCCTTCAGCTTGGCGCGCAGATCGTCCGACAGCGCCTTCTCCTTGCGGATACCGTCAAGCACGGCCTTGCCGGCCGAGCGCATATGGCTGAGCAGGCCATGCTCGAACTTGCTGACCTGGTTGATCGTCAGCTTGTCGAGATAGCCGTTGACGCCGGCAAAGATCACCGCGACCTGCTCCTCGACCTTCAGCGGCGAGAATTGCGGCTGCTTCAAAAGCTCGGTCAGGCGCGATCCGCGGTTGAGCAGGCGCTGCGTGGCGGCGTCGAGATCGGAGCCGAACTGCGCGAAGGCCGCCATTTCGCGGTACTGTGCGAGCTCGCCCTTGATCGAGCCGGCGACCTGCTTCATCGCCTTGATCTGCGCCGAGGAACCGACGCGTGACACCGACAGGCCGACATTGACCGCCGGGCGGACGCCCTGGAAGAACAGGTTGGTTTCCAGGAATATCTGGCCGTCGGTGATCGAGATGACGTTGGTCGGGATATAGGCCGACACGTCGTTGGCCTGCGTCTCGATGATCGGCAGCGCAGTCAGCGAACCACCGCCATTGTCGTCATTGAGCTTGGCCGCCCGCTCGAGAAGGCGCGAGTGCAGGTAGAACACATCACCCGGATAGGCTTCGCGGCCCGGCGGGCGGCGCAGCAACAGCGACATCTGGCGATAGGCGACCGCCTGCTTCGACAGATCGTCATAGCTGATCAGCGCGTGCATCCCGTTGTCGCGGAAATATTCGCCCATGGTGCATGCGGTGAACGGCGCCAGGTACTGCATCGGCGCCGGGTCGGAAGCGGTGGCGGCGACGATGATCGAATAGTCGAGCGCGCCGCGCTCTTCGAGAACTTTCACGAACTGCGCAACGGTCGAGCGCTTCTGGCCGATGGCGACGTAGACGCAGTAGAGCTTTTCCTTCTCCGGCCCGTTGTCGTGCACCGACTTCTGGTTGAGCATCGTGTCGAGGATGATCGCGGTCTTGCCGGTCTGACGGTCACCGATGACCAGCTCGCGCTGGCCACGGCCGACCGGGATCAGCGCGTCGATGGCCTTGAGGCCGGTCGACATCGGCTCGTTCACCGACTTGCGCGGGATGATGCCGGGCGCCTTGACGTCGACGCGCTTGCGCTCGGTCGCCTTGATCGGGCCCTTGCCGTCGATCGGATTGCCGAGTGCGTCGACGACGCGGCCGAGCAGGCCCATGCCGACAGGCGTGTCGACGATGGCGCCAGTGCGCTTGACGATGTCGCCTTCCTTGATGTCGCGGTCGGCGCCGAAGATGACGACGCCGACATTGTCGGCTTCGAGGTTGAGCGCCATGCCGCGGATGCCGCCGGGGAACTCGACCATTTCGCCGGCCTGGACGTTGTCGAGGCCGTAGACGCGGGCGATGCCGTCACCGACGGACAGCACCTGGCCAACTTCGGAGACCTCGGCCTCCTTGCCGAAATTCTTGATCTGGTCTTTCAGAATTGCGGAAATTTCCGCGGCGCGGATGTCCATCAGCCGACCTCTTTCAGTGCAAGCTTGAGCGAATTGAGTTTGGTTTTTAATGACGTATCGATCTGGCGCGAGCCCATCTTGACCACCAGTCCGCCGAGCAGCGACGGATCGACGGTGACGGTGATGGCCACATCCTTGCCGGCAACGCTCTTCAGCGCCGCCTTCAGTTCGGTCTGCTGGGCAGGGGTCAGCTCATGCGCCGACGTCACCTCGGCGGCGGCTTCGCCACGATGCTCGGCGGCGATCTGGCGGAACGCCTTGATCATGCCCGGCACCGCGAACAGACGGCGGTTCTTGGCGACGACGCGCAGGAAATTGCCGGTCAGCCCGGTGATCCCGGCCTTGTCGGCGATCGCCGCGATCGCCTTGGCCTGGTCCTCGCTGGAGAACACCGGGCTCTTGATCAGGCGCATCAGGTCGGCGCTGCCTTCCAGCATCGCCTCGAAACTGTTGAGGTCGGCTTCGACCTTGGCAACGGAATTTGCCTGCTGGGCGAGTTCGAACAGCGAACCCGCGTAGCGTTCTGCGACACCTGAGATTGGCGATGACGATTGGGCCACGGACCGTCTTTTCTCTTGTCTGACAGGCCGCAGATTGTTGGCGCGAGCGAGAACTCTGGCTAAATCTTTGACCTTACTGCATTTTTCCAAGCACGAAGACGCGGCTTCCGCTATCCCCGGCCGAAAGTCGATTGCCGTCTAGCACAGGCCTTTTAAGACCGCAATGCGTCGTTCCGCATGGTTTTCAGGCACTTTTGTCGCATCCAGCGGTGGAGTTCGACCGAAGCCGTTGGATTCAAGGCAAAAAGCCGAAGACAAAGGCCAGCGGCAGCGCCGCCAGCACCAGTTCCACAATGATCGATGCCCAGTTGAAAGGCGTGTTGGCGCCGTCCGACATCATCGACAGCAAGCGGCCGAAGGCGGTGAACAGCCAGGAGAAGCCGAGCGCCATGTAGAGCCACGGCTGCGCCAGCAATATGCAGCACAGGCTGACGCCGAGATAGAAGCCGGACATTCGGCCGCGCCCTTCGGCGATCGCCGCCGCTTTCTCGGGCTTGACCTGCAGCCTGAGTATCCGGAAGGCGAGGTTCGGCGCCAGGAACAGCACGAGGCCGAGAGCCAAGGTCACGACGGCGCTCGACCATGCCAGCCACTCGCCCTGGCTCGTCGGCCATGGAAACACAAAATCCATCTGTCTCGATCCCCTCACAGCAATGCAATGTGCATTGAATGTCGCCGGGAAGGGAAGTCAAGCGCGCAACCGGGCGTCGGGGTTTCGGCATCAAAGCGCGGACCTGTTTCGGCTGCACCCTGGGACCGGTTTTGCTGCCGATTCAACTGGTATTTAAGAAAATTCTTAAGCAAGGCAGCTGCGGCGTGATTGTCTTCAACAGTATATGCCTTGCCCTGATGTAACGTTGGTATTATGCTTTCAGCGTCCTCTTAGCCGATTTCTTGTTTGCCTCGGCAATTTCACATGTTTTGCAATCACATGTGAAGTCTGCACAGATGAATTGCGGCCGGCAGGATCTCAGAATTCGGAGAAGATCATGCCAGGTCTTTGTCGAACGTTGCATCTGGCCAGGATCTGGGTTGTTGCGGCAACCCTCGTTGGGATCGCGCAAGGCGCGCGCGCGGACTGTATCGCCGAACGGCCGACGGCCATGGTTCCCGCCAATCCTTTGGCCTGTCAGCAGCTTGAGCCCACGATCCGGAAGCCATCGGCACTGTCCTTGGGGGATTACGAGAACAAGCTCAATCAGTATCTGGGCAGTTATTGTTATCGCAACGAAGCTGCAGGATGGGTGCACGACAAATATGTTCGCCAGGCCGGACCGCGGATCGCGACCCTGGTCAACGGCACCTGGCAGGGCGTCGACCACGGAACCCATGCGCCCGTGATGATCTGGTATTCGCCGGAGATGATGGACTGGCTTCGCAAAAATCGCTCGGCCAATGGCGAGGTCGATCACCCGCCGCCGGTTCCCGACGGCGCCATCATGGTGAAAGAGATGTTTTCGGAGCCGGCGTCGGATTGCCGGACAGTCGATCCTCGCAAACTGTTCCCGATCAGTGGCGCCGCGATCATGATTCGCGATGCCGGCGCCTCTCACGACGGCTGGTTCTTGGGCTGGTACGGCTTTGGCAGCCAGAGCGGCTGGACGCCGGATTGGCCGGCTCTGCCGGCCGACAACAACAGCATGCCGAATATGGGCTTCGGCCAATACTGCATGAACTGCCATGCTTCGGCGGCCGACAATCTGACCTTCGCATCCCCCAAGAACGTCGAGGGTGAGCCCGGCAAGCCACTGAACTACCTGGCGCAGGATTTCTTCAAGGGACCGCCGACGCCGACCTTGCACCAGGCCGTCGTTCTGCCGGTCAATACCAGGCCGCGTCTTGGCGAACCGCTCTATAGCCCGAACGCCGACGTGATCGCGGCGCTGAAGGCGTATGTCCGCGAGATGCCGACCTATGAGAACGTGTCGCGAATGCCTTCCGAGACTTACGACAACACCTGGGTCGGGGCCAAAGGTCCCGATGCGTCCGATACCTTCCTGACGTCGAGCCAGTGCCTCGGCTGTCATGACGCCGGCAGCACCGGACTCCAGTTCGACATGACCAAGCCGAACCCGCATGGCGATGGCTTGATCAATCTGTCTCCGCTGGCAACTTGGCGAACCTCGCCGATGGGGCTGGGAGGCCGCGATCCGATATTTTTCGCGCAGCTGGCGAGTGAGACGCAAAGCTTCCACCCCAAAATGTCTGGCGTCGTCCAGGACGTTTGCCTCGGCTGCCACGGCATAGCCGGAGAGCGGCAGTTTCACATCGACGAGAAGGCGCGCTCGGGCAAATGCGAACTGTTCTCGCGCGACATGGTCGATGCGACGCCGTGGCCGGCCGACAATCCGAGCGCGGCGCACGCCAATTACGGCATGCTTGCCCGCGACGGCATCACCTGCACGTCCTGTCACCGCATGGTGCTCAACACCAAGGCCAGCGAGCCGCTCGCCGATGCGCCGCAGAACGCCTGCGTGAACGAGCGGCAGGCGCTGCTCAATCCGCATGCGAGCGGTTTTGCCAAGACCTTCACCGGCAGCTTCATGGTGGGTTCGCCCGACGCTCTCATCGGCCCGTTCGAAAAGCCGGAAGTCCGGCCCATGCAGACCGCCCTCGGCATCAAGCCGGTTCATGATGCCACGATCACGAGTTCCGAGGTTTGCGGGACGTGCCACACGGTTCACCTGCCGGTTCTGCAGGGCGAGAACACGCTGGCCCATATCTACGAGCAGACGACCTATCCGGAGTGGGCGTTCAGCGCATATCGAACCGGCAGCACGCCGGACGGCCCGCTTCCACTGGGCGCCGGCGCCACGCCGCAGAGCTGCCAGGGCTGTCACATGCCATCAAGGGAGCCGGACGGAACGCCGACGATGAGCAAGATCGCCAGCATCCAGGAAAATCTGAATTTTCCGCAGACCGAGTCCAGCGACGCACCGGATCTTTCGGTCCGCGAAGGGTTTGCTCGCCACACGCTGGTCGGCCTCAACGTCTTCCTGGTCAAGATGGCGCAGCAGTTTCCCGATGTCTTCGGCATCAGGACGCGCGATCCGATGATGGGCAAGAAGGCTCTCGATCCTCTCGTCCTCACCGAGCAGGCGATGCTGGACCAGGCGTCGCAGACAACCGCCACCGTCGCCGTCAGCGATATTGCCATGACCGCGGAAGCGCTTGACGCCAAGGTGACGGTGAAGAACCTGGCCGGTCACAAGTTTCCCTCCGGAGTGGGTTTCCGGCGCGCGTTCCTCACCTTCAGCGTGCTCGACCAGAACGGCGAGCCGCTCTGGGTCTCCGGCCGGACCAACGCCGCTGGCGTGATCACCGACGCGGATGGCAAGTCGCTCGATGGCGAGCTCTGGTGGAAGGACGATTGTTCCGGCCGCATCCACCCTGGCGAGCGGCCGCATCAGCCGCACTATCAGAAGATCACGCGACAGGACCAGGTTCAGATTTATCAGGAACTGGTTTCCGCGCCGCCCGCCAATTCGCCGAACCCGATCTGCAACGCGGAGGCCAAGCCGGAAGGTGAGCTGACGACCAGCTTCCTGTCGATCTGCACCGAGGTGAAGGACAACCGGATTCTGCCGGCTGGCTTCTTGCCGCTCGAAGGCCGGCTCGAAATCGCCAAGGCGCTGGGCGCGGATGAGGATCTCGCCATCGATGTCGGCACGACCGCTGTCGAAGACGATCCCGACTATGTAGCGGGCGGCAGCGACACACTGAGCTATTCGATACCGCTTGCCGATTTGCCGAAGGGCACACACGCTGCCAGCGTCGAGGCGGACCTCTACTACCAGGCGACGCCGCCCTCCTATCTGCAGGATCGGTTCTGCACCGCCAAGGGCCCTGACACCGATCGCCTGTACTTCCTGACCGGACATCTCAATCTGGCCGGCACCGAAGCAAAGGGATGGAAGCTGAAGGTGGTCGGCACGGGAAATGTCGCCGTGGCCGCCCAGCCTTGATTACTGCAGCATGAATTCGACCGCCGCCTCAGCATGGATGCGCGTGGTGTCGAACACCGGAACGTCGAAATCCGGCTGGCCGATCAGCATGGTGATCTCGGTGCAGCCCATGATGACGCCGTCGATCTTTTCTTCGCGCCGCAAGCGGGCGACTTCATCGATATAGGCCGCCTTCGATGGCCCGCTGACGATGCCCTGGCAGAGCTCGTCGTAGATCACGCGATGCACCATGTCGCGCCCGGCCTGATCCGGCACCACCGGTTGAAGGCCATATCTGTCGGCAAGCCGGCCCTTGTAGAAATCCTGCTCCATGGTGAAGCGAGTCGCGAGCAACGCCGGGCGCTTCACACCGGCATCCTTGACGGCGACTGCCGTGGCATCGGCGATATGGATCAGCGGGATGGATACCGCCGCCTGCACCTCATCCGCCAGCTTGTGCATGGTGTTGGTGCAGACCAGCAGGCCTTCTGCACCGCCCGCCTCCAGGCTGCGCGCGGCCTCCACCAAAAGCACCCCGGCGCCCTGCCAATCGCCTTCATGCTGCCGTTCTGCGATTTCGGCGAAGTCGAACGACCACAACAAGAGCTTTGCCGAATGCAGCCCGCCCAGCCGCTCGCGCACGATCTCATTCAGCAGTCGGTAGTAGATCGCGGTCGATTCCCAGCTCATGCCGCCGAGCAGGCCAAGGGTTTTCATCTGCTCCGCACTCCGATTTGCACGATCAATCTCACAGAAAGCTCTGCGGATCGATATCGACCTGCACCCGGACCGAGCCGCGCAGCTTCGGCCCTTCGGCCAGCATGGTGCGGATAAAACCTTGCATGTCGGCGCGCCGCTCGCCCTGGATCAGCAACCGGAAGCGGTGGCGGCCGCCGAGCAGTGACAGCGGCGCCTCGGCCGGGCCGAGCACGAACAGGTCGCTGGCCTGAGGCGCTGCGCGGCGCAGGCCCCGCGCATGGCCCTCCGCTTCCGCCCGCGTCGCGGCGCTGACGATGACGCCGGCGAGCCGGCCGAAGGGCGGCAGTGCCGCCCGCTCGCGCTCGGCGATCTCGCGCTCGTAAAAAGCCTCGGCATCGCCGGAGACGATCGCCCGCATCACCGGATGCTCGGGCTGGAAGGTCTGCAGCAGGCCGAGGCTCTTCTTGCCGGTGCGGCCGGCCCGTCCCGTCACCTGGCTGAGCAGCTGGAAGGTGCGCTCGGCGGCGCGCGGATCGCCATTGGCGAGACCGAGATCGGCATCGACCACCCCGACCAGCGTCATATTGGGGAAGTTGTGGCCCTTGGCGACCAGCTGCGTGCCGATGACGATGTCAGCCTCGCCATTGGCGATGGCCTCCAGCTCGAGCCTGAGCCGCCGCACCCCGCCCATAAGGTCGGACGACAGGACGATGGTACGGGCGTCCGGGAAATGCGTGACGACTTCTTCGGCGATGCGTTCGACACCCGGCCCGCAGGCGACGAGATGGTCGAGCGTGCCGCATTCCGGGCATGCCTCCGGCCGCTTCTCGTTGTGCCCGCAATGATGGCAGACGAGCTGGCCGCGAAAGCGGTGCTCGACCAGCCAGGCCGAACAGACCGGGCAGCCGAAGCGATGGCCGCACACACGGCACAGCGTCAGCGGCGCATAGCCGCGCCGATTGAGGAAGAGCAGCGACTGCTCCTGTCGCTCCAGTGTCCGCTTCATGTGGTCGAGCATCAGCGGCGACAGAAAGCCGCCACGTGCCGGCGGCGCGCGCCGCATGTCGATGGTCTTCAGGTCGGGAAGCGACGCCTCGGCGAAGCGCCCCGAAAGCACCGCCCTGCTGTAGCGGCCCTGGCTCGCATTGACCCGGCTTTCGACCGACGGCGTCGCCGAGGCGAGCACCACCGGAAAGCCGCCAATATGGCCGCGCACCACCGCCATGTCGCGGGCATTGTAGAAGACGCGGTCCTCCTGCTTGTAGGCGGGGTCGTGCTCCTCGTCGACGACGATCAGCCCGAGATCGCGGAACGGCAGGAACAGCGCCGAGCGCGCGCCGGCGACGACCCGCACGCCGCCTTCCGCCACCTGCCGCCAGACCCTTTCGCGCATCCTCGGCGGCAGGTCGGAATGCCATTCCGCCGGCTTGGCGCCGAAACGATCCTGGAAGCGTTCCAGGAAGGCATGCGTCAGCGCGATTTCCGGCAACAGGATCAGCACCTGCCTGCCCTTGTCGAGCGCGGCCGCCACGGCCTCGAAATAGACTTCGGTCTTGCCGGAGCCGGTCACTCCGTCGAGCAAGGTGACGCCGAACGCGTCGGCCGCGACGCCGGCGCGCAGCATCACGGCGGCATCCTCCTGGTCGGGCATCAGGGCGGGCTGGGCATAGGCGGGATCGGGCGCTGCGACCACCGGCCGCGGCGGGATCATCACGGTCTCGAAAACGCCTTGCGCCCGCAGGCCGTCGATGACCGTTGAGGACACACCGGCCGCATGCGCCAGCCCCGAGCGCGTCCAGGCAAGCCCGCCTTCGGCCGTCTCAAGCACCCGTGTCCTCGCCTCCGTCATCCGGTCGGGCCGGAGCATGGTGCGCTGCAGCCCTTCGATCCAGGGTTCCGGGTCGAAGGCTTCCGGTGCCCGCAGCAGCATGCGCGCCACCATGCCGGGCGGCGACAGCGTGTACTGGGCGATCCAGTCAATGAGGCGGCGCATGGCGCGGTCGATCGGCGGGCAGTCGAAGACCTGCTCGATCGGCCGCAGTTTCTTCGCGTCGACCTTTTCGACGACGCCGTCCCAGACAATGCCGGCAACCTGGCGCGGACCGAGCGGCACGCGCACGATCGAGCCCAGCACCACCCGCATGCCGGCCGGCACGGCGTAGGTGTAGGGCCGCTCGGCGGGCATCGGCACCAGCACGGGCGCGGCTGCGACAAAGGGCGAATCTTCTTCCATGAGGCGTGACCTTGCCCCGACTTTGGTCTAGAGCAAAGGCCGACCCCGAATGTGCATGCCATGCACATGAAAATCTTCAGGAGACCCCGTCATGAAATTTTTTGTCGACACCGCCGATGTCAAGGAAATCCGTGAGCTGAACGATCTTGGCTTGCTCGACGGCGTCACCACCAATCCCTCGCTGATCCTGAAGTCCGGCGGCAAGATTTCCGAGGTCACCAAGCAGATCTGCGACATCGTCGACGGTCCGGTTTCGGCCGAAGTGGTGGCAACCGAATTCAAGGACATGATGGCGGAGGCCGAGGTGCTGGCCAAGATCGCGCCCAATGTCTGCATCAAGGTGCCGCTGACGCTGGACGGGCTGAAGGCCTGCAAAACGATCCGCACCCAGATGAACCGGATGGTCAACGTGACGCTGTGCTTCTCGGCCAACCAGGCGCTGCTGGCGGCCAAGGCCGGCGCCTCCTTCATCTCGCCGTTCGTCGGCCGCATCGACGACACCGGTTCGGACGGCATGGAACTGATCCAGGAGATCCGGCAGATCTACGACAATTACGACTTCCAGACCGAGATCCTGACCGCGTCGGTGCGCACCGTGAACCACGTCAAGCAGGCCGCGCTGATCGGCGCCGACGTCATCACCGCACCGCCGGCGACGCTGAAGGCGCTGGTCAAGCACCCGCTGACCGACAAGGGCCTCGAGCAGTTCCTCGCCGACTGGGCCAAGACCGGCCAGAAGATCGGCTGAGATCAGGGTTCACGCATCAAACGAAAAAAGGCCGGGCAACCGGCCTTTTTGTTGCGAACAGCCAAGTGGGAAACGCTCAGAGATGGCCGCCGCAGTGGAGTTTCCAAACGGTCTCTCAGGCCTTCTTGCCGTGCTTGACCAGATCCTGGGCGACCGACAGGCGCAGCAGTTCCGCCAGTTCGCGCGCGGCGCGGTTCTCGGCGTCGAGCTGCGCCCGGTAGGAAGCATATTCCTGGGTTGGCTTGTCGAACGATGACGGCACTGAGCGCTTGCCCCTGGCGATGACCGTACCGGTCTTGGCGTCGGTCAGCACATAGTTCGCGGTGAGCGTCACCGTGCCGGCCGTCGGTTCGTCCTCGTCGGTCTGGATCTGCACAACGGCAGCCGATTCGACCAGTTCGCTGACGCCGAGATCGAGCGTGTAGACCGGCGAGGCCGGCTCGCCCGCGCCCTGGCCGAGCCCGAAGATCAGATTGTTGCGCACCTGCTGGGCGTAGCGGGTGTTGACCGGCTTGATCGAGATCGACGCCAGTTCGGCGGCGGCGCCGACAGTCGAGCCGGCGGTGAGCGGCGCATTCGAATAGAGCGGACGCACCGTGCAGGCCGAAACCAGCGCGGCCGAGGCGACCAGGCCGCACAGTGCGGCACGGCGCAGAAAACGCGTCGTCTTTCCAAGCTCAGGCAACGACATTGACGATCCTCTGCGGCACGATGATCACCTTGCGGGGCGCCTTACCCTCCAGCGCTTTCTGCACGAAGTCGAGGGCCAGCACCGCTTTTTCGACGGCACCTTGGTCCGCGTCGCGGGCAATTGTCAAATCCCCGCGCTTCTTGCCGTTGACCTGCACCGGCAGCACGATCTCATTGTCGACGACCAGCGCCGGATCGTAGACCGGCCACGGCCGTTCGGCGACCATATCGGTGCCGCCGAGCGTCTCCCAGCACTCCTCGGCCAGATGCGGCATGACCGGCGCGACCAGGTGCACCAGGATCTCCACCGCCTGCCGGCAGGCGCCTTTCAGCGCTGGATCGGCCTTGCCTTCGGTCACTTCGTTGAGCGGCGCGGTCAAGGCATTGGCCAGCTCGTAGACGCGGGCAATGGCGCGGTTGAAGGCGAGCTTCTCGATGTCCTCGCCGACCGCCTTCAGGATCTTGTGCGCGGTCTTGGAAACCGCGCCGGCCTCACCGTCTTGCGCCGCTGCAGGGTGGATGCCGGCAAGCGATTCGGCAGCCGTCGACACCAGGCGCCAGACGCGCTGGACGAAGCGGTGCGCGCCGGCCGCACCATCGTCGGTCCATTCGACGTCGCGCTCGGGCGGCGAATCCGACAGCATGAACCAGCGCGCGGTGTCGGCGCCGTAGCCGTCGGTGATCTCTTCCGGGCTCACCGTGTTCTTCTTCGACTTCGACATCTTCTCCAGCGGGCCGATCACGGCCTCATCGCCGGTGGCGATCTCGATGGCGCGGCGCTTGCCGTCGACGTCTTCCAGCCTGACCTCGCCGGGCGACAGCCAGCGGCCGTTGGACGCGCTGCCGACGCGGTAGGTTTCGTGCACCACCATGCCTTGCGTGAACAGGCCCTTGAACGGCTCGGCCAGGTCGAGATGGCCGGTCTCGCGCATGGCACGGGTGAAGAAGCGCGAATAGAGCAGATGCAGGATCGCATGCTCGATGCCGCCAATATACTGGTCGACCGCCAGCCATTCATTGGCCGCCCGGGGATCGGTCGGATCGTTGGCCCAGGGCGCGGTGAAGCGGGCGAAATACCACGACGAATCGACGAACGTGTCCATCGTGTCGGTCTCGCGCCGTGCCGCCTTGCCGCATTGCGGGCAGTCGACATGCCGCCAGGTCGGGTGGCGGTCGAGCGGGTTGCCCGGCCGGTCGAACTCGATGTCGTCGGGCAGCCTGACCGGCAGGTCAGCCTTCGGCACCGGCACCACGCCGCAATCCTCGCAATGGATCATCGGGATCGGGCAGCCCCAATAGCGTTGGCGCGAAATACCCCAGTCGCGCAGGCGGAAATTCACCTTGCGCTCGGCCATCGGCCGGTTGCCTATGGTTTTCTGCTCGAGCAGCTTCGCGACCTCGTCGAACGCCTTCTCTGGCTTAATGCCGTCGAGGAAGCGCGAATTGATCATCACGCCGTCATCGACATAGGCTTCGTCGATGATCTGGAACGTCTTTGCATCGGCACCTTCCGGCATCACCACGGGCACCACCGGCAGGCCGTATTTGTTGGCGAAGTCGAGGTCGCGCTGGTCGCCGGACGGGCAGCCGAAGATGGCGCCTGTGCCGTATTCCATCAGCACGAAATTGGCGACATAGACCGGCAGCGTCCAGCTGTCGTCGAACGGGTGGACGACACGGATGCCGGTGTCGAAACCCTTCTTCTCGGCGGTCTCCAAAGCCGCCACCGAGGTGCCCATGTGACGGACCTCCTCGATGAACTTGGCCAAGGCCGGATTGTCTTCCGCGGCCTTCTTGGCCAGCGGATGATCGGCGGCGACAGCCATGAAGGACGCCCCGAAAATGGTGTCGGGCCTGGTCGTATAAACTTCGAGCTCATGCTCGCCACCAACGGGTGCCGCCAGCGGCCAGCGGATCAGCAGGCCTTCCGAGCGTCCGATCCAGTTGTGCTGCATCAGCTTGACCTTCTCCGGCCACTCGTCGAGGCCTTCGAGCGAATCCAAGAGGTCCTGCGCATAGTCGGTGATCTTGAAGAACCACTGCGTCAGCTCGCGCTGCTCGACCAATGCGCCCGAGCGCCAGCCGCGGCCGTCGATCACCTGCTCGTTGGCGAGCACGGTCATGTCCTCCGGGTCCCAGTTGACCTTGGAGGATTTGCGCGTCACCAGCCCCTTCTCGACGAAGTCGAGGAACAGCATTTGCTGGCGGTGGTAGTAGTCGACGTCGCAAGTGGCGAATTCGCGCGCCCAGTCGAGCGACAGGCCCATGACCTTGAGCTGCTCGCGCATGGTGGCGATGTTCTCATAGGTCCAGTCCTTGGGATGGACCTTGTTCTGCATCGCCGCATTTTCAGCCGGCATGCCGAAGGCGTCCCAGCCCATCGGGTGCAACACGCTGAACCCCTTGGCCCGCTTGTAGCGCGCCACCACGTCGCCCATCGTGTAATTGCGGGTGTGGCCGATATGGATCTTCCCCGACGGATAGGGGAACATCTCCAGCACGTAGTATTTCGGGCGCGGGTCGTCGTTTTGAGCTTCGAACAGCTTCTTGGCGTCCCAGGCCTTCTGCCATTTGGGCTCTGACGCGCGCGGATTGTATCGTTCGGTTGCCATCGGATGTTTTTCACTTAAAAGCAGGCACGAGCCACCGGACAATGGCCGGCGGCCAGCGAAAATGTCGTCGCGGTGTTCATCATGGATTGCCGGACCCGTCAACTGCGGCGATCCGGCCAAGATCGATAGAGACAGGCAGGATATAGGCATGGCGAACGCCGTCGAACAGCTTTTCACGGTCAAGGCGAGGATCGCCGCCGCCGCGCGGGAGGCAGGACGTGCTGCCGATGCCGTAACGCTGGTGGCGGTGTCGAAAACCTTCGGAGCCGCCGATATCCGCCCGGTGATCGAGGCCGGCCAGCGCGCCTTCGGCGAGAACCGGGTGCAGGAAGCGCAAGCCAAATGGCCAGCTCTGAAGGAAGCATTCCCGGATATCGAACTGCACCTCATCGGCCCGCTGCAGTCGAACAAGGCGAAGGAAGCAGTCGCCCTGTTCGACATCATCGAGACGATCGATCGCGAGAAGATCGCGGCCGAACTTGCGAAGGAGATCGCACGCCAGGGCCGCTCGCCAAAACTCTACGTGCAGGTCAACACCGGTTCCGAGCCGCAGAAGGCCGGCATCGAGCCGCGCGAGGCCGTCGCGTTCGTCGCCCGCTGTCGCGACATCCACGGCCTCGCCATCGAAGGTCTGATGTGCATCCCGCCGGCCGATGAGAACCCTGGCCCGCATTTCGCGCTGCTGGAAAAGCTCGGCCGCGAGGCCGGCGTCGCAAGTCTGTCTATGGGCATGTCCGGCGATTACGAGACGGCCATCGCCTTCGGAGCGACCGGCGTCAGGGTCGGCTCGGCAATCTTCGGCAGCCGATGACGGAAGTTTAGGCCAATCCCAACAGTGCAATTGCTCCAACGCTTGAAACGAAACGTGTCGTTCCTATTTGGCTAGTGTCTTCTTGCACTCTCCCGGAGCCGCACCATGCGCTATAACCAACTCGGAAACACGGGGATGTTCGTCTCCGAACTTTGCCTCGGCACCATGACCTTCGGCGCCGCCGGCGAAAACGCCCAATGGGGCCTGATCGCCAGCCTGAACCAGAAGGGCGTCGACGACATCGTTGGCCGGTCGATTGCCGCCGGCGTCAATTTCTTCGACACGGCCGACGTCTATTCGTTCGGTGAGTCCGAAAAACTGCTCGGCCAGTCTCTGAAAAATCTCGGTGTCGACAGGTCGGACGTGATCGTCGCCACCAAGGTTCACGGCGCCATGGGCAGCGGTCCGAACCAGCGCGGCTCCTCGCGCGGCCATATCATGGATTCGGTCGACGCCAGCCTCGAACGGCTGCAGCTGGACCATATCGATCTCTACCAGCTGCACGGTACCGACGCGGTGACGCCGATCGACGAGACGCTGCGGGCGCTCGACGATCTGGTGGCCAGCGGCAAGGTCCGGTACGTCGGCGTCTCCAACTGGCAGGCCTGGCGTATCGCCAAGGCGCTGGGCATCGCCGAGCGCAAGGGCTTTGCTCGCTTCGAGACGGTGCAATCCTATTACTCGATCGCCGGCCGCGACCTCGAGCGCGAAATCGTTCCGCTGCTCAACGAGGAAAAGCTCGGCCTCATGGTCTGGTCGCCGATGGCGGGCGGCCTGCTCTCCGGCAAATACGGTCCGGGCGCGCCCGGCAATGGCGAGGGCCGCCGCGCCTCCTTCAATTTCCCGCCGGTCAATGAGGACCGTGCCTGGGCGGCCGTCGCCGTCATGCGCGACATCGCCAAGAAGCATGATGTCAGCGTCGCGACGGTGGCGCTCGGCTATGTGCTGGCAAAGCCCTTCGTGATGAGCGTCATCATCGGCGCCAGCCGCATGGAGCAGCTAGAGCAGAACCTTGCTGCGACAGAGCTGAAGCTCGACGCCGACGATCTCGCCAAGCTGGACGAGGTCTGCGCCCTGCCGGCCGAATATCCCGGCTGGATGCTGGAGCGGCAGGCGGCCGGTCGGCGCCCCGCGCCTTTCGTGCCGAAGACATAGTCCTACTATCGCCGGCCTAAGGGTTCGGGAGCCGCTAGAGCAATTCCAGGAAAAGTGTGCAACGGTTTTCCGTCCGGAATTGCGTAAAAACAAAGTACGTCTTTCAGAGCCGCACGGTCTCGACCAGAAAATCGAGAAAGGCGCGTACCCTCGCCGGCAGATGCTTGCCCTGGCCGACATAGACGGCGTGTGTGAGCTCCTCGTCGCCGGGATTGAAATCCTCCAGCAGCGGCACCAGACGACCGGCGGCTATGTCGGGTTCAATATGCCAGCGCGCCAGCCGGGCGATGCCCGCGCCTGAAAGCGCCATCAGCCGCATCGCTTCGCCGTCGCTGACCAGCGCGTTTCCGGTGGTCGGGACCACGGTGGGGCGGCCGGCCTTGTCGACAAAGGCCCAGCCGTCGATATGGCGCGCGAAGCGGAAGCCCATCCGGTTGTGGCGGTCGAGATCGGCTGATGTCCGCGGCGTGCCATGCCGTTCGAGATAGGACGGTGCGGCGACCACAGCTGTCCGGCTTTGCCCGAGCTTGCGCGCCACCAGCCGGGATTCGCCGAGCGGCCCGGCGCGGATGGCGACATCGGCGCGCTCCTCCATCAGGTCGATGACATGGTCCGTCAAAACGAGGTCGACCGAGATCTCGGGATAGCGTTCGAGAAAGCGCGGCAGCAGCGGGATCAGCCGGTGCTGGCCGAAGGGCACATAGCTGTTGACCCGCAGCAGGCCGTGCGGTGCTGCCCCTGCCGCCGCCTCGCGCTCGGCCGCCGCCATGTCGGCGAGGATGCGCACGCCGCTGTCATGGAAAGCGATGCCCTCCGGCGTGAGCTGCAGCCGTCGCGTCGAGCGGCTGACGAGGCGCGCGCCAAGCCGGGCCTCCAGCCGCGCGATCAGCTTGCTCACCGCCGATGGCGTCATGCGCAGTGCCCTCGCTGCCGCCGAAAAGCTGCCCGCCTCGACGACGCGGACAAACACTTCGATCTCGCCGGACCGGTTAATATCTGGTCTCGCCATTCGTGAATCTATTTCACAGAAAGTGTGCCCGGAGCAAGGCTGGTTCACAGTTGGTTGCGACACGATCTTGCTGGTCGGGACGCGGGGACAAGCGTCCTTCCGCGACCAATAGGACGACCGCCATGCCTCTTGCTCTCTATGCCCTTGCCGCCGGCGCCTTCGGCATCGGCGTCACCGAATTCGTCATCATGGGCCTGCTCATCGACGTCAGCACCGATCTCGGAGTCTCGATCTCGGCCGCCGGCCAGCTCATTTCCGGCTATGCGCTGGGCGTCGTCATCGGCGCGCCGCTCTTGACCATCGCCACCGGCCGCTGGCCGCGCAAGACCGTGCTTCTGGCGCTGATGGCGATTTTCACCATCGGCAATCTCGCCTGTGCTTTGGCCCCCGACTACTGGACGCTGATGGGCGCCCGCGTGCTCACCGCCTTTGCCCACGGCACCTTCTTCGGCGTCGGCTCGGTGGTGGCGACGGGGTTGGTGGCGCCCAACAAGAAAGCGTCGGCGATCGCCCTGGTGTTCACCGGGCTCACCATCGCCAACATTCTCGGCGTGCCCTTCGGCACCTGGCTCGGCCAGGCCTTCGGCTGGCGCGCGACCTTCTGGGCGGTGACGTTGGTCGGGCTCGCCGCCTTTAGCATCATCCTCCTTCTGGTGCCGCGCGGCCAGGCAGCGCCGGAGAAGACCAACCTCAGCGCCGATCTCGCCGTCCTTGCCCGCGCACCGGTATTGCTCGGCTTCGCCACCACCGTGCTTGGCTATGCCGGCGTGTTCGCCGTCTTCACCTACATCGCTCCCTTGCTCACCGAGATCAGCGGCTTTGGCGAAGCGGCGGTGTCGCCGATCCTGCTCGTCTTCGGCGGCGGCCTCATCGCCGGCAATCTCATTGGTGGCAAGGCAGCCGACCGCTGGCTGGTGCCGTCCGTGCTCGGCAGCCTCGTCGTACTGGCGCTGGTGCTCGCCACCATGACCCTCGCCTTGCACAACCAGGTAATGGCCGTCCTCTATGTCGGCCTGCTCGGCGCTGCCGCCTTCGCCACCGTGGCGCCGCTGCAGATGTGGGTGCTGGAAAAGGCCGAAGGCGCCGGACAGAGCCTCGCTTCCTCCTTCAACATCGCCGCCTTCAATCTCGGCAACGCCGCCGGCGCCTGGCTGGGCGGCGTGGTCATAGCCCACGGCCCCGGCCTCGGTGCCGTCACCTGGGTCGCCGCCTTGCTGCCGCTTTCGGCGCTCGGCGTGGCCGCACTGGCGCTGCGCCTCGATCGCGACCCGGCGCTAAGCGAACCGGCATCCACCCGCTCGTGACAGTCTTCGGACAACACCCTTTCGACCTCACAAGGAGCAAGAAAATGGACTATCGACACCTTGGTGCATCGGGCCTGAAGGTTCCCGTGCTTTCATTCGGCGCCGGCACGTTCGGCGGTTTGGGGCCGCTGTTCGGCGCCTGGGGCAACAGTGACGCGGACGAAGCGCGGCGGCTGGTCGACATCTGCCTTGAGGCCGGTGTCAATCTCTTCGACACAGCCGATGTCTATTCGAACGGCGCTTCCGAAGAGGTGCTCGGCGCGGCCATCAAAGGTCGCCGCGACGCCGTGCTGATCTCGACGAAAACCTCACTGCCGATGGGCGATGGACCAGCCGACTACGGTTCCTCGCGGTCGCGGCTCATCAGGGCGGTGGAGGACGCGCTGAGGCGTCTCGGCACCGATTACATCGACATTCTGCAACTGCATGCCTTCGACGCCGCAACGCCGATCGCGGAGGTGCTGTCGACGCTGGACGACCTCGTGCGCGCCGGCAAATTGCGCTATGTCGGCGTCTCCAATTTCTCCGGCTGGCAGGTGATGAAATCGCTCGGCCTGGCCGACAGGCACGGCTATCCGCGCTACATCGCGCATCAGGTCTACTATTCGCTGGTCGGCCGCGACTATGAATGGGAGCTGATGCCGCTCGGCCTCGACCAGGGCGTCGGCGCGCTGGTGTGGAGCCCGCTCGGCTGGGGTCGCCTGACCGGCAAGATCCGTCGCGGTGAGAGGCTGCCGGAAAAGAGCCGGCTGCACGACACGGCCAGTTTTGGGCCGCCTGTCGAAGACGAGCATCTCTATCGGGTGGTCGAAGCGCTCGATGCGGTAGCGCGGGAAACCGGCAAGACCGTACCGCAGATCGCCATCAACTGGCTGCTGCAGCGCCCGACCGTCTCCTCTGTCATCATCGGCGCCCGCAACGAGGAGCAACTGCGCCAGAACCTCGGCGCCGTCGGCTGGACGCTGACGCCAGAGCAGATGAAGAGGCTCGATGCCGCAAGCGAAGTCACCGCGCCCTACCCTTATTTCCCCTATAGGCGCCAGGAGGCATTCGCTCGGCTGAGCCCGCCAGCGGTCTGACCGTCGTCGTCAAAAGGCTCGTTCCATCAGGATGCAGGGTAACATCGGCCCAGGGCCAATGCGGACTTCGATCCGCCCCATCGACCTGAAACCCAACGCCGAATAGAACGGCTCTGCGTTGAGACTCGCGTGGCATTCGAAACGGCGCGCACCTGACGACCGTGCATCTTCCTCGCAACGCCGGTAAAGCGCGTGCCCGACCCCGCGGCGCAACCATTCGGGATGAGTGGCGAAATGTCGGATGTGCGCAAGTTCGTCCTTCACTTCAGAGCTTCCAGGCCGTTCCCAGGACCAGCCGCCGCAGCCAACGGCAAAGTCACGCTCATTTACCGCGAGATAGTAGGTGCCGGCAGAAAGTAGCGCCGGGTTTGCGCGGGTGATCAAAGGCAGCGCAGCGTCAAGAATGGTCTCGTCGTATGCTGCGCGCATCAGGCCGGGGTAGGACGCAAGAAGCAACTGATTTAGCCCGGACTCGTCCTCTGGCGTGGCGCGCCTGACGGTGAAGGTGGAGGACATGCACAGCATCCGTCTTGTCCAGCGGCCAACCTTCGATGGATCGCTGGACTTGTGGTCGAACATTAGGTTTTGAGCCTAATGCAGCACGAACTCGCCGTCGACCTTCCGCCACTCATTCGGCGCAATCAGCTTCTGGTGCGTATAGGTCACCGAATGCAGCGGCCCGTCGAGCTTGGTCTTCCAGAATTCGATGAACCGGATCAGCACCGGGAATTTCGGCGCGATGTCGTAATCCTGCCAGATGTAGCTCTGCAGCAGATGCGGATGGTCGGGAAAATGATAAAGAATCTTGGCTGTGGTCAAGCCATAGCCTTTGAGCATCAGGTCCATTTCGGAATGGTCATGCATTGCAGCCCCCTGCATCGATTCTCCTTTCCTCCCGACATCGGATTGTGCGCCTTGTTATTTAACTGTCTATTGATTTTTCCTGATCGCATCCGGGTTTTCCGCGCGAAAACATGCAGTTAGCAGCGACCATGGTCGAGTGCTGACAAGCATTGCACGATGCCCCTGCGGCATCCCGCCACGCGAATCCAACGTCTAATATTGCCGTCATCGCGGAACTGTTAATAATGCGCGCGAAATTCGCGGCCGCATTGCCGCGATGCCCGCCGGCGCTCAAGCCGGCGGCTTGGTTTCGGGAGGGAAGTGAAGAAATGTCCGAGGTTCATGTCCATCACGTCCAACCGGTGTGGAAGAAGAACGCGCTGATCGACAACGACACCTATCTCAAATGGTATGCCGACAGCGTCAAGAACCCGGACAAATTCTGGGGCAAGCACGGCAAGCGCATCGACTGGTTCAAGCCCTTCAGCAAGGTCAAGAACACCTCCTTCAACGGCAAGGTCTCGATCAAATGGTTCGAGGACGGGCTGACCAACGTCTCGTACAACTGCATCGACCGGCACCTGAAGAAGCGCGGCGACCAGACCGCCATCATCTGGGAAGGCGACAATCCGTACGACGACAAGAAGATCACCTACAATGAGCTTTACGAGCACGTCTGCCGGCTCGCCAATGTAATGAAGAAGCACGGCGTCAAGAAGGGCGACCGTGTCACCATCTACATGCCGATGATCCCGGAAGCGGCCTATGCGATGCTTGCCTGCACGCGCATCGGCGCCATCCATTCGATCGTCTTTGGCGGCTTTTCTCCCGACGCGCTCGCCGGCCGCATCGTCGACTGCGAATCGACCTTCGTCATCACCGCCGATGAAGGCCTGCGCGGCGGCAAGGCCATTCCGCTGAAGGAAAACACCGACAAGGCGATCGACATCGCCGCCAAGAACTTCGTGATGGTCAACAAGGTCGTCGTCGTGCGCCGCACCGGCGGCAAGGTCGGCTGGGCTCCGGGACGCGACGTCTGGTACCACGACGAAATCGCTTCGGTGAAAGCGGAATGCAAGCCGGAGAAGATGAAGGCCGAGGATCCGCTGTTCATCCTCTACACATCCGGATCGACCGGCAAACCGAAGGGCGTGCTGCACACCACCGCCGGCTATCTCGTCTATGCCTCGATGACCCACCAATATGTCTTCGACTACCATGACGGCGACATCTACTGGTGCACCGCCGATGTCGGCTGGGTCACCGGCCACAGCTACATCGTCTACGGACCGCTCGCCAATGGCGCCACCACGCTGATGTTCGAAGGCGTGCCCAACTACCCTTCGCAGGCCCGCTTCTGGGAGGTCATAGACAAGCACAAGGTCAACATCTTCTACACCGCGCCAACGGCGCTGCGCGCCCTGATGGGCGCCGGCGACGCCCATGTGACGAAGACCTCGCGCAAGTCGCTGCGCGTTCTGGGCTCGGTCGGCGAGCCGATCAATCCGGAAGCCTGGGAGTGGTATTTCAACGTTGTCGGCAACGGCAAGGTGCCGATCGTCGACACCTGGTGGCAGACCGAGACCGGCGGCATCCTGATCACGCCGCTGCCCGGCGCCACCAACCTCAAGGCGGGTTCGGCGACGCGACCCTTCTTCGGCGTCAAGCCGCAACTGGTCGACAACGATGGCAAGGTGCTCGAGGGGGCGTCCGACGGCAATCTCTGCATCACCGATTCCTGGCCAGGCATGATGCGCACAGTCTATGGCGATCACGACCGCTTCGTGCAGACCTATTTCTCCACCTACAAGGGCAAGTACTTCACCGGCGACGGCTGCCGCCGCGACGAAGACGGCTACTATTGGATCACCGGTCGCGTCGACGACGTCATCAACGTCTCCGGCCACCGGATGGGCACCGCGGAAGTCGAATCGGCCTTGGTCAGCCATGACAAGGTTTCAGAAGCCGCGGTCGTCGGCTACCCGCACGACATCAAGGGGCAAGGCATCTACTGCTATGTCACGCTGATGGCCGGCGAGATACCGAACGAAGATCTGCGCAAGGAACTCGTCAGCCATGTCCGCAAGGAGATCGGCGCCATCGCCACGCCCGACAAGATCCAGTTCGCGCCGGGCCTGCCAAAAACCCGTTCCGGCAAGATCATGCGCCGTATCCTGCGCAAGATCGCCGAGGACGACTTCGGCGCGCTCGGCGACACCTCGACACTGGCCGATCCGGCCGTCGTCGACGACCTTGTCGCCAACCGGCAGAACAAGAAGGCTTGATGCAGGACAAGGCTGCCCTGGGCGCGGTTGCCCAACTCTGGCGCTATCCGGCGAGTTCGCTCGCCGGCGAGCGCCTGGAAGCGATCTCTGTCGGCCCCGAAAGCATCGACGGAGACCGCATGTTCGGCCTCGTCGATCGATCGGACAATGAGATCGCGCGGCCCGACCGCGACGCGAAATGGCACAAGGTGCCGCTCATCCGCACCCGGCTGGTCCATGACCGCATGCTCGAGATCGCCGTCCCCGGCGGCGACTGGCTGAGCGCGCCGGGCGCCGAAAGCGACCGCGCCATCTCCGCCTTGCTCGGCTTCGAAGCTTCGATCCGGCCGTTCCGCCGCGAAAACGCCGCGCCTGACTATGCCGGGCCGCTGACCACAGAGCGCTACCGCAAGGCCCCCATCCATCTGCTGACCACCGCCTCGCTGGCGCGGTTGAAGGCGCTGCACCCGGAAGGCGCCGCCGACCCGCGCCGCTTCCGCCCCAACATCGTCGTCGACATGGCGGCGGTCGAAGGCTCGTTCCTCGAAACGGAATGGATCGGCAGGAAGCTCGCGATCGGCGACCTGCATCTGACCATCTCCGAGCCATGCCGCCGCTGCGGCTTCACCATCATCGCCCAGGACGGCTTCGACCATGACCCAGCGATCCTGCGCAACCTGGTCCGCCACAACGCGCACAATCTCGGCGTCTACTGCACCGTCGACCGGCCGGCGCGAGTCGAGGTCGTCGCGCCGATGCGGTTCCTGTAGCTAAGATTTAGCTATACAGATCCGCCCGTGTCGGCGGCAGGCCGCTCGGACCTCGTGCGCGCCTGGTGGCGACGGTCTGGAAAATCTGCGCCGAGGCGCGTTCGAAGGTGATCGAACAGCCGGAGAGATAGAGCAGCCAGAGCCGCGCCTTTGCCTCGCCGACGGCAAAGGTGGTCTTGCGGCTTTTCAAATCCGCGCCTTGTCTTTTGCTGCGACGCACCCCATCATGAGGATGTGTTCAACAGATCGAAAGGAGGTGATCCGATGTCGAGTGATTTCGTTTTCCAGAACGTGGCCTCAGCGGATTGCACTTTCGGGAAGCAGTCTTCCCGTTAAGGCGCGAGATGCGCGGCAGGTGGCGTGAGAGCGTCGCCGCCAGAGACCGCGCCATGGACGGAAACACGGAAGGCCGCCGGCTTCGAAAGAAGCGGCGGCCTTTTCCGTTTGCAAATTGCTACCTGGTCAATGCCAGGGTCTCGATGTTGCGTGCGATCTCCAGGAACGCCGCGTTGAGCTCGGTCCCGTTGGCCGCCTGATAGAAGTGCTTGATCTTGCCTGTGTCGGCGCTCGCGCAATCCTGCAACGTCGCCTTGGCATTTTTCTCCTGGAGGTCGAAGCCTATGGTGAAGATTTCGATGCCCTGGTCGCGCATGGCGGCGCACAGCGTCTTTGCCGCGGTGCGGGTCGGTTCCTTGCCGGCGTCGTTGTAGACCTCGCCGACGCTGCTGGCGTCGAAATAGGACAGGTTGAACTCACCGTCGGTCATCAGGATCGCGATCTTGGCGACCCTTTTCGGGTCCATCTTTGCCGGCCGCTGCGAAGCCTTCATCACGCTGCCCCAGTTCTCGGAAAGCATGTACCAGGCCCATTGCACGCCGATATGGCCAGCGGTGCCGCCCGAGGCGGCAAAGGTCTTGATGACATTCTTCAGCGCATCGGCGTCCGTCGTCAGCGGCACCAGGGCAGCGGCCGGGCAAGCTGCGGTGCGGCTGTTCTGTGCGAAGCCCGACAGGAAATAGTCGCGATTGACCATGCTGACATCTGGCCCTGCGTCCGAATACTGATAGGTGCCCTTGCGCTCGGTGGCACAATTGTCCGGGCGTGACGACGCAGAGACATATTGCGGGTCGTCATTGCCCGGGGCCTGTTTGCGCTGGCTGGCCTTGGTTTCGACATAGACGCTGCTTTCCGCAAGCGAGCCGGCATTGACCGAATTGGCGTAGGGTACGATGGAAACGCGCACCCTGGGGTTGGCCTGGTTCTGATTGTCGAGGAAGCTGTCGACCGCATTTGCGGCGGCGGCCCGCAAGTCCTTTATCTTTTGACCGGCCATCGATCCGGTCACATCGAGCATCATGGCCACCTCGATCGTCTTGTCCGAGTAAAGCGCGGTAGTGGAGACGCCCACGCGCTGCATGTCGCCCATGCTGAACAGCGGGAAATAGAAGGCGACATCGACGTGGACGTCCGCCCTGACGGTCCTGGCCGTCCTGTCGACCGTCAATTTGTCGAGAACGATTTGGTCAGCCCGCAGGATGCCGGCCGCGCTGTTGGCGTCGAGAAAAGCCTGCACCGACTTGTTCGCATCGGCCTCGTTGATGTCGCCGGTGGTTATATCCCGTGCTGTCGAGGTCACTGCCGCGTCGACGACGCCCTGCAGGCTCGATTTTGCGTTGTAGAGCTGGGAGACATTGACCGCGAAGCCGACACCCAGCGCCAGCACCGACACTGCCGCGCCGAAGACGATGGCGAAGTTTCCGCCGCGATCCCTGGCAAAGCCGCCAGCCGCCTGAACAAAACCCCTGAACTGCAGCATCTTTCCGCCCTCCACGTGCCGCGGCCTCGAAACCGCATGAGGGAAGGTGCAGGAATCCGGCCGGATGGCGCTGCCGCGACCGCGAAAGCCGTTATCTCCTGTCAAGCCATTGTTTTCACTTGCTTTCGAAGCGAAGCAAGGTGAACAGCCGGTAAACAGAAAACCCCAGCCGCGACTTCCTTTACGAAGTGCTTACCATGATCCGCCTTGTGCCCCCGGTGTGGCACCTTTCGGTCCCGATCCGGTACAGACACCTTGTCCCGAAGCGGATCACCCGTCGATCTCAGGCACAAGCCGGCCGCTAATGGCGTCGTCAGGCCAGCATCTGGGCGCTGACGGTCCTGTCGACGCCGTGATAGGGCGGATTGAACAGATTGCGTTCCTGTTCGTAGGTCCAGACCTTGAACAGCGAGAGCCGGTGCTGGCCGAAACTGTGCAGCAGCGGCACGTCGGTGGCGTCGCGGCCGCGCGCGATGACGACACGGCCGATCCTCGGCACATTGTGGCGGGGATCGAACGTGTACCACTTGCCGTCGAGGAAGACCTCCATCCATGCCGAAAAATCCATCGGCGCCGGATCAAGCGGCACGCCAATGTCGCCGAGATAACCGTTCACATAGCGGGCCGGGATGTTCATGCAGCGGCAGAGCGCGATCGCCAGATGGGCAAAGTCGCGGCAGACGCCGACGCGCTCCTCATGCGCCTGCGCCGCCGTGCGGGTCGAGCGCGCATAGCCGTAGCCGAACGACAGACGGTTGTGGACATAGTCGACGATCGCCTGCACCCGCGCCCAGCCGGGCAGAAGCTGGCCGAAGCGCTGCCAGGCGAGGTTGCCGAGATGGTCGGTCTCGCAATAGCGGCTGCCCAGCAGATAGACGAGCACCTCATCGGGCAGTTGCGCCACCGGTGTTTCCCTGGCCAGCGTGTTGACATCGTCGGCCTCGCCGCTGTCCTCGATAACCGCATCGTAAAGGATGCGGAACCCGCCGGAGGGGGCGGTGAAACGGCGGCAGCTGTTGCCGTGGCGGTCGTGATAGACCCTGGTCGGAACCGAGGGCGACGTCAGCACGCGCGTCTGCCGCTTGATGTCGGCCTGGCGCTCCCGGTGGATGTCGAGCAGCGAAATGATCGGCGTTGCTGCGTCACTCTCAATAGCGATTTCGTAGCCGAGCCTGATCAGCATCGCGGTCCCCCCTTTGGTCTTCTTGGAAGTGAATGACCTCAACGCGCAAAGAGGACCATGGTTCCGCGCAGCGAGCCGAAAAGGTGACGCCACGGCTTCCAATGGCAAGGCCATGACGCTACGGTCGCACCCTCCCAAACCGACCCCCCAAAACAACACCAGGATATCAGATGTTTGCAGGCAGAAAATTCGCGGCCTTTCTGTTCGACATGGACGGCACGGTAATCAACTCCATCGCCGCCGCCGAAAGGGTGTGGACGCAGTGGGCGCAGCGCCAAGGCCTCGACGTCGCCGCATTCCTGCCGACGATCCACGGGGTGCGGGCGATCGAGACCATCGGCCGGCTCAATCTTCCGGGCGTCGACCCGGTGCGCGAGGCCGATGCGCTGTTGCAGGCCGAGGCCGCCGACCTCGATGGCATCCTCCCCATCGCCGGCGCCGTCGCCTTTCTGAAGTCGCTGCCACCCGAACGCTGGGCCATCGCCACATCAGCGCCGCGCGAGCTGGCGCTGCTGCGCATGAAGGCAGCCGGCATCCCGGTTCCGGCCGTCATTGTCGCCGCCGAGGATGTCACCCGCGGCAAGCCAGCGCCCGATTGCTTCCGGCTGGCAGCTGAACGGCTCGGCGTCGACGCACGCGATTGCCTCGTCTTCGAGGATGCCCCCGCCGGCATTGCGGCGGCCGAGGCAGCCGAAGCCACTGTCATGGTGATCAGCGCCACGCACAGCCATCCGCTGCAGACGCGGCATGCGGCAATCAGCTCCTATGACAGGCTCGGCATCGCCGTCGATGACCGCGGCTGGATCGCCCCCGCACCGGAGCTGGCCGCGGCCTAAGGCCGACCCGCTAAAAGTCGCTGGTCAGGCCCTTCACTTCCCAGTCGCCATAGCGGCCGGGCTCCTTGCCGCCGCGGCCGCCGATTTCCTTCTGCAGTGCGGCTTCCTTTTCGCGATATTCTTCACGGCGTGCCTTGGCTTCGGCCAGCGCGCGGCTGGCCGCCGGCGTCAGCGGCCTTTGCGATAGGTCGCGATCCGGGCCGGTGTCGGCTTTGATGGTCTGGTCGGTCATGCGATAGTCCCGGCGGATTGAAACAGGGGCAGGCGTTTCCCATCATATAGCCATGAACCCGCAAGGATCGACCCCTTTTCGCCACCACGGACGGATGAGACGATGAACACCCTTCGCACCGCTATGCTTCTCGCCGCGATGACCGCGCTGTTCATGGGCGTCGGCTTCCTGATCGGCGGCACGGGCGGCATGATGATCGCGCTGCTGATCGCCGCCGGCACCAATCTGTTCAGCTATTGGAACGCCGACGAGATGGTGCTGTCGATGAACCACGCCATCGAGGTCGACGAGAAGAACGCGCCCGAATATTACGCCATCGTCCAGGCGCTCGCCCAGCGGGCCGGACTGCCGATGCCGAAGACCTATCTGATCGACAACCCTCAGCCCAACGCCTTCGCCACCGGTCGCAATCCCGAGAATGCCGCGGTGGCGGCCTCGACCGGGCTGTTGCAGCGGCTGTCGCATGAGGAGGTCGCGGCGGTGATGGCGCACGAACTCGCCCATGTGCAGCACCGCGACACGCTGACCATGACAGTCGTCGCCACGCTTGCCGGCGCCATCTCGATGCTCGGCAATTTCGCCTTCTTCTTCGGCGGCAGCCGCGACAACAACAACCCGTTCGGCTTCGTCGGCGTGCTGGTGGCCATGCTGGTGGCGCCCTTCGCCGCCATGATCGTGCAGATGGCGGTGAGCCGCACCCGCGAATACGAGGCCGACCGGCGTGGTGCCGAGATCGTCGGAAACCCGCTTTGGCTGGCTTCGGCCCTTGACAAGATCGCCCGCAGCGCCGAACGCATCCCCAACCCGGATGCCGAGCGCAACCCGGCCATGGCCCATCTCTTCATCATCAACCCGCTTTCCGGCGAGCGCATGGACAGTCTGTTCTCCACACATCCAAACACCGACAACCGCATCGCCGCCCTGCAGGCGATGGCGCGGGAGATGGGCGGTGCGTCGCAGGCGGCACCCCGCCAAGCGCCGACGCCACGCCAAGCGGACGAGCAGCCATCGGCGGGGCCGTGGGGCAAGTCAGCCGAGCCGCAGCCGCCGGCTGAACCGGCGCGGCCGAAATCCAACCCATGGGGACGCAACCCGACCGGACCCAAAGGTCCGTGGTCGTGAGCGGCGCAACAGGCAGAAACGACGAGATCTCGTTGGCGGAAATGCGCGATCTTTGCGCAAGGCACTGGAACCCTATCGGCGTACCGATGGCGAACATAGCAACATCAAGCGAACTGGGATTCCGCCCGCTTCCTCAAGATGAATATGATACCTATCTGCTCCATGTCATCCGACTTGTCGGCAATGGCGCGTCGCCGCGGCAAGTTGCGGACTACCTGAGCACCGTGGAGAACGAATACATCCAGATGATTTCTCCCTCAGGAAGCAAAGACAATTTCGTCAACGCCGTCTTCGGACTAGCCAAACGAACATCGACTCAATGAAGTCGCTTCCAAGCCAGGCTTCAGAGGTAGCCGGCCTTGCCGCGCGCAAGGCAGCGGCGCGCCTGCTCGCCGCCGTCATCGATGCGCGCACGCCGCTCGACGGACTGACCGATCACGATAACGGCCACCCGCAATACAAGGCGCTCGACCTGCGCGACCGCGCGCTGGTGCGCGCCATACTGGTCACCGCGCTGCGCTATCGCATGACGATTGCGGGCCTGCTGGCGCGGCGCCTGGAAAAGCCGCTGCCGGCCAATGCAACCGTGCTGTCGCACATACTGCATGTGGCGGCGGCGCAGATTCTGTTCCTCGACATTCCCGACAGCGCCGCCGTCGACCTTGCCGTCACCCATGCCAAGTCCGATCCCCGCACGCTGCGCTTCTCCGGCCTCGTCAATGGCGTGCTGCGCACGCTCGCGCGTTCGAAAGAGGCCGAATTGGCCGCGGCTCTCGCCGCCACCGATGAAGCGCCAAAATGGTTTTCCGACCGGTTGAAGGCCGCCTATGGCCCGGAAAAGACCAAACAGATTCTTGCCGCCCATCGCCATGAGGCACCGGTCGATTTCTCGGTCAAGTCCGATCCGGCACTGTGGGCCGAACGGTTCGGCGGCATCGTGCTGCGGACCGGCACGGTGCGCGTGGAAAAACTCAGCGCCTCCGTCCCCGACCTGCCTGGCTTCGCGGACGGCGCCTGGTGGGTGCAGGATGCCGCCGCCAGCCTGCCGGCCCGGCTGTTCGGCGACGTGAATGGGCTCCGTGTCGCCGACCTCTGCGCCGCGCCCGGCGGCAAGACCGCGCAGCTCATTCTTGCCGGCGCCAAGGTCACCGCGGTCGACACATCGAAAAACCGATTGATGCGTCTGGCGCAGAATCTCGAGCGGCTCGGCCTCTCCGCCAAGATCGTCCAGGCCGATCTGCTCGACTATCAGCCGGAGGAATTGTTCGACGCCGTTCTCCTCGACGCGCCCTGCTCGTCAACCGGCACGGCGCGGCGGCATCCCGACGTGCCATGGACAAAAACCATGGCCGATGTCGAAAAGCTCGCCGGGCTGCAGGCAAGGCTGCTCGCCCGCGCCGTCGGCCTGGTCAAACCGGGCGGGCGGATCGTCTTTTCCAACTGTTCGCTCGATCCGATCGAAGGCGAGGAGTTCTACCGTGTCTTCCTCGCCGGCACGGCGGATATCGTCGACGATCCCGTTCAGCCAGGAGAGTTTGCAGGCCTCGATGCGTTCCTGACGCCGCAAGGCACGCTGCGCACCACGCCCGCCGACCTGGTGCTTGAAACACTTGGGGTATCCGGCCTCGACGGCTTCTTTGCCGCCCGCATGCGCCGGGCTGGTTAGAGCGCCGCGCGGCCTCTTGGGCGCGCAAAGGACGCTCTAACTCCTGGAGACCAAGAATCTGTTTTTCCTAAAGTTTGCTGACTTTTTTAGGGAGGATCAGGCCGCAACAGCGTGAACTCCTTCACGCCGGCGAAATCCGCCTTCGCATAAGTTCTTGAATCATATAAGCTTGTCGTTGGGTAAGGACGACCAGGAGGGGATTTGGCACTTGCTGCCGGCAGCACGACGCGTCTCTGGACGCTTGTCGCGAGGGAGTTCTGGCGCAAGACGCGCCGGCGCCTGCGTGCCGGGCCTGTCTATCGCTGGCGCTATTCCGGCCGCACGCCCGAACGCGTCCTGATCGCGCCGCCTGACCTGAGGCTCGCCGATCCGCAGATCGCACTCGAGATCTATTACGGCCGCTATCCACTGTCGGGACATATGGTCGAGACCGGCGGCAAGTCACCCTTCCAGATCAACGTGCCCAATCGCGGCTGGCAAAAGACACTGCACGGTTTTCGCTGGCTGCGCCATATGCGCGCCGCCGGAACCGAGCTTGCCGCCGCCAATGCCCGCGCGCTGGTTTCCGACTGGATCGCCATACACGGCAACCAGATTTCCGGCATAGCCTGGGAGCCCGGCACCACCGCCAAGCGGGTCATTGCCTGGCTGCAGCATTCCTCGGTGGTGCTGCAGGGTGCGGAATTTCCCTTCTATCGCGCCTTCCTGAAATCGCTCGCCGTGCAGATCCGCTATCTCCGGTCGATGGCGCGGGAGATGCCTGACGGCAAGGACAGGCTGCGCGCCCGCATCGCGCTCGCCTTTGCCGCTTTGTCGCTGCCGGCGCCGGCCTCGGCGCTGCGCAGCGCCACCCGCAACCTGGCGGAAGAGCTCGACCGCCAGATCCTTCCCGACGGCGGCCATATTTCGCGCAACCCGATGACGGTTCTGGAGCTTCTCGCCGACCTGCTGCCGCTGCGCCAGACCTATGCCAACCAGGCCGAGACGCCGCCGCCGGCGCTGATGGGCGCCATCGACCGCATGCTGCCGGCGCTGCGCTTCTTTCGCCACCAGGACGGCAGCCTCGCCCGCTTCAACGGCATGGGCGCCACCATCCACGACCGCATCGCCACCATCCTGCGCCACGACGACACGGTCGGCGCGCCGCTGCTGCATGCGCCGCACTCGGGTTATGAACGCCTGTCGATGGGTGGCGTGACCGTCATCGCCGACACCGGCCTGCCGCCGCCGATCGATGTTTCCAACGCGGCGCATGCCGGCTGCCTTGCCTTCGAACTTTCGTCCGGCCGCCAGCACTATGTCGTCAATGCCGGCATCGACACCTACGGCGCCGCCGAATTCCGGCCGCTGGCCCGCGCCACGGCCGCGCACTCGACCGCCACCATCAACGACACCTCGTCGGCGCGTTTCAGCCATTCGCTGCGCGTCAACGATCTCTTGGGCTCGCCGCTGATCGGCGGTCCGCAGCATACGCCCTGCAAACGCACCGACCAGAAGGGCAGCCAGGGTTTCATCGCCCGCCACGACGGCTATGCCGCGCGCTTCGGCTTCCTGCACGAGCGCGAGCTGACGCTGACGGCCGACGGCAATGTACTGACCGGCAGGGACCGCTTCCTGCGCCCCGGCAGTGCTGCGATCCGCAACAACGGCCGCGACTTCGTCACCGTGCGCTTCCACATCCATCCCGATGTGGAACTGCTGCAGGACGAGCATGACCGGCTGGTGCTGACCGGCGACCAGACCGACACTTGGGTGTTCACCTGCAAGGAAGTCACGCCGGAAGTCGAGGAATCGATCTATTTCGCCGGCCTCGGCGGCCCACGCCGCAGCCGCCAGATCGTGCTGGCCTTCAAGGCCTCTGAGATATCGGAGGTTCACTGGCAGCTGACCAGGACCAGCATCGCCGGCTATCCCGAAAACAACTGACTGTCTGCCGTGACGAAGCGCCCGGCTTGATTTCCGGGCCTCATATGCTACGGCCCGATCACGCTTCCCAATCCAGTCGTGAAAGGCCGCCAGCCCATGGCCGTCGCCAGCAAAAACATTCCAGCGCCCGACCTCGTCCCGATCCGTCGCGCGCTGCTGTCCGTCTTCGACAAGACCGGCCTCATCGATTTCGCCAAGGCGCTCGCCGCGGCCGGCGTCGAGCTGGTCTCCACCGGCGGCACCGCGAAGGCGATCGCCGAAGCCGGCATGGCGGTGCGCGATGTGTCCGAGCTGACCGGCTTTCCCGAGATCATGGACGGTCGCGTCAAGACGCTGCATCCGTCGGTGCATGGCGCCCTGCTCGGCATACGCGACGATGCCGAGCATGCCAGCGCGATGCGGACCCACGGCATCGAGCCGATCGACCTCGTTGTCTCCAACCTCTATCCGTTCGAGGAGGTCCGCCGCTCCGGCGCCGGCTATGCTTCGATTGTCGAGAACATCGACATTGGCGGCCCGGCGATGATCCGCGCCTCGGCCAAGAACCACGCCTATGTCGCCATCGTCACCGACCCCGGCGACTATGCCTCGGTGCTCAACGCGCTGGAGATGAATATCGGCTCGCTGTCGCTGGATTTCCGCAAGAAGCTGGCGGCCAAGGCCTTTGCCCGCACCGCCAGCTACGATGCGGCGATCTCCGGCTGGTTCGCCGAGGCGCTGGAGATCGAGCATCCCACGTGGCGCGCCTTCGGCGGCCGGCTGGTTGAGGTCATGCGCTATGGCGAGAACCCGCATCAGGGCGCCGGCTTCTACGTCAATGGCGACAAGCGGCCGGGCGTCGCCACCGCTCGCCAGCTGCAGGGCAAGCAACTTTCCTACAACAACATCAACGACACCGACGCCGCCTTCGAACTGGCCGGCGAGTTCGACCCGGCCCGCTCCGCCGCGATCGCCATCATCAAGCATGCCAACCCATGCGGCGTCGCCGAGGGCGCTTCGCTGAAGGCGGCCTATGCCAAGGCACTGGCCTGCGACCCGGTCTCTGCCTATGGCGGCATCGTCGCCATGAACTGCATCCTCGACGCCGAGGCGGCCGAGGAGATCGTGAAAACCTTCACCGAGGTGATCATCGCGCCCGACGCCTCGGAGGAAGCGGTTCGCATCGTCGCCGCCAAGAAGAACCTGCGCCTGCTGGTCGCGGGCGGCCTGCCCGATCCGCGCGCCGCCGGCACGACGGTCAAATCCGTCGCCGGCGGAATGCTGGTCCAGGGCCGCGACAATGCGGTGGTCGACGACCTCAAGCTGAGTGTGGTGACGAAGCGCGCGCCGACGCCGGCCGAGATGGCCGATCTCAAATTCGCCTTCCGCGTCGCCAAGCACGTCAAGTCGAACGCCATCGTCTATGCCAGGGACGGCGCCACCGTCGGCATCGGCGCCGGCCAGATGAGCCGAGTCGATTCCTCGCGCATCGCCGCCCGCAAGGCGCTCGATTCAGCCGAGGCGGCCGGGCTGGCGGAACCGCTGACCAAGGGCTCGGTCGTCGCCTCCGATGCCTTCTTCCCCTTCGCCGACGGGCTGATGTCAGCGATCGAAGCCGGTGCCACCGCCGTCATCCAGCCGGGCGGCTCAATGCGCGACGATGACGTCATCGCCGCCGCCGACGCGCATGGCATCGCCATGGTGTTTACCGGCGTGAGGCATTTCAGGCACTAGAGCAATTCCAGGAAAAGTGTGAAACGGTTTTCCGTCCGGAATTGCGTCAAAACAAAGAGATAGAGCGGTTCGGCGTTTCCGTGAAACGATGAACCGCTCTAGGCGCCGGCAGGGAGGCGTTCTGAGAATTCGCTCCGCTGAGTCGGATGGCGTGGTTTTCGAGAACCGAAGCGGAGCGGACATTCAAGTCCGTGAGCACCGGAGGCGCAGAAAACCGCGTCAGGCGGCCAGCGGAGTAGAATTATCGAACATCTCTCATTCCACCGGCTGGTCGGCCGGATATGGCGTCCTGATCAAGATCGCCATGCCGACGCCCAAGAACAGCACGATCGCCGCCATGCCGAGCCGCGATGAACCGCTGGCCAAGGTGATCGTTGCCACCATGAAGGGTGCGGCAAAACTGGTCGCTCGACCGGCCAGCGCATAGATGCCGAAATAGCGGCCCGATTCAGCGGCGGTGACGCTGCGCGCCATATAGGAGCGCGATGAGGCCTGCACCGGACCGAAGGCAAGCCCGATCAGCAGGCCGTAGAAGATATAGGCCTTTTCAGCCGGCGTGCCGAACAATCCGCCGCTATCGGTTTCGGGCATCATCCAGGCGCCGAACAGCGTGTAGCCCGGGCCGGTCGAGACGATGCCGATCGTGGCGATGCTGAGCAGGACCAGCGAGATAAGCACGATGGTCTTGGAGCCAAGCGCCGTATCGAGACGTGCCGCAACCAGGCAGCCGACAATGGCGACGACATTGAGGATGATGCCGAACATGCCGATCTCGGTGATCGACCAATGGAACATTGCCGCGGCAAAGGTGCCGCCCAGTGCCAGCAGTGCGTTGACGCCGTCCTGGTAGATCATGCGGGCGATGAGGAACCGAAAGATGCCGCTGCGCTGGCGCACTTCGGCGAGCGTCGACTTCAGCTCCGACAGCCCCTCGCGCACCGCCGGCCCGATCGCAATGCCCCTGATGGCGTCCGGCGTGAAGAAGAACATCGGCAGGATGAACAGGAAATACCAGCCGGCCGAGAGCGGTCCGGTGGCCCGCGCATCCTCGCCAAGTTTCGGATCGAGCCCGAGGATGGGATCGAGGCCGATGATGGTCTTGCCGGTCTCAGGCGAGCCGGCCATGCAGGTGACGACGAAGATCAGCGCGATCATGCCACCGAGATAGCCAAGGCCCCAGGCCATGTTGGAGATGCGGCCGATCTCGCTCTTCGGCACCAGCCGCGGCATCATCGAATCGTTGAAGACAGTCGAGAATTCCGCCGCAACGGAGGCGATCGAAAACAACGCCACGATCAGGAAAAGGTTCGAACCGGGCGCGGCGAACCAAAGCAGGGTCAGACTGGTGATCTTGATCGCGGCGAAGAAGGCAATCCACGGCTTGCGCGGCCCGGTCTGATCGGCGATCGAGCCGAGAATCGGCGACAGCACGGCGATAACCAGGCCCGCCGCGGCTATGCCGTAACCCCAGGCCGCCTGACCCGTCTCCGGATCGCTGGCCATGCGCGAAACGAAGTAGGGCCCGAAGATGAAGGTGGTGACGACGGTGAAAAACGGCTGCGCCGCCCAGTCGAACAGCATCCATCCCCAGATGCCGCGTCCCGATGCCCGCTGCACTGCTACCTCGGTCATGTCCCCTCCCGCAAAACGGCGCCCGAAGCAGGGCGCCGTGTAGCTCTATAGCGCAGTTCCTGCGGGCAATCTCGTCCGATCTGGCTCACATCCCCGTCAGATCGCTCATCAGCCCCGAGGCGACCGACAGCCGCGACACGGTGATGTCGCCGCCTTCGGTTAGTGCCTGCAGGCGCTCGCGGATGCGCCCGACGCGCTCGCCGCCGGCCTCCAGCCAGGCCGCCACCGGGTCGGCCGCCTTGGCATGGCCGGTGAGTGCGGCCACCGCTATGCCGCGCCTGGCCGCGCCGATCGTGTCGGTCGCGCGGGAAAGAGCCAGTTGATCGTAGTAGTCCGAAGGCGTGATCGAGCGTGCCGCATCCTCGACTCGCGGGATGCGGAAGGCGTCGCTGACGGCGAAGAAGGCCTTGGCGGCGGCGACGATATCGGCATTAGCCGTGCGCGCCGTCAGCGCGATGTCGGGGATCAGCTCCGCAACATCGGTCAGCGCCAGCTGCGCGGCAAGCTTTTCCGGCGCGCCGGCCTTGAACAGGCCATGCCGCCGCTCCTCGATCCGCTCGCGCGAGAAGGCCGGCAGCAGCGAGGCGAGTTTCGGCTCTAGCGCCTTGCGTGCCTCCTGCAGCTCGGCAATCCGCTGGCCGAGCGCCGCCGTGCCGGCTTCGTTCTTAAGATACCAGCCGCTTGTCACGAAGATAAGCCGACTAATTGACTGGTAGAGGTCGAGCTGCACCTGGCCGTCGATCTGGTTGTCGAGCGCGTCGATCTCGCTGTAGAGCGCCGCCAAGGCAAAGCCGTCCCGCACCACGGCGAAGGTCCGCACCACGTCGGCGGCGGTTCGGCCGGTGGCTTCCTGCAGCCGGTTGACGAAGGACGGCCCGCCGCGATTGACCAGGTCGTTGGCCAGGACGCGTGTGATGATCTCGCGGCGCAGCCGATGGCCGCGGATCTCGGCGGCGTATTTCTTCGCCATCCGATCCGGGAAGTAGCCCATCAGGTCCCTGTCGAAATGTGCATCGTCCGGCACGTCGCTGGCGACGATGTCGGAGAACAGCACGATCTTGGCATAGGCGAGCAGCACGCCGAGCTCGGCCCTTGTCAGCGGCTCGCCGCGCGCCTCGCGCTCGGCGAGGGCCGCCGGCGACGGCAGCGTCTCGACCGCACGATCGAGCAGGCCGCGCGCTTCGAGCGCCGACATGAACCGGCTCTGATGCGCGATATCGGCCAGCCCGCGCTTGCGCGCCATCGAAAGCGCCAGCGTCTGCTGGTAGTTGTTGGATAGCACCAGCCCCCCGACCTCGTCGGTCATCTCGGCCAGCAATTTGTTGCGCGCCGGCCGGGTCAGCGATCCCTTGCGCATGGCCGAGGCCAGCGCGATCTTGATGTTGACTTCGACGTCCGAGCAGTTGACGCCCGCCGAATTGTCGATGGCGTCCGAATTGCAGCGGCCGCCGGCGAGCCCGAACTCGATGCGCGCCCGCTGCGTCACGCCAAGATTGGCGCCCTCGCCGATGACCTTGGCGCGCACGTCGAGCGCGGTGATGCGGATCGCGTCATTGGCGCGGTCGCCGACATCGGCATTGGTTTCGGTGGAGGCCCTGAGATAAGTGCCGATGCCGCCGAACCACAAAAGATCGACCGGCGCCTTGAGGATGGCGTTCATGATCTCGACCGGCGTCGCGGTGGTCTTGCCGAGGCCGATCGCCGCGGCGGCCGCCGCCGGCAGCGTGATCGACTTCTGGCTGCGCGAGACGATGATGCCGCCTTCCGACAGCTTGGTCGTGTCATAGTCCTGCCAGCTTGAGCGCGGCAAAGCGAACATGCGCAGGCGTTCCGCCATCGAGGCCGCCATGTCCGGATCGGGATCGATGAAGATGTCGCGATGGTCGAAGGCGGCGATCAGCCGCGTCTGCGGCGACAAGAGCATGCCGTTGCCGAACACATCGCCCGACATGTCGCCGACACCGACGACGGTGAAGGGTGAGGTCTGGATGTCGCGGTTCATCTCGCGGAAATGCCGCTTGACCGCTTCCCAGCCGCCCTTGGCGGTGATGCCCATCTTCTTGTGGTCGTAGCCGGCCGAACCGCCGCTGGCGAAGGCATCGTCGAGCCAGAAGCCGTGCTTCTCGCTGATGGCGTTGGCGGTGTCGGAGAAGGTCGCGGTGCCCTTGTCGGCGGCGACCACGAAATAGGGATCGTCCTGGTCGCGCCGGACCACGCCGGCCGGCGGAATGACCTCGTCGATGCCGATATTGTCGGTGATCGACAACAGGCTGGAGACGTAGTTCTTGTAGGCCGAGGTGCCGGCTTCGAAGATCGCGTCGCGCCCGGCGCTCATCGGCAGCTTCTTCGGATAGAAGCCGCCCTTGGCGCCGACCGGCACGATGACCGCGTTCTTGACCTGCTGCGCCTTGACCAGGCCGAGCACCTCGGTGCGGTAGTCCTGGGCGCGGTCCGACCAGCGCAGGCCGCCGCGCGCCACTGGACCGAAGCGCAGATGCACGCCTTCGACCTCCGAGCCATAGACGAAGATCTCCCGCCACGGCCGTGGCGCCGGCAGCCCATCGATCGCCTGCGAGTCGAGCTTGATCGCCAGCGACTGGCCTTTCGCTTTCGTATCGGCAACGAAATGATTGGTGCGCAGCGAGGCTTCGATCAGGTTGAGGTAGCGGCGGATGATCGTGTCGTCATCGATGTTGGGCACCTCTTCCAGCGCATCCCTGATCTTGGCTTTCAGGTGCTTGGCCGCCACCACGCCTTCCGTCTCGGCTGTCGGCCCGAGGCGGGCGACGAACAGCGCATGCAGGCCGCGTGCGATGTCAGGATAGCGGTTGAGGGCTGCGGCGATGAAATCCTGGCTCTGCGGGATGCCGGCCTGCTGCAGATAGCGGCCGTATGCGCGCAGGATGGTGACTTCGCCGGACCACAGGCCGGCGGTCTGCGCCAGGCCGTTATAGCCGTCATTGTCGATGTCACCGCGCCAGACCGACAGGAAGGCGTCCTCGAACAGGCCGCCGCCATCGCCGAGATCAATCGGCTTGCCGTAGCTGTTCTCCAGCTCCATGTCGTGGATGAAGACCTTGTCGGCCGCTTCCTCGCCGACCTCGAAGGTGCGCTCGCTGATGACGCGGAAACCGATATTCTCCAGCACCGGCACCCGCCGCGACAGCGCCACCGGACTGCCGTGGTGATAGATTTTCAGCGCCGCCTGCTGCGGCTGCTGGTCGGCATGCCGGTAATAGTCGATGGCGATCGGATTGGCGGCACTGATTTTGCCGATGCGCCCGGCATCGGCCAGCGCCACCGCCGGCGAGAAACTATCCCTATAGCTTTCCGAAAAGCGCGCAGCGATGGCCGTCATCGCTGCATCCGCGCCGGTTTCGGCCGCAGTTTCGCGCAGCGCGTCGTCCCAGGTGCGCACGATGTCGCGGATCGCCGCTTCGATCGTCGCCTGCTCGACCTTCGGCGTCTTGCCGCCAGAGCGGCCGATGATGAAATGCACGCGCGCCAGCCCGCCCTCCGGGAAGGCCGGGTAGTAGGCCGACAGCCGGCCTTCGAACACGGTCCTAAGATAGGCGCCGACCTTCTCGCGCACCACGCTGTCGTAGCGGTCGCGTGGCACGAAAACGAGGATCGAGACGAAACGGTCGAACTGGTCGGCGCGCACCAGCGCCCTGACGCGCGGCCGTTCGATCAGCCCCAGAATGGCTTCGGCGTGCTTCCTGAGGATCGGAATCGGAACCTGGAATAGCTCGTCGCGCGGATAGCTTTCCAGCACGTTGATCAGCGCCTTGCCGGAGTGATCGCCGGGATTGAAGCCGGATTTGGTGATGACGGTCTCGGCTTTCGACCTGAGATAGGGGATCTTCATCACCGAGCGCGTGTAGGCGGTCGAGGTGAACAGGCCGACGATGCGCAGTTCGCCCGAAAGCGTGCCTTTTGCGGTGTAGGTCTTGACGCCGATGTAATCGAGATAGATGCGCCGGTGCACGGAAGACTTGGCGTTGGCCTTGGTGACGATCAGCGGTTCGGGCCCATGCAGGAAGGCGCGGATTTCCGGCGTCGTCGTCACCGCTTCGGTGCCGCGCCTCAAAACCAGCACGTCCGGATCGGACAGGATGCCGAGGCCGGGCTTCTCGGCGCGCTCCAGCGTGCCGCTCTTCTCGCCACCGGTATATTTGAACTCGCGCATGCCGAGGAAGGTGAAATTGTCGTCGCGCAGCCATTCAAGGAAGGCGATCGCCTCGGTGACATGCGCCTTGTCGAGCGGCACCGGCGCGTAGCGGAATTCGGAGATCGCCTGGTCGAGGCGGGCCAGCATCGGCTTCCAGTCGGTGACTGCGGCGCGCACGTGGCCCAGCAGCTTCCTCAGCCGTCCGGCCAGGGCCTCGGCCTGGTCGGCGGACAGGCGGCCGATATGGACATGGACGACGCTCAGCCGGTCATGGCTGAGATCGCCCTTGGCAAAGCCGCCATCGCCGAGGATCTCATCGACGCCGCTCTTGCCGTGCCTGACGACGACGACCGGATGGGTGACCAGCAGCGGCTCGCCGGCGCCCTCGGTGATCTCGCCGAGAATGGAATCGAACAGGAACGGCATGTTGTCGTTGACGACGGTGATGATCGTCATCGGCCGGCCCTGGCGCACGACCCCGCACTCGACGTCTATGGCGACGACGCAGTCGCCCTTCCTGTGCCTGGCGATGGCGCGTCCGGCCAGATCGGCGGCGCGTTCGAGGTCGGCGGGATCATAGGCGGCGACGTCTTCGGCCGGTGCCCGGGCAAGCAGGTAATCGGCGAGCCTGCCGGCTTTTTCGCTCCCCTTTGCCGCGTCTTTCTTTGCCGGACTCGCTTTTTTGGACTGGCTTCCTGTTTTGAGGCTGGCCATGGTGTCAAATCCCTCCCGTCATATGCTTTTGCGACTATGGTAGCAGATGACCGGTATTTGGCGACAAAGGTTTGACGGCTTGCGAAGAAATATCGCAGCGCCGAAACTGACCGCCGAACGAATGAGGAGGAATGCCGATGACCGGCAAGATTATGGCGCTCGACCTTGCTCCGGCGGAACTGAGCGAGGCGACAAAAGCCTATTTCGCCAAATGCCAGGAGAAGCTCGGCCTCGTTCCCAATGTACTGCTGTCCTATGCCTTCGACGAAAAGAAGCTGCGCGCCTTCACCGACATGTACAACGACCTGATGCTGGGCGACTCCGGCCTGTCGAAGCTGGAGCGCGAGATGATCGCGGTCGTCGTCTCCTCGATCAACCATTGCTACTACTGCCTGACCGCGCATGGCGCGGCGGTGCGTCAGCTTTCCGGCGACCCGATGCTCGGCGAGATGATGGTGATGAACTTCCGCGCCGCCGACCTGTCGGACCGGCAGCGCGCCATGCTCGAATTCGCGGTCAAGCTGACCGAAGAGCCGGCAAAGATCGTCGAGGCCGACCGGGCAGCGTTGCGCAAGGCCGGTTTCTCCGACCGCGACATCTGGGACATCGCCTCGACCGCCGCCTTCTTCAACATGTCGAACCGGGTGGCGGCAGCGATCGACATGCGGCCGAACGACGAATACCACGCCATGGCGCGGTGAAACATGACAGTAGACACTACAGGCAAGTGGTGGGTTGGCAGCGAACCGAGCGACATTGCTGAATTCCTGAGAGGCTATGCCTCCGAAGGGTATGAAGTCGACGAGTTCCGACTTGCGCGATGCAGATGCGGTTTCACATCGTTTCTTCTCGATGCCGATGACGATGAAGGCGTGGCGCGACGAACATGCACGGTCTGCGGGTCCGAACATTTTATCTGCGACAGTCAGGAGTTTTGGGACGAATCCGAGCCGGAACGCTGGGTGTGTATTGAATGCGATTCCGAAGCCGCAAACATCGGAGTCGGGTTTTCCAACTATCCGAAACGTGGCGGCGTCCGCTGGCTCTACGTTGGGGTTCGATGCTCGGCTTGCGGCGTCTTGGGTTGTTTCGCGGGGTGGAAAGTAGGCACGTCGGATAGCATGGACCTGCTGGATAAAGTCTAGTAGCTCACCACTTCGTATATCAGCGATTACGCATTCTCGTTGCGTGTTCGTCTATTTGGTCCGATGATCAGCGAGCGGCATGGACCGCATGCCGGTTCGATGCCGCTGATCAAGGGAGGAGAACATGGCGAAGTTTCTCTACGTCTATCATGGCTCCGGCAAGATGCCGACCGACGAGGCCGAGCGGAAGGCCGCAACGGATGCCTGGACCGGCTGGTACGGCAAGCTCGGCTCGGCCGTGGTCGACGGTGGCAATCCGGTCGGCATGTCGAAGATGGTGCTGCCCGGCGGCAAGGTCGAGAACAATGGCGGCAGCAATCCGACCGCCGGCTACACGATCGTCGAAGCCAAGGACATCGACGATGCCGTCGCCAAGGCCAAGGACTGCCCGATCCTGATGGATCCGGCCTTCAGCGTCGAGATCGCGCCGATCATCGAAATGATGTGACGGGTCAGGATCGCGCCGCAATCGCCGCGGCGGCGCCGGCCATGGTGCCGGCGCTGACGCGGTTGGCGATCTTCATCGCCCGCTTGCTCTTCAGCAGCCTGCGCGCCTGCGCCGCGGCGAGCACCCAGGCAAGATCGATGGCGATTAGGACAACTGCCATGGTCGCCGTCAGCTCGACCCAGCCGACGACGCTGACCGAGGCGAGGTCGATGATCGTCGGCAGCAGCGCCAGATAGAACATCATGATCTTGGGGTTGCCGAGCGTGACCGCCATGCCGGCGAGGAAGAGCTTTGCCGGTGAATCCTCGCTCGGCATCTCGCCTTCCTTCGCCTCGACCGGTGCGGTCCACATCTTCCAGGCAAGATAGACGAGATAGGCGACGCCGATCCATTTCACGACGACGAAGGCGAAATGGAAGGTCTGTGCCACCACAGCCAGCCCGAACACCGCCAGCGACAGCCAGATGCCTTCGCCGATCCACATGGCGAGCAGGAACGGGAACACATCGCGGAATCCTTTGGCGATCACCCGCGCCACGAGGGCGGCGATCGATGGACCGGGCGAGCCGGCTGCGACGAAAAGAGCGGCGGCAAAGATCAGGAGCGACGTGAGCTGCATGTCTCTGTTTGAGACATTCGACCCAAAACTAGCGCAACTGGTCCGGAGACGGTAGCGCCGGAAAGAGAGACTTGCTGGACCACCCGCCCAAAGGCTAGAAATGCCGCCCCGACACGATTTTCGAGTTTCACTTTGCCTACGTAACCGCCGGTCTCGTCAACTCCCCCGACACAGTGCATGGCGTCGCATCCGCGATGCCTCTTTCATTTCATGTGTTCCTCAGGGTGGCGGTTCGAGACCGGTTTGGCACTGCTGAACCGCTGTCGCGCGCAAGCCGCCCGTGACGCCAGTTTTCCAATCGCCGCAGCCTCTCGCCACGCCGTGCCCGCATGGGCTCTCGACATCGCCGGTCTGACGAACTTCCCGACGGGAAGGATTTTTCGGCATGTCCGGTTACTTGCGTATCCGCTGGGCGATCGCGCCCAAATTCGCGCCTCGACCCCTCATCAATTGCAACCGTTGCGGCAGCACCAAGCCGTATCAATGTAGCGAGAAATTCCGCGTCAACGCCAACGGCAAGCGCATCGACGCCTGGCTGATCTATCGTTGCATCGATTGCGACAATTCCTGGAATTTCGGCATTCTGGAGCGGTGCAGTCGCCGCGACATCGAGCCTGCCCTGCTGCAGGGTTTCGAAAGCAACGACCCTGTGCTGGCGCGCCGCCATGCCTTCGATGTCGTAGCACTGCGTAGCCGGGTCGGGCGCGTCGAGGAGTTTCCCGAAGTCGCCGTCGACAAGCAGACCCATGGCGACGCACCGGAAGTCACAAGCGCCTTGGAACTCCAGCTCGGGTTGGAAATGGTCATCTCTCTACGGCTGGACCGGCTGCTCGCCAGCGAGCTCGGCATCTCCAGGTCGAGGCTTCAGACGCTGGAAGAGAGGCAATTGCTGACCATCGACCCGGAAGGGGCCAAGGCCCTGCGCAAGCCGGTGCGAACCGGAACGGTGATCCGCATCGATCTGTCCGGCGAACCCGATTGCGAAGCCATCATTGCGGCTGCCGGCGGATGAGCCGGTAAGCATGCAGTCGGAAGAGCATCCGAGGTGACGATCGGAGCGCCCGGCAGGGTCATCTTGCCGGCGCGTATTCGTTCATCTCGAAGACATGGTGGTGGACGCGGCCGGTGAACATTTTCAACAGCTCGCCGGTTACTTCGCGGCTCTCGAACCGAACCGAGGATTGAAGCGCCCGTTCGCACGTTGCCATGTCGGGATAGCGGATCGCGAGCACCATGGCGTAGACCGGCGCTCCTTCGTCGCGGGCCATGCCATCGAGGACGCGGATTTCCTGCGCGCCGGGAAACTGCGTCCACAACGGCACCAGCCTCTCCTTCACGAAGCGGCGAAACTCCGCCTCGCTGCCCGGGTGGATCTCGCCCTCGAATAGGGCATAGCGGACGATCATGGTCTCTCCTGGCATGACAGAAATCCGGTGGCCGTGCGGCGAACAACCGTACGGCCTGTCGGACCGGTTGAATTTCGCTAGTGCATGTCGCGTAAAAGTGCGCAGCGCGACGCGCCTTCAAGGCGCGGGCGCACGGTCTGTCATCCGCCCGCGTCGGTGGATGCCTACTTGCCCCAGATCTTCTTGTACTGGTCGCGATAGCCGTTGTCGGGGTCGAAGGCGTTCTTCGGCCCGCCGTCGAACTCGACATTGTCGGCCGTCACGACATGCAGCGGCGACAGATAGCCGGACCATTTTTCGCCGGCGATAGCGCGGTTCAATTCGTCGACCAGTTGCCAGCCCTGCAGGTTGAGCGGCTCGGCGACCGTGACCTTCTGGAACTGGCCGGCGCGGATGCGCTGATAGGCCGATTCCGAACCGTCGCCGGCGGCGACATTGATCGGCGCGTCGGTGCCGGCCTTGCCCGCCGCGGCAAGCGAGGGTCCCATGAAGTCGAAATAGAGGTCGTTGATCGCCAGCGAATGCGTCCAGGCATCGCCGTATTTCTGCAGCAGCGAGGTGGTGAGCTGCGGCATGCGCTGCGACGTCTCGGCGATCGGCGTGTCGACATATTCGAGCACCTTGCCGCCCAGCCTCTCGATCTCGGCCTTCATCTTGTCGGCCTTGGCGATGGCGATGGCGTAGGTTGAATCGGTGAAGATGATGACGCCAGGCTTGCCCTTGGCGTCGGCATAGGCCCAGTCGGCCGCGGCCGTGGAAACCTGCATCGCGTCGGTCGAGACGTTGGCGAACACGCCGTTCTTCTCGTCGGGTCCGATCACCGGCCCGGCATGCCAGGAAACCAGCGGAATGCCGGCGGCCTTCGCCTGCTCCAGCGCCGGCGCCTGTTCGACGGCGTCGAAGCCGTTGATGACGATGCCGCTCGGCTTCAGCGCCATCGCCTGGCCGAAGGCTGCGGTGCGGCCGCCGATCGAGCCGGCACCGTCGATGACCTTGACTTCCCAGCCGATTGCCTTGGCCGCTTCCTCGACGCCGGTGGTGACGCCGAGAATGCCGCCATTCTTCAGATCGCCGGCGAGCACGACGATGGTCTTGCCTTCCTGCGCCCTCGGACCTGTGGTCGGACCGTCCCAGGCGGTGACCTTCTGGGCATATTTCTGGACCACCGCCATCGCGTCGGCCATGGCGTCGGCGCGCGCCTGGCCGGCGAACAGGGCCGGTGCAGCGATGGCCACGGCCATCAGGGCGACGGATGATCTCAGGAATGTTCTGCGCTGCATGTTGGGTTCCTCCCTTGGGTTTTTGAAAACAGACCGGCCGTCCGGTATTCAGCTTCCGGACGGATCTGGTTTGCGGGCTATTCTGGCGGCACCGCGCTTGCGCTGGGCGTAGCCGGCGATGCCGATGGCAACCAGCAGCGTAACGCCGTTGAACAAAGGCTCGACGAAGAACGAGCCGCCGAACTGCTGGATGCCGGAAATGCCGACGGCGAGGATGATGACGCCGGTCATCGTGCCCCAGACGTTGACGCGCCCGGGCATGATGGTGGTCGAGCCGAGAAAGGCGCCGACCAGCGCAGGCAGGAGATATTCCAGACCGACGCTGGCCTGGCCGATGCGCAGCTTGGACGCCAACAGCACGCCTGTCAGCGCCGTCAGGAACCCCGACGAGACGAACGCCCCGATGACGAAACGGCGCACCGGAATGCCGTTCAGCGCCGCCGCCTTCGGATTGGCGCCGATGGCATAGATGTAGCGGCCGATCGGCAGATATTCGAGGATGACCCACAGCGCGATGGCGATTGCCAGCACATAGAGGCCGGTGATCGGCAGCCCGAACACCATCGTGCCGTTGAGCGCATAGAACCCTTCCGGCAGCACGCCGACGACCTGCCGGCCACCGGTATGCCAGAGCGCCAGCGCATAGAGCACGGTGCCGGTGCCCAGCGTGGCGATGAAGGAGTCGATACGGGCGACTTCGACCAGCAGGCCGTTGAGGAAGCCGGTTGCGGCGCCGAGGGTGAGCACGATCAGCACCGCCAACGGCCACGGAATGCCGAGCATGGTCTGCAGGCTGATGGCCAGGATGTGCCACAGCACGATGCCGTAGCCGACGGTCAGGTCGATGCGGCCGGACGCCATCGGGATCATAGCCGCCAGTGATAGCAGTGCGATGATCGCCTTGTCGGAGATGATCGAGCGCAAATTGAGCAGTGTCGGAAATGTATTCGGCAGCAGGATGGAGAACAGCAGGATCAGCAGGACGGTCAGGATCACCAGGCCGTAGACCGGCAGCAGACGGGTGATCTTCTGCCTTGCCGGCAGGCTGGCCATTTCACCGCGGGTCGGCTCGAGTGCGCTGGATTCGATCGATGGCATGGAGATCCTCCGGGACGGTCAGGCGGCTTCGGAAGCCGATGCCGCGGTGATCACCGCGGACGTGGTCAGTTCGGGTCCGGTGAGTTCGCGCACGATCCGGCCGCGCGAAAACACCAAAGCGCGATGGCAGATATGGGCGATCTCCTCGAAGTCGGTCGACACCACGACGACGGCGAGGCCGGCTTCGAGCGCCCGGCCGATCAGCCGGTAGACCTCGGCCTTGGCGCCGACATCGACGCCGGCGGTCGGGTCTTCGGCGATCAGCAGCTTGCGGCCGGTATGCAGCCAGCGGCCGACCACCACCTTCTGCTGGTTGCCGCCCGACAGCGCCTCGATCGGCAGACTCGGATCATTGGGCCGCAGCCCGACCGATCCGCCGATCTCGCGCGCCAGCGCGGCTTCCTTGTAGGGCGCCAGAAACGAGAACAGGCCGCGTTTGCCGGCGCCGGGGTTGAGAAAGCTGTTCTCGCGGATCGACAGCGAAGCGGCGATCGATTCCTCGGTCCGGTCGCGGGCGATCAGGCCGACGCCGGAGCCCATGGCGGCGATCGGGCTCGACAAATCGGGCACGACGCCGTTGATCGTCACCGAGCCGGAAAAGCCCTGGCAGCCGAACAGTGCCCGGCCGACCAGTTCCTGCCCGGCGCCGCGCAGGCCGACCAGGCCGAGCAGCTCGCCCTTGCGCACGTCGAACGACACCGGGCCGGCCCCGGCGCAGACCAGGTCGCGAACGGCGCACACCGTCTCGCCGGCCTGCGTCTCTGCCTTGGTGAAGACCTGGCTGACCGGACGGCCGACGATCATCTCGACCAATTCGTCCGGCCTGGTGTCGGCGACCTGCTTCTGGCCGACCAGCCTGCCGTCGCGAAGCACGGCAACGCGGTCGGCGATGCGGAAGATCTCGTCGAGGCGATGCGAGACATAGATCATGCCGACGCCGCGCTGCTTGAGCGGGCGGATGGCATCGAACAGGCGGTCGACCTCATCGGCTGGCAGACTGGCGGTCGGCTCGTCGAGCACCAGCACATCGGCCTCGGTGGCCAAGGCGCGGGCGATGGCGACCAGCGATTTCTCGGTGCGGGTCAGATCCTGGACCCGCGTCGTCGGATCGAAATCGCAGCCGACCAGTTTCAGCGCCTCGCGTGCCCGCTCTTCCGTCGAGCGCCAGTCGATGAGGCCGGAGCGCAGCGAAAACCCCTGGGCGAGGCCGACATTCTCGCCGACCGTCATCCATTCGATGAGACCGAGATCCTGGTGAATGAAGGCGACGGGCTGGCGCTGGTTCGGCTGCGGCGGACGGTGGTGATAGGGTTCACCGCGAAACAGGATGCTGCCGCCATCCGGCCGGTAGATGCCGGCAAGCGTCTTGATCAGCGTCGACTTGCCGGCGCCATTCTCGCCGAGCAGCGCCAGGATCTCGCCCTTGCCGAGATCGAGCGTCACGTCGGAGAGCGCGCGGGTGCCGCCGAACTCCTTCGTAATCGACTTGAACTCGATCAGTTTCTCTGCGGCCAAAACGCGTTCCTCCCGAGATCGCCAAATGATGTTATCGATAACATTTCTGAGCGTCAAGCAACAAAATCAGGGGCTCCCGATCAGCCGGTCTTGCCGTCGAGCAGCCGCATCATTTCGGCCGAATCCTTCGGTCCCAGACCGGCCGCGCAAAGCAGGCGATGGATCTCGACCAGCTGGCCGGTCATCGGCAGCGGCGTCTTCGTCTTCAGCGCAAAGGACTGCAATGAATCCAGATCCTTCAGCATGTTGTCGATGCGGCCGGTCGGCGAGAAATCGCGGGCGGCGAACTTCGCCATGAACTCCTGCATGATGCTGGAATCGGCGCGTCCGCCCTTGAGTGCGGCGGGGATTGCCTTGGGATCGACGCCACCGGCTTCGGCGAGTTTCACCGCTTCGGCGACGGCCTGGAACAGCACCGCGCAAAAAAGCTGGTTGATCAGCTTGGTCGTCTGCCCGGCGCCGCTCGGCCCCATCAGCGTGTAGTTGGCGCAAAGGTGCTGCATCACCGTGCGGGCGCGTTCGAAGTCCGCCGTTTCGCCGCCCGCCATGACCGTCAAACGACCGCCGAGCGCGCCCGGAACGCCACCCGAAAGCGGGCAGTCGACCCATTTCATGCCGGTCTCGGCCGCGAGCTTGCTGGCCATTTGCGCAGTGTCGGCGGGGTCGATCGACGACATGTCGATCAAGAGTTTTTCAGGCGAAGCAGCCGCCGCGACGCCGCCGTCACCGAACGCCGCCGAACGCACGATATCGGCATGGTTGAGGCTGAGAATGACGAAGTCGCTGGCCCGCGTCGCCTCGGCGACTGAACCAGCAGCGGCAGCGCCTTTCGCGGTCAGTGCTGCGACCTTGGCCTTGTCGAGATCGAACACCGTCACCGCCTGCTTGGTCTCGATCAGCCGGGTGGCGATCGCCGATCCCATTATGCCGGCGCCGACAATGGCGACCTTTGCTGGTGCTTCTTTCACCTCAACGAGCCTCTTTCCTGGTCCTGGCAGCGGGTGCGGCGCCGAGGGCGTCAAGTCGGTTCAGCGCCTGATCGACGATCCTGTCGACCGGAGCGTCGATGTCGACAGTGACGACCAGTTCCTCGCCGGTCGGAACTTCCAGTGCCGCCAGCTGGCTGTCGAGCAAGGCCGGCGGAAAGAAGTGCCCGCGGCGGTCGGCCATCCTGGCCTGCAGGACACTGCGCGATCCCTCTAGGAATACGAAGAACACAGGCCCACCCGCAGCGTGGCGAAGCCGATCGCGATAGGATCTCTTCAACGCCGAGCAGCTTATGACGAGCCCGCGCCCCTCCTCACGCGCCTGCCGCAAAGCCGCGCCCACCAGATCGAGCCAGGGCCATCGGTCATCGTCGGTAAGTGGGATACCCGCCGACATTTTCTCGACATTGCCGCGCGGGTGCAGCGTGTCGCCTTCGACGAAGGCAAAGCCGAGCCGCGCGGCGATGCCGATGCCGACGCTGGTCTTGCCGCAGCCGCTGACGCCCATCACCACGATGAGCCAAGGCTCAGAGGCAGGTTGTGATGCCGCCATCGACATAGAGCGTGTGTCCGTTGACAAAGGATGAAGCCGGGCCGGCCAGAAACACCGCCGCGCCGACCAGTTCGCCGACATCGCCCCAGCGTCCGGCCGGCGTGCGGTTGGTCAGCCAGGCCGAAAATTCGGGATTGTCGACCAGCGCCTGGTTGAGCGGCGTCTTGAAATAACCCGGCGCGATGGCGTTGACCTGCAGCCCGTGCTTGGCCCAGTCCGCGCACATGCCGCGCGTCAAATTGCGCACGGCGCCCTTCGTCGCCGTGTAGGGCGCGATGTTCGTCCGCGCCAGTTCGCTTTGCACCGAAGCGATGTTGATGATCTTGCCGCACTTGCGCGGGATCATGTGCCGCGCCACCGCCTGGCCGACGAAGAATACGCTGGAGATGTTGGTGCGCAGCAATTCGTCCCATTTATCGGCGGGAAAATCTTCCAGCGGCGTGCGGAACTGCATGCCGGCATTGTTGATGAGGATATCGATGGCGCCGATGGTGGTTTCGATTTCCTCGACACCTTTGGCGACCGCGGCATGATCGGTCACGTCGAAGACCGCGCCGTGGGCCTTGTGCCCCCTGGCCGTCAACGCTTCGACTGCGGCGGCGACCTTTTCGGCGCTGCGCCCGTTGAGCACGATCTCGGCGCCATGCTGCGCCAGCCCTTCCGCCAGCGCCAGGCCGATGCCTTGCCCCGAGCCGGTGACCAAAGCACGCATCCCGGTCAAATCGAACAAAGAACTGCTCACCTGCTCCTCCTAGGAATGTCGCCTGAAGCGGATACGATTTCCGCCGCGCCACCGCCAGTGCCTATTGACATGAATGTTATCGATAACATAGTCAATGGAAAAATTGCTGCAGGAGGAGACGACGCCGTGACCGAGATCTTGATGACCGGCCCCTATCCGGATTGGGACATGGCGGACCTGGAAGCGAGATATCATGTCCACAAGCTGTGGCAGGCCGAGGACAAGGACGCGCTGATCGCCCGCCACGCCGGCGCAATCCGCGCCATCGCGACACGCGGCGAGCTCGGCGCGAGTGCCGTGCTGATGGCAAAGCTGCCGAAGCTGGAGATCGTCTCATGCTACGGCGTCGGCACCGACGCCATCGACCTTGCCTATGCCAGGGAAAACAGCATCCGCGTCACCAACACGCCCGACGTGCTGACCGAGGACGTGGCCGATATCGGCATCGGGCTGCTGCTCTCCGTGGCCCGCAAGATCCCGCAGGCCGACGCCCATGTGCGCAATGGCAGCTGGCGCAAGGGCAACATGCAGCTGGTCACCCGCGTCTGCGGAAAGCGGCTGGGCATTGTCGGCATGGGCCGCGTCGGCGCCGCGGTGGCCAGGCGCGCGGCCGCCTTCGACTGCGCGATAGCCTATTTCGACCGGCACGAGCGCGACGACCTGCCCTACGCATTCGTCGGCGATCTGGTCGAACTGGCGCGGCAGAGCGAATTCCTGATCGTGACGCTCGCCGGCGGCGACAGCACCAGGCACATCATCGACGCGGCGGTTCTGGCCGCGCTCGGAGCGGACGGCATCCTGATCAACATTTCGCGTGGCAGCACGGTCGACGAGACTGCTTTGCTCGCCGCCCTGGAAACCGGCGCCATCAAGGGTGCCGGGCTCGACGTGTTCTGGAACGAACCGACCATCGACGAGCGCTTCCTCAAGCTTGCCCATGTCGTGCTACAACCGCACCACGCCAGCGGCACGGTGGAGACCCGCAAGGCCATGGGTCAGCTCGTGCGCGACAACCTTGCCGCCCATTTCAGCGGTCAGTCCTTGCTGACGCCGGTGGTTTGAGAAAGGATCGCGGTCATGAAGTCGATCGTCATCCACGCGGCAAAGGATTTGCGGATCGAAGAGACCGACCCGGGCACCCTTGGCACCGGACAGGTCGAAATCGCGGTCGAGGCCGGCGGCATCTGCGGCTCGGACCTGCACTATTACAACCATGGCGGCTTCGGCGCGATCCGCCTTCGCGAGCCGATGATCCTCGGCCACGAGGTCGCCGGCACGGTGAAGGCTCTTGGCGATGGCGTCTCAAGCCTCGCCGTCGGCGACCGCGTCGCCATCTCGCCCAGCCGGCCCTGCAATGCCTGCCGCTACTGCCTGCAAGGCATGCAGAACCAATGCCTCAACATGCGCTTCTACGGCAGCGCCATGCCGATGCCGCATATCCAGGGCGCCTTCCGCCAGCGCCTCGTCGCCGAGGCGTGGCAATGCCACAAGATCGCCGACCATGTTTCCATCAACGAAGCCGCTTTTGCCGAGCCGTTCGCGGTCACGCTACATGCCGTGAACCGCGCCGGCTCGCTGCTCGGCAAGCGGGTCCTGGTCACCGGCTGCGGGCCGATCGGCGCGCTGTGCATCCTCGCCGCGCGCGCTCATGGCGCGCGCGAGATCGTCGCCACCGATGTCATGGACGGCGTGCTGGCCAAGGCTAAGGAGATCGGCGCCGACCGCACCATCAATGTCGCCACCGACGGCGACAAGCTTGCCGCCTACAATGTCGAGAAAGGCAGTTTCGACGTGATGTTCGAAGCCTCCGGCAACGAGCGCGCGGTGCGGGCGGGGCTCGATGTCCTGAAGCCGCGTGGCGTGCTCATGCAGCTCGGCCTTGGCGGCGACGTGTCCCTGCCGCAAAACTTGATCGTCGCCAAGGAGATCGAGATGCGCGGCAGCTTCCGCTTCCACGGCGAGTTCGCCCTTGCCGTCGACCTGATCAACCGCCGCCGCGTAGACGTTAAGCCGCTGCTGACCGGCATCTATCCGATGGACGAGGCGGTCGCGGCCTTCGAGATCGCCGGCGACCGCAACAAATCGATGAAGGTGCAGATCGCATTTAGCTAGAGCATGGGCGCATTGCTCGACGGCAAGCGTCTTGACCAGCTCACCAGGTGGGATCCCGACCTTCGAGATCATCGTCCGGGACGACCTGCGGCTGGCGACGGAGACTGGTGTAGGGGGCCACGTAGGTCATGTTGAGCGCATCAGCCACCAAACCGGATATGGCGGCAAGCGATGCACCGATTTCGAGCCTCGGGAAGCTTGGCCGTGGCAGGTCAAGGCGGCGGATGATCGGGGCGGCGGTGGAGATGTCGGTCATGGTGTTCTCCCGTGACGGTGAGGATGACACCGCATCCCACTCAGGTCCTTGGCTCGGACCTGAATAGTCCTGAACAACCCTGAAGTTCGCCTTCAGGACCGTCTTGGGTTATCCTAGCCCCCGAGGGACGGGTTCTTGGCAATGGACTTGGAGTTCGGGAACTATCGCCTGAAACGCGCCGAACGGCTGCTGCTTGGGCCCAAGGGGCCGATGGTGCTTTCGGCGCGATCCTTCGACATCCTCGCCATGTTGCTGGAGAGACCGGACGAGGTGATCGGCAAGACCGAACTCTTCGATGCGGTCTGGCCCGGCCTGGTGGTGGAGGAGAACACGCTGCAGGTCCACATTTCGGCGCTGCGAAAACTGCTGCCCGCCGAGATGATCGTAACCGTGCATGGTCGCGGCTATAAATATGCCGGCCCCAAGCCCCTCGTGGCCACGACGGAAGCTCCGGCGCCGCCCAGACCCTCCATAGCCGTTCTTCCCTTCGACAACATGAGCGGCGACCCGGAGCAGGACTATTTCAGCGACGGGATTACCGAAGACATCATCGCCGAGCTCAGCAAGTTCAGGGAGTTCCTGGTCATTGCGCGGAACTCCTCCTTCCAGCTCCGCGGCAAGGCGAATGACGTGGCCGAGGTGGCGACGAAGCTTGGCGTCCAGTATGTCGTCGAAGGCAGCGTGCGGAAGATCGGCAACCGGGTCCGGGTCACCGTGCAGCTGATCGACGCGTCCTCAACGGCTCATATCTGGGGCGAGCACTACGACCGCGAACTCGATGACATTTTCGCCATCCAAGACGAAATCACCCAGATGATTGCAGCCCGCCTGGCCCGGCAGGCCAGAACCGCGATTGCATCGCGCGCCAGGGCCCGGCCGACCGACAATATGTCGGCCTATGAGTTTTACCTGCGGGCGCTGCAACTGGCAGCAGTCTATGAAACGGTGCTCGAGGCGGAACCGTTTCTGCGCCAGGCGGTAAAGCTCGATCCGCGGTTTGCTGCCGCCCACGCCATGCTCAGCTTTGTGGAGTCCTTCAAGTTCTACTGGGACTACAACAATCCCGGTCATTTGCATTCCGGACTGGAGATCGCAAGAACCGCATTTGGCCTTGACCCCGACGAGGCCTATGGGCATCTCGCCACCGGCTTCGCTCACTTGTACTTGCGCCAATTCAGGCAAGCTGAAATCAGTCTTGACCGGGCGGTTGCGCTCAATCCGAACGATCCGTTCATTCTTAGTATCCGTGCGATTCACCTGAACTACACGGACAGGCCGGATGAGGCACTTGTTGAAATAAACGAAGCCCAGCGCCGCGACCCATACGCTGTGGGATGGTATGAAGACTTTCGCGGCATCATACTGACCACGACTGGACGATATCGCGAGGCAACGGCCTGCTACGCGAAAATGGCAACTGTACCACCGTGGTCGCTCGTTCGTCTTATCGTCTGCCATTCCGAACTCGGCGAAAGCAAGCAAGCGCAAGACGTCCTGGCAAAAGTCAAGGCACATTATCCCGGACTAGGCCTTGACGAGATCGTTGATACGGAAGTGGACTTCTATGAGGACCCCGCCGTGTGCAGCCATTATCGCGCGATCCTGCAGCGCGTTGACAAGGAGGAATAGGCTTCACCACGGCCGCAGCCCGGGATGACCGGTCGGCAGATGTCGGCCCGACGGCGAGAAGTCCGAGCATAAACGCAGCGACCTTCGCCCACGGCCCATCGCGTCATTTCGCTGCGCGGCGAAATTTGGTCGCTATCGGGGCATAGCGGACTCTGACGAGCCGTTCACGCGACAGATTTATGGGTACTCAAGTGCTCTCACGCTCGACGATGCGGTAGCTGGTCAGGACGATTTCCTGTCCGCGCTGCTTCTCGCCGCCACGGATGACCTTGATGAGCCGGCGCGCCGCCTCGCGGCCGATTCCATAGCAATCGACGTTCACGGTGGTGATGCCGGGATGGCAGAAGGCGGCAACCTCGTAGTCGCCGAAGCCGGCAATGGCGATGTCCTGCGGCACCCGCATGCCCCGGCGCTTGCATTCCATCAGCGCGCCGAAAGCCGAAAGATCGGAGACGCAGAGCACAGCCTCGGTGTCGGGCCAGCGCTCGAGCATGGAGACGACGGCCTGGCCGCCCTGCTCGATGGAGATGGGCGGCACGCCGAAGGAAACCAGCCGGCCCGGCGGCAGGCCGAGTTCCTCGATGGCCCTTACAAAACCCTCGCGCCGCTGGCTGCCGCGCGTATCGCGCGACGTCGTGCCGCCGATATAGCCGAACTTGCGGTAGCCCTTCCTGGCCAGCGTCTTGACCAGTAGCCCCATCGCTTCCTCGTTGGAGAACCCGACCACCTGATCGATGGGCTTGGCCGGCAGTTCCCAGGTTTCGACCACCGGGATGCCGGCGCTCTCCAGCAGCCGCCGGGCGCGGTCGGTATGGGCGCCGCCGGTCAGGATGATGCCTTCCGGCCGCCGCCGCAGCATGGCTTCGATCAGCCTCTCTTCCTTCTCGACCGTATAGTCGGTGTAACCGAGCAGCAGCTGCAGCCCGGTGCTTTCCAGCTCATCGGTGATGCCGCGCGCCGTGTCGGCGAAGTTCGAATTGTTGATCGAGGGAACGATTGCCGCGACAAATCCGGTCTTGCGCGACGACAGGCTGCCGGCCGACTGGTCGAGCACGTAACCGAGCTCGTTGACGGCGGCCATGATCTTTTCGCGTGTCGCCTTGGAGACACGGCTGCCTTCCTTCAGCGCGCGCGAGACCGTCATCGCGGAAACACCGGCCCGCTCGGCCACGTCGGCCATCGTCGGCGCCTGGTTCTCCCCCGGTCTCGGCGATGCTGCCCTGCCCATCAGTCCTCCCCGCACGCCGACGGCGCCGGCCTCGAGCAATTCCAGGAACAGTGCGTAGCGGTTTTCCGTCCGGAATTGCGCAAAAACAAAGAATTGGGCCACGCGGATGCCGCGCCAGTGGACGGCAGCAGCATCGGGCGTCCGGCGTCGTTCATACATCCCCCTTGGAAATCGGATTGGGTTAGGTATGTTATCGATATCATATCGATCTGACAACAACCACGCCGCGAAGTTCGATCCCGGATTAGCAAAGCGCGCGGCAACGGGAAAGTGAAACGCGGCAGAGAGGCAATCGCAATGTTCGGAGAAATCGAGGGTACGGGATTCGAGGTGCTGGATCCGCGTTTCGGCAGCTGCTTCGTCGGCCATGCACGGGTCGAACGGCTGTGGACGGGCGGACGCTGGCACGAAGGGCCGGCGTGGTTCGCGCCCGGCCGCTATCTGGTCTGGTCCGACATTCCCAACAACCGCATGATGCGCTGGGACGAAACCTCCGGCGCCGTCTCGGTGTTTCGCCAACCCGCCAACAACTCGAACGGCAACACGGTCGACCGGCAAGGGCGGCTCGTCACCTGCGAGCACCTGACGCGGCGGGTGACGCGCACCGAGTTCGACGGGTCGGTGACGATTGTCGCCGACCGCTTCGAAGGCAGGCGTTTCAATTCGCCCAACGACGTCGTGGTGTCTTCCGACGGCGCAATCTGGTTCACCGATCCGTCCTACGGCATCATGCACGACTATGAGGGCGAGTATGGCGACGAGGAGATCGGCGGCTGCCACGTCTACCGGGCCGACCCGGCGAGCGGTGAAGTGGCGCGTGTTGCGGATGATTTCGCCAAGCCGAACGGCCTCGCTTTTTCACCCGACGAAACGCTTCTCTATGTCGCCGACACCGGCGCCTCGCATCTGCCGGATGGGCCGCGGCATATTCGCCGCTTCAAGGTCGGCAATGACGGCAGGCTGAGCGGCGGCGAGGTTTTCGCCGAATGCACGAACGGGTTGTTCGATGGGTTCCGCGTCGACATCAAGGGGCGCCTCTGGAGCAGCGCCGGCGACGGTGTCCATTGTTACGACCCGGACGGCACGCTGATCGGCAAGGTCCGCATCCCCGAGGCCGTCTCCAATTTGACCTTCGGCGGTGCCCGCCGGAACCGGCTCTTCATCACCGCGACGACATCGCTGTACGCGGTTTACGTCACCGCAAACGGTTCAACGCTGGGGTAACGGCAGACAAAACAAAGGGAGGGAACACGCGCGTGCTCCCTCCCTGAAAATGCCTCGACGAAAAGACTTACGCCGCGCCGACCACTTTCGCCGACTTCTCGAAACGCTTGCGCTCGTTCGGGTCGAGATAGAGCTTGCGCAGCCGAATGGTCTTCGGCGTCACCTCGACCAGCTCGTCGTCCTGGATCCAGGCCAGCGCGCGCTCCAGCGTCATGCGGATCGGCGGCGTCAGCTTGACCGCCTCATCCTTGCCGGCGGCGCGGATGTTGGTCAGCTTCTTGCCCTTCAGCACGTTCACTTCGAGGTCGTTGTCGCGGCTATGGATGCCGATGATCATGCCCTGATAGACCTTGACGCCCGGCTCGATGACCATCGGGCCGCGGTCTTCCAGGTTCCACATCGCATAGGCGACCGATTCGCCCTGTTCGTTGGAGATCAGCACGCCGTTGGTGCGGCCGGGCAATTCGCCCTTGTAGGGCTCGTAGGCATGGAACAGCCGGTTCATGACGGCGGTGCCACGCGTGTCGGTCAACAGTTCCGACTGGTAGCCGATCAGGCCGCGCGTCGGCGCGTGGAAGACGATGCGCTGGCGGTTGCCGCCGGACGGGCGCAATTCGACCATTTCGGCCTTGCGCTCCGACATCTTCTGCACGACGACGCCGGCGTGCTCCTCATCGACGTCGATGACGACTTCCTCGACCGGCTCCAGCAATTCGCCATTGTCGCCCTTCTGCATGACGACGCGCGGCCGCGACACGGCGATCTCGAAGCCCTCGCGGCGCATCGTCTCGATCAGCACGGCCAGCTGCAATTCGCCGCGCCCGGAGACGAAGAACGAATCCTTGTCCGGCGATTCCTCGATCTTCAGCGCGACATTGCCTTCGGCTTCGCGCAGCAGGCGGTCGCGGATGACGCGGCTGGTCACCTTGTCGCCTTCGGTGCCGGCCAGCGGGCTGTCGTTGACCAGGAACGACATGGTCACGGTCGGTGGATCGATTGGCTGCGCATGCAGCGGCTCGGTCACCGCCGGGTCGCAGAAGGTGTCGGCGACGGTGCCCTTCGACAGGCCGGCAATGGCGACGATGTCACCCGCCTGTGCCTCGTCGATCGGCTGGCGCTCGAGGCCGCGGAAAGCGAGGATCTTCGAGACGCGGCCGGTTTCGATCTGGGTACCGTCATGGTGCAGCACCTTGACCGCCTGGTTGGACTTCAGCGTGCCGCTCTCGATACGGCCGGTGATGATGCGGCCGAGGAACGGGTTGGCTTCAAGGATGGTGCCGATCATGCGGAACGGTCCGGGATGAACCGTCGGCTCCGGCACATGCTTGATGACGAGATCGAACAGCGGCGCCAGGCCCTGGTCCTTCGGGCCTTCAGGATTTTCCGAGACCCAGCCGTCGCGGCCCGAACCGTAGAGGATCGGGAAGTCGAGCTGCTCGTCGGTGGCGTCGAGCGCGGCAAACAGGTCGAACACCTCGTTGACCACCTCGACATGGCGGGCGTCCGGGCGATCGATCTTGTTGATGACGACGATCGGCTTCAGCCCGACCTTGAGCGCCTTGCCGACGACGAACTTGGTCTGCGGCATCGGCCCTTCGGCGGCGTCGACCAGCACGATGGCCGAATCCACCATCGACAGGATGCGCTCGACCTCGCCGCCGAAGTCGGCGTGGCCGGGTGTGTCGACGATGTTGATGCGGGTGTCCTTCCAGTCGACCGAAGTCGCCTTGGCCAGGATGGTGATGCCGCGTTCCTTTTCGAGATCGTTGGAATCCATGGCGCGTTCGGCGACGCGTTGGTTGTCGCGGAAGGAGCCGGACTGCTTCAGCAGCTGGTCGACGAGGGTGGTTTTTCCATGGTCGACGTGCGCGATGATCGCGATGTTACGAATTTTCATTTTACGGTCTCGGGAGCGTTACAGGCAGCAGGCCCAAAGGCGCAGCCTCTTTCGGTTGCGCGGCTCATACAGGGTTTTTCGCATTTGCGAAAGAGGAGGCTCGTCACCAAATACTCATCAAATCTTAAACATCCGCGTGTGAAATGATTTTGTTAACCAAGGCGGAACCTTTCAGGGCCCGGGCAGTTCGAACGTCATGACCGATCACGTCAGCAAATTCCGGCCGATTCTCGCTTGGGCGGCGCTCGCCGTCGTACTTGCGGCAGGTGGTGCGCAGTCCGCCGCGACGCTCAAGGGAAATCCCGCCTTGCCATCCGACACGCAGACGGCCGAGCAGCTCTACGCCGACGCCCCCGATGGCGTCGACCCGATCGTGACCGGCCCGGTCAGCGCCGCCTTCAAGCAGCAGCAGAAGGCATCCGGCTGCGACAGCGCGGTATGGCCTAAGATTCCCGTCGCCTGCTATCCTGACTAGAGCGCCGCGCGCCCCCTGGGCACGCGAATGGGAGGCTCCAGCACCTTTGAATCCCGCCACTCCGCAGCCTTACGCCGACCGCACAGGATCGAGGGTGACCTTGTAAAGCTCGTTGTCGTCGCGATCCATCAGCCGCACCGTCATCTGTTCGCTGGCGCCGTTGATGTCGACGAGGCCGAAGAACTGCAGCCCGGCCGACGGCGGCAGGTTCTGGCCCTGCTCGGCGGTCGGCGCCTTGATGAATTTCAGCTCCGGCCCGAAGGTCATGTCGAAATCATTGGGGCCGAACGTGCCGGCGTGGATCGGGCCGGCGACGAATTCCCAGAACGGGTTGAAGTCCTGGAACTGTGCCTTGTCCGGGTTGTAGTAATGCGCCGCCGTGTAGTGCACGTCGGCGGTGAGCCACACCGTGTTGCTGATGCCGGCGTTCTTGATGTAGCGCAGCAAATCGGCGATCTCGAGTTCGCGACCCTTTGGCGCACCATTGTCGCCATTGCTGACCGCTTCGGCGCCGGCCTTCTTGGCGGCATCGTCCCAGACGACGAGGCCGAGCGGCATGTCGGCGGCGATGATCTTCCAGGTCGCGTTGGAGTTGGCCAGCTCGCGCTTCAGCCATTTCGTCTGCTGTTCGCCAAGCATGCGCGACTGCGGCGTCATCGTGTCCTGCATGTCCGGGCTGTTGGGGCCGCGATAGGAGCGCATGTCGAGGAAGAACACGTCGAGCAGCGGCCCATAGGCGATCTTGCGGTAGACGCGGCCGGGTTCGGACGGCTCGTAGCGGATCGTCGTCATTTCGTGGAAAGCGCGCGCCGCGCGAGCCGCCAGCACATGGATGGATTTTTCCGTGTAGCGGTCGTCGGCGCTCAAATTCTTCGAGTCCGACCAGTTGTTCAGCACCTCGTGGTCGTCCCACTGGTAGAAGGTCGGGCAGATGGCGCTGAGGCCCAGCACGTGTTTGTCCATCATGTTGTATTTCCACTGGTCCCGGTATTCGTCCAGCGTCTCGGCGACCTTGCGCTTGCCGTCGATGAGCACGACGTTCTTCCACTTGCCGCCGCCGGGCAGGTCGACCTCGTCCTTCATCGCGCCGTCGGCATAGATGGTGTCGCCGGAATGCAGGAAGAAGTCGGGCGTGTGCTTGCCGATCGTAGCGTAGGTCTTCATGCCGGTCTCGTCGATGCCCCAGCCCTGGCCGGCGGTGTCGCCCGACCAGGCGAACTTGATATCGCGCTTGGAGGCAGGCGCCGTGCGGAAGCGCCCGACGATCGGCTCGGAGACGGCGTTGATGTCGGCGAGGTCGGCCGCCGTCATGCGGTAGAAGATGTCCTGGTCGGAGGCAAGCTCGGTGAGCAGCCGCTTCACCGTGTAGTCGCTGGCCGGCGACGTATCGAGCGGCGCAAGCCGCGTTGCATTGGCGAAACTCTCCGTCGTCGAGACTTCGAACATGACGTGCGACGGACGGTCCGTGCGCGTCCAAACCATGCCGCTGGTGGCATCGACATCGCCCGACTGGACGCCATTGGTGAAGTCCGGCCGCTGATTGGCGCGCGAATAATAGGGCAGCGCAAGACCCGATGCGCCGACCAGGCCGAGGGCGCTGGCGGAGGTGACGAAAGCGCGGCGGGAAATTCTGTTCATGGCTGTCTCCTGGATGGCTTCGAACGGTGCCCCCAAGGTCAAGCCTCAATGTTTCAGCCACATCTCCAAACCATGAAGGTTTCGTAACAACCAACAGGCGGGTGCGATCTGCTGATCTCCCCCACGAGGGGGGAGATTGGCAGCTTGACCGCCGCGCCTTAAGCCGCCTGCGGCTCCGGGTCGAACGCCGGCCTACTGGTGTTGATCAGCAGCGAGATACAGGCGGCGGCTATTGCCGTCATGCCGGCGATCATGAAGGCCAGTTCGTAATTGCCTTGCAGTTCGCGCATGGTGCCGCCGAAGAAGGCGGCGCTCGCTGCCCCCACCTGGTGCCCAGCGACGATCCAGCCGAACACGATCGGGCCGCTGCGGTCGCCGAACGCCTCGTTGGCAAGCCTGAGCGTCGGCGGCACGGTGGCGATCCAGTCCAGCCCGTAGAGCACGGCGAAGATGATCAGGCTGGTCGCCGAGAAACCGGAATAGGGCAGGTAGATCAGCGACAGGCCGCGAATGGCATAGTAGACGCCGAGCAGCTTGCGCGGATCGAAGCGGTCGGTGAGCCAGCCCGACAGCGTCGTGCCGATCAGGTCGAAGATGCCCATCATCGACAGCAGGCCGGCAGCCTGCACCTCGCCGATGCCCATGTCGCCGCAGAAGGCGATCAGATGGGTGCCGACCAGCCCGTTGGTGGTGAAGCCGCAGACAAAGAAGGTGGCGAACAGGTACCAGAAAACGCGGGTGCCGGCAGCACGACGCAGCGTGCCCAGCGTATGCGCCAGGAAATTGCCTTGCGATGCCGGCGATGTCGGGGGCACGTCGTCGGCCTCCGCACCGTAGCGCACCATGCCGATCGAGGACGGGCGCTCCGGCACCAGCAGCCAGACCAGAGGCACCAGAGCGGCAGTGGCGATCGCGATGGCGATGGCGACCGGCTTCCAGCCGCCCGCCTGCGCCAGCGCGGCGAGCAGCGGCAGGAACACCAGCAGGCCGGTGGCGCTGGAGGCCGACATCAGCCCCATCACCAGGCCGCGATTGGTCTTGAACCAGCGATTGACGATGGTGGCCCCGAGCACGGTGGCGACCGCGCCCGAACCGATGCCGGAAAACACGCCCCAGGTGATCAGCAGATGCCATGGCTTGGTCATCAGCAGGCTGAGCGCCGTCGAACCCGACATGATCAGCAGCGAGGCCAGCAGCGTGCGGCGCAGGCCGATGCGCTCCATCAAAGCCGCGGCAAACGGCCCGGTCAGGCCGTAGAGGAAGATACCGATGGCGGCGGCCAGCGAGACGACATCGCGCCGCCAGCCAAAACTCTCCTCCAACGGCAGCATCATGACCGAGGGTGCCGAGCGAAGCCCGGCCGCGATCAACAGGCAGAGGAAGATGACACCGACCACGACGAAAGCGTAGCGCTGGCCAAACGGACGGGATTGAGCTATCATGTTACTGACCGGTACGTTGCAATTGGGTGGCACTATCCATACGTACCGGTCAGTAACATTGTCAAGCGAGTCTTTTGCATGCCATCGGACAATAAAATTGAACCGTCCATCAAGGACCCGCACGCGTCGGCCCTGCCGAGAGCCGGCGAGAAGATCCTCGACGTGGCCCGCGACCTCTTCTACCGGCAAGGCATCAGGGCGATCGGCGTCGACGAGATCGTCAAGCGCGCCGGCGTCACCAAGCCCAGCCTCTACCGCAGCTTTCCGTCCAAGGATGAATTGGCCGCGTCCTACCTGCGGCAATACGACCTTGAGTTCTGGGGGCGCTTCGACGAAGCGGTCGATGCCCATCCCGGCAATCCGCGCGCCCAGATCAACGCTTTCCTGACCCGCGTCGGCAAGCGCACGCAAAGACCCGATTACCGCGGCTGCGGCATGACCAACGCGGCGGTCGAATATCCCGAGCACGGCCACCCGGCGCGCGTGGTGAGCGAGGCCAACAAGCAGGAACTGCGCCGCCGCCTGCGCGCCATGGCAACCGCCATGGGCGCTGCCGATTCCGACACGCTGGGCGATGGACTGCTGCTCCTGATCGAGGGCGCCTATATCAGCGGCCAGCTGTTCGGGTTAGGCGGGCCGGCGGCGTCGGTTGCCCGCAACGCGGACCTGCTGATCGAAGCCAGCTTGAAGAAATAGCGTTTGACGATACGCTGCGGCGGCTCAAAACGGAGTTGTCCGCATGCGCTCTCTTCTGATCCAGCTTGCCCTCGCCGGTCTCTGCCAGGCGGCCCACGCCGACGGCATATCCAGCGCCTACACCGACCTCGACTGGAAGAAGGATTGCGTCACCTATGCGAAGGCCGAGGAAGGCGAAGGCGACTGGGCCAATCTCGCCTGCTCGGGCTATCGTGGTTATCCGGTGCTGGTCGCCTATGACGACGCCCGCGAGTCGCTTTACTACGGCTTCCCGTCCGACGACATGACTGCGGTCTGGGAGAGCTTTTCCGGCTTCAACTCGGCCGGTCCCAAGGTCGAATGGCGCATCGAGACCAAGGGCGACGTCATCATCCCCTTCGCCGTCATCCACCGCCGTTCGATCGGCAATCCCGAGGACGAGAACAAGCCGACCGAGGTGCTCGTCGTCGCCAAGGTCGCGCAGCCGGAGGCCCATGACGGCTGCACCGTCGGGCTGGTGCTGGCCACCGGCAACCCGCAGGCCAACGACCAGGCGCGCAAGCTGGCCGACGACAAGGCGAAGAGCTTTGCCTGCGGCAAGGACAAGCGCGTGGTGATCGGCGACGCGCCCGATTTCGGTCGGGTTGACAACTGAGGCGTTGAAACGACCTTGTGCAAAGCGGTGGCTAAGATCGTCGGTTCGCGCCGCCCCTCATTGCCCTGCCGGGCATTTCTCCCCGTATAGTGACGGGGAGAAAGAAGCCATCATCGCAGCTTTCGCCAATCACATACGCTGCAGAATGAGAAGCCGGGGCCCGAGCTACTCCCTTCTCCCCGTCACTATACGGGGAGAAGGTGCCGGCAGGCGGATGAGGGGCAGCGCCATGCTTAGCCCTTGCTCGCACCCCTAGCGTCGTCGCCTACTTGCTCGCCTTCGCCCGCTCGATCGCGTCGACGATCATCTTCTTGGCATATTTCGAATCGTGCCAGCCTTCGATCTTGACCCACTTGCCGGGTTCGAGATCCTTGTAGTGCTCGAAGAAGTGCTGCACCTGCTGGCGCGTGATGTCGGGCAACTGCGTGTACTCGGTGACGTTCTCGTAGCGCAGCGTCAGCTTGGGCGACGGCACGGCGATGATCTTTTCGTCCTGGCCGGCATTGTCTTCCATGATCAGCACGCCGATCGGCCGCACATTGATGACGCAGCCCGGCACCAGCGCGCGCGTGTTGCAGACCAGCACGTCGATCGGGTCGCCGTCGCCCGACAGCGTGTGCGGCACGAAGCCGTAATTGCCGGGATAGCGCATCGAGGTGTGCAGGAAGCGATCGACGAACAGCGTGCCGGCCTCCTTGTCCATCTCGTACTTGATCGGCTCGCCGCCGATCGGCACCTCGATGATGACGTTGAGATCTTCCGGCGGGTTCTTTCCGGTGGCTATCGCTTCGATACGCATGGTTTTCCCTCTCTCGATTTCCGAGATCGATAGCGGGCGACGCGGCAGGGTGCAATGCGGCGAATGGTGCTCAGGACCTGGCGGCAGGCTTTCAGGCCGTCATTCCCAGACGAAAGCGACCTTCTTCAGCGCCTTCTGTTCGAAGATCTCGACGCCCTCGGCGACATCGCGGCCGCCGGCGCCGGCATAGAAGGAGAGCGCGTTCTGGTTGTCCTCCAGCGCCCACACCACCATGCCCTTCAGGCCGTGGTCGGCGAGCCGTGCCCGTGCTGCCTTGAACAGCCGGCTGCCGAGCCCGATGCCCTGATATTCCGGGCGCAGGTAAAGCTCGTAGATCTCGCCCTGCTGCCTGAGCTCGCGGGCGCGGTTCTTGCCGATCGTGGCGTAGCCGGCGATCTTGCCGCCGATTTCGACCACCAGCACCGTGGCGGCGCGGCGGATTGCGTTCGCCCACCAGTCGGCGCCGCGGCGGTTGATCATCGAAGTCAGCGTGCGGTGCGGGATGATGCCGGAATAAGCGCCGCGCCAGGCCTCCTGGTGCACGTCGGCGATGGCGCCGGCGTCGCGCGGCTCGGCTTTCCTGATGTCGATGGTCAGCGTGTTCATAATTGCTTAACCATAAACCCGCATCGGCCGATTGCAAAGAGTCCGGTCGCCGGCTGCAACGCTTTCGCACAGGTGATCGGCGGGCGAAAAACCGCGGTCGAGCCGTCTGGAAGAGTTAGATTTCGACCAGATGATCGTCCAGCTCGTTGGCGTCGCCGGCCGTGACCGGAAAATGCTCGGCCAGCACCGCGCCGACTGATCCGATCGCCTTGACGAAACCGTCGGCGAGCCGGTCGTCGCTGGCGTGCGCCGTAAGATCACGCACGACGCCGTCCCAGACATGCTGGCCGACCTTGGCATCGATGCCGCTGTCGGCGACCACTTCGGCATAGCGCTCGGCGATCGAGACGAAGACAAGCACGCCGGTGCGCGCCGTGGTGCGGTGCACGTTGCGGGCGAGGAACTGCTTGATGGCATTGGCATGCGCCGCCTGGTAGCGCAGCCGCCGCGGCACGAGACGGATGCGCAGGACGGGCAGCGCCCACAGCAGGACAAGAACCGAGGCCAGCGCCAGCAGCTGGTCGAAGACGAAATGCGGCAGGCGGATCGACAGCCACCATGCCTCCAGCCCGTAAGCGACGGCGAGGCTGACGATCAGCATGGCCAGCGTCGCCATGAAGGCGGCCGGAAAGAAATAGCCGTCGCTGGCCTGCGCCACCACGCAATAGATCTCGCCATCGGTCTTGGATTCGGCGGCGCGGATCGCCTCGGCGATGCGCTCATGGTCCTGCGGGCTGATCGGTCGTGTTGCCATCTCGTCTCACCAGCTCCCTGAAGACCCGCCGCCGCCGGACGAGCCGCCGCCACCTGAAAATCCGCCACCGCCGCTGCTCGAGCCGGAAGACCAGCCGCCGCCGGAACTGCCCGACGACCAACCGCTGCCGGATGAGGATCCCGTCACCCAGCCACCGCCGGAAGACGAAGAGCCCGGCCCTCGGCCATAGCGGAAGGTCATGCCGAGCCATTTATACACGCCCGGCGACAGCTTCGTGCCGAAGATCGGCGGCAGGAAGGCCATCGCCAGGCCGCCGAAGAACATCGTCGCCCACAGGATGAGGAACAGCGCGACGATGGGGTCGATGGGCGAGCTGTCGTCGGCCGGATTGCGCTTGCCGCGCGCCTCGAGCTCCTCCGGATTGCCCTCCAGCACCATGATCATGTCGTCGACGGCTTTGGAAATGCCGCCAGAGAAATTGCCGGCGCGGAAGGCCGGCACCATGTCGTTTTCGATGATCAGCTTGGTGTGCAGGTCGGTCAGCGTGCCTTCGAGACCATAACCGACCTCGATACGCATCTTGCGGTCGTTCTTGGCCACCAGCAGCAGCACGCCATTGTTCTCGCCGCCCTGGCCGAGCTTCCAGAAGCGGAACAGCCGGTTGGCGTAAGGCTCGATCTCCTCGCCGTCGAGGCTGGGGACCGTCGCGACGACAATCTGGTCCGAACCCTTTTTCTCGAAATCCTCGAGCTTCTGGGTCAGCGCTGCCTTGGTCGCGGCATCGATGATGCCGGCATTGTCGACGACCCGCCCGGTCAGCGCCGGCAGCTCAGCGGCGGCGAGAGCCGTAAAGCCGAGGAACAGCAGCATCGCCAGGCCCAGCAGGACCGTATTGATCCGCTTGGCGACTGGGCTGGATGTTGCGAGGGCGCGTTCCGTCATGCCGTCACCAGCTTCCCGAGGAGCCGCCGCCGCCGGACGAACCACCGCCACCGGAAAAGCCGCCGCCGCTAGACCCCGACGACCATCCGCCGCCGGACCTGCCCGAGCCGCTGGACGAGCGCCGGTGTGGCTCGAAGGTCATGCCCAGCCAGCGATAGCGGCCGGGTCCGATCTTCTGCCCGAAGATCGGCGGCAGGATCGAGGCAGCCAGGCTGCCGACCAGGATGGTGATCCAGATGGCCATGAAAATTGTGAAGAACAGGTCGTCGGAATTGAACGGCGCCTGCTGGTTGCGCTCACCGCGGGCTTCCAGCTCCTCCGGATTGCCTTCCAGCACCATGATCATGTCGTCGACGGCTTTGGAAATGCCGCCGGAGAAATCGCCGGCACGGAAGGCCGGCACCATGTCGTTTTCGATGATCAGCTTGGTGTGCAGGTCGGTCAGCGTACCTTCCAGCCCATAGCCGACTTCGATGCGCATCTTGCGGTCGTTCGGCGCCACCAGAAGCAGGGCGCCGTTGTTTTCCTTCGCCTGGCCGAGCTTCCAGAAGCGGAACAGGCGGTTGGCGTACGGCTCGATCTCCTCGCCGTCGAGGCTGGGGATCGTGGCGACGACGATCTGGTCGGAGTCCTTTTTCTCGAAGTCAGCGAGCTTTTGCGTCAGCACCGCCTTGGTCGCGGCATCGATGATGCCGGCATTGTCGACGACGCGGCCGGTGAGGGCGGGGAGTTCGGCGGCGAAAGCGGCGAGGGGGAGGAAAAGAAAGCTTAGAGTAGCGAACAGCAAGGCAAGGCTGGCGTTCCTTCGCGCGCCCCTCTGGCCAGCCGGCCCTCTCCCCGTCAAGGGCCAGGAGCGGCAGCGAAGGGCCGGGTTCGGCAGGACAGAGGGGGGTGCTGACACGCCTGCGTTCCGTCTTGTCGCCAAGAGTAGCTTTGCCGGCTTCGCTAATTACCCGCCCTGCTTCGTGCCGAAATCGACCTTCGGCGTCTGCAGCTTGTCTTCCTCGATGGTGAAGTTGGCGAACGGCTCGTTGCCGCGGAACCAGAACGTCGCCCACAGCACCGACGGGAAGGTCTTCAGCGTCAGATTGTAGTCCTTGACCGCGACGATGTAGTCGCGGCGGGCGACCGCAATGCGGTTCTCGGTGCCTTCGAGCTGCGCCTGCAGCGCCAGGAAGTTCTGGTTGGCCTTGAGGTCGGGATAGTTCTCCACCACCGCGAGCAGCCTGGACAGCGCGCTGGTCAGGCCGGACTGGCTGTCCTGGAACTTCTTGAAGGCTTCCGGATCCTTCAGCGTCTCCGGCGTCACCGTCACCTGCGTCGCCTTGGCGCGCGCTTCGACCACCGCGTCGAGCGTATCCTTCTCATGCGCGGCATAGCCCTTGACCGTCTCGACCAGGTTGGGGATCAGGTCGGCGCGGCGCTGGTACTGGTTCAGCACCTCGCTCCAGGCCGCCTTGGCATTTTCCTCAGCCGTCGGAATGGTGTTGTAGCCGCAGCCGGCAAGCAGCGGCAGCACGATCGCCATCATCAGGAAGGCCGGCAGAGTGCGGACAATGGAGGGTGAAGAGAGGCGCTGGGCAAACATGATTTGGATCCCTCGTCGGAAGTTGCACGCGAAGCATTACCACAATCTGCGCGCAAGAAAATGACCTCGGCCGGAAGCCTCCGCTGGCATCTATGCGTTCGGCACGAGGCCCTGTGAATGGCTTCGCGAACAGGCTAAGGTCCCGGCAAAACAGGATATTGCCATGGCGAAACGCCAGGAGAGCGACACCGAATCGCGCCGCATTCTCGAGCGTGTGGAACAGGAGACCGCGCCGGGAGGCAACTCGTTCGTCGCGCGGACCGCGAAGGGCGCGCGCGACCATGTCACGGCGGCGGACGCCGACCGCGCGGACCCTATCGAAATTTGGGGCACCCGCATCGGCCGGGGACTGGGGCTCATCATTGCAATCGGCCTGTTGGCCTGGCTCGTGTATTTCGCCACCCGTTAGGAACCAGGACCAATGAACGAAAAAGCCGACGCGCCGCGCGCGGTCATCGTCATTTCCAGCCATGTCGCCCGCGGCTCGGTCGGCAATCGCGCCGCCGTCTTCGCGCTGGAGACGCTGGGCTTTCCGGTATGGGCGGTGCCGACAATCGTCCTGCCCTGGCATCCCGGCCATGGCCGCGCCACCCGCATCGTGCCGCCGCTCGACCAGTTCAAGGCGCTGATGGCCGATCTCGAGCGCGCGCCCTGGCTGGGCGAGGTCGGCGCGGTGCTGTCCGGCTATCTCGGCGAGGCCGGCCAGGCCGAGGCCGTCGCCTCGCTGGTCGCAGCGGTCAAGGATAGGACACCAAACGCCGTCTATATCTGCGATCCGGTGATGGGCGATTCGGGCGGACTCTATGTGCCTGAAACAACGGCGGCTGCTTTGCGCGACCGGCTGATGCCGATCGCCGACATCGCCACGCCGAACCGCTACGAATTGGAGTGGATGGCCGGCGCGCCGCTGCCCGACCTCAAATCGGTGATCGCGGCCGCCCTTCACGCCGGACCCCGGACCATGCTGGTCACCTCGGCGCCGTCGATGATGGCCGGCGGCACCGGCAACCTTCTGCTCGACGCCAGCCAGGCGCTGCTTGCCGAGCACCGCCTCATCGACAAGCCGCCGAACGGGCTGGGCGACCTGACGGCGGCCGTCTACCTGGCGCGCATCCTCTCTGGCCAACCGGCGATCAAGGCGCTGCAGACGACCACGGCCGCCGTCTACGAGATCCTGGCGCGCACCGCCAAGCGCGGCGGCGATGAGCTGCAGCTCGAAACCGACGCGCAGAGCCTGTCGCACCCGATGGCGATGGTGCAGCTTCGCCACCTCCTGCATCCGGGGCGGGACAAGCGGGCGTGACTTTGGTCGGCGTCGACGGCTGCAAGGCCGGCTGGATCGCCGTCCGGCGCAATCCCGGCGCTCAGCCGTCGGTCTGCGTCTTGCCAAGCTTCGCGATGCTGGTCGACGCCCTGCCCGCCGATGCGGTGGTCGCCGTCGACATGCCGATCGGCCTGCCCGATCAATCGCAAAGAGGCGGGCGCGGGCCGGAAGCGCTGGTGCGGCCGCTGCTCGGGGCAAGGCAATCGAGCGTCTTCGCCATTCCGTCGCGCGCCGCCCTTTACGCAGACACGGATAACTTCAGCACGGTCGAAGCCTGGTATGTCGCGCATCGCCGCGCCAGCGAAGTGGCCAAGACGACCTCCGATCCGTCACGCGGCGTCTCGATCCAGGCCTTCGGCATCTTCGCCAAGATCCGCGAGATCGATGCCCTGCTGATCGCGCGGCCTGAGCTGCGCAGCCGCGTCTTCGAATCGCATCCGGAAGTCGCCTTCTGCCGGCTGAACAGCGGCCAGGCCATGTCGCTGCAGAAGAGGATCAAGGGTGCCGTCAATCCGGCCGGCATGGACGAGCGCAAGGCGCTGCTGTGCCGGCATGGCTATGAAAAGGACTTCCTCGACGGAGCGCCGCCGAAAGGTGCTGCAGCCGACGATTTCCTCGACGCGGCGGCGATGATGCTGATTGCCGGCCGCATCGCCAGCGGCGAGGCACGGCCGTTCCCGGACCCGCCGCTCGCCGACCGTTTCGGCATTCCCGTCGCTATCTGGGCGTGAAGCGGCGCCTGAGCTATGCGTGCCGCATTGCGTTTTGCGACGAAACCATCCGCAATTCGGCATTGCTCGCGACCGGCTTTTGCCGTTAGAGCCTTTCCCAGAGTTAGGTCTGTTGAGATTCAGGTCAGGCCGAGTTGAGAATGGTGGCTTCCGAGAACCGGAGCGGAGCGTACTTTGAGTACGTGAGCACCGGAAGCGCAGGAAGCCGCCATTAGCAGGCCGGCAGCACCTGAATATCAACGGACCGTGCCGCATCCAACCCGGAAAGGGTCCAGACGCCGCCCATGCCTCACCTCCCCGAACACCTTCTCGCCGGCTATCGCAATTTCATGAAAGGCCGCTACCTCGCCGAGACCGGTCGCTACCGCTCGCTTGCCCGCGAGGGCCAGGCGCCGGAAACGATGATCGTCGCCTGTTGCGACTCGCGCTCGGCGCCCGAGGCGATCTTCGACGCCGGGCCGGGCGAGCTGTTCGTGCTGCGCAATGTCGGCAATCTGGTGCCGCCCTATGCGCCGGACGGCCAGTTCCACTCGACCTCGGCCGCGCTCGAATTCGCCGTGCAGAGCCTCAAGGTGAAAAACATCGTGGTGATGGGGCACGGCCGCTGCGGCGGCATCCGCGCCGCGCTCGACACCAATTCCGCGCCATTGTCGCCTGGCGACTTCATCGGCAAATGGATGAGCCTGATCGCGCCGGCCGCCGAAACCGTTTCGTCCAGCACTTTCATGACGGCGACGGAGCGGCAGACCGCGCTGGAGCGCATCTCGATCCGCTATTCGATCGCCAATCTCAGAACCTTCCCTTGCGTCTCCATCCTCGAAGGCAAGGGCCGGCTGTCGCTGCACGGCGCCTGGTTCGACATCTCGACCGGCGAACTTTGGGTGATGAACAAGGAAACCGGCGATTTCGAACGGCCGGAGATGGCATAGACCATGATCCCGTAACCGAAGGTCCGTGTCAGCGAAAAGTGGGAGCTGGTTTTCGGATAAGATCATGGTCAAACATGGAGGTGGCAATGCGGAGTTGGCGTGCGATCACTTTTGTTGTGGCGGCACTGATACCTACGCTCACCGCCGCTCGCGCCGATGACGGTGCGATCATCGACCGCTGGTATTCGGCGCTGCTTGTCGCCGACCGCACCGAATTGTCGGACCTGCTCGCAGACGACGTGCGCATCAAGCTTGAAGATCTCGGCGTCGTTCAGACCAAGCAGGAGTTCATCGCCTCGATCGATAACTGGCAAGGTGCTGTCGCCGGCGCGGCAATCCGGCATCGCATCGCCAAGAGCGAGGGCGGCGTCACCACGGTGATCGCCTGCTACGACTTCCCCAACAACGACATGCTGATGCAAGAGACCTTCGCGGTCACCGACAACCGCATCATCGCCAGTTCGCAGGCCGCGATCGCGGAAAGCTGCGACGGTTACTGACGAAAGCCTTGACTGGCCGCGATGTTGCGCGCAACAGGCCCGCGCCCTACATCGGCGGCGACCCGCCCTGCTTTGCCGCCAACAGCCGAAAGATCATCCATGCCATCCACGAAGACCGTCGACCTCGCCGCTCATCCGCTGACTTCATGGCGAGGGCCGCTCGGCCTGCCCGACTTCTCCCGCATCGGCGACGGTGATTTTTCCGGGGTGTTCGACGCGGCGCTGAAGGCGCATGAGACCGAGATCGGGGCGATATCAGGCAATGACGAGGTGCCGACCATCGAAAACACGCTGGCCGCGCTCGAACTTGCCGGCGAGGCGCTCGACCGTGTCTCGTCGATCTTCTGGTGCCGGGCCGGCGCCCACACCAACGAGGCGATCCAGGCGCTGGAGCGCGACATTTCGCCGAAGATGTCGCGGCATTTCTCGGCGATCTCGATGAACGAGAAACTGTTTGCCCGCATCGACGACCTCTATCAGCGCCGCGAGACGCTCAAGCTCGACGCCGAGACGCTGCGCGTGTTGGAAAAGACCTGGAAAGGCTTCGTCCGTTCCGGCGCGAAACTCGACGCCGACGGCAAGAAGCGGCTGGCGACAATCAACGAGGAATTGTCCTCGCTCGGCACCAGCTTCGGCCAGAACGTGCTGGCCGACGAGCGCGACTGGGCGCTGTTCCTCGACGGGGCCGACCTTGCCGGCCTGCCCGACTTCCTCAAGAGCGCCATGGCCGAGGCGGCCGAGATGCGCGGCCAGAAGGGCCGCTATGCCGTGACGCTGTCGCGTTCGATCTACGAGCCGTTCACCACCTTCTCCGAACGCCGCGACCTGCGCGAGACAGCCTTCCGCGCCTTCACCATGCGCGGCCAGAATGGCGGCGCCACCGACAACACGTCCGTGGTGCGCGACATGCTGCGCCTGCGCGCCGAGAAGGCAAACCTGCTCGGCTACGGCTCGTTCGCCGCGCTGAAGCTCGACGACACGATGGCCAAGACGCCGAAGGCGGTGCACGCGCTGCTTGATCCCGTCTGGGAAAAGGCACTGGAAAAGGCCGCCAGCGACCAGACCGAACTGCAGCGGCTGGCGACCGCGGCCGGCAGCAACGAACCCTTCGCCGCCTGGGACTGGCGCTTCTACCAGGAGAAACTGCGCGCCGAAAAGTTCGCCTTCGACGAGGCCGAGCTGAAACCGTATCTGCAGCTCGAGCGCGTCATCGACGCCTGCTTCGACGTGGCGACACGGCTGTTCGGCATCACCTTCGAGGAGAGGAAAGGGATTGCCGTCTGGCATCCCGATGCCCGCGCGTTCGTGGTGAAGAACGCCGACGGCAGCGAGCGCGGCCTGTTCCTTGCCGATTATTTTGCCCGGCCTTCGAAGCGTTCCGGCGCCTGGATGAGCGCGCTGAAATCCGGCTACAAGCTCGGCGATGGCTCGAAGCCGGTGATCTACAACATCATGAACTTCGCCAAGCCGCCGGCCGGCGAGGCGGCGCTGCTGTCGGTCGATGAGGCAAAGACGCTGTTCCACGAATTCGGCCATGCGCTGCACGGCATGCTGACCGATGTCACCTGGCCGTCGGTGTCCGGCACTTCGGTGAGCCGCGATTTCGTCGAACTGCCCTCGCAGCTCTACGAGCATTGGCTGACGGTGCCGGCGGTGCTGGAAAAGCACGCCCTGCACGTCAAGACCGGCAAGCCGATGCCCAAGGCGCTGCTCGACAAGATGCTGGCGGCGCGGACCTTTGGCGCCGGCTTCGCCACTGTCGAGTTCACCGCTTCGGCGCTCATCGACATGGCCTACCATGCACGGCCGGACGCGCCTGAACAGCCGCTTCGTTTCGAGACCGAAACGCTGGACAAGCTCGACATGCCCGACACCATCGCCATGCGCCACCGCACCCCGCATTTCGGCCATGTCTTTTCCGGCGACGGCTATTCGGCCGGCTACTATTCCTACATGTGGTCGGAGGTGCTCGATGCCGATGCCTTCGCCGCCTTCGAGGAGACCGGCGACCCCTTCAACCCGGCGCTGGCCGAGCGGCTGAGGAAGAACATCTACGCCGCCGGCGGCTCAAAGGACCCGGAAGAACTCTACACCGCCTTCCGCGGCAAGATGCCGTCGCCGGAGGCGATGATGGTCAAGCGCGGGCTGGTGTAGCGCTGGTAATCTCCCCTCTTGAGGGGAGATTGGCAGCGTCCCCTTCAGGCCACCTCCCACGGATCCGCCACCCGCGGCCAGACCGGCCGCGTCAGCTTCATATAGTTGGTAACCGCCGGATTGCTCGGATACGAGCTCGGCGCCGAGACATAGATGATCTCGGCGGCGATCGGTTCGAAGCCGGCGTAGAAATGGTTGGTCGACTTGATCAGCAGGACATCCTTCGACAGCGGGTCAACGCCGATATTGGAAAAAATATCCGGCTCGAAGGTCTGCGTACGGTTGGTGTTGAGGATGATGTCGACCTCGGTGCCTTCGATGCGCACCAGCGCCGTCGGCCCAAGCGTCACGCGGCTCGGCCCGAAACTCTGCCACCCTTCCGTGACGGCCTTCAGCACCTTGACCCGCGCGTCGATCGGTTCGCCCGCCAGCGGGCCGGCCTTGCCGCCGAAGCGCAGATCGATGACGGCGCCCTCGCCAGCGGCCTGACAGAACGTCACCGCGATCGGATCCCAGATCGTTGCCACGCCGACATTGTTGACGCCGCGTTCCAGCATGGCACGCAGCACGACGGTACCGTCGCCGGCAACGCCGCCACCCGGGTTGTCCCAGATGTCGGCGATGACCACCGGTCTGTCCTGTCTTTCAGTACGCACGGCCAGTGCCCGCTCAATGCCGTCACTGGTGTTCAGCATCGTCATCGCCGTCTTTTCGCGCATCGCATAGAGCTCGCGTCCCAGTCTTTCCGCCAGTGCATCGCCCTTGGCCTTGTCATTGTCGGTAACGACCAGGATGCGCGTGCCCATCTCCGGCACATCCGCCGCCATGAAGCCGTGGATGACTGAGACCGACAGCACGCCGTCCTTGCCGTGCAGCGCCTTGATGCGGTCGACGAAGGAGCGCATCGGCTCGCGGCTGGTCGGCAGCACCTGGATCATGCGGCAGTCGAAGGTCGAGATGACAGGCCTGATCTCGCCGCGCGCCGCAGCCAACCCGAGTTCGACGACATGTTCGCCACGCTCGTAGAAGTCGGTGTGCGGGAATTCGAGGAAGTAGGCCATGATGTCCGATGCCGCGACGCGCTTCGGCGTCAGATGGCTGTGCGGATCGAACTCCGATGCGATCACCACCTTCGGACCAACGATGGCACGTACGCGTTCGAGCAGGTCACCTTCGCAGTCGTCATAGCCTTGCGCCACCATGGCGCCATGCAGGCCGAGGATCACCGCCTCGACCGGCAGCGCCGCTTGCAACTGGTCGAGGATCTCGTCGCGCAGCGCCTCATAGGTCTGCCGCTGCACCAGGCCGCCGGGCTCCGCCCAGGTGGCCGTGCCTTCGATAACGGTCAGCTCTTCTTTTGCCGCGCGCCGGCGCAAAGCAACGATCGGCGAAGAACACAAAGTCGGCGTTTCCGGGTGCTTGCCCGGCCCGGCATAGAAGGCCATCTCGAACGAGGCGCGGTCGGCCGGCACCGGCGAGAAGGTGTTGGTTTCCGTCGCCAGCGAGGCGGTGAAGATGCGCATGAAAGCTCCGTGGTAGGCTATTTGACGGCACCGAGCGCGAGGCCCCGCACGAGGTAGCGCTGCAGCCAGATGAACAGGATCGCCACCGGCAAGGTTGCCAGCAGCGTCGCGGCCATGACGTGGTGCCATTCGATCGTGTAGCGGCCGGCGACCAGCGAAAACACCTGGATCGGCAGCGTGTAGCTTTCCTGGCTGCGCAGCATGGTGAGCGCGACGACGAACTCGTTCCAGGCGTTGATGAAGGTGAAGATGGCCGTCACCGCGATCGCCGGCAGGCAGAGCGGCAAAAACACTTTGCGCAAGGTCAGCCAGCGGCCGGCGCCTTCCATCCAGGCCGCTTCCTCGAGATCGCGCGGGATGGTGTCGAAATAGCTTTGCAGCATCCACACGGTGAAGGCGACATTGAAGGCCATATATATGAAGCCAAGCGCCGTCGTGCTCTCGACCAGCCCCCAGGCGGCCATCAGCCGGAACAGGCCAAGCACCAGCACGATCGGCGAGATCATCTGCGACACCAGCAGGAACTGGCGGAAGGCACCGTAGCCGGCAAAGCGAAAGCGCGACATGGCATAGGCCGCCGGCACCGAGATCAATATGGCGCCGACGGTGGCGACCACCGAGACGTAGAGCGAATTCGCCAGCGCCTGGCCGAAACCGGTCGCCACCCACATGTCGGCAAAATTCGACCAGCGGAATTCGCTCGGCCACCAGGTCGGCGACAGCACTTCCTGCCGCGGTTTGACCGCGGTCAAAAGCATCACCGCGAAGGGAAAGATCGTCACCACGATCAGCGGCGAAAGCAGCAGCCAGGCAACGATCGAGCGCTTAAGCTTGCCGTTGCTCATGCGCGTTGCTCCCGCATCGCCAGCCGCACATAGATCATGGTGAAGACCAGCAATATGGCGAACATCACCAGCGACACCGCCGAAGCCTCGCCGAGTTTGCCGATGCGGAAGGCGAGTTTGTAGAGGTGGGTGACCAATATGTCGGTCGAATTGGCCGGACCGCCCTGCGTCATCACCCAGATGATCGGAAAGGAATTGAAGACGTAGATCGTGTTGAGCACGATGGCGATGTTGATGAACGGTTTTAGCAGCGGAAAGGTGATCTCGCGGAACTGCTGCAGCGGCGTCGCCCCTTCCAGTGCTGCCGCTTCGTAGAGGTCGTCCGGGATCGACGACAGGCCGCCGAGGAAGATCGTCGTCGTGAACGGCACCGTCACCAATATGCCGATCAGCACCTGCATCGGGAACGCCGTCTCGGCGCTCGCCAGCCACTGGATGTTCTCGTCGATCAGGCCGAGCCCGATCAGCGCCGAGTTCAGCATGCCGCTTTCGCCGTTGAGCGCCCAGCGCCAGACCACCGCCGTCATGGTCAGCGACACCGCCCAGGGCAGCATGATGATGACGCGGGCAATGCCGCGGCCGTAGAAATCGGTGTTGAGGATGATCGCCACCGGAATGGATAAAAGCAGCGCGCCGCCGACGACCAGCACCGTCCACAGGCCGGTGCGCCAGAGTGCTGCGGTGAAGTCAGGATCGGCGGTGAGCGCCCAGAAATTGGTCAGGCCGCTGAAGTCGCGCAGCTGGCCGAAGCGGCTGACCTCATGCGTCGAGATCTGGATCAGGTCCCAGACCGGCCAGAAGATGACGACGGCCGCCAGGAACAGGCTGGGCAAGGTCAGGAGATAGGGCAAGAAGCGATTTTGCATCGGCTGACCTGAGGGCGTCTGGGGGTGGCGCGCCCCGACGGGTGGGGCGCGCCACGGGCGTCGGGAGTGAACGCCCTATTTCTTCAGCACCGCATTGGCCTTGTCCGCTGCCTCCTTCAAGGCAGCCTCCGGCTCGGCGCTGCCGAGATAGATCTTCTGCATGGCATCCGAGGTGATTTGCGCGATCTCCTCCCAGCCCGGGATGACCGGTGCGAAACGGGCGTCGGGCAGCAGCGCCGTGAACGCCGCAAGGTCGGCATTGTTGACGTAGTAGTCCATTTTCGCCTCTTCCTTGTTCACCGGCAGGAAGCCTTCGCCTTGCGTGAACTTGGCGCGCTGCTCCGTGGTGAACAGGAAGTCGAGCAGCTTCCAGGCCTCATCCTTGTTCTTGGAGTTCTTGAACATGATGATGGAATCGGTGACGCCATAAGTGCCGCGCGCGCCGGTCGGCCCGGCGGGAATCGCCGCCACGCCGTATTTCAGGTTCGGCGCCTCGTCCTTGATCTGGTTGGACAGGAAGGGTGCCGTGATCATCATGCCGACCTTGCCCTGCTTGAACAGGTTCTGCACGTCCTCGCGGTTGTTGGAGGTGACGCCCGGCTCGGTCAGGCCTTCGTCGATCATCGACTTGTAGAGCTTGGCGGCTTCGAGCGCGCCCGGCGTGCTGAGGCCCGACGTGCCGTCCTTGTTGAGGATCTCGGTACCCTGGGACCACATCGCGTAGTAGTAATAAACGTCGGTCTCGATCTCCTTGCCTTGCAGGCCGAAGCCGAACGTGCCGGAGCCCAGCGCCTTGATCTTGCGGGCGTCCTCCTGCAATTCGGTCCAGGTCGCCGGCGGCTGGGCGATGCCGGCTTTCTCGAACAATTCCTTGTTGTAATACAAGGCGCGCGCCGAAGCCGCGATCGGCAGGCCATAGGTCTTGCCCTCCATGATCGACGGCGACAGGAAGGTGTCGATGAAGCGGCCCTTGAAGTCGGGCGTGATGTAGCCGTCGAGCGGCTCGGCGATATCCTGCTGGACGAAATCGATCAGCCAGCGCGTGCCGATGATCGACAGATCCGCATTGGTGCCGGCGGTGATGTCGGTGGTCAGCTTCTGTAAGAGAACTTCCCACGGCACGATCTCGAACTTGACGGTGATGCCCGGGTTGGCCGCCTCGAAGTCCTTCTTGACGCTTTCGAAATAGGGGCCAGTCTTGGCGCTGTATTCGGCGACAGTGACGCGCACCTCGCCCGCATTTGCCTGCGCGCCAAGCGCCAGCATGCTCATTCCGGCCATCAGGCCGACAGTCCATTTTGTCAGACTCATCTGCTCTCTCCCTTTGATGTGCTCCCGCGCGCTCCCATGCTGTCAGGCAGCATAGGTTTATGTGACTTTCCTACATTATCTATCATTCTGCGCTTCGCAAGCAGATTAATCTGTTGCTAAATTACATTTCGGCGAATAGCCTCACAGCCCCAACTGGGATCTGGGAGGAGCGTGCGCGGTGGTTTCGAGAACCGAGTTCGAAGGCAAGACAGTCGTGGTGACGGGCGCCGGCGGCGGCCTCGGCTCGGCGATTGTAACGCTGCTGGCCGAGCGCGGCGCGCGGGTCGTCGGCTGCGATCAGTCGGACGACGCCTTGGCCAGCCCGCATCTTGCCTCGCGCCACGTCTTCAACCTTCTCGACCGGTTCTCGATGGAAGCGGCAATCAGCGCGATCCTCGACAAGGACGGCGTTCCCGACATCCTGATCAACAATGCCGGCTGGACGCGCGCCGAGACGCTGCCGGCGCTGACCCCGGACAAGATCGAGCACGAACTCGACCTCAACCTGACCGGGGTGATGATTTTCGCCGACCCGCTGGTCAAGGCGATGGCCCGGCGCGGCTCGGGCAGCGTCGTCTTCATCTCTTCCGTCAATGCCATCGCGCATTTCGGCAATCCCGCCTATGCGGCGGCCAAGGCCGGCATCAACGCCTATGCAAAATCGATCGCGGTCGAACTCGGCCGCAGCGGCCTGCGCGCCAATGTCGTCTGTCCCGGCTCGATCCGTACCGCCGCCTGGGATCATCGCCTTGCCAAGGATCCCGAAATCCTCGGCAGACTGCAGCGGCTCTATCCGCTCGGCCGCATCGTCAATGCTTCTGAAGTGGCTGAAGCAGTAGCCTTCCTTGCCTCCGAACGTGCATCGGGCGTAACAGGCGTGGTGATGCCGGTGGATGCCGGGTTGACCGCCGGCTGCCTGCCCTTCATCGACGACATTTTGGGAGCGTGACCATGACTGATGTCCAGTTTCGCAACCTGTCGAAATCGTTCGGGCATCACAAGATCCTCGAGGACATCAACCTCGAGATCGACAGCGGCGAGTTCGTCGTGCTGGTCGGCCCTTCGGGCTGCGGCAAGTCCACCTTGCTGCGCATGCTGGCCGGGCTGGAACCGATCACGTCAGGCGATCTCATCATCGGCGGCCTGCGCGCCAACGACTTGCCGCCGCAGCAGCGCAACATCGCCATGGTCTTCCAGTCCTATGCGCTGTTTCCGCATCTGAAGGCCTCCGACAATATCGGCTTCGGCCCAAAAATCCGCGGCGAGAACCGCGCGGCCATTGAGGAAAAGGTCAAGAAAGCGTCCGGCGTCCTCAACCTGTTTTCCTATCTCGACCGCTATCCCAGGGAATTGTCGGGCGGCCAGCGCCAGCGTGTCGCCATGGGTCGCGCCATCGTGCGCGAACCGTCGGTGTTCCTGTTTGACGAGCCGCTGTCCAACCTCGACGCGCAATTGCGCGTGCAGATGCGCACCGAGATCAAGGCCCTGCACCAGCGGCTGAAATCGACCATCGTCTATGTCACCCACGACCAGATCGAGGCCATGACCATGGCCGACCGTATCGTGGTGATGAACCTCGGCCGGATCCAGCAGGTTGGGGCACCGTTGGAACTCTATGACCGACCGGCCAACAAATTCGTCGCCAGCTTCATCGGTTCGCCCTCGATGAGCTTCGTTTCCGGCGCCCTCAAGACATCTGCCACCAACGCCTGGTTCGAGACATCAGGCGGTGGCCGCCTGGCGTTGCCCGGCAAGGCCGTGCCAGCCGGCAGCACGGTGGAAGCCGGCATCCGCCCCGAACATTTCGTTGTCGGCGGCGCCGAAGATGCGATGGCCATCAATGTCGACGTCGTCGAACCGACCGGCGCCGAAACCCATGTTTACGGCGCGATAGGCTCCGACACGGTGCGCGCCGTGTTCCGCGACCGGCTGCAGATCAAGCCGGGCGACCGCTTGCCGGTCAGCGTCGATCCCGCCCACATCCATCTGTTCGACAAGGCGACGGGCCTGCCCCTGTGAGGACACCGGTATGAAGACGCCGGCCGACATCATCACGCGGCTGCAACTGATGTCGCAGGACGGCACCAAGTCGGACCGCAGGCTGGCCGGCCTCGTGCTTTCCGATCTCGACTTCGCCTCCAAGGCGGCGATCTCGGAGATCGCCGCGCGCGTCGGCGTCAGCGAGCCGACGGTGACCCGCTTCTGCCGCAACCTCGGCTGCGAAGGCCTGCGCGACTTCAAATTCTATCTGGCGCAGGCCATCGCCATCGGTGCCCAGTACCTGTCGCCGGAGCCGCTCAACCGCGACGTCCGCGAGCAGCGCATCGCCTCGGCCATCACCGAGGCAGCGATATCCGCCATGCAACGCGCCAGCGAGAACCTCGACATGAAGACGCTGGTGGGTGTGGCCGCGCGCATCGCCAGTTCGGGCAACGTGCTGTGCATCGGTTCCGGCGGCATTTCCTCGATGATGGCGACCGAGATGCAGAACCGGCTGTTCCGGCTCGGCCTGTCGGCGCTGGCGCAGGTCGACGGCCAGCTGCAGCGCATGTATGCGGCGGTCGCCACGCCGGAGACGACTGTGGTTGCCTTCTCGGTGTCGGGCTACGCGCGTTCGGTCATCGAGGCCGTGCAAGTGGCGCAGCAGTATGGCGCCACCACCATCGCCATCACCGCGCCGGACTCGGCGCTTTCCAAGGCCGCCGACACGGTGATCCATTTCCAACCGCTCGAGGATGGCAACATCTACAAGCCGACATCGTCGCGTTACGCGCTGATGGCGATCGTCGACATGATCGCCACTTCGGTTGCCGAAACACGCGGGCCAAAGGTTTTGGAAAACCTGCGCCGCATCAAGCAGAGCGTGAACACGCTGAAGGTCGACGATCCGCGTTTGCCGCTTGGGGACTGAGGAGCGGTTTGTTCCCCGCTTTCATGGGGGCCAAATGAGTTTGTTTCGCCGCAAAATGCGCCAATCCAGGAACGTCTGCGCTGCCCCTCATCCGCCTGCCGGCACCTTCTCCCCGTAAACGGGGAGAAGCCCGCTGGCCGTGACTTTATCGCCCATTCCGCAACGCTGGTGATTGGCGAAACCATCTGTGACGGCGTCTTTCTCCCCGTCACTATACGGGGAGAAATGCCCGGCAGGGCAATGAGGGGCAGCGCGGACCGACCGGCTAGCCGCCGCCCAACGCCTCAACGCCCTTCACTAGCGCCGCCGGGTCACCCGCGACGCGCAGCGTCTTCAGCCGCGCCGTGCCGCCGGCCACCACCGACACAGCCGATGCCGGAACCCCAAGCGCCTTGGCGAGCAGCTTCTCAAGTGCCTGATTGGCGGCGCCGTTTTCCGGCACGGCGCGCACGCGCGCCTTGAGATGGCTGCGCCCATCGGCCGTCGTCTCAACGCCTTCGAGCCTGTCCAGCGCTGCCTTCGGCGTCAGCCGGACGAACAGATCGATGCCGTCGTCACGCAGGCGAAACGGCGCAGCCATCGAATGGATGTCTCAGACCACCAACGACAGCACGGTGGTGAGCAGGAACTGCCGGAGGAAGAAAATGAGCAACAGCAGAATGATTGGCGAGATGTCGATGCCGCCGAGATCCGGGATGAACCGGCGGATCGGCCGCAGCGCCGGCTCGGTCAGCCGGTAGAGCGTGTTGCCGATGGTGCCGACGAACTGGTTGCGCGAGTTGACGACGTTGAAGGCGTAGAGCCAGGAAAAGATCGCCGAGGCGATGATGATCCACCAGTAGATGTCAAGCGCCATGACGATGGTTTGAATAAGGGCGATCATGCCGGTCTCCAATTGTTGCCGACATGTAGCCATTGCAGGCGAAGGCGGCAAGGGCCGGCTTCCGCCACATGCCGGACTGACGGCCATTTCACCTTGACAGGAAACCGCTGCCTTCGATAAATGCGCCATCCGTTGGACGGGGCTGTAGCTCAGCTGGGAGAGCGCGTCGTTCGCAATGACGAGGTCAGGAGTTCGATCCTCCTCAGCTCCACCATCGGATCAATCACCGAAATGAACCCACGACCATCGATCGGGTCGAATTTCAGATGGCGGCAAGATGTCCGCCGCCGAAATCCCTGAGCACCAGTTTCGTTGTTGCCTCGCCGACTCTTCTGGTCGAATTCGGAATTTCCCGATCGAGGCGGGCGAAGCGCTGCCGGCGCCTGGCGGGATCGAGCACCTTCGATCAAGTGCATGGTTCGTGCACGCCAATCTCGTTCCCATCGCTGCAGAACGTCTGAACGCCGTGTGAGATATGTCATAGTTTATTGCTGCGCGCAGGTATTATTGGCACGGTCACATGTTTCGCCGTGTGGGAGAAAGCAATGCCTTATTCACAAAGCGATGTGCGAGCTTATCTGGACAGCTATGGCGGTCTTTTGGGAACCAGCGTTGAGATGGTTGAGACGGACAGCCAATGCTTTGTGCGGGTCATCGAGGACGACGAGGAACGCACCTACTCATTCGAGCCGGGATCCTCCGCCCTGGCCTTCGCTGAGCGCCAGCGAATGCGCCTTAAGCTGCCCGCAATCGCGCGCCCTTTAGCGCAGCCGAAAAATCGTGGCCCTGGCCGTGTCAATGCTAAATCCGGCGTATCGGACCAGGCGTCCTCAGGCCACCCGGATATAGCTCGTCATTCCCGATTTCTGGTGCTCGATGATGTGGCAGTGCAGTAGCCAGTCACCTTGGTTGTCGGCGACGAAACCGAGCTGAACCTTTTCTTTAGGCTGGATGAGATAGGTGTCGGAGATCATCGGCTGCACCGGGCGCGTCGAGGACGACAGCACCTTGAAACTCATGCCGTGCAGATGCATCGGATGCAAATGCGGCGTCAGGTTTTCCATGTCGATGACATAGCTTTTGCCGAGCTTCAGTTCGGCCAGCGGAGCGGTCGGATCCGGCGTATCGCCCGGCGACGGCACTTTGTTGATGGCCCAGAAACTGTATCCAAGCGAGCCGCATATGCCATCGCTCGGGACGTTTTCCGCCGTGGCGCTGAGCGACAACGAAATATGCTCGGCGGCGGCGAGATCGACTTGCTGGACCGGATTGACCTCCAGCGGTGCAAGGTCGCGAAGGTCGCGTTTGAGAGACCTTCCAACGGCACGGAGCGTCGCCAGGATCTTGGGCTTGGTGCCCCTGACGTCTCCCAGGCTGACGATTGCCCCCTCTTCGTCGGGCATGCGAATGGCGAGCTCCAGCCGCTGTCCGGGTCCGAGCTGCAAGGCATCGGGCGCAAAGCGCTGCGGCACCGGATTGCCGTCGAGCGCGATCACCGTCGCCTCGGCACCCTCGACGCGAAAAGCATAGACGCGCGTGACGTCGGTGATGGCGGCCCTGAGCCGCACCAGCCCTCCGGCCGGCGCGTCATATTGCGGCTGGTCGAGCCAGTTGGCGGTGCGCACCGTGCCGTAAGTGCCGGATCTTGCAGCATCGCGCGGCCGGAATTGTTCGATGAACTGGCCGTCGTCGCCGAGGCGCCAGTCGCGCAGATTGATCACCACCTCGGCATCGAATTTCGGATCGTTCGGGTTCTCCACCACGATCACGCCGGTCAGTCCGTGGCCCATCTGCTCCAGCGTGTTGCAATGCGGGTGATACCAGAAGGTGCCGGCATCAGGCGGCGTGAAGGCGTAGTCGAAATGATCGCCGGTGTAGACATAGGGCTGCACCAGGAATGGCACGCCGTCCATCTTGTTGGGAACGCGAATGCCGTGCCAGTGGATCGTCGTCGGATCGTCGATGGCATTGATCAGCCGGGCGGCGAAAGGCTCGCCTTTTTTCATCCTGATCACCGGCGGCATGCCGGCGTCGCCATAGGTCAGCACATTTTTGGTCTGGCCGACATCCATCAGCTTCGCCTGGATCCCCGCCGCCTTCAGCAGCACCGGCTCGGGCGTAGCCGCGGCCCAACTGCCCAATTTGCCCACGGCAGAGAGCCCGACCCCACCTGCGCCGGCAATCGCGGCAGTTCTCAAGAGTTTGCGACGTGTGAGGACCGTCATATGCGCTCCAGCTGAAAGGCCTCGAGGCCGGGCACCCACATGGCATAAGCGACGAACCGGCGCCATCGCGGCGTAGCGGATCGCTGTGATCCCCGATTGACCCAAACACAGGAAGCCAATCAAGTCACATTCGCCTGACCGAAAGAGCCGCTCTTGGATACCGGCTCGTCGTCCAGATTCCAACCGGCTTAGCCTGCGGCAACGAGATGCCCGCCGCCGACATCCGTCAAGTCAGTCGCGGCGGAGCCTCGCAGATCCTTCGCGTCGAGCTCGGGATTTCCCGGTCGCTAGTCGCGCAGGCTGAAAACGAAAGGCGCCGTGCGGGTAACGCGCGCGCCGAGCTCCGCCGGTGGCGAGGGCACCGTGGCACCCTGCAGCGCGCTGAGTGCCGCGCGGTCGAGATCGGCGTCGCCCGAAGAGCGGGCAAGCCGAGCAGAGACCACTCTGCCGGACGCGTCGACGATGAAGGTCACGTTCGGGGTGCCTTCGGCCCGTCTGGATTTTGCCGCGCTCGGGTAGCGCGTGTGCCGCCGGATCCACGCCGCCAGGCTGGCATTCCACCGCGACGGGCTGATGCTCGACCGCGGCACCGCATCGGACGATTTCGGCGCGGCGGCCTTGGCCGCCGCCTTGGCGTAGATGCTGGCAGTCGTCACCGTCTTGGGCGGAGCCGCTTTCTCCTTCTTCTTGCGCTGTTTCGGCTTTTCGACAGGCTTCTTTTCCGTCGTGTTCTTCGCTTCGACCGGCCTGTTCGCCTTGACTTCCGTCTGGACCGGTTTCGGCTGCGGCAGTGGGATGACCACGTCGGGCGCGACCGTCTCGACGATGTCGGGCACGACCTCTTCGAGCGGCGGCGGCTGCTCGCTCAGCGCCGCAACCGTCGGCTCCGCCGGCTCGGGCGCCGTGGCCTCTTCGGCTTCGACCGGCTGTTCGGCGACCGGCTCCGCTTCTTCCACGACCGGTTCCGGCACTGGCCCGGTTACCGGCTTCACCTCTGCGATGGTCTCATCGACCGGATCGGCTCGGTCGGGCGTCACCACATCCGACACCGGCGTCTCTTCCTGAACGGCGGGCGCGATCACCATAGGCGACATCTCGATCGCCAGCGCCGGGGGCGGTCCGCCATCCGGCATCTCGGCGAAGCTCAGGCCCTGCACGGCATAGGCGACCGCCACATGCGCGACCAGGACCAGGGCTGCCGCACCTGCCCACAGGCCGGCCGCGCGTGCGCCGAAGCGCGGCGGATCGATCCTGGGCAGGGCGGCGGCTTCAGTCATTGGATTGGGCCGCCGTTTGGGGCCGGTGCCGGGCTTCCGCTCACGGCCGGCGCGGTGGCATCGGCGGCAGGCAATGTCTCCAGCCCGACCAGCGCGATCTTGAGATAACCGGCGCCGCGCAGGAGGTTCATCACCTCCATCAGCTCGCCATAGCCCACCGTCTTGTCGGCACGCAGGAAGATGCGCGTCTGCTTGTCGCCCCTGGTCCTGCCGTCGAGCACGGTGGCGAAGGTGGGGCGCGGCACGCTGTCATTGCCGATCGCCAGGGTGAGATCGCTTTTCAGCGTCAGGAAGATTGGCGTCTCGGGCCGTGGCGCCGGTGTCGCCGTCGAGCCGGGCAGGTCGACATTGACATCGACCGTCGCCAGGGGTGCTGCGACCATGAAGATGATCAGCAACACCAGGATGACATCGATGAACGGCGTGACGTTGATCTCGTGGCTTTCCTCGAGATCGTCGCCTGCCGCTTCGCGAATTCTAGCCGCCATGGCCGCTTACTCCGCTGCCATCGCGCTTGCCGGCGGCACGGTGCGGAAATCGAGGTCGCGGCTGACCAGCCGCTCGACGCCCGCCGAGGCATCGGCAAGGATCTGCCGGTAGCCGGCTATCGATCGCGCAAAGACATTGTAGATCACCACGGCCGGGATTGCCGCGACCAAGCCCATGGCGGTGGCGAGCAGCGCTTCGGCGATGCCGGGCGCCACGACGGCGAGATTGGTGGTCTGCGCCTGCGAGATGCCGATGAAGGCGTTCATGATGCCCCAGACGGTGCCGAACAGGCCAACGAACGGCGCGGTCGAGCCTATCGTCGCCAGCAGGCCGGTGCCGCGCGACATGCGCCGCGCCGCAGCCGCCTCGATGCGCGAAAGCCGCGACGTGACGCGCTCCTTCAGGCCCTCGCCCGAAACGTGGTTCAGCGCGCCCGCCGAAAGCGCCGCCTCTTCCTCGGCTGCGCGCACCAGAAGGGCGCCGGGGCCGTTGTTATGGCCGAGCGCACGCCCGGCCCGCATCAGCGTCGCGGCATTGCCGATGGCGTTGGCCGCGCGGCGGGCCCGCAGCTTGCCGCCAAGAATCTCCAGCGACTTGGCCAGCCAGATCGTCCAGGTGACAAGAGATGCGAAAGCGAGACCGATCATCACCGCTTTGACGATGATATCGGCGGCCATGAACATGCCCCATGGCGACAGATCATGCGGCAGCGTCAGCGAGATCGCCGTCGACGGCTCACCAGCGGCAGGGGGCGCCGGCTGAACGCCCGGCTGCGGTTCCGCCGGCGCGGCTGCGGCCGGCGCATTTGCGGCGGGCGCGGAGGGTGCTTGTGCCGCCGGTGCTTGCGTTACCGGCGCCTGCACTGCTGGAGCCGGCGTTGCCGGTTGTTCCTGCGCCGCGACGGCGCCGGCCGACAGGATGAGCGATGCGGCCAGCGCCGCAAAGAGACCGTTTCTGGACACGCTTCGTCCTCGCTTTGTCATTGCACGTAACCGATCGGCTGGCCGGTGACGGGATGCGCAAACACCCCCATCTCGACGCCGAAAATGCCTTTGAGCACGGCACCCTGCATGATCTCGCCGGGCGTTCCGCGGGTCAGCAGCCTGCCGTCCTTCAGCGCGATCAGCTCGTCACAGTAGCGCGCCGCCATGTTGGGATCGTGCAGCACGACGACGACGCAGAGGTCGCGCTTGCGGCTGAGATCCTTGACCAGGCGCAGCACTTCGACCTGATGCGCGATGTCGAGCGCCGAGATCGGCTCGTCGAGCAGCATGACGCCGGCATTCTGCGCTACCAGCATGGCGAGCCACGCGCGCTGGCGCTCGCCGCCGGAGAGTTCGTCCACTAGCCGGTCGGCAAAACCGGCCATGTCAGTCAGCGCCAGCGCCTCTTCGACATGCCGCTTGTCCTCATGGCCGAAGCGGCCGAGCGCGCCGTGCCAGGGATAGCGCCCGAGCGTCGCCAGTTCGCGCACGGTGAGGCCGGTCGCCGCCGGTGTCGTCTGCGGCAGGTAGGCCAGCGCGCGCGCCAATTCGCGGGCGCCCCATTTGGCCAGCGGCCGCTCGGCGAAGCTGATGGCGCCAGCACTTACCGGCTGCTGGCGCGCCAGAAGCTTGATGAGTGTCGACTTGCCCGAGCCATTGTGGCCGATCAGCCCGTAGACGCGCGAACGCTCGAGTTCGAGCGTGACCGGACCGAGCAGGGTCCGCTCGCCGACGGCGAAACGCACCGCTTCGATACGGAAGGCAGTCTGAGTGTGAATTTCAGCCACGGTCTTGGCCTGGTTTCCATCTGTCGTCGCCCGGTTGAGTATGAAACATGACTTTGATAGTCAACATTGAAGATGAGATTTTGGGTCAACAAAATGGCATGACAGGTGCCGTCGCCGAAAAATTTGGACTGCGCAATTGGGCGCAGGGTCAACGGACCTTTCTGCCAATCCATACCGATTTCCGGTCGCTTCTCGCCGGGCTAGGATAGCGCCGGCTGATCGCGGCAGCACGCGCGGCCGGCCTCAGGATCATCCACACCAGGCAAGGCTACCGGACCGACATGGCCGACATGACGGCTTACGAAAAATGGCGCCGCAAGCGCGCCGGTCTCGACGGCACCGACATCCTGCTGCGGTCCGGTTCCGGCTTCCAGATCGTGCCCGAGATCGACGTCGCGCCTGAGGACATCATCGTCGACAAGACCTGCAACGGCGCCTTCACCTACACCGATCTGGAACTTGTCCTGCGTGCGCAAGGCATCACGCATCTCTTGTTTTCGGGGTGCACGACTGATGTCTGCGTGCACACAACGCTGCGCGAGGCCTGCGATCGGAATTTCCAGTGCCTGACGATTTCGGATGCCTGCGCCAGCGGCGACAGATACGCGCATGAGGCTGCACATGGTCACCGTCGAGAACGGCGTCTTTGGTGCACTGGCAGACGCGAGTGCCGTTATCGACGCCTTGTCGCGTCTCGACGGCAAGGCAGGCCAAAGCGTCTGAGAGGGGGGCTCACCCCGCCGCGCGAATGTCCGGCACAGCGCGGGATACAAAAGTCCCAGGCTGCACCACCTCGGCCTCGCGCCGCGCCATCGTATTGCCGAGCAGCGTCACCGTTTCCCGGCCCACCGTAGCGATTTCGCGCGACCGGTCGATGCCGGCGATCATGAACTCATGCACCCCGAGCGCCGCATAGGGCAGCAGCGACAGCGCGATCTGCCCCGGCGGACCTGAAACTTCGATCGCCTTGTGGTCGGCGGTGGCTGCCTTGCCTTCGGAACAAATCCGAACCGGCAGTGCGAACCGCACCTTGCCGGCGCGACCGTGTTCGGCAGCAGCACTGCGCACGCGCTGCATCAGCTGCCTAACCTCGTCCAGCGAACCGGCGGCCAATTCGAAGACATCCGCATGCCGCCCGGCGACCTTGATCGCGGTTCCGGACTGTCCGCCCATGCGGAAGGTCACGCCGTGCGGCCCCTTGCGCGGCACGTAACCGCCTTTGACGCTGTAGAAGGCGCCTTCATGGTCGAAAGGCCTGTCGTTCGACCACAGCCGCTTCAGCAAGACCAGATATTCGTCGATGCGTTGCCAGACCACGGTGTGGCCGACCGGGCGCGCCTCGGCATCGTCGTCGCTCAGCGGCTCGCTGAGCATCCTGAGCGACAACCGCCCGCCGCTTTTGCTACCCAGCGCCGCCAGTTGCCGCGCCGCCACGGTCGGCTCGATGACGCCGGCCCAATGTGTCAGCACCACTTCGAGCGACGAGGTGCGGTCCAGCGTCTGGGCGGCAATGTCCATATTGGTCAAAAGGCCGGCCTGATCGTCGACAATGATCTTCCTGAAGCCGGCATCCTCGACCAGCGAGAGTTTGTTCGCTGTCTCGACGAAATCATAGAAAAAGCTGGCGTCCTGCGTTTTACCGGGAACATGCGTGAACTCGATCGGCATTGCCATCTCCTCCATCACGTTGGGGAATCGCCGATGCGGCGAATTCGAATCCGCATCAGCCGGGCGCGCGAAAACGCACCGCGATTAGGGTTTTTCAAACTCCGGTTGCCTGAAGGCGGTAGGCCGCCACCCGTAACTCAGGGAATAAGGCCGAGAACGACCGCCCCGGTGAACACGAACGCGAGCGCGAAGACGAGATAGGCGAAGGCGCCGGCATAGGCCGGGCGAAAGGCCTGGCCATTGGTCAGCCTCTGGCCGGTGCGATCAGTCTGAGCGTTCTGGATATAGGACATATCGACCTCCGTCTCGCTGATTAATCTATAAAATCAGTAGACTTTGTCGAGTGCTATTTTTGAGCGATTGTTGGAACAATTTTCTCCAATAGGTGGAAAAATTGGTTCCACCTTGCTGAGCGCTGCGTCATCGCGATCGATCGGCCCAAAGCAGCGACATGCGCTTCTGACCGAACGGCCTATACCCTCGCCTTTCTGCCCTGTTTCATGCATTGGCCATCCAGCGCTTGAAGGATAGCATCATCGCAGACGGCAATGTGAAGCGATCAAAACAGGACACGGAGAGAAAAAGGCATGGGCGAAAGACTGGCGGGCAAGGTTGCCATCGTTTCAGGCGGCGCGACCGGAATGGGTGGGGCGGCCTCGGAGCTGTTCGCGGTGGAAGGCGCCAAGGTGGCGATCATCGACCGCAACGGCGAAGCCGCGGCTGCGACGGCCGCAGCGATCCGGGCGCGCGGCCATGTCGCCGAGCATTTCGTGGCCGACGTTTCCGACGAAGCGCAGGTCGAGGCCGCGGTGAAGGGCGCGAGCGAAAAACTCGGCCCGATCACCGTCCTGTTCAACCATGCCGGCACCATCGTCATCAAACCCTTCCTGGAGACGACAGTTGAGGAATGGGACTGGCTGCATGCCGTCAATGTGCGCTCGATGTTCCTGATGACGCGCGCCGTGCTGCCCGGCATGATCGCCGCAGGCGGCGGTTCGATCGTCTGCACCTCGTCGATCTCGGCGGTGGCGGCAACGCCGATGGAAGTGCTCTACGACACCACCAAGGGCGCTTGCCACATGTTCGCGCGCGCCATCGCCGTCGAGTTCCGCGACCGCAACATCCGCTGCAACGCGGTCTGCCCCGGCTTCATCCGGACACCGCATGGGATGCGCGAGGTCGCCGATCTGGGAAAACTCGGCGTTGATGTTTCCGATGCGGCACTCGCCGCGCAGCAGGGCCGCATCGGCGAGCCGGAAGAGGTGGCGAAGGCCGCGCTGTATCTGGCCAGCGACGAGTCGAGCTTCGTCACCGGCGCGCATCTGTTCGTCGACAACGGCTTTACCGCGATGTGAACCAAGGAACGCTGACCGTGTGCGACTGTCAGCGCTCCTCGCGTCGAAACGGCTTGAGCAGCGCCGACGGCGCCACCGCATTGCGCGACATCACCGCCATGGCGACGATGGTGAAGATGAAGGGCAGCATCAGGAACGCTTCATAGGGGATGTGGCCGAGCCCGCTCGCCTGCATGCGCAACTGCAAGGCGTCGACAAAGGCGAACAGCAGCGCAGCACCGGCAGACCGCCACGGGTCCCAGCGGCCGAACACGACCAGCGCGATCGCCACCCAGCCGCGCCCCGAGACGACGCCGAAGGTGAAGGCGTTGAACTGCGCCATCGACAGAAAGGCGCCGGCCAGCCCCATCAGCGCACCCCCGAGGATCACCGCCTGGAAGCGCGTGGCAATGACGCCGACGCCCGCCGAATCGGCGGCGCGCGGGTTCTCGCCCACCATGCGCACCGACAGGCCCCATGGCGTGCGGTAGAGCACGAAGGCGGCAAGCGGAATGGCGATGATCGCCATGTAGACCAGCGAGAACTGGTTGAACACTGCGGGTCCGAGTACCGGAATTTCCGACAGAAGCGGAATCGGCAGTGTCTGAAAACCCTTGATGTTCGGCGGCACCGACTGCTGGCCGAAGATCAGCCGGTAGAGGAAATAGGCAAGCCCTGAACAGAACAGCGTGACGCCGATGCCGCAGACATGCTGGCTGAGGCCGAGCGCCACCGTGAACAGCGCATGCAGCGCCCCCATCAGCGCGCCGGTGAGAACGGCGACGAGCACGCCGAGCCAAAGGCTGCCGCTCAGGCTGGTGGCGGTGAAGCCGGTCATCGCCGACAGCAGCATGATGCCCTCGATGCCGAGATTGAGCACACCCGCCCGCTCGGAAAACATTTCGCCGAGCGTCGCAAAGGCCAGCGGCGTGGCGATGCGAATGATCGCGGCGAGGAAGCCGACCTGAAGGATCTGTTCGAACAGCGCGCTCATCGGGCAGCTCCGACGCGGCGGATGCGATAGGCGGTGAACAGCAGCGCCACCAGCATGGCAAGCAGCGCCGTGCCCTGGATGACATCGCTGAGGAAAGCCGGCACGCCGGTCGCCCGCGACATCGCCTCGGCGCCGGTCATGACGGCCGCCAGAAAGATCGCCGCCGGCACCACGCCGAGCGGATTGAGCCTGGCCAGCATGGCGACGACGATGCCGGAATAGCCATAGCCTGGCGAGATGTCGCTCATCACCTGGAAATGCACGCCGCCGACCTCGCCGACCCCGGCAAGCCCGGCCAACGCGCCGGAGAGCAGCGCCGTCGAGATCAGCACGCGCTGGACGTTGATACCGCCATAGCGCGCCGCTTCGGCGTTTTCGCCGATGACCCTGATCCGGAAGCCGAGCGTCGTGCGCGCGATCAGGAACCAGATCAAGGGTGCCGCGATCAGCGCCACCACCACGCCGAGATGCAGCCGCGTGCCTTCGAGCAGCACCGGGAAGTTCGCCGAATCCTCAATCGGCGGCGAGATCGGATAGCCGCTGAAACTATCCTTCCACGGCCCCTCGATCAGTGCCATCAGGGCGTAGAAGATGACCGAGTTGAGCAGCAGCGAGCTGACCACGTCGTCGACCTTGAATTTCACCCTGAGCGTCGCCGGTACCAGCGCCACCGCGGCGCCGGCGGCAGCACCAGCCAGCGCCATCAGGAGCATGGCGAGCGGCCCCGGCATCGGTATGGCACCGACGGCGCAGCTTGCCACCGCACCGGCCAGCAGTTGCCCTTCAGCACCGATATTCCAGAACTTTGCCCGGAAGGCTATCGCCACGGCAAGTCCGGTGAAGATCATCGGTGTTGCCCGAACCAGCGTTTCGGTGATGGCGTAGCTGTCGCCGAGCGAGGCCGAAAACATCACGCCATAGGCTTCGACGACGCCGGCGCCAGCCAGCGCAATGAGGCCGCTGCACAGGACGAGCGTCACCCCGATCGCCAGCAGCGGCAGGGCCAGATTGAACCAGGCGGGCGTCGAGGTGCGGGCTTCGAGGCGAAACATCAGGCGGCCTCCTCTGCCTGCCCAGCCCCGGTCATCAGCAGGCCGAGCCGCGCAACGGTAGCGTCCGCGCTGTCCAGCGTACCTGCGATGCGGCCCTCATACATCACCGCGATGCGGTCGCAGAGCATCCGCAATTCCTCGAGATCCTCGCCGATGACGATGATGCCGCAGCCCTTGGCGCGCATGTCTAAGAACTTTTCGTGGATGAAGCGGGCCGCGCCAATGTCGAGGCCGCGCGCCGGTTGTGAGACGATCAGCACTTTTGGGTCGAAGGCAAGCTCGCGCGCCAAAAGAGCCTTCTGCAGATTGCCGCCGGACAGTGCGCCGGCACGCGTCATCGGCCCGGGGCAGCGTATGTCAAAAACCTTGATCTGTTCTTCGGCAAAGGCGCGGATCGCGTCCGGCCTGAGCAGCCCCTTGCGGCTGAATGCGTCGGTGCCGATACGCGGCAGCACCATGGAATCGGCGAGCGGCAGATTGGTGACCAGCCCGGTCGTCATCCGGTCTTCCGGGATGCGCCCGAGACCGAGCGCCTGCACCTCGCGCGGCGAGAACCGGGATACTGCTTTGCCGGCTATCGTCATCTGTCCGGCATCGGGTGCGAGCACGCCGGAAATGACATCGGCCAGCGCCCGCTGGCCGTTGCCGGAGACACCGGCAATGCCGAGGATCTCGCCGGCTCTGACCAAGAGCGACACGTCGTATAGCGCCATACCCGAATGATGCGACGTCGAAATGCCGTCGAGGGTGAGCACCGCCGCACCCGGCGTCGATGGTCCTCTGGCCGGCGGCACGATCTCGTGGCCGCACATCAGTTGCGCCATCTCGGACGAGGTGGTGGTGGCAGGCGTATCGACGCGGCCTGCGACACGTCCATGCCGCAGCACCACGCAGCGATGCGTCAGCGCCCGCACCTCGTTGAGCTTGTGCGAGATGAAGATGATGCCGAGCCCCTGCACGACCATCGAACGCAGCGCCGCAAACAGCCCGTCGACCTCCGTCGGCGCCAGCACCGCCGTCGGCTCGTCGAGGATCAAAAGCCGTGCGCCGCGAAACAGCGCCTTGACGATTTCAAGCCGCTGCTGCTCGCCGACCGACAAAGCTGACACCGGAAGGTCCGGATCGAGCGTCAGTCCGTGCTGCTGGCCGATTTCGGCCAGCCGCGCCAGCCCGCCGGCGCGGTCGATGCGGCCGGACTTGCCGGGAATGCCGATCAACAGGTTCTCCAGCACCGACAGCCGGGGCGCGAGGTGAAAATGCTGATGCACCATGCCAATGCCGGCGGCCAAAGCATCGGCCGAGCTGTTGATCCGCACCGGCTGGCCCCGGATCAGGATTTCGCCGGCATCCGGCGCATAGGCGCCGAACAGCACGTTCATCAGCGTCGTCTTGCCGGCACCGTTCTCACCAAGCAGCCCGAGGATTTCGCCGGGCGCAACGCTGAGATCGACAGCCTCGTTCGCCTTGACAGTGCCAAAGCTCTTGGTGATGCCGCGCATTTCGATGAGAGGGGCGGACAAGATGGCTCCTGGTGAGGCTTTACCCTCCCCCTTGTGGGGAGGGTCGGCGCGGAGCGCCGAGGTGGGGGGTACGGCGCCGCCCCCACCCCGCTCCGCTTCGCGAATCGACCCTCCCCACAAGGGGGAGGGTAAAGAACTCAATCCGAAACCGGCGTGTTCTCATCCACATCGACGCGGAAATTGCCTTCGAGGATTTCGGCTTTCTTCTTTTCGACCAGATCCTTGACCTCAGCCGGCAGCGTCTTGTCGAATTTGTGGTACGGCGCCAAAGAGGAACCGCCCTTGGCCATGCGTGAGAAATCACCATAGTCCTGCGCGGTGAAGACGCCGGCCTTGACCAACTTGATCGCCTGTTCGACGGTCGGATACATGTTCCAGACCGGCCCAGTGATCACCGTGTCGGGGCCGAGGCTCGACTGGTCGGACATGTTGGAGATGGCGAGGATCTTCTTCTCCACCGCCGCTTCGATGACGCCGAAGCGCTCGGCATAGATCACATCGACGCCGGCATCGATCTGGGCGATCGCCGCTTCCTTGGCCTTCGGCGGGTCGAAGAAGGAACCGATGAAGGCGACCTTCTTCTTGATGTTCGGATTGACCTCCCTGGCGCCGGCAAAGAAGGCGTTGACCAGCCGGTTCACTTCCGGAATGCCCATCGCCGCCACGGCGCCAATCGTGCCCGATTTCGACATCTTGCCGGCGATCAGGCCGGAGAGATAGGCCGGCTCGTGGATCCAGTTGTCGAAGACGCCGAAATTCGGCTCCGCCGGTCCGGCTCCCGAGCCGAACAACCAGGCGGTCTTCGGGAACTGCTTGGCGGTGCGGCGCGATTCACGCTCGGCGGCGAAAGCATCGCCCAGCACCAGCTGGTAGCCGCCTTGCGCATATTCGCGCATGACGCGGCTGAAGTCGGCGGTCTGCACCTTTTCCGACCATTTGTACTCGATGCCGAGTTCCTTCTCGGCCTTCTGCAGAGCGACATGGATCTGGTTGTCCCACGGCTCCTCGATCGGCGTGGCGAAGATCGCCGCCACCTTCAGCTTGTCCTTGGCGAAGGCATTGCCCGGCAGCATGGCGGCAGCCAGGCCAAGCGCGCCCAGTTCCAGCACGTTGCGTCGCGATAAACCCGCGCGTTGCGATTGGATTTTGCTCTTGTCGTTTTTCATTGAAGTGCCCCTCTGGTTGACAGCCGTGTCGAGCCGGCCGTTCTCAGGAATGAAGACAGGGAACTATGGAACGGCGCCCGAGTTTTGTCCACGTGGTCAAATTTGGCGACGTTGCGGCGGTATTGAGGTTGCGAAGCGTCGGCGGGACAGCGCCAGCGCTTGTTCCTGGAGGCTGTACTATCCGCCGACCGCGCCTTCCCACGACCCAGTCTCCGCCATATGCCTCAGCAGCGGCGCCGGCTGGAATATCGGCCTCCCGGTGCGCTCGTGCCAAGAATCCAGCCGCTCGACGATCTTGCCCGCCCCCTCAAGCCCGGCCCAGAACATCGGTCCGCCCTTGCCGACCGGAAAACCGTAGCCATTGACCCAGACGACATCGATGTCGGACGCGCGGGCCGCGATCTCTTCCTCGAGGATCTTGGCGCCTTCGTTGACCAGCGGATAGAGCGTTCGTTCGATGATCTCGTCTGCGTCGATCGCGCGCGGCGCGATGCCTTTTTCGACCGCCTTGGCGCGGATCAGCGCCTCAACCTCCGGGTCGGGAACCGGTGTGCGAGAACCGTTCTCGTAGCGATAAAAACCGCTGCCGGTCTTCTGGCCGAAACGTCCCTGCTCGCACAGCGTGTCGGCGATCACGGCCGTCAGCCCGCGCGCCTTGCGGTTGCGCCAGCCTATGTCGAGGCCGGCAAGATCGCCCATCTGGAACGGCCCCATCGGCCAGCCGAAATCGGTGAACGCCTTGTCGACCTGGCTGGGCGTCGCGCCTTCGAGCAGCAGCGCCTCGGATTCCGCACCACGCGCCGCCAGCATGCGGTTGCCGACGAAGCCGTGGCAGACGCCGACCACCACCGGCACCTTGCCGATGCGCCGTGCCAATTCGATGACAGTCGCCAGCGCGTCCGGCGCGGTCTTGTCGGCACGCACGATCTCAAGCAATTTCATCACATTGGCCGGCGAGAAGAAATGCAGGCCGACGACATCCTGCGGCCGCGACGTCGTGGCGGCGATGGCGTTGACGTCGAGATAGGAGGTGTTGGTTGCCAGGATCGCGCCGGGCTTGGCCACTGCGTCGAGCTTGCCGAACACTTCCTGCTTGACCGCCATGTCCTCGAACACCGCCTCGACGATCAAGTCGCAATCGGCAAGGTCGGCATAGTCGGTGCTGCCTTTGAACAGGCCGAGCCTCTCACGCTTGGCATCTTCCGTCAGCGAGCCGCGGCTGACCGAAACGGCATAATTCCTGTCGATGGTCGTCAGCCCGCGCTCCAATGCTTCATGGCTGGTTTCGAGCAAGGTCACAGGAAAGCCGCCATTGGCGAAGGCCATGGCGATGCCGCCGCCCATCGTGCCAGCGCCGATGATCCCGACCCGCGCCATCTTGCGTCTGGCGACGTCCTTGCCAGGACTCTTTGCCGCCTCACGTTCGGCAAAGAATAGGTGCCGCTGCGCTCGCGACTGGTCGCCGGCGACGAGTTTCAGGAACAGCGCGCGCTCCGCGGTAAGCGCCTCGTCGAAGGACAACGAAATCGCGTTGCGGACCGCCTGCACGCAGGCTACCGGGGCTTCGAGGCCCCGCGCCTTCTTGCCCAACTCCGCCGCCTGCCTGTCGAAGGCGGCGAGATCGGTCTTTCCCAGACGATCGTTGCGGTCACGCACGGGCAGGAATGGTCCGCGGCTGGCCGCCGTTTCGCTAGCGAAACGAACTGCATGCGCGAGAAGATCGCCATCGAACACCGCATCGACCAGACCCGCCTCCAGTGCCTCGGCAGCACCGATCGGCGTCCCCGAGACGATCATGCCGAGCGCCTTCTCCGCGCCGACGAGGCGCGGCAGCCGTACCGTGCCGCCGCCACCCGGCAACAGGCCGAGTTTTACTTCCGGCAGGCCGAGTTTCGCATTGCTGTCGGCGACGCGGAAATGGCAACCAAGCGCCAGCTCCAGCCCACCGCCGAGCGCGGTGCCGTGGATGGCGGCGACCGTCGGCTTGGCGATGGTTTCCAGCAGTGCGATGATGGCGCGCAGCTCCGGCTGCCGGACCGGCTTGCCGAATTCGGTGATGTCGGCGCCGGCCACAAAAGTCCGCCCGGCGCAGGCTATCACGATGGCCGCGATTGAGTGGTCGTCGCGCAGCGCGACCAGCGCCTGGTGCAGCGGCTCGCGGACATGGAAGCTCATGGCGTTGACCGGCGGATTGTCGATGGTGACGATCACGACGCCACCGTCCTTCGCAACGCTGACGAAATCGGACAAGACGAACCTCCTGCAAGTGCGAACAGCCCGCGGGGTTTACAGGGCCGATATCCGGATGGGAACCGGATTTCCGACAGGGCCGGTATTCTCCCGGCGCTGAATCAGCCAAAGCCGCCCGACCTCAGCGTAGCGCCTTCTGCCCGCCGGCCACCGTGATGACGCCGACGATGATCAGCCCGGTCAGCAGCAGGCGGACACCGGCGCTGACACCGAACGTGTTGAGCATGGTGAGCAACAGCACCAGGAACAGGGCCGCGCCCCACACGCCCGGCACATTGGCCTTGCCGCCAGCCACCGACGTGCCGCCGATGACGACGACGGCGATCGAGGCCAAAAGGTACTCATTGCCGATATCGACATTGGCGCCGCGGAAATAACCGGCGAGCAGCGCCCCGTCGAGGCCGCCGAGCGCGCCCGACAGCGTGTAGGTGAGGAAGCGGATGCGGCCGACATTGACGCCGGCCAGCCAGGCGGCGCGGATGTTCTGGCCGATCGCCAGCACCGAACGGCCATAGATCATGCGTTGCAGCGCGATGGCTGCACCTATGGTGAACAGCACCGTCAGGATCGCCAGCACTGGAATGCCAAGGACCTGCCGGTTGGTGAAATCGGCGAAGCCCGGCGGCGGCTTGATCTGCAGCCCGCGTCCATAGCTGATGTCGATCGACTGGATGATGAAGCTGGCCGACAGCGTGGCGATGATCGGCGGAATGCGCAGCGCCCATATCAGCAGATAGTTGGCGGCGCCGACCGCCATGCCACAAGCGAGCGCCGCCAGCAGCCCGACGACGATCATCGAATCATTGCCGTCCATCACCTTCATGGCGACGGCACTGGCGAGGCCGATATTGGCCGGCAGCGACAGGTCGACATTGCCCGGCCCGAGCGTGATGACGAACATCTGGCCGACGCCGACGATGACGGTGAAGACGGCGAGCGAGAGTGCGGCCGTGATCATGCCGCCGCCGCCATAGCCGCCGGTGAAGGCGACCGTCGCCAGCCACACCAGAGCCGCGCCGATGAAGGACCAGATCCACGGTTTGGCGAGCCATATCCGCAGCGAGGCCATCGCTCACCTCTCCCGGCGGCTGATCAGCACGCGGGCCGCCAGCACGATGATGAGGATGGCGCCGTTGGCCGCGACCTGCCAGTCGGGCGGAATGTGCATGAAGGTGAGCAGCGGCGAAGCGGCCAGCGCCAGCGTCAGCGCGCCGAGCACCGCGCCGATCGGCGACACCCGGCCGCCGACGAATTCGCCGCCGCCGAGGATGACGCCGGCGATCGCGAGCAGCGTATAGCCATTGCCGATATTGGCATCGGCCGAAGTGGTGATGCCGATCAGCGCCATGCCGGACAGCACGCCGAACAGGCCGGTCAGCGCGAACAGCACGACCTTGGTCTTGAGCAGCGACCAGCCGGCGCGCTTCAGCGCCGCGGCGTTGCCGCCGGAGCCGCGCAGGATGACGCCGTAGGAGGTGCGCATCAGGCCGAAATGCACGATCGCCGCGATCAGCAGCGCCGCGATGATCGGGAAGGGGATGAAAGGCGGCTTGAACGCCATCAGCGACAGCAGCCAGTCTGGTGCCTTGCCGCCGGGCTTCGGCAGGATGAGGATGGCAAGACCTTGCCAGACGAAACTCATGCCGAGCGTGACCACGATCGACGGCAGATTGCGCAAATGGATCAGCGCGCCGAGCAGCGCGTAGACGCCGATCGAGCCGGCGAGAACGACGATGCCGAGGAGCGGCGCGTCCTTCAGCCATGTCGCGGTGACGCAGCCGACGAAGCCGACAAAGGTGCCGATCGACAGATCCAGTTCGTTGCCGGCGATGACGAACATCTGCGCGATCGTCGCCAAGGCGATCGGGATCGCCAGGTTCAGCATCAGGCTGAAGCCGAAATAGCTGATGGCGCGCGGGTTGAGCCAGGCGATGGCCAAGAGCACAAGCGCCAGCGACAGCGCCGGCAGCAGGCTGCGTAGCATGCGTGCCCGCGCCGCCGCGTTGCGCGTCGAAGCGCCCTTGAGCTGGTTTTCGATGGCCGCGGCTGTCATCTCAGGCAGCGTCGCCGAACGAGGACTGGATGATCTTTTCCTCCGTCAGTTCATCGCGCCTCAGATTGGCGACGATCCTGCCGTTCTTGAACACATAGACATGATCGCAATTGTCGAGCTCTTCGGTTTCGGTGGTGTACCAGAGGAAGGTGCGGCCTTTGCGTGCCTCTTCGCGCACGAGGTCGTAGACTTCAAGCTTGGTGCCGATGTCGACGCCGCGCATCGGATCGTCCATCAAAACGATCTCGGCGTCGGAGCCGAGCGCTCGGGCGAACAGCGTCTTCTGCTGGTTGCCGCCGGACAGCGAGAAAATGTTGTTGGTCATGTCTGGGGTGCGGATGCCGATCTTCTTTTGCCAGAAGTCGGCGAGTTCGGCCTCGCGCTGCGGTGAGATCAAAAACCCGCTGCGCAGCCGCGCCAGCGAGCGGATGCCGATATTTTCCGATATCGACCATTGCGGAAAGATGCCGTCCGACTGGCGGTCGCCGGCGACCAGCGCCACCGGCGCGGTCACCTCGATGCCGGCCTTGGCGCGCTGGGCGGCGGTGAAGATCGCCAATAGCAGATCCGTCTGGCCATGGCCGGCAAGCCCGGCCAGGCCGATGATCTCGCCGGCATGCGCGACAAGCTCCTTGCCGTCCTGCTGCCGCACGGGCCGCGCGCGGACCCGCAACGGGCCGGCCTCGGTCTTCGCGGTCTCGGCCGCTGCCTTCTGATGTCCCTCGGCGCCGCCCATGGCCGTGACCAGCCTGTCGCGGTCGAACGCCTTTGCCGCGTCGGCGGCGACAACCTTGCCGTCGCGCATCACCACGATGCGGTCGGCGTTCTGCAGCACCTCCCCCAGCACATGCGAGATCAGGATGCAGCTGCCGCCCGCGGCGACGAAGCGGCGCACGAAGGCTAGCAACTGGCCGGCCGTATGCGCATCGAGCGAGGAGGTCGGCTCGTCGAGGATGACCAGTTCGAGCGGATCCTGCGTCAGCGTGAAGGCGCGCGCCACTTCCACCATCTGCCGCCTGCCGATGGAAAGGTCGCCGGCGATGTCGAAGGCGGAAATGCCGTGGTCCGGAAAAATCTCGTCAAGCTTGGCGGCAATCAGGTCGGCCGCCTTGCGCCGCCAGCCGAAGCCGGTGAGCGACGGGTGGTTGATGCGCGTGTTCTCGGCAACGCTGAGGTTCGGGCAGAGCGACAGTTCCTGGAACACGCAGCGTATGCCGAGCTGCTGCGCGCGCGGCACCGAATAATTGTCCTCGGTGGCCCCGCGCACCACGATCTTGCCGCTGTCGGGCACCAGCGTGCCGGCCACCATATGCATGAGCGTCGACTTGCCGGCACCGTTGTGGCCGACGAGGCCGACGCATTCGCCGGCGCCGACATGGAAGTCGACGCCGCTGAGAGCCCGGACGGCGCCGAAATGTTTTTCGGCGCCGTCCAGTCTGATGATGAAAGAGTTGGCGGCGCCGAAATGTTTTTCGGCGCCGTCCAGTCTGATGATGTCCGCGTTTGCCTGAGGCATGCTCAACGATATCCGGTTGGCAATGCGGCTGGCAACGATCGTGCCATGCTCACTTGATGTTGGCTTTGATCGCCGCGATGGCGTCTTCCTGCGTGTATTCGTGGCTGGCGACGCCACCCTTGACGATCTTCGGCAGCGCCGCCTCGAAATCGTCCTGGGTGAAGGCGAGATACGGCACCAGCAGGTCGTGCGGGATGTCGGTGCGGCCGTCGAGGACCTGCTGCGCCACCCAGAAGGCGAGAGACGAGACACCGGGCGCGATCGACGCCGACCAGGTCTGGTAGCCGTCCTTGTCCTTCTGTTCCTTCCACCACTGCAACTCGTCCTGGCGGTTGCCCATGATGATGGTCGGTCGCGGCTTGCCGGCAGCGGCGAAGGCTTGGGCTGCGCCATAGCCGTCACCACCCTGGTCGACGATGCCGACGATGTCGGGCAGCGACGGCAGGATCGTCGCCACGGCCTTCTGCGCCGTGGTCTGGTCCCAGTCGCCGGTGACCGAACCGACGATCTTGAACTCGGGATGGGCGGCGACGCCTTCGAGGATGCCGGCATGGATGGCATCGTCGATCGACGTGCCGGCCAGGCCACGGATTTCCAGCAAATTGCCGCCCTTGGGCTGGAACTTGGCCATCTGCTCGACTTCCTGCCTGCCCATGTCCTTGAAGTCGACGACGACGCGGTAGGCGCAGGGCTCGGTGACGATGCCGTCGAAGGAGACGACGACGATGCCAGCGTCGCAGGCCTGCTTGATGGCGCCGTTGAGCGCATCGGGCGAGGCGGCATTGATGACGATGGCGTCATAACCCTGCAGGATCAGGTTCTGCACCTGGGCTGCCTGGGTCGGCACTTCCTTGTCGGCCGTGGTGAAGATGTCGGCGGCTGCGACCACCTTGTCCTCGACCGCTTTCTTGGTGACGATGCCGTAGCTGTCGAGCATCGCCTGGCGCCACGAATTGCCGGCATAGTTGTTGGAGAAGGCTATCTTCTTGCCGCTTGTGTCGGCCAGCGCCGTGCCCGAGGCAAGCATCGCCGCCAGAGCGCTCAGGACGAGTAGTTTCTTCATCGCAAAAATCCTCCCAGATGTTGTTGACTGCTGCAATTCCTGCCGGATCGCGTCCGGCACACCTCCATGCCACGATGCCTTGGCACCGCTGCCGCCGGACCTTGGATCGGCGGCCATCCCGAATTGAGCGCCAACGCGCTCAAAACAGCCTCAATCCCGGCACGCGAACCCTTAGCCGGTAAAGCGAAGTCGACGCGGCGATGTAGAGGCTCCTCAGATCCTCGTCGCCGAAAGTGAAGTTGGCGCAGTATTCCGGCGTGCGTATGACACCCAGAAGATCGCCCGACGCATCGAAGACATGAATGCCGCCCGGGCCTGTGCAATAGAGGTTGCCACGGCTGTCGATCTTCATCCCGTCTGGCGATCCGGGCTCGCCGCCCTCGGTCACGGCCCATACGGCGCCGCCATTCAGGTCGCCATTCGCTTCGACGCCGAACACCCTGATATGGCCGCGCTCGGTATCGTTGATGAACAGGCGCGACTCGTCCAGCGAAAAGCACAGCCCGTTCGGCTGCACGAAATCATCGGCAAGCAGCGTCAGAAGGGCGCCGTCGCCATCGATGCGGTAGACGCCCTGGAACGACAGCTCCTGCATCCTCGGCACGCCGTAGAATTCCATGCGTCCAAAGCTCGGATCGGTGAAGTAGATCGCCCCGCCCGTGGCGACGACGACATCGTTCGGGCTGTTGAGCTCTCTGTCACCGTGATGCGTTGCCAGCACGCTCATGCTGCCATTCGGCTCGGCGCGGGTGACGCGGCTTGTCGCATGCTCGCAGGTGACCAGCCGCCCCTGGCGGTCGAGCGTATTGCCATTGGCCTTGTGGCTTGGATCGCGGAACGGCTCGATCTCGCCCGAGACAAGGCGCCGGTACATGCGGCTTTCCGGAATGTCGGAAAACACCAGCCATTTCTCATAGGGATGCCATACCGGCCCTTCGGTGAAGCTGAAGCCGGTCGCGAGCCGCTCCATGGCGGCGTTGCCGACGACATCGCCGAAGCCGGAATGGCGGGCTGCCGCCGACATCGGCATTATTGGCTCTTCGGCTTTCCGACGGCCGTGCCGCCGACGAACCAGTCGCTGGCCGCGACGTCCTCGAACACCACCCAGATCGCTTCCCTGGGCAGTTCCGCAACCTCGCTGATTGCTTCGGTGACGCGGCGCGAGATCTCGTCCTTGCGCTTTTGCGAATGGCCCTCGAGTATTCGTATGTTGACGAACGGCATGAGCGCTTCCCGGTATTTTCTTTGTTGTGGGCCGAGCCTAGTCACGGCGCCAACGGCGCGATACCGCTCAAAGCGCAACGCCGACTGTGCGTTTGCACAGTCGCCGCCATCAAGACGCGGGCACGCGCGGGCGGCGTCCCTGGAAGTAAGGAAACTGACAATGGCACAGCCTCACATCGATCCAATCGTCCGCATAGCGGAATTGGAGATCGACCCAGATCAAATCGATGAGTTCAAGGCCTTGCTTGCCGAAGAGATCGTAACGTCTGTAGAGCGCGAGCCCGACGTGTTGTTCCTTTACGCCGTGTCGGTAAAGGGCACGCCTTCAGCGGTGCGCGTGTTCGAATGTTACGCCGACCCGCTCGCCTACCAAGCCCATCTGACCACCCCGCACTTTCTCAAGTACAAGACGCAGACGGCCGACATGGTAAGGTCGCTTCGGCTGATCGAAACCGAGCCGATTGCTCTTGCGGCAAAGAGCGGTCAACACTCAGGCTGAGCGACTGTCCAGGGGCCATGATCGAGGATCACTGATCCGGCAGCGGAGCCGTCTGCGCCAGCCAGGCGTCGAGCCGGTCCTGCTCGCGGCGCAGCGCGTCGATGTTGATCAGGCCGCGCGCCATGGCAAGATAGATCGCCCGGGTGCGCGAGTTGAAGACGGAGGCCTCGCCTGCGCCCTCCTCCGACGGCACGATGCCGAGCTTGTCGTAGACATGCTTGATGCGGCTCTGCGCGCCGCGGATCGACAGGCCGCGGCGAGCGGCGATGGCCCTGTCGGTGAGGCCGAGCGCGATGTCGATCAGGCTCTCATATTCGCCGTCGGTGATGCCTTCGAAGCGGTCCTGCACGCGGTGCTGGATGCCGCGGATCTCGCGGTCGATGATGCAGTGGCCTTCGCGGAACACACCGCGCAGCGCCGAGCGCATGCCCTCTTCCGTCGCCGATTTCAGCACATAGCCATAGACCGAACCGGGCGGCACGATACGCGCCACGCCCCTGACATAGGCCTCGTCGGCGAAATTCGACCAGAACAGGATGTGGGTGCCGGCGCGGCGGCTCCAGATCGCGCGCGCCACCTCTATTCCCGTAGCCTTGGGCAGCTGCAGGTCGAGCACGACATGCGGCGGCTCGCGCTCGGCCGCCAGGCTGATTGCGTCCGCGCCGTCGCCGGCTTCGATCACCTCGACATCGCCCGGCCATAATTGCTCGACGGTGCGGCGCGCGAAGGTGCGGTGCAGACCGTCATTCTCGGCAATCATCACCAGCATCACACCACCTCCGGCACGGCCTGTTCCCCGGGCATTGCGGCGGGCATGGCCTGGGCCCTGCCCAAGGCGGGCCTGCGGTCGACCTCGATGACCACGCGCGTGCCACCCTTGCGGCTCGCCGCTTCGAAGCTTAGCCGCGCCCCGACAAGGGCTGCCCGCGTATGCATGTGGCCGATGCCGCCCTGGGAGGCCGGATCGACCGCGCCGCAGCCATGGCCGTCGTCGGTGACGACGACCCTGAACACGCTTTCGGTCGATGTCAGAAGCACCTCGATGCGGCCGGGTGCGGCATGGCGCACCGCATTGTTGATCGCTTCCTGGATGATCCGGTAGAGCGCCGTGCGCATCGTTTCCGACAGGCCGTCGGCGCTGCCGTCGCTGCTGTCGGCGATGCGCACCGCGATCGGCGGCTTGGCCCTGGCGACGCTGCGGTTGAGATGCGCCTCGACGGCGTCGCGCAGGCCGAACAGTTCGAGCACGCTCGGCCGCATGTCGTCGACGATGTGGCGCAGTTCGGTCAGGCAGCTTGCGATCTCCTGCTCGAGATCGGCTAGCTGGGCGGTTCGCGCCACGCCCTGGCTGCGAAACGCCGAGACCTGGCGCGCGATGCGGGCAAGGTCGCCAAGCGTCTGGTCGTGCAGGTCCATGGCCATGCGGCGGCGCTCGCGCTCCATGCCTTCGGTGAGCTGCGAGGCGCCGACCCGCAAAAGTTCGGCACGGTTGCGCGCCTCGCTCTCGGCCAGCATGGCGCGCCGCGCCTCCTCGGTCTGGATCAGCGCGAAGATGTAGGGCGCGATCAGATCGGCGCATTGCTGGGCGACCGCGACGTCCGCCAGCGTGTAGCAGCCGACCTCGTGCCGGCTGATGTTGAGGGCACCGATGATGCTGCCGCGCGCCCTGAGCGGCACGATGATGCGGCTGCGCAGCTCGGCGGCGAAGATCGGCTCGTCGAACGCCCCTGCGAAGTGGAAGCGTGGGTCGACAACCGCGTTGTCCGACAACAGGTAGGGCGTCTCGCCCCACAGCACACGCCGGATCGGGCTGCCTTCCACCGGATGCTGCGCCAGTTCGCTCCAGCTGGTGTGAAAGCCGGCTTCGTAGCAGGCGTGCAGGCGTCCGTCCTGCAACAGCACCGCCAGATCGATGTGATCGTGCGGAATGAGCGTTCCGATTTCGATGGCTGTTGCCCGAAACGCCGAGCCGGTATCGATATGGCCGGCCAGCGCCCGCGAAATGGCCACCAACCGGTCGATCAACTGGGGAGATGCGTCCGACATGGTTCCTCCCTGGCATCACTGCAAATCGACCGGGCGCCGCGACGCCATTGCCAGCGCACGGCCGATACCCGGTTTGCCTGCAGTCCTCCCTGCCAGCGAAATAGTGGACACTTGCCGATGCCGCTGTCAACGGCGCCTCCCGTTGCCGCAGGCGATTAACTTCAGGTGCGACGATTGAAAAGGCTTCGGCTCCTGGTTTAGGAACGGCGGCAGGAGACCAATGCATGGCAGCGACGCCGACTGTTGCTCAGGGCGCCCCGGGGATACCGGCGCGCTGGACGTCAAGCGCCAAGAGTGGCGTCGGCACCGCACTTTCAGCGGCCAGCCGTGTCTGGTTCACCATCAGCCACGGCATTTTGAACGAAATCTACTATCCGCGCCTCGACAGCGCCTGCACGCGCGACTTGGGGCTGATCGTCACCGGTCCCGGCGGCACTTTTTCCGAAGAAAAGCGCGGCGCCAGGCATGAGATCGCGCCGTTCGAGGATGGCGTGCCTGGCTACAGCCTGACCAACACCGCCGCCGACGGAAGCTGGCGGATCGAAAAGCGCATCGTTACGGACCCGAAATGCCCTGCTCTACTGCAGGAGATCACCTTCACGCCGCTGAAAGGCTCGGCTGCCGACTACTGCGTCTACGCGCTGCTGGCGCCGCACCTCGTCAATGCCGGCATGGGCAATACCGCCTGGGTTGCCGACCACAAGGGCAAGCCTGTCCTGTTCGCAACCGGGCGCGGCGTCTTTCTGGCGCTCGCCTCGTCGCTGCCCTGGGGCGCCTGCTCGGCCGGCTATGTCGGTTTCTCCAACGGCTGGCAGCAGCTCCGACATGGCGGCGGACTCGACCCCGCCTGCCAAAGGGCCGAAGACGGCAATGTGGCGCTGACCGGCGAGATCGGCTTTTCCGCCGCGGCGACCAAGGCCCTGCTGGCGCTCGGCTTCGGCGCGACGCACGAGGAAGCGGCCGACAACGCTTCCGCCAGCCTGAAGCGAGGCTTCGAGCCGGTGGCGAGGTCTTATACCCAGAACTGGCGCAAATGGCAGGACGGCCTGCTGCCGATGGATCGCCATACGGCGTCCGACCTCAACACCTACCGCGTCAGCACCGCGGTTCTGGCCGCGCACCGGTCGTTCGCCGTGCCGGGCGCGGCGGTAGCCAGCCTGTCGATCCCCTGGGGCTTCAGCAAGGGCGATGACGATCTCGGCGGCTATCACCTGGTCTGGCCGCGCGACCTGGTCGAGACGGCGGGCGGCTTCCTGGCCGCCGGCGACCCCGATGAGGCGCTGCGCATCCTCGCCTATCTCCGTTCGATCCAGCAGCCGGATGGCCATTGGCCGCAGAATGCCTGGCTCGACGGCTCGGCCTATTGGCCGGGCATACAGATGGACGAATGCGCCTTTCCGCTGCTGCTCGCCGACGCGCTGCGTCGCGCCGGCCACCTCCCGGGCGCCGCACTCTCCGCCTTCATGCCGATGATCGAGCTGGCCGCGTCCTATGTCGTGCGTAACGGCCCGGTCACCGGCGAAGACCGCTGGGAGGAAGATGCGGGCTACAGCCCGTTCACGCTTGCCGTCGAGATTGTCGCTTTGCTCGCGGCGGCGGACATGTTCGATATCTCGGGAAAAACAGAGCCGGCAAAATATCTGCGCGAGACCGCCGATTGCTGGAACGACCAGATCGAGCGCTGGACCTATGTCACCGGCACGGCGCTGTGCACCGATGCCGGCGTCAAAGGCTATTATGTCCGCATCGCACCGCCGGACGCTTCAGGCGCCGCATCGGCGAAAGACGGTTTTGTCCCGATCAAGAACCGGCCGCCCGGCGATTCGAACCGTCCGGCCGAAGCGATCGTCAGTCCCGATGCGCTGGCGTTGGTGCGCTTCGGCCTGAGAGCGGCGGACGATCCGTGCATTCTCGACACGCTGAAGGTGATCGACGCCACGCTGCGCTGCGACCTGCCGCAGGGGCCGGTCTGGTACCGCTATACGGGCGACGGTTATGGCGAGCACGACGACGGCGCGCCTTTCGATGGGACCGGACGCGGCCGGCCCTGGCCATTGCTGGTCGGCGAGCGCGCCCACTACGAACTCGCCGCCGGGCGCAACGACGAGGCGGCGCGCCTGCTCGAAACCTTCGAAGCTTCGGCCGGAGCGGGCGGCCTGCTGCCCGAGCAGGTCTGGGACGGCTCCGACATGCCCGAACGCGAATTGCGGCGCGGCGCGCCATCAGGCAGCGCCATGCCGCTGGTCTGGGCGCATTCCGAGCACATCAAGCTGCTGCGTTCGCTCCGCGACGGCGCCGTCTTCGACATGCCGCCGCAAGGCGTCAAGCGCTACATCGAGGACAAGACCGTCTCGCCGCTCAGGATATGGCGCTTCAACAACAAGATCCGGACCATCCCTGCCGGCAAGGCGCTGCGCGTGGAACTCTCGGCGCGCGGCGTGGTGCACTGGACGACAGACAAATGGCTGACCATCCACGACAGCAAAACCGCCGAGAATACCTTCGGCGTCCATCTGATGACCTGCCGGTTGATGACGTTCCACCGGGTCGTACAATCGTCTTCACTTTTTTCTGGCCCGACACCGGTCGTTGGGAGAATGTCGACTTCTCCGTCGGCATTGATGAGCCGGATAGAGCATGATCCCGAAAAGTGGGAACCGGTTTTCGGAAAAGATCATGCTCAACCAGCAGGCCACTAGACCTTCGATTCCTCAAACGTTCAGGACGAGACCATGCAGATCGGAATGATGGGACTGGGCAGGATGGGCGCCAACATGGTGCGCCGCCTCATGCGCGACGGCCACCAATGCGTCGTCTACGACATCAACGCGGCCAGCGTCGCCGCTTTGGTCAAGGACGGCGCCGTTGGCGCCGCGTCGATGGAGGAGTTCGTCGGTAAGCTCGCCAAGCCGCGCAGCGCCTGGCTGATGCTGCCGGCGGCGATCACCGGCAAGATCGCCGACCAGGTGGCTGCTTTTATGGAACCCGGCGACATCATCATCGACGGCGGCAATTCCTACTACCACGACGCCGTCGACCAGGCGGCCGAGCTTGCGGCCAAGGGCATCAGCTATGTCGATGTCGGCACCAGCGGCGGCGTCTGGGGGCTGGAGCGCGGCTACTGCCTGATGATCGGCGGCCCGGACGAGGCGGTGCGCCATCTCGATCCGATCTTCGCGACGCTGGCACCGGGCGCCGATGCCGGCGCCACCCCGGCCAAGGACAGCAGCACCGCCCCCTTCGGCTACCTCCATTGCGGGCCTAGCGGCGCCGGCCATTTCGTCAAGATGGTCCATAACGGCATCGAATACGGCGTCATGGCCGCCTATGCCGAAGGCATGAACATCCTGAAATCGGCCAATGCCGGCAAAAGGCAGCGTTCGGCCGACGCTGAGACCAGTCCGCTGGAGAACCCGCAATATTACCAGTTCGATATCGATCTAGCCCAAGTCGCCGAAGTCTGGCGCCACGGCAGCGTCATCGGCTCCTGGCTGCTCGACCTGACGGCCGGTGCCTTGAAAACCGATTCGGCGCTGACCCAGTTCGGCGGCCGGGTTTCAGATTCGGGAGAAGGACGCTGGACGCTGAAGGCGGCCATCGACACCGGTGTGCCGGCGCCGGTCCTGTCCTCGGCCCTGTTCGACCGCTTCTCCTCGCAAGGCGAATCCGAATTCGCAGACAAACTGCTGTCCGCCATGCGCTATGCCTTCGGCGGCCATGTCGAGAAGCCGAAGACCGGCGCCTGAGGGGAAACAAGATGAGCCAGGAACGGTCCGATACGCTGGTGCTCTTCGGGGCGACCGGCGACCTCGCCCACAAGAAGATTTTTCCCGCCCTCTACCAGATGGTCGCCAAGGGGACGCTCACCGAGCCGGTGATCGGCGTCGCCTTCGACCCCTGGGACATCGGCAAATTGCAGGCGCGTGCCCACGACGGCATCGTCAATGCACTGGGCAGCGTCGACGAGAAGGTCTTCGCCAAGCTCGCTTCGCAATTGCGCTATGTCAGCGGCGATTATCGCGATGGGGCGACCTTCGAGAAGCTGAAGGCAGCACTCGGCTCGGCGCAGCGTCCGCTGCACTACATGGCGGTGCCGCCGACCATGTTCGAAACCGTGGTCCAGGGGCTGGAACAATCAGGCACCGCGCATGGCGCGCGGCTGATGGTGGAAAAGCCCTTCGGCCATGATCTGCAATCGGCGCGCTGGCTGAACCGGGTGCTGCACCTGGTGTTCGACGAACAGTCGATCTTCCGCATCGACCACTATCTCGGCAAGGAGGCGATCCAGAACCTGCTCTATTTCCGCTTCGCCAATTCCTTCCTCGAACCGATCTGGAACCGCAACTTCGTCGAGAGCGTGCAGATCACCATGGCCGAGGATTTCGGCATCGAAGGGCGCGGCCGCTTCTACGACGACGTCGGCTGCATCCGCGACGTCATCGAGAACCATCTGCTCAACATCCTGTTGCTGCTGGCCATGGAGCCGCCGGTCGGCCACTCCGCCGACGATCTGATCGACGAGAAGGTGCAGGTGCTGCGGGCAATCCGCACGCTGACCAAGGACGACGTCGTGCGCGGCCAGTTCACCGGCTATCTCGCCGAGCCCGGCGTGGCGCCCAACTCGCCGGTCGAGACCTTCGCCGCGGTGCGCTTCTTCGTCGACACCTGGCGCTGGCAGGATGTGCCCTTCTTCATCCGTGCCGGCAAGAACATGCCGGTGCACGCCACCGAGGTGATCGTGCGGCTGAAACGGCCGCCGCTCGACGTCTTCGATCCGATCAAGCCGGGCGATGCCAACCACGTGCGCTTCCGCATCAATCCGCTGGTGGCGATCTCGATCGGCGCGCAACGCAAACAGGCCGGCGACGACATGGTCGGCGAGCAGGTCGAACTCACCGCCCTCGACGACAGCAAGGACGACATGCCGCCCTACGAGCGGCTTATCGGCGATGCCATGAACGGCAATCGCCAGCTGTTCACCCGCCAGGACGCCAGCGAGCTTGCCTGGCGCATTGTCGGCCCGGTGCTTGGCGACACCACGCCGCCGCATGTCTACGAGCCGAAAACCTGGGGACCGGCCGAGGCCATGAACGGTTTCGGTCCGCCGAACGGCTGGATCAATCCGTCGAAATAATTTCCGAGAGTCAAAGCGATGGCCAAGACGGCAAAGCCGGCTACACCAAACAGCGAACAGATCGTGCTCTCGATCGACATCGGCGGTTCGCACGTCAAGATCCTGACCAGCGCCGGCGGCGAGGAGCGCCGCGCCGATTCCGGACCTGGCCTTACGCCGCAGCAGATGATGGCGGCGGTGAAGACGCTGGCCGAGGGCCTGCCCTATGACGTCGTCGCGATGGGCTATCCCGGACCGGTGACCCATAACCGGCCGATGATCGACCCCGCCAATCTCGGCAAGGGCTGGGCCGGCTATGATTTTGCCGCCGCCTTCGGCAAGCCGGTGAAAGTCGTCAACGACGCGCTGATGCAGGCCATTGGCAGCTATGAGGGCGGCCGCATGCTGTTTCTCGGCTTGGGAACGGGCCTCGGTGCAGAGATGATCGTCGACAACGTCGCCCAACCGATGGAACTGGCGCACCTTCCCTACAAGAAGGGCGGCAGCTTCGAGGACTATGTCGGCGAGCGCGGTCTTGAAAAACGCGGCAAGAAGAAATGGCGCAGATACGTCTTCGATGTTGTCGACCGGCTTCGCGCCGCCTTGCAGCCGGACTACGTGGTCATCGGCGGCGGCAATGTCGACAAGCTTGACGAATTGCCTGCCGATTCGCGGCGTGGCGACAATACGCGCGCTTTCGAGGGCGGATTTCGACTGTGGCGCGACAGGGCGCTGATCGTCTGATAGTATTACGATTCAGTATAGTTGTTCAAAATTACGTGTGATGCGGCACGAAGTCATTGCGTCGGGCAGATTTGCCGACTAGGAGTGCCACCACCCCCCACCGACGGAGAGATAAATTGGCCGACGACAGCAATAACGCTCGCAAAGACATCGACCTGCTCGAGCTCACCGCCCACATTGTATCCGCCTACGTCGAGAAGAACCGCCTGCCCGCTTCCGGCCTCAGCGACCTCATCGCCAGCGTCAGCGCCTCGATCAGCGGCCTCGGCCAACCGGCCATCCCCGAGGCAGCGCCGCTGGTACCCGCGGTCAACCCCAGAAGGTCGGTGACGCCGGACTACATCATCTGCCTCGAGGACGGCAAGAAGTTCAAATCGCTGAAGCGCCATCTCGGCGTTCATTTCGGCCTAAGCCCGGAAGCCTATCGCACCAAATGGGGCCTGCCGTCCGACTATCCGATGGTCGCTCCCAACTATGCGGCCTCGCGCTCCGAGCTGGCGAAGTCGATCGGCCTTGGCCGCAAGGCCGCCGCGCCGGCGCCAGCCAAGGCAAAGGGCAGGAAAGCCAAAGCCGCGGCTTGAGCAACCGATGCCCGGCGCGGTCGGCGCTGAGCCAACGGTTTGAGCGACTGGAACCGAAGCCTGCCGGCGAATCCGCCTTGGCAGGCTTCATGCTTTTATGGCTTGGATACACCAAACAGGCTGTTTGGGGTGAAGCCATGAACTATGCCAGGATGGTGATCGAGAAAGAGGCGCCGGAGGAGTACGGCTACGACCGTATCCGCTACAATCTTTCCGAGAGCTCGATCGCCGACCAGAGGCTCTCCGATATCGGCCTGTCGCTGCCCGACCTGACGCTGTTCTATGGCGAGCATCGCGGCGACAAGGAATTGCGGGCGCTGATCGCGGCGCAGGATGAGGGGATCTCGCCCGACGACGTGCTGGTCACCGCGGGTGCCGCCGGCGCGCTGTTCATCATCTCGACCTCGCTGCTGTCGGAGCGCGACCACCTCGTCGTCATCAGGCCCAACTACGCCACCAACATCGAGACGCCCAAGGCGATCGGCTGCGCCATCTCCTATGTCGATCTCGATTTCGACGCAGGCTTCGCCATCGACGTCGCGCGTGTCGCAGCCAGCATGCGGCCGAACACGAGGCTGATCAGCGTCACCTGCCCGCACAACCCGACCGGCACGATGATGACGCGATCCGATCTCGACGCGCTGGTGGCGCTCGCCGAGCGCAGCAGCTGCCATCTGCTGGTCGACGAAACCTATCGCGACCTCTCCTATGGAACGCGCCTGCCATCAGCGGCATCGCTGAGTACGCGGGCGATCAGCGTCTCCTCGCTGTCAAAAGCCTTCGGCATTCCCGGCATCCGCATCGGCTGGCTCGTCACCCGCGACGCTGAACTCCAGGAAAAATTCCTCGCCGCCAAGGAGCAGATCGGCATTTGCGGCAGCGTCATCGACGAGGGCATCGCGCGCGGCATGCTCGAACGACGCGAGGCCTTCCTGGCGGCTTTGCTGCCCGATATGGCTAGGCGCCGCGACATCGTCCAGGCCTGGATCGACCGCGAACCATTGGTTGACTGGGTGCGGCCGGAAGGCGGCGTTGTCGGCTTCCCCAGGCTGAACGTCGATGCCGGTTTCGACCTCGACCGGTTCTACACCGATCTGCTCGAACGCCACGGCACCTATGTCGGCCCCGGCCACTGGTTCGACATGCCGAAGCGCTTCTTCCGCATCGGCTTCGGCTGGCCGAAAGAGGCCGACTTGCGCGGCGGGCTCGACGCCATCTCCGCCGCGCTGCGGGAATGAGCGCAGCCGCTGCGTTCATTCCGCAGGCACTCTGCTCTGAACTTCAGCCCGGAAACTCCCGATTCACCGCTGCGCCAGATGGATTCCTGCTAGCATGCAACGGACTGATCCGCCCGCGAGCTCTATGGTCGGAATGTCGAGGCTGACCGGGGTAATGCAGCGCTCTATGGCGGCGATCTGGTCAGGTCGCAGCGACCGCATCGCCCGTGATGAGATCGCCAGCAGGCGGCCATCGCGCCCCTGGAGTTCAAGGGCGTTGCCCGCGAACGCCTCGACCTGCTCAGCTGTCAGATCGACGACCGTGCGCCCTCCGGCCTCGAGCCGTTCGCGGACTTCGGCCCGCCGGCGATCCGACATGATGCTGGCAAGACCGATGAGGCACAGTTCTGTGCCGACGCACATCATGACGTTGGTGTGGTAGATGGGCCGGCCGGATCGGTCGAAGGCGTCGAACAGCATCGGTTCGAAGTTGAAATGAGTGCAGAAGCGTTCCAGCGCCGCCTCATTGGTGCGGTTCGACCGAGCTGCATAGGCGACGCGCTCAAGATGGTCGAGGACCATGGCGCCGGTGCCTTCGAGGAAGATGCCATCGGGCTCCAGCCCGGAATAGTCGATGACGTCCTGGACGCGGTAGTGTCGCTTAAGGAACTCGATGATGTCCCACCGCCGTTCCGCCTGCCGGCTGGGCGAAAACATCGGATAGACCGCGATATGGCCGCCGGTGTGGGTAGAGAACCAGTTGTTCGGAAAGACCGAATCCGGACGCCCGTCGGTCTCGTCTTCGAAAAGATGGACGGTGACGCCGACCGCCTCGAGGCGCGCCACCATGCGTGTCGATTCCTGGTAGGCCTCGGCGCTGATGGAGGCAGTTGTCCGGGTTCCGTCGCGGTTCTGGAATGCGTTGTCGGCGGCGGTCGCCTCATTGGGGGTGAAGTGATGCGGGCGGATCATGACGACGCCGCGCGGCGCCTGTGCGGAAATGGATCGCATGGTCATTCCGCCGCGCAAGCCGAGACCGGGCCGCTGGAGGCGGGCGCCGATAGCAGGCCGAACAGGTTTTGCGGATCGGCGGGCTGCGCCAGAAGGTCGATGTCGATGAAGAAATCGGTGTCCTGCACCTTGTCCACGAGGAAGCGGAGCGCGGAAAAATCTTCGATCGCGAAACCGACCGAATCGAAGATCGTGACCTGCCGGTCACTCCATCGGCCGGACACGTGGCCCGCGATGACCCGCCACAGTTCGGTGACCGGATAGTCGGACGGCATCTGCTGGATTTCGCCCTCGATGCGGGTCTGTTTCGGAAATTCGACAAAGGTATCCGCACGCAGCAGGATATCGCGCTGCAGTTCGGTCTTGCCGGCGCAGTCACCTCCGACGGCGTTGATGTGGATGCCGGCGCCAATCATGTTGTCGGAGAGGATCGTCGCATAAAGCTTGTCCGCCGTGATGGTGCTGATGATGTCGGCGCCAAGCACCGCTTCTTCGGTGGAGGATGCGGCGACGACTTCGAAGCCATGGCCGGCAATGTTGGCGCGGAACTTTTCCGTCGCGGCTGGATCGATGTCGAAGACGCGCAGTGCACGTATGCCCAGCAGCGCCTTGAACGCCAGCGCCTGGAATTCCGACTGCGCGCCAAGTCCGATGACGGCCATCGTCGCGGCGTCGCGGCGCGCCAGGTGTTTGGCCGCCAGCGCTGAAGTGGCGGCGGTGCGCAAGGCGGTGGTTATGGTCATTTCGGACAGGAACCGCGGATAGCCCGTCACCACGTCCGACATCATGCCGAAGGCGGTCACCGTCTGCAGTCCGCTCTGCGTGTTTCCGGGATGGCCGTTGACATACTTGAACCCGTACAGATCGCCATCGCTGACAGGCATCAGTTCGATCACGCCATCAGCGGAGTGGCTGGCCAGGCGCGCAGATTTCTCGAAGCTGTCCCAGCGGCGGAAATCGGCCTCGATATAGTTCGCCAAACCGGCGATGAAGGGTTCCACCCCGATCGAATCGACCAGCCGTATCAGATTTGCCGTGCCGACATATTGCACCATCCATGCGCTCCGCCTCGAGTGGGACTTTCTGACGAGGCGAGAGCTTAGGGGTAGCAGAATTTACAAGAAACCTGCAAAGTGTTCAAAACTGACGCTAGAATCGGGCGATCTGATCACTACGAGCTTGCAACATTGCCATGCATATCTTCGACGAAATCGATCGCCGGCTGATCTCGGTCCTCAGGGAGGACGGCCGCGCGCCCATTTCCAAGCTTGCGGATGTGCTCGCTGTTTCGCGCGGAACGGTGCAGGCGCGGCTGGACAAGTTGCTGTCGTCGGGCGCAGTGCTCGGCTTTACCGTCCGGGTGCGCCAGGACATAGACGATCGCGCCATCCGCGCCATCATGATGATCGAAGTCGCCGGAAAATCCACCACAACGATCATTAAACGGCTGCGCGGCATACCGGAACTGTATTCGCTGCATACGACCAACGGGACCTGGGATCTTATCGCCGAGATCCATGCGGCGAGCCTTTCGGACTTCGACCGTGTGCTGCGCGAAGTCAGGGCAATCGATGGCATCCTCAACAGCGAAACCAGCCTGATGCTGAGCAGCGTTTGAGCCTTTCGCCAAAGCTTGCAGTCGGCAGAAGATCCTTGGTCCAGTGCCAATTTTAGCGCACACGCTGCGACGAACTGAGCTAGAGTCTCCTTGGCCGGAACAGCGCCCACCGTGGAAGTGCCCCGCCGGCCAATGTCATTGCAACGGGGCCTTACCTCCATGACTGCAGAACAGATATCACCGGACCAGCGCTATGCCGCCTTCCGGCACAAAGCCTTCCTGAGCTACTGGACGGCGCGCTTCCTCGGCACATTCGCGACCATGATCGTCTCCGTCGCTGTCGGCTGGCAGATCTACGACCTGACGCGCGATCCCTTCGATCTTGGCATTGTCGGCATCGTCCAGTTCCTGCCGTCGTTGCTCCTGGTGCTGGTCACCGGCGTCGTCGCCGATCGCTTCGGCCGCCGCCTGATCATGGGACTGTCGACATTGATCGAGGCAGGCTGCGCACTCGTTCTCCTGGTCTTGACGTTGCACGGTCTCGCCAGTCCGCTGCCGATCTTCGCCGTGCTCGCGCTGTTCGGCGTTGTGCGCGCCTTCTTCGGTCCGGCTTCGTCCTCGCTGTTCGCCAATCTGGTGCCACCGGAGGATTTCGGCAATGCGATTGCCTGGAACTCGTCCGCCTGGCAGACGGCGACCATCGTCGGCCCGGTCGCCGGCGGCCTGCTCTATGGCCTCTCGGCGGAAGCTGCCTACGCCACCGCCGCCATCCTGATGGCGGTGGCCGCCCTGCTGATCTTCACCATTCCGAAGCCGGCCCAGCAGAGCGCCACCGACAAGCCGACGATGCAGACGCTGTTTGCCGGCTTCCGCTACATCTGGGGCGAGAAGATCGTGCTCGACGCCATCTCGCTCGATCTGTTTGCCGTGCTTCTTTCGGGCGCCTCGGCATTGCTGCCGGTCTATGCGCGCGACATCCTCGAGCTCGGCCCATGGGGCCTCGGCCTGCTGCGCTCGGCGCCCAGCGTCGGCGCAATCGTGGTGGCGATCTGGCTGGTCGGCCATCCGATCCGCAACCATGCGGGAATGATCATGCTGGGTTCCGCAGCGGCGTTCGGCGCTTTTACCGTGCTGTTCGGTCTGTCGACCATCACCTGGCTGTCGATCCTCGCCCTCGTCTTCCTTGGCGCGACCGACATGTTCAGCGTCTATATCAGGGAGACCTTGATCCAGCTGTGGACGCCAGACCAAGTGCGTGGCCGCGTCAACGCCGTCAACCAGGTCTTTGTCGGCGCCTCGAACGAGCTCGGCGAATTCCGCGCCGGCACCATGGCAGCGCTGATCGGCACTTTGCCTGCGGTGGTGATCGGCGGCGTCGGCGCGGTGGCCGTCGTCGGGTTGTGGACCTATCTGTTTCCGGCGCTAAGGAAGGTCCGCCACCTGAACGGACGGAACTGAAATCTACCGAACAGCCGGCCTGCCGAAAATCAGCTGCAAAAATTCGCCGAGCCAGCGCTTGAGATGCATGTCCCAGATCAGCCGGCCGCCGAGATGGTCGCGGCCGGGCTGCGCGCCGGGAAGTTCGAAGCGATGCGCACCGCGCACCACCCAGCGCTGCATCATCACACGGGTCAATTCGCCGTGGAACTGGATGCCCCAGGCATTGTCGCCATAGCGGAAGGCCTGGTTGGGGTAGGTCTCGGAGGTCGCCAGCAGCGTCGCATCCCTGGGCAGCGAAAACCCCTCGCGGTGAAACTGGTAAACCATCTCCGGCCAGTGCATCAGCTTCTTGCCGGCTTCGGTCGCTTTCAGCGGATACCAGCCGATCTCGACCAGCCCTTCGCCATGACCCTCGACCTTGCCGCCGAGATGGTTGACCAGCATCTGCGCGCCGAGGCAGATGCCGAGGAACGGCCGGTTCTCCTTCAGCGGGACGTTGAGCCAGTTGGTCTCGCGGCGGACGAACTCGTCCTCGTCATTGGCGCTCATCGGCCCGCCGAACACCACGGCTCCGGCATGGCCGTCCAGCGTACCGGGCAACTCGTCGCCGAGCGGCGGCCGGCGGATGTCGAGATCGAACCCTTCCTCCAGCAGCATGTGGCCGACGCGGCCGGGGCTCGAATTCTCCTGATGCAGCACGATCAGGATTCTTGGCTTCGAACTCTGCTTGGGCGGCATCGGCACCCTATTCGTCGCTTGAGGTTCCGCTGGCGCCAGGCGCTTGCGCGGCCGCCTTGCGGCGCGCCTCGACGCGGTCGCGGCGCTCGACGCCGATCAGTTCGGCGACACGCCAGACCGTGTTGTCCTCCAGCTCGTGCAGCTCGCCATCGGCATAGACGATTTCCCACATCAGGCCGATGAAATCCTTGCGCGCCTCGGCGTCGAGATGGCGCTTCAGCACGCTGGTGAAGGCATAGAGGTCGATCGCCTCATTGTCGGCGTGCTCGCCGGCGGCGGCCAGTGCGTCGAGTTCTTCGCCGCTGATCGAATAGCTTTGCGCCAGCACCTGCTTGAACCGCTCCCACTCGATGTCCTGGCGCACGCCGTCGGCACTCATGACATGGTAGAGCAGCGCCGACGCGGCAATGCGCGGATCGTCCGCGTTTGCGCGAACCCCGGTGCCACCCGGCAAATCCTTGAGAAACGACAATACGCGTTCGAACATCACATCATTCCCAAACGGCCAAATCCTGGCCGAGCCTCAAAACAAGCGAAACCGGCGCGGCGCTTTTTCCGCTTCCTCGTCGGGGTCGACGCCGGGATCGTCGGGCAGCCTCGCCAGTTCCTCTGCCGGCTCGACCGCTTCGGAATCGGACGGCACGGCGGCAAAGGCGGCGGCTGTGACCGGCGTGACCTGGTCCTCGCCGATTTCCGCTACGGCCCCGGCCGCTGCTGTCGTCTTGCCGGCGGAGACGGCCGGGTGATCGATCACATCGGCAGGCTTTTCCTTGACCGATACGACTGGCGCCGTAATGGCCGGCACGGCGGTCTCGGGCAAATCCTCGTGGCTGTCGATGAGCTGGCCCAGCCGCTCCATCGGCGCGCGCCACTCGAAGGCGTCGAGCTTGCCGGAGACCGGCGACACCGGCGCCCAGCGTTCCGAGATGACGCCGTCGGCGACCCAGGCCGGATCGCGCGGCGCCCTGACCGCCTTGGACAGCAATTGCCGCACCTTGCCCTGGTCGCCGGTTTCGGCCTCTTCGATATCGGCCAGCAGCAGATAGGCGCCTTCGCGGCGATCCATGCGGATCGCGGCCTCGGCCTCGCGCCGCGCCGTGGCAAAATCCTGCGCGTCGAGCGCGGCGCGCGCCACCGTCAGCGAGGACTCGGCATGGTTCTTCTTCATCTCCTGCAGCTTCTTTGCCCGGCTCAGCCGGTCGAGCACCGCATCGCCCGGCCTGGCATGGGTGTAGATCCCGGCGATCTCCGGATGCGGCTCGGCCCTCCACGCCGTCTCGAGGATTTTTGAACCCTTGCGCACATCGTTCTGCTTGAACAGCAGGCTTGCCGCAGCGACGGCTGCCGGCGCGAAATCGGGAGCGAGCTTGTTGGCCTCGAGCGCGGCGGTCCTCGCTGCATTGGGATCGCTGTCGATCAGCGCTTGCGCCTTGGCGGTGAGCAGCACAGCGCGGCGGCGGTTGGCGGCATCGCGCTCGATCTGTCGGGTGGATTTCTGCGCCTCGACCAGCTTCAGCGCGCCGTCCCAGTCGCCGCGCCCGGTCAATTCTTCCAGCGTCGATTCGGCGGCCCAGGCCAGCTGCGGCGCCATCACCGCGGCGCGGCCGGCATAATGCCTGGCGGCATTGCGGTCGCCGAGGCGCTCGGCCTCCAGATAGAGCCCACGCAGGCCGAGCAGCCGCATTTCCGGATCGTCGAGCATGCTCTCGAATTTTTCGCGCGCGCCTTCATGGTCGCCTTCGAGCAGCGAGGCCTGCGCTTCCAGGAGATGGATCAGCGGCTCCTGGTCGGAGCGGATCAGCTTCGCCGCTTCCTTGGTTTTCTTGCGGGCCAGCGCGCCATCGCCGGCGCCGGCGGCGATCATGCCGGTCGACAGCGCCTGGTAGCCGCGGTCGCGGCGGCGCACGCGGAAATAGCGCGAGATGGTGTAGGGGCTGTTCCACAGCGACTTGATCAGCCACCAGAAGATCATCACCGCGGCGACGACGGCAACGACCGCCACCGCCGCCACCATCAGGCTGACCTGATACTGGTAGCCGTTGAAGGTGACGAGCATCTCGCCGGGTCGATCGGCCAGCCAGGCGAAGCCGAGACCGAGCCCGAAGACGACGGCGAGGAAAAACAGGATGCGGATCATCGGATTTTCCTCACGCCTTCATTGCACCGGCAATCAGCGAATCGATCTGCTTCTCGACCTCCAGGCGCGCCTTCAGTTTGCCGGCAAACTCGGCACCGGCCGTTTTCACCGCTTCGGGCAAGGTCTCGTATTCGGCGAGCGCCTTGGCGTAGTCGCCTTGGTTGACCGCCACCTCCATGCGCGCCACGGTCTCGGGCGCGCCGGCGCCTTCGACGGCGCCGATCGGCCTGACCTTGACCAGCGATTCGGCGCTCGTCATCAGGTTCTGCAGGAAGCTTGCATTCTGGTCGACGGGCGTGGCGGCGGCGACCATGGCATTGGCCGCGGCGTCGATCTCGCCTGCGATCTCGGTTCGGGTCGAAACGCCTTTCTCGGCATAGGCGCGCAAGGTCGCGATCTCCGGCGCATCCGGCGAAATCGCCGCGAAGGTCTCGAGTTCGGCGGCGAATGGCGCGCCACGGTCGAGCGCCGCCTTCAGCGCCGAGGCGGCGATGGCCAAAGCGATCTTCGGCTGCGAAGCCTGCGCCTCGACCTTGCCGGAAAGCTGCGACACCGACTGTTCCAGCGCGGCGAGCCGGCCGTCCTGCGCCGTCGCCGCCTCGCCGGCCGATTTCACCAGCGCCTCGAGCCCGGCGAGCTTTTCGTTGAGCGGGCCGAGATCGACGGGCGCCGTGCTGCTCGCCTTGCCGAGGTCGGCGACCGCCGTCTCGATCTGCTTGACCTTGTCGCCGAGTGCGGCAAGCCCGGCATTGTCGCCGGCGCCGCCTTGCTCGACCGCCGATTTCAGCGCCGCGACATCCGTCTTTACCTGGTCCAGTGCCGACGACAGGCCATCGACCTTGGCCGAGGCATCGCCGTTGCCGCCCGCTTCCTTCAGGCCGGCAATCTCGCTCTTCAGCGCGGCGATTTCGCCATTGACGCCGTCGAGCGACACGCCGCCCGCGCCCGGCCCGGGCGCGCCGAGCAGGCCGGCGAACTGCAGCCCGCCGGCACCGGCCAGCGCGATGACGCCGCCGATGATGCCGGCAGCAATGCCGTTGATGCCGCTGCGCTTCGGCGGTGGCGCCACATACTCGTTTCGGGCCTGGCTCGTCCTCGGCTTCTCTTCGGCCGGCTTGGCGGATGCGTCCTCGAAACTGTAGTCGGAGGTTTTTGGCTGTTCCGGCGCCGCCTTCGCTGTTCCAGGATAGGCGGCTTGCGGTTCCTCGGAACCTTTTAGGGAAGTCTCCGCAGGTTGCTCCGCGCTGGCCTGCGCCGCCGCGTCGGTGTGCTCCCACGGCTCGAGGTCGGTCTGGTCGGCATGGACGGGCTCTTCCGGAGCCTCCGGCTGCGACGCATCGACGGCATCCTCCGCTTTCGCCTCGGCCTCAGCCTTCGCTGCATCCTCGTCGACGATGCGCGACACGGCGCCGGGTTCGAGCTCGATCGTCACCGGCTCGCGGCGGCTTTTCGAATGTCGCATCTTCGGCGTCTTGACCATGCTTGGGCTCCGCAAAATTGGCTTGGGATGGTTCAAAGGGTGTCGAGCTAAGGATGCTCTAGCACATCACCAAGCGGTGAAAAGGGGCGGTGTGATGACGCGGGTTCAGCGCCATGCCCGCAACAACTCCAGCAACGCCTCTTCCTGCGGTTCCGGCGCGATCCGGATCCTTGACCCGGCGATGCTTTCGAAGACTGCGGCGATACGCCCCGACAGAGCGAAAAACACGGTCTTTTCAAAAAGATCACGCAAAGCGGGCCGGTTGATCAGGGCTTGCGTCGCAGCTGCCGCCTTGGCCGAATAGAGCAGGACCGCCTCGACCGGCCGGCTGGACAGTCGCGCAAGCAGGTCCGTGTCGGAATATTCCAGCGCAACGGTATCGTAGGTCTCGATGGCGCGGACCTCGACGCCGGCTGCCATGAGCTGCTCCTCGAAGGCCGGAAAGCGCACGCGGCCGGTGAGATAGGCGATCGTCCCTGCCGAATAGCCGGCAGCGATCGCGTCGGCCAGTGCGGCGGCATCGCCCGGACCTTCGCTGACCGACAGGAAACCCGCCTTGCGCGCCGCTTCCGCCGTCCTGTTGCCGACGGCAAGACAGGGCAAGGCAGCGAGCGCCGCGATGAGCTCTTCCGGCGCATGGCGCACCGCATTGGCGCTGGTGACCGCGACCGCCGCATCGCTTGGGGCAGCGCGGGCGTCGACCGGCAACGCCACGGTCTCGGTCAGCGGCAGCAGGGTCGGCTGAAAACCCATGTCCTGCAGCCGCCGCATCGTGCGCGTCGCGCCCGGTTCCGGCCTCGTCACCAGGACGCGGACCATTTTAGGCCCAGCCGTCGAAGAATGCTTCGCCGGCCTTGGCCCGCACCGTCCTCGCAGCGTCCGCGCCGATCCGCGCAGCGTCCTTCGCAGGACCGTCCAGCTCGACCTCATGCGAGGCCGTGCCGTCAGGCGAGATGATCAACCCGGCGAAGGAGAGCGTTTCGCCTGCTATCGTCGCATGGCCGGCGATCGGCGTGCGGCAGGAGCCGTCGAGCGCCGCGAGAAAAGCGCGCTCGCAGGTCAGCGCCTGCCCGGTCGGCACATCATGGATGGCCAACAGCATCTTTTCGACGCCGGCATCGCCGATGCGGCTTTCGATGCAGATCGCGCCTTGCCCGGGCGCCGGCGGAAAAATGTCAAGCGGCATCAGATCGGTGACGACATGCTCAAGCCCGAGCCGTTTCAGCCCGGCATAGGCCAGAATGGTGCCGTCGGCGACGCCTTCGTCCAGCTTGCGCAGCCGCGTCTGCACATTGCCGCGAAACATCACCACGTCGAGATCCGGCCGCATGCGCCGGATCAGCGCCTGACGCCGGAGCGAGGACGACCCGACCTTCGAGCCTTGCGGCAGGTCAGCAATCCTCTTCGCCGTCTTGCCGACGAAAGCGTCGCGCGCGTCCTCGCGCGGCAGGAAAGCGGACAGCTCGAGCCCGTCCGGCAACAGCGTCGGCATGTCCTTCGACGAATGCACGGCGATGTCGATCCTGCCCGCGAGCAATGCCTCCTCGATTTCCTTGGTGAACAAGCCCTTGCCGCCGGCTTCCGACAGCGGACGGTCCTGGATGCGGTCGCCGCTGGTCGAGATGACCACCACCTCGAACGCCGCCTCCGGCAGGCCGTGTGCCGCCATCAGGCGCGCCTGCGTTTCATGCGCCTGGGCCAGCGCCAGCGGGCTGCCGCGTGTTCCGATTTTCAAGGTTGTTTGCATGGCGCGCGGTCCGTGATAACCCCCGGCAGGTTTCAGGGTTTTCTCCTAACGGGGAAAGGTCTGGCATACAATCTCTAGGGACAGCGACCAATTGATCCGCGTTCTGGGCATTGAGACAAGTTGCGACGAGACCGCCGCCAGCGTGGTGGCGCTCGACGGCACGTCCGCGCCCGAAATCCTGTCCAACATCGTGCTCAGCCAGATCGAGGAACATGCCGCTTTCGGCGGCGTTGTGCCGGAGATCGCCGCGCGCGCCCATGTCGAGGCGCTGGACGGCATCGTCGAGGCCGCCCTTGCCGATTCGGGCGTGGCGCTCGGCGATATCGACGCCATTGCCGCGACCGCCGGTCCCGGCCTCGTCGGCGGGCTGATCGTCGGTTTGATGACGGCAAGGGCCATTGCGGCAGCAGCGAACAAGCCACTGATTGCCATCAACCATCTCGAAGGCCATGCGCTGACGGCAAGGCTGACCGACGGGCTCGACTTCCCCTATCTGCTGCTGCTGGTTTCCGGCGGCCACACGCAGATCGTCGCCGTGCGCGGCGTCGGTGACTACCAGCGCTGGGCGACGACCATCGACGATGCGCTCGGCGAAGCCTTCGACAAGACCGCCAAGATGCTCGGCCTGCCCTATCCCGGCGGCCCGAATGTCGAGAAGACGGCGGCGTCCGGCAATGCAGCGCGCTTTGCCTTCCCGCGCCCGATGAAAGGCTCGGCGCAACCCGATTTTTCGTTCTCCGGCCTCAAGACCGCCGTGCGCCAGGCGGCGACAGCGATTGCACCGTTGAGCGATGAGGATGTCGCCGACATCTGCGCCTCGTTCCAGGCGGCGGTGGCGGACGCACTGGGCGATCGTGTCGGGCGGGCGCTGAATCGATTCCGGCAGGAATTCCCGGGCAAGGCGGACCCGGCGCTGGTCGTTGCCGGCGGCGTTGCCGCCAACGTCACGATCAAGGCGACGCTGGACAAACTGTGCGCACAAGCCGGCTTCACCTTTGTCGCACCGCCGCTGAAACTCTGCACGGATAATGCAGCAATGATCGCCTGGGCCGGCATCGAGCGGCTGCGCGCCGGCATGGCTGAGGAGAACGCCGCCGATTTCGTGCCGCGCTCGCGCTGGCCGCTGGACAGCATCTCGGCGCCGATGGTCGGCTCGGGCCGGCGCGGGGCCAAGGCATGATCGGCGGCGAGGATAGGGCACCAAGCGGCTGGCGCGTTGCCGTGCTCGGCGGCGGCGCCTGGGGTACCGCACTTGCGCTGGCCATGCTGCGCACCGGCCATTTCGTCCGCCTCTATGCGCGCGACCCGGAGACCGTCGCCGCGATCGACCGCGGCGAAAATCCGCGCTATCTGCCGGGCATCGCCATCGAGCCCGGCATCGTGGCGACCAGCGACATCAAGGCCGCGCTCGACGGCGCCGACTGCGTGCTGGCCGTGGCCCCGGCGCAGGCGCTGCGCACCATGCTGGCCTCAGCAAAGGACCATGTGCCGAAGGCCGTGCCGCTGGTCCTCTGCGCCAAGGGCATCGAACGCGACACCGGTGCGCTGCTCTCGGCGATCGTCGAGAATATCCTTCCGACCAACCCGGTTGCCGCCCTGTCCGGCCCGAGTTTTGCCACCGACGTCGCGCGCGGGCTGCCGACGGCAGTGGTGGTCGCCGCCCGCGACGCGGATCTGGCCGCCGACCTTGCCGCCCGCTTTTCGGCAGAAAATCTGCGCTGCTACTCGAGCGACGACCTCGTCGGCGTCGAGATCGGCGGCGCGCTGAAGAATGTCTTTGCCATTGCCGCCGGCGCGGTCACCGGTGCCAGCCTCGGCGCCAGCGCCCAGGCTGCCATGGTGACGCGCGGCTTCGTCGAACTGCGCCGCATCGGTGCGGCCTTCGGCGCCAAGCCGGAGACGCTGATGGGGCTTTCGGGCCTCGGCGATCTTCTGCTGACTTGCTCGTCGGCGCAGTCGCGCAATTTTGCCTACGGACTGGCGCTGGGACAAGGCAAGCCGCTTGCCGGCCTGCCGCTCGCCGAAGGCGTACCGACGGCAGCGATCGCCGCCCGCATCGCCGCGGAGCGTGGCATCGACGCGCCGATCATCACCGCCATCGCCGCCATACTGGACGGCACAGTTACGGTCCGACAGGCTGTGTCGGCGCTGATGACGCGGCCGCTGAAGACCGAAACCGACATATAAGTCTCGAACAACCGGAGCTAAAAAAGATGCTGTTTGCGTTGATTTGCAAGGACAAGCCCGGCAGCCTGCAGGTGCGCCTCGATACGCGGCCCGAGCATATCGCCTTCCTGGAAGGGCTGAACGGCGACAAGAAGCTCGCCTTCGCCGGCCCGTTCCTCGATGGAGACGGCAAGCCGAACGGCAGCCTCGTCGTGGTCGAAGCCCCGGATCTGGCCGGCGCTGAGAAGCTGTCGGCGGCCGACCCCTATGCCAAGGCCGGCCTGTTCGAGAGCGTCGAAATCCGCCAGTGGAACTGGACCTTCAACAAGCCGGCGGCTAGTTAATTCTGGTTGCTGATGAACGGGCCGCACGGAGGAGCAAAAGCATGAACTACTGGCTGTTCAAATCCGAACCCTCGGTGTTTTCCTTCGAGGCGCTGAAGGCCAAGGGCAAGGCCGGCACGCAGTGGGACGGCGTACGCAACTATGCGGCGCGCAACAACATGAAGGCGATGCAGATCGGCGATCTCGGCTTCTTCTACCATTCCAATGAGGGGCTCAACATCGTCGGCATCGCCGAGGTCTGTGCCCTGGCGCATCCAGACAGCACCACCGACGATCCGCGCTGGGAATGCGTCGACATCCGCGCCGTCAAGGACGTGCCGAACCCGCCGACTCTCGAGCAGGTCAAGGCCAATCCCAAGCTCGCCGAAATGGCACTGGTCCGGCTCGGACGGCTTTCCGTGCAACCGGTGACGCCGGCCGAATGGAAGGAAGTCTGTCGCATGGGCGGGCTGACACCGGCCCCGTGACCGTCCTCACCCCGAACAGCGCGAAAAGATTCATCCTCGACAACACGGCGCTGATGGCGCCGCCGCACGTGCCTGAAATTCTTCTTCACCTGGCCGACGAAGCCCATGACCTCTGGCTGCGGACGGAAGACGAACTGGCGGCAATCGGCCTGCCGCCGCCCTTCTGGGCCTTCGCCTGGGCCGGCGGCCAGGGTCTCGCCCGCTATCTGCTCGACCATCCGGCCACGATACGCGGCAAGCGCGTGCTCGATTTCGCCTCCGGCTCCGGCCTTGTCGCCATCGCCGCCGCCAAGGCCGGCGCGGCCGAGGTGACCGCGGCCGACATCGACCCGTTCTGCGCAACGGCGATCGCCCTCAACCTCGAAGCCAATCAGGTCAAGGCGGAATTCCTCGCCGCCGATTGCGTCGGCAGCGACGCCGGTTGGGACGTCGTGCTGGCCGGCGACGTCTTCTACGACAAGCCGTTCGCCGACAGGCTGATGCCGTGGTTCACGGCGCTGAAGGCACGCGGCGCGGAAATACTGATCGGCGATCCCGGCCGCTCCTATCTGCCCGGGACGGGACTGGAGCCGCTCGGCGTCTACGAAGTGCCGGTGACACGCGCGCTGGAGGACGCCGAGGTCAAGCGCACGACCGTCTGGCGCCTTGCTTGACGCCACCGCCGAACAGGCGTTCCATCGCGCATCGATTTAAAGACTATGCATGTCGCTGTCCCAAAGCTGCAGCACACTTTGGGGCGACATGCATCGGGAGGGGGAATCATGGATTTTTCGGCAGTGAACTGGCTGGCGGTCATTGTTGCCGCCGTGGTGGCGTGGCTGTTCGGCGCGGCCTGGTACATGGGCTTGAGCAAGCCGTGGCTGAAGGCCGCCAAGCTCGACCCGGCGACGATGAAACGCTCGCCGCTGCCCTTCATCATCTCCTTCATCGCCGAACTGATCATGGCGCTGGTCATGGCCCTTGTCGTCGGTGCGATGACCGGCGGCGAACCGACCCTGGTCGCCGGGCTGGTCTTCGGCTTCGTGCTGTGGCTTGGCTTCGTCGCCACGACGCTTTCGGTCAACCACCGTTACGAAGGCTTCGGCTGGGACCTGACGCTGATCGACACGGGTCACTGGCTGGGCGTGCTGCTTCTCATCGGCGCGGTGATCGGCTGGTTCGGCGCGCCGGTGGTCGCCGGCTGAGCGCAACCCCCGACCGCACGGCGGCTGGTGCAACCTAAAGCTCGTCCCAACTCCGGCGTGTCGGGTCCGGCTGCGGCTTGTGGACCTCGTTCAGGATCCAGTCCTTGAAGGCCACGATCCTGGCGTCGTTCGCGGATGCGACCGGATAGACCAGGAAGTAGGCGAATTCCGGCGCGACCTTGATGCCGAGTGCGAACGGCCGCACCAGCCGGCCTTCGGACAGGTCGTTTGCCACCATGGCGAAATCGGCGAGCGCCACGGCATTGCCGTCGAGCGCTGCCTGCACCGCATCCGATGAGCTGCCGAAAACGATGGTCCGGCTGTCGTCGAAATCGTCGATGCCCGCCGCCGCCATCCACATGCGCCAGTTCGGCCAGGTGACGCCCTGGCGGGACCATACGATATGGGCGAGCGTGTGCTGGAATAGGTCGCGCGGCTCCTTGAGCGGCGGCCCGGAGCGCAGCAGGGCCGGGCTGCAGACCGGAGTGATGATGTTTTCGAACAGCCGGTCGGCGTATAGTCCCGGATATTTGCCGGTGCCGAAGCGGATGCCTATATCGACGTCGTCGCGGTCGAAGTCGCGCACTTCATAGGAGATGTCGAAGCGCAGCTCGATGCCCGGCCGCTGCCGGCGAAAATCATCGACGCGCCGCATCAGCCATTTCGTCGCGAACTGCGCGTCCAGCGTGATCTTCAGCAGCGCCGTTCCGCGCGCCGTCTTCTGCGCCCGCGAAACCGCGCGGCCCAGCAGGTCGAGCGCGTCGGTCGCGGCGTCGAACAGCACCGTGCCGGCCTCGGTCAGCCGGATGGTACGGCTGGTTCGCGTGAACAGCACCAGACCGAGCTGGTCCTCGATCTCCTTGATCTGATGGCTGACGGCGGCCGGCGTCAGCCCGAGCTCGTCGGCAGCACGGGTGAAATTGAGGTGCCTGGCCGCCGCCTCCAGCGTCCTCAAGGCACGGGTTCCCGGCAGCAGGCGGGCCATCAGGACGAGACCGATTCGAGGGGGATCATAGCGCTTCGACCCTCAAAGAAAACTTGATGATGAGAAAAGAACTACTCGTTTCCCCCTTAGATTTCAATCCGGCATGATGTGACCATCGAAACACCATCAAACCGGATTTGATATCCGGAGAACGGAGGACACGATGTCCCACATCGCTTTGAGATCACCAACCGCCCGCCCGACCTGGCTCAGCGCTGCGCTTGATTGGCTCCGCCACGCCAGGGTCGCCGTGCGCGTCGCCCACCAGGATGTCGCCCACCGCAACGTCGAGGATCTCTCCGATCGCCAGCTGCGCGACATTGGCGGCGAGCGCAAGGATGTCGCCCGCGCCATGGACCGCGAACTCGGCCGCCTTGGCCTGCTCGACACAGGATGGCAGCAGCCGAGACGGAGGATAGGGGAATAAGGGAGTAGGGCAGTAGGGAAAGCTAAAGCGGCGCCGACGCGTATGCCTTACTGCCTTACTGCCTTACTGCCTTACTGCCTTACTGCCTTACTGCCCTATTCCCCTATTCCCCTACCTCACCACCCTCACCACCGTTCGATCCGACAGCAACGGCAAAAGCCGCGCCATGGTTTGCGCCGTCACCGCCACGCAGCCTTGCGTCGGCGTGAAGCCCGGCCGCGCCAGGTGGAAGAAGATGGCGCTGCCGCGCCCGCGGCGGCGCGGCGAAATGTTCCAGTCGAGCACCAGGCAGGCATCATAGAGCCGATCGGAGCGCCGCATCCGCTCATGGCTGGCGCCGTAGGGAATCTTCACCGGGCGATTGTAGTTGCGGTCGTCCGGCACCTCGCACCAGCCGAGATCCGGGCCGATCGGCGTCATCGCCAGCCGGGTCCCGCGGCCGCCGGAAAACTGATCCCCACGGAAATAGCCTGACAGGATCCGCATCGCGGCGAGCGGCGTGGCGCCGTCGCCTTCGCGCTTGTTTGCAGAAATGCCGCCGCGCCCCAGGGCGCAGGCAAACACCAGACGGCCGGCCTGCAAAAACCCCTGACTGGGGTTGCCGGGCCTGGCGCGCACGCTGAGCACGCGCAACCCTTTTGGCAAAAATGCGCCGGCTGCATTGCATGGACGTTTTTTCTTGTATGATCGTGTCACGGAACAAATCACTGTGATCGGCTGTTCTGTCGGTCAGCTTCCGCATAAACGGGGGGCGGTCAACTGAATTTTCTTTTCAAAACAACGGATTGATCCATGACCTCACGCACCATTCTGATCGTTGACGACGATGACGACCTGCGCGGCACACTCGTCGAGCAACTGGCCCTCTACGAGGAATTCGACGTCCAGCAGGAAGCAACGGCCGCAAAAGGCGTCGCCGCGGCCCGCGGCGGCCTCGTCGACCTGCTCATCATGGATGTCGGCCTGCCCGACATGGACGGCCGCGAGGCCGTGAAAATCCTGCGCAAGGGCGGCTACAAGGCGCCCATCATCATGCTGACCGGTCACGATACCGATTCCGACACGATCCTCGGTCTCGAGGCTGGCGCCAACGACTATGTGACCAAGCCGTTCCGCTTCGCGGTGCTGCTTGCCCGCGTCCGCGCCCAGCTGCGCCAGCACGAACAGAGCGAGGACGCCACCTTCTCGGTCGGCCCCTACACTTTCAAGCCGAGCCAGAAGCTCCTGATCGACCAGCGCGGCGCCAAGGTGCGGCTGACCGAAAAGGAGGCCTCGATCATCAAATATCTCTACCGCGCCGACCAGAAGGTGGTGACGCGCGACGTGCTGCTGGAAGAGGTCTGGGGCTACAATTCCGGCGTCACCACGCACACGCTGGAAACCCACGTCTACCGTCTGCGCCAGAAGATCGAGCGCGATCCTTCCAATGCCGAAATTCTTGTGACAGAAAGCGGCGGCTACAAGCTGGTTCCTTAAACTTTTCATGATCCAACGAGCGGTCGGGGCCGCTTTCGGGTACGATCCTGGTGCTGGAGGTGGTTCTGGATCGACCCCCTGCCGCATCGGCCCAAAAATCGGAATCGATTTTTGGAAAAGCACGATGCGCAGATTCAGGATGTTAGGGCGTCCTTTGCGCGTCGAGGAGGACGCGCGGCGCTCTAGAGCAATTCCAGGAAGTCCGGAATTGCGTAAAAACAAATACTTAGAGCGGATCTGCGATCCTATCAAAAGCAGAACCGCTCTAAGGGAGGGATTGGACTGATTGTAAGGGGACATAGCTGCTAGATGGCGCTGGATGACGACATCCGCATCCTGTCCGCCGTGAGGCTCTTCGAGGGTTTCACGCAGGAACAGTTGCGTCTGCTCGCCTTTGGCGCCGAGACCACACTGCTGCAGGCTAACCATAAGCTCTACCGTGAGGACGACGTGGCTGATTCGGCCTATATCGTGGTCAGCGGCCGCCTCGTGCTCTATCGCGAGCAGAATGGCGAACGCATCCCGATCAACACGGTTGGTCCGGGCACCATATTGAGCGAGCTGGCGCTGATAGCCGACACCAACCGGCTGACCAGCGCTTCCGCCGAGATCGATTCGGAAGTGCTGCGGCTCAGCCGCAAGATGTTCCGCCGCATCCTCGAAGAATACCCCGAGATCGCGGTCCAACTGCACCAGCGCATCCTGGAGGATTTTCAGGCGTTGATCCGTCGCATCGAGGAGCTGGCGCCGCGCTTTACGGGGTAGGTTCGACTATGCGCCGACCACGCCTACTCTAAATCAAATCGCGCAATCACAGGCACATGGTCCGACGGCCGCTCCCAGCCACGCGCCGGCCGCAAGATTTCATAGCCGGCAAAATTCTCGACCAGATTCGGCGACGACCAGACATGGTCGAGCCGGCGGCCGCGGTCCGATGCCTCCCAATCCTGGGCGCGATAGCTCCACCAGGTGTAGAGCTTCTGTTCCTGCGGCACGTTGAGCCGCATCAGATCGACCCAGTCGCCGGAGCGCCGCATCGCCTCGAAGCTTTCCGTCTCCACCGGCGTGTGGCTGACGACCTTGAGCAACTGCTTGTGCGACCAGACATCGTGCTCGAGCGGCGCGATGTTGAGGTCGCCGACCAGGATCGAGCCGGACACCTCGTCGTGCTCGGCGCGGATGGCGTTCATCTCGGTGACGAAATCGAGCTTGTGTTTGAACTTGCGGTTGATCTCCGGGTCGGGTTCGTCGCCGCCGGCAGGGACGTAGAAATTGTGCAGCAGGATCGCCTTGCCGCCGGCCCGCACCGTGACCGACAGATGCCGGCTGTCATCGATCTCGCAGAAGCGCCGCTTCTCGACCACTTCGATCGGACGCCGCGCCACCGTCGCGACGCCGTGGTAGCCCTTCTGACCATGGAAGGCGATGTGCCCGTAGCCAAGCTTGCGGAAGGCTTTTTCGGGAAACAATTCGTCGGGGACTTTCGTCTCCTGCAGGCAGAGCACGTCGGGAGCCTGCTCAATAAGCAGGCGCTCGACGATCGGCATGCGCAGGCGAACGGAGTTGATGTTCCAGGTGGCGACGGAAAAGGGCATGCGAAGGATCCGGGACAGCGCAAGACCCGCCACAGCCGGACCGGCTCTGACGGGAAATGACGCCCTTTTGAAAGAGTCAGTCCCGGACCCTGCCAGCCGCGGCCGGCAAAGACAAGCCGGGCCGTGCTGAAGCCCGGCTCAGGCTGCGGTCGGGGTCCGCCGAGATTCAGCTCCGACCGGCCTCACCTGAAAACGGCGGAACCCTAGCGCGTCTTGGTATTCAGTTCGCGGTTCGCGGTATAGTCGATGGCGAAGGTGTCGGGGGCGAAGCTGACGCCTTCCTTGACGTTGAAGATCATCACCGTCGTGTCCTTGCCCTGCGCGTCGGTGATGGTCCACTGGCGCAGTTCGTAGGATTTCGGATCGAACATCATGGTGATCCTCGCGTTGCCGAACACGGATTTGTCGGAGAGCTGGATGGTGGTGAGATCGTCCTCTTCCTTTACGCTTTTGACCCGGTTGCCGGAGAGGTCGATCCTGTCGTCGAGCAACAGCTTCAGCGGCGTCTTCGACAGCGGATAGAGGTCTGACGTCTTCAGCTTCTTGTTGAGGATGACCACCGACTTGCCGTCGGAAATCACCCGGAAATTCGACGATCCGTCATAGTTGAAGCGGATCTTGCCCGGACGTTCCAGGAAGAACTTGCCGCCGGTCTGCTCGCCCTTCGGCCCGAACTGCACGAATTCGCCGGACATCGATTTGACGGACGAAAAATGGTCGGCGATCTTCTGCGCCGCCGGCGGAACCGCGGCTTGCGCCGACGCCAGCAGCTGGAAACCGGGCACGACGTTGATGGCCGCGGCACCCGCAAGGACCATGCCTGGGCCAAGCACCTGACGGCGGGTTGGGGCATAATCGCTGTTGGCGAAAATCAAGTTTTTCATGCCGGTCACTTTCGTCTGTTGCGTGTGGTGTAGCAGTCCGTGGACCCCCAGTTAGGCTTAAGTTTGGCGGGTCGGACAGCGCTCAGTCGCTTCAACGCGCCAGAAGGTTCAAAGGTTGCTGGCAGGCGCTGCGCGGCGCCCTGCCGGCACATCAGAACTTGTCGTCCTCCGTCGGCACCAGGATCTCGCGCTTGCCGGCGTGGTTGGCGGGACCGACAATGCCTTCCTTCTCCATCTTCTCGATGATCGAGGCGGCGCGGTTGTAGCCGATGCCGAGCCGACGCTGGATGTAGCTGGTCGAGGCCTTGCCGTCGCGCAGCACCACGGCCACCGCCTGGTCGTAGGGATCGTCGGAATCCTCGAAATTGCCGCCGCCGCCGGACCCGCCCTTGCCGGACGGCTCATCGTCGTCGTCCTCGCCATCGTCCTCGGTGATGGCGTCGAGATATTCAGGCACGCCCTGCAGCTTCAGATGGGCAACGATCCTCTCGACCTCGTCGTCCGAGACGAAGGGCCCGTGCACGCGCTGGATGCGGCCGCCGCCGGCCATGTAGAGCATGTCGCCCATGCCGAGCAGCTGTTCGGCGCCCTGCTCGCCCAGAATGGTGCGACTGTCGATCTTCGACGTCACCTGGAAGGAGATGCGGGTCGGGAAATTGGCCTTGATCGTGCCGGTGATAACGTCGACCGACGGGCGCTGCGTGGCCATGATGACATGGATTCCGGCCGCGCGCGCCATTTGCGCCAGGCGCTGCACGGCACCTTCGATGTCCTTGCCGGCGACCATCATCAGGTCGGCCATTTCGTCGATGATGACGACGATGTAGGGCATCGGCTCGAGATCGAGGTTCTCCGTCTCGTAGATCGCCTCGCCGGTCTGGCGGTCGAAGCCGGTCTGTACGGTGCGTGAAATCTTCTCGCCCTTTTTCTCCGCCTGCTGGACGCGTGCGTTGAAACCGTCGATGTTGCGCACGCCGACCTTCGACATCTTGCGGTAGCGGTCCTCCATCTCGCGCACGGTCCATTTCAGCGCTACCACCGCCTTCTTCGGATCGGTGACGACGGGCGTCAAAAGATGCGGGATGCCGTCATAGACCGAGAGTTCCAGCATCTTCGGGTCGATCATGATCAGCCGGCAGTCCTGCGGCGTCAGCCGGTAGAGCAGCGACAGGATCATGGTGTTGATGGCGACCGACTTGCCGGAGCCGGTGGTACCGGCGACCAGCACGTGCGGCATCTTGGCGATGTCGACGATGACAGCCTCGCCGTTGATGGTCTTGCCGAGCGCCAGCGCGAGCTTTGCCTTGGTGGTCTCGAAATCGCGGCTGGCCATGATTTCGCGCAGATAGACCGTCTCGCGCTTGGCATTCGGCAATTCGATGCCGATGGCGTTGCGGCCGGGCACGACGGCGACGCGGCAGGCAATGGCGCTCATCGAGCGGGCGATATCGTCGGACAGGCCGATGACACGCGAGGATTTGATGCCGGGCGCCGGTTCTAGCTCATAGAGCGTGACGACCGGACCCGGGCGGACATGGATGATCTCGCCCTTGACGCCGAAATCCTCCAGCACGCCCTCGAGCAGGCGGGCATTCTGCTCCAGCGCGTCCTTCGACAGGCTGGCGTCGCGCACGACGTTCTTCGGTTCGGACAGGAAATGCAGCGACGGCATTTCGAACGTCTCCGAACCGATCAGCGAGGTCTGCGCCTCGCGCTGGACGCGCGCGCCGGGGGCCGGACGCGGCGCCGGCGCCTCGACGCGGGTCGCCGCATCGGAGCGGAAGTTCTGCACCTTGGCGGTCGGCGCGGCACGGCGCTGCACGGGCTCCTCGTCAAAGTCCATGTCGGCGTCATCGTCATTATCGAAGACGTCGTCATCGTCCGGGTCGACGGAAACGCTGCGGTCGTTGACCATGGCGGCAAAGAATTCCGGCTCGACGCGGGCGCGGCCGCCCGGGCTCATCCGCGCCTCGGCATACTCGGCCGATTCGACGCGTTCGGCGGCGCGCCGCCAGGCGCTGGCGCGCGGCTCCATCTCCGGCTCGAACTCGTCCCGCTCCTGCTGGCGGCGCACGGCGCGGCGGTGCATCCAAGCACGCAGCGACAGCCACCAATGGGTGATGGCGCCGAGCGCCAATATGCCTTCGTCGCCCTCATCCTCGTCATTGTCGAAGAGCAGGTCGTCCTCTCGGGGATCGGGCGCGGCAGCCGGCTCGAGCACGGCGAAGCCGTTCTTGCGCGCGATCAGCGCCGAGCCATAGGCAAACAGCCACAGCGCCGGCGCGGCAAGCAGCACGGCGAGCACGCTGGCGAAGAGACCGGTCGGATAGCCGCCGATGACCAGGCCGGGAATCTTCAGCACCATGTCGCCGAACACGCCGCCGAGCCCGGTCGGCAGCGGCCAGGTCTTGGGCGGCGTCACGCAGCCGGCGATCGCCGCCGCAAGCAGCGCGAAGCCGAACCAGGCGGCCCCTCGCTTCGGCACCCTGTCGACACCGCGCGCGGAAAACAGCAGGTAGCCCAAGATCACCGCCGGCACCAGGGCAGCGACCGCGGCAAGACCGAAGAACTGCATGGCAAGGTCGGAGAAGACCGCGCCGGCATAGCCCATGGCGTTGGTGACGATGTTGGCGGTGGCGTGGGAGAAACTCGGATCCGCGACGTTCCAGGTGGCGAGGCTGGCAATGCCGAAGGCAACCAGAACGAACAGGGCGACGCCGACCAGCCGGCCGACCTGGCGCCGCGCGAATGCCTGGATGCCGTGCCCCGTATCGGTCAGCGCGAGCGGTGCTGAAGCCCCTGAACGCATGCCTCGTTCCCCGTCTGTCATGGACTGACCGGGCGCAACACGCACTCCGGCAGATTCGGATGCCAGACTATCGGTGGGAAGGTTAAGGCCGCATTAACTATAAGAAGTTGAGGCGACCAAAACCCTGGTACCAGGAGTTGCGGGAGCTTACAGGCGCACGCCTTGCCGGGCCCGGACGCGTCAATGCAAAAAAGCCTCGCGAGCCGGAGCCAACGAGGCCTTTCTTGAGGAGGGCGAAAGTGGGATTTGGCCCTCCGCTGATCCGGGGGTGGGATCGAGGCGCAAGCTAGCCGACAAACGATGCGCCTGTGGAATCACTCTGAATCACATTCGCTTGATGCTTGGCGGGCCGGATCCATACCAACAAAAAATGGCGACCCTGCGGGCCCGCCATTGCTTGCTTGGAAAGATCAGGGCCGCATGGGCCTGGTCCTTGCCATCTCAGTTGGCGCCGCCGAGCGCCTGCAAATTGGCGCAGAATTCGGCATGCGGCTTGCTCATCGCCGCATCCTGGCATTCCTTCATCATCGCGTCCTGCTGGTCCTTGGCCATCGAGTCCCAGGCAGCCTTGAACTCGGCCTTCGGCTTCATGGTCTTCATGCCGCCGTCGGTGAAGAATGGCGCCATGTTGTCCGGCGAGTCGAGAGCGCCGGCGAATGACACACCGCTGACCATGGAAAGAGCAAGCGCTCCAAGGCAGATCCTGATATTCATGAGATGGTTCCTTCCCTGTTGTTCGTGAGCGCCCAAGCGACGATCGCCACCCCAGTTCGGAACCGACCCGGCCGATGTTTCAGGCCGGATGCCTGAACATGCGCCCGATCAACTGATTGTGACTGAGCCACCGGGATTGGAGGCAGGCGGGCATCTAGAGCAATTCCAGGAAAAGTGTGCAGCGGTTTTCCGTCCGGAATTGCGCAAAAACAAAAGGTTAGACAAAAAAGAGGCCCGGAACAGGTCCGGGCCTCAATGCGTGAGCCCTTTTCGGGAGCGTCACGACGGGATGGGAGGATGCGGGGCGGCGCAAGCCGCCCGGCACTGGCGAGGCTTACGAGTGATAGGCCGCTTCGCCATGCGAGGTGAGGTCGAGGCCTTCGCGCTCTGCGTCGGCCGACGGGCGCAGGCCGACGATCATGTCGACGATCTTGTAGAGGATGGCACTGCCGATGCCCGACCAGAGCACGGTCACCAGGACACCCTTGCCCTGCGCCAGCAACTGGGTGGCCGTTCCGGCATAGCCGGCGGCGAAGTCGGCCGTCGAATAGTCGACGATGCCGGCGCCGCCGAGGGCGGGGTTGACCAGGATGCCGGTGCCGAGCGCGCCGATGATGCCGCCGACGCAGTGGACGCCGAAGACATCGAGGCTGTCGTCATAGTCGAACGTGTTCTTCACCACCGAGACGAAGAAGTAGCAGACGCAGGTGGCGACGATGCCGAGCACGATGGCGCCCATCGGTCCGGCAAAGCCGGCAGCAGGCGTGATGGCGACGAGGCCGGTCACCGCGCCCGAAGCAATGCCCAGCATGGAGGCTTTGCCGCGCAGCAGCGATTCAAGCACGGTCCAGGTCAATGCCGCCGCCGCCGTGGCAACGAAGGTATTGACCATGGCCAGCACCGCATAGGCGTTCGCTTCGAGGTTCGAACCGGCGTTGAAGCCGAACCAGCCGACCCACAGCAGTGAAGCGCCAACCATGGTGAGCGTCATCGAGTGCGGAGCCATGATGTCCTTCTTGTAGCCGATGCGCTTGCCGATCATGAGCGCGCCGACGAGGCCCGCGATGCCCGCATTGATGTGAACGACCGTGCCGCCGGCGAAGTCGATGGCGCCGAAGCTGAAGATCAGCCCGGACGGGTCGGAATAGGCGCTCGGGCCGCCCCAGAACCAGACCATATGCGCGATCGGGAAGTAGACGAACGTCACCCAGAGGATGACGAAAAGCATCACCGCCGAGAATTTGACGCGTTCGGCGAAAGCGCCGACGATCAGCGCCGGCGTGATGCAGGCGAAGGTCATCTGGAAGACGACGAACACCAGTTCAGGAATGGCGACGCCCTTGGTGAAGGTTTCCGACAGCGTCGATACGCTGACACCGGAGAGAAACGCCTTGGACAGGCCGCCGACGAAGGCGTTGCCGGCGGTGAAGGCGAGGCTGTAGCCGTAGAAAACCCAGATGATCATGACCACGCAGGTGATGGTGAAGACCTGCATCAGCACCGACAGCATGTTCTTGGCACGAACCAGGCCGCCGTAGAAAAGCGCAAGGCCGGGAATGGTCATCAACAGCACCAGCACGGTGGAAATCATCATCCACGTGGTGTCGCCCTTGTCGACGGTGAAAGCGGGGGCTGCCGGCGCGGCTGCGGCGACGGCGGGGGCCGCTTCCTGCGCCAGCGCGGCGACCGTGCCCAATGCTCCGAGCGCGAACGAGCCCAACAGCGCGGAGCGCGCCGCCGACTTCAAGGTGGAAGGTATGTTCATTGAACTCTCCATTGGAATACGTGCTCGCAGCTCAAAGCGCGTCTGTGTCTGTTTCGCCGGTGCGGATGCGCACGGCCTGGTCGATGCCGAAAACGAAGATCTTGCCGTCGCCGATCTGGCCGGTCTTGGCCGCCGCCGTGATGGCTTCGACGGCCTTGTCGACCATGTCGAGACCGACCGCGACCTCAATCTTGATCTTCGGCAGGAAGCTGACCGCGTATTCCGCCCCGCGATAGATTTCCGTATGTCCCTTCTGACGCCCGTAGCCTTTGACTTCGGTGACGGTCAGGCCCTGGATGCCGACTGCGGTGAGCGCCTCGCGCACCTCGTCGAGCTTGAACGGCTTGATGATAGCCATCACGATTTTCATAAGGTTTCACCCTTTGCTGTTGCGGGTCCCCCGCGTTTGCACGACTTCGCCGATCCCAATGAGAGCCGGAGAGTGCCCGCTAGGATTCAAGCTCCGTGCCAATTGCCGAAGCAGCCTGTTAACCTATTGTAAACAAAGAGATTGGAGGCCGCCGAACGGCAGACTGTGCACAGTCACAGCGTTGTCACTGATTAAAAAATAGGCAATTTTTTAAAAATGCCTATTCGGCAGGCTGAAGCAGAATGCAGCCCGCGTCCTGTCCTGCTCAACGCTTGAGCCGGATCAGCCCTTCCTGGGCAACGGAGGCGATCAGCGTGCCGTCGCGGGCAAACAGCGAGCCGCGCGTGAAGCCGCGCGAGCCTTGAGTCGAGGGGCTGTCCTGCGTGTAGAGGATCCAGTCGTCGAGCGGATGGCTGCGATGGAACCACATGGCGTGGTCGAGGCTGGCCGCCTGGATGTCGCGGTCGAAAATGGCGCGGCCATGCGCGAAGGTTGAGGTGTCGAGCAGTGTCATGTCGGAGAGATAGGCGAGCACCGCCGCCTGCGTGGCCCGGTCGGCCGGCACTGGCCCTGTGGTGCGGATCCAGATGTTCTGCTCCGGCTCCAGCTTTTCGCGGCTCGTATAGTGCTTCAGCATCACCGGCTTCATCTCGATCGGCCGGTCGCGGTCCCAGTAGCGCTTGATGCCTTCCGGAACCGCCTCGCCGAACTTGCCGAGCAATTCGCGCTGCGACAACAGGCTGTCGGGCGCCGGCACGTCCTGCGGCATCGGCACCTGGTGCTCGAGACCGACCTCGTCCTGCTGGAACGAGGCTTCCAGCGAGAAGATCGCCTGGCCGTGTTGGATCGCCACCACGCGGCGCGTGGTGAAGGAGCCGCCGTCGCGGATGCGGTCGACCTCGTAGACGATCGGCACCGTGGTGTCGCCCGGCCGCATGAAATAGCCATGCAGCGAATGCACGTGGCGCTCGGGCTCGACCGTGCGCTGGGCGGCGACCAGCGCCTGGGCGATGGTCTGGCCGCCGAAGACGCGCTGCCAGTCGAGCTTGGGGCTGCGACCACGGTACAGGTTGTGTTCCAGTTGCTCGAGGTCGAGAATACCGAGAAGCTCGTCCATGGCCGCTGTCATGTTTCGCGCTCCTGCCGCGGAAATGTTATGGCGGTTTCCGACAGGAATGACGGGCAGTCAAGGCCGAATGGCCGGACATGGCCGGCCAGGGCCAGGGCCACGAAAGGAATTTGTCATGGTTGACCGCAAGGCGGATGCAAAAACCCGGGCCTCGCTCGACGTGCTGGTCGCCGGCGCCGGCTATGTCGGCCTGGCCAGCGCCGTAGCGCTGAAGCAGGCGCGTCCCAGCCTCGCCGTCGCCGTGGTCGACGCCGCGCCCGCCGGCGTCTGGCAAAGGGACGGCCGCGCCTCGGCGATCGCAGCCGCCGCCTGCCGCATGCTGGAGCAGCTTCAGGTCTGGAACGAGATCGCACCGGAGGCGCAGGCGATCACCGACATGATCATCACCGATTCGCGCACATCCGATCCGGTGCGTCCGGTGTTTCTCACCTTCGACGGCGAGGTGGCGCCAGGCGAGCCTTTCGCGCATATGGTCGCCAACAGGGATTTGAACGGCGCCTTGCGCCGGCGCGCCGAAAAGCTCGGCATCGACATCATCGAGGGCCTTGCCGTCAGCGCCTTCGACACCGACGGCGCCGGCATCACCGTGCATCTGGCCGACGGCGCGACGCTGAAGGCGCGGCTATTGGTCGCCGCCGACGGCGTCAATTCGAAGCTGCGCGACATGGCCGGCATCAAGACGGTGAAATGGGAGTATGGCCAGTCCGGCATCGTCTGCACCGTCGCGCATGAGCGCCCGCACAATGGCCGCGCCGAGGAGCATTTCCTGCCCGCCGGCCCCTTCGCCACATTGCCGCTCAAGCCGGACAGCAACGGCACCAACCGCTCGTCGATCGTCTGGGTCGAACGAACAGAGGATGCGCAAAAGCTGGTCGACGGCGACGACCTCGTCTTCGAGCACGAGCTCGAGCAGCGTTTTGGCCTCAAGCTCGGCGCGATCCACGTCGCCGACAAGCCACGCGCCTGGCCGCTTGGCCTCACCCTTGCCCGCGCCTTCGTCGCGCCGCGCATCGCGCTCGCGGGCGACGCCGCGCACGGCATCCACCCGATCGCCGGCCAGGGCCTCAACCTCGGCTTCAAGGATGTGGCCGCGCTTGCCGAAGTGGTGGTCGAGGCCGACCGCCTCGGACAGGACATCGGCGCGCTCGACGTGCTCGAGCGCTACCAGCAGTGGCGGCGCTTCGACACCGTGCAGATGGGCATCACCACCGATGTGCTGAACCGGCTGTTTTCCAACGACATCGGCCCGCTGCGCACTGCCCGCGACATCGGCCTCGGCCTCGTCGAGCGCATGCCCAAGCTGAAGGATTTCTTCATCCGCCAGGCCTCGGGGCTTTCAGGCGACACGCCAAGGCTGTTGAAGGGCGAGGCGATCTGAGCCTTGCCGCTCAGTTGACTTCGAAGCCCAGCTTCTGCCGCAGCCGCAGAATGCGCTGGTCGGCTATCTCCAGTTTTTTCTCGCCGCCCTGGGCCGCACGGTTCACCATCTGCAGCAGATCGTTTCGCTCGGCCATGTCGAGACGTTCGCGCAGGAACGGCGCCAGCTTGTCGATGACGATCGTGGTGTCGTCGATCTGTGCTGCCGCCCATTTGGCATAGACCACGGCCTCGTCGGTCTTCTTCTTGTCGGCAATCTCCGAGATCACCGAGCGGATGACGGCTTCGCGCTGCGGCAGCACGGGACCATTTTCGGAGACGATGGCTGTAATCAGCGTCGCAGCGGCCACCACCGGATCGTCGATCGCCGTCAACGGCGACAGCGCCGCCTGCTTGCGCAACTTCTTGCGCCGGATGCTGCCTTGCACGCGCCCGACGACGTCCGCGACCTCGCGCGCCGCGTCGTTCATGGCCTTCATCCGGTACCACCAGAATGCCGCCGCCCCCAAAACACCAAGGATAGCAAGCAGGAAAGGCATGTCGAAATCCCCCAAAACCGCGGCGAGGATAAGAGAAGTATCGCCTTGCTTCAACACTCTAAAGTTGCGACTGCGAAGAAATCCGAAGTGTTCCATTCAGGCATTTTAGATACCGCAATCGGAGTCCGCGGTTTCAGGTCACCGGCCGCAAGAGTGGGAACAGGATGCCGGGCTATGACCCGGGCACGTTGTAGATCGCGCGGACTTCGATCGTGCCGAGTTCGGCCAGCGGAATGTTGCCCGCGATCGCCAGAGCTTCTTCGAGGTCCTTCGCTTCGATCATGACGAATCCGAGCAATTGCTCCTTGGTTTCGGCGAAGGGACCGTCGATGACCAGCCGCTTGCCCTTGCGCCGCCGCACCGACTTCGACGTCTTCACCGATTGCAGCGCCTGCGCGATGATCAGCTTGCCTTGCTGGTCCAATGACCTGTCATAGGCCAGCGAATCGGCGTCGAGCTTGGCCGACCCCTCGGCGGTGAGCGCGTAGAGGTCTTTTTCCTTGCCATAGACCAGGCAGACATATTTCATTTCCGGCACCCTTGCTGTGACGAACCATAGGATGCGGTGACGACGCTGTCAGCGGCGCCTTTGACTGCCGCCGCGTGATCGAGAAGGCATGCCGCGACCGCGATGATCGCGACCGCCGCCAGCAACCGGCCGAAGCCGGACCGCGGCGGATGCAGCCAAAAATCTTCCTGTCGCCCGGCCTTGCAGCCTGACCTCTTCCATAGGGCGAAAAACAGATTGTCCATCTTGAACCTCCATCCGGCCACGAACCCATGGCCGCCCGCAGGACGGACGAGGCGGATGGAAGTCGACATTCTTGCACGCACATTTTTTCAGAATTATTTTCGCCGCCGCCGACATTGCATGACCGCTCGCGGTGGCCTTCCCGCGCGCCCGCGCTATAGTTCGGAGGAACGCCGCCGCCCGGCCGGCGCAACGACGACAATCAAGGAGGACTTCATGGACCGCACCGCAAACGCCGTCTGGCAAGGCAATCTGAAAGAGGGCAAAGGCACGCTCGACGCGCAGAGCGGGGCGCTCAAGGGCACGCCCTATTCGTTCAAGGCGCGCTTCGAGGACGAGAGCGGCAAATCCGGCACCAACCCGGAAGAGCTGATCGCCGCAGCCCACGCCGGCTGCTTCGCCATGCAGTTCTCGCATTTCCTGGCCGAGAACGGCACGCCCGCCGACCAACTCGACGCCAAGGCCGTGGTCACGCTCGTTCCCGGCACCGGCATCACCGGCAGCGCGCTTACGGTGGTCGGCAAGGTGCCGGGCATCGATGCCGCCAAATTCCAGGAATTGGCCGAAAAGGCCAAGGCCGGCTGCCCGGTGTCGAAAGCGCTCGGCGCCATCAATGTATCGCTCGACGCCAGGCTCGGCTGAACGAGACGACCTTGTGTCGGAAAACGCCGGTCTCGGGGCCGGCGTTTTCGTTTGCCGATCAGGAGCGTCCTTCGCCGGTCAGGGCGTCGATGCGCGCACGCAACTGCGCGAGCTCTTCCTCGAGAGCCTCAACCCGCGCTTCCAGGTCGGAGGTTGGTGGAGAACGCTGAGGAGCGGCCGTAGCCACCGGCATCTGAACGGCTCCGGACAACAGATGCGCATAGCGCTCTTCGCGCTGGCCGGGTCCGCGCTCGAGCAGCACGACGAGCGGCGGCCTGCGGCCGATCAGGAGGTCGAGATCGGCGCGAAGCGCCTCGATCGACGAGAACCGCGCCATGCGTTCGGCCCGCGCCAGCAATTCATAGGCTGTCTGCGGCCCGCGCAGCAGCATCAGGCCGAGCACCGCGATCTGCGAAGAGGTGAGCGAAAAGCGCTGCGCGACGGTATGCTCATAACGCTCGACGCGAGAGGCGAAGGCCCGCCTGACCAGGCCTTTCTGCTCGAGCTGGCCGAACGCCCTTGCGACCTCAGCGAGCTCCAGCGCCATCACCGGCTCGCGCGCCGTCTTCTGGTTGGCGGCCGCATGCGCGGCATTGAGCGTCAGCGGATAGATATCCGGCGTCAGCTCCTTCTTCTCGATCAGGCAGCCGAGCACGCGGGCTTCGGCGGGTGAGAGGATGGGAAGGTCGGCGTCGGTCATCGGATCGGCTACTGCTGCTCGTTCTTGGCGCGGTGATTTTGACAGACATCCGCGCGCCGCGACAGGGCAGACTACGACAGGAGAGGCATAGAACCTAAACCCGCCGTTCCACCATCATCTTCTTGATCTCGGCGATCGCCTTGGCCGGATTCAGCCCCTTCGGGCAGGTCTGGGCGCAGTTCATGATGGTGTGGCAGCGATAGAGGCGGAACGGGTCCTCGAGATTGTCGAGCCGCTCGCCCTTGGCCTCGTCGCGGGAATCGATCAGCCAGCGATAGGCCTGCAGCAGCGTCGCCGGACCGAGATAGCGCTCGCCGTTCCACCAGTAGCTCGGGCACGAGGTCGAGCAGCAGGCACACAAGATGCATTCGTAGAGCCCGTCGAGCTTCTCGCGGTCCTCATGGCTCTGCAGCCATTCCTTGGCCGGCTCCGGCGACACCGTCTTCAGCCACGGCTCGATCGAGGCATGCTGGGCGTAGAAATTGGTGAGGTCGGGCACCAGGTCCTTGACCACTTGCATATGCGGCAACGGATAGACCTTGACGGCGCCGGAAATGTCGTCGCAGCCCTTGGTGCAGGCCAGCGTGTTGGAACCGTCGATGTTCATGGCGCAGGAACCGCAAATGCCCTCGCGGCAGGAGCGGCGAAGCGTCAGCGTCGGATCGATCTTGTTCTTGATCCAGAGCAGCGCGTCGAGCACCATCGGCCCGCAATCGTCCATGTCGACGAAATAGGTGTCGATGCGCGGGTTCTCGTCATCATCGGGCGACCAGCGGTAGATACGGTATTCGCGCAGATTGGTGGCACCCTCCGGCTTCGGCCAGGTTTTTCCCGCCTTGATCTGCGAATTCTTGGGGAGCGTGAGTTCGACCATTACCTGCGGTCCTTTCGGATGACGAGCTTCAGCCCGGACCAGACTTCATTCACGGCGGCGACCTTGACGTCGACCAGGTCGCGCTTCAGCGCCTCGGCGCGAATGACGTCCTCGGTGACGTCGGTCGGCACCTTCGATGCCTTCTTCGGCCACGAGACCCAGACCATGCCGTCGCGCTTGATCGCCGTTTCGACAGCGCCGAGACGATCCTCGATCTCGGCGCGCTGCCGGGTGAAAGCGTGGACGGCATCATACTTCTGGCGGCCCGAGATCGCCGACCATTCGGCCAGCCGGTCAACCTGGGCGAAATTGACGGCATCGGCCAACTCGTCGAGTTCCGGCGGCAGAGCGATGAAAGCGGCGACCATCCCGTCCTTCAGGCCGAGCTTGGCCGGAAGGGGTGTGCCGGAATATCCCGCCAGCGCCATCGCTCAGTACACCCTGGCCTTGGGCGCGATCTTGGCCGGGTTGATGCCGCCATCCGCTTCCTTGAGCAGCAGCTCGGTGTGCACCGGCCTGTAGCTCAGCGTCACTTTGCCAGCTTCGTTGACGCGAGCCAGCGTATGCTTGCGCCAGACCTTGTCGTCGCGCGCCGTGAAGTCTTCGCGCGCATGCGCACCGCGGCTCTCCTTGCGCGCCGCTGCGCCATGGACGGTGGTGATGGCGTTGGCCATCAGGTTCTCGAGCTCCAGCGTCTCGACCAGGTCGGAGTTCCAGATCATCGAGCGATCAAAGACTTTGAGGTCCTTGAGCTCGCCCCAGATGGCAGAAATGCGCTTGCAGCCATTGTCCAGCGATTCCTGGGTACGGAAAACCGCTGCGTCTTCCTGCATCGCCTTCTGCATCTTTTCGCGTACCACCGCCGTCGGCGTCGAGCCATTGGCGTGGCGCAGCCGGTCGAAGCGATCCATGATCTTCTCGACCGAGGCTTCGTTGGGCGAGGGAATGGCCGATTTGCGGTCGATCACCTGGCCGGCGCGGATCGCCGCAGCGCGCCCGAACACGACCAGATCGATCAGCGAATTCGAGCCGAGCCGGTTGGCGCCATGCACGGAGGCGCAGCCGGCCTCGCCCACGGCCATCAGCCCTGGCAACACCTGGTCCGGGTTCTTGGCCGTCGGATTGAGCACCTCGCCCCAGTAATTGGTCGGGACGCCTCCCATATTGTAGTGGACCGTCGGCAGCACCGGGATCGGCTCCTTGGTCAGATCGACGCCGGCGAAGATTTTCGCCGACTCCGAAATACCCGGGAGCCTTTCGTGCAAAACGGCCGGATCGAGATGGTCGAGATGCAGGAAGATGTGGTCCTTCTTCGGGCCAACGCCGCGCCCCTCGCGGATCTCCAGCGTCATGCAGCGCGAGACCACGTCGCGCGAGGCAAGATCCTTGGCCGACGGCGCGTAGCGCTCCATGAAGCGCTCGCCCTCGGAATTGACGAGATAGCCGCCCTCGCCGCGCGCGCCCTCTGTGATCAGGCAGCCGGCGCCATAGATGCCGGTCGGGTGGAACTGCACGAATTCCATGTCCTGCAATGGCAGGCCCGCACGTGCGGCCATGCCACCGCCATCGCCCGTGCAGGTATGCGCCGAAGTGGCGGAGAAATAGGCGCGGCCATAGCCTCCGGTGGCCAGAACCACCATCTTCGCCGAGAAGCGGTGGATCGTGCCGTCGTCGAGGTTCCAGGCAACGACGCCGGTGCAGGTACCGTCCGGCTCCATGATCAGGTCGAGTGCGAAATATTCGATGAAAAACTGCGCATTGTGCTTCAGCGACTGGCCGTAGAGCGTGTGCAGCATGGCGTGGCCGGTGCGATCGGCGGCGGCACAAGTGCGCTGCACCGGCGGGCCTTCGCCGAAATTCATCATCATGCCGCCGAACGGCCGCTGATAGATCTTGCCCTCTTCGGTACGCGAGAACGGCACGCCGTAATGTTCAAGCTCGTAGACGGCGGCCGGCGCCTGCCGGACCATGTATTCCTGCGCGTCGATGTCGCCCAGCCAGTCCGAACCCTTGACCGTGTCGAAGAGATGCCATTGCCAGTTGTCGGGGCCCATGTTGGCGAGCGATGCGGCGATGCCGCCTTGCGCCGCCACCGTGTGCGAGCGGGTCGGGAACACCTTGGTGATGCAGGCGGTGCGCAGTCCCTGCTCGGCCATGCCGAGCGTGGCGCGCAGGCCAGCACCGCCGGCGCCGACGACCACCACGTCGAACTTGTGGTCGACATAGGTGTAGGCGGGAGCCGTGCTGGCGGCTTTTGCGTCCTTGGCCAAATTCAGCCTCCGAATGCCAGTTTGAGCAGGGCGAAGAGCGAGGCGACGCCGACCGCTATGGAAAAGAAAGTGTTGAGTGCGATCAGCGCCAGCTTCATGCCCTCGCCATGCACGTAATCCTCGATGATGACCTGCATGCCGAGCCGCATATGGTAGAGCCCGGAGATCAGCACCAGCGCCAGGATCAGCGCCACGAACGGATTGGCGAGCGCTGCCCGCACCTCGGCATAGCCGGCGCCGTTGAGCGCGATCAGGAAGCCGACGAAGAACAGCGTCAGCGGGATGTTGGCGATTGCGGTAAGGCGCTGGCGCCAGAAGTGCTCGGTACCCTCGCGGGCCGAGCCAAGGCCACGGACCTTGGCCAGCGGCGTGCGCATATCGGTATTCTTGCCGCTCATGGTCAGGCTCCCCGCGCCATGTAGCCGGCGATCCAGATAAGCAGCGTCAGCGCGATCGAGCCGGCGAGCGTCGCCCAGGCAATCTTCGAGGCGGTGTGCTTCTCGAGCCCGACGCCGGTGTCCCAGACCAGGTGGCGCACGCCGCCCAGCATGTGGTGCATCAAGGCCCAGGTGTAGCCGAACAGCACCAGCCGCCCCAGCCACGAGCCGAAGGCCCAGTTGACGAAATCGAAGGTGGCCTCGGTACTCGCCGCAGCCATCAGCCAGAGCGCCACCAGCAGTGTGCCGAAATAGAGGGCGCCGCCGGTGATGCGATGGATGATCGACATCGTCATGGTGATCGGCGGCCGGTATACGGTCAGGTGTGGCGAAAGCGGCCGTTCACGTCTGGCAGTTGCGCGGGTGGCTGGTGATTTGCTCATGGCTCCCCCAGTTCGACGTCGCTCAAGCCCCAGGCGGAAAAGCGGCATCGCCGCTTCCGGATGCGACTTCGGACAGCCGGTTTCTAATGCTCTTTTTGCACCGCGTCAAAGCCAGAAAATCGTTTTGGAAACGTCATTTAGTCTGACAAATTGGCAGTCTTTTGCTTCAATCGATTAGGGCACCGTCTCGAAGCCGGCGCAACGTTCGCTGCAGTGCGGTATGCCGGTAGCACCGCATTACCGTGTGCATGTCAGCGGCGTCTTTCCGCCCTTCATCACCAGCGCGTCGCGACCGTCGATCACGATTGCGTCATGTGCGATGCCGAAGCGGCTGTTCTGGTTGGCGGGCGAAGCCGGCAGATCCTCGCTCGTGCCGTCGGGACCGAGCACGCGCAGCGACGTGCCGTGGTTCTCGATGGTCATCCTGCCGCCGTCGGCGCAGTTGTAGGTCGCGGTGCGCGGCTGCGGCGCCGTCAGGTCGGTGGCAGTGGGGGCGACGGCATTTCCAGCCTTCGGCGCGCTGTTTTGCGGCACGCAGGCCGCTACGGCCAAGAGCAGCAAAACCAACGGCGCCACCCGAAATGTCCGGCGAAACGCCATATGCTGTCCTCCCGCGCGGCAAGCTAGCCGCGATGTCTTGCCAAGATCAAGCTCGCTCTATGTCAACCCACCGTGCGGCGCTGTGCGATGGTGCGGGCAAGCATGGCCGAAAGATGGCTACCGGCGGCGGGATATTAACCATGTTCATCAAGATCCTGCCGCCGAAGCCGCCTAGCTATTAACAAAGGTTAAGAAAAGGTTAATTTCTGATTCGAACAGGCTCCAGACCAAAAGGTCGAAGATCACGGAGGACGCCATGCGTTCGAATTCGGGCAGACTGCGCCTCGCGGCGCTCACGCTGGCGGCGCTGGCCGTCGGCTTTACGGCTCCGGCCAGTGCCGGGCTGAGACACCATGATCGCGTCTATGCCGATTCCTTCGGCAATCTCGTCATCGACAGCGCCGCCGGCTACAAGCGCATCATCGTCGGCGAGGGAAAGCTGGCCAAGGAATTGTCCGACTACACCGGCGCCGACCAGCCCGACGTGATCTATGAAAACGAATCGGACGATGTCTCGGGCCACGGCTGCTACCAGCCGCCGGTCTTCGTGAAAGGCCGCTCCTATATGTACGGCCTTTCCGACGGCGAGATGCCGAACCTCAGCCCCTGCCGCTGACCTTGGGCATCGCGCGGTCTTGCCGCGCGACCGGCCCGGCCGAGACGCGCACGCAGTCGCGGCCGCTGCCCTTTGCCTGATACAGCGCCTCGTCGGCGCGCCGTAGCAGATCGGAAAAATCTTCGCCCGCATGAAGCTCGGCGACGCCGAAGCTGGCGGTGCAGCGATGTTCGACTGGCAGGCTGTCGATGGGCAGCGCGCCGAAAGCGCTGCGCGCGCCTTCGGCGAACAGGCGCGCGGCCGCGAGGTTGGTGCCCGGCAGGATGATGGCGAACTCCTCGCCGCCGATGCGGCCGGCGACGTGATGCTCGGCCGCTGCCTCGCGCAGGAAGCCGGCAAACGTCTCGATGACGCGGTCGCCGGAGGCGTGGCCAAAACTGTCGTTGATGCTCTTGAAATGATCGAGATCGGCGATCACCAGCGCCACCGGAACGCCCTGGCGCACCGCGTCCTTCAGCGCGATCTCGGCATGGCGCTCGAAGCCGCCGCGGTTGAGCAGCCGCGACAGCGTGTCCGTCTCCGACTTCGACGTCGCTTCGGCCAGCACGTCGCGCACCAGGATGGCCAGCGCCAGCAGCGCCAGCGCGAAGCCGAACACCGTGCCGAGCGATTGCGACACCAACGCGTAGACGGTCTGCCCATAGGCCTGCGGATTGGCGCCCCAGCCACCCAGCGCATGCGCAATGAACGGCTTCGAGGCGAATTGCACGGCACTGGCGGCCAGAACGGCCATCAGCAGGACATCGAGCCGCCCGCGCCTTTGCCTGGACGACCAGACGATGCCGAGGGCCGCGAACTGCATGGCGGCGTAGGGAAGCTGGTAGGCCATCATGCGGGTGAGCGAATGGCGCGGCAGATCCTGCACGAACCACACCGCAACCGAAGCGACGGCCAGGAAGGCCAGCATCGGCGGCCAGGGCGGCGTCACACCGTATTTATGGGCCAGCCCGCCATTGAAGGCGATGGTGGCGCCGAGGAACACGGCAAAGGCCGTGACAACCACCGGCCGGGCATTGTCGAAGGCCGGGATGCTGAATTCGATGGCGAAATAGGCCATGCCCAGCATGTAGCCGAACGCCAGCCAGCGCGCCGACACGCGGCCCACGTCGTGGATGGCGATCATCATGAAGGCCGCCGCCAGCAGCCCGGCGACGAACAGATTGATAATCAGAATGAATTCGGCGCTGCCCATGGTTCTTCTTACCCCGCAGGACAGCAAACCATCGACGGGCGAAAAAGACGTTAACAGGATCGCTTTGGCAGGTGCCTCAACTTACCCGAAGCTGGCGTTCTCCGGAACGAAGACGGTTTCCGCCCGCTCAAAGGACAGGCGCACGCTGTCGCGGCCGTTCTTCTTGGCCTTGTAGAGCGCCTCGTCGGCGCGCTGCATCAGTGGCGCCAGCCCTTCATCGCCGGTACGGGCGGCGACGCCGAAGCTTGCCGTCACCCTGACACCCGGCGGCAGGGTGGTGACGCCGCCGGACGAATAGAGTGAGCGGATCGCCTCGGCGAACAGGCGCGCCGAAGCCAGGTCGCACAGCGGTAGGAGCACGGCGAACTCCTCGCCGCCAATGCGGCCGGCAGCACCCCGCGTGCCGGTGGCGAAGCTCAGCTTGGCGGCGAAATCGGCGATGACCCTGTCGCCCGCCGCATGCCCGTGCTGGTCGTTGAGCGCCTTGAAGTGATCGAGGTCGGCCAGCACCAGCGCAACCGGGAGCCTGGCCGAGGCGCACTGCCGCAAAAGCAGAGTTGCCCGTTCCTCGAAGCCGCGTCGGTTGAGCAGGCCGGACAGCGGATCGGTGTAGGTCTCGGCCTTCAGCGCCTTCATCACGTCGAGCGCGGCTGCGGTAAACAGCGAGAGCGCGATCAACAGCGACAACAGCGCCTGCGACAGCAGCGCCGTCGTCCAGTAGGACGAGGAATAGAATCCGTCATAGGTCGTGAAGGGGCCCTGCACGACGACGATGGCGAGGGTACGGCCGATGAAATTGAGCCCGGAAAGCAGCGCCAGCACGAACAGGATCATCTCCGTCGGGCCATTTCTGCGCACGGTGCGCAGTTCCGCCGCGACCAGCAGGCTGAGGCCGCCGAAACCGAAATTCATCGCCAGGATCCGCCATGTCAGGTCGGGCTGGACGAACAGGAACCAGCACAACGCCGACAGGCCGCCGCCCGCCAGAATGCCGATCCCGACATAGGGCACGCGCCGCCCGTAGCGCGCCACGATCGCCCCGGCCAGGCAGCAGGCGGCAATGGTGAAGCATATGTTGGACAGGAGCTTGGTCGGCGCCATGCCGATCGGCAGCGTGAAATACTGCAGCAGGAAACCCGCCGGACAGAAGGCATAGCTGAGAGCCAGCACGGCCAGATACGGACGGTGGCGCTGATGGAACCACAGCACGAGGAACGCAGCGCCGAGCGCCAGCGCTATCGTCGGATTGAGCAGCGCTATGAATAGGCCTGTGTCCAAAGGACCGTGACTTCCCCTCGCTTACGCCGGGGAAAACGTTAGACCCTAAGCCCAAACAAGCAGTTAAACGTCGCCGGAAATATGCCGGGATCGTCTCCTATCGGCGGGCCGCCGGCGCGATTCTTCAAAGCAAAACCCAGAGCCGCATCGCGGTCTCGGGGTCTGGCATGGGTTCGCAACGGATTGCTGAGGCTCGGACCTATTTCCAGTCGCGGATGTCGACGAAATGGCCGGCGATCGCCGCCGCCGCCGCCATCGCCGGCGACACCAGATGGGTGCGGCCCTTGAAGCCCTGCCGTCCCTCGAAATTGCGGTTCGAGGTCGAGGCGCAGCGCTCATGCGGCTTCAGTCGGTCGTCGTTCATGGCCAGGCACATCGAGCAGCCCGGCTCGCGCCAATCGAAACCGGCGGCGAGGAAGATCTTGTCCAGACCCTCGGCCTCCGCCTGCTCCTTGACCAGGCCGGAGCCCGGCACGATCATGGCATTGACGCGCGCATTGACGGTCTTGCCTTCGACGACCTTGGCGGCGGCGCGCAGATCCTCGATGCGGCCGTTGGTGCAGGAGCCGATGAAGACGCGGTCGAGCGCGATGTCGGTGATCTTGGTGCCCGGCGTCAGCCCCATATAATCGAGCGCGCGCAGCTTCGAGGTGCGCTTGTTCTCATCGATGATATCTTCCGGGTTCGGCACGATGCCCTGCACCGAGACGACGTCCTCGGGCGAGGAGCCCCAGGAGACGATCGGCGGCAGTTTCGCCGCGTCGAGCACGATCACCTTGTCGAAATGCGCGCCTTCGTCGGACTGCAGCGTCTGCCAATAGGCAAGGGCCGCATCCCAGGCGGCGCCCTTGGGCGCGCGAGGCTTGTCCTTGACGTAGGCGAAGGTCGTCTCGTCGGGCGCGATCAGGCCGGCGCGAGCGCCGCCCTCGATCGACATGTTGCAGATCGTCATGCGGCCTTCCATCGACAGCGCGCGGATCGCCGCGCCGGCATATTCGATGACATAGCCGGTGCCGCCGGCGGTGCCGATCTCGCCGATGATGGCGAGGATGATGTCCTTGGCGGTGACGCCTTCCGGCAGCACGCCGTCGACGCGCACCAGCATGTTCTTGGCCTTGCGCTGGATCAGTGTCTGCGTCGCCAGCACATGCTCGACCTCGGAGGTGCCGATGCCATGCGCCAGCGCGCCGAAGGCGCCATGCGTGGAGGTGTGGCTGTCACCGCAGACGATTGTCATGCCGGGCAGCGTAAAACCCTGCTCCGGTCCGATGATGTGGACGATGCCCTGGCGGATATCGTTCTCGGAATAATATTCGATGCCGAAATCCTTGGCGTTCCTGGCCAGCGCCTCGACCTGGATGCGGCTTTCCTCGTTCTTGATGCCGAACTTGCGCTCCGGCGAGGTCGACACATTGTGGTCGACGACGGCCAGCGTCTTTTCCGGATGCCGGACTTTGCGGCCGGTCATGCGCAGGCCTTCGAAGGCCTGCGGGCTGGTCACTTCATGGACGAGGTGACGGTCGATGTAGAGCAGACAGGTGCCGTCGTCCTGGCGATCGACGACATGGTCGTCGAAGATCTTGTCGTAGAGGGTGCGCGGTGCGCTCATGTGCGTAAATCCGTCGATATGAAAATGGGGAAGAGGTAAGCGCCGGAAGCCATCCGGCCCGGCGAAATCGGCTTGGTGAGTTCGGCCTAGCTAAGTCGGCTGGTCAGCGCGCCGCAGACGCGCGCGGAAAATCGCGACGGCAGGCGTTTTCTGTCCTGCAGCACGAAACCCTTGTAGGCCGGATCGCCAAAAAGCTCTTCCATGGCGCTGCTCATACCAACGTTTTGGCTTTTCGGCAATTGCGGTTGCCTGGCGCGGCTCTGCCTTCTCCTTGTTGTGGGAGAAGGAAAGATGCGCCCCGCTCAAACCACCTCGAACACGAACGTCTTCACCAGCGCCTCCGGATCGCCGATCGCATAGCAGCGGAACCACGGGCTTTCCTCGACCGGCCGCCATTTCTTCGCCTGTTCCAACTCATCAAACACCGCCTGGAACCCGCCGCTCGCAAAAACCTGGTCGCGGACGGTGAAGATGGCGTGGCCGCCCTTTTTCGTGATGCGCACCAGTTCATGCAGGCCGGAGGCCGGCGCATGGCCGATGGTGAACACGCCAGTCGAGAAGAAGACGCGGAAATGCCCGTCCGGCCAGGGCAGCGGACCGCCGAGCATCGCCTTCTTCAACTCGCTGTAAGCATTGCGGCTGCCGGCGATCTTCAGCATGTCGTCGGACAGGTCGAGCCCGGCAATGTCATGATAGCCCAGCGCCTTCAGCGAAGGCCCGGACAGGCCGGTGCCGCACCCGGCGTCGAGGAGTGGCCCTTCGCCCAATGGCACATGACGCGCCACCCAGGCGGTGATCAGGAACGGCAGCAGATAGCCGAGCGAGGCGGTCTCGCTGTCATAGGTCGCGGCCCATGCCGCATAGGCCTTGGCGAGCGCTTCCGGCGTATCGGCCGCATAGACGGAATCCAGCGCCGCATTGGCCTTGTCGACGATCATGGGGTTCTCCGGAACGGCTCGCATTTTGCAATCGTAGCGCCGTCTTTGCCGGACTTCTATTCCCCGTGCTGTTTTCGCAGCCGCTTCTCCAGCGCCCGCAAGGCCAGCGACAGGCCGACCGTCAGGATGAGATAGATGTAGGCGACGATCGAGTAGGTCTCGAAGAAGCGGAACGAGCCGGCGGCATAGACCTTGCCCATCTGGGTGATGTCGGCGACGCCGAGCACCGAGACCAGCGAGGAATCCTTGACCATCGCGACGAAGTCGTTGCCGAGCGGCGGCAGGATGGTGCGGATCGCCTGCGGGAAGACGATCAGCCGGAAGCGCTGCGCACGCGTCAGCCCGAGCGCCTTGGCCGCCTCGATCTGGCCCTTCTCGACCGCCTGGATGCCGGCGCGGAAAACCTCGGAGATGAAGGCCGAATAGCCGATGGTCAGCGCCATGATGGCGCGCCAGAGCAGCGACACGTCGCGCACCAAAAGCTCGCCGAGGAGACCGGCATTCTGCAACGGTGCGGTCACAGCGTTCCACGCCGCGACGAAGGCCGGCGCGCCGGCGAAGGCGATCCAGAACAGTAGCACCAGGATCGGCACGCCGCGGATGATCTCGACATAGAAGCGCGCGACCTGGCGCAGCACACGCGAGCCGGACAATCCCATCAGCGCGATGCCGAGCCCGATGGCCGAGGCCAGCGCGAAGGCGACCACTGTGACGAAGACGGTGATGCCGATGCCCTTTGAGACGGTGGCAAAGACCTGGGCGTAGAGGTCGCTCGCGGCGATGAAGATGGCGGCCGCAAGCGCGAGCGCCGCGGCTACGGCCAGCCACCAGGGGAACTCGGATTTGGGGGTGGAAGATGCGGGCGTTGCCATCAGGCGATGCCGGTGACAGAGTGAAGAAACGAAGTCCTCGCGGATTTCCGCCCGCACCCATCGCGCATCACTCGCGGCAAGACGAGCTCACTGCCCCATCTTGTAATCAAGAAACCACTTCTTGTTCAGCGCATCCAGCGTGCCATCCGCCTTCAGCGCGGCAATCGCCGCGTTGACCGGCTTCACCAGATCCGACCCCTTCGGGAAGATGAAGCCAAAGTCCTCGGTGCCGAGCGGCCCGCCGATCAGCTTCAGCTTACCTTCGGAGGCATCGACATAGCCCTTGCCGGCGGTGCCGTCAGTGAGCACCACGTCGACGTCGCCGGACTTCAGCGCCTGCACCGTGGCGCCGAACGTCTCGAACAGTTTTATCCTTGGGTTCTGCTCATTGCCGTCGAGCACGCTGTAGACGGCGGTGTAGAACGGCGTCGTGCCGGCCTGCGCGCCGATCAGCCCGTCCTTGAAGGCGCCGAAGGTCTTGGCGTCGGTGAAGCGGCTTTCATCGCCGCGCACCAGCATGAACTGTTCCGAGCGCATATAGGGGTCGGAGAAGTCGACCTTCTCCTTGCGGTCGTCCTTGATGGTAATGCCGGTCATGCCGATGTTGTACTGGTTGTCGGAAACCGCCTGGATCATCGCGTCCCAGGAAGTGTTCTGATACTCGACCTTGAAATTCAGCCGCTTAGCGATCTCGTCCATCGCGTCATATTCCCAGCCGATTTGCTTGCCGGTCTTGGAATCGATGAACTGCAGCGGCGGATAGGCGTTTTCGGTCACCACCACCACCTTCTTACCGCCGAGGTCGGGCAGCGCTTGCGCCCATGCGGCGACGGGCGCGAGAAGGCAAGCCAGCAGGCCGGCGAGCAGCAGTTTCGATTTGGTCATGACACACTCCCGGAACGTGAAGCGCCCCGATCCGTCCGGGGCCTGCAGGAAAATCCGGCGCCGACTTTAGCTTTCCGCAAGCGCCTTGCAAGCCGATCCGCTGCACCGCTTGGCGCGATAGCGGATTCCCATGCCTTCAATCGGCGGATTCCGGAACGATCGTGTCGCGGTGGGGATCAGTCGCGATCCGCCGCATTCTCGGTAGCGTTCCGCAACCGAGCGACCAAGCGGGTGACCGTCTGGTGCAAGGCTTTCAGCTCGCCAGGCTCCAGCGGCATGCTGCAGGCAAGCCCGGAGGACACCTCCTTCATCCGCCCACGCAGCGCCTGGCCCTTGGCGGTCGGCTCGACCAGCACGCGGCGCTCGTCCGCCGCGTCGCGCCGGCGCGTGACGAGACCACCTGCTTCCAGTCGCTTGAGCAGCGGGGTCAGCGTCGCGGAATCCAGGCCCAGCGCCGCGCCAAGCGCGCCCACTGTGCTCGGCGCGTGCTCCCACAGCGCCAGCATCGCCAGATATTGCGGATAGGTGAGCCCGAGCGGATCGAGCAGCGGCCGATAGAGCTTCGTCATCAGCCCGCTCGCCGAATAGAGCGCGAAGCATAGCTGCTGGTCGAGTCGCGGAACCGGAAAAGTCCCGGCGGCAGCCGCCGGGACGTCGCAGGCACTCTCTGTGGTCTTTGTCGTCATGCTGCCTTTGCCGGAAGCGCCACTGCCGAAAGCGTCACCTCGACATTGCCCTTGATGGCGTTGGAATAGGGGCAGATCTGGTGCGCCGCCGATACAAGCGCTTCCGTGGCCGCCTGATCAAGACCTTTCGTCTCCGCCGACAGCGAAACGCCAAGCGCGAAACCGCCCTGGCCATTGGGGTGCAGGCTGACTTTGGCCGTCACCGCAGCATCCTCGAGTGACAGCTTCTGCTTGCCGGCGATGAAGCGCATGGCGCTTTCGAAGCACGCCGCATAGCCGGCAGCAAACAGCTGCTCCGGATTGGTGGCGCCACCCTTGCCGCCCAGTTCCTTCGGCATGGCAAGGTCGACGCTGAGCAGCCCATCATTGGTCCGGACATGGCCGGCGCGGCCGCCGACGGCGCGGGCTTCGGTGGAGTAGAGTGCAGGCATTTCGTTTCTCCAATTGATTTGTGCACGATTGTTTAGTGTACAAGACAATTGGAGTCAACCAAAGCTGGGGCAGATTTTCCGCCTGGAGAGCAAGCCGGTCCCATCGGGATGGGCTCTGCCTGCCTGCAAAACGAAAAAAGGCGGCCGAAGCCGCCTTTCCGAAGCATGCGTCTCGAAAAACTTATACTTATTCGGCGGTAGCCGCTTCCGCGGCCTTGGCGGCCTCTTCGGCGGCCTTCTTCTCAGCCGCTTCCTGGGCGGCCTTCTCGGCGGCCAGCGCCTGGGCGGCGGCCACCTTCTCGGCCTCGATGCGCGCCTTCTCGGCGTTCAGCGCATCGCGCTCTCCGTCGTTCAGCTTGCGGGCGCGCACGCCGGTGTTTTCCGAAATACGGGCCGACTTGCCGCGACGGTCACGCAGGTAATAGAGCTTGGCGCGACGCACCTTGCCGCGGCGCACGATCTCGACGCCCTCGACCATCGGCGAATAGACCGGGAACACGCGCTCCACGCCTTCGCCGTAGGAGATCTTGCGGACGGTGAAGTTTTCCTGGAAGCCGGCGCCGGAGCGGGCGATAACGACGCCCTCATAGGCCTGGACGCGGGTGCGGGTGCCTTCGGTCACGCGGACCTGGACACGCACGGTGTCGCCGGGCTGGAATTCGGGAAGCTTGCGCTTGGCTTCGATCTTGGCGGCCTGTTCGGCCTCGAGCTGACGGAGAATATCCATCTGTAAAAATCCACTTCTTGTTCTTCCGACAGTCAGAGCGTCCGACACTCGCCTTGCAGTTCCATTGACCGCTCGGCTATGCCCTTTGTTGGAAACATCGGGCAGGGGCGACTACACCGTCATTGTTGACGGGCCAGAAGATCGCGCTTGGCAGATTGTTCTTCCGGTTCGGGCGGGCACATACAGCTATTTCGACGCTTTGTCACGCCTTGGCCCTGTCTTTTTTGCGCGCATGCCATCACGCAATTGTCCCGGGCGGGGTTGCGCCCACTGCTCAAGCTTCCTAATCCGGGCAAAACACAAGTCCCGGCGCCATCCTCATGTCTGTTTTCGACGCTGTCCTGCTCTTTGCGGCGGGCTTTCTGTCCGGCGCCGCCAACGCGGTCGCCGGCGGCGGCACATTCATCACCTTCGGCGCCATGACGCTGGTCGGCCTGCCGCCGATCGTCGCCAACGCCACCTCCTCGGTGACGCAGTTCCCCGGCTATATAACCTCGACGCTCGCTTACTGGGCCGACATCAAACATTTCTGGCGAGGCGCGCTGCTGCTCTGCCTGCTCTCGGCGGCCGGCGCGCTCACTGGCGCGCTCATCCTGCTCGCGCTGGACAATCCGTCGTTTCGCGCCATGGTCCCCTGGCTGCTGCTCGCCGCGACCGCTCTGTTCGCCGCCGGGCCATGGCTGAAGCCGGCGCCGAAGCCGGATCATGAAGCGTCGGTCGGCTCCCTCGTCGGCTCGCTGGCGCAGTTCCTGACCTCTATCTATGGCGGCTTCTTCGGCGCCGGCATGGGCGTGATGATGCTGGCGACACTGGGGCTCACCCAGAGCGGCGACTACCATCGGCTGAACGCGCTGAAAAACATGCTGGCCGTGGTCATCGCCGCCATCGCCATCCTGGTCTTCGTCTCGGGTGGCGTCGTCGCCTGGCCACAGGCGATCGTCATGATCCCGGGCGGTGCGCTGGGCGGCTATGCCGGGGTCTGGATCGCCAAGCGCGTGCCGCAGAATGTCGTGCGCGGCTTCGTCGTCGCCGTCGGCCTCTTTCTCGCCTTCTACTATTTCGCCAAGGGCTGAGCGGCAAAGAGATCAGGCCGCCGCTCTTTCGTCAGCTTTTCGGCCTCGACGCGCCGCCACGCGGCGATCTTCTTGTGGTTGCCCGAAATCAGCACCTCGGGGATCTGTCGGCCCTCGAATTCCTGCGGCCGCGTGTAGTGTGGATGTTCGAGCAGGCCGTTCTCAAAACTTTCTTCCTCGCCCGACACCGCATTGCCCATGACGCCGGGCAAAAGCCGCACCACGGCGTCGAGCAGCACGAGTGCTGCCGGCTCGCCGCCGGACAGAATGAAGTCGCCGACCGAAATCTCTTCCAGCCCGCGCGCCTCGATCAGCCGCTGGTCGACGCCTTCGAAGCGGCCGCAGAGGATGACCGCGCCCGGCCCCGCCGCCAGTTCGCGCACGCGGGCCTGCGTCAGCGGTTTTCCACGCGGGCTCATCAGCAGTCTTGGACGCGCATCGCCCGGCGGTGAAGCATGGTCGATCGCCCTGGCCAGCACGTCGGCGCGCATCACCATGCCGGCGCCGCCGCCGGCCGGCGTGTCGTCGACGGTGCGGTGCTTGTCGGTGGCGAAGTCGCGGATTTGGATCGCTTCCAGCGACCATGTGCCGGCCTCCAGCGCCCGTCCGGCCAGCGACAGGCCGAGCGCGCCCGGAAACATCTCGGGATAGAGCGTCAATACCGAAGCAGCAAAGCTCACCGGTTGCCCCCGGCGTCCCTCGGTCCGCGCGGTCGGCCCTTCGGGTCGAAACCGTCGCGGCCGGGCGCCTCGCCCTCTTCGTCTTCGACCAGGCCGGCGGCTGCCGGATCGACGCGAACAAACCCTTCGGCGATCGACACTTGCGGAACGGCGGCTTGGGTAAACGGGATCAGCACGCCCTTGCGGCCGCCAAGCGTCACGTCGAGGATGTCGCCGCCGCCGAAATTGTGCACGGCCACGACCTTGCCGATCTCGGCGCCGGTGTCGTCCCTGACCGCCAGCCCGACGAGGTCGGCATGGTAGAACTCATCCTCCTCGCCATCGTCGGGCAGCATCGAGCGGTCGACGAACAGTTCGGTGCCGGCGAGCGCCTCGGCGGCATTGCGGTCGCTGATGCCCTTGAACCGCACCACGACCACGGTGTTGGCCGGCCTGATGTCGATGATCTGGAAGGCGCGGCCGTCCCTGGCATAGAGCGGCCCGTAGTCGGCCAGCGCCAGCGGCTCACCGGTAAACGTCTTCACGCGCAGTTCGCCCTTGATGCCATGCGCGGCGCCGATCACGGCCATCTGGACGGGGTTCTGGGGCTTGCTCATGGCGAAAGGTCCTTTGCCTTGCTCTAGCCCTAGCCGGTTGTCATTTCAATGACGGGCTCTTCACCGCTTCCTAACCCGGCCGGCCGAAAATGCCCGGGAACTGGAAGAACGCTATGCAGGAATTCCTCATCCCGGCGAAACCCGACCTTCACGCGGCGCGCGAAAGCTGGCTGAAGATGCTGGCGCGCGAGCGCCGACTGTCGCCTGAGACAGTCGAAGCCTATGAGCGCGACACGCGCCAGTTCCTGCATTTCCTGACCGGACATTGCGGCGGCCCGCCCGGCATTTCGGATATCGCCGATCTGCGCCCGGCAGACCTGCGCGGCTTTCTCGCCGCCCGCCGCAACGCCGGCGCCGGCGCCCGCACGCTCGGCCGGGGGCTGGCCGGCATCCGCTCGCTGCTGCGCTTCCTCGAGCGTCGCGGTCTCGCCAATGCGGCGGGTGCGGCAGCGCTGCGCGCGCCGCGCCAACCAAAGTCGCTGCCCAAGCCACTGACCGCCAGCGACGCAAAACATGTCGTGTCGGTGGAGGGCCAGCTGGCCGAAGAGCCATGGATTGCCGCCCGCAACGCCGCCGTGCTGACGCTGCTCTACGGTTCGGGTCTGCGCATTTCCGAGGCGCTCGGCCTCAGCGGCGCCGACCTGTCGTCGGAGGGCGACACCGTGCTGCGCATCACCGGCAAGGGCGGCAAGACGCGGCTGGTGCCGGTGCTGCCGGTGGCATTGAGGGCAGTTGCCGAATACCGCAAGCTCTGCCCCTATCATATCGACCCGAAGGGCCTGCTGTTTCGCGGCGCGCGCGGCGGTCCGCTCAATCCGGCCATCGTCCAGCGCGAGATGGCAAAACTGCGCTCGGCGCTCAACCTGCCCGATACGGCGACGCCGCATGCCTTGCGCCATTCCTTCGCCACGCATCTGCTGGGACGTGGCGGCGACCTCAGAACCATCCAGGAACTGCTCGGCCATGCCAGCCTGTCGACCACTCAGATCTACACCGGCGTCGACACGGCAAGGCTGCTCGAAATCTACGACTCCGCGCATCCGCGGGCGTGAACCCTTCAAATTTGCGGCGCCGATTAACGGTTTTGCCGCTTTTTTCCCTTAAGACGCAGGCCATGAAACGCGTCATCGCCATCGCTGACCGAGCGGCCATTGTGTCGCTCAAGCTGCTTGTTGCGCTCAACGTCTTGTTTTTCCTGTCTTTCCTGATCGTCGCGCTGCTTGCCGCCGGCAGGGCGCATGCGCAGACGCCAGCCTGCAGCGGCGCCGACATGCTGTCGGCCTTGCAGAAGGACAACCCGGACAGCTACCGCAAGATCGAGACGGAGGCGGCCGCGACCCCGAACGGCAAGGGCTTGTTGTGGAAACTGGAAAAGGCCGGCGAGAAGCCATCCTTCCTGTTCGGCACCATGCATATGACTGACCCGCGCGTCACCACGGTGCCGCCCGCCGCGCAAACGGCCTATGACGCCGCCGACACCATCATCATCGAGACCACGGAAGTGCTCGACAAGCAGAAGATGATGGCGGCCATGCTCAAAGAGCCGGACCTGATGATGTTCACCGACCACACGACGCTGTCGTCGCTGCTGTCGCCGGACGACGCCGCGGCGGTGAACAAGGCGCTCGACGCGCGCGGCATCCCGCCGGGCAGCGTCGCCAAGATGAAGCCGTGGCTGCTGTCGGCCATGGTGGCGCTCCCGGTCTGCGAGGTCGCCCGCCAGGCCGGCGGCACACCGGTGCTCGACGTCAAGCTCGCGCAGGATGCCATGGCTTCAGGCAAGGCCGTCGAAGGTCTGGAAACGGTCGCCGACCAGTTGCGCGCCATGGCTTCGCTGCCGCTCGCCTTTCACATGAAAGGGCTGGTCGACACCCTGAAGCTCGGCGACAAGATAAACGACGTCAACGAAACCATGATCGTGCTCTACCAGCGCGGCGACACCGGCATGTTCTGGCCGCTGTTCCGCGCGATCCTTCCAGGCGATGGCGATGACGCGGCCGGCTACGCGGCCTTCGATCAGACCATGATCACCAGCCGCAACCAGGTAATGGCTGAGCATGCCGGACCGATCCTCGCCCGCGGCAACGCCTTCATGGCGGTCGGCGCCATGCACCTTCCGGGCGCGCAAGGCCTGGTCGAGGATTTCCGCAAGGCCGGCTACACCGTCACCGCCGTCAACTGACCTGCACGGTCGGGTTGTACGCCGAATCACACGCGGGCTGGTGCTTGTCGAGATTCGCCCTGATTCGCGGTCCGGTCACGCATCGGTCCTGTTTACAGCGAAAAAGGCCAAAGCGGTTGGCTTCCGCTCGCTCGCGGCCAAATTTGCGGGGGAAACACATGCCAACCAGCGAATCCGGGTTAAAATTGCCCTGCTTTCGGCATTTTCAAGGCGTAGTATGAAACCCGTTCAACGGTTGCGCGTTGATGGGTGTTGATTGATACTTTTCATCCACGGAGGACACTTTTATGGCGAACCCCAACGACCCCTTCACCTCTCCTGGCCCGGCGCCCAAATCGGGCGGCGGCGGTAGCGGCTGGCTGATTGCCCTGGTTGTCATTATCCTGGCCATTGTCGCCTACTACGTTTTCGGAAGAAGCGGCGAACACCCCACGGCGCCCGCCGAACCGCCGGCCGCCAGCACACCGGCGCCTGCTCCCGCACCGGAGCCGATGAAGCCCGCCGAACCTGCTCCGGCACCTGCGCCTGCGCCAGAACCCGCGCCGGCTCCCGCCCCGGCCCCGGCGCCTGCGCCAGAACCCGCACCGGCTCCTGCGCCAGCCCCGGCGCCCGCACCGGCCAACTGATCAGGCTGCTGAGTTCAACGACGAACGGCCCGCCGAAAGGCGGGCCGTTTTGTTTGGGGCGATGAAATCGAAACGGCCACCGTCAAGCGGCTATGCTGGGCGATTGGCCACAAGCTGCCACACCCTTCGTCGGAAGCGTTCGGCCCGTCGGCTCTAGATGTGGATCGGCTTGAAGAACGTGGCCAGCGCCGCTTCCTTCACCGCTTCCGACATCGTCGGATGGGCATGGCAGGTGCGGGCGAGGTCTTCCGACGAGCCGCCGAACTCCATCAGCACCGCCGCCTCGTGGATCATCTCGCCGGCGCCGAAGCCGACGATGTGGACGCCCAGCACGCGGTCGCTTGCCTTGTCGGCCAGGATCTTGACGAAGCCGTCGGTGTGCAGCATGGCGCGCGCCCGGCCGTTGGCGGTGAACGGGAATTTACCGGCCTTGTAGTCAATGCCCGCCTTCTTCAATTCCTCCTCGGTCTTGCCGACCGAAGCGATTTCCGGGCTGGTGTAGACGACACTTGGGATCACGTCGTAGTTCACATGGCCGGCCTGGCCGGCAATGGTCTCGGCAACCGCCACGCCCTCGTCCTCGGCCTTGTGGGCGAGCATCGGCCCGGCGATGACATCGCCGATGGCGTAGATCCCCGGCACGTTAGTCCTCAGATGGCCGTCGGTCTTGACCCGCCCGCGCTCGTCGACCTCGACGCCGGCTTCCTTCAGCCCGAGACTGTCGGAATAGGCCCGGCGCCCGGTCGAGATCAGCACCGTATCGGCCTCGATCGTCTCGGCCGCACCACCCTTGACCGGCTCGAAGGTGACGGTCGCACCTTTCTTCGCCTTGGCGACGCCGGTGACCTTGGCGCCGAGCTTGAACTCGAAACCTTGCTTGGAAAGCATGCGCTGGAACTGCTTGGATACCTCGCCGTCCATGCCGCCCAAAATGGTGTCGAGGAACTCGACGACGGTGACTTTGGCACCAAGCCTGGCCCAGACCGAGCCGAGCTCCAGCCCGATGACGCCGCCGCCGACCACCACCAGATGGCTGGGCACTTTGGCCAGCGACAGGGCGCCGGTAGATGAGATGATCACCTTCTCGTCGATATCGACCTTGACGCCGGGAATGCCGGCGACGTCGGAACCGGTGGCGATGACGATGTTCTTCGTCTCGATCTCCTCGACCTTGCCGTCCTCGCCAGTCACCGACACCTTTCCCGCCGCGACCACCTTGCCGGTGCCGCGAAAGCTGTCGATCTTGTTCTTCTTGAACAGGAAGGCGACGCCGTTGACGTTGGCCGCCACCGTGGCGTCCTTGTGCGCCATCATCTTCTTCAGATTGAGCTTCGGCGTCACCTCGACGCCAAGCGTATCGAAGGAATGGCCGGCCTCGGCAAACATCTCGGAAGCATGGAGCAACGCCTTGGACGGGATGCAGCCAATGTTGAGGCAGGTGCCGCCGAAGGTCGCGTTCTTCTCGACCACAGCCGTCTTCAGCCCGAGCTGCGCCGCCTTGATGGCGCAGACATAGCCGCCCGGGCCCGATCCGATGATAACGACGTCATAAGCCATGATGATGTCCTTCTTGGTCTGGCCCTCAGCGGCCGCCGCTTACATTCAGGATCGCGCCCGTCGAATAGGACGCCGCGTCCGACAACAGATAGAGGATTGCGCGCGCGACTTCATCCGATGTGCCCGCCCTTTTCATCGGCAGCGTGTCCTGGATGCGCGCCACCCGGTCGGGCTGGCCGCCGGAGGCATGGATTTCGGTGTCGATGATGCCCGGGCGCACCGCATTGACGCGGATGCCCTCCGTCGCCACTTCGCGGGCAAGCCCGAGGGTGAAAGTATCGATCGCGCCCTTGGACGCGGCGTAGTCGACATACTCACCCGGCGAGCCATGCGCCGAGGCGGCCGACGAGACGTTGACGATGGCGCCACCCTTGCCGCCGTGACGGGTCGACATGCGCCTGACAGCCTCGCGCGCGCAGAGGAAGGAGCCGACGACATTGATGCGCATCATGCGCTCAAGCCGCGCGCCGCTCATCTCGTCGAGGCGCGCCTTGGCGTCGACGATGCCGGCATTGTTGACCAAGGCATCGAGCCGCCCCCAGGCACGGTCGACCGCCTCGAACATGCCGACGACATCGGCCTCGTTGCCGACATCGCCTCTCACCGCGATCGCTTCGCCGCCGCCAGCCTCGATCTCGGCGACCAGCGTCCCGGCGGCGCCTTCATTGGAGGCGTAGTTGACCGCAACGCGGTAGCCGGCTTCGGCGCCGAGCCGGCACACCGCCGCACCGATGCCGCGGCTGCCGCCGGTGACCAGAAGAACCTTTTGCGCCGTGCTCATTCCTGGCAGCCCTTAAGCAGAAACGCATCCCACGGCACCTTGGAAAAGCCATCGGCACCATAGGCCGCCGACATCTGCAGGGACGGCCCGAGGTCGGGAAAAATCAGCGTCTTCGGCGCGTCCACGCCTTCGGCTGGCAACAAAGCGATATTGCCCTTGTCATCGGCACTGTAGACGACGCCTTCCCAGACCGTGCAGGCGGCAAGCTCGTCGCCGGTGACATCGCCCGTCGGGCATTTGTACATCAGCGAACCATGCGGCCGCGCCACGCCGTCCGTCCACATGACGATGCCGTCCAGCACGACGCCCTTGTCGAGCACCATCTTGAAGCTGTTGGTGACGGTGGCCGAGTCCATGGTCGGCCTGAAATCGATCCCGGCCTCGCTTTCGGCATCGCCATAGACGGCAAGGGCGAGCGGGCAGGCGGCATGGGCATTTGCAGCGACCAAGGCCATACCGGCCGCAAGCGATGCGACCGGTAATCCCCTGGGCAGACGAAAGGAACGGGTCGTCATCCGGTGGCGCGATCCTTTCTCCGGGCTCGCCTTGAACCCGTTCTAGAGGTCGAGCACCAGCCGTTCCGGATCTTCCAGGCTTTCCTTGACGCGGACGAGGAAGGTCACCGCTTCCTTGCCGTCGACGATGCGGTGATCGTAGGAGAGCGCCAGGTACATCATCGGCCGGATGACGATCTGGCCGCCGACCACCACCGGCCGGTCCTGGATCTTGTGCATGCCGAGAATGCCCGATTGCGGCGCGTTCAGGATCGGCGTCGACATCAGCGACCCGTAAACGCCGCCATTGGAGATGGTGAAGGTGCCGCCCTGCATATCCGCCACCGAGAGCTTGCCGTCGCGCGCCGCCAGACCCAGCCGGCCGATCTCCTTCTCGATCTCGGCGATCGACATCTGGTCGGCGTTGCGCACGACCGGCACGACGAGGCCTTTTGCCGTGCCGACGGCGACGCCGACATGGGCGAAGTTCTTGTAGATGATGTCGGTGCCATCGATCTCGGCGTTGACCGCCGGGATTTCCTTCAGCGCATGCGTCACCGCCTTGGTGAAGAAGCCCATGAAGCCGAGCTTCACGCCGTGCTTCTTCTCGAACACATCCTTGTATTTGGTCCGCAGCGCCATCACCGCGCTCATGTCGACCTCGTTGAAGGTGGTCAGCATGGCGGCGGTCGACTGCGCTTCCTTCAGCCGGCGCGCGATGGTCTGGCGCAGCTTGGTCATGCGCACGCGCTCCTCGCGCGAGGCGTCGTCGGCCGATGACGGCGCCCGCACGGCGACTGGTGCCGCCTTCGGCGTCTCGGCCGGCTGCGACGGCGCGCCCCTGGCGATGGCGTCGAGCACGTCGCCCTTCAGCACCTGGCCGCGCTTGCCTGAACCCGCGATCTGGTCGACCGCAAGATTGGCCTCGGCGATCAGCTTTGCCGCGGCCGGCGCTGGCGGCATCGAGCGCTGTTCGATCGCGCCGGCGTCGCCGGCGATCTTGGCGCTCTCGGCCGCGGCCTGCTTGACGGTGGACGCCGCCTCGGGGCTCGACGCCTGTGACACGGCTTGCGGCTTGGTGGCGGGAGCGGCAGCGCCGGCCCCGGCCGAAATCGTCCCCAGAAGCGCGCCGACCCCAACGGTCTCGCCTTCCTTGGCGGTGATCTCCGAAAGCGTGCCCGCGCTCGCGGCCGGCACCTCCACCGTCACCTTGTCGGTCTCGAGCTCGACCAGCGGCTCGTCGGCGGCGATCGCGTCGCCGACCTTCTTGAACCATTTGCCGATGGTCGCCTCGGTGACGGATTCGCCGAGTGTGGGGACGCGGATTTCGGTAGCCATTGTGCCTGTCCGTTCTCTTGAATGGGTTCTATTCGCCGAGCGCGTCGTCGAGCAAGGCGGCGAGCTGGCTGAGATGCTTCGACATCAGTCCGGTCGCCGGCGAGGCGGAAGCCGGCCGGCCGGTGTAGCGCACCCGCTGATGCTTGGCGTCGATATGCGCCAGCACCCATTCGAGATACGGGTCGATGAACGACCAGGCGCCCATGTTCTTCGGCTCCTCCTGGCACCAGACCATCTCCGCGCTGCGGAAGCGCGACAGTTCGGTGATCAGCGCCTTGGCCGGGAACGGATAGAGCTGTTCGACGCGCAGCAGGTAGATGTCGTTGATGCCGCGCTTCTCGCGCTCCTCGTAGAGGTCGTAATAGACCTTGCCCGAGCACAGCACGACACGGCGGATCTTGGAATCCTTGACCAGCTTGATCGCCTGGCCGGAGAGCAGCTGGGCATCGTCCCACAGCAGCCGGTGGAAGGAGCTTTCGCCTGAAATCTCCGGCAGCGTCGACACCGCCCGCTTGTGGCGCAGCAGCGACTTCGGCGTCATCAGGATCAGCGGCTTGCGGAAGTCGCGCTTCAATTGCCGGCGCAGGATGTGGAAGTAGTTAGCCGGCGTGGTGACGTTGGCCACCTGCATGTTGTCTTCGGCGCAAAGCTGCAGGAAGCGCTCGAGTCGGGCCGAGGAGTGTTCGGGACCCTGGCCCTCATAGCCATGCGGCAACAGGCAGACGAGGCCCGACATTCTGAGCCACTTGCGCTCGCCCGACGAGATGAACTGGTCGAACACCACTTGCGCGCCGTTGGCGAAGTCGCCGAACTGTGCTTCCCACAAGGTCAGTGCCTTCGGCTCGGCCAGGCTGTAGCCATACTCGAAGCCGAGCACCGCTTCTTCCGACAGCATCGAGTTGATGACCTCGTAGCCGGCCTGCGCCGCCGAAATATTGTTGAGCGGGATGTAGCGGGTTTCGTCGCGCTGGTCGTAGAGCACGGAATGGCGCTGCGAGAAGGTGCCGCGCTCGGAATCCTGGCCCGACAGCCGGATCGGATTCCCGTCGAGCAGGATGGCGCCGAAGGCCAGCGCCTCGGCGGTCGACCAGTCGATGCCTTCGCCGGACTCGATCGCCTGGCGGCGGTTCTCGAGGAAGCGCAGGATCGTCTTGTGCGCCTCGAAATCCTTCGGCACTTCGGTCAGCTTCTTGCCGAGTTCCTTCAGCGTCTTGACCGGCACGGCGGTCTTGCCGCGCCGCTGTTCGTCCTGGTTGTCGGCTGTGCGCAGGCCCGACCAGGCGCCGTCCAGCCAGTCGGCCTTGTTCGGCTTGTAGCTCTGGCCGACCTCCCATTCCGATTCGAGATGCGCCCGCCAGTCGGCCTTCATCTTGTCATACTCGGCCTGGGTGATGTGGCCTTCGGCGATCAGGCGGTCGGCATAGATCTGCACGGTCGTCTTGTGGTTGCGGATGCTGCGATACATGATCGGCTGGGTGAAGGCCGGCTCGTCGCCCTCATTGTGGCCGAAGCGGCGATAGCAGAACATGTCCACCACGACCGGCTTGTGGAACTTCATGCGGAATTCGGTCGCCACCTTGGCGCCATGGACCACGGCTTCCGGGTCGTCGCCATTGACGTGGAAGATCGGCGCCTCGATCATCTTGGCCACATCCGACGGATAGGGCGACGAGCGCGAGAAACGCGGGTTGGTGGTGAAGCCGATCTGGTTGTTGATGATGAAATGCAGCGTGCCGGCGACGCGGTGACCGCGCAGGCCCGACAGGCCGAGGATCTCGGCAATCACGCCCTGGCCGGCGAAGGCGGCGTCGCCGTGCAGCAGCAGCGGCATCACCTTGGCGCGTTCCGACAGCGGCACGATCTCGCCGCGCTCGCGCCCGGCGAACTGGTCCTGCTTGGCGCGCGCCTTGCCCATCACCACCGGATCGACGATTTCCAGATGCGAGGGATTGGCGGTCAGCGACAGATGCACCTTGTTGCCGTCGAACTCGCGGTCCGAAGAAGCGCCGAGATGGTACTTGACGTCGCCCGAACCCTCGACCTCGTCGGGAGCCGCCGAGCCACCCTTGAATTCGTGGAAGATGGCGCGGTGCGGCTTGGCCATCACCTGGGAGAGCACGTTGAGCCGGCCGCGATGCGCCATGCCGAGCACGACCTCCTTGAGGCCGAGCTGGCCGCCGCGCTTGAGGATCTGCTCCAGCGCCGGGATCAGCGACTCGCCACCGTCGAGGCCGAAACGCTTGGTACCCTTGTACTTGACGTCGATGAACTGCTCGAAGCCTTCCGCCTCGATCAGCTTTTGCAGGATCGCCTTCTTGCCGGGAGCAGTGAAGGTGATCTCCTTGTCGGCGCCCTCGATGCGCGCCTGGATCCAGGCCTTCTCCTCGGGATCGGAAATGTGCATGAACTCGACGCCGAGCGTCGAGCAGTAGGTGCGCGTCAGGATTTCCAGCATCTGCCGGATGGTGCCGAACTCGAGGCCCAGCACATTGTCGAGGAAGATCGGCCGGTCGTAGTCGGCGGCGGTGAAGCCGTAATTCTCCGGCGACAGCTCGTTGTAGTCCTCGAGCGGCTTGGCGATGCCGAGCGGGTCGAGATTGGCGTGCAGATGGCCGCGCATGCGGTAGGCGCGGATCATCATGATGGCGCGCACGGAATCGCGCGTTGCCTGATGCACGTCGGCGTCGGAAAGGACGATGCCGTTGGTGACAGCTCTGTCCTTGACCTTCTTTTCCAGGTGCTTTTCGACGATGCCCCAATTGCCGTCGAGCGCCGACACCAGCTCGCCATTGGCCTGCAGCGGCCAGGACGGCCTGGCCCATGAGGCGCCCTTGGCGTTCTTGCGGACATCGGCGGCGTCGTCCTGCAGCGCCGCGAAGAAGTCCTGCCATTCGGGGTTGACCGATTCCGGATCGTCCTCATAAGCGGCATACAACGCGTCGATGTAATCGGCGTTGCCGCCATAGAGGAATGAGGTAAGCGAGAATTGGTCGTTGGTTTGATCTTGTCGTGCCATTTTGCCTATTAGCGGAGTGCTACTCCGTTCTCCCTATCCCTAATGCGCTACCACACGGCTAAGCCGCCACATGCCAAAAGGGTTCGTATACAGATTGTGTTCCCCGTCTGGCTGCTGCGTCTCCACACTCAAACGATATCGCGGTGCGCCTGTTTCCAGTCCAAACGTCTGACCGGCCAAAAGCTTGGGGCTTTCGTAAAGTTGATACATGTTGAAGCCGCGAAGCAGCTTGACGGCAGACTGAAACTCGTCGCCTGAAACGATAGAATCCCAAAGTCCCAGATTACGCATGCCGCAGCTGTAGGTCGTCGTGCCATCCGAGACAGAATCCAGAACCACCAGTCCATAGATCTCAACAAAATCACCGCTTGTCCGTTCAAGCCATTGATCCGCTGAGAATGCCTTGCCGGCCGTTTCGACCTTCACGCCAAGACCGCCGGCCTTGATCAGATGGGCTGCCGCTTTTGCGATGGAAATCGATGTTTCCTTCGTTTGTGGGGATGTTGAAAGCAGGTAGACGACGCTCCTATGCCAGGCGATTTTGTCAATGACATCCTTACCGAGCTCGTTGACGACCCCAGCGCTAGCGAAGGCTCTCGTCATGTCCTCGTCGCGGTCGCAGAAATCAAACTCGAACGCAGCTTTGCTCGGTCCATGCATCACGATCATCCCCGCAGCCACATATTCGGCTGAAGGCATCGACGCCTCTGCAACAGCGCGCACGAAGGCCGACCTGCCCTCCCAAGGGCCGGGTATGCATAGGATGATGCGCTTCTCATCTTCCATGTCCTGCTCATCGGCATTCGAAAGCTCGACTGCTCACGTTCTTATCCCTTGATCGCCTCGACCAGCGTCGTGCCCAGCCGTGCCGGCGACGGCGAAACCTTGATGCCTGCCGATTCCATTGCCGCGATCTTGTCCTCGGCACCGCCCTTGCCGCCGGAGATGACCGCGCCCGCATGGCCCATGGTGCGGCCGGCCGGTGCCGTGCGCCCGGCGATGAAGCCGGCCATCGGCTTCCTGCGGCCATGCTTGGCTTCGTCCTTGAGGAACTGCGCGGCGTCTTCCTCGGCCGAGCCGCCGATCTCGCCGATCATGATGATCGACTTGGTCTCGTCGTCGGCGAGGAACATCTCCAGCATGTCGATGAACTCGGTGCCTTTCACGGGATCGCCGCCGATACCGACGGCGGTGGTCTGGCCGAGGCCGACATTGGTGGTCTGGAACACCGCCTCATAGGTAAGCGTTCCCGAGCGCGAAACAACGCCGACCGAGCCCTTGCGGAAGATGTTGCCGGGCATGATGCCGATCTTGCATTCGTCGGGGGTCAGCACGCCCGGGCAGTTCGGGCCGATCAGCCGCGACGTGGAACGGTCGAGCCTGGCCTTGACCTTGACCATGTCCATCACCGGTATGCCTTCGGTGATGCAGACGATCAGCGGGATCTCCGCCTCGATCGCTTCGATGATCGCTTCGGCCGCACCCGCCGGCGGCACATAGACGACCGAGGCGTTGGCGCCGGTCTTTTCCTTGCCTTCGGCGACGCTGGCGAAGATCGGCAGGCTTTCGCCCGTCGCGCCGGTCCAGGTCTCGCCGCCCTTCTTGGGGTGGATACCACCGACCATCTTGGTGCCGTGATAGGCCAAAGCCTGCTCGGTATGGAACGTGCCGGTCTTGCCGGTCAGGCCTTGCACGAGCACCTTGGTGTTCTTGTCGACGAGAATGGACATTGGAGCCCTTTTTTAAAAACCGTTGATCGAGGAACGCTGCGCGGTCATGGTCAGAGCCGCTTGAGATCGGCGACGGTGAAGTCGCTCTTGGCATTGCCGGTGTTTAAAGTCGTCGCCGGCTCGAACATCAGCACCACCGGCTCATCGGTGAGCGAGCGCGGCCGGTGCTCGACGCCGCGCGGCACGACGATGAAGTCGCCTTCGCCGAGTTCGACCGGCCCGTCGCGGAAATCGATCGCGATGCGACCGCGCAGCACGAGGAAGGCCTCGTCCTCATTGTCATGCGCATGCCAGTCGAAGACCTCGCCGAACTTGGCAACCTTCGCCTGGCTGTCATTCACGTCGCCGGCGATGTGCGGATCGAAGACCTTGGTGATCGTCCGGTCCGCCGCCTCGACGAGGTTTATCTTGCGCGGAGGCACAGGCTCAGCCCTTCACCGCCGCAACGATCTTCTTGGCAGCATCATCGAGGTCGTCGGCGGAGACGACGTTGAGGCCGCTGTCGTTGATGATCTTCTTGCCGAGCTCGGCATTGGTGCCTTCGAGCCGCACCACCAGCGGCACCTTCAGCCCGACTTCCTTGACCGCGGCGATCACGCCCTCGGCAATGACGTCGCACTTCATGATGCCGCCGAAGATGTTGATCAAAATGCCTTCGACTGCCGGGTCCCGGGTGATGATCTTGAACGCCGCCGTCACCTTCTCCTTCGATGCGCCGCCGCCGACGTCGAGGAAGTTGGCGGGCTCGGCGCCATAGAGCTTGATGATGTCCATCGTCGCCATGGCAAGGCCGGCGCCGTTGACCATGCAGCCGATATTGCCGTCGAGCGCGACATAGGCAAGGTCGTATTTCGACGCCTCGATCTCCTTCTCGTCCTCTTCGGTGGTGTCGCGCAATTCCATCACGTCGGGGTGGCGGAACAGCGCGTTGTTGTCGAACGACACTTTCGCGTCGAGCACGCGCAGCCGGCCGTTCTTCATGACGATCAGCGGGTTGACCTCGAGCAGGCTCATGTCCTTCTCGACGAAGGCCTTGTAGAGCAGCGGGAACAGCGTGCCGCCGTCCTCGGCCGCGTCGCCGTCGAGCTTCAGCGCGCTGTTGAGCGTCTTCACGTCATCTGCCGTCACGCCCTTTTCCGGATCGACGGCGACGGTGATGATCTTTTCCGGCGTGTCATGGGCGACCGCTTCGATATCCATGCCGCCCTCGGTCGAGACGACGAAGGCGATGCGGCCGACCGAACGGTCGACCAGGATCGACAGATAGAGTTCGCGCTCGATGTCGGCGCCGTCCTCGATATAAAGGCGGTTGACCTGCTTGCCGGCCGGGCCGGTCTGCTTGGTGACCAGAGTGTGGCCGAGCATCTCGTTGGCGTTGGCGACCACATCGGCCACTGACTTCGCCAGGCGCACACCGCCCTTGGCGTCGGGCGACAGCTCCTTGAACTTGCCCTTGCCGCGGCCGCCGGCATGGATCTGGCTCTTCACCACATAGAGCGGGCCGGGCAGCGCCTTGGCGGCGGCTTCCGCCTCGCTCGCCTTGAACACCGGCACGCCCTCGGCAACCGGCGCGCCGAAAAACTTCAGCAGCGCCTTGCCCTGATATTCATGGATGTTCATGGCTCAATATCTCCAGATCGATTTGCTGGGGGATCACTTCGAGGCGAGGTGCGGGGCGATCTTGACGCAGGCTTCAGTGAGGCCCTGCACAGCTGCCACCGAGCTGTCGAACATCTTCTGCTCGCTCTTCGAGAGGTCGATCTCGATGATGCGCTCGACACCACCGGCGCCGATCACCACGGGAACGCCGACATAGGTGTTCTTGACGCCATATTGGCCCGAGAGGTGCGCCGCACACGGCAGCACGCGCTTCTTGTCCTTGAGGTAGGCCTCGGCCATCGAGATCGCCGAAGCGGCCGGCGCGTAATAGGCCGAGCCGGTCTTCAAGAGGCCGACGATCTCGGCGCCGCCATCGCGGGTGCGCTGCACGATCTGGTCGAGCTTGTCCTTCGAGGTCCAGCCCATCTTGACGAGATCGGGCAGCGGAATGCCGGCGACCGTCGAGTAGCGGATCATCGGCACCATGGAGTCACCATGGCCGCCGAGCACGAAGGCGGTGACGTCCTCGACCGAGACCTTGAACTCCTCGGCCAGGAAATAGCGGAAACGTGAACTGTCCAGCACGCCGGCCATGCCGACGACATGGGTCTTGGGCAGGCCGGAAAACTTCTGCAGCGCCCAGACCATGGCGTCGAGCGGGTTGGTGATGCAGATGACGAAGGCCTTCGGCGCGTATTTCTTCAGCCCGGCGCCGACCTGTTCCATGACCTTGAGGTTGATGCCGAGAAGGTCGTCGCGGCTCATGCCCGGCTTGCGCGGCACGCCGGCGGTGACGATGCAGACATCGGCGCCCTCGATCCCGGCATAGTCATTGACGCCGGTCAGCCTGGAGTCGAAGCCGTCGACCGGCGACGATTGCGCGATATCCAGCCCCTTGCCCTGCGGAATGCCCTCGGCGATATCGAATAGCACCACGTCGCCGAGATCCTTGAGGCCGATCATATGGGCGAGCGTGCCGCCGATCATGCCAGAGCCGATGAGCGCTATCTTGTTGCGTGCCATGTCAGGATGTTTTCCCTTGTCGGTGACGGCGCCAAACGGCGTCGAGGAAGAGGCCGGAATGCTGCGGGGAACCGCGGATTTTCGCCGCACCCAATAGCCCCGGCGGAGATGAAATTCAAACGATTATTTTGGGCGTAGGAATTTCAATCGGTTAGATGGTTTGGGACTTACGTAAACGTCAAAATTTGTGAGCCGACTTTGGGGAAGTTACACAATGACGATCGAAATCAGAAGGCTTGAAGCGGGCGATGACGCCCTTGTGATGCACGTCGCCGAGGACGTGTTCGACGAGCCGGTGCGGCCTGACCGGCTTGCCGCCTACCTCGCCTCGCCGGGACATTTCATGATCGTGGCATTGGCAGACGGCGTGGTGGTCGGCCAATGCGCCGCCGTCATCCACCGCCATCCCGACAAGGTGAGCGAACTCTACATCGACGAGGTCGGCGTGACGCCGGCCTTCCAGCGCCAAGGCATCGCCCGAAAAATGCTCGACGCCTTGTTCGCGATTGGACGTGAGCATGGCTGCGGGGAGGCTTGGGTCGGCACCGAGCCGGACAATGCTGCGGCGCGGGCACTCTATGAGTCGCGCACCGAGCGGTATGGGCCAGCAGAAGAGTTCGTCATGTATGTGTATGAGCTCTAGGTTTCACCTGACGGGTACTTGCTGCCGGCAATCATGGTATGATGCCGACAAGATAGCCATCAGCATACGAATGGAGGGGTGCTCATGGGAACGCGACAATCCATCGAGGCGAGGCCTGAACCAGTCAGCTTCGATACCGGCCGGACTGCGGTCATGGTCATCGACATGCAGAAGGATTTCGGCAGTCGCGGCGGCATGTTCGACCTTGCCGGCCTCGACGTTGCGCCGATCGGCCGTCTCGTCCAGCCCATCTCGCGCTTGCTCGAGGCGGCGCGCAATGCCGGACTGTTCATCATCTACACAAGGCAGGAGCACAATGCCGACCTCTCCGACGCCGGAAGCGAGGACGCCCCGCACCGGATCAAGCACAAGCGCATGAATGTCGGGCGCACCGTTGCGGCCCCGGACGGCAGCGAAAGCCGGGTCCTGGTGCGCGGCACCTGGAATACGGCGATCGTTCCGGACCTCTCGCCCCACCCTGGAGACGCCGTGATTTCGAAGCATCGCTTCAGCGCTTTCTTCGAAACCTCGCTCGACTCTGTTCTGCGCGCCAGAGGCATCGACACGCTGATCTTCACCGGGGCGACGACAAGCATATGCGTCGAATCGACGGTCCGCGACGCGACATTCCGCGATTATCGCTGCATCGTGCTCAGGGATTGCACGACGGAGCTGATTGGCGCAAACGCCCCGCGCAGCAACCACGAGGCATCGCTGCTCGCCATCGAGGTTCTTTTCGGCTGGACGGCCGAGTCTGATGCCGTGATCGGCGCCTTGGCCGAGCAACGCGCAGCGGCCGAATGAAGGATCGGCCCGCCGGCCTAAACGCCGAGTTGCGGTGAGCGAAGCCTTCTACGCCTGCGCCTGCTGCGCCTCCAGCGGCGTCGCCTGCTGCCGCCCCGCCCAATCCTCCAGCCAGTCGCGGCTCTGCATCTCGATCAATCGCGAGGCCGTGCGCTCGAATTCGAACACCTCGTTGCCGCGCTTGGCCGTATAGAGCCCGGGCGGCAAGGCTTCGGCGCTGACCACCAGCCGCACATGATGGTCGTAGAGCGTGTCGATCAGCAAGATGAAGCGCTTGGCCTCGTTGCGCTTGCCTTCGCCGAGCACCGGCACATGGTCGATGAAGAGGGTCGAGAAGCGGCCGGCGATCGCCAGATAGTCACGCGCGCCGAGCGGCTTTTCGCAAAGATCGGCGAAGGAGAAGCGCGCCGCTTCGCCGGCGGCGCGGGGTACCGCCACCTGCCGTCCCTTCACGGTCAGCGCCGTCTCTGCCGTCGGCCGGCCATGCGTCATCGCTTCCCAGGTCTGGTCGAGCATCTGGTCGGCGCCGGCATCGTCCGGCGTGACATAGACCGGCATGCGGCTGAGCTTTTCGAGCCGGTAGTCCTTGTCGGCGTCGAGAGCAAGCACCTCGGCATGCCGCCCCAATATGCCGACAAAGGGCAGGAAAAGCTGGCGGTTCAGCCCGTCGCGGTAGAGATCGTCGGGTGCGACATTGGAGGTGGCGACCAGCACCACGCCATTGGCAAACAGCGCCGAAAACAGACGGGAGAGGATCATCGCATCGGCGATGTCGGTGACGGAGAACTCGTCGAAGCACAGCACCCAGGCCTGCTCGGCCAGCGCGCGCGCCACCGGCGGGATCGGATCGTCCTCCTTGACGTCGCCATTCTTGCGCGCCTGCCGGTGCTTCTGGATACGGTCCTGCACATCGGCCATGAAGTCGTTGAAATGCACGCGGCGCTTGCGCCGGACCGGCAGCAGCTCGAAGAACATGTCCATCAGCATGGTCTTGCCGCGGCCGACGCCGCCATGGATGTAGAGGCCCTTGACCGTCGCGGGCGGCTGCTTGCGGGCAAACAGCCAGCCCAGCGCGCTCGACTTCTGCGCCAGCCGCTTGACCGAGATCTCGTCGATCAGACGGTCGAGTGCCGCGGCGATGCGCTCCTGCGTCGGATCGCGCTCGATGGCGCCGGTCTCGACCAGATGGTCGTAGCGCTGCCTGACGGTCGCATGAGTCTGGAGGCCGTCACGCAGATGCATCGGTCACGTCGTTCTCGAGCAGTTCCAGGAAAGCTGTAGCGGTTTTCCGTCCGGAATTGCGTAAAAACAAATAAGGGGCGGATCGGCCTATCTTGTAAGCGAAATCGGCAGGCCGGTGGAAGTCTGGCCGTCGAATTTCTCGCCGCCCGAGGAATAGAGGCGCGCCAACGTGCCGCCATTCTCGTCGTAAAGCGTCAGCTGCTTGCCGGCGACGTTCCAAGACTTGATGCCGTCGATCGGCGCCGGGCAGTGCAGCGGGCCGGCGCGGTAGCCGGCGCCGAATTTGGTCTGTGGCGTCGCCACCTTGCAGCTCTGGCCCGACACGCTGGCGTTCCAGACGCCGGCGACGCTGGCCGCGGTCAGATCCGGTGCGCCGGCAGGCGCCGTGCCGTCCGGCGGCAGCGAGGCGACCTGGCTGTTCGCCGGCGCCGTCGGGAACTGCGACGGGTCGGTGGTGCCGGGCGCGGCCGGCGGCGGCAGCTGGTTTCCCGTAACCGTTCCGGATGGCGCCGGCGTCAGCGGCGCGGGCTGCTGGTCGTCCATCGAGGAGAACCGCGAGGTCGAACAGCCGCTTGCAACAAGCGCGGCAAGCGATACGGCCACCAGAGCAGTCTTCGAAAAAATCATTCCAACCTCCGTCGGATACGGCTGGGGGAACGCCGTCCGCGCAATCTCTCCCTCACCAAGATGGAGAAGGTGGCAGAATTTCAACCCGATATGGTTAAAATAGGGTTTTCGGCGCGATTGTTGCAATTTTATCGCAACAGCCGTGTGACCGCTCAGGCGCCTGTTGCCGTCTGGCCGGCGAATGCGCGGCGTTTTGGGCGTGAAAGCTAGAGCTATTTGTTTTTTTGCGCAATTCCGGACGGAAGACCGCTACGCACTTTTCCTGGAATTGCTCTACGCGGGGAGCCGCGCGCTCGGCACGAAGACGTAGCCGTCCGGGCCGACGACATGGCATTCGCGCAAGCCGTGCGGCTTGTCGATCGCGCCGGCGAGCACGATGTGCCCGAGGTCGCGCGCTTTGGCTTCAACCGCATCCGGATCGGCGCCGTAGAGGCGAAGCTCGATGCCCGCACCGCGCGTTTCGGCGCCCGCGATGACGCCGGTCATCGGGTTGTCGAGGTAGCTGTGGTCGGCATGCAGCATGAACACCGACCCCAGGAGTTCGATCGCCGCGAAATCCTCATCGGCATAGATGATATCAGCGCCGAGCACGTCGCGACAAAAAGCTTCCATGGCCGGCATGTCGGTGACCAGAAGATTGACGCCGATGCCCCGCGCCAGCGAGCGGCCGAAATCCTCGGCCTTCATCCACGGTGTTTTGGTCCGTTTCTTCGCCATGGTGGTCCCCTGCCTTGCCGGTTCCCACGATTCTAGCCGATGCAGATCGCCTACCCTTGGCATTCGCCGGCCAAATGCTTGCGCCAGACAGCCAAGGCCCTATCTCAGAAGAAAGGGACGCAGCGGGAGCGGAAGAAAAAATGGCTGCGAGAAAAAGAGCCGCCAACCGCTACTATGGCGGCCCGCCCAGCGATCATTTCGACGGCACCTTGTTCTTCAATCCCGACGGCCAGCCGCCGGGCCGCTTTGCCGACCTGCTGAAATGGCAATTGAGCGGCGAGCGCTCGAAATGGCCGGCGGCCAGTCCGAGCCCGTTTCATCAGGCAAGGCCGGACGAACGAATCGACGGATCAGGGCTGCGGCTGACCATGGTCGGCCATTCCTCGCTGCTGGTCCAGACGGCCGGTCTCAACATCCTGACCGATCCGGTCTGGTCGCCGCGCGTCTCGCCGCTCTCCTTTGCCGGGCCAAAACGGGTCAACGCGCCCGGCATCGCCTTTTCGCAGCTGCCGCCGATCGACCTCGTTCTGGTCAGCCACAACCATTACGACCATCTCGATCTCGCCACGCTGAAGCGATTGAAGGCCAAGCATGACCCGCAGGTGCTGACGCCGCTCGGCAACGACGCCATCATCGACGATGTGGTGCCCGGCATGCAGCTCACAGCGCATGACTGGGGCGACAGGGTCGAGATCGGCGACGATGTCGCGGTCCATGTCGAGCCGGTGCATCACTGGTCGGCGCGCGGCGCGCGTGATCGGCGCATGGCGCTGTGGGCGGGTTTCGTCGTCGAAACCCCGGCCGGAAAGGTCTACTTCGCCGGCGACACCGGTTTCCATGGCGGCACCAATTACCGGCTGATGGCCAAAAAACATGGCGGCTTCCGCCTCGCCATCCTGCCGATCGGCGCCTATGAGCCGCGCTGGTTCATGGCGCCGCAACACCAGAACCCGGAAGAGGCGGTGCAAGGCATGAAGCTGTGCAACGCCGCCCATGCCGCCGGCTGTCACTGGGGCACGTTCCAGCTCACCAACGAGCCGATCGACGAGCCGACCCGGAAACTGGCCGAAGCGCTGGACACGGAGGGGGTGCCGCAGGAGCGCTTTCGCGCCTTGCGGCCGGGCGAGGTCTGGGACGTGCCGGAGATTGGCTGAGGAACCCAACCTTTGAAAACGCGTTGGTTCCACAACGCAATTCGGCTGGGAGGCTTTCCATCATCAAGTGGATCATCATTCTTCTGATTGTCGCCGCCGCCGCCAGCCTGCTCGGCATGCCGGCGCTGGCGGGTGCCGCCGCCACCGGCGCGCGCATCCTCATCGGCATCGTCCTCATCATCTTCCTGCTGCTCGTGCTGGGCGTTTTCGCGGTGACATAGGTCCGGCGTCTTCGCCGTGGCCAGCCGGCGTCTTCGCCGTCGCCAGCCCGGCGTCTTCGCCGTGGCCCAGCTCAGCATCTTCGCGTAGCTGAGCCCGTCGTCTTGAAGCGTGGCACACTGGTAATTCCTGCCCGTTTCCGCCATATAGCGCCAAACGGACATGGAACCATCGGAGCAATGGCAGGCACGGCCCCCTTCGCCAAGATGAACGGCATCGGCAACGAGATCATCGTTGCCGACATGCGCAGCCGTGCCGATCGGGTGACGCCGGCTGCCGCCATCGCCCTGAATGCCGATGCCGCGACCAAGTTCGACCAGATCATGGCGATCCATGACGCGAGGACGCCGGGCACCGCCTTCTTCATCGATATATTGAATTCCGACGGTTCCGGCGCGCAGGCCTGCGGCAATGGCATGCGCTGCGTCGTCCAGGCGCTGGCAGCCGAGACCGGCCAGAGGATATTCACCTTCGAGACCGTCGCCGGCATCCTCAATGCCAGGGAGCACGCCGACGGCACGATCTCGGTCGACATGGGCACGCCGCGCTTCGGCTGGCAGGATATTCCGCTGGCCGAGGAATTCCGCGATACCCGCATGATCGAATTGCAGATCGGCCCGATCGACGCGCCGGTGCTGCATTCGCCCTCGGTCGTCTCGATGGGCAATCCGCACGCCATCTTCTGGGTCGACAGCGATGTCTGGTCCTATGAGCTCGACCGCTTCGGTCCGCTGCTCGAAAACCATCCGATCTTTCCCGAGCGCGCCAACATCACCATCGCGCAAGTGACCTCGCCGGATACCATGGTCATCCGCACCTGGGAGCGCGGCGCCGGCCTGACCAAGGCCTGCGGCTCGGCGGCTTGTGCCGCGGTGGTCGCAGCCGCCCGCACCAGGCGCACGGGACGCAGCGTGTCGCTGATGACCCCGGGTGGCGGCTCGCTGCATGTCGAATGGCGCGACGACGACCACGTCATCCTGACTGGTGCCGCCGAATGGGAATTTTCCGGCAGCTTCGACCCGTCGACCGGCGCCTGGGCCCGCGACACCGAAAGCGCGGCCTGATGCCCGCTCTTCAAAAAGGTGTCGACGTCGTCACCTTCGGCTGCCGGCTGAACACCTATGAATCCGAGGTGATGCGCCGCGAGGCCGAAAGCGCCGGCCTCGGCGAGCTGCAAGGCGGCGCGATCATCTTCAACACCTGCGCCGTCACCGGCGAGGCGGTGCGCCAGGCCAAGCAGTCGATCAGAAAGGCCCGCCGCGAGAACCCGACCGCCCGTATCATCGTCACCGGCTGCGCCGCGCAGACTGAGCCGGAAAATTTCGTCGCCATGGGCGAGGTCGATCTCGTTCTCGGCAATGAAGAGAAATTGAAGGCGCACTCCTATCGCGCGCTGCCGGATTTCGGCGTCAACGACACCGAGAAAGCGCGCGTCAACGACATCTTCTCGGTGCGCGAGACGGCCGGCCACATGGTCGACGCCATCGAGGGCCGGGCGCGCGCCTTCGTCCAGGTGCAGAACGGCTGCGACCACCGCTGCACCTTCTGCATCATCCCCTACGGCCGCGGCAATTCGCGTTCGGTGCCGATGGGCGCCGTGGTCGAGCAGGTCAAGCGGCTGGTCGGCAACGGCTATGCCGAGATCGTGCTGACCGGCGTCGATATGACCAGTTTTGGCGCCGACCTGCCGGGCGCACCGAAGTTGGGCAAGCTGGTGAAGACCATCCTGAAGCAGGTGCCCGACGTGAAGCGCCTGCGGCTGTCCTCCATCGATTCGATCGAGGCCGATGACGAATTGCTCGACGCCATTGCCACCGAGCCGCGGCTGATGCCGCATCTTCATCTGTCGCTGCAGTCGGGCGACGACATGATCCTGAAGCGCATGAAGCGCCGGCATCTGCGCGATCAGTCGATCCGCTTTTGCGAGGATGTGCGCAAGCTGCGCCACGGCATCGTCTTCGGCGCCGACATCATCGCCGGCTTCCCGACCGAGACCGAGGCGATGTTCGAGAACTCGGAAAAGATCGTCGAGGAATGCGGCCTGACGCATCTCCATGTCTTCCCGTTCAGCCCACGCGAAGGCACGCCCGCCGCGCGCATGCCGCAGGTCCGCCGCGAGGTGGTCAAGCAGCGCGCCGCCCGGCTGCGCGCCGCCGGCGAGGCCGCCTACCGCCGCCACCTCTCCTCGCTCGCCGGCACACGTCAGTCGATCCTGGTCGAGCGCGATGGGCTCGGCCGCACCGAAGGGTTCACGCTTGCCGCGATCGCTGCAGGCGCGCCGGGCGAGATCATCGAGGCCGAGATCACCGGCCATGACGGTGCCCGCCTGATCGCCGCGCCCGCTACCGCCCGCGCCGCCTGAGAAACGCAAAGCATGGCTGGTTTTTTCAAGAAGATATTTTCGTTCGGCAAGAAGGAAGTGGTCGAGGAGCGGATCGACGAGACCGCACCGCTGCCGCCGATCAAATGGGACGCGCTGGACGCACTGAAGCCGGCGGCCGAGCAGGCGTTGCCGGAGTTTTTGAAGCGCGACGAGGCGCAGCCTGCGGCAGAGGTCGCGCCGCAGGCTGAACCGACGCCGCCTCCCGCTGTTGTGCCAGAAGCGCCGCCGGCGCCGCAACCGGTCCCCGAGGAACCAAAGCCCGAGCCGACCCCGACCATTCCATCAACGCCGGAGCCGGTTGTCCCGTCCGAGCCGGAACCTCTGCCGGAACCCGAGCCTGTCGAGGAGCCGGAGCCCGAGAATCCTGCCGAGCCGCCAGCGCCTCAGGAAGTTCCGACGCCACCCGTCGTTCCGGAGCCTGCCCCAGAACCGCAGCCTCAGGAAATCCCGCCACCCGCGCCGGCCGAGCCGGAGATCACGCCGCCGCCGGAGACACAACCGGAACCCGCACCGGTCGAAGTGCCGACGCCTCCTGTGGAGGTTCCGGCCGAAACGCCGGCGCCTGAAATTCCTCCGGCCGAAGTCTTGCCGCCCATTCGCCAGCCGGCACCCGTCGAGCCACAGCCGGTGCGTGCCGAAATTGCGCCGGAGATCGAAGCCGCGCCAACGCCCCACCCTCCCCTCGATGGGGAGGTAAAGTCCGCGCCCATCCCACAACCAGCCGGGCCAAAGCCCGCTCCTGGCAAGGTAACCGTCACCAAGAAGGTCGAGCAGAAGGCCGAGCCGCAGAAAGTGCCGGAGCCGGCGCCGAGGCGCTCATGGTTCCAGCGCATGAAGGACGGGCTTGCCCGTTCGTCCCGCGAACTCTCAGGCAACATCGCCGGCGTCTTCACCAAGCGCAAGCTGGACGACGACACGCTGCAGGATCTGGAGGACGTGCTGATCCGCGCCGACCTTGGCCTGGAGACGGCCTTGCGCGTCACTGACGCACTGGCCTCCAGCCGCTACGGCAAGGATGTCTCCGACACCGAAGTGCGCACGGTGATGGCGGCCGAGGTGGAGAAGGTGCTGACCCATGTCGCCATGCCGCTGGAACTCGACCTCTCCCATAAGCCGCATGTTATCCTGGTCGTCGGCGTCAACGGCACCGGCAAGACCACGACCATTGGCAAGCTGGCGGCCAAGCTGACCGATGGCGGCCTGTCGGTGATGCTAGCCGCCGGCGACACTTTCCGCGCTGCGGCGATCGAGCAGCTCAAGATCTGGGGCGAGCGGACGAAGTCGCCGGTGATCGCCTCCAAACTCGGCGCCGACGCCGCCGGCCTCGCCTACGACGCCTTCGAGAAGGCCAAGGAGGCCGGCTCCGACGTGCTGATCATCGACACCGCCGGACGGCTGCAGAACAAGACCGAGCTGATGGCGGAACTTGAAAAGATCGTCCGCGTGCTGGGCAAGCTCGATCCGGAGGCGCCGCACACCGTGCTGCAGACGGTCGACGCCACCACCGGCCAGAACGCGCTCAACCAGGTCGAGATCTTCCGCAATGTCGCCGGCGTCAACGGCCTGGTCATGACCAAGCTGGACGGCACGGCGCGTGGCGGTATTCTGGTGGCGATCGCGGCAAAGCACAAACTGCCGGTCTATTTCATCGGCGTCGGCGAACAGGTCGACGACCTCGAACCTTTCTCGGCAAGCGAATTCGCGAGGGCGATCGCTGGAGTGGCCTAACAAGCGTGATCTCGAAAAGGCGCAAGCTTTTTGGATTGGATCACGCGCAAGAAGGAAGCCTATGAACCCGCCCATCCTCGAGCGCGACCCGTCGGATCCGCAGAAGCAAAAGAAAGAAGGCGTCAACCCGGTGCTCAAGCTGGCGCTCGAGCTCGGCCCGCTGCTGGTGTTCTTCTTCGCCAATGCGCGCAGCGGATGGCTGGTGCAGAAATTTCCCGTGCTGGCCGAATTCGGCGGCCCGATCTTCGTCGCCACCGGCCTGTTCATGGCCGCGACAGCGATCGCGCTGATCGCCTCCTGGCTGCTCACCCGCACTCTGCCGATCATGCCGATGGTGTCGGGCGTCGTCGTCTTCATTTTCGGCGCGCTGACGCTCTATCTGCAGGATGATGTCTTCATCAAGATGAAGCCGACCATCGTCAACACGCTGTTCGGCGGCGTGCTGCTCGGCGGCCTGTTCTTCGGCCGGTCGCTGCTCGGCTACGTCTTCGATTCCGCCTTCAGCCTCGATACCGAAGGCTGGAAAAAGCTCACCTTCCGCTGGGGGCTGTTCTTCCTGTTCCTGGCCCTCGTCAACGAAGTTGTGTGGCGGAATTTTTCGACCGATGCCTGGGTTACCTTCAAGGTCTGGGGCATCATGCCGATCACGCTTCTGTTCACCTTCAGCCAGATGCCGCTGATCCTGCGTCATTCGCTCGAGGACAAGACCGAAGAGAAGGCCGGCAAGTAGGGAGACGCGGCCATGGAGTTTGTCACCTCGCGCGACGAGCTGAGGACGATCTACAAGACGCCCCGGCCGACCGACGGTTCGATCCGCAAGGAACTCAGAGCGCTCGACGGCCACTGCCGCTCCTTCATAGGCAAGAGCCCTTTCGTGCTGATCGGTTCCTCCGACGGCGCCGGCAATGCCGATGTGACGCCGAAGGGCGACAGACCGGGCTTTGCGGCCGTGCTCGACGACAGGACCATCGCCATCCCCGACCGGCCCGGCAACAACCGGCTGGACACTGGAAAACATCATCCGCAATCCCTCGGTCGGCCTGCTCTTTCTCATCCCCGGCATGAACGAGACGCTGCGCGTCAATGGCGATGCCCGCATCACCGTCGATGCCGGCCTGCGCGAACGCCTCGCGATTGACGGCAAGGCGCCGCAAAGCGTCGTCGTGGTGACGGTCAAGGCCGCCTACATGCATTGCGCCAAGGCCTTCATGCGCTCCGATTTGTGGAAACCCGAGACCTGGTACGACCGCGCGACGCTGCCCACGCTCGGCCAGATCATGCGCGACCAGCTGGCGCTGGCCGACACCGCGGGTGATATCGACCGCGAGCTGGACGAGGATTACCGCAAGACGCTGTGGTAGCATTTCGGAACGACTCACCGTTCAGATCCCATCCCCTTGATCGAAATCCTCGCCATCTCCGGCAGCCTGCGCGCCGCCTCGACCAATTCGGCCCTCGTCGCGACGCTGGCCGCGAACGCGCCTGCGGATTGCAGCGTCACCGTCTATGATGGGCTTGGCCGGCTGCCGATCTTCAACCCGGACGATGAAGGCGAACGCACGCCACTGGAGGCATCAAGGCTGATCGACGCCGTCACCCGCGCCGATGGCGTCATCGTCTCCTGTCCCGAATATGCCCATGGCGTGCCGGGCGGGCTGAAGAACGGGCTCGATTGGCTGGTGTCGCGCGATGCCGCGGTCGGCAAGCCGGCCATGCTGGTGCATGCCTCGCCGCGCTCGCTGTTTGCCCGCGCGGCACTCGCCGAGATCATGCGCACGATGTCGTTCGCGCTCTATGAGGATACGGCACTCGAAATCGTCCTGATCGGCAAGAAGCCACCGGAGATGGACAGAATCCTGGCCGAGCCGGCGAGCCGGCTGGCCAAGCGCGAGGCGGTTTCGGCCTTCGCCGGCTTCATCCGCGCCCGCTGAACGACATGTGGTTCAAACGGTCTTGGCGCCGTTGACCATCAGCCGGACCATGTAGAGCGAGGTGGTGCCGGCGATGTAGAGGCAGTTGCGCTTGTTGCCGCCGAACACGCAATTGGCGGTGACTTCGGGCACCTTGACCTTGCCGATCAGCGTCCCGTCCGGATCGTAGCAATGGATGCCGTCGGCCGCACTCGTCCAGATGCGCCCGTCCTCGTCGAGCCGGAAGCCGTCGAACATGCCGGAGGTGCAGTCGGCGAACACCTTGTCGCCGGAAACCTTCTTGCCGCCCTTGCCGACATTGAACACGCGCATATGCGCAGGGTTCTTCGCGCCATGCGTACGGCCGGTGTCGACGACATAGAGCTTGCTCTCGTCGAGCGAGAAGGCCAGCCCGTTGGGCCTGACCATGTCGGTGATCACGGCTTCGATCTCGCCGCTGCCGGGATCGACCCGGTAGACATTGCAGGCGCCGATCTCGCTCTCGGCCTTGTCGCCCTCATAATCGGTGTCGATACCGTAGGTCGGATCGGTGAACCAGATCGAGCCGTCGGACTTCACCACTACATCATTGGGCGAGTTCAGCCGCTTGCCGCGCCATTTGTCGGCGATGGTCGTGATGGAGCCGTCATGTTCGGTGCGGCTGACGCGGCGGCCCGAATGCTCGCAGGTCACCAGCCGGCCCTGCCGGTCGACGGTGTTGCCGTTGGAATTGCCGGAGGGCTGGCGGAAGACGCTGACATTGCCGTCGGTCTCGTCGTAGCGCAGCATGCGGTTGTTGGGGATGTCGGACCAGACCACATAGCGGCCGGCGGCGAACCAGGCCGGCCCTTCCGCCCACTGGCAGCCAGTGAACAGCTTTTCCACCTGCGCGTTGGAGTTGAACAGCCGCGCGAAACGCGGATCGAGAATTTCATAATAGTCTGCGGCGGCCATGCTTTTCCTCCCGGCACTTGAGATCGGGCGCGATCAAGCCAGCCGGCGACCGATCTGGCAAGATCGATGATCGGTGCTTCACCGCATCTTGAGGTCTCGTAGCAAGGCCGGGGCTACGCCGCCTTGCGGGAATTGCGGGTAAGGGCCGGTTAACCGGCTATGCACTGGGCGCAATGGTGCATTGCAACATCTTCTTTTTGCAACGCACAATTACTATGTCATGCTTCGTATCGATCAAGGGAGGAACAATTCGCCGCCAGAACGCGGCACGAAAGGAACCTTGCTATGATCATCGACAGCCTCATGACTCGCGCTCGCCAGAGCATTGCCAAGCGCAAGCACTACAACCGCCTCGTCGCCGAAATCGACAGCTTCACCGCCCGCGATCTGGCCGACATGCGCGCCGACCGCTCGGAAATGCTCTACCAGATCCACAAGCAGATCTACGGCTAAACTTTTGGTCGAAAGACCCGGTCCGGCACTTTGAGATTCAGGTCAGGCCGAGTCGAGAATGGTGGCTTCCGAGAACCGGAGCGGAGCGTACTAAGTACGTGAGCACCGGAAGCGCAGGAAGCCGCCGTTCGCAGGCCGGCATCACCTGAATATCAACGTGCCGCCAGGGCCTTCTCGATCTGCGACAAAAGCAATGTCTCAGCCGACTCGGCCGTCAGCGGACCGACATGCTTGTAGGCGATCTTGCCGTCCTTGCCGACGACGAAGGTTTCCGGCACGCCATAGACGCCCCAGTCGATCGCCGCGCGTCCGGCTTCGTCGACGCCGATCGCCTGGAACGGATTGCCAAGCTCGCCAAGGAAGCGGCGGGCGTTTTCCGGTTCGTCCTTGTAGTTCAGCGCCGCGGTAACGAAGCGCTTGTCCTGTGACAGCGCCAGCAGCACCGGATGCTCCTCGCGGCACGGCGCGCACCACGACGCAAAGACATTGACCAGCGTCACCTTGCCGGCGAACTGTTTTGAGTCGAGCCCAGGCAGGTTGGTGCCTTCGAGTGCCGGCAGATTGGTCTGCGGCGCCGGCTGGCCGATCAGCGCCGACGGCACTTCCGAAACATCGCGGCCGGACAGAAGCTGCAACAGGAACAGCCCCGCCAGGCCGAGGAAGATCACCAGCGGCAACAGCACGATCAGGCGGCGACGAGGCGGCGACGGCGTTTCGGTTTCGCTGCTCATGACTTGGCGCCTTTTTCCCGGGCATTTTTGTCGCCGGCGCCCGTGTCGGAGCGGCGGCGCACGCCGGCGGCCTCCAGCTCTGCCAGGTCGCGCTTGCGCCCGCGCTGGTCGATCAGTATCCAGCCGATCAGCCCGGCCAGTACGATCGCCGTGATGGCATAGGCGGCAGTCACATAGAGCGCATGCGCGCTCATGCCAGCTGCTCCGCGCGGGCGTCCAGCCCAGCCATGTCGCCGTGTTCGATCATGCCTTCCCTTAGCCTTGCCGTCCCGGCTTCGCAATCGGCCGCTGCGCCGCAGCCACCCACGGCCCGATGCGTCAGTCGGTCCCGTGGCGCAGCGCCAGTGCCGCCGCCACCGGTCCCAGCACGGCAAGAAACAGGGTCAGCGCGGCGAGAATGAGGAAGGGCTGCAGGAACGGATCGGGATCCGCCACCGCGCCATAGCTTGCCGAGACGCCGAAGATCAGCACCGGAATGGTCAGCGGCAGCACCAGCACCGAGATCAGCAGCCCGCCGCGCGGCAGTGCCACCGCCACGGCGGCACCGGCCGCCCCGATGAAAGTAATCGCCGGCGTGCCGACCAGCAGCGTCAGCGCGGTTGCGCCGATACCGATCGGCGCCATATTCATGAACAGGCCGAGCAGGGGTGCCGCGACCACCAGCGGCAGCACGCTGCCAGCCCAGTGCGCCAGGCATTTCACCAGCACCGTCAGCGCCAGCATGTGTCGGTCGTGGCCCAGCACCAGAAGATCGAGCGAGCCGTCCTCGCGATCGGCCTGGAACAGCCGGTCGAGCCCGAGCAGGCAAGCGAGCAGGGCCGCGATCCACAGGATCGCCGGACCGATGCGGGCAAGCAGATTGAGATCCGGGCCGACGCCGAAGGGGATCGTGGCGATGACGGCAAGGAAGAAGATCACGCCGGTCAATGCACCACCGCCGGCGCGGATGGAGAGGCGGATGTCGCGCAGGAAGAGGGCCAGCATCACCCGGCCATCCCCATCACAAGCCCCTTCGCCCCTTCCAGTCCCAGCGGCAGATGCGTTGCCGCGACGACTATCCCCCCATCCGAGCAATGCTTGGCCATCACTCCGCCAAACCGCGACTCCGAAGCCTTGTCTAGCCCCGCAGTCGGCTCATCCAGCAGCCACAGCGGCCGGCGGCTCACCAGCAATTTGGCGATCGACGCGCGCCGCCTTTGCCCCGTCGACAGATACCCGAACGGCAAATGGCCGATCCCCCCGAGCCCGGCGGTCTCGAGCGCCTCTTCAACCGAAAGCAGTGGCTCGCCAGATAATTCCCGCCAGAAGCGCAAATTCTCCGTCACGCTGAGCACCGTCTTCATCGCGTTCTGATGGCCAAGATAGTGGCAGGCAGAGGCAATCGACGGGAAATCCTCGCCACCGCCCTCGATTCGTACCCGGCCTCCCGCCACCGGCAGCAGCCCGGCGACAACCCGGAGCAGCGTCGACTTGCCAGCGCCGTTCGGCCCGGTGACGACCAGCGCTTCGCCTTTTTCCAGGACGAAGCCGATGCCGGAAAAGACCGTCTCGCCGCCGCGTTCGCCGCTCAGATCTTCGGCGATCAGCCGCATTCGTTCCCCTTCGCCGAAAGTCCAAGCGCGGCTTCGGTGCGCCGCAACAAAAATGGCGATTCCGTGTCTAGAACTATTCCAGGAAATTCTCTATATCCGGGTCATCCGTGCCAGCGGTCGGCACGGGAACAGAATTAGCGCCGAACCAGCGCACGCGCCGCCTTGAACGGCTCGGGTTGGCTGGGAACGGACAGCGGAAATGGCCGTACCCGCACCTTTGCGCGTGATTGCATGCCATCGGCGTCCGTTCCCTTTCAGGCTGAACAGACAAGGACGGATCGCACGTGTCAAAATCTCTCGATAGTTTCAATTGCCGCCGCACGCTGACCGCGGGTGGCGCGGACTATGTCTATTTCGACCTCATCGAGGCCGAAAAGAACGGCCTTACCGGCATCGCCCAGCTGCCCTATTCGATGAAAGTGCTGCTGGAGAACTTGCTTCGCAACGAGGACGGCCGCTCCGTCACCAAGGAAAGCATCCAGGCGGTCGCCGGCTGGCTGACCGACAAGGGCACCGCCGGCGTCGAGATCGCCTATCGGCCGGCCCGCGTGCTGATGCAGGATTTCACCGGCGTTCCGGCGGTGGTCGACCTTGCCGCCATGCGCGACGCCATGGCCTCGCTCGGCGGCGACCCGCAGAAGATCAACCCGCTGGTGCCGGTCGATCTTGTTATCGACCATTCGGTCATCGTCGACGAATTCGGCACGCCGATGGCTTTTGCCCGCAATGTCGAGCTCGAATATGAGCGCAACGAGGAACGCTACAAGTTCCTGAAATGGGGCCAGCAGGCGTTCCGCAATTTCCGCGTCGTGCCGCCCGGCACCGGCATCTGCCACCAGGTCAATCTCGAATATCTCGGCCAGGTCGTCTGGACAAACGCCGAGGACGGCGAAAACACCGCCTATCCCGACACCTGCGTCGGCACCGATTCGCACACCACCATGATCAACGGTCTTGGCGTGCTCGGCTGGGGCGTCGGCGGCATCGAGGCCGAGGCGGCCATGCTCGGCCAGCCCGTCTCCATGCTTCTGCCCGAAGTCATCGGCTTCCGTCTCACCGGCAGACTGAAGGAAGGCGTCACCGCCACCGACCTCGTGCTCACCGTCACCCAGATGCTGCGCAAGAAGGGCGTCGTCGGCAAATTCGTCGAGTTCTTCGGCCCCGGCCTCTCCAACATGACGCTGGCCGACCGCGCCACCATCGGCAACATGGCGCCGGAATATGGCGCCACCTGCGGCTTCTTCCCGGTCGACAGCGAGACCATCCGCTACCTGACCATGTCTGGCCGCGAGGAAAACCGCATCGCGCTGGTCGAGGCCTATTCCAAGGCGCAAGGCATGTGGCGTGATGCCGGCTCGGCCGATCCGGTCTTCACCGACCTGCTCGAACTTGAGCTCGGCAGCGTCGTGCCGTCGATGGCCGGCCCCAAGCGTCCCGAAGGCCGCGTCGCCCTGGAAGGCATCCCGGAAGGCTTCGCCAAGGCGATGGAGACCGAATACAAGAAGGCCGCCGAAATCCACAAGCGTTACGCCGTCGAGGGCACCAGCCACGATCTCGGCCATGGCGATGTCGTCATCGCCGCCATCACCTCCTGCACCAACACCTCGAACCCGAGCGTGCTGATCGGTGCGGGCCTGCTCGCCCGCAACGCCAATCGGCTCGGCCTCAAGCAGAAGCCCTGGGTCAAGACCTCGCTGGCGCCTGGCAGCCAGGTGGTCGCCGAATATCTGGAGAAGTCGGGCCTGCAGAAGGAGCTCGACCAGATCGGCTTCAACCTGGTCGGTTTCGGCTGCACCACCTGTATCGGCAATTCCGGCCCGTTGCCGGCGCCGATCTCCAAGACCATCAACGATAAAGGCTTGATTGCTGCCGCGGTGCTCTCCGGCAACCGCAATTTCGAAGGCCGCGTCTCGCCCGACGTGCAGGCGAACTACCTCGCCTCACCGCCGCTGGTCGTCGCCCACGCGCTGGCCGGCACCGTGACCAAGGACCTGACCACCGAGCCGCTCGGCGAGGACAAGAACGGCGAGCCGGTCTATCTCAAGGACATCTGGCCGAGTTCGGCCGAGATCCAGGAGTTCATCGAGAAGAACGTCACGCGCGAACTATTCGCCCGCAAATATGCCGACGTCTTCAAGGGCGACGAACACTGGCAGAAGGTCAAGGCGCCGGAAGGCCAGACCTATGCCTGGGACGACAATTCGACCTATGTGCAGAACCCGCCCTATTTCGCCGGCATGACCTCGGGCTTCGGCAAGATCGGCGACATCAAGGGCGCGCGCGTGCTTGGCCTGTTCGGCGACAAGATCACCACCGACCACATTTCGCCGGCAGGCTCCATCAAGGCGGCCTCGCCGGCGGGAAAATACCTCACCGACCATGGCGTCGGCGTTGCCGACTTCAACCAGTACGGCACGCGCCGCGGCAACCATGAGGTGATGATGCGCGGCACCTTCGCCAACATCCGCATCCGCAACCACATGCTGGGCGAGAACGGCCGCGAGGGCGGCTACACGATCCACTATCCGTCGAAGGAAGAGACGTCGATCTACGACGCCGCGATGGAGTACAAGAAGGACGGCGTGCCGCTGGTCATCTTCGCCGGCGTCGAATACGGCAACGGCTCGTCGCGCGATTGGGCGGCCAAAGGAACGAATCTCCTTGGTGTCCGCGCGGTCATCGCCCAATCCTTCGAGCGCATCCATCGCTCGAACCTGGTCGGCATGGGCGTCATCCCCTTCGTCTTCGTGGAAGGCACCTCATGGGCCTCGCTCAATCTCAAGGGCGACGAGTTGGTCGAGATCGACGGTCTGGACGCCATCAAGCCGCGCCAGAAGATGACCGCCAAGGTCACTTACGGTGACGGCACGGTGAAGAACGTCCCGATCATCTGCCGCATCGATACGCTGGACGAGCTCGACTACTTCAAGAACGGCGGCATCCTGCAGTACGTGCTGCGCGATCTCGCTGCCTAGGGGAATAAGGGGCAGTAAGGGAGTAGGGAATAGAGAATAGAGCTCCCTACTGCCCTACTGCCCTCGGCGCGCCAAAGCGCGCCGTCGCGGCCAGAAGCACGCCGAGCATCAGGCCGTTCAGGATGTGCCACAGGAAATGCGTGCCGAGCGGGAAGCTGCCGCAGACCAGCGGATCGGCCATCCGGCAGATGACCGAGACGACGAAGATCGCCAAGGCCGCCAGATTGTAGCGGCCGGCGCAGCTGCCGCTTAGCGCCGTCCATGCGCCGAGGAAGGCGAGCGCCAGGAAGGGCGCCAGATAGCCGGTTGTGCCGTTCGAGGCCTGCCGCAGCCAGTCCGGCACCGCCCATGTCAGCAGTCCGGCGACGGCGTAGAAGGCGACGAAGATGGCGATCGCCTTGCCCCATCCCATGCCGAGGAAGCGACGCAACGTGAACAGCGTGTAGGCGAGCGTGAAACCGGCGATCGGCAGCACGTCGGCCCAGATCGTGGCTCGGATGGCGAAGGTATGGAACAGCATCGAGCCGATGCCGATCGCCACCACCCACCAGGCCAGCACTTCGGCGAAAGTGCCGGTGCCGCGCCGGCGCACTTCCCGCACACCCCACAGACCGGCGGCAAGAAACGCAAGATTTGTCAGAGCATTGACCGGTTCGGCCCAAAGTTCCGGCCCTGTCCGTTCACAATAAAGATCGACCGGCGTCAGGAGAGTTTGCCACATGCTGACGATGCCGCCTCCAATCGAACCGCACCGCGTAGTGCAGACGCCTCTCCTATTGCGGGCTTGCCTTCGGTTGCAACCATAAAAATTTCACCGCAACGTGACTTCCCGTTGACTGTCGCTTCTGCCACATATTTTAGCAACCACAACAAGGCCGGCGTCACCGGCGGGAAATTGGAACGGCCATGGCATTTCAAGGACCATTGCGGCTTGCGGCACTTGCGCTGGCCCTGTCGGCGTTTGCCGGCAACGGGCTTGCGGAAGAGTCGGACAAGCCGCTCGGCGTGGTCGAGCTTTTCACCAGCCAGGGCTGCAACTCCTGTCCGCCGGCCGACGAATTCTTCGCCGAGCTCGCCGCCAAGGAAAACATCATCGCGCTCGCCTATCATGTCGACTACTGGGACTATCTCGGCTGGCAGGACACGCTGAGCCGCAAGGAGAACACCGAGCGGCAGTATGACTATATGCGCGCCTTCGGCAGCCGTTCGGTCTATACGCCGCAAGCCGTCATCAACGGCCGCAGCCATGTCAACGGCGCCAGCCGCAAGGAAGTCGACGGCACACTTGCCCGCCTGCAGAAGACCGGCGAAGGCATGCGGGTCGGCATCAAGGTCAGCCGGACCAGCGACCGCGTCATGATCGACACCGGCGACGCCGGCAGCGGCCCGACCGATGCCCATGTCGTCATCGTCTATTTCAATGCGCCGCAGACGATCGACATCGCCAAGGGCGAAAACAGCGGTCGCAGCATGACCTACTGGAACGCCGTCTCCGGCATCCAGACTGCCGGCATGTGGCACGGCAAGGCGCAGCGCTACGAATTGCCGATGACCGAGATCTCCAAGAAAGGCGGCTGCGCGGTGCTGCTGCAGTCGGTCGGCAAGGACGGCACGCCCGGGCCGATCCTGGGCGCCGCCTTCATCCGCAAGCCGTAACTGGACCCTCGGCGCCGCCCCTGATCCGCCTGCCGGCACCTTCTCCCAGGAGAAGCCCGCTGACTCGCCGTCGGCGCGCATTCCGCAACGCTGGTAAGTGGCGAAACCATTCGTGGCGGCGTCTTTCTCCCCGTCACATACGGGGAGAAATGCCCGGCAGGGCAATGAGGGGCAGGGCGGACCGACGATATCAGCAATTGAATCGCTTGCACGGGGCCATTCAAACGCAACGCGCTTTGGAACCGCACCAACCAGCCAATAAAAAACCGGCGTCAGCTTGCTTCTGACGCCGGTCATTTAGGTTTTGGGATCGTCGCACCCGATTTTTCCGAGGGAAAAACCGAGGTTGGTTCGATCCGACGCAGACCCGTGGGCGGGGGGCTTGGGGTTTACGAGCCGGTGCCGGACCGAACCGTCTCAGGCAACGCTGGTAAACTCGTCGGACATTGGGGCATTAGCGCGGATAAAATAAGGCAGGAATGTGGCGAAGCATCACCAATTCCAACAGGCGTTTGACAAATGTGACTGGACGTGACGGAAACGGCTTGGCTCCGGCTTGCTTAGCCGGGGCCTTGCAATTCGGCAGCGAACACGCCAACTTCTGCAGGCAAAGATTCATTCGAAGGATCGAGGCATGACTGATCGCGGCGGCAGTGGGACGGAGGATGGGGACGCATCCGCAATATTGATCCCGCTGCATGAGGCAAGACGCGAACGCCTCGACCAGCCGGTGCGCTTCGACCGGCGCGAACTGGACCAGATCCTGAGGCTCTACGGGCGCATGGTCGCCGCCAATGAATGGCGCGACTACGCCATCGATCACCTCTCCGACCGCGCCGTCTTTTCCGTCTTCCGCCGCGCCAGCGAGGTGCCGTTGTTCCAGATCGTCAAGGACCCGAAGCTGGCGCGCCGGCAGGGCGCCTTCGCCGTCATCGCCGCCGGCGGCCGCATCCTCAAGCGCGGCCAGGAACTCGGCCGCGTGCTTGGCGTCTTCGACGGCAGGCTGAGGGTGGTCGAAGCCTAATTGGAGCGCCGCGCGTCGGACGCGCAAAGGACGCTCTAACACTTTGACTCTGCACATGATCCTTTCTGGAAACCGAGATCGGTTTCCAGGTTTATGTGCTTATTTTTGCTGGCGGAATTTCCGTTCCGGCAGCGAGTTGGGATCCGGCGGCAGGCCTGCGCCGCCATTCATCGACAGCTGCATGAACACCGTGTCCAGCCAGCGTCCGTGCTTGTAGCCGGAGCCTTCCAGGCGGCCCGAATGGCGAAAGCCGAGCCTCTCATGCAGCCGCACCGAGGCGCTGTCGGCATGGCCGTCGCCGATGACCGCGATGATCTGGCGAAAGCCCGCCGCCCGTGCCGCCTCGATCAGCCCCTGCATCAGAAGCCGCCCGACGCCCTGGCCCTTGGCCTCCGGAGCGACATAGACGGAATCCTCGACGACGAAGCGATAGGCCGGGCGCGGCCGGAACGGGCCGGCATAGGCATAGCCGAGCACGGCGTCGTCCTTTTCCGCCGCCAGATAGGGAAAGCCGCCCGCCGTCAGCGCGTCGAACCGGTTGCCCATTTCGGCGCGGCTGGGCGGTTCCAACTCGTAGCTCGCGGTGCCGTGGGTCACCGCGTCGGCGTAGATTTCCGTGATTCGGTCGAGGTCGGCCGCGGCTGCGCCCCGTATGGTGATGCTGCTCATAATTTATGCAAATCGTTCATGTGCCTTCTTTTAAGCAAAGGCCAGGACAAAAGAAAAGGGCGGCCGTTGGGCCGCCCTTCCGAACTCGCTGGTCCAAGAGACCGTATTAGCGACGGTCGCCCATGAACTGCAGCAGGAACATGAACAGGTTGATGAAGTCGAGATAGAGCGTCAGCGCGCCCATGATAGCCTTGCGGCCGGCGACATCGGCGGCGTCGCCCTCGAAATACATCTCCTTGATCTTCTGCGTGTCATAGGCGGTGAGGCCCGAAAAGATCAGCACGCCGATCGCCGAAACGGCGAAGGACAGAGCCGACGACTGCAGGAAGATGTTGATCACCATTGCGATGATCAGGCCGAACAGGCCCATGATCAGGAACGAGCCGATCGCGGTCAGGTCGCGCTTGGTCGTGTAGCCGTAGAGCGACAGCGCGCCGAAGGCGGCGGCGGTGGCGAAGAAGGTCTGCGAGATGCTGGCCGTCGTGTAGACAAGGAAGATCGACGACAGCGACAGGCCGACGAGGCCGGCATAGACCCAGAACGTCGTCTGCGCGGCCGACACGCTCATCGACTGGACACGGAACGACAGGAACAACACCGCGGCCAGCGGAGCCAGGATGACCACCCAGCGCAGCGGCGACCCGAAGATCGCGTAGCCGAAGGAGGTCAGCATCTCGCCGCTCGGCAGCGTTGCGACCGCCGAGGCCGGATCGGTGGTGGTGGCCAGCATGATGGTGCCGACAGCGGCAAGGCCTGTGATGAGCAAGCCAAGCCCCATCAGATTGTAGACTTTGATCATATAGGCGCGCAGGCCCTGATCGATATCGACGGCGGCGCCGGGTACGGCGCGCGTCTGGTAATTGCGAATGGGATCAGCCATTGGAATCCTCTTTTGCTTCTGCCCCGTCCGGTCCGGTGTCAGGCTCACTCGAGCCCAGGCGCCGCTGGCGGGGCTCCAGCATGCCTGCGGCGGAATATGATGGTTCTTGGCGTCAAGAACAAGACCGTAACCGAGCGTAATGCTTCGTGAAGCAGCCAAATCGCGCATTATCAGCCGTCCCAGCCGCAACATTACCGAGATTTAATCGATAGTGGGCCGATTCAGGCGTTGCAGATCAGAGATTTCGCAGCACCGGCGCCGCCTTGTGCCCCAGCACCCGCCAGGTTCCGGCAAGGCCGATGCCGACTGTGATGACCAGCGCAAAGCCTATGGTTGCCACCGCGACCTCCGGCATGAAATGCGATGGCAGGGTCATGATACGAGCAACGACGAACCACGCCGCGACCCCACCAGCTGCCAGCGCGAAGACGGCAGTGGCAAGGCCGATCAGCATATATTCGAGTGAGAAGGCCGCGATCAGCGTTCGCCTAGTAGCACCCAGTGTCTTCAGCACCACAGCGTCGTGGATGCGCGCCCGGTTGCCGGCGGCAAGCGCGCCGGCCAGCACCAGCACGGACGCAATCAACGCCACGCCGGCCGCGGCCCGGATCGCCGTGCCGAGTTGCGCCACCAGCCGGTTGACGATGTCGAGCGCGTCCTTGACCCGCACCGTCGTCACCGCCGGGAAGGCGCGGGTGACGGCATTGAGCAGGCGGGCATCGTCTGCGGCCGACGCGTTCTTCTCGGTCAGCGTCGCCAGCCAGCCATGCGGAGCACCGGCGAATGTGTTGGGCGAAAACACCATGACGAAATTGATGCCCATGGTTTCCCACTCGACCTGGCGGAAATTGGCGATCCTGGCGGTGACGTTGCGTCCCAGCACATTGACGGTGACGGTGTCGCCGAGCTTCAGCCCAATCTCCTTGCCTTCCTCGGCCGAGAACGACACCAGCGGCTCGCCGGCATAGTTTTGCGGCCACCATGAACCTTCCGTCAGCGTCGCGTTCGACGGCTGGCGGTCGTCATAGGTCAGCCCGCGATCGCCGCGCAGCACCCAGGCGCCCTCCGCCGGCACCTTCACTTTTTCGACATCGACGCCGTTCAGCGCCATCACCCGGCCGCGCAGCATCGGCACCTTGACCAACATTCCCTGCGGCGCCTGCCCGCCGACCAACGCCGAGAAGGCGTCGACGTCGCGGCTCTGGATGTCGACGAAGAAGAAGTTCGGCGCCCGTTCCGGCAGGCTGCCGGAAATCTGCCGCCTGAGATTGCCGTCGATCAGCGCCAGCGTCACCAGCAGCGTCAGCCCGAGGCCGAGCGACAGCACCACCGACGGCGTGAGCGCCCCTGGCCGATGGATGTTGCCGATGGCGAGCCTGAGCGCGACGGAGCGGACCCTCGGGCTTCTCTTGGCGATCCATTGCACCAGCGCGCCGACGAGGCGCAGCACTAGGAATGACACGACGGTGGCGCCGACGAAGATCGAGGCGATGCGGCGGTCGCCGGAAAACAGGATGGCCAAGGCCGCCAAAGCGAGCGCGATGCCGACCGCTGCCGCCACATAGGGCAGGCGCGGAAAGCCGCGGCTCTCGAACCCCATCTCGCGAAACAATGCCGTCGCCGGCACGTCGCGGGCGCGGCCGAGCGGCAGCAGCGCGAAGGCCAGCGTCACCAGCAGGCCAAACAGCGCCGCCATGGCAAGCGCGCCAGGATAGAAGCCGCCCTCCGCCGGCACCGGGATCACCGACTGAAGTGCCGCACTCGCCGCGAACGGCATCAGCGCGCCGAGGATGAGGCCAAGCACGATGCCGAGGCCGGCGATCAGCAGGATCTGCACCAGGTAGACGGCAAAGACGAAGCCGCCCGAGGCACCCAGGCTCTTGAAAGTGGCGATGACGCCGCGCTTGCCGTCGAGATAGGCGCGCACCGCATTCGCCACGCCGACGCCGCCGACCACCAGCGCCGTCAGCCCGACCAGGGTCAGGAATTGCGAGAAGCGCTCGATGTTGGAGGAGAGCGCCGGCGCTGCGTTGGAGCGCGTGCGGATCGACCAGCCGGACTGCGGAAAGTCTGCTGCGGCCTGATTCTGGATCGCCTTGATATCAGCCTCGCTGGCGCCGGCGGGCAGGCGGATCTTGTAGGCGTGCTCGACCAGGCTGCCCGGCTGGATCAAGCCGGATGCCGTGAGCCCTTCGGTTGACACCAGCAGCCGCGGCGCGAAACCGAAACCGTCGGACACCGCATCCGGCTCGTTGGTGAGCCTGGCGCGCAGCTCGAATGTGGCGCTGCCGAGCTTCAGCCGGTCGCCGACCTTGAGGTTCAGCCGGTCGAACAGCAGGTCGGGTGCCGCGGCGCCGAAAACTCCGGATTTCTCGCCGAACAGGTCCTGCCTCGATAGCTGTGGCTCGGTCTCCAGCGCGCCATAGAGCGGATAGGCGTCGTCGACCGCCTTGGCCTCGACCAGCGACTGGTCGGAGCCGTCCTCGAGCCGCGCCATCGAGCGCATGCTGGCGCTGTGCGAAACGGCGCCGAGCCGATCGAGGAAATCACGTTCGTCCGGCGTTGCGTCGCGCTGGTTGAGCTGGAAGCGCAGATCGCCGCCAAGCAGCGTCTGGCCCTGATTGGCAACGCCGGCGGTGATTGCCTGCGCCACCGAATTGACGCCGCCGATTGCCGCGACGCCGAGCGCGATGCAGGCAAGGAAGATCAGGAAGCCGGACAGCCCGCCGCGCATCTCGCGCAGCGAGAAGCGGACGGCGAGCTTCATGGTCTGCGACAGCGGCATCAGGCCGTCACCTTCAGCGGCATCAGTGCGTCCTCGATCCGTCCCGAACGCATCGAGACCTGGCGCGGGCAGCGCGCCGCGAGCGCCGGATCATGCGTGACTAGCACCAGCGTCATGCCGCGCTCGGCCGCCTTGGCGAACAGGAGGTCGGCGACCTGCCGTCCCGTCGCCTGGTCGAGATTGCCGGTCGGCTCGTCGGCGACCAGGATGCGCGGCGAAGGCGCCAGCGCCCGGGCGATCGCCACGCGCTGCTGCTCGCCGCCGGACAATTCGCCGGGATAGTGGGTGACGCGGTCGCTGAGGCCGACTGCCGCGAGTTCGCGTGCCGCCACCCCGAACGGATCGGCATGGCCGGCGAGTTCGAGCGGCACAGCGACATTTTCGAGTGCCGTCATGTTGGGGATGAGATGGAAGGATTGGAAGACGATGCCAATGTTTCGCCCACGAAACGATGCGATCCGGTCCTCGCTTTTGCCGTTGAGCAACTCGCCGGCGATTCGAACCGTACCCGAATCGACCCTTTCCAGCCCGGCCAGGACCATCAGCAGCGTCGACTTTCCGGACCCTGAAGGGCCGACGATGCCGGTTGCCTCGCCGGCAGCGACATCGAGACTGACGCCTTTCAGCACATGGACCGATGACGCGCCTTCGCCGAGCGTCAGCGATACGTCTTTCAGCACGATGACGGCTTCTGTCACAATGAAAGCGTCCTATATGGAGGGTGGGGGCAGAGCATCGGACCCAAAAGTGGAGACCGGTTTTGGGAAAATCCGATGCTCGACAAGGAATCCGCCTTCGCCAAAAAACTGTTCCGCTCATATGGGGCCTGCCGCATGGCTTTCAAACACACTCTTGCCGCAGCTCTCGTTCTTTTCGCCGCGATCAGCAGTGCGATTTCGTCGGCACGCGCCGAGGCCTTCACCATAGTCGGCTTCGGCGACAGCCTAATGGCGGGTTTTGGCCTTGGCCCCGGCGAAGGCTTTACCGACAGGCTGCAGGCCGCACTTCGCGCCAAGGGCCATGACGTGATGGTCGCCAATGCCGGCGTTTCCGGCGATACGACAAGCGGCGGCCTGGCGCGGCTCGACTGGTCGGTGCCCGACGGCACGCAGCTGGTGATCCTCGAGCTCGGCGCCAACGACATGCTGCGCGGCGTCTCGCCCGGCATCACCGAAAAGAACCTGGATGAGATGCTGGCCAAGCTCAAACTGCGCAAGATCGCCGTGCTTCTGGCCGGCATGCGTGCAGCCCCCAATCTCGGCGCCGACTACCAGAACGCCTTCGACGCGATCTATCCGAAGCTGGCCGCGAAATACGGCGTTCCGCTCTATCCGTTCTTTCTCGACGGCGTCGCCGGCCAGCCCGGACTGCGGCTGGAGGACGGCCTGCATCCCAACGCCAAGGGTGTCGGCGTGATGGTCGAGCGCATCCTGCCGACGGCCGAAAAGGCCATCGCGGGGGCGGGCGGTGCGTCGTGAGGCTGAAAAGTCACGGTTACCGCTGGGGAAACCGCGGAGCCAACAAACCGCTTGCCCCGTTTGAGTATCGATGATTCGCTAGGGGCGTGAGTTCGATTCGAGGACAGGAGGCTTTCCATGCCACGTCTTTTCACCGCCCTCGAAATTCCGCGTGATGCTGCCCTTTCGTTGTCCCTGCTCAGGGGCGGCCTGCCTGGGGCCCGCTGGATCGATGTCGAAAACTACCATCTGACGCTGCGCTTCATCGGCGATGTCGAAGGCCATGTCGCCGACGAGATCGCCAACGCGCTCGACCGCGTCCACCGCCCGTCCTTCCCGATAGCCTTGTCCGGTGTCGGCGCCTTCGGCCAGAGAAAGCCGCACGCGGTATGGGCCGGCGTTTCCGCCTCGCCGGATCTTACCGCCCTGCAAGCCGAAATCGACCGCATCTGCCAGCGGCTCGGCCTGCCGGCCGACCCGCGCAAATTCATGCCGCATGTGACGCTGGCGCGCTTGCGCAATTCGAGCCCGCTCGATGTCGCCCAGTATCTTTCGGCGCGCGGCAATTTTTCGACGCTGCCCTTCCGCGTCGGCCGCTTCGTTTTGATGTCGTCGCGCGATTCGGTCGGCGGCGGCCCCTATATCGTCGAGGAAGCCTGGCCGCTGTCGGGCGCCGACACGCGCACTTCCAGCCGCGCCGCCAGCGCTTCCGACGCCTCGCGGATCATGCGGTAGACGGTGGCGAACGCCTCCGGCCCGTCATAGTACGGGTCCGGCACATCGCGACCGCTGCCGCTCGCAAACTCCAGGTAAAGATGGATGCGGTCGTGCACGGCGGCAGGCGCCAGCGCCTTCAGGTCGCGGACATTCTGCCGGTCCATCCCCAGGATCAGGTCGAAGCGGTGAAAATCCTCCGGCCTGACCTTACGCGCTGTCTGTCCGGAAATGTCGATGGCGTGGCGGGCGGCGATCGCGATCGAGCGCGGGTCGGGGGCGGAGCCCACCTCCCAGCCACTGGTTGCGGCTGAATCGAGCACCATATCCAGGCCCCCTGCGCGCTCGGCCCAGATGGCGCGAAAAACGCCCTCGGCCAGCGGCGACCGGCAGATATTGCCGAGGCAGACGAACAGAATGGATTTTATGGGCCTTGCGCTCATCGATCCGGCGCTATTTTTGTGCATGTCGTTATCCCAAAACCGCGACGCACTTTTGGGCGACATGCATTATGGTGAGGGTCATTTTCGAATAGCACAGGAACCCGACATGACGAGAGAGAAACTGGGCAAGGACGCCATCGTGGCGGCCCTGGCCGAACTGGGCGGCTGGTCGCTGGCCGCCGACGGTGCTTCGATCAGGCGCACCTTCACCTTCAAGAACTTCTCCGAGGCCTTCGCCTTCATGACACGCGTTGCGCTGGCGGCGGAGAAGATGGATCATCATCCGGACTGGTCGAATGTCTACAAGACCGTCGACGTCACGCTGAACACGCACGATGCCGGCGGCGTGACCGCACTCGATATCGAACTGGCGAAGAAGATGAACCGCTATTTCGGCGGCTGAGTGACGCCCCGCGGCAGATCCAGCATGCCAAATCGGCGCCGGCATCTTGCAGCAGGGGTCGGCTTTCACCACATTTTTGCTCGCAGCCGCGCGTTGAACGATGCGCGGCCGCCTGCAAGGAGAGATTGATGGCGCAAGATTCCGGTTTTGATTTCTTCGGCTTTGGCGACAGGCTGGCCGGCGAGCGCGAGGTGCGCGAAAAATTCTGGCGCACCGCCAAGAAGGCCGCCCGGCACATCCCGTTCATGGAGGACGTGGTGGCAGCCTATTACTGCGCCATGGACAAGAACACGCCGCTGCGCGCCAAGGGCATCCTGGTGGCGGCGCTCGGCTACTTCGTGCTGCCGGTGGACTTCGTCCCCGATTTCGTCTTGGGCCTCGGCTTCACCGACGATATCGCCGTGCTTATGGCCGCGATCACCGCCGTCAGCGCCCACATCACCCCGGCGCACCGGCAGGCCGCGAAGCAGGCGATCGCCGACAAGAGCTGAGCCGGCACAGCACACGCAGGGGTGGTTTGAAAAGACAAACTCTTGCCGCTTTCGTGGCCTCCAAGTCGAGACAGGGACGTCGCGCTGCTGCTTTTCGAGCAGCAGTGCGGTGATGGCGGCGGTTTCCTGGGGTGTGGGTCCTTTTCTTGAGGAAAATTCACCGTTTGGTAACCCAGATTAAATCAAAATGAAGCGACGGGCAGGACGCCAGACCGGCCTGCCGCCGCACCAGTTGGAATACGGGAAAAACGATGCGCGGATTGATTGCTACAGTTTCCAGCCTGGTCCTGGTGGCCCTGGCCGCGCCGGCGCTGGCGCAGTCGGCGACCAAGATCGGCCAGCACAATGCCTGGGGCACCTACAGCTACCAGGCATCCGGCGGCAAGGTCTGCTACGTGCTCACCGTGCCGACCGACAAGCAGCCGCCGACGCTCGACCATGGCGACATGTTCTTCTTCGTCAGCCAGCGCCCTGGGCAGCAAGTGTCCTACGAGCCGCAATTCATCGCCGGCTACAATTTCCAGGAAGGCTCCAAGGCCACCGTCACCATCGACAAGAAATCCTTCTCGATGTTCACCCGCGGCAAATCGGCCTGGGTCGAGAACGCCGCGGAAGAGCCTGTCCTGATCGCTGCCATGAAGACCGGCACCGACATGAAGGTGTCGGCCAAGTCCGGCCGCGGCAACACAACCACCTATGTCTTCTCGCTGAAGGGCATCTCGGCCGCGCTGGCGTCGATCGCCAAGTGCAAATAGGCCGAACGGGATCTGCTAAGCAGGAATTTGAAAGGCCGGATCGCGAGGTTCGGTAGAACCAGTCTTCGAGGCGTTGACGCTGCCCCTCATTGCCCTGCCGGGCATTTCTCCCCGTATAGGGACTGGGAGAAAGGAACCGCATCAATGCTTTCGCCAATCGCCGGCGTTGCGGGGATGGCACCGGCGTTGCGGCCTGCCCCCTTCTCCCCGTCCCTATACGGGGAGAAGATGCCGGCAGGCAGATGAGGGGCGGCGCCGAGATCGAAAATTTGTCTCCGGCGCAAATTTGGACACCAATCCCTGCCCTTGCTCGCCGCCCCCCGCATGACTCCGCCCGCAACCTGTGCTATGCGCCGCGCTTCATTTCGGGCACGATGCTGAAATCGGCCGCAAACCGCTTATATTGGCGCAACCATGACCCTTTCGTTCGATCTTACCGCCGAAGGCGCCCGCGACGCGTTGCGCGCCCGCGCCGCGTCGGCTGAAAAACCGTCGCTGATCGGCCTGACGCGCGCCGAACTGAGTGAGGCCCTTGTCGGTGCCGGCATCGTGCCGGAGCGCCAGGCAAAAATGCGCGCCCAGCAGCTCTGGCACTGGATGTATGTGCGCGGCGTTTCCGACTTTGCCGGCATGTTCAACATCTCCAAGGATCTGCGCGCCGAACTCGACAAGCACTTCACCGTTGCGCGGCCCGAAATCGTCGAGGAGCAGATTTCCGCCGACGGCACCCGCAAATGGCTGTTCCGCTTTCCGCCACGCGGCGCCGGCCGGCCGGTCGAGATCGAGACCGTCTATATCCCCGAAGAGGGCCGCGGCACGCTGTGCATCTCCTCACAGGTCGGCTGCACGCTGACCTGCTCGTTCTGCCACACCGGCACGCAGAAGCTGGTGCGCAACCTGACGGCCGAGGAAATCCTGGCGCAGTTGCTCACGGCGCGCGACCGGCTCGGCGATTTCCCCGACCGCGACACGCCGGACGGCGCCATCGTGCCGGCCGAGGGTCGCAAAGTGTCCAACATCGTCATGATGGGCATGGGCGAGCCGCTCTACAATTTCGAGGCGGTGAAGAAGGCGCTGCTGATCGCCTCCGACGGCGACGGGCTTTCCCTGTCGAAAAGACGCATCACCCTGTCGACCTCGGGCGTCGTGCCCGAAATCTTCCGTACCGGCGAGGAGATCGGCGTCATGCTGGCGATCTCGCTGCACGCTACCAATGACGATCTGCGCGACCTGCTGGTGCCGATCAACAAGAAGTATCCGCTCAAAGAGCTGATCGCCGCCTGCCGCGCCTATCCTGGCCTGTCCAACGCCAAGCGCATTACCTTCGAATATGTGATGCTGAAGGACGTCAACGATTCCATCGAGGACGCCAAGGGGCTGATCAAGTTGCTCAAGGGCATTCCGGCCAAGATCAATCTGATCCCGTTCAACCCCTGGCCGGGCACCAACTACCAGTGCTCGGACTGGGAGACGATCGAGAAGTTCGCCGACTACATCAACAATGCCGGCTACGCCTCGCCGATCCGCACCCCGCGCGGCCGCGACATCCTGGCCGCCTGCGGTCAGCTGAAGTCGGAATCGGAGCGCATGCGCAAAGTCGACCGGCTGGCGCTGGAAGCGATGATGATCGCGGGGCACGGCGAGGCTTGAGCCGCCTCATCGCCTATCTCATCCGCTTTGCCATCATCCTGTTCGGCTATGCCGTCGCCGCGCTGGCTGCGAGCGCCTTCCTCAATATCCTGTTCCTGGCCTCGCTCGGCTATGCACCGGACCAGGCCGCCCCAACGGCGACCGCTTCGCTCTATTTTTCTATTCCGTTCGTGGCGCTGTTCGTCGCCTATTTCGCCTTCATGCCGGCGGCCATCGTCATCCTGATCGCTGAAATCCTCGGCCGGCGCGATTGGCTGTTCTACGCGCTTGCCGGCGGCGTGGTTGCCGCGGTCTTCCTCGGCTTCGTCCACCAGAATGCCGATGCCAATTTCGACGTCACCGAGCCGCGCGCCATCGCTGCCGTGATCGGCTGCGGCATGGTCGGCGGCATCTTCTACTGGCTCGCCGCCGGCCGCTGGGCCGGAAGCTGGTGGAAGAGCGATGCGCCTACTTCGCCTGGGCCGTCAGGATCTTGAGCGCGAAGGCCAAGAACACGCCGGCAAACAGATAGTCGACCACCCGCGTCACGCGCGGGCTGGCCTTCATCGCCGCCGAGAACTTTTCCGCTGCAAACACCATCGGCGCTGTCACCGGGATCGACAGCACGATGAACATCACGCCAAGGAAGAACAGTTTTCCCGGCGCATTCGGGTCGTGCGCAGAAACGAACTGCGGCAGGAACGTCATGAAGAACAGGATGATCTTCGGGTTGAGCAGATTGACGCCGAGCCCGGCCGCCCAGCTGCGGAACAGCGATATCTCAGGTCCGTTCTTGTTCTCGGGTGAAAAGGCCGATCCCTTGGTGATCGCCTGCCAGGCCAGGAACACGAGATAGCCGGCGCCAAAAATCTTCAGCACGAAGAAGGCCATCGGCGAGGCGACGATCAGCGCCGAGATGCCGACCACCACCAGCGTGGTGTGGATCAGCGTGCCGCACAGCGCGCCGGCCATCGAGGCGAAGCCGGTGGCGCGGCCCTGGCCGAGCGTGCGCGACACGAACAAGGTCATGTCGGGTCCCGGCGTGATTGCCAGGATGACGGTGGCGATGGCGAACTGGATCAGTGTCGTTGTGTCGGGAATGAAGGACATGTCCGGTCTCAAGGCAGCAAAAGACGGCGCAGCCATACCGCGAGCGTCCTGCCCTTGCCAGCCTCTGGCCGATGCAGCATCTGGTCCAGCCACCGTTCGTCTCTTGCGCAGGCCGGAAACGCCGTGATACCTCGCCCGCCGAGAACTCCTGTCGCGGAACCGCCAAATGTCAAAAGCAAAAGACGTGAAGAAAGTCGTGCTCGCCTATTCCGGCGGCCTCGACACCTCCATCATCCTGAAATGGCTGCAGACCGAGCTCGGCGCCGAAGTCGTCACCTTTACCGCCGACCTCGGCCAGGGTGGCGAACTGGAGCCGGCGCGCCGCAAGGCCGAGATGATGGGCATCAAGGACATCCGCGTCGTCGACGTGCGCGAGGAGTTCGTTGCCGACTTCGTCTTCCCGATGTTCCGAGCCAATGCGGTCTATGAAGGCACCTACCTGCTCGGCACCTCAATCGCCCGGCCGCTGATCTCCAAGCACCTGGTCGAGATCGCAAAGGAGACGGGCGCCGATGCAATTGCTCATGGCGCCACCGGCAAGGGCAACGACCAGGTCCGTTTCGAGCTGTCGGCCTATGCGCTGAACCCCGACATCAAGGTCATCGCGCCGTGGCGCGACTGGTCGTTCAAATCGCGCACCGACCTCATCAACTTCGCCGAGCAGCACCAGATCCCGGTGCCGAAGGACAAGAAGGGCGACGCGCCGTTCTCGGTCGACGCCAACCTTCTGCACTCCTCATCGGAAGGCAAGGTGCTGGAAGACCCGTGGACCGAGCCGCCGGAATTCGTCCACCAGCGCACCGTCTCGCCGATGGACGCGCCGGACAAAGTCACCGAGATCGAGATCGAGTTCCTCAAGGGCGACCCGATTGCGCTGAATGGCAAGAAACTGTCGCCGGCAACCATGCTGGCCGCCCTCAACGATCTCGGCCGCGACAATGGCATCGGCCGGCTCGACCTGGTCGAGAACCGTTTCGTCGGCATGAAATCGCGTGGCGTCTACGAGACCCCCGGCGGCACTATCCTGATCGCCGCCCACCGCGCCATCGAGTCGATCACGCTCGACCGCGGTGCCGCCCACCTCAAGGACGAGTTCATGCCGCGCTATGCCGAGCTCATCTACAACGGCTTCTGGTTCGCGCCCGAGCGGCTGATGCTGCAGGCGATGATCGACAAGAGCCAGGATGACGTCGAAGGCACGGTGCGGCTCAAGCTCTATAAGGGCAATGTCATGGTCACCGGCCGCAAGTCGAAGAAGACGCTCTATTCCGACGCGCTGGTTACCTTCGAGGACGACCGCGGCGCCTACGACCAGAAAGACGCCGCCGGCTTCATCCGCCTCAATGCGCTGCGGCTCAGGACACTCGCGGCGCGCAACCGCAAGGGCTGAGCCGAAGCTATTGCCAGAACAAAACTCGGCGGAGACGCCGGGTTTTTATTTGGCAATTCTAATATAAGAGAAGTCAAACTCCTCTGATAATTTCCTATTTGACCTTTCGACAGCTTCATTTAGTTTCCCTTGCGGGATAGAGGGGTTTTGACAGTGAAAATTGTTATTTTTCTTCTGCTTGCGACGGCCATCGTCTTTACGGGATGCCAGTCCTCACAGGCAGCTGCTAAGCGCGAACCGAAGATGAACCTGGACGGGTGCATCGCGGAGGTGCTCGCATGGAACATCACGCTCAAGCACGATATCGCCTCCTTCATTGGCGTCTCGCTGGAGCGCATGCCGACCCTGTTCTGCCAGCGCCTTGCCGCCGGAGTGCGCAGCGGGCGGATCAGCTACTCTGATATAAACAACCTGCAGCTCGACCAACCGACCGAAATCTGGATGGTCATCAAGGGCAAGTCAAAGGCGGCTACGCAAGCCCCGGCGTCGCGGACCTCCAAGTTCCGTACCTGCAACCGTAATAACGGCACCTTCCAGATTCCCGCTTCCCAGAAATGCCCGTTGAGCGGCCACGCGCAGTTCGACCAACCGACCAAAATCGAGATGAAGGGCAAGTCAAAAGCGGCTACGGGCACGCAAGCCGGGACACTGCGGAACTCCAAGTTCCGTACCTGCAACGGTGTTGACGGCACCTTCCAGGTTCCCGCTTCCCAGAAATGCCCGTTGAGCGGCTACGCGCATTATTGAGAGCGATGCGATGAGATCGAATTTGGTCGTTCCGAGTGATTGGGTTTGACCCTGCTCCATAAATGGAAAGCCCGGCACTTGGCCGGGCTTTCTGTCGATTAGAGATGTCTATCAGTTGCCATCGATCGCCGTGGCGATACGGGCGATGGCCTGTTGATAGACGCTTGCGGAATTCCAGCCGGCAATTGCGCCCATATTCGCCTGCGCGCTGGCACCCGCCTGCCAGCCATGAGCCTTGAGGAAGTTGGCGGTGGAGGCCAGCGCAGTGGCCTTGTCGCGCAGATTTCCGTTGCCGACGCCATACTGCAAGACATTTCCGGGCAGGAACTGCGTATGGCCAATCTCGCCATGCGCAGCGCCGACCGACGAGGCGCTCAACGCGCCGTGATCGACCAGCTTCAGGGCTGCGATGGCATGCGGATAAAAGAACCCCGGCCGGCGGCAATCATAGGCAAGCGTCAGAATGGCAGAGACCGTATTCTGCTTGCCCAGGGAGGAACCGAAGCCGGTCTCCATACCCCAGATGGCCAGCAACACACCCGGCGACACGCCGTAGGTCGCTTCGATCTTGTTAAACAGCGCCGCGTTCGACTTCTTCAGCGAACGGCCCTTGGAAATAATCGCGGCCCCACCGCGACGCTTCATGAAATCTTCCACCGAGCCGCTGAAAGCCTTGTGGATGGCGCGGTCGACGGAGATCGTCTTTGTTGCGTAGGTCGCGCCGGCCAGAGCGGCCAGACCCTTCGAACCGACACCGTTGGCCTGGGCCTCCCCGGCAAACTCCTGCTTCCAGGCCTCGAAGCCGGCGCCGTTCTTGCCGCAGCTGGCCGCCTGCGCGCCCGTCGCCAGCGCAAGCATCGCCACAATTGCGGCCGCAAAAATCTTTCCCTTGGCAAGAAATGCCATGTTCTTCTCCTAGTTGCCTGAATCACGTCCCGGTTGCGAATTTGCCAGTGAACCGGTTCATTGTCACTGGCTCCGGTAGAGCGCCGATGCGGCGAAGCCGAAAATCGCAGTCCTTTGCAGCAAGGCTACGCACGAAATTCGGTTTCAACGCCTTCGAACACTGATGCCACTGGAACTTCAAAATCCACCGCACTGGCCAATGCCGCGCAATTTGCCTACGATCAAGTACTTATTGTGGCGGGGGTCTTGCATTCATGGATGACGTTGACGTCGTGATCATCGGCGCCGGCTCCGCGGGGCTCGCCGCCGCCAAGACCATTCGCGCCGCCGGCCTTTCCTTCAAACTGCTGGAAGCGATGGGCCGCGTCGGCGGTCGCGCCTGGACCAGCGACCAGCATTTCGGCGTCCCGTTCGACATCGGCTGCGCCTGGCTGCATGCCGCGGACCGCAATCCCTATTTTCCCGAGGCCGAGGCCGCCGGCTGGACGCTTCACCATCACGACATGAACGTCGATCATCTCTATTACCGCCAGCGCAAGGCAAGCGAGGCCGAGGAGGCCGAGATGAAGGCCGCCGATGCGCGGCTGTTCGAACTGCTGGCCGCGCACCAGGTGGAGGAGGGCGACGATGACCGCCTTTCGGCACTGCTCGCCAAGGGACATGCGCCGCGCGCCGCCGCCACCTTCGCCGGGCCGATGGATTTCGGCGCCGACGAGGACGAAATATCGATCCGCGACTTCCAGGCCGCCGCCGATCTCGATCCCAATTATTTCAGCAAGGAAGGGTTTGGCGCCCTGGTGGCGCATTTCGGGGCCGACGTGCCGGTGGAACTGTCGACGCCGGTGCGAAAAATCCTCTGGGACGTGCCGGGCGTCGCCTGCGTCACCGATCGCGGCACCATCCGCGCCAAGGCGGTCATCGTCACCGCCTCGCCGGCGGTGCTCGCCTTCGAGGAGATCGAATTCTCGCCGGCGCTGCCCGATACGCATTTTTCCGCCTTCTTCGATCTGCCGATGGGCATGCTGACCAAGCTGCCGGTCGAGATCCGGGGCACCAGGCTCGGGCTGCAGCCCTTCGACGATCTGTTGATCGAGCGGCTGGCCAGGCACGACATCTACTTCCTCTGCTTTCCCTTCGATCTCGACCTGATGGTCGGTTTCGTCGGCGGCGATTTCGCATGGGAGATGTCGGCTGCCGGTGAGGCGGCGGGCATCGACTTCGTCGTCGACCGGCTGTGCAACATCTTCGGTGCGGACACCCGCAAGCATGTCGCACGCGCCATGATGACCAATTGGGGCGGCGAACGCTTCGTGCGCGGTGCCTATGCGGCGGCCCGCCCGGGACGTTCCGAGGCGCGCGCGACGCTGATGCAGCCGGTGGCGGAAAAGATCTTCTTCGCCGGCGAGCACCTGGCCGGTCCGCTCATCCAGACCTGCGGCGGCGCGCGCCTGTCGGGAGAGAGCGTGGCACGGCAGGTGGCTGCCTTGCTTGCAGCGGGATAGCGCCAGCTTCGATGTTGGACGACGGCCGGCATTTGGGCGGCCGGCGGTCCCACCCTATATGCTGGCTCTGATGGTTTTGAGAGCAAGATGAAGCTGTTCGACTGCCCGCATTGCGGCCACCGCCTCTATTTCGAGAACGCCCAGTGCCTGAGCTGCGCCAACCTCGTGCTCTATGATCCCGAGCAGGCACGCTTTACCTTGTCTGGCATCGACGGCGTCTTCCAATGCACCAATGCCGATGAATGCGCCTGCAACTGGCGGGCGGAGCCGGGCCAGGCCTTCTGCCGCGCCTGCGCGCTGAACCAGCTGATCCCGGACCTCTCGGTCGACGGCAACCGCCGGCGCTGGATCCGCGTCGAGGCGGCCAAGAAGCGCGCCATCTATTCGCTGCTCGCCTTCGGCCTGCCGACCGCGCCAAAGCACAACCCCGGCGACGAAGCCGGCCTTGCCTTCGACTTCCTTGCCGATCCGATCGGCGGCGGTCCCGGCGGCGAGCGTATCCTGACCGGTCACGACAATGGCCTGATCACGCTCAACGTCGCCGAGGCGGATTCGGCCGAACGCGAGAGGCGGCGCGTCGAAATGGGCGAGAACTACCGCACGCTGCTCGGCCATTTCCGCCACGAGCTCGGCCACTATTACTGGGACCGCCTGATCCGCGACGATCCGCAAAGGCTGGCAGCCTTCCGCGCTTTGTTCGGCGACGACCGCCCCGACTATGAGCAGGCGCTGCAGACCTACTATGCCAATGGTGCCGCGCCCGACTGGCAGCAGGGCCACATCTCTGCCTATGCGACGTCGCACCCCTGGGAAGACTGGGCCGAGACCTTCGCGCACTATCTGCACATCACCGACACGCTGGAAATGGTGCATGCGCTGAATTTTCCGCTTGGCCGGCTGGAGACGGTTGACGCCGAGGCCCTGCCGCGCGGCGATACCGGCGGCGAACTGCAGGCTGCGCCTTCCGAGCCCGCCACCGTGCCCGAGCCCTTCGACAGGATCCTCGCCCGCTGGCTGGTGCTGTCGGAGGCGTCCAACTCGATCAACCGCTGCATGGGCCTGCCCGATCTCTATCCCTTCGTCATTTCCGACGTGACGGCGCGCAAACTGGACTTCGTCCACGCACTTTTGACCGGTTTGCCGAAAGAAACCGGAATAATTCGTGAGCTCGTGTCGTGATTTCGAAGTTCGCTTGATTTCGATATCGGGCGCGGAGCGAACTCCGAAACCAAAACGACACTAGAATCAATAGGTTGCTGGTGTCCCCGATTCTGAAATCCGCACCTGCCCTTGATATCGAACACAAGCGAATTTCAGAATCGAGACACTAGTGCAGGCATTTTAGCCGGAACGCATAGAGCCTTGTTTCGTTTCCGTTCGCGAGGGAGCTCGAAGAACGGAGAGAAATCATGAAAGCCATACTGTTTCCGGCCATCGCCGGAGCGCTCGTCGCCATGTCGGGCGCGGCCCTGGCTGAAACCGCCGTTTCGGCTGTCACCGATCTCAACGTGCGCGCTGGCCCCGGCCCGCAATATCCTGTGATCGGCGTGCTGGCCGCCGGCCAGTCGGCGACGCTCCAAGGCTGCATCGCAAACAGCAAATGGTGCACCATCGCCGAGGCCAATGGCCAGGGCTGGGTCTATTCGGATTATGTGACGTCAGACTTCGGCGGCAATCAAATGGTGCTGACGCGCCGGCCGGTTGACGCTGATATCGCGGTTGTGACGCCGCCGAGTGACGATATCTATACCGATAGCTATACCAGCGCCATCGTCGCGGCCGAACCGATCGACCCGATCGCCAGGCCGCCGGCCGAAGTTGGCACCTACGTCACCACGCACCGGCTCGATCCTGTGTATCTCGACGGCGAGGTGGTGACGGGCGCGACCTTGCCCGACACGGTCGAGCTGCGCGAAATCCCCGATTACGACTACCGCTACGTCTATGTGAACAACCAGCCGGCGCTGGTCGACCCCGGCACGCGGCGCGTCGTCTACGTCATGCGTGACTAGAACAATTCCAGGATTTCCGTCAGGAATTGCGTAAAAACAAAGAGTTGGAGCGGTTCGACGATCGATAGAATCGCCGAACCGCTCCAAGGGTCAGTGAAACGCGCGGCCGCCAGCGCTGGCGGCCGCTGCTCCTTTCGAGCTCAGCACATGCGCGGCCCGACGAGGATGATTGCGCGCGGAGCCCCGATCCCATAGATCATGCGTCGCGAATGCGTTCGGGCAGGGGAACCGCGTGATCATCGACAATGCCGCCTTCGAGCGTTTCCGGCGCTCGCCGAACGACAAGACGACCTTGCCGCGCCTGTTGCTCGGAAGCGCCATCGTCGTGCTGTTCTGGGTCGCGGCGACCTTGGCGGTGCTGCTCGGCGGCACCTATGTCTTCGTCGTCTCCCAGGCCCGGATGGGCGTCAGCCCGCCAGCCGCCGGGCCAGTGCAGGCTTTCCTGGTATCACCCGAAGGGATCCTTACCGCGTTGCTCTCCTTCGCCGGCATCTGGATCGGTCTGTGGGTTGCCATGCGCTGGGTGCACGGCGAGCCGCTGTCGGCGCTCGTCGGAGCCAGCCGCCGTATTTCGCGCCAGGGATTCCTCAAGGGCCTGGCGGCGGTGCTGATCACCTCGCTGCTCTCCGAGGTCATGCTCTATTGGCTGCAGCCCGAGATCGCGCGCGGCGCGATCAGCCTGTCGTCCTGGCTGCTGTTCCTCGTCCCGATCGTCGTGCTGGCCTTTCTGCAGACATCCTCCGAGGAGGCGCTGTTTCGCGCCTATCTGCTGCGCGGCCTGGCAAACCGGTTTCGCAACCCTCTCGTCTGGGTGTTGCTGCCGGTATTGCTGTTCACCGCGCTGCATTGGAGCGCGGCCTCGTCGCTCGCCATCAATGCCTGCGTGCTGGTCTCGATCGCCACCTTCGCGCTGGTCCTGACGCTTCTGGTCTATGCGACCGGCAATCTCGGGGCTGCCTTCGGCGCCCATCTCGGCAACAATCTGACCGGCTTCCTGCTGATCTCGCACCAGGCAGGCTATAATTCCTTTGCCCTGTTCAACGCCAAACCGCTGGAAGGCCCCGGCTGGACGACGTGGGACGCGGTCCTGATCGCCACGATCGGCATCGTCAGCAGCCTGTTGACGGTATTGCTTCTGTTGCATCCGCGCTCGCCGCTGAAGCTCGGGCCGGACTGATGCGCATCACATTGGTGGTCAGGGGCGCCATCCCCTGCAAGGGCTATGGCGGCACCCAGCGCCAGGTCGAATGGCTGGCGAGCGAACTCGCCCGCCTCGGCCATCGGGTCGTGCTGATCGCCGATCCCGGCTCCAGCCATCCGCTGTGCGAAGTGCGGCAGGCGTCGTCGGCCGAGCAATGCCGGGCCGCCATCCCCGCCGACACCGATATTGTCCATTTCAACAGCTGGTTTATCGAGGTTCCCTTTCCGACCCTCAACACCGAGCACGGCTATATTCCAAACGAGCCCAGACGGCAGAAGAACTGGAGTTTCGTCAGCGCCAGCCATGCCCGCAACCACGGTCGCGAGACCTTCGTCCACAACGGCTTTCCGACCGAGACCTATCGGTTGGCCGAAACCAGGACCGATCGTCTGATGTTCCTTGCCGGCATCGCGCGCGCCGGCAAGAACCTGAGCCGCGCCGTCGATCTGGCGAAAGAATTCGATTTTCCGCTCGACATCGCCGGTGGCTCGCGCTGGAAACTGCTCACGCGCAGCCAGGTGCGGCGTGAGGGCGTCTTCTTCAAGAGCCTCGGCAGCCGCTATCGCTTCCATGGCATCGTCGATGGCGACGAAAAGCTGCGCCTGCTGGGCGAAGCAAAGGCCTTTCTCAATCCGATCGCCTGGGAAGAGCCGTTCGGCATGGCTTCGGTCGAGGCGATGCTGTGCGGAACGCCGGTGCTGACGACGCCGCGCGGCGCGCTGCCCGAGATCGTCGACGCCGACACCGGGCGCTTCTTCGACACGGACTCGGCGTTTGGCGAAGCACTGGCCGCCGTTGCCGACCTGTCCCCGCAGCGCTGCCGAGACTCGGCCGCCGCCCGGTTTCCGATCGCCCGGACCGCAAAGGGTTATCTCGACCTCTACGCGCGCATCCTCGACGGAGAGGTGCTGCCTTGAACCAGTCGTGAGGCCGGCGTTTGGACGCTCATCTCGGCCCAGACCTTGACTCCACGGCCGATTTCCTGTCTACACGCCGCGAATTCCGCGACGAGTATCCCTCCGAGCAAGCCGACCAGGACGCCGAAGCCTCTTTGAGGCGAGTGCCATAAATCGATCCTGGAGGCCAACACCCGGCAGCGCTGTGCGCCCCCGGGTGCTTTTTGGCTTTGCGCTCGCACGAGCTTTTGTTTGGACACTTGGCGCGAACGCACTACCTCTCGGGCACCATCCGGCTGCCTGAGAAAAAGGAAAAAGAATGTTTGATTCGCTTCAGGAGCGCACAAGAGGCGTGGAGGGCCATCGGCCCGACAGGGATCGCTATGAATCCAAGACGCTGTCGCGCGGCGGGTTGACCGATGTTTGAGTCCCTACAAGAGCGCCTTGGCTCCATCCTGAACGGCCTGACTGGCCGCGGTGCCCTGTCGGAGGCGGATGTCTCGGCAGCGCTGCGCGAGGTGCGCCGCGCGCTGCTCGAGGCCGACGTGGCGCTGGAAGTGGTGCGCTCCTTCACCGACAAGGTGCGCGAGAAGGCGGTCGGCGCCGCCGTCGTGAAGTCGATCAAGCCCGGCCAGATGGTCGTCAAGATCGTCCATGACGAGCTGGTCGAGATGCTGGGCGCCGAGGGCGTTGCCGTCGACCTCAACGCGCCCGCGCCCGTCGTGGTCATGATGGTCGGCCTGCAGGGCTCCGGCAAGACGACGACATCGGCCAAGATCGCCAAGCGGCTGACCGAGCGGCAGAACAAGAAGGTCCTGATGGCCTCGCTCGACACGCGGCGCCCCGCCGCGCAGGAGCAGCTGCGCCAGCTCGGCGAGCAGGTGAAGGTGGCGACGCTGCCGATCATCGCCGGTCAGAACCCGGTCGACATTGCGCGTCGTGCCGTGCAGGCGGCCAAGCTCGGCGGCCATGACGTCGTCATCCTCGACACCGCCGGCCGCACCCATATCGACGAGCCGCTGATGGTCGAGATGGCCGACATCAAGAAGGTGTCGAGCCCGCACGAGATCCTGCTGGTCGCCGACTCGCTGACCGGCCAGGACGCCGTCAATCTGGCCAAGAGTTTCGACGAGCGCGTCGGCATCACCGGCCTCGTGCTGACCCGCATGGACGGCGACGGCCGCGGCGGTGCGGCCCTTTCCATGCGCGCCGTCACCGGCAAGCCGATCAAGCTGATCGGCACCGGCGAAAAGATGGACGGCCTGGAGGAATTCCACCCCAAGCGCATCGCCGACCGCATCCTCGGCATGGGCGACATCGTCAGCCTTGTCGAAAAGGCCGCCGAAAACATCGACGCCGAGCAAGCGGCGGCGATGGCCAAAAAGATGCAGTCGGGCAAGTTCGACCTGAACGACCTCGCCGGCCAGCTTCAGCAGATGTCGAAGATGGGTGGCATGGGCGGCATCATGGGCATGATGCCGGGCATGGGTAAGATGAAGGACCAGATGGCCGCGGCCGGCCTCGACGACAAAATGTTCGGCCGTCAGCTCGCCATCATCTCCTCGATGACCAAGGCCGAGCGCGCCAACCCTGATATCCTCAAGCACTCGCGCAAGAAGCGCATCGCCGCCGGTTCCGGCACCGACGCGGCCGAGATCAACAAGCTGCTCAAAATGCATCGCGGCATGGCCGACATGATGAAGGCGATGGGCGGCAAGGGCAAAGGCGGCGGCCTCATGCGCGGCATGATGGGCGGCCTTGCCTCGAAGATGGGCCTCGGCGGCATGATGCCGGGCGGCCCCGGGGGCATGATGGGCGGCGGCATGCCGGATCTGTCGAAGATGGACCCCAAGCAGCTCGAAGCCCTGCAGAAGCAGGCGCAGGCGGCCGGTCTCGGCGGCATGAAGGGTCTTCCCGGCGGCCTCCCCGGTGGTGGCGGTGGCCTGCCAGGACTGCCCGGCGGCATGAAGCTGCCCGGCCTTCCCGGCCTGGGCGGCGGCGGCCTGCCCGGACTTGGGAAGAAGAAGTGAGGGCGTCATGAACGAGGACAAGGACATGGCCGACGCACGCACGATTCTCGCCGGCTACCGCGCTTCGATCGACAACATCGACGCTGCCCTCATCCATATGCTGGCCGAACGCTTCCGCTGCACCAAGGCGGTCGGCGTGCTGAAGGCAGAGCATGGCCTGCCGCCGGCCGATCCGGCGCGCGAGCAACAGCAGATCGCCCGCCTTCGCCAACTGGCCAAGGATGCGCATCTCGACCCCGATTTCGCGGAAAAATTCCTCAACTTCGTCGTCCGCGAAGTGATCCGTCACCACGAACAGATCGCCGCTGCCAACGGCGTGACGAAAACCGGCTGAGAACCAGCCTTAACCCAATCATGAATCAGAGCTTTTAGGAGAAAAGAAATGGCACTGAAGATCAGACTGGCCCGTGCGGGCTCGAAGAAGCGTCCCTACTACCACGTCGTCGTCGCCGACGCCCGTTCGCCGCGCGACGGCCGTTTCATCGAGTCGCTCGGCTCGTGGAACCCGTTGCTGCCCAAGGACGGCGAGCGCGTCAAGGTTGACGCCGACCGCGTCAAGCATTGGCTCTCGCACGGCGCCCAGCCGACCGACCGCGTGCTGCGCTTCCTCGACGAGGCCGGCCTCGCCAAGCGCGACGCCCGCTCCAACCCGAAGAAGGCCGAGCCCGGCAAGAAGGCGCAGGAACGCGCCGCTTTGCTGAAGAAGGCGCAGGACGATGCCGCCGCCGCTGTTGCCGCCGCGGCCGCAGCGCCTGCCGAGGCGGAAGCCGCCACCGCCGAGTAATCCAGTTCCCTGTCGCTTATAGGAACGGCGGGCCTTGGCCCGCCGTTCTCTTTTTCAGCGCATGCTCAGTCGCAGAAGGTCACGTGGGTTCAATAGCCCTCCGGGCAACGGGCGATGTAGGTGCGCCCATAGCGGTCCCGGTAGCGGCAGCGGTCCGGTTCGTTGGCCCGGCCGATCAGTGCACCGGCAACGGCACCGACGGCGCCACCGACGACTGCGCCTTCCACCGGATCATTTGCCACGGCAGCACCTATAGCAGCGCCACCCAGGCCGCCGACCGCGGCACCCTTTTCCGTTTGCGAGCAGGCCACCAGCGGGACCAGCAGCGCCAGCAAAAGCAAGGTTTTTTTCATCGTCGTTCCTCTCCACGGGGAGACCAACTTCACCCACCCTTGGGTCGATAACGCACCGAAGCGTGATTTGATCCGCCTGGAGCAATTCCAGGAAAAGTGCGCAGCGGTTTTCCGTCCGGAATTGCGTCAAAACAAAGAGATAGAGCGGTTCTGCGTTTCCGTGAAACGATGAGCCGCTCTCGGGAGCGACGCACCAATCGCCTTACTTTTCAACGGCTCGCTTCAGGTTGGCGAGTCCGGCCTCGAAATCCTTGCCGATCAGCGTGTCGAAATTCATGAACAGGCCCATCAGCTTGGCGATGAACGGCCGGCCGCCGCGCATCGCCCAGGTGACGGTCGTGTTCTCGCCCGACGGCGTCAGGGTGAAGTCGACGGTGTTGTTGGCCCTGAACGGCTTTTCGAAATCGAGCTTCAGCGCCACCAGCGACGACGGAACCGAATTGGTGATTTCCATGCGGCCGACCCCGGCCTTGCTGTTGCCTTGCCAGGCATAGGCCGCGCCCTTGCCGCTTTCGGCGCCGGAGAGCGTGCGCTTCATCTCCGGGTCGAGTTTTTCGTAAGGCGACCAGGTGGGCCAGCGCCTGAAATCGTTGATCAGTGGAAAGATCGCCTCGGCGGGCGCCTCGATGCCGGCCGAGCGGCTGACGACGAAATCGTTCGCCCGCGTCGCGGCATAGACGAGCACCGCGGCGATGATGGCGAGCAGAATGATGAGGATGGTGGCAAGCATTGTCCTATCCCTTCAATGGCTTAGCTGGCGAACGGGAGAAGCGCGCGCACCCTGGGGTCGCGCAGGAACAGGCCGCCCCACAGGATGACGCCCAGATAGACGCCGAACAGAACATGCGAAAACAGCGGGCTGCCGATGCGCACATGGGTGGCGACGGCGCCGCCCATATAGGCGGTGAGCAGGATGGCGCCGAGCACCGAGGTGCGCGGCAACGCATAGAGCGCCGTCGAAACCAGCCCGATGATGCCGAGCAGGCGCGCGGCATTGGCATCGGCCGGCCAGCCAAGCTGCGTCATGGTCTGGGTGACGATATCCAGCGGTGGCAGCTTGATGACGCCGTCGAAGATCATGAACAGCACGATGATCGTGCTGAGAACGCGGCCGGTCCACAGAGTACCGGATGAGATGGGCGCGGTTTGCGATACGGACATTGATGTTCCCTCCTGATGTTTCGAGCCCCTTTTCACGAGGGTCGAGCCAAGGACGCGGCAGAGGGCGGCAATCCGACACGGGCCGGATTCTTTTTGGCGTCCGGCAGCGGTGGCGCTCGGTAAGCCATGACCAAAGCTAGAGCAATTCCAGGAAAAGTGTGCAACGGTTTTCCGTCCGGAATTGCGTAAAAACAAAGAGTTAGAGCGGATCAGCGATTCTATCAATCGCTGATCCGCTCTAGGAAAAATAGAACCTTTCGGCCGCAATCATCTTCGGCGGCGTCTCGCCGAGCGCCTCGAACACCGAGATCTCGCAGACGCGGCAGAGGCCGTCCAGCGCAAGGTCGTTGGGCTGGGTGCCGAACGGATCCTCGAGCTCCTCCGAAAGCGCGTCGAGGCCGAAGAACGTGTAGGCGATCAGCGCCGTGAACAGCGGCGTCGCCCAACCGGCGGCGGAGGCCAGCCCGAACGGCAAAAGCAGGCAGAAGATGTAGGCGGTGCGCTGCAGGAGCAGCGTATAGGCAAAAGGCAGCGGCGTTCCGGCGATGCGCTCGCAGCCGGCTTGCGCGGCGGCGATCTCCGACAGCCGTTCATCGAGGATGCGATAACCGATCGTGTCGATGGCGCCGGCCTTGCGGAGCGCTGCGATACGTCCGCCCATCCGCCGCACCATGGCGTCCGGTGCATTGGCGGCCTTGGCGGCGCTTTCAACCTCGTCGCCGATGAAGGTGCGAGCTTCCGCCGTGGCATCGACCCGTCTGAGCAGACCGCGCAGAAAGTGGCAGAAGGCGGTCGCTTCCATCAACAGGCCGCGCAGTTCGGTCCTGTCCTCGATCAGCCCGGTCGAGGCACGCGCCAAATTGCGGATGTCGAAGACAAGCTGGCCCCACAGCTTGCGTGCCTCCCACCAACGGTCATAGGCGGCATTGTTGCGAAAACCGAGATAGATCGACAGCGCGACGCCAAGCAGGGCGAAGGGTGCTGTGCCGGCATTGCCGAAGTCGAGCTTCAGCGCCCGGACGATCACCACCACCAGCGCGCCATAGGCTGCGAAACCAAGGATCTGCGGCAGGATGCGCGGCACCACCGATCCGCGCATGATGAAGAACAGGTGCAGCAACCCCGGACGCGGGCGAACGATCATGAAAACCCCTTTCACCGGACCGGCGCCGGCCCTGAGCCCGTCTATTGTGTGACAGCGCCCATGCGCAAGCTCAGCCGTCAACGACATCGCCATGTCGCCTTGCGAGGGCAGGGTGGTGCGCGCTATCGAAGTCAGCGAAACTTGACGAAACGGCGCAGGCGCTCAACGGCCGCCTGCTGCACAAGATCCGGAAGCACCGATGCCTGGCGAGACCGACCTGAAAAAACTCCTGGCGACGATGACGCCCGAACTGCTTGCCGGCGTCCATGTCTTCGTCACTTTGCCGCCCGGTATGCCGGTTCCCGGCGCGCTCGAACCGGTAATGCTGTTTCGCGAGCGCGAGGGCACGACGCTGATCGTGCTGGAAGACGAAACCAGGGCAGCCGGCCTCGACGCCGTATTCCCGTGCCGCATGATCACGCTGAACATCCATTCGTCGCTGGAGGCGGTCGGCTTCCTCGCCGCCATCACCGCGCGGCTGGCCAGAGCCGGCATGGGTGTCAATCCGGTCTCGGCCTGTTATCACGATCACCTGTTCGTACCGGCCGACCGGGCGGAAGAAGCGATGGCGCTGTTGCGCCAGCTGGCTGAGGACAGCCGGCTGTGACGCCGGAACCCCACTGCTACTTGAGACGCCTGTGCTGCCCCTCATCCCCCTGCCGGGACCTTCTCCCCGTGAACGGGGAGAAGGGAGCTGTACGGCCAAAGGCCGAGCCCGCGACCGCGGGCCGCCGGTCGTCCGGCGCCCCCGCGGAGGGCCCGCCGCGGCAGCGGCGATACGGCCCGTGAGCGAAACCTGAATCGGCCGAAGGCCGATCCCCGTGAGCGAGATTAAGCCGCCTTCTTCTTCGGCTGGATCAGTCCGCGCTCGACCAGCAGCTCGGCGATCTGCACCGCGTTCAGCGCCGCACCCTTGCGCAGATTGTCGGAGACGATCCACATCGACAGGCCGTTGTCGATGGTCGAATCCTCGCGGATGCGCGAGATGAAGGTGGCGTCCTCGCCGGCCGATTCGAGCGGCGTGATGTAGCCGCCGTCCTCGCGCTTGTCCAAGACCTGGCAGCCCGGCGCCTCGCGCAGGATATCGCGCGCCTCGTCGGCGGTGATCGGCTTTTCGAACTCGATGTTGACCGCTTCCGAATGGCCGATGAACACCGGCACGCGCACGCAGGTCGCCGTCAGTTTGATCTTGGGGTCGAGCATCTTCTTGGTCTCGGCCACCATCTTCCACTCTTCCTTGGTGAAGCCGTCGTCGAGGAAGACGTCGATATGCGGGATGACGTTGAAGGCGATGCGCTTGGTGAACTTCTTGACGTCGACCTGGTCGGCGACGAACACGGCGCGCGTCTGCGTGAACAACTCGTCCATGCCTTCCTTGCCGGCGCCCGACACCGACTGGTAGGTGGCGACGACGACGCGCTTGATGGTCGCGAAATCGTGCAGCGGCTTCAGCGCCACCACCAGCTGCGCCGTCGAGCAGTTCGGGTTGGCGATGATGTTCTTGCGCGTAAACAGCGAAATCGCATCCGGGTTCACTTCCGGCACGATCAGCGGCACGTCCTGGTCGTAGCGGAAGGCCGACGAATTATCGATGACGACGCAGCCCTGCTTGCCGATCTTCGGCGACCATTCCTTGGAGACGTTGCCGCCGGCCGACATGATGCAGATATCGGTATCGGAAAAATCATACTGGTCGAGCGCCTTGACCTTCAGCGTGCGGTCGCCGAACGACACTTCCGTGCCTTGGCTGCGCCGCGAGGCCAGTGCCACAACTTCGCTCACCGGAAAGCCGCGCTCTTCCAGTATGTTCAGCATTTCCCGGCCCACATTGCCCGTGGCGCCTACGATCGCAACCTTGAAACTCATAAAGATCTCCTGTCCCTCTCCGCTCGGTTTTCTGGAGAAAACCCGCCGGCCGATGCGGGTTCCGTCCCCCGGGCCGGACCCGGGAGAGGGTGGTTAGGCCAAGGGAATCACACCGTTTTGGTGGTGGTTTTGGCCATGGTTTTGCTGGAACGAGGGGACGCGCCGACGCGCCCGGCCCAATGGTTCGCATTGTGGCCAGGGAAGTCGAATGCAAGAAGAGCCATCAAAAGGCCGCGCATCGAATGACGATCCCGTTCGATGCGGGCTTTTACGCGGTTTGCATAAAGAGTCAATTGGTGGCGCGACGCATGGTCGTCACGCCACCCTGTACAAGAGCGGCGGCACGAAGTACGAACGGCCAAGATTGTTTGGCTGGCGCGGCGCCGGCCCCGGCATGTGCTCCATGACGAGCGCAGACCCTGAATTCCGAAAGAGATAGATGTCCAGTTTCCAAGGTATTGTTCCTGCGCTTGCACAGGCGCTGGAAAAACGCGGCTATGCCGAGCTGACCCCGGTGCAGAAGGCGGTACTCGCTCCTGAGCTCGGCCAGGCCGACGCGCTGGTTTCGGCGCAGACCGGTTCCGGCAAGACCGTCGCCTTCGGCCTTGCGCTGGCGCCGACGCTTCTTGGCGGCGCGGCGCGCTTTGACCAGGCCGCGGCACCGCTGGCGCTGGCCGTGGCGCCGACGCGCGAACTCGCTTTGCAGGTGACGCGCGAATTGCAATGGCTCTACGAGCTGACCGGCGCCACGGTGGCGTCCTGCGTCGGCGGCATGGACATGCGCACGGAGCGGCGCGCGCTGGAGCGCGGCGCCCACATCGTCGTCGGCACGCCCGGCCGGCTGCGCGACCACATCACTCGGCACGCGCTCGACATGTCGGCGCTCAAGGCCGTGGTGCTCGACGAAGCCGACGAGATGCTCGATCTCGGTTTTCGTGAGGACCTGGAATTCATCCTCGATGCCGCCCCCGCCGAGCGCCGCACGCTGATGTTCTCGGCCACCGTGCCGCGCTCCATCGCCACTCTGGCCCAGGGCTACCAGCGCGATGCCGTGCGCATCTCGGCCGCCGGCGAGGAAAAGCAGCATCTCGACATCGAATACCGGGCGCTGAACGTCGCGCAGGCCGACCGGGAAAACGCCATCATCAACGTGCTTCGCTATTACGAGGCCAAGAACGCGCTGGTGTTCTGCAACACCCGCGCCGCCGTCAACCATCTGACCGCGCGCTTCAACAACCGCAATTTCTCCGTCGTGGCGCTGTCCGGCGAGCTCAGCCAGAACGAGCGCAGCCATGCCTTGCAGGCGATGCGCGACGGCCGCGCCAAGGTGTGCATCGCCACCGACGTTGCGGCACGCGGCATCGACCTGCCCAACCTCGAACTGGTTGTTCATGCCGACCTGCCGACCAACCCGGAAACGCTGCTGCACCGGAGTGGACGAACCGGGCGCGCCGGGCGCAAAGGCGTCAGCGCGCTTATCGTTCCGAACAGTGCCCGCAAGCGCACCGAACGGCTGCTGCAGAACGCCGGGCTCAAGGCGACATGGGCCAGCCCGCCGTCGGCCGACGATGTGATCCAGCGCGACGACGAGCGCATTCTTGCCGACCCGGCTTTCGACGAGCCCGTGAAGGATGACGAGCGCGCTTTCATCGACGCGCTTCTCGCCCAGCATGGCGCCGAACAGGTGGCGGCCGCCTTCGTACGCCAATGTCGCGCCAGCCGCTCGGCGCCCGAAGATCTCATGGACGTCGCACCCTTCACGCCGTCGGGCGAAAAGTTTGCCCGCCGCGACGAGACGCCCAGCCGCCGCGACGATTTCGGCGCCAGCGTCTGGTTCTCGCTGTCGGTCGGCCGCCGGCAGAATGCCGAGCCGCGCTGGCTGATCCCGATGCTGTGCCGCACCGGCAACATCTCCAAGCGCGAGATCGGCGCCATCAAGATGCAGCCGGAAGAGACCTTCGTTCAAATCGCCGCCGACTGGGCCGACCAGTTCCTGGCGGCGATCGGCCCCGACCGCAAATTGCAGAACAACATCGTGGTGAAGCGGCTGGACGGCACGCCCGATCTGTCCCGAGCTGGCTATCAGCCGCCGCAGCCTGACAAGAAGCCGCATCGCGGCAAGCGGGCATTCGACCAGAATGCGCCGCAAAGTGCCCACAAGCCGAAATTCGACAAGCGCGCTGCGCCATCGGAGCGCCCTCCGTTCGAGGCAAAGCCCTGGGCCGGGAAAGCAGCCAAGCCGAAATTCGACAAAGCCGGACCGGCAAAGCACAAGAAATCGAAGAAGCGGCCGGGTTGATCGCCCGGCTTGCCATAGCGGCCGCCCGTTTCACGCATGCCCCTTGCGGTTCGCCGCAACTTTGAACAGTCTGGGCATGCGCGGCAATGGGGGACACGGCAATGCGCGGCGAAGTTCTTCACTATGACGAAGACCAGGGCTTCGGTTTCATCGCTGGAGCCGACGGCAACCGCTACAGCTTCGCGCGCGAGGACATGCGCCGCGACGCCTCGGTGGCCAAGGGCGCGCTTGTCGAATTCCAGCCGGGCGGCGGCCAGGCGCGCAATGTCTATTCGATCCGCGCCCAGATGTCGGCGGCTCCAGCAGGCGCCGCCGCCACATCACCTCAGGCCGGCAGCAAGCCGGCGGCGGCCGCGCCGCAACCGCAGCATTTCGGCCGTCTCGCCGAGAACGAGACCGGCGGCTCCACCGGATTGTGGAGCTATTTCTGGCGGGCGGTGACGGAAAACTATTTCAACTTCGCCGGCCGCGCCCGCCGCAAGGAATTCTGGGCCTTCTGCCTGTTCTGGATGATCTGCTTGATCGCGATCTTCGGTATCGGCGCCGGCGCCGACGCGGCCATGGGCAATCTGGACGCCGGCACCGACCTGCCCGCGATGACGATGGGGCTTTCCATCACGTTCATCCTGGCAACGTTCGTGCCGTGGATCGGACTGATCGTGCGCCGCTTGCACGATATCGGCCTGACCGGCTGGCTTGCCGTGCTGTTTTTCATTCCGACCGTCGGCGGCCTGGCCACGCTGGTCTTCGGGCTGATCCCGACGCAGGGACAAGAAAACCGGTGGGGGCCGGTGCCGGCCGGTGTCAGGATCTAACCGGAACGTGCATATTGCCATTGCAAGCAACTTTAGGTAGTACTGAGACGACGCAATGCAGGGGGGCAGGCGATGCGCGGCACGGTGTATCATTACGACGAAGAGCAGGACTACGGCTACGTCAACGGAGTGGACGGCAAGCGCTATATCTTCGCGCGCGGGGACCTGAGGCAGGACGTGTCGCTTGCCAGGGGCACACTTGTCGAGTTCAGGGCGGACGATAGGACAGCGCACGATATCGTCGCCGCAGCCACGCCAGAACGCGATCCGTCGAAACGTCCTGTTCACTCTGCCGAACGTCGGCTGGCCCAATCCATCGGCTTATGGGCCTATTTCCGGCGCGCGATGATCGCGGACTACGGCAATTTCAACGGACGCGCCCGCCGCAAGGAGTTCTGGGCGTTCTATATCTGCTCGATCGTCGTGCTCGTCGCGCTGTCCGGTTTCGGCATTCTTCTAAACCTCGCGATCAGCGGTTTTGGAAATGGTCCGAGGACCTCGATCGGCTACGTTCCTGCTCTGCTTTTCGTACTGGCAATGATTCTGCCGTTGATCGCGCTTATCGTGCGCCGTCTGCACGACATTGGTCTAACCGGATGGCTTGCCTTGGTTTGCTTCACGCCAGCCTTGGGTAGCGTGGCGTTTCTTTTCATTGGGCTTGTTCCATCTCAATTTGGCGAAAATCGCTGGGGTCCGATGCCGGCAGGCGTCAGGGTTTAGCCGGTGCCGGCTGGAGCGAGACCGATTAGTCCGAACCTGAGTCAGGCTGCTAAGACTGCTCGCCCAAGGCGAAGCGCTCGACGATATGGAAGTCTTTCAAAGCCCGACCCCGAAGGACTCTCTTGTGGACCTGAATCGCGCGCGTCTCGACAATTTCAAACGTCGATCCGTCATGGGAAATTTCGCAGTCAACGACCTTATCCGGCCAAAGCCAGAGCGAGAGACACACCTCGTGTTGATCGGGAATGACCTTTAGCAGATAGAAATCGCTCTTTTCGACCTGATATCGTTCGTGGATGAACTGCAGCATTGGCGCGAGGTGTTGATCGCCGCGAAAGTCAGCCTGGCGTTCGTGCTCGGCAAGAAGCTCTCTTTCCATGGCGCGCTGCACTTCGCCCGTGCAACTGTCACCCCAGGAACTTGGCGATGATCGCGTCGCCCATCTCGACGGTGCCGACCTCGGTCATGCCCTCGGACAGGATGTCCTTGGTGCGCAAGCCCTGGTCGAGCACGGCGGCGATAGCGCCTTCGAGCTTGTCGGCCTCGGCCACCATGCCGAAGGAATAGCGCAGGCACATGGCGAAGGAGGCGATCATGGCGATCGGGTTGGCGATGCCCTGGCCGGCGATGTCGGGCGCCGAGCCATGCACCGGCTCGTAGAGCGCCTTGCGCTTCTTGGTCTTCACATCCGGCGCGCCGAGTGAGGCCGACGGCAGCATGCCGATCGAGCCGGTCAGCATGGCGGCGATGTCGGACAGCATGTCGCCGAACAGATTGTCGGTGACGATGACATCGAACTGTTTCGGCCAGCGCACCAGCTGCATGCCGCCGGCATCGGCCAGCATGTGGTCGAGCTTGACGTCGGCATAGCGCGCCTTGTGCGTCTGGGTGACGACCTCGTTCCACAGCACGCCCGACTTCATCACGTTGCGCTTTTCCATCGAGGTGACGTGGTTCTTGCGCGTCCGCGCCAGCTCGAAAGCGACGCCGGAGATGCGCTCGATCTCGAACGTGTCGTAGACCTGCGTGTCGATGCCGCGCTTCTGGCCGTTGCCGAGATCGACGATCTGTTTCGGCTCGCCGAAATAGACGCCGCCGGTAAGCTCGCGCACGATGAGGATATCGAGACCCTCGACGACCTCCTGCTTGAGCGAGGAGGATGCGGCCAGCGCCGGATAGCAGATGGCCGGGCGCAGATTGGCAAACAGCTCCATGTCCTTGCGCAGGCGCAGCAGGCCGGCTTCAGGACGCACCTCGTAAGGCACCTTGTCCCATTTCGGCCCGCCGACGGCGCCGAACAGCACCGCATCCGCCGCCATCGCCTTTTCCATATCGGCATCGGAGATCGCCGCGCCATGCGCATCATAGGCGCAGCCGCCGACCAGGCCTTCGTCGGTGGCAAAACCACTGCCCAGCTTTGCGTTCATGGCCGCGATCAGCTTCTTCACCTCGGCCATCGCCTCGGGGCCGATGCCGTCGCCGGCGAGCAGGAGAAGATTTTTCGAAGCCATGGAGAACCGTCCCGGAAAGAAAGTTGAAATCGCGGCCTTGCTAAACGCCAAGCGGCCGGTGCGCAAGCCTGCGCGTGGGAAGCGTGGTCACCGGTGCGAGAGGATATTGACCAGCTTGCCGAACGGGTCGCGCACGTAAAAGCGCCGCACGCCCCAGGGTTCGTCGGCCGGCCCGTATTCGATGGCGAAGCCGGCGGCCTTCATGGCGTCGAGCGCGGCATCGACATCGTCGACCTCGATCGAGAGGTCCGGCACCGGCGTGCCGGAGCCGCCTTGGGCCATGAAGCTGACCTGCACGGTCATCGTGTCTTGCGAGCCGTAGGTGGCGATCCAGCCTAGATCCATGAGCACATCGAGGCCGAGCACATCATGGTAGAAGTGCTTTGCCGCAGCCAAGTCCGGCGTCTCGATATTGGCGACGATGCGCCGGACCGTCATGGCTTTGGTCTCCTCATGCCGTCCGCCGCAGCGCCGTGACCTCAATCTCGATCTTCATTTCCGGCTTGTTGAGCTGGCACACGATCATCGTCGCCGCCGGCCTGATCTCGCCGAAGGCTTCGCCAAGGATCGGGAAGACGACATCCACGAAAGCCTGGTCGGTGATGTAGTAATGCGCCCGCACCACATCCGCCATCTCGAAGCCGCCGTCCTGCAACGCCTTGGCAATCGTCGCCAGGCAATTGCGCGTCTGCGCCTCGACCGTCTCCGGCATCGTCATGGCCGCGTAGTCGTAACCGGTGGTTCCGGACACGAAGCACCAGTCGCCCTGTACGACAGCGCGTGAGTAGCCGGCGGCTTTTTCGAAGGGCGAACCGGTGGAAATGAGTTTGCGCATGAGGCCTCGCGAAATCGTTGCGAGCATTTTGCGCGGAAAGGGCGGGGCTGACCATGGGCCAAGCGGTTGATGTCGGCGGGACAGCACCCCCTCGCATAAAAGCCTAATTCCCCGAGCCCAGCGCCTTGTCCAGCGCTTCCTTCACATCGGCCGGCCACGTCGTCACCGGCGGCCAGGCGTCCGGCTCGGGCTTGTCGCCCTGGCGGGCGAAGTAGAGCGTGTGCTTGGCCGGGTCGACGGCCATGAAGCCGTCATTGCCGCCGCAATCATGCGGCACGCAGCCGCTGGCGTAGAAGGCGCCCGACGCCGTTTTTTCCGTGCCGCCGCCAACCAAAAGGCTGGTCGCCATGTCGGGCATTTCCTTGCCGAGCAGCGTCTCGGCCGCCTTGTAGACAGCCTCGTTGTGGAAGGCATCGATGATGTTCTGGTATTTGGCCGGATCGACATCTTTCCAGTCGGTGCCGGGTTCCGGCACATAGCTGAGATTGCCAGAGGTCGTCAGCCCTTCGGTGGGCGACCATTGCAGCGCCGGCCTCGATTCCCCCGGCAGGAGATAGGGCACGAAATAGATGGCGTTGTCCGACACCGCCGCCGGCGGCGCGCCGCATTCGTCCTGCTCAACCGTTGTGGTCTGGATGGAGCCGCCTTCCGGCTTCCACACGATCACCTTGGCCGGGCCGCACTGATTGCCGCCGTCGCCGACATCAACCAGCGCCACATTGACGCCGCCGACCTTGACGACCTTGTCGAAGTAGACGTCGTAATTGCTCGCCAGCAGCTTGCCGTCATAGGCCAGCACCTTTTCACCGTCCTGCTCCGGCTGCGTGATGGTCAGTTGGCCGCCCTCGAACGGGATCGGCGCCTGCTTGTCGTCGTCGGTGGGCGCCGCATCGGTGGTGCTCGACGATCCCTGATCGGCCGCGCCCTGGTCGGTTGCCGGCTGGTCGCCCGCTGCCGGGGTCTGTTGCGCGGCGGGCGTCTGCGTCTGGGCATAGGTGCTCGTCGCGGGCAGTACCATCAACGCCAGTACTGAGGCGCCGGCCAGAAGCGAGCGTGTCATGACCGTCCTCCGTTCAACGCCATGCCGGCCATCGGCGCCGCTTCGCTAGCCGCTCAGATCCGGCCGTTCAGGCCCAGGGGCGCTGCTCGGCGTTCTTCTTCTCGAACGAGTCGATGGCGCCGGCCTTCTCCATGGTCAGGCCAATATCGTCGAGGCCATTGAGCAGGCAGTGGCGCTTGAAGTCGTCGAGGTCGAAGGTGACCACGCCGCCATCCGGGCCGCGGATCTCCTTGGCCTCGAGATCGACCGACACCGTTGCGTTGGAACCGCGCGAGGCGTCGTCCATCAGCTTCTCCAGATCTTCCGGGCTGACGGTGATCGGCAAAATGCCGTTCTTGAAGCAATTGTTGTAGAAGATGTCGGCGAACGAGGTCGAGATGACGCAGCGAATGCCGAAATCGAGCAGCGCCCACGGCGCGTGCTCGCGGCTCGACCCGCAGCCGAAATTATCGCCGGCGACCAGAATCTGCGCCTTGCGATAGGCCGGCTTGTTGAGCACGAAGTCCGGGTTTTCCGAGCCGTCGTCCTTGTAGCGCATTTCGGCGAACAGGCCGCTGCCGAGCCCGGTGCGCTTGATCGTCTTGAGATAATCCTTGGGGATGATCATGTCGGTGTCGACATTGACGATCGGCATCGGAGCGGCAACACCGGTGAGCTTGGTGAATTTTTCCATGGGTCTGCCCGTCTTCTTTTCGTTGCGGGGGATTTGCTGGCGCCCGGTTTACACAAAGCCGCGGGCAAATAAAAGGCAGCTGTTTGCGCATGACGTTTTGGTGGCGGACCCGCCCCGTCTCGACCGGGGGCCTCCAGCATGCAGCTGGCGCTCTTCCCCTGAGCTACGGGCCGCCGCGATGGCTGTATCATGCCACACGTCAAAACTGAAACCCTGGAAAAAACGGCTTCGAAATCGCGTAGCCTTGGTGCAGTCTGGCGATCATGACTGGACGATCCCGCATTCTTTACGCCAGCGAGCCGACGCTCGACATCGCCGAGTTCCGCCGCGTGCTGGTGGAATCCGGCCTCGGCGAAACGCGCCCCGTCGATGACGGGGCCCGGCTGGAGAAAATGCTTTCGGGCGCCAATTTGGTGCTGACGGCGCGTCTCGACGCCGAGGGCAAGCCACTGCTCGGCGTTGCCCGCGCCATGACCGACTTTGCCTGGGTCTGCTACATTTCCGAACTCGCCGTCTCCAAATCGGCGCAAGGGCTCGGCATCGGCAAGGGCCTGATGGACGAGGCGCGCCGGCAGCTCGGGCCTTCCGTCGCCATCAGCCTGATTTCCATGCCCGACGCCGTCGGCTTCTACCAACGGGTCGGCATGAAGCGCATGCCCGACGCGTTCTGGTTCGGCCGCAAGGGCTGAATCCCGGCCACCATCTCACGAAGCAGTGATCCTCCACCTGAATGCGGCGCCTTGACATGCAACCAAATGGTTGCATATTAAAGCGCATGAGCATGGATGCAGTCTTTCGCGCACTGGCCGACCCGACCCGCCGGCAATTGCTGGACAGCCTCCATGCCAAGAACGGACAGACGCTGAACGCGCTGTCCGGCGAAATCGACATGACGCGCCAGGCGGTGACGAAGCATCTGGCGATCCTGGAGGAGGCGAACCTCGTCACCGCCATCCGCAACGGGCGCGAGAAGGAGCACTACCTCAACCCCGTTCCTATCAACGAGATCGCCGAACGCTGGATCGGCAAGTTCGAACGGGGGCGACTGAACGCCCTCAGTAATTTGAAGAAACGACTTGAAAGGGAAGAGCCGTGAGCGACAACACCTTCGTTTATGTCACCTACATCCGCACCACGCCTGAAAAGCTCTGGGAAGCGCTGACCGAGCCGGAATTCAACCGGCAATTCTTTCTCTGCTCCTATCAGGAGAGCGACTGGAAAGTGGGGTCCGACTGGAAGCTGATCTTCCCGGACGGCCGCGTCGCCGACAGCGGCGAGATCCTCGAAATCGACCCGCCCAGGCGCCTGGTGATCAAATGGCGCAACGAATGGATGCCCGAGGTGAAGGCCGACGGCTACACGCGCTGCACCTTCACCATCGAGCAGGACGGCGAGATGACGAAACTCGCCGTCACCCACGAGGCCGACGGTCCGCACAAACTGATCGCGAACGTCGCAAAGGGCTGGCCGCTCGTGCTGTCGAGCCTGAAGAGTTTGCTCGAAACTGGCAAGGGCTTTGAGCGCCCACCGTCAAAGGCGGCCTGAAGCTCGTTTCGATTCCGAAACAGTCCTTTGTGGAGGTGGAAAATGCTGCTCCAACATTCCTCGCCGCAGGCCATGGCGAATGGCGAGACGGTCATGGCATCGGCCGAAATTCCCGCCACTCCCGAACTGGTGCTTGCGGCGCTTGTCACCGACGAGGTCGAGCGCTGGTGGGGCTCCGCGGACACCTACCGTATGACCGGCTGGACGGCCGACCTCCGCGTCGGCGGGTATTGGAGCGTCACCGTGCGCACGGCCGGCGGCATGCGCCTGCCCGCCAGCGGCCGGTTTCTGGAGGTCGAAACGCCGCGCCGGGTCGTGCAGACACGAATATACAACTGGGATCACCCGACGCTTGGCCGGCATGAAACGACGGTCGCCTATCTGCTGGAGCCGGTCGGCGGCGGCACGCGGCTCACAATCTGCCATGGTGGGTTTGCCGGGTTTGCGGACGCGGCGGCCGAGCATGCAGATGGCTGGGCGCGCGTGCTGGGCTGGCTGCAGGGGTATCTTGATGCGGGCAGGCGGGTTGCGGCTTAGCCCAGTAGCGAATTGGGTGACGTCGGCGCTGCCCCTCATTGCCCTGCCGGGCATTTCTCCCCGTAAACGGGGAGAAAGAGGCTGGTCGCAACCTGGCGGCCTTCCTGCAACGCTCGGTGATTGGCGAAATCGCCGGGAACATGGCCCCCCAGCCCGGTTTACGGGGAGAGGATGCCGGCAGGCAGGTGAGGGGCAGCGCCAACGTCCGAAAGCGAGAGTCCCTAACCCTCAAATCACATTCAATTCTCGAAACGCCCGACCTTCCGCCACCCTGCCATACCCAAACGCCGAGCAATCCACCGTCCTGTACCCGCCATGCACGATCAGCTCGGCCAGCGCCTTGCCGACCGCCGGCGCCTGCTGCAGGCCGTGACCTGAAAAGCCGTTGGCGAACAGGAAATTCCCAACCTCGGGATGCGGGCCGATTACCGCGTTCTGGTCGAGCGTGTTGTAGTCGTAGTGTCCGGCCCAGGCGCGTGTCGGCTTGATCGCCTCGAAGGCCGGGATGCGGGTCGCCAGCACCGGCCAGATCACCTCTTCGAACAGCGGCCAGTCCGGATCGAAATCCTTGGGATCGGCCGGGCCGTCGCCCTCCTCCGGCTCGGCGCCGCCGGTGATGTAGACCGAACCTTCCGGCCGCACATAGATGCCGGAGGGATCGACCAGCAGCGGCATGTCGGGATACTTTTCACGTGCCTCGAAGACGAAGACGTTGCGCTTGCGCGGCTCGACCGGCAACGCCAGCCCGGCCATGGCAGCCACCTTGCCGGCATTCGGCCCGGCGGCGTTGACGACGATGCCGGCCTCCAGCCTGTCGCCATTGACCAGGGTCACGCTCACAACACGATCGCCCTGCCGCTCGATGCCGGTGACGTCGGCGGTGATGAAATCGATCTTTTTCTCGCGCAGCGCCTTGCGGAACAACATCAGCATCGCATGCGCGTCGAACCAGCCCTCGCCGGTTCGGCCATAGGCGCCGGCGGTGATGCCCTCGGCAGACAGCCACGGGAAGCGTCGCACCAGCGCATCCGCATCTTCGAGCACGATGTCGGCGCCCTCGGCCATCTGCGCCTCATGGTTGGCCTTCAGGATAGGCAGCCCGTTCTCGCCGGCCAGGATGAGATAGCCGCCTTCGCGAAAGCCGATATCGGCATCCGGCCCAAAGGTCTCCGTCAGCCGCCGGAACAGCTTTAGCGTGAACTGCGACAGGCGGATGTTTTCCGGGATCGAGAATTGCTGGCGGATGGAAGCGCAGGACAATGTCGTTGCCGCATGGGCGAATTGCGGGTCGCGCTCGATAAGCGCGATCGAGCCCGAGAACCCCTCCTCGCGCAGGTAGTAGGCGACCGAGGAGCCGACGATGGCTCCACCGATGATGACGATGTCGTAGCGCACTCTTTTCTCCGATCCGCCGCGCGCATCCTTCATGCAGCAGGCAAAGTGATCTCGAAGCGCGTGCCGCGTTCGGAGTCAACCAGCCTGATCGTGCCATCATGCGCTTTCAGGAGGGCCAGCACGATGCCAAGCCCCATGCCGGTGCCGCCGGACTCGCGGCGCGTGGTGAAGAACGGCTCGAAGACCTTGGCACGGTTGCTCGGCGAAATGCCGGCGCCGTCGTCGCTGATATGGACGGTCGCCTTGCCGTCCGCGCTGGTCGCCGAGAGCGAAACTGCCGTGGCGCCGTGCCGCGCCGAATTGTCGATCAGGTTGGCAAGCACGATGGCCGCGTTTTCGCCGGAGATGCGCAAGGCGATGTCGCCGCCCGCCTCAACCTGCACAGCCAGCCTGTTTTCGACCGGCAGCAGCGCCAGCGCCGCACCGATCGAGGTGGTATCGCCGCTCGGGGCAAGGTTTTCGGCCCGCGCCAGGTCGAGCAGGCGGCGCACCAGAAGATTGAGCCGTCCGGCATCGGTGACGATGTTGTTGGAGAACCGCCGCCGCTCGGCCTCGTCCATCGCCGAACCGGAATCGCGCAAAAGCTCCGCCGCGCCCTGGATCGCCGTCAGCGGCGATTTCAGCTCATGCGAGACATGGGTGGCAAAAGTCTGGATGCTGTCGGAGCGCGCCTGCAGCTTTTCAGCCATGTCGAGAAAGGCCGTGGAAAGCGCGGCCATCTCGCGCGTGCCGTGGTGATCGAGCGGTCGCATCGCCGCGCGGTCGCCGGCGGCGATGCGCCTGGTCCGTTCGATCAGCCCGTAGATCGGCCGGCTGACGGTGCGCAGGAAGACCAGCCCGATCAGCAGCGTGCCGCCGAGAATGGCGATCGCCGCCAGGGTCACCTTGCCGCGCTCGCCATAGAGATGCTTGACGATGTTGTTCGGCGTCCGCGACAGATAGACCACGCCGGCGACCTTGCCGTCGACAGCGACCGGCATGGCGACGAAGACGCGCACCTTGGTGCCGCGGCTGACCGAATAGAGCGGCGGCGCCGGCTCCTCGGGGATCCGCAGCCTGAGCGCGCTGGCGTAGCGGCCGGCGAGCGCCTCACGCACCTCTTGAACCGCGCCGAGCGACTGGCCGACCTCTTCGCGCCCGGCAATGACGACGCCCCTGGGGTCGAGCAGCCGGAAGCCGGCCAGTGTGGTTTTCTGCGTTTCCGTGAGGAGGCCTGACCGGCGCGAGCCGATTGCCGCGAAGTCTGGATCGACGATGGCGATTGTAGCCGCCGGCCGGGTCGGCAGGACTGTGTCCGAAGCGAGATCGAGACGCGGTTCGATCGGCCGGTAGGGCGAGCTTGAATTGTCGGTCCGGCTCTCGGCATCGCTTCCCGGTGCCGGCATCGGCACACCGAGTTTCCCAGAAGGGATGCCGGCCTCGCGCACGTCCTGCGCATAAACAGCGGCAAGCACGGCGCCTTGCGCGATCAGCTCAGCCTCGGTCTGGCGGATCAGCTGGTTCTCATAGAGCCGGAAGAAGAACAGGCCGACCAGCGGCAGCGCCATCACCACGACCAGGATGGCGATGACGACCGTGGCAAGGCGCGGACGCCATTTGTCGGGGGTCACGCGCCGCACCGGCCGAGCCGGAAACCGACGCCATGCACGGTCTCGATTGCGTCGGCGCAGCCGGCGGCCGCCAGCTTGGCGCGAATGTTGCGGATATGGCTGTCGACGGTGCGATCGGCGACATGGATGTTGGCGGCATAGGCGTTGGCCATCACCGCCTCGCGGGCAAGAACATGCGAGGGGCGCGCGAGGAAGCCTTTGAGGATCGCGAACTCGATTCCCGTCAGCGCCAACTCCTTGCCGTCGAAGCTGGCGCCATGGCTGGCCGGCACCAGCACCAGCCTGCCATGCGAAAATTGCCGCTCGTCGCTCTCGGCCGGCGCCTGGCGGGCGCGGCGCAGGATGACGTTGACCCGCGCCACCAGTTCACGCGGGCTGAACGGCTTGGTGACATAGTCGTCGCCGCCCATTTCCAGCCCGAGGATGCGGTCGATCTCTTCATCCCGCGCCGACAGGAACAGCACCGGCACGTCGGATCGCTGCCTGAGCCGCCGGCAGACCTCCAGCCCGTCCATCTCCGGCATGCCGATGTCGAGCACGACGAGATCGGGCGCACGGCGTTCGATGGCCTGCAATGCGGCGGCGCCGTCGGATACCGAAACCGTCCTCATCCCCGCCTTTTCCAGCGCGAAGCAGATGATCTCGCGGATGTGCGGATCGTCGTCGGCGACGAGGATGTTATGCGGCATCGATCAGCGGCCCGGCACGTAAGGTTCGGAAACGGCAGGATTCACGAGCGCGCCGTTGCTGTCGAGATAGCGCAGAAGCCGCCAGTCGCGAAAGCTCCACGCGCGCCAGTTTCTCTGCTTGGTGCGATAGCGGGCTTCGGTCATCGCGTCGACCCCGTCGCGTTTATCAGCAAGGAATACTTTCTTTTGGTGGTCGAAAAAGCGATCGAGGGCCGGCAAGGCACTGGGGCCGAGCGAGCGGACATACTGGAGATCGAGGTGGGTGCCCGGGCCGTTCATTTCGTAGGAGCGGTCGACATTGTAGTTGGCGATCAGCACGGCAAAGTTGATGAAGCAGCAGACATAGAGCGTCGCCGATAACGTCAGAAGATTGGCGGACAGCAGCCATTCGCTGGATTTTCTCAGCGCGATGCGGGCGATGATCAGCGCCAGGCCCGCCGCCACCAGCCCCATCCAGACAAAGGCGGCGATGCGCAGATAGGTCAGCGCATAGATGCCGACATAGAGGTCGAGCCGCAGGATCGAAGAAATGACCAGCACGATGTTCTGCGCCACCCAGGCATAGACCAGCCGGCGGATCAGCGGATCCCCCGACGTTTCGCTGCCCGGCCGCAGCGCTGCCAGCACGAAGCCGGCGGCGAGCAGCGCAGTGACGATCAGCGGATAGGCGCCGCGATGTGCGTAGGCGGCGTAGGTCAGCCCGTCGGGGAGGGCGACGCCGCCCCAGAGATAGGTGGCGTCGAGCCCGGTCTGCAGCGCAAACAGGACGTTGAACACGACCAGCGCGCGCAGGATCGCGGCCTTGCCGAAGACGATGTCCTCGATCGTGGTGACGGCTTTTGTCACCGGCTGTGCATCGGCGGGCACGGTCGGCGCCAAACGCGGCAAGCGACGAAGAAGGCGCGGCAGGCGGGGACGCAGGAAGGCCCAGACGCCGGCAAGCACCAGCAGCCAGAAGATCAGCCGCGCCAGCTGGATAAGATCGAGCAGCGCGAACAGGTCGATCAGCCTGAACCAGTATTCGATGACCGGATTGGCGGCGCCGAACAGGGCCAGGAACACCGCGCCGAGCGCCAGCGGCATCGCCCAGACGGCGATGGCCGCCAGCCGGATGCGCCGCCGGCCAAGCCGCCGCGCCGCCTTGCGCCAGCGGAAGAAGTCGCGAATGAGCCGGAACGGCGCGGCGAGCAGGAAGAGTGAAAGCTGGCCGGCGACGCGGGCAAGGCTGGAACGCAGCCGTCCGGCGAGCGAAAGCGCAAACATCGCCAGCGCCACCAGCGCGATCACAACCGACAAAGGGCTGACGTTTTCGACCAGCGGCAGCAGCGCGACGAGCAGGGCGGCGGGCTTGAGCCAGAGCCTGGCGTCGCTGAAGGCCGAAGGATGCACGGCCACGACCGCGCCGGCGATCAGGATGGCGAACAGCAAGAAATTGATGCCGGCCGGCTGGCCGTAGAAGAGAAAATCCGCCAGCGCGACCAGCAGCACGGCGATGCCGAAGCGGCTGCAATAGCTCGGGGTAAGCAACGCCGTCATGAGCGAATTTTCCTCGCTTCTGCCGCGCGGCCGGCATAGCGCGGCGGCGATCTCGGGATGAAGGGCAGCAGGCTCGCCGTCGGGCGGACCTTCGGCGGATCGACCAGCCACCAGCCTTCGCAGCGCAGCCGATACGGCAGGGACCAACGGAGGTTTGTTCGCTCTTGCATGCCGCCTGTCTCGCAGGCTGGCAGGGAACAGACAGGGCGGTTTGGAGGAGGTTTCCTGCAATTGTGTGCAGTTTTCGTGCAGGGCGAAGAGTGCTTGCCTCTCCCAGTCTCTGGCGGCATAGATCGGGCATGACTGAAACCTACCGCCCGCGCCGCTCGGTGCTCTACATCCCCGGCTCGAACGACAGAGCGCTGGCCAAGGTCGCTTCGCTTGCCTGCGACGCCATCATCATCGACCTCGAAGATGCCGTCGCACCGGCCGACAAGATTGCGGCGCGTGAAAAGCTGGCGGGTATTTTTGCCGGCCGCCCGAACCGGCGCTGCGAAATGATCGTGCGGGTCAATGCGCTGTCCAGCGAATGGGGCGCCGACGATGTGCTGGCGGCGGCGAAGGTCGAGGCCGACGGCATCCTCTTGCCCAAGGTCGTCACGCCGCGCGACATCCTGGAGGCCGGCGATGTGCTCGACGACAATTTCGCCCCGGACACGGTCAAGATCTGGGCGATGATCGAGACGCCCAAGGCCCTGCTCAACATCGGCGCCATTGCCGAACTGGGTCGCGACCCGGCCTCGCGGCTCGCTTGTTTCGTTGCCGGAACGAATGATCTGATCAAGGAGACCCGTATCCTGGCCACGCCGGACCGACGCTATCTCATGCCCTGGCTGATGCAGATGGTGCTGGCCGCGCGCGCCGGCGGGCTCGATATTCTCGACGGCGTCTCCAACGATTTTCGCGATTTGGATGCCCTGGCGCGCGAATGCGCGGAAGCCGCCGCCATGGGGTTCGACGGCAAGTCGCTCATCCACCCGGCCCAGATCGAAGGGGCGAACCGCGCCTTTGCGCCGTCCGCAGAGGCAGTGGCCGCGGCACGCGCGGTGAAGGACGCCTTCGCGCTTGCCGAAAATGCCGGCAAGGGCGTGATCGCGCTGGATGGCAAAATGGTCGAGCGGCTGCATCTGGCGCAGGCCGAAAAACTGCTGGCGAAGGCGGCGGCCATCGGCGCATGATAAAGCCCTTGTGGGTTATGGGTACTTACGACAGGACTTGAAAATGAAACTCTACCGCTTTCTGTCCGCTCCGGACGATTCCAGCTTCTGCCACATGGTGACCGCGGCGCTGAACAAGGGCTGGCACCTGTTCGGCTCGCCGACCTACGCCTACGACAAGAAGACCAAGACCATGCGTTGCGGCCAGGCGGTGGTGAAGGACGTCGAGGGCCAGGAATACGGGCCCGACACCAAGCTCAGCGACTGGTAGGACACCCTTTACGCCAGCTTTTCCCAAGCGGCTCTGATTTCGTTGAACCGCGCATGTGCGAGGTCGTCGACGTCGTCGCAGCTGAAGTAGAGTATCGATAGCGCTGCAAGGAGGCCGGGATAGCCGGAGACGTAATCCATCTTCGCAAGTATCACGGGGACCGACAGTTGCTTGCGTTCAATTATGGAGATCGCGCATTCCGCTGTCATAGGCGCTGCTGGGTGGTCGAATTCGGATAGCCAAAAATCGACCAGAGCTAAGAGAGTGGCGGGTTCGGCGGCAGCACTTGCGGGCAGATGGCAGAGTTCACTGAGTGCAACAAAAGCAGCATTCGGCGAAATACCCACAGCGGTTGCGATCAGTGCCCGGCTTTGTGGAATGTCGTGATATGGCCAATTGCAATCGACCAGGTCCGCAAATTCTGCTTCCGTCATCTGGGTACTATTCCGCCGCCTCTTCGATCCGCTCCATATCATCGTCCGACAGGCCGAAATGGTGGCCGATCTCGTGGATCAGCACATGGGTGACGATGTCGCCCAGCGTCTCCTCGTTCTCGGCCCAGTAGTCGAGGATGGCGCGGCGGTAGAGCGTGATGCGGTTCGGGCCCTCGCCGGTCTGCGGGTTCCAGCGCTCGGCGATGCCGCGCCCCTCGAACAGGCCGAGCAGGTCGAACGGCGTTTCCAGCGACAAATCGTCCATGATCTCGTCGGTCGGGAAGTCGGCGATCTGGATGACGATCTCGCCGGTCAGCTTGCGAAATTCCTCCGGCAGATGGGCGTAGGCCTCCAGCGCCAGGAACTCCATTTCCTCCATCGACGGCGAAAGCTGGTCGTGCCAGGTGCGGGTCTTGTAGATGCGGGCCATGCTTTGTCCTTTGATCCCGGCATATAGGCTTTCACGCCGAAATCGGCAAATGACGCAGCAATTCCTGTTTCATGCTGTCGGGGAATCGCGTACGGGTCAGTTCCGGCCATGGATCAGGAGCTCTCATGCCGGACCTTTCCACCCTTGGACTTTTCGCGATTGCTTGCCTCGCTTTGACGGCGACGCCGGGGCCGGACATGCTTTTGATCGCATCCCGCAGCGCCAGCCAGGGGCGCGCGGCGGGCCTGGCGACCTATGCCGGCATCGCCGCCGGCACTTATTGCCATGCGCTGGCCGCCGCCTTCGGCTTGTCGCAGCTGTTCCTCGCCGCTCCCATCGCTTACGATATCGTCCGTTATGCAGGCGCGGCCTATCTCGCCTATCTCGCCTGGAAAGCGTTCCGTGCCGACGGCACGGCGCTGGCGCCGGTCGCCGGCCTGCCGCGCTATTCGCAAACCCGCATCTTCCGGCAGGGATTGCTGACCAACCTGCTCAACCCGAAGATGGCGCTGTTCGTGCTGGCGCTTTTCCCGCAGTTCGTGCAGCCGCAGGCCGGTTCCGTGGCGGCGCAGATCCTGGTGCTGGCGACCGTCCTCAATTTGATCGGGCTGATGGTCAATGGCCTGGTCATCCTGACCGCGAGCCGGATCGGTGCGGCACTGTCGAGGCGCGCGCGGTTTCAGCGGGCGCCCCAGCTTTTGCTGGGAACTGTATTTGCAGCGCTTGCGGCTCGGCTGGCCTTCGGTGGTCAACGCTAAGCACGTAACAACAGAGGAATAAATTCCCCATGAGTCTGCTTGACTCTTGGGGCGCCCTCTGGAATCTATAGGAACATAACAGGAACAATGCTGCTGAAAGTTGACCGTCATGGCGATGACCGCCGTGGCGCGGGAGACCGTTTTTGCCCTGCGCCGCCAGATCGCGAAGATCGAGGGAACGCTGCCCGAGCGCCTGGCGGCCGGCGCGCGGCCTGACGCGCGCGCTGACATCGATGTCCGCCCCGGGATCGCGCCTAAGATCACGCCCGAGATCACGATTCTCCGGCGCGGCATCGCCGTGGCCGCGCCGGATGCGTTTTTGCGCACCGGTGTCGAGCGTCTCGATACAGCGCTCAGCGGCGGCCTGCCGAAGGCGGCACTGAGCGAGATCCATGGCGCGGAAACCCGCGACGCTGGGGCCGTTGCCGGCTTTGCGCTCTCGCTCACCAGCCTGATCCTCAGGCAAGAGCCGCATTTGCCGGTTCTCTGGATCGGCACATCGGAGATTTTTCGCGAGGCCGGCTTTCCCTATGCCAGGGGGCTGCATGGCCTGTTCGGCATCGAACCGGAGCAGCTTCTGTTTTCCGAGGCGCCAAAACTCGTCGATGCGCTGTGGATCGCCGAGGAGGCCGCCCGCATGACGGCGCTCGCCGCCGTCATCCTCGAAATCCGCGGCAGCCCGCAGCGGCTCGACCTCACTGCGACGCGACGGCTGCACGCACGGGCGCAAAACGCCGGCCGGCCGGTCCTGCTTTTGCGCCAGGCCGGCGAGGCAGAACCCACCGCCGCACCCGTGCGTCTCATCGTGTCGGCCGCACCCTCGGCCAGCCGCGACACCATCGCCGGGCCGCTCGCCGGCTCGATCGGCCGCCCCGCCTTCACCGTCAGCATCGGCAAGAGCCGCACCGCTCTGCCCGGACAATTCACACTGGAGTGGAACCCCGATGAACACACTTTTGAGGAAAGACGGCAAGAACGGACAACGAATCCTGTCGCTGTGGTTCCCGCATCTGGCCGCCGAACGCATCCTGCGCCAGCGTCTGGGGCGGTCCTGGCGTTCCCGGCCGTCGGATCACCTGCCGCTGGTGATCAGCCATCGCGACCGCAACGCCCAGCGCATATCAGCCCTCGACGAGCGGGCTGAGGCGTTGCGCCTGAAGCGCGGCATGGGCATCGCCGATGCGCGCGCCATGCATCCGTCGATCGACATCGTCGAGGCCGATCCGGAGGCCGACCGCCGCCTGCTCGAAGGCCTCGCCGACTGGTGCGACCGCTACACGCCGCTGGTGGCGATCGACGGCACCGACGGCCTGTTTCTCGACGTCACCGGCTGCACCCATCTGTTCGGCGGCGAACGCGCAATGCTGGACGAGATTCTGTCGCGCTTCTTCCATCAGGGTTTTGACGTCCGCGCCGGGCTGGCCGCGACGCCGGGCGCAGCCTGGGCGGCGGCGCGCTTTTGCGGCGACCGCATCGTCGCCGGCGGCGAAGAGGAAGCGCTCCTCGCGCCCTTGCCGCTGGCCGCGCTGCGCATCGCGCCGGAAATCCGCGCCAGCCTAGAAAGCGTCGGCCTGCGCACGGCAGGCGCGGTGATGGCGGCTCCGCGCGCGCCGCTTGCCCGCCGCTTCGGCGCCACCTTGCTGTTGCGCCTCGACCAGGCGCTCGGCCGCCTCGACGAGGCGGTGTTGCCGCGGCTGCCGGTGGCGCCGCTGTCGGTCGAACGCCACCTCTCCGAACCCGTCATGCTGACCGCCGACATAGAGCGGCTGGTGAGCCTTTTGGCAAAGGCGCTGAAGAGCGATCTCGAACGCCGTGGCGAAGGCGCCAGGATGCTGGCGCTGCTGCTCTTTCGCGTCGACGGCGCTGTCAGCCGCATCGCTGTCGGCACCTCGCGCCCGTTGCGCGAGCCCGTGCTGATCCAAAAACTGTTCCACGAAAGGCTTGCCGCGCTGGAGCAGGATATCGATGCCGGTTATGGCTTCGACCTGGTGCGCCTCTCGGTGTTGTCGGCCGCCGCCTTCGACATGCAGCAGGCGGACCTTGCCGGCGAGGCGGAGGACAACGACGCCGACATCGCGTTGTTCGCCGACCGCATCCGCGCCCGCCTCGGCGAAGCCGCGGTGCTGAGGCCGGTCGCGATCGAGAGCCATCTGCCGGAGCGCGCCGTCACGACTGTCCCCTTCTCCGAGGCGCCGCAAAGGCGCGCGCCACCGAGGCAAATTAACGCCCCGCCAGCGACCGTCTTTCCGCCGGAACGGCCGATCCGGCTGTTCCGCTCGCCCGAGCCGATCGAGGTGCCGGCCACCGAAATGCCGGAGGGACCGCCGATGAATTTCCGCTGGCGGCGCGCGCTCTACCGCGTGGCGCGTGCCGAAGGTCCCGAGCGCATCGCACCGGAATGGTGGCGCCAGCAACCGGGCGAGGAAGAGGCGCCGACCCGCGACTATTTCCGCATCGAGGACAGCGACGGCCGCCGCTACTGGCTCTATCGCCAGGGCCTCTACGGCGCGTCCGAAGTGCCGCCGCGCTGGTTCATGCATGGGGTTTTCGCATGAACGCGCTGCCCGCCATTCCCTATGCCGAGTTCGGCATCCAGTCGAATTTCTCCTTCCTGCGCGGCGCCTCGAAGCCGGAGGAACTGGTGGTCGCGGCAAAGTTCCTCGGCTTCTCCGCGATCGGCCTTGCCGACCGCAACACGGTGGCCGGCGTCGTGCGCGCCTGGCAGCAGGCCAAGGTGGAGAAGCTTGCCTATCATCCCGGCTGCCGCCTGGTCTTTGGCGACGGCACGCCCGACATCCTCGCCTATCCGCAGGACCGCAAGGGCTGGGGGCATCTCTGCCGCATGCTCACGCAAGCCAATCTGCGCGACGAAAACGAAAAGGGCGCGACGCTGCTCAGGTTTTCCGACCTTCTCGAGTGGGGCGATCTGCTGTCGCTGGCGATCCTGCCCGACTTGCAGGCGGGCGCCGAAGACAGTTTTGATTTAATTAGCCGGCTTAAAGATAGGTTCGGCAAAGCGCTTCGGTTGACTGTCTCGCCGGATTATCGCGGCAATGACCGTTTTCGGATCGAGCAGGCGGCGGCGATGGCTGACATGACCGGCGTGCCGTTGATGGCGACCAACGACGTTCTCTACCATAGCGCCGGGCGGCGCTCGCTGCAGGACGTGCTGACCGCGATCCGCCTAAATACCCCCGTTGCCGAGGTGGGGCTGGAACTGACGGCCAATGCCGAGCGCCATCTGAAGCCGCCGCTCGAGATGGCTCGGCTTTTCCGCAGGCATCCGCAGGCGCTGGCGGAGACGCTGCGCTTTGCTGAAGAGCTGAGCTTCTCGCTGAGTGATCTCCAGTACAATTACCCCGACGAGCCGACGGAATCGGGTCTTGGGCCGCAGGCCGAGCTCGAACGATTGGCCAGGGAGGGGGCCGCCACGCGCTACCCGGCGGGCGTCCCTGCTTCCGTGACGCAGCGCATCGAGGAAGAGCTCGCTCTGATCGAGCGCCTGAACTACGCGCGCTACTTTTTGACCGTCTACGACATCGTCAAATTCGCCCGCAACCAGGACATCCTCTGCCAGGGGCGCGGCTCGGCCGCCAATTCCATCGTCTGCTTCTGCATCGGCATCACCGAAGTGGGGCCGGACCGCATCGACACGCTGTTCGAGCGCTTCATTTCCGAGGAGCGCAACGAGCCGCCCGACATCGACGTCGATTTCGAGCATGAGAAGCGCGAAATCGTGATCCAGTACATCTACGAAAAATACAGCGCCAAGCGCACCGCTTTAGCCGCCGCCGTCATCAGCTATCGCGGCCGCTCGGCGCTGCGCGAGGTGGCCAAGGCCATGGGCCTGTCCGAGGATGTCCGCAGCGCATTGTCCAGCTCGATCTGGGGCTGGTCGACCTCGGAGCTCGGCGAAAAGGAGGCGAGCGCCGGCGGCATCGACCGCAGCGATCCGCTGGCCAGGCAAGTGATCGAGCATGCCAACGAGATCATGGGCTTCCCCCGCCATCTCTCCCAGCATGTCGGCGGCTTCGTCATCACCCGCGACCGGCTGGACGAGATCGTTCCCATCGTCAAGACGGCGATGGAGGAGCGCAAGATGGTCGAGTGGGACAAGGACGATCTCGACGCGGTGAAGATCCTCAAGGTCGACGTGCTGGCACTCGGCATGCTGACCTGCCTGAAGCGTGCCTTCACCTTGCTCACGGATCATTATCCGGATGCGCGGGACCGGTATGGCCAACCCTATGTGCTGGCCACCCTTCCGCCCGAGCACATGGATGTCTACGACATGATCTGCCGTGCCGACACGCTCGGCGTCTTCCAGATCGAATCGCGCGCCCAGATGTCGATGCTGCCGCGCCTTCGGCCGCGCGAATTCTACGACCTCGTCATCGAAGTGGCGATCGTGCGGCCCGGCCCGATCCAGGGCGACATGGTTCATCCCTATCTGCGCCGCCGGCAGGGCAAGGAAAAGCCCGAATATCCGAAGCCTGAACTGGAGAAGATCCTCGGCAAGACGCTGGGCGTGCCGCTGTTCCAGGAGCAGGCGATGAAGATCGCCATCGAGGCGGGAGGCTTCCGGCCGGGCGAAGCCGACGAGCTGCGCCGCGCCATGGCCACCTTCAAGCGCACCGGCACGATCGGCAATTACCGCCAGCGCATGATCGACGGCATGGTCGGCAGGGGCTACGAGAAGGATTTCGCCGAGCACTGCTTCAAGCAGATCGAGGGTTTTGGCGAATATGGCTTCCCCGAAAGCCATGCCGCCTCCTTCGCCCTGCTGGTCTACGCCTCCTGCTGGTTCAAGACCTTCTATCCCGACGTGTTCTGCGCCGCGATCCTGAACGCGCAGCCGATGGGATTTTACCAGCCGGCCCAGCTTGTCCGCGACGCAAGTGACCATGGCGTCGACTTCCGCGACGTCGACGTCAATTTCTCCGTCTGGGACTGTACTCTGGAGGACTCCTCTTTCGATCCGAACCGCATGCTTGCGCGCCATGCCGAAATGCGCGGCGTCATCCGCACCAGCCATGCCGTGCGGCTCGGCTTCCGCCAGATCAAGGGCTTGTCGGAGGAACGCATGAAGCTTTTCGTCAATCGGCGCGGTTCCGGCTACGAGACCGTCAGGGATGTCTGGCTGCGCTCCGGCCTCGATGTCGACGAGATCGAGAAATTGGCGCAGGCCGACGCCTTCCGCTCGATCGGCCTCGATCGACGCGCGGCACTGTGGGCGGTGCGGGCGCTGGACGGCAAGAGCGCCGCCGAAAAACTGCCGCTGTTCGACCAGAAGGACATCCGCCTGCGCGATCTCGAGCCCGAGACGAGGCTGCCGAAAATGCCGCTCGGCGAGCATGTCATCCACGACTATCGCTCGCTCGGCCTGTCGCTGAAGGCGCATCCGGTGGCCTTCCTGCGCGAGCGGCTGGACCGCGCCGGCGTCACGCCGAATGCGCGTCTCCCGTCCGTCCGGGATGGCAGGCGGGTATCCGTCGCCGGCCTCGTCCTGGTGCGCCAGCGCCCCGGCAAGGGCAACGCCATTTTCCTGACGCTGGAGGACGAGCATTCCGTCGCCAATATCATCTTCTGGGAAAGGACCTTCACCCGCTTCCGGCCCATCGTCATGGGCGCGCGCTTCGTTCGCGTCACCGGCAAGCTGCAGTCGGAATCAGGTGTCATCCATATCGTCGCCGAGAAAGTCGAGGATCTGACGCCCTGGCTGTCGGCGTTGCTGGAGGAGGCCGCTGGCCAGCCAGGGTCCGGTCCGAAGAACGACCCGACGAGACCGATTAATCCGGATCGCTCCAGCCCGCCCACTACGCGCAACATGCCGGCAGGAAAGGACATCGCGACGCTGTCGGGCAAGGCCGAAAGCGTCATGCCCAAGGGGCGGAACTTTCAGTAGGGCCTTGGCGAGACGCCTTGGAAGCGTTGCTACGGTGCAAACTTCGATGCCGGCGGGACAGAGGGGGCGCGAAGGATCGCTGCAGAACGGCTTCTCTGCGTCACCGCCATTCCTCTGCCGATCCTATCGTCTTCGCAACGCCGCCTCGCGGCTATCTCGCCCTGTCCTCAGGACGGTCCGCTCAGCCGCGGTGGCGGCGGCGGCAGCACGTCATCGGCGGAAATCGTCCGTGCCTCCGAGGGCAGCATGATCGGAATGCCGTCGCGCACCGGATAGGCAAGCTTTGCCACCCGCGAGATCAGCTCACCGCGCTCCGGGTCCCAGGCCAGCGGCCCCTTGGTCAACGGGCAGGCAAGCAATTCCAGCAGTTTAGGGTCGACATTGGCCTTCCGCACGTCACGCCCGTCCGCCATCGTGTCCTCTTCCCAGCCTTGGATGTGTCTTTACTGCAGGCTCGAGCCAAAATCCTCATTCTCGCGCGCCAGCGCCATTTCGGTGATGGCGATCAGCGTTTCGGCGCGCGTCTTCAGGTCCGCCGCCTCGAGCAGCGCCTGCTTTTCGGCCGGTCCATAGGGCGCCATCATCGACAGCGCGTTGACCAGCATGGCGTTTTCGGCGCGGCTGACGCTTTCCCAGTCGGCTTCCAGGTCATTGGCCTGCAGATAGGCGCGAAACGCCTTGAGCAGCGACGGCCTGTCGACCTCGGACCCGACCTGGTCTTCGTCGAGATCGGTGAGAAAGGGGGCGATCCGGCATTGGCGAAACGGCGTCTTGACGGTGGCTTCATGCGCGATGCGGAAACGGCACACGCCCTGCAGCGAGATCAGGTAGCGGCCGTCGCCGCTCTCGGCCAGCGAGATGATGCGCCCGGCGCAGCCGACATTGCACAGCTCCGGCTCGCCGTCGTCGCGCAAGGCGCCATTGAGGCTGGGCTGGATGATGCCGATGAGCCGCGATCCGGCGATCGCCTCGTCCACCATCTGCAGATAGCGCGGTTCGAAGATGTTGAGCGGCATGCGGCCGCCGGGCAGAAGCAGCGCACCGGCAAGCGGAAACACCGGGATCGACGACGGCAGATCCGCGCCACGCCGGTAGTGCGCATTTCCCACCTGCACGTCAGTCCTCCCTTCGCCTCGCCAGCCCTGGAGCGGTTCACCGTTTCACGGAAATGCAGAACCGCTCTATCCACGCAATTCCGGACGGAAAACCGCTACGCACTTTTCCTGGAATTGCTCTAATCTGGCGCGCCAGCCGCCGGCCGCAAGCCCACCAGGCAAAAACAGCCGGCAAAACGCCTCAGGAAAACAGCAGCGACGACAGTTTGCGCCGCGCCGCGAGCGTCGCCTCGTCGGTCATGCCCCAGGCTTCGAAGAATTTCAGCAGCTGCGCCTTGGCGCCGTCGTCGTTCCAGGTCCGGTCGGCCTTGATGATCGCCAGGAGATTGTCGGCGGCCTGCGTGCGCTCGCCCTTGGCGTTCTGGATCATGGCGAGGTCGAACCGCGCCTGATGGTCGTCCGGATTGGCGGCCAGGCGCCGCTCGAACTCGGCCGGATTGCCGAGCGAGGCCGCCTGCGCGGCCAGCGCCATTTTGGTGCGCAGCGCGGCAAGTGCGGGCGCATCCTTCTTGGCTTCCGGCGCCCTGGCCAAAGTGGCTTCCGCGCCTTCCGCATCGCCGGCCTCGAACAGCAGCTCGCCCAGCCCGGCGATCGCCTCGATCGTCTCCGGCGCCTGCTCCAGCACCGCGTCATAGATGTCGGCCGCGGTCTGGATGTCGCCGGCCTCGCGCGCCTCCGCGGCCGCCGCAAGCGCCTCGGCCACTTGCGGGGCGCCGCCAGTCTTGCCGCCGATCTTCTTGATGAACTCGCCGATCTGGCTCTCGGGAATGGCGCCCATGAAGCCGTCCACCGGCTGGCCGTCCTTGAAGGCGATGACCGCCGGTATCGACTGGATGCCGAGCTGGCCGGCGATCGAGGGGTGCTCGTCGATGTTCATCTTGACCAGCTTGACCGCGCCGCCGGCGGCCTTGACCGCCTTTTCCAGCAACGGCGTCAGCTGCTTGCAGGGGCCGCACCAGGGCGCCCAGAAATCGACCAGAACCGGCTGCCGGCGCGATTCCTGGACGACATCGGCGGCAAAGCCGGCCGTCGTCGTATCCTTGATGACGTCCACCGGCACCTGGCCAAGCGCGGCCTTCGCACGCTCTGCGTCGGTGCCGCCATATTGCACTGTCGTGGCATACTGGCCGGCATTGCTGCCGAATTGGCCGCCGAACGGATTGTTATCGCTCATGTCGTCGCCCTTCCGGTCGCGCCGCCCACCAGCGGAGGGGCGCAACGTCCTTCCTAGAGATCAGTTTTCGCCATCCATGTGGCGATCATGCCGAGACTTTCAAGATAACAGCATCGTGTCCGGTTGCCTCGACGAATTTGACGAGATCGGCGGCAGTGATCGAGGTCGTCGCCTCATTGATCAGCGGATGGGCATTGATGACGTCATGCCCCATCAACTCCTGGTCGAGAACCACCTTGACCCGCCACTCGGTGTCGTTGATCAGGCCGAAAACCGTGACCGCGCCCGGCGTGACGCCGAGAAGCTCCATCAGCATCTCGGGCTTGCCGAAGGAGACGCGGCTGGCGGCGCCGATCAGATTGTGGATCTGCTTAAGGTCGACCACGGCCTCCTCGCCGACGCTGACCAGGAAGAAATTGTCCTTCTTGTCCTTGAGGAACAGGTTCTTGGTGTGGCCGCCGGGGATTTCGCCGCGCAGCGCCTGCGAATCGGCCACCGTATAGAGCGGCGGGTGCCGCCGCGTCGACACGGCGATGCCGAGGTCGGCGAGAAAGGCGAAAAGCTCGGCTTCGGTCTTCGGCATCGGTCTTCTCTTCATCTTCAACAGGGCCATGCCGTTTACGGCCAATGGTACCCTCCCGGCAAGGCCGTCCTGGAACGGACCGGCGAATCCTCGGTACCTCAAAACGGAGTCGGTCGCACTTGAGAGCTAGGCCAAAAAGCTCGTCATTTCCCTGTTGCAATCGCCGCGCTCTTCAGCCATATAGGCGCGGCTTGCGGCCCAAAAGCCGCGCGAGCGGGTGTAGCTCAGGGGTAGAGCACAACCTTGCCAAGGTTGGGGTCGAGCGTTCGAATCGCTTCACCCGCTCCAAATCTTCTTAGATTTGAAAAGCTTAAAGGGCCCGGGTATCCGGGCCTTTTTGCTATCTGGCGCCGGGGAGCGCCCCGGGAAGAGACGGTTAAAGCCGACGGCAAGCGGGAACGCACGGGTTGCCCCAGGCGACCTAGGAAGGCTCGCCAATCGAAGCCGCTACGTGCCGAATTGCCGTCGACTGGTTCTGCCCACCCAACCAGACAGCGCGGGACACAAGTCTAGCTGGATGATCTGCACGTGCTTTTCGTTCCCGGCGATAGTGATTCGGACCGTGAGGGGCACATCCAGGTTCATGTTGGCCTAAACTGCCGATAGGCAAACAATACCGTATAAGACTAATTAGATGCGATCGCAGTCGATGGTCCGCGGGAGGGACTGCCAATGGCGAGAGTTGAAGGCATTAGCGGTGTCGAAACGGTTCTGCGGGCGCAGCGCAAATACGCAGACCTGAAGCACTGGGAAAGTCAAATAGGTCTGACAATACCAGAGGCCTTTGTTCGCGGCATCCGACATATCGGCTATCGTCGCAATGTCGACGCTATCGCTGAACTGATCGACAATTCCATCCAGGCCTACTCACAGCGCGTCGACCTCGTTTTCGGCTACGATGAAGGCGTCTCGCTCAAAAAGCCTACGCAGATAGCGGTCATCGACGATGGCCACGGAATGGCGTCAGAGATGCTTAAGCTTGCGATGATGTGGGGCGGGACCCACCGCGAGGATGATCGCACTGGTCTCGGCCGCTACGGCTTTGGTTTGCCAAGTTCAGCGGTCAGCATCGGACGACGTTTCACCATCGTCTCCAAGGTGCTGGGGGGGCCACTCTTTGCCGCTACGTTGGATCTGGATGCCTTAGTCGCTGGAAAATATCGCAATTCCGCAGGAGATGTCGCGCTTCCATCTCCTCTACGAGCCAGACTCCCGGCTTTCATCAACGAGCACCTCGGACGCACTTTCCCGCAGGGATGGCATTCTGGAACAATTGTCCTCATCGAGAAACTTGACCGGCTTGATTGGGCCACCACGCTGGGGATGCGAACCAACCTTGTCCGGCATTTCGGAGTGACTTACCACAAGTTGCTCAACCAGACTGCGATCCATGTTGATGGTCGTCGCGTTCCACCAATTGATCCTCTATTCCTGACCCCCGAATGCGAGTTCTACTCACTAGACGAAGATCGCGCAAAGCCGCTCGACCGGATTGATATCAAGGTCCGCAATCTTGCCGCCGCCGACCGGGAAGGCCAGGTATCCCTCCGTTATGCGTGGCTTCCGCCGACGTTCGGCGCGATCGACAAGGCACGCGACGCGGTGGGGCTCAACGCTAACGCCCGCTTTCCGATCCTCAAGGACTATCACGGGTTAATCTTTAGTCGGAACGGGCGGATCATCGACGTTCAGTCGCGCGCACCCTGGACGTTGTTCATTAATAACGACCGTTATATCCGTGTCGAGGTGGAGTTCTCCGCTTCGCTCGATGAGATGTTCGGTGTCACCACGTCCAAGCAGCAGGTTTCCGTATCCTCGGCTGTTTGGGATGCCCTACGCCAGGCAGGCTTGCCAAAGGCGATCGAGCAACTCCGTGGGAAAGTTCGTTCGGCAAAACTGGAAGGGCGTAGTGTGAACGGTCTGCGGGCGAGCCCGACGGGCCTGGAAGAGTCATCCAAGGCGTTGGGTCTACGGGGGCACCGTCGACCTGAGCGGGCGGTTGCGCTGCTTATCCGAGATACGACCAGCCTCATCCTCAGTCCCAGCGAAAGGCATCCACTTTTCAACGGGACGGCTTCAACACTCGAGACCGCTCGAGCGCTTCGCGCACTCGTGGGCCACATCATCAATCGCGCCGGTTTGGCAGGAGGCCGTCGCCGGTCCGACTATGAGTTCCTGCTTGAAGATTGGTCAGACGAACTCGCACTCACTCTCGTCAATGAGGCGCCTCAAATCCCGGGCCGCACAGATGATATGTGCCCGGCGGACTAGCGCACGGTGCGCATTTTTGGCATGAGCGTAGGAAGCGAAGTGAGACAAGGCAAAGGGGATTCGGACCGAATGTCGGAGCGCGAGGTTAATTTTGCTCCGGGCCGCTCTCGCTCCTTCTCCCCCTTCCTAGCGCCCCATGAGCGAAAGGAACTTCATTCGCTCCTCAAGTTCGGTGAAGGCCCTCCGCCAAGCTTTGCCGATGCACTTCGAATACTTGCTCGCCGCTATGTCGACGATGGGGCTAGCGCGAAGCTCCGGGCGATTTGTCTCTTAGTAGCGGATTTGTTCGAGCAGGGATGGCGAGTTGCCTTCGATGAAGACCAAATCTTATTCGAGCCACCCGGCATTGCACGGGCTGACGGGCAGACCGTCGAAGACGTCAAGGCGCGAGTCCGAGCAGCGTTGCAAAGCGCTCGACAGCGGCAACTCCGCGAGCCAGCAGTCACTAGATTCCTTCGACGCATGGAACGGCGAACGGCGCGGCCACCCGGCATTAGAAGCTCGGTCCTCGATCTGATAGACAATGGCGCCGATCTGGCCAAGGAGTTGCGGCGCGTATCGGAACTGCCTGAAGCCGAGCGAAACTCAGCACTTGCCAATGTGGTCGATCCCGTCGTCGAAATTTGTCAGTCTAGAGCCAAGTGCAGCTATACCGGTCTATCGCTGATCGATATCTGGCGGTATTTTCGCCATACGTGGGCGCACGAGTATCGCCCCATCCCCGGTCGGCAACTCCTCATCCTCATCCGCAACGCTGCACGTCGAAATCGGCCTGTCATCGGCATCGCGATGCTGGCGAGCCCAGTTATGCGAGTGACCGTTCGGGACAAGTGGATAGGGTGGCTGCGAGACGAGGCCGCGGCTCGGCTTCGTAATGGAACCTGGGAACCGCCTATGTTCGCCGCGGCATTGCTTGCCCGTCTCGAGGAGTCGATCGCTGCCGTTCGATGGGACGATCTCGCGACCGCCGCTGAGATGACCGAGCCTACCGAGAGCACGGTTCTTCGACTGGAGCAGAAGGCGTCGGGCGCTGCCTTTGCGCGTGAGCTTGAGCTTCGCGCTCATTACGAGATACAGCGCGACGCGGGCGATAAGATCAGACCGATGCGTGGCGCATTGAAGCACGCTTCTCATGAAGCTGACTGGTTGGAGGCATCCGAAGACCTTCTATTCGTTCGCAAGCGCGCCGAGGTGCTGTCGCAACTTCTCTTCGCGAAACAGATGTTCCGCGCGGCGGGACTCACAAGCAACCCATCCGCCGCGCTCGAACAGTTGCTAACTGCACGCAGTGGGCAGCGCGCCATAGACATCGTGCTCACCGAATTCCGGAAAGCCGGCCTCTCAAGCCGCGTTGCCGATGTCAGCATTTGCGGCGCCATCCATCCTTACAATGAGATCCTCTGCGGAAAGCTTGTGGCGTTGCTCCTCGCGTCGCGCGAGGTGCATGAGGCGTATTCCGATCGCTATAGCTCGCAGGTTAGCGTGATCGCATCACAGATGGCAGGCCGACCAATCTTGAAGCCTGCAGACCTTCGCATCCTCACAACGACGAGCCTTTATGGGATCGGGTCGAGCCAATACAATCGGTTGTCGCTCAAGGCGGCGCATCACCCCGGGCTTGGTACCGACTTGTGTTGGAATGCGATCGGCAAAAGCCTTACCGGCGGTTTCGGCACGCTCCATCTTGGGAGTGAAACTGCGCAGGCGCTTCGGATAATGGCGGAGACCCGACACGTATCCCGGCGCGTGAACAATCGGTTTGGCGAAGGCACGAGCCCGCGCCTACGGCAAATCCGCGAGGGCCTCGATGCGCTGGGCCTGGAAAGCGACACTATTCTTCATCACGCAACGCCCCGCCTGTTCTACGCATGTGAACTCGGGAACAACTCTCGCGAAGCGCTCTTCGGGATGGAGGCCGCGGACTTCCGACCTGAGACATCGGCGGCGATTGGCGAAGCCTGGCGGCAGCGCTGGCTCGCCGGTCGATCGCAACGAGAAAAGACGCTGGAAGCCATGGCTGATCTCGGTCCGGCCAGTGTGCAAGCCAGTCTCCGCCCGGCGAAAATCGACCTGTTGGAGCAAGGTTGATTTTAGCAGAGGAGCGTGTGAACTCGACTACGTTTGTTGCCGGTCGGCGCCTGCAATCTACCGGTTCCATGCAGTTACTTGCTCGGCTCCCCGTCAAACCTGCCAAGTGGAAAGCAAAAGGGAAATACGACACCTCCGCATGTGAGTGAGGAAAGTCGGCAGGATAGTAGTCACGACTTTGCAGCAGTGTTAACGTGTCCAGAAGCTCTGCTGTCGCTGGAGCGGAAATCAAAAAGAATATTGGGGGGTTGAATGCGGACCGAGATTGCTAACATGCGCGAGGCGCTTGCCTCCTACATTGAAGCGACATACCACCTGTCGCACCCGAAAGTCATCAATCTGCGGCGCCGCCTCTTGATGGAAGGCGGTATTGCGCAAACTCCTTACATCGAAAGCACACCCGCATACGTGGGGGATCGTACGTTCGCCACGCTCGATCTACCCGCAACTGTTCGGGACTTCCTGACCAACCTTGCATCAAAAGCCTCGGGGCAACTCCTTTTCGATCCCCCTTACGAGCACCAATCGCAGGCGCTCGAGGCGACAATGCGTGACGGTTCCGGTGGGACCGGCATTGTAGTGACCACGGGCACCGGATCGGGAAAGACAGAAAGTTTCCTTCTGCCAGTGCTGGCCCGGCTCTCAGACGAGGCATTGCACCGGCCCGATCATTTCTCGACGCGAGCGGTTCGTTCCCTGCTGCTCTATCCTATGAACGCCTTGGTCAATGATCAACTCGGCCGCCTCCGAACCCTGTTCGGTTCCTCGGCAGTTCGGCAATGGTTTACGTCGACTGCTGGACGGCCGGCCAAGTTCGGCCGCTATACCGGACGTACGCTTTATCCTGGCCTACGCGACGGCAAACGTGATCAGACACGGCTCAAAACGCTGGAATACTATCTAAAAATCGAAGACGGCGCCCGTGCCGGCACAGTGCGGGACCAGAAACTCGTCCGGACGCTCAGAGATAAGGGGCGTTGGCCCGCCAAGCCTGACAGTGTCGTCGGCGCGTTTGACGGCTTACGCAATTGGTACGGCAAGCCCGGCCAACATTGGGCTGATGCACTCGAGAATCCACTGCGCGCCAATGAGCGGCCCGAGGATCCCGAACTGCTGACCCGGCACGAAATCCAAGAGGCGAGCCCCGACCTCCTCGTCACCAATTACTCGATGCTCGAGTATATGCTGCTCCGGCCCATCGAGCGGCAGATATTCGCTGAGACACGCGATTTCTTCAAAGCACACCCGGACGAGAAATTCTTCCTGATCCTTGATGAGGCGCACCTTTATCGAGGCGCCAACGGCACCGAGGTCGCCTATCTCATTCGCAGGCTCCTGGATCGTCTTGGTCTGCCGGTCGAGCGGGTCGTTTTCATCGCGACAAGCGCATCATTCTCCAATGCCGAGGCGGCCAAAGTTTTCGTCGCCAGACTAACCGGCCTCGAGCCCGAATTTGTAACGACGCTCACCGGCGAGAAACGCGCCTTCGAACCCGCCGGAGGAGGGCCGCCTGATCTCGCCAGTGCCTTCGCCGCAGTCCCGCTGACAGCACTGCAATCTTCTACGCTCAGCGATCGGTCGGCGGTGCTTGCTCCCATCGCAAAGCTCGCGCCAAGGGCAGTCGGCGCGCGTGTCACACTGCGCCGAATCGACAGCGGCGCGGGGGACATCATCGCGACAGTTCGAGGTCTCGACCCGAACGGAGATCGCATCGAGGAAGAAATCCTCTTACCGGCTGGTGGCACCGTCGAGACCGAACAGTTTTTTCTCGTGGTCGATGGCGCTTCATGCTGGGAAGGCAGCGTCGCGATACGCCGGCGTTATGATCTCGGCACCGCGACTGCGGGAGAATTCTCGCCCAGCGCCGACGATTTGCCCGCCGCGCTAAATGAGGTGCTGGCTGGACTGCCGGTGATAGGTCGGTTGCGCAACATCACGATGGGCGCGGTATCGGCATCCGACCCTATCGATACCGTAGGAGCGGCTTGGGCCTTCTCCGACTTGCCGCCAGTACTGTTCCCGAACTCGCCTTGGGGCACCGCAGTGGCAGCAGTCGACGCATTACTTGAACTCGCCTCCTTGGCAAAACCAAGCCAAGAAGATCCACCGATCCTGCCCGCGCGCGTGCATATGCTTTTCCGGGGCCTTCCGGGCTTGTGGGCGTGTGCAAACCCGGATTGCAACCAGATCTCGGAAGGTGAGCGTGGTGGTCCGACCGGCGCCCTCTACGCAGAACCCCGCCAGAACTGCGACTGCGGCAGCCAAATTTATGAGCTTCACAGTTGCCGCTCCTGCGGTCTAGCTGTCGCTCGGGCGAGCATCGGCGCGCCCGCTGACATCGAGCATCTTTGGCAGGATAATGGCCGCGCCTACGCCGGCGACACCGAGGTGATCGAGCCGATCCATGTATGCCTTGAAGACCCGATGCCGCAGACTGCGGGTGCGGTGCGTGCCAACTACCTAGATCTAAGCTCGGGCCGCATCGACGGAGCGGGGCAGTTCGCGCGCGAGGTGTGGCTACCGCCAAAACTCGGACCTACGCAACTCTTCGATAAATGCCCGCGCTGCGATGCGCCATGTGGCGATGGCCAGTCAAACGGCATTTCGGATTTGCAGACTAAGGGCGATCAGCCCTTCCAGGAACTGATCTCAGTCCAAGTGCTCGAGCAACCGCCGCGCCCCCAGATACAGACTCCGCTTCAGGGGCGTAAAGCGCTGGTTTTCTCCGACGGCAGACAGACCGCCTCGCGGCTCGCTGGCACGCTTAAGACCTTTTCTTTTCGCGATAGCCTGCGGCCGTTGCTTCTAACGGGTATGGCCGCGCTAAAACATCCCGCCTACACTCCATCGCTCGACGATGCCCCCCTCGCGATCGCGCTCGGTGCCGCCAAGTATCAGGTTCGGCTGCGTCCTTCGGGAGATGATGATGGCCGCATGGACTGGGCCGGCAACGAGGCGCTAAAGCTGGTCAACGACGCTGGCGCGGAAAGCGAAGATTTCCGCGGGCTCGCCAGCCAGACCTCCGAGCGCAACACGCCGCTTTCGGTCTTTAAGAGCATTTATTCGGTGCTGCAGGACGATCATACCGGGCTCTTCCCCCTCGCGCTCGCGACACTTAGGCCCAAGCTCACCAAAAACGACCAACAGAAGCTCAATGATGGATTAAGACTCCCTGCGGTCGCCGGGATGAGTGATGATCAGGTGCGCGCCGCGCTCGTCGAACTCTGGCTTTGGCAGGCGATGCGCAAGCATGCTATCAAACTCCAGCACACAGACCAGGCGATTGTGGGTGCTCACGGCTCGGCCAGCATCCGCGAGTGGAATGGCAAATTCTCACGGAAGATCACGAAGCTACTCGAAGACCGAGGCCTGAAGGCTTGGCTTAAGGGTGACTATGTGAACGCCTGCGAGCCCGCGCTCCGGGGCGTTTTCGCGCCGGGAGCATCTGGCACGTATTTCGTCCAGGCAGCGAAGGTCGCGCTCGACGTCAGCGACAAGGCCCAGTGGATCCGTTGCGAGCGCTGTACCAGCGTCTCCCCAAGGAATCCGCTCCTCGGCGATAGATGCGGCTATTGCACAGGGAATGCCAAACTCATCGACCCGGCGAACGACGCGGTCTTCCGAAGCCGTAAGGCTTTCTACCGGCGACTTTGGGAACGGCTCACGGACGAGAACGACGCCTACGCGCCGCACCAACTTGTGGCTGAGGAACATTCGGCGGCGCTGAACGATAGCGGCATGGCAAACGCCATGTCCCGCAACGAAGCATATGAGTTGCGCTTCCAGGATATTCCTATCGAACAGGACGGACAGACGGGCTCACCGATCGACATCCTTAGTTGCACGACCACGATGGAGGTTGGTATCGACATTGGGGGCTTAACTGCGGTCGCACTTCGTAATGTGCCGCCCGGCCGCGCCAGTTATCAGCAGCGCGCCGGTCGCGCGGGTCGCCGCGGCGCCGGCCTTTCGACGGTGGTCATGTTCTGCGGGGCTGACAGCCACGACCAGAGCTTCTTCCGCGATCCTGCGCCGATCGTCGCGGGTCCGGCGCCCGACCCGATCCTCAATCTTGATAATCCGGTGATCGCCAGGCGTCAGGCCTTCGCCTACCTGATTGGACGTTTTCAGCAGGACCGGATTGACACGGTCGGTGGGAGTTCGGACGTATTCTCCTCGCTCGGCAGCATCTCGGACTTCATGCGCGGGACCGACGAAGTATTCTCGCTCTCTGGCTTGAAGCAGTGGATTGCCGACGAGCATGATGGGCTAAAAGCTGATCTAGATCGGCTGTTCACTGCCTCATGCCCAACTCTCGACGCTGACTATCTCCTTGATCAGTTCCCCAAAGTGCTAGAGCAGGATCTGGCGTCTCCGGTCGAAGCAACGCATCCACCACAGTCTTCGGATGGCGAAGATGCCCAAGACGAGGTGATCGAGGACACGGGCGACGACGATCATCGTGGTATTGACTCCGCCAAGTTGCTCGATCGGCTTTTCGACAAAGGTTTGCTGCCCAAATATGCCTTTCCCACCGATGTGGCGACCTTCAGCGTGTTCGAAGAAGGTGCCGACCCGTGGAACCCAAAACGGCGCTATTCGCCGCAGCAAAGCCTAAATGCCGCGCTCAGCCAATATGCGCCGGGCCATGAGGTCTGGGTCGATGGGCAGCGTTATCTTTCGCTTGGGCTCTATGCCGAACGAGAAGAGGAGCGGCTCAAAGCTTATCGCAAAAAAAGGCTCTATTTCCAATGCCGGATCTGCAACTATGCCGATCTGCTCGAATGGGATCAGGGCTATCCGGAGCAGACCCGCGACTGCCCGGCATGCAGCGGCCGTGCGACGCTAGGACCAGGACGCAGATGGGTGCGGCCGCCTGGCTTCTCGCATCCGCCGAGCATCGCTGCTAATCCGCCGGACTTTGATCCGGGCATTCCCTTGCGACCGACCCGTGCAACGCTCGATGCGTTGCACTTTGCGCCCGAGGCGCGCACCGGCGGCGAGCGCTGGCAGATTGGGACCGGGTGGGACGGTTGGAGCGATAGCAAGAATCTGGTCGTTACCAACAGGGGCTCGCTTAGTGCGGTCAAGCCCGGTTTTAACTATTGCACGCAATGCGGGCGCATAGAGCCGGCTGAGTTCGATCAGACCTTACGTCAACTCGGTAACGGCCAGCCTCACAATCGTCCGCGGCCTAAACGTCCGAACGAGCCCGACCAGTGCAATGGGCAAGTGACGAAGATCGTGCTTGGCAATGAGTTCCGGACCGATGTCTCTGTATTCCGCTTGGCGCTGCCTACGAATTGGCAACTAAATCCCGACCGACCGTCAACGACTATCGCCGCGCGTTCTGCGGTTGAGGCACTCAGGCGTGCTGCCTGCATGCTCGAAGATCTCGAGCCGAACGACATCGACGGCGATTTCCGCTTCGCGCCGGGCGACGGAACCAGCCAATTCATCGATCTCTACCTGTACGATCAGGCTGCCGGTGGCGCAGGCTTCGTAAAGGCGGCCGCGCGCGATCCGCAGCGCCTAGTCAATGCGGCGCTCCACCTACTTGATCGCTGCAATTGCGATGACAGCTGTTATCAGTGTCTGCGCTCGTACAAAAACCGTTTTGAGCATGCGCTATTCGACAGGCGGATCGGCGCCGACTTGCTGCGCGCCTGCTTCAAGGGTGAACCACTCGGCATCGATCAGGCGCGCGAGAATTACGCGCTCGAACGGCTCAAGAATGATCTGATTGAGAGTGGTGCGGCAGTCACCCCCGCCGAGGGCGGCCTGATCGACGCCAATGGGCGGGTGATTTGCCTTTCGCACCCCTTCCTCGAAACTGAGCCTTGCACGGCGCGAGCACGAGCGCTTTCGGAGGGGAAGGAAACGATCGCCGTCGACATCCTCCTCGTTCTACGCGCACTGCCAATCGCGTCAAATATTGCGCAGTTGACGCCGAACTTCGATCCAACCTCAGGTCTCAAAGCCGATCCCGACGGTATACCCGAACTGACCCCTGCGATGGTTGTCGCTGGCAATCTGGCACCGGTAGGCGTCGTGCCGCGCTTCACCGTGATGGACGCCGAGCCTGGTGACATATTATTCCGACTGACAGCCAACACGCTCAGCGGCAAGAATGGCAATGGTATCGGCGGCGAGGTGACCAAGGGGACGATGTGTCTATTCCGTCCAATCAGTGTCGAGCCAACCAACAAGGATGTATATCTCGTCCGCCGAACGGACGGTCAGGCCTTCGGCGCAACCAGCGATAGTTGGACTGTCGGCATCCCGCAACAGGTGAGCAACGGTGTGCGCATGCGCTATCGCGCCGATTCGAAATATATGGAGTGCACCAGTGAACTCATTATGCCGCCGGACGCGATCCAACCGCTAGCAATTTTCGTCAAGGCGGTCCACTGATGGCGCAATTCGTACCGTTGATCGATCCTGAAACTATGGAGCACGGTTCAGAAGCCGACATCGCACGTGCGATGCAGAAGAGCCTTGGCCCAGGCTACATCGTCATGCATTCATTGCCATGGGTGAACCCGGCACGGGACGACATCGACGCGCCGGCACGAGAGGGCGAAGCCGATTTCCTCCTGCTTCACCGGCAGTATGGGCTGCTTATCCTAGAGGTGAAGGGCGGCGAGATCACGCTCAAGGGCCGACAATGGTATCGCCACGTCCAAGCGGGACTCAAGGAGATCAAGGATCCGGTCCGCCAGGCGCGACGCAGTTTGTGGGCGCTCAAGAAGCGGATCGGGCATATTTGCGGCAAAGGGACTGCCGATCAGACCGTAATCTCGGTCGGAGTAGCCTTTCCACACTGCCTATTCAAGGACAATCCGCCCGCCGATCTACCGCCGGACGCTATCATCACGATGGACGACCTCGAAAATATCGAGCCGGCAATCCTGCGAACCTACAAGGCAGGGGGTGGCGGACAGAAGGATTTGTCGGTGCAGCAGTTCGATGCGGTCCGCCGCGCGCTTGCGCCCGAATTTCGGGTTTATGAGCCGCTTCGGATCAGCATCGATGCGACCGCCGAGACGCTTGCGCGACTCACCCGCCAGCAGTTGCAGGTCCTGCGCGCCTTCGATGCCAATCCGCGTGCGATCATTGAAGGTGTGGCAGGCTCCGGAAAGACTCTGCTAGCAATCCAGCGCGCACGCTCCTTCGCGGCGAAGTACCCATCGGTGCTTTTCACCTGCTTCAACGCCGAACTCGCCAAATGGGTGCGCGAGGAGATGGCGGATGGCCTCACTGAGAACGGTGGCAACATCACGGTCGATAACTTCCACCACCTTGCGGCTAACCTTTGCAAGCAGGCGGGCGTCGACTTCACGGTCAACACCCAGGATCCTGCGCGCTGGTGGGATGAGATTGCGTCCGATCGGCTCGCTGAAGCGGCTATGGAACTTTACCCTAACGGCCAGCCCTTTGCCGCGATCGTCGTTGATGAAGCGCAGGATTTTTCACCCAATTGGTGGGACGCGCTTGAATACCTTTGGGACAGAAAGGGCCAGATCTGGGCATTCCTCGACAAGGCGCAGAGCTTGCGGCGTGACCCTTTTGAGCCCCCAATTGACGGTGCCTTCCGCTTGACGCTTGATGTGAACTGCCGGAACACCCGCCGAATCGTCGCCTGCGCTAACACGGCCACCAGCATCGAGAGCGAACCCTTCGAACTGGCGCCGCTTGGGCGCCCGCCCAAGGTCATCGTGCCGCAGAGTCCCTCGGCAATCAGCGGGCTCGTCCAACAGGAGGTGCGCTCACTTCTGAAGGAGCATCGACTCGACCCACGCCAGATCGCGATCATCGGACCGGCGAGCAAGGCCAAAGGGCCACTCGCCAACGTCGTCGCGATCGACGGCGTGCCGCTCGTCGAAAGTGCCGGACAGTGGCGCGAAGGTAAAGGCCTGCTATGCAGCACCGCGCGCAGCTTCAAGGGACTTGAGGCGGACGTGGTTATCCTCTGCGATTTCGCTGGCCTCGGAGCGCTGTTTACGATGAGCGATCTTTACGTCGCGCTGACCCGCGCCCGCGCACACCTCATTATCGTCACGCGAGACCGCGCGGCTAGGGAGCGCTTAGATGCAGCCCTGGCCGCGGCGATCGCCGTCGGTGCCCAAGAATGAAGGGAGTCGAGGCTTGGGCCGACGCGATTGGTTTCGAAAACGAGGATGGCAATCGGCCCCCCCTCAGTGTGGTGCTCGGCCATGTTCGCGGCGCGATCGTGGAGGCGGGTTTTGTAAGTCGTGCGCGAATCACCAGCGGGCTCAAGGAGGCTTATCGTCCGTTCGCGATCGACGAGATTGCGCTCCGATCGACGATCGATGAGGCGCTCAGTATCCTCTTGCTGAGCGGCGACATCGACGAGTTCACCACTAGTGCCGGCCGTGCCTACGCGGCTACCCCCCCGCGGCGGATTCATTGGGGTGGCGACCAAGTGGTACTGCTCGGCAGTGTTGCTGGCTCGGAGTCCCCAGTGAGCGTCCGCCGCGTGCCAGCCTCGGAGCCGGATGATACGGCGATTTCCGTTGCGTTGACCGATGAACTTGGTCGACCTGAGTGGCGATCGGCTCTGGTCGAGATGGGAGTTTCCGATGCGCCCGAAGATGGCGCGGCCGCGCTGTTCACTTTTGCGCAAACGCTTGCCGCAAGCGGTGAGCGCTACTCGCTCGACGAGCCGCAGGCGGTCGCCATGTTGAGCGGTCGAGGCCGATTCTTCGGCCAGGCCGAGAACGCGCCCTCTGGCCGATGGCAGCGCCACCCCGGCGATGGCTGTTTCCCGGCTGTCATCACCTCGGGCTACTCTCCGCGCCATGTAGTTGTAAACATCTCGGATGGCGAGGCGACGCTGTGGCAGCCGCAGTCGCGCGACCTGTGGCGCTGGGTCGTCGTTGGCGCGACCTTGGCTGCCACGGACCCGGCGCTAGCCTTTGATCCTGTTACCGGCAGGCTCGACTTCTTGACCCCGCCACCGCGACAGATGGAGCGCGCCGCACTGTTGACTGGCAAGAGGGTCGGCCCCTGGTCTTGGGAGATTGACGCGAACAGTTATGCGGTGATCGCAGGCATCATCGAACCTCGTCGTTAGGTGCGCGCGGCACGATCCAGAACATCCGCAAGTTTGTCAGCTGGCCGCTATTGCTCATAGCATCCTCCAGGCCTTCGAGACGCTTGATACGGGCCGCCCTGATGTTTTCAGCGAGCGCCAACGCCAGCGCCGCCCCGCGTTGCGCAGCCTTGTTGAACTCATGTGTTGAGTCGAGCGCTTGTGCCACGGCCAATTCGCAGCGAACTGCGTCGACTAGATTATCAGCGTCGGCTTTCGCGGCGAAAACCCTGTCAGCGACTGCATTGCGCACCGCCGTCTTGGCCTGCGCTGCGAAGTCGCCATGGAGTCTCCTTAGGCGGTTACTAGCTGTCGAGCGTGCAATCCTAAGCCGCTCCTCCGACAGAGATGATCGACGCTTGCCCAACTGGCGCGCAGATTTGCCTTGATGACTCGGATCAAGTACGGCAGGCAACGCTGCATCAGCGATGACCATATCGTCGCCATCCTCGACATAAACCGCAAACAGCATTTCGGGTGGTGCCAGATCTATCATCCATCGTCTGTCGGCCTGGAACTGGGCGAGCGCAGTTCGTGCCGCCCCATTTCGCGCGTCCTGCTCGGGCTTAGACGCCTTGGTAGTGGCAGACCCCAGTATTTCGTCCAAGTCAAAACTGATTGCCTCGCGCAAATCAAATTCTGCTATCGCAACCAACAGCCGCCGCCCGGCCCATTGAAGGGCGGGATGACCGACGGGATATACGACGATAAACTCGCTCATTATGTTGGTTGCAGGCGTCTGCCGCTCGAAGGCGGTGATTGCCCCATCGTGGAGCGTGCAGCCGTGATCGAAAAAGTGCAGTTGCCTTTGTACCAAGTCTTTTTGAACGACATGCGTTCGGGGCGGGCATTCGATCGCCGAGCGACGGACAATGTAGGCCTGCCGATGCCAAGGGCCGCGGTCGTCGAGGTCTGGCAGCGTGAAATCCCCATGGCCGGGTTTTACCTTATACCACATGGTCCAGAAGCGCTGATCGTTTATCTTGTCACGTCGGACGTCGAGGTAGATTTCACCCGCGATCTTGATCATATTTTCAACTGCGCGCTCACGCATAAGGTACCAGTTTGGGGGATCGTCCCCGACGTCCACCATGGGCGCCGCATAGCGACGGTTTCGGAAGCGCGCTTCGCATCGTGTCGCGATCATAGTTCGGGGCGACGGCGGCAAGCGGGTCGCCTGTAGCCAGGCGTCGTAACTCTCCCCAAGCGTCTTCGCCTCGCGCGCCGCGTCGTTCCAACTGGCGCCTGCGCTGCCGTCGGCTGCGGCCCTGATCGCTTTGCTGATGTCCTCCCACTCGGCCTCATCGAAGACCTCACTTTTCAAGAAGACGCCTGTCCCTTCTAGCACTTCGAGGATTCGTTCTTCGATCGATTCATTGATAACGATCGACGTGATCGTGATGCGTCGATTTGCAGGCATACCTTTGGTACCGAGACGGTCGATGCGACCGATCCACTGCTGGATGTCGGGTGGCGACCAGGGAAGTGCGAAGAAGATGATCTCGTCAGCGAACTGCAGGTTGTGTCCCTCGCGTGCCGCATCCGCAGCAACCAGCACCTTAGCCTCGCCGCTGATGAAATCGTCGAGCGCCTCTTTGAGAGCCACGACCTGAGCTTCGAGTTCGTCAGCGGCACCAACCGACCGACGTTTCTTGGCGACTTTAACATCGGCAAGCTTCTCGATTGCGTCGCGCAGATAGTCAGTGGTGGGGTTGTCCTCGGCGACGATGACGACGCGTGCCTCGGGGTCGCGGGCATGAACTCCGCGGATATGGTCGATCAAAGCGTCGAGTTTCGCATCGCCGATTTCGTTGCGCAGGCAACTATCGATTCGCTCCCATGCGGTCTGTAACACAGGCGAACTGCGCCGAAGCGTGCTCAAGCGGTCGCGGAGCGACACCGGGCTTCGGCCGCTCACCTGAAGCAGCAGATCGCGTCGGATATCGAGGTTGCTGGATTTCGCCGCCTCAAGGTAGCCACGGGTTGTCCGCGCTCGTTCGACGTCGCCGTCGGTCGGCGCGAGCCGCATCGGTTCATAGCTTCGCCTCGGCAGCGCCTCCGGATAGTCGGTTCGGGCTGTACGGATAAGGTGACGGTAGAGGCCATAAGCCTCCTCGACTGCGCGCCGCGTACCGGCTTCTTGAAATTGGTTGCCGTAGCGATCGATCGCCAGCGCCTCACGATCAGCAAGTACCTTCAAGATGTCTCGATCCTCTGCTTGCGCGATCCGATCGGCCTCCGGCTCGATGAGCGCGATCAGTTCGCGACGGGTGGCGGCAAGATGGAGGGCGGGCGTCGCGGTGAGCGCAATGACATTAGGGATTGTGCGCGCCGCGACGATGAGATCCCGCCGAACCTGGACCTGGAGTTTGGTGAACTCATCGATAATGAGGAGATCGATCTTCTCTGCTGCGAGACGGCCCTCTACTAAGAGCCGGCTCGGCCGCGCGAGACGGAGCACCATGTTGCCGACTGCGCCGCCGTCTTGACCGGCCTCAATTGGAAGGACGTGTCCCCGGCAGAGCAATTCCTCAGCCCATTGGGAGGAGAGTTCGTCGGGCACGACCAATGCCACGTTCAGCGGCCGCGGACTTTGAGCCGCGAGCGCTCGCATGACCATAATTGCCTGAACGGTTTTACCAAGCCCGACCTCATCGGCGAGCAGCCAACGGCATGCGGTGGCGGTAACCATTCGATGCACGCTGTCGACCTGATGTGGATAGGCGAAGGCTGCCACCCCGAGGGCACCGAGCAGCCCCTGGTCACGGTCGATCTTACGTGCCTGCGCATGGAGCCCGAGGAGTAGACGGTGGAACTCGCTCATCAGTTCGCCTTGTTGTTCTCGGCGCCGAACCTGAGCGCCACATAGCGGGTCGCACGCGACACAAAGGGGTCAGTGGCGAGGATATGCACCACCGAGTCGACATCGTCGCACGCAGCAGGCGACAGCCAGAGCTGAAGTGCGCCGGCCGCCGCCTCGGGATCGAGTAGGCCGCGCGGGAGCGCCCATTTCTTCGTCCAGGCGGCGAGATCCTCTGCGAGTTCGGCGACGCTAAGGTCGTAGTAAGGACGGCGGGTCAGTTGGCCGGCTCCCTCGGAGGGCGCGAGCAGTTTGGCCAACGCTGGCCGCCAGATTACCTTTAGCGCGTCAGCGGCCGCCTGCTCCCAATCCTCGGATGGGCTGCCGAAGTCGCAATCCTCTTCGTCGACATCGCGAAGTAATCCCTTGCCATGCAACTCGACAACCGCCTCGGTGAAGGCAGCATTGAGAGCGTCGTCCATTTTGCCATCGAGCGGCGTTGTATTGACCAATGGCCATTCAGGATCGAAGAGCTTAGCGCACCGGCGAAACGCCCTGGCGAATACTGCCTTGTCGGAGGGCGCCAGCCCACCAGGCACTGTGGTGAGTCCGCGCTCGACCGCGATCTGCCACAAGGCATCGTGTGGATCGGAAGTGCTCGAGCGCGTTAACTGCTCGGCGAGTAACCAGGAGCGACCGCAGAGATTCACGACCAGCGGCTCCTCAAACTGACGTACGACTCGGGTCTTGGTCGCGATCGCTGAGAGCGAATTGCAAAGCCCGCGCGCCCACGCGACGCGTGCTCGAGCGATGTCTCCTACGCCACGACCACTTTCAAACATGCGTCGCGAGCCGACGTCGTCGGCAAAATGCGCCGTTAAGTCACTTAGGTCGAAAGTGTTCGAAGTTAAGAGCTGGACAGGATCGGCGATCCGTCCGTCGGCGAGTTTAAAACCGAAGACGGCAGCGCCGCGGATCGGCGGTTCGATAGCTGCGACGGGCTGGAAGCGGTGTGGTTGATGCGCAGTGGCAGTGACAAGAGTGGTCTCGAAATTTCCCCCGACCAATTTCGGCTTGCCGTCAGTCCATTCGACTAACGCTGCCGGGCGCTCGAGGTTGACCTGAAGCCCGATTGAACGGCCAATTGAGATACGAAGGGAGCCTCGCCCGACTTCAAGGAGTTTAGAGCGAATGCGATCGTCATACAGCGGCGTAAGCAGAGACGATGTGCTCGGCACGGTCACGGGTAGCCTGGGCAGACGGTCGCGGCCGCGCGCGACGAGACGCCCGCCGATCTCGAGTTCGGCGGTTATGGGGACCTCGGTCAGCGGCAGTCGGCTTTCAACCCGCAGTTGCAATCGCCGCTCGACAATTGCTTCGAACAGGCCATCCCGCTCAAACAGAGTCAGCGCGGCGATGTCAGTTTCTGCGGGCGAAGCGACCTCACTTCGAAGGCTTGGCCGGCCCGCCAAGCCTGAAATAGCGGCGATCCGAGATCCTGCGCCCATGCGTTGGGGTTCAGCCTTGGCGTCGGTATCGTCGACCTCGTTGTAAAGCAAAAACGGACGATCGGGCCGGACGACGCCTTGAGGAGCACAAATTGCGTCAAACGGGTGCCGAGCAAGAAGCAATCTGCTCTGTGCGTTGATCAGCCCCTCGCGATTGAGGATGACGCGATCCGCTGGACTTTCGAGGTTGGCCTCATAGACGATATAGCCACAGGTAATGCCGAGACGCCGAAGGCCATCAAGCTGGGCGCCGCCAGCTTTTGACGCAATCCACGCGAAACCGCTCTTCCCAGTGAGCACGCCGAACCGCTGTTCGGCTTGGGTCCGATCCTCATTCGGATCAAACAGTGTAATTGCGTTCCAATCGATTGTGCGAGCAGTGAGCGCCGCAGCAGCGTCGCTCCCGGCCCCAAAGACATCCGCCGCGCCGGGGTAGGCGGGATCGTCGTCAGATGGAGTTTTCTCTAGTGCCAGCAGGAAAGGGCCGACGCTCAACGCAGTGTCGGGGTGTAGCAGACTCCCCGCACCCCACAGGCGAGGTCGCCAACCTGCCGCACGTGCAGTCATGCGCGCCTCATCGAAGAGCGCGGGCGACAAGGCTGGCCAAGTCGCAAACATTCGCATTGCCGACGTGTCGCGCGATAGGCTCAACCGTCCGAGCGTATACTCTGCTGGAGTGGTTGGTTTTGCGGAGCGAATGCGAATTCGCGCGGCCCTGGCGGAAAATGAAGCCTCTGGTTTAGTGGCAATTGCCTCGCGAAGGCGCGTGTAGCTTGCTTCGGAAATTATGCTTCCGCGATTCTCAGCGAGAAGCGCGTCTAGAACGCGACCGGTAGGAGCTTCGAAGCGGAGCCAATCAGTGAGCCGCGCGCCCTCTGCCGCACTTGCCCAGGCTCTTAAACTCGGAAAGTTGATCGCACGGCCCGGTCCTGGGAGCGCCGCAAGCGGCGCACGTGCGAGAAGGCGCGTTACGGGCCCTATCAGGTCAATCGGTAGTAGCGCATTGGCGATCGGCCAAGACATTATTGAAAAGTGATCACTAAAGGTGCTGAGCGAAGGACGGGATATTTTGTAGCGCGTGGCAATCGATTCAAATGCCTCGCCGATCTTTGCGCGCTGAGCGATAGTGATAGTTAGACCAAGTGCATCTCCAAGCTTCGCCCAATATTCTGTGCCAACGCCCTCGAAACGAAATCCGATTTCGGCGGCCACAGCGCACACGAACACTGGAACTCGCGCAATAAGGCGGTCGAGATCCGCAGTGGGTGCGATCGGCTTTAGTTTATCGAAGACTTCGGGCCAAACCGCAGCATCATCCACGGCTTCAATGAGTGTGACGTCCCGGATTTTCTTTTTGTTGAGAGCAGCAAGAGCTCCCTTCAATTGTCGCTCAAGACCATCGATTTCTCCTAGTGAAAACATCCCCTCCCACTTCCCCCAATCTACATTAATGCCCAGAAGCCATGTTTACGACTGGCGCCCCCTTGTCGAGCCGAAATGGCAGGCGTCGAAGCAGATTGCACAACAGTCGCGAAATGCGCCCCTGAACCGGAGGGAGAGCCCTCAAGAATCCTGAATCAAGATTCCGAGGTACCAGTTCGGCCAGCTTGGTGGGACAGCGTACTCCTGACATGCGACCGCCATCGGAATGGCCCTGCGCTGCTGGCGCCGATTTTGCGCCGTCCAACGCCGATTGGTGGTTCGGACAAATCTTTTGTAGCGTGAGTTCGTGGATGTTGGATGGCTCCCCGTTCGTCACCGGACCGAGCGGACCGCGCACCTAAGATCTTACCGTTCCCGACCCCGGCCACTTAGTCGAACTTGACCTCTTGCTCGAATGGAGAGCGGCAGATGATGCATTTGACGCCAATGCACAATCCCACGATAACCCTTGCTAACTTTACACTTTGCTCGAAGGCGCAATGTTAGGAGAGCACTGCCTTGAAACACCCGTACAACATGGAGAGCTTGCAACACCTCATCGAGGCAGCCTACGAAATCGAAGATGCCCTCCTCGAACTCCAGTCCGAGACCGCGGATGAACTCTCCGAAGAGGAAGTCCAAGAGCTTGGCAGAAAAGAGATAGAGTTGCAGCAAGAGAGACAGCAGCTCTCGATCAGCTTTCAGAAGCTTGCCGATCATCTTTTTGAGGCAGGAGCGTTCGACTCAAAAGAGCAGGCGCGTGCCGTGATCACAATAAACCCCGACACGAGGCTTGAGCATATTGGTCCGGATGGCGTCGTTCCAGATGATGGTGCCTTAAACCCGGACGAAGAGGCAGCTGGTATATTGGCACTCCTGGATGATCGAGAGTATTATTTCAGCGTTCCGGTGGCATATTGCGTCACAGGCGGCGAGATTGAATTTCAATGGACCCTCGGAAACAATCAGAAAGGTGCGGCGAGTGGATCGCAATTGTACCTTGCGAATGGCCGCCAGTTATCCAGCGTCGGCATAAAAGGGTTTGATACTACAGATTGCAAGGAATGGATGTGCGCCAACGGTATCATCGTTGGCAAGAATTACAATCGCATTAGGTCACGAATTGAGATGCTTTGTCAGGAGATACAGGGTGGACTTCTAGCGTTAAATTTCGCTGAATTTTGGAATTGTCACCTAATGAGTTCGCCAAAGACATTAATTGGCAGTGGCAAGACCTGGAATGCTGGCGTTTACGTAAACTCGATTGTCGGCAGCGTTGCTTACGGAGTTCGCTTTAGCCCTGTATTTTCGATGGTTGGGGACGTCGACAAGAAGCTCGGGCCGTCAGGTAGTAGGGACCGCCAGGTGCGGCTGTTTGAACGGTTGTTTGCAAGCGACGTACAGCGTGCGCGCGAAATACGGCAAGCGCTTAGGATGTACCTGAGGGCTCACGCGGCGTGGAGCGAAGGTGAGAAAGCAATGTTCCTTGCCACCATGCTTGAGGGTCTACTTCTGGACCGGCGAAAAGATGACTTGTCGTCTAGGTTGCAGGACGCAGTCGCCTATTGGGTCGGGTCTAGCGCTGCCGATCGGGAGGCGATCCGCAAAGATGTCAGGGACCTTTATGCCGCTCGATCCGAGTTCGTTCACAATGGAGAACTCGCTCCTAAGACCTTCAGGGAGAAAGCTATATTATCCCATGCGCAGAAGGTAATCAGAAAGGAAATCGAGAACCTGTAAAGGGCGGCGCCTCACTTTTAGATTACTCCTCCCAATGTGCAGACGGATCTCGTCTGTTCGGACGTGTGCGTGCATCAGAACCCTCGGTAGGCGGCGAGCCGGACCACCATTGCAGCGCGCCCGCCAAGCGACCTCCAGTACCCCGAGCTGATTTCCGTTGTGGCGAATAAAGGCAGCTTTCAGCGCAACGCCCGACACCCTGGGTAGTCCGAGCACTCCAGGCAGCCGTCGGCAAATCGCATCAACCTCGGTGCTCCTATGCGTCCCAGACCTTTGCGCTCTCACTGTCGTAAAACTCGTACTTCGTGCCCTTGCCCCAGACCTTCTGATATTTCGCCAGTTGCCCATCCAACAGCTTCAGCTTGTCGGGATTGGGCTGGTAAATACCGAAGAATACATGCTTCACGCCCGACTCGAATATCGCGCGATATACGTGCTCATCGTTCTCGTCGGCGCTGTGACCGTAGATGAAAACATTGGCGGCATTTTCGCGGAGCTTCGCGTAACAATGCCTTAGATACGTCATCGCCTCGATCTTATGCATCTTCTGCCGCGACGTACCTTCAGCCACATAGACTGGAAGCCGCTGCTTCCTCTCGATCGTATCGGCTATCGTTGCTACAACGCCCTCGCCGGTGTGCAGCGCCTTGATTATCTCGCCATCCTTATCGGCAAACAGATGCAAGCCACCATGCAGGTTGTACACTGCGCAATGGGCATCTTCTCTGAAAGGGCCAAGAAATCGGCCGATCTGCGTCCCCAAGCCAAAGCCGTCGCGTAACTTTGTCTCTTCCAGGATGGTCCAGTAAAGCAGGAGGTCATAGTTCAACGAAAAGACAGTATTGAAATGCCGAAGGAATGCGGCGCTGCTCCCGTAGTCGAGATCCTCGCGGTGTGCAGGGTGGGTAGCTTTCACTGCCTGAACCAGCGCCTCGCGTACTTTCTGTGCATCCTTCCTCAAATCCGCAGCACGCTCTTCATGCCCATATGCTGCTTCGACGATGGCGGCGTTCTCAATAGCGCGAACAACCTTCTCAAAGTCGACGGTCTGAAGGGCGTCGAAGACATTTCGGAGCGCCGATCCTTCCGCAATTCCTGAGGCAGCCAATAGCGTTTTGTACGCGAAGTATTTGGCTGAGAATCCGTTGCCCACCAGGAGTGTGCGGTCCTTGTCTTTGGTCGCATTGATCGCTTCGTCAAACGTGATGACTTCAGGCATGCTGGTGTCCGCATGATTGTTGATGCGCAACGATGGCGTACTACACTAACCAAAATCAACCACCATAGATCGAGTTATAAGCGCAATTGGCGACAAGCGGGGCCGTCGTCTTCTGGCCCTGGACCGGAACGCGGAGCGGTCATTCCAGAGTACGTTCGGATTGACCGCCTCTAGAAGCAACGGGGACCCACACGAGATTGCCTTCGGTGGATGTCCGAAGCCGGCATACTCCAACAAAGGTTAGGGTGGCGGCCTGCGAAGCCTGTGATCCTGGCGTCTTGCTGGCGCCGGACGGGCCTCCGGGGAGCGTCTGGGCAGCGCTTTCAGCGGAAGGAAGAACAAGACGGCTCCGCGCCCCAGCGGCCTGGAGGTCGAAAGGGTCGAATGTGACCCTCCCTTCCAGCGACGACTAAAGTCGCGAAGCATTTCAGAGAGAAACACGCACCGCGATTTTTGCTGGCTTCGTCGCAAGAACCGAAGGCCCGATCGCTTCTGGAACACTGGAAGTTCTCACGTTCCGATCCTTAGTTTTTCTCTCTCGTCGAAGGTCGAGAAGTGGTTTCAACGCCGTCAACATTGCCGATCGATAGGGTCATTCGATGGCGACGACGAAGCGGGCAGCATGCGACTAGGCAGTGGATCGGGGGGCAGTGATCCTCTGGGACTTACGCCTTCCCACGCTCAAATTGGACGCAGCGATATTCCGAGTGAACCAGGGGAACCTGACATTGCCGGTGGCATGATGAAGCACATCTCCGTCAATCACACGGGCGTTCTTAAGATCAGTGAGTACGAAGCTAACCACGGCACCGCCGCTGTAACTGATCTGGTCGCCCGTGAAGAGCGTCGTGAATAAGTGACGCCATTTCCGGTAGTGACCACCGGTCTTGATAAATTTCGGCGACAGCATGCAGGCGTTCGTGGTCCTATCGATTAAGATCGCGAGTTCGCTCGCCGCTTGCAGATCGGTCAACTTGACGTTGCTTCCGGTGCCTGCAGTCAGACCATCTATCAAAGCGTCAGTCGCCTCGATCAACGATTTGACCTGGCGCTGAGTCCGCGTTAGCTCCGGTGCGACGGCAGGGGCGCATGAAACTGACGCGGCGTAGCGGTTGCCCGGTAGCGGCTCATCCCGAAGCTGCTGGTCTTCAGCATCCTTGGCAGCAGCCTTTTCAGCCGCGTTTTCGATGACCTTCCCTGCTGTGCCTGCCTGAGCGCTTTCCTCAGCCTGCTGGCCCGGCGCAGCCGCCTTCTCAGAGTCGACCCTCATAGGATCGATCAGAACTGGCGCGTCGGTCGCGGCCGCGTCGTCGAGGTCGGCGTTGTCATCGATTGGCGGACCGCCGGGATTTTCCAGAAGCCTCTGCTGAAGCTGCGTCTTCAGGCGAAGCAGGCGTTCGACGCCACCAACAAGGTCTTTGCCGCCATCCCCTTCCCGACGGAGAATGGGGCTGGTGGCGAGGAAGACTTCGGAGACACCTTCTGCGATCAACTTACCAACGACGGCAGGGTAAAGCGTCGTGTTATCGAGGTCGAATGTCCGCCCAAGGTACTCGGTATCGGCTTTGAAGAAGGACAAAAGCTTGGCAACCGCTTTGAGAGCCTCGCTGGCTTCGTCGAGGAAAGGTAGTCCCACTCCTTCTTGTCGGTCTTCGGTCTGCACCAAGCTTTCCATCGCCTCGTGCAGCACGCTGATGCGCATGGCCAGGGCGCGCCATTCGGCGAGACGCGCCGCCAGGGTCTCGTCGCCGACCAGCACAATCATCGGGGCCTCGCCCATCCGCGCTTTGACGCGCGACGCAATCTCTCCCGCGATCTTCCTAGCGGCGGATACTGCCAGGATGATCACCTCGAGTTTCATCTCGCCGTCAATTGTAGTGTCGCCAGCGAGCTTGGCAGCCTCGGGCGCTCCGTCGGCGCCAACTCCGTTGCCGTCGCTGCCTTTGCCGTCAGCGGGGTCGTCAGTCCCCGGCGCGGATTGCGTTTCGTCTGTCCCTGCCATCTCAGCCTCCAGCCAGACTCAATGCGTTATTGCGAAATCTCGGAACCCTCCGTGTGCGGCGTCCTTGCCTCGGGAGCAGCGCCGCCGACACTACCCTAATTCGCCTCACTCTGATCGCCCCTCCCTCAAACAGGAGGAAATCAGTGCCGCGTCATCTCTCTGCGACTCAGATGCCAAGCGCGATCATCATCGTCGCCGCGCCGCATTGCTTAGAAACCGCGCTGGAGTCGTAGTGCCCATCGGAGGTGTATTTGCCCCTGGTGTAATGGTTGGAAAAGCTCCAAAGGTAGGGCGTGTTGATCCCAATGCCGCCGCGATAACCCCAACCATTGTAGCCTTCGAAACGGTAAAGTGCCCGCGGAATGGACCAGTCCTTCTGCTTGGCGTAACCTTGGTAGGTGAGGGCATCCACGGCGCTGGATTCCCAGTCGTTCGGCGGATTCCATTTTACCGGTCGGTTCTTCGGCACCTGAACTGTGCGGTGGCCGAGCGGGTCGCCGTTGTGGAGGTGGCCGTTGAGGTTGAAGCTGCCCTCCAGCGCGTGGGTGATGCCGACGAACCACCACGGGATCCCGATGGCGGCTCCGACCTTCTCGTAACGTGGCCGGTATAGGGTAAGTTTCTTGACGTACCACGCCACCTCTCCCTTCTTGTCCGGACGCACAGTCAGCGAATCATAGAGCGCCTGGTAGCCGCCCTTGACAGCGTTGTAGTCGGGGGCCTTGGCTTCCTCCTTGACCACAGCCGAGCCGACGATTTCCCTATGATAGGCTTGGAAGAGCCTGGAAAGTTCGTTCGATCGGGCCGGATCATCGATCCCGTCTTGGACAGCAATCAAGCGGCCGAGTACGGCGACGGGCTCAAGGGCGGCGACCCTTGCTTCGATTTCAGCAAGTGCGGCATCGCCGCGGTTTGGCATTGCCGCGGCCCTGACGGGCGCCACAAGGATAATATCGCTAATGCTGTCTAACGGCCGATAGCCCACGCTGCCTGCGGCGAGCGTTTCGCCACCTCCAGCCGCATTGGCCAGTGGATCGGCACCGCGCAGGGCGGGGAAGGACAGGCCGGTGACCTCTTCAATGTGGGTGATCGCCACTTGGAAGGTGCGATAGGCCCCGAGTACGAAGCCTTCCACCGCCTCGGTTCGGCTACGGCGCTCTAGGAGCTCGCGGATCAGGTCGCCTTGGCTCAGAACGTAGCCGGTGGCGTGCAGAGCGCCCTCGGGTGTAGGCATCACCACAATCTTCCAGAATTCCAGAGGCACGCGGGCATTGCTCGGCGGTAGCTCCGGATCGTCGTCGCGAAACACGGGACCGGTGAAGACGCAGGCCTTAAAGCCTGCAGTGCGGGCGCTATCCAGTATGTAGTTCTCCAGCCCCTGCCACAGGGTCTTGCCCTGGTTTAGTGAGGAATGTTGCAGGGCGGAGTTGGTGTAGTGGAAGGTGTCGAAATTGGCCCGTTCCGCCTCAGCCCCCCAGTTTGGGTCTTCTCGGCGCACCATGTGGCCACGGTCGATCTCGGCATCCTGGTAGTCGATTTGCCCAAGCTGGAGTGCAGCGTCGATACGCAGGTCAGTGAACCACTTATCGTCGCTGCGCTTGATGCGTATTGCGTTTTCGCCGTCGATGTTGACAGCGGTAACCCGTGGCGAACGCCGGCCTGCGGAATAGAGCACGCCGAAGTGCGTGTAACGCAACTCATATTCGCGGCCTGGCAGGGCGTCCGAAGGGACGGCTAGGTCGCGGCAGATCGCTTCGCCGAATTCCGGCCATGGCACCTCAAGGTCGGCTCCTAGGAAAGCTGCATTGTAGCCTGGACGATCGGCGAGTTGGTCGGGTCGATGGACGCCATCGACCGCCTCCGCGCCGGCAGTTAGTGGCGCAATACCCCCAACGACCGTGTGGCCCTCAGAGAGCAGGCCTTTCAGCGTCTGGGCGCTGACGGCCGCGTTTTGGACGCCATAGTCACCATAGAAATGCAGCCCGACTACGGCCTTCTGCTCGAGACTAAGCAAGCAAGAGCCGGAATTGCCGCCGAGTGTGGTGCAGTCATGCGACAACACCGATCCCTCACCACCAGTCATGATCAGGCCTGGCGCAAACCGCTTTACGTCATAGAGGTCTTGGAAATATGCCCGCATTGGGTCGAGCTGGTTGCGCGTGTCGAAGGCTGGGTATCCGATCGTGGCTACAAGTTCGTTGTCGCGGCCGCGACGGCCGGCCAGTGGGATCGGATCGGGTGACACTCCTTCGCGCACTTCGATCTCCAGCACCGCTATGTCGGCCTCTGTATCGTCCGCGAGATAGATGACCCGGGTAACGGGCAAGGCGTACTCGTCGCCAGGCGCTGAGTCGACCTCCTCACGCATGTCGAGCATAGCGCCATATCGGGCACCGATGGGCGACCGAAGGAAGATGCCGGACCCATCGCTGGCGCGCCGCGCCACCAGCTTGGCGACGTGACGGTTGGTGACCACCTTCCGGCGACTGCCAGGGGCGAAGTCAACGACAAAACCGGTGCCACCCCAGCGCATGTCATGGTTGATGAACTCGACCCGGCCGACCGACGGGATGTACTTCTCCACGGCGCGCGCATGCGCCTCTGTGAACTGAGGCAACAATGGCACGGGCTGGTATTCTACCCTATCGCGTCGGATCAGCATCGGCGGGCGACCGACAGTGCGCACGATAGCCTCAAGCCCGAATTCGTTGCCGGTGAGCGCAAACGCACGTCCTGAACCTGCCCTTTCCATGGTGGACACGCCCTCGGGGGCTAGCCCGAACCGTATCGGATCGATGCGTCGCTCAGCTATAGCCCGATTGACCTCGGCCATTGCATCGCCGGGAAAGCGCGTCATCAGCGCCTCTAGGCGGGAGCGCGATTCCTCGCGTTGCGTGACGCTGGGGGTAACGCTCGGCGAGGCAGCCTCTCTCCCTCCAGCCCCATCCAACCCGGTCCTCACCCCACCGAATGCCCCGGAACTTGGGGCGCCGTTGACGTCACTGTGATCGGGCATGCGACTGTAGTCAGATTCCAGGCCGGCATCGATCTCCGGGATCATCACGAATCCCTCTGCAAGGCCCTCTGTGCCGGTATAGCTTCTAATGAACTCGACTTCGTCGGCCGTGTAGCCCGGATCCCAATGGGTGTTTTCCGGTACGTTGGAATGACCGTAGTGGCCGCCCTTGCTGTCCCAGGTGGCCGCATCACGGTTATGGCCGCCCGGATCATTGCCGTCGACGGCGGGCTTGGGCGGCCCGTTCGGCCAAACATTTGGAATGCCGTGTTTAAGCTCCAGCCAACGGCAGAGCTTGGCGACGTTGCGAAGCGTCACCTTGGCTTTAGGACGGTGTGCGAAGCCGACCACCTCGATCTGAATAGCGGAGTCGCGGTTCGTCTCGACCCCGCCCGCCGGGTTGCGCAGCGCGCGCGCCGCGACGTTGGTGTCGATATGCTGATAGATCCTAGCCGAGTCGACGGTGAAATGCGGATCGGACTTGTGGTCACGGAAGGCTGAGAACGCGCCCGCAGCGGTCGATCCTTCTGTGGTGTGATGGACGATTTTGAATGGGCCACCGGTGTAGGAACCGGACGAGCCGCTGATCGGCATCCATTGGGCTCCGGGATAAATTGCCATGCTCAAATCCTCATCTTTGTTGTCTCGATACGGTTTGCCGACCGCCCCATGCCCCTTGAAATTTCATATGAGGAGGCCACCTCGCTGATGACTGCCGAGCGTCGACACGAGGACTGCCTATCAGGTTCCATGGTTGGGACTTACCGATTGCGCATCGTGCGTCCGCAGATCCTTTGGCCGCCGCTTCGGGTGGCTGCGATTTCAGGATCGGACGGGCCAAAGTACGGCTTTCGCATCCCGGGTCGCGAAATGTCTCCCAAAGAAGAAGGTCCGCCAGCGCAATCACTAGGCACGATTCAAGCTCGACGATCAGCGGCTGAAGGATGTGGAGTAGTTTCGCCATCACCGGAATAGTGTTGAAGTCGCCGACGGAAAGCTGCCGTAGCCACCAGAACTGCTGTCTGCAGGGGAGCGCGAAGGCGTTCATGCCCTGGAATACGTCGAGATACTTGTTCCGGCCGGCGATCGCCAAAGCGGGGAAGGCTGCAGCAACAAACGTCCTTCGCACGGCGGGACTCCCGACAGGGTATTTCCAAAGTAGCGGCAAACGTAGGCGAATTTGCTGGAAGCTTACGATTTGTTCAACAGTATCCTACCGCGGAGTGTCAGATCGCTCTGCTCCCCCGTTCCCAAAGATATATCCGAACAAAATTCCCTCAGCCCGCGTGTCGTCATCCGATACGACGCGCGCGACTTCACATTGTACATGGGAGGCAGGCTTTAGGCCATATAGAATATTCAGAAAATCTGAAAAGCCTAAAAAGCTATCTTGTGAAGAGTCCTTTTGGGCAGTCTTATCTGTTGCTGAAAAAAGATTTACATGCAAAAATAAGCACTTCCGACACGTCGACTGACTAGGCAACGGTGCGCACTCGGATCGTTCAGATAAAGCGCTCTTTACGAAAGCACCTTTTCAAGCAACAATCGTTCCGTCGCGAATGCGCGTCCCTCGCAGCGTGGCAGGGGGAGATATGAGTCTCAACGGTGAGGAGATTGACGGGCTCGTGCCTGTACTGAGCGGCACGCTCAATAATGCCGCCGAACTCGACCGCATCGTCTACGGGGCGACCGGCGACCGGTTATTCAAGCAATATGCCAGTGAAAATGCGACACTCGACGAAGCGTTGTTCCAACTGCTGACGCGGCTTTCGGCCCGCGGCATCGAAATGAAGGTGTTGGGCAGTATCTATCGCGACAGGCCAGATCGGCCCGATGTGCGGAAAGCGCTCGCCACTGTGTGTCCTGCCGCCGCAAGCGAGCCGCCGCTGCCCAGCGCGCCGGTGTCGGCGCAACGCGCCGGCGTCGCTGAGAAGGGTGGGGACGCGCCGGTCAATGCCTATGCCCCAGCCCTGGAGCGCAACGTACGACCCTATCTTGCTAAACTCGACTTGCATGTCTGGGCTGAGCGGCTGGCCCGCATTGAAAATCAAGTCTGCCGGGTCGAAATCGGCGGCAATGCTGTCGGCACAGGCTTTCTGGTCGGGCCGAGCGTCGTGCTCACCAACTGGCATGTGGCAGAGGACCTCGCTGCGCAGGGCAGCCTTGAAGGGCTTGCTTGCCGCTTCAATCATGTGCGGCTGAGCGATGGGGCGCGTAGCGAAGGCCGAGTGGCGACCGTGCTCGCCAATGGTCTTGTCGACTGCAGCCCCTATGCTGAGGGCGAGGACAAACCCTTCGGGGGTGTACCGGTGCCCGGTCTGGACGAACTCGACTACGCACTGCTCAAGCTGGCCGACCCGGTCGGGAACGACGTGCTGGATGGGGGTATCAGCCGTGGTTTCCTTGAGCTGCCAGGCAAAGACTGGAACCTGAAGATCGGCGCCCCACTCCTCATAGTGCAGCACCCTGACGGCGCGCCGATGAAACTTGCCATGGATACCCAGGCGGTCTTGTCGCTCAACGCGAACGGAACCCGGATTCAGTACACGACCAACACCGAACCCGGTTCATCCGGCTCACCTTGCTTCAGTATGGACTGGGATCTAGTGGCGCTGCACCACAGCGGTGACCCCGCCTGGGGCGTGCCCCTCTACAATCAGGGCGTCCCCATAGGTCTTGTTCGAAATCGGCTTATCGCCAACGGCCACGCAGCGCTGATAGGGGTTGCACAATGAGCGCCCGAGAAGTCGACCCATGACCGCGAGGATCCCACCCGGGTTGATGGAGCCGCTCGCAGACGCAATCGCCGACGCTTTCGAGACTAACGATCTCGATCGCATCGTTAAGACAACCACCGGCAAAGGGCTATTTCAGGCATACGCGGCCGAAAACAAACCACGCAATCAGATCGCCTACGAACTGATCGCGCGTCTCGACCAGCTCGGCACACATCTCGTGGTGCTCAGCGCAATGCTAGCCTTAAGGCGGGAAGACAACCTATTCAGGGACATCGTCGGCCGCGCCTGCCCAGAAGCACTCCAGGACCTGCCAAGCACTGCGAGCCAGGTCCGGGACATTATCGCAGGCACCGAACAGATTAGGCTGCGCATCGACGAGGCTCTGGTGCGCTCCGCGGTTGTGGAAGCGAAGTCGGAGTTGGCTGAAGTGGCCGACGCGCTACTCGTGCTGGATATCTACAAACAGCTGCACGACTGCCTACATCAGCTGCAGATCAAGCAATTCCACAGCCTACGTGCAGCAGCGCGCGACTTTCCTACCGACCCCGTGCGGATGGAGACGCTCAGGGAATACCAATCCCAGTTGAGGAGCGAATCGATTGCGATAGGCAGGCAGATCAAGCGCCTCCCCGGTCCCGTGCTGCAGCCAATGGAGAAGAGCTGGTACGTGGATCTCGAGGACGCGGTTCGTCGTTTCCAGTTGGGCGTCGACCAACTAAGCAAAGACGAGACTCTGCTCGCGCTACGCGACATCAAAGGGACGATGCGGCGCATCCCGCAGCACCTCAATAAGCAGATATTCTCCACCGTCGAGGGAATCAGGCTTGATGTGTTTTCCGAAGTGCTCAGCAAAGTCGCGGAGGCCCTAGCGCCTGACAATGCCGAAATCCAGAAGGCGCACAGCGCCCTCCAAATCGTGCGGCCGACGATCAATGCGCGGGTGGTCGAGCACAAGAAGTGGCAGGAGGCCGACAACTGCATAGCTGCGCTGGATGAACTATTCGATCGCAAGAAACCGCAGGAGGAGGACGAGTTCTTGCCTTATTGGAACGATACCAAGCGCCGCGTGGGCGAACTTGCCGCCCTTTCGCCACTCCAGGATTGGTCGCTCGACGTCGCGAGATATGCAGACGCCATCGACCGAGAGATCGAGCGCGAAGGCGACGATGGCGGCAGCCTGAAACGTGCGTTCGGCGACTACTGGCGCGAGGCGCGCTTCCAGTTCCTCGTCGTCGACACGGAGCTGAAATCGGAATGCGAGTCACTGGTGTCAATAAGCGATCCGCTCAAGGCGGTACTGGCGAGGCTCGACAATGCCTGAGAGAAAAAAAGGTTTCGACACACTTGAGGCGCTGCGTCGTGCGCATCTCGACTTCATCAAGCAGGCGAGTGAACTCAAGGCGACGACGGAGGGCTTGCGTGCCAACCAGGTACGCGCTTTCCTTACCGAGGCAAGCCAGATCGGAACGCACCTTTCGGAAGAAGCGCAGCGCGAGGCGGCGCAGCGCATCCTGGATTACTGGGGCGCGGAACTGCTCGGATGCCCCGACGTCAGCACGAAGGATTTCAAGCCCACGCGGCTCGCGGAGCTGGCCGAGGATGGCAATGAGGTCGGAATGGCGGTCACGCCCAGCTTTGGCGCAGATTCGGCTGGCCAAAGCGGCAGTCCTCCGGCACGCCAGGTCATTCGGCTCCTAGCTCAATCTAGGCAGTGGCGGGATACCGGCGAGGCTGAGGGCTACTTGCTCACCGGGACAGCGCTTCGCGAGGCAGCGAGATATCGGCATCAAGACCCTGACATCGACCGCTTTGTCGCTGCCAGCGAGGTGAGCGAACAGGCGGCGATTAAGCGCGCCAGCCGGACCAAGAACTACGTTCTCGCTGGCCTCGCAGCGATTTGTATCGTGCTCTCTTTGATGTCAACGTCAACTTACTACCTGTGGTTCAAGGAAAGCGCGGCGAGGAGAATTGCTGAAGAGCGTAGAGTAGTAGCCGAGCAACAGACCCGGCTCGCGGAAGATGCTTCGACCGAGGCGAAGCGGCAGAAGGCGATCGCCGATGCGGAGGCGAAGGCGAGCGAGCAGCTGCGGCAGAAGGCCGAAAAGCTTTATGCTCAGGCGCAGGCCGACGACAAGGCGATGAACGACCGGCTTGTTGAACTTGAGAACAAGCAGAGGAACCTCGATGCTGCCATGGCGTTCATCCGCGAACAGTTGAGGTTAGGCAAGATTTTCTCTGCTGACCTGCCGCCAGCGATCAAGGCAGCCATCCAGCCGCCTGAGATCTCCGACGTCTATTCCGATCCAGGCGCGCTCTCGGGCTACGATCCGATGTTCCTTGGGACCGCGGTCAGCCTGCCTGTGCTTTCCGATGTCAATATCAACGCGGCTTTTGACAAGGGCAAGCCTCTCAACTACATCAACTACAGCCTAGTGCTGAATCGCGAGCGGCGCATGGCGTTCTATACAGCAGTGAACCTGAACCGAGAACAGCGTCTGGTGCTGTCGGGCGGTCCGTCGCGGTTTTACCCTGATCCGCGCGTCGCGAGCGTCGAGAGGAACATCCAAGCCGATCCGCTCTGGTTTTCTACAGACATCGCCCGCGGTCATCTCGCCACCCGCGACGAAATCGCGTGGGGACCCGAATTTCGGGGAGACGACACCACCACCGCGCAGCGCCTGGCGGATGTTGTCGATGTCGACACCAATGTTACCCCGCAGTTCGACACGTTCAATCAAGGCGCATGGGAGGGCCTGGAACGCTGGACGCTCACCCAACATAACCCGACCGCCCGCCAGGTCACGATCTTCAGCGGCCCGGTATTATCTGATGACGACCCAATAATTGGAAAAGTCCAGATGCCACGCCGGTTCTGGAAGATCGCAGTGTCGGCAAAGCCGACGCCGTTCCAGGACAAGTCCTCCCTCGAACTCGTGGCCGATGCTTTCCTGTTATCGCAATTTCGCGATGGAGACGATAACAAGGTCGATCGACCCAAAGGACTTCCCGACGTCAATCTGTACCGCGTGTCAGTCTCTGAGATCGAACGGCTGACCGGCCTGAGCTTCGACGCTGTCATACACGCGGCGGACCAAGCCGAGATCCCCATCATCGCCGCTACGGCAGGTGACCTGCTTGCAAAGGAGGTTCTGCTGCTTGATGGACCGGCGCCCGAGCTGCGCAAGGCGATCACACAAAAGATCGTCGATGCCATTCGTGACCAGCAACTGGCCGAACCTGAGCAGAAGAAAGTGCTAACCGCGCTACTCGATATGGCCAGCGACGAGGCGATGCAGCAGGTAACGCCGGCCGGCCGGGTCAACTTGCTGTTTGTGCTGTCGCAGATTCCAGCCGAAAGTTGGAGCCGACCGGGGTGGATTGATCTTATGGCCCAGGGTCGAAGGGCAGTGGCAGACCTAGAAGGCAGCGCTGCGTCCGGAGATATCGAGATCGGACCGCAGGCGAGTGACTATCTTGAACAACTCAAGGAGGACCTCAACCTCGATAACAGTCCTACGCAGAGGGTGTTGTTTCAATTCGCTGGGATGACTCGAGAGGCGGCTGTGGGTATCAGCGAGGCGCTGCGGAAGCTCGGCTGGCACATTCCGGGGGAAGAGCGAACAAGTGAGGCAGCCGGGCAAAACGAGGTTAGCTACAATCCGCGTTCGAAAAACGACAGAGCCGCTGCCGAACTCCTTGCCGCTGACTTGCGCGCCGCCGGCCACACTGGAGTTTGCTGTTCAAGCCCCAATGCACTTATCAAGCCGGGGACTATCGAAGTTTGGCTGAGTAAGTAAGTAATGTTTGGGCAGGCCAATGATATGAGTATCAGTTCGACTTGGTCTGAATGGGACGCGCAAGGAACTTTAGGCCCAAGCTCTTAGTTTTCGGCTGCTCTACTCCCTGAAGCCACTCCTTTGGCCACCGACAAAGAGCCAACCTGATCGAGCATCGAACACATCTTGTTTAGAGTATATGGCTGGCGGAAGGCCGGTCTCTCGCCCGAAAAAACAATTCGGCACGGTAGCCGATCCCTAAGGCTGCCATCGCCGCCGCGGCTGCCGTCATCAGCCTTCGGAAGGCATTTGCTTGCTCGGGTCTAGAAAGAGTCCTAGGCAGACCCCTGCGGCTATGTGATTTCCGGGCGTTTCCCCCGCTTTGTCAACAGATCCCGAATTGCCGCTAACGGAATCCCGCGATTGTAGAGATGGCTCGCTGCGGCAGGCCACTCTTTCCCTCCTGCATGGTGAAGCGCGCACAGCTGCATCTTGTTTGCTAAGATGGGCGATCCTGATGAACCGGGGCGGGTGTTAATGTCGTACCAGACGCGCGACTTGTTGGGATTGCTGCCGAGAAGACCCGGTTTGTTCCAGTCGACCTGTTGCGGTAGGCTCTCGCCGTTTTCGTAGGGATGCTGGAAACACCAAATCGCAGATTGCAAATCTGTTGGCATTTCAATCGCGTCATCCAGCGACAAGTACCCGCGAGGCTGGGCATTTTCGGACGCCTTATTGCCGATAGGAAACTTCCCCGGCTCTCCCGCTAACCGTAAGACGGCATAGTCGAGATTCTCCAGACTTCTATCGAGCGCTTTCTCGTCATCAATAGACCGCAGTTGCGTATCCGCAGGGTCATAAGGGGAGTGATCAATTAGCCAATTCTTGCCATCACATAGCCGAAACTCCACCCCGGGTGATAACGTGACCCCGTCCAGTCCAGTTCGGTAGTCAAACCGCAGCGACACGTCTGCCCAGTTCGCTGCAGTAACGGATTCCATGACATGCCAATTGGTTAGCAGCGTGCTATTTCCGATCAGAAATCCGGTACCATAGGAGATTCCACCTGGTACGGGATATGTGATTTGACAGACGCTATTCACAACTTGCGATATCCTTTGCAGCATCTGCCCTACATCAGTGAACCCACGAACTGGGTCCAACATTCGTTCCAGTGTTCCATCATCCGGTGTAGCGCGTCCCGCGCCACCGGCCGGCCGCTTCAGAACTTGGTGACGCCACGCAAACTCAACCAAGTCGCTGTTGCTGGGATTCTCGTTGAGTAGGGCCGAGACGAGGTTCGCAATCTTATCGCGAGCACCGTACGCTGAAATCATCTTCGACCGAATGTCCGGATACTCATCGTCCAAGCCGGCGTAATTCCAGATATCGTCATCGAGTTGGGTCTTGAGAGCGTCGCGCAGCAGCTTCGGTGACGGAAACGCTCGCTGAATGGCCGTCGAGAGCTTTCCTTGCTCGGGGCCGTCGATGCGCATTGTCGTTACCTCCAAGATCGGCGCTCGAGACATGGTACGGTTCAGGGAACTAAGCTCGACTCCACCGGTCGATAGGTGTCTCCTAAATGTCTCACATTCAGAGACACATGGATTTACCTTGTAGAGTTCTTTGAGAAACTCAGCGATTCTCGAAATATCGCCTCGAGCGGGAAGCCAGTTCAATGCAGCCAAATCGAGGCTGATCAGTGAACGACCCTTGGATATTGAATCAAGCCCCTCAAGAGCTGTAGGTAAGCACGGTCGTAGAGCCATTTCACGCGCGTCCCGGTAGCCTTCACCAAAAATTGAGAAGAGTTCAGATTCCATCGACAATAGCTCGTCCGCGGAAATCAGCTCACTCTGCCGCAGGTTATCGATCAATGGGCTGCGCGGCCTATTGGCACCTTGAATTACCCGTGAGAATGCCGTGCCTGGAATGCTGGCCGACTCATTCCAACTTTGGTTTTGTTCCCTAGAGTTCGAGAAAAGACGAGTAAGCCCCGTGAGGACAAGAGACTGAATCTCGTCGAGAGAATTCGACTCAAATAGGATCTCGTTTTCCTGAGAAGAGAGTCCATTGGCCAGTCCGCCGATTCCAACCTCCCGGAAGAAATCACACAGGAGACCGTAGTCAACCGCATACTCAACGAACCTGTCATAGGTCGTCGCTTTACCAAGACCTTGTTGCAAATTCACTGCCAAAGCAGTTTCGTAGTAATTTACGCTGACTACATACTGCTCATCACAAAACTGAAAACATGAATCTAAAGCGGGGACTTTTCTCCCCCGAAATAACTCCGCCAGTCCCAACGCCGCTCCACCAAATCCACCACAAATATACAAAGGTTTGTGCGTCGAAATAGCGAACAAAGCCTCTTCGACGATGCCCGGATATCGACCGATGAAGCCGTTAAGCTTACCTCCCAAAATCACACGCGCATGAATCTCGGAGTTCATCTTGTGGCGCAACGCCGTCAGGGATCTGAACCAGTAATAGCGATTGGGGACCGGTGTCGGGTCAAGGAACTTGTCCTTTGGGCCACTAAAATCATGTGGCGATGGCAGCTCAACTATTTCTGCAAACTTCAAGAAGTCACCTTGCAGTCTGTCTTGAGGAGAGAGCTCTCGGCAATACAACGGCCAGGCAACGTAGCTATGAATACTCTGATGCTCCAGAGACTCCTGCCTCTCATCTATAAGGTGTTGAAGGCTAGCTGCGGTAAACCCTTCATTTCGCAGGTGCCCACCGTAAGAGACAGAGGCACCACTTCGATACAACATTCGAGCAACTTCGTACATAAATGTGTTCTGGTGGATTCGATCAAATCCTCGCGCGGCCCGGTCGTGGTTGTCGGATATTGAGAGGCCGATGTTTCTTCCGACAAGGGGGGCTCTTTTTTGCCCCGTCGCAATAGACGTCGCTATGCCCGGCATAACGATTCTTCTGACGCGAGGGTGTTCGTGATGATCGTGCTGGGAGTCGAAAATTGAAAATTTTCGCCTATCATCCTCAGCATGTTTACTTCATAGTCCCGCAGGGGTGGATTGGGGTGAAGTATCACATCCCGCGGTCGATTACCTTGACGCACAGCTTCCGCGTTGCGCGCCACTAGTTCGACCAGAATTGACAGTTCCGGCGGCCGCGTCAAGATCTCAACGCGCTCTGGATCGACACCAGCGGCAACAATGATTGCGGCGCTTCGGTGTCGGTGGTGCTCGGCACGCAAAACTTCCGAAATCGCCAACTCCAGGATCTTGTCAAGGTGCCCCTCAATTGGTTCACTTACCCTCAGTTGGGGGCAGTTTGCGAAAATACCGGTATCGAGACGGTCTAAGCCGTCGCGCATGTCGACAACGATCATTGGAACGTCAGTCCTCTTTGCCAGCAATGCTTCCCGCTGGCACCAAATGCGACTCGAATACGACGTGGTCTGACAGACAACGACGCAATCTGATGCGGCCAGCTTCTGTTCAAGTAGGTCGCCACTCACAGAAACTCCGGGGCTGAAAGCCATGGAGTCCACGATAGCGTTAACTCCCGGGTACTTAGAGAATGCTTGACGAAGCAGCTCTGGCACATATGCGCCGTCGCGTTTTGCATAACTTAAGAATACATCGATTGACTGTTTGGCAGCTGAAGCTTGGCGTAATGTTTGAATTGCAGCTATCATCGCGCTGATGCGGAAGTACCTTGTAGAATCTCTTGTTTGTTGGCTTTGACCATCGTTCGATCGCGCGTATACAGGGGCGATTGTCCCCAAGCCAAGCCGATGAATGTCTCTGCGCAATTGCCCGTCGTCCGCGCGCGCCATAGGAACGAACAGAATCTCTTTGTTTGCTTTCTGGGCGTGTTTCCTCTGTTCGTTGAAGAACTCAACCCACTGACTAGCTCCCCTTCGAAATTCTGGCTCCAAGAGGACAAGGACGAGGATCCGCTGAGCGAGCATACAATCGATCAACGGAGGCTGACTCGCCTCATCAGAGGTTCCGAAGCGCCCGATCGAGAAATATACAGGAACTTCCGGGTTTGCGGCCTCACGACTACCGATGTCGTAAGAAAGACATCGAAAGAGATCTTCCAAAAAGCTCCATTCGACTTTACCGGATTCGGTAGTCGAACTCCAATCTGTTGAATTTGAGCACCCGACGATTACAACGGCGAGAGGGGGCTTGTAACGCTCGATCACTTCCGCTTCCCTTCACAGTTAGTGGCTAAGAGTTCGATCCATTCGAATGCGGCGCGTGCAACTTGCCGGCGGAGAAGGTAGCGCAATGGTGGGTGATTGTCTGCGCTCGCGGACTCCCAACCTATTTGTTTGACTGAACCATCCCACAGATCTGTCATGGACGCGCGACACGGGCGAGAGAGCGCCGCCTGCATCGAGCGCCTATGATGGCCATGCCTGCAGTTTCAAGGCATCCGCCTAAGGCACCGGCGAAAGGCTGCTCCTAACTGAACAGGGCTGCCGATCGGACAGCAGAAGTTTCCAAACAGGGGGCAAAGGGCGGCAGCATACTCTATCAAAGGTTAGGGTGCAGGCCTGCAAAGCGCCGGATTACATTGGAAGTCGTCGTGTCGAACATTGCTTCGGGGAGCGTACGGGGAGTGCCGGCGCTTTGAAGGTCACCTACGGCGGCCTGTAGCCAAAAAGAAGCCGTGATCTTGAGGCATGCCCCTGCGTCAACGCCAGGGAGGATTGGTAGATGGGCAGCGTCTCGCTCTTTGAGGATATCAGCGACCGATTAAACGACGACGCGTTGAATGCAGTCGTCGCAGCGCGAAGCAGGGTGAACTCGATCAAGCATCTTCCTGATGGACCAGGTGTTCAGTCGCCTCGGCTTCGATCCGAAATTGCAGCGCTGTCGCAGGAATTCGAGTATGCGCTTCACGCAATCGTTGCCTGCCACCGGCAGCCACTTCCGACAAAGCAACGAAAGCATTTGAACGCCGGAATCAACCAGGCTGTGGAAAGTAGCCGGCTTATGGAATTGGTACGCCAGTCGATGGCAAAGCTCGCCAAGGCGTACCCGTCCGGGCACCCGGCGCGGAAGATCTTGGAAGACGGCCTGGTCCAGACAGATCTGCCATTCAAGGCGCGCGCGGCCGAGACGAATCAGTAAAGATCATGATGCGGAAGAAGTGCTCGGACCCATCGCCAGGGCGCTTTGCGATCCACCGCGTGGAGCAACTACCTAATCCGTGGCCTCCACGTCGCGGCAGTCTTCGCCACGGAACCTGGCGGCATGTCCTTGCGATCGACGAGCTCATACCCGAGATGGCGCATCACTTGCCCAACTATGGAGCCGGCGTCGACAGTTCCAAGGTCATGCGGGTGATAGAGAGGTCCAAGGTCGGCCACGATCAGCGGTTCGACGCCTGCCAAGGCCGGTAGACCTGCCTCTGTCGCTTCCACCATGGTTCTCTTGCCCTGAATGGACCATGCGATCTCTTCCATACGGAGGTGAACCGGGTCGGAGAACGTGATCCCGCCGGAACGAAGCGGTAGGCCGGACGCGTTGATCAGGTCTATGATTTCTTGACCGCCTTGGTCGATGCGCTTTCTGGCATTTTCGTACAGCGTTGCCCGACGCTCCGGCGACATTGCCTTCAACTTGTCGATCGTCATCTGCATGATCTTCTCCCCTACCGACCGCTCGAACGCAATAAAGTGTAGCTCTGGATGGGCTCGCCGCGCACCTGGGCACGCACCGGCTGATTGTTTGCGTCCAGCTTGGGCTCGGCGCCGATCGCGTTCTTGATGTACCAGCCGAGATACATATTCAGCGGCGTCTTGCCCGGCAACTTGACGGCAAAGGCGTCGCCGCCAATTGCGCGCTCATAGCGGGCTCTGAGCTTGGGTGACTCGATCGCGGCCTTGAACACCGTGAGCACAAAATGCTCGTCGAAGCGACCTTCGTGGAAAAGCCGCTTCGAGAGTCCGACGAACTCGTCGATGATCTCATATTGGGCCTTGAGCATCGCGCTTGTTGCGGGGTCCATCCTGCCTGTGTCGATCGCAAGTTGATGAATGGCTCGCTGTATCAGCGCGCTCGCCTCGACGCCCTTGTCCTGCGCCTCTGCGCGGACGGCGTTCATGGCATCTTTGTTCACGTTGACTGTGAATTTCTCGGTTTCCGTCGTCATCTTCGCCTCCCGTAATCGCTTGCGTACGAACTTGCAATGTGTAGCGGGTATACATTGCATCCCCGACGCTGTCAATGCATGACAGGCATACATTGATTTTCGGCCTGAGGCGTTGGGCAGGCTATGGCTGTCGATAGGCGAAGGGCAGTGCCGACCAGCGATCAAGTTGCCGACGGAAGGTCTTCCTGTTCGGCCTCAGGATCGGTTCCCGACCATGATCCGCAGTATGTGTCGCCGGAGGCCTCCCGCCCGGTCAAAAAAACTGGGTCCGGTGTCTTTCCACGGGTCCCCTCCGCGGCAATCGCGACGGACTTCGAGGCCAGTCCGCCGCGGCTTGATCGGTCAGGCAGTCCAGACAGATCTGTTTCTGGATCGCGCGCTTGACGAGGGTGACAGGCATCAAGCCAAAGCATGGCTTCTGGCCCACAGACGGCCGGGCCGTTGAATCTATAACCGCCGGCAACGAAATCCAGTCGATGCCGGCAAAGGCTAAAACCCAAAGGCCAATCAAGTCGCATCCAGGGGTCTTTGCTATTTTCCGCCTCGGCAAACCCGACTGTTGAAATCTTCAATGCATTCAAATGTTTAGCAAGAACTAAGCCGGATAAGTCGGAAAGTCGGTTCGAAAAATAGTCAGAAGATTCGTTACTGACTGTGACCAAACTAGTCACACGCGAGCGGTACCTCAGCAAACACCGACTTACCCGACCTCCCGCCTTGGGCTTACCTAAAGCACCGTAAATGAAGGAAAATTAGGAAGGCGGGTCCAGAGCCGGGTCGCCTTTTAAGCCGGGTTCCTCGCCCGTGCTCCCGCGCACCGGCGCCAATGGGTTTCTACCGATCGACGGCGGTCAGAACGGGACCTGACTGGTTTCGGCGGGCAACGGTTGCCAGCTGTCGACGTCGGCAGGCCATTCTACCGTTCGGCCAAGATGAGCTTCCCAGCGTTTCCGGCACTCAGGCAGGGCTGGAAGCCAGTACCCCCGATATTGTCGCCGCAAGGCACCGTCGCCGAAATACTGCCTGTCGTTTTTCGCAGCGCTGCCGGCGAGCATGCGCAGCAAATCGCCAACAGCCTTTGCCTGCTGGGGCTTGAGCTTATTGCCCTCCATCAAGAGCTTGGTCGCCACGAAGACGTTGCCGGTTGTCGGATCATCCTTGGCCTGGCTCGGCGGCTCGCCCTCGCACAGCATATTGTAAATGGCCATCTGCGCGGGCGGCAAGCTCATGTCCTTCTGCTCTTGAAGGGCCGCCGTTACCGGCCGGTCCCATTTGCGGAAGCGACCCTGGCCCACCTGTTCACCCCAATACGCGCCAGTCAGCCAACGAAACAGCGCGCGCCGGCCGCCCGTTTTCCACTCGTCATGCATAAGAGCGAAGTACTCGCGATCCTGGTTGTGTGGGCCGGCATCGACCCCGAGCACCAGATTTCGTCGGTCATCGCGCTCGGCGCGAATGACGTGGTCGTCGTTGGACGCCATGATCAAGCGGAACATTTTGTCTACCACGAAAGGATCGACCCCTTTGGGCTCGACCAAAAGCTCAGGCGCCGACACCAGTGTCTTTAGTCTCGCCGCATGCTTAGGATTTCCGGCAAAGAATGCCTCGTCGGCGAAAATGACGCTTCTATTCATCAGGTGCTTGTTGAAGTGTCCGACCACCTGATCCTCGTTGTCGAGCGTCAGTGCATGGACACCGAAAAACTCCATGAATCGTTCGACAAAAAACGTTTTCCCCGATCCTTGCGACCCCTGCAGTACCACTGCGGTATCGCAGGGTCCGGGATTCCAGAGGGCGTCGGCCATCCAGCCCAGCAGATAGTTGAAGGTTTCATGGTCGCCGCCACACATATTGTGAAGCATGTGGTCAAGGAACATGTCGCAGTACCCCGGCGGCATTTTCGGTCCGTCGAAGATGCTGTCGACAACTGGCTGCGGACCGTCCGGGCCAAGCCGAGTCTCTTCCCACCCTGGGACCAGTCCGTGTGGCCACCCTCGCCAGAGATTCAGAACATCGTTCGCCGTTGCCGACTTCGGTCGAAACTCGACGCGCTCGTAGCGCCGCGTCAATGGATGCCGAAGCCAGTGATCCACGAGCGGTACGGTCTTTGGCTTTCCACCATCGTCCTGGCCCACCTGAATTCTCTTCTCGAAGTGAGCGTTCCTGAACTCGGCGAAGCTCATTGTTGCGAGTTCGCCACGGGAATCGAACCAGCCCACACGGGCTCTATTGCCGTACTCGCGGATGACGAATTTGGGGCCAATCTCGTCCCGGCAGAAGTCGTTCCGACGTGCCTCGATCATGCCGTCGACAAGCTGAAGTTCCTCGTCAGTGAGATCAAGGTGAGCAAACCACTCAGTGATATCGGGATTGCGGCCAGCGGCCCTGCACCGGGTCGCGTAGGCCTCGAAGGTAAGCCGCAGCCTAGCTATCCAGGGCTGCGCTGTGATATCCTTGTCAACCTCTTCGGGGCCGGGCGGCTGGTCGAAGACAGTGGTCATGGCTTACGTGCCCCCATCGCTCGCCGTGACGCGCGAAGCCGACGCTCTTCGAGGCCCTTAAGCGCGTCACGTGCAGCCAAGCGTTCGGCGACCCACGCATCAATTTCGCTTTCTAGCCACGCGACCCTATGCGGTCCGAGCGGCACCGGCCGAGGAAACGTACCGTCAGCAATCTTCCGGTAAATTTGCGTTTTTGAAAACGGCACGCGGTCAATCACGTCATGCATGCTGATAAACCTGTTGGTCATAGAGTTCCTTTGAGTTCCGCTCCTTCCCTCGAACTTAAATCTTTTTTTGAAGAGACAAGGGGCCTCTGCCCCTTGTTTCTAAGGTTAGTGGCGGCCTTGATCCGTCGCCGGCGTGCGTGCCGGCAACGTCCCTTTCGACCCATCGGAGTAAGCTGAGATAAAACGCCCTGGCAGGCCTATCTTGAGTGATCTCAGCGGCTAGGTTTCGCCGGCAGTGTGACTGCGGGCGACGATTCAGTTTCCCCCGGTAGCGGTTCGGGTTCAAGCCGTGCAGGCTCGAGAGATCGCGGGTCCAATCTATGCCATCCTTCGCCATAACCCGGCCTCGCAGCCCGGCAGGTCGCATTCCAAATGCGATGAAAGGCGTCTAGGATTTCTGGATCGGCCTCGGGATTGGTGGTCAGCTCAAGCATGGCGGATTCGGCAATCCACCACATCGCATTGAGAACACCCTTCGCACCTTCCTCGATGCCCGGCGCCTTTTTCATAGAGCGCGCGATAGATATGGCACCCGCGACAACTGGATTGCCGCGATCGACGTCCCAAGCATGACCTTTGATCACTTCTTGAGTGAAATGCTCGGCTTGGGCATCGGTCCATACGTCCCACGTTCCGAACTTGCGAGCTTCATCCGACATCACCTCGACGCTATCGTCAGAATTGCGATTTTTGTCCTCGTTCTCTTCCATAGATCGCTCCTTCCTTCGCCGACCCCAATGTCGACGGGAAAGAAATGAGCGATCGAAACACTCCTGGCTAGCACAGATATTCCAGCATGAAACCTGACGAATTGATGCACTTGCGTTTGGCCGCGCGGCGATTTCGGCCCCAGCGGCGTCGCCATATTATTGACGAAGTGACCATTTGCTCAGGGCAGGAGTCGCATCGATTGAGAACGAAACCGGGCCATTTCAGCCAAGAGTCAAACGTCGGGAATAATCCCGTCCTCTCTCAGAGGCTGCGGAGCGCGGTTTTTAAGTTTGTGGCGGTATAGCTCTCAGGCAAATGCCCAGCCACATCGAAGATGAAGCGCATACCTTCGGGATGAGGCTCAAGCACTCCGGAATCTTCATCTGACCCAGGAGGATATTCGTCTTGTAAAAGGTGCCCCACCGGTCGTTGTTTTTCAGACTTCCAGTACAGAGCCATGCTCTCAGTAAAGACCTTAAGGGGCGCGAGGGCGTTTTTCCCCCCACCCGACCGTGAGACTTCCTGATTGCCGGGCCGTCTTCCATTGTGTTCGCAAAAATCTTCTATGAAATCGATAACATCGTCGAGGCGAGCGTTTACGGGATTCATGGTTTTTGTACCCGGACTGGTCCAACTACTCACCCGTTCCCTTTTTGAACGGGGTATCGCCTTCCAGTTACGTTGCAGCTTCTCCACAGATCGCCTGAGCTTCTTTAAATGGGGGATTATTTCTCGGGCCTGCACACGTGTCTCTTCAGCCGAGATCTCGCATTCAAATGCTATTTCAGCCGAACGAACCGCTTCGGAGAGCGAGGCTAGGGGGACTTTGTACTCGTCCGCGATTTCTTCGAGGCTTTTCGGCGGCCTCCTGTCGTGGGTCGTGCGCACCTGCGACCTAGTCCGCCGTTTTTTTCGACGAGGAGTTGTTGACGAACCGGGCATAGTGGTTGATGCGCTTTCCGCAAGGAATGCTAGTCAAGCATGTTCTCGACCGATCGAACAGATTAGCGAGTGGGAACTTGGTTGCCGGCGTCAGAGGTGCAGCTTCCGTGCACCGCCGAGCAAGCGGCCTTCATCCTAGGCCGCCGCTCGGAGTACGCCACCTTGCGGGTTGACCACGGCGAGAAGGTGTTCGGCGTAGGCCTGCAGCGCCCGCCGCTTCTCCTCCAGGTAATCATGCTTGTTGTAGGTCTTTTGTAGCCCCGGCTTCGCATGCCCTAGCACCGCGTCGCGGACTTCCTGATTGAAGCCGAGGTGCGCCAGGCGAGTTTCGCAGGTCACCCGAAAATCGTGGATGCGGTAATGCTGGAGGACGGCATCAGGCTTGCCCAGTTCCTTCCGCAGATATTCCTGCGCCAGATCGTCCAGCGCTCGCTTACCCTGAGAGAATCCGGCAACCGGAACATGACCATGCCGCGACGAGAACACAAAGTAGTCGTTGGCGCCGGCCCAGACCGGCAACCGCTCGAACAAGGCCCACAGCGAGTCCGACATCGGCACGATATGCTCGCGACGGCTCTTGAACCTCTCTTTACCAAGGTCCAACCAGCGGTTCGCCGTGTCGATTTCGGAGCGCTGGCTGAATGCCCACTCCGCGCGTCGTTGACCCGTAAGCATCAGGAATTGGTAGAGCGAACCAAACGGATATCGCATTTCTTCGGCCGCCTGCCAGATCGACCGGAGCTCTATATCCGAAAGGGCGCGCCCCGCTTCTGTGTTGCGGGCCAGGTCAGCGCGCTTCATGCCGCTCAGCGGGTTCAAGGAGATAATCTCGCGATCCGTTGCCCAGTTAAAAATCCGCGACATTTGCTTCCGGACTTCGCGTGCTGTGCCGATCCGGCCGCTGGTCACAAGGTCATCGATTATCTCGTGGACATCGGCACGGCGGATGTCGGCCATCGGCGTGTCGCCCAAGCGCGGAACGACATGTAACCGGAGCACTCTCTCGACGTTCTGCCAGCTCGATATCGTCCTCGCGGCGTCCTGCCTGATGTGTCTCTCCAACACCGCCGAAAATGTATTCGCCCGACGCTCTCGAACGCTGGACGCGCCAGCTCGGCTCTCGGGTCTGCACCCGCGCCGGCCTTGGCTAAAATTGCCCTGGCACGCTCTCTGGCGTCTGCGAGGCCGACCACCGGCCATTGGCCAAGGGTGATCCGATGTTGCTTGCCTGTCAGCGGGCGACCTGTTTCGGTCACACCGCCCTCGCCGAGAACCCTGTAGATCACCGAGAAGGATTTCGCCCCGTGATCGGAGACTCGCAGAATTAAGCCTGGGCACAAATCATCACCCACCTCGAGCCGGCCGGTCTTAGGCGGTGTCATGCGTTCAAGAGTCTGGTTCGTCAGTCGCTTTTTGCTCGTCGTGGCCATTTGCTCCCCCGATCGTTCGGGTTGCGTGAGTTGGTCGCTCGCCGGGTTTCCGAGGGGAGCCGCATGTCGCGGTTTTCGACGGAACTCGACGGAACTGATCGTTCCGCTCCCCGCGCCCATAGACAATCGTTTTCTGGATGAAGGAGTTACTCGACGTGACGAAAAGTGTCGTCGAATCAATGGGTTGCCAAGGTTGGGGTCGAGCGTTCGAATCGCTTCACCCGCTCCAGTTTCCTTCGGGATCAAGCATCGAAAAGCCGCGGAACTCCGCGGCTTTTTCGTTTTCAGGGGCAGCACCGGTGGAGCGCCGCACTAGCTCTGCCGGGCGGGCTTGCGGCGAGACGCGACGGACCGGCCAGCGAGCAGCCTACAGCCTACGCCATCTCCGCTCTACCCAACATTCACGACTTCCATTAGCTTCCTCTAATGTCCGTCCTCTCGTTCAGCCCCAAGGTCCCCGTGAAGACCAGTGCCGGTCACCGACTTCTGATCGGCAACGTCCAAGCTGCGTCCAAGGAACTCCTGACATGGACCGAGCGTGGCCCGCACTGGAATCGAGCGGCACGCGTTTGCACTGCCGCCCTGGCTGGCAATGCGACTCCGCAGGAGGCCAGGAGGTGCTTCAGGATTGCTGCCATAGAGAATGGTCGCCTCCTTCCACGCATTGAAGAAGACAACTGAAATACCTGTGCCGCCTCGGGGCAATGGTCCTGGCATCGCGGAGTCGAACATCTCGCTTAGCACCGGAGCGGCCCAGCGGTCGTGGCTGGGTGTGGGGTCGGCCGCCGGGCCTAACCGGCGATAGAGGGGATAGTTTCGCCGGCTGGCATATCCATAGGCCCTTCGCGCATCTTTGCTAATTTGCCAAAATGGCCATGGTCCGAGGCGATAAATCGGATGAGCCTGAGTCAAATCCGGTTGAGATAGAGCGCTTGCGGTTGATTTGTCGTCGGGCGGCGCCCCCCGGATTGCAAATCGGCGGCTTCGTGCCGGGCGGCGCCGCTAAAACCCCGCTTTCAGGGCTAGGTAAGGAGCCAGGGCCAGCGAATAGCTCGCGGTCAAATGGTGATGGTCCCGCCAGACGATGATGTTGCCGACAACGGCCGGGCAAAGCTGCGGGCCGCATATGGCGTCGATCATATCGACGAAGCGCGCATTCTTCTGGCCTTGCGCAGCCTCCGCCAACACGTTGCTCGGCTCACCCTCGCTTCGCGGGGTGAAACATTTTTGCGGCGTGGCGCTCAGGCAGTCGCCGGGGTCGAACTTGACATAAGGCGTGTTGCGGATGGCGATGATTTGCGAGCCGGCCTCCGCAAGCCTGCTCCACAGGCTGCGCAAGCCTTCGATCATCTGTTCCTGCGGAACGGAGCCGTAGTTGGACTGGCTGGTGAGCACCAGTTCCGGCCTGAGCTTGATGATCTCGGCGAGCACCCTTTCCCGCCATTCTGCGCAGGACAAAGCGGAGTTGGCATTTCCAATCGAGGCGCGGGTGAACGGGCAGGCGGATTTTGTAAGGCTGACCAGCCTCAGCCCGTGGTCCCTAGCGATCTTGTCGAGCGCCGGAGCCCATTGGGCGGCGTGCGAATCGCCGACCAGGACCATGGTCTTTGCACCCGCGGGATCGCCGAGAAGACATCGCGTCGGCTCCGAGCCCTCCATCTGATGACATTTCGTTGCGTAGACAACCGGAATGTCCCGGTTCAGCCGCGCCAGCGGCGGCAGCAGGTCGACGTTGTCCGGCACCGCAGCGCCCGCGACAAGAGCGGCAGGCCCGGGATAGGATGGCGTTCCAACCAAAGCTCGGTCGATGGTCTCGGTCTTCAGCACATAGAGCAGACCGCCGGACGCCGCCGCGCATGTGAGGATCGCCAGCGTGCCGTAGCCCAGCGGTTTCCACCATGCGCCGCCTATAGCCTGCCTGTATCGTTGTTCGACATACCGGTAGGAGAGCTCCGACAGCGTCAGGGTCAGCCCGATCAGGACCACGCCGCTAAAGAGCGTCGGCGGATAGCCTTGCGCCAGAAAGAAGGTCAGCAGCGGCCAATGCCAGAGATAGATCGAATACGACCGGTCGCCGATGAAGCGAAGGATCCTTGAATCGAGCCCGCGAAATCGCCCGAAATTGACGTCGCCCGCCAGGACGACAAGGACGGTAGCCACTGTTGGCAGCAAGGCACTTACGCCCGGGAATGGCGTTGCCGCGGAAAACAACGTCGCGGCGGCGAGGATGCCGGCCGCACCGGCGACCCCCAGCAATCGTCTTGCGAAGATATCAAGTGCAAGCCGGTGCTCGCTGAGGACCAGCAGGCCGCCCAGCGCAAGCTCCCAGATGCGCGTCTGCGACACGAAATAGGCCTGGGCGGGGTCTTTTGCCGTCAACACGATCGAGGCGGCCAGCGACGCAACGCAAACGGCCGACAACGCACCAACCAATGCACGTCCCAGGCGAAATCCGCGACGCTTCGCCAACCAGATCACGCCGATCATGAGGATCGGCCAGACGATGTAGAACTGTTCCTCGATCGACAGCGACCAGTAGTGCTGCACCGGGCTCGGCAGGCTTTCGGCATCGAGATAGCTGACCGCGATCGCCGCCAGCCGCCAGTTCTGGACATAGAGCGCACTGGCCAGGATCTGGTTGGCCGTTTCCTCCCAGCGCGCCTTCGAGAGGAACAGCAGCGTTCCGCACAGCGTCGCAAGCAGCACCAGCGTTGCCGCCGGCAGAAGCCGCCGCACCCGTCGGGAATAGAACCCGACCAGCGACACCCGGCCATCCCGCGCGGCCATCTCAGCCAGCATGCCGGTGATCAGATAGCCTGAAATGACGAAAAAGACGTCGACGCCGACATAGCCGCCCGGAAGGATGCCTGGCCACAAATGGTAGACGACGACCAGAGCCACCGCCAGGCCGCGCAGCCCCTGTATTTCCGGTCGAAAGCCACGCCGCTCGGATACTGCCCGCAAGATGCCCCCGCAATTTCGAACGGTTTTTCGGCCGAAATCCCGGACCCCGCCCATTGATTGCCGCGATCCGTATCAAAGTCCGCCCGCGGTCACCAGAGGTTGGCGGCTGGCGGTCGATCTCGGAGCGCGTCGCGTGCGGCTCGATTGGCCCCATATCCATCGGTTGGCGCTTCGCTTGCTTTTTCGCTGCCGTCGGGGCGCTGTGTGGTGTTGGCGGCATAGTGATTCCGAACCACGATCAAAGGATCATGGTCAGACGAGACAAGACAGGAAGCCTTCATGCAAACACTGACACCCATCCTTTCGACGATCACGGCTGCCTTTCTTGCGTCTTTCGTCGAGGTCGTCGAAGCCTTCACCATCGTGCTTGCCGTCGGCGTCACCCGCAGCTGGCGCCCGGCGCTGATCGGGGCCGCACTGGCGCTTGCCGTGCTGGCGGCGCTCGTCCTGGCTTTCGGGCCGCTGCTGGCGCTGGTTCCGATCACCATCATGCAGTTCGTGGTCGGTGTCCTGCTGATCCTGTTCGGCATGCGCTGGCTGCGAAAGTCCATCCTGCGCAGCGGCGGCGTCATCGCCTTGCGTGACGAGGATCTGGCCTTCTCAAAGGAAACCGCTCTTCTGCAGCAACAGGCCAATGACCGCCGCGCCGACTACCTTGCGGGACTGGCGTCTTTCAAGGCGGTGCTGCTCGAGGGGGTCGAGGTGGTGTTCATCGTCATTGCCGTCGGCGCGGCACATGGCCAGACGCTCTACGCCAGCCTGGGTGCGCTGGCGGCCTTCGTGCTGGTGATGCTGGTCGGGTTCGCCTTGCACCGGCCGCTGGCTCGGGTGCCGGAAAACGCATTAAAATTCGTTGTCGGGCTGATGCTGACCAGCTTCGGCATTTTCTGGACCGGCGAAGGCATCGGCGCCGAGTGGCCGGGCGAGGACCTGGCCCTGCTCCTCATCTTCGCCATCGTCGCGCTGGCGTCCTTTGCCATCGTGCGCTGGCTGCGCAGCAGCTATCCGCAGCCCGCTGAAGGGGTCGCTCGATGAAACTCATCCGTCTTGTGCTGAAGGAACTCGTCGGCATGTTCGTCGACGACGGCAGTCTGGCGCTGCTGGCGCTGGTCCTGATTGCCGCGATCACCGCGGCGGTAAAGCTGCTGGCTCTGCCGCCGCTCGCCGGCGGCCTCCTGCTGCTGGTCGGCTGTCTCGCCATCCTGCTGCACAGCGTTCGCCGCGCCGCGCGGCACACGCCAATGATCAATGATCAATAGAGGGTGAAAAACACCGGCAGCACGCCGCTGTTCTTCAAATGCTCGGCCAGTTCGATGATCGGGAACAAGGCCAGGAAATAGAGCCCGTCCCGGAAGGTCCGCTTCAAGGTGCGCGTCGAAAACTGGCGCTCGGCCTGGTCGTTGTAGAGCAGGGGGTTCGGCCAGAACCGCGGCGTCCGCTCCGTATAGGCGGTGTAGGCCGGGCCGAATTTTCCGAGCAGGAACTCGGCTTCCTTGCGCGCCGTGACCCTGAAGACGACGAAGCTTGCCAGACCCAAGGCCGCGGCGGCCAGCACGGACCCGTACATCAATCCAACACCTGTCGCTCCGACGGTGGAGAAGAAATAGAGCGGGTTCTGGGTGACCGAAAATGGTCCCGAGGAAATCAGTTCGGCGTTCTTCTTGCCGCCGACATAGAGGATGCTCCACAGACGCCCGATGAAGCAGACAAGAACAAATCCGACACCGAGCGTTTCGACGAATTCGTGCCCGTCCGAGCCCTCGCCGAGGAATGGCTTCGCAAACAGCAACGGGACAAAGGCAACGACTGCCGCAACCTGGACGACGATCAGGCGCCTGTGCTGATCGAACACCTTCGCCGTCGGCTTGAGGGACGCGTAGCCCATTGTATGTCCGCAGCTCCGGGGGTCGGTGGAGATAGACCGACGCCATCCAATAGCCGTTCCGCAAGCTCATGGCGAGGTACCTGCGCGGGATTCTGGCCATTCTTACGAATTTGTAAGCGGCGGGACAGATGCCGGTGCCCAGGACCAGTCACTCAAAGCATGTCGTCGAGACTCCAGTGATTGCTCCAGCGGGCGTCGATCTCGTCATCGACATTCTGGTAGCGGATGTCGGTCGAAAGCCGGATGCGCCTGTCGGCGCTTTGATTGGTCGTGGAAGCGTGGATCATGAACGGCGAGTGCAGCACCACGTCGCCGGCCTCGTAGTCGGCGACCAGCCATCGCGTGTTGAAACGCTCCGCCATGTCGGGCAGGTCCTTGGACACCCAGCCGCCCTCGGTCATGTTGCGATTGAAGGCGCTGATCCGCTCCTGCGGCGCCAGTGCGGCATTGTCCCTTTCGAACCGGGCCTCCATCGCCGTCCCGATCGCATGAGAGCCTTCCAGATAGGCGAGGCCGCCCATCTCCGCGGGCGTATCGCCGATGGGTATCCAGGCGGTCACCACGCGGCTCGTGCCGCCGCGCAGATAGACCAGATCGTAATGCGCCGGGGTTGCGGTCGGCGTTCCGGGCTGTGTGAACCGCATCAGCTTGCGCTTGTGCAGGTAGGATAGGCCGCCGAGGAACTGGTCCATGAAGCCGGAAAGGCGCGGCTGCGCGCAAAAACCCTCATAGGTGGCCGAACGCACCAGCGACATCAGCCGACGGTCGGCGAGGCTTTTGTCGAACATGCCGGCGGCCGCGATGCCAAGGGCAGGATTCGAGCCAGGCTCGATCAGCCCGGTATCGCCGAGGCGGGAAAAGACCCAGCCGCGGAAATCGATGACATCGGACCGGCTCAGAAAACCCTTCAGCCAGACATAGCCGTTTGCCTGGTAGAGTGCGCGGATTGCCGCGACGCCGACTCCCGGATCGGTCGGCACGAGATGGCCGAGCCGATCGGGCGCGCTCGACAGCGTCTTGCCATTGGTGACCAGATTGGCCGGCGCGACGGCTCGATATCCGAACATCTAGAGGACGGAATAGCCGGCGCTCGCACGCTCGCGCCGAAAATCCGATGGCGACATGCCGGCGAGCTTGCGGAACGATTTGTTGAAGGCGCTCAGCGAACCGAAGCCCGAGTCCATGGCCACGCGCAGCACATTGGCATCTTCATGCATCAGCAGCGCCTGGGCGTAGCTCAGCCGCAGCAGGTTGACATATTCGTTGAGCGTCATGCCGGTCGATTTCTTGAAGATGCTCATGGCGTATTTCGGATGGATGTCGGCTGCCCCGGCGATGTTCACGCAGTCGATCTCGTAGAGGAAGTTTTCGGCGATGAAGTCGCACATGCGCCCGACATTGCGCGAGGATTGCTGATCGAAGGGGCTGCCGGCTGCCTGTCCGATCGGATTTTCCGGCACCAGCTGGTAAGGCTCGAACCGCATCCGCTCCAGCCGCAGCAGCAGCTCGTTCACCGCATGCTCGGCCTTTGCCGGATCGCCCGAGCGGACATAGCGGTTCCAGCGCTCGAAATTGTCGTCGTCCGACCGGTCGGTCGCATCGCTCACCAAGGTAGCACCCGTCATCAGCCGGTGCCGGACATCGGTGGGCAGATGCAGCCGGAAGAAATGCACCAGCGGCAGATGCGCGCCGGCATAGACGGCATCGTCAGACAAATCGTCCATCTGGTGCGGCAGGCCGCCCCAGAACAGGCACATCTGGCCGGCGGACAGCGAAATCTCATGATCGTTCATGCGGTAGTGCACGCTGCCGCGGACGATGAAATTGACCTCGACCTGGGCATGCCAATGCGGCTTGAGCATCACCAGGGGCTGCGTGTGGAACATCTGCAGCAGCAGCGGCAGGCCCTCCACGCTGCTGGCGCCAGGCTGATAAAACGGCCTTTCCGGCATCTTACTTTCCGCCAATTTCTTATTCCCTTTGTCGGGGACAAGCCTTCCGCGCTGCATAATCTTAGCCACGCTCGCCAAGAGAGAGCAAATGAAATGGGAGGATTTCTATGCGCACCACACTGACCTGCGCCGCGCTCGCGCTTGCCCTGGGCTCCGGCCCGGCCATGGCGCAATCCGGCGAAATCACGATCTGGAGCTGGAACATCGCGGCTTCGTCGCTGAAGGCCACCGTCGCCGGCTTCAACAAGCAATTCCCCGATATCAAGGTGACTGTCGAGGATCTCGGCAACCAGCCGACCTACGACAAGTCGATTGCCGGCTGCGCCGCCGGCGGCGTCGGCCTTCCGGATATCATCTCGATCGAGAATGGCGAGGCCGAGAACTACTGGAGCCAGTTCCCCGACTGCTTCGTCGACCTGCATACGCTGGGCTATACCGCCGAGGACCAGAAGAAATTCCCCGACTTCAAGCGCACCGAGTTGGAAGTCGGCGACAAGGCCTATGCCATGCCTTGGGATTCCGGCCCGGTCGCCGCCTTCTACCGCCGCGACTTCTATGAGAAGGCCGGTGTCGATCCCGCCTCGATCAAGACCTGGGACGATTTCATCGCCGCCGGCAAGAAGATCCAGGCCGCCAATCCGGGCGTGACCATGACCAACGCCGATTTCAACGGCGACACCGAATTCTTCCGCATGATCGCCAACGAACAGGGCTGCGCCTATTTCGCCGCCGACGGGCAGTCGATCACCGTCAACCAGCCCAAATGCGTCGATACGCTGACCAAGATCAAGGAAATGAAGGACGCCGGCATCATGGCGTCGGCCGACTGGGGCACCAAGATCACCAACAACACCGCTGGCGTCGTCGCCACCCAGGTCTATGGCGGCTGGTATGAAGGCACCATTCGCACCGAATCGGCCGGCGAAAACGGCAAATGGGGCGTCTATCTGATGCCGAGCCTGACCGCCGACGGCCCGCGCGCCGCCAATCTCGGCGGCTCCTCGCTGGCTATCACCTCGGCGAGCAAGAACAAGGAAGCCGCCTACGCCTACCTGAAATATACGCTGGCCACCAATGAAGGCCAGATCACCATGCTGAAGGATTTCGGCCTGGTGCCGTCGCTGATCTCGGCGCTCGACGACCCCTATGTTTCGCAGGGCTTGCCCTACTGGGGCGACCAGGCGGTGTGGAAGGACATCCTGGCCACTCTGCCCAAGGTCGTGCCGAGCCGCGGCACGCCGTTCCAGAGCGACGCCGAGATCATCATGCGCGCCGTGCAGACCAAATATCTGGCCGGCGGCTATCCCGATGCCAAGGCGGCGCTCGACGATGCCGCGAACCAGATCGCCTCGGCGACCGGCCTGCCGATCAAGTGAGCGATCAGCTCACCTTCTCCCCGTTTACGGGGAGAAGGTGCCGGCAGGCGGATGAGGGGTGGCGCAAACGCCGACAATTAACGCTGCCCTAAACGTCCGGACCGCACCGGTTGAGTAACAACACGCCACCCAGCGGGTGCAAGGCGAAAGAACGGGAGGAAACGATGCGCCATCAGAACGCGACCGCCTATCGTTTCCTGGCGCCCTATCTGCTGATCTTCTCGGTGTTCTGGGTGTGGCCGATCATCAGCTCGTTCCTGATTTCCTTCCAGGCGACGCGCACCGTGCCGTGGCGCTGGGCCCCGACCTTCAACTGGGGCAGGCTGATCGCCGACCCGGCCTTTTTCAATGCGCTGAAGAACACGCTGCTCATTCTCGTCATCCAGGTGCCGGTGATGATCTCGCTGGCGATCGTGATGGCGGTGTTCCTGAATTCGCCGCTGCTCAAGGCGCGCGGCCTCTACCGCTTTGCCTTCTTCGCCCCGGTCGTGGTTGGCGAGGTCGCGTATTCGGCGGTGTTCCGGCTGATGTTCAACCTCAATTTCGGCATCATCAACAAATTGCTGAACAGCGTCGGCCTGCCCAGCATCGACTGGTTCTCCAACGTCACGCCGGCGATGGCGCTGATCATGATCGCGGTGACCTGGCGCTGGGCCGGCTACAACGCCATCATCCTGCTGGCTGGCCTGCAATCGATCCCGGATGACGTCTATGAGGCGGCGACGCTCGATCGCGTCAGCAAGGTGAAGCAGTTCTTCTACATCACCCTGCCGCTGTTGAAGCCGATCATCGTCTTCTGCGCCGTGCTGTCGATCATCGGCACGATGCAGCTGTTCACCGAGCCCTTCCTGATCACCGAGCGCGGCGGACCGGGCGGCGGCACCGAGACGCTCGGCCTGTTGCTCTACCGCCAGGGTTTTCGCTCGCTCAATTTCGGCTATGCCTCGGCCGTCGCCTACACCATGGCGGGGCTGGCGATCGCCATCACGCTGGTGCAGCTCTGGCTGACGAAGGAGCCGAAATGAGCTCGCGTTCGCAAGCAAGGCTCGGCCGCAGCATCGCGCTGCATCTGTTCCTGACGCCGCTGGCGCTGATCTGGCTGTTTCCGCTGTGGATGATGGTGGTGTTTTCGACCATGCCCGACAACGGCATCTTCAGCCCCGGCATCGAGCTTCTGCCGCATGACAATTTCGTCGACAATTTCAACAACCTGCAGCGCGACACCAATTTCGTCGGCGCCATCGGCATCTCCGTCTCGGTGGCGGTGACCTACACCTTCCTCTCGGTGCTGCTCACCTCGATGGCCGGCTGGGCACTCGCCCGCTACAATTTCGTCGGCAAGGGCGTGGTGGTCGCCATCATCCTCGGCACCATCACCCTGCCCTATGCGGTGGTGCTGATCCCGCAGTTCATCATGGTGGCGCGCGATTTCCAGCTCGCCAACACCTGGGTGGCGCTGATCGTGCCGCCGCTGTTCAATTCGCTCGGCGTGCTGTTCATGCGGCAGAGTTTTTCGATGATGCCGGGCGATCTGTTCGACGCCGCCCGCGTCGAAGGCGTCAAGGAATGGCGCATCTTCCTGTTCGTTGCCTTGCCGCTGGCGCGGCCGATGCTGGCGGCGCTCGCCATCATCCTCTTCCTTGCCTCCTGGAACAATTATCTCTGGCCGCTTTTGATCAACAGCCAGCCGGGCGCGATGACGGCACCGGTCGCGCTCGGCACGTTGATCGGTCTCACCAAAGTGTCATGGGGCGGCATCATGGCGGGCGCCGTCATGCTGACCGTGCCGATGCTCGTCGTCTTCGTGCTGCTGCAGCGTCATTTCATCGCCGGCATCGCCGCCGGCGCCATCAAATAGGATAGGACGAGATGGCCGCCGTCACGCTCAGCAATGTCGTCAAGCGCTTCGGCGTCTATGAGATCATTCATGGCGCCAACATCGACATCGCCGACGGCGAGTTCGTCGTCTTCGTCGGCCCTTCCGGCTGCGGCAAGTCCACGCTGCTTCGGATGGTCGCCGGGCTGGAAGACATCAGCGGCGGCGAAATCGCCATCGGCGGCAAGGTGATGAACGACGTCGAGGCGGCCGAGCGCGGCATCGCCATGGTGTTCCAGTCCTACGCGCTCTATCCGCACATGACGGTCGAGCAGAATCTGAGCTTCGGCCTCAGGATGAACGGCAATCCGAAGGCCGACACCGAGCGGCGGGTGAAGCGGGCCGCCGAGATCCTGTGCATCGACGAACTGATGCAGCGGCGGCCGAAACAATTGTCTGGCGGCCAGCGCCAGCGCGTTGCCATCGGCCGCGCCATCGTGCGCGAGCCGCAGGTGTTCCTGTTCGACGAACCGCTGAGCAATCTCGATGCCGAGCTGCGCGTGCAGATGCGGGTCGAGATCTCGCGCCTGCACAAGGAGCTCGGCGTCACCATGATCTATGTGACGCACGACCAGACCGAAGCGATGACGCTGGCCGACCGGATCGTCGTGCTCAAGGCCGGCAATGTCGAGCAGATCGGTGCGCCGCTCGACCTCTATGACGACCCGGCCAACCGCTTTGTTGCCGGCTTCATCGGCTCGCCGAAGATGAATTTCCTGGCCGCGAAGGTGGTCGAGGCGGACAATGGTTCCGCGACCGTCGAGCTCGTGAACCATGCCGGCGCGCGGCTCAAAAAACCGCTCCAGACCACACCGCCCGCCGTCGGCGCCGATGTCGTGCTCGGCGTCCGGCCGGAGCATTTCTTCGATGCCGGGCAAGGCGACTGCGACATATCGGTCAAGGCCGATGTCGCCGAGCATCTGGGATCGGTGAGCTACGTCTACGCCGATGCCGGCGGCGACCAGGAACTGATCATCGAGCGCGAGGCCTCACGGCAGCGGGCGAGCGGCGACCATTTGGTGGTGTCGATCAAGGCCGAGCGGGCGCTGCTCTTCGACACCAAGGGCGCACGCATTCGCTAAGCGCCAGAACTTTTCTTTGCCTGACCGATGCGTCGAGGCGGTCCCAAGGAGATTTGAAATGAGTTCCGAAGCTAGAAAAGTTCGTTGGGGCATTCTTGGGCCCGGCAGCATCGCCAAATCCTTTGCCGGCGGCGTGGCGCAGTCGCGCACCGGTACGGTTGTTGCGCTCGGCGCCCGTAACCCCGGCAAGGCAGGCCTTGCCGAGACCTTCCCCGGCGCCCGCATCCTCGACGGCTACGACGCGTTGCTCAACGACGCGGAGGTCGACGCCGTCTACATTTCGATACCGCACCCCGGGCATGCCGAATGGGCGATCAAGGCAGCCGAAGCCGGCAAACATGTGCTGTGCGAAAAGCCGCTTGCGCTGACCGCCTTCGAGGCCGACGCGATGATCCATGCGGCGCGCAAGGCCGGCACGTTCCTCGGTGAAGCCTTCATGTACCGGCTGCACCCGCAGACGCTGCAGCTGGTCGAGTTGATCAAGTCGGGTGTCATCGGCGACGTCAGGATGATCAAGTCGAGCTTCGGCTTCGCCATGCCGGGCTTCATGCCGGAGCATCGGCTTTATGCCAACGACCTCGCCGGCGGCGGCATACTGGATGTCGGCGGCTATCCGGCCTCCATGGCAAGGCTGATTGCCGGCGCGGCGTCCGGAAAGCCTTTTGCCGAGCCCGACAAGGTGACGGGCGCCGCCCATCTCGGCCAGTCCGGTGTCGACGAATGGGCCTCGACGCTGCTGCATTTCCCCGGTGGCATCGTCAGCGAGATCTCCTGCAGCATCTCGCTGACGCAGGACAATGTGCTGCGCATCTTCGGCACCAAAGGCCATATCGAGGTGCCGGATTTCTGGTTCGCCGGTGGCAACCGGGACGTCGGGCCGGGCAGGATCGACCTGATCCGGCCCGACGGGACCCGCGAAACCATCAGCGTCAACGAAACCCGCCATGTCTACTCCTTCGAGGTCGATGGCGCCGGCGACGCTATCCTTGCCGGGAACCAGGAATTCGCCTGGCCGGGCATGGGCTGGGCCGACAGCCTCGGCACGCTGCGCGTGCTCGACAAATGGCGGGCGGCAGTGGGTCTCGAATACGACATCGAGAAGCCGGCTAGACGCATCAACACGATTTCGGGCCAGCCACTGCGCACCGATGGCACCAGCATCCCGAAGCGCCAGATCCCCGGTCTGCCGCGGCCGGCGTCGTGCCTGGCGCTCGGCTTCGAGGATTTCCGCACGTTTTCCTCGGGCTCGATCCTGCTCGATGCCTTCTTCGAGGCCGGCGGTAACCTGTTCGATACTGGCTATGTCTACGGCGGCGGCTACACCGAGGCGCTGCTTGGCCAGTGGCTGCGGAACCGCGGCGTGCGCGAGCAGTCGGTGGTCATCGGCAAGGGCGCGCATTCCCCGCTCTGCTATCCCGATGTCATCGGCAAGCAACTCGCCCAGACGCTCGACCGGCTGCAGACCGATCATGTCGACATCTATTTCATGCACCGCGACAATCCGGACGTGCCGGTCGGCGAGTTCGTCGACGCCATGGACGCGGAGGCCAAGGCCGGCCGCATTCGCGGCCCGTTCGGCGGCTCGAACTGGACGATGGCGCGCATGGACGAGGCGATCGCCTATGCCGAACGGACCGGCAAGCAGGAGCCCGGCGCGCTTTCCAACAATTTCTCGCTGGCCGAGATGCTGGAGCCGATCTGGGCCGGTTGCGTCACCTCCTCGACCGACCAGTGGAAGGCCTGGCTGACCGCCCGGCAGATGCCGAACTTCGCCTGGTCGAGCCAGGGGCGCGGCTTCTTCACCGACCGCGCCGGCCGCGACAAGCGCGACAATGAGGAACTTGTGCGGGTCTGGTATTCGGACCGGAATTTCGGCCGCCGCGACCGGGCGATCGAACTGGCAAACAGACTGGGCAAGAGCCCGATCCATGTCGCGCTCGCCTATGTCCTGGCGCAGCCCTTTCCTTCGGTTCCGCTGATCGGCCCGCGCACGCTGGACGAACTGGAGGACAGTTTGCAGGCACTCGACATTGCGCTTTCGCCGGGGGATCTCGAGTGGCTGGACAGCGGGGTGGAGCAACGCCGGGTGCGCGGCGCGGGTTGACGCGAGCCTTTCCGCTCGGAATTTGACTTTGGAGGTTGGCCAGAGCCGAAGCGACATCTGATCTCCCCCTTGCGGGGGAGATCAGCAGCCTCACCGATCGATCCGCGTCGACAAAATAATCGACGACGACGTCCGCTCCACCCCGTCCATGACGCCGATCTGGTCGAGCAGGGAATCCAGGTCCCTGATCGACGGCGCGTCGACGATGACGATCATGTCGAAATTGCCGCTCACCGAATGCAGCGTCCGCACCGGCGGCAGAGCCTGGAGGCTGCGCACCACCTTGTCGGCGAGCTTGGGCGTCACAGTGAGCAGCACATGCGCCCGCACCAGTCCCTGCTCATAGTCCGGTGACAGCCTGACGCCATAGCCGGCGATGATGCCGCGCTGCTCCAGCCGCTCGATCCGGCTCTGCACGGTGGTGCGCGACACACCGAGCTGGCGCGCCAGCTCGGTGGTCGAGGCACGTGCGTTGGCACGCAGCAGGGAAAGCAGGGCCTGTTCGGCATCACTGATCATTTCGACGATCTCCTTCGGCATATCGTCCAAAAAGTGGTTTCGTTCTGAACAATTCCACGCTTCCTTTCGACAGGCAAGCTGCGATCCTGTCTGCACATTGAGCTTTTGCGCGAGGGGAATTCGGTCATGAAGAAAATCGTTGTCGTTGGCGCCGGAAAAATCGGCTCGACCATTGCCGAAATGCTCGCTTCGACCGGCGACTATCACGTCACTCTCGTCGACCGCGCCGCGGCGCAGTTTGCTACGGCCGAACTGCCGGCCACGGTTGCGACGCTGGAACTCGACATCGTCGCGCCCGGCGCGCTCGAAGCGGCCCTGGCCGGCACGTTCGCGGTGCTGAGCGCCGCACCCTTCCACCTGACGACGCGCATCGCCGAGGCGGCAGCCAGCGCCGGCGTGCACTATCTCGACCTGACCGAGGATGTCGTCAGCACCAGGCGGGTCAAGGAACTGGCGCGTTCGGGCAAGAGCGCCTTCATCCCGCAATGCGGCCTGGCGCCGGGCTTCATCTCGATCGTCGCCAACGATCTCGCCAGCCGCTTCGACACATTGGAAAGCGTGCGCATGCGCGTCGGCGCCCTGCCGCAATACCCGTCGAACGCGCTGAACTACAATTTGACCTGGAGCACCGACGGCGTCATCAACGAATATTGCGAGCCCTGCGAGGCCATCGTCGAGGGCGCGCTGATCGAAGTGCCGCCGCTGGAAGAGCGCGAGGAATTCTCGCTCGACGGCGTCACCTACGAGGCGTTCAACACTTCGGGCGGGCTGGGCACTTTGGCCGAGACGCTAAAGGGCAAGGTGCGCACGCTGAACTACCGCACCATCCGCTATCCCGGCCACGCCGCGATCATGAAGGCGCTGCTCAACGACCTTGGCCTGCGCCATCGCCGCGACGTGCTGAAGGACATTTTTGAGAGCGCCCTGCCGGCGACATTGCAGGACGTGGTCATCGTCTTCGTCACCGTCAGCGGGCTCAAGAACGGCCGCCTGCTGCAGGAGACCTACGCCAACAAGATCTACAGCCAGCGCGTCGGCCAGGTGGTGCGCAGCGCCATCCAGATCACCACGGCCTCCGGCATCTGCGCCGTGCTCGACATGCTGGCCGACGGCAGCTTGCCGGCGACAGGTTTCGTCAAGCAGGAGGACATCGCGCTCGACGCCTTCCTCGCCAACCGTTTTGGTCGCGCCTATGCGCAGCACGAGATGGTTAGCCGGCTGGCGAGCTGAGGTGTTTCTCGCTCCTGAAGCCCCGCGCCTTCTTCGTCATCCTGGGGCGAAGCAAGAAGCGCAGCGACGCGGCGCAGGCCCAAGGATGACGAAAGAATGGGGGCGGGCGACTTCCTATTTGCGCAGGATCATGGGGCGACCCAAGAGAAACCGGATAAAGTTTCCCGCGGTTCGCGAGGCCTTGGCTGAAGTGTGAGGCAGCTGCGGCGGCCTCTCCTTTCGCACGGGCCCCCGCCTTTCGATCTCGATCCCAGGTCGGCCAACGGTGAAGGACGGCTCCGCGACCGGCTTGCCCCTGAGCACATTGGCGGCATTGTTGTCATGAATGACGATGCACCATTGCGCGCCCTTCGATGCCGCCACGACGGTGTTGAAGCGCGTCGCCATCTTCGCGTGATGGTCGCTATAGACACCTTTCATTTCGGCTGATCGCTTCTCGACCAAGGTGCCGAACGCCGACGTAACATATTCGTGGTGCGTATAGCGGCCGGTTGCCGTGTCGAAATTCTGGCCGTCCGGAAAGGCGATATATAGCGGCTGCTGGCTGACCGCGCCCTTTTCGATCTCCCGGCGCGCGTAATAGTCGATCCGCTCCATGAAGCTCGGCGCCAGCGCATCATCGCTGTCGAGCCGCGTCAGTGAAACGAACTCGGCATCCGTGTCGGCTTGGACGAACGCGTTGAAGCGAAGACTGTAGGTCTCATGCGCTTCGACGAGGACCGGCCTGACGTCGATACCGGCCACGCAATTGCAGACCGTCCTGACATAGTTCTCGTGCGTCTCGGCATCGAAGGCGATCAGGACGGTAAAGTCCTTCAGCGACTGGGCCTCGAGAGAAGGCGCGCAATATCCGTCAAACAACGCCAGCCGCTCGACCAGCCATACGGGATCGAGATTGGCGGGGCCTTTTCCATCCCATTGGCTCGGCTTGAAACCCGTGGCGGTGTTGTAGCGAATCGCCACATATTTCTTCAGTGCACACCTCATGGCGGGACACTAGAGCAATTCCAGGAAAAGTGCGTAGCGGTTTTCCGTCCGGAATTGCGTAAAAACAAAGAGTTAGAGCGGGTCGGCGATTCTATCAAAAGCTGAACCGCTCTAGGCTGTGAGGTTTTGCCCCGCAACCGCGGCAACACCGCCAGCCGCGGCGTCACCCCGATGCTCCGCGGCCTAGATATGCAGCGCGTGCCCAAGCGCTTTCAGCGCCGCTTCCTGGAACCCTTCGCCCTGTGTCGGATGCGCGTGGATGGTGCCGGCAATGTCCTCCAGCCGCGCGCCCATTTCGAGCGCCAGGCCGAAGGCCGCCGACAGCTCCGACACGCCCTGCCCGACCGCCTGGATGCCGAGCACCAGATGATTGTCCGCGCGCGCGACGACACGAACGAATCCATCTTCGCCGAGCTTGGTCATGGCGCGGCCGTTGGCGGCGAAGGGAAACAGCCCGATCTTGATTTCGCCGCCAAGCGCTTTGGCCTCTTCCGGCGACAGGCCGGCTGTCAGCAGCTCCGGATCGGTGAAACAGACCGCCGGGATCGCCCGCTTGTCCCAGCTTCGCTTGTGGCCGGCGACGATCTCGGCGACCATTTCGCCCTGCGCCATCGCCCGGTGCGCCAGCATCGGCTCGCCGGTGACGTCGCCGATGGCGAAGATGCCGCGCATCGAGCTGCGGCACTGGTCGTCGATGCGGATGAATTTGCCTGACATGTCGAGGTCGATCTGCTCGAGGCCCCAGCCTTCGGTCACCGGCTTGCGGCCGACCGTGACCAGGATCTTGTCAGCGGCAAGTTTGGCATTCTTGCCATCCGATGTCTCGACCAGCAGCGCATCGCCCTTGGTCGACAGCCCCTTGGCCTTGGCGCCTGGCATCACCTCGATGCCGAGTTCGGCCAGCCGCTTCACCACCGGCCGCGTCAGCTCGGCATCATATTGCGCCAGCACACGCGGCAGGGCTTCGACCACGGTGACCTCGGCGCCCATCTTGGCGAAGGCGATGCCGAGCTCCAGCCCGATATAGCCGCCCCCGACCACGGCGAGCCTCTTCGGCACCTCGCCTAGCGCCAGCGCCTCCGTCGACGAAATCACCGACCCGCCAAACGGCAGGAACGGCAACTCGACCGGCGCCGAGCCGGTGGCGATCACCACCGCCTCTGCCCGGATGACCTGCGTCCCTGTCTCCGTCTCGACCTCGACGGTTTTACCGTCGCGGAACGTCGCCCAGCCCTGCACGGTCTTGACCTTGGCCTTCTTGAGCAGGCCGGCAACGCCACTGTTCAGCCGGCTAACGATACCGTCCTTCCAGGCGACCGTCCTTGTCAGATCGAGTGTCGGCGCGGCGACCGAAATGCCGAGCGGGCTCTTGCCGCCAGCCATATGCGCGACCTTCTCGAACTCTTCGGCCGCATGGATCAATGCCTTTGACGGGATGCAGCCGACATTGAGGCAGGTGCCGCCTGGCTTGCCGGCCTCGACGATCACCGTATCGACGCCAAGCTGGCCGGCACGGATGGCGCAGACATAGCCGCCCGGACCAGCGCCGATGACGAGCAGCTTGCAGGAGATTTCTTTCATGTCGACAGCGTCCTTCTGGTGAGAACTGCCGGGAACGCCCTACCATCCCGCCTCGCGCTGCCCCTCATCCGCCTGCCGGCACCTTCTCCCCGTATAGTGACGGGGAGAAGGAGGCTGACCGCGATGCCGGCGCCATCCGCGTAACGCTGGCGATTGGCGAAACCGTCGATGGCAGCGTCTTTCTCCCCGTCACTATACGGGGAGAAATGCCCGACAGGGCAATGAGGGGCGGCGCGGCGTTCTAGGCCTTCTCTCCCGATGGGCGAGACACGTGGCTCGCTCGTCAGGGGTCGGCCAAATGAAGCGGACAGGGAGACACGCTGAGAACGCATTACATCCCCTCTAATCCACGAATATCAGCGCTGGCGTTTCCAGCAGCGTCTTGATGCGCTGGACGAACACGGCGGCATCCCAGCCGTCGATGACGCGGTGGTCGAAGCTGGAGGACAGGTTCATCATCTTGCGCGGGATGAACTGCGTGCCGTCCCACACCGGCCGCACCATCATCTTGTTGACTCCGATGATCGCCACTTCCGGATGATTGATGACCGGCGTCGTCGCCACGCCGCCCATGGCGCCGAGCGAGGTGATGGTGATGGTCGAGCCGGACAGCTCGTCGCGCGTTGCCGTGCCTGACTTGGCCGCCTCGGCCAGGCGGTTGAGTTCGGCGGCGCACTCCCAGATGTCGCGCGCCTCGGCATGCTTGACCACCGGCACCACCAGCCCCGACGGCGTCTGCGCGGCAATGCCGATATGGACGCCGCCATGCTGGTGGATGATGCCGGCCTCGTCGTCGAACAGCGCGTTGAGGTTGGGCTGGTCGGCGATCGCCCTGACCATCGCCCGCATCAGGAACGGCAGCAGCGTCAGCTTCGGCCTCTCCACGCCCTTGGCCGCGCGCTTCTCCTTGTTGAGCGCGGCACGAAGGTCTTCCAGCGCGGTGACGTCGATCTCCTCGACATAGGTGATATGCGGGATGCGCGATTTGGCGATCGTCATCTTCTCGGCGATCTTGCGCCTGAGTCCGATGACCTTGATGTCCTCTATCGTGTCGTTGCGCACGAGCCCCGATGCCTTCGCGACTTGCGGCCCGCGCGCCAGGAAGGCCTCGATGTCTTCATGCTGGATGCGGCCGGCCGGGCCGCTGCCGGCGACCTGGCGCAGATCGATGCCTGCCTCTCTTGCCCTGAGCCGAATGGCGGGCGACGCCAGCGGTTTGTCGCCCTCGGCACGCGGCGCTCCAGAAACCGACGGCCGTCCCATTGCTTTCGGGCTGGCCGGAGCTGGTGCCGGGTTCGCCTTTGCTTCATCGGTCTTTGACGACGCCTTTTGGGCAGGCGGTGCAGCCTCGGGCTTCGGAGTGGGAAGTTTCGCCGGAGGTTCGGCACTGGCGACTGCCGGGGCACTCTCCGGCTTCACATTGCCCTCGCCGGCCACTTTCAGCCGCACGATCGGCGAGCCGATCGCCACAGTGTCGCCGATCTCGGCGCCGAGCCACAGGATCTCGCCATCGACGGGCGAAGGAATCTCGACCGTCGCCTTGTCAGTCATGACGGCCGCGAGCACCGTGTCCTCACGCACAAGGTCGCCGACCTTCACATGCCACTCGACCAGCTCGGCCTCGGCGACACCTTCGCCGACATCGGGCAGCTTGATGATGTGTTCGCCCATCTCAGGCCTCCCCCTAGGCTTCCAATGTTTCGCGCAAGGCGCGGCCGACCCGGGCAGGGCCGGGGAAATAGTCCCACTCCTGCGCATGCGGATAGGGCGTGTCCCAGCCGGCGACTCGCGCCACCGGCGCTTCGAGGTGATAAAAGCAGTTCTCCTGCACCAGCGCCGAGAGCTCGGCGCCGAAGCCGGAGGTCAGCGTCGCTTCGTGAACGACCACGCAGCGCCCGGTCTTCTTCACCGAAGCGACGATTGTGTCGAGATCGAGCGGCAGCAACGTCCTCAGATCGATGATCTCGGCATCGATGCCGGTCTCCTCGGCGGCGGCCTGCGCGACATAGACCATGGTGCCATAGGCAAGCACGGTGACGGCCGAGCCCGGCCGGCGGATGACTGCCTTGCCGAGCGGGACGGTATAGTGGCCGTCGGCAACTTCGCCGAGCTCATGCTTCGACCATGGCGTCACCGGCCGGTCGTGATGGCCGTCGAACGGGCCGTTGTAGAGCCGCTTCGGCTCGAGGAAGATCACCGGGTCGGGATCCTCGATCGCCGCGATCAACAGGCCCTTGGCGTCATGCGGGTTGGACGGCACCACCGTCTTCAGCCCGGACACATGCGTGAACAGCGCCTCCGGGCTCTGGCTGTGGGTCTGGCCGCCAAAGATGCCGCCGCCGGTCGGCATCCTGACCACGATCGGACAGGTGAAGTCGCCGTTCGAGCGGTAGCGCAGCCGCGCCGCTTCCTGCGTCAGCTGGTCGTAGGCCGGATACATATAGTCGGCAAACTGGATCTCGACACACGGCTTCAACCCGTAGGCCGCCATGCCGATGGCCGAGCCGACAATGCCGGACTCGTTGATCGGCGCATCGAAACAGCGGCTTTTGCCATACTTGGCCTGCAGGCCCTGTGTGCAGCGGAAGACGCCGCCGAAGAAGCCGACATCCTCGCCGAACACGATGACGCGTTCGTCGCGCGCCATCGATACGTCCATGGCATCACGAATGGCCTCGATCATCGTCCGTCTTGGCATGGTCAGACCCCCGCCTGCTGGCGCTGGCGCCTGAGATGCGGCGGCATCTCGGCGTAAAGGCCCTCGAACATGTCACGCGTCGACGGCTTGCCGCCGGCATGCAGCGTGCCGTGGCTTTCGGCTTCCTTCTGCGCCGCGATCACCGTCTCGAGGATTTCGGCTTCGGCCTGGGCATGGCGCTCGTCCGACCAGACGCCCTCGTGGATCAGATGGTTCTTCAGGCGGATGACCGGGTCGCCGAGCGGCCAGGCGTCGGATTCGGCCTTCGGCCGGTAGGCCGAGGGATCGTCCGAGCTCGAATGCGCGCCGGCGCGGTAGGTGACATATTCGATGAGCGTCGGCCCGAGATTGGCGCGCGCCCGCTCCGCCGCCCATTTGGCCACTGCATGCACGGCGAGATAGTCGTTGCCGTCGACGCGCAGCGCCGGAATGCCGAAGCCGAGGCCGCGGGCGGCGAAAGTGCCGGAGCCGCCGCGCGCGATGCCTTGGAAAGTCGAGATCGCCCACTGGTTGTTGACGACGTTGAGAATGACCGGCGCCTTGTAGGTCGAGGCGAACACCAGCGCCGAATGAAAGTCGGACTCGGCCGTCGAGCCGTCGCCGATCCAGGCGGCGGCGATTTTCGAATCGTTCGATATCGCCGAGGCCATCGCCCAGCCGACCGCCTGGATATACTGCGTGGCCAGATTGCCGGAGATCGAAAAGAAGCCGTGCTCCTTCGACGAATACATGATCGGCAGCTGCCTTCCCTTCAGCGGATCGGCTTCGTTCGAATAGATCTGGTTCATCATCGTGACCATCGGGTAGCCGTCGGCGATGAGCAGGCCTGCCTGTCGATAGGTCGGGAAATTCATGTCGCCGGCGGCGAGCGCCTTGCGGAAGGCGCAGCTCACCGCCTCTTCACCCAGATGCTGCATGTAGAACGAGGTCTTGCCCTGGCGCTGCGCCATCTGCATGCGCGCGTCGAAGCTGCGCAATGTCATCATGTGGCGCAGGCCCTCCAGCAATTCCTCGTCGGAAAGCAGGCCGGCCCACGGTCCGACCGCTTCGCCGTCGCGGTTCAGCACGCGGATGATCGAAAACGCCATGTCGCGGATCGTGCGCGGGTCGACATCGATCTCGGGGCGCGGCGCCGAACCCGCCTTGGGGATGGGCACGTTGGAGAAGTCAGGCGTCCCGCCCGGCCGCACCTCCGGTTCGGGAACATGGAAGCGCAACATTCCAGCATCGGCCATGACCTTCGTCCTCCAATGTTGCCGGCAGGATATTTGCACATCCTCGCCGCCAGACCAGTGCCAATTCGTCGGGCCTTGGTCTCGGCTGTCGTCAAACGGCGGCCGATGCCGCACGCGAGCGACAAAATGCAGATATGTCGGCGAAATTTCTTGTCGATGTTACGCCGCGGCGCGCAACTTGGCGAATGGCCGTGCCCAGTCTTGCGCAAGAGGAGGTATTTCCTGCCGGTGCCGGCGCCGCCCCTCATCCGCCTGCCGGCACCTTCTCCCCGTACAGTGACGGGGAGAAGGGGGTTGGCCGCGTCGTTGCCGCTTATCCTGCAGCGCTGGTGATTGGCGAAACCGGCGACGCGAGCGTCCCTCGCCCCGTTCACGGGGAGAGGATGCCGGCAGGCAGGTGAGGGGCAGCGCCAACGCCCGAAGTGGAGCAATCCAACCCTAGGGCAGCATGCCCACTGCATGGTTCACCCCGCCGCGCCGCCATGCTAACCAGCAACCATGGCACAGAAGAAAGCATACGAGGTCGATTCCTGGCTCGCGAAGCCGGAGCAGCGCATCTCGATCGTCCTGCTCTACGGCCCCGACCGGGGCCTCGTCGCTGAGCGTGCGAAAGCCTTTGCCGTCAAGATCGGCCTGCCACTCGACGATCCGTTCTCGGTGGTCCGGCTCGATGGCTCCGAAGTCGACCGCGACGAGGGCCGCCTGCTCGACGAGGCCCGCACCGTGCCGATGTTTTCGGACCGGCGCCTGCTATGGGTGCGCAACGCCAGCGGCCAGAAGGCGCTGGCCGACGACGTCAAGGCGCTGACCAATGAGCCGCCGCGCGACGCCATCATTCTGATCGAAGCCGGCGATCTGAAAAAGGGGGTCGGCCTGCGCGCCATCGTCGAGGCGGCGGACAATGCCATGGCCCTGCCCTGCTATGCCGACGAGGCCAGGGACATCGATACCGTCATCGACGACGAATTGCGCAAGGCCGGCATGTCGATGGCGATGGAGGCCAGGCAGGCGCTGCGCCGCAACCTCGGCGGCGATCGGCTAGCCTCGCGCGGCGAGATCGAGAAGCTCATTCTCTATGCCCATGGCCAGAAGGAGATCGGCCTCGACGACGTCAAGGCGACATCCGGCGATGTCTCCGGCGCCTCCTTCGACGATGCCGTCGATGCTCTGCTCGAAGGCAAGATCGGCGACTTCGACACCGCCTTCACCCGCCATTGCCAGTCCGGCGGCCAGCCCTTTCTGGTGCTGTCGTCGGCGATGCGGCAATTGCAGGCGATCCAGGCCATGCGCGGCCAGATGGAATCCGGCGGCCGCAACGCTGCCGCAGTGGTTGCCGCGGCGCGACCGCCGGTTTTTTTCTCGCGGCGCAAGCTGGTGGAAAAGGCGCTCGAGCGCTGGAACGTCGAGGCGCTGGGACGTGCGCTGAACCGACTGCAGGCGGCCGTGCTACAGACGCGGAGACGGCCGGACCTCTCGGTGGCGCTGGCACGGCAAGCGCTGCTTGGCATTGCGGTGGAGAGCAATCGGCTGGCGCAGCGGTAGGTACCTTGACGGATGGCTTCGGCATGGCCGTGCGAGCTATTCCATTTCAGCGCCGCCCCTCATTGCCCTGCCGGGCATTTCTCCCCGTAAACGGGGAGAAAGAGGCCGACCGCAACGCTGGTGTCTTTCCTGCAACGCTGGCGATTGGCGAAATCGCGGATGAGAGCGTCCCTCTCCCCGTCACCATACGGGGAGTGGATGCCGGCAGGCAGGTGAGGGGCGGCGCCAACGTCCGGAAAAGATCATTGGAGACCTCGATCCGAGGGCTTTGCTTGGCCGAAGGCCCGCAGGTTCCCAATGTGGTTTGCCGGCTAAGTGCCTATCGCTCCTGCTTCAACCTGCGACACAGCTCATCAAGCTGATCCAATGTCCGATAATTCACCCGGAGCACGCCGCCGCGCTCCTTGTGCTCGATAGAGACGATCATGCCGATCGTGTCGGTCATCAGCTTTTCCAGCGCCAGCGTGTCTGGATCCTTCTCAGGCGCGCTCGGTGCGGCCTTGGTCTTGGCCGGCGTGGGCCCGGCCGGCATCTGCGCCAGCGCTTCGGCCTGGCGCACCGAAAGCCCTTCGTCGACGATGCGCTTGGCGAGCCCCGCCGGATCCTCGGCCGTCACCAGCGTGCGGGCATGGCCCGCCGACAGGGCGCCATCGACCAGCATGTCGCGGATCACGTCGGGCAGCTTCAACAGGCGCAGCGTGTTGGCGACATGGCTGCGGCTCTTGCCGATCACCTGGCCGAGATCGGCCTGCGTGTAGCCGTGCTCGTCGATCAACTGCTGATAGCCCTGCGCCTCCTCGACGGGGTTGAGGTCGGCACGCTGGACGTTTTCGATGATCGCCAGCTCGAGCGCCATGCGGTCGTTGACGTCGCGCACGATGATCGGGATCTCGGTCAGGCCGGCGCGCTGCGCCGCCCGCCAGCGCCGCTCGCCGGCGATGATCTCGTAACGGCCGGCTTGTGTCGGCGATGGTCGCGCCACCACCGGCTGCACCACGCCGTGCTCGCGGATCGACTGGGCAAGGTCGGTGAGCTCGGCCTCGCCAAAATGGCGGCGCGGATTCTTCGGGTTCGGGCTGACGAATTCGATCGGCACCTTGCCGTCGGCCGCCGGGCTCTGCTTTTCCGCGATCGCCGGACGATCGATTTCGCCGATCAGCGCCGCCAGTCCACGGCCCAGTCTTTTTCTCGAAAGGTCTTCAGTCATAATCTGTCCAGATCGTTACGGTATCGAATCGGCGTCAAAATGGGATCGGCGTCAGGCGGCGCGCAATTTGCGCTCGCGGCGGATCACTTCGGAGGCAAGCTGCAGATAGGCCTGGCTGCCCGAGCATTTGAGGTCGTAGAGGATCGCCGGCTTGCCGTAGGACGGCGCCTCGGAAACGCGGACGTTGCGCGGAATGATGGTCTCATAGACCTTGTCGCCCATATGCTGCCGCACATCCTGCACCACCTGGTTGGCGAGGTTGTTGCGGCCGTCATACATGGTCAGCACGATGCCCTGGATGGTAAGATCCGGATTGATCGAGCGGCGCACCTGCTCGACCGTCTCGAGCAGTTGGCTCAAGCCTTCGAGCGCGAAGAATTCGCACTGCAGCGGCACCAGCACCGAATCGGCGGCGGCCATCGAGTTCAGCGTCAGCAGGTTGAGCGACGGCGGGCAGTCGATCAGCACATAGCCGAAAGGCGCCGAGCGCTCGGCCGCGGCGCGCAACGCATTGCGCAGGCGCAGGACCCGGTCCGGCGCCGAGGCGATCTCCATCTCGATGCCGAGCAGGTCGAGCGTCGACGGCACGATCGACAGGCCGGGCACCGCCGTCGGCACCGCCGCCGCTTCGAGGTCGAGCTCGCCGGTCAGCACATCATAGGACGAGACGGTGCGATCCTTGCGGTCGATGCCGAGACCCGTGCTGGCGTTGCCTTGCGGATCGAGGTCGACGATCAGCACCTGTTCGCCGATTGCCGCCAGCGCCGTGGCCAGATTGATGGCGGTGGTGGTCTTGCCGACACCGCCCTTCTGGTTGGCGACGGTGATGATACGGGGTCCAGTTTTCATGGGTCTATGCCAGTAATTCATTGCGGGTCGCCGGGCGCAGATTTGACAGTTCGAGGACGACCCCATGCGGGTCGGTCATGCTCGGATGTTCTACCAGATCGAACGCCCATCGGTGAGTGCTTTCTTCCACTTCGGCCCGGTAATCCCGGCCTTTGTGGAACAGCGCGCGAGCCCCGTTGGTCAGCCAGGGCGCCGCCAGATCGAGCAGGGCCGGCAATGAGGCCAGCGCTCGCGCGGTCACGATTTCAGGTGCAGAAACAAGTGGATAGCTGTCATCGATGCGCCGCGCGATGACCCGCGCCGGCAAACCGAACTGGCCGATCACCGCCTGCAGGAACGACGCTTTCTTGCGATTGCTTTCGACCAGATCGATCGAAGCGCCCTCACGTTCAGCAAGCAGAAACGCCAGCACCAGGCCGGGAAAACCGCCGCCCGAGCCGAGATCGATCCAGCGCTTCGCTTGGGGCGCGATTCGGCCAAGCTGCGCGCTGTCGAGGATGTGGCGGCCCCAGACATCGTCCAGCGTCGACGGCGCGGCGAGGTTGATGCTGCGGTTCCATTTCAGGAAGAGCTGTTCGAACGCCACCAGGCGCTCGAATGTTTCACGTGAAACCGGACCCGCGGCCTCTTGCAGGCTTGTCCATGAGGCAGCGCTCACGCGACATCCCTTTGCGCCACGGCCTCGGCATTTCGGACATGGGCAACGATGATCGCCAGCGCCGCTGGCGTCATCCCTTCCATCCGCTGGGCGTCCGCGATCGAGCGCGGCTGGCGTGTCAGCATCTTCTGCTTCAGCTCATTGGAGAGCCCAGGCACATTGGCGAATTCGACGGAGGCCGGGATCAGCCGGCTCTCCTCATGCCTGATCTGCGCGACATCCGCCTGCTGTCGGTCGAGATAGACCGAATATTTCGCCTCCGTCTCAAGACGCTCGGCCGTCTTGGCGTCGATCTCACCGAACCGAGGCTCGATTCGCGCCAGCCAGGCAACGTCGACACCGGGATAGGCCAGCAATTCATAGGCCGAACGGCGCACGCCGTCCTTGTTGATCTCGAGCCCATGGCGCGCCGCTTCGTTTGGCGTGAAGTTAACACCTGTCGCCAGCTCGCGGGCCTTCTTAAGGTCCTGCATGATGTCGTTAAAGCGATGCATCCGCTCATGCGACGCAATCCCCAGCCTCTCGGCCAGCGGCGTCAACCTCTCATCGGCATTGTCGGCCCGCAGCGACAGGCGGAACTCGGCCCGCGAGGTGAACATGCGATAGGGCTCGGCAATGCCGCGGCTGGTCAGATCGTCGACCATCACGCCGATATAGGCTTCGGTGCGGCTCAGCACGACCGGGTCGCTGGCGGATGCCTTACGCGCCGCGTTGAGGCCGGCGAGCAGCCCCTGTGCACCGGCTTCTTCATAGCCGGTCGTGCCATTGATCTGCCCGGCGAGGAACAGACCACCGATGCGCTTGGTCTCCAGCGTCGGCTGCAATTCGCGCGGATCGACATGGTCGTATTCGATCGCATAGCCGGGCTGCAGCATCGTCGCCCGTTCCAGCCCGGGAATTGTTTTCAGAATATCGAGCTGTACGTCTTCCGGCAGCGAGGTCGAAATGCCGTTCGGATAGACGGTGTCGTCGTCGAGACCCTCCGGCTCAAGGAAGATCTGGTGTCCTTCGCGATCGCCGAACTTGACGATCTTGTCTTCGATCGAGGGACAATAGCGCGGTCCAACACCTTCAATAGAGCCCGAATACATCGCGGACCGACCAAGATTGAGGCGAATCAACTCATGCGTCGCAGGTGTGGTGCGCGTAATACCGCAATGGATTTGCGGATTCTGGATGGCATCCGTCATCAGCGAGAACGGCACCGGGTCTTCATCCGCGGCCTGGCTTTCGAGCGACGCCCAGTCGATGGTTCGTCCGTCCAGGCGCGGCGGCGTGCCGGTCTTCAACCGTCCAAGCTGAAAGCCCGCGCGGCTCATCGTCGCCGACAGGCCGATGCTCGCCTGCTCGTTCATGCGGCCAGCAACGATCTTCCTCTCGCCGATATGGATCAGCCCGCGCAGGAAAGTTCCCGTGGTCAGCACCACCGCGCCGCAGGCCAGCCTGCGTCCATCCGCCAGCAAAACAGCCGATACGCGTTCATTGGCGATCTCGAAATCCAGAACCTCGCCTTCGATCACCTCGAGATTGGTCTGTTCGCGGATTGCCGCCTGCATGGCCAGCCGATAGAGCTTGCGGTCGGCCTGAGTGCGCGGACCGCGCACGGCGGGCCCCTTGCGGCGGTTGAGCAAGCGGAACTGGATGCCCGCCGCGTCGGCGATGCGACCCATCAACCCATCCATGGCATCGATCTCGCGCACCAGGTGCCCCTTGCCGAGGCCGCCGATCGCCGGATTGCAGGACATGACGCCGATCGTGTCGAAGCGCAGCGTCACCAGTGCCGTCCGGGCGCCGGCGCGCGCCGCAGCGCTCGCAGCCTCGCAACCGGCATGGCCGCCGCCCACCACAACCACATCATAGTGATCGTTCATTTTACCATTCCAGATTCTGAAGTTGCCGGAGACATGTCCCCGAGAACCTCCGCTGTCAAGGTTGCAAGGCGAGTTCGTTTCACGTGAAACAATGTCACGATGCCGATGCCGCGTGTTTCACGTGAATCACCGCCCACCAACCGTGCCGAGATGTTTCACGTGAGTCATTTACCGATACAGAACTGCGAGAAGATGACGTCGAGCAGGTCTTCGACATCAACGGCGCCGACGATCCGACCGAGCCGATCCGCAGCCAGGCGCAGCTCTTCGGCCCGCAACTCCTGTCTGTGCCCCGACAGCGCGGAAGTCAGGAACGCCTTCGTCTCGTCGAGCAGCTCCACATGCCGCAGCCGCGACGGCAGGATGTCGCCGGCCTTGCCGATCTCCGCAGCAGCGCGGCGACCGATCTCGTCCAGCAAATCCGCCAACCCAGTGCCGTCCCTGGTCGAGATCACCGTGACGTAATCTTTCGGCAGAACTGCCAGCTGCTGGCGGTCGACCAGATCGGCCTTGGTTCCGATCTTCAGCATCGGCGCGTCTGAAGGCACCGCACCGGCGTCGACGGGATCGACCATGTCCTCAAGCAACAGCAGCAGATCCGCGCCGCGCGCTTTTGCCCGAGCCTTCTCGATGCCGATCGCCTCCACCTTGCCGGGCGCTTCACGCAGTCCGGCCGTGTCCGTGATCCTGACCCGCATCCCCTTGAGGTCCAGCACCACTTCGAGCAGATCGCGCGTGGTGCCGGGTTCGTCCGTGACGATCGCCGCTTCGCGCCGCGCCAACGCGTTGAACAGGCTGGATTTCCCGGCATTCGGCGCGCCGAGGATGACAACCTCGAACCCATCGCGGATGATCTCGGCGGCGTGGAAGCCGTCGATGTGATGACCGATCTCGCCGATCATCGCCCGCACATCCGACCAGACCGCATCCGAAACGGAGCCGGGCACGTCGTCTTCGTCGGCAAAGTCGATCTCGGCCTCGATCATGGCACGCGCGTGGATGAGGCGCTGGCGCCAGCTCGAGTAGAGTGCGCTTTGCGCGCCCTCGGCGTTCTGCACGGCAAAGCGCCGCTGCGCCTCGGTCTCGGCATTGACGAGATCGGCCAGCGCCTCTGTCTCGACCAGATCGAGCTTGCCGTTGAGAAAGGCGCGGCGCGTGAACTCGCCGGGCTCGGCATGCCGGACGCCATCGAAGCCGGCGATCGTCTCCAGCATTTTCATCGCCACGGCGCGACCGCCATGAACATGGAACTCCGCAACATCCTCGCCGGTGAAGCTTCCGGGGCCGGGGAAGTACAGGACCAGGCCATTGTCGATCAGCGATCCGTCCGTCGCCCGGAATTTGCGCAAGGTCGCGACACGGCCCTTAACCATAGTGCCGGCAATCGTTTCGACCACGAATCGAGTCTTTGGGCCGGAAATGCGGATAACGGCGATGCCGGCCGGCAGGCGCCCGCTGGAAAGCGCAACAATGGACTGAGCTGAAATCATTTGCCCGCTCTACTGAACCGCCCTAGCTTCCGATGAACCGCCCCGGCTTCCCAGCAACCGAGCTTGCCCGTTGACCTTGCCCGCCAAAAACCTGCTCGCCGAAGAGGCCAGCCCCTATCTGCAGCAGCACAGCGGCAATCCGGTGCATTGGCGGGCCTGGTCACCTGCCGCACTCGCCGAAGCCAAGGCGCATGAGCGGCCGATCCTGTTGTCGATCGGCTACGCCGCCTGCCACTGGTGCCATGTCATGGCGCATGAAAGCTTCGAGAACGACATTGTGGCCGCCGTCATGAACCGGCTGTTCGTCAATATCAAGGTCGATCGCGAAGAGCGGCCCGACATCGACCAGATCTATATGGCGGCGCTGCATGCGATGGGCGAGCAGGGCGGCTGGCCCTTGACCATGTTCCTGACCCCGGACGGCAAGCCGTTCTGGGGCGGCACCTATTTTCCACGCGAGGCGCGCTATGGCCGTCCGGGGTTCATCCAGGTGATGGAGGCGGTCGACAAGGCCTGGCGGGAAAAGCGGGAGAGCCTCGCTCAAAGCGCCGACGGCCTGACCAGCCATGTCGAGGCAAGGCTGGCCGGCGCCCACGGCAAAGCCGTGCTCGACCGCGACACGCTCAGCGATCTCGCCGGCCGCATCGACGGCATGATCGACAGGGATCTCGGCGGCCTGCGCGGTGCGCCAAAGTTCCCCAACGCGCCGTTCATGCACACGCTCTGGCTGTCATGGCTGCGCGATGGCCAGAACTCTCACCGAGACGCCGTCCTGCTCAGCCTCGAAAAAATGCTCGCCGGCGGCATCTATGACCATGTCGGCGGCGGATTGAGCCGTTATTCGACCGACGCCGAATGGCTGGTGCCGCATTTCGAAAAGATGCTCTACGACAACGCCCAGCTGATTCGCCTGTGCAACTGGGCCTATGCCGCGACCGGAAACGATTTGTTCCGGATACGTATCGAAGACACGGTCGATTGGCTGCTGCGCGAAATGCGTGTCGAAGGCGGCGCCTTCGCCGCCAGCCTCGATGCCGACAGCGACGGCGAGGAGGGGCTTTTCTACACCTGGAGCAAGGACGAGATCGATTCCGAGCTCGGGGACGATTCGGCTTGGTTTTTCAACTACTTCACACTTTCGGCCCCGCATGGCTGGGAAGGCAAGCCAATCATCCACCAGACAGAGGCCCAGCAAAGGCAAAGCGTCGCCGATCGCGACCAGCTCGTCCCGCTGAAAGCAAAGCTGCTCGCCGCCAGGGAGCAGCGCATCAGGCCCGGTCGCGACGGCAAGGCGCTGACTGACTGGAACGGCCTGATGATCGCGGCATTGGCCGAGGCTGGCCGCGCCCTGACCCGCAGCGACTGGATCGAGGCAGCGGCACAGGCCTTCTCCCACATTGCCGGAGCGAGCCACGAAGGCCGTCTGCCTCATTCCATGCTCGGGGACAAGAAACTGTTCCCGGCGCTGTCCAGCGACTATGCCGCCATGACCAACGCGGCGATTTCCCTGTTCGAGGCTACCGGCGAGCCAAGCTATGTCGATCAAGCCAGGCATTTCGTCGCCCAGCTCGACCTTTGGCACCAGGACAGTGAAAGCACCGGCTATTACCTGACCGCTTCGGACAGCGGCGACGTGCCGATCCGCATCCGGGGCGATGTCGACGAGGCGATCCCGTCGGCCTCAAGCCAGATCATCGAAGCCCTGGTGCGGCTATCATCGGTCACCGGCGACCTCGACCTTGGAGAAAAAGCCTGGGCGACAGCCGAGCATGCCATGGGACGAACCGCGCAACAGGCCTATGGCCAAGCCGGCATCGTCAACGCCTGCGCACTGGCGCTCGAACCGCTGAAGCTGGTGCTTATCGACGATGAGGCGAGTCCAGGCCTCGTTCCGGTCGCGAATCGAAACCCTGACCCGCGGCGGGTCGATATCGTCGTGCAGATCGGCACGGAAGCGAATCGACCGACATTGCCCGGCGGTATTCTGCCGCCAACCGACAAGTCCGGCGCCTGGCTTTGCACCGGGCAGGTCTGCCTGCCTGTGATGACCGATCCAGACGAGCTCGAACGCTTCTTGCGTCGCCAATAGGAATCAGGACGCCTCGCCTTCAGCCGCCTAAGGCAACGCCGCTGTCTCGGTCGACGAGGCAGCCTTTCGTGCCTCCAACAACAAATCCTTGGCAGCGATCACCGCTCCGATTGTGATCAGCATGCAGGCGAGTGCGACGGACCAGTGAAAGACACCAAAGCCCGCCAGCAGAAGCACGATCACCGAAAACAGCGGCGCGGCGTAGGACAAGGCGCCGAGGATCATGATGTCCCCGTGCTTGCAGCCATAGTCCCATGCATAGAAACCGGCGCCGAGCGGTATCGCGCCCAGCACGCCGATTGCGGTCCACTGCGTCAGCGTCTGAGGCCAGACTGTGGTTTCAAGACCAGACGAAGGCGCAGAACAAGGCGATGACATGGCCGGGCATCACGCCATTGGCCAACCCGACCTGGCCGCCCTTGGTAATGACGACGATGGCACCCACCAGGCCAAGGACGACACCCACCACATGGTGGGCTTTCAATCTCTCCCCCGGCAGGAAGGCGGCGAAGACAACGATCAGCAGCGGCCACAGATAGGCGATCAGGCTGACCTCGACCGGCGGCGCCGACTGGATCGCGAAGAAATAGGCGCAGTGGTAGATGCACAGTCCCGCAGCGCCTGTCGCCCAGACCGGCCATGGCTGCCGCAGCGACTGGATCGCTGCCGGGCGCAAGGTCCAGCTGGTTGCGCCGACGAGCGCTCCGAGCAGGAATGTCATTGCTGCAAGTTGAAAGGGCGGGATAGGACCCGCGGCGGTCGAAAGCAGCGCCAGAAAGGACCAGGTTAGGATGGCCGAAAAGCCCACCAGGGTCGGGATTGTCTTCTTCACGTCGCTGCTTCCCACGTTCAAGACGCGAGTAGTGGCATGGAGGTGGAGTTGCCCGCCGCCGCATACGGCCGCTCGGTATCGGGAATGCGACCTGATCCTGCGCAATAAAAAGCCCCATCCGGTTTCCCGGAATGGGGCTTTCAATGCACTGGCCGGAAAACTCCGGCCAGACCTTACGTATTCATCGAATCGAAGAAATCCGCGTTGGTCTTGGTCTGCTTCAGCTTGTCGATGAGGAACTCGATCGCGTCGGTGGTTCCCATCGGCGCCAGGATGCGGCGCAGCACGAAGATCTTCTGCAAGTCGGCGCGCGGGATCAGCAGGTCTTCCTTGCGGGTACCGGACTTGAGGATGTCCATGGCCGGGTAGATGCGCTTGTCGGCCACCTTGCGGTCGAGCTGGATTTCGCAGTTGCCGGTGCCCTTGAACTCTTCGAAGATGACCTCGTCCATGCGGCTGCCGGTATCGATCAGCGCGGTGGCGATGATGGTCAGCGAACCGCCTTCCTCGATGTTGCGGGCGGCGCCGAAGAAGCGCTTCGGCCGCTGCAGCGCATTGGCGTCGACACCGCCGGTCAGCACCTTGCCGGACGACGGCACCACGGTGTTGTAGGCGCGGCCGAGGCGGGTGATGGAATCGAGCAGGATGACGACGTCGCGGCCGTGCTCGACCAGCCGCTTGGCCTTCTCGATGACCATCTCGGCGACCTGAACGTGGCGCACAGCCGGTTCGTCGAAGGTCGATGAGATCACCTCGCCCTTCACCGAGCGCTGCATATCGGTCACTTCTTCCGGCCGCTCGTCGATCAGAAGCACGATCAGATAGCATTCAGGATGGTTGGCGGTGATCGAATGGGCGATGTTCTGCATGAGAACCGTCTTGCCGGTACGCGGCTGCGCATTGATTAACGCGCGCTGTCCCTTGCCGATCGGCGCGACCAGGTCGATGACGCGCGGCGAGATGTCCTTGCTGGTCGGATTCTCGATCTCCATCTTCAGCCGCTTGGTCGGATAGAGCGGCGTCAGATTGTCGAAGTGGATCTTGTGACGAATCTTTTCCGGATCGTCGAAATTGATGGTGTTGACCTTGAGCAGCGCGAAATAGCGCTCGCCTTCTTTCGGGCTGCGGATCGGCCCTTCGACCGTATCGCCGGTCTTCAGTGAAAAGCGCCGGATCTGCGACGGCGAAATGTAGATGTCGTCGGGACCTGGCAAATAGTTGGCATTGGCGGAGCGCAGGAAGCCGAAACCGTCCTGCAGCACTTCGACCACGCCATCGCCGATGATCTCGATATCCTGTGCGGCCAGCTTCTTCAGGATCGCGAACATCAGCTCCTGCTTGCGCATGACGCTGGCGTTCTCGACCTCGAGCGATTCGGCATAAGCGATCAGCTCTGGCGGTTTCTTGTTCTTGAACTCGGTGAGTTTCATTTCTTGCATTAGATGGACTCTGGGTAGGCTTTGGGAAAAATATCGGCGGGATGCGACAAATGCCGGGCGCGGCCGAAAGCGAAAAAGGGGCGGCGCATGACGGGAAGGAAGACCCGTCTTGTATCGTCGGTCCGTTGAAAGAGCAAGCCGCCTTTTGCGGGTCGGCGCGATATCAAAACGGCTTCACGACGACCAGGACGACGATGATGATCATCAGCAATGTGGGGATCTCGTTGACGATCCGCCAGTGCCTTGCCGGTTTTTCGTTCTTGTCCTCGGCGAATTTGCGCACCGCGCCGGCGAGATAGCCATGCAGCGCCGACAGCAAGAGCACCGCGGCGATCTTGGCGTGCAGCCAGCCGCCCTGGAATCCAAAACCTTTCCAGGCAAGCCAGAGGCCGAACACCCAGGTGGCGATCATTGCCGGATTGATGATCGCCCTGAGCAACCGGCGCTCCATCACCTTGAAGGTCTCCGACTGGACAGAACCCTTCTCGGCATCAACGTGATAAACGAACAGCCGCGGCAGATAGAGCATGCCCGCCATCCATGAGATGACGGCAATCACATGGATCGCCTTGGCCCAGGGGTAGAAGCCGTCTGGCGCCGCGAAAAAGAGCAGCGCGGTCAGCACGACCAAAGCGGCGATACCGATGGCCATGCGCTTCATCGCCTGGCCGGTGCTGTTGCTCATGTCGGCCATCAGCGTGTCGCGCTCCGCACCAGTTTCACCATTGCCTCGACATGCGCCACCGGCGTCTCCGGCGTGATGCCATGGCCGAGGTTGAAGATCAGCGGACCATCGCCCAGCGCCTTCAGGATAGAATCAACGCCGTCGGCCAGCGCCTTGCCGCCGGCCACCAGCCGCAACGGATCGAGATTGCCTTGCACCGCACCACCAGCTTGCAACTCTTTCGCCATGCCGAGCGGTACGGTCCAGTCGAGGCCGAGGCCGGTTATGCCGGTCTTCTGCCGATAATCGTGATAGCGCTCTCCAGCGCCCTTTGGAAAGCCGATGATCGGCACCTCGGGATGGATCGCCTTCACCTGCCTGACGATCTGCGCAACCGGCTCGACACAAAAGGCTTCGAAAGAAACGTCGTCGAGCACGCCCGACCACGAGTCGAAAATCTGCACGACATCGGCGCCGGCCTCGATCTGGCGGATCAGGTAGGCGGCCGAATGATCAGCCAGCACTTTCAGCAGGCGGGCAAAGACTTCCGGCTCGCGATAGGCGAATAGCCGCGCCGGCGCCTGGTCGGGCGTGCCATGGCCGGCGATCATGTAGGTCGCCACCGTCCAAGGCGCGCCACAGAAGCCGATCAGCGTCGTCTCGTCAGGCAGTTTCGCCCGCAGCCGACGAACCGTTTCGTAGACCGGTTCGAGATTCACGTGAAACGTTTCGCTCTCCAGAGCCAAAATCTCCGCAGCCGTGATCGGCGTCAGCAGAGGCCCGCGACCCTCTTCGAAGCGCACGTCACGCCCGAGCGCATTGGGCACTACGAGGATGTCGGAGAACAGGATCGAGGCATCGAAGCCGAAGCGCTCGATCGGCTGCAGCGTGACCTCGACGGCGAGGTCGGGATTGTAGCAAAGATCGAGGAAGGACCCAGCCCGCTTCCGCGTCTCCCTGTATTCCGGCAGATAGCGCCCGGCCTGACGCATCATCCAGAGCGGTGGCGGAGACACTGCCTTGCCCTTCAATACGTCCAGCATGATCCGCTTGTGCCGCATGCAGCGTTCGCCTCTCCAGGCCTCTTTCTAAATCAAATATCTTATTTCTAAGAATCTTCTGATTCTAAGAGTCTGTTGGTTGTGGTGGTTGGCACCTGTCCAGCCTGACCGCCCAAAAGGCCAGTCAGCATATTGTCGCGTGCTTCTCCAGCGGGATTGCAGGACTTTGTGGAAGACTTGGAATCCATGACTGGAGTCAATGGCTTGACGTCAGCGCAAGGAAAATGGCTCTGTGGATGGAGGAAGGGGGAAAACGCCAGTCCCCAGACTTGTCCCCAGCCGCCCGACGAAGCCTACAGCACATCGAATTGTGGACAAACTGCCATCTGATACAGTCCCTCTTCGCCGGCCGTTTTCTCAGCCCCCGTTTATCCACATCCGCCCACAGCCTGGAACCAACCCCTGTGAACAAACCCCAGAGCTTCTTTCACCTCCATCTGATTTCGGATGCCACCGGCGAGACGCTGCTGGCCGCTGGGCGCGCGGCTTCCGCGCAATACAAGGACGCGCGCGCCATCGAGCATATCTATCCGCTGATCCGCACCGAAAAGCAGGTGGCCAAGGTGTTCGAGGACATCGAGGAGGAGCCGGGCATCATCCTCTACACCGTCGTCGACCAGAAGCTGGCGCGCGGCATCGACGAACGCTGCGCGGCCATGGGCCTGCCTTGCGTCTCGGTGCTGGAGCCGGTGCTCAGCGTCTTCCAGTCCTATCTCGGCACGCCGGCCGGCCGCCGCGTCGGCGCACAGCACGTGCTCGACGCCGAATATTTCCGCCGTATCGACGCCCTCAACTTCACAATGGAGCATGATGACGGCCAGCTGCCGGCCAATATGGACGACGCCGATATCGTGCTGATCGGCATCTCGCGCACCTCGAAGACGCCGACCAGCATCTATCTCGCCAACAGGGGCATCAAGACCGCCAACATCCCGATCGTGCTCGGCGTGCCGGTGCCGGAAAGCCTGGTCAACGCCAAGACGCCTTTGATCGTCGGCCTGATCGCCACTGCCGAACGCATTTCGCATGTCCGCCAGAACCGCATCCTCGGCAACAGCAGTTCTTATGAGGCGACCGACTATGTCGATCGCGCCGCCATCACCGAGGAACTCGCCTATGCCCGCCAGATCTGCACCAGGCATGGCTGGCCGATGATCGACGTCAGCCGCCGCTCGATCGAGGAGACCGCCGCGGCGATCGTTGCCCTGCGGGGTAAGTCGAGGTAGATGCCGAACTGGAGTTGATGAGAAATTGAATTTCACCTCAACCTACCAGTTTTGAGCGTCGGCGCTGCCCCTCACCCTTACCCTCTCCCCGTAAGGACGGGGAGAGGGGGGGTCGCCAACGTTGCAGCTAGTCCCTTCGCCCCGTTCTTCACGGGGAGAAGATGCCGGCAGGCAGATGAGGGGCAGCACCGAGATCGACAATTGGCTAGTACCGATGCCGGAAACTGAGCGAAAAAAATCATGACCGAGAAAATCATCCTCGCTTCGGGCAGTCCGTTCCGCAAGGCGATGCTCGTCCATGCCGGGCTCGAGATCGAGGCGGTTCCGGCCGATGTCGACGAACGCGCGCTCGAGGCACCGTTGCAGGACAGCGGCGTTTCGCCCGAGGATGTCGCCCTGGTGCTGGCCGAAGCCAAGGCGACCGAGGTCAGCGAACGCAAGCCCGGCGCGCTGGTGCTCGGTTGCGACCAGACGCTGTCGCTCGGCGATGAGGTGTTCCACAAGCCGGCGGACATGGAAGGCGCGCGCCGCCATCTGCTGGCGCTGTCGGGCAGGACGCATCAGCTCAACAGTGCCGCCGTGCTCTGCCGCAACGGTGAGGTGCTGTGGCGCTATGTCGGTGTCGCCAGCCTGACCATGCGCAAGCTCGACCCGGCCTTCATCGGCCGCCATCTGGCGCGTGTCGGCGCCAAGGCGCTCTCCAGCGTCGGCGCCTATCAGATCGAGGGCGAAGGCATCCAGCTCTTCGAAAAGATCGAGGGCGACTATTTTACGATTGTCGGCCTGCCCCTGCTGCCGGTTCTGGCGAAATTGCGCGAGCTCGGAGCCATCGATGGCTGAGGCAGCAAAAACGGCTTTTGTCACCGGACATCCGATCGCGCATTCGCGGTCGCCGAAGATCCACGGTCATTGGCTGGAAAAATACGGCATTGACGGCAGCTACCGGGCGATCGACGTCGCGCCGGACGATTTCGCCGCCTTTCTGAGCACGCTGCGCGACAACGGCTATAGCGGCGGCAACGTCACCATTCCGCACAAGGAATCCGCCTTCGCGCTGGTGGCGCGCCGCGACGAGGCGGCCGAAGCGATCGGCGCCGTCAACACGCTGTGGTTCGAGGACGGCGCATTGTGGGGCGGCAATACCGACGGCCATGGCTTCGCCGCCAATCTCGACCAGCGCGCGCCGGGCTGGGCAGAACATGGTCCGGCCGTGGTGCTCGGCGCCGGCGGCGCTTCGCGTGCCGTCATCCATGCACTGGTTGAGCGGGGCATCAAAGACGTCCGCATCGTCAACCGCACGCTTGCGAGGGCGCAGGAGTTGGCTCGCCGCTTCGGCGCGGGGGTCTCCGCCCATGGCGAGCAGGCGACCGGCGAATTGCTGGCCGATGCCGGCCTGCTCATCAACACAACAGCACTCGGCATGCATGGCAACGAGGCTCTTGCCGCCGATCCGGCCGGATTGCCCGATCACGCCATCGTCACCGACATTGTTTACGTGCCGCTGGAGACGCCGCTGCTTGCCGCGGCGCGCGCGAGAAATCTAAGGACGGTCGACGGGCTCGGCATGCTGCTGCACCAGGCCGTGCCCGGGTTCGAGCGCTGGTTCGGCATCAGGCCGGACGTCACCGCCGAGCTCCGGCAACTGATCGTCGCCGATATCGGTGCAAAATGATGATCGTGCTCGGCCTCACCGGATCGATCGGCATGGGCAAGTCGACCACGGCAAAGATGTTCGCCGAGGCCGGCGTGCCGGTGCATGATTCCGACGAGACGGTGCATCGTCTCTATGCCGGCAAGGCCGCCCCGCTGGTCGAGGCGGCCTTTCCCGGCACAACCGATGCCGGGGTGGTCGACCGCACGAAGCTCGCCGGACGCGTGCTCGGCGACGCCGCGGCGCTGAAGATGCTGGAAGCGATCGTCCATCCGTTAGTGCGCGCCGACGCCGACGCCTTCCTGGCCAGGCACCGCGCCGCCGGCGCGCCGCTTGCCGTGCTCGATATCCCGCTCTTGTTCGAGACCGGCGGGCGAAACCGCGTCGACAAGGTCGTGGTCGTCACCGCGCCGCCAGAAATCCAGCGCGCTCGCGTGCTGGCGCGGCCCGGCATGAACGAAGAAAAGCTGGCGGCGATCCTGGCCAAGCAGGTTCCCGATGCCGAAAAGCGCAAGCAGGCCGATTTCATCATCGACACCGGTGAGGGTTTCGATGCCGCGCGCGCCGCGGTCGGGGCCATCATCGCCGAACTGACAGGGGATAAGCCCGGCAGGGACGGCTCCTGACACTACAGCGCCGCGCGTCCATCGGACGCGCAAAGGACGCTGTAGCACTTTGATTTTGCGCATGATCCTTTCCGAAAATCGGTTCCGATTTTCGGGGATCATGCGTAGGCCGTCAGCATTGCCCATTGCCATTTTGTTCCGGTGTATGATTCTGCTCCTTTAGAGCGGACTGATTCGATGCGCGAGATCATCTTCGATACGGAAACCACGGGCCTCGACTCGCGCGAGGACCGCGTCATCGAGCTTGGCGGCGTCGAGCTGGTCAACCGCTTTCCGACCGGCCGCACCTTCCATAAATTCATCAACCCGCAAGGCAGGCCGATCCATCACGAAGCGCAGGCCGTTCACGGCATCAGCGCCGCCGACCTCGTCGGCAAGCCGACTTTTTCCGAAATCGCCGACGAGTGGCTGGCCTTCACCGACGGCGCCAAGCTCGTCGCCCACAACGCCAATTTCGATATCGGCTTCCTCAATCTCGAATTCGGCCGGCTCGACCATCCCGCCATCGATCCCGGCCGCGTCGTCGATACGCTGGCGCTGGCGCGCCGCAAGCATCCGATGGGGCCAAACTCTCTGGATGCGCTCTGCCGCCGCTACGGCATCGACAACGGCCACCGCACCAAGCACGGCGCCCTGCTCGATTCGGAATTGCTGGCCGAGGTCTATATCGAGCTCATCGGCGGCAAGCAGGCAGCGCTCATCCTCGACACGGTGGCGGTGCAGGTGAACGGCTCGGGTGACGTAGCCGACATTGACATCAGCATCGCCGCGAGACCAATCGCCCTGCCGCCGCGCCTGACCGAGGCCGACCGCACGGCCCATGCCGGGTTGGTCGCCACGCTCGGGGAGAAGGCGTTGTGGTTGAGGGTGGCGGCGGGCTGATTTTAGGTTCTGCTCCAATCGCAAACCGTTGCGGTTGGCCGAAGCGAGGGCCTCAGCCAACCTCGAAGATTCGCTGTCCCTTCGACGTCTCCAACAAAAAAGCCCGGCGCGAAGCCGGGCCTTTCAAAACCGCGAGAAAGCTGCTCTCAGCTAACCTTCACCTTCGACGCCGCCTGGTCCTCGGCCAGCTTCTGCTGGAACATCTGCGCGAAATCGATTGGGTCGAGCATCAGCGGCGGGAAGCCGCCGTTGCGGGTCGCCTCGGCGATGATCTGCCGAGCGAACGGGAACAGCAGCCGCGGGCATTCGATGAACAGGATCGGCAGCATGTGCTCCTGCGGGAAGCCGCTGATGGCGAACACGCCGCCATAGACCAGCTCAACGTTGAACAGCACTTCCTGGTCGAACGACGCCTTGGCGTTCAACGTCAAATTGACGTCGAACTGCTTGTCCGAGAGCGGATTGGCGTTGACGTTGACATTGATGGCGATGCCGGGCGCCTTGTCGCGGCCGCGCAGCGAATTCGGCGCGCCGGGGCTTTCGAAGGACAGGTCCTTCACATATTGGGCGAGCACGTTGAGTGCCGGCTGCGCTGCATTGTTGTTGCCATTGGCGGCGCCGACCGGCGCGTCATCTTTGCTGGCCATGAGCCTTTGTCCTTTTGCCTGGGCAGCAGTGCTGACCGGATTGAAACCGGGGGTTCGCTACCATGGTCGGCATGACAAGACAAGGTTTGCCGCCTTCGGCTCGTCCCCGGACCTGGATCGTGCCAGCTCTAATCGTCCTTAAGCCGGCGCCAGGGGGAATTGTGGTCCGGGCCTCGGTTGTAGTCGTCGGCGCGCGTATAATCGCCGTCGTCGAGATCGATGACCTTGTCGCGTGGCCTCGTCCGGAAACCGCTGCCGCTGAAGCTGGTCGCCAGCACGATCCGGCCTTTTAGCATCCGCCAGGCCAGGTCGCGCACCGGCGGCAGCAGCAACAGGATGGCGAAGACGTCGGTGATGAAACCGGGAATGATCAGAAGGATCGCCGCCAGCACGATCATGGCGCCATGCGCGAGCTGGTGGCTCGGATCGCGCCCGGCATCCATTTCGGCGCGCACGCGTGTCATGACGCCGAAACCCTGGTGGCGTAGCAGCAGGCTGCCTGCAATGGTCGAAGCCAGCACCAGGCCGACCGTCGCCAGCGCGCCGATCTGGCTGCCGACAATGACAAAACCGGCAATTTCCAGCAGGGGAAGCGCGAGCAGGAACAGGGGAAGCAACGAAATACGCAAGTCTTGGCCGATCATTTCCATGTTTTGCCGGCCAGCGCGCAATCGCCGCTGGCACCGGAGCTGTTAGATAGGTATGCCTGCCTTTGATTTGAATGATTGCGCCTAGCGTTCTATATGCTTTGAATGTTGAACGCTATGCGACTGTGGCCTCTCGGCTGGCCGGGGTCCGGCCTGGGCAGGGATTGAATTGGCGGAAGATATGGGTTTCTTCGACTTCGGCACGATTTTCTTTCTGATTGCGGCGGTTGTGATCTTTTTCCAGCTGCGCAACGTGCTGGGTCGGCGCACGGGAAGCGAACGCCCGCCCTTCGACCCCTATGCGGCGACCAGGGCCCGCGAGGATGCGGCGCAGAAGTCCGAGAATGTGGTTTCGCTGCCGCGCAAGCGCATGCCCGGAGAACCGGCCGCCGACACCTATGCCGCGATCGACGCGTTCGCCAAGCCCGACAGCGACCTCAACAAGGGCCTGCGGACCATCAAGGACAACGATCAGACCTTCGATCCGAAGACCTTCGTCGACGGCGCCAAGATGGCCTATGAGATGATCGTCATGGCCTATGCCGACGGTGATCGCAAAACGCTGAAGAACCTGTTGTCGCGCGAGGTCTATGATGGCTTCGTCGCCGCGATCGGCGACCGCGAGGCGAAGTCGGAGAAGATCCAGTCCTCCTTCGTCGGCATCGACAAGGCCGATATCGTTGCCGCCGAGATGAAGGGCGGCGAGGCGCATATCACGCTGCGCATCGTCAGCGAGCTGATCTCGGCAACGCGCGACAAGGCCGGCACCGTCATCGACGGCGATCCCGAAACCGTCGCCGAGGTCAAGGACGTCTGGACCTTTGCCCGCGACACGCGCTCGCGCGATCCGAACTGGAAGCTCGTCGCCACCGAAGAAGAAGACTGACCCCGGAACCAGCGGCGGGACTGTCGTGTCGCTATCTCCGGCTTTCAGCGAAACATCCTTTGACCGGCTGCCCGGCTGGGCCGATGACGACCACCTGGCTGCCTTTGCCGCCTTTCGCCGTTCGGCCTTCCATGTCCTGACAAAGCCCTATCGCTCCGGCGCGCTCGGTGTCGATTTCGCCGCCTTCGCCGCGGCCTATGACGAGGCGCGCGCTGTTTCGCCGCCGAATCGATCCGAATCCCGAAGCTTCTTCGAACGTCACTTCGTCCCTGCCCGCATCGACGCTGAAAATGGCGGCGCCGGCCTCGTCACCGGCTTCTACGAGCCGGAGGTCGAGGCCTCGCCGGTACGGACCGAACGGTTTTCGGTGCCGCTTCTGTCGCGCCCCGCCGATCTCGTCGATATTGACGACGCCAACCGGCCGGCGGGCATGGACCCCTATATCGCTTTCGCCCGCGATACGCGGAACGGGCCGATCGAATATTTCGACCGCGGTGCGATCGAGCGCGGCGCGCTTGGTGGCAAGGGCCTGGAAATCGCCTGGCTTGCCGACAAGGTCGACGCCTTCTTCGCCCATGTCCAGGGCGCGGCGCGGCTGAAGATGACCGACGGCCGGCTCTGCCGCGTCACCTATGCCGCCAAGTCCGGCCAACGCTTCACCGGGCCCGGCATGATCCTGAGCGAGAGTGGTGAAATTGCGCTGGAAAAGGTGACGATGCAGTCGATCCGCGCCTGGCTCAAGGCGCATCCCGATCGCGTCGACGAGATTCTCTGGCAGAACCGCTCCTACATCTTCTTCCGCGAAGCGGCGGTCGACGACGCCAGCCTCGGCCCCATCGCCGCCGCCAAGGTGCCGCTGACGGCGGGTCGCTCGATTGCCGTCGACCGGCTGCTCCACACATTCGGCACGCCCTTCCATATCGACGCGCCGTCGCTGACCGCCTTCGACGCAAAGCCGTTCCGGCGGCTGATGATCGCGCAGGACACCGGCTCGGCCATCACCGGTCCGGCCCGCGGCGACCTGTTCGCCGGCTCGGGCGGTGCCGCCGGCGAGATCGCCGGCGTCGTGCGCAATGCCGCCGATTTCTACGCGCTGCTCCCGCGTCCGCTCGTTTCGGGGACGGCGCCATGACCCGCCGCATCGACAGGCTGAACGAGGACGACCGTGTCCTGTGGAACCTGGTGGCGCGCACGGCCAAGCCGCTGAAGGGCAAGGCCGCCGTCGTCATTCCGGACATCGTTGTCGACCCAAAGCCGGCGCCGGCGCCCGCTGTCGGCAGTCCGGTCGTCGCCGAGAAACCGAAGACGCAGCATGTTTCGCATGCGCTCGACGAACCGACGCTGGACAGGTTGAAGAAGGGCCGGCTGCCGATCGAGGGCCGCGTCGACCTGCACGGCTTGACCCAGGACGAGGCCTATTCGCTGCTGTTCTCGTTCCTGCATCGGGCGCATGCCGGCGGTATCCGTTATGTGCTGGTCATCACCGGCAAGGGCTCCTCGTCGGGCGGCGACGGCGTGTTGCGGCGCTCGGTGCCGGCCTGGCTGTCGACGCCCGCCTTCCGGCCGCTGGTTTCCAGCCACGACCACGCCGCCCGCAACCATGGCGGCTCGGGCGCCCTCTATGTCCGCATTAGGCGGGTACGTTCATGAAGCCGGGCCTATGACCCCGTTCGGTGAAAAGCTGCGCGCGCTGCGCAAAGAGCGCGGCCTCAGCCAGAAGGCGATGGCCGAGGCCATCGGTGTCAGCGCCGCCTATCTGTCGGCGCTGGAGCACGGCCGGCGCGGCGCGCCGACCTGGACGCTGATCCAGAAGATCATCGGCTATTTCAACGTCATCTGGGACGATGCCGAGGAGCTTGCCCGTCTGGCCGAAGCCTCCCATCCGCGCGTCAGGATCGACACGTCGGGCCTGACGCCTGCCGCCACCGAGCTTGCCAATCTTCTGGCCGAAAACATCGAGAAGCTGGACGAAGCCGAGCTTCGCCGCATCACCGCATCGATCCGCGCAGCACTTGGTCGGCGGGTGTAGTACGCAATTTACGCAAAAGGGACGCGAGTTCGCCCGCGCTGGCGCCGACGTTCGCTTCGCCTGAACAGACGCCCGCCGGCGGACAGCCGGCGGACAACTGTCGTGAGATCATTTCTTGCCGGCCTGGCCGCCCTTGTCTCCACGGCCATTATCGCCACGGTCATGGTCGTGGCCATTGTTTCCACCGCCCAGGCAGTTCGAGTCGCCGGCACCGCAACAGCGGCCGCTCCACAGATCGTTGGTCGACGTGTTGGCGCAGCTGGTGACGGTCTGATCGGCCACAGCAGGCCCGGCCAGGGCCGACATCGCAACGGCGGCGAGAAAGGCATTACGCAGAAAAGCAGTCATTTGAAATCTCCACGGTTGGGTTACGGCTGTGTGTCGCCGGCCGGGAGGAAATGGTTCACGGAGACTGCGAAATCTGATCAGAGGCGATGCGGTGCGCGGCCATCCCATCGAGGGCAGCGCTGCCCCTCATCCGCCTGCCGGCACCTTCTCCCCGTATAGTGACGGGGAGAAGGTGATGGCCGCCGCGTTGGCGCCCATTCTGCAGCGTCGACGATTGGCGAAAACATCGATGACGGCGTCTTTCTCCCCGTCACTATACGGGGAGAAATGCCCGGCAGGGCAATGAGGGGTGGCGCCGACCTACGATAGCTATGGGGTGCGCTGCATAGGGCGCTTGACGCGGCGTGCTTCGAACGCGTCGCGCCTGCGCTTACTGGACCGCGCCGACCAAAACCTGCTGGCCATCGCGGATCGAAACCCAGCGGCCGGTGTTGTCGATCGCCTGACGCTTGAGGAAGCGGTAGCCGGTCTCATCCCACGAGCGAACCTTGTCGGTCAGATTGTCGAGGACGTAGTCGCCCTTGTCGGTGCGCACCGTCAGCACCGCATGGCCCTCGCCGTCCGGCTTGCGGACGACGGTCATCAGCAGATCGGCGAGCGACATACCCATGCGATAGAGGTCGCGGCGCTTCTCCAGGACATAATCCTCGCAGTCGCCCAAGCCGCTGTCCGGATAGGCCCAGACTTCATCCTTGCCGTAGATGTCGTAGTCGCTCAGAGGCTTGACGGCGGCATTCACCTTCGCGGTGACGCTGGTCAGCTTGCGCCAGAGCGCATCGGTCATCCTGGCTGGCGCCAGGCTGCGCGGCCGGATCGAGCATTCGCCCGGGTTGGACTTGCAGAAATCGTAATGTCCGATCGGTTGCGACGTCATCCCGCCGGTCGCCATCGCTCCCGCGGCCAACGCCGGTCCCGCCCAGCATCCCGAAATCGCCAGCCCTGCGACCGCGCACAAGCGCAGCGTCCGTGCCATCGGTGAGGAAATCATAGTCCCCGTTCGCCCTTGTTGTTAAAGAAACGTTAAGAGCGATTTACAGTCCGTGTCAATTATGACTGTGGTCCGATTGATGGCATGGTTACTTTCACCATCCTGACAGCGGCGATTGTGCAACAGGACGATCCCGGTACGCCGGCGCCGCCATTTCGACGCTCGGTTGCACGTCTCACCTTCTAGTAGAGTCAGCTCTTGGCGGAGCGCACCAGCCTCGGCTTTGCGGCAACGCGGTTCTGGCGGCCATAGCTGGTGATGAAGTCGACGATGCGCGGCACGATCTCGGAGCGGAAGCGCGAGCCGTTGAAGACGCCGTAATGGCCGACCGCCGGTTGCATGTAGTGGGCGTGCCGGTCGGCCGGGATGTTGACGCACAGATCGTGCGCGGCCTGGGTCTGGCCGAGGCCGGAGATGTCGTCATTCTCGCCCTCGACCGTGAACAGCGCGACATTGCGGATCGCCGAGGTGTCGACCAGCTCGCCGCGATGCATCATTTCGCCCTTGGGCAGGGCGTGGCGCACGAACACGGTGTCGACGGTCTGCAGATAGAATTCCGCCGTCAGGTCCATCACCGCCAGGTACTCGTCGTAGAAATCGCGGTGCTTCTCGGCATTGTCGCCGTCATGCTTCACCAGATGCATGAAGAAGTCCTTGTGGGCGATGATGTGGCGGTCGAGGTTCATGCTCATGAAGCCCGACAGCTGCAGGAAGCCCGGATAGACCTCGCGGCCAAAACCCGGAACCGGCCAGGGCGCCCGCATGATGACGTTGTCGCGGAACCAGCCGATGCCCTTCTCTTCGGCCAGCAAATTGACCGCTGTCGGATTGCGGCGGGTGTCGATCGGGCCGCCCATCAGCGTCATGGTCGAGGGCACGAAGGGGTCGCCGCGCTTTTCCATCAACGCCACCGCCGCCAGCACCGGCACCGAGGGCTGGCAGACCGCCATGACATGGGTGTCTGGGCCGAGCGCATGGAACATGTCGATGATGTAGTCGATATAGTCGTCGAGGTCGAAGCTGCCGTCGGCCACCGGCACCATGCGGGCGTCGACCCAGTCGGTGATGTGCACGTCGGCGTGCGGCAGCATCGCTTCGACCGTGCCGCGCAGCAGGGTCGCGTAATGGCCCGACATCGGCGCCACGATCAAAAGCTTCGGATCGGGCTTGCGTCCGGCGGGGACCGCGCGCTCGAAACGGACCAGTTTGCAGAACGGCTTCGACCAGACGGTCTTTTCGGTGACGTCGACGCTTTTCCAGTCGACGATGGTCTTGGCCAGCTCGAACTTTGGCTTGCCGTAGCGGCGCGTGGTGCGCTCGAACAATTCGGCGGTCGCCGCGACCGAGCGGCCAAAGGACGTGTGCGAGATCGGGTTGAGCGGATTGGTGTAGAACATCCGCACCGCATCGGCATAGAAGCGGGCGGGCTGCACTGCCGCATGGTTCATTTCGTAGAGCTGGTAGAACATCAAGAACCCCGCTGCTGCATACGACCGAAGGGACGACGAGCAGCGCCGAGCCTTGAATCTCTCGCGGCGAGGTTAACAACTAATTGCTGCGATGCAATACGTCACTTGCCGTGACCAATGCTTCTTTCGTTCAAGGTGTTGAAAATCCGCCTTGAATGGCCGAGCCGGCTCACTGTGCGTTGCAAAGTGTGTAGGAAATGTGTCCGGCGCGTGTCGCCGGACAGCAGACCATGATCCCCAAGTCTTCGGAAAAGATCATGGTTCAGGAGATAGTGGCGTCAGACACGCGCGCCATGCAGACGGCGGTGTGACCCGAGCCGATGAAGCCGAGCTGGCTGGCGGCGCCCTTCGACAGGTCGAGCACACGGCCCCTGATGAACGGACCGCGATCGTTGATGCGCACGACGACGCTGCGGCCATTGTTCTTGTTGGTCACCTTCAGCTTTGTGCCGAAGGGCAAGGTGCGGTGCGCGGCGGTCATCGCCGAGGGGTTCATGCGCTCGCCGGAGGCCGTGCGGGAGTGCAGCGCGTACCAGGAGGCACGGCCGCACTGGGCGGCCGCGGAGGAGGCCGAGGCGCCGACCATCAGGCCAGCCGCTACCGTTACCGCGACAAGCGCGGTTTGCTTGGTTTTCAACATGTTGGGGGAATGGCTCCGTTTAGACAGACCCCAGCCGTTAAGGAACGATTAAGGCACGAAATGCGGCAATGATCTGGCGGTTCCGTGGCGGAAGCACACGTTTGGAGTCGGCAGGAAACAGTTTGTCATGAGTCTTCCCGCATCGGGCAGCGTATCTGTGATGAACATCACGCTGGTTCCCAGTCAGTTCTGGCAAGATCGAGCGTTAACAAGCAAGTAGAGATGGACGCGATCGGATCGCTTCCTTTGGCTCTTTCATTGCCGCAGTGACGCTGTTGACGATCGACTTGGAAAGGGAATTCCACCGATGCGGTTGATGAGGAATTTGCTGGCGCTGATCGTGCTCGCCATCGGCCTGATGTGGTCGCTGCAAGGCATCGGCCTTGTGCCGGGAAGCTTCATGACCGGCCAGTCGCAATGGCTCTACATCGGTCTCGTCACCATGCTGGTCGGCCTGCTCGGTCTGGGTTGGGCAAACCGCTCGCGTATCTGACTGGGCCGGCCTGCGAGTTCGCCCACGGGCTCGGTCGGTGCTGATGGAACTGGCGATCCTTGCCCTTGAGACGCCAAGCTCGATGCCGCCCGCCACCGAAGCGCGACCTTTGCCGACGCTGACGACCATGACCGTCGGCAAGGGCGGCGCCGCATGTCCGGTTGCACAGGCGGCGCCCGATGGCTTCAGGCTGCCTTTGCCGCCGGCTTGGCCGCCTTGACGTGAGTGACGCTACGGCGTCCGTCGACGCTGATCGGCACATCGCCGTCGACGGTGGCGCGGCGCATGATCCGGTGCTGGCTTCCATAGTCATTCACCGCATAATGCTGGGTGGCTCGATTGTCCCAGATTGCGACGTCGCCAGCCTGCCACCGCCACCGCACGGTATTCTCGGGGGTGGTCACATAGGTTTGGAACAACTCGTAGAGTTTCGAGGAGTCGCTCTTTGATAGGCCGACAAAGCGCTGGACGAAGTTGCCCAGCAGCAGCGAACGTTCCCCGGTTTCCGGATGCACGCGCACAACAGGGTGCTCGGTTTCGTAGATGGTCGAGGTGAAGACCTCCTCGAAATGTTTCTTTTCCTCGACCGTCGCGCGAGGACGAACGGCAGCGTAGTCGTAGGCATTGCTGTGAATGGCCCAGAGATTGTCTGCCAATAATTTGAGCGGTGTCGGCAGGCTTTCATATGCGGCATGTGTGTTGGACCAGATGGTATCGCCTCCGGCCGGTGGAATGACGACGCCGCGAAGGACGGAGAACTTCGGATAGGCGTCCACGAATGTAACGTCCGTGTGCCATTGGTCCGCGCGGCCCCCGCCGCGGCTCGAATCCAGATTGAGGATGGAAGCGGTGCCTGCCAGCGGCCCTTGCGTGGGATGAGGCACAAGATCCCCCAGGCGCCGCGCGAACAGTTCATGCTCGGAATCGTCGAGATGCTGCTGAGCACGGAAGAAGATGACTTTGTGCTTCAAAAGAAGCTGATTGATCGATGCTATGGTGGCATCTGACAGGTTTCCACCAAGGCGAATGCCTCTGATTTCCGCTCCCACGCGGGCGGTTAGCGGAATAGCATCGGTCGCAGGAATGATCTGGTCGGTAGGGGCCGGGTTGCTCACAGGAATCTCCTCGTTTCTTTTGGGGGGAAAAGGCAGGTCAACTGAGGTTCATCACTGGGACCAGTATTGCCAGGCCCAGTAAAAGCCTTCGTCACGCGGCGGCAGGCGGTCGCGCTCGGCGTCGAGCTGCACCGGCGCCGGCGACCTCGGCTGATGTTCAAGCGGCCGGCTCTCCCTGGTCCAGGCGAGCAGCCAATTGCCGAAATGGGCGAACAGCATGGTGGTGGAATGGGTCATCGTCATTCTCTCCAATCATTCCCGTCCCGCCCACGGAACGAGCTGGCGCTCGACCCGGCGGATGATGAATTCCAGCACGAAGGCGATTGTCGCGATCACCAGTATGCCCATCACCACGACGTCGGTGACGAGGAACTGGGCGGCCGACTGGATCATGAAGCCGAGCCCGCGCGTCGCCGCCACCAGTTCGGCGGCGACCAGCGTCGACCAGCCAGCGCCGAGCGCGATGCGCAAGCCAGTCAGGATCGACGGCAGCGCGCTGGGCAGGATCACATGCCGGACAAGCTGGAAGCGGCTGGCACCGAGCGCGCGCGCGGCGTTGATGCGCTCCTGCGAGACGCCGCGCACGCCTGACGCCGTCGACAGCGCCACCGGCGCCAGCATGGCAATGGTGATCACCAGGATCTTCGACGGCTCGCCGATGCCGAACCAGATGACGACCAGCGGCAGATAGGAGCGGTGGGATCGGCCGCAGAAATTCGAGCAGCGGATCGAAAATGCCGCGCCCGATGGTGCTGATGCCGATGGCCAGCCCGACCGGAACGCCGACGAGGATAGCCACGAAGAGCGCCGCGAACACGCGGCCGAGGCTGGTAATGACGTGTTGCGCGAGTGTTGCGTCGACAAAGCCGTCGCGGGCGACGACGACGAACTTGGTCCACACCGCGACAGGCGAAGGCAGAAAGACCGGTGACACCAGCTGCAGGCGGGCCGACAGAGCCCATGCCGCCAGCACCGCCAGGATGGTGATGGCGCTGACCGCGCGTGCCGAAATCCCGTGCCGTTTCGAGCGCGGCCGCGACCACGGCACCGACAGGGTGTCGGTCTCTTCGCTCTTGGCGAGGGCCCGTTCCGTGTAGGAGGAAATTGTCACGCCGCCTCTCCTTCGAAGATCGCATCGGTCAGTTCACCGCGCGCCGCCGCGAAGGCCGGGTCGGCCTTGATGCTGCGAATGGCTTCACCGGATGCGTAGCGCCGGCTGAAGCCGGTCTCGAAAATCCGCACCACCCGCCCCGGTCCGGGCGCCAGCACGACGATGCGGGTGGCCAGCACCAGCGCTTCCTCGATGCCGTGCGTGACCATCAGCACGCCGACACGGCTTGCCGCCCACAGATCGAGCAGCGTCGTCTGCATGCGCTCGCGCGTCAGGGCGTCGAGCGCGCCGAGCGGCTCGTCGAGCAAGAGGAACTCAGGTTCGGCGGCGAGCGCGCGGGCCAGGCCGGCGCGCTGGCGCATGCCGCCGGAAAGCTCCCAGATGCGCTTGTCGCCGGCGCCGTCCAGCTTGACCAGCTTGAGCATCGCGTCAGCGCGGCGTGCCCGCTCGCCAGACGGCACGCCGCGCAGCCTGAGAGCAAAGGCGACATTCTCGCGCGCGGTCAGCCACGGGAACAGCGCATCGTTCTGGAACACTACGGCACGGTCCGGGCCAGGTGCCGTGATCGGCCGGCCGCCGATGCTGGCGCTGCCGCGCGCCGGCTCGACCAGCCCGGCGGCGACGTTGAGCAACGAGGTCTTGCCGCAGCCGGAGCGGCCGACCAGCACGACGAAATCGCCCTTGGCGACGTTGATCGAGACACGCTCGACGGCTGGCGCTGCCTGGCCTTCGTAGTGCACCGAGACCTTATCAAGCACGAGTTGAGGCATGGTCCCTCGCAGTAGGTTCTACAAATCCACCTGCCCGAAACCGCTCCTCGTCAGCGGTCCGGGCAGGCAGCACGCCTCGCGCGTCAGTTCGAGGCCAGCGCCTCGCTGACATATTTCGACGACACGTATTTCGAGTAGTCGGGCAGCACGGCGTCGATCTTGCCCTGCTCCTTGAGGAAGGCCGAAGCCGCCTCGATCGCCTTGACCGTGCCGCCGCCGAGGAATTTGTCGGAGGCCTGCTCCTCGAGCGTCGGGAAGACATAGCCCTTGAGCAGCTGAGGCACCTCTTCCAGCTTGGCGCCGGTGATCCTGGCGATCTTGGCCGCCTGCGGCGACGACACCGACCAAGCGTCGGGCTTGGCCAGGAAGTCGGCATAGGCGGCGCCCGTCACCTTGACGAAATCGCGCACCGCTTCCGGGTGCTTTTCGGCAAAGTCGGTGCGCACGATCCAGGCATCGAAGGTCGGCGCGCCCCAGGCAGCAACCTGCGAGGAATCCAGCACCACCTTGCCCGAAGTCTTGATCTGACCGAGCGCCGGATCCCAGACATAGGCCGCGTCGATGTCGCCGCGCGCGAAGGCGGCGGCGATCTCCGGTGGCCTGAGATTGAGGATCTCGACCGACTTCGGATCGACGCCTTCATGCTTCAGCGCGGCAAGCAGGCTGTAATGCGTCGTCGAGACGAACGGCACCGCCACCTTCTTGCCGGCAAGGTCGGCGATCTTCTCGATACCCGCGCCGTTGCGGGCGACCAGCGCTTCGGATTCGCCGATCAGGCCGACGACGAAGATGGTCTGGATCGGCAGCTCGCGGCTGGCCGCGGCTGCCAGCGGGCTCGATCCGACGTAGCCGATATCGACCGAACCGGAAGCCACCGCTGCGATGACATCGGCGCCGGAATCGAATTTGCGCCAGTCGATCGCGGCCTTGGTCGCCTTCTCATAGGTGCCGTCGGCCTGCGGCACTTTCGAGGGTTCGACCACGGTCTGGTAGCCGATGGTGATTTTGAGATCGTCGGCCTGTGCTGGGCCGAGGAAGGCGGCACCGGCAAGTGCCGCTGACGAGAGCAGGATGATGCGTCGTGAAATGATCGACATGATGGGCTCCATGAAAAAGCGGAATTCGGGTTGCCTTTTCATAGTCCGCTAGTTCTATCGTTCTTGTAGAGTTAAATCCTTCCAAGCGAGGCGGGTTGTGTGGAAAAAAGCCACTGGCGACAGGCTGGCGCCGCGCAAAGGGCGACTGTGATGGGCGCGGCCGCGGTAGGTGGCAGGGTGGCCGAAGCCTGCGAGTTTCGTCATCCCAGGGTCTCCGCGACGTCGCCTCGCTCCTGCTCCGCCCTGGGATGGCGAAGCGAATGCGGCCACCGACTGCCAAGAACCGAGATTTCCAGGAGAAGCCTCGTTCGACAAATCCATGCTTCAAACTCACGCCGAATTGAAACCCCATTCCCTGTCTTCGGGAGTAAATATAGTATTCTTATCGACATTAGGGAGTTGAGAACGATGAGCGACCATACCCACTGCATCCCGGCGATCGCTCGTGGCATCGGGTTCGAGCCGCAGGCTCCTGTCCGTGCAAGGCGGGTTTCTGTGCCCTCGGCGTCACAAGCCCGGCCTAAAATCGCTAAAGCGGCTTGAAAACCAAGCAAAATCAACAGCAATTGGCTTGTATATCATGTCACTAGAATTTATGTGTCATGACAGCTTGGACGCGGCGGGGAGGCACGCCAAGCGTTTCGCAACCGATGGCGCCATGCCATCGCAGGACAGAGAAACGTTCGGCTCATGCTCACCAAAAAGGGCAAGTACGGCCTCAAGGCGCTCGTCCATCTCGCGCAATTGCCGGTTGGGCAACTCGCCTTCGTCGGCGATATCGCCGCTGGCAACAACATCCCGAAGAAATTCCTCGACGCCATCCTCGGCGAATTGCGCAATGCCGGCTTCGTCCAGAGCCGCAAGGGCAAGGAAGGTGGTTATCGCCTGGCGCGCCCGGCCGACGAGATCAAGGTTGGCCATGTCGTGCGCGTGCTCGACGGGCCGCTTGCGCCGATCCCTTGCGCCAGCCGTACCCAATACCAGCGCTGCGAAGACTGCAACGAGGCGACATGCCAAGTCCGACATCTGATGCTGGAGGTCCGGCAGGCGATCGCCGAGGTGCTGGATCAGCGCAGCCTCGCCGAGATGCGCGATATCGGCCTCGACGACCTTACGGCTGTGGCGAAGATCCAGGTCTGAACACGCCAAGGCAGGCGGTGCGCGCATGACCATCGGGCGCGCAAACTCGATCATCATCGTCGGCGGCGGCGCAAGTGGCGTCGTGCTTGCCGCGCATCTGCTGAAATCGCCCAATCCCGACTTGCGCGTCACGCTGATCGAGAAGCGTCCGCATTTCGGCCAGGGCATGGCCTATTCGACGCTGCTGTCGGCACATGTGCTCAATGTCAGCGCGGCCGGCATGAGCGCCTATGCCGACGATCCAGGCAATTTCTGGCGCTGGCTGCTGGAGCGCGGTCTGGCAAGTCAGGAGCAGGCGCCGGTCTATGCGCCGCGCAGCCTCTATGCCCGCTATCTGAAGGAGTTGCTCGATGAACTCGAGGCCCGTGAACGCGAGACCGGCCGCTTGCGCCTGATCCGCGAGGAGAGCCTGTCGATCTCGCCCACCGCTTCCGGGGTCGAGGTGGCTTTGGCCAACGGCACCAGCGTGGTTGCCCATCTCGCCGTGCTCGCCACCGGTCATGACGAGCAGCCCGGCGCCGGCCAGGGTCACGCGATCAGGATGGGGACGGAAGCCGATACGGCGCTCGACCCTGACGCCCGAGTCCTTGTGCTAGGCACCGGCCTCAGCATGGTCGATGCTTTTCTCTCGCTCGAGCAACGTGGCCATAAGGGCGAGATCGTCGCCGTGTCCCGGCGCGGCCTGCTGCCTTCGCCGCACCGCAAGGGCAATCCGATCAAGCTCGATGTCGCCGATATCCCGCTCGGCACCCAGCTTTCCTATTTCGTCAGCTGGTTCCGCGACCTGATCCGCGAAAACCAACGGGCCGGCATCGACTGGCGCGACGTCGTCGATGGTCTGCGGCCCTTCAACCAGAAGATCTGGCAGAACTGGCCGTCTTCGGCCAAGCGCCGCTTCGTCGAGCACACCAAGGCCTGGTGGGACATCCACAGGCATCGCCTGGCGCCCCAGGTCCATGCCCGCGTCACCGACGCGGTGCAATCCGGCCGCATCCGTCCCGTCGCCGGGCGCGTCGTCGGCATCGAGGCGGACGACGCCTTCACGGTGCAGATCCAGTCCCGCCACACGCAGGCGCTCGAAACGCTCGAAGTCGCCCGCCTCTATGATTGCACCGGCATCGCCAGGGACATCTCGACCACCTCGAACAGCGTCGTGCGCTCGCTGGTCGAGCGCGGGCTGGCGCGGCCGGACCCGCTGCGGCTCGGCCTCGACGTGTCGGCCAATTGCGAGATCATCGGCAGTGACGGGAGCGTATCGGCCAAGATCCTCGCCGTCGGGCCGCTGACCAGGGGCACCTTCTTCGAGATCGACGCCATCCCGGATATCCGCGTTCAGTGCGCAAGGCTGAGCAAGCAGCTGCTGGGGTAGGCTGTACTGATATTCAGGTGATGCCGGCTGCGAACAGCGGCTTCCTGCACTTCCGGTGCTCACGTACTTTAAGTACGCTCCGCTCCGGTTCTCGGAAACCACTGCTCTCGACTCGGCCTGACCTGAATCTCGGCACAGCCTGGCACCATGCGGGCCGAAGGCAGTGGAATTTCATTCCCCGTCTGGCCGTCGGATTGGCACGGTCTATCTTCTTTCCAACGGCGATCGGCTGGAAAAGACGCTAGGTTTGACCATGGAGCCTCTGATATGAGCGCGCATAGAACCGCCGCACCCGGCAGTCCCCCTTCGGACGGCGCAACGTCCCGCCTGCGTCCGCCCTATGCATCGGTGCTCGACCTGATCGGGCAGACGCCCATCGTTGAACTGACCAAATTCGATACCGGCAAGTGCCGGCTGTTCATCAAGCTCGAAAGCCAGAACCCCGGCGGCTCGATCAAGGATCGCATCGCGCTGTCGATGATCGCCGCCGCCGAGAAACAGGGCAAGCTCAAGCGCGGCGGCACCATCGTCGAGGCGACCGCCGGCAATACCGGACTCGGCCTTGCCCAGGTCGGCATCCCCAAGGGCTACCGCATCATCCTCGTCGTGCCCGACAAGATGTCACGCGAAAAAATCCAGCATCTGCGCGCGCTCGGCGCCGAGGTGCGCATGACGCGCTCCGATGTCGGCAAGGGCCATCCGGAATATTACCAGGACATGGCAGAGAAGATCGCATCGGAAGTGCCCGGTGCCTTCTACGCCAACCAGTTCGCCAACCCGGCCAACCCACTGGCGCATGAGACCACCACCGGCCCCGAAATCTTCGCCCAGCTCGAAGGCGACATCGACGCCGTGGTCGTCGGCGTCGGCTCCGGCGGCACGCTGACCGGGCTTGGCCGCTATTTCGCGAAAGTGTCGCCGAAGACCGAGATGGTGCTGGCCGATCCGGTCGGCTCGGTGCTGGCGCCGCTGATCAAGACCGGCAAGATGGAAGAGGCCGGCAGCTGGACCGTGGAAGGCATCGGCGAGGACTTTGTGCCGCCCAATGCCGACCTGTCGCTGGTCAAAAAAGCCTACTCCATCCCCGACAAGCAAAGCATGCTGGCGGTGCGCGATCTTCTGTCCCGGGAAGGCATTTTGGCCGGCTCGTCGTCCGGCACGCTGCTGTCGGCGGCCCTTCGCTATTGCCGCGAGCAGACGTCAGCCAAGCGTGTCGTCACCTTCGTCTGCGACAGCGGCAACAAATATCTGTCGAAGGTGTTCGACGATTTCTGGCTGGCCGAGCAGGGCCTTGCCGAGCACGAACAGCATGGCGATCTGCGCGACCTGGTGATGCGCTCGCACCGCACCGGCGATACGGTCTCTATCGGTCCGGACGAAAGCCTGCTCAACGCCTATGGCCGCATGCGCCGCTCCGATGTCTCGCAGCTGCCGGTGCTCGACGACGGCAAGCTCGTCGGCATCGTCGATGAAAGCGATATCCTGGCCAAGGTCGACGGCCCCTATGACGGCCGCTGGGAGCGTTTCAACGCGCCGGTCCGCACCGCCATGACCTCCAGCTTGCACACACTGCAGGCCAGCCAGACGCTCGATGCGCTGTTGCCGGTCTTCGACCGCAACGAAGTTGCCATCATCTTCGACGGCGACGAGTTCGTCGGCCTGATAACCCGCATCGACCTGATCAACCATTTGAGGCGCGCACGATGACCATCAACGCACAAGGCAAGAACCGTCTGGCCTTTTCGACGCGCACCATCCATGGCGGCCAGAGCCATGATCCGCTGACCGGCGCGGTGATGGTGCCGATCTACGCCACCTCCACCTACGGCCAGCAGTCGCCCGGCGTGCACAAGGGTTTTGAGTACGCCCGCAGCCAGAACCCGACCCGCTTCGCCTTCGAGCGCGCGGTGGCCGATCTCGAAAGCGGCACCGCCGCCTTCGCCTTCGCCTCCGGCCTGGCCTCGATCTCGACCGTGCTGGAGCTGCTCGATTCCGGCGCCCACATCGTCGCCACCGACGACATCTATGGTGGCACCTTCCGTTTGCTGGAGCGGGTGCGCAAGCGCTCGGCGGGCCTCCAGGTCTCTTTCGCCGACTTCACCGATCTCGGCGCGGTCGAGGCCGCGATCCGCCCGGAGACAAAACTGCTCTGGGTCGAGACGCCGACCAACCCGCTGCTGCGCGTCGTCGATCTCGAAGGTGTTGCCGCCCTGGCGAAACGGAAGGGCCTGCTCTCCGTCGCCGACAACACTTTCTGCAGCCCCTATCTGCAGCGGCCTCTGGAGCTTGGCATCGACATCGTCGTCCACTCGACGACGAAGTACCTCAACGGCCATTCCGACATGGTCGGCGGCGTGGCGATCGTCGGTGACAACAAGGACCTGGCCGACCGGCTGAAATTCCTCCAAAACGCCATCGGCGCCATTTCCGGCCCGTTCGACAGCTTTCTGGCGCTGCGCGGCATCAAGACGCTGGCGCTGCGGATGGAGCGCCATTCCTCGAATGGTTTGAAGATCGCGCAATGGCTGGAAGGCCGCGCCGACGTGCGCCGCGTCATCTATCCCGGCCTCGCCAGCCATCCGCAGCATGAGATCGCGAAACGCCAGATGCATGCCTTCGGCGGCATGATCTCGGTCGAGCTCGACCGCGACCTTGCCGGCACCAAACGCTTCCTCGAGCGCACGCAACTGTTCACGCTGGCCGAAAGCCTCGGCGGCGTCGAAAGCCTGATCGAGCACCCGGCGCTGATGACCCACGGCTCGATCCCCGCCGAAAAGCGCGGCGCCATCGGCATCTCCGATTCGCTGGTCAGGCTCTCCGCCGGTATCGAGGATGGGGATGATCTGATTGCGGACCTGGATCAGGCGCTGCGGGCCTAAGCGACTCCTGGCCCTGGCCCATAAGTCCGGACTTTGCAATTTCGGATTCCACTCTAAAGTGTGCCGACTTTGCGATCTCCGGAGGCGTCATGCGCGTGATCGTGCTGGGTGGCGGCGTCGTTGGCGTCACCACTGCCTATCAGCTGCAGAAGGACGGGCACGAGGTCGTGCTCCTCGAGCGCCAGCACCAAGTCGCTGCTGAGACCAGCTGGGGCAATGCCGGCATGATCGCGCCGGGACATTCCTTCGTCTGGTCGTCGCCCAGGGCGCCGATGATCCTGCTGAAATCGCTGGTGCTGAAGGACCAGGCGCTGCGCTTCAAGATTTCGGCCGATCCCAGGCTCTACAGCTGGTCGTGGCTATTCCTGTTGGAATGCACGGCCGAGAAGGCGCGGCGCAACACGCTGCTCAAGCACCGGCTCGCCGCCTATTCGCAGTCCGTCCTGCGCGAGGTCGTCGCCGACGAGGCCATCGACTACGACCGCAACGACCGCGGCATCCTCTATTTCCACCGCAGCCAGCAGGCGCTCGACAAGGGTGTCGAGCATATGAAGCTGCTCGAGTCCGATGGGCAGGTGATAAAAGTGCTCGACCGCGACGGCGTCGTCGCACTCGATCCATCACTGGCCTCCGCGAAGGAGAAGATCGCCGGCGGCATCTATTGCCCGACCGACGAGACCGGCGATCCGGCGAAATTCACCAGGGCGCTGGCGGCGAAAGTCGTCGAGCGCGGCGGCGCTATCCATACCGGCACGACCATCACCGGCATCGAGACATCGGGCGACGGGGTTGCCCAGGTGCTGACCGACAAGGGGCCGTTCAAGGGTGACGCCTATGTGCTGGCGCTCGGCTCCTACAGTCCGGTGCTTGCCAGGACGATCGGCATCAGCCTGCCGATCTATCCGATCAAGGGCTATTCGCTGACCATTCCCGTCGGCAACCGGCCGCAGCCGCCGACGATTGCTTCCGTCGACGAGCACAATCTGGTCGCCATCTCGCGCTTCGGCGACCGCATCCGCGTCACCGCCACGGCGGAGTTCGCCGGCTACGACACCAGCCACAAGCCCGCCGATTTCGCCTTCATGAAAGGCGTGACCGAAGAACTCTATCCCGAAGGCGCCGATTACGACCGCGCCGAAATGTGGGCGGGGCTGCGGCCGATGACGCCGAACAATCTGCCCGCCTTCGGGCGGCAGCGCCTGCGCAACCTCTACCTCAACACCGGGCATGGCCATATCGGCTGGACCATGTCGCACGGTTCGGCCCGCATCACCGCCGATCTGGTCGCCGGTCGCACGCCGGCCATTTCCATGGACGGACTTTTGAACTGAGAGCATGATCCCGGCCCGTCCCTGGGATCAGAAGTGACGATGAAAGGGTACGCCATGTCCGCCCGCCTTGCCGCCGCCCGCCTTCCCTCTTCCGGACCGATCGATCTCGGCGTTCTGCCGTCGGAGCTCGACGGCGGCCTCGCCTCACGCGCCGCGATCGGCCTTGCCATCCTGGCCACCGACCAGACGCTGGAACATGAATTCCGCGCCCTGGTGCGCATTCCCGGCGTCGCCTTCTACGAGGCCCGCGTCTTCAACGACCACGACATCACGCCGGACACGCTGCGCGCCATCGGCCCGAGGATCGCGCCATGCGTCGACCTCATCCTGCCCAGCATCCCGCTCGACGTCGTTGGCTTCGGCTGCACCTCGGCGACGATGACGCTCGGCGAGGAGGCGGTGTTCGCCGAGATCCGGAAGGCGCGGCCCGGTGTCGCCTGCACCACGCCGGTCACCGGGGCACTTGCCGCCTTCAAGGCGCTTGGCGTCAAGGGTATCGGCCTGCTGACGCCCTATTCACCCCGCATCAACGAAGGCCTCGTCGCCTATTTCACCGGCCGTGGCCTCGACATAGCGGCCGTCGCCACCTTCGACCGGCAGGACGACCGCGAGGCCGCCCGTATCTCGCTCGCCTCGATCGAGGCCGCGGCGGAAAAAATGGCGGCGGCACCGGGGGTGGAGGCGATCTTCATCTCCTGCACCAGCCTGCGCGTCGCCGAAGCGGTGGCCGGCCTCGAGGAGCGCATCGGCATCCCCGTCACCTCCAGCAACCATGCCATGGCCTGGCATTGTTTGCGGCTTGCGGGGATTGACGACGTCGTACCCGCAGGCGGCAGGCTGTTCGGGTTGCCGGCCAGCTGATCGCCAGCGGCGAGGGGTTCGAAATCCGCGGATTAACGAATCGGAAGTCTTTGCTTAACCGTTCGCGGCTATGTCCCGCCCTGGGGGGCATGACAGAGTGAGTACGATGAGCGACAGCCCAGACAAGCGCAGCGAATGGCGCGCCATTTTTCATGTGCAGGCCCGCGTCGCCATCCTGTTCGTGCCGGTCGTCGCCAGCCTGCTGATCATAGCGGCACTTGCCGGCAACCAACGCAAAACCGTTCCCGATGCCATCGACCGCACCGTCACCGGCTCCGTGCGATAAACGGCGCAACGGCCGGCGCAGAGCGCCTGTCGGCACGAAACCGCCCCGGCGAATGCAAACTCAATAAAAGCGCGGGATTGGGCCGTTCTGCGGTGTGGTGCGATCGCCGAGGTCGAGAAAAACCTCGTCGACATAGCACCAGGCCCAGCCTTCCGGCGGGTCGTAGCCTTCGATGATCGGATGGCTCGTGGCGTGAAAATGCTTGGTGGCGTGGCGATTGGGCGAGTCGTCGCAGCAACCGACATGGCCGCAGGTGCGGCAGAGCCGCAGATGCACCCACCACGAGCCGCTCTTCAGGCATTCCTCGCAGCCGAGCGCGCTCGGCGTCACGTCCTGGATGTCGCTCGCATGTCTGCATTCGTCCGCCATCACTGTCTCCTGGCCGCTTGAGGCGCGACGGCGTCGCCGCGCGCGAGATAGGCGTGCAATGCCGCCACCACCTGGGCGCCTTCGCCGACGGCGGCGGCCACCCGCTTGACCGAGCCGGAGCGCACGTCGCCGATGGCGAACACCCCGCTGCGGCTCGTCTCCATCAGGCCATGCGCCGGTGCAAGGTCCGGTCCGGTGCACACGAAACCCCTGGCGTCCAGCGCCACATTGCATTGCGCCAGCCAGTCGGTGTTGGGGTCGGCGCCGATGAACAGGAAGAGATGGCGGATGGGGCGCGTCGTTTCTTCGCCGGTGGCCCGGTTGCGCCAGCGCACCTGATCGAGACTGCCCTCATGGCCTTCCAGCGCCTCGATCTCCGTCTCGGTCAGCACCTCGATGTTCGGCTGCGCCTTGATGCGCTCGACCAGGTAGCGCGACATGGTCGCATCGAGACTGCCGCGGCGCGCCAGCAGCGCGACCTTGCGCACTTGGCTGGCCAGATAGACTGCCGCTTGACCGGCCGAATTGCCGGCGCCGACCAGCGCCACCTCCTGGCCGCCGCACAGCCGCGCTTCGATCGGCGAGGCCCAATAATGCACGGATGTCCCCTCGAATTGCGCCAGGTTGGCGACATCGAGGCGGCGGTAGCGCGCGCCGCTCGCGATCACCACGGTGCGCGCCCGCACGGTTTCGCCGTCGCCGACATCGAGCGTGTAGCCGCCGGCAGCGGCGCTGAGCAGCCTGGCTTCGTCGGGGATGACCATCTCGACCCCGAACTTCTGCGCCTGGTTGTAGGCGCGCGCCATCAGCGCCATTCCCGAGATGCCGGTCGGGAAGCCGAGATAGTTTTCGATGCGCGCGGAGGCGCCGGCCTGGCCGCCGAAGGCGCGGCAATCGAGCACGATCGTCGACAGGCCTTCGGAGGCCGCATAGACCGCGGCCGCCAGCCCCGCTGGTCCCGCGCCGACAATGGCCACGTCATAGACTTTTGTGGTGTCAATCGGCCGCAGCAGGCCGATGCAGCGGGCGAGTTCGCCCTCGCCTGGATTGAGCAGCAGCTTGCCGTTCGGACAGAGCACGATCGGCAGGTGATGCGGGTCGACATGAAAGCGCTCGATCAGGGTTTTCGCGCACGGATCGGCGTCGGAATCGAGCGCACGGTGCGGCTGGCCGCTGCGGGCCAGAAAACCCTGCAGCCGCAATGTGTCGCCATTGCCGGCGGGTCCGATGATGACCGGCCCGCTCGTGCCGCTTTCCAGCAGTCCGACCCGGCGCAGGATCAGCGCCCGCATAATGCGCTCGCCGAGATTGGCCTCCTGCACCATCAGGTCGCGCAGCCGCTGCGAGGGGATGACGAAGGCCTCGACCGGCTGGGTGGCCTCGGCATTGACCAGCGACGGGCGGCTCGAAAGCTGCGCCAATTCGCCGATGAAGTTGCCCGCACCGTGGGTGACGATCGTCTCGCGCCGGCCAAGCCCGGCATCCTGGGTGATATCAACCGTCCCCGACAGGACGACGATCAGGCCGGGCGCCACCTCGCCGGCCGTGACGATGTGTTCGCCGGCGGCGTAGGCACTGGCCTCGCCGAACCGGCGCATGCGCTCGATGTCCGCCTCGGCCAGGATGGGAAACATCTGGTCGCGACGGGTGATGGTGATCGGGCTGGTGGATTGAGCCATGGCCTGGACCGTAGCGCCGTGGTCGTTGGGTTTGAAGCGGTTTATTGAGGAGCTAGCCGCGAGGGCAGGTCGCACCGTCACCTCAAGAGAAGACGATCGGGTTGCCCTCTCGCTCGGCGCACGCAATCAGGGCATCGAGCCCTGCGACGAACTCTACGATCACAGGGGTGTCGACGGAACGAAGAGCATCGAGCTCCTTGCGGAGCTGGCCGAAAGCAGACGCCTTGATCACGTCTCCTACATGGCTGCCGGAGTAGAGCACCTGAGTTTGCAGCACGGAGTCGGGATCCATCAGAATGTCGGCAACGAGATCTCGAAGATAGTAGACCGTGTTGATGTTTCCAACACGATGATCGAGCGCCACAGCCGCTGCCCAAGGGTCATCCAGGCGCAGCGACTCCAGGTCGACCTCACCCGTTTCCTCGTCGGCCAGCGACAAATCGGCGCCGTACTCCGCCTTTAAAGAAGCGAGCTGCTTGAAGACAACGAAATCGAGACCCATTGACCCGCTCCGACGTCCCTGCGATCCGCTTAACGTGTTGATCCCGTTGGTAGTCGGGAAAAATGGTGCCCAGAAGAGGACTCGAACCTCCACTCCTTGCGGAACACGGACCTGAACCGTGCGCGTCTACCAATTCCGCCATCTGGGCTGGTGCGGGCTCATGTAAGCGGGCAAGCGACGGGTGTCAACGCGCTTTTTTCAAGCGGCCCAACCTGTTGCCGGCTCAGCCTTCCAGCACTTCCTTCGACGCCACGGTGGAATCGGCGTTGAGCTTGTAGATCACCGGCACGCCGGTGCCGAGTTCCAGCTTGACGATCTCCTCGCCGCTCTTGCCGTCCAGCGCCATGATCAGCGCGCGCAGCGAATTGCCGTGTGCCGCGACCAGCACGGTTTCGCCGCGCAGCACATGCGGTTGCAGATCGTGCAAATAGTAAGGCCAGACCCGCGCCCCGGTGTCCTTCAGGCTTTCGCCGCCGGGCGGCGAGACGTCGTAGGAACGGCGCCAGACGTGCACCTGCTCCTCGCCCCACTTCTTGCGCGCATCGTCCTTGTTGAGGCCGGAGAGGTCGCCATAGTCGCGCTCGTTCAGCGCCTGGTCGCGGATCGTCTTCAGCTCGCTCTGGCCAACCGCGTCGAGAATGTGCTGGCAGGTCTTCTGCGCCCTGATCAGCGCCGAGGTGAAGGCGATGTCGAATTTCAGGCCGCGCGCCTCAAGCTTCGCACCTGCTTCCTTGGCCTCCTTGTGGCCCTGCTCGGTCAGGTCGACGTCGCGCCAGCCGGTGAACAGGTTCTTCAGGTTCCATTCGCTCTGGCCATGGCGCACGAGCACGAGAGTTCCCGACATGTTTGCTCCTTCGAGTTTAAGAGGCGAGTTTGAGAGGATTGAAACGCCTCAGGCGAGCCCGAGCACGTCCCGCATCGAATACAGTCCGGGCTTCTTGCCGCGCGCCCAAAGCGCCGCCTTGACCGCGCCGCGGGCAAAGATCGCCCGGTCCTCGGCATGGTGCGCAAGCGTGATGCGCTCGCCGGTGCCGGCCAGCACCACCGAATGATCGCCGACCACCGAGCCGCCGCGCAGCGTCGCGAAGCCGATCGAGCCCGTCTTGCGCACGCCGGTATGGCCGTCGCGCACGCGAACATCGTTGCCGGCGAGCGGAATGCCGCGGCCTTGCGCCGCCGCTTCGCCGAGCAGCAGTGCGGTACCGGACGGGGCGTCGACCTTGTGGCGGTGGTGCATTTCCAGGATCTCGATGTCGAAATCCTCGGCGTCGAGCGCCTTTGCGGCCTGTTCCACCAGCACCGCCAGCAGGTTGACGCCGAGGCTCATATTGCCGGACTTGACGATCGTCGCATGGCGCGCCGCCGCCGCGATCGCGGCATCGTCGTCGGCCGAGCAGCCGGTAGTGCCGATGACATGGGCAATGCGCGCCTGCGCCGCGTAGCCGGCGAATTCGACAGTCGCGGCCGGTGCGGTGAAGTCGAGCACGCCGTCGGCCTTGGCGAAGGCCGGCAGCGGGTCGTCGACTATCGGCACGTTGATGATGCCGATGCCCGCGAGCTCTCCGGCATCCTTGCCGAGATAGGGCGAACCCGACCGCTCGACCGCGCCGGCGACGCGCGCGCCCGGCATCGTATGGATGGCGCGGATCAGCGTCTGGCCCATGCGGCCGGCCGCGCCCACCACCACCAGGCCCATATCGCTCATGCTGTCCTCCCGACCACCTTCTTCGCGCGGCTGCGCGGCAGCGGAGTTTGGATTGGCTTGGCGTCGTCGACAAGCCCCAGCCCCTTCTTGCCCTGCACCCTGTGGAAGCGGGCATAGACGCTGTGTGGATCGGCCATCAGCGCCGCATGCGTGCCTTCCTCGACCAGCCTGCCCTCTTCCAGCACGATGATGTGGTCGGCATTGACGACCGTCGACAGCCGGTGCGCGATGACGATGGTGGTGCGCCCTTCCATGACATGGGTCAGCGCTTCCTGGACGCGCGCTTCGGCCTCGTTGTCGAGCGCCGAGGTCGCCTCATCGAGCAGCAGGATCGGCGCATTCCGCACGATGGCGCGGGCGATCGACACGCGCTGGCGCTGGCCGCCGGACAGCGTCACGCCATTTTCGCCGACGGGGGTGTCATAGCCCTCCGGCTGCTGGCGGATGAATTCGTCGGCCGCGGCCTGCATTGCCGCCTGCTCGATCTCGGCATCGCTGGCGGAGGGCCGCCCATAGCGGATGTTATCGCGGATGGTGCCCTCGAACAGATAGGGCGCCTGCGAGACATAGGCGATCGAGCCGCGCAGCGACTTCTTGGTCACCTTTGAGATGTCCTGGCCGTCGATCGTGATGGTGCCTTGGCCGACATCGTAGAAGCGCTGCAGCAACGCGACCAGCGTCGATTTGCCGGCACCCGAGGCGCCGACAATGGCCGTCATCTTGCCGGCCTGGGCGATGAAGCTCAGCTCCTGCAGCACCGGCGTTTCCGGCACATAGCCGAACGAGACGTTGTTGAAGTGCACCTCGCCGGTGGTGATCCTGGCTTCGACCGCGCCCGACGTATCGCCCTGCTGCGGCAGGATGTCGAGAAGCTCATAGATCATGCGCGCATTGACCAGAGCGCGTTCCATGCCGACCTGCATGCGCGCCAGCCGCCGCGCCGGATCATAGGCGAGCGTCAGCGCCGTGATGAAGGAAAACACCGCGCCCGGCGGCTGGCCGAGAACGGTCGCCCGGTAGCCGGAATAGGCGATGACGCTGGCAAAGGCCAAACCTGCCAGCAGTTCGGAGATCGGCGTGAGCCGTTCCGAAACGCGCGCGATCTTGTTTGACCGCTGTTGCGCATCGTCGGCGAGCTTGCTGATGCGACGCGACAGCTCGTCCTCCATTGTGAAGGCCTTGACGATGGCGATGCCTTGCGTGGCTTCCTGCATGGCGCCGATCAGCCGCGAATTGATCTGCACCGATTCACGGGTGATGCGCCGAACCCGTCGCATCAGGTAGGTCACGGTGTAGATCAGCGGCGGTCCGATCAGCAGGGAGCTGAGCGAAAGCACCGGATCCTGGTAGATCATGACGCCGACCAGAGCGACCAGCGAGACAGCATCGCGCGCGGTCGACGTTATCGTCATCGACAGCAGATCGCGAATGCCGTTGACGTTCTCGTTGACCTGCGCCGCCAGCCGACCGGAACGGGTGTCGTTGAAGAAGCTGACGCCGAGCTTCATCAGATGGTTGAAGATGCGCTGCTGGTAGCGCGCCACCAGATTGTTGCCGATCCTGGCCATCGTCACCGCCTGGCCGTAGCCGGCAAGTCCGCGCAGGATGAAAGCCCCCAGCAGTGCGGCGCAGATCCATGGGATCAGATCGCCGCGCCGTTCATAGAAGATCTGATTGACGACCGGGCTCATGATCCAGGCGGAGAGGGCCGTCGTCGCCGACACGGTCAGCAGGCAGAGTATCGTGAAGACGTACGACCACCGATAGTCGCGGCCGTTCTCTTCGAGAATGCGGCGAATGACCGCCACGACCTCGCCCGGCCGAGCTCTCGCATGGTGTTGGGATGATTGGTTCAAGTCGCTGGCGTTCCGTGGGTCCGTCGTCTGGTCATGCCGCAAGGCTGGAATCGGCACCCCTCTTAGCGCCCTGTCTGCGGCTTGCCTATGGCGAAACTTCGTCGCGGGGCGGCGCGATCCTTATGCGCGCCAGCGCCGTCCAGCCGTCTGGACGCCGAACAGCGACGGGTTTCGGGCGTAGGCGGCCAGCCCGAGAAGCGCCGCCAGCGGGTGCGTAATGACATAGACCGGCATGGCGCGCATCAGCTCGCTGTGCGGCGCCTTGTCCTCGAAGGCGGCGCGGAAATTGCCGGCTTTCAGCGCCGGCACGATCTTTTGCGCGATGCCGCCAGTGAGGAAAACGCCGCCGCGGCTCATGAACACCAGCGCCAGATCCCCGGCGGTGCGGCCGAGGCAAGTGACGAACATCGACAGCGCCTCTTCGGCCACCGGATCCGTTTTCGCCAATGCCGCGGCGGTGATTTCCGCCGGCGTGGTGAAGGGCGCCGGCTTGCCGTCGGCCTTGGCCACGGCGCGATAGAGATTGACCAGGCCGCGCCCGCACAGGATCTGTTCGCCGGAGATGCGGCCTTCCAGCCTCTCGATATGCGGGAAAACCTGGAAATCGCGCGGCGAGCGCGGCCCGATGTCCATGTGGCCGCCTTCGCCGGGCACCGGAATCCAGTGGTTCAGCGCATGGATCAGCCCGGCGACGCCAAGCCCGGTGCCGGGACCGAGCACGACGCGGCCGGCATTCGGTTCCGGCGTGCCGCCGCCGATCTTTTCCATATGCTCTTCGCCGAGCGCGACCACGGCCAGTGCCTGCGCCTCGAAATCGTTGAGCACGACGATGTCGCTGAGGCCAAGATTGGCGAACATTTTCCTTGGCTTGACCACCCAAGGACAGTTGGTCAGCTCGATCTCGTCGCCGTCGACCGGACCGGCCACCGCCAGCACCGCCGAATTGGGCCGGATCGAGGAGCGGTCGAGCACCGCCGCCTGGATCGCCTCGTCGATCGTGTTGAAATTGGCCGTCTGGACGATCTGCGGTTCGGTCGCTTCCGAATTCGCGTCGAGCACGATCGAAAAGCGCGCATTGGTGCCGCCGATGTCGCCGATCAGGACCGGAAACCGCAGCGCTGTCTCGTCGTCACCTTGCATGGCTCTTGGTCGTCCCTATTCCGGCAGTCCGCCGCTGTTTCTCGTGACTAGCGCATGACTTCGGAAAGGGAAAGCCGCTTCCGCGTCAGTTTCCCGGCCGCGGTCGCGGCAGTGGGATGCCGATCTCGGGTGTCGGCGCGAACGCGCTTGCCGAGGCGGGCAGCGCCGCCGCGTCGCTTGGCACTGTCGTTGCCGTCGGCAGCGCTTCCGCAGGCTCGGCGGCGACAGCGATCGGCGCGCCGCCACTATGATAGGTGGCGGCTTCCGCCGAGGCCGGAGCCGGCGCGTCGAGCACGGTTTGGCATTGCCTGGGCAGGTTCGCCATCGTCATGATGTCGCGCGCCTTTGGCGCATCCGGGTTCTTGTTGGGCCGCCACGGCTCCTCGGTGAACCACCAGGCCAGCGGCTTGCCGCAGCCGTCGTCAGCCGGGGTCGTTTCCTGCCCCTTGCAATTGGGCGAACCCGGCTGGCAGCCGATACGCATGTGGAAGTGGTAGTCGTGGCCCCAGAACGGCCGGATCTTGCGCAGCCAGGAGCGGTCGCCGGTGACGGTGTCGCAGAGCTTCTTCTTGATGCCGGGATTGACCAGGATGCGCTCGACTTCCGGGTAGCTGGCGGCGCGCTTGAGGAGCCGCGTATGCATCGGCTTCCACAGCGCGTCCTTCACCAGATGGGTCTTCTCATCGACCATCAGGGTGGCGCTCATCTCTTCGCGCTGGCTGGTCGAAAGCGGGCGACTGGGCATCGGCGTCAGCCAGATGTCGGCGTCGAGGCCGATCTGGTGCGAGGCATGACCGGTCAGCATCGGGCCGCCACGCGGTTGCGAGATGTCGCCGATCAACAGCCCCGGCCAGCCGTCGGCGTGAGCGTCACGCGACAATTTCTCGACCAGCGCGATCATCGCCGGATGGCCCCAGCGCCGGTTGCGCGACGGCCGCATCACTTCCCAGGTCGGCCCGTCCATGGGGATGGCGACGCCGCCGGCAAAGCAGCCCTTGGAATAGAAGCCGAAGGACTGCGCCGCCGCCACCGCCGGCAGCTTCTTGGCGCCGAACAGGTCTTTTGCCCGCGGCTCGGCCGTCAGCGCGCCCGCGACAAGCCCGGTGAGGGCAAGGATGGACATCATCGCCGTCAGGAACGGCCGTCTGCCGGGCAATGATCGCATCGAAATCGTCATGAAACCGATCCCCTCCGCAACGGGCCGCGAACCATGGCGAATCATACCACGACCGGCGCTTCGATCACGAGCGCTTCATCGGGCTGCGCGCTTCGCCCTCGCGCCAGTTGCCATCGGCCCACATATGGTCGAACGCCACCCGGTAGTCGGGAAAGCGGAAGCTGTAGCCCGCCGCCTTGATTGCCGTGTTGGCGACACGCTTGTTCTCGCCATAGAAGGAGCGCGCCATGGGCGAAAGTTGGGCGGTCTCAAACGGAATTTCCGGCGGCGGTTCGATACCCATCAGCGAGGCGGCATAGGCGACGACGTCCTGCGGCGGCGCCGGTAGATCGTCGGTGACGTTGAAGATGCCACCCAGATTGTGGTCAATGAGATGCCAGAGCGCGCCGGCAATGTCGTCGCAATGGATGCGGTTGAACACCTGGCCCAGCTTGACCAGCCGCCGCGCCGTGCCGTCGGCCAGGTTGACCAGCGCGTTGCGGCCAGGCCCATAAATGCCGGAGAGCCGCAGGATCGCCACCGGCCGGCCGGTCTCCTGGCCGAGCTTCAGCCAATCCTTTTCGGCGGCCACCCGCATCACCGAACGTTTGGACACGGGCCGGCATTCGGCGGTCTCGTCCACCCAGCTGCCGCCATGGTCGCCATAGACGCCGACGGTGGAGAGATAGCCAATCCATTCGAGCGCCGGCATGGTCATGATTGCTTGGCGCGCGGCATTCAGCACGGGATCGCCGACCTCTTCCGGCGCCACCGAGACGATGAGGTGGGTGGTTGTCCTCAAGGCCGCGCCGATCTCTGGGGTCAGCACGCCGTCGAAGCGCAACGGCGTGACGCCGGCCTGCCGGAGTGCTTCAAACTTCTCCGGCGAGCGGGTGGTGCCGAAAATCAGCGCCGCATCGCTGTTGGCCCGCGCAAAAGCCTTGCCGGAGTAGCCGGCGCCGAAGATGAGGATATGCTTTTCGGTCATGCATGCATCTCGATTGGATTTGACTGCGCCAGAAGCCATTCGCGGCGCACAGCCTCGTCGCGTTCGGTTTGTGCCGCGGCTGCGGCACGTTCGGCGAACTCGGTCTCGGGCACAAGCCGCGACAGCGCCCACACCGCCGCGCCGCGCACCAGCGGCGAGGCATCGCCGAGCAATTCGCGCACCGAACCGGCCAGCGAAGGATCGCCGGAATTGCCGGCGGCGATCAGCACGTTGCGGACAAAGCGGTCGCGGCCGATGCGTTTTATGGGCGAACCGGTAAAGAACGAGCGAAAAGCAGCGTCGTCGAGCAGCAAGAGCTCCGCAAGCGGCGGCTCGCGCAGATCCGCGCGGGCGACAAGCTTCGCCTCTGACGCGGCGCGGGCGAACTTGTTCCACGGACAAGCGGCAAGACAATCGTCGCAGCCATAGACGCGGTTGCCGATCTTCTCGCGGAATTCGAGGGGGATCGGCCCCTTGTTCTCGATGGTGAGATAAGAAATGCAGCGCCGCGCATCGAGCCGGTAGGGCGCCGGGAAGGCATCGGTCGGGCAGGCATCGAGGCAGGCGCGGCAGGAACCGCAATGGTCGTCCTCCGCCGTATCGGGCGCAAGCGCGGCCGTCGTGAAGATGGTACCGAGAAACAGCCACGAGCCGTGTTCGCGGCTGACCAGATTGGTGTGCTTGCCCTGCCAGCCGAGCCCGGCGGCTTCGGCGAGCGGCTTTTCCATCACCGGTGCTGTATCGACGAACACTTTCACGTCGCCGCCGGCGCGGGCGACGATCTTGCCGGCGATCTCCTTCAGCCGGCCCTTCATCACCTCGTGATAGTCGCGGTTCTGCGCATAGACGGAGATCGCGCCACGGTCGCGCTTCGACTGCAGCATGCGCGGATCGCGGTCGGGGCCATAATTCATCGCCAGCACGACGATCGAGCGCACCTCGGGCCACAGCGCCGCCGGTTCGCCCCGGCGCTCGAGCGTTTCGGCGATCCAGCCCATCGAGCCATGGAAACCGTCGGCGATGAATTCGGCGAGCCGGGCCGGCGCCAGAGGGATCGCGTCGGGCGTGGTGACGGCGACGGCATCGAAGCCGGCGCGCTGCGCCTCGCGGTCGATCAGCGCGCGCAGTTTTACGGCGTCAGAAGTCGAGGTCCGCATAATGTGACACCGGCGACAGGCCGCGCACCCGGTCGGACAGAAGCGGCCGGAACGATGGCCGCGATTTCACCCGCGTATACCATTCGCGCGCCGCTGCGTGTTCGCGCCAGTCGATCTCGCCGAGATAGTCGAGCACCGACAGCGCCGCCGCCGCCGCGAGGTCGGCATAGGTCACCTTGTTGCCGGCCAGCCAGTGGCGGGTGCCGGCCAGCCAGTTGGTGTATTTCATGTGCTGGCGGATGTTGGCGCGGGCAGCCCGGATCGCGCCCGAATCGGGCGAGCCGCCGCCCGCTGTCTCCGGCATCACCGGCTTCAGCACGCGCTCGCGCACCAGGTGTCTTGTGACTTCACCTTCGGCCTTGCTGAGATACCAGTCGGTCAGCCGCCGGATTTCGGCACGTTCCATCGGGTCTTCGGCAAACAGCCTCTTGTCGCGCTTCAGGACGCCGCGCGTCTCGTCGAGATATTCGGCGATCACCATGGCGCCGACGATCGGCACGTCGCCTTCGGCAAGCAGGATCGGCAAGGTTCCGGCCGGGTTCAGCGCCAAAAACTCCTTGCGCCGCGTCCACGGCTTTTCTTCGATCAGCGCCAGCTCCTCGCCATATTCGCCAAAGGCGAGGCGGACGAACCGGCAGGTGGCGAACATCGGATGGTGGAAGAGCGTCAGCATGGTCCCGCGATAATAAGGCGCACTGGCGAATCGCCGGCCGCGCCGGTAAGTCTTGGCCGCCCGCAAAGCGGACCGTCAGGGTGCTGCGACCTATAGGGGGACTTCCGCGCCATGACAAGCAAGCCCTTCTCCCAAGCCCGCCCGCAAATCCCGAGGTTGCCATGGAAAGCCAGACCATCGTCGAAGCCCTGTTGCTCGGTCTTCTGGAGGGCCTGACCGAGTTCATACCGGTCTCCTCGACCGGCCATATCCTGCTTGCCGGCCATTTTCTCGGCTTCCACTCGACCGGCAAGGCCTTCGAGATCCTGATCCAGCTCGGCGCCATCCTGGCCATCCTCAGCGTCTATTTCCGCCGTCTGTGGCAAATGCTGCTCGACCTGCCGCATGACAGGCTGACGCGGCATTTCGTCATCGGCATCCTCATCGCCTTCCTGCCGGCGGCCATCATCGGCGCGCTGGCGCACGATTTCATCAAGACCATCCTGTTCGAATCGCCACGGCTGATCTGCATCATGCTGATCATCGGCGGTGTCGTGCTGCTGGCGGTCGACCGTATGAACCTCAAGCCCGCCTACCGTGACGTCGAACGTTTTCCGACCCGGCTCTATCTGCAGATCGGCCTGTTCCAGTGCCTGTCGCTGATCCCCGGCACCTCGCGCTCGGGCTCGACCATCGTCGGCGCGCTGCTGCTCGGCGTCGACAAGCGGGCGGCGGCGGAATTCTCCTTCTTCCTCGCCATCCCGACCATGGTCGGCGCCTTCGCCTTCGACCTGTTCAAGAACCGCAACGTGCTGAGCAGCGCCGACCTGCCGATCATCGCCGTCGGCTTCGTCGCCGCCTTCGTCACCGCGCTGATCGTCGTCCGCTTCCTGCTCGATTACGTCTCGCGCAACGGCTATTCGCTATTCGGCTGGTGGCGGCTGGTGGTCGGCGGCCTCGGGTTGGTGGCGTTGATGATCTGGGGGTGAGCGTCAACCTGGCGACGAGGGCTCACATGCCTTCGTCATCCACGGGCGGAGCAAGGAGCGTAGCGACGCAGCGCAGACCCGAGGATCCATGCCGTGACGTGGGCCGAAGAACGCAACGGTCAAGAATAGCTTTTGCCAGGCTCGCCATCGCAGGTGGGACGTCCTTCAGGTTCTGCACCGCAGAAGCGCTTCCAGGTCACGGCATGGATCCTGGGGTCTCCGCGACGTCGCTTCGCTCCTGCTTCGCCCCAGGATGACGAAGGTAACAGCGGCCTCCCCTAGTTCCGCCCGTAAAACGCATTCTCGACATGCACCGGCCAGCGCCAGGGCAGCACCGCCACCATGTCGAAGCGCACCGACAGTTTTCCATAATCGGGCTGGCGCGACAGCCAGAGGTCGGCCGCGCCCTCGATGCGGCGCTCGGAACTGTGGGCGATCGCCTCCATCGCCTCCATCAGCGAGCGGCGTGCCTTGACCTCGACGAACAGCACCAGGTCACCGCGCCGGGCGATCAGGTCGATCTCGCCGAGTTTGGTGCGATGTCGGCGGGCGAGGATCCGGTAGCCTTTCAGCATCAGTGCCGCCGCCGCCAGCCATTCGCCGCGATGGCCGCGTCGATAGGCCTGCCGGCGGTGAAGAGCCTGGCGCTTAGTCGCCACCCTCGCCTCCACCGGCATCCCGGAGCTCGAGCAGCCGCCGGTACAGCGCCTGCTTCTGGCCACCGGTCATTTTTGCCGCTTCCGCCGCAGCCTTCGAGGCCGGCATTTCGGCGGCGAGGGACAGCAGCAGCCTGTCGATGTCTTCAGGCTCGTCGGCCCTGGCCTCGGCCGGGCCGACACAGATGACGATTTCGCCCTTCGGCGTGTCGGCCGCCGCATAGTGATCGGCGAGCTTTTCCAGCGTGCCGGTCCGCATCTCCTCGAAAGTCTTGGTCAGCTCGCGGCCGATCGCCGCCTTGCGGGCGCCGCCCAGCGCCGCGACCATGGCGCCAAGCGTCTCGGCCAGCCGGCGCGGCGATTCGAAGAAGATCAGCGTCGCCGGCACGGCTTTCAGCGCCTCCAGCCGCGTCAGCCGCTGCCCGGTCTTAACCGGCAAGAAGCCGGCGAACAGGAAGGCGTCGGACGGCAGGCCGGACGCCGTCAGCGCGGCGAGTGCGGCCGACGGCCCGGGGATCGGCACGACGCGGAGGCCGCGGTCCAGCGCCTCGCCGACCAGCCGGTAGCCGGGATCGGAGATCAGCGGCGTACCGGCGTCCGAGATCAGCGCCACGCTCTGCCCGGCTTCGAGCGCCGCGATCAGCTTCGGCCCGGCCTCGCCGGCATTGTGCTCGTGATAGGCGGTGGTGCGGCGGCGGATGCCGTAGCGATCGAGCAGCACGCGCGAGACGCGCGTGTCCTCGCAGGCGACGATGTCGGCGGCGGCCAGCGTCTCCAGCGCGCGCAGCGTGATGTCGGCAAGATTGCCGATCGGCGTCGCCACCAGATAGAGCGCCGGCTCGAGTGGCCGCGCCGGTATCTCGGTCTGCCCGATCACATAGCTGCGTTTGTCGCCGGTCACCGGTACCCTCTTGCGTGCATTTGTCCTGTTTGGCACGGCGCACGCCCGGTTGCAAAACGTGACGACGATGTAATGCGGACCGCCATGCCTTTGCCACAGTAGGGAACGAAACCAAGCCCGGCGAATTTATCGGCTAGAGCGCCGCGCGTGCCTTAGGCGCGCAAAGCATGCTCTAGCACCGTTGGTCCAAACGTCTCGGGAGGAGGACAGGATGGACAGCCTGAAGATACAGGACGCTTTCGAGCCTTACTATGCCGGGCGCAAGCGCTTTGCCGCGAGGCGAGACAAAAGCCGGCCGGTCAAAGCTCAAAATGATGCCGATAGCGCGGAAGTCAGGCAGCGGCTTTTGCGCCGCCTGCTGTCCGAGCCGAGGACCATAATCGAGACCGAAACCGACAGCACGACGGAGCACTGACCGGACGATGCCCAATCGCTTCGATATCTTCATCACCCGCCTTGAAACGAAAACCGCCAGAGAAGCCGTACCACCGCATCCGATGAACGACCAGCACAGCGTCCGCCGCGACAAGGCCGACGCCAAGCCGGCCCGAAACGGAGAGGCGCATGCCGAGAAGGATCGCGGCAAGCGTCGTTTCAAGCACGACGCCTAAACCTACTAAGATCAGCGGAGAACAGCTCTCTCTTCGTCATCCCAGGCGAAGCAAGGAGCGAAGCGACGCGGCGCAGACCCTGGGATCCATGCCGTGACGTCAAAGCGTCGCTGCGGTGCAGAATCCGTTCCGCAGCATCCCCCGGGCTGACGTAGCGGCATGGATACTCGCCCGAGGATGACGAAGGCGTGGCGAACGCTTGGACACGTCCTTCAACCGAGATATCGCGCGACCTTCGCCTCCAGAAGCCGAACCAGCTCCGGGTCCATGAATTCATAGTCGTCCGGAATATCGAGGCAGATGACCCGAGCCTTCTTCAGGCTCGCCTTGTACTTCTTCTGCAGTTTGGCGCGGTGCGTCTTCTCCATGACGAAGATGATGTCGGCCCAGGCGACCAGTTCATGCGTCAGCGGGTTGTCGGCATTATGATTAGTGCCGGCTGATGCGACCTCAATGTCCCGGCGCGTGGAAAACACCTGCTCTGCCGTCGGGCTGCGCAAGCGGTTCTGGCTGCAGACAAAAAGGACGTTTTTCACTGGCTGCGATCGTTAGTTTGGCTATTGCCTCGGCCGGAAAACCAAATTGTGCTCTGCCGAAGGCAATTACTCATCCCATATCTCGCGTATCGTTTTGGTTAGAGGGATGTACTGATCAAACGTCAGCCCATTCAGATCAAACTCGACCAACTCATCCTTGGCAATTCCTCGAAGCTTACTTCCGATATATGTTATGAAGCTGAGTACGACGCTGAATTCGCTCAAGTGGGTCAATTTTAACTTGGATGTGACCTTTGCGTTCCTGATGAAAATCGCCTGAGCCTCAAAGAGGTCGTCATGTTCTGGAGATCTCAAGATCTCGGTTAGTCCAAACTCGAACACATCATCCGTGTTCAATGTCCGCAGCGTCTCGTGTATCAGGAACTTCATGGCAGGCCCCATATTGGATGCGGCGCAAATGGCCTTCCAGCTAAGCAAGCCGAACGTCTAGCATCCTTGCTCGAGCCGATAAATTGCCAATCACAGTCCAGCCACTTGGCACTCTGCGTTTACCGCGCCAGATCCGCCACCACCGCGTCGAGCACGATCATGCCGGCCGGCGTGACGCGCAGCCGGGCATTGCCGATCGGCGCCACCAGCCCTTCGCCCTGCAGCACCGAGAGCCGCGTGCTCGAGAGGCCGCGCCCGGAGAACGCCTCGTAGCGGGAAAGGTCGATGCCTTCGGCCAGCCGCAGCCCCATCAGCAGGAACTCGTCGGCTTCTTCCGAGCGCGTCAGGATCTCGCCGCCGGTAACGCCATGGCCCTTGGCTTCGACCAGATTGGCCCAGGTCTCCGGCATCCGCTCGGCGATCGTCACCACGCGGTGGCCGTGTTCGACGAAGCGGCCATGCGCGCCGGGGCCGACGCCGACATATTCGCCATAGCGCCAGTAGGTCAGATTGTGCCGGCTCTCGGCACCCGGCCTGGCGTGGTTGGATATCTCGTAGGCCGGCAAGCCATGCGCCGATGTCACCTCCTGCGTCAGCGCGTAGAGGTCGGCGGCGTGGTCGTTGTCCGGAATGGTGAATTTCTTGGCCGCATGCAGCGCATGGAACGGCGTGCCTTCCTCGATGGTCAGCTGGTAGAGCGACAGATGGTCGGCGGCATGGCCGATCGCCTGTTCGAGCTCCGCCTGCCAGGCCTCCGGCGTCTGGCCCGGCCGCGCATAGATCAGGTCGAACGAGAGGCGGGGGAATATTTCCCGCGCGAGCCCGATGGCGTGCAGCGCCTCGTCGACGTTGTGCAGCCGGCCGAGGAAGCGCAGATCCTTGTCGTTCAGCGCCTGCACGCCGAGCGACACACGGTTGACGCCGGCCGCACGATAGCCGCGAAAGCGCTCGGCCTCGACCGATGAAGGATTGGCCTCCAGCGTCACCTCGATGCCCTCAGGCACCGTCCAGTTCTTCGCCACCGCGTTGAGCACCGTCGCCACGGTTTCCGGCTTCATCAGCGAAGGCGTGCCGCCGCCGAGGAAGATGCTGGTCACCTCGCGCGGCCCGGTGCGGGCGCGCATCGTCGCCAGCTCTGTCTCGAAGGCGCGCGCAAAACGCTCCTGGTCGACGGGCTGGTGGCGAACATGGCTGTTGAAGTCGCAATAGGGGCACTTGGCCGCGCAGAACGGCCAATGGATGTAGACGCCGAAGCCGGGGCCGCGGTCGAGCTGCATGGTCGTGCCGTGCCCAATCATGCCGAACCGAGCCGGGCGCGCGCGAATTTCTGGAAGGCGCGGGCGCGGTGCGACAGGGCCGTCGGCTGGCCGGGCTTCCAGCCATGCTTCTCCTCGGCGCTCATTTCGCCGAAAGTCTTTTCGAAACCGTCCGGCAGAAACACCGGGTCATAGCCGAAACCGAGCGTGCCGCGTGGCGGCCACACCATTGTGCCTTCGGCCTCGCCGCGGAAATACTCGGCATCGCCATCCGGAAAGGCCAGGCAGATGACAGCGACGAAGCGGCCTTTGCGCTGCGCCGGATCGACCGCGCCGACTTCCTGCAGCGCGACTTCCGTGCGCTGCATGGCCATGCCGAAATCGCGCGAACCGTCCGGCGTCTCTGCCCAATTGGCGGTGTAGACGCCGGGCGCGCCGTCGAGCGCGTCGACGCAGAGGCCGGAATCGTCAGACAGCGCCGGCAGGCCGGTCGCCTTGGCGGCGGCAAAGGCCTTGATGTAGGCGTTCTCCTCGAAGGTTGTGCCGGTCTCGTCCGGTTCCGGCAGGCCGTACTCCTTGGCGGATTTCGCCTCGAAGCCGAACGGCGCCATCAGGTCGGAGAATTCGCGCAGCTTGCCTTCATTGTGGCTGGCGACGACGATCTTTTGTCCGTTGAGCGAATGCATCAGAGGCCCCAGATCCTTGGTTCGGCGAATTCGATCGAATTGCCGGAGGGGTCGCGTATATAGATCGAACGCCCGCCTTGCGGCCACTCGAACTCGCTTTCGATGGCGATCTTCTTCGCCGCGAGATGTTGCCGCCAGCCGGCGATCTCGTCGGCGCTCGCGGCAAAGCAGAGGTGGCCATCGCCGACCGTGCCATGCGGCGGCACCTTCAGCCTGGCATCGGGCGCCGGCGGTACCTTGGTGGCCTCGGCGTTGAAGAGCAGCAGCACTCCGGAACCGCAGCGGAAGAACACATGCCTGCCCTCGACCTTGCCGAGCACCTCGAGCCCGAGCACGTCGCGATAGAAGGCTTCCGTGGCAGCCAAATCGGTGACGTAGAGGGCCGATTCGAGGATGGCGGAAGGTCTCATGGAAAGCCTATGCGACAGCCATCTGCTGCAGGCTGACCAGGCGTTGGATGCCCTTCTTGGCCAGGCCCATCAGCGCGGCGAACTGGTCTTCCGAGAAGGGCTCGCCCTCGGCCGTGCCCTGGATCTCGACGATGCCGCCCTTGCCGGTCATGACGAAATTGGCGTCGGTCCCGGCCGATGAATCTTCGAGATAGTCGAGATCGATGACCGGCTGGCCGTCATGGATGCCGCAGGAAATCGCCGCGACATGGTCCTTCAGCACCTTGGCGACGCTGGCCATCTGCCGCGCTTCCATCCAGCGCAGGCAATCGTATAGCGCCACCCAGCCGCCGGTGATCGACGCCGTGCGGGTGCCGCCATCGGCCTGGATGACATCGCAGTCGACGGTGATCTGCTGCTCGCCCAGCGCCTGCAAATCGACCACGGCGCGCAACGAGCGGCCGATCAGCCGCTGGATCTCCAGCGTGCGGCCGCCCTGCTTGCCGGCGGAGGCCTCGCGGCGCATGCGCTCGCCGGTCGAGCGCGGCAGCATGCCATATTCGGCCGTCACCCAGCCCTTGCCGGAATTGCGCATCCAGGCCGGCACCTTTTCCTCCAGGCTCGCCGTGCACAGGACATGCGTGTCGCCGAACTTCACCAGGCACGAGCCCTCGGCGTGTTTGGAGACGCCGCGCTCGAAGGAGATGGCGCGCATTTCGTCGGCTTGGCGTTTGGAGGGGCGCATTCAGGCCTCTTTCTTCTGGTTTTCCGGGGTCGTGGGCGGCTTGTAGACGCATGCGGCCCATGGCGCAAAGGAAAATGGACCGGGTTGCGCGGGCACGGCCTAAGTCTATATTTGAACCGGAGGTTTTTGGCCCGAATGACCAAGGCAGTCGATCCCGCGTCGCAGTCGCCGGTGCTCCAGTCACTGGACATGCGTTCGCGCGACATTTTCCGGCGCATCGTCGATTCCTATCTCAGGGATGGCGAGCCGGTCGGTTCGCGCAGCCTGTCGCGCATACTGCCCTCGTCGCTGTCGCCGGCGACCATCCGCAATGTGATGAGCGACCTCGAGCATCTCGGCCTGATCTATGCGCCGCATATCTCGGCCGGACGTTTGCCGACGCAGACCGGCCTGCGCTTCTTCGTCGACGCCTTCATGGAGCTTGGCGACCTTTCCGACGAGGAGCGCCGCATCATCGAGGCGCAGGTGCGGGCCTCCGGCTCGGGCGCGACGCTGGAGCATATGCTGACCGAGGCCAGCCAGATGCTGTCGGGCATGTCGCGCGGCGCCGGCCTGGTGCTCGCCGCCAAGAACGAAGTGGCGCTCAAGCATATCGAGTTCATCCAGCTCGAGCCGACCAAGGCGCTGGCCGTGCTGGTGTCGCAGAACGGCGATGTCGAGAACCGCGTCGTCGACCTGCCCGCCGGCACCACCGTCTCGCAATTGCACGAGGCCTCGAACTTCCTCAACGCCCATATCCGTGGCCGGACGCTGGCCGAGGCGCGCATCGAGATCGCCCGTATCAAGGAAGAGACCAGGGCCGCCCTCGACACGCTGTCGCAGGACCTGGTCGAGAAGGGCCTGGCGGTCTGGGCAGGCGCCGACAGCGGCCTGCCGGCGCGCCTCATCGTGCGCGGCCGCGCCAATCTGCTGGAAAACGTCACCGCCCAGGCCGATATCGAGTTGCTGCGCCATCTGTTCGAGGACCTGGAGACGCAGGACGGGCTGGTCCAGCTGCTCGACCTTGCCGAGGAAGGGCCTGGCGTGCGCATCTTCATCGGCTCGGAAAACAAGCTCTTTTCGCTGTCCGGCTCGTCGCTGGTCGTCGCGCCCTATCGCGACAAGGACGCCCGCGTCGTCGGCGCGCTCGGCGTCATCGGCCCGACGCGCCTGAACTACGCCCGCATAGTGCCGATGGTCGACTATACGGCGCAGCTCATTTCGCGCATGCTGCGCTAGGTGTATCGATATTCGGGTGAGACCGGCCTGCAAATGGCGGGTTCCTGCGCTTCCGGTGCTCACGTACCCAAAAGTACGCTCCGCTCCGGTTCTCGGAAACCACCATTTTCGGCGCGGCCTGACCCGAATCTCAACACACCTTGGAACGAACAGGCTGCCGAGGAGAAAAAGAATGGCGCTGGAATCATTGAAGGCCCAGATCAGCCTGCTGCTCGAGGAAATGATCAACCAGCCCGAGGACCAGCATGAGGTGCAGGAACAGCTGCGCGAAAAGCTGAGGGAGCTGCGCGCCATGGGCCTGCCGCTGCCGGCCGATCTCGTTGAACTGGAAAAGCGTCTCGACGACGATTTCTACGCTGCCGGGACCTGAACCGGCGATCCTTCAAATCCCCGTGTGCCGAGGCCCTGCTCGGAACAAGCTGGCGGGTCTGCCCGTTTCGCTGGTCAAGGTGAACCGGAGAATGCCATGATCCGACGTGTCGGTCTGGCGGCATTTGTCGCCACTCTGTTTGTCGTCCCCAGCAGCTTCGCGCAACAGGCGGAACAGCCGTTGTTGGAAGGCAAAGCCGCCTTCGGCGACTGGAAGGCCGACAGGCCGGGCGTGCGCCGACTGATCAGGCCTGATGATATGCAGGCCCCTTACCTCACCGAATCCGCGTCCAAAGGCGCCGGTCTGGCCGATCGTCCCGAAGGCGCCAAGCCAATTCTGCCGCCGGGCTTTTCGGTAGAGTTGATTGCCTCCGGCATCGACAATCCGCGTGTCGTGCGCATGGCGCCGAACGGCGACCTCTTCGTCGCCGACAGCAAGGCCAACCAGATACGCGTCTACCGTCTCACCGAGGGCAGCGCCAAGCCTGCCGAGGAAACCACCTTCGCCAAGGGCCTCAACCGGCCCTATGGCATTGCCTTCTACCCGCCGGGCGACAAGCCGCAATGGGTCTATGTCGCCAACAGCAATGGCGTCGTGCGCTTTGCCTATCGTGACGGCGACCTGCAGGCGTCCGGCGAGCCGGAAACCATCGTCGCCGACATCCCCTCCAGCCACCACTGGACCCGCGACATCGTCTTCTCGCCCGACGGCAAGACGCTCTATCTGTCGGTCGGCTCAGGCTCCAATGCTGCCGAGGATATCGGCAGGGAACCGGAGGGCGGGCTCGAGCAATGGGCGAAATCGCAGCCGCTGGGCGCGGCGTGGAGCTCCGAGCAAGGCCGCGCCGACGTTCTCGCCTTCGATCCAGACGGCAAGAACCGGCGCAGCTTCGCCACCGGGCTGCGCAACTGCTCCGGCATGACCGTGCAGCCGGCCACCGGCGCGCTCTGGTGCGTCGTCAACGAGCGCGACGAACTCGGCGACAATGTCCCGTTCGAGTATGCGACGACGGTCAAGGATGGCGGCTTCTATGGCTGGCCCTGGTATTACATCGGCAACAACGAGGATCCGCGCCACCAGGGCGAGCGTCCTGACCTCGCCGGCAAGGTGACCGTGCCCGACGTGCTGATGCAGGCGCATTCGGCGCCGCTCAACATCGCCTTCTACGCCGGCAAGAGCTTTCCGGCCGAGTATCAGAGGGATGCCTTCGTCGCCCTGCACGGCTCCTGGAACCGCGACATCAGGACGGGCTACAAGGTGGTGCGGCTGAAATTCAAGGACGGCAAGCCGACCGGCGAGTATGAGGACTTCATGACCGGCTTCGTCATCGCCGACGACGCGGTCTGGGGTCGGCCGGTTGGCGTTGCGGTGGCTAAAGACGGTTCGCTGATCGTCACCGAAGACGGCAACGGCACCATCTGGCGCGTCACCTACGGCGAAGGCCCGACCTGAGGCGCTCGCCCTCTGGTGCAATCGAATCCGGTTCACAGCCTGGGCGCTTTCGTGCGAAAAGGCGCCTTCATTCAAAAGGCTGGACCATGACCCTCACCGGTTTCATCGCCTACAGCGCCGCCCTCGGCATCGCCGCCGCCATTCCCGGCCCCGGCGTCACGGCGCTTGTCGCGCGCGCCCTCGGTTCCGGCTTCCGGTCATCGCTGGCCATGTCGTTCGGCCTGATGCTCGGCGACCTCACCTATCTCACCGCCGTGGTGCTCGGCCTTGCCTTCGTCGCCCAGACCTTCGGCATGGTCTTCGTGACGATCAAATGGCTGGGCGTTGCCTATCTCGCCTTCCTTGGCTGGCGCTTCTGGACCAGCGGCATCACGCCCGAGACCGTCGAGGCGAAGAAGGGCAAGGGCGGAATGCTGGCGAGCTTCCTCGCCGGCCTCACCGTCACGCTCGGCAACCCGAAGACGATGATCTTCTATCTCGCCATCACGCCGACCATCGTCGACCTGAAGACCATCACGCTGGTCGATTACGGCATCCTCGTCGCGCTCACCGTCGTCGTGCTCCTGGTGGTGCTGGTGCCCTATCTGGCGCTCGCCGCCAAGGCGCGCTGGTTCCTCAAGTCGCCAAGGGCGTTGAAGGCGCTGAACCGCACCGCCGCCGGCTTCATGGTCGGGGCCGCGGCGGCGATTGCCGCCCGCCAGTAGACTGGTTTCGGCCAATCCATTCCGCAAATCAGGCTATCCGGAAAATGCGTTTCCGGGACGAGAGCGTTTTCAGCAAGCACCCCACTCGGATATTTTCGAGCCGCAGCCTATCTTGCGCGACCGAAAGCCCTATTCTGTCCGCCTATGTTAGTCCGACCATGTCAATTGCCTGACTTCTGGGAGCGAAACCAATGAACAAGCCCGTCTCTTCCACGCGCGTGCCCGGCCGCGGCCGCGTCTACAATTCGATCACCGAGACGATTGGCGACACGCCGCTGGTGCGGCTCGACAAATTCGCCAAGGAGAAGGGCGTTGTCGCCAATCTCCTGGCCAAGCTCGAATTCTTCAACCCGATCGCTTCGGTCAAGGACCGCATCGGCGTCGCCATGATCGAGGCGCTTGAGGCGTCGGGCCGGATCGCGCCGGGCAGGACGACGCTGATCGAACCGACCTCCGGCAACACCGGCATCGCGCTCGCCTTCGCCGCCGCCGCCAAGGGCTACAAGCTGATCCTGACCATGCCGGAGACCATGTCGGTGGAGCGCAGGAAAATGCTGGCGCTGCTCGGCGCCGAACTGGTGCTGACCGAAGGCCCCAAAGGCATGAAGGGCGCCATCGCCAAGGCCGACGAACTGGCCGCCACGCTGCCCGACGCCGTCATTCCACAGCAGTTCGAGAACCCGGCCAATCCGGAGATCCACCGCCGCACCACGGCCGAGGAGATCTGGAACGACACCCAGGGCGAGGTCGACATCTTCGTCGCCGGCATCGGCACCGGCGGCACCATCACCGGCGTCGGCCAGGTGCTGAAGCAGCGCAAGCCTTCGGTGCATGTCGTCGCCGTCGAGCCGGAAGCCTCGCCGGTTCTGTCCGGCGGCCAGCCCGGCCCGCACAAGATCCAGGGCATCGGCGCCGGCTTCGCGCCAAAGATCCTCGACACTTCGATCTATGACGAGATCGTCAAGGTCTCGAACGAGGATTCGGTCGCCAATGCTCGCCTCGTCGCCCGTCTCGAAGGCGTGCCGGTCGGCATCTCCTCGGGCGCGGCCCTTCAGGCGGCGATCGTCGTCGGCTCGCGGCCGGAGAACAAGGGCAAGAATCTGGTGGTGGTCATCCCCTCCTTCGCCGAGCGCTATCTGTCGACCATTTTGTTCGACGGGCTGGGCGCTTAGGCTTCTCGACGCAAGAGCGCGACGCCGAAGCCATCAATCTCCCCCTTGCGGGGAGATGTCCGGCAGAACAGAGGGGCGCACTGTCCCGCCAGCATCAAGCGATTCGCTCGCCAGGCCTTATCTGTTTGGCGCGTCAGTACTGAGCAACGAACGCACCAATGCAGCCTGGCTGCGCGCGCCGGTCTTGTCGAAAATGCGCTGTAGCTGGGTTCGCAGAGTGTTGACGCTAACCGCCAGGAGATCGGCGGCGGCCGCAAGATCATGGCCCTCGACGATCAGACGGGCAAGCCTGACCTGCGCCGGGGAGAGTCCGTAGACTTCCTGCGCCGCTGTGATCCGGCGCGCAACCGTCGCGGCATCGTCGAATGAAACGAACACCTTGCCGTCCTCAAGCAGAACCCAGCAATGGAGCCGTACCCCCGCTGTGTCTTCGCCGAGCGCCACCACCCAGGCCTGTTTCGGTGCGACGTTTAGTGGCCTCTGGCTCTGCAGCTCGCAGAATGCCAAGCGCACCGCGTCGCGAAGTGCTGCGTCGCGCTCGCGTCGCCGGGCACGCAGGCTGCCGGCAGCGGCGACCAGTCCCGGATGGCCGTGCATCCGCTCCTGCGCCAGCCGGTTCGTCCAGAGTATGCGCGCATCCATGTCGACCTCGATCATTGGGCTGTTGGCCTCATCGGCGCTGCTCTCCATCATCACCATGCAGCCGATCTTCCAGGCGCCCTCGATCCGGTGGAGGATCCGGAGCTGGCGCTTGCGATCCTCGCCCGTGTCACTGCCGATCTGATCGAAGGTCATCCACGCCACGTTGCCGTCCACGACGACGTTGACTTTTTCCCAACGGACGCGCCCCTCGAAGGCTTGCTTCTCTGGGAATCGCTCCACGATCTTCTTGATCCGCGAGGCGATCACGTTCCAGCCTTCGTCCACCCGAACGCCGAGCGAGGCGAAAGATTCCATCCGCCGGGTCGGCGGCGACTGCACCCAGTGGCTCGCCAGTGCCTCGAAGTCGCGCTGCAGCCAGGCCTCGGTCTCGGCACGGATCACCGCCAGGATCGCGGCTTTGTCAGCCTCGCTTTCGTCCATCGTGCGCGCTCCGGTAACGTCCGGTCGCAGCATAACACGGCCGATATCTCGCAGCATGCCACCAGCCTCAGGTCGGAGTCATGCCCACGAGGATCAGGATTGCGCAGGTTGTCGCGACGATCGACCCAAGCAGGCCCGGGTTCAAGCGCGGCAGAGCGACCTGGTCCCGGTAGTAGCGGTCTTCGGCCTTGGCGGCCATCGGCACCGGATGGCCCTTCGAACGAATGTTCGTGGCGACAAGACTGTAGATATCCATGGCTTCCTCCTGTGCTGGCGCTTTCATCACAGGCATCGTGGCATGGTGGGGCACTCTCAGCTGTCATGCGCGCGAGCGACAGCGGACCAGTTTCTACCGGGATGGAGACACGAGCGCTCACCTTCACCGGGTGGGCATGCCCAGCGAGCGGCTTGCCCCACACGGTCCACAAGGCTCTCCAACGCGAGGTCCTGATGCGGTAGTTCAGCAAACCGCTGGAACTCGGGCTGGACGATTCGCGAGGAATTTTCTGGACTGCCGAAAAAACCTCTGTGACAGCCGCCGCTCGCTTGAGCGGGATGCGGCTTGCGTATCCAATAGCCGTCGCCTGCTTTGCGCAGACCGGCGGAGGATTCTATGTACAAGCTCTACACACGCCCCGGCAGCGGCGGCTTTGTCGTCGAGGCAGCGCTGGCTCTAGCCGGCGCTCCGTTCGACCAGATCGACGTGCCGAAGAAGGACCCGCCCGATCCGGCCTTTCTCGACATCAGCCCTCTGAACCAGGTTCCGGTGCTGACCTTGCCGGATGGCAGCTCGATCACCGAATCGGCGGCGATCTGCATCCTGCTCGCCGAACGCCACCCGGAGGCGGGCCTAGCACCGGCAGCCGGTTCGCCTGCCCGCGCCGACTTTCTGCGCAGGATGGCGTTCATGTCGTCGGCCCTCTATCCGGCGATCCTGCGGTTCTACTACGCCCATCGCTACACCGCCGACGCCGAGGGGGTGAAAGCAGTGAAGCAGGCAGCGGTCGCCGAGATGGATCGCGGCTTTGCTATCCTCGACAAGGCCCTCGCCGGCCGTGACTGGCTGGTTGGCGAGCGGCTGTCGGTGGCCGATATCTATCTCATCATGCTGGTGGCCTGGCATCCCGATGTCGAGAAGGCTCACGTCGCCTGGCCTGATATGGAGCGGCTGTGGGCCAGATTGCGCGATCATGAGCTGATGCAGAAGCTTAACGTTGCACATGACATGTGGCCGACCTGACCAACGCGCGAACGGCTCAGCCCTTCGTCGCGCCATCGCCGAGTTCCGCGCGCCGTTGTTGCAGGAAGCGGCGCACGGCCGGGTCGCGTTCCAGGCCGATCGCTTGGTCGTAGGCCTGTGCGGCTTGCGTGGTCTGGCCGAGCCTGGCCAGCAGGCCCGCACGCGCCGCCCAATAGGGCTGGTAGTCGGCAAGCCGCTTGTCGTCGCCCAGCCGCTTGTCGTCGCCCAGCACGTATAGTGCTGCCAATCCCGCTGCGGCACCATCGGCCTCGGCAATCGCCACGGCGCGGTTGATCGCCACCACTGGCGAACCGGCAATCGCCAGCAGGGCGTCGTAGAGCTGACGGATCGCCGCCCAGTCGGTGCGGCCGCTCCGACGCCGCGCCGTATGGGCGGATTGCACCGCCGCCTCGAGCTGGTAACGGCCGATCACCGCCTTGGCGGCAGCGCGGGAAAGCAGCGCTTCGGCCTCGTCGATCAGCGTGTCATCCCACAGCCCGATGTCCTGTTCGGCAAGCGGCACGAAATCCCCTTCGGGGCTGCGCCGCGCGGCGCGGCGGGCCTCGGCGAACAGCATCAGCGAAAGCAGGCCGAGCGCTTCGGGTTCCTCCGGCATCAGCGAGGCCACCAGCCGGCCGAGCCAGATGCCTTCGGTGGCGAGGTTGCGCCGCTGCGTCTCGGTGCCGGCCGGATCGGACCAGCCTTCCGCGAAGGCCGCATAGATGGCTTCCAATACCGCGTCGAGCCGCATGCCAAGCTCGGCCCGTTCGGGTACGCGAAAGGGAATGCCGGTCTCGCGGATGCGGCTCTTGGCGCGCACCAGGCGCTGGCTCATCGTTGCCGGCGAGACCAGAAATGCCGAGGCGATCGTCGCCGCATCGAAACCGAGAATGGTCTGCAGGATCAGCGGCGCGCGTACGCTCGATTCGATCGCCGGATGGGCGCAGGCAAACATCAGCCGCAGACGCTCGTCGGGCAGCTCCTCGTCAGTCATGTTCGCCTCCATTTCCTCGGCGACCAGCCTGAGATGGTCGCGGGCCGCCTCGCCGGTCAGCCGCCGCCGGATCGCGTCGACCCGGCGCCGTCGCGCCACCGCAAGCAGCCAGGCTTCCGGCCGGTCTGGAACGCCGGCCTTCGGCCAACGCTCCAGCGCCGCCGCGAAGGCATCGGCCAGCGCGTCCTCGGCGCCGGCGACATCGCGCGTGCGGGCGGCGAGCCAGGCGACCAGCTTGCCGTAGCTCTGCCGGGCGGCCGCTTCCGCCGCCGCCCGCGCGATCTCCAGGCCATTTTCCATCACATGGTCTGTTCCCAGATCGGCCGCAGCTCAACCGTGCCGGCGCTGGCGGCGGGGCAGCGTGCCGCCCAGGCGATAGCGGCATCGGCGTCCTCAGCCTCGATCATGTAGAAGCCGGCGAGCTGCTCCTTGGTGTCGGCATAGGGACCGTCGAGCACGTTGGTCTTGCCGTTGGCCATCCGCACCGAAGTGGCGGCCTGGGTCGGCTTCAGCCGGTCGCCGGCGAGCCAGGCGCCCGACTTCTTCAACGCCTCGGTATAGGCGCCATAGGCCGCGCTGATCTCGTAGGTCTTCTCGGTTGGCGCTGCCGCCATCGCGGCTTCGTTGACGTAGATCAAAAGCATGTATCGCATGGTCTTCTCCCGTTTTCTCGAAGGCCGCTTCGTTGCTGGCCGACCCTATGTCGCGTGGCCTCGCCCGATTTCGACAGGCGCCGCAAAAATCTTCGGATTCGTCACGGCGTTTCGATCATTTCTCAGGCAGGTACTCGGTCATTTCCCAGATCGGGCGCACCTCGACCGTGCCGGTGCTGGCTGCGGGACAGCGCCCAGCCCATTCGATGGCCGTGTCGATGTCGGTCGCCTCGATCATGTAGAAGCCGGCAAGTTGCTCCTTGGTGTCGGCATAGGGGCCATCGAGCACGTTGGTCTTGCCGTCAGCCATCCGCACCGAGGCGCCCGCCTGGGTCGGGCGCAGCCGGTCGCCGGACAGCCATGCGCCGGACTTCTTCAACGCTTCGGTATAGGCGCCATAGGCCGCGAGGATCTGCTCGGTCCTCTCACGCGGCGCATTCGCCATTGCGGCTTCGTCGTTGTAGATCAACAGCATGTAACGCATGGTCTTCTCCCGTTTTTTCGAATCGGCCGCTTCGTTGCGGGCCGGACCCTATGTCGCGCGGCCTCGCCCGATTTCGACAGGCGCCGGAAAATCTTTCGGCCTTGGTCGCATCATGCGCAAGCCGGCGCCCACCGCGACAGCACTCAACCGTTCGTCACAGACCATGATCCCAAAAAGTGGAAGCCGGTTTTTGGAAAAGATCATGGTCAGATAGAAGGCATGCAATTGCGGGTTGGCATTTGCCGTCTGCCGTCTAAACTCGCCCCGCTCATGCCGAGGAGGGCAGTGCGGCGCCGCTATTTCAGGGAGGAAATCACGATGCTTAATTTCAGGACGAAACTTGTTGCTGTCGGCGCAATGGCGCTGTCGCTTGGCCTTGGCGCGATGCCGGCCGGGGCGCAGGAATTCATCAACGTGCTGACCGGCGGCACCTCCGGCGTCTACTATCCGCTCGGCGTCGCGCTGTCGGAGATCTACGGCAAGGGCATAGAGGGCGCCCGCACCCAGGTGCAGGCGACGAAGGCCTCGGTCGAGAACCTCAATCTCTTGCAGCAGGGCAAGGGCGAGATCGCCTTCGCGCTCGGCGACTCCGTCAAGATGGCCGCCGAGGGCAACACCGAAGCCGGCTTCCCCGGCAAGCTCGACAAGCTGCGCGGCATCGCCGCCATCTACCCCAACTACATCCAGATTGTCGCCAGCCAGGAGTCCGGCATCAAGACGCTCGCCGATTTGAAGGGCAAGAGCCTGTCGGTCGGCGCACCGGCCTCCGGCACCGAGCTCAACGCCCGCGCCATCTTCGCCGCCGCCGGGCTGAAATATGAAGATCTCGGCCGCGTCGAGTATCTGGCCTTTGCCGAATCGGTCGAGCTGATCAAGAACCGCCAGCTCGACGCGACGCTGCAGTCGGCCGGGCTCGGCGTCGCCTCGATCCGCGACCTCGCCACCTCTGTGCCGATCAACGTCGTGGCCGTGCCGGCGGATGCCGTCGCCAAGATCGGCTCGCCCTATCTTTCGGTGGTTATCCCCAAGGGCACCTATGAAGGCCAGAGCGAGGATGTCGCCACCGCCGCCGTCGGCAATTTCCTCGTCACCCACGCCGACGTCTCCGACGAGACCGCCTATCAGATGACCAAGCTGATGTTCGAGCATCTCGACCAGCTTGCCGCCGCCCATGCCGCCGCCAAGGCGATCGATCCGGCCAAGGCGCTCGACGGCATGCCGGTGCCGCTGCATCCGGGTGCGGAGAAGTATTACAAGGAGAAAGGGCTCATCAAGTAAGCCGTCCCCCTCCCCGTTGAGGGGACGGTGGCCCGCAGTGCGGGGAGGGGTTCTCGGCGACACGCTCCACCTTTAGGCAAAGGTCGAGGCGGTTGAGGCTACCCCACCCGTCCATCCGCCTTCGGCGGCTGTCCACCCTCGCCTCAAAGGGGGAGGGGAGCGCCTCGCCAGGAGCCCGCCAATGACCGAAACGCCGACCGTCCTTTCTCCAACCGCCGAAGAGCCCATCGAAGGCCTGCCGCCGGGCTTTGGCGAAGGCATCGCCGGCAAGGCCGCCTTTCTCATCGCCATCGCCTTCTCTGCCTTCCAGATCTATGTCGCCGCCTATGGCAGCCTGCCCAGCCAGGTGGTGCGTGCGATGCATGTCGGCTTCCTGCTGCTGCTCGGCTTTGCCCTGATCGCCAATCTGCGCGCCAGCAGCCTGCCGGCGAAAGCGGCGTTCTGGGCGCTCGGCCTGCTCGGCTTCGGCACCGGGCTCTACAATTGGGTGTTCTATGCCGACCTCATACGCCGTCCCGGCTTCCTGACCACGCCGGACCTGATCGTCGGTTCGCTGCTGGTGGTGCTGGTCTTCGAGGCCGCCAGGCGGCTGATGGGACTGCCGCTTGCCGTCATCGCCTTCGTCTTCCTCGGCTATTGCTTCGTCGGCAATCATTTGCCGCCGCCCTTCATCCATCGCGGCTATGATTTCGCCCAGCTGGTCGACACCTTCGCCTTTGGCACCGAAGGCATATACGGCACGCCGGTCTATGTTTCGGCCGCCTATATCTTCATCTTCGTGGTCTTCGCCGCCTTTCTCGAACGCGCCGGCATGATCGCCCTGTTCAACGATTTCGCGCTGGGCCTGGTCGGCTCGTGGCGCGGCGGCCCGGCGCAGGTCTGCGTGCTGTCCTCGGCGCTGATGGGCACCATCTCCGGTTCCGGCGTCGCCAATGTCGTGGCCAGCGGCCAGTTCACCATCCCGCTGATGAAGCGCTTCGGCTTCCGCCCGGCCTTCGCCGGCGCCGTCGAGGCGACCTCCTCGATGGGCGGCCAGATCATGCCGCCGGTGATGGGCGCGGTCGCCTTCATCATGGCCGAGACGCTGAACATCCCCTATGCCGAGGTGGTCAAGGCGGCGATCATCCCGGCGCTGCTCTATTTCGGCGCCTGTTTCTGGCAGGTGCATCTGGAGGCCGGCAAGGCGAACCTGCACGGCATGGCCAAGGCCGACCTGCCAAACCCCTGGGACGCGGTGAAGAAACACTGGCCGCTGGTGCTGCCGCTCGCCGCGCTCGTCTATCTCCTGTTTGCCGGCTACACGCCGATCTTCGCCGGCACGATGGGCTTGGCGCTGACCATCGTGCTCATCCTCGGTACGCCCCTGGCGGCCCTGATCGGCCCGTTCGCCTTCCGCGTCGTCTTCTGGCTGGCGCTGGGGCTTGCCGCCGCCTCCTTCATGAGATTCGGCGTCAACATCCTCAGCCTCGTCATCGCCGCGCTCATCGCCGCCTGCTTCACCTTCAAGGGCGGCCGCGAGACACTTGTCATATGCATCGACTCGCTCGCCGAGGGCGCCAAGAATGCGCTGCCGGTCGGCATCGCCTGCGCCATTGTCGGCATCGTCATCGGCACGCTGACGCTCACCGGCATCGCCTCCACCTTCATCGGCTGGATCATTTCGATCGGCGAGAGCAACCTGTTCCTGTCGCTGGTGCTGACCATGCTCACCTGCCTGGTGCTGGGCATGGGCATCCCGACCATCCCCAACTACATCATCACCTCGTCGCTGGCCGGACCGGCGCTGTTGTCGCTCGGCGTGCCGCTGCTGGTCAGCCACATGTTCGTCTTCTATTTTGGCATCATGGCCGACCTCACCCCGCCCGTAGCGTTGGCCGCCTTCGCCGCCGCACCCATGGCCAAGGAGAGCGGCCTCAAGATCGGCGTCCAGGCGACCAAGCTAGCCATTGCCGGCTTCGTCGTGCCGTTCATGGCGGTCTACACGCCGGCGCTGATGCTGCAGGATGCCGGCCCGCTCGCCGCCCAGTTCGGCTATCCGGTCGAGGTCGCCTATGTCGTCGTCAAGGCCTGCATGGGCATCGTGCTCTGGGGTGCGGCCGCCGTCGGCTTCCTCGTCCGGCGCATGGCCTGGTGGGAACGCCTGGTCGCCTTTGCCGCCGGCGTGCTGCTGGTCGCGGCACTGCCGCTCACCGACGAAGCCGGCTGGACGCTTTCCCTGATCTGGATCGGCTGGCATGTCTGGCGCGCACGCCAGGCCTCCGGCACCGCATGAGCCTCTGCATCCTCGCCGCCGGCAAAACAGTGACGCTGGCCGTCACCGCCTTCACCCTGTCCTGGACGCACTCGGTGGAATGGACGCGCTGGCAGGAAGACTGGACGGTGACGCCCTCCGGCCTACAGATCGTCGAAGCACGCGTGAAAGGGTCCGGCGCCGGCATGGAGCCGCCCGAGGGCGCGGTGTTGCGGGATGGCTGGTGGTCCTACAGGCCCGGGATCGGGCTGCAGCCGCGCCTCGTGCTCGCCGCATCCGGCGCGACCGGCGAAGGCTGGACGCTGTGCACGGATCAGGGCTGCCGCGAACTGGGCAAGGCGGCTGGCGACACGATCGTGCTGGAATCGTGCGCCGGGCCATGATCCCGAACCGAAGGTCAGCGCAGCAAAAAGTGGAACCCGGTTTTTCGGCAAAGATCATGGTCAAACAAAAGGATAAAGCCCGATCCAACCCGATCCTGTCGGGATGGATCAGGCTTTGGGCTCAAGCCAGCCTCGATAGCGCACGATCAATCCGGTGAGCGGGTGCGAGATCTCGACATGGAAACGGAAGCGGCCATCCTCGACCGTCTCGTAGGAGGTCGAGCGCGGGCAGAGCCACATCGGGAACGGCAGGCCAAGAAGGCTCCAGCGGCGCAGCACCAACGACAACCGGTTCTCCTCGGCAACCAGCGCCATCGCAAAGCTCAGCGGCCCGAAGCGCTCGCACAGCAACCGCTCGGAGCGGCCACGCCCGGCGAACTGGCGGCTGGAAAAACTGTGCGTGCCGAAAGTCCGCGTCCAGGTCTCGCCGTTCGAATCTATTTCGAAACGGACCCGCACCGGGACATCGGCATTCGCTTTGGGAAATCCGACCAACCAGGCCGCTAGCCGGCTAAGGATATTTTGGCCTCGCTCGACACTGGCGCGCCCTTGCGCTTCTGTCGTGCAGTCATGCATGGCGCGGATCTGCAGGGGCAGGTCGTGCCAGGCGTCGCCGAGCAGGCCCGCATAAAGCGGCTTGCAGGCATCGGCGGTGTCGTCACTGAAACCGGTATGGATCGTCTTGCTGGCAAACAGCGCCTCGTAGTCGCCGAGTTCCAGATCGCGCACCGCCGCTCGCGCGCCCGGCGCCGGCACATGCCCGTCCAGCATCTTGCGCACCAGCGCCTCGACCGCCATCGACGGGATCAGCGGCCCATCATCGCCCTCCGCCAGCAGGTGCCAGGAGCGTTTCGCCGGCCGGCCAGTCTCGCCCACGCCTTCGACCGCAACGAACATGCCGCCGCGGTGCTCGCCCCAGCTGAGCCGGTTGCTCGCCCAATGCATCAGCGGCGCCAAAGGCGACAGCGAACGGACCAGTCCGGCGCGCACCAGCCAGGCAAGGCCGATCAAGGCACGGTGCAGCACCTCCGGCACCGGCCCCGCTCCCATCCAGACGGTCTTGGCCTGCGGCCAGAGATCGGCGAGCGCTCGCAGGTCCGGCACGTCGACCAGAGAGAACAGCGTGCTTTTCAGCGGCAGGCGGCCGGGCGGCGCGATCGTGGTGCGCATCTGTTCGGTGAGAGGGCGGCCCTGTTGCTGGCGACCGTCACGCACCAGTCCGACCGGCCGGCCGGCATAGCTGGCAATGGCACGGATGACGTTTTCGCCGACGCCGGCGAACGGCGACGGCGCGATGCCGCCGCGAATGGCCTCGACCTTTGTCATCGCGGACGACAGCCGGCGCACCACCGCCGCCGTCAGCACGGGGAAGCTCGACACGCCGGACAGCACGAAAAGCCCTTCCGCCTTCGCCGGGGCATCGAAGGCGGAAACGCCAACGACGAAATCCGAACCATCGGCGAGGTCGAGATAGTTGACGCGTGCCGCGATGCAGGCCTCGATCAGCCGGTAGCGACCCGCGCCGTAGGCCTGGAACGGTCCGCTGGCGTCGACCAGAACATCGGGCCGCAACGCGGCCAGCTGCGCGGCGAGATCGCCGTCGCGGTCGAATGCGGCCGGGACCAGCCGAGCCGCGGCGCCGGCGCGGCGTTTGCAATAGGCCCCCGCCTTGGCGGGCGAACGTCCGGCGATGATCAGCGTCAGGCGCGGCTCGCTGTCCAGCAATTCGACAATGCGGCCGCCGAAGGTTCCGTAACCGCCGACGATCAGAACCTTCATACGAATGCTCCTGGGTTCCGATGCCTAGCCAATCAGCCGCTCCCGCATCGCCGCTGACGGAATCTCGCAGCTGTCCCGTCTGCCGAACAGGGCATAGCGGTTCTTGGCGATGCGATCGTAGAGCCAATCGCGCAGCGGGCGTGGCAAAAGCAGCAGGAGCTTGGCCGCCCGCCACGGCCAGCCCAGTTCGGCCATCACGGCGACGAAACTATCGAGGCGGGTGAAGGCGGCACCGTCAATGAGGGCCAGATTGGTCTCGTAGCTGTCGGTCGGCAGGCCGTGCTTGCGAAACAGCGCTTCGCCAAACGGCGACTGCGCCGTGGCAAAGCGGAAGCGCTGCTTGCGGTCGAGCCGGATCACCATCCGGACAAAACCCGAGCAGAACACGCATACGCCGTCGAAGACGATCAGCGGATGGCTTGCGTCGAAGGGGTCAGGAAGAGGGGCTGGTTCAGGAAGGGAGGTTGGCTTGATGACGTCGGTCACGATTGCCTCGGCTGCTCATGTCCTTGGACACTAAGCCAGCCGATGGCTGCATCAAAGCCCTGGCGTTGTCGCACGCCGTCCGTCGGCCAGCGCGGGGCGCTCGGCGCGGTAGGTGGTTGCGCGATGATTGTCGGCCGGTTTGCAGATCCGGCTGTCATGACGGCTTTCGACGGTCATGATCAGTGCGCGCTGATGCCCAGCGAATTGCCGCGGCGTGCGCAGGCCGGGCCCGGGCCGCGCATGTAATAGCGCTCCGGCCGATAGGTCGGCGCGACGAACTCGCGGAGGGCGACGGCGTAGCCGGCGATGTGATTCCAGAACTTCATTTTCCCTGTCCCTGTCCCGATTTCGGATGTCCCTTCCGAATTGCCTGGGATGATAGCGTTGAGGCGTGAATAGTCGGTGAACGTGATGTTAATTTCTGGTCCGAAACGCCCTGGTTCGTGGCCGGAATGCGGCTGATTCGCGGTGTTTCCGTGCAGTCTGTCGGCATTTCGGCTTGTGTGACTTTTGCATCACATATGTTTCGCCTGGATGTCGCTTGGGCGCGGTTCTGTTTCAACGCTTGGCCCCCAGACGAAATTTCCGTGCGCGCGCCCAAAAAAGCTTCCAGCCTTGCCGCGCGTCCCGCCGGAACCGGAATGGGCCCTGTCCGTTCTCGGGTTAAGCCGTATCGCAGAGGGAGTTCGCCATGGCGCCGCGTCCCGCCTGGAAGGGTTATCTGAAGCTTTCGCTGGTCACCTGCGCATTATGCCGGCCGCGTCGGCACCGGCTTCTCCGGCAAGGTGGCCGCGGTTCTGAAGAAGCGGCTCGACGGCCTCAAGGCAAAAACCTCGCCTTTCTCCGCCGCCGTGCCGAAAGGCAAGGGACTGGTCTGGGTCGAGCCCGAACTCGTCGGCGAAGTGGAGTTCCGCAGTTGGACATCCGACCGTATAATCCACCACGCCTCGTTCCAGGGACTGCGTGAGGACAAGCCGGCGGAGGAAGTCGTGCAGGAAAAGCCGAAGCAAGCCACCGGCAAGGCCAGGAGCAACTCGAAGGCGGATGACGCCAAGGCGGCACCGAGGGCTGCTTCGGCCGGAACCGCGAAGACCTCGGTGAAGCTGTCGCACCCGGACAAGCTGCTGTGGCCCGACGAGAAGATTTCCAAGCAGGGTCTGCTCGATCACTACGCGCTGGTCTGGCCGCGCATGCAGCAGTTCGTCGTCAACCGGCCGCTCAGCCTGGTGCGGGCGCCGGACGGCATCGGTGGCCCGCGCTTCTTCCAGAAGCACGCTTCGGCCGGCATGCACGACAAGATCCTGAGGATGAAGGATCCGACGGACGGCGAGGAGATCCTGTCCATCCGGGATTTCGACGGCCTCGCCGCGCTGGTCCAATACGGCGTGGTCGAGGTCCACATCTGGGGCTGCGTCGTTGACGAGCTGGAGAAGCCCGACCAGATCATCTTCGATCTCGATCCCGACGAGGGCGTCGACGTCAAGGCGGTGCGCGAGGCAGCGCTCGACATCCGCGCCCGGCTGGACGAGCTGTCCTTGCCAAACTTCGTCAAGACATCCGGCGGCAAGGGCTATCATGTCGTCGTGCCACTGAAACCGTCGGCAGATTGGGAGGAGGCAAAGACCTTCGCCCATGATTTCGCCCGTGCGCTGGAACAGGCCGCACCCGACCGCTACACGGCGACGCTGTCGAAGAAGGCGCGCACGGGAAAAATCTTCGTCGACTATCTGCGCAACGGCCGCGGTTCGACAACGGTCGCGCCCTATTCGTCGCGGGCCAAGAAGGGAGCGACGGTGTCGATGCCGGTGACATGGCCGGAGATCGAGAAAGGGCTGGCGCCGAACGCTTTTGCCATCGGCGACAAGGCGACGCTGAAGCAATTGTCGAAGGCCGATCCGTGGAAGGATTTCTTCAAGCTGGGTAAGCCACTCAAGCGCGGCTAGATCTAGCCCGTCAGCCCAAAAACACCTTCTCGAACGCCTGCTTGCCCGTCGGTGAAAACACCACCGCCCGGCTGTCCTTTTCGCGTCGCGCCCATTTTTCGGCGAGGATCTTGTCGAGGATCGCTGCCCCCAGCGTGCCGGCGAGGTGCGAGCGCCGCACGCTCCAGTCGAGGCAGGCGCGGCAGATCGGCCGCCGCGCCTTGGTCTCGACGTCGATGCCGAGCGCGGCGAAATGCGAGGCGGCCGACGGCCCGAGGCGGATTTCCTTTTCTTCGCGAACCAGAACGTTCCTGTCGACGAGGCGATCGAGCATCGCCACGGCCTGCTCGCCGGCGAGATGGTCATAGCAGACGCGCGCCACGCGCATCGCCGCGTCGCGCGGACCCGGCCGCACCCGCTTTGGACCGACGGCTTCCGCGACGCCGGTGATCGCCTCGATCATGCCGGCCACTTGCGGGCCGGCGAGGCCGTAGTAGCGGTGCCGCCCCTGGCTCGCCAGCGTCAGCAAGCCGCCCTCCATCAGTTTCGACAGATGCGAAGAGGCGGTCGGCAGCGACACGCCGGCCTCCAGCGCCAGTTCGCTCGCCGTCAGCGCCGTGCCGCCCATCAGCGCAGAGAGCATGTTTGCCCGCGCCGGATCGCCGACCAGGCTGGCGATGCGGGCAATATCCGGTCCTTCACGCATAGTTCGTTCCTCATCGAAGCATTCTCGCGAGAATGCCACTATCCTGCGATCAGATCAAGGAGATGGCGATGAGCGCCACAACGCTCCTGACATCGAATTGCCTAGCATAGGCAAGCGCGCAATGTTTCGACCGTGCTCGAAGCGTCGCCGTAACAGACCCAAGCTGACGAGGAGACAAAAATGACCGTCACATGCTTCATCCGCTACGAGATCGATCCGTTCGGCAAGGCGGCATTCGAGGAGTATGCCCGCAACTGGGGTCAGGTCATCCCGCGCTGCGGCGCCGACCTGATCGGCTACTTCGCGCCGCATGAAGGCTCGGCCACCACCGCCTACGCCGCCTACAACATCGACAGCCTCGCGGCCTACGAAGCCTACCGCGCCAGGCTTGCCGCCGATCCTGCCGGCAAGGCAAACTACGAACTCGCCAGGCGGGAAAAATTCATCCTGAAGGAGGATCGCATGTTCCTGAAGCTCGCCTCCGGGCCGCACGCCAAATTGGTGCTGCCGTGATCGCCGTCATCTTCGAGGTCGAGCCGGCAGCGGGCCAGCGCGACGCCTATCTCGGCATCGCGGCCGAACTGCGCCCGCTGCTCGACGGCATCGACGGCTTCATCTCGATCGAGCGCTTCCAGAGCCTTGTCGATCCGAACCGCGTCCTGTCGCTGTCGTTCTGGCGCGACGAGGAGGCGGTCAAGGCCTGGCGCAACACGGAGGAGCACCGGCAGGCGCAGAAGGTCGGCCGCGGCGGAATCTTTGCCGGCTACCGTTTGCGGATTGCGCATGTCGTGCGTGACTATGGGCTGACTGAGAGGGCCGAGGCGCCTGCGGATAGCCGGGCGGTGAATGGCTGAAGGATAGCTAGGCATTCCCAATCAGCACGCCGGCCGCGAACACCAGCGCGCCGCCCAGCACCACCTGGAAGGCGGCGCGCCAGAATGGGGTCTGCATGTAGCGGTTCTGCACGAAGGCGATCGTCCACAATTCGAAGAACACCACTACCGCCGCCACCACCGTCGCCGTCCAGAAGAACGGGATGAGATAGGGCAGCGCGTGGCCCAAGCCGCCCAGCGTGGTCATGATGCCGACGGTCAGCCCGCGCTTCACCGGCGAGCCGCGGCCCGACAATTTGCCGTCGTCGGAGGCGACCTCGGTAAAGCCCATCGAGATGCCGGCGCCGATCGAGGCGGCAAGCCCGACCAAAAAAGTCTGGAACGTGTCGTGCGTGGCAAACGCCGCGGCAAAGATCGGCGCCAGCGTCGACACCGACCCGTCCATCAGCCCGGCCAGCCCCGGCTGCACATAGGTCAGGATGAACTGGCGCTGCTCGGCGCTTGCCTCTTCGATCTTGACCTCGCCCGGCACATGTTCCTGCTCCAGCTGATGCGCCGAACTCTCATGGCCCTGTTCGGCGGCCGCCAGATCGCCGAGCAGCTTTCTGGTCGAGGCATCCGTGGTGCGTTTGGCCGCCTCGACATAGAACAGATAGGCCTGCCGCTCCATCGCTTCGGCCTGCCGGCGCACGGCGTCGATGCCGAGCGGCCTGACCAGCCAGTCGGGCTTGCGCTCGTAATAGCCCTTCACATGCTCGCGCCGGATCAGGGGAATGCGCTCGCCGAAGCGTTTTCGGCAAAGCTCGATCAGCGAGTCGCGGTGGCCGTCCTCCTCTTCCGCCATCGCCTCGAACACCTTGGCCGATTGCGGAAAGCTCTCCGCCAGCCCGTCGGCATAGGCGCGGTAGATGCGCCCGTCATCCTCCTCGGAAGAAATCGCCAACGCCAGGATCTCCTGCTCGGACAGCGAATCGAAGGAACGGCGGCCGAAGCCGAAAACACGGGAAAGCATGAGGAAGTCACCCTTGTTTAGAATAGTTCTAAACTAGGAGCTTGGGCATCGCCGGTCAATCACGCATCACCGGGAAGGTTCAAAAAATGTTGAACAGGGCCAGTGCCGCCAGCCCTTCATTATCGGCGAACGTTCACTTAGATAGGTAAACCTAAGCCAAAGAAGGAAGCCATGGATGACCGACAGGCCGCACGCGCACCCATTTGACCCAAAACCTGTCCTCGATCTCATCGCCAGCATCGAGGCCGATCTGCAACGCCTCAAAGGCCTGGTCGAGCAGCAGGCCGAAAAATTCGATCCCGCCAACCCGCACAACAAGACGCCCGACGGCAAGCTGACCGAGGAGGGCGTCGAATGCTGCTACCGCATGTTCGACGAAGGCAAGTCGCGCTATTCGGTCGCCCAGCAGATGAAGATCTCCTTCGCCGCCGCCACCCACCGCTTCAACGCCTGGCGCAAGGCTGGTGGCGACAAGCGGCGGAAGACATTGCTGGGGTGAGAACCAGGTTCGCCGCAGGCGAATTGAAAGGTTCTGTGGACCTTTCAAAGGGTTCGAACCGGTCAGCTGCCGGAGGCAGCGGGCCTCCGGCTGAGGCAAAGGCGATTTTGTAACGGTCACATTTTTTCGTTGGCATGCTGCCGCATTTTCCGTGCACCATGAGTGGACCCACCTTCCTGCAAGGCCATCCCCATGACCGCTACCCTTCCCGGCATTGCCGACATCCACCACGCTGCTGTCCGCCTTTCCGGCCTGATCGTTGAAACGCCGCTGATCGAATCGCAAGAGCTCAACAAGCGCTTCGGCGGACGCATCCTGTTCAAGCCCGAGACGCTGCAGCGCACTGGCTCGTTCAAGTTCCGCGGCGCCTACAACAAGCTGTCGTCGCTCAGCGAAGAGGAGCGCAGCCGCGGCGTCGTCGCCTTTTCGTCGGGCAACCATGCGCAGGGCGTGGCCGCTTCCGCCGCGATGTTTGGTGTCAAGGCGATCATCGCCATGCCGGCCGACGCGCCGGCGATGAAGATCGCCAATGTCCGCAAGATGGGCGCCGAGGTGGTTGCATTCGACCGCGTCCGCGAGGACCGCATGACCGTCGTTCGCCCTTACATCGAGCAGGGCATGGTGCTTGTGCCGCCCTACGACGATCCCAGGATCATCGCCGGTCAGGGCACTATCGGCCTCGAACTGATACGCCAGGCAAAGGCGCTTGGTGCGAGCCTCGACGCCGTCGTCATTCCATGCGGCGGCGGTGGCCTCTCCAGCGGCATCTCGATTGCGGTCAAGGACGCTTCCCCGGGCACCTCGGTCTGGGGCGTCGAGCCCGAGCATTTCGACGACACCCGCCGCTCGCTGGCCAACGGCGCCAGGGTCATGAACGAGCCCGGTCATCAATCGATCTGCGATGCGCTGCTCGTCGCCGAGCCGGGCGCGATCACTTTCGAGATCAACCGCAAAAACCTCGCCGGCGTCATTGCCGTCTCCGACCAGGCAACGCGACAGGCGATGCGCGACGCCATGGCCCATCTCAAGCTGGTCGTCGAACCGGGCGGCAGCGTCGGGCTGGCGGCACTGTCGTCGGGCGAGATCGACCTTGCAGGCAGATGCGTCGCCGTGGTGCTCTCCGGCGGCAATGTTGATTTCGGCACCTATGCGGAAATCATGTCGGCGGCCTAGGGTGAAGACCGGTTCGGGGTCGCGCGCCTCTTTCCACCTGCAAGGATCGGAGGGCGTGGGGCTAATAGCTCTGCCCACGGGAGTCGTCAAAGCACGAACGTCTTGCCGACCGCAGATGGAACGACCCTCTCGCCATAAGCGGCCGCAAGTGCGCTAATGGCGCGCCAACCCGTGCAGTGCCCGGGTGAAATCAATTGCAGGTCAAACTGCGCCAGCGCTTCGACCGTCTCCGGGATACTTGGCTCGGTGATCCCGGAGAGGTGGAAGCCGCCAAACACGGCGTAGAGCGGGATATCCGGAAACCGTGCCTTGGCGTGCGTCAGAACGTTGATCAGGCCGGCGTGCGAGCAGGCGGTGAAGACGACTTGCCCCTTGCCGGCCACGTTGATCGCCACGAAACGCTCGTCCGGCATTACTTCGTCCAGCTCCCAACTGCCTGCCGCGGTCTGGCGATACTGGCCGGGAAACCCGCGTTCGAACCGGGTCACGCGAGGGATTTCGCCGCTCACATAGAACGTCTCGTCAAAAAGCAGCAGCTCATCTCGGGTAATGATGACATCGGCGCCGTTTCCGGACAGGACATCCACGCTCGGCACCAGTTCCATCGGCCGAAACTGCCCATCGCCGGATTTGGTCGCGCGCAAGGCGAACATATCGGGATGCATGTAGGTTGGGATACGCTGCCCGCCATTGCTCATCGTGATCATTTGGAGGGCGCGCGGCATTGCACCTGCATGATCCCAGTGACCATGCGACAGCATCACCGCGCCGACTTCCCCTAGATCGACGCCGAGCCTGACCACGTTGCGCTCAAACACCCATTCCTCGGGCCCGGTGTCGAACAGGAGTGTGCGGCTGGCGGGTCCAGTCCGGGCGGTGATCAAGCAGGACAGCCCATGCGCGGCGCAGCACAGGCATTTCCCGGTTAGCCATTGCATCCCTTGTCGGCGGTGGCGGGCGAACTCGGTCTCGACGAAACCAGGATTCGACGAGAGACTGTCGGTCGCGTTGTCGACCAGAAAGATGATCTCTGCAGTATCGACGGCTTTCATGGGAGCGACCCGCCTGACGATGCATAGGGGCCGCCACTCTATCCAATTCTGGTGCCGCGCACAGCTCCGATAGGCATCCAGAGCCTATGCATTTCCTGACCCTAATCCAGCGTCCGCCTGAACCGCACCAGCGCCACGCCGGCAAACAGCGCCACGAACACCACCAGCCAGCCGATCTCGGTCGCCACGGCCGGCATCTCGGCGCCCTTCAGCATCACCGCGCGGATGATGCGCAGGAAATGGGTCAGCGGCAGGATCTCGCCGAAGATCTGCGCCCAGTCCGGCATGCCGCGATAGGGGAACATGAAGCCGGACAGCATGATCGACGGCAGGAAGAAGAAGAAGGTCAGCTGCAGCGCCTGCATCTGCGTGCGGGCGATGGTCGAAATGGTGTAGCCGAGCAGCACCAGCGCCAGCACGAAGATCAGCACGGCGGTCAAGAGCAGCGATATCGAGCCGGTGAAGGGAATGGCGAACAGAAGTTTTGCCGCCGCCAGCACCACCACCACCTGCACGGCGCCGACCACCAGATAGGGCAACACCTTGCCCATCATGATTTCGAGCGGGCTGGTGGGCATGGCGAGCAGGTTCTCCATCGTGCCGCGCTCGGTCTCGCGCGTCAGCGCGATCGAGGTCATCATCACCATCGTCATCTGCAGGATGACGCCGAGCAAGCCGGGCACGATGTTGTATTGCGAAATGCCTTCGGGGTTGTAGCGCCGGTGCACCACCACTTCGAGCTGGCCCTTGGCGCTCTCGGCGGCGGCCTCCTGCATGCCGCGCGCCCGAAGCAGCGCCTGGTTGGCGACGGTGCCGAGCGTCGAAATGGCGCCGCTGGCCACCGCCGGGTCGGTGGCGTCGGCCTCGATCAGGATCTGCGGGTTGTCGCCGCGCTCGACCCGACGGGCGAAATCGGCGGGAATGGTGACGACGAAGGCGACGTCGCCGCGCGACATCAGGAACTCGGCTTCGGCGGCACTTTGCGCGACATGGTCGAAGCGGTAGTAGCCGGTGGTCTGCAGCGCCGAAACCATGGCTCGTGTATAGGGATCGCTGCTCGTTGCCACGAGCGCGGCCGGCAGGCTCTTCGGATCGTTGTTGATGGCATAGCCGAACAGCACCAGCTGCATCAGCGGCACGCCCAGCATCATGGCGAAGGTGATGCGGTCGCGCCGCATCTGGATGAACTCCTTGATCAGCAGCGCGCCGAGCCGGGCGAAGGAAAAGACGCTGTTCATGCCATATTGTCCTTTGAGCCGGACATGAACTGGATGAAGACGTCCTCGAGGCTGGTCTCGCCCGGCGCCACCGTCACACCCTTATGCTTTTTCTCGACATCGGCGAGTGCGGCCTGCAGCGCCCTCCTGTCGGAGCCGACGACATGCAGAGTCGCGCCGAACGGTGCCACCTGGTCGACGCCGGGCCGGCCCTGCAGCGCTTCGGCCACCTGGTCGAGGCGCGGACCTTGCAGCACGAAAGTCGTCAGCCCGGCATTCTTCACCACCTCTTCCACCGTGCCGGTGGCCAGCATCTTGCCGTAGGAGATGTAGCTGATCCGATGGCAGCGCTCGGCCTCGTCCATGTAATGGGTGGAGACCAATACGGTCAGCCCGCCGCTGGCGAGGCGATGGATCTCGTCCCAGAATTCGCGCCGGGCCTTCGGGTCGACGCCCGCGGTCGGCTCGTCGAGCAAAAGCAGCTTCGGCTTGTGCATGATGCAGGCCGCAAGCGCCAGCCGCTGCTTCCAGCCGCCCGACAGCGTGCCGGCGAGCTGGTTGCGGCGCGTGGTCAGGCCAAGGTCTTCCAGCGTCCGCGCCACGTGCTCCTCCACCGGCTTCAGCCGGTAGAGCCGGGCGACGAATTCGAGATTCTCGCCGATCGTCAGATCCTCGTAGAACGAGAATTTCTGCGTCATGTAGCCGACTTCGCGCTTGATGCTGAGGCTGTCGGTGCGTATGTCGAAGCCCAGCACCGTGCCCTCGCCCTCATCCGGCGTCAGCAGACCGCACATGATGCGGATGGTCGTCGTCTTGCCCGAGCCGTTCGGCCCGAGGAAACCGACGATCTCGCCTTCGGCCACCGTCATCGTCACATGGTCGACGACGGTTTTGTCGCCGAAGCGCTTGACCAGGCCATGGACGTCGATGGCGTTCATTTGGCGCCATCCGCCAGATCGACGTCGACGATCTGCCCGGGCTGCAGGGCACCCGCATCGCCCTCCGGCCGCGCCTCGACCAGATAGACCAGCTTCTGCCGGTTCTCGAGCGAGTAGATCACCGGCGGCGTGAACTCCGGGTCGGGCGAGACATAGCTGACGCGCGCCTTCACATCCGCTCCGCAGCCGTCGCAATGGACGCCGAGCAGCGTGCCGACCTTGACGGACGAGAACGCGCTTTCCGGAATGTAGACGCTGAGCTTCACGGCGCCGTCCGGCAGCATCGAAATCACCGGCGCGGTCGGTCCGGCGGTGTCGCCCGGATTGCGGATCACGTCGTTGACGCGGCCGGGCGAGGGCGCCGCCAGCACGCGCTTCGACAGCCGCCATTGCGCTTGCTCCAGCGCCGACTGCGCCTGCTTGACCTGGTTGTCGGCGGCCTTGATCGTCTCGGGGCGCGCCGGCAGACCGCCGACAGCGAGATTGGCCTCCGCCTGGCCGACCTGCGCATTGGCGGTCTCCAGCGTCGCTGAGGCCGTGTCGTAGTCAGCCTGCGTGCCGGTGCCGCGCTTGAACAGGTCGCTGGCGCGGTCGTATCTGCGCCTGGCGTTGGTGGCCTGAGCCTTGGCCATGTCGACCTGCGCCTTCAGCACCGCGATCTCTTCCGGACGCTTGCCGACCTGAAGGTCCGCAAGTTGCGCCTCAGCCTGCGCGAGCGCCGCTTCGGCCTGCGCCACGGCGATCTTTGCGTCGGCGCTTTCCAGCGTCACCACCGGCGTGCCCGGCGCGACACGGTCGCCGCGCTTGACCGCGACCGTCTCGACCTGCGCCACCTCGATTGGCGCCAGGAGCACATAGTCGCCCTCGACATAGCCGACGGCTAAAGGTGCGGCCGGCGCGCAGGCGCCGAACAGCTGGGCGGCAAGCGGCAGCGAACAGAGAAAACTCATGATTTGCCCTCCTTGCGGGCGGCCAGACTATGGGCGGTAAGAATCGCGCCGAGATTGTCCGCCGTCACCGCCACCACCTTGGCGGCTTCGGTCTCGCCGATCTCGCGCCAGCCCATCCTGCGCATGACTGCCTCGCGGCCGATGCGGAAATAGATGACCTGGCCGATCAGCGTGAACACGGTGAGCCGGGTAGCCTCGCTTTCGGCCGTCTCGCCCGTCGCCTGTTCCCACATCTGGCAGAGCCGGCGATGCGTCGGCTCGAACACCCCGCCATAGATGCGATCGAGCGCCGCCGTTGGATGCGACAGCTCTCTAAGTACGAATTGTACGATCTCGCCGGCCTGCGGGCTTGCCACGATGAAGCCCACCATCCGCTCCAACGCCGTGAAGAGCTGCGCCCGCGCCGCCTCGGGAGTGGACGGTGAGCCCGCCTGGGCCGCGCCGGTGGCCTGCCCGGCTATCACCTGGATGGTGTCGACGATATAGTCGGCGGCGGCGGCGCGCAGCCCTTCCTTGCTGCCGAAGTGGTAGGCGATGGAGCCGATATTGGCTTTCGCCTCGGCCGCGATCTCGCGTGTCGAAGTGCCGTCGAAGCCTTGCCGCCCGAACAGCTTGAGTGCCGCATGCACGAGTGCAGCACGTGTTTGGTCGGCAGGCGAAGCTTCGCGATGCGAAGGTTTGGCGCTCGTTTTCCTGCTCATGAGATTGATTTAATCAATCGATTGATTAAGGTCAAATTGATTCTCAGCTTCGGCTTGCCATCCCGAGCCTCTCGCGCTTTAGTGCGCGGCCATGGGCAAGGAAGTCGAGCGCAAATTCCTGGTCTCCAGCACTGCTTGGCGTGAGCTGGTCGAGGCGCATATCCGGATTCGACAATTTTACCTTGCCGCCGCGCCCGGCCGCACGGTGCGCGTGCGCATCAGCGACGGCACCTCGGCCAAGCTGACGCTCAAATTCGGCAGCAAGGCGCGCGAGCGCGACGAGTTCGAATATCCGGTCCCGCTCGCCGAGGCCGAGGAGATGCTGGCGTTCGCCATCGGCCATGTCATCGAGAAGACACGCCACCATGTTAGGCATCGCGGCTATCTCTATGAAGTCGATGTATTCGGCGGAATGCTGGCGGGGCTTGTGGTTGCCGAACTCGAGACGCCGGAAGACGTGCCGGACGAAATGCTGCCAGATTGGCTCGACCGTGAAGTCACCGGCGAGCACAGGTTCTACAACGCGTCGCTCGCCCTTGAGGGGATTCCGGAGATCGCCGCATGAGCTTTCGCATCGATCCGCGCCTGCCGCTGACCCGCGAGGTCAGGCGTATCCTCGCCGAAGAGGTTGGCAAGGCGCTCGCCCATCTGGATGCAGCGCGCGACAATCCCGAGAAGGCGCTGCACAAATGCCGCAAGCGGCTGAAGAACGCCCGCGCGTTGCTGCGACTGGTCCGTTCCGGTGACGAAACATTCTGCAAGACCGAGAACGAGTGCTATCGCCATGTATCGGCCCTGCTCGCCGGCCCGCGCGAGGCGACGGCGCTGATCGAGACCATCGACCGTCTTGCAACAAGCTTTCCCGAGCAAACCGCCGGCGGCGGTCTTGATCCCGTCCGCGACAGGCTGGTGGTGCGCCAGCACGAGATGCATGCGGGCGCCGGCCTCGACGCCGCCATAGGTGCTGCGACCACCGCTTGCGCGGAAGGTCTCGGCCACATCGACAGGCTGGTCCTGCCCGATCAGCCGGAACAGGCCGCTGATATCCTGGCCGACGGCGCCCGTACCTCCTTGCGCCGGGCTCGCAAGGCGCTGGACAAGGCAGGTTCCCGCGGCGCGGCCGATGATTTCCACGATCTGCGTAAGGCGGCCAAGACCCACAGCATGCATCTGTCGCTGCTCGGCCGGCTGTGGCCGACGCCGATCAAGGCCCGCCGCAAGGCGGTCGACGAACTGGGCGAGCGGCTGGGCGACCTGCATGATGTGTTCGTCATGCGCGCCCTTCTCGATACCGATGGTGAGCCGCTCGGTTCGCCGGAGGACACAAAGCTTCTCGCCAAGCTTCTGAAGCGCTCGGAAAAGAGCCTGAAAAAGACTTGCCTCGCCGATGCGGCCGAACTGTTCGGCGACAGTCCCAAGCGGTCGACGAAAAAACTGGCGCGCAAGGTGCGCGACGACCTGGCCGGCGCTGCTCAGGAAGATGCAGGCCTGCCCGTCGCCAGCTGATCATGGTCCAGACCGCCGGTCTGTGCTAATCGCCATCTACGATGACCGCGCCCGCCGAAACGCTTCTCGACCGCCTTGGCCGCTGGCTTGCCGGCCGGCTGCTGGACGAATCCTCCGGCTACGAGCCGTACACGCCGTCCGACGCCGAAACGCTGCGGCGCACGCTCCAGCCAGGTGACGTCCTGCTCATAGAGGGCAACCAGAAGATCTCGGCTGTCATCAAGTATTTGACGCAGTCGACCTGGTCGCATGCGGCTTTCTATGTCGGCGACGCTCTGGCTGAACCCGAGGACGGATCGGAGCGGCGCCGCCTGATCGAGGTCACGCTCGGCGAAGGTTGCGTCGCCGTGCCGCTGTCGCGCTACCGCACCTATAACACCCGCATCTGCCGGGCGAGCGGCCTGGCGCCGGAAGACCGCGACAAGGTCGTCGCCTTCATGATCGGCAAGCTCGGGCTGAAATACGATCTCAAGAACATTTTCGACATGCTGCGCTTTTTCCTGCCGACGCCGCCGGTGCCGGTGCGCTGGCGCCGCCGCATGCTGGCCTTCGGCTCCGGCGATCCGACGCGGGCCATCTGCTCGACGCTGATTGCCGAGGCCTATGGCCAGATCCGCTATCCGATCCTGCCCGAGGTCACGCGCGCGCCCGGCCGCGCTTCGGCGCAGTCGAGCTACATGCGCCGGGAAATCCTGCACATCCGCCACCACTCGCTCTACACGCCGCGCGACTTCGACCTGTCGCCCTTCTTCCGCATCGTCAAGCCGACGCTGGAATATGGCTTCGACTACCGGGCGGTGACCTGGGACGACAAGGCTGCCGACGCAGAAGCGAAGGTGGCCGAATAGCTAAGCGGGCATCGGTCGCCGTGCCCTGGAGGTCGGATCTTTTGCTTTCGCGGCGGCATCTCGTGCGTGCGGGCCAACCGGCATGATCGCCGGAAACGGTGTCGCGCCGAACGCAAAGGTCCATTTGTAGCCGACAAGCGCCTCTTCGGGCGTCGTGTGCTGGTCGTGATGGGCAAGCAGCTTTGCGCGTTCCGCCAACTCTTCCGCCTCTCGCCGCACCATCTCAGCCGTCTCCGGCCGCATCCGCCGGGAGAAGCTGACGAATGTTGCCTCACGCTCCAGGTGGTTGATCGCCCAGCCGATGAAATTCTTGTTGGTCGTCTCGAACAACGGCCTGAGCGGGCCGTCGAAATTCCACTGGATCGGCGTCTCGACCAGCAGCCTCGCCGAAAGGCCGCGGCCGAGCGCGACCAGGCCGAGCTCCTCGAGGTCGCGCAAATAGAGGAACATCGAGGCTTCGCTCAGGTCTTGCGAGCGCATGATACCTTCGGGCGTGAATTTCTCGGACAGCATGATGAAGACGAACAGCAGCGCCGGCCGGCTCGCGAGTTTGCGCTCGATCTCCGGCGCCACATGGTTGGCTGGCCCCGGTCCCCGGTTCATCGAGCCCAGCACGTTCTCCAGCTCGACCTCGGCAGCAGTGCAGATCTCGACCAGACGGTCGAGCTTGCAGTTGCGCTCATGGAATATGCGCTTCACCGTCGGCTCGGAAACGCCCATGCGCTCGGCCAGCATGCGATAGGTGAGGCCTTTTGCCTTCAGCGTTCGTTTCAGCGCCTCGAAGATCGGGCCTTTCATGGAATGCACCTCTTTCGCGCGATTTCGTATCGATCTTCGATACTAGCGCCAAGAGGCCTTTCGGAAAAGTATCGAAAAAACTAGCTCTCCACCGTCACCACAGGAGAGCAACCATGAAGACCCTCATCACTTCGATACTCCTCGCCATTGTCGGTACCACGGCGGTGCCCGCTGCCCAGGCCGGCGAGATCTGGCGCGCTTCCGGCTTCGAGCAGCCCGAGTCGACCCTCTTCGACGCCGCCAACAAGCGCATCATCGTCTCCAACATCGTCGGCAATCCCGGCGAGGCCGACGGCAACGGTTATCTGTCGGTGCTGTCGCTTGACGGCAAGATCGTCACCCGGCACTGGACCGACGGCATGGACGCGCCCAAGGGCATGGCGATTTCGGGCGACAAGCTTTACGTCGCCGACATCACCAAGGTCCGCGTCGTCGACCTCGCCAGCGGCAAACTGGTTTCAAGTATCGGCGTTCCGAACGCGGTCTTCCTCAACGACATGACCGCCGACGCTTCGGGCAAGGTCTATGTCACCGACATGCTGGCCGACACGATCTATCGCATCGACGGCGACAAACCGGAGCTGTTCGTCAAGGACGCCGTACTTGCCTCGCCCAATGGCGTCTTCGCCGACGGCAACAGGCTGATTGTCGCCTCCTGGGGCAAGGGCATCAAACCCGATTTCAGCACCGCCGAGCCCGGCGGCCTGCTGTCGGTCGATCTCGCCACCAAGGCGGTCACGCTGCTGCCTGGTGCCCAAAAATTCGCCGACCTCGACGGCGTCATTGCCATCGGCGACGGCATCTATGCCACCGCCTACATGACCGGCACGCTCTACCGCTACTACGCGGGTGGTGCGCCGGAGGTGGTGGCGACCTTCAAGCTGGGCAGCGCCGACATCGGCACCGACGGCAAATCGACCATCTACGTGCCTCTGATGAATGAGGGCGAGGTGGCGGCGCTGAGCCTCGACTAAGGGAGGCAGCCGGCCGAATCCGTTTTCGACCGGCCGGCTCAGGCTGCAGATACTGGCCCCTTCAATTGCGAGCCTTCTTCTTCAGCGCCGCCTCGACCGTCGGCACGGTGCTGGACCGCATCGCCGACCAGCGCAAAAACTTCATCCTCGATTGCTCGGCGGTGCCATTCTTCGATTCGACGGCGGCCAATGTCGCCCGAGATCCGGTAGACGACGGTGTCGGCATCGCTGGCCTCGCTGGAACATAGGTGAATGGTCGGAAGCGAAACCCCGGCGCGCTCGGCTAGCGTCTTCTGATCGATTCCGGCCAGCCAGAACCCTTGTCTGAGTCTGCAGTATCAATGGACAATATAAGGGTCATGTTGTTTCAAACATCATCATGAACGGATCAAACATGGTCAATCACTGTCGGCCACCGCTTTGCGCCGCTGCAGCACGCGCGCCACCAGCCAGCACAGCATGGCCCATGCGAAGCCGGCGCACCAGCCGGCCAGCACGTCGGAGGGCCAGTGGACGCCGAGATAGACGCGGCTGATACCGACCAGCACGGTGGTCAGCACCGCCAAGCAAAGCACGAAAATCTTGGTCGTCCGCCCATGCAGGAAGCGCGCCGCCAGCGAGCCGAGCGTCAGATAGGTCACCGCCGACAGCATGGCGTGGCCGCTCGGGAACGAGAACGACGTCTCATTGACGAGATGCGAGACGAGATCCGGCCGCGGTCGGTCGATACCGGCCTTCAGCAGGCTCGACAGCACCTGGCCGCCGGCCACGGCGACAAAGATCAGCAGGGCCGTTGCCGGCCTGCGGATCATCAAGAGATAGACGATCACCGCCGTTACGATCAGCACCAGCACGCTGCCGCTGCCGAGGCTGGTGATATCGCGCATCGCCCCCTCCAGCCAGGGCGGCCCGATTGGGCTGTCGGGTTGGCCCGCCTTGCGGAAGGCAAGCAGGATTTCGGTGTCGAAGGCATGCGGCGTGCTCGCCCGCGCCACCTCCATCAATTCCTCGAACCCCCACAGCCCGCCGGCGATCACCAGGCCGGCCAGCAGGACCGGGAATTCGATACGGTTGAGCAGCGTGCGAGCGAAGGTCTTCATGGGGTCTCGCTAGAGGCGCGGTTGCAGATAGGGCCCGAGCATGATCAGCGCCACCGCCGCGACCGCCAGCGCGATGCCCGTCGCCTGCAGCGCGTTGACGCGCTCGCCGAAGAACACCAGCGCCACGACATTGACCGATACCAGCTGGATCACCGCCGACAGGCTGAACGACACCGACATGCCGAATTCGCGGATCAATCTGAGCATGATAAGATTGCCCAGCGAATAGAGCGCCAGCGTCACCACGATCTTGCCCAGGCTTGGCGCCAGCCCCCATTGCTTGGCCGCCGTTGCCGCCAAGAGGAAGATCACGGTCGAAATGCCGAGCTGAAGTAATCCGGAAAGACTCACTTTTTGCCCCTGAGTGACGTTTGTGGCAGCCCTTGTTTCCGAAGCGTGCCGGGACGTCAAGCAACGTCCATCGCACCAAGGTCCAGCTCGTGATTGAAACCGGCTTACAATGTCACGAAAGTGTGATCAGTCGACTGTAAGGGTCGAACAGGTACCCATGCTCCAGCCACTCCAAAAAGCCAGAGGCAAGCCCCCATGACTGAACATCGCTCGACCGACGCCCGTTTCCGCACCAGCCTGCTCGAGGAAAATGACGGCCCGGCCATCAATCCCACCGACAACCGCACCATGGGCGAGATCATCGCCTCGCGCTTTTCGCGCCGCGGTTTTCTGAAAGGCTCGCTCGCCGTCTCGGCCATCGCCGCCACCGTCAGCCCGCTGGCATTGGTCAGTGCCGACAACGCCCGTGCCGCCGAAGGTTCCGCCTTCAGCTTCGACGAGCTCGAGGCCGGCATCGACGACAAGCATCACGTCGCACCCGGTTACGATGCCGATGTTCTGTTGCGCTGGGGCGATCCGCTGTTTGCCGATTCGCCTGAATTCGACCCGACGAAACAGTCGGCCGAGGCCCAGTTGAAACAGTTCGGCTACAACAACGACTATGTCGGCTACATTCCGATCGACGGCTCGGCCGAGCACGGCCTGCTGGTCGTCAACCACGAATACACCAACTCGCATCTGATGTTTCCGGGCATCGTGAAAATCGTCGAGAAGGAGGGCAAGAAGGCGCTCGAAGTCGCACCGCTCAGCAAGGAGCAGGTCGATGTCGAGATGGCAGCACACGGCGGCACCATCGTCGAGATCCGCAAGGAAGCAGGCAAATGGCAGGTCGTGCGCGACGGCAAGCTCAACCGCCGCATCACCTCCAACACCGAAATGGCACTGTCCGGCCCTGCCGCCGGCCATGACCGCCTCAAGACCAGCGCCGATCCGTCTGGCACCAAGGTCATCGGCACCTTCAACAATTGTGCCGGCGGCGTCACGCCTTGGGGCACCTATGTCATGGCCGAGGAGAACATCCACGGCTATTTCTCCGGCGAACTGCCGGCCGACCACAAGGAAGCCGCCAACTACAAGCGCCTCGGCATTCCCGAAGGTGCCTATGAGTGGGGCGCGCACTACGACCGTTTCGACCTCGCCAAGGAACCGAATGAGGCCAATCGCTTTGGCTGGATCGTCGAGGTCGACGTCAACGATCCCACTTCGACGCCGAGGAAGCGCACCGCAATGGGTCGCTTCAAGCATGAGGGCGCTGAATCGATCGTCGCCAAGGATGGCCGTGTCGTCTTCTACCTCGGTGACGACGAGCGCTTCGACTATGTCTACAAATTCGTCACCAAGGGCACGTTCAACCCGAACGACCGCGCCGCCAACATGAACCTGCTCGACGACGGCACGCTGCATGTCGCCAAGTTTGCCGAGGACGGCTCGGTCGAATGGCTGCCGATCGTCTTCGGCCAGGGCCCGTTGACTCCCGAAAACGGTTTTGCCGATCAGGCCGACGTCCTGATCGAAACGCGCCGCGCCGCCGACCTGCTCGGCGCTACCAAGATGGACCGCCCCGAGGACATCCAGCCCAATGCTGGCAACGGCAAGGTCTATGTCATGCTGACCAACAATTCGAAGCGCAAGGCCGAGCAGGTCGACGCCGCCAATCCGCGCGCCGAGAATGCCTTCGGCCACATCATCGAGATCGTCGAGGACGGCGGCGACTTCACCGCAACCAAGGGCAAGTGGGAAGTGCTGCTGAAGTGCGGCGATCCCTCGGTGGCCGAAGTCGGCGCCACCTTCTCGACGGCCACGACAGCCAATGGCTGGTTCGGCATGCCGGACAATTGCGCCGTCGATTCGGCCGGGCGCCTGTGGGTCGCCACCGATGGCCAGGGCCCGAAGGCCACCGGCCGCACCGATGGCCTGTGGGCGGTCGACACCGAAGGTGCCGCGCGGGCAACCTCAAAACTGTTCTTCCGCGTGCCGATCGGCGCCGAAATGTGCGGCCCGCTGTTTGCGCCGGACGACCAGACCGCTTTCGTCGCCGTCCAGCATCCGGGCGACGGCGGCGAAGACTGGAAGCCATTTGGCCGGCCCTCCTACTACGAGGATCTGTCGACCCGCTGGCCCGATTTCAAGCCCGACATGCCGGTGCGGCCATCGGTGGTCGCCATCACCAAGCAGGGCGGCGGCAAGATCGCGGTCTGACCAGGCGGCGACAACGCGCGATACGAAGGAGGACCTGGAGACGGCCCTCCTTTTTGACGGCGGCACTCCATGTCGGGCGAGGCCGATCGTACGGGCTCGGCTTGGCTTTGCCGCCTTTTGGCCGAGATTGCCCTGCAGATGACGCCGATTGCGCCTCTATGGCGCATGCGCGATATGATCGATAATCAGGTCGCGTCAGTGCGACTGATTCGAGGCCTGTGGGCTGGCGGGTCTTCCTTTCGACACGCGGACCGGCCATGCCCTCCTTGCGCATCACCATCGACAGGTTTCTTGAAGGCGCAGCACCCAAGGTTCCGCGCCAGGAACTGACGCATGTCGAGCGCCTGGCGCTGGTTCGCCGGCATGGCGATTTCTCGCTCGCCTACTCGACCGCCGTGCAGCAGAAACTGTCCTATTTCGGCGACAGCGACGGCTACATCGCCTTCGGTACCAAGATGAAGCACCATTTCGCGCTCGGCGACCCGGTGGTGCATCCGCCTGACCGACCCGACTACATCAGACGTTTCGTCGAAGCCGCCAGCGGCCCCTGGTTCGTGCAGATCGGCGCCGAGACCGCGCGCGTGCTGGCCTCGCTCGGCTATCAGGTCAACCGCCTGGGCATCGACACCAGGCTGCCGCTGCCCGACCATGATTTCTCCGGCAAGCGCAACGAGACGGTGCGCTATTCCGAACGCTGGCTGCTGAAGAAGGGCTATTCCTTCGAGGAAGACAGGCGCAGCATCTTCCTCGACGAGATCGCCAGGCTGTCCGAGAACTGGCGCGGCGAGCGCATCGTCAAGCGCTGGGAGATGGGCTTCCTCAACCGGCCCTTCGCCGATCATCTCGGCGCCGACATGCGCCGTTTCGTGCTGCGCGGCCCCGATGGCGAGCTCGTCTCCCTGCTCGATTTCGATCCGCTGTTTCGCGACGGCAAGGTCATCGGCTACACCACGGCCTTCAAGCGCAAGCATGTCGAGGCCACCTCGCATGCCGAGATCGGCCTGACCAAATTCGCCGTCGACCGCTTTCGCGAGGAAGGCATTTCCGTCGTCACGCTGGGTCTGTCGCCCCTGGTCGACATCGAAGCCAGCGGCTTTGCCGAAAATGGCTTCTGGCGCAGTGCTTTCCAGCGCGCCTATGATTCGCCCTGGGTCAATCGCTCGAAGTTCAATTTGCAGGGCCAGGCGGCATTCAAGCGCCGCTTCCACGGCCAGGAGCAGCCGACCTATGTCGCCTTCCGCCAGGGGACGCTGGTCGAGATGCTCGGCCTGCTGCGGCTGGTGAAAGCAATCTGAAGCGGCCGCCCGGTCAGTTCCTTAGCCGGTAGCCCGTCCTGAAGATCCAGGCGACGATCGCTATGCAGATCAGCAGAAAGACGACCGTCATGCCAAGGCTGATACCGACCGAGACGTCCGACTTGCCGTAAAAGCTCCAGCGGAACCCGCTGATCAGATAGACGACCGGATTGAACAGCGTCACCGTGCGCCAGATGTCGGGCAGCATGTTGATCGAATAGAAGCTGCCGCCCAGGAAGGTCAGCGGCGTGATGATCAGCAGGGGCACCAGCTGCAGCTGCTCGAAGCTCTTGGCCCAGATGCCGATGATGAAGCCGAACAGGCTGAAGGTCACCGCCGTCAGCACCAGGAAGGCGAGCATCCAGACCGGATGTTCGATGTGAAGAGGCACGAACAGCGAGGCCGTCGCCAGGATGATCAGGCCGAGGATGATCGACTTGGTCGCCGCCCCGCCGACATAGGCAATGACGATCTCCAGATAGGACACCGGCGCCGACAGCAGCTCGTAGATCGAGCCAACGAATTTGGGGAAATAGATGGCGAAGGAGGCATTGGAGATCGACTGCGTCAAAAGCGACAGCATGATCAGCCCGGGCACGATGAAGGCGCCGTAGCTGATGCCGTCGATCTCGGTGATGCGCGAGCCGATGGCCGAACCGAAGACGACGAAATAGAGCGATGTCGAGATGACCGGCGAGATGATGCTCTGCAGCACGGTGCGAAGGGCGCGCGCCATTTCCACCCGGTAGATTGCCCATACTGCACGAAGATTCATGGCCGCGCGCAGGTTCATGGCTCTTGCCTCAAAAGATTGACGAAGATCTCTTCGAGCGAGCTGTTTTCCGTGTCCATGTCGCGGAAATGGATGCTGGCGGCCTCGAGGTCGCGCAGCAACGAGGCGACGCCTGGCCGGTCGCTCTGGTTGTCATAGGTGTAGGTCAGTTGCTGGCCGTCCGGCGACAGCTCGAGCGCGTAGCGCGAGAGTTTCTCGGGGATGGCCTCGAGCGGGCTGCGCAGCTCCACCAAAAGGCGCTTGCGGCCGAGCTTGCGCATCAATTCGGCCTTGTCGTCGACCAGGATGATCTCGCCGCGGTTGATGACGCCGACGCGATCGGCCATCGCCTCGGCCTCCTCGATGTAATGCGTGGTCAGGATGATGGTGACGCCGTCCTCACGCAGCCGGCGCACCATCTCCCACATGTCCTGCCGCAGCTCGACGTCGACACCGGCTGTCGGCTCGTCGAGGAACAGCACGCGCGGCTCGTGCGACAGCGCCTTGGCGATCATCAGCCGGCGCTTCATGCCGCCCGACAGCGTGATCGCCTTGGCATCCTTCTTGTCCCACAGCGAAAGGTCGCGCAGCACCTTCTCGACGAATGCCGGGTTGGCCGGCTTGCCGAACAGGCCGCGGCTGAAATTGACCGTCGCCCATACGCTCTCGAAGGCGTCGATGGTCAGCTCCTGCGGCACCAGTCCGATCAGGCTGCGCGCGGCGCGATAATCCTTGGTGATATCGTTCCCGTCCACTGTGACCGAGCCCGACGAGCGGTTGACGATGCCGCAGACGATCGAGATCAGCGTCGTCTTGCCGGCGCCGTTAGGCCCGAGCAGGGCGAATATCTCGCCGCGTTCGATGTCGAGGTTGATTTCCTTGAGCGCCTTGAAACCGGTGGCGTAGGTCTTGGTGACCCCGGAAATCGATATGATTGATGGCATGGCTGAAAACGGCTGCTTGAAAGGGGGCGGGAGATTTTTATTCCGCTGAATGTTGGTGCGCGCGGCGGGAAGTCAATGCCACTCCTGACAATTCTGGATAATCGTTCCCCCGCGAGCCGTTTGCCGGCAGGCTGATGCCTTCGCCCAAAGTGCTGCGACATCGCGCCCCGCGTGACGCCAAGCCGCTTTGACCGGACCGCGCCTGCGCCCTATTCTCCAGCCACAAGCAGCAGCCGGAGCCCGCCATGGACCCGCTCATTCTGTCGCGCATCCAGTTCGGCGCGAATATCTCGTTCCATATCCTGTTTCCGGCGATCACCATCGCGCTTGGCTGGGTGCTCTTGTTCTTCAAGCTGCGTTACAACGCGACCGGCGATTCCGCCTGGATGCGCGCCTATTTCACCTGGGTGAAGGTGTTCGCTTTGTCCTTCGCCATGGGCGTGGTCTCCGGCGTCACCATGAGCTTCCAGTTCGGCACCAACTGGCCGGGCTATATGGAGACGGTCGGCAACATCGCCGGCCCTCTGCTCGCCTATGAGATCCTCACCGCCTTCTTCCTCGAGGCGGCCTTCCTCGGCATCATGCTGTTCGGCTTTCGCCGCGTTTCCAACCGCATCCATACGCTGGCAACGGTGCTGGTGGCCGGCGGCACGACGGTCTCCGCCTTCTGGATCATTGCGCTGAATTCCTGGATGCAGACCCCGGCCGGCTTCGAGATGCGCGATGGCGTCGCGCATGCGGTCGACTGGTGGGCGATCGTCTTCAATCCGTCGATGCCCTACCGGCTCGTCCACATGCTGCTTGCCTCCGGCCTGACGGTCTCGTTCCTGATCGCCGGCCTGTCGGCGCTTCGCTATCTCTACGGCGACCGTTCGGAATCGATGTGGAAGGCGCTGCGCACGGGCGTCTTCACCGCCGCCATCCTGATTCCGATCCAGATCTTCGCCGGCGACCAGCACGGTTTGAACACGCTGGAGCACCAGCCGCAGAAGATTGCCGCCATGGAGGCAAACTGGAACACCGGCCCCAACGTGCCGCTGGTGCTGTTCGCGCTCCCCGACGAAGCGGCCAGGGAAAACAAATTCGAGCTCGCCATCCCTGACGGCGCCAGCGTCGTGCTGCGCCACAGCACCAGCGGCGTGGTGCCGGGCCTCAACGACTATCCCGGCAACCATCCGCCGGTCTTCCCGGTGTTCTGGGGCTTTCGGATCATGGTCGGCACCGGTGTCCTGATGTTGCTCGTCTCCTGGTCGGCGGCCTTTTTCCTCAAGCGCCGCCACAGCCTGCCGAAGCCGCTGGCGCTGCTGATGGTGCCGATGGGACTGTCCGGCTGGCTGGCGACGCTTGCCGGCTGGTACACCACCGAAATCGGCCGCCAGCCCTGGCTGGTCACCGGCGTCCTGAAGACCGCCGACGCTGTCGGCCCGGTCGCCGGCAGCCATGTCGCGCTGACGCTTGCCGTTTATCTCATCCTCTACGTGCTGCTTCTGATCGCCTATCTCGGCGTGCTGGTGCATCTGGCGCTGAAGGCGGCCAAGGATGGCGACGCCTCGCCGTTGCCCGGCGTCATGAACGCGGCATTGTCGCAACCGGCGGCCGGGGAGTGAGGAGAAGAACATGACCTTCGACTGGCCAACCTTGCTCCCCCTGATCTTCGCCGGCCTGATGGGCCTCGCCATCCTGATCTACGTCATCCTCGATGGCTTCGACCTCGGCATCGGCATCCTGTTCGCGGCTGCTGAAGACGCCGAGCAAGATACGATGATCGCGGCAATAGGCCCGTTCTGGGACGCCAACGAGACCTGGCTGGTGCTGGCCGTCGGCCTGCTGCTGGTCGCCTTCCCGCTGGCGCACGGCACCATCCTCACCGCGCTCTACATTCCGGTCTTCCTGCTGCTCGTCGGCCTCATCCTGCGCGGCGTCGCGTTCGATTTCCGCGCCAAGGTGCCGGCCGGCAGGAAGCATCGCTGGAACCGCATCTTCTTCCTCGGCTCGATCATCGCCTCGCTGGCGCAGGGCTATATGCTGGGCGTCTATGTGCTCGGCCTCGATGTCGGCTTTGGCGGCGTGGCCTTCGGCGCGCTGGTGGCGCTCTGCCTCGCCGCCGCCTATGCGGCGATGGGCGCCGCCTGGCTGATCTACAAGACCGAGGGCGCATTGCAGAAGAAGGCGGTGGGCTGGCTGCGCACGGCGCTGGTGCTGGCCGCACTCGGCATGGTCGCGGTGTCGCTGGCGACGCCCTTTGCCAGCCCGCGCATCTTCGACAAATGGTTCGTCTGGCCACAAATGCTCTATCTGTCGCCGCTGCCGATCCTGTCGGCGCTGCTGTTCGTCTGGCTGTGGCGGCAGACCTTCCATCTGCCCAGGCCCGACGACCGCCACGCGCTGACGCCGTTCCTGACTCTGGCCGCCATCTTCGCGCTTGGCTTTGCCGGGCTGGCCTGGTCGTTCTACCCCTTCGTCGTGCCCGACAAGCTGACCATCTGGCAGGCGGCTTCGGCGCCCGAAAGCCTCGCCATCATCCTCGCCGGCACCGTCGTCGTGCTGCCGATCATCATCTTCTATTCCTTCTACGCCTACCGCGTCTTTGGCGGCAAGGCGACGGATCTGACGTATGATTGAGACGACAAAGGGTGGCGTTTCAGGGGCGGCGCATCAAATCCCTTCGTCATCCTAGGGTCTCCGCGACGTCGCTTCGCTCTAGGATGACGAAGGGTGGAGGGTTCGCCCCGCCCTCCCTGCCAGGCCTCAGCTCTTGCTGCTTGCCAGCACCAGCACCGGCTTGTCACTATACAGCGCCGGGAACAGCGCCTTCAAATTCGCCACCTTGGGCAGGTCGTTGTAGACGATGTAGGGATAGGTGGGGTTCAGCGTCAGAAAATCCTGGTGGTAGGTCTCGGCCGGATAGAAGGCCTTGCCGGTCTCCAGCGTGGTGACGATCGGCTTCGAAAACACCTTGGCCTTGTCGAGTTGGGCGATGTAGCTCTCGGCGATCTTCTGCTGCTCCTGGTTCTCGGCAAAGATGGTCGAGCGATACTGGGTGCCGCTGTCCGGGCCCTGGTAGTTGAGCTGCGTCGGATTGTGCGCCACCGAGAAATACACCTGCAGCAGCTGGCCGTAGGTGACCTTGGACGGATCGTAGGTGATCTCGACCGATTCGGCGTGCCCGGTGCGGCCAGTGCCGACCGTCTCGTAGACGGCGTTTTCCTGGCTGCCGCCGGCATAGCCGGAAACGGCACTGCTGACGCCCTTGACGTGCTGGAACACGCCTTGCACGCCCCAGAAGCAGCCGCCGGCGAAGACCGCCTTCTCGCTGCCGCTGGTGGCCTTCTCGTCCAGCGCCGCCGGCGGGATCACCACCGCGTCCTCGGCCGAGACGGCCGGGCTCTGCCACAGCGCGGCCCCCGCCGCCGCCAGGATGAGGGCGGCCAGCGCGCCCCTGGCGAAATTGGCCGATCGCCGCGCGGCTTTTTCGTGAATGCCGGTCATGTCTGATCTCCCATGATGGTGTCCTATTATATGGCGGATCGCACCGCCCTTGTCTCACATTGCCGTGCACCGCGCGCTCCAGCCCGGCCCAGTCCGTAAGAGGACCGTCCCTGACCTGGACAGGGAACGGCCATGGCCAGGGACGGCCGGAGGCGAGCCAAAGCTAGTTGGCCGCCCCCATCGCGTCGCAGGCCTTGGTCGCCTCGTCCTTCTTGATGGCGTCGGTTTCCATGGCTGCCTTGTCCATGCAGTCCTTCTTCATCGCATCAGCCGCCATCGGGTCGGTCGATTTCATCGCGTTTGTGCTCATTGCGTCGGTCGCCATGGCGCCGGCCGGTTTCATCGCATCCGTTGCCGGCTTCATCGCGTCCGTGGCCATCGCATTGGCCGGCTTCATCGCATCCTCGGCGCGCGCGATGCCGCCGGCATACAGCGCCGTCGAGCACAGCGCGAAGGCGAGCGCCGGCAGCGTCAGGCGAGAGAAATGGGTCATGATGGTCTCCTCTGGAGGGTTGATGGCGCGAGGGCCGGGAAGTGCGCCGCCGCTCCATGCGGCGTCGCGAAACTTTTGAACGATTAGTTGGCGGCGGCGGCCAGGATCGACCCGCCGGGCGATTGCACCAGCACCGCGGTGCTGAGGCCGCTTGAATCGGCGGGCAGGGAAAACGTCGTCGCCTCGCCCGTCCAGCTGCCAAGCTTCTTCAGCGCGTGCACGACATTGGCATGCGGCAAGGTGCGGCCGGTGTTTTCGCCGCGCGCCACCGGAACCTCGATCACGCCCTGGCGGTAGCGCACCAGCCAGACATCGGCGCGGCCAGCGGGCGCCTTGCCGGCGCCGATGGCGATCTTGCCGCCGCTGAGCGACAGCGATGGGCCTTTTATGCGGCCGCTGCTGGCAATCAGCTGTTCGATCTCGCCGGGACGGGCGCCGACCGCATCGGCATCGCCATTGACCACCACTTGCGGCGTGAACGGGCCGGAGCGGCCGAGCGACGGCTCATAGTTGACCTGGCGCTGCGTGAATTCTTCTCTGCCGAACGTGTCCTTCCAGCCGAGATAGTCCCAGTAGGTGACGTTGAACGACAGCGCCAGCACGCCCGAGCGGTCCTTGACCTTGATCAGATTGGCATTGGCCGGCGGGCAGGACGAGCAGCCCTGGCTGGTGAACAGCTCGACCACGGTCAGCGGCTGCGCGGCGGCGCCTGTCGCGGCGAGGACAAGGAGCGCCGCACCGGCGCCGAGCCACATCGCGCCCCTTTTCGCCTTTGAACCAGTCATCTTGGGTCTCCGTTGCAAGCTGGGCCATGACAACGGTTTCGCCGGTGCGGGGAGCTTCGTTACATCGTTCACCGCTTCGTGATTGGCTGCCTCGGTTTGGGCCAGACTCCGGACGTTTGCGCCGCCCCTCACCTGCCTGCCGGCATCCTCTCCCCGTGTAGTGACGGGGAGAGGGGCGCTCTCGTCAATGGTTTCGCCAACCGCCGACATTGCAGGAAGGGGTGCCGAGGTCGCGGTCAGCCTCTTTCTCCCCGTTCACGGGGAGAAATGCCCGGCAGGGCAATGAGGGGCAGCACCAGCTTCGAAAATTGATCATTCGCAGTCGGCCGACAAGCTAAAACGCCGCCCGGCAACCGGACGGCGTTGGCATAGGGCGTCTGCGACTTGCCCCCCTACTGGGTCAGCACCGTATCCGAAGGCCGCTGGTTGAAGTCGCACTTGCCGGTCACGGTGTAGAAGAAGTCGGCGTTGGAAACCGCGGCCGGCACGGGATTGCCGCCGTCCTCCCAGGCCTGGTAGCCCGGCTGGCCGCAGGGCACGGCGGTGAAGATGTCGACGGTCTGGCCGGTTGCGATCTCGGGCATGTCGGTCGGGCTCGTGCCGATATAGAGCCGGTTGGAGGTGGCCGGATCGTTCGACTTCAGGATCTTCGGCGAGCCGGACGGCACGTCCATCTGCAGATAGAGGCTGCTCATCTGGCTGACGTCGACCACGGCGCCGGCGCCATTGGCGGGATACATCGTATCGACACAACCATATTTGGTGCCACTCGAGTCCGTCTGGATGGCCGTTCCGGCGGGCAGGCTCTTCTGGAGGTCCTTCGTCTTGCCGACCACGCAGACCTGCTTCTGGACCGTCGTGGTGACGTCGGCGCCGCCCGAATTGGTGATGTTGTTGACGATGGCCGTGCCGTAGCCCTTCGGATCGCCGGTGTTGCCATAGGTATAGGTGATCGTCATCAGCGGCTTGGCGTCGGTCGCGCCGAACTTCACGCCGTAGAGCGTCATCGTCTTGCCCCAGTAACCCGACACCTTCGTGACCCTGAACGTGGTCTGCACCAGCGCCGGCCGCTTGCGCACCGCCGAGCCGACGGCGACCTGCACCGTGTCGATCCTGGCGATCTGCATGAAATTGGTCGGCATCGGATAGCTCGCCGATGCCTTGGCGGTGGCGGTGCCGTCGGCGGCGATGTCGAAGCTGTCGAGCTTGGCGGTGCCTTGCCCGCCATTGGCGGCGAAGGACTGCTCAAGTGCCGTCTGGCGATCGGCAAGGGCCGTGCCGGCCGGCATCGTGGTGACCGACAGGATCGCCGCATCCAGGGCATTCTGCATGTTGCCCCTTGTCTGCACCGCAGAGGTGTAGTCGACCGAAAAGCCGACGGCGAGCGCCAGCGGGATCAAGGCCATGATGAAAACGGGCACGAGCGAGCCGCTCGTCGAGCGGAAAAAGCGTATTGCTGATCTGAATGGATGGACGAACATTTTGAGCCCCCGGACCACGGCAGCATGCCGGGCTATCACGCAAGGCGCGGATGATGCCCTAAACGAGTGGATTAAGGTTTAAGCAGTTCCGCGTGTTCGCGGCGGTTGCGACGGGGCGCTTCTGAATATGGATGCTGGCGGGCCAGCGCCCTTGCGCCATGCGCCCCGCCCCGCTTGCCCCTGCAACCCGCCCCTGCTAAAGGCCGCCGCATGACCACCCCGCTCGACCACATCCGCAATTTCTCCATCGTCGCCCATATCGACCATGGCAAATCCACGCTTGCCGACCGGCTGATCCAGTCCACCGGCGGGCTGGAGCTGCGCGACATGAAGGAGCAGGTGCTGGACTCGATGGACATCGAGCGCGAGCGCGGCATCACCATCAAGGCGCAGACGGTGCGGCTGAAATACCGCGCCAACAATGGCGAGGACTATATCCTCAACCTCATCGACACGCCCGGCCATGTCGACTTCGCCTATGAAGTGTCGCGTTCGCTGGCCGCCTGCGAGGGCTCGCTGCTGGTCGTCGACGCGAGCCAGGGCGTCGAGGCGCAGACGCTGGCCAATGTCTACCAGGCCATCGACAACAACCACGAGATCGTCGTGGTGCTGAACAAGGTCGACCTGCCGGCCGCCGAGCCCGAGCGCATTCGCGAGCAGGTCGAGGAAGTGATCGGCATCGACGCCTCCAACGCCGTGCTGATCTCGGCCAAGACCGGCTTGGGCATCCCCGACGTGCTCGAGGCCATCGTCCACCACCTGCCGCCGCCGCGCCAGGGCGACGCTGCCGCCCCTTTGAAGGCGATGCTGGTCGACAGCTGGTACGATGCCTATCTCGGCGTCATCGTGCTGGTGCGCATCATCGACGGCGTGCTGAAAAAGGGCCAGACCATCCGCATGATGGGCACCGGCGCCAAATATTTGGTCGAGCGCACCGGCGTCTTCACCCCGGCCCGCATCAATGTCGACGAGCTCGGCCCTGGCGAGTTCGGCTTCTTCACCGGCTCGATCAAGGAAGTGGCCGACACCCGCGTCGGCGACACCATCACCGAGGACAGGCGCCAGACCGCGCATGCCCTGCCCGGTTTCAAGCCGGCGCAGCCGGTGGTGTTCTGCGGCCTGTTCCCGGTCGACGCCGCCGATTTCGAGGATCTGCGTGCCGCCGTCGGCAAGCTGCGCCTCAACGACGCCTCCTTCTCCTACGAAATGGAAACCAGCGCCGCGCTCGGCTTCGGCTATCGCTGCGGCTTCCTTGGTCTCTTGCATCTGGAAATCATCCAGGAGCGGCTGGAGCGCGAGTTCAACCTCGACCTCATCGCCACCGCGCCCAGCGTCGTCTACCGCTTGGCTCTCAATGACGGCTCGGTCAAGGAACTGCACAACCCGGCCGACATGCCCGACGTGGTGAAAATCTCGGCCATCGAGGAGCCGTGGATCCGCGCCACCATCCTGACGCCGGACGACTATCTCGGCGGCATCCTGAAACTCTGCCAGGACAGGCGCGGCATCCAGGCCGACCTGTCCTATGTCGGCAAGCGCGCCATGCTGACCTACGATCTGCCGCTCAACGAAGTCGTCTTCGATTTCTACGACCGGCTGAAGTCGATCTCCAAGGGTTACGCCTCCTTCGATTATCATCTGACCGACTACAAGGAAGGCGACCTGGTGAAGATGTCGATCCTGGTCAACGAGGAGCCGGTCGACGCGCTGTCGATGCTGGTCCACCGCACGGCGGCGGAAAAGCGCGGCCGCCAGATGTGCGAGAAGCTGAAGGAGCTGATCCCGCACCATCTGTTCAAGATCCCGATCCAGGCCGCGATCGGCGGCAAGGTCATCGCCCGCGAGACGATCTCGGCGCTGCGCAAGGATGTCACCGCCAAATGCTACGGCGGCGACGTCTCGCGCAAGCGCAAGCTGCTCGACAAGCAGAAAGAGGGCAAGAAGCGGATGCGTCAGTTCGGCAAGGTGGATATCCCGCAGGAGGCGTTTATCCAGGCCTTGAAGATGGGGGATTGAGCGGTCCGGCCTCAGGCCGGACGCATCGACCCGGTGGGTCAATGCGAGCGAAAATCCGGGTGGGAGCTGCCGAGGGCAGCGGGTCCCACCCTGGGGGGTTGCGGCAGTGCGGTGACCCGTTAGGCGCGCAGAGCGCGCCAAGGCACCGATCCAGTGAATCGATGGCAGGCTTCGAAGGAGGTGCCAGAGGTAGCGGCCTTCTAGGCGCTAGGTCTGCGGGTGCGAATGGGACGTTCTGCGTTGGGTGTGTCGATACCGAACTATTCCTCAGCGAAGTATCGATTTACCTCCGTGAGCATGTCGCAGAATTCCGCATCGAATTCCGATGCGTGAAATTCATCCAATACCTGGAATAACGAGATAGATACCCCGTAGGCTTCGTCGAGCGCTCGATTGAAAGCGGAAAAGAACTCTTTCCCGGAAATCCGACAGCCAAATCCCCGAGTCGCCCGATCTTTATCAAATTCACTCTTAGCTAACTTCAAAATAGTTTGAGTATCCCTTCCGTCTCGCTTAAGTTGATAAAACTTACTTGTGGAAGATTGGACGTTTATGAGGCAATCCTCCCGAAATTCCAAGGAAATGGAGGACAAAAGATCGTCAATCCAAACATCCTCTATAACTTTTTCTTTCTTTTTAGCAGCCTTCTGCGTAGCCTTGCATATCGCATCACGAGCGATGACATAATTCTCGATCTCTTTACGCCGGAGGACGTGACAAAAAACCCCCGACTTTCTCAGCTTCTGCTCGTGGCCTTCGATTTCCTCTAAGCATCGATAATCTCGGTCAAAGATTGCAGCGATCTTTGGTTGAATTCCAAAAAGCTCTTGAAACGCCCAAGGCAAATTGCCGACCCGCGGCCATTGTTCGTACCCACCAATTTTGATTAGCATCGTATCAGGATCGCTAAATACCCCATCGGAGATCAACATTTGCTCGAACCTGCGATAGATGGAACGATCGTTTCCCTCGAACGCTATTATTCTTTTAGCTCTTGAAAGACGGGCAAAGTCAGCGTTTTCAGAGGAACCCAAAAGTGCATGTGCGCTGCGGTAGCCTTCTTCCGTGGTGATCCGTTTTCCGGTTTGAAATTCTGACCTCACCAGAACGACGTCGCCCGAGTTGGCTTCGTTCATGATCTCCGCTGAATGCGTGGCAAGAAGGATTTGAGAAAATCGCTTTTTGGCAATGCCGTAAAGTCTTCTCTGGAGGTCAGCGTGAAGGTAAACATCTGGCTCGTCCAAGACGAGGATGTCTCCTCCTGATCCTCGAAGAAAATGAGTCATAATTTGCATCCACGCCTGAAATCCAAAGCCAGATAAATAGATTTCCCGTGGATACCCATTCTCAAGGTAGATCATCTCAAGGGTCGATGGCACCCCGACAATTATCTTCGGTTTCTGAACCTCGATGTCTTTCCAGTTGCCCTCTACCAGCGCCGAAAAGTCCTGAAATTCGCTATGGCTCTTCTGTCTCCAAATATTCCGAAAGTTTCGTGCGGCAAGCCGAGTATGTTCGACGCTTCTAACATAGTCGAGATCGTTCGGTTTCTCCGTCTCCTCAAGCTGACTTAACGTAGGAACAACAATTATGGATTCTGGAAAGCATTGCTTGAAGTAAGCCTTTGTGCTCTTAGCTCTCTTCTCTGATTGAAGAAAAACGGTCGGTTGACGATCAGCGTTGAGTATCAGGTGAAGAGCAGAACCATTGTCATGATATATAGAAACCTTAACGTCTTCCTCGGATTCGTTTGTCGGTATGTTTGCGATAGGTAGGCAGAAATTCTTGTTGGTCATTTCGTACGTCGCGCAGACACCGTACGGATTTTGTGTCTTAAGAATTGGAAGCCTGTATTCTGCATAACGCGCGACATCTGCGAACAGCCGAAGAGCGTCGAGTACAGAGGACTTTCCAGCATTGTTAGGACCTACAAAGATATTTCTTTCTTTGCGGGTAACACGGAATTTAGAGTGCTTTCTAAAGTTTTCAAACTCGATTCGTCTTAGAATTTATGCCTCCCTCGCCAAATCCGACCGTGGGCCGGATTTTTACACGATTCTGCAAGAGTCGTAACGGTATCACGTCCGTGCTTTTGTCCTTGGGCCTTCCGCCATTGAGTCCGCATCGCTCCAAGATTGTGATACTCCATCGGCACAATACTCCCGGTCCTTAAGTTCGTGTCCATGACCGCCTTCACTTGCCTAGTGCGCACTCCTCCCCTTCACCATCACCCCGCCTTGGCGTATCCTCCTCCCGGCTGGGGAGACCTCAAATGCGCTCCACTCTCGACACCGTCGCAGCGATCGGCCTAGCCATCGGCGGCGCCTTTGGCCTAGCCGGCACCTTCGTTGAAAGCGCTCCGCTTCGCGAAACACTCTGGACCATCGACGGCGTCGCGCTCGTCGTGGCGGCAGCACTTTTGACGATGAAGTACCAGCGATTGGGCAATGACTGCGTCGCGGCCGGCTTCCTCACCTTCGTCGCCGGCGAGAGCCTGCTGCTGGCAGGCTTCGAAAGCGGGGGAGCTGCTGGAGGCAGCGGGGCCCCGCCAGCGCGACGCTGAAGCTGCACGATTGGGATCAAGCCATCGGTGCCGCGCCGCGCCGCTCGAGCGCGGTCTTGCGGATGATTTCCGCGATCTCCGGGCTGCTGCTGCACAGCATCTGGAAATCCGCCGAGTGCAGCGACAGGAGTGAGACCGCCGTTGCGGCGCTGACGGTCGCCGAACGCGGTTCGCCGCTGATCAGCGCCATCTCGCCGAAGAAGGCGCCAGGGCCAAGCTCCACCGGGTTCGGCATCGCGACTCTGACGCGCCCCTCCACGACGAAGAACATCCGATCACCGGTCTCGCCATTGCGACAGATCACGGCACCCGCCGGCACGATGCGAGGTCTTAACGCGCGCACGATCTCGATTAGCGCGGCTGGGCCGAGCTTCTGAAACAACGGCACGGCGGCGACCAATTGCCAATTGCGGACGAAATCCTCGCGACGGATTTCTTGATAGAAGCCGGAGGCAAGAATGCCAGCCCAGAGCGCGAAGATGCCGATGCCACACATCATGACCCCCCCGGCAAGGACGCGGCCGGCGAAGCTTTCCGGAATAGCGTCGCCATAGCCGGTAGTGGAAAGCGTGACCACCGCCCACCACATTGCCTGGGGGATGCTGCCGAACTTTTCCGGTTGGATGTCGCGCTCGATGACATAGGCCGCGAGCGAGACACCGAACAGAACGATGCCGAAGACCGTGGTGACGCCGATCAGGTTGCGCGCTTCGTTGGTCAGGACCCTGCCCAGCAGCGGGAAGAAAGTCGAGTCGCGCAGCGGTTTCAGCAGCCAGACAGCACAGTAGAGGCTCCGGTCGGGCGTGTCGACGAGCAGAAATGCGGCGAGTGGAACCAAAACCGCGAGCACATCAATGGCGATTGCCGGCGTCCTGTCCCGAACGTCTCCCGTCCGGCGCTTGAGCAGCGTCCCGGCCAGTTGCAGGAGATAGGCGCCCCAAATGACCGCGAGCACGGCAGCCAGAGCCAGTCTGCTTCGTCCGGACATGTCCGGTGTCGTGAGCGTAGCCACCGCCACAAGCCCAGTCGCAGCCAGCAGCGCGTTGAGCGGCGCGTGAATTCTTAAGAAAGGCAGTACCGACATTCTATGCCCACGAGCGGCTACTACCCTCCAGAATAGGATGCCTTCAAGGCAAGCGCAAAGGTGCTTACTGTCGCTGCGATGCGCCGATATCGGTTCTCGGGCAAGGCTAACTTTGTCGACTGTGGGCGCTGCGGGCCGCTCTCTCGATAGTCTCCGCTTTTTCTCCTTCACTCCCTTGTCAATTTCGAACTGCCACCGGAGCCGCGTGGGGAAGTCAAATAGGCGAGAGCGCCTCGCCATCGGCGAGTATTGGATCAGACGCCGCCCTGCAGTATCCTCTCCCCAGCTGGGGAGAGACATCAAATGCGTTCCACTCTGAACACCGTCGCCGCGATCGGCCTCGCCATCGGTGGCGCTTTCGGCCTGGCCGGCACCTTCGTGGCGAGCGCCCCGCTCCGCGAAACGCTCTGGGCGATCGACGGCGTGGCGCTCGTGGTGGCGGCAGCACTCTTGACGATGAAGTACCAGCGGCTGGGCAATGACTGCGTCGCGGCCGGGTTCCTCACCTTCGTCGCCGGCGAGAGCCTGCTGCTGGCAGGCAATGCGGCGGGCCTCGAGGCCAGTGTCCCCTCCTATGTCGGCGGCATCTCGCTCTGGGCGGCAGCCCTCGTCCTGATCAGCGCGCCGAAAACCTTTGCCCTGTGGATGCGCCTCACCGGCCTCATTGCCGCCATCCTGTTTGCCGTGACGGTGGCCATGGTGCTCTGGGGCGCGCCCTTGCTGCCGACCTCGGCGCCGCTGCCGGCCGCCGGCTATCCATTCCTGGTGTTGACCTTCATCGGCTGGATCTGGACGCTTGTGAAGCCGGGGCGGTAAGTAGAGGCGATATATTGGGCCTTGGGGGATTTCAAATTGCGCAAATATGTCCTGCTGTTTCTCGGTCTCTGCCTCGATTACGTCTGGATGAATGCGGCCGTCGTTCTGGTCGACCGGTTGTTTCCTGGCGTTGCCGAGACCGTTCTTGGTCAGCCGACCTCGTGGGCGGCCCGCACCGTCCTTTCGCTGATCCTGGTCAGCCTGGCGTGGGTGGCGAACGTCTCGGTGGGCGAATGGCTGCTGTCTTACGCGCTCGCCGAGCAACCGGCCGGCCGGCGTCAATGGCCCAACCTGCTGCTTGGCACGCTCGGCTTCGTGTCCGGGATCTGGTATGTGCTGCGCCTCACCCAACCTGACGACGGCATGCCGTTCCTGTTCATGGTCGAACAGACGCCGCTGAAGATCGCGGCGGTTGCACTCTACATTGCCCTTTACGGTTGGTGTGGCGTGATGCTGCTGCGGTTTGAGCCCAGGGCAAAGCTCTACAACGCACTGCTGTTCGCATCGACCTTGCCATTGGCCGCGATAAACCAGCTGTTTTCCCATGATGCGCTGGTAGCCTCGATGGTGGCGCGCGCTAACAGCGAGGGTCGCACCTTCACGATGGAAAAAGCGGAGCTCTATGCCCGCCTGTCGATCTATTACGCCGTTCTGCTTGTCGTGGTGATGCTGGCGATCCTGTATTTCTGCCGGGAGAGGCCGGCCACTGCTGCCGAAAGGTCGCTCGAAGGCTCGCCGAGCGGCCGGGCGTAATCCTATCGACTCCGGTCTCTTTCGGGCTCAATCTCGTCCAATGTCCGCGCCGCTCGAACTCCGCAACAGCGCCACCGGAAAGATCTTTCCGTCCATCGGGCCGTTCATCATCGGCGCGATGTTCGGCTTCGGCGCGCTGCAGGGGCTGGCGTCTGGCGCCGATGGCGGGCATGTTCTGGTCATTGCGCTGCTGGCGGTGGCCTGCCTTGGGCTCGGCTTCTTCATCGCCCGCGGCGCCTTCGACACTTCGGTCAAGGTCGTGCTCGACGAAAACGGCTTTCGCGACCGCCGCGCCGGCGACGTGCTGGTGCCCTGGCACGAGGTGCGCAGCGTGCGCCTCACCTCCGGCAAGGGCTCGGCGATGCTCAATTTCGAGCTCACCGAGGAGCCGCCCGACGAGATCAAGTATGCGCCGGCCAACGCGCTGAGCCTGATCCTGCCCTTCGGCAAGAACATCGTGCACATGGAGGTCTCCTCGCTCGATGTCCGTGGCGACGACATGATCGACGCGATCCGGCGGCTGGCGCCGCATGTGGTGGTAACGCCCTGATTCTTCCTTCACCCCACAGGGGGAGAAGGGAGAACCGCCGCATGTGGCGGTCAGCCCCTGATCGTGCGAGCCTGCCCGTCTCCTCCCCGGAAACGCCCCCATGATTCGCCTCACCCTCGCTGCCCTTCTCCTCGCCGCCCCGGCGCATGCCGCCGACATGGCGTTCTTCGTCAAGAACCTGCGGCAGCAATCGGTGGCGGTCGAGCTGTTCAGTCGCGACCGCGAGACGGTCTGGCCGGGCGACGGCAAGGTGTTTTTGATCCAGCCGGGCTCACAGAAGTCGGTGCCGATCTCCTGCAATCCGGGCGAAAACATCTGCTACGCCGCCTGGGTCAACGGCAACGACCAGATCTCCGCCGGCGTCGGCCCGGACAACGACCTGCCCTGCGACAATTGCTGCTTCATCTGCGTGGAGAAGACCACCGAGACGATTGATCTTGTGCCGTAGCGGGGGCGCGGGACTTCGCTTCTCCCCAGGGGAGAAGGGAAAAAGGGGATTACCCCAATCCTCCCTTCCTCCCTCCGGCATCGCATGCGATGATTCTCCCCTCGGCCGTGGGGGCCGATTCTCATCCCAGGGGGTTTTATGTCTTTCGCCTTTCCGCGCCGCATCGTCGTCGCGCTTTCGCTCGCAGCCTTGTTCGCGCCCGCGGCCCATGCCGGCGACGTCACTTTCGAAATCAAGAACAGCCATCCCAACGCCATGCGCGTCGAGCTCTACAGCCAGGACCGCGACTATGTCTGGCCGGGCGATGGCAAGGATTTCTATCTCGACGACGGCGAGACCAAGCAACTGCCGATCTCCTGCGAGGAGGGCGAATCGATCTGCTACGGCGCCTGGGTCGACGGCGACGAGGCGACCTACTGGGGCGTCGGCCCCGGCAACAAGGAAAAATGCGACGACTGCTGCTACACCTGCACCGGCGGCGAGACCGAGGAAATCGACCTGGTCGAGTAGGGCGCAGGGCTGCAAGGCAAAGTGATGACGGCGCTTCGTGTGAGGTGACCGACCCACCGATGTCGGCGCTGCCCTCATCTGCCTGCCGGCATCTTCTCCCCGTATAGTGACGGGGAGAAGGACGCCATCATCGACGGTTTCCCCAATCGCGAGCGTTGCAAAATGAAGCGCCATGATTGCGGTCAGCGGGCTTCTCCCCGTTCACGGGGAGAAGGTGCCGGCAGGCGGATGAGGGGCGGCGCCAACGCTGAAGTGATTGCCCTCTGAATGGGCTACCTGGCTTGACGCCCTCGGCTCCATCGCCCTAGCCTGCCTTCCTTCACAGGAGACCTACCCATGGCAGGCACGGTCGAAGGCGAGAAGATCGATGTCGGCTTTTCCGGCCGGCGCTGCATCCATTCGCGCAACTGCGTGCTGGGCGACCCACATGTCTTCGTGCCCAACGCCATGGCCGAGTGGATCCATCCCGAGGCGGCCAGCGTCGAGAAGATCGTCGCAATCGCCGAGAGCTGCCCGTCGGGCGCCATCACCTACCGTCGCAAGGATGGCGGGCCGCAGGAACAGCCGCCGGTGGTCAACACCGTGCGGCTCAGGGAAAACGGCCCGCTCGCGGTGCATGCCGAGATCGTGCTTGGCGGCGAGACGTTCCACCGCGCCACGCTCTGCCGCTGCGGCGCCTCGGCAAACAAGCCGTTCTGCGACGGCAGCCACAACAAGACCGGATTCACCGCCACCGGCGAGCCGCCACTCAAGGACACGCCGGCGCTGGAGGCGAGGAACGGCCCGCTGAAAGTGACGCCGACCACCAACGGCCCGCTCAAGCTCGAAGGCAATGCCGAGATCGTCACCGGCACCGGCCACACGATCGACCGCACGACGCGGGTTTTCCTCTGCCGCTGCGGCCATTCGGCCAACAAGCCGTTCTGCGATAACACGCATAAGAAGGTGGGGTTCGTGGGCTAAGGCGGCGCTGCGGCCGAAGCAGCCGAGCCCCCCTCCGGCCTGCCGGCCATCTCCCCCACGAGGGCGGAGATTGGCTCTCCTTCCTTGGCCCAGCGCTCGCTGCTTTATCCGCCGCGCCGTATCGGCTAAGGGGCGGGGCAAGAGAATTCCCCGGACCTGCCCATGACCGCCAAGCCAAAACCCCTCCCTCTGTTCCTCGGCATCGACACCGGCGGCACCTATACGGATGCCGTGCTTTGGTCGGAAACCGGCAGCCCGCGCGGCAAGGTGCTGGCCAAGGCCAAGGCGCTGACGACGCGGCACGACCTCGCCGTCGGAATCTCCGGCGCGGTCGATGCGGTGCTGGAAAAATCCCGCACCGATCCCACGGCGATAAAACTGGTATCGATGTCGACGACATTGGCCACCAATGCGCTGGTCGAGGGCCAGGGCGGCCGCGTGGCGCTGGTCATGATCGGCTTTTCCGAGGCGGACCTTGCGCGTGACGGGCTGAAGACAGCTTTGGGCACCGACCCCGTGGTGTTCTGCCCCGGCGGCCATGATGTCCACGGCAATGCGGCAAAGCTAGACCTCTCCGGGCTGGAAGCGGCCCTGCCCGAACTCGGCGGCTCGGTGTCGGGTTTCGCCGTCTGCGCCTATTTCGCCACCCGCAACCCGGCGCACGAGATCGCGGCCCGTGAGCTGATCCGCGAGAGGACCGGCCTGCCGGTCACCGCCAGCCATGAGCTGTCGGCAAAACTCGGCGGCCCGCGCCGGGCGCTGACGACGCTGCTCAACGCAAGGCTGATCTCGATGATCGACCGGCTGGTGGCGGCGACCGAAGGCTTTTTGGAAGCGCGCAAGATCGCGGCACCCTTGATGGTGGTGCGCGGCGACGGCGCCCTGGTGTCGGCAGCGTTCGCCCGCCAGCGGCCGATCGAGACCATTTTGTCGGGCCCGGCCGCCAGCCTGGTCGGCGCCCGCCACATGACCGGCCTCGACGACGCCGTCGTCTCCGACATCGGCGGCACCACCACCGACGTCGCCGTGCTCGACGGCGGCCGTCCCCGGCTCGACCCGGAAGGCGCAACCGTCGGTGGCTTCCGCACCATGGTCGAGGCGGTGGCCATGCGCACTTACGGCCTCGGCGGCGATTCCGAAGTGGCGCTGGAGGAGGGCGCGCTCAACCCGAAGATCCTGCTCGGTCCGCGCCGACTGGTGCCGCTGGCGCTGGCCGGCATGATGCACAGCGACGCGGTAACCGTCGAACTGGAACGCCAGCTGCGCGCGCCGAACCCCGGCCGCATGGATGGCCGCTTCGCGGTGCGCACCGGCGTGCCGGAGCGACTGGCGGCCGGGCTGACCGGCGCCGAGGCCAAGCTCTACGAAGTGATTGGCGCCACGCCGCTGCCGCTCGACAGGCTGCTCACCTCCAACGCCCAGAACGCCACCTTGAACCGTTTGGTGTCGCGCGGGCTGGTGCATATTTCGGGCTTCACGCCGTCGGATGCCGCCCATGTGCTGGGCAAGCAGGCGAACTGGGCCGCCGCCCCGGCCCGTCTCGGCGCCGAGTTGTTCGCCCGCAAGCGCGACGGCCGGGGACAGGCGATTGCCGCCACGCCGGAGGCGATTTCCGAGCGCGTGCTGCTGACACTGACGCGCTGGTCGGCCGAATACATCCTCGAAACCGCCTTTGCCGAAGATGGGCTCGATGGCGCCGCCACCGTGGCGCATGCGCTGGTGCAGCGCGCCGTCGATTTCCACCCCGGCATCGCCCGCCTCAGCGTCGCGCTCGACCGCCCGGTCATCGGCCTCGGCGCCTCGGCGCCGTTGCACTATGCCGGGCTGCCGCCGCTGGTCGGCAATGGCTGCGTGGTGCCCGACGATACCGACGTCGCCAACGCGCTCGGCGCCGTCGTCGGCCAGGTCCGCGTCTCGGCCGAGGCCCGCGTCAGCCAACCCGTGGAAGGCCTGTTCCGCCTCGCGTCGGGTGAAAGCGTCCGCGATTTCACCGACGAGGCGGCTGCGGTCGCAGCGGCGGAGGCCGATGTGCGGGCCATCGCCGCCAAACGGGCGAAGGACGCCGGCACCGACAGCGCCGAGATCGAAGTCGCCACCGAATTCAGCGTCTCCACCGTCGAAAGCCAGCGCATGTTCATCGAAGCGCATGTGGTGGCGGTGGCCTCGGGAAGGCCAAGGATTGCGGTGTAGAAGAGCGGTTCTTCCCTTCTCCCTCAGAGGGAGAAGGGAGAGGCGAAATACGCCGACCTTCACCCTAAGCTGAATTGACCGTACCACCTCGACATGCCAAAGGCCCGGCCTAGCCTTTCATCTGGAGACGCCCTGATGACCGATCGCATTGAGATCGCTGGATTGCGGATTGCCCGCGAACTGCATGACTTCGTCGTCAACGAAGCGCTGCCCGGCACTGGCATTGCCGCCGATGCGTTCTGGAACGGGTTTTCGACCATCGTCCACGATCTGGCACCGAAGAACCGGGCGCTGCTCGCAAAACGCGACGCCATGCAGGAAAAGCTCGACGGCTGGTATCGCGACAATGGCGCGCCGCTCGATATGGAGGCCTACAAAGGCTTCCTGAAGGAGATCGGCTATCTCGTCCCGGAAGGCCCCGCCTTCAGCGTTTCCACCGACAATGTCGATCCCGAGATCGCCGTGGTCGCCGGACCACAGCTGGTCGTGCCGGTGATGAATGCGCGCTATGCATTGAACGCCGCCAATGCGCGCTGGGGTTCGCTCTATGATGCGCTCTACGGCACCGATGCCATCCCCGAAACGGGCGGCGCGGAAAAAGGCAAGGGGTTCAACGCCGTGCGCGGCGCCAAGGTCGTTGCCTGGTCCAAGGACTTCCTCGACCAGGTGGTGCCGCTCACCTCCGGCAAATGGGCCGGCGTCAACGGCCTGTCGGTGGCGAATGGCGCGCTCAAGCTCAGCGCCGGCGCCGGCGGCACCACGCTGGCCGATCCGAAACAGTTTGCCGGCTATCGCGGCGATGCAGCGAACCCCGAAGCCGTGCTGCTGGTCAAGAATGGCCTGCATATCGAGATATCAATCGACCGCGCCAACCAGATCGGCCGCACCGACCCGGCGGGCATCGCCGACATCATCCTGGAATCGGCGCTGACCACCATCCAGGATTGCGAGGATTCGGTCGCGGCGGTCGATGCCGAGGACAAGGTCGTCGTCTACCGCAACTGGCTCGGCCTGATGAAGGGTGACCTCGCCGAAGAGATCAGCAAGGGCGGCAAGACGTTCGTCCGCAAGCTCAATCCGGACCGCGGCTACACATCGCCCAACGGCGGCCAGCTTGCGCTGCCCGGTCGCTCGCTGATGCTGGTGCGCAATGTCGGCCACCTGATGACCAATCCGGCAATAACAGACCGCGACGGCAACGAGGTGCCGGAAGGCATCATGGACGCTGCGCTGACGGCGCTGATCGCCCTGCACGACGTCGGCGCCAACGGGCGGCGGATGAATTCCCGTGCCGGCTCGATGTATGTGGTGAAGCCGAAGATGCATGGGCCGGAGGAAGTCGCCTTCGCCGTCGAGATTTTCGACCGCGTCGAAGCGCTGCTCGGCATGGCCAAGAACACCATCAAGATGGGCATCATGGACGAGGAGCGGCGCACCACCGTCAACCTCAAGGAGGCGATCCGCGCGGCGAAGGAGCGCGTGGTGTTCATCAACACCGGTTTCCTCGACCGCACCGGCGACGAGATCCACACCTCGATGGAAGCCGGCCCGATGATCCGCAAGGGCGACATGAAGCAGGCCGCCTGGATTTCCGCCTATGAGGCGTGGAATGTCGACACCGGCCTCGAATGCGGGTTGGCCGGCCACGCCCAGATCGGCAAGGGCATGTGGGCGATGCCCGACCTGATGGCGGCGATGCTGGAGCAGAAGATCGCCCATCCCAAGGCCGGCGCCAACACCGCCTGGGTGCCGTCGCCGACGGCGGCGACGCTGCACGCCACCCACTACCACAAGGTCGATGTGCACGCCGTCCAGGCGGCGCTGAAGACCCGGCCCAAGGCCAAGCTCGACGACATCTTGTCGGTGCCGGTGGCGGTACGGCCGAACTGGACGCCCGACGAAATCCAGCGCGAACTCGACAACAACGCGCAGGGCATTCTGGGTTATGTCGTGCGCTGGGTCGACCAGGGCGTCGGCTGCTCGAAAGTGCCTGACATCAACGATGTCGGCCTGATGGAGGACCGCGCCACGCTGCGCATCTCCTCGCAGCACATCGCCAACTGGCTGCGCCACGATGTCTGCTCGAAGATCCAGGTCATGGATGCCCTGCAACGCATGGCGGCCATCGTCGACCGGCAGAATGTCGGCGATCCGCTCTACCAGCCGATGGCGCCCGACTTCGATAACTCCGTCGCCTTCCAGGCCGCCTGCGATCTGGTCTTCAAGGGCAGCGTCCAGCCCAACGGCTACACCGAGCCGGTGCTGCACAAGCGGCGACTGGAACTGAAGGCGCGCGGGCAGGCCTGAACCGAAGGCCAAGCGTCAGCGCCCCTCCCCTCAAGGGACTACGCCGCTTGCGCCATCCGCTCCGACATCATCCGGTAGGAAATCGCCTCGGCCAGATGGATGCGGCCGACCGTCTCGCTGGCGTCGAGGTCGGCCAGTGTCCGCGCCACTTTCAAGACGCGATGATAGGCACGCGCGGAAAAGCCGAGCTTTTCGCTGGCGTCCTTGAGCAGTGTCAGGCCGGCGGTATCCGGCACGGCTATCTCCTCGATGATCGAGGGCGAGCAATGCGCATTGGTGATGGCGCTGGTGACGCCCAGCCGCTCGAAACGCTCGCGCTGGATGGTGCGGGCGCGCGCCACGCGCAGCGCCACGGCCGCACTCTTCTCCGCCTTGTCGGGCCGGACCAGATCGCCGGCCGAAACCGCCGGCACCTCGATGCGGAGATCGATACGGTCGAGCAGCGGGCCTGATATCCGCGCCTGGTAGTCGGTGCGGCAGCGCTCGCCGCGCAGGCAGCGATAGCCCGGCTCGCCGGCCATGCCGCAGCGGCACGGATTCATCGCCGCCACCAGCTGGATGCGCGCCGGATAGGTGACGCGATGGTTGGCGCGCGCGATCATGCAGTCGCCGGTCTCGAGCGGCTGGCGCAGCGCGTCGAGCGTCTGCGGCGTGAATTCGGGAAACTCGTCGAGGAACAGCACGCCGTGATGGGCAAGCGACACTTCGCCGGGCCGCGCCCTCAGGCCGCCGCCGACCATCGCCGCCATCGAGGCAGAATGGTGCGGGGCACGGAACGGCCGCCGGTCGGTCAGCTTGCCTTCGCCGAGTTCGCCCGCGACCGACGCGATCATCGAGACTTCGAGCAATTCCTTTGGCGCCAGCGGCGGCAGGATCGACGGCAGCCTTTGCGCCAGCATCGATTTCCCCGAGCCCGGCGGGCCGACCATCAAGAGATTATGTCCGCCGGCCGCCGCCACCTCCAGCGCCCGCTTGGCGCTCTCCTGGCCCTTGATGTCGGCGAGGTCGGGCAGGTCACGCGCCGAGGCGTGGATGCCGGCTTCGGGCCGCGACAGCACTTGCGTGCCGCGAAAATGATTGGCGATGGCAATCAGGCTGCGTGGTGCCAATATGTCGAAATCCTTGCCGGCCCAGGCCGCTTCCGGCCCGCAGGCGAACGGGCAGATCAGGCCCTTGCCTTCGGCATTGGCGCCGATCGCCGCCGGCAGCGCGCCGGCCACCGCGGCAATGGTGCCGTCGAGCGACAGTTCGCCGAGCACGACATAGCCGGCCAGCATGTCGCCCGGAATGGCGCCAAGTGCCGCCATCAGGCCGAGCGCGATCGGCAGATCGTAGTGGCTGCCTTCCTTCGGCAGGTCGGCCGGCGCCAGATTGACGGTCACCTTCTTCGACGGCATCGACAGGCCCGACGCATGCAATGCCGCCTGCACCCGCTCGCGGCTTTCGGCCACCGCCTTGTCGGCGAGGCCGACGATATGCATGTTGACCTTGCCCGGCGCGATCATCACCTGGACGTCGACCGGCACGGCCTCGATGCCCTGGAAAGCAACCGTGCGAACCCGCGCCACCATATTTTTCAACACCCCCGGACCTGACTCGCTCAAAGCCGATGCAATCAGGCCGTGAGCGACGTCGAGCAAGACAAGCACAGATTTCCGAGTTAATCAAGAACATTACGGGAACATAGGGTCTGTCGCCTTCCGGCGAAATGTCAACGCAGTGCGCAGAACTCCATCGGACTGCCTCCGCCCGGAGCAGAATTAACCAACATGGAAAAGGCGAAGGGGTTTGTCACCGATCAGACTCGCATACGATGTTATGGTTGGAAACGGAGGACATCCGCAGCGCGTCCAGGCGCAAACGTGAGGAACACAGGATGCCGACCTTAAGCAACGGCAGTGAGCTCACAGTATGGGAAGAACCCGAATTTCCCAATCCGAGCCCTGACGCGGTGCTTTTCAGCATTGCGGAAACCGACGGCGACGTGATCGGACCGATAGGGGCAAAGGCGGATTTCCCATTCGGTGGGATCGACCTGGCTTCGGTAGATGTCTTCGACGGCTTTTTCACCATCACCAGTCTCACCCACGAGGGCAGGACCGAGACCTGGACGACGGTGGAAACGCAGGTTTTCGACAATGAAGGCAATTTCATCCGCACCCTGTCCGACCAGGCGGCCTACCTGTCGGCCCGGATCGTCTCGGTCAACGCCGACGGCCCCGACACCGTCACGGTGACATGGATCGGGGCGAACGAATATTTCGGCGGCGAAAACACCCAGTACGGCCAGCATCAGATCACCCTGGAAGGCGGCGCGCTTCAGCCCGACACCTTCGTCAATCATGCGCCCACGGTGGCCAATCTGAATTTGTCGGTTTCGCAGGGGCAATTTCTCGACGACATCAAGTTCAGCGCGGCGGATGCCGACTACGATCTCCTGAGCTTTGTCATCCTGGACGGGCCCGACCACGGCGTCCTTGAGCCGAGAACAAATTTCGACGGCAATTACTATCCGTTTCACCAAGGTCACGTCGGCACCAGCCTGCACTATCATGCGGGCTTTCTGAGCGACAATCTGTTCGACTACATGCCCGAGGCCGGCTTCGTCGGCACCGACAGCTTTACGGTTTACGCCACCGACGGCCAGGGCAACAGCAATGTGGCGACGATTGCGATCACGGTCACACCCCCGGCCGAATCCATCGCACTGAGCGACGCCGCAAGCACCGTGAGCTATGGAAGCTACGATCATGCCGTTGTCGTCGCGGCACTGGGCGGCGGCGACCGCGTCAGCGGCACTCCGTTCAACGATACGCTCGACGGCGGCGCCGGCCACGACCAGCTGTTCGGCGGCGAGGGCGCCGACACGATCATCGGAGGCGCTGGCACCGATTGGCTGGACGGGGGCGCCGGCAATGATGAGATGAGCGGCGGTGCCGGCACAGACGCCATCCGCGGTGATACGGGCGACGATTTCCTCGACGGCGGCGCCGGCTCCGACGACCTGCGGGGCGGCTCTGGTGACGACACCCTCAATGGCGGCGCTGGCCGCGACCGGCTGGCCGGCGACGCTGGCAGGGATGTCTTCGTGTTCGACGCGCTTGGGCCGGCGAACTACGACAGTATCGACGACTTCAATGCGCTGGATGATATGTTCCGGCTGGACAGTTCCGTATTCGTCGGGCTGTCGACCGGCCCGCTTTTCGGTGCGGTCTTCGCGCTCGGCGACAAAGCCGCCGATGACAGCGACCACATCCTTTACGACGACACGACAGGCGCTCTGCTGTTCGATGTGGACGAGGCGGGCGGAGCGGCGGCCGTCCAGTTCGCCACCGTGCGCCCAGGCACCTGGCTCACCGCCGACGACTTCTTCGTGGTCTAGTCTAGAGCAATTCCAGGAAAAGTGCGTAGCGGTTTCCGTCCGGAATTGCGTAAAAACAAATGCTTAGAGCGGGTCGGCGGTTCTATCAAAAACTGAACCGCTCTAGGGCAATTCCAGGAAAACCGTTTCACACTTTTCCTGGAATTGCTCTAGAGGATCGGTGGGGCGCAGTTGCGTGGACTACCGCCTCTTGTTCTCAACTGCATCCCAGAACAGGCCGGCAATATCGGCGCCACCAAAGCGCTGCACTTCGCGCACGCCGGTCGGCGAGGTCACGTTGATCTCGGTCATGTAGTCGCCGATGACGTCGATGCCGACGAGGATAAAACCGCGTTCTTTCAGCGACGGGCCGATGCGGGCGCAGATCTCGCGTTCGCGCTCCGTCAGCTCGGTCTTTTCGGCGCGGCCGCCGACATGCATGTTGGAACGCGAATCGTGCTCGGCCGGCACCCGGTTGATGGCACCCACCGGTTCGCCGTCGATCAGGATGATGCGCTTGTCGCCCTTGCGCACGTCCTTCAGATAGCGCTGCACGATATAGGGCTCGCGGAACATCTGGCCGAACATTTCGAGCAGCGAGGCGAGGTTGCGGTCGGCCTCGTGCAGATGGAAGATGCCGGCGCCGCCATTGCCGTAGAGCGGCTTGACGATGATGTCGCCGAACTCCTTGCGGAAGGCGGCGACTTCCATGGGATCCTTGGTGATCAGCGTTTCCGGCATCAAGTCCGGAAACTCGGTGACGAAGATCTTTTCCGGGCTGTTGCGCACCCAGGCCGGGTCGTTGACCACCAGCGTCTTCGGGTGGATGCGCTCGAGGATGTGCGTGGTGGTGATGTAGTTCATGTCGAAGGGCGGATCCTGGCGGAGCAGGACGACATCCATCTCGGACAGGTCGGTGCGCACCTTCTCGCCCAGCGAATAGTGGCTGCCCTTCTCGTCGCGGACCTGCATTTCCTCGATGCGGGCAAACACCTTGCCGTCGCGCATCGACAGCCGGTCGGGCGTGTAGTGGAACAGCTGGTGGCCTCGCCGCTGTGCCTCCAGCGACAGCGCAAACGACGTGTCGCCGGTGATCGACACCGTTGAGACATGGTCCATCTGGACGGCGATTTTCAAGGGCATCTTGGGTCTCCGGCGCGATCCTTGTCGCCGATATAAGGAACTCGGCGGCTTCTGCCAATCAGCCAGAGCCTATCGATCGAAGACGAGGCGGGAATAGCCGAGAAAGGAAAGCGCCATGGCGACCAGCGAGGCGATAGCGAGCGCCGCCAGCGGCGGCATTGCCGGCAGGGCAACCAGGATCGCGCAATAGACGACATAGTTGATGATGCTGGTGGCGATGCCGACGCCGCCATAGCGCGCGCCCTCCGTCGCGATGCCGCGGCTCGACGGCGAGAAGGTCAAATGGCGGTTGAACTGCCAGGTGACGGCCAGCGCAAACCCGATCGAAAGCACGCGGGCGACAAGCGGGCCAAGCGGCGTGACGGCCAGCAGCAGCCACAGGGCCGCCGCATCGGCGACGAAACCGACGCCGCCGGCAAGGATGGAGCGGAGGAGACGGCTCACGGTTCTAGGCCGCCCGGGGAGTCTTGCCCGGTGAGGGTTTCAGGGCAGTCTGCTCAGCGGCCCGTTCACGCCGTTCGACGCGGCCGGACGGCATCGACAGATAGAAGATGCGTTTCTGTTCGGCGCGGCCGCGCGAGACCGAATCGAGGATCAGCCCGGTCACCACCGCCAGCATGGAGAGCAGCAGCAGGCCGACGGACAGCACCCAGGTCGGCATGCGCGGCACGAGGCCGGTCTCGGCGAATTCGATCAGCACCGGCGTCATCAGGGTGAGGCTCGCCCCCAGGAAGAACACGGCAAAGGCGCCGAAGAAGCGCAGCGGCTGCGTCTCCTTCATCAGCATGGCGAACATCCAGAGGATCCTGGCGCCGTCGCGATAGGTCGACAGTTTCGACGATGAGCCCTCCGGCCGGCGGCCATAATCGAGCGCGATCTCGCTGACCGGCAATTTGAGCTGCGAGGCATGCACCGACATTTCGGTTTCGATCTCGAAGCCGCCCGAAACGGCTGGAAAGCTCTTGACGAAGCGCCTGGTGAAGACGCGGTAACCGGAGAAGATGTCGGTGAAGTCAGAGCCGAACAGCCGCTTGTAGAGGCTGTTGAAGATGCGGTTGCCGAAGGCATGGCCGGAGCGGCCGGCGTCGTCGGTGACGCCTCGCCTGGTGCCCACCACCATGTCGCAGCGTTCGGTCAGAAGCGTGTTGATCAGCTGCGGCGCGTCCTCCGGCGCGTAGGTGCCGTCGCCGTCGGCCATCAGATAGATGTCGGCCTCGATGTCGGCGAACATGCGCCGCACGACATTGCCCTTGCCCTGGCGCGGCTCGCGGATGACGGTGGCACCGGCCGCGCGGGCTCGCAGCGCCGTCAGATCGCGCGAATTGTTGTCGTAGACATAGATCGCGGCCGAAGGCAGCGCCTCGCGGAACCGCCGCACCACCTCGGCGATCGTCGGCTCCTCATTGTAGCAAGGCAGGAGCACGGCAATATCGGGCTCGTGGCGAACTTCATGCGGCATTTTCGTCTCCGGAGGCCTGTTTTGGCACGCTGGCCGCGTTGAGTGCCAGCCCGTTCAGGCGGCTTTACTATTTATTGAAGCCGTTAAGGCTAGGTTTAAGCCGCATTCCTTCCGACAAGGGTCACGACGATGAGCTCAGGCAAGGCCGGCGCTTCCTCCTGGAAGTCCGATTTGATGCTGGCGCTGCTTGCCATGCTGGTGGCGCTGGCCGTCAATGCCGGCACCGGCTTCCGCGAATTGACCGATGCCGGCGGCGACAATGACAATCTGCTGCGTCTGGTCGAGGTCCGCGACCTGCTCAGCGGCCAGGGCTGGTTCGACCTGCACCAGTACCGGATGGGGCTGGAAGGCGGCTTCGTCATGCATTGGTCGCGGCTGGTCGACACGCCGATCGCCGCCATCATTCTTGTCGTGCAGGCTTTGACCGGCAGCACCGCTCTTGCCGAGGATGTCGCGCAGATTGCCTGGCCGTCGCTGCTCTTCTGCCTGACCGTGTTCTTCACCACCCGCGCGGCGCGCAATGTCGCCGGCGAGAGCGCGGTTTTGCCCTCCGTCGTCGTCGGCGCGGCGGCGTATCATTTCATCGGCATCTATTCGCCGGGGGCGCTCGATCATCACAACGTCCAGCTGATGCTGACCATGGCAAGCCTCTGCCTGTTGCTGGAGGCGCCGGTGCGACGGACGGCAGCGCTTTTCTCCGGACTTTGCGCCGCGCTGACGCTCGCCGTCGGCATGGAAACCGTCCCCTATGTCGCCACCATCGGCGTCTCGGTCGCTCTGCTGTTTGTCGTCGACAGGTCGGGCGAGAGCCGGATCGCCAGGGATTTCGGCCTCGGCTTTGCCGGTGTCTCGGCCCTGGTCTTCATTGCCACCATCCCCTTCTCGGCATGGGGCCAGGCGCAATGCGATGCCTTCTCAACCGTGCAGTTCGTCGTGGCGGCACTTGCTGGCACCGGCCTTGCAGCCATCGCGTCGATCGATGCCGCCGGTCGCAGCTGGCAGCGGCGTCTCGCGTCGCTCGGCCTGCTCGCCGCAGCCATTGCCGCGGTCGTCGTGGCGCTGTTCCCGCAATGCCTGGCGGCGCCCTATGCCAATCTCGATCCGCGCCTCAAGGAACTGTGGCTCGATCACATCGACGAAGCCCAGTCGCTGTTCACGCTTCTCGCCCATGCGCCGGCCCGCGTCGCGGCCCGCTACGCCACGCCGCTGGTGGCCATCGTGCTGATGGCGATCAGCTTTGGCCGCGGCAACTGGCGGCGGCAGGAAAGCCTCGTGGCTGCGTTGCTCGTCGTTGCTTTCGCCGTCAGCGTCTGGCAGGTGCGGGGCTCGACATTCTCGATCGGCTTCGCCGTCATCCCGCTCTCGGCCTGGATCGCCAAATGGCGCCAGCGCGCCGAGGTCAGCTCCTCACGCGGCGTCGTCCTGCGCATGGCCGCCGCCTGGCTGGTGTCGGTGAACGCCGTCTGGACCGGTGCCGCGGCGGCAACCTCGGTGGCGCTCGATTCCAAGAACACTGTGGCGGCCGACAGCGAGACCGACAATCGTTGCTACCGCATGGCGACCTTTGCGCCGCTCGGCCACATGCCTGATACCACCGTGCTGGCGATCTCCAATCTCGGCGCACCGATCCTGGCCTATTCGGGACATCGCGTGTTCGCCGGGCCCTATCATCGCAATATCGCCGGAAATCTGCTGGCGCTCGATGCCTTCCTGGGGTCTGCCGACGATGCGCGCAAGATCGTGGCGGACCATCACGTCGGCCTGGTCGCGCTTTGCCGCGGCAGCACCGAAAGCGAGCTTCTGGCAGAGAAGGCGCCGCAAGGCTTTCTCGCCGGGCTGATGCACGGCAGTGTGCCGGACTGGCTCGAGCTGGTCGCGGAGACCAAGGGAACCCCGATCGAACTCTATCGTGTCCGGCAAGGCGCCTGAAGGCATCCGACCCTGAAAAGGCCGGACATTTCAGGCGATCGGCGGCCTTTTTTCAGCCGGCGAAAAAATCGATTTGCGATACGTTTCCTAAAGGGTTTGCTGCCAGTCTGCGCGTGAATTCGGACGTGCAAACAGGGACACCGATGCAAACGACGTTTGGCACCGGGCAGGCGGCCAAGGAAAACACGGATCTGGCGTTCACGGATGCGTTGACCGGGCTCGGCAATCATCGCCGTTTCTTTGACAAGGTCGACCGCCTGATCAGCGATCGGTCCGAGGACCCGGCGCCCTTCACCGTCGGCATCCTCGACCTCGACGGCTTCAAGCCGATCAACGATTTGTTCGGCCACAAGGCCGGCGACGACATCCTGATCCAGGTGGCGATGCGGCTGCGCGCGTCGATGGACAGCTATTCCACGGTTTGCCGCATCGGTGCCGACGAGTTCGCCTACCTCTATCCGATGGTGTTCAGCGAGGAGGCGGCGGCGGAAAAGTCGCGCATGCTGATCGAGATCCTTTCGGCGCCCTACGATGTTGGTGAGCGCACGGCCAGGCTTTCGGCCTCGGTCGGCTGCTCGCTGTTCTACTCCGGCGACGAGACCACCGAGATCCTTGTCAACAAGGCCGAAACCGCGCTCTACCATGCCAAGCGCTCCGGCCGTGGCCGGGTCGTCGTCTACACCCGCGAGATGGAGGAAGCCGCCAAGCGCGTCACCCGCATCGAGCAGGCACTGCGCCGCGCCGTTTCGGCCGGCGAGGTGGAGCCGCATTTCCAGCCCATCGTCGATCTCACCACTCGCCGCACCATCGGCTTCGAGACACTGGCGCGCTGGACCGATCGCGACCTCGGCATGGTGCCGCCGAGCGTCTTTATCCCCATCGCCGAGGAACGCGGTATCATCGGTCCGCTGTCGCAGCTGGTGCTGCGCAAGGCCACCGAGGCGGCCCGCAGCTGGCCGAACGATCTGTTCCTGTCCTTTAACCTGTCGCCGTCGCAGCTTGTCGACCAGAACACCGGCCTGCACATACTGGCGATCCTCGACCGCACCGGATTCGACCCGCGCCGGCTGGAGATCGAGATCACCGAAACCGGCCTGATGAACGATCCGGCCTCGGCCGAGAAGATCGTCGAGGATCTGCGTCGCGTCGGCATCCGCGTTTCGCTCGACGATTTCGGCACCGGCCAGTCCTCTCTCGGTCGGCTGCGCGAGTTCCATTTCGACAAGCTCAAGATCGACCGCGCCTTCGTTTCCTCCATCCTCGACGACCGGCCGTCGGAACACATCATCCGCGCCATTCTCGCAATGTGCGAGGGGCTTGGCATGGACGTGGTTGCCGAGGGTATCGAGGAGGAGGCGCAGGCGGACCGCCTCGTCCAGTTCGGCTGCGCCGGCGGGCAGGGCTACCTGTTCGGCAGGCCGGTCGATGCCGAAGCCACGCTCGGCTATCTGCGCGATTCCTATCGCGGTGCCTTGCGCGCCAAGGCGATCTGACGGCGGTTACCGCCAAAGCGTCGCCTATCCGGCGGCCCCGGTGAGGGCGCTCCCTCCATTTTGTCAGACATAAGCGCCAAAATCCGCTTTTCGCACTTGCTCGCCGGAGATCGCTGGATAGGATGCGCGCCGTCCATAGCGGAGAGAGAAAACATGATGCCATCGGCGCGCTTTGCCGACCTTGAAGGCGCCTCGGTGCTGATCACCGGCGGCGGCTCCGGCATCGGCGCCGCGCTGACCGAGGGCTTCTCCCGGCAGGGCGCGAAGGTCGCCTTCATCGACATCGCCGATGGCCCGAGCACAGCACTTGCCGATCGCATCGAAAACGAGCTTGGCCGGCGGCCGCTCTACCTCAAGACCGACCTGCGCGATATCGAAGCGCTGCGGGCCTCGGTCGCCAAAGCGGCTGCTGCGCATGGCGATGTCACCGTGCTGATCAACAACGCCGCGCTCGACGACCGCCATGCCGTCGAGGACGTCACCGTCGAGTTCTGGGACAACAACCACGCGGTCAATCTGCGTCCGCATTTCTTCACCGCGCAGGCTGTGGCGCCGGGCATGAAGCGGGCCGGCGGCGGCTCGATCATCAATTTCACCTCGACCTCCTATCTGATCAACCACCCGGATATGCCGGCCTATACGGCCGCCAAGGCAGGCATCCTCGGCCTCACCAAGGGGCTCGCCGGCAAGCTCGGCGCCGACCGCATCCGCGTCAACGCGCTGGCGCCCGGCTGGGTAATCACCGAACGGCAAAAAGAGCTCTGGGTCACCGAACAGGGGCTCGCCGCCCATCTCGCCAAGCAGTGCATCAAGGAGGTCATGCAGCCGGACGACATCGTCGGCACGGTGCTGTTCCTGGCGTCCGACGCCTCGCGCATGCTGACCGCCCAGATGCTGATCGTCGACGGAGGCTTCCTGTGAGCGCGCTACCGGCGGTCGCCGCGGTCGATTGGGGCACCACCCGCATGCGGGTCTGGCTGATCGACGAGAAAGGCAAGGTTCTCGCCGAGCGTCGCGGCGACGACGGGCTGATCACCGCGCAGCAGAAAGGTTTTTCCACCATCCTCGAAGGACATCTGGCGGCTCTCGGCGCGCCGGAAGCGCTGCCGGTCATCGTCTGCGGCATGGCCGGCTCCCGCCAGGGCTGGCTTGAGGCGCCCTATGTCACCGTGCCGGCGCCGATCGGCGCCATCCTTGCCGGTGCTGCCCGCATTCCCGGCCAGCAGCGGGATATCCGCATCGTGCCCGGCCTCGCCCAGCGCCTCGCCGATGCGCCCGATGTCATACGCGGCGAGGAAACCCAGCTTGCCGGCTCCGGTTTGCCGGCAAAGGGCCGCCATCTCGTCTGCATGCCGGGCACGCATTCGAAATGGGTCCTGGTCGAGGACGGCGCGGTTGCCGGCTTCGGCACCTGGCCGACCGGCGAACTGTTCTCGGTGCTGGCGGCGCACTCGATCCTGCGCCATTCGCTGGGCGAGCAGCCGAAGCCCGTCGCGTCGGACAGTCCGTTCTTCCAGGATTGGTGCCGCAGGGCGCTGGCCGAAGGCGGCGATGTCACCTCAAAGCTGTTTTCGATCCGCGCCGCCGGCCTTCTGCAGGACCTGAAGCCCGACGATGCCGCCGCCTGTCTGTCCGGCCTGTTGATCGGCGGCGAGATCGCCTCGGCCAAGCGCCGCTATGGGGCAGGCGCGGCACCCGTCGTGCTGGTCGCGTCCGGGGCGCTGGCCACACTCTATGGAGCAGCACTCGGCCTTGCCGGGTTCGACGTAAGAGCCGTCGACGCCGATGATGCGGTGCGGGTCGGCCTGGTCGAGGCGGCGCGCGAAAACGGCATGATCGCCAGAAGTGGAGTTGCAGCGTGACGCAGACCGCACCGTTCCCGAAGCTCAAGCGCGGCCTGGTCGCCATCCTGCGCGGGCTGAAGCCCGAAGAGGCGGTGGCCATCGGCACGGCCGTCTTCGAGGCCGGCATCGAGGCGATCGAGGTGCCGCTCAATTCGCCGGCCCCGTTTTCCTCGATCGCCGGCATCGCCGGGGCGCTTCCGGCCGCCGCGCTGGTCGGCGCCGGCACGGTGCTGACACCGGCCGATGTCGACGGCCTGCACAAGGCCGGCGGCAGGCTGCTGGTCAGCCCCAACATCGACGCCGATGTGATGCGCCGCGCCATGGACCACGGCATGGTGACGATGCCTGGCGTCTTCACGCCGACCGAAGCGTTCCAGGCCATCCGGCTCGGCGCCTCGGCGCTCAAATTCTTCCCGGCCAGCGTGCTGGGTGCGGGCGGCATTTCGGCCGTGCGTGCGGTGCTGCCGGCAGACACGCTGATCGGCGCCGTCGGCGGCGTCTCGGAAAAAGATTTTGCCGGCTATAAAGCGGTTGGCGTCACCGTCTTCGGCCTCGGCTCCAGCCTGTTCAAGCCGGGCATGCGCGTCGACGAGGTGGCGGCCCGCGCCCGTGCCGCGGTGGTGGCCTGGGACATGGCTTTCGGGGGCGCATGATGGACACTGTTTCGGTCTTCTGCGACCACATCTGTCAGCTCGGCGAGGGGCCGAGCTACGATCCTGGCACCGATGCTCTGTTCTGGTTCGACATCGTCAATGGCCTGCTGTTGGAGAAGGGCGTTACCTCCGGCGCGCTGAAGATCCATGAGCTTGGCTTGATGGCCAGCGCCATCGCCATCATCGACGACCAGCGCCAGCTGATCGCCACCGAAACCGGCCTGCATATCCGCGATGTCGCGACCGGCAGGCTGACGCTGCACACGCCGATCGAGGCCGGCAACCCGCTGACGCGCTCGAACGATTCGCGCGTCCATCCCTGCGGCGCCTTCTGGGTCGGCACGATGGGCAAGGGCGAGGAAAAAGGTGCAGGCTCAATCTACTGGTTCTTCAAGGGTGAGTTGCGCAAGCTGTATTCCGACATCACCGTGTCGAACTCGATCTGCTTTTCCGAGGACGGAACGGTCGCCTATTACACCGACACCGGCACCGGGCTGCTGATGCGCGTCGCCTGTAACCCGGTAACCGGCCTGCCTGCCGGCGAGCCGAAGATCTTCGTCGACCATCGCTCGGCCAAGGGCTATGTCGACGGCTCGGTCGTCGACCGCGACGGCGTGCTGTGGAACGCGGTCTGGGGCGGCAAGGCGGTCAAGGCCTATGCGCCCGACGGCACGCTGCTGCGCGAGGTTTCGATGCCGGTGACGCAGCCCTCTTGCCCTGCCTTTGTCGGCGCGAAGGCCGACAGGCTGGCGGTGACCTCGGCCTGGAAGGGCAAGGACGACAAGCAGCGCAAGCTCGACCCGCAGGCCGGCATGACCTTCCTGTTCGATATTCCCGTCAACGGCCGCTTCGAGCCGCGCGTGCTGATCGCCTGATCGGAGGACGCTGTTACGCAACCGTCCGGAGCAGTCGGTTTCGCGAAAGCCGATGGCAGGCGCCATGCGAAGGTGGGCGCATTGCCGGGAGCGTTGATCAATGTCGAGCCGCCAACCAAAACTGATCCTTGTCTACGAGCCGGAACAGGCCTGTTTTGACCGGCTGGTCGCCGATGGTCATGCGCCGGAACGCGCCGCCGAGATTTCGTCCTATCTGGCGCAGTCGACCGATCTCGCCCGCGAATTCGATACGCTTGCCACCGCCTGCGACAAACGTGGCCTCGGCTTCGTGCCGGTGGCGCTCGACGATGCGACAGGTGTGCTCTCCGGAGCCGATCCGGGCACGACGCTGGTATGGACGCTGACAGACGGCATCGCCTATTTTCGCGGCGCCGCCGCCCCTGCACAGGCGCGGCTGAACGGCCTGGCGACGATCGGCGCCGACGACGCGCTGTTCGCGCTCTGCCAGGACAAGTTTCGCTCCGGCGCCGTGCTCGGCGCGCTCGGCCTGCCGGTGCCGCAGGCCGGACTTGCGCGCGACGGAAGCTGGCTGGTCGAGCCGCCGGCCTCGGCGGCCGGCTGGTTCGTCAAGCCGAACCGGCTCGGCGCCAAGATCGGCATCTGGCCGGAGTCCCGCTGCCACGATCTCGGCCACGCGCTGGAGCTTAGCCGGCGTGTTTTTGCCGCCTATCGCGACGATGTCGTCGTCCAGCCCTATGTCTCCGGCCGCAATGCGCGCGCCAGCTTCCTTGGCCTGAAGCCGGACACCGGCGTCGAGGCGCTCGGTATCGCCTTCGTCGATTCCGTCGGCGACTTCCAGACCATGGCGGACAGCCTCGCTCTCTATGGTGACACCGGCCAGGCCGCCAGGGCGGCGGGGGCCTATGTTGAGCCGGAGTTGGCGCCGGTCGCCGCCAGCCAGCCGGCGGCAGATCGGGCGATCCGCGCGATCGCGCAAAGGCTGTTCGCCGGGCTTGGCCTGAAAGACGTGTTTTCCATCGATTTCAGGATCGAGGCCAACGACCGCGTTCACCTGATCGAGTTCGAGGTCTGTCCCGGCCTGCCCTGCTTCGACTTCCGCGACTATTGCCGCCAGCAATGGGGCTTGAGCCTGGCGGATGCCATGGCCGAGACGGCGGTGAGCCGGCTGCCTGCCCAGGCCGTTTGAACGGCGCGAGGCTACAAACGCGCTGGCCTTTGGCCGCGTGCAGTCGGCTGCGCGCCTTGACGCTTTCTGTCATGCCTCTAGTGTCGGTCGGCGAGGCCCAACGAAGACCGCGCGATGAACACCACGCCCGTCAGTTCCGAGACGCTCCACCATCATGTCAGGCGCATGGCTGGACGCCATCCGCATGAGGAGCATCGCGTCGCAACCCCGCTCGAACTTCTGTTCGACCTTACTTTCGTAACAGCTTTCGGCCTTGCCTCATCCCAGCTCGCGCATGCGCTGGCTGAGGGCCACTATGCGGCGGCCCTGCTGGGCTTCGGCTTCGCAAGCTTCGCCATCTGCTGGGCCTGGGTCAATTTCTCATGGTTCTCCTCGGCCTACGACACCGATGACTGGATTTTCCGCCTTGTCACCATGGTGCAGATGATTGGTGTGCTGGTGCTGGCAATCGGCCTGCCGCGCATGTTCGCCTCGATCGAGCATGGCGAGCACCTCGACAATTCGGTCATGGTGCTGGGCTACGTGATCATGCGCTTGGCCATGGTGTTCCAATGGCTGCGCGCTGCCCGACAGGACCCTGATCGGCGCCGGGCCTGCCTGACCTACGCCACAGCCATCTCGGTGGCCCAGGTCGGCTGGGTGGTGCAGATCCTCGCCGATTTCTCGGTCGGCGTCAGCCTCATACTCGCCTGCGTCCTCGCATTGGTCGAATTGGCGGGGCCGGTGGTCGCCGAACGCAAGGATGGCGGCACGCCCTGGCATGCCCATCATATTGCCGAGCGTCACAGCCTGTTCGCCATCATCGCGCTGGGCGAGGGGGTCGTCGGCACACTCGCGTCGCTGTCGGCCGTGGTCGAGGAACAGGGCTGGACCATGGATGCGGCATTGGTTTGCATCGCCGGCACCGGGCTGACCTTCGGCATGTGGTGGGTCTATTACATACTGCCTTCAGCCCGGACGCTTCACGCCCACCGCGATCGCGCATTCGTCTGGGGTTATGGTCAGATGCTGATTGTGACCGCCATCGTGGCGACCGGCGCCGGCCTCCACGTCGCGGCCTATTTCATCGAGCACAAGGCTCACATCGGTCCGCTCGCGACGCTGCTTACGGCCGCTGTTCCCGTGGGTGTTTTCCTGGGGCTGATCTATGCGCTCTACTACTATCTCGTTCCGCGCTTCGATCTCCTGCACGTCTGGCTGCTGCTTGCGACCGCGGCCGTCGTCGCACTTGCCATTCTCGCCGCGCTTGGCGGCGTCGACATGGCGGTCTGCCTGATCATTCTGATGCTGGCGCCGGCCGTGACTGTCGTCGGCTACGAAGCGCTCGGACACCGCCATCAGGCGGAAGCGCTCGCAAGCGGCGAGCACTCGACACGGCCCTAACTCATTGTTTTGACGCAATTCCGGACGGAAAACCGTTTCACACTTCTTTTGGAATTGCTCTAGCCGGATGGCCTCCAGAGGAACTATCCGTGCAGCATTCGCTCGAATGCCCGCAATGACGGATCCATAATGTCCCAGCCATGGCCGCGGATCGTGTAGGTCACCGCCTGCGGCTCGAAATCGCCGGGGTTATCGAGGCTGGTCGCGTGAATTGCTATCAGCTCCGGCATCGCGACGAATGTCAGATAGACCGGCGTTCCACAGGTTGGGCAGAAGGCATGCACCTTTTCGTTGCCGCTGGCGCCCGCCACGTGCCAGGTGCTCGCCTCGCCGGTAATTGCCATATCGGCGCGCCGGCCGAAGGTCAGATAGGATCCGTGACCAGTGCCGCTGCGCTTCTGGCAATCGAGGCATTGGCAGTGGTTCTGGAAGATGGGCTCGCCGCTTGTTTCATAGCGGATCGCGCCGCATGCGCATCCGCCGCTATAACGCTTGGTCATTGTCACTCTCCCGCTGGGATCAGGCCGATTTGGGCTTGGCGAAAAGGTCGATGCCGCTGCCGGTTTCGAGGAAGGATTTCATGCTGGACAGCACCGCCGGCCAGCCCTGGCTGATGCCTTTCGCCATGCCGCTGCCGGCTTCGAGCTCGTCGTGGGTGACGGTCAGCCGCACCATGGTGTCGTATTCCTCGATGCCGAACGTCACGCGGCTGTATTTCGACGGGTCGTCGGCCTGCGAGGCGTTCGCCCAGGTCATCACGAGACGGGTCGGCGGCGAGATTTCGACGACCTTGCCGACGAGTTCGACGGTGCGCTCGTCATTGGCGCGGATATGTTCCCATTTCGATCCCGCCTTCCAGTCGGAGACGTTCTCGTGGCCCCAGTAGCGCCTGGCGATATCGGGCCTGGTTATGGCCTCGAACACTTTTTGCGGCGTCGAGCGGATGTAGGTCACATAGACAAAACTGGTCGTCTCTCTGGTCATTGGTCATCTCCTTCGAGTTCCTGCCTCAGGTCGTGCAGCAGGCTGAGCCGCTGCCGTTCGAATTTTCGCACCCACCGCTCGTAGATGTCGTGCAGCGGCACGGGGTTGATGAAGTGCAGCTTTTCCCGGCCGCGCTTGACCGTGCTCACCAGATTGGCCGCCTCCAGCAGGTCGAGGTGCTGGGTGGCGGATTGCCTTGCCATCTCCAGGTTTTCGCAAAGCTGGCCGAGCGTCTGCCCGTTCTGCTCGCACAAAAGGTCAAGCAGCTTTCTGCGCGTCGGGTCGCCCAGTGCTTTGAAAACCTTGTCGGCGTCCATCGGCCTCACTCTGTTGTAAGGCTAACATGCAGGTAAATACCTGCATGTCAATCACCGATCGTCCGGCCTTGCAATTGTTCGATGAGGCTATTCGGACCTGGACGTCGATTGCCGGATGGGTCGCGCGCCAGCCATGTATCGGTTGTTGTCAAACGGCTCCGGCCGGTTGTCGGCCAGGCTCCATAGCTGCCGGCTGGTCCCTGGCAGGTCGCCCAGATAGACATGCAGGGCCCCGGAACGGGCGCTGCCCGTATTCGCGACCGAGTGAATGGTGTTGGACGACATGTGCACCACCGCGGGCGCCAAAAAATCCTGCCGCTCCGGCTCATCGACCTGATCGCCGGCGAGCGGGTAGATGAAATTCGTCTCGCTGCCGCTGTAAATGCCGATCAACGCATCCATCAGGTGGTTGTGCGGCGGATACTGCACGCCAGGCGAGAGCGTGATGTGATAGATCGTCAGGTTCGGGCTTGCGTGCAGCAACAGCTCGTCGTCGTCCTTTTCGTGAACGAGGCCACCGAGCGCGTGGAAGCGACTGGTATAGTCGCTGAGCACGGCTTTGACCTGTCCGAAGGGATCGGGACCCGCCGCCGCGTTGACGATATCTTTGATGGCAGGGTAGAGAGGAGAGTCAGCGGATAGAGGCATTCCACAACTCCAATGTGAGATGCTCAGAGATCGTATCTAAGATGATCAATGCTAGCCAATGCCGATGCCAACGTCAACCGGGGCCAAAGCGAGAGAAATATGAAATCGACGAAATTGACGCCGTCGATGGCGCCCGCAGACGGGCCAACAACGCTATCGACGGCGGACGTGCTGCGCAGCGAACAGGCCTACGAACAATTGAAGAGCGATATTGTCGCTTGCGTCCTGTCGCCCGGCGAAGCGTTGACCGAGAAGCAGATCGAGGCCCGCTACGGGATCAAGAAGGCGACGATCCGCTCGGCGCTCGCCCGCCTCATGCAGGAAGGACTGGTCAGGAGCGAGCCGCGCCGTGGCTATGTCATCACGACGCTGACCTTGCGCGACGTCAACGAGATCTTCGACGTCCGCAGCCTCATCGAGCCCGAAGTGTTCAGGGTTGCCACTTCAGGCATCACCGAACGCGGACTGGATGAGATCAGGCTGGCGGCCAGAAAGGTGCTCAAGCCCGAGACGTTGCGCAGCCCTGTTGCATTCCTGGCGGCCGACCGTGCCTTCCGCCTGGCGATTGCCGAGCTCTCCGGGAACCTGCGGCTGGCTCAGCTGCTCAGCCAAATTCTCGATCAGTCGGAACGGGCGCTCCACCTCGGCTTCAAGTCACGCGATTTCATGCAGCTGATCATCGAACAGCAGAAGCAGTTGCTGCAGGCCTGCGAGAAGAGCGACGTCCCCGCAATCGTGAAACTTGCCCGTTCGCAGTGCCTCGCCCTCAAGCACCAACTGGTCGGGGCTCTGCTTGGCGGGGCGAAACTGCGGGACGTGAACCTTCAGGACTTCGTCTGAACGCTGCCAGCTCTGGTGGTCACCGGGATAGGCCTCAGACCCCTTCGACCAGCACGATCTCGCCATCGGCCACCTTCTGCCGGATCGCGACGGCGCGCTGATATTCCGGCGAGTGGTAGCAATCGTGCGCCGCGGCAAGTGACGGAAACTCGATGATCACGTTGCGTGCGCGACCGGGGCCTTCCGCCTTTTCATGCTCGCCGCCGCGCGCCAGGAATGTCGCGCCGAACCGCTCGAAGGCCGGCTTGGCGGCGGCGACATAGTCCTTGTAGCCTTCCGCGTCACGCACATCGACGCGGGCGACCCAGTATCCTTTCGGCATTCGTCTTCTCCCGAATTGGTCCTTGTCTGTTACGCCGAGCGCATTTCGTCGAGGATCGCTTCTGCGACCGCTCGCCTGTCGGCGGCGCCGACGATCGGCCGCCCGACAACGAGGTGGCTGGAGCCGTTGCGGATCGCCTGCGCCGGCGTCACGACGCGCTTCTGGTCGCCATGGTCGCTGCCCTTCGGCCGTATCCCCGGCGTCACCACGGCCATGCCGGGGCCGACGATCCGGCGCACCGCTTCCGCCTCCTCGGCGGAACAGACGACGCCGCCCATGCCGGCATGCAGCGCCTGTTCGGAGCGGCGCAGCACCAGCGTATGCGGGTCGTATTCGTAGCCGGCGTCGATCACATCCTGTTCGTCCATCGAGGTCAGCACGCTGACCGCGAGCAGGCAAAGCTCGCTGCCCCTGGCGGCTTCCACGGCCGCCCGCATCGCCTTGGGATAGGCATGGATGGTCAGCATGGTCATGCCCATCTTGGCGATGTTCTCGACGCCCTTGGCCACCGTGTTGTCGATGTCGAGCAGCTTCATGTCGAGGAAGATCTTCTTGCCCCCGCTGGCGAGCTCGCGGGCGAAATCGAGCCCGCCGGCGAAGGCGAGCTGGTAGCCGATCTTGTAGAAGGAGACGACGCCTTCGAGCTCGCGCACCGCCTGCTCGGCCTCGCGCAGCGTCGGCAGGTCGAGGCCGACGATCAGCCTGTCTCGCATCGTCTCGGCGTGCATGGCGTCCTCGGCGTCAATCACGCCTCGATCCGGGTGGACAGCATGCGCGAGGTTTCGATCAGTGTGCGGCATAGGCGCTCCATCGATTGGCGTAGTCTCTCATCCCTGAAATGTCCATCGTCGCCGAAGGCCTCGCCGGCGCCCGACACCGAACATTCCGGTGTTACCACCTCCATCTGGCAGCGCACCAGCACGGCGCGCAGATGGTTGATGCAGCGTATGCCGGCGAACTTTCCGTCGGAGGAGGAACACAGGCCGGCCGGCTTGCCGGGGAAAGGTCGGAATGACCGGCCACCATCCCTGCGTATCCGGCTCACCCAGTCGATGCTGTTCTTGAGCAGCGGCGGCAGCGAACCATTGTATTCCGGCGTCGCGATCAGCAGCCCGTCATGCGCGGCGATCAGCCGGCCGAGCTTCAGGGCGTTTTCAGGGATACCTTTTTGCGTTTCCAGGTCCTCGTCCATGATCGGCAGCGGATAGTCGCCGAGCGAGATGCGGGTCACCTCGGCGCCCTGCATGGCCAGCTCTTTCTGCGCCACATCGGCGGTCCTGCCGCTGAACGCGCCCGACCGGACCGAGCCGGCGAAGACGAGGATTTTCGGGATCACTGCCATTGGCATCCGGGGGAAGCGGACCGCTTCAGGGTGTGTTGAGATTCAAGTCAGGCCGAGTCGAAAATGGTGGGGTCCGAGAACCTGAGCGGAGCGTACTCAAAGTACGCGAGCACCGGAAGCGCAGGAAGCTGCCATTTGCAGGCCGGCCTCACCTGAATATCGGCATACCCTAATGTGCCTCGCGCCGGTAGATCCATAGCTGCGTCGGCGGGATGTTGCGGATGATGAAGTCGAAATGCTTGACCGTGTAGTCGCCGCGGCCGGGCGGGATCGGCGACAGCGGGCCATAGGTCAGCTGCACGATCGGCCTGCCTGCCGGGATGCGGTCGAGCAGGCTTTCGATATAGGCGATGCGCTGCGCGACCGGGAAGTTGAGCAGCGGCACGCCGGAGACGACGGAATCGAACACCATGTCGCGCTTGTCGCCGAGCGTCGCGTTGAGATTGAAGGCGTCGCCTTCGATGACGTTGACGCCCGGATAGAGCTGGCGCAGGTGGCGCACGAAATCGGTCGAATATTCGACCGCATAGAGATTTTCGGGTTTCACGCCGAGCGCCAGGATGGCGCGGGTGATGACGCCGGTGCCGGGTCCGACTTCGAGCACCGGCAGGCCGGATTTCGGGTTGACGATGGACGCCATCTTGCGGGCGGTGATGGAGCTGGTCGGCACGATGGAGCCGACCGCCTTCGGCTTGTCGATCCAGCCCTTGAAGAATTTCAGCTCGTCGTCGAACTTCTCCGCCAGCGACTTGCGCAATCCGGGTCCACGTGCCATGCGAGCTCTCCTCAACGGCTCCCCCGAAACGCTACTTAGCAGCTACGGGGTTCAAGACAAGGCTCGAGCCGGCATAAGGTGTTGATGACGCTTGGGAAGCGTCGCGGTGCATGTCGCCCAAAAGTGCGTAGCGGTTTTGGGATAGCGACAATGAAGCAAAGGGCATCAGCGATCGCCGAAGGACTCGAAGAAGTCCTTCATGCGGGCGAAAAAGCCGCTCGACTGGGGCGAATTATCCTGTGACGACAGCTGCTCGAACTCCTCCAGCAGCTCGCGCTGGCGGCGCGACAGGTTCTGCGGCGTCTCGACCGCGGTCTGGATGTAGAGGTCGCCGACATTGGGCTGGCGCAACACCGGCATGCCCTTGCCCCTGAGCCGGAACTGGCGGCCGTTCTGGGTGCCTTCCGGCACCTTCACCTTGGTCTGGGTGCCGTCCAGCGTCGTCACCTCGAACGAGCCGCCAAGCGCTGCCGTTGTCATCGAGATCGGCACCTTGCAGTAGAGATCGGCGCCGTCGCGCTGGAAGAATTCATGCGGCTTGACCGCCAGGAAGATGTAGAGATCACCCGACGGGCCGCCGCGCAGGCCGGCCTCGCCCTCATTGGCAAGCCGGATGCGGGTTCCATCCTCGATCCCGGCTGGAATGTTGACCGACAGCGAGCGCTCCTCGGTGACGCGGCCCTGGCCGGCGCATTTCGGGCATGGGTCCTTGATCGTCTGGCCACGGCCCTGGCATTGCGGGCAGGTGCGCTCGATCGAGAAGAAGCCTTGCGTGGCCCGTACCTTGCCGTGGCCGTTGCACATGGCGCAGGTGACAGGCTGGGTGCCGGGCTTGGCGCCGCTGCCGGAGCATTCCGCACACGAGATGGAGGCCGGCACGCGGATCTGCGCGGTCTTGCCGGAAAAGGCCTCTTCCAGCGAGATTTCCATATTGTAGCGCAGATCGGCGCCGCGCTCGCGACCGCCCGACGAGCGGCGCTGGCGGCCGCCCATCATGTCGCCGAAAATATCCTCGAAGATATCGGCGAAGCCGCCGGCGCCGAAGCCTTGCGCGCCGCCATTCATGCCGCCCTGTTCGAAGGCGGCGTGGCCGAAACGGTCATAGGCCGCGCGCTTCTGCGGGTCCTTCAGCGTCTCATAGGCTTCGTTGATTTCCTTGAATTTGTGTTCGCAGGCATGATCGCCTGGATTGCGGTCGGGATGGAACTGCATGGCGAGCTTGCGGAAAGCGCTCTTGAGCTCCTTCTCGTCGGCCCCCTTTTGCACGCCCAGCGTTTCGTAGAAATCAGCTTTCATCTTTTCCCGCTGTCCGGATGCTCAACGTCTTGATGCATACTTTGCGTCGTTTGCCGGCATGTTGCTTCGATTTAGGAGCGATGCTGCCCGGATGCCAGTGCCGACTTGGGGGCAGCTCGTGTTTTTCCGTCACTTTTTCGGCGAAGGTTGCAAAAAAGCCCGGCCTTGCGCCGGGCTTTTTCGCTTTATCTGCCGTCGGACGGCTCAGGCCGACTTCTTCTTGTCGTCGTCCTCGTCGATTTCCTCGAAATCGGCGTCGACCACATCCGAGTCCTTGGCGGCGTCCGCCTTGGCGTCGGCCTCCGCGGCTTCCTTCTGCGAAGCCTCGTACATGGCCTGTCCGAGCTTCATCGAGACTTCGGCAAGCGCCTGTGACTTGGCCTCGATCTCCGCCGCGTCGTCGCCTTCGGCCGCCGTCTTCAGCGCCGCGATCGCATCGGCAATCGCCGTACGGTCGGTCTCAGAGACCTTGTCGCCATATTCCTTCAGCGACTTCTCCGACGAATGCACCAGCGCTTCGGCCTGGTTGCGGGCCTCGACCAGCGCACGCCGCTTCTTGTCGCTCTCGGCGTTGGCCTCGGCGTCCTTCACCATCTTCTCGATGTCGGCGTCCGAAAGGCCTCCAGACGCCTGGATGCGGATCTGGTGCTCCTTGCCGGTGCCCTTGTCCTTGGCCGAGACGTTGACGATGCCGTTGGCGTCGATGTCGAAGGTGACCTCGATCTGCGGCACGCCGCGCGGTGCCGGCGGAATGCCGACGAGATCGAACTGGCCGAGCATCTTGTTGTCGGCCGCCATTTCGCGCTCGCCCTGGAAGACGCGGATGGTCACCGCCGACTGCGAATCCTCGGCCGTCGAGAACACCTGGCTCTTCTTGGTCGGGATCGTCGTATTACGCTCGATCAGGCGGGTGAACACGCCGCCCAGCGTCTCGATGCCGAGCGAAAGCGGCGTCACGTCGAGCAACAGCACGTCCTTGACGTCGCCCTGCAGCACGCCGGCCTGGATGGCGGCGCCAAGGGCCACGACCTCGTCCGGGTTGACGCCCTTGTGCGGCTCCTTGCCGAAGAACTGCTTCACGATCTCCTGGATCTTGGGCATGCGGGTCATGCCGCCGACCAGGACCACTTCGTCGATCTCGCCGGCTTTCAGGCCGGCATCCTTGAGCGCTGCCTTGCAGGGGTCGATCGTGCGCTGGACGAGATCCTCGACCAGGCTTTCGAACTTGGCGCGGGTCAGCTTCAGCGTCAGGTGCTTCGGTCCAGTCGCATCGGCGGTGATGAAGGGCAGGTTGATCTCGGTCTGGGTCGTCGACGACAGCTCGATCTTGGCCTTTTCAGCCGCCTCCTTGAGGCGCTGCAAAGCGAGCTTGTCGTTCTTCAGGTCGATGCCCTGTTCCTTCTTGAACTCGGTCGCCAAGTATTCGACCAGGCGCATGTCGAAATCCTCGCCGCCGAGGAAGGTGTCGCCATTGGTCGACTTCACCTCGAACACGCCGTCGCCGATCTCGAGCACCGAAATGTCGAACGTGCCGCCGCCAAGGTCATAGACGGCGATGGTCTTGCCATCCTTCTTGTCGAGGCCGTAGGCAAGCGCTGCCGCGGTCGGCTCGTTGATGATGCGCAGCACTTCGAGGCCGGCGATCTTGCCGGCGTCCTTGGTCGCCTGGCGCTGGGCGTCGTTGAAGTAGGCCGGAACGGTGATGACCGCCTTCTCGACTTTCTCGCCGAGATAGGCTTCCGCCGTTTCCTTCATCTTCTGCAGGATCATGGCCGAGATCTGCGAGGGCGACTGTTTCTTGCCGCCGGCCTCGACCCAGGCATCGCCATTGTCGCCCTTGACGATCTTGTAGGGGACAAGCTTCTTGTCCTTCTCCGTGACCGGATCGTCATAGCGGCGGCCGATCAGGCGCTTGACCGCGAAGATGGTGTTTTCAGGATTGGTGACCGCCTGGCGCTTGGCCGGCTGGCCGACGAGGCGCTCGCTGTCGCCGCTGATGGCGACGATGGAAGGGGTCGTACGCGCGCCTTCCGCATTCTCGATGACCTTCGGCTCCTTGCCATCCATGATGGCGATACAGGAGTTGGTCGTTCCAAGATCGATACCGATTACTTTTGCCATTGTTCTGGTTCTCTCCGCTAAGCAGGCTCTCAGGACCCGTGAAGGCGTTCCGACGAAAGCCCCTGTTCACAAGAAATTCCGTTCCGGCAACCGGCGTTCCGGCGCCGAACGGCTTGGCGCGTATATAAGAACAGGCTGCACGGCGCGCAAGCATTCTGCGCAAGGCTTCCACCATCATACCGGTGGGCAGGCAGCGGACCAATTGTCGCCGCCCGTGGTCCGCGCCGGGCGCCAGGCGCAAAATCAAGAAACATTACAGCCGGGTCACGGCCTAAAAGCCTCGGAGCAGAGTGTCTGCAACTTGGGGTAGATCGCTGTTCCGGATGCAATCACCAGCGTCCCATCCCGCAGCACGGTCGTCGGATCGGGCTTGAGAACCGTGCCGCCAGCTTCCTCCACCAGGAGCATGCCGGCCAGGCAATCCCAGGCGTTCATGTGCTCCTCGACATAGCCGAGCAGCCTGCCGGAAGCGGCATAGGCCAGCATCAGGGCGCCCGAGGCATTGCGGAAGAAGACGCCGCCCTCCGCCATGATCAGCCGGATGAGCACGGCGACATGTTCGGTCGCCGCCCGGTTCGAAAGCCCGGTCCCGACCGAGCCTTCGCTGAGGCTGGAGGCTTGGCTGGCCTTGATTGGCCGGCCATTGACGAAGGCGCCGCCACCGCGATGGCCGTGGAAGGTTTCACCGGTCGAGGGTTCATGGATCACGCCGACGACGGTCTCGCCATCCCGGGCGCAGGCGATCACCACACACCAGGCTGGAATGCCGCGCACGAAATTCGCCGTGCCGTCGATCGGATCGATCACCCAGACATAGCCGGTCGACCCGGCCACCGCTTCATGTTCCTCGCCGACGATGCCGTCCTGCGGGTAGTCGGCCGCAATTGCCGCGCGAATGAACAATTCCACCTCGCGGTCGCCATCCGAGACCAGGTCCTGATGGCCCTTGCTCTCGATGATCAGGTTCTCGAGGTCGCGAAAATATTTCAAGCCGAGTTCGCCGGCGCGTCGCGCCAGGTCGATGGCAAAGCGCATGCGCGCGTCAAGGTCGTTGGTCACGGGAAAGCTCGATCGTCAGAGGGCGCTCTGCAAGTAGCAAAAGCCAGATGCGCGCAAAAGGCTCAAAAGGCGCCGAGCTGCCTCAGGCCGCTTGCGACAGCGATTTGTGGACGTCGGCCAGCATCTCGAACGAGCGCACCCGCGCTGCATGGTCGAAGATCTGCGCCGTAACCATCAGTTCGTCGGCGCCGGTGCGGCGCACGAAGGCGTCGATGCCTTGCCGGACCGTTTCCGGCGAGCCGACGACGGCGCAGGACAGCGCCTGGCCAAGCATGGTCTTCGCCATCGGATCGAGGCCGGCTTCATAGCCCTCGACCGGCGGCGGCAGCCGGCCCGGCCGTCCCGTGCGCAGATTGACGAAAGCCTGCTGCAGCGAGGTGAACAACAGCCGCGCCTCAGTGTCGGTAGGTGCGGCGAAGACATTGAGGCCGAGCATGACATAGGGCTTGTCGAGCTGTTCCGACGGCTGGAAGCGCGAGCGGTAGATGTCTAGCGCATGGTCGAGCTCGGCCGGCGCGAAATGCGAGGCGAACGCATAGGGCAGGCCGAGCATGGCGGCGAGCTGCGCGCCATAGAGGCTGGAGCCGAGGATCCAGATCGGCACCTGCTGACCCTCGCCGGGCACGGCGCGCAGGCGCTGGCCCTCCTCGGCCGGCAGGAAATAGCCCATCAGCTCGACGACATCCTGCGGGAAATTGTCGGCGCCGGCCTCCAGATTGCGGCGCAAGGCCCGCGCCGTTCCCATGTCGGTTCCGGGCGCGCGGCCAAGGCCGAGATCGATGCGGCCGGGATAAAGCGCCGCCAGCGTGCCGAACTGCTCGGCGATGACCAGCGGCGAATGGTTGGGCAGCATGATGCCGCCGGCGCCGACGCGGATGGTTTTTGTGCCGCCCGCGACATGGGCGATGACGACCGCGGTGGCGGCGCTGGCGATGCCCGGCATGTTGTGGTGCTCGGCCAGCCAGTAGCGCTTGTAGCCGAGACGTTCGGCGTGGCGGGCGAGGTCGAGGGAATTGGCCAGCGACTGCGAAGCATTGCTGCCTTCGACGATCGGCGACAGGTCGAGGACGGAAAGAGCGGTCATTGAGTCTCCACGATTTTCTTGTCCCGCACCTTGGCCTCGAAGGCGGCCCGGTCAGGGATGACGATTTCGAGCTGGCTTTCGAGGATGTCGGCCAGTTCGGCGGCTGTCGCGATTTCTCTTTGCTCGGTGCGGCCGCCAAGATGATGCGTCGACAGCCGGTTGTTGCGCAGCGCGTAGCGCCGGTCGGGCAAGGCGCGCGCCGCGATCACCGTTGACAGGAAATGCGAACTCGGATGGGTCGACAGGAAATGGCTGCTGACCGCGTAGTCGACCTCGTAGCTCTGCTGCATGTCGAAACGGTAGATGGTGCGCCAGTCGCCGCCGATATCGGCCTGCAGGCGAAAATGGTCGCCGGCCTCAACGATGCGGAAGGCTTCATGCGGGGTCTGTTGCACGAGCCCGGGTTCGAGCAGCAGCGGCGCCGTCAGCGTCAGCCCGCCGAAGCCGACATCGGCAACATAGGTGCGCCCGTTGAGCTCGACACGCAGCAACATGTGGCTGCGCGCGGTAATAGTGTCGTCGGGCTGGCCCCACAGCACCCGTGCGGCAAGGCCGCTGGCCTCGAAGCCAAGCGCCTTCAGCGCATGCATGAAGACCAGATTGTGCTCGTAGCAATAACCACCGCGGCCACGCGCGAAGATCTTGTCCTGCAGTGAGGCGAGATCGAGCTTCACCGGAGTGCCCAGGAACGGGTCGAGGTTTTCGAACGCGATCGCTTGCGGGTGCTGCCGATGCAATGCCGTCAGCGCTTCCAGCGAAGCGTCTGTCCGACCACGGTAGCCGATGCGGGCGAAATAGGCGTCGATGTCGAAGGAAGCGTCGGTCATGGAAGGAAGTCCGGCTTGACCGGGTCGATATAGGCACTCCACCCTGAGACGACAAACAGGCGGCAAACAATTGCCTGTCGGTCATGCCCGGGCCTTGTCGGTCTCCTCGACCGGATCCTCCTCGACGACGACGCTGTGTTGCGCCGCCAGGAAATTGCCGACATGGCTGAGACCGTCGAAATGGTCGCAGAACACCTTGATGACGACCAGCAGCGGCACCGCCATCAGCGCGCCGACGAATCCCCACAGCCACGACCAGAAGGCGATGGCGATGAAGACCGCCACCGCATTGATCTCCAGCCGCCGGCCGACCACCATCGGCGTCACGAACTGGCCCTCGACGAGGTCGCACAGCAACACGAAGGCGGGCGCCAGCAGCGCGAAGGAGATGCTGTCGAAGCTGATCAGCGCGATGACCGTGACGAGCAGTATGGTGATCATCGATCCGACATAGGGCAGGAAGTTGAGCAGGGCCGCCGCCGCGCCCCAGACCAGCGGATTGGGCACGCCGAGCCCCCACAGGCCGAGGCCGATCACCGTACCGAGGCCGAAATTGATCACCGTGATCGTGAGCAAATAGTACGAGATCTCGCGCTCGACATCGTAGACGACACGCAGCGCCCGCTTCTTTTCGCTGAGGCTGGCAAAGGACTGGATGATCTTCTCGTAGAACATCGTGCCCGAGGCGAGCAGGAACAGCGACAGCACGAAGACGATGGTGATGCTGGTGCCCGCCGACAGGATGTTGCCGGCAGCCGAAGACAGGATGCCCGACTGCGCGAATGTTACCTTTTGCACACCCGGTTCCTGCGAGGTCTCAGTCAACCCTTCCAACTGGTACGCAACCTGCATGACCCTTTCGAGCGGCCGCTTGAGCTGCGCCAGGCGATCTGTGAGCTGCTGGCCGATCGACGAGGTGTTGTTGATGAGGTCGATGACAGGGCCGCTCAAGAGATAGCCGGCGCTGGCGAGGAAGACGACCGACAGCAGCACCAGCAGCGTCGCCGACAACACGTCGGGCACGCCGTGCTTGCGCAGGAAGCGCACGATCGGCGTCAGCGTCAGCGCCAGCAGGAAGGCAAGGATGACCGGCATGAAGAAGGCGCGCGCGAAATAGAGCGCATAGATGGTCATCAGGATGAAGATGCCGATGAGCAACGACCGCATCAGATGCGTATCCGTACGCGCTACAGCACGCGCGTCCGGGCTTTCGGCAACACCAGCGCCCGAAGCGGTCGGTTCGGCCTTCATCGTCTCCCCTCGAGCGCACCGCAATCGGCGCGGTTCATCGGCGGAAACGCCCTGGCTGCGCCAAGGTTCCGTTAGCCGGCAATGACCGCGATGCGGACCTCGCCAAGGGCTTATGAATCCGCGCCGCGCTTCCTTGGCTGCTTCATCGACATGGCCGCCCGCCGGGGACCGCGTAACATGTTGCACCTCATGTTCGATCCCTTAGGCATGCGCCCGTACGTCGCCAATTGGCCCGATGTTGCGAGGAGTTTGTTCGAACGTGTCTATCGCGAATCCATCAGCCGCATCATCGACCAGAAGACGAAGGACTTACTGGCCGAGCTGCTCGCCTATCCGGACGTGAAAAGCGAATGGAAAAACCCTGTGGCGATCGGCTTCATGCCCACCATTCCGCTAGGTTTCGTCAAGGGAGATCGGGTTCTTAACTACTTTTCGATGGTCACCACCGTGGGCACGCCCCAAACCGTCGCCGCTCAGGAACTGCGTATCGAGTGCATGTTCCCGGCGGACGAGGCGACCGAGATCCATCATGCGGAGATGATGGGGACCGCCGGCAACCCGTAGCGTGCTACGGCCGGGCCTGGACGAGCCGGCCGTCGCTCAGGCGACGGGCGCTGCCACCGCTGGCGCGGATTTCGCTGTTTCCTTGCGCACGATCGGCGCCACCTTGGTGCCGTAGAGTTCGATCGCCTTCATGACCTTGGCGTGCGGCATGATACCGATCGCCATCTGCAGCAGGAAACGGTCATTGCCGAAGATCCTGTGCTGGGCGACGATCTTTTCGGCCACCTGTTCGGGATTGCCGACGAACAGCGCGCCGTTCGGGCCGCGCGACTGGTCGAAGTGCGCCCGCGAGGTCGGACCCCAGCCGCGCTCGCGGCCGATGCGGTTCATCACCTCGGCCTGCGGCCCGTAGAAATCATCGGCCGCCTTCTCGGTCGTCTCGGCGATGAAGCCATGCACGTTGAGGCTCGTGGCGAGGCTTGCCGGGTCGTTGCCGGCGCGTCTTGCTGCCTCGCGGTAGACCTCGAACAGCGGTGCGAAGCGCGCCGGCTCACCGCCGATGATGGCGAGCGCCAAGGGCAGGCCGAGCGCGCCCGCGCGCGCCGCCGATTGCGGCGTGCCGCCGATCGCGATCCAGATCGGCAGTTTTTCCTGGAAGGGGCGCGGATAGACGCCGCGGCCGTTGATCGGCGCCCGCAGCCGGCCCTGCCAGGTAACTTTGATGCTGTCTCGGATAGCCAGCAAAAGGTCGAGCTTCTCGGCGAAGAGCTCGTCATAGTCCTCGAGGTTGTAGCCGAACAGCGGGAAGGATTCGATGAACGAGCCGCGCCCGGCCATGATCTCGGCGCGGCCGCCGGACAGAAGGTCGAGCGTCGCAAACTGCTGGAAGACGCGCACCGGATCGTCGGAGGACAAAACGGTGACCGCGCTGGTCAGCTTGATGCGCTTGGTGCGCTCTGCCGCCGCAGCCAGCGCCACCACGGGCGCCGATGCGGCATAGTCCGGCCGGTGATGCTCGCCCAGCCCGAACACATCGAGTCCGACCTGGTCGGCCAGCTCGATCTCCTCGATCAAATTGCGCAGACGCTCATGCGGGCCGATCGAACCGGGCCCCGGTTCCGGGCTGACGTCGGCGAAAGTGTAGAGACCAAGTTCCATGGCATGTCATCCCAGCGTTTTGATTTTCGAGCTAGAGGTAGCGATCGGCCGGCTGTGCCGCCAGAGGGGCGGACGGTGAACAGTGCATGTCGATTTCGGCCGAAAGGAGCGTCTCCCGGTTGCAACAGCCCAGAATTTCATGGCTGGCATACCGTTTTGGCGCTTGAACTCTCGGTTTTCGCGCGTATGTAAGCGTCGCGAATTGACTTCAGGGAAGTGGACTTGGCTATCTACAGGGAAAAAGACATTTTCGAGCGGCGCAATGCCGCAAACGAGGCAAAGAAGGCGCTTCTGGAGCGCTTCAAGTCAAAGCCGGCGGCAGATGATCCTGCGGTGCTGGCGCGACAGGCCGAACGCAAGGCAATCCTCGAGGCACGTGCGACGCGCGAGGCCGAAAAGGCCAGGCTGAAGCAGGAAAAGCTTGCGCGCGAAGCGGTCGAGAAGGCCGAGCGCGAGGCAGCCGCGGAAGCGGCCCGCATCGCTGCTGAAGAAGCGGCGCAAGCGGAGGCGAAGATTCGGGAAGCAGAAGAAAACGAGCGCATTGCCCGTCTGCTTGCCGACGAAGCCGAACGCAAGGCCAAGCGCGACGCACGTTACGCGGCTCGCAAGCAGCGCACCGGCAGGACGCCTCCGGGCTTCTCCGCCCGATAGCTTTCGGCGCGATCGACTCGGATCGAATGCCAGGGCCGCCCGCAGCGGCCCTGAATGCGTTTGTGCATGCAAAATTTGTCAGGCATGCGAGCGGGCGGCCTGCCTGCATCAGGCTGCGAGTTTCAACCCCATGATGCCGCAGACGATGAGCGCGATGCAGCCGAGCCGGATCGCGGTCGCCGGCTCGCCGAGCAGCCAGATGCCGAGCAGCGCCGTGCCGACGGTGCCGATGCCGGTCCATACCGCATAGGCCGTGCCGACCGGCAGCGCCTTCAGCGCCAGGCCAAGCAAGCCCAGGCTGACGATCATCGAGGCGATGGTGAGGACTGTCGGCAGCGGCTTCGAGAAGCCATCGGTGTATTTGAGGCCGATCGCCCAGCCGATCTCGAACAGGCCGGCGAAGAACAAAAAAATCCACGACATCGGGAACGCTCCATTGCTGCGTGTCGCCCAAAAGTGCGTAGCGGTTTTGGGACAACGACACGCACCCGATGGCGGGTCGTCCCGGCCGGATTTCGGAGAAAGCGCGAGGTCGTCCTCGCCGCTCCATTTAGGAAGCTTCCCCTGCCCGATCAACAAAACACCGGCAGCATTGTTCATGCCGCCGGTTTGTAATCTGCGCCGAAACGGATTTGCCGGGATTAGAATATCCCAGAGCGGCCTACTTTTCCTTGAGCCTCATCGCCTTGACCGGTGGCGCCTTGAGCGCCGGGGCTGCGGCGGGCTTCTTCGCATCCTTCTTCGGCTTGCGGGCTTCCTTGCCCGCCTTCATCGCACCTTTAGCCATGATTCGTTCCTCCAATTGGTGGCCCCGAAGTGAAACAAGAGATTGGTCCGACTGCAAGAGCCTGTTGCATCTCGGCGCGCCAGTTGAGGGGCTGTCAACGCATTTTCTATTTTCCTCGTCATCGGCCCCGGACCATGCGATGGTCTTGGCCGCACTGCAGCATCAATCCGGCTTTCGCCGGATGACGATCAGGCAGGCCGGTCAGGACGAGAATGCGAATCCACATCGGCTGCGAGATGAGCTTCGACTTTCCGCAGGAAACACCGCTGATAGCGATGCTCAATGTCCACTATTCCAGGGCATCCGATCTCGAACGGCCGGATTTCCTGACCTCCAATCCACCGGTGCCGATCGAAAGCTACCGCGACAGCTTCGGCAATTGGTGCAACCGTCTTGTCGCCCCGCCCGGGCGTTTCACCTTCGGCACCGACGCGGTGATCCGCGACCCCGGCACCTTCGAGATGGGCGACCTGATGGCCTGGCAGCATGAGGTGCGCGACCTGCCGTCGGACACGCTGCTGTTCCTGCTGCCCAGCCGCTATTGCGAGAGCGATGTGCTGGCAAACGAAGCGTGGCGGCTGTTCGGCCACACTCCGCTCGGCGTTCGACGTGTCCAGGCGGTCTGCGACTTCGTTCACAACCACATCGTCTTCAACTACGGCAATGCGCGGCCGACGCGCACCGCAGCCGAGGCCTATCGCGAGCAAAGCGGTGTCTGCCGCGACTTCGCGCATCTGGCGGTCGCCTTCTGCCGGGCGCTGAACATCCCGACCCGCTACTGCACCGGCTACATCAGCGACATAGGCACGCCAAAACCATGGTCGAGCATGGACCTCGCCGCCTGGATGGAGGTCTATCTCGGTGGCCGCTGGCACGCTTTCGATCCGCGCAACAACGCCCCGCGCATCGGCCGTATCCTGATCGCCTCCGGCCGCGACGCAGCCGATGTGCCGCTGACCCATATCTTTGGGCCGGGCACGCTCGCCGGCTTCAAAGTATGGACCGACGAGGTCGTCGAGTAGGGGCTCGCGGTGGTCACCTTCCCTCTGAACGACTGGACCGTTCGCGCGTTGTGAATGCCTGTGGAGCTTTGGCGGGTTGGCCACTAGGCTCTCGGGAGCATAGGACAGGGCAGCACACCATGGCGGCGCATGGCGGGTCGAGGAAGGTCATCTACGCGGCGCTCGCCGGCAATCTCGCCATCGCGCTGACCAAATTCGCCGCCGCCTTCTTCACCGGCAGCTCGGCAATGCTGTCGGAAGGCGTCCATTCACTGGTCGACACCGGCAATGGCGGGCTGCTCCTCTACGGCATGCACCGCGCCGCCCGGCCGCCCGACCGCACGCATCCGCTCGGTCATGGCCGCGAGTGGTGCACATCATGGCGCCCGAGCCGGTCGCCAATGCCATGGTCAATTATGCGGTGCTTGGCCTCTCCTTCCTGTTCGAAGGTAGCTCCTGGTACGTGGCGCTGAAGGAGTTCCGCCGCGAGAAAGGCAGGCTCGGGTGGTTCGAGGCGGTGCGGCTCAGCAAGGATCCAAGCGTCTACACGGTGCTATTCGAGGACAGCGCCGCGCTGCTCGGCCTGATCGTAGCCTTTGTCGGCATATTGGCGGCGGAGGTATTCGCCATGCCTGAACTCGACGGCGCCGCCTCGATCGGCATCGCACTGATTCTGGGTGCGACAGCGATCTTCCTGGCCCGCGAGAGCAAGGGCCTGCTGCTCGGCGAACCGGCCTCGCCCGAAGTGCAGAAGAAGGTGCTGGCCATTGCCCAGCAGGACCCGGCTGTGCAGCGCGCCAATGGTATACTGAGCGTCCATATCGGCCCGCAGGAAATTGTCGCCGGCCTCAGCATCGAATTCGAGGACCATCTGACGGCACCGGAGATCGAAGCTTGCGTCGAGCGGCTGGAGGCCGTGCTGAAAACGGAAATGCCGGAGATTTCGCGGCTGTTCGTCAAGCCGCAGGCGACAGGAACCTGGGAGCGCCGGCGCAAGGCGATCGTATCGGCATCCGGAGAGGCTCTGGACTAGCCGCTGGCCCGTTGCCTCGCGACCGCGCCACGCTAAGATTGCGGCTGGATTTCGGGAGGAACGAAGATGAGAATCGACGGCGGGTGCCATTGCGGCGCCATCACCTACGAGGCGGAGATCGATCCGGAAAAGACCTCGATCTGCCATTGCACGGATTGCCAGAAGCTGACCGGCACTGCCTTCCGGGTGACGGTTCCGGCACCGGAAAGCAATTACAGGATCACCAGCGGCACACCGAAGGTCTATATCAAGACCGGATCCACCGGCGCCAAGCGCGCCCAGGGTTTTTGCGGCGAGTGCGGATCGCATCTCTATGCGACATCCGTCGGCGACGGTCCGAAAATCTACGGCATCAGGGTCGGCACGGCGCGTCAGCGCGAGGAGCTTGTGCCGAGAAAACAGGTTTGGCACCGCTCGGCATTGCACTGGCTGCCGGAATTTGACGGCATGACGACCGTCGAGGAGCAGTAGCGCCGGACGGTCAGTCGCCGTCTTCGACCACACGCAGCCGAAGCTGACCGGTCTTGGAATCGGCGACGCGCGCGCTGGCTTCGACCTTTCCGGCACCGGGGCCCGGCGCCTCGGCTTCGCCTTCCGCGAACTCCAGCGCTTCGATCTTCTGGCCGCGCTTGGTCACTTTCGACGTCGAGACGAGGATGTCGTCGATGTCCTTCGTCGCCTGGCCGAAATGCGTCTGCAGCCGGCGCACCCGCTCGTCGACGCGCCCGACATCCTCCATCAGCCGGATGACCTCGCCCTGGATCAGATGCGCCTGCTCGCGCATGCGGGCATCCTTGAGGATCGCCTGGATGACCTGGATCGACAGCATCAGCAGCGATGGCGAGACGATGACGACGCGCACGCGGTGCGCCTTCTGCACCACCGCCTCGAAATTCTCGTGGATCTCGGCGAACACCGATTCCGAGGGCACGAACATGAAGGCGGTGTCCTGCGTCTCGCCCTGGATCAGGTATTTTTCGGCGATATCGCGGACATGGATCTCGATATCGCGGCGGAAGGCTTGCGCGGCGACCTTCTGCAGGTCGGCGCCGTCGGCGGCGCGGATGGCGTTCCAGGCTTCCAGCGGGAACTTGGCGTCGATGGCCAGCGACGGTGCGCCGTTCGGCATCCTCACCAGGCAGTCGGGCCGGCTGCCATTCGACAAGGTCGCCTGGAATTCGTAGGCGCCATGCGGCAGGCCGTCGGCGACGATCGCCTCCATGCGCGACTGGCCGAAGGCGCCGCGCGTCTGCTTGTTGGAGAGGATCGCCTGCAATTGCACCACCTGGCCGGCAAGCGACTGGATGTTGCCTTGCGCCGTATCGATCACCGCCAGCCGCTCTTGCAGCTTGGCCAGGCTCTCATGCGTCGATTTGGTCTGCTCGGTCATGGTCTGGCCAAGACGTCCGGTCATCGCATCAAGCCGCTGGCCGATCGACTGGGTGAGTTCGGCCTGCCGCGCGCCGAACACTTCGGCTATCGCGCCCATCCGGCCCTGCATCTCGGCCTGGCTCTGCAGGATGCCGGCCATCCGCGCCTCGGCATCGCGGGCGTGGTCAGCGGCTTCCGCAGCCGCCACCGCGCGCGCCCTGGCCGACCGCCACAGCGCGACGACCAGCGCCAGGAACAGGCCGAGAAACAGCACCGTGCCGAAGGCCAGCGCATGGCCGAGCGTGAACGTGCTGGCGCCGAGCCGGGCGACGGGTTCGGAAAGGATGGAGGTCAGGTCGTTCATCGTGCCAGCATAGATGATTCGGTCTGCTGGCACAGATCAAAACGTGAACGAGCCTAAACTGCCCCCCGTTGACGCTTTTCGCATGACGTCTTAGGTGAGACGCCATGTCGATCAAGCCGCTCATCATTCTTCCCGATCCCGTCCTGCGCCAGGTTTCCAAACCGGTCGAGCGCGTCGACGCGCCCTTGCGCAAGCTGGCCGGCGACATGCTGGACACCATGTATGACGCGCCCGGCATCGGTCTCGCGGCAATCCAGATCGGCGAGCCGCTGCGCATGCTGGTCATCGACCTTGCCAAGGAAGACGAGACGCCGGCGCCGCATGTCTTCATCAATCCGGAGATCCTCGAAAGCTCCGACCAGCGCTCGGTCTACGAGGAGGGCTGCCTGTCGATCCCGGATTATTATGCCGAGGTCGAACGCCCTGCTTCGGTGCGGGTGAAATATCTCGACCGCGACGGCAAGCTGCAGGAGATGCAGGCCGAGGGCCTGATGGCGACCTGCCTGCAGCACGAGATCGACCATCTCAACGGCGTGCTGTTCATCGACCACATATCGAAACTGAAGCGCGACATGGTGGTGAAGAAGTTCAAGAAGCTCGCCAGGGACAAGGCGCCGGGCAAGATGGTGGGATAGGGGCATGCCCCTCCGCGTCATCTTCATGGGCACGCCGGAGTTCTCCGTCCCGGTGCTGCGCGCGATCACCGAAGCCGGGCACGAAATATCAGCCGTCTACACGCAGCCGCCCCGCGCCGCCGGCCGGCGCGGGCTGGAGCTGACGCCGTCGCCGGTGCAGCGCGAGGCGGAACGGCTGGGCATCGAGGTGCGAACGCCGACATCGCTGAAAAGCGAAGCGGAGCAGCAGGCGTTCGCTGCCCTGCGCGCCGATGTCGCAGTGGTTGTCGCCTATGGGCTTTTGCTGCCGAAGGCTGTTCTGGAAGCAACCCGGCTCGGCTGTCTCAATGGCCATGCGTCGCTTCTTCCGCGCTGGCGCGGCGCTGCTCCCATCCAGCGCGCCATCATGGCCGGCGACACCGAAACCGGCATGATGGTGATGCGGATGGAGGAGGGCCTCGACACAGGTCCGGTGGCAGTGGTTGAAAAATGCGCCATTGAACCCGATATGACGGCCGGCGAGTTGCATGACCGGCTGATGGACATGGGCGGTTCGCTGATCGTGGAAGCATTGACGCGGCTGGGGATAAATTGTCTGACATTTACCCAACAGGCGACGGCGGGGGTGACCTACGCCAAAAAGATCGATAAATCGGAGACACGCGTAGACTGGACGCGGCCTGCCGGCGAAGTCCACAATCACATTCGCGGCCTCTCGCCCTTTCCGGGTGCGTGGTGCGAGGTCGACATTGGCGGCCGCATGGAGCGGCTGAAACTGCTTCGCTCGACGCTTACGGATGGCGTCGGCGAGTCGGGAGGAATTCTCGATGACCGACTGACGGTCGCCTGCGGGTCAGGCGCGATCAGGCTGGTCGAAGTTCAACGGGCGGGCGGAAGGCCCACCACCGCGCAGGAATTTCTGCGCGGAGCCAAGATCGAAAAAGGAACGAAACTCTCATGAGCATGATGTCGATACGCGTGGCGACGCCGCGGGATCGCGAGGCAATCCGCCTCGTCGAGGAACATGCATTCGGCCAGCAGGCGGAGGCCGGACTGGTCGACGCGCTGGTCACCGGCGGCGATGCCGTCGTCGAGCTGGTGGCGGAAGAGGACGGTCAGGTGGTCGGCCACATCCTGTTTTCCAGGCTTTTCGTGGGCAACGGCGGCAAGAGCTTCCCGGCCGTGGCGCTGGCACCGCTGGCCGTCGAACCGTCCTTCCATGGCTCGGGCATTGGCGGCGCGCTGATCCGTGAGGCGCATATCCGCCTCAAGGACGCCGGCGAGAGCTTGGCCGTGGTGCTCGGCGATCCGGCCTACTACGGCCGCTTCGGCTACACCCATGCCCGCGCCGAGAACTTCGAAAGCGAGTACCAGGGCGAGGCGTTGCAGGCCCTCGCTTGGGGCGATGCGCCCGAGGCCGGCAAGCTGGTCTACGCTTCGGCCTTCACTGCGCTTGCCGCCTAAGCGGCGAACAGCTGCCTGTCATGCCGCGTTTTCGTCTCGACATCGAATATGACGGCAGCCTCTATGCTGGCTGGCAGCGCCAGGCCGGCCAGCCTTCGATACAGCAGGCGATCGAAGAGGCGATTGGCAAATTCTGCGGCGAGCAGGTTTCACTGCGCGGCGCCGGCCGCACCGATGCCGGCGTCCACGCCACTGCCCAGGTCGCGCATGTCGACCTCGTCAAGGCGTGGCCTGATGACAAGGTACGCGATGCCGTCAACGCCCATCTGCAAATGGCCGGAGCCCGCATTGCCATTCTCAAGGCGGCGGCCGTGCCCGACGGCTTCGATGCGCGCTTCTCGGCGACCGGCCGCCACTACCTCTACCGCATCGTCAACCGCCGCGCGCCGGCGGCGCTGGACAAGGGCAAGGTCTGGTGGGTGCCGAAGCGGCTGGACGCCGCCGCCATGCATGAGGCGGCAAAGCTGCTGCTTGGGCGGCATGATTTCACCACCTTCCGCTCCACCCAGTGCCAGGCCGACAGCCCGGTCAGGACGCTCGACCGTCTTGACGTCAGCCGCGAGGGCGACCTGATCGACGTCAGGGCCTCGGCGCGTTCCTTCCTGCACAACCAGGTGCGCTCGATGGTCGGCTCGCTGAAGCGCGTCGGCGACGGCAGTTGGAGCGCCGCCGACCTCAAGGCAGCGCTCGACGCGCATGACCGTGCCGCCTGCGGCCAGGTGGCGCCGCCAGACGGGCTTTTCCTGATCGGCGTCGATTACCCGCAGGCTGCCGGAGATTACCCGCAGCCTCCCGGAGAAGCCGGGTAGGTACGCCGATCAGCTAGCAGTAGCCGCGCCACGTTTGCGCGAACGTTCTGCCATCTCCTCCGCCGAAATACCCCTGCCAGGGTCTGCTTTCCAGGCGTGATATGTCGGCGCGACGTCCTCGCGCAGCCAACGCTCAGCGGCGGCGTCACACTCTTGCAGCGCGCGCGGCTTCATGTTCCAGCCTCGGTCGGTATGGTGATGCCGAGGAGCGCCTGCAGCCCGAACAGCACGGCCAGCGACGCCACGAACATGCCGGCGAAAACCGCGGTGCCGACTGCCGCGCCCCTGCCGATGACGGCATTGGTCATGCGCCAGGTCAGCACTATCGACAGCGCAAACAGGAGCAGCGACACCAGCCCCGAGACTTCGTCGGTCGACGGCAGGAAAAGCCTGATCAGCGCCGACGGCAGCATCAGCCAGGCGATGATCGCCGACGCCCAGTTGCTGGCGACGACATAGTGGACGAAGCGACCGCCGATCCCAGCGCGCGGCGCGATTAGAGCGAGAGCGACGAGCGGCAGCACCCAGGAGCCGATGTCGACGGTCGCCAGCCGCAGAAGCATGCTGAAGCGCCCGGCGAATGCGTTCGGGTCGCCGATCTCGTTGGCGATGCCGACCCAGCCGACGATCAGCGCCGGCGCCGCCACGACGATGGCGAAGAAGGAATTCCAGAAGCCGTCGGCCGAAAGGTCGAGCAGGCGCAGGCCGTCGGCCTTGCCGAGCATCAGCCGCCAGGCGCCGGCCAGCGAAGCGTAGGTTTCATCGGCCGAGAGCATGATCACACCGAAAGCATGGTTAGGCTGCGCCTCGCTCGAACCAGTCTTCGATGAAGCGCTGGTAGATCTGCGTCAGCGTCTCGAGATCGGCAAGTGCGACGCGTTCATCGACCATGTGCATGGTCTTGCCGACCAGCCCGAACTCCACCACCGGACAGTAATCCTTGATGAAGCGGGCGTCCGAGGTGCCGCCCGAGGTCGACAGCGCCGGCGTCCTGCCGATGGCCGTCCTGACCGATTGGCTCAGCGTTTCGATCAGCCGGTCGTCGCGGGTGAGAAACACGTGGCTCGGCCGGTCGCGCCAGACAATATCGTAGTCGACCGGCGTCTTCTTGCCCGGCCGGTACTTTGTGCGGCCGGCCGCCTGGTCGAGGCGGTTATGGATCTCGGCCTGGATGGTCTCGGCCGTCCATGTATCGTTGAAGCGGATGTTGAAGGTCGCCGTCGCCTTCGCCGGTATGACGTTGGTGGCGGGGTTGCCGACATCGATGGAGGTCACCTCCAGATTGGTCGCCTGGAAATCCTTCGTTCCCTCGTCAAAGGCCGGATAAAGCAAGGCATCGACCAGGCTCATCAGCCCGCGCACCGGGTTGTCGGCAAGCTGCGGATAGGCGGCGTGGCCCTGTCGGCCATTGACGGCGACGCTGCCGGACAGCGAGCCGCGCCGGCCGATCTTGATCATGTCACCGAGCGCGTCCGGATTGGTCGGCTCGCCGACGATCGAGGCGTCCCATTTCTCGCCCTTGCTGGCGGCCCATTCGAGCAGCTTTGTCGTGCCGTTGATCGCCGGGCCTTCTTCGTCGCCGGTGATCAGCAGCGAGACCGAGCCCTTCGGCCCGCCATTCTCCTCGACATGGCGCGCCACCGCCGCGATGAAACAGGCGATGCCGCCCTTCATGTCGACGGCGCCGCGGCCATACATCTCACCATTGACGATTTCGGCGGCGAAGGGCGGGTGCGTCCAGGCGGCCTCGTCGCCGACCGGCACCACATCGGTATGGCCGGCAAACATCAGATGTGGCCCGTTGCCGGAGCGCCTGGCATAGAGGTTTTCGATGTCCGGCGTGCCGTCTTCCGAAAACACCGGGCGCTCGACGGAAAATCCGAGCGGCTTCAGCATCGTCTCCAGCGCGCTCAGCGCCCCGCCTTCGGCGGGCGTCACCGAGGCACAGCGGATCAGGGCGGCAAGGTTTGCGGCGGGGTCGGTCGGCAATTTCATGGGCAAAGCGATAGTCGAAAGCGGAAGGTCTGTCACGGCCAGACATCATGACCAGCCATGGCGCCGACAATATGGTTTTCATGCCGTATAGTTGCGGGCCAATAAAGGACTATCGCATGGCCAACAACGACAGTCTGGTCGCAATAGCCGGCGCCGGCAGCATCGGCTGCTATGCCGGCGGCTGTCTGGCGCTGGCCGGCCGGCGGGTGATGCTGCTGGCGCGGCCACGCATCGGCGAGGCGGTGCGCAAGGATGGCCTGCGGGTCACCGATCTCGACGGCCGCGACCGCAGCGTCAAGCCAGAGGCGCTGCCGGCCACCGCCGATCCGGCGACCGCCCTGCGCGACGCCGAGGTGATCCTGGTGACGGTCAAGAGCGGCGCGACGCAGGAGATGGCTGCGCTGATCGCCGCCCATGCCCGCCCGGACGCGGTGGTCGTCAGCCTGCAGAACGGCGTCGACAATGCCGACAGGCTGCGGGCCGGGTTGGCCGGCCGGCAAGTGCTTGCCGGCATGGTGCCGTTCAACGTGGTGCAATCGCCAGACGGCGAAGCGCCGCTGCGCGTGCACCGCGCCAGCGAGGGCAAGGTGATGATCGAAGACGGCCTGGCCGGCCTGGCCGGATTGCTCGCAGTCGAGGGGCTGACGGTCGAAACCCATCGCGACATGACGGCGGTGCTGTGGGGCAAGCTGTTGATGAACCTGAACAACGCGCTGGTGGCACTGTCCAACCTGCCTTTGGCCACCGAACTGGCAGACCGCCGCTGGCGGCTGATCCTGGCTGGCCAGATCGGCGAGGCGCTGGTGGCAATGAAGGCTTGCGGAATCAAGCCCGCACGGATTGCCGGCTTGCCCCCCGCGCTGATGCCAAAAGTGCTCCAACTGCCGGACTGGCTGTTCAAGCGTCTGGCGCGGCGCATGCTGGCCATCGACCCCGAAGCGCGCTCCTCAATGTGGGACGATCTGCAACGCGGCCGGCCGACCGAGATCGGCGAGCTGCAGGGCGCGGTGCTCAGCCTGGCGCAAAGGGCAGGCGTGCCGGCGCCTGTGACAGGACGCGTCGCGGCTTTGGTGCGCGAGGCCGAGCGGCAAAGGCGCGGCTCGCCCGGGCTGAGCTCGGAAGCGGTCGTGGCCTGAACGATCGCGATGGATCAGGGTTGGTTCTTTTTCCCCGGTCGACCAGCCTGAGGCCGGCCTTCGATCAGGGTGATCTTCTGCCAGATCTTGCGCGACAGGTTGGAGGCCAGGTTCTCGATGTCGTTGACGCCGTCGATGACGACGGCGTCATTGACGGACTGGGCGAACAGCGCGGCGATCTTGCCGGTGATTGACAGCATTTCCGAGCAATAGTCGAGGTAGCGGGCGAGGTCGGCGGCGTTGGTGATGCGGGCCGGCGAATGCGCGGTCGGCTTGAAACTGGCGGAAAGCGTCGCCGGGTCCTTGGTCAGCTGGTGCATGTCGATGACATGGATCAGCGAGCGCAAGCCGTGCAGCTGGCGAAAGACCTGCTTGCGCTTGATGCGTTCCTCCGAGCGGATCAGCGCCAGGAAGCCGACAATGGCGAGAATGACCATATTGAGCGAGGCTTCGATGCCTTGCACCGACTGGACGGCGTCGCCGGGCTTGGAAATGCGGTCGAACGGCAGGACGGTGCCGACGAACAGGAACATCAGCGCCCCGGCGACGACGGCGGCGACGACGAGGACGCGCAGCCACCAGATCGGCGCTTCGAGCGCCTTGGCGCCCTTTGCCAGGTCGCGCGACAAGGAGACCAGCTCGGCGGCGACGCCGCGCAGGCCGGCATCGGGAAAACGCTCGGCGACGCGCTCCTGCAGTTTTTCGGCCGTCTCGATGATCAGTTTCGGGTCAAGCGTGCGGTAGCGCATCGACCGGTCCTCGTCAGTCGGCCGGCGCGTTGGTGCGCCTGCCGTAGCGGTTGGGGCCAGGTTGCCCGGGAAACAGGCAGAGCACCAGGAAGGCGATGATCGAGACGACCGGCACGAACAGCACCAGCGCCGCGATGCCCGGCTTGTCGAGATCGTGCAGCCGCTTCACCGCCAGCACGATGTTCGACCACAGCGAGGCGATGAAGGCGACGAAGAAGATGAACGACCACATGTTGCTCTCGGGCGAGCCTTCCGCCACCAGCGTGAAGCGGTAGAGCGGAAAGGCCTGCACGATGGCCACCAGCAGCCCGCCGAGAAAATAGGCCGCGCGGCTGACGCGGCCTGAAGTTTTGAAGAAAAGCCAAATGAGGTCTGATTTTTCAGGCAAGCGGGTCCGGTCCATACTGATTGGCGCCCCTGGTGCCTTCGAGAATACCGAGCTCGACCAGCATCCAGATGCCGCCGATGATCGGCACCAGCCCGATCAGCGACCACCAGCCCGACTTGTCTCGGTCGTGCCAGCGTTTGGCGTAGACACCGAAGACCGGGTAGAGCATGGCGAGCCCGTATATCGCATAGATGAAGCCATAAGGCATGCCGTTGAACGTGGTGCCGATTATGTTGTCGAGGATCATCGCGATAATGGCGCCGACGACTATCACACCAACGCAAGCCCAGAACTTGCCGCGATTGATACGCCCCTCGTAACTTGTCAGAAGGTATTTCCAGTCCATGTTACCCCTCCGCGTTGAAGGCGCGACGCATCGTCGCGCCGGCGGAAGGTGCGTCCGTTTCCGGAAAAGATCAATCGCGCAGCAATTCGTTGATCGAGGTCTTGGAGCGGGTCTTGGCGTCGACCCGCTTGACGATGACAGCGCAGTAGAGGCCCGGTCCTGGTTCGTTGTTCGGGAAAGGCTTGCCCGGAAGCGATCCGGCGACGACGACCGAATTGGGCGGCACTTCGCCATAGAAGACCTCGCCGGTGGCACGGTCGACGATCTTGGTCGACTGGCCGATGAACACGCCCATGCCAAGCACCGAGCCTTCACGCACGATGCAGCCCTCGACCACTTCCGAGCGCGCGCCGATGAAGCAATTGTCCTCGATGATGGTCGGGCCGGCCTGCATCGGCTCCAGCACGCCGCCAATGCCGACGCCGCCCGACAGATGCACGTTCTTGCCGATCTGGGCGCAGGAGCCGACCGAGGCCCAGGTGTCGACCATGGTGCCGCTGTCGACATAGGCGCCGACATTGACGAAGGACGGCATCAGCACCGCGCCCGGCGCGACATAGGCGGAGCGGCGCACGACCGACGACGGCACCGCGCGGAAGCCGGCCTTTTCGAAGTCGACGGCACCCCAGCCATCGAACTTCGACGGCACCTTGTCCCACCACACCGCTTCGCCCGGACCACCCTTGATGATCTCCATCGGGTTGAGCCGGAACGACAGCAGCACGGCTTTCTTCAGCCACTGGTTGACGTGCCACTTGCCGTCGGCCTGGCGCTCGGCGACGCGAGCGGCGCCTCGGTCAAGCAGGTCGAGCGCCGACTGGATGGCGTCGCGCGTCTCGCCGCGAGTCGCGGTCGAAATCGTGTCGCGCTCCTCGAAGGCCTTCTCTATGGTCCTTTCGAGGCTCGCCAGATCGGGCTTCGACATGATTTCGCTCCGTTACCAAGCTGTTAAGGGGCAGCGCCTTAACCTGTTTTGAAAGTCGCGCGGACCCTATGTTAAGGCTTATTGGGGGTCAATCGCGAGTGCGCCATGGGACGGCGCAAGTGAATTATTGGGACGGGTAGAGCAAATGACGCCAATGGAAAAGGCGGGGTGGACGCCGCTGCCGCATTCGGACGAGGATCTGGAGCGGGCAAAGAGCGTGCCGGACACGCCGCAGACGCGCGCCGACACCTACCGGCTGGCCTGGAACGATCCGGAGTTCATGACGCGGCGCGAATTGCGTGCGGTGCGGCTGCAGCTCGAGCTCTTGAAGCCCGAGATGATCCTGGCTGAGCGCGGCATCCGTTCGACCGTGATCCTGTTCGGCGGCGCGCGCATTCCCGAGCCCGGCGGCGAAGCCTGGGCGGCGAAGAACGAGACGCAGAAGAAGAACCTCGAGCTGAACAGCCGATACTACGAGGAGGCGCGCAAGTTCGCCCGCCTCTGCTCGCAGCAGTCTGCCACCTCCTACTACCGCGAATTCGTCGTCGTCACCGGCGGCGGGCCCGGCGTCATGGAGGCCGGCAACCGCGGCGCCGACGATGTCGGCGCGCCGTCGATCGGCCTCAACATCGTGCTGCCGCACGAGCAGGCACCGAACGCCTATGTGACGCCAGAACTCTGCTTCAACTTCCACTATTTCGCCATCCGCAAGATGCATTTCGTCATGCGCGCCAAGGCGGTGGCGGTGTTCCCCGGCGGCTTCGGCACGATGGACGAATTCTTCGAGACGCTGACGCTGATCCAGACCGGGCGCATGGAGCGCGTGCCGGTGATCCTGTTCGGCAAGTCCTTCTGGCAAAAGGCGATAGATCTCGATTTCCTGGCCGAACAGGGCACGATCACGCCCGGCGACCAGGACATCATCGACTTCGTCGACACCGCCGACGAGGCCTGGGGCATCATCGGCCGCTTCTACAATCTCTGAGCGTAGCTGGCCCGCGTCTCAGGCGGGCACTTCGACGATCGCCGTGAGAAAGCTGGCGAGGTCGTCGGTGACGAAATCGACGTCGTCTTCGTTGGCCGGGTCGCGTTCCCAGATCTCCGAGAAGGTCGGCTCGAAGTTGCGCGGCACCACCAGCACCGTGGTCATGCCGAGCGATTTCGGCACGGCCAGATTGCGCGCCAGGTCCTCGAACATCACCGCATTGTGGCCGGTGACGGCGTGCAGCTCGGCAAACCGCTCATAGGTCTGGCGTGCCGGCTTGGGGTTCAGCCCGGCCGCGACGATGTCGAAGATGGCATCGAAATGCTCGAGTATGCCAAGCTGGCGCGCGGTGCGTTCGGCATGCCTGCGATCGCCATTGGTGAAGATGAACTTGCGGCCGGGAAGCTGGCGGATGGCGGCTCCGAGGACCGGATCGGGCACCAGCCACGAATAGTCGATGTCGTGCACCTTCTCGAGAAAGTCGTCGGGGTCGATGCCGTGGCGCGTCATCAGCCCGTTCAGCGTCGTGCCATACTCTAGGTAGAGTTCCTTCTGCAGCTTGCGCGCTTCGTCGCGCGGCAGTGTCAGCAGCTCTCCGACATAGGCGGTCATCTTCACGTCGATCTGCGCGAACAGGTTCGAATGGTGCGGATAGAGCGTGTTGTCGAGATCGAATACCCAGTCGGTGACATGGGCGAAGCGTGCGGGGTCGGGCAGCGTGGTCATGCTTCCTTATGGCACGCTGGCCAGGCGTTTATCCACAACTTATGCGCGTCGAAAGATGTCAAAATGGCGCCTCGTTTCAAATTTTAAGCATCGCCGAAAGGTGGTCTTCAGGGCTTGCTGGGCACAGAGGCGGTTCTGTGGGAGCCAGCGATGAATCGCCTAATTCTGAAATCCGCCGCCGTCGCTTTCGGCTCGGTAGCAGCCTCACTTTTGTTGACGCTGATCATCGTCCCCGCACTGGGCCTCCCGATCAGCCGCACGATCTGGCTGACCTCCACAGTCTGCCCGCTGGTCCTCGCCTGGATCGCCAGCGCAACCACCTTCTGGCAGAGCGACAGGGTGAAAAGCGCGCATCGCGAACTCGCCCGGGCACACGCCCAGCTTGCCGCCGCGCATCGGCGCCTGTCGGAAAAGGCAAGCCGTGACGACATGACCGGCATGCTCAACCGCGAGAGCTTCTTTGCGGCGCTTGAGGGTTCGCGGCGCAAATCCGATCGCGGCGCGCTGCTGATCATCGATGCCGACCACTTCAAGAAGATCAATGACAGCTTCGGTCATCTGACCGGCGACGACGCGCTGCTGCTGATCGCCGCCGCCATCGAACGCGGCGTGCGCAGCGGCGACGTGCTCGGTCGCGTTGGCGGCGAGGAATTCGCCGCCTTTCTTATCGGCGCCGCCGAACAGGAGGCCAAACGTGTCGCCGAGCGCATCCGGCGGGAGGTCGAACTGATCCGCTTCCGTCCCGTCGACGAGCGGACGGTTCCGCTGACGGTCAGCATCGGCGGCACCACTTGCGGCGAAGGCATCGGCGTGTCCGACCTGATGCGCGCCGCCGACCGCCGACTCTACGAGGCCAAGCATCGTGGCCGCAATCTCGCGATCCTCGACCGCGATGTTCCGGAAGCCGCCTGAGGCCCGCAGCAGTTAGGAAAATCCTAACCCTGGTTGCCCTCAACCAGCCCGTTTACCCGGTTGTAGCAGCTTTCCGGCTAGGCTTGGCACGAAACTGGCTTTTCCTGGCGGGCGTGTGCCGTTCAGGGAACGCCGTGCGTGGATCGAAGCCCCCATCGAGAGACGTGACATGACCTTCTTCACCGGGAAATTCTTCACCAGAAAAATGCCGCGCCGCATGATCGTGCAGGTGCTCATCGCACTGCCGGCGCTGTCGCTGTTCCGCAACCAGGCTGTCGTCGTCGACCCTGACGAGATCGTCGAGGTCAACGGCTGGATCCTCAAGCGGGGCGACCTTGCATGATCTTCGACAGCTACGAGGCCTTTCGCGCGGCCAACTTTGCCGCCAAGGTGTGTATCCTCGGTTCCGGCCCCGCCGGCACCACGATCTCCAGGAAGCTTGGCGCCGCGGGCATTCCGGTTGTCGTGCTGGAGGCGGGCTCGCGCGAATTCAGCGACGAGTCGCAGGATTTCTATCGCGGGACCACGGTCGGCGATCCCTATTTCGACCTCGACATCACGCGGCTGCGCTTCATGGGGGGCTCCTCGAACCATTGGGCCGGCTGGTGCCGTGTGCTCGACAAGCAGGACTTCGAGCCCAAGGCCTGGGCGCCGGACACCGGCTGGCCGATCAGCCGTGCCGACATCGAGCCCTATCTGCCTGAGGTGCACGAGATCCTCGAGCTCCCCGACTTCCGGCCGGATGTGCCGATTTCGGACGACATCCGCTGGGTGCAGCTGATCAAGAGCCCGGCTGTGCGCTTTGGCGAGAAATTCGCCGACGAGCTGGACGCGAGCAGGAACATCGCCGTGGTGCTCAACACCTATGCCACCGAGCTCGCCGGCGACGGCAAGCGGGTGACCGGCGCCAGGCTGTGGTCGAATGGCCAGGACGCCGGCGCCTTCAGTGCCGATTATTTCATCGCCTGCACAGGCGGGCTGGAGAATTCGCGGCTGCTTTTGTGGTCGAACCAGCGCTCGAATGGCGGCGTCGTGCCGAACGCCACCGCGCTCGGTCGCTACTGGATGGAGCATCCGACCTTCGAGGGCGGCAATGCCATCCTCGCCGACTATGGCGAGTTCGAGGTCGATGCCGTCGACGAGGCCTTCTTCTCGCCGACGCCGGCCGCGATGGAACGACTTCAGATCATGAATTTCGGTATCAGGCTGATCGAGACGCCCTATCCCCACGTCAAGCGACTGATCGCCGACCTGGCCTGCACGGCGCCCGACATGGCCGAATGGATGTCCTCCCAACTCAGCCAGAACCTGCGTTGCGCCGCCCAGCTCTATGTCGCCTGGGAACAGGCGCCCCTGGCCTCGAACCAGATCGAACTGTCGAAGACCGATGTCGACCATGCCGGTGTGCCGCGCATCGAACTGCATTGGAAAAAGTCGAAACTGGAACGCCGCACCTTGCTGGAGGGGTTGAGGCTGTTCGGCACGACGATGGCGCAGAAGAATCTTGGCCGCGTGCGCCTCGCCGACTGGATCGCCAATGGCGAGGACTATCCGACCAACGAGGAGACCGCCGGCCATCATCATATGGGCGGCACGCGCATGGGCATGGATGTGACCAGAAGTGTGGTCGACGCCAACTGCAAGGTCCATGGCATGGACAATCTCTATGTCGGCGGCTCCTCGGTGTTCTGCACGTCGGGCGAGTGCAATCCGACGACCACCATCACCGCCCTGGCCTGCCGGCTGGCTGACCACCTGGGCAAGGTCATCACGGTGTGACGAAGTCATCACGGTGTGACGAAGTCATCACACACCGTCTGACGTCCAAAAGCAGGTGGCGCCGGCGCCTGTGATGGCGGCCGGCGCCGCCCTGGCGCGCCTTTGAGAAGATCGTACTGAGTTTACAGGCCGTACACGGCGATGCGCACCAGCACGGCCGCGGCGGCCAGCGCCACCAGCAGGATGCCGAGGCCGATGGGCGACCCCCAGCCATACCATTCCATGGCCAGCTTGGCGTATTTGAACTCCTCCTCATGCGAGAGAGGGGCACGGTGCTGAATCAGGCTCATTTTTCACTCCTTGTCGGCGACTGGTCCTTGCCTTGCGCGAGCCACAGCCGCATATTGCTGCGATCGTCTTAATGTTAGACAGATTGATAGTTAGATGATCGAAATAAATTCGTCAAGCACAAATCGTCCCGAAATGGCCGAGGCGATCAGCCTTGCCATCATGCGCTGGCAGGATGCGACGCAGGCCTATGATGAGGCGGTGGGCGCCAAGCTTGGGCTGAACGCGGCCGAACGGCATTGCCTCGGACTGCTCTATGGCGGCCCGCAATCGGCCGGCGCTGTCGCGGCCGCGACGGGGTTGACCCCGGCCGCCGTTACCGCGCTGATCGACCGGCTGGAGGCACGTGGCCTTTTGACCCGCACCCGCAGCCTCGAGGACAGGCGCAAGGTGGTGATCGAGGCAACGGAGCGCACACGGGAGCTGTCGGCGCGCTACTACGGCGCCATTGCGCAGGAAGGGCAAAAAATGATGGCCAGCTTCGGCGATGCCGAGTTGGCCACCATATTGCGCTTCACCACCGCGGCACTCGACCTGCAGCGCGAGCAGCTTGCCCGTCTGAAGGCCGAGGTCGGCTGAGCCATCTGTTTACGCAATTCCAGGAAAACCGCTGCGCACTTTTCCTGGAATTGCCTTAGACCGCCGCCGGGTCGAGCGCCGGCTTGCCTTTGTTGCGTCCGACGATGCCGGCCATGTCGGCGGTCTGGAAGGCATCGCGCAGGACATCGAAGGACGGCAACACGAAATAGGCGCGTTGGAACTTGTCGATCTCGTAGCCGGTGCGCATCACCGTTTCGAGGTCGAAGGGCACATGATGCGCGTCCTTGCTCTCGACGGCGAACTGCAGCTCGGTGAAGGATGACATCAGCCCGGCGCCAAAGGCCTTCAGCGGTTGGCCGGCTTCCTGCATCAGCCCGTATTCGGCGGTATACCAGTACAGGCGGGTGATCATCTCGTCGCCGCCGAGCGCGATCACGTCTTCGGCCTTCTGGCCGTACATCTGCATGAAATCGGCGAAGACCGGCTGCGTCAGGATCGGCACGTGGCCAAAGAAGTCATGGAACATGTCCGGCTCGACGATATAGTCGAGCTCCTGCCGCGTCCTCAGCCAGTTGGTGACCGGGAAGCGGCGGTTGGCGAGATGGTCGAAGAACGGCGCGGCGGGGATCAGCCCCGGCACGGCGACGATTTCCCAGCCGGTGAGCTTGCGCAGCTTTTCGCTGACCGCACCGAAATCCGGGATCCTGTCGAGAAGCCCAAGTGCCGCGACGCCGTCGAGATAGGAGTGATGGGCGAGCTTCTGCGTCAGCTTCGTCTGGCGGTCGCACAGCGTGCGCCACACCGCCTGTTCGTCGGCTTTGTAGTCATAGCCTTGCGCCACGGTGAAATCGGCGCGGCAGACCGAATAATCGCCGCGCAGGCCCTGCGCCGCACATTCCCTTGCATAGTCGGCAACGCTCATCGTCATGGCTGTTCTCCTCATGAATTCATGGCCAATCGTGGAGCAATTCTAGCCCGCGACGGCGAGGCATATCCGCTTTGATGGTGGCCTAAACGCAGCATTTGAGGTAAAAGGCACTATCGGAAAGCTGTTGGAGAGTGAAAATGCCTCAGTTTGACGAGTTCGAAATCAGGATGCTCGACATCCTGCAGCGCGACGGCCGCAAGCCGGTATCGGAACTCGCCCAGGAGATCGGCCTGTCGACCACACCTTGCGCGCGCCGCTTCGAGGCCCTGCAGGACACCGGCGTCATCAAGGGCTTTGCCGCCGCCATTAGCCGTCGCGCCGTCGGCCTGACGGTCGAGGTGTTCATCCAGGTGCGGCTGGTCAGCCATAGCGACGGCTCGCCGGAAAGCTTCATCGCCGCCGTTCAGCGCATGGACGAGGTGTCCGCCTGCTGGACGATGACCGGCGACCACGACTTCCTGCTGCATGTCATGGTGCCGTCGGTCGACGAGCTCAATCACTTCGTCATGCACCGGCTGATGCGGCTTGATGGCGTCCGCGACGTCCACACCCAGCTCGTGCTGCAGAACATCAAGGGCCCGGGCCATGTGCCGCTCGCCCACCTTCGACGCTAGAGCCTGTTCCATCCCGATGAATCGGGATGGGGCTCTATCCTTTTTTTGGCATGATCGTTTCTGAAAACCAGTTCCCACTTTTCAGGATCATGCTCGAGACAGCCTTCCCGCCAATTCTGCGGAAAAGCTGCACGCAAACTGCGCAATGACGCCAAGTCCGGATCGAGATCGGCGGCTAGGAACCTGCGGACCGTCACCGCAAGGGGTCCGCCATGAACATCGTCCTGATCAATCCGCCGCACACCGCCATCGGCAGCCGCGTGCCTGACGACCATCTGCCGCCGCTCGGGCTCTTGGCGCTGGGCGGTCCGCTGCTCGATGCCGGCCATCGGGTGCGGCTCGTCGATGCCGAGTTCGGGCCGATGCCGCTTGCGGTGCTCGTCCGCGACGCTCTGAGCGGGCAACCAGACTGCGTCCTCATCGGCCATTCCGGCTCGACCTCGGCGCATCCGACGGCCTTGCGCATCGCGCAGATGCTCAAGGCTCACGCTCCGGCGACGATCGTCATCTATGGCGGCGTGTTTCCGACCTATCACTGGCGTGACATTCTCGCTGAAACGGATGTCTTCGACTTCATCGTGCGCGGCGAGGGCGAGGCCACCATTGCGGCACTCATCAAGGCGCTGCAGCGGCGCCAGCCGCTGTCCGATGTGCCCGGCATTGCCTTTCGCGACGATTTGCGCCGCCCGTTCGCCACCCAGCCGGCGAAGACGATCACCAATCTCGACGATTACCGCGTCGGCTGGGAACTGATCGACCACGGCCGCTACAGCTATTGGGGCGGCAAGCGCGCCGTGGTCATGCAGTTTTCCAGAGGATGCCCGCATCTGTGCAACTATTGCGGCCAACGCGGTTTCTGGACCCGCTGGCGGCATCGCGATCCCAAGAAATTTGCGCAAGAGATAGCCTGGCTGCACCGTGAGCACGGTGTCGAACTGATCAACCTCGCCGACGAGAACCCGACCGTCTCGAAGAAGGCATGGCGCATCTTCCTCGACGCGATGATCGCCGAGAACGTGCCGGTGCTGATCGTTGGCTCCACCCGCGCCGACGACATCGTGCGCGACGCCGACATCCTGTATCTCTATCGCAAGGCAGGCGTCATCCGCTGGCTGCTCGGCATGGAAAACACCGACGAGCAGACGCTTCAATTGATCCGCAAGGGCGGCAGCACTTCATCCGACCGCGAGGCGATCCGGTTGCTACGCCTGCATGGCATCCTGTCGATGGCGACCTGGGTCGCCGGCTTCGAGGACGAAGACTTTCGCGACCTCTGGCGCGGCTTCCGCCAGCTGATCGCCTATGACCCGGACCAGATCCAGGCGCTCTATGTCACGCCGCATCGCTGGACGCCGTTCTTCAGGATCGCCAGGGACCGCAAGGTGATCCAGCTGGACGCCCGCCTGTGGGACTACAAGCACCAGGTTCTGCAGATGACCCGGCTCAAACCCTGGATGCTGTTCTTCAGCGTCAAGCTGATCGAGCTGGCGGTACAGTCGCGGCCGAAGGCGCTGGCGCGCATCCTGTTCCACAAGGATCCCGAGCAGCGCCATTCGATGCGCTGGTATACGCAGATGGGCCGCCGCGTCTGGTTCCGCGAGGTCTGGGGGGTTCTCGTCCGCGACCGCCGCCTGAAGGACGGTCCGACGCTGGCCGAATTCTGGGGCGCTCCGCAGGATGCCGAAGAGGAATCGATGATCGTCCAACGCCTGGCGCGAAAGCCGGCCATTCCCGTCATCGACAATCTCGAAGCTCCGGCTGGGAAAAGATTAGCCGGCTGACAAGCCGTTACGGCACGATCAGCGTGCCGGCGCCGTGCTCGGTGAACAGCTCCAGCAGCACCGAATGCGGCGTCTTGCCGTTGAGGATGACGACGCCTTCGACGCCGCGCTCGATCGCCTCGATGCAGGTCTCGACCTTGGGGATCATGCCGCCCGACACCGTACCGTCCTTGATCAGCGCTTTGGCCTCGGCCACCGTCAACTCGTCGATCAGCTTCTTGTTCCTGTCGAGCACGCCGGGCACGTCGGTAAGGAACAGAAGGCGCGAGGCCTGGCAGGCGCCGGCGATGGCACCGGCGAATGTGTCGGCATTGATGTTGTAGGTATGGCCATCGCGGCCGGGAGCCACCGGCGCCAGCACCGGGATCATTTCGGAGCGCGCCAGCAGATCGAGCAGCGTGCGGTCAACCTCGACCGGTTCGCCAACGAAGCCGAGATCCAGCACCCGCTCGATGTTGGAGTCCGGGTCGATCATCGTCTTGCGCGCCTTTTCGGCGAACACCATGTTGCCGTCCTTGCCGCACAGGCCGATCGCCCACTCGCCCTCGGCATTGATCAGCGCCACGATCTCCTTGTTGATCGAGCCGGCCAGCACCATCTCGACGATCTCGACCGTCTTCTGGTCGGTGACGCGCAAGCCGCCCTCGAACTTCGATTCGATGCCCATCTTGTTGAGCATGGCGCCGATCTGCGGCCCGCCGCCATGCACGACGATCGGATTGACGCCAGATTGTTTCAACAGCGCGATGTCGCGGGCGAAGGCCTTGCCGAGCTCGTGGTCACCCATGGCGTGGCCGCCATATTTCACCACGACCGTCTTGTTTTCGTAGCGCTGCATATAGGGCAGCGCCCTGGAGAGCAGCGCGGCCTGCATTTCGGCGGTGGCGGCGATGTCCGTCATCGATATGGATCCCAGCTTGGCATGAACGGCGGGGTCTTAGCGGGAATTGGCGCAGGCCGCAAACGGCTTTGCTGTCACAATCTCGAAATCGCCTGCTGCGGGTTCCTATACCGGCGCCTTGAGCGGTGCCCGCCGCTTCTGCCAGCCGGATATCTTCTCCATCTGTGCGGCGAAGGACAAAAGCGTCTCCTCGTCGCCTGGGCGTCCGACGGCCTGGATGCCAAGCGGCAGGCCGGCCGCGGTGACATGGACGGGCAGTGCGATCGATGGCTGGCCGCTGACATTCTGGATCGCCGGCCAGTGGGTAAACCACAGGCTCTTGTCCATCAATTGCCCGAACAGCGATTTCATCTTCAAAAGCCGGGTGAGGTGCATCTTGTCCAGCATGTTCTCGATGAATTCGTCGGCGCCCTTCGGGTCCATGGCGCCGCAGGCGAGCGGCGGGTGCGCGATGATCGGCATCAGCACGGCGTCGTACTGCGCGGTCTCGCCGATCAGGTGACGCGATGTGGCATGCAGCCGCTGCAGGATCTCATAGATCTCGCCGGCGGGAATGATCTCGCCGAAGCGGCTGAGCACGCGCGTGGCACGCTCGATGTCGCCGGCAACCGAGCGGCCGACGCGCAAGGCCTCGGCACGCATCGTGCCGGCCACGGCTGAAGTCACCGTCTTGCAGAAATCAGCCATGAAGTCGCGACCGATATAGGGTAGGTCGATTTCTTCCACCGTATGGCCACCCTCGCGCGCCAGTGCCACGGCTGTGTCCATCGCCGTCAACGTCTCGGCCGAAATCGGCAGGCCGAGCGGCGATTTCCGGTAGACGGCGAGCTTGAGCTTGCCGGGATCGCGCGCGGCGGCGGCGGCGAAAAGGCCTTTCGGCGCCTGCGCGGCATAAGGCGACAGCGGATCGGCGCCGTGGGTCAGGTCGAGCAGCAGCGCCGAATCGCGGACCGAGCGGCTGACGGCATGATCGACGACCATGCCGTACCAGCTCTCGCTGACCAGCGGCGTCAGCGGCACGCGGCCGCGCGAGGTTTTCAGCCCGACCAGCCCGCTGCAGGCCGACGGCACGCGGATCGAGCCGCCGCCGTCCGAGGCGTGCGCCGCTGGCACCACGCCGGCCGCCACCAGCGCGGCGGCACCGCCGGACGAGCCGCCGGTCGTATGGCCCGTATTCCACGGATTGCGGGTGATGCCGAACGCGGCCGACTCGGTCATCAGCCTCAGCCCGTGCTCGGGCGAAGTGCTGGTGGCGATCGGAATGAGGCCGGCGGCAAGGTAGCGCTCGGTCATCACCGAATTGAAGTCGGCGGTGAAAGCCGGAATGCGGCTGCCGCCATGGGTCGGCACGCCGTTGATGGCGATGCCGAGGTCCTTGATCGCAAAGGGTACGCCGGCAAGCGGCAGCTTGCGGTCGACGGTTTTGGCGCGCGATCGCGCCGCGTCGTAGAGCGGCTCGGCGATGGCGTTGATATCGGGGCGGGTCGCCTCGGCCCGGGCGATCGCCGCATCGACAAGCTCCTGCGGCGAGACCTCTCCTTGCTGTACCAGCCCGGCCAGGCCGGTTGCATCCTGCTCCCACAACACCCGTTCAACCGACATCGCCGCCTTCTCCCGCCTGGCTGGAGGCTAGCGGCAGGCGATTTCCTTGGCAACGGCGGAAGATTTGTCGGCGGCAAGCAGGCTCGCCTGGGTGGTGAACAACATCGTCTCCGCGATTGCAAATATAACGCAATCGCCTAATTTGCGGGCATGGCGCCGCAGGACATCAGCAAGCTGATCGTCCGGACTTCGATGAAGGACCGGGCCGCGTTCGATCTGCTCTACAGGCAGACAAGCGCGAAACTTTTCGGCGTCTGTCTTCGTGTATTGAACGACCGGGGAGATGCCGAAGAAGCGCTTCAGGAAGTCTTCGTCAAGATATGGACCAAGGCGGACCGTTTCGCTGTCTCTGATCTGAGCCCGATTTCTTGGCTGGTGGCCATTGCGCGCAATCATGCGATCGATCGCATCAGGGCGCGGCGCGTGCCCGCCGCCCATATCGATGCCGCGCTCGACGTGGCCGATCCGGCGCCGGGACCGGAGGCCATGGTTGTGGCGGGCGGTGAGTCCGAACGCATCTACCACTGTCTCGATGAACTGGAAAAGGACCGGGCGGCGGCCGTCCGGGGCGCCTATCTCAACGGCGAAAGCTATGCCGAACTTGCGGAACGCCATCGCGTGCCGCTGAACACGATGCGGACCTGGCTGCGGCGCAGCCTGCTCAAACTTAGAGAATGTCTGGAAAGATGACGCTGGCAGAGGACAACGGACTGGAACGTGGAGGTGACGACCTGTTCGCCGCCGAATACGTTCTTGGCGTGCTCGCCACGGACGAGCGCCAGATCGCGGCCCGCCGCATCGACACCGAAACCGGTTTCGCCCGCCTGGTCGACAACTGGGAAGTGCATTTTTCGCCGATGGCCGCCGCCTATCCCGAGATAGAGCCTCCGGCTTCGGTCAAGCCGGCTGTCGATCGCCGGCTGTTCGCCTCCTCGTCCGCGGCGGCACAGCCGCGAGCCGGCCTCTGGTCGAGCCTCGGCTTCTGGCGCGGCCTTGCCGCGGCGGCCGTCGCCGCGCTCGCCATCTACGTCGCCGTGCCCTACCTCAACCCGCCGGTCGTTGCGCCGCAGGAGCGGCTTGTCGCCTCGCTGGCAGCCGACGGCAGCGACGTCAAATATCTCGTCGTCTATGACGCCGCCCGCCGCGATGTCGGCCTGTCGCTGGTTTCCGGAGAGCGTGCCGCCGGCAAGGACTTCGAGCTGTGGATGATCGAGGGCAAGAATGCTCCGGTCTCGATGGGCGTCATCCCGGCCGGCCAGACCACGCACCTAGCCGTTACGCCGGCCGTCCAGCAGAAGCTCGCGCAAGGCGCCGTGCTCGCCGTCAGCGTCGAGCCGACAGGTGGCTCGCCGACCGGCCAGCCGACCGGACCGGTCGTCGCCGCCGGCGATCTCAAGGGCATCTGATTCCCTCTGAAGTCCTGATTTGCTGGCGCAAGAAGATTTTTAATCTATCTGGGGCGTCGGAGCGATCACGAAAGCATTTAAGCTGGCAAAGGGTCGATAGAAGAAAATCCGACCGTCGCCGTTCGAAATAAAACTTTTTTCGCAGACCGCCGAAACTCATGCATTTCTACTCCGTATCTCCTTGCGTTCCCAAGAACGGGAAACGATCTCAAGAGGAGTCAGAAATCATGCGTAAACTCGCCACCCTTTTGCTTGCCAGCACGATCGCCGTTTCCGCGCTCGGTGCCGCTGCCTATGCCGCCAATCCGATGGTCGGGGGCGCCCCGATGTATGCCAAGAAGAACATCATCGAGAACGCCGTCAATTCGAAGGACCACACCACGCTGGTTGCCGCCGTCAAGGCAGCCGGCCTGGTCGACACGCTGCAAAGCGCCGGTCCCTTCACCGTGTTCGCACCGACCAACGAGGCCTTCGCCGCACTTCCGGCCGGCACCGTCGAAACGCTGCTCAAGCCCGAGAACAAGGACAAGCTGACCAAGATCCTGACCTGCCATGTCATCGGTGCCAAGGCGCTGGCGGCTGACGTGACCAAGATGGTCAACGATGATGGCGGCGCGCACAAGGCCAAGACCGCCGGCGGTTGCGAGCTGACGCTCAAGGCCGATGGGGGCAAGGTCACCGTCACCGACGAGAACGGCAATGTCGCCAATGTGACGATCGCCGATGTCGAGCAGTCGAACGGCGTCATCCACGTCATCGACAAGGTTCTGTTGCCGAAGATGTAACAAAGGGCCCGCTGCCGGCGAACTGGCAGCTAGAGCATGATCCCGAAAAGTGGGAACCGGTTTTCGGAAAAGATCATGCTCAACAGGCTCGAAGCACCCTGCCGATTGCGCGGGTCAATGACCCGCGCGATCGGCAAAGCGTCCGCTCCGCAGCGTTGCTCCAGGCATGGAGCCGGTGCGGAGTGTTCGTTTTCAGGACCGTCACCGGCTTTTGATTTCCGGCTGGCGGTCTAATCTGGCAAATTGATTTCAGGAGGAATGGCATGACCCGTCGCGACTTTCTCTGGAGCGGCGCCGCTGCCGTGGCACTGGTGGCCGGCGCGGCGGCAATGCTGCGCATGGGTGGCTCCCAGGATGCGCTGGCGGCCCAGACCTTCGAGGTCACCAAGACCGACGCCGAGTGGCGCGCCATCCTGTCCGACGCGGCCTACAACGTGCTGCGCAAGGAAGGCACCGAATATCCCGGCACCAGCCCGCTGCTCAACGAGCACCGCAAGGGCGTTTTCGCCTGCGCCGGCTGCGACCTGCCGCTCTATTCGTCCGAGACCAAGTTCGATTCCGGCACCGGCTGGCCGAGCTTCTGGCAGGAAATCCCCAATGCCGTCGGCAAGACCGTGGACCGCTCGCTCGGCATGACCCGCACCGAGGTCCACTGCCGCCGCTGCGGCGGGCATCTCGGCCATGTCTTCGACGATGGCCCGCCGCCGACCGGCCTGCGCCACTGTATCAACGGCGTGGCGCTAAGCTTCAAGCCGGCCGCCGCCTGACAATTCCAACTGCGGCAAAAAACTCCGGGCTTGCGGCCCGGAGTTTTTTGCGGGATCGGAGCTTCGGACCTGGACTGGAGGAGCATCCCCGAAAACCCGCTGCGCACGTCTGAAAATCAGTGACCGCCACCACCACCGCCGGCCTGTTCGGCTGGCTTGCGGATGAACAGGACGAACAGCCCCAGCGTCGCGAACAGCACCGTCAGCATGAAGAACACGTCCATGAAGGATAGCAGCGCCGCCTGCTGCTGGACCATGCCCGACAGTTTGGAGATCGCCGCCTTGGAGGCATCGAGCCCGGCGGTCTGCTCGAAGTTGAGCGTCATGTTCTGCAGCTTCTGCTGCGCCTCGGCACTGCCCCACTGCACGTGCTCGGCAAGCCTCGCATAGTGGAAGGCGTTGCGGTCGATCAGCACCGTGTTGATGAGAGCGAGGCCGACGGCGCCGCCGAGATTGCGGGTCAGGTTGAACAGGCCCGACGCATTCTTCAGCCGATCCGGCGGCAAGGTGCCCAGCGCGATGTTGTTGATCGGCACCATGCACAGCATCATCGAGCAGCCGCGCAGGATCTGCGGGATCAGCAGTTCCCAGAAATCCCAGTCGGCGGTCAGATGCGTCATCCACCATGTGCCGGTGGCAAAGCCGAAGAAGCCGATCATCATCATCAGCCTGAGGTCCATCTTGCGCGACAGGATGCCGGAGATGGGCGCGGTGAAGAACATCGCCAGGCCGCTGACGAACAGCGCCTCGCCGATCATCATCGAATCGTAGCCGCGGATGCGTCCGAGATAGACAGGGTACAGGTAGGTCAGGCCATAAAGGCCGATGCCGATGACGAAGGAGAACAGCGAGCCGAAGGCGAAGTTGACGTTGCTGAAGGCCCTGAGGTCGACGATCGGCTCCTCGGCGGTGAAGACACGCCAGAAGAACAGCACCGCGCCGACGGTCATGACAATGGCGCAGATGAACACCGCCTGGTCCTGCAGCCAGTCGTTGTTGGGGCCTTCCTCCAGCACATATTCCATGCAGCCGAGGAAGGCGGCCATGCCGGCAAGGCCCCACCAGTCGAACTTGCTGAACAGCTTGAGATTGGGCTTGTCGAAGTCGATCAGCGTCCAGGCCGCTGCCGTCACCATGATGCCGGGCACGACATTGACCAGGAACAGCCAGTGCCAGGACATGGCGTGGCTGATATAGCCGCCGACGGTCGGGCCGATGGTCGGCGCCAGCGTCGCCACCAGGCCGATCATCGGCGAGACGAAGGCGCGCCGCGACGGCGGGAAGATGGTGAAGGCGGCCGCGAAGACGCTGGGAATCATGCCGCCGCCGATGAAACCCTGGATGGCGCGGTAGACGATCATCTGGTCGATGTTGGTGGCCGTCGCCGCCAGCGCGCTGGCGGCGGTGAAGCCAGCCGCCGAAACCGTGAACAGCACGCGTGTCGACAGCATCCGGCTAAGGAAGCCGGACAGCGGGATCATCACCACCTCGGCGATCAGATAGGCGGTCTGCACCCACGGGATCTCGTCGGAGCTGGCGCTGAGGCCCGCCTGGATCTCGGACAGCGAAGCCGAGACGATCTGGATGTCCAGGATCGCCATGAACATGCCGAACACCATCGCCAGGAAGGCGATGACGCGGCGAACTGGCATGTGGTCGGCCTGCACCGGCGCAGCCGGCACCGATCCTGCGGTCAGGGTTGCGGTCGCCATGACACTGCTCCCGGGTTTGGTTTACTTCGTGGCGGCCGGCGCGGTGCGGCTGTCGACGGCGACGACGACGCTGAGGCCGGCGCGCAGCCTGCCGCTCTTCAGCACGTCAGCCGGCACGTCGATGCGCACCGGGATACGCTGCACGACCTTGGTGAAATTGCCGGTGGCGTTTTCCGGCGGCAGCAGCGAGAACACAGCACCCGACGCCGGCGCCAGCGACGAGACCGTGCCTTCGAAGTCATGGCCGTCGATGGCGTCGACCGAAATCCGGACCTTTTCGCCGGGCACCAGCCGGGCAAGCTGCGTCTCCTTGAAATTGGCGACGATGTAGAGCTTGTCCATCGGCACGATGACCGCGAGCTTCTGTCCGGGGCTGACCAGGTCGCCCTGCTCGACGGAGCGGTTGCCGACGACGCCGTCATAGGGCGCCTTGAGCACGGTGAAGGAAAGGTCGCGCGCGGCCTTGTCGTGGCTGAGCTGCAGCGAGGCCAGCGTGCTCGCCGATTCGGCGCGCTGTGCTTCGAGCACGCCGATATTGGCCGCGGCCGCCGCGATCTGGGCATCGGCGCCGACAAGTGCGGCCTTGGCCTGGTCGAGGGCGGTCTGGGCGTCGTCAAGCTGCGCTTGCGTGCCGACATGCGTCTTTACGAGTTGCGCCGCGCGCTGCTGGGCACGGGCCGCATTGTCGGTCGCGGCCTGGTCGGCGGTCTTCTGCGCCTGTGCCTGCTGCAGCGAGGCCTGTGCAGCCTTGGTCTGCGCGTCTATGCGGTCGAGCGTCTTGCTCAGCGTGGCGATCTGCGCCTCGGCTTGGGCGACGGCAATCTTGTAATCTCCGTCATCGACGGTCAGCAGCGGGTCGCCGGCCTTGACCTGTTGGTTCTCGGTCACCTTGACCTGGTCGACATAGCCGGAAATCTTCGGCGAGACGAACGCCATGTCAGCCTGGACATAGGCGTCGTCGGTTGAGATCATGAAGCGGCCGTCGGTCCAGTAATCGTAGCCGTACCAGGCGCCGGCGCCGAGCAGTCCGAGCCCGATGATGGGCAAAAGCAGGGAGCGCACCGAGCGCTTCTTCTTCGCCGGCGCCTCGGCCGGTGCGTCGGTGACGGGCTGCAAGGGCACTTCCGGCGCTTCGGTCGACGGCGCGACCTTGGCATTGGGGAATGGGCGGACTTCGGCGGTGACGGGCGCGTTCGAGGACATGATATCTCTCTATCGGTACTATATAAGGGAAACCTGTTAGACTGAACCGTTCGGTTCGATATGGGCGTTGACTTAGCGCCAAAACGGGCCCATATCAAGGGGCAATCGAACCGTTCGGTTCGAATTATTTTGCGAGGTGTGACTTTTATGGCCGAAACACTATCCGACACCGGCAAGGACCAGTGCGATGTGCTGGACAGCCTGCGTCGTGGCCGCCCGGCGGCCGGGCAGGATCCGGTCAAACGCAGCCAGATCATCGATGGCGCCCGCCGTGTCTTCATCGACAAGGGCTTCGAAGCCGCATCGATGAACGACATCACCCGCGAGGCGGGCGTCTCCAAGGGCACGATCTATGTCTATTTCGCCAACAAGGAAGAACTGTTCGAGGCGCTGATCGAGGAAGAGCGCGGCACGATCTTCAAGAACATGTACGAAATGCTCGACCGCGCCGACGACCTTCGCCAGACGCTGGTGAAGTTCGGCAAGGTGCTGTCGCTCAAGATCACCTCGGCCAAGGTCATCCAGGCGCAACGCACGGTGATCGGCGCGGCGGACAGGATACCCGACATGGGCGCGCGGTTTTACGAACGCGGGCCAAAACGCGGCCATGACAGGATGGTGGCTTTTCTCAATGCCGCGATCGAACGCGGCCTGCTCAAGGTCGACGATGTCGATCTTGCCGCCTATCAATTCACCGAACTCTGCCTGGCCGGGTTTTTCCGCCAGTGCATATTCTCCTACCGCACCAAGGCCCCGAGCCAGGAGGAAATCGACCACGTTGTCAGGTCGGGCGTCGGCATGTTCCTGAAGGCCTACGGCACCGAAAGGCTTGCCGAAGAGGAAAGCCACCAGATGATTGCGCTGGAGGCGAAGCGCTAGTCTCGTTAGCCGCCGTTGGCGGCGAGCACGATCGCCGCGCGCAATTCCTCAAGGCCCTCGCTCTTTTCCGACGAAGTCACCAGAACGAACGGAAACGCCGCCGGTCGTTTCTTGATCTTCGCCAGCGTCTCCTCGATCAGTCGCGGCACGCCGGCCGCCTTGATCTTGTCGGTCTTGGTCAGCACGATCTGGTAGGACACCGCCGCCTTGTCGAGCAACGACAGTACTTCGTCGTCCTTGGCCTTGATGCCATGGCGGGCGTCGATCAGCACGTAGACGCGCTTGAGCGTGACGCGGCCCTTGAGATAGTCGAAAACCAGCTTCGTCCAGTCGTCGACCTTTTCCTTCGGCGCGCTCGCATAGCCGTAGCCCGGCATGTCGACCAGCGCCATCGGCGGCAGGTCGGTGCCTTCGCCGGAAAACCCGCCCGGCACGAAATAGTTGAGCTCCTGCGTCCGCCCCGGCGTGTTGGAGGTGCGCGCCAGCCCCTTCTGGTTGACCAGCGCGTTGATCAGCGACGACTTGCCGACATTCGAGCGGCCTGCGAAGGCGATCTCCGGCGGCCCTTCCGGCGGCAGGAATTTCATCGCCGGCACGCCGCGGATGAAGATCCACGCCTGCGTGAACAGTTCGGGCGCGATCACGGCCTTGTCCAGGGCGTTCAAACGGCTGCCTCCAGGCGGGCAATGTCGGCGCCCCTGATGGCGTTGAGGTTGCGGCTGATCTTGTCCACCGGCCAGTTCCACCATGCCGCCATCAGCAGCCGCCGGACCGTCTTGTCGTCGAAGCGCATTTTCACCACCTTGGCCGCATTTCCGGCAATGATCGCATAGGGCGGCACGTCGTGCGTGACAACCGATTTTGCCGCGACAATGGCGCCGTGGCCGATCGTCACGCCGGGCATTATCACCGCGTCCATGCCGATCCATACATCATTGCCGAGCACCGTGTCGCCGCGTATTTCCTTCGACCAAGTCTTCGGGTCGAACCCCTCTTCCCAGCCATGGCCGAAGATGTTGAACGGATAGGTCGAGAAGCCGGACATGGCGTGGTTGGCGCCGTTCATGATGAAGCGCGCGCCCTCGGCGATGGCGCAGAACTTGCCGATGATCAGCTTGTCGCCGATGAACGGGTAGTGGTGCAGCACGCACCGCTCGGCGAATTTGTCGGGCCCGTCCGGGTCGTCATAGTAGGTGAAATCGCCGATCTCGATGTTCGGCGCGTTGACCAGCCCTTTCAGGAAACCGACACGCATATGCATCGGGATCGGATGCTTGATGTTTGGGTTGGGTCCGCTCATGGCCTGGCTCCGTATCATCTCGGGCAGGTCCAAAATAGCGTGATTTGGGGCGAGATAAACCGGGGTCCCGTGAAGGACGACAGGACCCCGGTCGCCGGGACGGCCTCCCAAACACCGGCGCCTCTGCGCCGGAAGCCGTCACCGTGGCGTGGTGTCTTGCCGCGACTAAGAAACATGACGATCGGCAAAACCCGTGGCCGCTTCCCTCAAGACGGCGTGCCGCCGCGCGCGCTGCGAGGTCGCAACACAACAGATACGGCGCGCGACGCGCCGGAGTTTCGCCGGGTACAAAATGTGATCCCGGCAACAAAAACCCCGGACGAACCGGGGTTTTTGAGAACGTTCGGGGGGTCGAGGCGCCCGCTATTCCGCGGGCGAGGGTTTCTTGCGGAACAACGCCACCAGATTGTCCCACAGCTCGATCTTGGCGCCCTGGCGCTTCATGATCACGCCTTGCTGCAGGATCGACAGCAGGTTGTTCCAGGCCCAGTAGATGACCAGGCCGGCGGGGAAGCCCGCCATCATGAAGGTGAAGATCACCGGCATCCAGGTGAAGATCGCGGCCTGGGTTGGGTCCGGCGGCGTCGGGTTCATGCGCATCTGCAGGAACATGGTGACGCCCATGACCAGCGGCCAAACGCCGATCATCAACATATGCGGCAGCGTGATCGGGATGAGACCGAACAGGTTGAACAGCGATGTCGGATCGGGTGCGGCCAGATCCTGGATCCAGCCGAAGAACGGTGCGTGCCGCATCTCGATGGTGATGTAGAGCACCTTATAGAGCGCGAAGAACACCGGGATCTGCAGTGCCACCGGCCAGCAGCCGGCAATCGGATTGATCTTCTCCGTCTTGTAGAGCTCCATCATCGCCTGCTGCTGCTTCATCTTGTCGTCGGCGTATTTCTCGCGGATCTCGAGCATCTTCGGCTGCACCTTCTTCATGTTCGCCATCGACGCGTAGGACTTGTTGGCGAGCGGGAAGAAGATGGCCTTGACGATGACGGTGGTGGCGAGGATGGCCAGGCCGAAATTGCCGAAGAATTTGTAGAGCGTGTCGATCAGCCAGAACATCGGCTTGGTGATGAAGTGGAACCAGCCCCAGTCGATCAAGAGGTCGAACCGCTTGATGTTGCGGCCTTCGGCATAGGCATTGATCTTGCCGACTTCCTTGGCGCCGGCGAAGATTTCCGACTCCACGGTCGTCGACTGCCCGGCCGCAACCGTGATCGCATCGGACAGGAAATCGGCCTGGTAGCTGTGGCTGTGCGGCCCGGCATTGAATTCGAAATAGGAGAAGTTGGGCTGGAACGGCTGCTTCTCGGTCGGCACCAGAGTGACTGCCCAGTATTTGTCGGTGATGCCAAGCCAGCCGTCGGTCGATTTGCCCGGTTTGTATTCCTTGTCCTTCTCGATCGACGCGTATTTGTGCTCCTGCAGGCCTTCGGTACCGGTGAAGCCGATCAGGCCCTCATGCAGCACATAGATGCTGGCGACGGCCGGCTTGTCGAAGCGGGTGACACGGCCATAGTTGAACAGCGACACGGCGGCGGCGCCGGAATTCTGCACCGTATCGGAAACGGTGAACATGTAGTCGTTGTCGACCGAGAAGGTGCGCTTGAAGGTCAGGCCGTTGGCGTTCGAATAGGTCAGCGTGACCGGGGTCGCCGGCGTCAGCGTCGCGTTGCCGTCGACCTTCCACACCGTGTCCGCGCCCGGCACCGCGCCGGTCTTGTCGTTGCCGACGAAACCGATCTCGGCGAAGTAGCCATTGGGCAGCGCCGCCGGATTGAGCAGCTCGATCTCGGGCGAATTCTTGTCGACCGTTTCGGTGTAGTGCTTGAGCTTGAGGTCGTCGAGGCGCGCGCCGGTGAGGTTGATCGAGCCCTCGAGGCTCGGCGTGTCGATCTTGACGCGGCTGGTCGCCGCCAGCGCCTGCTCGCGGCCGGCCGGGGTCACGGCTTCGCCGCCGGGCGTGTTGGGGATGGCGCCCGGAGCCGGAGTCGGCGTAGTGGCGGCGCCGGGATTGGCCGCTTCAGCCGCCTTCTTCTGCTCGGCCGCCCGCTGCTCTTCGATGCGGGCCGCCTCGCGCTGGGCTTCGACGCGCGGGTTCATGTAGAACACCTGCCAAAGCGTCAGGATCAGCACCGACAGCGCGATGGTGATGAAGAAGTTACGATTGTTTTCCATCGAAGCCCTTGGCCTATCGTGTTCCGCGCAGTCGGCGTGAGAGTTCGGCCTTCAACTGGCCGAACGGGATGGCAAGCACATCTTCACGTCCAACGATGACATAGTCATTGCCGGGCGCCATGTCATCGGCCGCATGCGTGCGCACGGCTTCCCTCAGCCGCCGCCTGACGCGGTTGCGGACGACCGCATTGCCGACCTTCTTGGTGACGGTGTAGCCGACGCGCGGCGCGAGACCGTCGCCGCGGTCGAGAACTTCAACGAGAAAAAGCCGCCCGCGCCGCTTTTCACCGCGGCGGACGGCCAGAAAATCCGCGCGCTTCAGAAGCCGCTTGGGATTTGGCCCCACTGGCTTGCCGGTTGCGGGCAACGATCTCGTCTTCCGTTCAGGCGCTGAGCCGCTTGCGGCCGCGGTTGCGGCGAGCTGCGACGACGCCGCGACCACCCTTGGTGGCCATGCGGGCACGGAAACCGTGCCGGCGCTTGCGGACGAGTTTAGACGGTTGGTAGGTACGCTTCATTTGTTTTAATACCGCGGGGTGCGGCCCTTCTTGATTCTGTCACTGTGTAACAGGAGCTTTGCCGGGCCGGTTTAGGCGCGATCGAAACCGCGCCGGGACGAATGGCCCGAGCGTGAGCGGGCTTATAGAAAGAAGGCTTTTGGAAGTCAATCCGGGCGGCGGGCCGGGTTGTCGCGGTCTTTCGGGCGGCCATATTTGTTCGCCCAAGGATGAAATTGGCAAAAAAGCCGCAATCGCCTAATCTTGGCTGTTCAAGTGTTTGTGAAGACGCTGCATGAGTGAAGCCCTAGCCACGGACGAAAAGGCCGGACCGGCGACCACCGCCGCCCGTACGGTGCCGCTGTCGCGTGGGTTGTCGACGAAGCTTCTCCTGCTCACCATCGTCTTCGTGCTCTTGGCCGAAGTCCTGATTTTCCTGCCCTGGATCGCCAGCTACCGGTTAAGCTGGCTGAAGGAGAGGCTGGGCACGGCGGCCGCGGTATCGGTCGTGCTGGTGCAGGGCGAGCCCAACTCGCTGTCGCGCACCGCCCAGAACGACGTGCTGATGGCGATCGGCGCCAAGGCGATCGCCGTGCGCGACGGCGGCGTCTCCAGGCTCCTGGTGGTGTCCGACATGCCGCCGCAGGTCGACGAGCATATCGACATTGCCAGTGTCGGCCTGGTCGAGGGCATGAGAGGCGCGCTCGACACGCTGTTCTTCGGCGGCAACCGCATGCTGCGCGTTTTCGGGCCGGTGGGCGAGAGCGACAAGGAGTTCGAGCTGATCATGCCTGACTACGCATTGCGCAACGCCATGCTCATCTATTCGCGCAACGTCGCCTTCGTCTCGCTGCTGATCTCGCTGTTCACCGCCATGCTCGTCTATGCCGCGATCGACCTGATCATGATCGGCCCGATCCGCACGATGACCCGCTCGATGCTGTCCTTCTCCGAGGCACCCGATGACCCCGGGCGGATCATTCGTCCGGCCGCCCGCGCCGACGAGATCGGCGTCGCCGAGCGCGAGCTGTCGCAGATGCAGGAACGGCTGCAGAAGATGCTGACCGAGCAGAAGCACCTCGCCGATCTCGGCCTCGCCGTGTCGAAGATCAATCACGACATGCGCAACATCCTCGCCTCCGCGCAACTGATGTCGGACCGCTTGCGGCAGGTGAAAGATCCAACCGTGCAGGCCTTCGCGCCAAAACTGCTGCGCGCACTGGACCGCGCCGTGTCCTACTCCGAAGGCGTGCTGGCCTATGGCCGCACCCAGGAGCCGCCGCCCTCGCGCCGGCGCGTGCGGCTGCGCCAACTGGTCGAGGACGTGCACGGCCTGCTCGACATCGAGGAAGGCATCGAGTTCGTCAATGCCGTCGAGCTGGCCTTCGAGGTCGACGCCGATTCCGACCAGCTGTTCCGCGTGCTCACCAATCTTTGCCGCAACGCCGTGCAGGCGATGGCGGCGGACACCGAGGGCGCTGTGGTGCGCCGGCTGGCGGTATCGGCCGAGCGCATGGGCAGCGTCAGCCGCATCATCGTCACCGACACCGGGCCTGGCCTGCCCCCTAAGGCGCGCGAGAACCTGTTCGCGGCATTCCGCGGCTCGGCGCGCAGCGGCGGCACCGGCCTTGGCCTGGCCATCGCCTACGAGCTGATCCGCGCCCATGGCGGCACTGTCGAGCTGGTCGAATCGATCGGCGGCCGCACCACCTTCGCCGTCACCATCCCCGACCAGCCGGTCCGGTTCGACCAGGCCCGCGGCAACCTGCGCCGCCCGGCCTAAGGTGTGTCGCGATTCAGGTGAGGCCGGCCTGCAGATGGCGGTGTCCTGCGCTTCCAGTGCTCACGTGGTAAAACTACGCTACGCTCCGGTTCTCGGAATCCACGATCTTTGGCTCAGCCTGACCTGAATCGCGACGCACCTGATCTGCACTAGCGGAGCGCCTGCGACAAAACTTTTGCCGGATCGGCTTGCTTTTCGGAAATTCAGTCGCTAGGGAACACGTCTCGTCGCGGCCGGTCGTTCACGATCGGATCGCGGGGCTATGCAAAGCATGGCCTGTTGCGCGCCCGTAGCTCAGCTGGATAGAGCACCAGACTACGAATCTGGGGGTCAGGAGTTCGAATCTCTTCGGGCGCGCCATATTTTCCAAGGGGTTGAGGCATATGGCCAAGAACAGCCTCGCCCTTGGGGGCACACCAGGGGCACAAACTTCCTCAGTCATCGCAGACTTTCTGCAGATCCAGTTCGATTTCACCGATGAGCAAAAGCAGCGCCTCTTGGCCCTGTGTCCTCCCTCAGAACAATTCCTAGAATCCTACCGTCAGACCTTGGCGGCGTGGGTTCCAACGCCAGAAACTGCCATCCTAGAAGCTATCCGAGCTTGTGGGCGCCGGTTCCTCCGCAATAAGGTGCAACCGATCAGCAAGGCCAACCAGCGAGAGTATTTGGAGGCCATCGAGAAACACACGTCGGCGCTGAAGACGCTCTTCACCAGCGTTATGGATTTCGACCACACCATTGCCGACCCCTTCCAGTTCCTCGAACTGTCCGGCCGCCAACGAGGCGACAAACGCTCCAGGCGTGAACATTGGTCGGAAGTGCTCGGAATGGTGGTTATGTTGAACTTTTTCGCCAAATGGCAGCTCGGTCGAGATGTGAAGCCGGCCGATACCGACGTAAAGGAGAAGACGAGACGAAAGACCGAATATCCGCGGCTCGTGCTGATAGCTGATCTGCTTGCGGCCTATGAGAGGATCACCGGGCTAGTGCCTAGCGCCACCGCTTACCAGGATGCAAACGGTCAGCGACGCGTTAGTCAGGCGGTCGACTTCATAAGCGTTGCCGTGCCGCCGATCATGAAGGCGTCTCGTGTCAAGAATTCTGAAGTGCTCGACGACCAGACCATCCGAAAGGAGGTCGCCAAGATCAAGAAGCTGTGGGAGCGCGACCGCCATCCCGAGCGCGAGTACGCATTTCGCGATTGGTAGGGTAAACTTTTTCGAAAATTTCGCGCAGAACAAATTCCTATTATTCGTGACGTTCCCGCCTTCTACTGCGCTCCATCGCATAGGAGGCGAAGCACATGGCGATTCGCATGATCCCGATAGAGGAGGTGCTTGACCGCACGAGCCTCTCTCGCGGGACACTCTACACAGAAATATCCGAAGGCAGATTTCCTCGCCCGGTTCAGATGACCGCCCGTCGGGTTAGCTGGCCAGAGACGGATATCGAAGACTACCTCGCTCATAAGATCGCGGCGCGCGACGGGGGGATCGCCGCATGAAGGCGCTCGACCTCTCCCCGCCCGAGCCCGAGCATTCGGCGATCGTCGACGAGGCGATCGAATTCTATTTCGCGAACTATGGCCAGATCGAGAGGCCGATCATTCCTGCCCTCAAGCGCCGGTTCCCTTTGACAACGCACCAAGCGGTGATCGTGGTCAGAGAGACGACACTGCGCAGGGCGCGCGCCGCATGACGGAGGACGAGGACGATCTCGACGCGCTCGAAGAGCGCATGCGCCGCAAGCTCGGCGCCTTGCAGGTGCCGACTGCGCCTAAGTTCTCCACCCAGGAAGTGGCCATAGCCCAACGGCTGCTCGGCCAGGACAATGCTGAAGCGCTCCAGCGGCGGGTGCGCGACGGTGAGCGATTCAGGCCCAAGCCCGTCACAGTGGTCTATGAATATTGGTTCGTCGATGGCGGCGCCTATTCGATGGGCCACTGGCAACTTGCCCGGATAGAAAACGGCCGCGTAACGCACCAGAAGTCCTGCGATCACGACGAACTGTTAGCGGACGCTGGCCGGCTTCGACGCGAAGGCATTACCGTTCGCGAGTTCAAGGTCGGCACCAGTTCGAGCCCCACGACCCGACCTAAGGCCGACGCCGGCCGCAAGTCCTTTGCCGAGCGCTATGGCTCGCTGAAAATCGGAGGCGGTCGCTGATGGCCAGGAGTCGGTTCAAGCGAAAGGGCAACGCCAAGTTCATCATGATCGAAGGCTACATCATGCGCTCGGCGGCCTGGCTGGCACTCTCCGCAAATGACAGGGCTGCGTATCTGGAACTCAAGTGGAGATACGACGGGCTGAACAACGGTCGCATCGGCCTGGGCGAGCGGGAGCTAGGCGGGGCCTTGCACATCAGCCGCGAAACTGCTCGACGGGCGCTGAATAGCCTGGTCGAGAAAGGCTTTGTCGCACGGGCGAAAGCCAGCGGATTCAATGTCAAAAGCCGGGTCGCTACTGAGTGGCGGCTGACCGAATATCGTTGCGACGTATCCGGCCATCTCTCGACCAAAGACTTCATGAGATAGGCGCCCGACGAAAAAAACACAGGGGCAGCACAGGTCCGTACAGGGGCACCACAGGTCAAGTGGGATCACAAAAAGGAGTCCGGATATGCGTGACAGGGGCATCTCAAGCCCTGTGAAGCCCATTTTCAGCACCTCGCAGGGGCACCACAGGTCCACATATAGTACTACCATGGGAGGGAGCCATGCAGAGTGACGACCTGCCTCTATTCCGGTGGAGGCCGCCTGTCCGGATCATCATCTTTCCGTTGACCAAGCGGGTGGGCAAGGTTCGGCATACAGCCAAGATGCTGGCCGGCAAGCATGGCGAGGACGCGACGCTCTACTGGCGACAGGTCATTGCGGCCAATCGTCGGCACCTGGAACGTGTCGGGCTGCCAGAGACGGACATTGAGGCAGAGCTGCGGTCATTCTTCGATGCCGTGCAGGGTGAATTGGCTCGCATGGCATATGCCGGCCAGAATACCGGCGGTGCCGCTTGACCGAGCGACCGAAAGTCATCTGGACGGCAGCGGCGATCGGCCAGCGTATCGGCGTGAACGGCGACTTCGTCCGATCCGTGCTTGCAACCGAGCCCGGAACGCCGATCCGGCGATGGGGAAAGCGGCTGTACGTGATCGAGGCCGACCTGATCGAATGGCTTCGAAACCCCGACGCCACATAACCCACTGCAACCCACTCAACACATAGCGAGTTCCCGCCGCCGATAAGATCGGCATGCGGCTCTGGCCGCCGAAGGTGCCCGGCGCTATGCCGGTGAAATTCCTGACGCGCGCTAGGAGGCCCGCATTTGCCTGGAATAAATTGGAATGAGGTCTGCAATCCCTTCTGCAATCCTTCTGCCGGAATGAAGGGCTCTTCGATCTCTACCTCGGTCGGCTGGCTGCCTGAAGAAGGCACGCAGATCAGATATCCATAGCGTAAGCGGGGAATTCCTTCTGGAACGAGCTGCGCTATCGGCCTTTTTTCATGTCCGAGCGGGATAAGAGTCGTTCGAGTTCCCACGTTATTTCGGGAAAATCGGAGGCACAAATGGGCGGCCTAGGATCGGGAAATCGCTGGCGAAGCGGAGCCCGCCAGAAGTGCGAGGACCTGCTGGATCTTCGCATTTCGGCCTTGCGCAAGAACGGGCTGCTGGAGCCGGGGCGCCGAGGGAATTTGGAGTGGACCGTCAATGGCCGGTTTGTCGGTTCGATTGGAACCTTCGCGGACGAAGGTAGCTTGGAGTTGACCTACCGCCATCAAGGTCCGTCCCAGGAATGGCGGGACGTGCGCGATCTCATCGCGCTTGATTTTACGGAACAACATTTCGGCGGGCAGCGCCGTTGGTTCATCTGCCCTTCCTGCGACCGAAGGTGTGCAGTGCTTTACGCTGGCGAGAAATTCCGCTGCCGCTTGTGTCTGGATCTCACCTATCGCTCCCAGAGCGAGGATCCTCGCTCTCGGTCTCTCTCCAAAGCCCGGAAATTGCGCCAGCGCCTTGGAGTATCCGCAAACATGCCGCTCCACCTTCTAGACAAGCCGACGGGAATGCACTGGCGGACATACAGTAGGCTCTACGAAAAGGGGTTGACACTGGAGCAGGCGACGCTGCGTGCTTTCGCAGAGATAGCCGACAAGCTACGTGCCGTCAGTAGGACAACAAGCGTCCGCCGGTGAAGGACTGTACGTCCTTCTTCGAGGTCAGGTGAGCCTGATAACGGTGATTCCGAGCTTCTCGGCGTAGGTTCCGCCGCCGCCCGGAAATCCGTTCGTTGCGGACCAGTGCGGTGTGAGCCTTCACTTTTCCAGTGGTGCGGGCAACTCGACCAGCTCTATGCCCTTCGTGTGTGCCCATTTGCCCGCAATACGATCCCCCGCGCGCCTCCTCGCAAGCTGGAGGCAAGGAAAAGATCGGTAACATTACGCGGTGGTGTTCACCGCTTTGTCCGGTCGACCGCTTGGATCTGGCGCATGACCTCGTGCGGGTCGAACCCAATCACCTTGGCTAGATCGAGGAATTCAACGAGATCCAGGCGACGATCGCCGTTTTCTATGTTGGCAATGAAAGGTTGATGGCGATCGAGAGCTTTGGCGACGGCTGCCTGCGTCAATCCTGCCAGCTTTCGCTTCTCGGTCAGCAGTTCAGCAAGTCGCCGATGGCGGTCCGAATGCAGGGTTTTGGCCATCCGCTCGTCGAGCAATTTCCACTTCGACGTTGCGGTAATCCGAATTTCGTATTATCCAAAAATTGGATTTTTGCTGAGACTTTGGGGTCCCCGGACCTGTAAATCTCGGCGGGGACAACGGCCGCCTAGGTCAAGCAGCCAATCCGCACTGGTGGGCGTCGACCATGAAAGCTGATGAGCGCAGAACGTTTTGGCTAAACTATTGGGCCTGCTTCGGGAAGTCGATGGCAGTCTGGTTGGCGATCGCCTGCATCTCGCCTCTGATCGCCGACACATCGTCCATGTCGGCTTTCTCCGTCGTAAGCAGCTTATTGGTGTGGGCGGCAATGGCTGCGGTGTGGTCGATTGACCCGGCTGAGAATGCCGTACGACTTTCTCGTATCGGCTAAAAAGCGATCATGCGAGTTCGATGGGGACAAGCCAGCAGACCCAATTCAGGCCATTTTGAACCGATGCCCCGTATGACTCCACAGCAAAGGATTGCACTGGCTCGAAAGCTCGAGAGCCGCGCTGAAACGGCTGAAGGACTGAGCTCAGAGAAAAGAATAGAGCTTCGCCGCGCAGCGAAGAACGTGCTCGCGTTGAACGCTTTGGAGGAGCGCAGGAACCAGTCGAAGTCCTCGGCCGAAGGACTCGCACGCATATTCGATCAAACTGCAGAGCAACGCTGGTCGGAGGACCTGCGCGAGGAGCTCGGGTATCGTCATATGATATACATGGCCGACGTGTTCGAGGGATGGGCATTCGACAGCCGCATGACGCCTGAATGGACAGCCAAGCTTGCGGGATGGGCAGGGTCAATGCGCCGGCTGGCCGAGGAAGTCGGCCCAGAATGGGATCCACCAAGGCCGACGTGGCGTCCCTCGATCGTTGGATTTCTCGGCCGGAAGCTTCTTGACGAAGGTTGAGAAGCTTGACCGTTCCGGATCGTCGGCGATATCTGAAGTATCGTTCGGACTCAATAAGCTCTGCCCTTGGCGTGGGTAAGGATGGGCTGAGTGACTTTGCCACCGACCACGCCTAGAGCGCCCACATTGCCAGTGCCTTCTCCGCTCCAATCCGGTCGTCCCTGATTCTGAGGACCGCCTGCCGCGTCAAGCCCGTGACCTTGGCTATGGCTGATGCACCAGCCCCTGTGCCCAGCATTGTAACCACCGTGTCGAATGCCTCACGGTCGTAGCTCGGCTTCCTGCCACGGTACGACCTGGGGTCGGACTTGGCGTCCTCAATGCCTGCCTTCTGGGCTTCCTTGGCCGCGACCGCCTGTGCTTCCGCCGTTGCTGCCATGAAGGCTATCAGCGCGTCCCTAACGGCCTGCTGGATGGGGTCTTTGGTCGCTCCGTCGAACACCATGGCATTGATGACGGTCTTGATCACCACACCGTCACGCATGAAAAGCCGGATGCTATCCGACACGTCCCGATAGTCGCGGCCCAGCCGGTCGACCCAGCGCACCACCAGCGTGTCACCAGGGCGGAGGATGTCGAACAGCCGCTTTCCTTGAGGTCGCTCCGCCAGCTTGGTCGAGATGCCGGACACACCGTGGTCGGCAATCTCTTGATCAATCTTGAAACCTGCTAGTTCGGCCTGCCTGCGTTGATGCTCAAGTGTCTGGTCGGCAGTTGAGACGCGGGCATAAAAGACTGTCTTGGTCACAGGGCGACTCCTATCCGAAAGGGCTGTGTCCGTTGACTAACTTGTCCGTTGATCCAAGTCAACCCTAACGGACACTCTTTAGGAACCCATTTCACTTGGCCGCTAGGCTATACCCCAGCGTACATCATTCCTGCCGTTCTTGCTCCACGATTTCGGGGTGATGGCGGGCAGGAACACGCCGGTGATGGTCGGCACTCGCCCCCGGCCTTGTCGGCGGCGGGGGTAGGGTGGCTTTTTGGGGCCCCTGCAAGACATGCGTTTTACGTGCTGGGCAGACTTCCGTCAGGGTTGGCGTCGCGATGGAAACAAGCTCGAAACAGACCTGGCGAGCCGGTGGCGATGGTCGGTTACGAGATCGAGCTATGCCTATACCATCGGAGCTTCGGCCTCACATCAAAAGGCGGCTGAGGCGTAAGTCGCTGCCGTCCTAAGTTCATATGAGAGGATCAATTATGCGATCCGCAACGGTTCTGTCATCGTTGCTCGCGCCGGCTCTGTGGGCGGCTCATCTTTTGCTCGTCGTCTGGGGTCTTCATACCGCGGCGCGGTCCGATCCGGTGTTTTGTTCTAGCGCTTCATCGATCCGAACGACACCGAACCAGCCAACCGAGACCACCACGGCATGTCCGTTCGTGCTGGCGGGATCATCGAGCAATGGTTCGGGGTGATCGGACTTTGGCTTTGCGAACTCATAGCGCCGAGCACCGCCAGCGCACTGAGGGGCTGCCCCGAAACGACGACGATGCAAACGGCCGAAATCGATTGTCAGCGTCGGAGCTCATCGCGCCGAGCCCTGGAGACCGGGCAGGGGAGCCGTCGCCCAAGCAACCTACGCGGCGCGTCGTTGAGCGAAGTGGAGACCCGAGCGGGCTCGACGGGGATCGACGGCGGTGACGATGCTGTGGTGGTGATCGCAGTAGACGCGATCCGGCGAAGTTGGCCCAGCACAAAAACGGTAACCGCCGGGTACTGACGGGTCTTCGCTCACCGGGAAGCGGCACTGATAGAGGCCCAGCTGAATGAGGGGGACGTCTCGCGAAGTTAGTCTGATATTTTCAGGCATGATGATTTCAGGTTCCTAGTTCATAGCCATTGCCGGCTGACGGCCGCAGGCGACCGCGTCGGGGCGAGCTTCTCTCGTTTTTGGAGGGCTATGGGTCACCATATGGTGTCGGTCGCAGCGTCAATGAAGTCTGAGGCTTTGCTTTCTGAAGCCAATTGTTTGCGACCTAAGGCCACACCTCCGCGGGTAAGAACGCACAGGCAAGTGCCATTGTAGGCTGTCTCGGGCGCCGGCCCCGACGAAGTTGTCGGTGGCGGGGGTGGGGTTGGCTTGTGGGGCGCCTATCAGCCCCGCCCGGCCCCTCGTTCAGGTTCAGGGCACTCGTAGCCGCCTCTCTCACCCCAAAACCAAAGCTCCGAAAGACGGAGTTCGACCCCAACGGTGACCTTCAATGTCCGTATTGCGAATGGCAGCAATGCGCCGCATGGCAGTCGTTCCTACGGTCCCGTGTATTCACCAAAAGTGGACATCGCTAATGCCACAGCTCCGCGCGAACAAAGGAGTCGCTTCCCCGAGCATGCACTTGCGGGTCCCGGCCTAGCCTGTAAAAGCTACGACCGCGCGTGTTCCGGTAGACCCGCCTTGCGAAGGCCATCGAGCAAAGGTTCGATCGCTCCAGGATCGGCGTGGGGAAGCAGCATGATTAGCTCATGCAAAGACACGTCTGGTTTGATTTCGAGTGCAGCAGCCAGCGCATGCTCCATGAGCGAAGCGTGCTCGAGATGAGCGTGGGCTGACGCCAGCATGAGCCAAACCAAATGGTGCTTTTTCGGCAAGTGATCCAACGCCTCTACTGCTTCATCGTATCGGCGCAAGTCGAACAAGATTCCACCACGTATTAGCCAGAACCAAAGTGGTGAAAAGACGCTTCTTCCCAGCGCTTCGTCGATAGCCACCAAGGCCTCCGCCTGGCGGCCGGAAAATCGTAGCCAGTGTGCGCGGTCGGCGCGAATTTGGGCATCAACGGGGTTTAGTGCGATAGCGCGATCGAAATGCATGCCAGCCCGCTCATACTGGCGCGACCAAAGCGCTATAATACCGTTGGCATGGTGAACGGTGGGGTCGCTGCTGTCCAGTTCCAAGGCTCGTTGTCCCGCGATCGAAGCGTCTCGCAACGTCCCCGGGTTGGCGTCGAACCAATATTGCCCGAGATGAGCGATAGCCAACCAGGCGTGAGCCTGGACAAACGAAGGATCGATCGCTACCGCTCTGGAAAAGAGCGGAATGGCCTCCCTTTCATGATTGGCGTCACAGAGTTCTCGGCCTTGCAGAAAAAAATCATAGGCCGTCCAGCTTGATGTTGGACGCTTCCGAACCTGAACCGCTGCTGCCGCAACCATTCTCCCCTCAAGCGTCGATGCTACCGCTGCAACGACCTCGTCCTGCACGACAAAGATATCGAGGGATTCGGTGTCGTATCGCTCGGCCCAGATATGGTTGCCGGACTTGGCGTCAATCAACTGCGCCGTGATGCGAATGCGATCACCCGCCCTGCGCACGCTGCCTTCAACGACATAGTTTGCGCCTATATTCCGCGCCGCTTGGACAGAATTTGCCGCTTTGCTCGCAAGCTGGAACGACACGTGACGCGCCGCGACAGTCAGGTTCTTGAAGCGCGACAGTTCGGTTATGATGTCTTCGGTAATGCCATCCGAAAGATATTGCTGACCGGCGTCGCCGCTCATGTTGTCAAATGGCAGCACGACGATGGACGGTTTTGTGGCGGCGGAACTGTCTGTGACGTAGACACCCATCCGTTCGACTTTCGTGCCAACGCGGTAGGCCCGCACCGGTCTCGCCATATTCTTGAGCTCAACCTCGCCGAGATCCTCGAAAGGGGCGTCGACCTTGTCTCTCGTCTCCTCGTATACCTTCGCCGAAATGCAGATCCCTCCTGGTTCCGCCAAGGCTTCGAGACGGGCCGCAACGTTGACGCCTTCGCCGTAGAGGTCAGAGCCTTCGCCAATCACGTCGCCGAGATTGATACCGATGCGGAGAACAATGTGACGCTCCTGCGCCACGGTGTTGTTGGCTTGCGACATTCTTGTCTGGAGTTCCAGCGCAGCTTCGACCGCATGCACTGCGCTGGAGAACTCCATCAGTACTCCATCGCCCATAAGCTTGACGATACGCCCGCCATGCCCGCGGATGAGAGGCTGTAGTATGTCGCTGCGGCGGTGCTTCAACGCCGCCAGGGTGCCGACCTCGTCAACTTCCATCAATCGGCTGTAACCGACAACATCGGCTACCGCTATCGCGGCAAGGCGGCGCCGGACGCGTTCATCAGCCATATTACGTTCGCCTCGGAAGCCGGTCTCGGTGTAGATTACGTACGTCTTATCGCCGAGTCCACAATGACGGATGCTCGGAACGGTAAGCTCGCGAGTCCCCGTAGCCCGCACAAATTTCCCTCCTAAAAAGGCCGCATTGTAAGATCGTGTTATGTTTTGAATGACTAGGTCCGAGCCGCCCGTTCCGAACAGGGAGCTTTGCGCGGCAACGCTGGCCGCGCGAGTCCAACTCGGCATCTCTTTGGCCGCAGACGAGATGGAGCCTGCAATCGCCATGGCGGAGCAGGCAATTCACTTGGCGCCGGAAGACCCCTGGTCCCATTTTGCAGCTGGCTACGCACACATGGTTGCTCGCCATTCTACCGAGGCGTTAGAGGCGCTCAACGAGGCCATTGCGATCAATCCAAGCTTTGCCCTCGCTCATTTGATTCTCGGCTCGACTTACGGTTACGCGGGGTCGGGCGAAGAGGGACTTCATCACCTGGCACTCGCTGAACAAATGAGCCCGCGGGACTCTAGCCAGTCCGCGATCTTCGCAACCGCGGCTACTTGCCACTTCGTCCTTGGTCGTTACGCGGAGGCGATCGCACTGGGCCGACGAGCAGTGCAATTGCGGCCTCACTTCGGCACTGCGTGGCGAACACTCTCGGCATCATCAGGCATGGGGGGCGAAATCGAAACCGGCCGGCAAGCTTTGGCTCACGCGAAAAATCTCCATCCAACTCTCACGCTGGACTGGATATCGCGCTTCCACCCAATCGTGCGCAAGACCGACCTCGATCGCTATCTCGCTGGGCTCCGAGCGGTAGGCTTGGACTAACAACACCGCGTTAGCTCGCCCAGCTCGTCAAGGTACTCCGCAGTCAAGCGTTGAACGTCCTCTATCGTTCTTCACTGACCACAAGCGGACCGACTGCTTCCGGCCAGAACGCGACGTCAGAGCATCTGCTCGGCAATGACCACTCCTAGCGCGTTCTGACATTCAGTCAGCCAACGAGACAATGACGACGGGCAGCTTCGCGCCTGATGGCAGCCATTCCTAAGGTCTCGTCGCTTCACCAAAAGCGGACGGCGCCAACGCATATGCCACGGGCAGCGTTGCGCCAAGAATGGACTTGGGCGAGCCGCCGAGACTGGGGCAGATTTCCGATCCGAACATAGCCGCTAGATTGAGCGAAGGTTGCAATCAAGCGCGCAGATCTAGCACGGAACGCCATGGAAGGGTTCGGACTATTGGTGAACCGCTTCATTGGTGAAAGAAGCGTCGAGAGTTTGGCCACCGATTTTCCCCTCTGCAATTGTGAGACGGAGGGATTGATTGCGGGTGGCCTAGATTTTTCGGTTCTATTCTGCCTATGGTTTTTGACTCGACCTTGTGGGCAGCGTTGTGGACCGAAGGCCAGGATCTGCACATGCGGGAATCATACAGCGCACTCCAAGCTAGGATTGAGGTCCTCGCCAAGGAACTGAGTGAAGGGCGCGAGCAGCAGGCGGCGGCTGGCGCTATCCTTGGAGTGATTGCCGCATCGCCGACGGACATTCAACCCGTGCTGAACGCCGTCGCTGAAAGCGCTGCGCGACTCTGCAATGCGTTTGACGCGACGATCTACCTGCTGCGCGGCGAGAGGCTAGCCGTCGGGGCGCATCACGGGCCGATCCCGGTTAGCGCAGGTGGCCTACCGGTCGTGCGCGACATTGTCACCGGCCGCGCCGTGCTGGATCGAGCGCCCGTCCATGTTCACGATCTGCTCGCGTCCGGAGGCGAGTTTGCCACCGGACGAAAAATGGCTGAGATGCTCGGCTTCCACACGGTTCTTGCCACTCCATTGTTGCGAGAAGGCGAAGCGATCGGGGCCCTCATGATCCGTCATAAGGAGGTCCGACCGTTCAGCGCGAAGCAGATAGAACTCCTCAAGACGTTTGCCGATCAGGCCGTCATCGCCATCCAGAACGTGCGGCTGTTCGAAGAGGTACAAGCGCGTACGCGCGACCTCGGCGAAGCGCTGCAGCAGCAGACGGCGACCGCAGATGTGCTCAAAGTGATCAGCGCATCCGCCTTCGACCTGCAGACTGTTCTGGACACGCTCGTGGAATCGGCAGTCCGGCTGTGTCGCGCGGACAAGGGTTGCCTCGAACGAGTTATCGATGGCAGGTTCGAATACGCCGCCATCACCGGATTTCCCCCGGGCTTCGGGGAGTATGGCGAAGCGCACCAGACGGAACCCGGCCGCGGATCGGCAGTTGGGCGCGCCGCCGAGGAACGGCGCGTCATGCAGATCGAAGATGTCACGGTGGACCCCGAATATACACATTCGGCGATTGCCGCGGTCGGCGGCATGCGCACCGTCCTGGCAGTGCCGCTGCTGCGCGAAGGCGAACTCCTTGGCACCTTTGCCATGATCCGCACCGAGGTGCAGCCCTTTAGCGAGAGGGAAATCGAACTGGTCAAAACCTTCGCCGACCAAGCGGTGATCGCGATCGAGAATGTGCGCCTGTTCGACGAGGTGCAAGCGCGCACGTCAGAACTCGGCGAGGCGCTGCAGCAACAGACGGCGACCGCGGACGTGTTGAAGGTAATCAGCGCTTCGGCCTTCGATCTCGACACCGTGCTGACGGCGCTGACGACGTCGGCGGCGTCGCTCTGCAACGCCGGCACTTCCGGAATCTTCATGTTGAAGGACGGCGCCTATCACATCAGCGCAGCGATCGGCATTTTGCCGGAACACCTTGCCTATGAACGTGCCAATCCTCAGACTCCCAGACGCGGCAGTTGGGTAGGCCGTGCCGCGATCGAGAAAGCGGTGGTGCACGTACCCGACGTCAGCACGGACGCCGAGGCCGAATATCTTGAAATCGCGAAGATCGGCGGTTTTTCAGCCGTCCTCTGCGTGCCCTTGCTGCGCGAGGGAGCCGTGATCGGCGTCTTCGGACTGACGCGGTCCGAACCAGGCCCGTTCAGCGAGCGGCAGATCGAGCTGGTACAGACATTCGCCGACCAGGCGGTAATCGCGATCGAGAATGTCCGCCTGTTCGACGAGGTGCAGGCGCGGACACGCGAAGTGACTGAAGCGCTGGAGCAACAGACGGCGACCGGCGCGATACTGCAAGTGATCGCCGGGTCTCCTACGGACATTCAGCCAGTGCTGGACGCCGTCGCCGAAAGTGCCGCGCGGCTCTGCGACGCCTATGACGCAACGATCTATCTGCTGCGCTCCGACAGGCTAGCGGTGGGAGCGCATCACGGACCGATTCCGATCGACGACGCTGGCTTGCCGTTGGCGCGGGACGTCGTCACCGGCCGCGCCGTATTGGATCGAGTGCCGGTCCACGTTCATGACTTGACGGTCGCCGGAGAAGAGTTTGCAACTGGCCGAATGATGGCCCATCGGCTTGGCTTTCGAGCGATTCTTGCCACTCCGCTATTGCAGGAAGAAAAAGCGATCGGAGCGCTTATGATCCGGCGCAATGAGGCTCGGGCCTTTAGCGCCAATCAGATCGACCTCCTCAAGACCTTCGCCGACCAAGCAGTGATTGCCATCCAGAATGTGCGGCTGTTCGACGAGGTGCAGGCGCGCACCGCCGATGTCAGCGAGGCGCTGAGGCAGCAGACGGCGACTGCAGATGTGCTGAAGGTGATCAGCCGCGCGGCTTTCGACCTGCCGACCGTGTTGAACGCGCTTGTCGAGTCCGCCGCCAAGCTGTGCGGCGCAAGTTACGGTGGGATCTTCCTTCGTTACGGCGACATGCTGCGTGGCCGCGCCACTATCTCCGAGAGAAAGACCGATTGGACGATGGATCATCCGATCAAAGTCGACCGCCGGTGGCTTTCGGGACGCGTAGCCCTCTCGGGTAGTATCGAGTACATACCCGACGTGGAGGAGGATCCGGATTTCAATCTGCAGGAATTCCGGGCAATCACCGACACAAGGGCGCTGATGGGTGTTCCGATGCTCAGGGAAGGCAAGGTCGAGGGCGTGTTCTTCCTCGGGAAGATGGAACCGAATTCATTCACTTCGCGCCAAGGCGAACTTGTGCAGACGTTCGCCGACCAAGCCGTGATCGCGATCGAGAACGTCAGGCTGTTCGATCAGGTGCAGGCACGCACGCAGGAACTGGCGGCATCCCTCCAGGATCTGCAGGCCGCACAGGGACGGCTGCTGCAGACGGAAAAGCTTGCCTCGCTCGGCCAACTCACCGCAGGCATCGCCCACGAGATCAAGAACCCGCTCAACTTCGTCAGCAACTTCTCGCTGCTGTCGAACGAGCTGGTCGACGACATCCGCACGGTGCTGGAAGGGGCGGGAATCGACGGCGGCACAAGAGCCGAGGTCGAGGAGCTTGGCGATACGCTGAAGGCCAATCTCGACAAGGTGGTGCAGCACGCCAAGCGCGCCGATTCCATCGTCCGCAACATGCTCATGCATTCGCGAGAGGGCTCCGGAGAGCATCGCGTCGTCGACATCAACTCGCTGGTCGACGAAAGCCTCGGTCTTGCCTATCACGGCGCGCGCGCGGAAAAGAAGGATTTCAACGTCACGCTGGAAAAGAACTACGATCCGCGGGCCGGCTCGGTCGATCTCTACCCGCAGGAGATCACCCGCGTGCTGCTCAACCTGATCGCGAACGGCTTCTACGCAACCGCAAAGCGCGGCGCCGAAGGCAATGGCGCAGCTTACGAGCCGATGCTTTCCACCTCGACGAAGAACCTCGGTGACGCGGTGGAAATCCGCATCCGGGACAATGGCACGGGCATCCCGCCGGAAGTGAAGGAGAAGATGTTCAATCCTTTCTTCACCACCAAACCTGCCGGCGAAGGCACTGGGCTTGGCCTGTCGCTCAGCCACGATATCATCGTCAAGCAGCATTCCGGCACGATCGAGGTCGAGACGGTGCCGGGATCGTTCACCGAGTTCCGTATCGTCCTGCCGCGCAGCGGCGTGGCGACGGCGAAGCTTGAGCTTGAGCCGGAGGCGGAGGCGGAGGAGCGAGCATGAGCGTGCTGATCCTCGTGGTCGACGACGAACCCGACATCGAGCCGCTGTTCAGGCAGCAGTTCCGGCGCGATTTGCGCGCCGGTCGCTTCGTCATGGAGTTCGCGCTGTCTGGGGAAGCGGCGCTGCAGCTGATCGAACGGGCCGAGGTGGCCTCGCTGATCCTGATCCTGTCTGACATCAACATGCCCCCCGGCATGAGCGGGCTGGAGCTGCTGCCCAGGGCTAAGGCCGCGCGGCCGGATGTGCCGGTCATCATGATCACCGCCTACGGCGACGCCGAGACGAAACGCAAGGCGCTCGAAAACGGCGCCGAGGCGCTGCTCGACAAGCCGATCGACTTTTTGGTGCTGCGCGGCGTGATCGAGGCCAAGCTCGGATGGGCGGCGTGACGTCGCGCATCCTGGTCGTCGACGACGAGCCGGACCTCGAGTCGCTGGTGCTGCAGAAATTCCGCCGACAGATCCGCGACGGGCAGGTGAGCTTCCTGTTCGCGCGCGACGGTATCGAGGCGCTCGGTCTCGTCGGACAGAACCCGGACCTCGACATGGTGGTGACCGACATCAACATGCCGCGCATGGATGGGCTGTCGCTACTGCAGAAGCTGCAGGAAGCGGAGGGAGAGCTTTCGACCATCATCGTCTCGGCCTATGGCGACATGGCTAACATCCGCACGGCGATGAACCGCGGTGCCTTCGACTTCCTGACCAAGCCGATCGATTTCGCCGACCTCGAGGCGACGATCGCCAAGACGCTGCGACATCTCGAAGTGCTGCGTGAGGCCCGGCGGCGCCAGTTCTCTGCCGAGCGCGCGCATGCGTCCCTGTCGCGCTACTTCTCGCCCAACCTCGCCGAGCGTCTGGCAAGCGACCAGCAAGGGATCGACCTGGCGGGATGCCGGCGCGAGGTCGCGTCGGTGTTCACCGACATCGCCGGCTTCACCTCGCTTGCGGAGGCGATCGAGCCGGCGGCTCTAGGCGCCCTGCTCAACGAATACGTCGCCGGCATGACTGACATCGTGTTCGCGCATGAAGGTACGGTGACGAAGATTATCGGCGATGCTCTGCATGTGCTGTTCGGCGCGCCGGGCGAGCAGGCGGACCACGCGGCGCGGGCGGTCGCCTGCGCGCTCGACCTCGACGCCTTCGCCGAGGACTGCCGCAAGCGATGGAGCGACAATGGGGCCGCTCTGGGAGCGACCCGCATCGGCGTCCATGCCGGGCCGGCGATCGTCGGCAATTTTGGTAGCACGCGCTTCTTCGACTACACAGCCTATGGCGACACAATCAACATCGCAGCGCGGCTGGAAGCCGCCAACAAGCAACTAGGCACGCGTATCTGCGTGAGCGAGCGCGTCGCGAGGCAAGTTGGGAATTTCCGGGGGCGGCCAGTGGGCGACCTCGTGTTGAGAGGACGAACGGAGTCGCTGCGCGCTTTCGAACCACTGCGGCCTGAGCAATGCGACGACCTCGCGACGAAGGATTACCTCGCGGCATTTGCCAAGTTGGAAGCCGGCGATCCCGGTGCGATAGCCGCGTTTGCTGCTGAAGTAGGCAGGCGTCCGGAGGACCAGCTTGCGAGCTTCCACCTGAAGCGATTGCTGAACGGGGCGACAGGTGCGCGGATCGACATGGACTGATCTAACGCAACGTTCAAATGTCCGCTTCCTTCGCTGCCTATTTCTTCCTTCCGCGGTTCCACGCAGCACGGTCCCTTCGCGGAGCGACGGTCGATCGCTCGGAATCCAAAGTCGCCAATGGGTCAAGTCACGACATTGGAGCTTGGAGGTTGAAGGTCCGCTATCGTCATTCCCTGTACCACAAGCGGACCTACTGCTGTCGGCCCCAATCTGACACCGGAGCATTCCAGAGACAGGGCTCCCCTGCTTGTTGAAGTCAATCACACGTAGCGACAGCCTTGAGCGCTTCGGCACGGGAGGGTTTGTTCAAATCCGCGATCCGTCGAACAGCAGCGTAGAACCTGGGATAATCGCCGGAGCACAAGTCGAACAAGCGAAGAAACGCCGGACCTGTTCGCCGTAGACAGCAGTCGCGGCGAGCTTTGCGTTGTTGATCGGGGCATCGAACCAGGCGTCGTATCCCCGGTATCCGGCCCAGCGCTTGACGCGCATTTGCCGGTAGCGCATTCGCAGCTTGTCGATCGTAGCTGCTTTGGCAGCCGCCAACTGCTCCGAGGTACGGGAGCTTTCATAGACCTGCCCTAACTCGTCCCGAGTTTCCGACACCAGTCCGAGAAAATCGGCGCTGCGCTTGCGATCGGCTTCGTAGCGGCGCAATCCGGCGTAATCGCCAGCTGCGCGGAGCCATTTCCTTACACCGGTGGTTTCGACAGCAACTGCGAAAGCCTCATTGAATGCTGAGTCGTCATCGACATAGATGCGCTGATGCGCCAGCTCATGAAAAATGAGGCTTGCGAGATACGTGTCATCCTGACGGAGCATGGTGCTTAGTAGCGGGTCACTGGACCAGCCCAGCGTGGAATATGCGGTGACGCCTGTGACATATACGTCGAGCCCCTGTCTATGATGCGCAAATGCGGTCGATGAGCGAGCTTGATGACCATGGGCATCCCGGTGGGTTTTGACCTCGATCTGCTCCGTAGCTTCGTCGCCATCGCGGAGGAACGAAGCTTTACCCGTGCAGCTGCCCGCGTCGGACGGACGCAGTCGGCAGTCTCCCTTCAGATGCAGCGGCTCGAAGGGGTTCTCGGTCAGACTGTGATCGTCCGAGGCAAGGGTGGCAGCGTCGAGCTGAACCCGGAGGGGCAGTATCTGCTCGGGCGAGCACGCGAGCTCCTCGCGCTCAATGACGACATCATGCAGTCGCTGCACGCCGCTCCGGTCCACGGCACCATCCGACTTGGCATTCCCGCGGAACTGTCGGCGCGCTTCCTGCCACGAATACTCGATCGCTTCTCGCATGCCGCGCCGGCGGTCGAGGTCGAGGTCGAAGTCTCGGACTTGCGCAAGGGCAGGTTGCTGGCGCCCGGGCGCCGAGGGGAGTTGACCTGGAATGTCGGCGGCCGTCCTTCCAGTTCGATCGGAATTTTCACGGAGGAAGGCAGCTTGGAGTTGACCTATCACCGTCGAGGACCGGCCCAGGAGTGGCTGCACGTGCACGAGGTCATCGCGCTTGATTCCACGGAACAACATTTCGGCGGCGAGCGCCATTGGTTCATCACCTTGGCTAGGTCGAGGAATTCAACGAGATCCAGGCGACGATCGCCGTTTTCTATGTTGGCAATGAAAGGCTGATGGCGATCGAGAGCTTTGGCGACAGCTGCCTGCGTCAATCCCGCCTGCTTTCGCTTCTCGGTCAGCAGCTCAGCAAGTCGCCGATGGCGGTCCGAATGCAGGGTTTTGGCCATCCGCTCGTCGAGCAAATTTCGCTTCGACGTTGCGGTAATCCGAATTTCGTATTATCCAAAAATTGGATTTTCTTCTTTTGCATGAATTGGATCGGGGACGGTAAATCCGGGCAAAGGCAAAGCTTACTGCACTTAACCAACTCGCCTCGGCATATGGCAGAGTCGTTCGGCTTTGAGTTTGACACGTGGCTGGGGGCCGGGATTCTAGACGTGACGCGTCGGAAACCAACGTGCGTCAATTTCCGACCTTATACCGTCGCTGATATGGAAGCCGGCTTGGTGTCCGAGATCAGACGCTCGGCTGTCGCGGACTTTCTGGCCGCCGCGAAGCTATTCGGGCAACCCCAGTATGCGGGCGCCTTCTGCGAGCCTATCCGCCACTGCCCGTACCATGCCGACCTCGAACATCACGCGGAGCCGAAATCCGGGTTCTAACTCCAGCAATCGTTGCACAATCGGCAGTGCTTCCTCCTTGCGTCCGGCTAGTGCCAGCGACGCGGCATGAAAGAAAAAGAGCGTGCTGAAGCGAGGGTTCGCTTGCGTTGCATTGGCAGAATGCGATGCCGCCTCGTCGTAGCGCGTCTCCTGGACGGCCGCTGCTGCGAGCGCGCAATGGTGCCAGGAACGCGAAAGGGTCGAATGGACTCAGCCGTAGTGCGCGATTGGCGTGGGTGATTGCAGTGGCAGGGTTGCCGCTAATAGCGTGGATATACGCGCCGAAATAGAGCGCCGTGGCGCACGAGACGTTGAGCGACAAGGCCCGCTCGAGCGCGCTCAAAGCCGTTGTGTGGTCTTTGCTCAGTATGGTGATCGCAAACGCGGCTAGGGCCAACGCCGTCGCATCATCGGCACCGCTCGCGATCACAGCGCGCGTGCGCGATGCCGGCGGCTTTGTCGGCCTCGTCAAACCCGGCGCGCGCGAAGAAAATCTCATGGCACCAAGCGAGAAGAGCATGGGCGGTGGCATAGTTCGGGTCAAGCCTGAGCGCGTCCTCCAGAAGCCCCGCCGCGATCTTGGCGTCTGCAGGCATCACCGTTGCCATGTGCGGAACGGCGCGCAGATAGAGGTCATAGGCGTCGAGATTTTCGGGACGCTTTCGCCGCGAGCGTTCGATCTCCGACCGCTGCAGGCTCGGCTCGACGATGCCGACCACTTTGTCAGTGATCTGGTCCTGCAGATCAAAAACGTCCTCCAGCGCACCGTCGTAACGGTCGGCCCACAGATGCGCCCCGGTCTCGGCTTCGAGAAGCTGCGCGGTGATGCGCAGGCGGTTTCCAGCCTTGCGCACGCCCCCTTCCAGGACGTAGCGCACGCCAAGCTCGCGTCCCACCTGCCGAACGTCCACAGCCTTGCCCTTGTAGACGAAGCTCGAATTGCGCGCGATCACGAACAGCCATTTGATCCGCGACAGCCCGGTGATTATCTCTTCCACCATCCCGTCGGCGAAATATTCCTGCTCCGGATCGCCGCTCATGTTCTGGAACGCCAACACAGCGATCGAAGGCTTGTCAGGCAGCGCGAGCTGTGGCGAAGGTTTCTCAGGCACAGCGGGCTCCGCAGGTGCCGCGGGCTTGGCGTGAGCGGGAACGCCGACTTGTAGCGAATAGACTCGGACAGGATCGGCGATGTTCTTGAGGCGCACCGCGCCGCGATCGTCGATCGCGAGATCGAGCCTTGCTTTGACCTGCCAGTACGCTTGCTCAGAGAGGCAGATACTGCCGGGCTCGCATATGCCTTCGAGGCGCGCGGCGATATTGACGCCGTCGCCCATCAGATCGCCGTCGCTCTCCTCTACGACGTCGCCCAGATGGATACCGACGCGGAACTCGATGCGGCGCTCCGGTGGCAGGCCCGCGTTGCGCTCGACCATGCCATTCTGCACCTCGATGGCGCAGCGCACCGCGTCCACGACGCTGCGGAACTCGACGAGGCTCCCATCGCCGGTTCGCTTGACCACGCGACCATGGTGCACGGCGATGGTGGGATCGATCAAATCGCTGCGCAGCGCCCGCAGCCGCGCCAGGATGCGATCCTCGTCCGCGCCGGCGAGCCGACTGTAGCCGACCACGTCCGAGACTAGGATTGCTGCTATTTTCCGGGTCTCATTCATGCCGTCCTCTCTCTCCAGACCTAGCACGCCAGCCAGACCGGTGCCGTAGCGGATCTTGTTGGAATTCGGCGGAGCAGCCTCCGGTAGGTTGAGATTACCGGTTCATGCGGCGAGGTCAATCTGCTGATCAAGCGGCTTGATGGAGAGCGTGTGCCAGCCGTCGACCGTCGTGCAGACCGCCTTCCTGAGAGCGAAGGGTCTGATTTACGTCCATAGAGAAGCTCGCAGCCGAGTCTGCGGCGGCCTGCTCCTGACTTCTGCTGCCTTCTGCCCCACTGAAGGGCGGCCTGAAGACGCCAGAAGACATGCGAGCAACACGTCCGCATGGGCAGGGTCCACCGGACGTCCGGACAAGCACCTCGTTCTGCGTCCAGAAGAATGGGTATTGACTTTTGGACGCGTCTGACTCACAACCCTAGATGCTATTGGACATCGGGGGCTTGGTATGCAGATTGGATACGCAAGGACGTCGACGGAAGAACAGGTGGCTGGGCTGGAGGCGCAGGTGCGTGATCTCCAGGCTGCCGGTTGCGAGGAGGTCTTCTCGGAACAGGTGTCGGCTCTAGGCGACCGGAAGGAACTGGAACGCGTCCTCAAGTTCCTGCGAAAGGGCGACACGATGGTGATAACCAAGATCGATCGTCTTGCCCGCAACACGCGGACTCTCGGCGAGATTGTCGACGACCTTCATGGGCGCGGCATAGGGCTGAAGGTGCTTCAGTTCGGAAACGAGACGGTGGACACGACGGGCGCGTATGGTCGGCTGATGCTGAACATGTTCGCGGCCTTCGCGGAGTTCGAACGCGACCTGATGAAAGAGCGCCAGAAGGAAGGTATCGCCAAGGCCAAGGCGGAGCAGAAGTACAAGGGCCGAAAGCCCACCGCCCGCGCAAAGGCAGGTGAAGCGGTCGAGTTGTTCCACCAAGGAAAGACTGTGTCCGAAGTGGCCAAGGCTGTTGGCATCGGGCGTGGTTCGGTGTATCGCGCCCTGGAGGCTGCGGGCCTCAAGGAGACCGCACCTTCGCAATGACTCAGACCGGGTCGTAGATGCGCCCTGGAGAGTCGCGGCGCAATTCCGGCTCCCCAACTACTCCCGCGCCGCCCTGCCCATCCTTGACCCTCTGTGTGGCCGTGGGGAGAGGGGTGGCTATTTTGACGAATTGGGGGTTCGCTGTTGGACCAGATTTCTCCGGATATCACCACCCTAGACGACGAAGATGACGAACGAGATCGCCCGTTCAACGCCTATCGGTTCGCCGCATCCGACAACGGTAAGGGCATCGTCGCGGAAGCTATCAAGCTCAGAAGATGTACAAGCGCCGCGCCTGGGACCAGGAGACCTTCGACCTGACCGTGGACGCCATCCTGTCCGACCTGATGCACCATCACCTCGTGGACTATCCCGAGGGAATCCACGTCATCCGCTCCAACAGGGTCTTGGGGACGAAAGGTCGGTATAGGCCGCGAGCCTACAGCAAGGTCTTTCCACGCATCCTGGACCTCCTAGCCAAGCCCGAGTTGGGTTATGTGCGCCAGGACAAGGCTGCTCCGATACTTGGAGCTTTCAAATCGACGGTTATCCGACCAGGTCCGACCCTGCTTGCGCGAATAGATGACGCCGACATCGCCACCGACGACCTCGACGAACATCCACACGGCGAGACGATCATCCTCAGTACGACGACACACCCATCACGGATCGTTATCGCCGAGAGCTTGATGACATCAATCGATGGCTGGCTGCCGCCGACCTCCAGTATGATCGCCGGGGCATTCCTTGGCCGCACACGTCCTTCGACATCGGCGACAGACGGTTACCCCGCATCTTCACCCAGGCGCGGTTGAACGTGGCGTTGATGTTGACGTTGACGCTCTGCGACACAGGGTCGAGCTCGAGCAGCCTTTGCTTTTCCTTGATCGCGGTCGCCGCCGCCGCCGGCTGGCCCAGCTCATGAGCGACCAGCGTTTCGCGCGTGATCATCTGCTTATCGGCAAGCTGATCGATCAATTCCCGCAGCCTGGCGCGCACCAAGCCAACGGCGATGAACCAGCGGGCCAAGGTAAGAGCAATGGACGCCGAGGGCATGACCCGGACGGCAATTGCAGCGATGCTCGGGATCAGCGAGCGTAGCGTCTATCGGGCACTGGTCGCCGCATGAGGCATAAGCCGCGCTGGTGCCCATGAGCCATTAGATCTCGGCTATGGTTGCCCGGCTCAACTGGTTCTGGGAGGGGCAGCGCATGCAGGTGCCGACGATGTCGGTTACGAGCTGCCGCTTTGTAGCCCGCCTCGATGTAGCTTTCGCGCTGCGTGTCCTTCGGCGACCATTCGGCAGAACAGTTCCTGCCGCGCGTTGATCTCCGGTCGGGGGCTCGTCGGGCTGATACGTGCCGCCACGGCCGCGAAGGTTAGATCACCGCGCGAATTTTCTCAACGATGCCTGAATGACGGAGTTGCTTCAATCCGAACCACCCGCGCTTCATGACACCAGGTGGGGAGGGGAAGTGGCGCATCTCCTTCCCGGCATGGTCTCCACATCTGGCCGGCGACCAAATAGCGCTTGGTGCGATACGCCAAGGGCGTTTCGACGACCCGATCGTCAAGGCGTACCTCGCCGGTAGACTTGAAGCCGGTGCGCCCTTTAGCTAGATGACGAACAAGTCAAATGATTTAGCGCCGCGAGAGGCCGGGCCGAGAGACTCTCAGAAAATGAAGTCGGCCGCAATCAAACTGCTCACCCCCGTGAGGTTGATGGCCAGTTCAGCGCTCGAGGTATTCCCATCGATATCGACATAGACTGTCGAATTTCCGCCGGAGGCCGAATACCATACGCCATTGACGGTCGCGGCTGTGCCGCCAAAGGCAAAAGTATCATTTACTCCCCCAGGGATGGCGTCGATCGCCGAGAGGTCGATTGCATCTCCACCGGTCAAGCCGGCACCTTCGAAATCGGTGATGGTGTCGCCCGTGTCGAGAAGCGAAAGATACGCAAAAGTGTCGTCGCCAGTGCCTCCATTCAGCGTGTCGGCCCCATAGCCGCCCGTGATCAGGTCGCTACTGTCTTGCCCGTAAATCGTATCGGCTCCGGAACCTCCATAAATGGAGTCGCTCCCACTGCCACCGCCTGGACTTACCGGGGGCTCTCCGCCGTAAAGAGTGTCATTTCCAGTGCCACCGTACATTGTGTCATTTGAACTTCCACCAGTAATCGTATCAGCACCGGTTTGGCCATAAAGGGAAACGTCGGCACCGTTTTGGCCATTTATGATGTCATCTCCATCATGTCCAAAGACATTATCAGATCCGTTTCCGGCATTGATCGTATCGGAACTATTAGTTCCGTTATAACTCTCACTCTCACTCGTTCCACTGATAACTGTGACTGTGACGGTTGAAGATGCCGCTCCCCCAGCCGCGTCGAAATCGTTCGGATCGCCACTACCAGTAAATACCGGCGGCAGGCTAACACCATCATTGGTATCGCCGACGGTGACGGCGATGGCCTGGGTGTCGGTGCTGATGCCGTCGGAGACCCGCACCTGCACGTCGTAGACGTTGTCGGCGCCGGCGTCGGCGGGGTTCTCGAAGTCGGGTGCCGAGACGAAGGCCAGCACGCCGGTGATGGGATCTATGGTGAACAGGGCGGCGTCCGCGCCGCCGACGATTGCGTAAGTCAGCGTCGCGCCGGCATCGGCGTCGGTGGCGGTCACCGTGGTGACGGCGGTGGCGTTCTCGGCGACCGCGACCGAAGCGCTCGCCCCGCCGCCGTTGGAGGTGATCGCCGGGGCATTGTCGTTGACGTCGCCGACGGTGACGGCGATGGCCTGGGTGTCGGTGCTGATGCCGTCGGAGACCCGCACCTGCACGTCGTAGACGTTGTCGGCGCCGGCGTCGGCGGGGTTCTCGAAGTCGGGTGCCGAGACGAAGGCCAGCACGCCGGTGATGGGATCTATGGTGAACAGGGCGGCGTCCGCGCCGCCGACGATTGCGTAAGTCAGCGTCGCGCCGGCATCGGCGTCGGTGGCGGTCACCGTGGTGACGGCGGTGGCGTTCTCGGCGACCGCGACCGAAGCGCTCGCCCCGCCGCCGTTGGAGGTGATCGCCGGGGCATTGTCGTTGACGTCGCCGACGGTGACGGCGATGGCCTGGGTGTCGGTGCTGATGCCGTCGGAGACCCGCACCTGCACGTCGTAGACGTTGTCGGCGCCGGCGTCGGCGGGGTTCTCGAAGTCGGGTGCCGAGACGAAGGCCAGCACGCCGGTGATGGGATCTATGGTGAACAGGGCGGCGTCCGCGCCGCCGACGATTGCGTAAGTCAGCGTCGCGCCGGCATCGGCGTCGGTGGCGGTCACCGTGGTGACGGCGGTGGCGTTCTCGGCGACCGCGACCGAAGCGCTCGCCCCGCCGCCGTTGGAGGTGATCGCCGGGGCATTGTCGTTGACGTCGCCGACGGTGACGGCGATGGCCTGGGTGTCGGTGCTGATGCCGTCGGAGACCCGCACCTGCACGTCGTAGACGTTGTCGGCGCCGGCGTCGGCGGGGTTCTCGAAGTCGGGTGCCGAGACGAAGGCCAGCACGCCGGTGATGGGATCTATGGTGAACAGGGCGGCGTCCGCGCCGCCGACGATTGCGTAAGTCAGCGTCGCGCCGGCATCGGCGTCGGTGGCGGTCACCGTGGTGACGGCGGTGGCGTTCTCGGCGACCGCGACCGAAGCGCTCGCCCCGCCGCCGTTGGAGGTGATCGCCGGGGCATTGTCGTTGACGTCGCCGACGGTGACGGCGATGGCCTGGGTGTCGGTGCTGATGCCGTCGGAGACCCGCACCTGCACGTCGTAGACGTTGTCGGCGCCGGCGTCGGCGGGGTTCTCGAAGTCGGGTGCCGAGACGAAGGCCAGCACGCCGGTGATGGGATCTATGGTGAACAGGGCGGCGTCCGCGCCGCCGACGATTGCGTAAGTCAGCGTCGCGCCGGCATCGGCGTCGGTGGCGGTCACCGTGGTGACGGCGGTGGCGTTCTCGGCGACCGCGACCGAAGCGCTCGCCCCGCCGCCGTTGGAGGTGATCGCCGGGGCATTGTCGTTGACGTCGCCGACGGTGACGGCGATGGCCTGGGTGTCGGTGCTGATGCCGTCGGAGACCCGCACCTGCACGTCGTAGACGTTGTCGGCGCCGGCGTCGGCGGGGTTCTCGAAGTCGGGTGCCGAGACGAAGGCCAGCACGCCGGTGATGGGGTTGCCCGCGAAGAGTCTCTGGGGGTTTGTCGACGATCCAGATCCAACCGGCGGGTCATGTCCCTTCGAGCCGTCTAGTGGCTTCTTGTCCGTACTCGTCGCCTCGGTTCTGACTGTATCTTCTGCGGGTGACGAAGCCGTACTCGATTCAAATTTGCCAGGACGATCAACCGTTTCGTCGCCGGTCGCCATTCCTTCGCGGGCGAGCAAAGATGCATCCGGGCTGCCGGTATTGATTTCGAGCGGCTCCGAGGCAGAAGAGACCTCGAGCGCGGACTTCAACGCGAGCACCGCAAGAATAAGGGCGTTGAGCACACTGATGGCAACGACGGCGGGAAATGCTGTAAAACCGGTCTGTGCGAGACGCCGCCCTGGTGCCATCACACCCTTAGCGGCGCTCATCATCGGGCGACATGTGCGGACAAGACCAATTATCGCGCCGCCAGCAAAAGCGAACAGGAAGAGCTTTCCAGCGATCGAAAGGCAGACCAATACGAAAACGCCAACCCGACTAGGCTTGCCCGCCCGGGCGTCTAGCTCATTTGTTCGCGAGCTTGGTACCACCACACCGTCTATAGGTTTTCAATAGTTAACGGCCGATCCCTGGTCGCATTCCTCTATATCCGGGCACTTTCTAAATTTTTCTGTAACCTTCGGCGGGCTACGCTTCATCCCGAAGGTGTTCGCATGGCATGGATAATGACGTGTCAATTAATTACTGAAAAAAGGAAGGTTTGATGGCCAAGGGCTTTGCACAATCCCTGTTAGCCCGCTCATGGTACCGACCATCCACTGACGTCGTGCACCCTGGCCCCGAACTAATGCATGCGTAGGAGCGATTGTTCATCGCTCGTCAACGAACCCGAGCTCGGAATATGAGTCCTGTATGGTACCTTGTCCTGCCAACTCTCGCAGTCGTTGATTTTGCGATTGGCATCACTGCAATCTCGTTGCCCGACGCGATGAGAGATACTGTGATCGAGGCGACGCATCGAAGCAGTGTGGAACTGGCGAATCAATTCAAATTGACGCGTGACGATCAGAGTCGTTACCTGAGCGCTCTTCTAAAGAGATATGCCGATGCAAACTCAAATACCCAACTTGATACTAATATCCCGTTCAAATTTCATTTGGAGAATTTCCGAAAAGGAATATCTGGAGAAGTCAATTTAACTTCTACCACCCCATACCTTATATTTAATACAGGAAAGGGCCGGTTGGATGATTTTCAGGCAAAAGCTTGGGAGGCTTTCCAAGAGAATTCCGATGTTGTTCTTGAGAGACTGGAAATCATGGGGGGCCAACGCTCGCTACGAGTAGCTGTTGCCGATCACATGACCAATTCGATTTGCATTTCTTGCCACAACAGCAACACGCAATCCGGGAAACACGACTGGAAAATTGGTGACGTTAGCGCCGTACTTGAAGTGACCAGGCGTGTTGAACCTTATTTGGCCGCCGCGGAACAACGCAGCAACATAATTGTAGGGAGCCTTGCGGTTGGCGGTTGTGCCGTCGCACTTGTCCTCATCGCATTCACCGGTCTGATCGCCCGTCGCACACAAGAGAAGCAGGAGGCTGACTGGGCATCCAGCATCAAGATTACCCACCTCGCCCGGCACGACTCATTGACGGGCCTCATAAATCGCGCGGTCTTCATGGAGAAGATCGAGGAGGCCTGCGCCGGCCTACGCCTGCGCGACGAGACATTTAACGTCCTATTGCTGGATTTGGATCGGTTCAAAGCGGTAAACGATATGCTCGGACACCCCGCCGGAGATGCGCTGCTCCAGGAGGTGACGCAGCGCTTGAGATCTGCGCTGCGCGAAGCCGATGTCCTGGCGCGGCTTGGCGGCGACGAGTTCGCGATCATCATCAGGTCGGAGACCAATCCGCGTGGATTCGCAACCGAGCTCGCGAACCGAATTATCGGCGCCATTTCAGAACCGTTCGGTATCGACGGGAACCAAGTGAACGTCGGCGTCAGTGTCGGGATCGCCGCGGCTCCGGACGACGGCGCCGACCCAGTCGATCTGGTCAAGAAGGCCGACATCGCGCTCTATCAGGCAAAAGCGGGCGGTCGGAGCCGCTACTGCTTCTTCGATGCCGGGATGCTCTCCGATCTGGATGCCCGTAACCGGCTCGAACACGACCTGCGCGGGGCGATATCAAGTAAGGCACTGGAACTCCACTATCAGCCCATCGTCGATGCCAAGACTGGAATACCTTGCGGCGTGGAGGCCCTGGCGCGCTGGCATCACCCGGAGTTGGGAATGGTCGCAGCCGACAGGTTCATTCCTCTCGCCGAACAAACCGGACTTATAGTGCCGCTAGGGGAATGGATCCTGCAGAAGGCGTGCGCCGACGCGGCCGGCTGGCCGGAACATATCAAGGTAGCAGTCAATCTGTCTCCTATGCAGTTCAAACAGACCAATCTGCTAGATGTCGTCATGTGCGCACTTGTCGAGTCCGGGCTGCCGCCGCAACGTTTGGAGCTGGAGGTCACGGAGACGGTGTTTCTGGCAAACGATCCGGAGCACTGGGCCGTCCTGCGTCAGCTCAAGGGACTCGGGATATCGATCGCTCTCGACGATTTCGGGACCGGCTATTCGTCGCTCAGCCACGTGACGATGTTCCCATTCGATAAGATAAAGATCGACAAGTCGTTCACGCAGGACATGACAAAAAGCGCCAGTTGCGCCGCGGTTATTTCATCGACACTCGCCATTGGTCGCGGTCTTGACATGACCACTACCGCCGAGGGCGTTGAGACCATGGAGCAATTCGAGCTTCTGCGCGCGAGTGGCGTCACGTTCGTGCAGGGCTATTTGTTCGGAGAGCCTGGCCCCGCTTCCAAACTTGAATTCAGCCGCGTGGGCAACGTGCAAATCAATAACGCGGCCTAGTCTAGCGATGGCGTTTGATCGTGACTGCGCAGCGGAGCCTGATTGACGATCTCGAGGACGCCATTGCGGCAATAAAATGTCGCAGACAGCCGTGAGAACATCGTAGCGGCGTGCAAATTCTGCAATCGTCTACTGGGCGGCCGAAAGGCGAAATTCAGGCGAATCGGGCGTTCGACTTTCTTCCTTTCGGCAGGACAGTTCCTGTCGCGCGTCGATCTCCGGTCGGGGGTTCGTCGGACTGATACGTGTCGCGATGGCCGCGAAGGTTAGATCACCGCGCGAATTTTCTCAACGATGCCTACTTCCTCGTGCCCTCGGCGATCACCATCATGTTCGGCTCGGCGAGGTCGCGTGTGCAGGAAGGCCCGGCTGCTTTGCGGCATCAGGCTCGCCGCATCAACACGATCTGCGGTCCGCTGTTGCTGTCGTTCGTGCCGAAGCTTGCGCCACGCCGACGGAAGGCTCTGTTCCCAGCGCGTGAAATCCCGGATCATCCAGTCGCGATCGGGCAGTTGCACGTCGAACATCGGCGGCAGCACAAGCCCCATCATTACGCCAACCCAAATTTGGAAACTAGGATGACCGGCGGAATGGAAGTCCTCCGAACGGCTATGCACGCAACGCGGCAACGGAGGTAAAAACAGAAAGGACACGGCGCTGAACGCTGCGGTAGACGGCGTTAACTTCAACGATACTTTTGAGCTCGATAATGCGCTCTTTGGCCAGCAAGGGGTACCGTCCACTCGACTACTCAAGGCCTGTTGGAGCGGCCGAGCGGATTTACCGGCGGGACTTTCAATGGCGCGCGGAACCAAATTCCCCTATCTGGGAAGGAGCCTGATCGAGATCGGCATCTTTTCGGCGGTGAGCAACGTGTTGCTGCTGGTGATGCCACTGTATCTGCTGCAGATCTACGACCGCGTGCTGCCGGCCAACAGCATGAGCACATTGATCTATATCAGCCTGCTCGCTGCTGCGGCGCTGGTGGTGCTCGGCATGCTGGAGATCATCCGCGCCTATTATGCCGACAAGGTCGCCTCGCGGCTCGACACACAGATCGGCTCCGATGCATTCCTCGTGTCGATGACCGCGCCGCGCGCCGCGCTCGGCGACGTGCAGCCGCTGCGCGACCTGCAGACGATCCGCACCTTCATCAACTCGCGCTCGCTGTTCTTCCTGTTCGACCTGCCGTTCTCGCCGTTCTTCATCGCGCTGCTCTACCTGATCCATCCGGTGTTGTTCTTCGTCACGCTGTTCGGGGCCTTCGTGATGGTGGGCGTCGCGCTCGCCAACCAGAAGGCGACCGCCAAGCCCGGACAGCAGGCGGCCGACTCCATGATGGTCTCCATGAACATGGCGCAGTCGTTCGGTCGCAACTTCGAGACCGTGCGCGCCCTCGGTATGGTGTCGAACGTGACCGAGGTGTGGGGCAAGAAGTTCGCCGAGTCGCTCAACCAGGCGGCCAGCGCCTCGCGCCGCAACGCGCTGTTCGGCGGCTTCTCGCGCACCACGCGCCAGCTCTTGCAGAACGGCATATTGGGCGCCGGCGCCTATCTGGTGCTGCAGAACGAGATGACGGCGGGGATGATCTTCGCCTCCTCGATCATCTCGGGCCGCGCCCTGCTGCCGCTAGACCAGATCATCGGCGGCTGGCGCCAAGTGACCGACGCCGACCGCGCCTGGAAGCGGCTGAGGAGCATCGACACCTCCGCGACCACCGTCAACAAGGATAGCATCAAACTGCCCGACCTCAAGGGCGCTGTCGCGATCGAAGGCCTGATCTACTATCCGCCGGACGCCGACCGCGCCGCTGAGCCGCTGATCAAGCGGATCGGTCTGCGCATCGAGCCCGGCGAGACGGTGGCCATCATCGGTCCGAGCCGCGCCGGCAAGTCGACGCTCGCCCGCCTCATCGTCGGTGCCATCAAGCCGCATGCAGGCGTCATACGCCTCGATGGCGCCGACATCCAGAATTTCGATTCCGACCAGCTCGGCCGTCACATCGGCTACCTCAGCCAGGAGGTCGAGCTGTTTCCGGGCACGATCGCCGAGAACATCTCGCGCTTCGAGCCGAACGTCGACGACGCGGCGATCTTGCGCGCCGCCGAGGTTGCCGAGACGCACAAGCTGATCCTCGCCCAGAAGAACGGCTACGCGACGATGATCGGCGCGACCGGCGTGCGCCTGTCTGGTGGCGAGCGCCAGCGCATCGGGCTCGCCCGGGCATTCTATCGCGATCCCAAGGTGATTATGCTCGACGAGCCGAACGCCAATCTAGACGCCGAGGGCGAGCAGGCGCTGGAGCGCGCCGTGCTCAACGCCAAGCAACGCGGCACGACCGTGCTGTTGATCACGCACCGGCCGTCGATCGCCGCCAAATGCGACCGCATCCTGATGCTGCGCGAGGGCGTGGTCGAGATGTTCGGCCCGGCCCAGGACGTGCTGCAGAAGCTCGCGCAGGGCGCCGGGACGCCGCTGAAGCCGCCGGCGCCGGACGCGCAGCCGCAGGCCCAGCAGCCGCAACGCGAGCCGGCGGCGGCGCAGCCGTCCGCCTCGTTCGTGGCGGTGATGCGCGCCAACTGATGGTGTCGGATCGAAAGCGTGAGCGGCTTTCGGGATGAATCCGAAGTGGAAACAAGAGATAGAGCGCGAGTTCCGATCTCGTTGGAACTGGCGCACCCTGGGGCGGGATTTCGATGGCAAAAAAGCCGCGCATCTATGACTGGACGAAATCGGTCGACACTAGCACGGCAAATGTCTCGCGCTTCGGCTATGCATTCATCATCGTCTGCCTCGGCGGCTTCGGCCTGTGGGCCTCGACCGCTCCTTTGGCCGGCGCTACCATCGCCCCAGGCTACGTCGCCGCGGCCGGGCAGAACATGATGATCCAGCACCTCGAAGGCGGGATCATCAAGACTATCGGCGCGCGCGAGGGCGATCACGTCAAGGCGGGACAGCCCTTGCTGACGCTCGACTCGACGACGGCCGAGGCGCAGCTCAATCGCATGCTGAAGCAGCTTGCGGCACTGCGCGCCAAGTCGATGCGGCTCGAAGCCGAGCGCGACCTCGGGAGCAAGCTCGTCATCCAGGCCGATATCGTGCGCAGTTCGCGCGGCGACGGCTTTCCCGACGTCGTGGCCGAGCAGCAGGTCGAGTTCAACGCGCGTTATGCGCGCTACATCGCCGAGCGCGAGATCCTCAAGCAGCGCATCCAGGCTCTCCGCGAGGCGATGAGCGGCCTCGACCAGCAGAAGAAGGCGAGCGAGAACCAGCTGAAGATCGTTCGCGAGGAAATCGAGCGCAAGAAGCAGCTGCTCGAGGACGGCCTCACCAACCGCACCGAATACACCAATTTGCTGCGCGTCGAGGCCGAGCTGATCGGCCAGGTCGGCTCGCTGCAGTCGCAGATTGCCAGCTCGTCGACACAGGTCGTCGAGACGAAGCAGCAGATCGAGCGGCTCACCACGGCGCGCGTCGAGGACGCCGTCGCCGAGCTCAACTCCGAGCGGGCGACGATCGCTGACGTCGAGGAGCAGGCGCGGGCCGCGCAGGCGATCCTCGACCGCACTGTGATCCGCGCTCCCGCCGACGGCATCATTGTGCGCTCGGTCCACAATTCGCCGCAGGCCGTGATCAGGGCCGGCGAGCCGTTCATGGAGCTACTGCCCACTTCCGACCTGTTGGTCATCGAGGCGCGCATCAGCCCGCACGACATCGACACGCTGCGCATCGGCCAGCAGGCGCGCCTGCATTTCTCTGCGCTCAACGCACGCATCACGCCGCAGGTGGACGGTACGGTCACCTACATCTCGGCCGACCGCCTGGTCGACCAGGCGTCCGGCCAGCCCTTCTACACCGCGCGACTCAAGATCACCGACGACCTGCCACCAGAGGTGTCGCGCGACAAGATCTATCCGGGCATGCCGGTCGAGACCTACATCTCGACGGGCGAGCGCACCTTCGTCGAGTATCTCGTGCGGCCGCTGCTGGATTCCTTCGGCCGTGCCTTCCGCGAGTCGGACTTGTAGGTATCGCGTGAGCAATAGCCCGAAAAATTAACTGTTGCTCAGTTCGGAGTCTCCTGTGAAATTTAGCCAACGTGAAGTGAATGCTCGCTCATATCCGGCTACCTCCCTGACGATGGGGAAATTCGGCAATTTGCGGGGTCGAACGGGTGCGACTCGTTCCCCGTGGCCGTCCCGTAGACCTTCGGTCCCGAGGTAGGCGGCTGCCGATGTTGCCGAACGCGCGGTGCGGCTTGATCCGAGCGACGCTGAAGCACACGCGGTGTTTGGTATGAGTCTTGCCGATATGGGCGACATCGCCCGTGCCAAGGCTGAGTTGGACACGGCCCTCCGTCTTGCTCCCGGTTCGTCTGAAATTCTGACTTTCTATTCGGGCTTTGCAGCACGCTTCGGTGAACCCGAACACGGCGCTCAGATTGTCGATCAAGTAATGCGGCTCGACCCGAACTACCCGATGTGGACATCCAACTTTTTCCGGTGCCTATTTTATGGCCGGCCGGTATGAGGACGCGTTGAAGATGCTGGAGCGCATAGCGCCTAACAACTACCAAAAGTGGAATTGGGTGGTGCGTAGCAGCTCCCTTGCAGCACTGGGTCGAATCGATGAGGCGAATGCTTCGGTTAGGGAAACTCTCAAGCACCACCCGGACCTGACCGTCGAGAGCATCATCAATGAATCCGGCATGAGCACGACAGAGCGCAGTCGTTTCATAGAGACAATGCCGCTAGCTGGCTTCCCGGCGTGCGCCAAGACCGGGGCGCTGGCAAAACTCGCCAAGCCTGTGCGGCTGCCGGAATGCGAGGCAGAGGAGGCGCAGCCTCTCGGGCAGCCATAGAACAGCTCGGTCGCAAAGGAGGTGTTAGCCGCTGATCGCCCCGGCACTGGCGGGCGGCCGCGCCAATGTGACCGGCAGGCATCCCGTATCTTTACCTGGGATCGATGCCAGAAACGGCGGCCGCCGAAATCCGACCACATACAGGCGAGGTCGCCTGTGTCGCGGACTTTACAATTCCCGAGATCCAGGCGGTCGACCTGCGCAATCCGCGCAAGCTTGTATCTCCCTTCATCCTCGAAGATGCCGGCGCCATCGGCCAGCTGCGCGCAGATCTACCGTTTCTTGAGCGACTCGGTGAGGAGTTGACCAGACCCGTGCTGCCGTCGGGCGCCGCGATTGATTACATCCCCAGCCAGTATCTTTGCGAATTCATCAAGAAGAGCGGCTTCGACGGCGTCGTTTATCGCAGCTCAGTAAGTGACGGCATCAATTTGGCCCTGTTCGATCCTAGCAAGGCCCAGGGCGGCGTCGTTGCCATATACAACGTCGACCGAGTCTCAGTTCAAGTCTCGCAAGCCTAGACCCCGGCCCGAGGGGTCGGTGCCGACGACGAACCTATGATGGGCGCCTGCGAACGGTATCCAACGTCACGGGAAAGCCCATGGGGCCGCAGCGGCGAGCTAACGGTCGCGCACTACGGCAGCAACTCGCAAGAGGGTTGGGCGGGCTCCCGCGCCACGCTCCCAGGCCATGACGAATGCGAAGCCGAAGACGAGCATGGCGGCGACGTGCTCGACGAGCCGCATGACGGCAGAGACGATGACGAGTACGAACTGGGCTGGACAGAGCACATCGACCAGCACCTCGCCGGCAAGGTCGAGCCAAAGACTTGGAACCGCCCCGAAGGTGAGCCGCTGCTAAGCTGGTGCGAAAACCACGGTAAGGGCGTGATGCTTGGTGAACCGGCGGACGATCGCGAAGGCGACGACGAGCAGCCAGACCACTACTGACTTCTGCAAATTTGCAGAAGTGGCCCGCTGCCTCACGGTGGCGGGGTTTTCTCTTTGATGATCTGCCGGACCAACTCCGCCCATGCGTCGAGCGCGCGGCGCTTCTCTCGCAGATAGTCGTTGACGTCGTAGTGTTGCGCCGTCACCGCCGCGCCTCCGCCAGTGTCGCCCGCATGGGCAAGAACCTGCGACACGATGAACCGAGGAATCCCTAACCGCTCGCTGGTCATGATCGAGGCACCTGTCCGTCGCAGGTCATGTGGGGAAGCCTGCGATAGTTTCAGGTCCGAAACGAGTCTCGCCATGGCGCGAGAAAAGGCGCGGCGATCGAGGTGCGCGTCTTGGCCATCCTCGACCCGTGGCGACGCAAAAACGTACTCGCTGCCATTGCCTTCGGTCAGGCGAGCGGCTTCGTCGACCAAGGTGAGAGCGAGGTCTGACAGCGGCACAAAATGAGGGCGCTTGCCCTTCATTCGCGCGGCAGGAATCAGCCAGGTCTTGGATGCACGGTCGATCTCATCCCAACGCATGCCGACCACCTCACCGCCGCGCTGTAGCGTGACTGTGGCCATGCGCAGCGCCACTCCCATGAGGGCGCCGGACGTGTCCCAAGCGCTCCAGACAGCCAGCAACTCGGCATCGGTTAGGACGCGCTGACGCGGCTTCGACATTGATACGGCGATGTCCAGAGCGGGATTGTGCTCGATCACGCCCTCGCGCACCGCATAGGCCATCATCTGGCGGATGATGTTACGACAGTGCCGGCCATTCGATGCCGCCTTTCTCCCTTGCAGCGCGACGAAATCCTTAATCTCGTTGCGCGTGATGGTCGCGACGCCTCGATCGCCAAACTTGGGCTTTACCAGCGTTTCGAAGATGCGCTTCTCCTCGCCAATCGTACTCGGACGCTTCGGCTTGGCTACAGGGCCGCCTCGATGCGTACCGGCCGCTGCTGCCTCGAAATAGGCCTCGCCCAACCCAGAGAACGCATGCAAGCGCTTGCGCCGCTCCTCTGCCTTGGCTTCCTTCGCGACCGCTACGGGATCGACGCCAACGGCAACCTCGCCCTTGGCGGTCCTGGCCAACGCGCGGGCTTTCGAGAGCCCGATCGTCGGGAACTTCCCAAGGCTCTTGCGTCTCTGCTCGCCTGCGGCATTGCGATACCGTACCGACCAAGTCCGAACGCCATTCTCGGTGACGCGGAAAATCAGGCCCGGCTCTTTGTCGTCACGCAGCTCCAGCCGCTTATCGGCTTCGGGCATGACGGTCTTCAGAAAGTCATCGGTCAGCTTGGGCAAAGGGACACTGGGGGGCACGCCGGGGGCACAAAAACGTTGCAGGGCTCCGCACTATCTTGCACACTGCCGCACAATGAGCAAATCAGAAAGCCTAGGTTTTCAGCTATTTATGAGCCATTCGGCATTTCTTCGCACAAACCCGCACGAAAATCTGACCAGACTACGAATCTGGGGATCAGGAGTTCGAATCTCTTCGGGCGCGCCAATTTTCCACCACTCCAGAACAAACTGGGAACCGGGCAGTTTCTCACCCGAGGCAGGCGAGCACTCAAGAGACACCCGGGTTCCGCTTAGCGACCGGCGGCTTTGCGCCTCATGTCGGCCGTAGGAGATCAGCTTTGCCTCTGCCTGAAAGCCGACATCTCAAGAGCAGACCGGCGGTCGTGGTTGCGCCACAAGCGGAATCCCTGGCGCGCGTCCAGGGTCCATCAATTGCCTCTGATATTGGACAGCGCGTCCTTACGTAAATGCCAACCAGAGCTTCATTCTGGAGTGCCACGAGCGCAGGTAGCGGTTCAACCAGAGCCGGAACGGCTTGTGCTGCCGCTGGTCCAAACCAACCCAGTCGCTTCAGGCGCCTCCCTTGCATGTAGCACGCGTCGCGAGCGTCGGCTGTTTGCCCGCCACACTCGGGCGCGCTATGATCCGTCGCGGGCCGAAACCGTTGGCCCGCGACGGAGTAACTAAACAAGAGCAAGAACGAACAGAAGAGGTTACCCGCCCATCTCGTGAGGGGATGCGCCGCCTCGTTTCCTTTTCTTGGGCATGCCCGTTCTCCATCTGGATCTGAAGGAGAAACCAGGAAATGACGGAATTCGAATTGAAGCTGCAGTCGGCCGCCAAGCTTGCCGCGAAAGGCAGGGTTTCGCGTCGTGACTTTGTTCAACTGGCGCTCGCCGCCGGCCTTACCGCCTCGGCCGCCAATGCGATGTTCGTGCAGGCGGTGCGCGCCGAGCCCAAGAAGGGCGGCACCTTGAAGATTGGCATGGGCGAGGGCTCCGCCACCGATACACTGGACCCGGGTCTCTCCCTCAACTCGTTCACCGGCACCGCGCTATTTGGAACCTTGTCGAACAGCCTGACCGAGATCGATTCCAAGGGCAACGTGGTCCCCGACCTCGCCGAAAGCTTTGAGCCGTCAGACGGCGCCAAGAAGTGGGTGTTCAAACTGAGGAAAGGCGCCACCTTTCACAATGGCAAGTCGGTTACCGCCGATGATGTCGTGGCCTCGGTCAGGCATCACACCATCGAGGGCACGAAATCGGTGGCGAAATCGCTCTTGGCTTCGGTCAAGAATGTCGTCGCCGACGGTGCCGAGACGGTCGTGTTCGAACTCGACGGCGGCAACGCCGACTTCCCCTACATCATGTCGGACCTCCCGATCGTGCCGGCAAAAGAGAGCGGCATCGACTGGGAGTCGGGCATCCGCACCGGCCCCTATATGCTCGAGAAATTCGAGCCCGGCGTCATCGCCACCTTCAACAAGAACCCGAACTACTTCAAATCCGACAGGGGCTGGTTTGACCGTGTCGAATGCCTGGCGATCAATGATGTAACGGCGCGCACCAACGCGCTCTATACCGGCGAGGTCCACTACATGGATCGCTGCGATCTGAAGACGCTCGACATTCTGAAGCAGAACCCCGATCTCGTGATCTCGGAGACGACGGGCTACGGCCACTACGTCTATGTCATGAACGTCCAGAAGGCGCCCTTCGACAATCCCGATGTGCGCAATGCGATCAAATACTCGCTCAATCGCGACGAGATCGTGCAGAAGGTGTTTCTCGGCCACGGCGCCATCGGCAACGACAATCCGATCGCACCGACCGTCAAGTTCGCGACCGATCCGCAGCCGAAGCACGTCTACGACCCCGACATGGTCAAGAGCCTCCTCAAGAAGGCGGGGGCCGAGAACACCCAGTTCGACCTGTCGGTCGCGGATGCCGGCTTCACGGGTGCGACCGACTCCGCTCTCCTCTGGCAGGAGCATGCCCGGGCGGCCGGGCTCAACCTGAATGTGATCAGGGAGCCCAATGAAGGCTACTGGGACAATGTTTGGCTCAAGAAGCCGTTCTACGCCTCTTACTGGGCCGGCCGGCCGAGTTGCGACTGGATGCTCACCACCGCCTATGCGGCGGAAGCCGTGTGGAACGAAACGTTCTGGAAAAATCCGCGCTTTAATGAGCTGCTCGTCGCCGCCCGCTCGGAGACCGACGATACCAAGCGTGCCGGCATGTATGCCGAAATGCAGCAATTGCTGCATGACGACGGCGGGCTCATTAATCTCGTCTTCAACTCCTATGTCGATGCCCACACCAAGGCTCTCGCCCATGGCGAGGTGGCTTCGAACTGGCCGATGGACGGGCAGAAGATCGCCGAACGCTGGTGGTTCGCCTAGAGCAATTCCAGGAAAAGTGCGTAGCGGTTTTCCGTCCGGAATTGCGTCAAAACAAATGCTTAGAGCGGGTCGGCGATTCTATCAAAAACTGAACCGCTCTAGGCCGTGTACTCATAAATTGGGATGGCGAACTGGACGCGTTTGATGTCTCCTTGTCCCCCAACGGCGGCTCCGGAGCGGACATCGCAGCGCGTCCGAGTTGGACCACAAGCGGAAATCCCTGGCGCGCGTCTAAGGGTCCATCAATTGCCTCTGATTTTGGACAGCGCGTCCTTTGCGTAAGCGCCAATCAGAGCTTCATTCTGGAGAGCCACGAGCGCAGGTATCGCAGCTCGTGCCGAAGGCCCGACCTTTCCCAGCGCCTCGATGGCCTCCCGGCGGAGATATTCAACCTTAAGCGCTTCAACCAGAGCCGGAACGGCTTGTGCTGCCGCTGGTCCAAACCAACCCAGTCGCTTTGCTGCATATTGCTGGGAAAAGGGATTGCCGGTCCCAAGCTCTGCTTCCAGGCTCGTAACGGTGACGTCCAGCGGCAGCGCAGCGACACGGACACCGTCATTCAGGCGCTCCCGGACGCTTGCGTGTTCATAATCCCATTTGAACGAGAGGTGTAAGGTGTCGGGAAGGTTTTCGAGCCCTTTCTGGTCTACACCCGGTCGGAACTTCAGTAGCATTTGCCTCGCTTCTTCCCGGCGACCGAGCTGCGCCAGCACCGAACTGAGAGGTAGAAAGAGCGCAGTTGCGTCTGGGTTTCGCCTGACGCCTTCTCCGAACACCTCAGCCGCTTGTTTCAGATCACCCATTGCAAAAAGCGCCAATCCACGAGCGAGAACGTAGTGGCTTGGATAGTTCGGGTTGAGCCGCATGGCGGTCGCGACGAAATTCAGCGCCTCGGCAGGTTCGCCTGAGATCGTCAGCGCCAAAGCCGTTGCGATGTGTGCCTCGGGGTCGTTGGGATCCGATGCAATCGCTCGACCGGCATTCCTGCGTGCATCTTCGGCCAGACCTTGATAAACGTCCCGCAATGCCTCGACCGTATAAGACAGTGAAGTTGGATATTTCTTGGCCAGCTCTACGTAATCGTGAGCTCCCCACCAGAAATATGGTTCGTCCCTACCGAGTTCCTTACCCCAGAGTGACTCAACGACGCGGAAGTAGGCCAGCGCCAGGGCGGCATAAGCGCGCCCATATTCAGGATCAAGTTCAGTTGCTTTTTTCAAGGAAGTGATGGCGGCAGCTGTGTCCTTTGCGTTGTAACGGAGATAAAGGCTCCAACCCTGTTCGAAAGCTTCCTTGGCTGCAATGTTGTCCGGCTTGGCACGGGCAATTTCCGTTTTTTCGGTGGTGGTGAGATTGACCTTCAACGCTTCGACGATCTTTGCGACAAAAACGTCCTGGATCGCAAAAATATCGGCGACGTTTCCATCGAACCTGTCCGCCCACACATGCCCGCCGGTGAGGGCATCAATGAGCTGGGCGTTGACTCGCACCTGCTCGCCGGAGCGGCGGACGCTACCTTCGAGGACGTAACGGACGCCAAGTTCTTCGGCGACCTGGCTGATATTTACCGGCTTGCCGCGGTAAACGAATGTCGAGTTTCGCGCGATCACGAAGAGGCCGGAAACCTTGGAAAGGTCGGTGATCAAATCATCGGTCATGCCGTCAGTAAAGGTCTCTTGCCCCGCCTCGTCGGACATGTTGATGAACGGGAGCACGGCGACTGACGGCTTATCGGGCAGCGGCAGCGCCATCTTCGATTGCGAGGCCACGTCACCGGGTCGAACGAGATCGTCACCAAAGCGCTGCCAAAGCACCAGCCCCGCGACGATCAGAATCAATACTGTGGTCGCGACTGCGATCCAGCGCCGCGTGCCGTCAGGTTTGCGACTTCCTGAGATAACCGGGCTGCGCGGGTCCACTCGGTAGAGGCGAACGGGCTTCTCGATGTTCTTGACACGCTGTTCGCCCAAAAACTCGAACCCGTAGTCCAGCTTCCGCTCGACCTGATCAAATGCTGTTCCCGAAATCAACACGCCTCCCGGCGGCGCCAACCCTTCGAGCCTCGCCGCCACATTCACCCCATCACCGTAGATGTCCGCCCCTTCGATGATGATGTCGCCAAGGTTGATGCCAATGCGGAATTCGAGCTGTTTTTCTTTCGGCAGTTCGGCATTGCACTCTGCCATGGTGCGCTGGATTTCGACGGCGCAGGTGACTGCATCAACAACGCTCGGGAACTCTACCAGCGTACCATCACCCATGAGCTTAACGATTCGCCCATTGTGAGCTGCGATTTTCGGATCGATCAGGTTCTCGCGCGTGCTCTTCAGGCGCGCCAATGTATCGGCTTCATCCGCTTCCATAAGGCGGCTGTAGCCAACGACGTCGGTGGCAAGAATCGCTGCAAGTTTGCGCTGCATGCCAGCTCCAGACGTGGGGCACGCTCGCTGTCATGTTAGGCGAGTTTTGCTCCTGAGCCTAGGGCTGCTCAGCTTCGGGTCAGATCGAGACTTCACGCCTTCCATCAGGCTCCAGCGATCTCCCAGGGCATCGAGAGTCAGATTGATCGGGCAGCCCGAGCGTGGGTCGTTTATGCGCACTCCAAAAACCGATTGCAAGATAAGATCAGTTGACTTACAACCGATTGCATTATGCAAGCAGAACTGCGGATACGCCGCGCGAGGAAAGGAAGTGGCATGGCCGAGCTCGTGTTCGGAATGAACCAGTCCCTGGACGGCTACGTCGACCATATGGCGTTTGCGCCAAGCCCCACGCTCTTCCGCCACTTCATCGGGGACATGCGCGGCCTGGCCGGCGGCGCGCAAAAAATGTTGACGGAGATGAAAAGATGAACGCCTACGCCTCAATCACCATCACGCCAATCCTCGTTGCCGACCTGCTCGCCGAGGGCGAGCGGATGCCAGTCTACGTGCACGTCATCGACCATCCCGGCGCGCGCATACTGGTCGACACCGGCATGACGGAGCTGCACCCGGCGATGGCCGACCTCGATCCCCGCCTCCATCCGCTGAGCAAGCAGGACTTCGACCTCACCGGCATCGACATCGTCGTCAACACACACCTGCACGCCGACCATTGCGGCGGCAACCACCTCTTCGCCGACAAGCCGATCTACGTCCAGCGTCGGGAGCTTGACGACGCCCACAGCGAGGACGACTACACCATTCGCGAGTGGGTCGATGCGCCCGGCGTGCGGTATGTGCCGGTCGACGGCGAACTCGAGCTGCTTCCCGGGCTCTGGCTCGTCCCGGCGCCGGGCCACACAGCCGGCATGCAGGTCGTCGTCGTCGAGACTGGCGGGCGCCCGGTCGTCGTTGGCGGCGACGTGGCGGTTTGGTTTGGCGAGCTTGACGAGCCGCACACCGAAGGCCAGCTGCGGGTGCGCGCGCTCGACCCCGAGTTGGTCTGGCTCGCGCACGAGCACGAGCCGTGGCGACCCCGCACCGTATAAGGCATCACGCCGGCGCTCTCTGGGCGGGCGGGGCAAGCGCATATTAACCTGACTGCGCCCTAGCGCAGACCATATTGCATTGCGCCTCGGTCGCGCGGCGCTTGGGAGGAGAATGAGAGTATGGCTAAGCTCGTGTTCGGAATGAACCAGTCCCTGGACGGCTACGTCGACCATATGGCGTTTGCGCCAAGCCCCACGCTCTTCCGCCACTTCATCGAGGAGGCTCAGGGGCAGGCGGGCAGCGTCTACGGGCGCCAAATGTATGAGGTCATGCGTTACTGGGACGACGATCATCCTGAATGGGATGCAGAGCGATACGCCTTCGCGGTGGCGTGGCGGAACCAGCCGAAATGGGTCGTCTCGCGCTCGTTGAAGTCGGTCGGCCCCAACGCCAGGCTTGTTAAGGATGATCTTGAGGGCTCGATCCGCGAGCTGAAGGCCGAGCGCGACGGGGAGATCGAAGTTGCTGGCCCGGACTTGGCGCAAAGCCTCACTGAACTTGGCCTGATCGATGAGTATCGAATCTACCTGCACCCCGTCGTGCTTGGTCACGGCAAACCATATTTCGCCGGACCCCGGCCGCCGCTCCGCCTTATGACCAATGATCGGATTGGCGAGGATGTGATCAGGTTGACCTACGTTCCTGCTTGATCTCGCGACTCGCCGGATGGAAATCGCCGCTGAAGTCCGGTCTCGGGCTTCTGCCGGGCCGCACACGGTCACCCGTCACTCCGGCAACCCCGCGAACCGCACATGTTCGAGCCATCGGTCGAGACTCCCGGGGGCGGTGTACATCTTCTCCCACTGCCTGCGTTGTTTGCTGATGGAGTCGCCGGGCGAGTCTTTGAGGAAAACCGCAAGCGCTTCCTTTGCCTCCCGCTGGTTTCCCAGACAAGCGTAGATCCCCGCAAGCATTCGGTGTGCGCCACTCGTGATTCTGGACATTTTCCGCATCGCCGTCAGCGCAGCCCCGCAATCGTTCTTTTCGTAGAGCGCCCAGCCCATGTCCCAGTGGAACCAACTAGGGTGGAAAGGATCGATGCCCATAGCCTGCTTGATCCGATCGATAGCTTCGTCGATTCGGCCGGCAAAGATCAGCGGGGCCGCACTGCCGTCGAGGATATTCGAGGCGCTGGGATTCAGGGCGATCGCCTGATCGTACCGTGCAATGGCCTGCTCGATCTCTCCGGCTTCGGTATGAATTTTGGCGCGGGCATAATGCGCGTTGGCATCGTCCGGAGCGAGCAGGATGGCCTTGTCGGCGTATTCGGCGGCGCGCTTCAACGCCTCGTCGGGGTTATTTTCCAGCTTGTGCCAGAATACCGCGTCATTGCGATAGGTAAAGGCCAGCCCGATATAGCCGTACTGGGAGTTCGGATCCGCTTCGATCGCCTTGAGGCTGAACTCCCGTAGCAGCTCGTTCCCCGCGGCAGAGAAATCCTTGTCGGTCTCGGCAAACCCCATCTGGACATAGCGGAGTGCGCTGACCTGCGCGGCGTCGCTCCTTGGCAGCGGGCGCTCGATCCTCCGCCCGACCCGATCCGCAAGCGTGCGGATGATCTCCTCCTGGACGACGAAAAGATCGCCAATCTCCCGATTGTAGGTGTTGGCCCAGACATGCGATCCGTCATGCGCATTCAGCAACTGGGCGGTCACTTTCAGCCAGTCTCCGATCTTCTGCTGGCTGCCTTCGAGCAGGTAGTCGACGCCGAGTTCATCTCCGATCTGCCTGGCGTCAACCGGCTGGTCGCGGTACCTGAAGCTCGAGTTCCGAGCGATGACGGCATAAGTCTTGCTCCGCGCAAGCTCGGTGATGATCCCCTCGGCGACGGCATCGCTGAGATATCCCTTGTCCCCGCCGGTACTGAAGTCGTCGAAGGCAAGGATCGCAATCCGGGGCATGTCGCTCGAACGAACCGGAGCGGCTCGCCATATGTCCGCGCCGTAATATGCGCCGATGGCTGCCGCAACGAGAACGAGTGCACCAAGAACGAAGCTGCGGCGCGGGGATCGCACCTGCGAAGGTCCTACGCCGGCAATGGTGGTCGAGCCTGCTGCGCCCGATGGATCGGCATTCAGCCGGTAACCTCTCTTTGGGAGGGTTTCCACGATCACGTGCCTGTCGTCCCCCAACGCGCGGCGAATATCGGCAATGCATTGAGTAAGGCTGTCGTCGGTCACGAACGTATCGGGCCAGACCGCCTGCATCAGCGCATCCTTGGACACGATCTCGCCCGGTCGCGAAACGAGCAAGGAGAGCACCTCGGCAGTCTGGCTGCGCAGATTGACCGCTTTGCCTTCGACGGTTCGGAGTTCTCTGCTTTTCGTCAGGAAGGCAAAACCGCCGAACGTGATCGTTTCAGCAGATTTCGGCTCAATTTCAGGAGCCGTTCGGGACATTTCACCCTCCTGGCGCGCTTCCTAGTTTAGCCAATTCGGCCTTCGCTTCCAAGCGATCCTTGTAACACACCGGATTGGAAGAGGATGAAATGAAACGCACCAGACTCATCATCGCTCTCGCTCTCCTCTTGGCAGCGCAAACGGCTGCACAGGCGGATTCACGCATCGCGAGACTCTGTGGCCCTGGCCATGTCAACGAGGCTGCCTCGGAAGACGACGTCCGTCCCAACCCCGACGGCTATTATGTTACCAGCATTAGGGAGCAAGTCCGCCAGGGTGACCCTCGCATCATCGTGAGCCCGAGCGAGGAGTTCTATCTCTGCACCCGAGCGGCCGCGACCCCCGATATGGACTCGTCAAAGGCGCTGTTGCTGATGCACGAACGCACCGTGAAGTATCTCTTCGTGCCAGTCATTTGGCGCGGCACACGCTCACCATCCTAAACAGCCGCCCGATCGTAATCCGGGAGATGGAGCCGGTGACGTCAAAGCGCCGGCTCCAACGATTACGCAGGGAACGACCAAAGGTCGCGCAGACTGGCTGGCCGCGTCGGTATTCGGCCCGAAACCGGAGGCCCTGCGTCGCCACTCGGGAATTGTGCGAGCTGGCGACCGGTCCTTTCGTCCGCCGCAATCGCCAGACGGTGATCACCGCACTGCCGCAAAAGAGGCGCAACATTTCCCGATCGGCTGATGATTGGAGGAATGATAGATGAGGCGCGAGGTGGTTCTTGCCGTATTAACTGCGGCCAATTTGGTTTGGCTCCTGGGAATCGGGTTGACGCAAGTCTTGCCGGCGACCGCACAGGGCGGCATGGGCATCGTTCGCGGCAGCGCCTTCGAGCTCGTGGACCCCCGGGGGCGGGTGCGCGCCAGCCTGTCCATCCAGCCCGAGGTCGAAGGGGCGAGCGAAACCGTGCTGTTCCGGCTGATCCATCCCAACGGCCAGCCCTCGGTAAAGATCAGTGCTTCGATGACTGGAGCGGGCTTAAGCTTCGTCGGCGGCGACGACGAGAGCTACATTATCCTCGAAGCGGACGGGCCTGAAAGCCGGCTCAAGATGGTGGAGCAGGACGGGCGCGAGCACCTGGTCTCGCCCTAGCAGGTGCGACTGTTGCCGGCCTCCCGAGTGCTGCGTCTTGTCGTCGACCAGTGATCGGGCCAGAGGGGAGAACCCTCCTAGGGCAACCTTCTAATCGTCGATGAGGCGAATATCCGCGTCAGCGACACAATAGGGCGCATAACGGAAATCGCGGATCGCGACGACTTGCTCGTCCAGCCACTCGACCAGCATGAAGCCGCGCACGGCGCCGTCCGCCTGCGGATCGCGGATCAGGATCGCCGGCCTGCCGTCGACGAAGCCGAGCGACAGCGCCCAGTCGCTGACGCGGTCGTAATTGCCGAAATAGGTCGAGGCCTGCGCCTTGCCGCTGAGGCGGGTGCGGTTGACGACCTCAAGCTGGATATCCTCGGCGATCAGCGCCCTGACCGCGTCGAAGTCGCGCGCGTTGAACAGGTCGACATAGCGGCGCAGGCGCCGCTCGTCGCCAGCGTTGAGCTTTGGCGCGACCGTCTCGTCCGGCATTGATGCCAGCGCTCTCAACTCGCCCCGGCCGCGATGCAGCGCCGCCTTGGTGGCAGCCAGCGTCGCGCCCGTAACCTCGCAGGTCTCGGCAAGGCTGAGGCCAAGCACATCGACGAGGATCACGGCGCTGCGCTGCGCCACCGAAAGCTGCATGAAGCTGCGCAGGCTGGCAGCAGCGGCGAGCCGCGCATCGGCACCGGCGGAAGGATCCTCGATCGTCGTCATGTCGGCCTCGGTCATGCGCGACCGCTCCCGCTGGCGCCGGCGCAGATGATCCTGCGCGGCATTGTGGGCGATGCGAAACAGCCATTGCTCGGGACGCTCGACCAGGACATTGCCGTCGAGCGCCTGCAGCGCCTTCAGCATCGTCTCCTGCACGATGTCCTCGCCGTCGATCACCGAGCCCGACATGCGGGCGCAGTAGCGATGCAGCTTCGGGCGCAGGCCAGCAAGCATCGCCTCGAGTGCCGCGCGGTCGAGTTTTGGTGTGCTCATGGTCCTCGTGCTCCGCGTGGCCGGTCCGACATGACGCCAGTACCGCGCCGCCACCTATAGTCAGGCCGGCATGGCCTCTTTGGCGTCCGTCAGCATACGATAGTTGCCGACGATTTTTGCCGCCGATCTGCTGAGTGGCCCGGAGCGCCGCCCGGCATGGTCGGCGCTGAACGCCTTGAAGGCGTCGAGTCCGGTAAGAGCGGAACTGTCCTTCTCCTGGCCGACGAAGTGGACGAACTCTCCAGTCTCCAGTTCCAGCACCAGATAGCGCACGGATTGCGGCTTCGTTTCGTTGAGCGCCTCGAACACCTTTGCCACCAGCGCCCGGTTGTCGGCGATGCTGGCGTCTTTCACGCGGTAGCGGATGAGATTGTAGCCCATGGTCGTCTCCTGATTGGTGGGTCTGCACGAGAAAGACGTTCCGGATTGCCGAAAAGATTCTCGGCATCCTGCGAATCTTTTCGATCGTCTCCATCGTCTTTCATTCGTCGAGGCTGCGCCGCGGCCTCTGTGATGAGGAGAGACATCATGCATATCCAGTTTGCCGAACTTCCCGTGTTCGACCAGGACCGCGCCAAGGCGTTCTACACCGGTCACCTTGCCTGCCAGCTCATAGCCGACCAGCCGATGGGCGACAGTGGCTGGCGTTGGATCGAGCTGGCATTTCCCCATGCGGTCACCAACCTGCATTTCGTCAGGCGGGCAGATAGTGCGCCGAGCGCGGAGCCGGTGCTGGTCCTGGTCGACGACAATGTCGAGGCAACGACCGCGACGCTGAAGGCACGAGGCGTCGAGATCGTCACCGAGCCGCAGGAAGCGCCTTGGCAGCCGGGCCGCACCGTCGCCGAATTCCGCGACAGCGAAGGCAACCGCATGGTTCTCGCCAGCAGATAGGCAAAGCCATCGCTGCCGGCGCATCCATTTTTCGAACCCAGAGGAGATACTGCCATGAATTATCAGGACACGACCCGCAACGGCATCACCGCTTCGACGCTGAAAGTACCGGGGGCCAGCCTCTATTACGAGACGCGCGGTTCCGGCCCGGTGCTGCTGATCATCCCCGGCGGGCCGCAGGACGCCGGCGTCTTCGCCGATGTCGCGCGCCACCTCGCCGACCGCTACACGGTGGTCGCCTACGACCCGCGCGGCAATTCGCGCAGCATGTTCGACGGGCAGGCCGAGGCGCAGAGCCTTGACGTCCACGGTGATGATGCCGGACGGCTGATCGAGGCGCTCGGCGTCGGCCCGGCCTATGTGTTCGGCACCAGCGGCGGTGCCCAGATCGGCCTCAATCTCGCCGCCCGCCATCCTGACCGTGTGCGTGTGCTGGTGGCACATGAGCCACCCAGCATGATGATGCTCGACGACCCGTCGCAGGCCCTGGCCGGCATGCGCGAGCTGCACGACACCTATCGCAGCCACGGCGTCGAGGCGGCGATGCAGAAATTCTTCAGCGACAATGGCCTGTCCGAGGGACCGGACCACGACGAGGCCGGGCAGGAAGACACCGAACAGCCGGCGGCGCCGCAGTTTGCCTCGACGCCGGAGGAGGTCGAAACCTTTGCTCGGGTGAGCGGCAATTTCGAATACTGGCTGGCGCACGGCATCATGCCGCTGTCGCTCTACCGCCCCGACGTCGACGCGCTGCGTGGCGCCCCTGTCGTGATCGGCATCGGCGAAGACTCCGTCGGCCAACCGATCGATGGCATGGGCAAGGCATTGGCCGACAAGCTCGGCACCGGGCGAGTGGCCTTTCCCGGCGACCATATGGGCTTTGCCCCTTACCCCGATCGGTTCGCGGAGACCTTGCACCAGGCGCTTAGCGGCGCGGGGGCCAGTTCCTAACGTCGCGACGGCAATTCCAGAGAGACGGCGTCCGCGCGGGCGCCGTTTCCGTTCACCCGACCGCCGCCGCGGCGGCTCGCCCCGCACTGCGGCCCGAGAAAATGCAACCGCCGAGGAAGGTGCCTTCGAGCGCGGCATAGCCATGCACGCCGCCGCCGCCGAATCCGGCGGCTTCGCCGACCGCATAGAGCCCTTCGACAGGCTGACCATCGGCGCCGAGAACACGGCTGTCGAGGTCGGTCTGCAGGCCGCCGAGCGTCTTGCGCGTGAGGATGTTGAGGCGGACCGCGATCAGCGGCCCGTTCGCCGGATCGAGCATCTTGTGCGGCTTGGCCGTGCGGAACAGCCTGTCGCCGAGATAGGCACGGGCACCGCGCAAGGCGGTGATCTGCATGTCCTTGGAGAACGGGTTGTCGAGCTGCAGGTCACGGGCGCGGATCTCGCGCTCGACCTGCCCGAGTTCGAGCAAGGGCTCGCCGCCGGCCAGCGCATTCATCCGCGCGACCAGCGCCGGAAGCTCGGCCTCGACAATAAAGTCCTCGCCCTTTTCCATGAACGCCTTGACCGGACCCGGAATGCCGGAGGTGGCGCGCCCCAGCACCTGGCGCCAACTCTTTCCTGTGAGGTCGGGGTTCTGCTCGGAACCCGACAGGGCGAACTCCTTCTGGATGATCTTTTTCGTCAGGATGAACCAGGAATAATCGAAGCCGGTGCTCATGATGTGGCTGAGCGTGCCCAGCGTGTCGAAGCCCGGATAGAGCGGCACCGGCAGCCGCTTGCCGCGCGCGTCGAGCCACAGCGAGGACGGGCCGGGCAGGATGCGGATGGCATGGTCGGTCCAGATCGGCGCCCAGTTCTTGATACCCTCGACATAGTGCCACATGCGGTCGCGGTTGATGATCGAGCCGCCGGCCTGTTCGGTGATCGCCAGCATGCGGCCGTCGACATGGTCGGGAACGCCGGTGATCATGCGCCTCGGCGGCGCGCCCAGCCGCTGCGGCCAGTTCTTGCGTACAAGCTCGGGATTGGCGCCGATGCCGCCGGAGGCGACGATCACCGCTTGCGCATGAAGCTCGAAATCGCCTGAAATCTCGCGCGAACTCTTGTGGCCGCGCTCGACATTGCTTGGCTCGAGGATATCGCCGCGCACGCCTGTGACGGTCTTGTCGGTCCGGATCAGCTCGTTGACCCGGTGGCGGAACCTGAAGCTTATCAGTCCCCGCTTTTCCGCCTCGCGTACGCGCTGGACGAAAGGTTCGAGAACGCCGGGGCCGGTGCCCCAGGTGATGTGGAAGCGCGGCACCGAATTGCCATGGCCGATGGCGTTGCCGCCGCCGCGCTCGGCCCAGCCGACGACCGGAAAAAACTTGATGCCACGCTCGATCAGCCAGGAGCGCTTTTCGCCGGCGGCGAAGCCGACATAGGCCTCCGCCCATTTGCGCGGCCAGAAATCCTCCGGCCGGTCGAAGGCCGCCGTGCCCATCCAGTCCTCGAGCGCCAGATCATGCGAATCGCGGATGCGCATGCGCCGCTGCTCGGGCGAATCGACGAGGAAGAGGCCGCCGAACGACCAGAACGCCTGGCCGCCCAGCGACTGCTCCGGTTCCTGGTCGACGATGATGGTCTTCTTGCCGGCCTCGGCCAGTTCTGCTGCGGCGACGAGGCCGGCCAGCCCCGCCCCGACAATGATCACATCCGCATCGTCAGCCATCTTTTCTCCCCCCAGGCTTTGGAAAAGTATCAGACGTTCTCCCAACCGTCCTTGCCGCCGGCGCGGAAGATGGCGTCGATGACCTTCTGGTTGAGCACCGATTCCTCCAGCGTGAAGACGCGCTCCTTGCCGCCTTGTGCCGCACGCGCGAAGGTCTCGACCTCCAGCCGGTATTGCTGCGTGCCGGGGAAGCGGAACACCTGCGCCTCGGTGTGGTTCTGGTTGTGCAGCTCGATGCGATGGTGGTCGTAGAGCCCGGCATTGAACGGCGAGAACACCTCGATGAAACCCTTCTCGCCGTGGAACACCATCACCTGCCGGGCCGCCATCTGCGTCGACAGGTAGAAGGACAGCTCGAAGTCGCCGAAATCGGCACGGATCGAGGAGTAGATGTCGGTGCCGAAATTCTTGTCGCGCTCGATCGTCGCCTGCACGCGCAACGGTTCCTTGCCGGTCGAAAAGCGTGTCGACACCGTCGGATAGACGCCGATGTCGGGCAGCGCGCCGCCGCCGAGATCGAGCTGGTTGCGCATGTTCTTGGGGTCGACATTGTAATAGGAAAACGCGCCCTGCACATGCCGCAGCCGGCCTATGGCGCCGCCGGCGATGAGGTCGCGCACCTTGATCCATTGCGGGTGGTAGGTGACCATGAAGGCTTCGCAGACCAGCACCTTCTTCTGGTCTCGCAGCTTGATCAGCGGCAGGATGTCCTTGGCGTCGAGCGCCAGCGGCTTTTCGACCAGCACATGCTTGCCGGCCTCGATCGCCTTCGCCGTCCATTCGACATGCTGCGAGGTCGGCAACGGGATGTAGACGCCGTCGATATCCTTGGAGGCGAGCAATTCCTCATAGGAGCCGAAGGCATGCGGCGCGCCGAAGCGGTCGGCCAGCGCACGCGCCTTCGACAGGTCGCGGCTGGCGATCGCCGACAGCACGCCGTTCTCTGCCTCGACGATCGCCGGCAACAATTGCTCGCGGCCGATCTTGGCCGTCGACAAAACACCCCATCGGAACATCGGGCTTCTCCATCTCTAGATTGCAGGCGTCGAGGTTTGCCCGAAATCGATGGAAAAGCCAATTGGAGACTGGCCCTTCGAACCACACCTTCGTCATCCTCGGGCTTGACCCGAGGATCCATGCCGTTACCTCGGCCAAAGAGCGCGGCGGAGCAGACTTCTTCACCGCAGCAACGCACCGATGTCACGGCATGGATCCTGTGGTCCGCGCCGCTTCGCTTCGCTCCTTGCTTCGCTCCAGGATGACGACCCCGCCAACCCTGCGCCCCGGGACTAGCCTCTTCTCCCCGTCAGCGTCATGTCGAAGTTGACGACGTTGGAATAGATCGGCGTGCCGACATCCATGCCGTAGCGCGACCTCAGCACCTTGCCGGTGACGTGGAATTTGATCGTGCCACCCTTGAGGCCGCCGAGTTCGGCAGTGAATTTTTCGGCAAACGTCTTGCCGCGCGCCGTCAGCTGCCCGGCGACCAGAGCCGTCGTGTCGCTGGTGCGTTTGACGCTGGTCGAGCGGAACTGGATTTCCGGGCTGTTGGCCGCGTCGAACACCGCGTCGGAGCGCAGGAACGCATCGATGCGGCCCTGGCCGGTGCCAACGCTTTCCGGATAGATGGTGAGGTTGACAGCGGAGCGCCCGACATCGCTGTTGTCGATGCGGATCGTGCCCTTGAAACGGGCGAAGGCGCCGTCGAACCCGCCGCCGCCGGCCTTGCCGATGGTGAAGCGGATGCTGGAACCCGCCGGGCTGATCGTATAGCTGCCGGCCGCGTCGCTGAGGGCGACCGCGGCGAAGACAGGCATGGCAAGGCAAGCGGCAAAAGCCGCCAATCCGAGGATGCGCGCATACATAGGTTTTTTCCTTCTGGAGACACGCACTGTCTGCGTCCTCGTCCCATGAACGTATCAGCCGCTCGTCCTATTCCCCGTCCTGCGCTGACGAAGGCGTGATCATGCGAACGAGCACGCTGTCGCGCAGCCAGAAATGATGGCGCAGCGCAGCCAGCGCATGCAAGACGACAAGGGCGATGCCAACATAGGCAAGATACCAATGCGCTTCTGTCCAGAAGCTCTCCGCAGCGTCCGACATGGCAAGCGGCAGGTTCGGCATCACGAACAGATTGAACGGCATGCTGGGGATTGCCAGCATCGACACCGACACCAGCGCCCAGCCGGACATGGGCAAGGCAAGCTGGAACGCGTAGAGCGCAAGATGCGCGACCGGTGCCGTTCGCCGCTCCAACGCTCCGACCGAGCGTGGCAGCGCCGGCGCCGCATTGCCGAGGCGCCAGGCGATGCGCAGGATCACCAGGCCGAGCAGCAGAAACCCGAAGGATTTGTGCAGCTGGATCAGCTCGAAAGCCGTGCGCTGGCTCTCGATCCGCACCATGACGAAGCCGAGCCCGAACTGGCCGATGAAGATAATCCCTATCAGCCAGTGGAGGATGATTGTTGCCCAGCCATAGCGGGTCGGGCTGTTGGTGATCATTGTCGTCATGGCCACTCAACGATTGCCGGACCAACTTTCGTCCGGTCAGCCACTCACCTTGAAGAAATCGACAAAAGCCCTCAACGCCGGTCGCATCTGACGCCGGCTCGGATAATAGACGAAGAAGCCGTGGAAGGACGGGCACCAGTCCTCCAGCACGCGGGTGAGACGGCCGTCGCCTGTGGCATCGCGCACATAGTCCTCGAACACGAAGGCAAGACCGGCGCCGTCGACTGCCGCCTGGGCGATCAGATGATCCTCGTCGAGGATCAGCGGGCCCTGCGCGGTGAACTCGATCTCCTCGCCGTCCTTCTCGAATTCCCAACGGTAGAGGATGCCGCTGGAGAAGCGGAAGCGGATGCAGCGGTGGTCGGCGAGATCGCGCGGGTGGCGCGGCCTGGGCATGTTTGCGAAATAGGATGGCGCGCCGACCACCGCGCCCCGGATGTCGGGCCCGATGCGCACCGCGATCATGTCGCGCTGCAGGCTCTCGCCGAGCCGCACGCCGGCATCGAAGCCGCCTTCGACCACGTCGGTGAAGCGGTCTTCGATGACGATCTCCAGCACGATGTCGGGATAGGCCCGGGCAAAGGCGCCGAGCCGTGGCGTCAGCGCCAGATGGGCAGCGGTGCGTGGCACGGTCAGCCGGAGATTGCCGGCCGGCCGGTCGCGCGCCTCGACGGCCGATTCCAGCGCAAGGTCAATCTCCGACAGCGCCGGCCTGAGCCGCTCCAAAAGCTGCGCTCCCTCTTCGGTTGGGGCGACACTGCGCGTGCTGCGCGCCAGCAGCCGCACGCCGAGCCGCGTCTCCAGGCTGGACACCGCGTGGCTGACCGCCGAGGGCGCAATGGCAAGTTCCCTGGCCGCGCCGCGGAAGCTGCCGCATTGGGCAACGGTTGCCAGCACCGCCAGCTGGGAAAGATGGGTTCGATTCATTGATCTATCTTATAGAACAGGCTGTGCAAGTGAGAGCCGATTATCGAACAGGAAGCAAGGCGCTATTTCTGTCGCATCACAACAAGGAGATGCGTGATGCAAACCCGCAAGCTAGGTAGTGAACTCGAAGTCTTCCCGGTCGGCCTCGGCTGCATGGGCATGAGCTTTGTCTATGGCGGCCAGCCGGAAGCCGAGGCGATCGCCACCTTGCATCGCGCCGTCGACATCGGCGTCAATTTCTTCGACACGGCGGAAGTCTACGGCCCCTACGAGAATGAGATCCTGCTCGGCAAGGCATTAAAGTCGGTGCGCGATAAGGTGACAATCGCCACAAAATTCGGCTTCAAGATCTTGGAGGAAGGCACGGGCATCGACCGCATGGCCGGCGTAGACAGTCGCCCCGAGCACGTCAAGGCCGTCGCCGAGGCGTCGCTGAAGCGGCTGGGCACCGATGTCATCGACCTCTACTATCAGCACCGCGTCGACCCCAACGTGCCGATCGAGGACACGGTCGGCGCCATGGCCGAGCTTGTGCGTGAGGGCAAGGTCCGCGCGCTTGGCCTGTCGGAGGCGAGTGCCGCGACCATCCGCCGGGCGCATGCCGTGCATCCGATATCGGCCGTACAGAGCGAATACTCGCTGTGGAGCCGCGACCCGGAAGACGAGGTGTTTGCCCTCTGCCGCGAACTCGGCATCGGTTTTGTCCCCTACAGCCCGCTCGGCCGCGGCCTTTTGACCGGCACCATCGCCAAACCCGAGGCCTTGAGCGACGACGATTGGCGCCGCACGCTGCCACGCTTCCAGGCCGACGCCATGGCCGCCAATGCGGCCGTCATCGCCGTGCTGGAAAAGATGGCGGCGGAGAAGGGCGTCACGTCGGCCCAGCTGGCGCTGGCCTGGGTGCTGCATCAGGGCGATTTCATCGTGCCAATCCCCGGTGCGCGCAAGATTCGCCATCTGGAGCAGAACACGGCGGCTGCGGAGATTGATCTCAGCGCTGCCGAGGTGGCGGCCATCGGTGATGCGCTGTCGCCGGACAAGGTCGTCGGCAAGCGCTACACCGAGGAATTGCTGGCGCTGGTGAATGGGTGAGCGGCGACCGATTGAACGATCAGAAAAGAGGGGGCGCTCTGGCGTCCCCTTTTTCGATCGCCGCGCTGCAAAAAAGTTGCGAGAGGTTGGCGCGAAACACCCCCCTCTGAGGGGGGTGCTGTCCCGCCGACATTCAAACCTGTAGGCCTACCAAGGCACGACGGTAATCTCCGGCCAATTGGCTCGCGCCCGCGCACCCTTGGCCTCATGCGTCCCCTGATTGTCCATCACCCGGTTCGGCGTGATGCGGAACGAAAAAATGTCGTCCAGCCCGAACGGCGCCACCACATCAAGTTGCCCATTGCTGCCGAAGCGGACCCCGACCGCATGCGTCTTCGACGCAAAATAGCTGACGGATTCGCTGGAGCTCGTGTAGCGCGGGCACGATTGTCCGAATTTGATCGGGTACCACAGATGCACCCGCGCCTGGTTGCGCACCTCGACCGGCAGCGCCAGCCCCTCGAAATGCTTTGCCGCTAGGCGGATGACCGCATCCTCGGCCTCGTAGGAGAGGTTGGCATCATCGAAATAGAACAGGTCGACATCCTTGATGCCGTAGCCGGACGGTTTGCCGGTCAGGCGGTTCCAGACGCTGTTGTACAGCGCGCCGGAAACCACCAGCCAGTCCGGCAGGTCAAGCTGGCGCACCCGCGCCAGCGTCTCTGCGATCAGCGAGTCAGCCGCGACGATATCGAGAAATGCAGCGCGCTGCTCTTCGAAGGAGAGGCCGGCATAGCGAAGGTGATCCATCGCCCTTTGGAGAGCGATTCGCCACCTGCCGGCAATCCCTCAGCCGCGCAGCACGCCGCCTGTCTGCTTGCCGACATTCTCGACGATGCGCTTGGCCAGCGCCTCGAAATCCTCGTCGGTCAAAGTCTTTTCGACCGGCTGGATCGCCACCTCGATGGCGATCGACTTCTTGGCGGCACCGAGCGACGCGCCTTCGAAGATATCGAACACAGAGACACCGGTGATCAGCTTCTTGTCGGCGGCCAAAGCTGCGCGCACCAGCGTGCCGGCTTCGACCCCTCTGTCGACGACGAAGGCGAAATCGCGCTTCACCGCCTGGAAGGCGGACAGCTCCAGCTTCGGCTTGGTCCGCGTCGGCTTGGCCTTCGGCTCCGGCACTGCGTCGACGAAAACCTCGAAACCGCATAGCGGTCCGGAAACATCCAGCGCCTCCAGCGTCTTCGGATGGAATTCGCCGAACGTGCCGAGCACCACCTTTGGCCCGAGCTTGAGCGTGCCGGAACGGCCGGGATGGTACCAGGCCGGGCCACCGGGCTCGATCTGCAGTCGCTCGACAGGCGCGCCGCAGGCTTCGAGTGCCGCAATCGCATCGGCCTTGGCGTCAAACACGCCGACCGGACCGGCATTGCCGGCCCAGTTGCGGCCGGAGCCGTCCAGCTTGGCGGTGCCGCGGCGCACGCCAGCGGCGACACGCCGCTGCTGGTCGGCGCCGTCGCCCTCATAGGTGCCGGAGACCTCGAACAGCGCCACGTCGCCAATGCCCTTGTCGGCATTGCGCTGCGCGGCGGCGATCAGGCCGGGCAGCAGCGAGGGCCGCATGTCCGACATGTCGGCGGCGATCGGGTTGGCGAGCTTCAGCGTCGCCTGGCCGCCACCGAACAGTTCGGCATGTTTGGCCGGAATGAACGACCAGGTGACGGCCTCCATCATGCCGCGCACGGCAAGCGCCCGCTTGGCCGTGCGGGTGCGGATCTGCAGCGTGGTCAGGATCTTGGAATTGACCGCGTCGTGAGAGCCGAGCGGCTGCGGCGCGATGTTGTCGACGCCGTGGATACGCATGACTTCCTCGACCAGGTCGGCCTTGCCGTCGACATCCGGCCGCCAGGAGGGGACCGTCACATCGACGATCTCGCCCGAGCCCTGCGGCTCGAAGCCGAGGCGCGACAGGATATCGAGGCATTCCGCCCTCGGCACCGCGATGCCGGTCAGCCGCTTCACTTCCGACAGCGGGAAGGCAACGATCTTCGGCGTATGGCCGGCATAGCCGGTCACCTCCATCTCAGTCGGCGTGCCGCCGCAGAAATCGAGCACCAGCTTCGTCGCCAGCTCGACGCCCGGCACCATGAATTCGGGGTCGACGCCGCGCTCGAAGCGGTAGCGCGCATCGCTGATGATGCCGAGCGTACGGCCGGTGCGGGCCGTGGTGATCGGGTCCCAAAGGGCCGATTCGATCAGAACGTCGGTGGTGCTCTCGTCGCAGCCGGAATGCTCGCCGCCCATGATGCCGGCGATCGATTCGACGCCGTCCTGGTCGGCGATGACGCACATCTCCGGCGTCAGCGTGTATTCGCGCCCGTCAAGCGCCTGCACTTTTTCGCCGTCCTTCGCCCGGCGCACGGTGAGGTTGCCGGCAACCTTCTTCGCGTCGAACACATGCAGCGGCCGGCCACGATCGAAGGTGACGTAGTTGGTGATGTCGACCAGTGCGCTGATCGGCCTGAGCCCAATGGCGATCAACCGCTGCTGCAGCCATTTCGGCGACGGGCCGTTCTTGACGCCGCGCACCAGCCGCAGCGCGAAGCCGGGGCAAAGCTCTGGCGCCTCGATCGTCACCTTCACCGGGCACATGCCGTTGCCGGCATGCGGCATGATCGCGCCGCCGACGAGGCGGCCAAGGCCGCTCGCGGCCAGATCGCGGGCAATGCCGTAAACGCTGGTCGCGTCCGGCCGGTTCGGCGTCAGATTGATCTCGATCACCGGATCGTCGAGATGCGCATAGGCGGCGAAGCTGGTGCCGACCGGTGCATCTTCAGGCAGGTCGATGATGCCGTGATGCTCGTCGGACAGTTCCAGCTCGCGCTCCGAGCACATCATGCCGTGGCTTTCGACGCCGCGGATCTTGCCGACCGTCAGCGTCACGTCGATGCCGGGAACATAGGTGCCGGGCGCGGCGAAGGCGCCGATCAGGCCCGCGCGGGCGTTAGGTGCCCCACAGACGACCTGAATGGGGGCCTTGCCGTCGCCGGTATCGACGGTCAGCACACGCAGCCGGTCGGCATCGGGATGCTGCACGGCCGTCAGCACCTTGGCGATGACGAAGGGTTTCAGGCCGGCCTTGTCGTCGACATGTTCGACTTCGAGGCCGATCGAGGTCAGCCGCTCGACGATTTCCGTCAGCGAAGCGTCGGTCTCGAGGTGATCCTTGAGCCAGGAGAGAGTGAATTTCATGACTGTGTTCCGTCCGGGTTAGACGATGATGGTCTTGGCACGCTGGTCTTGAGATGGCGCTGCAAGTCGTCCGGCATGTGCAGGAAGGGCAGCTGCTCGCGCACATGGGCGTGGTGCGTCGGCCTGAAATAGGCCGGCATGTCCATGGCGCCGAGCGTGAAATAGATGTGGTCTTCGAGCCGCCCGTCGACATAGGCGATCGGCGAGCCGCAAATGCCGCAGAACGAGCGTGTCACCGGCCCGTTCTCGAACATCTTCAGCGCCTTGCCGGTGAAGACGACCTGATCGGCCGTGAAGCCGACAAAGGCCGACACCGGCGCGCCGCTCGCCCGCCGGCAATCGCCGCAATGGCAATAGCTGACATGGTGCGGTTCGGCCGAAGCCTCGAACCGCACGGCGCCGCAACGGCAGCCGCCGGTGTGGGGCGCTGTCATGCGCTTAGGCCTCCGAACAGCGTCGGCATGTCGAGCGGTCGGAAACCGTAATGCGACAGCCAGCGCACGTCGGCGTCGAAGAAGGCGCGCAGGTCCGGCATGCCGTATTTCAGCATGGCGATGCGGTCGATGCCCATGCCCCAGGCGAAGCCCTGATATTCGTCGGGGTCGAGCCCGCCATGGCGCAGCACATTGGGATGCACCATGCCGCAGCCGAGGATCTCCATCCAGTCGGAGCCTTCGCCGAAGCGCACTTCGCCCGACCGCGAGCGGTCGCACTGGATGTCGACCTCGAGGCTGGGCTCGGTGAACGGAAAGAAGGACGGCCGGAAGCGCATCTTGACGCTCGGCACCTCGAAGAAGGCCTTGCAGAACTCCTCCAGCACCCACTTCATGTTGGCGACGTTGGCCGATCTGTCGATCACCAGCCCCTCGACCTGATGGAACATCGGCGAGTGGGTGGCATCGGAATCCTGCCGGTAGGTCTTGCCGGGGATGACGATACGGATCGGCGGCTTCTGCCGCTCCATGGTGCGGATCTGCACCGGCGAGGTGTGGGTGCGCAACAGCTTGCGCTCGCCCTTCTCGTCCGGCTGGAAGAAGAAGGTGTCGTGCATCTCGCGCGCCGGATGGCCCTCGGGGAAATTCAGCGCGGTGAAATTGTAGTAGTCGCTTTCGATGTCCGGACCTTCGGCGATGGCGAAGCCGAGGTCGCCGAAGATCGCCGCGATCTCGTCGATGACCTGGCTGATCGGGTGGATGCGGCCGCGCTCGGCCGGCGACTGGCGCACCGGCAGAGTCACATCGACCGTCTCGGCGGTAAGCCTGGCGGCGATCGCCACGTCCTTCAACTCGGCCTTGCGCGCCGAAAGTGCCTCGGTGACGCGGTTCTTCAGGCCGTTGATCGCCGGTCCCTTGATCTGACGCTCCTCGGCGCTCATCGCGCCCAGCGTCTTCAGCATTTCGGAGACCGAGCCCTTCTTGCCGAGCGCCGAAACGCGCACGGCTTCGATCGACGCCTCGTCGGCGGCCGAGGCGATGTCGGTCATCAGGGAATTTTCGAGAGTTTCCATATCGCTCATGTTCCAGACCCGATTGAGCCAAAGAAAAACCCGCGCCAGCCGTGCCAGCGCGGGTTCCCAAAATCAGAATTGCGAATGCTTGGGAAGCGCTGGTCTTAAGCGACAGCGCTTTCAAAAGCGTTCGGCGTGGTGTTCTTGAGGTATTCGAGCGCGACCTTGGCCTTGGCCACGAGAGCGGCGAACGCCTGCGGCTCGTGGATGGCCATGTCCGACAGGATCTTGCGGTCTATCTCGATGCCAGCCTTGTTGAGGCCGTCGATGAAGCGGCCATAGGTCAGGCCGTGCTCGTGGGTCGCGGCGTTGATGCGCTGGATCCACAGCGCGCGGAACGAGCGCTTGCGGTTCTTGCGGTCGCGATAAGCGTACTGCAGCGACTTTTCCACCGCCTGCTTGGCGATGCGGATGGTGTTCTTGCGGCGGCCGTAGAAACCCTTGGCGGCTTTCAGGACCTTCTTGTGCTTGGCGTGCGAGGTGACGCCTCTCTTTACGCGTGCCATGTCATGATCTCCTTAAAAGCAATTCCAGGAAAAAGTGCCTAGCGGTTTTCCGTTCGGAATTGCGTCAAACAAATGCGTGTCCGGACCGAATGCCTTAGAGGCCGTTCGGCAGAAAATTCTTGATGACCTTCTTGCCATCCGGTTCAGCCAGAACCATCGTGCCGCGGGCATTTCGAATGAACTTGTTGGAACGCTTGATCATGCCGTGACGCTTGCCGGCCGCAGCCGACAGGACTTTACCCGTACCTGTGATCTTGAACCGCTTCTTGGCGGCCGATTTGGTCTTCATCTTGGGCATTTTGCTACTCCGTTTCTATGAGGTCCCTGTCGTGCCTTCGGCACTCCGCGCCTCTTGTTTTGTTCGCTTCGGGCCGACCAAAGCCCGAAAAGCAAATGAAACCGCCACGGCATGCCCTGCCGGGCGGTTTTCTTGGAACGGCGGTCCTATACGTCAAAGCAGGCTGGTGCGCAACACCTGCCGGGATGCGACGTTATGGCAGCCGGAACAGCACCGGCAGTATCCCCGATTGCTGCGCGCCATCGATGGTCTCGAAGACTGGCAGCGCTACCAGGAACACCAGCCCGTCGAGCAAAGTGGTCAAGAGCAGGCGCGGCTTGAAGCTGCCGGTATCGCCTTCCCCATAAAGCGAAAGCTTTGGGAAGAAGCGCGGCACTTTCGCCAGATAGGCCTGGTATGGCGCGCCGAGAGCCTCCTTGAGGAATTTCTCTTCGCGCAGGATGACGATATAAAAGGCGCCCGCGCAGAGCAGCCCAAAGCCGATCGTCGCCGTGATCGAGCCGATCTGTGCGCCGACGCCGGCTGCGCCGATGCTCGAGAAGACATAGAGCGGGTTGCGGGTGATCGAATAGGGTCCGCCGGTCACCACCTCGGCGGATTTGCGACCGCCGATGTAGAGCGTCGACCACAGGCGACCGACAACGCCGAGGAAGATCAAAAGCACGCCGAACATTTCGATGGACTCATGCACCGGGGTGTCTGGCGGAAAGGTCGACTGCCCGAACAGCAGCGCTGCGAAAAGGACGACGACGAGCACCGCAAGCACCATCCGGCGTGTGTGCTGGTAGTTGCCCAGCCCATATTTGAAGTCCTTGACGTCGGCAGACTTCACTTCATTGACCATGTCGGAATCCGATCGTCGAGGAGCTGAGAGCAAATTGCTTCGACCTGAACATGCTTTGCTCCAGCCGGCGATCGCAGCGTCTGGACAAGAAAAAGGCGTCCCGCCGATCGCCGGGACGCCCTGGGGTATGATTCAGGCGGATTTAAAGCGCGATGACCACGCTGAACTGATCGTGATCAGCGAGGCGCCAGCACCATCATCATCTGGCGGCCTTCGAGCTTCGGTTCCGCTTCGACCTTGGCGATCGGCGCCACTTCCTCGCGAACCTTGTTCAGAAGCTGCATGCCGAGTTCCATATGCGCCATCTCGCGGCCGCGGAAGCGCAGCGTCAGCTTGACCTTGTCACCCTCCTCGAAGAAGCGCCGCACGGCCTTCATCTTGGTCTCGTAGTCGTGGCTGTCGATGTTCGGGCGCATCTTGATCTCCTTGATCTCGATGACCTTCTGGTTCTTGCGCGCCTCGGCCGCCTTCTTCTGGTTGGCGTATTTCAACTTGCCGAGATCGAGGATTTTTACGACGGGCGGTACCGCATTGGGCGATATCTCGACCAGATCGAGCCCGGCCTCTTCGGCGAGCAGCAATGCGTCGTTGATGGAAACGTCGCCGCGGTTCTGGCCTTCTGCGTCGATAAGCTGGACCCGGGGAACCCGGATGTCGCGGTTGGAGCGCGGCCCATCCTTGGTGGGCGCCGCTGCTTTGAAAGGTCTGCGAATGGTCGTGGTCTCCTTGAGCCGTTTCGTTCAGGGTTATTGCAGTTCGGATGTTCAGGACGCGCCAATGTGGTGAGCGCGAGGCGCAAGTCAATAGCACAGCCTTCTCAGGAAATCACCTGATCGCGGGCCTGCACCAAGCAAAGAAAGTTGCAGACCGCTTTTCGTTGAACGCCTGGCTGTGCCAAAAGACCCGGCGTGAGGGAAAAGCCATGACCGCCACTGCACCTGAGTTCCTGGACGTCGAGGGAACCGATATCGCCGTCAGGCGCGCGCCGGGGGCAGCACCCGGCGTCGTCTGGCTCGGCGGCTACAAATCCGACATGCTGGGCACGAAGGCCGAGGCGCTGGCTGAATGGACGGCAAAGGAAGACCGCGCCTTCCTGCGCCACGACTATTCCGGCCATGGTGAGTCGGGCGGCGCCTTTGCCAACGGCACCATTTCGAAATGGCTTGGGCAAAGCCTCGCCGTCTTCCGTCGCTTCACCAAGGGCAAGCAGATCCTGGTCGGCTCCTCGATGGGTGCCTGGATCGCATTGCGCATGATCCAGGAATTGCGCAAGGCGGGCGATGACCGCATCGCCGGCCTGGTGCTGCTGGCCCCAGCGCCGGATTTCACCGCCGAGTTGGTCGAGCCGGTGCTGACCGAGGCACAGAAGCGCGATCTCCAGGAAAAGGGGTTTTTCGAAAAGCCGTCCGACTATTCGGCCGAGCCTTACATCTACACGCGCGCGCTGATCGAGGACGGCCGCAACAACCTTGTCATGACCGGGCCGATCGACACCCATTGCCCGGTTCACATCCTGCAGGGCCTGGCCGATGCCGACGTGCCGTCAAGCCATACGCTGAAGCTGGCCGCCCTGATGCCGGCCGATGACGTGACGCTGTCGCTCATCCCCGACGGCGACCATCGCCTGTCCCGCCCCCAGGATCTCGACATGCTGCTGCGGGCAGTCGGCGACATGGTGCGGCGAGCAGGGTAGGTCATGCGCATTTCCATCCCGATATCCGCCTTCGTCGCGGCAATCGTCGGCTTTGGCGGCACGCTGGCCGTCGTCATCGCCGCCGCCAAGGCTGTCGGTGCGACGCAGCTCGAGACCGCGAGCTGGGTGACGGCGTTGTGCCTGGCGATGGCGATCGAGTGCCTGTGGCTGTCCTGGCGCACGAAAATGCCCGTCATCACCGCCTGGTCGACGCCGGGCCTGGCGCTGATGGCGGCATCGAGCGGCTTTACGACAAATGATGCGGTCGGCGCCTTCATGGTCACCGGCATTCTTTTGATCGCCACCGGCCTGTTCAAGCCGCTGACCCTGCTGATCGCCAGGATCCCGGCCTCGGTCGCTTCCGGCATGCTGGCCGGGATCCTCGTCAGCTTCGCCACCGGCGCGGTCAAGACCATTCCCGCCGATCCCTGGCTGATCCTGCCGCTGATCGGGACATTTTTTGTCATCCGCCTGTTCAAACCGGCGCTGTCGGTTCTGGCGGTGCTGATCGGCGGCGGCCTCGCCGCCTTCCTCACCGGCCGGGTCGGCGGACTGCCGGTGCCGGAACTGTCGACCCTGACGCTGATTGCGCCGCACTTCGGCGCCGCGTCGATCATCGGGCTGGCCTTGCCACTCTACCTCGTCACCATGGCCTCGCAGAACCTGTCTGGCCTGGCCGTGCTGCGCGCCGCCGGCTACCATCCCGAACCCGGCCCGCTGATCGGCGTCACCGGCCTGTTTTCGCTGCTGTCGGCGCCCTTCGGCGCCTCGACCACCAACCTGGCGGCGATCTCGGCGGCGATCTGCACCGGGCCGGACGTGCATCCGGATCCCGCAGAGCGCTGGAAGACCGGTCCCTATTATGCGCTGGCCTATCTGGTCTTTGCCATGTTCGGCGCCTCGCTGGTGGCGATCTTCGCCGTGCTGCCGCAAAGCCTGATCGTGCTGGTCGCCGGCCTGGCGCTGATGAGCCCTTTGGCCAACGCGCTATCGATCGCGCTCAAGGAAGAGGGCGAGCGCATGGCCGCCACCGTCACCTTCGCCGTCACCGCTTCCGGGCTGACGCTGTTCGGCGTCGGCGCCGCGTTCTGGGGCCTGGTCGCCGGCCTGGCCGTGCTTTTCCTCGAAATGCTCAAAAAGAAATAATCATTTCAGCCCTTTGTCCGGTTTTGGCCGGATCTGTCTTGAATCGCCGTTTTCCCCATCCCATTTCGATTCCACGCAGCCGATCTGGCTGTCTCCAACGGAAGGACTGGGAGAAAATGAACACGACTGCATTGATCCGCCCGGCCTGGACGCCGGCGACCATCGCGTTGATGGTGATCGGCTTCATGGTGTTCTGGCCGCTCGGCTTCGCCATGCTCGCCTACATCATCTGGGGCGACCGGCTCGACGGCTTCAAGCGCGACGTCAACCGCGCCACGGACGGTATCTTCGCCGGCTGCCGCCGCGGTTCCGACAAGGCCGCGCGCTGGGGCCACGGCTCCGCCCGCACCGGCAACGTCGCTTTCGACGACTGGCGCGAAAAGGAACTTGAGCGCCTCGCCGAAGAGCGCCGCAAGCTCGACGAGATGCTGAGCGAGTTCGACGACTACGCTCGCGAACTGCGCCGCGCCAAGGACCAGGACGAGTTCGACCGCTTCATGGCCAACCGCAACAAGTCGACCGCCCCGACGACGACTGAGTCGAGCAAGTCGACGACCACCAAGCGAGGCAAGGGTTCGAACCTGCTTGACGACTGAGGCCGCGCGACAGGTCTCGGCATGACAAACGGCGTCGCGCGAGCGGCGCCGTTTCTTTTTTGTTCTCTTTTCGGCTTCGCTCCACTGGTCGTTTTCCTCGAATCGCGTATCGTCCAGCCATGTCCTTCGGCTTCTTCCGCAACCTGACAAAACCCAAGCCGGCGCCCGTCGTCGAGCGCGAGCATTGCGTCGCCGGCCGCACGCTGCCGCTCAAGATCGTCGAGAGCGCCAGGGCCCGCCGGCTGACGCTGCGCATCGATTCCGGCGGCCAGGGCCTGCGCATTACCGTGCCGCCGGGGTTGCGCCGCGGCGAGGTCGAAAAATTCCTCGACCGCCACCAGGACTGGCTGGAGCAGCGGCTGGCCAAGGTGCCGACAAGGCCGCAGGTGCGGCCCGGCATCAAGATCCCGGTGCGCGGCGTGGCGCACCGCATCGTCCATGAACCGGCCAAACGCGGCACCGTCACCGTGTCGCGCGACGAGCGTGGGCCGCTGCTGATCGTCCATGGCGAGCGCGTGCACCTGCCGCGCCGCATCGCCGATTATCTCAAGCGCGAGGCCAAGCGCGAGATCGAGCGCCTGGTGGCCAAGCACAGTGCGGCGATCGGCAAGCGCGCCAAGGCGATCCGCTTCAAGGACACATCAAGCCGCTGGGGCTCCTGCACGTCCGACGGCAATCTGTCCTTCTCCTGGCGCATCATGATGGCGCCCGCGCCGGTCATAAACTACCTCGTCGCGCATGAGGTGGCGCATCTCAAGGAGATGAACCACGGCCCGAAATTCTGGAAACTGTGCGAACAGCTCTGCCCCGACACCGAGCGCTGCAAGGACTGGCTGAAACGCAATGGCGGTGCGCTACAGGCGATCGTGTTCGATTAGGGCGTCCGGGCCGGCCTCGCCAGCCACTCAATCGTCATTCGCCGCGTTCAACTCCTCGGGCCTTAAGCCCTCATCGCCCTGGCGCGGCCACGGCAGGAAATTCCGCTCGAAGGCGTCGCCGCCAAAATATTCGAGCGCGCGGTGCGCCTCGGCGCCGTTGAAGGCTGCCTTGTCCATCAGATGCGCGATGACCTCGCGCGCCTGCGCGATCTTTTGCCTGAGTTGGGCAACGCTCTGGTCTGTCATGGTCGTTTGCTCCCGCCTGTAGTCCCTATGGGAAAGGTAGTGCTTTCTGGCCTGGCGGCAAACAGCATGCTTTTTCTCGACTCTTATGCTGTTTCGTGCCAATCCCCGCGCCATGGCGCTCGACATCAAGATATGCGGGTTGAAGACCGATGAGGCATTGGCCGCGGCGTTGGCCGGCGGCGCCAGTCATGTCGGCTTCATCTTCTTCGCCAAAAGCCCGCGCTATGTCGATCCTGCGGAGGCAGGGCGCCTGCGCCAGGCGGCAAGCGGCAAGGCCAAAGCGGTGGCCGTCACCGTCGATGCCGGCGATGCGTTCCTGGATGAGATCGTCGAAGCAATGCACCCCGACATGCTGCAGCTTCACGGCTCAGAAACATCGGAGCGACTGGCGCAGCTCAAGGCCCGCTATGGCTTGTCGGTCATGAAGGCACTGTCGGTCAGCGAGGCCGCCGATCTCGAGCGGATAAAACCCCTCATCGGCATCGCCGACCGCTTCCTGTTCGACGCCAAGCCGCCGAAAGGTTCGGAATTGCCGGGCGGCAATGGCGTCGCCTTCGACTGGCGCATTCTGGCCGGCCTTGACGCCGGCGTCGATTACATGCTTTCCGGTGGGCTCAATGCCGCCAATATCGGCGATGCCCTTCAGCTTGCCAATCCGCCCGGAATAGACATTTCCTCGGGCGTGGAAAGCGCGCCGGGCGTCAAGGATCCGGCGCTGATCGAGCAGTTTTTCCGGGCCGTCAGGGCCGCGCGCGACGACCGCGCCGCCTGAGCGTGCTCTAAACCAAAACATGTCCCGGAAAAGTGGGAACCGGTTTTCCGACAAGGACATGCTCAAGACAAGATGCAGGAGATCGGCGATGGACAAGCCGGCGACACCCAATTCCTTCCGCACCGGACCCGACGAGCAGGGCATGTTCGGCATCTTCGGCGGCCGCTTCGTCGCCGAGACGCTGATGCCGCTGATCCTCGACCTGGAACGGAACTGGAACGAGGTCAAGAACGATCCGGATTTCAAGGCCGAGCTACAGAACCTGTCGACCCACTATGCCGGGCGGCCGTCGAAGCTCTATTTCGCCGAAGGCCTGACCAGGCATCTTCGTGAGGTTTCCTCGGCGAAGGGTCTCGGGGGCGGCGCCAAGGTCTATTTCAAGCGCGAGGACCTGAACCACACCGGTTCGCACAAGATCAACAACTGCCTCGGCCAGATCCTGCTCGCCAAGCGCATGGGCAAGAAGCGCATCATCGCCGAGACCGGCGCCGGCCAGCACGGCGTCGCTTCGGCCACGGTCGCGGCGCGCTTCGGCTATCCGTGCGTCGTCTATATGGGCGCCACCGACGTCGCCCGCCAAAGTCCCAATGTCTTCCGCATGAAGCTGCTTGGCGCCGAAGTCAGGCCGGTGACCGCCGGCCACGGCACGCTGAAGGACGCCATGAATGAAGCGCTTCGCGATTGGGTCACCAATGTCGAGGACACCTACTACCTGATCGGCACCGCCGCCGGCCCGCATCCCTATCCGGAACTGGTCCGCGACTTCCAGTCGGTCATCGGTTCGGAGGCGCGCGCCCAGATCCTCGAGCAGGAAGGCCGGCTGCCCGACACCATCATCGCCTGCGTCGGCGGCGGTTCGAATGCCATCGGCATGTTCCATCCCTTCCTCGACGACAGGCAGGTCCGCATCATCGGCATCGAGGCCGGCGGTCGCGGCCTCGACGGCATCGAGCACTGCGCCTCGATGAATGCCGGCGCGCCCGGCGTGCTGCACGGCAACCGCACCTATCTCTTGCAGAATGCCGATGGCCAGATCATGGACGGCCACTCGATCTCGGCCGGCCTCGACTATCCGGGCGTCGGCCCCGAGCACTCCTGGCTGCGCGACAGTGGCCGCGTCGAATATGTGCCGATCCTCGATGATGAAGCACTGGACGCGTTCCAGCTGACGACGCGCGTCGAAGGCATCATCCCGGCGCTGGAATCGGCCCATGCCATCGCGCATGCGGTCAAGATCGTGCCCGCCATGGACAAGGACCAGATCGTCATCGTCAACCTGTCCGGTCGCGGCGACAAGGACGTGCACACGGTGGCCTCGATGCTGGGCATGGAGATCTGATCATGACCACCCGCATCGACCGCCGCATGGCGAAACTCAAATCAGAAGGCCGCCCGGCTTTGGTCACCTATTTCATGAGCGGCGACCCCGACTATGGCACCGCTTTGTCGATCATGAAGGCGCTGCCGAAGGCAGGCGCCGACATCATCGAAATGGGCATGCCGTTTTCCGATCCGATGGCCGACGGCCCGGCGATCCAGGCCGCGGGCCTGCGGGCGTTGAAAGGCGGCCAGACGCTGGTCAAGACGCTGCAAATGGCGGCGGAATTCCGCGCCGGCGACAACGAGACGCCGATCGTGCTGATGGGCTACTACAACCCGATCTACATCTACGGCGTCGACCGCTTCCTCAAGGACGCCATCGCCAGCGGTATCGATGGGCTGATCGTCGTCGACCTGCCGCCGGAGATGGACGAGGAACTCTGCATCCCGGCGCTCAAGGCCGGCATCAACTTCATCCGCCTGGCGACGCCGACCACCGACGACAAGCGCTTGCCCAAGGTGCTGCAGAACACCTCCGGCTTCGTCTACTACGTCTCGATGACCGGCATTACCGGTTCGGCACTGGCGGACACCGGCAAGGTTGCGGCGGCGGTCAAGCGCATCAAGGGCCACACCGACCTGCCAGTCTGCGTCGGCTTCGGCGTCAAGACCGCCGAGCAGGCGCGCACCATCGGCGCCAATGCCGACGGCGTCGTCGTCGGCACCGCGATCGTCAATGCGGTGGCCAATGTGCTGGGACCCAAGGGCGAAAAGACCGCCGACCCGGCCGAGGCGGTCGCCACTTTGGTCAGCGGGCTGTCGCAAGGCGTGCGCTCGGCCCGCCTTGCTGCCGCCGAATAGTCTGACTATTTGTTGTTACGCAATTCCGGACGGAAAACCGCCACACGCTTTTCCTGGAATTGCTCTAGGTCTCTTCCAGGACAGGAGCCGAAGCGATGAACTGGATCACCAATTACGTCCGCCCGAAGATCAATTCGATGCTCGGCCGCCGTACCGACATGCCCGAAAACCTCTGGATCAAGGATCCGGAAACCGGCGAGATGGTGTTCCACAAGGACCTGGAGCAGAACCAGTTCGTCATCCCGTCCTCCGGCCACCACATGAAGATCTCGGCCAAGGAGCGGCTGAAATACTTCCTCGACGACGGCAAATACGAGACGCTCGAAAACCCCAAGGTGATGCAGGATCCGCTAAAATTCCGTGACGAGAAGCGCTACACCGACCGGCTGAAGGACGCCAAGGCCAAGACCGGCCTCGAGGACGCCATCGTCAATGCGCTGGGCAGCATCGACGGCCTGCCGGTGGTGGTCACGGTGCAGGATTTCGCCTTCATGGGCGGCTCGCTCGGCATGGCCGCCGGTGACGCCATTGTGCACGCCTTCGAGGTCGCCTTGCAGCGCAAGCGGCCGCTGATCCTGTTCGCCGCCTCCGGTGGCGCCCGTATGCAGGAAGGGATTCTCTCGCTGATGCAGCTGCCGCGCACCACGGTCGGCGTCGACCGCCTGAAGGAGGCCGGCCTGCCCTATATCGTCGTGCTCACCAACCCGACCACCGGCGGCGTCACTGCGTCTTACGCCATGCTGGGCGATGTCCACATCGCCGAACCCGGTGCCCTGATCGGCTTTGCCGGGCCGCGCGTCATCGAGCAGACCATCCGCGAGAAACTGCCCGACGGCTTCCAGCGCGCCGAATATCTGATGGAGCACGGCATGGTGGACATGGTGGTGTCGAGGCTCGAATTGCGCCAGACGATTTCGCGGCTGTTGAAGATGCTGCTCAAGATGCCGGAAGAGCAGAAGCCGCTTGAGCCAGAAATCCTACCGCCGGCGCTCGCCCAGCCGGAAACGCGGCCTCAGGCCTGACGCGACATTCTTAGCCGCGAACCGCGATTGCGCGAGACTCCGCGCACGCTTAGGATTCTTTTATGACCACGCTTGCCGCCGACCGCGAAATCGAAGCCCTGATGGCGCTTCACCCGAAAGGCTTCGACCTTTCGCTCGACCGCATTTCGCGGTTGCTCGAGCGTCTCGGCAATCCGCAGGAGCGGCTGCCGCCGGTCATCCACATCGCCGGCACCAACGGCAAGGGCTCATGCGCCGCCTTTTCGCGGGCGCTGCTCGAAGCCGCTGGCCATCTCGTCCACGTGCACACCTCGCCGCATCTGGTGAACTGGCATGAGCGCTACCGTCTTGCCGCCGATGGCGGCGGCAGGCTGGTCGACGACGAGGTTTTCGCCGAGGCCATCGCCCGCGTCGCCAAGGCCAATGGCGGCCAAAAGATAACCGTCTTCGAGATACTCACTGCCGTCACCTTCATCCTGTTTTCCGAACATCCGGCCGCCGCCGCCATCATCGAGGTCGGCCTCGGTGGCCGCTTCGACGCCACCAATGTCATTGCCAGGCCGGCGGTATCCGTGATCATGCCGGTCTCGCTCGACCACGAAGCCTATCTCGGCGACCGGGTCGAACTGATCGCCGCCGAAAAGGCCGGCATCATCAAGCCCGGCTGCCCGGTTGTCATCGGCGCCCAGGAGACCGAAACGGCGCTCCAGGTGCTGATCGAAACCGCCGAGCGGCTCGACTGCCCGACCTTCGTCTACGGCCAGGATTTCCTCGCCTATGAGGAGAACGGACGTATGGTCTATCAGGACGAGGACGGCTTGATGGACTTGCCGCCGCCACGCCTGCCGGGGCGTCACCAGTTCGCCAATGCGGCGGCCGCGATCGCCGCGGTCAAGGCGGCGGGTTTCGAGATCAGCCACCGCGCAGCCGAGAAGGCGATGACCAGTGTAGCCTGGCCGGGCCGCATGCAAAAGCTGGCGCAGGGCCGGCTGGCGGAGCTTGCGCCGAAGGGCGCCGATATCTGGCTCGACGGCGGCCACAATCCGGGCGCCGGCGTCGTCGTCGCCGAAGCGCTGGCCGAGCAGGAGGACAAGAACCCGCGGCCGCTGTTCCTGATCTCCGGCATGATCAACACCAAGGACCAGAGCGGCTATTTTCGTGCCTTCAAGGGCCTTGTCCGGCATGTCTACACGGTGCCGGTGAGCATGAGCGATGCCGGCGTGCCGAATGACGAACTGGCCGTTCGCGCCGTCGAGGCCGGTCTGTCGGCTGAGCCGGTAAGCTCTGTCGCCAGCGCCCTGATGCTGTTGCGCGATACATGGGACGGCCCGCCGCCGCGCATCCTGATCGGCGGTTCATTGTACCTGGCCGGCGCCGTATTGGCCGAGAACGGCACGCCGCCAGCCTGAGCGCGCGACGATCACCGCAAGGAGCCAGTGATGATCAAGGTAAAGCAACTCGCTCACGCCTGCATTTTTGCGCATGATCTGGAAGCGACGCGAAGCTTCTATCGGGACGTGCTTGGCATGGACACCCAGTTCAATTTCCTGCGCGACGGCAAGGTTTTTGGCTTCTACCTCAATTGCGGCGGCCGCAGCCATGTCGAGGTGTTCCAGAAAGACGAGGCTCGCTACAACGACCTGAACCAGATCAACCATTTCTGCCTTGAAGTGGAAAGCATCGACACGGCGATCGCCCACATAAAGTCGAGGGGGGTCGACATCACAGCCAAGAAACATGCCTGCGACGACACCTGGCAGGCCTGGATTCGCGACCCCAACGGCGTGAAGATCGAGCTGTTCGAATACACCGAGAAAAGCGCGCAATTCGTCGGCGGCGATCGTGTCGCCGATTGGTGATCGCGCGGCCGCGAGTGGTTATTTCAGTTCGATCTCAATGAAAGCGTATTCGCCCTCATTGGCGTTGATGACGTCGTGCTCGACGCCTTCCTTGCGGAAATAGGGCGCGCCCTTCTTCATCTCGGCGAAGGATTCGCCGTCCTTGGTCAACAGCTTCACCTTGCCGTCCATCAGCGGCACGACGACATAGTCGTGGCCATGGCGATGCCAGCCGGTGTTGTCGCCCGGCTGGAAGCGGTATTCGGTGACGATGACGCGCTCATTGTCGATGAAGACGGTGGCCTTGGCGGATCCGGTCATGGGGTTCTCCTGTCTCTTTCAAGCAGAAGACATGGACGACCGGCGCGCGAGGGCCAGAGCGCATTGAGCGATGGCGCCAAAGAAAAAGCCCGGCGCGATGGCCGGGCTTGTCCTTCAAACACTTTGACTGGCTCAGGCGAGGTTGCCGTTGATCCAATGCGACAGCGCGGTCTTCGGCGCGGCACCCACCTTGATATCGGCGCGTTCGCCACCCTTGAAGATCATCAGGGTCGGGATCGAGCGCACGCCGAACTGCGCCGCCAGTTCCGGGTTCTCGTCGATGTTCAGCTTGGCGATCTTGACCTTGCCGCCGAGTTCGGTGGCGATCTCTTCGAGCGCCGGCGCGATCATCTTGCACGGGCCGCACCATTCGGCCCAGAAATCAACCACGACCGGCTCCTTGGCGTTGAGCACATCGGCCTCGAAATTGCTCTTGTCGACCTTGACGGTGGCCATGCAGAAATCCTTTCGAAAATTCAGTTGCACCAAATGTGGTGGTTGTCGCGCCCTTCTTCAAGCAGTTCTTGTGTCACGCTCCCGTGAGTCGGGCAAGGGCATCATCCATGGCCGCCGGCGGCAGCTCGATCAGCCGGGGAGCCTCGGTAAACAGCAGAGCTGCCGACACCTCGTGGCCGGGATAAAGCGGTTGAAGCAGCGCGCGATAGAGTGCGAGCTGCAGCACATAGGCCGCCGGCACCTCGGCAATCGTCGCAGGCGCCGGCCGGTTGGTCTTGTAGTCGACGATCGACACGCGGCCCGATGTCACTGCCAGGCGGTCGATCTTGCCGGAGATGGAGCGTTTCCTGCCCTTCACCTCGAGGCTGCCCATGATCGAAACCTCGGCGCGCGAAGAGGCGCCGAACAGCGGTGCGAAGCGCGGGTCGGCGAGGATCGAGAACACCGAGGCCAGCGCCTTGTCGCGCTCGGCGGGGGGCCATTCGGCGCCGGCGCGGGCCAGATAGCGTTGCGCGGCATTCCGGCGTTCGCCCTCGGCGATGCCGGGCAGCATTTGCAGAAGCTTGTGCAGCGCCAGCCCGCGCATAACAGCGAAACCGGGTTCCGCCTCCGCATCCAGCACCGGCGAGCGCGTGTCGGCCACGGTTTCCTTGCCCTCGTCGATCAGTGCCGAGGCGCCGGACGGCGACAGCGGCCGCGGCAGGTCCTCGTAGGGCGGCAGTGGCTGGAACAGGCTCTCCGGCAACGGCGCGAACGGCTGCGCCGGCCTGTTCTCTCCGGTTGCCGCGATGCCCACCGGCGGCAGCTTGGTCATGTGGAAGCGGTGCACGGGCTCGCCGGTGGCTGGGTGCTTGCGCTCAGTGCTTTCCGGCGCGCCGACCAGCGCGCGGCTGACGATCGAATGCCAGGTGCCGGTGCTCGGCGCCCGCTTGCCGTGATAGCCACAGACGATCAGCCGGTCCTCGGCCCGCGTCATGCCGACATAGAGCAGCCGGCGGTATTCATCGTCGGCAAGTTCGCGCGCACGCGCTGCTGCTGCCTTCGAAAAGCCGTTGGCGACGTCGCTGGCCGAGCGCCAGAGATAGCCCTTGCCGACGAAATGCTCGCCCGAGCTATTGAACGGCATCAGCCTTGGCAAATGCTGGTCGCTGAACGGCGCCGAGCCGCCATCGACCAGGAAGACGACAGGCGCCTCCAGGCCCTTGGCGGCATGCACCGTCATGACGCGCACCTCGTTGCGGGTCTGGTCCATCTCGCGCTTGATCTCGGGGCCGGTGCTTTCCAGCGTCGCCAGGAAGGCTTCCAGCCCCGGCAGGCCGGTCCGCTCCTCGGCCAGGCAGAAGCTCAGGAATTCGTCGACAATATCGCCGGCCTCCGGTCCAAGCCGCGCGATCATCTTCTTGCGCAGTCCGTCGCGGGCGAGTGCCGCGGCATAGAATTCGAACACCGGCTTGAACGCTGCCTCGTGCGCCCAGGCATCGAGCCGGCTAACGATGGCGGCCAGCGCGGCGTCCTGGCCGGCATGCAGTCTCAGCGAGCCGATCAGCGACAGTCCCGGCGTCCGCCCGCCTGCCAGCGCAAACAGCCGCTCCTCGGACACGTCGAAGATCGGGCTGCGCAGCACTGCGGCCAGCGACAGGTCATCCTCCGGCTGGATGAGGAAATGGCCGAGCGCGATCAGGTCCTTGACCGCGATATGGCCGGGCAGGCTCAGCCGGTCGGCGCCCGCAACCGGGATTTGCCGGTTCTTCAGGCTGCGCGACAAGGCATGGACGAAGCGGTCGCGCTTGCGCACCAGCACAAGAATGTCGCCGGCCGTCAGCTTCCTGCCCTTGCCTTCGATGATCTCGCCGTCCCGGAGCCAGCTCTGGATGGTCGCCGCGACATGCTCGGCAACGCGCACCGCAGGCGCGCTGGCATGGTTGACCGGCAAGGTCCAGTCATCAGGTTCCTCGACCGCATCGGCGCCGATCGACGGCCAGACCTCGACGTAGCCGGGCGCGTCGGTGCGGATCGCCTTGTGGTTCAGCGGATCGGGATCGTGGCTGATGCCGCGCCGCACGCCCGGTTCGGCGAAGACGCGGTCGACGGCGGAAAGCACGTCGTCGGTCGAGCGGAACGACCAGGTCAGCTTGAGATCGGCGAACGAGGCGTCCGCGTCGCGCACGCGTCCGGCAAACAAAAGCCGGCTGTCGGCAAAGGAGTCCGGGGCGGCACCCTGGAAGGAATAGATCGACTGTTTTTCGTCGCCCACGGCAAACACCGTGCGCTGCACGGTCTCGCGCTGGCCGAGCCCGGCAAAGAATTCTTCGGTCAGCCGCTTCACCACCTCCCACTGGTCGGGGCTGGTGTCCTGCGCCTCGTCGAGCAGGATATGGTCGATGCCCTGGTCGAGCTTGTATTGCACCCAGGGCCCGGCATCCGGCCGCGCCAGCAGGCTGACTGTGCGGGTGATGAGATCGTTGAAATCGAGGAAGCCGCGGCTGCGCTTCAGCTGCTCGTAGCGGGCGATCAGCCAGCCGGCGATCGTCAGCGCGGCGCACGTGCCTTCCAGCATCCGGAACAGCGCCAACCTGTCCGAAACCTCGAGGATGGCATTGACGGCCGCCAGATAGCGTTCTGGAAGGTCGGGCAGCCGGTCGAGCAACGCCTTCTTGAATGCTTTTGCCGGATCATAGGGGTCGCCATCCGCCTTGAGGAAGGCCTTGCCGAGCATCTGCAGCCGGCGGATCGGATCTTTCTCGGCAAAGGCGGCACGGGCATAGGGCAGCAGATTGTTCAAGACCGTGCGGGCGTCGGTGGCTTCGGCAGCCTGGGCGAAGCCGGCAAAATAGTCGGGCAGGAAGCCCGGCAGCGGCCAGGCCGAGGCGGCTATGCCTTCGGCCGTTTCTCCGGCGCGGAACCGGAAATCGTCGAACAGCGGCTGGAAGCCCAGCCCGTCACGGCCAAGCGCGCCGATGAAGGCGCGCAAGCCGTCGCGCTTGTGCACGATCTCGGCAAGCAGCGCGTCGAGACCGGCTTCGCCGCCACGCTCCAGCACGGTGGCAAAAGCCTCTGCCAGTCCGGCGTCGCCAGCGGTGGTGCCCGAAATCATGTCGCGGCGTGCGGTGGCGAAAAGCGACGCCTCCATCTGCGGATCGAGCATTTCGAAATGCGCCGGAATGTTGGCTTCCAGCGGGAACTGGTGCAGCACCGATTCGCAGAAGGCGTGGATGGTCTGGATCTTCAGCCCGCCCGGCGTCTCCAGCGCCTCGGCGAACAGCCGTCGCGCCCGGCGCATCGTGTCGCGATCGGCCGCCCCTCGGCCGTCCATTGCTTCGATCCGTGTCGCCAGTTCCGTGTCGCCGAGCGCCGTCCACTCGGAAAGCGTCGAGAACACCCGGTTCGACATATTGGCGGCGGCGGCGCGCGTATAGGTCAGGCACAGGATCTTCGACGGATCGGTGCCGCGCAACAGAAGCCGGATGACGCGCTGCGCCAGTACATGCGTCTTGCCGGAGCCGGCATTGGCCGACACCCAGGCCGAATTCAGTGGGTCCGAGGCGCGCTGCTGGCTGGCGGCGGTGTCGCTCGGGATCGGGTAGGCCCTCTTCATGCCTCCCCCGCCTCGTCGTTGGTGTCGCCGCCGGCCGACCATTCGAGCACGCGCGCCAGATGGTCGTAGTCGCCGTCCGCCTCGCCCTCGCGGAAGGGCAGCGCGCGCGACAGATAGCCGGTCGTCGGGTCGGCATAGTGGAAGAGCAGGTTTTCTAGCCGCGCCCAGGCCTCTTCGGCGAGATCGGCGGCGGTCCTGGGCTTGCGGTTATATTCGAGGATCGATTCCTCGAACACGTCGCCATTCGGCTTCAGCCTGACGAAGGCAAGCTGCGACGGCTCGCGGGCGCCAAGATCCCTGAACGCGCCGCGCCTGAGCAGCGCGCCTTCCAACGCCAGCTGCGGCGCCAGCAGCGTGTGCGCCTGCGCTTTGGAGGGCGAGGAGCCGGTCTTGTAGTCGAGTATGTCGGCCATGCCGCCGGCCAGCAGGTCGACGCGGTCGGCATAGCCGGACAGCGTCACGCCGGTGCGGCCGACGGTGGTCTTCTCGGCGCGCTCCTCCGAATGCCGCCTTGCCACCGCATCGGCGCGGGTCTGCTCCCATCCGATGATGTTGGCGGCGAGTTTTTCGAAGCGCGGCCACCATACCGCCTCGACGTCGGGCGGCAGCGCGGCCTCGGCAAAGCTGACGCGGCCGGCTTCGATGAGGCCGTCCAGGGCGCCGGGTTCGCGCGGGTCCAGTACGCGGCGCGAGAACAGATGCAGGATGGCGTGAAACAACGTGCCGCGCTCGGCTGCGCCCGGGTCGCGGATCACCGGATCGAGCGGCTTCAGGTCGAGGATTTTCCTGGCGTAGATCGCATAGGGGTCGCGGCGCAGCGTCTCGATCTCGGTGACCGAGAATTGCTGCGGCCGGACGCTGAGTGGCGGCCTCGGTTGCGGCCGAGGCGCAAAATCCTGCTTTTCGCCGGCGTCGAGCGCGCGCGCCCAGGTCAGCAACTCGTCGCCGCGTCGCAAGGGCGGCGCCGCATGCTCCATGCCGATGAAGGTGAGCAGGCGCTGCAGCCAGCGCGACGGCACCGCCGGTGCGTCGCCGGAACGGGCCGACCGCGTCAGCACGACCTTTCGCGCCCCCATCGCCATCTGGAAGTCATGCGCGGCAAGGCCGATGCGCCGTTCCGGTGGTTCCAGATCGATACCGGTCTTCATCAGCCGCGACATGAAGCGGTCGCCTTCCGGCTTACGCGGCCACACGCCTTCGTTGAGCCCGCCGATGACCAGCGTGTCGACGCTCTGCAAGCGGGCTTCCAGCGCGCCCCAGATGGCGATGTTGCGATCGGTGCCCTGTGCCGGCTTGACCGTTTCCGGCGCCATCAGCGCCTCCATCACGTCGGGCCATTCGACTGCCGCGAAGGAGAACGGCGCCGAAGCAGCGACCAGGCCGCGCAACAGTTCGGCGAGTTTTTCGCCGGCATCGCCGGCATAGAGATGGGCGAGGCTGCCATCCACTGCCCGGCCGAGGTTTTCCAGCGCGACGATGCTCTCCCGCGTCAGCGCGGCGAGATCGGCGTCGCGCTCGCCACGAAAGGCGGTCAGCGGCGAGAGTGCGGCCACGAGACGATTGAGCACATCCCGTGCATTGTCGATGCCGCGCACCGTCAGGCGAGAAAACCAGAAGGGCGGTCGGCTGTCGCCAAGGCTAGAGAGCCGGGCCTCGAAGAGGTCGACGAGCGAAGCGGCGTCGGGGCGTCCGGTGCCGCCGCGCAACGCCACCAGTTCGACGATCTGCGCCGCGTGGCGGACATCAGCGCGTTCGAGGCCGAGACCGAGCAGCGGGTGCTTGAGCAGCGACAAGAGGCCAACCGGGTCACCCGGCCGGAAAACGGCCTGCAGCGCCAGCCTCAGCATGCTGGCCGCTGGCGTGTTGATGAGCGGCGTGCCGCCGGAATCGTCGGCGATGACGCCGAAGCGTTTGAGTTCAGCCGAAACGCGGCGCGCCAGCGCGCGGTCGCCGGTGACAAGAGCGGCGCGCCGGCCGGGCTGCTCGACGGCACGCTTGAGCGCCACCGCGATCGCCACGGCCTCGTCGCGTTCGCTGGCGGCCTCCACCAGGGTCACGTCGGCCAGGGCCTCGGCGATATCGCCGGCTTCGAAAGCAAGGCGCGTCTCGGTCCAGAGCTCGGTGGTCTCGGCCGGTCGCAGCGCCTCGCCGACCAAGGCCGCGCGCAGTGCCAGCGGCCGGTCCGCGGCGGCGATCTCCTCGACATCCGCCCGCAGCACGCCGACGCCGTTGATCAGCTTCGCCAGGCCGTATTGCGGGTGCCCAAGCAGGGCCGGGCGCGCGCCGGGCGCCGAAAGTGCGGCGAAGGACGCCTCGTCCAGCCTGGTGTCGAGGCCGGGCAGCACGACGGCGCCGTTGGGCAGGCTGGCGATCGCGGCCAGCAATTCGGCCGTCGCCGGGATCGAGCCGGTCGAGCCGGCGGCGATCACCGGTCCGGCCGGCGGATTGCGTTTCAGCCGCGCCGCCTCCAGCCGGATCAGCGCGCTGCGATGCGCGGCCGGGTTCGAGCTCTGGCGCTCTTCCAGCAGCTTCGGCCAGTTGTCGGTGACGATACCGAGAAAATCCAGCGTCACCTGCCACCAGCCGGCGAGATTGCCGGTCACCAGCGTGGCGAGCTTGGCCCAGTCCGTGCCCTCGGTCTCGATCTCGTCCATCAGCCGGGCAAGGTCGCGCGCCAGCCAGATCGCATCGGCGGCCGAGGCCGGAATGACGATCTCCTCGTTGAAACGGGCAGCGACCGCCGCCGGCAGATGGCTCTTCCACAGCCGCACCAGCGGCGCCAGCAAGAGCAGGCGCTCCTGCGCAGCGATCGGCGGCGCCAGATCGATGGCCAAAGCCGCCTCGGCATCGAAAGCGGCCTCGTCCTCGTCGAACTCGCCGAGCGGGCGCACCACCGGCAGGATCGCCGAGCGGCCGCCCAGATGGTCGACAAAGGCGCCGCGCAGCGCCCGTGCGGCACGGCGGGTCGGCACATAGATGGTGACGTCGGCCAGTGCCAGTGGGTCGCCGTCGAAACGAAACCCGGGAACCAGCCGGCCGGCCAGCAACGCCTCCGCCAGCGTCGACAGAAACGGCGCTCCTGATGGTATCGAGAAGACGCGGCGCGAGCCGCTCATTGCGACTCGGTGAGGGCGCCGGCGACCGCCGCTTCAGCCTGCGGAATAGCGTCGGGCGTGCCGACGGTGATCCAGTGGCCTTGCATCTTCATGCCGAACAGGCGGCCAGCGGCGATGGCCGTATCGAAATAGGCGTTGAGCGAGTGCGGTCCTGCCGGGGCGTCCTTGAAGATGCGCGGATGAATGATCGCCGCCCCGGCATAGATCACCCCGGCCGGATCGCCCTTCGATCGGCGTAGGGCGCCATCCAGCGCCATCAGGAAATCCGTGCCGACGCAGTGTCCGGTCGCTGAATCGAGATCGGTTAGCATCAGCAGAATATCCATTTTCGAGCCGTCCCATGCAAGGGAAAGGCGCTCGAGGCTGGGCTGGCCGCTATCGATCCAGAATGTGTCGGCATTGATGATGTAAAAGGCACCCTTGCCCAGCTCCGGCAGCGCCTTGACGATGCCGCCGGCCGAATCGAGCAAGGCTTCGCTCTCATCGGAAATGAGGATTTTCGGCGCCCGCCGTGCGGCGACATGAGCGACGATCTGCTCGGGAAGGTAATGGACGTTGACGATAGCGCTCTCGACGCCGGCCATGGCCAGGCTGTCCAGCCCCCAGTCGAGCAGCGTCTTGCCGGCGACTTTCACCAGCGGCTTCGGCATCGTGTCGGTGATCGGCCGCATGCGCTTTCCAAGCCCCGCGGCAAGCACCATCGCTGTCTTGGGGTTAGCGGTCACAGCGGTCGTTCTTCCAGCAGGCCATGGGCGACATAGAAGGCGTGTAACCCGGCAAGTGCCGGATGCGCCAGTGCCCGCCTTAGATAGTCGCGGATGCGCGGCAGGTGCTTGAGGTAGAATGGCTTGCCGTCGCGCTTCTCGAGCCGCACGAAAATGCCGAGGATCTTCGAATTGCGCTGCGCCGCCATGATGGCATAGGCCTCGACGAACGCGTCTTCGTCGAAGCCGCCGGCCGCGTGGCGCGCCGCGATGTAGGCCTCGAGCGTCCGCTTCTCGATGTCGGGCGATATCGTGACGCGGGCATCCATCGCCAGCGAGGCGACGTCATAGGCGGCGGGGCCGATCAGCGCGTCCTGGATGTCGACGATGCCGAGGCGGTCGTGCCCGGAACGCTCGCCGCGCCAGATGATGTTAGGTGAATGGAAGTCGCGCAGCATCAGCGTGTACTCGCTGGCCGCGAGCCGGTCGAGAACCGCGTTCCATTCCCTGGTGTAGCCGGCCCGCAGGGCCTCGCTTGCCGGGCCTCCGGTGACCATCGGCACATACCAGTCGACCAGCAGCTCGGCCTCGATCATCACCGCGTCGCGGTCGAAGGGCGGCACGTCGTGGAAGATGCCGGGCGCTGCCTGCATCCGCTCGGGCCAAGCCTTGCCATGCATCATGGCCAGCAGTTCGGCAGCCGCCGCGTAGCGCTCGGCGACCGGCTCGCCGTCGCTGCCCAAAAACCCCTCTGAGCCGAGATGCTCAAGCAGCAAGAAGCCCTGCTCGAGATCCTCGGCATGGATTTCCGGCACGCAGACGCCGGCGGCCAGCAAAGCCCTGTCGATGGCGACGAAGGCCGTGACGGATTGCGCGGAATGGGCGATCACGGCATAGGGCTTGCCGTCACGCACTGGCGGCCCCAGCACCAGTCGTGGCGAATTCATCAGCACGCGCGGCGCAAGGCCGGCGCGCGAGACGATCTCATACGAGCGGGCCGAAGCGTCGCCGACGAAATGGCGGCGGCTCGCCTCACCCCATCCGGCCGAGTCGAGAAAGTCGCGCATCGCCATCGACCGTGCCGCGCGCTCGATGGCGGCACCTTGCCCCGACAGGCTTGCCCGGCGGCCCTCGCCCTGATGGACGAGTTCGATCCAGAGCGTGCTTGCCGGCATCTGGGTTTCGGCCCGTTCCGGCCACTCGACCAGCGCTGCCCCTTGCGCCAGCGCATCGTCGAAGCCGAGTTCGTCGAGTTCGGACGCCGAAGATAGGCGGTAGAGATCGAAATGATGCACGGGTACGCGCGTGTCGTAGCTCTGCACCAGCGTGAAGGTCGGGCTCGGCACGTCGAGGGCCGTATCGTCGGCCAGCGCCCTGATCAGCGCCCGTGCCAGCGTCGACTTGCCGGCGCCGAGATCGCCCTTCAGCGCCAGCACATCGCCGGGGCGCAGCACCGTGGCGAGATCCTCGCCGAGCCTTGCGGTCGCGGCCTCGTCGGCGAGAAAGCGCTCCAGCCCTGCCATGAAGCGCGCTACTCGGCCGCGGCGCGGATGCCCGAAGGCGCGTCGGGGAATGTGCAGATGACCGTGGTGCCGCTGTCCCTGCCGGTCTGGATGCGGACGCTGCCGCCATGCAATTCGACGAAGCTCTTGACGATGGACAGGCCAAGGCCTGCACCGCGCCGGCGCCCGCCATTGGTCCTCGGCTCGAAGCGCCGGAACACCGAATCGAGCACGTCCGGCGGCATGCCTGGGCCGTCGTCATGGACGGAGAATTCCACGCCCTCTGCCAACTGGCGGCAGGCAAGCGTGACCGTGCTTGCCTCCGGCGCGTAGTTGGCGGCGTTGCTCAAGAGGTTGTAGAGAATCTGGCGGATGCGGGTCTCGTCGCCGTGGAAGCTTTTCGGCGCCGCCGCCGCATCGACCTTGAGCTTGATCGAATGCTCCTCCAGCCGCTCGGCGACCAGCTCGGATGCTGCCGCGATGGTTCGCTCGACGCTGACTTCGGAAATGTCCAGCTGCATGATGCCGGCGTCGACCGTCGCCAAGTCGAGTATGTCGTTGACGATGGTGAGCAGCACCGAAGAGGATGAGCCGACATGCTCGACATATTCGCGCTGCTTCGGCGTCAGCGGTCCGGTCGCCGGCAGCGACAGAAGCTCGGTGAAGCCGATGATGTTGGTCAGCGGCGAGCGCAGCTCGTAGGAAACGTGCTGCACGAAATCGTTCTTCAGCTGGTCGGATTTCTCCAGCGCCTCGTTCTTGTCCTTCAGGGCCCGCTCGACATTGACGCTGTCGGTGACGTCGACGAAGGTCATCATCACCTGGCCGTTGGGCAGGTGGATGACGGCATAGCGCAGCACGGTGCCGTTGGTGAGCTCGGTCTGGCCATGGCGGTCGCGACGCTCGTCGTCGAAGCCGGTGATGGCAGCGACGAACCCGCCCCACGGGCTGTCCGCGGCGCGCTGGTCGCACAAATCGCGGATCGCCTGGACATGGACGTTGGGCTTGACCACGTCCTGGCTCAGGCCCCACAGAGCGACGAATGCGGGGTTGGACAGGCGAAGCCGCCCGTCGGGTCCGAACACCGCCACGCCCTCGGCAAGGTTGTCCAGCGTCTCGCCCTGGACCCGGACCGCCGTCTGGTATCGGCTTTCGAGGTCCATCTTCTCGGTCAGGTTCTCGAATACCCAGGTCACGCCGCCCTTGGGCTGCGGGTTGGCGACCACGCGGATCGTCTTGCCGTCGGGCAGATGCCACCAATGCTCCTGCGATTCGACCGCGCGGTAGGCGCTGAGCAAGCCCTCCTTCCAGCGCCGCCATTCGGGCTGCTCGGCGATCTTGCCTTCGCTGCGCAGCCGGTCGAGCAACAGGGCGTTGTCCGGGGCGCTGTGCAGGAAGCCACTGTCGAGGTTCCACAACTTCTGGAACGCCTGGTTGAAGAAGCGCAGCTTCTCGTCGGTGTCGAAGATCGCAACCGCCGTGTTGAGCTGGTCGAGCGTGTCGGCGTGGCTTCGGACCGTGCGTTCATATTCGCCGCGGATGGTTTCGGTGGCGCTGGTGTCGCAGGCAAGCCCGGCCGAGCCGTCGGTGCCGGCGAAGTCGGTCACCGCGAACACACGACGGTCGCCCTCGATCACGGTCGACAGCGTCTGCTCGAAGATCGGGCGCGATTTGTGCTGTTCGGCGATCGTCTCGCGCGCCTGGCCGCCAAGGAATTCCTTGGCGTCGCGAACCGCGGCTTCGGCGTTTGGCGCCTCGACCGCCTCGGCATAGGCGCGGTTGACCCATTTCAGCCGCCCGTCGGCCGCGCGCAGCCATGTCGGCATCTTCAGCGCGTCGAGCAGTCCGAGCATGGTGTCGTAGACGGCGCCGAGCCGCTGGTTCTCGATCTTGAGCCTCGCCTGGCTGCGCAGCGTTTCCGACAGCGAGACGAAACGCACCAGCACATGCGCCGCGCTCTTGCGGCCATAGACTTCGAGCGGCACCCCGGCCTGCGTTTCGATGACGAGATCGAAGGCCCTGGCCTGCTCGCGCAAGGCGGCCACGGCATGCTCGAGCGCCGCCGCCGAGCGCGGCATCAGCCAGCGGCCGAAGGCGAGGAAGGCGGCCCGGTCCTCGGGGGCGCCGCTCTCCACCGGCAAGGTTCCGAGGAGCTCGGGCTTCTTGTTCTCCGAGGCCCAGACGACAACGCGCTGGTCGCGCAGGTTGAGCAGCGCTTCCGAGCGCTGCAGCGCCGCGTTGACGTCGGCTATGCGGGTCCTGAGTTCGGCATTCTGCGCCGAGGTGCGGGCCCTTTCGCGGATCAGGAAGATCGCCGAGACGAGTGCCGCGCCCATGACCCCGGCGAACATGGCCATTTGCATGACCTCAACCGCGCTGACCCCCAGTCCGGCCTTTTGCGCGACATCGGGTTCGGCATGCGCGGCAAATACAAGCAGCGGACCGGAAAGCACCGAGGTGGCAAGAAATGCCCTGATGCGTGCTCCGGCACGCCATGACAACCGCCCGCCCGCAACGGCGGGGCCGGTCATTGTCGAATCGTCATGGCCGCCGGAAACGGCCTGTCCCGCCTGACGCGGGTTTTCCCCCGGCATGTCTTGGTCCTCTTCGCCGCCTGAATGCAAGACCGCCCTGATGCGTGCGCCGTCCCTCGTCCCCGAACCGCGAATCACAACATAGCGCTTGCTGGAATCGGCGTGAAGAATCAATCGGCGCAAAAATAAAGCCGGGCGAAAAGTCAATCGCCCGGCTTCAATATGTGGTAGGAATTTTCGCCTTGGTTAATAGCGGTAGTGTTCCGGCTTGAACGGCCCCTGCGGCGTCACGCCGATATAGGCGGCCTGTTCGCCGGACAGTTCGGTTAGCCGGGCACCGAGCTTGCCGAGATGCAGGCGCGCGACCTTTTCGTCGAGGTGCTTCGGCAGCACGTAGACCTGGTTCTGGTACTGGCCGGGCTTGCTGTAGAGCTCGATCTGCGCCAGCACCTGGTTGGTGAACGAGGCCGACATGACGAAGCTCGGATGGCCGGTGGCGTTGCCGAGATTGAGCAGCCGGCCTTCCGACAACAGGATCATCCGCTTGCCGTCCGGGAAGGTGATCATGTCGACCTGCGGCTTGACGTTGGTCCATTTCAAATTGCGCAGCGACGCCACCTGGATCTCGTTGTCGAAGTGGCCGATATTGCCGACGATCACCATGTCCTTCATCGAGCGCATGTGGTCGAGGGTGACGACATCCTTGTTGCCGGTGGTGGTGATGACGATGTCGGCGGTGGGAGCGGCGTCTTCCAGCGTGACGACCTCAAAGCCGTCCATCGCCGCCTGCAGCGCGCAGATCGGATCGACCTCGGTAACCTTGACGCGGGCGCCGGCGCCCTTCAGCGAGGCCGACGAGCCCTTGCCGACGTCGCCATAGCCGCACACCACCGCGACCTTGCCGGCCATCATGGTGTCGGTGCCGCGGCGGATGCCGTCGACCAGCGATTCCTTGCAGCCATACTTGTTGTCGAACTTCGACTTGGTCACCGAGTCGTTGACGTTGATGGCCGGGAACGGCAGCAGGCCCTTCTTCTGCAACTGGTAGAGCCGGTTGACGCCGGTCGTCGTCTCTTCGGTGACGCCGCGGATCGCTTCCCTCTGCTTGGTGAAGAAGCCCGGCGAGGCCTTCAGCCGTTTCTTGATCTGGGCGAACAGGATCTCTTCCTCTTCGCTGCCCGGGTTGGACAGCACGTCCTCACCGGCTTCGGCGCGGGCGCCGATCAGAATGTACATGGTGGCGTCGCCGCCATCGTCGAGGATCATGTTGGAGGTACCGCCATCGGTCCACTGGAAGATCCTGTCGGTGTAGTCCCAGTAATCCTCGAGCGTCTCGCCCTTGATGGCGAACACCGGGATGCCGGCTTCGGCGATCGCCGCCGCCGCGTGGTCCTGGGTCGAGAAGATGTTGCACGAGGCCCAGCGGATGTCGGCGCCCAGCGCCTTCAGCGTTTCGATCAGCACCGCCGTCTGGATCGTCATGTGCAGCGAGCCGGTGATGCGCGCGCCCTTGAGCGGCTTCTTGTCGCCGAATTCCTCGCGGCAGGCCATCAGGCCCGGCATTTCCGTTTCGGCGATCTCGATCTCCTTGCGGCCCCAGCCGGCAAGCGAGATGTCGGCGACCACATAGTCCTTGCTACCCGTCATGGCAGTGCTCCGGTGTGAAATGTCAGTGGCACGCGCCCGCGCCGGAAGGCACATGGAGGGGCGCGAATTGCCGGCCTGACTAGCAGATCGGCCGTCAAACGACAATGGGATATAAAGAAATCTTTATTCGTGCATGTCCTTGCGGGGCGGCGTCAGCATTTCCTGGAAAGCCGCCGCCGGCAGCCAGGCAAGGCGCCGTCAGCTTTCCTCGCCGAAGCGCGAAGCGACCAGCTGCTCCAGCGCGTCCATCGCCTGCAAGGCTTCCGGCCCGCTGGCGGAGACGCGGATCGAATAGCCGGGGCTCGCTGCCAGCATCATCAGCCCCATGATCGAAGTGCCGCCGACCTTGACGCCGTCCTTCTCGACATCGACCGTGGCGTCGAAGCCGCTGGCGACCTGGACGAACTTCGCCGAGGCGCGCGCATGCAGGCCGCGCTGGTTGACGATCGGGAACTCGCGCACGACCTGGTCTTTCTCCGGCGACAGCGCGGTCATTTGCTGCTCAGGAGCTGACTGGCCACGTTGATGTATTTGCGCCCGGCCGCCTGCGCCTCGTCGAGCGCGGCGGCCATGTTGTCGCCCTTGCGGATCGAGGAAAGCTTGATCAGCATCGGCAGGTTCATGCCGGCAATCACCTCGGTGCGGCCGGATTCCATCACCGAAATGGCGAGATTTGAAGGCGTGCCGCCGAACATGTCGGTCAAAACGATGACGCCAGCCCCGGTGTCGACGCGCGCCACGGCGTCGACGATGTCGCGGCGGCGCTGCTCCATATCGTCATCGGCACCGATCGCCACGGTTTCGAAATTGTCTTGTGGCCCGACGACATGTTCCACGGCATGTCGGAACTCGGTGGCCAGTTGACCGTGCGTTACAAGCACGAGTCCGATCATTCGTTGGTGGCTCCCGTCATCGCCGCTTCACAGACGCATTTTATGCTCGCCAGCCATTCCAGGCGGCGGGAGCGCTATCTTGTCGACGCGAGGCGCGTTGACAAGCCCAAAATTGCGCCGGCCCGGGCCATTTTGACGCATTGCAACAAAAAATCCGGACCGGATCATAAAAAAGGCGCGATGGACAACCGCGCCATCACCGCCGGCAAGGCCGTGGCGGCGTTGCGCTCGGCAAGGTCAATACGCGGCACCGGGCAGCCTGCGACCGGCTCGCTGATTTCCTCCTGGAAACGGGCCATCTCCGCCTTCGGCACCAGCCGCACATGCAGGTCGATTACGCCGCCCGCTTCGAATGGCAGCGGGCGCGGCATGAACCCAGGCACTTCGGCGAGGCCGGCGATGGTCGCCGGCACGCGACAGACCAGTCGCCCGGCGTGGGCCGCGGCCAGCAGCCTGTCGTCGCCGATCAGCCGTGAGAAAAGTCCGCGCGCCCGGCAATGGTCGATGAGCACCAGTGCCAGCGTCGTCTTGCCGGCGCCGGACGGCCCGGTGATGAGGACGCCGCGCTCGCCGATCAGGATCGCGGTTCCGTGGATGTTTTCAGGCTTCGCGGCGGCATCGGGCATGATCGTATTCGGGCCGGATCAGCCTTCGGCCGGCAAGGTGACGACGAAGCGCGCGCCCTTGATCTCGCCGGGCTTGGTGCCCGGGATGTTCTCGGCCGTCAGCGTGCCGCCATGCGCCTCGACGATCTGCCGGCTGATCGACAGGCCGAGGCCTGAATTCTGGCCGAAGGCCTCGCCGGCCGGCCGGTCGGTGTAGAAGCGTTCGAAGATGCGGTCGATATTGTCAGCCCGAATGCCGGGGCCGTTGTCGTCGACGGTGACGATGTTGACCTTGCCGGCGCGCGCCAGCGAAATGGCGATGTGGCCATGGTCTTCCGGCACGAAGGAGCGGGCATTCTCGATCAGATTGGTGATGACCTGGCCGATCCTGAGATCGTGGCCGGTGACGAGATAGCCTTTGACGCCTTGCGGCAGCTTGGCGACCTTGAACTCGATCTCGACCGCCTTCTTGTTGCGCGTCGCCTCACGCGACACGGCGACGAGATCGGTGATGAATTTCTTCAGGTCGACGGTCCCGGCGTCTTCCCGCGCGAGCTCCGCGTCGAGCCGGGAGGCGTCGGAAATGTCGGTGATCAGCCGGTCAAGCCGGCGGACATCGTGCTGGATGATCTCCATCAGCCGGCCGCGCGAATTGTCGTTCTTGGCCAGCGGCAAGGTCTCCACGGCGCTGCGCAGCGACGTCAGCGGGTTCTTCAGCTCATGCGAGACGTCGGCCGCGAAACTTTCGATCGCCTCGATGCGCGCATAGAGCGCATTCGTCATGTCGCGCACGGCGATCGACAGATTGCCGATCTCGTCCTGGCGGTCGGAAAAGTCGGGGATTTCCTCGCGGTTCTTGACGCCGCGCCGCACCCTGACGGCGGCCGCCGACAGCCGCCGCAGCGGATTGGCGATGGTCGAGGCGAGCAACATCGACAGGATGGCGGTGACGAGTGCGGCGATGCCGAAGACGCGCAGGATCGCCTTGCGTTCGGCGGCGACGATCTTGTCGATGTCGCCACCCTCGGTCGATAGCATCAGCACGCCAAGCACGGCGCGGAAGCGCTGGATCGGCACGGCCACCGAAACGATCTGCTCGCCCTGCTCGCTGATCCGCACGATGGTCGATGGGCTGCCGGTCAGCGCCTTGACCACTTCGGGGAAAGCCGCACCATTGCCGCCCGGCTGTTCGTGGTAGACCGGCAGGTCGGTGTTGCGGAAGAAGTCGAAGACGAATTTCTGCACCCGCTCAAGGAGGTCCGGCTCCTCTTCCTCGACCGGCGGCAGGTCGTAGCGCAGGATCTGGCCACGCGAATAGAGATGGCGCGAATCGAGCAGCAGGTTGGCGTCGCGATCGTAGATGCGGGCGCGCGTGCGCGTCGGCGAGATCAGCCTTCTCAGCACCGGCGCGACGCGCTCCGGATTGATCGGGAAATCCAGATTGTCGAGCTGGTCGGAGCCGGGTCCGAGGCTTTCGCCGGCCTGCAGCTCCAGCAGCTTTTCCGGATCGATGCTGATCGAATCGGTTTCGACCGTCGCCGACGCCGCGATCGCGCCGGCGATGATCTCGCCCTGCGTCATCAGGCTTTCGACACGGGCATCGATCAGCCCGTCGCGGAAGGTGTTGAGGTAGAGAATGCCGGTGACCAGGACGGCGAGGCCGGCAAGGTTGAGGAACAGGATGCGCCGGGTCAGGCTGGAAAAGATGTGATGGCCGAGGAACCGGCGCATCGGCACGGTGATCTTCGACAGGAATGCGGGCAGAATCCTCGACGGGCGCCTGGCAGCGCCCGCCCTTCTGCTCCGCTCTACGTCCACTGCCATCGAATAGCAGCTCCCGCTGAAATCAAGCCTCGCGGAACCGGTATCCGACTCCGTAAAGGGTTTCGATCATCTCGAAGTCATCGTCGACGGCCTTGAACTTCTTGCGCAGCCGCTTGATGTGGCTGTCGATGGTGCGGTCGTCGACATAGACCTGTTCATCATAGGCCGAATCCATCAGCGCATCACGGCTTTTTACCACGCCGGGACGCTGCGCCAGCGAATGCAGGATCAGGAACTCCGTCACGGTAAGCGTCACCGGCTCGCCCTTCCAGGTGCAGGTGTGCCGCTCCTGGTCCATGACCAGCTGGCCGCGTTCCAGCGAGCGGGCCTGCTGGCTGGGCGCCTTGGCCGCCGCCTCGCGGGCGCTGGTGCGGCGAAGCACCGCGCGCACCCGCTCGACCAGAAGACGCTGCGAAAACGGTTTGCGGATGAAGTCGTCGGCGCCCATCTTGAGGCCGAACAGCTCGTCGATCTCGTCGTCTTTCGAGGTCAGGAAAATCACCGGCAGGTCGGATTTCTGGCGCATCCGGCGCAACAGCTCCATGCCGTCCATGCGCGGCATCTTGATGTCGAGGATGGCGAGATTCGGCGGCCGCGCCGCCAGGCCTTCCAGCGCTGACGCCCCATCCGTATAGGTCTCGACGCGGTAGCCCTCCGATTCGAGGGCAATCGACACCGAAGTCAGAATGTTGCGGTCGTCATCGACAAGCGCGATTGTTGCCATTTCAAGCGGCTCCCTCATGAGCTGTCCCTTCTTTCGTAGAGAAGGGGCTTTTGCAGGACAAATTAGGTACAAAATGTGGCATAGGCTCCGCCCGATGTCACGGACGGCATGCCGGCGGCCACTATCGCACCCCTACGCGGATTGGACGATCAACGACTGCCAATCCTTTGGGCAACCATCAGACTTTTTGCACATATAAACGATTTAAACAACTTTCTAAATTTTTAAATCGATTAATGATTTGATATCATTCGTGTTTTCTGGTTCTGACCATCTCAGCCTCCTTCGCGGAGCACAGGTAATTCACCAGCCATGATGCGGCAAATCATTGAAGGGGCACTTGATGTCGGAAGCCGGCAAACGCAATCCCGCATGCCCGATCGATCTCGAGACCACCGGCATGGTGCGCTATAATTTTAGCGCCGCCGCGCTCTATGAGGAGGCAATCGGCCGCGGCGAGGCACGGCTAACCGCCCATGGCGCGCTCGTCGCCGAGACCGGCCAGCACACCGGCCGTTCGCCGAAGGACAAATTCGTCGTTCGCGACGCGGCGACCGCGCCGCATGTTTGGTGGGACAACAACAAGGCGATTTCTCCGGCTGAGTTCGACACGCTGCTTGCCGATTTCCGCGCCCATGCGGCGGATAAGGATCTCTACGTTCAGGATCTGGTCGGCGGCGCCGATGCGGAGCTGAAGCTGCCGACCAGGGTCATAACCGAATTCGCCTGGCATTCGCTGTTCATCCGCAATCTGCTGATCCGACCTGAAGCCGCCGAACTCGAGCATTTCGTGCCGCAGATGACGATCATCGACCTGCCGTCCTTCCGCGCCGACCCGGCTCGCCACGGCACCCGCACCGAGACGGTGATCGCGGTCGATCTCACGCGCAAGATCGTGCTGATCGGCGGCACCTCCTATGCCGGCGAGATGAAGAAGTCGGTGTTCACCATGCTCAACTATCTGCTGCCGGCGAAGGGCGTGATGCCGATGCACTGCTCGGCCAATGAAGGGCCGGCCGGCGACGCGGCGGTGTTCTTCGGCCTGTCGGGCACCGGCAAGACGACACTGTCGGCCGATCCGTCGCGCACGCTTGTCGGCGACGACGAGCATGGCTGGGGTCCGCACGGCATCTTCAATTTCGAGGGCGGCTGCTACGCCAAGACGATCAGGCTTTCGGCCGAAGCCGAGCCGGAGATATTCGCCACCACGCAGCGTTTCGGCACCGTTCTGGAAAATGTCGTGCTCGGCGCCGACCGCGTGCCGGACTTCAATGACGGCAGCCTGACCGAAAACACGCGCTGCGCCTACCCGCTCGACTATATCCCCAACGCCAGCAAGACGGGCCGCGCCAGCCATCCGAGGAACATCATCATGCTGACCGCCGACGCCTTCGGCGTGATGCCGCCGATCGCCAGGCTGACGCCGGCGCAGGCGATGTACCATTTCCTCTCCGGCTACACGGCCAAGGTGGCCGGCACCGAAAGGGGCGTCACCGAACCGGAAGCGACGTTCTCGACCTGCTTCGGCGCGCCGTTCATGCCGCGCCATCCGTCCGAGTACGGCAATCTGCTGCGCGAGCTGATCGCCCGCCACGGCGCCGATTGCTGGCTGGTCAACACCGGCTGGACCGGTGGCGCCCATGGCACCGGCCGCCGCATGCCGATCAAGGTGACGCGGGCGCTGCTCGCAGCCGCACTCGACGGCTCGCTGAAATCAGCCGATTTCCGCACCGACGCCAATTTCGGCTTCGCGGTGCCGGTCGCGGTTGCCGGCGTCGACAGCGCCATTCTCGATCCTCGTTCGACCTGGGCCGACAAGCCGGCCTATGATCGGCAAGCGGCAAGGCTGGTCGGCATGTTCGCCGCCAATTTCGAGAAGTTCGAAGCCCATGTCGATGCAACGATCATGGGCGCCGCGCCACGTCTGCAGGAAGCCGCGGAATAGCCCTTTCGGCATCCGCTCGCACATCGAGACCCGGCTTCGGTCGGGTCTTTTCTTTTTTGCCCCGCCGCGCCATGACTGCGGCATGACCAACGACGACAAGATCACTATTGCCGACGACGCCGTGATCCACCCGGGCGACCTGCACGAGGATTTCATCCGCTCGTCCGGCCCAGGCGGCCAGAACGTCAACAAGGTGGCGACCGCGGTGCAGCTGCGCTTCGACGCCGCCAACGCGCAGGGCCTGTCGGAGCGCGTGCGCGAAAGGACCATAAAACTCGCCGGCCAGCGCGCCACCAAGGACGGCGTCGTCGTCATCGAGGCCGGACGCTTCCGCACGCAGGAGCAGAACCGGGCGGACGCACGCGCCAGGCTGACGGCTCTGGTCGCCAAGGCGGCCGAGCCGCCACCACCGCCGCGCAAGAAGACCAGGCCGTCGAAGGGCGCCGTCGAGCGCCGTCTAAAGACCAAGGCTGGACGATCCACCGTGAAGAAGCTGCGCGGCCGAGTCGGCGACGACTGAGGTTGCCTTGCCCGGCGAAAGCGGCTTTCGGGTCGCCGTTTTCTTCTGATGATGGCATTCTCTGCCAGACAAACCGAATGAGGCGGAAACTCTGATGCTGGTTCTGCCCAAAGGCGTGCGCCATATGCCCGGCTACCTGCCGCGTCCCGCGCAGGAAGCGCTGGTCGAGGAGATCAGGAAGGTGGTGCAGGCCGCACCTTTGTTCCTGCCGGCCATGCCGCGCACCGGCAAGGAGATGAGCGTGCGCATGACCAATTGCGGCGCACTCGGCTGGGTCACCGACAAGGAGCAAGGCTATCGCTATCAGCCGACGCACCCGGTGACCGGATTGCCGTGGCCGCCGATCCCGGAGGCGTTGCTGCAATTGTGGCAAGAGGTGGCGGCTTATCCACATCCGCCGCAGGCTTGCCTCGTCAATTTCTATGCGCAGGACGCCAAAATGGGCCTGCATCAGGATCGCGACGAGGCGGATTTCTCCGCCCCCGTCGTCTCCGTGTCATTGGGCGACGACTGCCTGTTCCGCGTCGGCCAGACGACGCGCGACGGCGATACCAAATCGTTCAGGCTGAAGAGCGGCGATGTCGTCGTGCTCGGCGGCGAGGGCCGCCTTTGCTTCCACGGCGTCGACCGGATCTATCCGTCGACCTCGGCGCTGCTCAAAAATGGCGGCCGGATCAATCTGACACTGCGGCGGGTGACCCTGCCGGCGTGATGGCCCGGCGCTGCCCGGCAAGTGCAAGGCGAAGCATTTCGGCGCCTGCGCTGACAAAAGACCCGGCCGCGCTCGCGCGGTAGAACAATGAGGTCGCGATACTGATTGTGAGCGCGGCGATGCCGAGGCCGGCAATCACGTCGACCAGATAGTGGTTCGCATGGCTGACCGCCGAGGTCGCCATCAGGATATTCAGCACCAGGAGCGGGTAACGCAGGACGCGGCTGTCCCAGGCTGCCCAGGCGCAAAGGCCGGCCACGCCGGCATGGACGGAAGGAAAGGTAACGATACCCGCGGCCTGGCCGATCCTCAGCGCGAACTCGTGTTGGTCGCGAACCGCATGGAACTGGTCGAGGAAGAAGAAGCCGAATTTGGCATTGATGTTTGCGAGATCGCCATTTCCGACGCCATAGGCCACATAGGTGCCAAGCGCCGGATACCAGGCTCCGAGAATGGTCGAGAACAGGCACAACAGTGCATAGCTGAACAAGAGGGCGCAGGCTCGGACGCCGCTGCCGGAGATTGCGAGCCACATCGGAAGCAGAAAATATTGAATGGAGAAAGATCCGTAGGCAAGGCCAAGCAGGCGGGCAAGGCGCAGGCGGTGGTCGACATAGGTGATGAAACTCCACCAGTCGAAGTGCAGGGCTTTGTCCATCGCAATCAGATTCGCGTCGGCCAGCGGCAAGGCAAGGCTCATCCCCGCATAGGTCCACACCAGCGATGGGATCGTCAGGAGAAAAGCCGCGATAAGTGTCTCGAGGGCTGCATCGATTGGGCGTATCCGGCGCCAATAGGCATAGAGCAAGGCCGGAACGGGTATGGCAGCCACATAGGCGTGAGCTGCCTGCTCATAGTCGAGACTTACCTTGGTGGCGAGAAGGCAAAGCACCATAAGGACATAAGAAAGTCCTACAGTCCAAATCAGGACCTGCCTGGCTTCGCTGTAAGCTGCAGGTCTCATCATTGTATTAGAATTTTCTGTATTAGAGATACATGTACTTTATATCTACTATGATTGACAAGTATTTGTTTTGGTCTGACTCCATTAACAAGAAATGAAAAGCAACGGGTCCCGTGTGAGGTTCCATGTTGGTGCATGCTCACTTGACCGTTACTCGCCGAGCAAGTCCTTCGTGGCGAAACTCGCCTCGAAGCAAAAACAGGCGGGATGGCTTCATGTTGCGAGTGGCCCATCGCCGCCGCGCCAGGGCAAGTTGGCGACGGCTTGCGATCAGGCGGCCGCATGAATCAGACAGTGCGGCGAGCGATGAATTGGGCTGGGCTTGCTCAGGTGGCGGGAAGCGCGTTGCGCCTATGGGTCCAGCGCGGCCCTACGCGCACAAAACCGTCCTCGACCGGCTAGAGCGGATCAGTTTTTGATAGAATCGCCGACCCGCTCTAAGCATTTGTTTTGACGCAATTCCGGACGGAAAACCGCTACGCACTTTTCCTGGAATTGCTCTAAACCGTATCGGCAATCATGCCCCAGAAGCAGGCGCAGGAAGTGTCGCCGCCGTCGTCAAGACAGCGTCGCGACCTATGAGCGGCATCGCAACAGAACCAGTGCGCTGCCCGGGCACTGCGCCTACTTTGACGCGTGTTCTGTACCGACCTGGAGAGCGGAAACCCTGTTGCTGCGCAGATACACGGTGAGTGTCGGCTCGCGATGCAGGACCTCGTATTGCTGCAGCACAAGTGCGATCCGCGGATCGCGCAGCATGAGATCGTCCCAGAGCGGCCCGGTCCCGGCGCTGTAAAGCACGATGTCCGGTTTCTTGGCGGCAATCTCCGACGCCAATTGCCCGATAATGTCGTCGCGGATGGCTTCCAGCCGGTGCCGCTGCCCGGGATCATCGGTGCCGGCGGCGAGCAGGTTGGCGTTGTAGACGGCCCAGGCCGCAGGATAGCGCGAGACGAAGTCGCCATTGACCAGCCTGGCGAGAGGGTGAGCCACCTGCAGTCGGGCCGCAAGCGACATGATCGTCGGCTTTGGGCCGATACGCTGGATCGAGGCGACGGTCCGCTCGATTGCCCCGTTGTCGGCGGCGAGGAAGAGCCGCTGGATGCCGGCTGTGGTCTGTAATATGAGAAAGCCGCCAAGGGCGGCGGCGAGCCAGCCGACCGGCTTCACGCGGCCATTGTCGCCCGCGCGCAGCAATTGCACCCCAAAGGCAAGGATGCCGAGAACCATCATCGGCAAGGCATGGTTTGGCCAGCCCTTGCCCATGATCAGGAAGGCTGGAACGAAGCCGAGCGCGGCCAGCAGCAGGATTTTGGCGTCCCAATGCATCTGCCTGAAACCGCCGGCCAGAAGCACCGTCGCTGCCGCGAAAAAGAACAGCAATCGCGGCCAGTTCAAGAGCAGAGCGAGCAATGGCACGCGTGCCGGCAGATAGACATCTCGCAGAAACGGCAGGATCTCGGTCAGGAATGTCGTCTGGAAAATCACGACATAGGCGATGTAGAGCGCAACGACCGCGGCGCCGATGATGTTTTCGACAACGAACAGCGGTTTCAGGGATCGGCGCTGGAAAGCCAGGCAAATGGCGGGCAAGGCAAAGGCCAGCGCGAAATGCGGCGGCTTGACCATGACCACGATGGCCGCGCAGACGCCCGCGCCGACCTGTTCCCAACCCGTGCCGGCGGCAAATCCCGGCGCCCGCTGGCGAGCGCATTGAAGCGCGATCCAGGGCAGGATCGCGATCGTCGCGAAATGCTCGCGCTGGCCGAATTCGCCCGGGTGGAAGCAAAGCAGGACAAAGAGTGCGGCCGGCAACGCCCACAGCGCGCGGGGCTGGCGATAGGCCGCATCGGCGCGCGCCAGGATGCGGGCGGAGATGGCAAGGCTGGCCAGTCCGGCGCCGATCACGCCGAGGGCCAGCCACAGTTCGGCGCGGCCGCCGACCAGCCGTTCCAGAACCATGAACGGCATGTAGAGCCAGATCGAGAACGGCGGATTGACCTCCATGACATCGGCGTTCAGCCGCTCTCCCGCGAGCAGCCGATCGCAGACGACCAGCAGCCACGACACATCGACATTGGTCGGCACGACCGTGATCGCCAGCCATGCGGCGTAAGCGGCCACCGCCAACGTCAGGAAGAGCGGCACCACCGTCAGCCAGAGGGGTCGCGACGACAGCGCCATGCGCGCCAGGGGCTTGTCGAACGGTTCCGCCCTAGACATTGCGGAACGTCCGTCGGCCGGGCACGATGGAATTCGCCAAAGGCACGGCGATGCCGGTCGAAACGACCGGAACGGCCGCGCGCATGTCCAGCTTCTCGATGAGAAGGACCGGCATGGTGATCGCCAGGCTCACCATGCTGTCTTGTGCCGAAGTCGCTCGGCCTCCTGACGCGCGGTGGAGCGAACATAGACAGTGATTGCCGGCTCCCTGTGCAGCACACGATAGTCGCTCAAGACTGCCGCGATCCTCTTGTCGTTTAGCATGAGCGCATTCCAGGCGGGATCGGCTTCGGGTCCCGACAGCAGGATATCGGGCTTCCTTGCCGATATCTCGGTGGCGAATTCTCCGATTGTCCGATCGCGGATGGCCTCAAGTCTCTGTTTCTGTTCGGGATCATCGGCGTTGCGCGCAAGTTTCTCCGCCTTGGAGACCACCCACGCACCCGGGTGGCGCGAAACGAACCTGCCAACGACCAACCGGGTCAGGGGGTGTGCAGCCTGCATCTGGGAGGCGATCGATATGATCGTAGGGTGTTCGATCGTGCAGCGGATTGCGGCGACCGATCGCTCGATCGGCCCGTTGTCCGCCGCCAACGCGATATACTGCGCTCTGACCGTCGTTTGCAGCACGAGCGCGCAACCGAAGACCAGCGCGGCCCTGCGCACGATCCCTGCCTTGTGAAAATCACCAAACCGCAGGAGCTGGAGGCCTGACGCAAGTACCGTGATCGCCACCATCGGCAGCGCATGGTTCGGCCAGCCCTTGCCCATGAGCAGGAATGCAATGACCAGGCCGAGCGCGCCCGTCAGCAGGATCCTGGTGTCCCAGTGCACATGTCTCGTCCCGCCCATGGCGATGACGATGGCGGCGGACAGCAGCAGCACGACCTTTGGCCAGTTCGCCAAATTGTCGATGAACGGAGCGCGGATCGGCAGATAGACATCCCCGAGAAGGGGCAGGATCTGCGTGAAGTAGGCGCGGTCAAAGATCGCAATGCAGGCGACATAGCTGACGGCTATCGCTGCGCCGATGAGGTTTTCCGTGACGAAGACCGGTCTTGGGGAGCGCCGTTGAAATGCAAGGCACAGCGATGGCAGCACCAGGGCCAGCGCGAAGTGGGGCGGCTTGACCATGACCATGACACCCGCACCCAGCCCGGCCAGGATGCGCTCGGCAAGAGTTCCGGCGACGAAATCCGGCGTCCGCTGGCGTGCGCACTGCAACGCCAGCCAGGGCAAGACGCCTATCAGCGCGAATTGCTCGCGTTGACCAAACTGGTCCGGCAGGAAACACAGGATCATGAATACTGCAGCCGGCAATACCCAGAGGACGCCGGGCTGCCGGTAGACCGGGTCGACGCGCATGAGAATTCGAGCGGAAACGAACACGCTGGCCAGACCGAGACAGACGACTCCGAGCGCCAACCAGAGTTCAGCCCCTATGCCGGTCAGCTTTTCCAGAAGCATGAACGGCATGTATAGCCAGATCGAAAAAGGTGGATTGGTCTCCAGTATGTCCGTGTTCAGCCGCTCTCCAGCGAGCAGCCGGTCGCAGACGACCAGCAGCCACGACACATCGACATTGGTCGGCACGATCGCGATCGCCAGCCATGCGGCGTAGGCGGCTGTCGCCAATGTCAGGAAAAGCGGCACCACCGTCAGCCAGACAGGTCGCGACGACAGCTCGAGGCCCGCCAGGGGCCTGTCGAAAGGTTCAGCGCTAGACATTGCGGAACACCCAGCGGCCGAGCACGATGTAATTCACCAGCGGCACGGCGATGCAGGTCAGAACGACCGGAACGGCCACGGGCATGCCCAGTTTCTCGGTGAGAAGGACCGGCAGGGCGATGGCTGTCGCCAGGCCTGTCGCGTTGAGCAGGAGAAAGCGCGGCAATTCGAAGGCGTGGGCGCCCGCCGACACGAAGGTGAAATATTTGTGCCCGGCATAGGAGAACAGCCCGGCGACCGCATAGGCGACCGCCGACGCCAGGGTCGCCGGCAATATGGCCGCCCCGGTGCCGCCTCGCGAAAGCAGCAAGGCGCAGGCGCCATAGATCAGCGTCGAGGCGCCGCCGATGACGGCGAAGCGCGAAATCCGGCCATAGCGGGGCATGTTCAGCATCTTGGGGGTCAGGCCGCCAGTCGGCCACCTTCGGGCGCCGCGTCGAAAGCCGCATCCTTGCCGAACACGGCCAGCAGCGACACGCCGAAAGGCAGTTCGGCATTCGGCACGATCCGGCTTTCCGCCGAAAACAGCGCCTTCATCGCGCTGTTGATCGGCTTCGGCGGCATTGCCTGCCCGGAGGCGGTGTTCGAGCGGCGCAGGCGATCGGCTAGGCGGGCAAGTGCTGCGACAGGAAACAGCGCCGCGTTGGTGTAGCTCAGCTTCTCGATCCGGTATCCGGCCTGCTCGATGCGCGCCTTCAGCAGCTCGCGCGAATAGCGCCGCATATGGTGCAGCCCGACATCGTGCTTGCTCCACAGCCATTGGTGGGCGGGAACCGTGAGCACGACCTTGCCGCCTGGTTTCAGCATGCGGCGGATCGTTGCCAGCGAGGCTTCGTCTTCGGCAACGTGCTCCAGCACGTCGAACAGGCAGATGAGGTCGAAACCCTGCGACGCGACGGGCATGCCGTCGGGGAGGTGCCCGGCAAGGAAGTCGTGGCCGGTCTTCTCGCGGGCGATCTGGCGGGCAAGATCGTTCATCTCCACCGCGGTGACAGCGCCGAACTGCTCCAGCATCTGGATGTTGCCGCCCGTGCCGGCACCGATCTCGAGGATATCGGCGTCGCCAGGCAGGCCCAGGCTGCGGATAACCGCTTCGGCGATGGCGCGCCGCCCGCAGAACCACCAATGCTCGTCCTCGGTGGCCGCCATCTGGCGGTAAGCGTCGAGCTCCATCAGTCCGTCCCCTCATATGTGCGGCGCACGATGTAGATCGGGCGCTGTTTGATCTCGGCATAGACGCGACCGAGGTACTGACCGATGATGCCGATGCCGAGCAACTGGATGCCGCCGAGGAAGAGGACGCTGACCAGCAGCGAGGCATAGCCGGGAACGTCGATGCCGAACACCAGCGTCTTGGCGATGATCAGCAGGCCATAGAGGAATGACAAAGCCGAGATCGTCGCGCCGACATAGGTCCAGATCTCGAGCGGCGCGGTTGAGAAGCTGGTGATGCCTTCCAGCGCGAAGTTCCACAGCCGCCAGCCCGAGAATTTCGATTGTCCGGCGATGCGCTGGTCGCGTTTGTATTCGACGGTCGCGGTGCGAAAGCCGACCCAGGCGAACAGGCCTTTCATGAAGCGGCGCCGTTCAGGCAAGGAGCGCAGCGCCTCGATCACCTGCCGGTCGATCAGCCGGAAGTCGCCGACATCGTGCGGGATCTTCTGCTGCGCGATCCAGTTGTGGACGCGGTAGAACATCGACGCCGAGCGCTGCTTGAGGAAGCTGTCGCTCGATCGGCTGGAGCGCTTGGCGAGCACGACCTCGAAGCCCTCGCGCCATTTTTCGACGAGCAGCGGAATGACATGCGGCGGATCCTGCAGGTCGACATCCATGGGGATCGCGGCATCGGCATCGCAGCAGTCGAGACCGGCGGTGAGCGCGGCTTCCTTGCCGAAATTGCGTGACAGGTCGATCACCTGGATACGCCGATCGGTTCGCTGTGCCTCGATCAGCCGTTCGAGCGTCGCATCGCTGCTGCCGTCGTTGATGAAGATGAATTCGAAGGCGACACCGGCGTCCTTCAGCGGGTCGGTATTTTCACGCACAGCCGCCAGGAACGGAGCGATCGCTGCTTCCTCATTGTGCACCGGCACGATCAGCGCAACCGTGGCCGTCCCGCTCTTCGGGCTCGTTTCGCCGGCAGTTGCCGGTCGATCGATATGAAAGAATGGCGCGTTCATTGCCTGCCGAAGCCCGCGGATCAGGCCCCGACAATAGAAAAGCTCGGTTAAGATGACTTTAAGGAATGCCTCAAGATTTCACAGCTTCCTGAGAGCCACTTCCTCGACCAGGTGATTGGCGCCCTTGCGCAGGATGAGATCGGCGCGCGCCCGGGTCGGCAGGATGTTCTCGCGCAGGTTCTTCAAATTGATGTTGGCCCACAACCCCTCGGCGATGGCGCGCGCCGCATCTTCCGACAGCTGCGAATAGCGGTGGAAGAAGGAGTCCGGGTTGCGGAAGGCGGTTTCGCGCAACCGCATGAAGCGCTGGATATACCATTGGTGGATCAGCGCCTCCTCGGCATCGATATAGATGGCGAAGTCGAAGAAGTCGGACAGGAACGGCACGATCTTGCCGTCCCTCGGCAATTTACCCGGCTGCAGCACATTGATGCCTTCGAAGATCAGTATGTCTGGCCGGTCGATGGTGACGAACTCGCCGGGAATGACGTCGTAGGTCAAATGCGAATAGACAGGCGCGCGGACATTGCGCTGCGCCGATTTGATGCCCGACAGGAACCTGAGCAGTGCGCCGACATCGTAGCTGTCAGGAAAGCCCTTGCGCTCCATCAGATTGTCGCGGCGCAGGATCTCGTTCGGTAGCAGGAAACCGTCGGTGGTGATGAGATCGACCTTGGGGCTCGACGGCCAGCGCGCCAAAAGTTCCTTGAGCACGCGCGCAGTGGTCGATTTGCCGACCGCGACGGAGCCGGCAATGCCGATGATGAAGGGCGTCTTGACCACATCCTGGGCATTGAAGAAGGCCTGCCGCTGCCTGAACAGCAGCTGGCTCGCCTCGACATGCGCCGACAGCAGCCGCGACAGCGACAGATAGATCCGCTTGACCTCTTCGAGGTTGACCGGGTCGTTCAGCGAGCGCAGCCGGTTGATCTCGTCTTCCGTCAGCGTCAGCGGCGTGTCGGCGCGGAACTGTGACCATTGCTCGGCCGAGAAGAAACGATAGGGCGAATATTTCTCGGTAGGAGCAAGCTGGTCCATCGAGTTTCCTGCCCTCCTCGCGGTCAGCCCTTCGACCGGGATGCCTTTTCAGCGACGCCCGAACGGCCGGTGCGGCCCTCGAGTTCTCTCAACACGTCATCCAGCGGAACCCCCGCGATGCCGAGAACGACAAGCCAATGATATATAAGATCAGCACTTTCCGAAACGAGGGCCTGCTTGTCGCCCTTCACGGCGGCGATCACCGTCTCGACCGCCTCTTCGCCGAGCTTCTGTGCCGCCTTGTCGATGCCCTTCGCGAACAGCTTTGCCGTCCACGAGTCCGGGTCACCGGACCGGGCGCGTTCGCCGATGATTTTTTCCAGATCGGGCAGCGAAAAGTCAGCCATGGGCGCCGTTTAGAGCCGATTATCCAGGGAGTCCAGCCGCATCGGCAAGCCGGCGGCGGCCATATGCGCCTTGGCCTGCGCGATTGTGTAGGTGCCGAAATGGAAGATCGAGGCCGCGAGCACGGCCCCGGCATGGCCGTCGCGTATGCCTTCGACCAGATGGTCGAGCGTGCCGACGCCGCCCGACGCGATGACCGGCGCACGCACCGCGTCCGCAACGGCGCGGGTCAGCGCAAGGTCGTAGCCGGCCTTGGTGCCGTCGCGGTCCATCGACGTCAAAAGGATCTCGCCGGCGCCGCGATCGACCATCTGCCGAGCGAATTCGACCGCGTCGATACCGGTCTTTTCGCGCCCGCCATGGGTGAAGATCTCCCAGCGGTCGGCCTCATTGGCCCCGGATACCTTTTTGGCGTCGATGGCAACGACGATGCACTGGTTGCCGAACTTGTCGGCGGCTTCCGCGACGAAATCCGAGTTCTTCACCGCCGCCGTGTTGATCGACACCTTGTCGGCGCCGGCGAGAAGCAGCTTGCGGATGTCGGCCACCTGGCGCACGCCGCCGCCGACGGTCAGCGGCATGAAACATTGTTCGGCGGTGCGGGCGACGACGTCGAAGATGGTCTCGCGGTTGTCCGACGACGCGGCGATGTCGAGAAAGCAGAGCTCGTCGGCGCCGGCCGCGTCATAGGCCTTGGCCGCCTCGACCGGATCGCCGGCATCGACCAGGTCGACGAAATTGACGCCCTTGACGACGCGGCCGTTCTTGACGTCGAGACAAGGGATGACGCGGGCCTTCAGCATCAGCTTTTCTCCAAGGTCGCGAGCAGATCGACCAGCAACTGACCGACCAGCGGCGGCACGTCGCCCTTGGCGTCGAACGCTGGATCGTAGGCGGAGATGGTGAGGCCGGAGATCGGCAGCAAGCCCGCCATGCCGCACATCGCCTGGCGCAACTGCTCCGGAGCCGGGCCGCCGGGAGTGGCGTAGCGGTTGGCCTGCAGATCCTCGGGGTCGTGCACGTCGAGATCGAGATGCATATGGACGCGTTCGGCGCCGGTGCTCTTCAGCCTCTGCGCCGCACCGGCCCAGTCCGGGCATTCCGTCCGGATGACCGGCAGCGTCTCCAGCAATTGCCTTTCCGCCGTGTCGAGGTCGCGCGCGTTGACCAGCACGCAGCGGGCGGGATCGATTGCCTTGAATCCGAGGATCTGTGCCGCCATCGGCCGCCAACAAAGCCCGAGCACGGCCGCCAGCGCCATGCCGTCGAGAAAACCCGATGTCGAGGTATCGGGCGTATTGAGGTCGCCATGCTGGTCGGCCCAGATCATGGCATCGGCGCCTTCGCCGGCCACCGCGCCGGCGCTGGTCAGGCAATTGCCGGCAAGCACAATGGGAAACCGGCCACGGTCGCGGGCAATACGGACTTCGCCCGACACGGCGCTGCAGACGGCGAAGCCGGTAGCGATCTCGCGCTCCTGCTCACCACTCATCTTGCCGATGTCGTGAACATCGATGTCGTGGCCGGCAAGCTTGAGTGCCTCGGTCAGCCCGCCGGCAATCAACGCGTCCGGCCCCTGGCCGCAGCCGCCGTGATAGTGGCCGCTGTCATAGGACGCCAGGATGATCGATACGTTCACGGCGTTGCCTCCACCGGCTTGCCGTTCAGGATCGCCAGCGCTTCGGCCGGATCGATGCGCCCGTCATAGAGCGCGCGGCCCGAGATCGCGCCTTCGAGCCTTTTCGCGTCGGGCATGGTCATGCGCACGATGTCGGCGATCGAGGCGAGCCCGCCGGAGGCGATCACCGGGATCGACACCGCTTCGGCGAGGTCGATGGTGGCGTCCCAGTTGATGCCGGTCAAAACGCCGTCGCGGTCGATGTCGGTGTAGATGATGGCGGCGACGCCGGCGCCTTCGAACTTCTTCGCCAGTTCGATGACGCCCAGGCTCGACGCCTCAGCCCAGCCTTCGACCGCCACCTTGCCGCCCTTGGCGTCGATGCCGACGGCGATCTTGCCCGGGAACGCCTTGCAGGCTTGCTTTACCAGGTCGGGGTCGCGCACCGCAACCGTGCCGAGGATGACGCGGGCAAGCCCACGGTCGAGCCAGTCCTCGATCTGCGCCAGCGTGCGGATGCCGCCGCCGAGTTGCACCGGGTTCTTCGTCGCCTTGAGGATGGCGCCGACCGCCGCGCTGTTGACGCTCTGGCCCTTGAAGGCACCGTTGAGGTCGACGACGTGCAGCCACTCGAAGCCTTGCTCCTCGAAGGCTCTAGCCTGTGCGGCCGGATCGTCATTGTAGATCGTCGCGGTCGCCATATCGCCGTGCTTCAGGCGCACGCATTTGCCGTCCTTCAGGTCGATCGCCGGAAACAGGATCATCTAGGCGCCCTCCACGATGGCGAAATGCCCGGTTGAAGCCGCCCGCCGATGCTTGAGCGCCGCCTGATAGGCCTCCGACCGATAGCAGTTCAGCGCCGTTTCGTAGCTGGCGAACTCGACCGCCACATGCCTGCCAAAGTCCGAACCTTCGGGGTTTGTGACCTGTCCGCCGCGCACGAGATAGCGGCCTCCGAAGCTGGAAATGGCATCGCCAATGGCGTCACGATAGCGCTGGTGGCCCTCGGGATCGGTCACCGTGAGCATGACCATCCAATAGCCCTTCTTGCTCATGGGTTAAGGCCTCCAGCGCAGGAAATTGGTGATCAGGGCGAGGCCGAGCGCCTGGCTCTTCTCGGGATGGAACTGTGTGCCGACGAGATTGTCCCGCGCGACCGTCGCCGTGACCGGGCCGCCATAGTCCGCGACCGCCAGCACCTCTTCGGCCTTCTTCGCATCGAGATGGTAGGAATGGACGAAATAGGCGTGCAATCCCTTGGCTCCGGTCGCGATGCCGGAAAACAGCGGGTGCTTGCGCGTCATCTCGATCGTGTTCCAGCCGATCTGCGGGATCTTCAGCGCTGGATCGCTGGGCGTGATCTCCTTGACGTCGCCGGCGATCCAGCCAAAACCCTTGGTCACGGTCTTTTCCAGACCACGTTCCGACATCAGCTGCATGCCGACGCAGATGCCGAAGAAGGGCCGGCCCTTGACGATCGCCACCTCTTCCACCGCGTCCCACATACCGGCCACAGCCTTGAGGCCGGCCGCGCAGTCGGCATAGGCGCCGACACCGGGCAGCACGATGCGGTCGGCGGTGCGGACGCGTTCGGCATCAGCCGTCAGTTCGATCGCCGCCGCGATGCCCGCCTCATGCGCCGCGCGCTCGAAGGCCTTGGTGGCCGAGCGCAGATTGCCCGACCCGTAATCGATGATCGCTATCCGCATGTCAGGGCTTTCCGGGCGTGTGGGTCAGGCCCAATGCAATGCCGGTCTGAGGCGGTCGCGCCCGGGCGGCGTCCGGAACGATGCGCTGCATCGTCGCCTGCTCTTCCGCCATCGCTTCGGCCTCCAGCGCATCGCGCGTCTCGGCGTCATAAAGCCTGTCGGCCGCGATGACGCCCCTTTCATGCCAGCCGCGGCGGCGCAGTGCGGAGATCCGCAACGCCTGCCCCTCCAGCCCGATGTAAAGCGAGACCAGCAGCGACAGCAGCGAGCAGGCCCAGGCCAGCCCCAGTTTCTCGCCAAGCATCGACAGGATGGCCATGACGACAAAGGCCAGTGCGGCCTCGATCCACAGCCGGTTCCAGGCGAGCCACAACGGCGCCGCCAGGAAGCCGAGCCAGGCAAATCCGTCGCGGATAAAGGTCACGTCGGCCTTTTCGCTGCGGCCCGGCGGTTCCATCACGACATAGATGGCCATCGCCTATCCTTTCAGGGATCCCTTGGTGGAGGGCACCGCATCCGGCTGGCGCGGGTCGCGTTCGAGCGCCGCACGCAGCGCGCGCGCCACCGCCTTGAAGCAGGTTTCGGCGATGTGGTGGTTGTTGGCGCCGTAATGATTGGTCACGTGCAGCGTGATCCCGGCATTCTGCGCCAGCGCCTGGAAGAACTCGCGCACCAGCTCGGTGTCGAACGTGCCGATCTTGGGCGACGAGAAGGAGACGTTCCAGACCAGGAACGGACGGCCGGAGACGTCGATCGCCGCCCTGGTCAGCGTCTCGTCCATGGCAAGATCGATCGAGGCATAGCGCATGATGCCGCGCCGCTCGCCGAGCGCCTTGGCCAGCGCCTGTCCGAGCGCAATGCCGGTGTCCTCGACCGTGTGGTGATCGTCTATGTGCAAATCGCCCTTGGCCTTCACCGTCATGTCGATCAGCGAATGGCGCGACAGCTGGTCCAGCATATGGTCGAAGAAGCCGACGCCGGTCGCAATGTCGGACTTGCCCGAGCCGTCGACATGGACCGATACGGAGATATCGGTTTCCTTGGTCTTGCGGCTTGCTTCGGCGGAACGGGGCGACATGACCTCATCCTTGTCCATGGTTTCACGCCTTCCAAGCCGTCACATGCTTGAAAGCGAGAGCCTTCTAGCAGCATGATCCGGCGATTGCCAGTTGCCATGCGCGGCGCTATCGAGGCTTGCCGGAGGCCGCTTTGCAATCGCTTGACCCATGCATACATATGGCCGATCAAGTCACTCGTAACGCGCCGGATCGCCTTATCGGGATCGGTGCTGATCGGAGCAGAAAATGTCGAATGAACTGACCATGCACGCCACGACCATCGTGACGGTGCGCAAGGGCAGCAAGGTGGTGATCGCCGGCGACGGCCAGGTCAGCCTTGGCCAGACCATCATGAAGGGCAACGCCAAGAAGGTGCGCCGCATCGGCAAGGGCGGCAATGTCATTGCCGGTTTCGCCGGCGCCACCGCCGACGCCTTCACCCTTCTGGAGCGGCTTGAAGCCAAGCTCGAACAATATCCGGAGCAGCTGACGCGGGCCTGCGTCGAACTCGCCAAGGACTGGCGCACCGACCGCTATCTGCGCCGGCTGGAAGCGATGATGCTGGTGGCCGACAAGTCGGTCTCGCTGGCGCTGACCGGCACCGGCGACGTGCTCGAACCCGAACATGGCGTCATGGCCATCGGCTCCGGCGGCAATTATGCGCTGGCCGCCGCCCGCGCGCTGATGGACTCCGACAAGGACGCCGAGGAGATCGCCCGCAAGGCGATGCAGATCGCGTCCGACATCTGCGTCTACACCAACAACAACTTCGTCATCGAAACGCTCGATGCCGCCTGAGCGGGCCAAACAGAGCGATACATACGAATTTCGGCCGGTCACCGAAAAGGACCTGCCGATGATCGCCGGCTGGCTGGCCGAGCCGCATGTCGCCGAATGGTGGGACGATCCCGAAAAAGAGATCGCCGAGATCCGTGAGCATGTCGACTCGATTTCGGTCGAACCGCTGATCGTCGAGTTGGACGGCAAGCCGATCGCCTATCTGCAAAGCTACGACCCGCATCTGGAGGACGATCATCCCTATGCCGACCAGCCGTTCGGTACGCTGGGCATCGATCTCTCCATAGGCAGGCCGGAGCTGGTCGGCGTCGGCCATGGCTCGGCCATCGTGCGTCAGTTCGTCGAACAGCTTTTCGAGGAAGGGGTGCCGCGCGTCATCATCGACCCGCATCCGGAGAACGCGCGCGCCATCCACGCCTATGAGAAGGCCGGCTTCAGGGAGATCGGGCGCAGGCAATCGGAATATGGGGACGCCGTGCTGATGGCCGTTGATGCGGCCGATGGCGACGCGCAAGAGGGGCACTGACCAAATGAACACTACCGGCGAAGACAAGACGCTCTCGGCCTATGAAGACAGCTGGCGGATGGGGCTTCTGCTCGTGCTGGCTCTGGTCATCTTCCAGGCCGGTGTCCTTTACGGCATGGGCCATCCGCCGATCTGCACCTGCGGCTATGTCAAGCTGTGGCACGGCGTCGTCCAGAGCTCGGAAAATTCCCAGCACATTTCCGACTGGTACACGCCTTCGCACATCATCCACGGCTTCCTGTTCTATGCGCTGGCGCGGTTCCTGTTCCCGCGCTCGCCGGTCGGCCTCCGTCTGGCCTTCGCCGTCCTCATCGAGGGTGGCTGGGAGCTGCTCGAGAACAGCCCCTTCATCATCGAACGCTATCGCGCCGGCACCATCTCGCTCGACTATTACGGCGACAGCATCATCAATTCTGTGGCGGATACGTTCGCCATGGTGCTGGGATTTGTGATGGCGCGAAAGCTTCCTATATGGGTGATCGTCAGCCTTGCCGTGATCTTCGAACTGGGCACCGGCTACATCATCCGGGACAATCTGACGCTCAACGTGATCATGCTGCTGCATCCGTTCGAGTCCATCCGGCAGTGGCAAAGTGGAATTTGAGTGATATGAGCACATTCTCCCCGCGCGAAATCGTTTCGGAACTCGACCGCTTCATCATCGGCCAGAAGGACGCCAAGCGCGCCGTGGCCATCGCCTTGCGCAACCGCTGGCGCCGCCAGCAGCTCGAAGGCCAGATGCGCGAAGAGGTGATGCCGAAGAACATCCTGATGATCGGGCCGACCGGCGTCGGCAAGACCGAGATCTCGCGCCGCCTGGCGCGGCTTGCCGGCGCGCCCTTCGTCAAGGTCGAGGCCACCAAGTTCACCGAGGTCGGCTATGTCGGCCGTGACGTCGAGCAGATCATCCGCGACCTGGTCGAGATCGCCATCGGCCTGGTGCGCGAGAAGATGCGCGAGGACGTCAAGGCGCGCGCCCACCTCAATGCCGAGGAACGGGTGCTTGAGGCGCTCGTCGGCAAGACGGCAAGCCCGGCCACGCGCGACAGTTTCCGCAAGAAGCTGCGCGACGGCGAGCTCGACGACAAGGAGATCGAGGTCGAAGTGGCCGACACCGGCACCGGCGGCATGCCCGGCTTCGAGATTCCCGGCATGCCGGGCGGCAATATCGGCGTGCTCAACATCAACGACATGCTGTCGAAGGCGATGGGCGGCCACAAGACCAAGACACGCAAGACGACGGTGAAGGAATCCTACGCGCTGCTGATCAGCGACGAGTCCGACAAGCTGCTCGACCAGGACGAGGTGGTGCGCAGGGCGCTCGAATCGACCGAAAACGACGGCATCGTCTTCCTCGACGAGATCGACAAGATCGCGTCGCGCGAAGGCGGCATCGGCGCCGGCGTCTCCCGCGAAGGCGTGCAGCGCGACCTGTTGCCGCTGGTCGAGGGCACCACGGTGGCGACCAAATACGGACCGGTGAAGACCGACCACATCCTGTTCATCGCCTCGGGCGCGTTCCATGTCGCCAAACCGTCGGACCTGCTGCCGGAGCTGCAGGGCCGCCTGCCGATCCGCGTCGAGCTGCGGGCGCTGGAGAAGGACGATTTCGTCCGCATCCTGACCGAGACCGAGGCCAGCCTGATCAAGCAGTACATCGCGCTGATGAAAACCGAGGGCGTCGAACTCAGCTTCACCGATGACGCCATCGATTCGCTTGCCGGCATCGCCGTCGATCTCAACGCCAGTGTCGAGAACATCGGCGCCAGGCGCCTGCAGACGGTGATGGAGCGGGTGCTGGACGAGATTTCCTACGACGCGCCGGACCGCAACGGCACGGCGGTCACCATCGATGCCGCCTATGTGCAAAAGCATGTCGGCGACCTTTCCAGGAACACGGATTTGTCCAGATTCATCCTGTAGAAGCGGCGCCGGGCGGGCTCCCGGCGCAAGAACCAGGGTGTGGCCAAATGGAAGCATCTGGCCGCTTTCGTCCGGCGAGACGAGGCGGTTCTCTCGACTCTCCATTGGGCTTTACCTAGTTTGCCCGGCGACTCACAGGCGGCGGCGCATGAAAAAACGCATACTTCTCCTTCTCGGCTTGGCGCTGGCGGCAGCGGTGCCCGCCGCCGGTGCGGCGACGCTGGTGCCGCCGGGAAACCGCAATGCCGAGCAGCCCGACATACCGGGCGCCTCGAGCCGCCGCACCCAGGCCACCAGCACCACCTTCCAGGCCAAGTACCGCAAGGTCTACGCGCTGCTGCAGAACGACGCCGATCTTCGCGGCAAGATCAAGCAGCAGGCGGCGGCCTATGGCATCGATCCCATTCACATCGTCGGCGCCATCGTCGGCGAGCATACCTACAATGTCGACGCCTACGACCGGCTGCAGACCTACTACGTCAAGGCGATCTCCTATTTGTCGAGCAAGCTCTCCTTCGCCTATGACGGCGAGGACATCACGGATTTCGTGCAGCGGCCGGAATTCAAGAAATGCGCTGGCCTGACCGACAGCTACGATCTGTGGGAGTGCCGCGAGCAGGTGTGGAACCATTCCTTCCGCGGTAAGAGTGTTGGTGGCGAGAGCTTTCCCAACGACCGTTTCGGCGCCACCTTCTTCCAGCCCTATTATGCCGGCCAGACCTTCGGCCTTGGCCAGCTCAATCCGCTGACCGCGCTGCAGATGAGCGATTTCGTGCACAAGGTGTCCGGCCTGCCCAAGCTCGACGTCGCCGATCCGAACGGGGTCTACAAGACCATCATGGATCCGGACCTGACGCTTCCTTACGTCGCGGCGACGATCAGGAAATCGATCGACGCCTACAAGGGCATCGCTGGTTTCGACATTTCGGGCAATCCCGGCCTCACCGCGACGCTCTACAATGTCGGCAATCCCGAGCAGCGCGCCGATGCGCTGAAGGCCGAGAACGACAAGCGCCGCGCCGCGGGCGAGCCCGAAAAGCTGCCCGAGGAAAATTATTATGGCTGGCTGGTCAACGACAAATTGTCGGAGCTGAAGGCACTCTTTTAGAGCTGAGGAGTAAGCCGCTCAGGCCTGGGATTCGAGGAACGCCTCGAACTTGCGCAATTCCTCGGCGTCCACCCCGACCATGTGCTGCGGTGCTGGATAGGCGCCGGACTGGATGTCGTCGGCATATTCACTGAACGCGGCAATGCGCTCGTTCTGGATGCGGTCGAACTCCGCCGCCAGGTCGCGATAGCGTTTGGCATGGCGCGGATAGTGTCCGCGATGGGTGCCGAGCACATCTTCCGAGAACAGATACTGGGCATCGCAGCCGGCGCCGGCCCCCATAGAAATCATGATCAGTGGCGTGCGCCTGGAGATCGCGCTCGCCATTTCGGCCGGCACCACCTCGATTTCGGCGGCGAAGGCGCCTGCCGCTTCCAGGTCCTTGACCTGTTTCCAGACGAAGGCGGCACTTCCGGCGGTCTTGCCCACCGCCTTGAACCCGCCCGTCCAGGTCGCATGCGCCGGGATCAGCCCGACATGACCGCAGACCGGAATGTGCTCGTCGCGCAGCCGCCGGATCGTCTGCAGGCTGGCCGAGCAATACATCGCGTCGGCGCTTGCCGCGCGCAACTTCACCGCCGTGCGCAAAATCTCGTCCGTGGTCGCGCCCATTTTGGACTGCTCGTCGCCGGGAATGGCAAAGCAGGTCGGTGCCGCATCGCGAAAGCGCGGGTCGAAGATCAAATCATAGGGGACGGAGATGATATCGATGCCGGCGCGCTCCGCGGCCTCGGCCTCTTCCATAGAGAAGACCCTGAGCTTGGAAAGCTGCCGCTTGCCCTTCAGCGATTGCAGGTCGGCGACCGTCGGTCTGGTGCGCGGCATTTTCTTCCCCTCTATGTCCTTGATTTCCGGATGGCGCGGCTCACGCCGCCAACAGAGACTTCAGCTTGACCGTCTGTGAGCCGAGCGCCTCCGGCGTCGGCGTTGCTCGTTTGGCAATCAGCATTTCGGCCAGCCTGATGTCGCGGGCGACCGCATTGCCCGGCCCGATGCCGCTTGCAGCGACCAGACGGCCGTCCCCAGCCAGATGGAACAGGATGAAGGCGCCGTCTTCGAGGTCGCGGCGCACGACGCTATGCCCCTCGTCCGAAAGCCCGGCGATCTGCAAGGTCAGGCCATATTGATCAGACCAGAACCAGGGCACGGCGGCATGGGCCTCGCCGGCGCCCAGCATGTTCCTGGCCGCCAGCGCACCTTGCTCCTGCGCGTTGCGCCAGGCTTCAAGCCGCACCCGCCTTCCGCCATAGACGGCAAGCGGAAACGAGCAGCAGTCGCCGGCGGCAAAGATGTCCGGATCGCCGGTGCGAAGTTCGGCGTCGACGGCGATGCCATTGTCGATGGTCAATCCGGCTTCCGCGGCCAGCCCGGTCACCGGCATCGCGCCGATGCCGATGATAGCGAGGTCGGCAACGACCTCCAGGCCGCTGGCAAGCGTGATGCGCACCTCGGCGCCGTCGTCGGCGATGGCCGAGATGCCCTGGCCGGCGAGGATCGTCACGCCCTCGGCTTCGTGCTGCTTGTGGATGATTTCGGCGATTTCGGCGGGCACGCCGCGCATCAGGATGCGCGGCTGCGCCTCGACGACGGTGACGGCAGCGCCGAGCTTGCGCGCCGAGGCGGCGAGTTCGAGACCGATGAAGCCGCCGCCGACGATTGCCACGCGGTTTCCGGCCCTGAGATGGGCGCGGATGGCCTGCGCGTCATTGAAGGTCCTGAGATATACGCAGCGCGCTCCGAGGCCCGGCATCGGCAGCTTGCGCGGCAGCGAGCCGGTCGCCAGCAGGAGCTTGTCGTACGGCAGCGCCGAGCCATCCGACAGGCGCACGACATGGGCGGCGCGGTCGATCGCCACGGCCTGAACCGAATGGATATGCCGGATCGACCGCTCGGACAGGATTTCATCGCTGGCGATCGCCTTGATCGCGGGCGCCTCGCCGGTCATGGCCTCTTTCGACAGGGGCGGACGCTCATAGGGCAGATGCGGCTCGTCGCCGACCAGCGTCACTGGGCCTTCGAAGCCGAGATCGCGCAACGCGAGCGCTGCGCGTCCGCCGCATTCGCCGGCGCCGATGATGACCATTGCCTTTGTCATCACCGTCATCCGATCTGAATGAGGACTTTGCCGGCGTCGACCCTGACCGGATATGTCCTGATGTTGACGCAGACCGGCGCGCCCCTGGCCTGCCCGGTCTTGTAGTTGAAGCGGCCATTGTGCTTCGGGCACTCGACGATGTCGTCCATCACCAGCCCGTCGGCCAGATGCACCTTTTCGTGCGAGCAAAGCCCGTCCGTCGCGAAATACTCGTCGTCGGGGCTGCGGTAGATGGCGAAGGTGCGGCCGCCATGGTCGAACCGCATCACGTCCTCTTCATCGATATCTTCGGCGTCACAGGCTTCGACCCAGTCGCTCATTGGTTCCTCCGGAAAAATTGGATTTTCTCTGCGCCCGTCAGGCCGGTCATTCAGCCGCGGCGACGGCGCTGTCGTTGTGCAATTCCTCGCGATACGGCCTGGCGGTCGGCGGCAGCTCGCGCTTGAGGAAATAGTCTTCGTTGCGCAACTGGCGCAGGAAGGCCGGGATCACTTCGCGGTAGCCGGCCAGGATCGACGGCGTCGGCGCCGGCAGATCGTGCTTGATCAGCTCGTGCAGCCTGGGCAGCGCGTGATAGGGCACCATCGGGAACATGTGGTGTTCCACATGGTAGTTCATGTTCCAGTAGATGAAGCGGCTGATGGGGTTGATGTAGACGGTGCGGCTGTTGAGCCGGTGGTCGATGGCATTGTCGGCCAGACCGCCATGCTGCAGGATGCCGGTCAGCACATGGTGCCAGGCGCCGTAGAGCCTGGGCAGCCCGACCAGCATGAAGGGCAGGAACGAGCCCATATAGAGCGCCAGCGCGATCGTCGCGGCATAGATCGCCAGCCAGATACGGGCGAAGAAGATCGCCCTCGGCTGTTCCTGCTCGGGAACATAGGTCTTTTCCTCGGCGTTGATGATGCCGGCCGCGTGGCGGACCATGTCCTTCATGGCGTGCCAGGCATCGAGGACGCCGACGAAGGCGAGGATGACGCGGATGAGGTCCGGCGGCCGCATGATGGCGATCTCGGGGTCGCGGCCGACGATGATGGTGTCGGTATGGTGGCGCGTATGGCTCCAGCGCCACGTCACCGGGTTGCGCATGATCATGAAGCAGGCGATCTGATAGATCGCGTCGTTCATCCACTGCGTGCGGAAGGCGGTGCCATGGCCGCATTCGTGCCAGCGCGAATCGGTCGAGGAGCCGTAGAGCGTGCCGTAGACGAAGAAGAACGGCACGCACCACCAGGTTCCCCAGAACCAGGCGCCACCGGCGCCGCTCAGGATGAGCACGCCGAGCCAGATGACGGTGTCGCGCATCGCCGGCCCGTCGGAGCGCTGCATCAGCTCCTTCATCTGCTTGCGCGGAACGTCGGTGTGGTACCACTCGGCCGCCGCCAGCCCGTTCTCGACGGCCAACTGCGTATCGCGGCCCACCAGGCTGTAGTCGCGCCGGGATGGCGTTGCAGACATCGTTGCCGCCATTGGAACCTCCACCAGCGCCTCGCGATCCCGTCCCGGCGAATGCCAAGGGTATGATCGCAGGCGTCGGAATTCAAAATAGCGCCACTAGATGATAGGATCAATCTCACAAAGATAGTTTCTATCATTTCCCATCAAGATGATGTAAAAGGGTTCGACAAATCAGAGGGCAGTCATGGCAAAACGGCCGACCATTACCGATCTGGCGCGCATCTCCGGCGTCAGCGTTGCCACTGTCGACCGGGTGCTGAACAACCGCCTGCCGGTGCGCGAGGAAACAGCGCGCCGTGTCTATGAGGCCGCGACCGGCATCGGCTATCACGCCGCCGGGCTGATCAAGCAGCGCATGCGCCAGGAGTTGCCGGAATACCGGCTCGGCTTTCTGCTCCTAAGGGGCAATGATGTTTTCTACAGCGATTTCGCGCGGGAGCTCGAACTGGCGGTGTCGCAATCGCAGCGCTTCCGCGGTGTCGCAACCATCGACTTCGCCAGTTCGCTGGCCCCCGACGAGATCGCCGCCCAGATGCGCAAGCTGGCGGCGAAATCCAGGGCCGTCGCCGTTGTCGGCCCGGACCATCCGACACTGACGGCGGCCGTCGAGGCGCTGAAGGCGAGGGGGCAACCGGTGTTCTCTCTGCTGTCCGACTTTGCCGCCGGCATCCGGGAGGGCTATGTCGGCCTCGACAACCGCAAGGTCGGTCGCAGCGCGGCCTGGATGATCGCCAAGGCGGCGAGGAAGCCCGGCAAGGTCGCCCTGTTCGTCGGCAGCCATCGCTTCCATGGCCATGAGCTGCGCGAGATCGGCTTCAGGTCATTCTTCCGCGAACATGCGCCGGAATTCACGGTGATGGAGACGCTGGTCAACCTGGAAGCCAACCAGGTGACCCATGATGCGATGATCGATCTTCTGGCGCGCTATCCGGATCTTGCCGGCTGCTACGTCGCCGGCGGCGGCATGGAAGGCGCGGTCTCGGCGCTGCGGGCGGCGAGGCCCGAAAATATGCCGGTGGTCGTCTGCAACGAGATCAACGCCGAATCGCGCGCAGCACTCGCCGACAACATCCTCACCATGGTGATTTCCACGCCGCTGCCGGCCCTATGCCGCGAGCTTGTCGGCCTGATGGCGCATGCCATCGAAACCGGCGCTGCCAATGCGCCGGGCCAGACCTTCCTGCCCTTCGACATCTATCTGCCGGAAAACATCTAGGCCGGTGAGCCGGCGCCCCGGCACGGCGGAACCGGTCGCAATGATGGGATCCATCACCCTGATAGAATATTGCAAGGCCCTGCCGCGAAAATCCGGCTCGGTTTTTGGAATCGCCCTTGACGGCCTCACCCAAAATGGAATAAATATTTCACTGACTAGGTATTTTGGTCCTTTCGTTCCGGAACATCTGTTTCAAACAGAGGGCTTGGCGTTCCAATCGCAGGGAAACGCCATCCGGAGCAGGGGAGCAGGTGGGAGAGATTCCTCGGGAGATCGGGGATTCCGGGCGAGATCGGTGCAGCCGGACACCAATGTGTGGAGGAGAAATACAATGAAGAAACTGATTTTGGGCGTCGCCTTTGCGGCGCTGATGAGTTCGTCGGCATTCGCGGCCAAGGTCGGCGTGTCGATGGCCAAGTTCGACGACAACTTCCTGACCGTGCTGCGCAACGGCATGATCGAGCAGGCCAAGGGCATGGACGGTGTTGAGCTGCAGGTCGAGGACGCGCAGAACGACGTCGCCAAGCAGCTTGACCAGATCAAGAACTTCGTCGCCTCGGGCGTCGACGCCATCATCGTCAACCCGGTCGACACCTCGGCCACCCAGGCGATGTCGGATGCGGCGGCCGCGGCCAAGGTCCCGCTGGTCTACGTCAACCGCGAACCGGTCAATGTCGACACGCTGCCGGACAACCAGGCCTTCGTCGCCTCGAACGAGGCCGATTCCGGCACGCTCGAGACCAAGGAAGTCTGCCGCCTGTTCACCGAAGCCGGCAAGAAGGAAGCCAATGTCTATGTGATCATGGGCGAGCTTTCCAACCAGGCTGCGGTGATGCGCACCAAGGACATTGACGACGTGATCGCCACGCCGGACTGCAGCTTCATCAAGATCATCGACAAGCAGACGTCGAACTGGAACCGCGATGAGGCCCAGAACCTGATGACCAACTGGCTGTCGACCGGCAAGCCGTTCGACGGTGTCATCGCCAACAACGACGAAAGCGCCATCGGCGCCATCCAGGCGATGAAGGCCGCCAACATCGACATGAAGTCGGTCGTCGTCGGCGGCGTCGACGCCACCCAGGACGCGCTTGCCGCCATGCAGGCTGGTGATCTTGATGCGACCGTGTTCCAGGATGCGGCCGGCCAGGGTGCCGGTGCTCTCGACGCTGCGCTGAAGCTTGCCAAGGGCGAGAAGGTCGACAGCAAGGTCTACATTCCGTTCCAGCTGGTTACGCCGGCGAACATCGACAAGTTCCTGAAGAAGAACTGAGGCTGGCGCTTCGATAAGGGGCGGCGCATCAAATTAGAAAAACAGCGCCGCTCCTCACTTTCCTCCCGCCCCAGCGGGCGGGAGGATGAATGTGGCCGACGGAGGAAAAGACGTGGCACAGACATCTCCTGGCATCGGTGGGCTCACCTATGATGCAAAAAAACGTGCATGGCCTGCTGAGTTCAACGTTTTCCTGGCGCTCGTCATCCTCGTCGGCGCTTTCGAACTGATCGGCCGGGTCTTTCTCGGCGACAGTTTCCTGTTCAACACCCGCGACAATGTCGATGCGATCTTCAACCAGCAGCGCCTCGAAATCATCATCCTGCAGGTGTCGATCGTCGGTATCATCGCCATCGGCGTGACGCAGGTGATCATCTGCGGCGGCATCGACCTGTCCTCGGGCTCGGTCGTCGGCGCCACGGCGATGATTGCCATGAGCTTCGCCCAGGTGGCGACGGTCAACGGCAACCCGAACCCCAAGGCGATGTTCGTCGGCTGGACCGACCTGCCGGTGATCGTGCCGGTGCTGGTCGCCATCGGCTGCGGCCTGCTGGCCGGCCTGGTCAATGGCGCCTTGATCGCCTACACGCGCATCCCGCCCTTCATCGCCACGCTCGGCATGATGGTGACCGCGCGCGGCATCGCCAAATGGTGGTCGAAGGGACAGCCGATCTCGTTTCCGACCGAGAGTTTCGCGGGCATCGGCAAGGGCCTGATGCCGGTCGTGATCTTCATCTCGCTGGCGATATTGTTCCAGCTGATCCTGACCTACACCAAATACGGCAAGCACTGTTATGCCATCGGCTCCAATGAGGACGCCGCGCGCATGTCGGGCATCAAGATCGCCAACCACAAGATTCTCGTCTACGTCATCGCCAGCATCCTCGCCTCGCTTGCCGCCGTGGTGCTGTGCTCGAAGAACCTCACCGCCCAGTCCGGCATGGGCGTCATGTACGAACTCGACGCCATCGCCATGGCGGTCATCGGCGGCGTCTCGCTGTCGGGTGGCCGCGGCTCGATCATCGGCACGGTGATCGGCTCGCTGATCTTCGGCGTCATCATCTCCGGCTTCACCTTCTTGCGCCTCGACGCCTACTACCAGGAGATGGTCAAGGGCGTGATCATCGTCGGCGCGGTGGTTCTCGATCAATGGCGCCAGCGTCGCCGCGCGATAGGAGCTTGATATGTCAGACATCATTCTGAAGACCGAAAACCTGACCAAGCGCTATGGCGGCGTGCATGCGCTCGAAGGCGCCAATTTCGAGCTGCGCAAGGGCGAGCATGTCGCCATCATGGGCGACAACGGCGCCGGCAAGTCGACCTTCGTGCGCCAGATCACCGGCGTCGAGCAGCGCACCGACGGAAAGGTGTGGTTCGACGGCAAGGAAGTGAACTTCGCCGGCCCGATCGAGGCACGCGAGGCGGGCATCGAGACGGTTTTCCAGAACCTGGCGCTGGCCGACGACCTCGACGTGCCGTCGAACCTGTTCCTTGGTCGCGAAAAGGTGCTGTTCAACCTCGGCCCCTTCTCGATCCTCGATCGCAAATACATGCGCAAGGCGACCGAGGCGGCACTGGTCCGCACGGCGGTGAAGATCCCCAATTTGTCCAGCACCATCCGCCATATGTCCGGCGGCCAGCGCCAGTGCGTGGCGATCGCCAGGACGGCGACCTTCGCCTCGAAACTGATCATCATGGACGAGCCGACGGCCGCCCTCGGCGTGCAGGAGACGGCGCAGGTCGAAAACATCATCCGCACGCTGAAGGCAAACGGCGAGCCGCTGATCCTGATCAGCCACAACATGCGCCAGGTGTTCGATCTCGTCGACCGCATCGTCGTCTTCCGGCGCGGCAAGATCGTCGCCAACCTGCGCAAGCAGGACACCGACGGCAACGATATCGTCGCCTACATCACCGGCAGCAAGACCGGGGAGGCGGAACTTGCGGCAGCCTAGTATTGTTTGCGGCGGGCGGTAGCCTCTAGCGGCCCGCTGCAATCCGAAAATCATCCGCGCCCCGATGGGCGCGGAAATTCGTTCGAACCCATCCCCAAAGGAAATATCCATGACTCTCCGCTTCGCTCTTCTCGGTGCCGGTCGTATCGGCAAGGTCCACGCCCGCGCCGTCGGCTCCAACCCCGAGGCAAAACTGGTTGCTGTGGCCGACGCCTTCGAGAAAGCGGCGACGGATCTGGCGTCGGCCTACGGCGCCGAGGTGCGCAACATCGAGGCGATCGAAAAGGCGAAGGACATCGACGCCGTCATCATCTGCACGCCGACCGACACCCATGCCGACCTGATCGAGCGCTTTGCCAAGGCCGGCAAGGCGATCTTCTGCGAGAAGCCGATCGACCTGAATGTGAAGCGCGTCGAAAAATGCCTCGCCGTGGTCGACAAGGCCAAGGCCACGCTGATGGTCGGCTTCAACCGCCGCTTCGACCCGCATTTCGCCGCCGTGCGCAAGGCGATCGACGACGGCGCCATCGGCACGGTCGAGATGGTGACCATCACCTCGCGCGATCCCGGCGCGCCGCCACTCGACTATATCGCCCGCTCGGGCGGCATCTTCCGCGACATGACCATCCACGATTTCGACATGGCCCGCTTCCTGCTCGGCGAGGAGCCGGTGGCGGTCAGCGCCCATGCCTCGGTGCTGGTCGACAAGAAGATCGGCGAGGCCGGCGATTTCGACAGCGTCAGCGTCATCCTCGAAACCGCGTCCGGCAAGCAGGCCGTCATCTCCAACTCGCGCCGCGCCACCTATGGCTACGACCAGCGCATCGAGGTGCATGGCTCGAAGGGCATGGTCGCGGCCGAGAACCAGCGGCCGGTGTCGATCGAGCTGGCCAATGAGAAGGGCTATACGCGCCCGCCGCTGCACGACTTCTTCATGACCCGCTACCTCGACGCCTATGCCAACGAGATCGCGTCCTTCATCGCCGCGGCAACGAAGGGCAAGAAGGCGGCACCAAGCGGAGCGGATGGCCTCGTGGCACTGAAGCTGGCCGACGCGGCTCTGAAATCGGCGAAGTCGGGCAAGACCGTCCGCCTCGACTAAGCCTGTTGAATTTCGAAAAGGAGCAGAGCGATGAACGGTTCAACCGGTCGCAATTCCGAAACGCGCGCCATCGTCACCGGTGGCGCGCAAGGCATCGGCTTCGCCGTCGCCGAGGCCCTGGCTGATGAAGGCTGCCGCGCTTTGGCGCTGATCGGCCGCTCGCAGGAGAAGGGCGACAAGGCGGTCGCCACGCTCAAGAAGGCCGGCGTCGACGCCATCTTCATCAGCGCCGATGTCGCCAAGGTTGCCGACTGCAAGCGCGCCGTCGACACGGCGATCGCCCATTTCGGCACCCTCAATGCGTTGGTCAACGCCGCCGCCACCTCGGCGCGCGGCTCGCTGGTCGAAACGAGCGAAGAGCTGTTCGACACGATCTTCGCGACCAATGTGCGCGGCCCATTCTTCCTGATGCAGGGCCTGGTGGCGCATCTGCTCGAACGCAAGGCGCCCGGCTCGATCGTCAACGTGCTGTCGATGTCGGCGCATTGCGGCCAGTCCTTCCTGACGCCCTATTCGACCAGCAAGGGCGCGCTGATGACGCTGACCAAGAACGTCGCCAGTGCCTATCGCACCAATCGCATCCGCTGCAACGCTGTCCTGCCCGGCTGGATGGACACCGAGGGCGAGGCGATCGTGCAGAAGAAATGGCACGACGCGCCGGACGACTGGCTGGCAAAGGCCGAGGCTTCTCAGCCGATGGGTCAATTGGTGAAGCCGGCGCAGCTCGCTCGCCTGATCAGCTACATGGTCAGCCCGCAATCCGGTGTCATGACCGGGTCGCTGGTCGACTACGACCAGAACATCGCAGGGTCGTCGCCGGAGTAACACCGGCGAATGTCTCGGCGCAGGCGTATCCATGGGCTCTGGCCGAGGGGCGGTCTTTGCGAGAAGATGGCCCCGGTTGCGCCCAAGCCGAGCAAGAACGTCTGATGCATCAATATTGGATCAAGATAAGCGGTCATCTTGGCGTCGGCGTCACCGCGCAGTCGGAAGCCGACGCTCTGCAACTCTTCTCACTTGCCTTCGGGTCCGCCGAGAAAATCATCAGCATCGAGATCATCAAGGATATGAACGATCTCGACCAAAATCATGTGGTGCCCAATTTGGGTGGGGCCAACTGGCTTCGGCGCGGCATCTGGTTTCCCCAAGGCCAAGAGCACATTTCAAACTGAGATACGAGTTCCTCGGCCCGTGGCAGGTCGGATGTTGCTTGTGCTCACAGGCCGCATCCTTTGGCGATTAGCGAAAACGCCCATCACTTCGTCATCCACGGGCGGAGCAAGGAGCGAAGCGACGCGGCGCAGACCCGAGGATCCATGCCGTGACATCAACGTGTTGCCGCGGTGCAGAATTCTGCTCCGCCGCACTCCTTGGCCAAGGTTACGGCATGGATCCCAGGGTCTCCGCGACGGAGCTTCGCTCCTGCTTCGCCCAGGGATGACGAACTCGTGAGGCTTCGGCCCATCCGGCATTGGTGCTGTCAGGACACGTGACAATCGCTTCGGCTTCGACTATATGAGCCTGATGATCAACCTGACCGCCAAATATTGGTACTTTAGCAGCTCGCTGGCGGCGGGAGGATTGCGCTCGATCTGAAGATTGCAGCATCAAAATCCGAACAGCCGCCAGACCTGGCGGCTTTTTTGTTTCAGCCGGCAGGTCTCCCAATCAGGAGCAGAAAGCCGTGTTGACCACCACAGACGATCTTCGGGTCACCGAAATCAAGGAACTGAGTACGCCGGAAGAGGTGATGCGGGAGATCCCGCGCACGCTGACGGCGACGCGCACCGTTGCCGCTTCGCGCAACGCCATCCATTCTATTTTGAGCGGCACCGACGACCGGCTGTTGGTCGTCGTCGGCCCTTGTTCGATCCACGATCCGGTCGCCGCCATGGATTACGCCAGCCGTCTGGCGGCGCTGCGCGAGAGCCTGTCGGACCGGCTGGAGATCGTGATGCGCGTCTATTTCGAGAAGCCGCGCACCACGGTCGGCTGGAAGGGCCTGATCAACGATCCCGACCTCGACGGCAGCTTCAACATCGACAAGGGGCTGCGGATGGCGCGCAACGTGCTTTCTGCGGTCAACAATCTCGGCCTGCCGGCGGCGACCGAATTCCTCGACATGACCACGCCGCAATACATTGCCGACCTCGTCGCCTGGGGCGCGATCGGCGCGCGCACGACCGAGAGCCAGATCCATCGCGAGCTCGCCTCGGGTCTCTCTTGCCCGGTCGGCTTCAAGAACGGCACCGACGGCAATCTGCGGATCGCCGCCGAAGCCGTGAAGTCCGCCGCCCAGCCGCATCATTTCATGGCGGTGACCAAGGGCGGACGCAGCGCCATTGCGACGACCACCGGCAATGAGGACTGCCACGTCATCCTGCGCGGCGGCATTCAGCCCAATTATGACGCGGCGAGCGTCGCCGCCGCCTCTGCCGAACTCGGCCGCATTGGCATAGCACCGCGGCTGATGATCGATGTCAGCCACGCCAACAGCTCGAAGAAGCCGGAGAACCAGCCGAAGGTGGCGGCCGACGTGGCGGGCCAGGTCGCCGCGGGCGACGAGCGCATCATCGGCGTCATGATCGAGAGCAATCTCGTCGCCGGCCGCCAGGATGTCGTGCCCGGCAAGCCACTCGTCTATGGCCAGAGCATCACCGATGGCTGCATCGACTGGGCAACCACCGAGACGGTGCTGCACGGCCTTGCCGGCGCCGTCGAGTGGCGCCGCTCGGCGCGCCGCGCCATGCTGGACAGCCGCCAGGGAGCCGCCTGAGACAAATGACGCCGCCGCGCCGGAACCGGCGCGGCTGCCCGTTATCGCACGTCGATCCAGCGCTGCTCCTCGAACGAGCGCGCCATGGCGTGCACGGTGCGTTCGATCTCCAGGCCTTCGTCGAAATCGATGATCCGCGCCGGCTTGCCGGCGAGCCGGGTCAGGAGTTCGCGGCATTCGATGATCTTGAGATCGTTGAAGCCAAGGCCATGGCCGGGCGCCGGCAGGAAAGCGTCGTAGGGCTTGTGGTGCGGCGCCACCAAAATGGTGCGGTAACCTTGCTCGGTCGGCCGGTCGGCGGTGAGGTAGAGCTGGAATTCGTTGAACCGTTCCTGGTCGTAGAGGATCGAGCCTTTCGAGCCGAAGATCTGGATGGCGATGCGGCCCTTGCGGCCCCAGGCCGAACGGTTGACCAGCAGCGTGCCGGCGACGCCGTTTTCGAGATGCATGAGCACGCTGGCGATGTCGTAGGTTTCGACCGCGCGGCGTCCGCCCGACGCCAGTTTACGATCGGCATAGGGCTTGGCCATGTCGCACATGACGCGGGCGACGCGGCCGAACAGCACGTTGACCAGGGACAGCGGATGCACGGCGAAATCGTCGAGCGCGCCATAGCCGGAAGCCGCCTCGTGCTTCCAGAAGAACGGCGCCTCGGGGTCGGCCATGAAATCCTCGTCCATCTCGATGCGCAGATGGTTGACCTCGCCGATGATCTTTTCCTCGAGCAACTGGCCGATATGGCGAATGGCCGGGTTCTGGATGTAGTTGTAGCCAAGTGCGGCCACCTTGCCGGATTTCTTCGCCGCCGCGGCCATGGCTTGCGCCTCGGCGAAGCCCGGCGCCATCGGCTTTTCGCACCACAGATGCTTGCCGGCCTCAAGGATGGCGATGGCCATTTCCGGGTGGAACTGGTTGGGCGTGGTCAGCGAGACGACATCGACCTCCGGGTCGTTGACGACGGCACGCCAGTCGCCGGAACCCTTGGCGAAGCCGAACTCGCCCGCTTTGCGGTTGGCAAGCTCGTCATTGACCTCGCCGAGATGCACCAGCCTCGGCTTGGCCACATCGGGAAAGACGGTTCCGACCGCGCTCCAGGCAATCGCATGGCACTTGCCCATGAAGCCCGTTCCGATAAGACCGACTCCGACCATCTCTGCAATCTCCGCTGCGGGGAAAAATAGTGTGGATGAATTAATCCATTTTGTTCGCAAATGGAACGTGTGACTCATTTTTTATGGCCTTCTTGCACAGTCTCGCTATGATGTGCACAGAGGGGCGTCGACAGATGGGCTTGGGCGGAGCGACTATGGACGAACGGGTGCCCCGCGATTTCGAGACGCTGCGGGCGACGATCCTTGAGCGGCGCCTGAGCCTGCCCAAGCGTATCGCCCAGATCGCCGCCTATGCGCTCGACAACCCTGACGATATCGCCTTCGGCACCGCCGCCAGCATCGCCGCTTCCGCCGGCGTTCAGCCTTCGACCTTGATCCGTTTTGCCCAGCAGCTCGGTTTCGATGGCTTCACCAGCCTGCAGCAGGTGTTTCGCGAGCGCCTGCGCGAGCGCAATTCCTCCTATGACGAGAGGCTGGCCGCGCTGCGCGCCAAGGCCGAGGAGGGCGCCGGTCACCGGGCGATTTTCGACGGCTTCGTCGCCGCCGCCAGCACCTCGCTGAGCGACATTTCGCGCACGCTCAACGAACCGCATTTCGAAGAGGCGATCGCCCTGCTGGCCAAGGCCGAGACCATCTATGTGCTGGCCAAGCGCCGCTCCTATCCGGTCGCCTCCTACATCGCCTATGCGCTGGGCAAGCTGAAGATCCGCAACCAGCTGATCGAATCGGCCGCCGGCCTGAACGCCGAGATGGTCGGCTTTGCCACGCCGAACGACGCCGTCATCGCCATCAGCTTTTCGCCCTATGCGCCAGCGACCATCGAGGAGACGCGCGCCATCTCGGAGCAGGGCGTGCCGATCGTGGCGATAACCGACAGCTCGTTTTCGCCGCTCGCCCAGTTCGCCAAGGTCTGGTTCGAGGTCGCCGAAGCCGATTTCGGCGGCTTCCGCTCGCTGTCGGCGACAATGGCGCTGGCCATGGCGCTGACCGTCGCCGTCGGCGAGAAGCGGCGCGACACGGGCCGCAAGCGCAAGGCTTAGTATTTTAGGGGGCTCGGCGGTGTCAAAGAAATGGATGAATTCTTAGACCACTATGATCGCGCGGTTCATTCGGATTTCCTGATTCACTGGACAGGGAAAGATCTGGATAAGGAGCACTCGCCAAGCTGGCATACGAGCGGTCACCGATCCAGAACTTCGCCGGAATTGGATCAACTGTACCTCGAACGCCTTCGCAACATCCTGACCTATGGCCTCTGGATGACCGAGGAAGGTGAGCGCACACGAAATTTAGGAACTGCGCAGATTACAATTCCGGCAACGCCGCAATGCTGTTTTACAGAACTCAAGCTATCCGAATCCCGCCGACACGCGAAAAGCTATGGGCGTTTGGGTATTGGGGTTAAACGGCCGTTCCTATTTCAACGCTTTGGCAGACCGCTTGCCTATTTTGGCTACGGCGAGGAAAACAGCGACGACAAATTTTTGGAGGCGTGCTCACGCGACCTTCGAGACAAAAGCTTGCTGAACTTCTTCAAGCCAATGAACCGCGACAAGCTCACTTACGAATATTATGCGGAGTCGGAATGGCGAATCCTCTATTTCGAGGAGTTGCTGAGGGATCGAAAAATCATTGATCCACGCGATAACGCCAACGCGGCCCATCATGAATATTTCAAAGGCCTCCCACCTGAGCACCAGAGAAAGCTCAAGTACCTGATACCGCTAGATGGATGGTTTGCGATGATCATCTATCCCTGTTTGTCGATAAAGAACCGAGCGCAATGGGAAACGAAGCTCGGGATTCTCGACCAGATCGAGAAAATCAAAAGTGTTGACGACCATGGCAACCGAGTCGAAGGCCCGCCGGGCCCAAGAACAGGAAACTGGCCGATTGAGGTAGACCTGGACGCGACCATGCACTTTTGATCGCGAGGTCAGACGCTGCAGGTGCGCGGGGCTATCGAGCGATCGAGCCAGCTCTCCAGGCTCGATCCAGGCACTTTCCAGCAAAGGAATGCTCATTCCATCTTGACTATGGATTGGAATTATTATTTCATATTGACGGCGCCACGCTGCCGCTCGCACGTGTACCCCAAAAATGAAGTTGCTCAAGACAACAAGGCCGATGGGAGGTTCCAATGGGCGAAGCCGTGGAAGCGAGACATACACCGCTCGACGTCATCACCATCGGCCGTGCGTCGGTCGATCTCTATGGCCAGCAGACCGGCTCGCGCCTGGAGGACATCACCTCCTTCGCCAAGTCGGTCGGCGGCTGCCCGGCCAACATCTCGGTCGGCACGGCCAGGCTCGGCCTGCGCTCGGCGCTGCTTACCCGCGTCGGCGACGAGCAGATGGGCCGTTTCATCCGCGAACAGCTCAGGCGTGAAGGCGTCTCGGTCGACGGCCTCAAGACCGACAAGGACCGGCTGACGGCCTTGGTGCTCCTGTCGGTTGAGGAGGAGGGCGTCTCGCCGATGATCTTCTATCGTTCCGACTGCGCCGACATGGCGCTGGCGGAGGAGGACATCGACGAGGCCTTCATCGCCTCGGCGCGCTCCGTCGTCGTCACTGGCACGCATTTTTCGCGGCCCAACAGCGACGCCGCGCAGCGCAAGGCGATCCGCATCATGAAGGCCAAAGGCGGCAAGGTGGTGTTCGACATCGACTACCGCCCCAACCTCTGGGGCCTCGCCGGCCATGCCGAAGGTTTTGAGCGCTATGTCAAATCCGATCGCGTCTCGGCGCAGCTGAAGACCGTGCTGCCCGATTGCGATCTCATCGTCGGCACCGAAGAGGAGATCATGATCGCGTCCGGCGCCGACGATTGCCTGAGTGCGCTGAAGACCATCCGCTCGCTGTCCAAGGCCACCATCGTGCTGAAGCGCGGCGCCATGGGCTGCATCGTCTATGACGGGCCGATCAGCGACGATCTCGAGGACGGCGTCGTCGGCAAGGGCTTTCCGATCGAGGTCTATAATGTGCTCGGCGCCGGCGATGCCTTCATGTCCGGCTTCCTGCGCGGTTGGCTCGGCGGCGAAAACCTTGCCACGGCGGCGACCTGGGCCAATGCCTGCGGCGCCTTCGCCGTGTCGCGGCTGCTCTGCGCGCCGGAATACCCGACCTTCGAAGAACTGCAGTTCTTCCTCAAGCACGGCAGCAAGCATCTGGCGCTGCGCAAGGACGAGGCGATCAACCACATCCATTGGGCGACGACGCGCCGCCGCGACATTCCTTCGCTGATGGCGCTGGCCTGCGACCACCGCGTCCAGCTCGAGGATGTCGCGGCCAAGGTCGGCGCCGACTTCGCGCGCATCGAGGATTTCAAGGTGCTGACCGTCAAGGCGGCCGCCAAGGTGGCTGCTGGTCGTAGCGGCTATGGCATGCTGCTCGACGAGAAATACGGCCGCGACGCGATGTTCGAATTCGCCCGCCATCCCTTCGCCTGGCTTGGCCGCCCGGTCGAATTGCCGGGCTCACGGCCGCTGCGCTTTGAGTTCTCGCAGGACATCGGCTCGCAACTGGTCGAATGGCCGGTCGAGCACTGCATCAAGTGCCTGTGCTTCTACCATCCCGACGATCCGGCGGCGCTGAAGGAAGAGCAGCAGCAGAAGCTCAGAAGCCTGTTCGAGGCCGCGCGGAAAGTAGGCAGGGAACTTCTCGTCGAGATCATCGCCGGCAAGCACGGCAAGCTCGACGACACGACGATCCCGCGCGCGCTGGAGGAGCTTTATGCGCTTGGCATCAAGCCGGACTGGTGGAAGCTCGAACCGCAGGCCTCCGCGAGCGCCTGGGCCAAGATCGAGGCGGTGATCGTCAGGAACGATCCATGGTGCCGCGGCGTCGTGCTGCTCGGGCTGGAAGCGCCGCAGGACGAGTTGGAGGCGGCCTTCGCCGCCACCGCCAAGGCGCCCATCGTCAAAGGCTTTGCCGTCGGTCGCACCATCTTCATCAACGCCGCCGAACAATGGCTGGCCGGCAGGATGTCGGATGACGAAGCGGTGGCAGACATGGCGTCGCGCTTCGAGCAATTGACAGAGGCATGGCTTGCCGCGCGCGGCCGTAAGGCCGCATAAGAAGACGGAAGGCCGGAGGAAACGACATGACCAAAACCGTTCGCCTGACGATGGCGCAGGCTGTGACCCGCTTTCTGTCCCGCCAGATGACCGAGATCGACGGCAAGAAGGTTCAGATCTTCGGCGGCGTCTGGGCGATCTTCGGCCACGGCAACGTCGCCGGCATCGGTGAGGCGCTCTATCAGGTGCGCGACGACCTGCCGACCTTCCGCGGCCATAACGAGCAGGCGATGGCGCATGCGGCGATCGCCTATGCCAAGGCCAATTTCCGCCGCCGCTTCATGGCGGCGACCTCTTCGATCGGCCCCGGCGCGCTCAACATGGTGACGGCTGCAGCACTTGCGCATGTAAACAGACTGCCCGTCCTGTTTCTGCCGGGCGATGTCTTCGCCAACCGCTTGCCCGATCCGGTGCTGCAGCAGGCTGAGGATTTTTCCGACGGCACCGCGACCGTCAATGACTGCTTTCGCGCCGTGTCGCGCTATTTCGACCGTATCACCCGTCCCGAGCAGATCATCCCGGCGCTCAACCGCGCCATGCAGGTGCTGACCGATCCGGCCGAATGCGGCCCGGTGACGCTGTCGCTGTGCCAGGACGTGCAGGCCGAGGCCTATGATTATCCGGAAAACTTCTTTGCCGAGCGGGTGTGGACGCCACGCAGGGTGCGCCCGGATCGCAACGAACTGGCAGCGGCGGTCGCGGCGCTCAAGGGCGCGAAAAAGCCGCTGGTGATCGCCGGCGGCGGCGTTCTCTATTCGCAGGCTTCCGGAGAATTGGCGAAGCTGGTGCAAGGCGCCGGCATTCCTGTCTGCGAGACCCAGGGCGGCAAATCCTCGCTGCCGGACGATCATCCGCTCAACATGGCGGCGGTCGGCGTCACCGGCACTTCGGCTGCCAACCGGCTGGCGGAAGAGGCCGACGTGGTGCTCGCCGTCGGCACCAGGCTGCAGGATTTCACCACCGGCTCTTGGGCGCTGTTCAAGAATTCCGGCCGGACCATCATCGGCCTGAACAGCCAGCCTTTCGACGCCGGCAAGCACTGGGCGCTGCCGCTGGTCGCCGACGCGGCGGAGGGGCTCTCCGAACTCACAGCCGCGCTGAAGGGCTGGAAGGCGCCTGCCTCCTGGACCGACAATGCGCTCAAGGGCAAGACGGACTGGCAAGCCGATGCCACCAAGGTGACGGCCTCGACCAATGCCGCCTATCCGTCCGACGCGCAGGTGATCGGCGCCGTGCAGCGTACCCTGGGCTCCGGCGTGACCTTGTTGCATGCCGCCGGCGGTCTGCCCGGCGAGTTGCACAAGCTCTGGCAGGCCGGCGCGCCGGGCTCCTACCATGCCGAATACGGCTTCTCGACCATGGGCTATGAGATCGCCGGCGGGCTCGGCGTCAAGATGGCCAAGCCCGACGAGGAAGTCGTCATCATGATTGGCGACGGCTCCTATCTGATGCTCAATTCCGAGATCGCCACCTCGGTGATGCTTGGCCTCAAGCTCACCATCGTGCTGCTCGACAACCGCGGCTATGGCTGCATCAACCGGCTGCAGATGGCGACCGGCGGCGCCAACTTCAACAATCTGCTGAAGGACTCGCGCCACGAGATCTTGCCCGACATCGACTTCGCCGCGCATGCGGCAAGCCTGGGCGCCATATCCGAGAAAGTGACCTCGATCGCCGGTCTTGAAACGGCGCTTGAGCAGGCGAAACAGAACAGCAGGACCACGGTGCTGGTCATCGACACCGATCCGCTGGTCTCGACCGACGCCGGCGGCCACTGGTGGGATGTCGCCGTACCGGAAGTCTCGGCACGGCCGCAGGTGAACGCCGCGCGCAAGAAATACGAGGAAGCCCTGAGCGAACGGCAGGCTTGAGCCCGCCGTTCATAAACCCTGGGCCGCCCGCAACGATCTGACATTGGAGTGACGACTTGAAAGCCAAACTGGGCATGTCCCCCATCGCGTGGTGGAACGACGATCTTGCGGAACTGAGCGATGACGTGTCGCTGGAGGAATGTCTGCGCCAGTCCCGCTCGGCCGGCTTCACCGGCATGGAGATGGGCCGCCGCTTCCCCAACGACCCCAAGGTGATGCTGCCGATCCTGAAGGAAGCCGACGTCACGCTGTGCGGCGGCTGGTTCTCCGGCACGCTGGTCGACGAGGAAATGGCCAGGAACAAGGATCGCATCCAGCCGATGATCGATCTGTTCAAGGCCGTGAATGCGCCTTGCATCGTCTATGGCGAGGTCGGCCGTTCCATCCAGGGCGACCGCTCGAAGCCGCTCGCCACCAAGCCCAAACTTTCGAGCGACGAGATGAAGGCCTACGCCAAGCGCCTGACCGAATTCGGCGAATGGTGCGCCGAGCAAGGCATGCCGCTGTCCTACCATCATCATATGGCGGCGGTCGTCGAGACGGAGACGGAGCTCGACGCCTTCATGCGCCATTCGGGCGAGGGCATTCCGCTGCTGCTCGACGCAGGTCATTTGGCCTTTGCCGGCGGCGACGTGCTGCGCGCCATCGACAACCACCACAAGCGCATCAACCACGTCCATGTGAAGGACGTGCGCATGGGCGTGATCGACAGTCTCGACCGCACCAGGCAATCCTTCCTCGATGCCGTGGCGCTTGGCGCCTTCACCGTGCCGGGCGACGGTTCGCTGGATTTCGGCGCTATCGTGCAAAGGCTGGCGGACCATGGCTATGAGGGCTGGTTCGTCGTCGAGGCCGAGCAGGATCCGAAGAAGAACCCGCCGCTTAAAATGGCACAGGTCGGCTACAAGGAACTGATGCGGGTGATGACGGCGTCGGGCTACACGGTCGAGACGCAAGGCTTCCCCAACGCATGAACGCTGGATTTGCCGTGACCGGCGGCCTATCTGAGGTCCGGTTGGTGAAATCCGGATTGGCCCGATGAAAGATAATGAGCACCCGTTCTTCCGGCCGCTGTGGCGGCGCGTTGCCATCGTCGCGGTCTGCCTGATCTGGTCGGCGATCGAGTTCGCCTCCGGCACACCGTTCTGGGGCGTGATCGCGCTCGGCTTCGCCGGCTACGCCGTCTGGCAGTTCTTCTATCTCTACAAGCCAGCCGAAGAGGGCAAGGCACCGACCGAGCCCGAACCGAAGGAGTAACCCAGATGTCGAAGCTGCTCGTCAAAGCCAACAAGGGCCATGGCCGCGTCGCCCATGTGACGCCGAAAAATGCCGGCTGGACCTATGTCGGTTTCGATCTGCATCGGCTGAAGCCCGGCGAGAGCGCCTCGGGCCAGACCGCCGATCGTGAGGTCTGCCTGGTCTTCGTCACCGGCAAGGGCAAGGCGAGCGCCGGCGGCAAGGAACTTGGCCTGCTCGGCCAGCGCATGTCGCCTTTCGAGGGCAAGCCGTGGTCGGTCTACGTGCCCGAGGGTTCGGACTGGTCGGTGACCGCCGACACAGATCTCGAGCTTGCCGTCTGCTCGGCGCCCGGCTTGAGCGGTGACCTGCCCGTCCGTGTCATCGCGCCGGACGATCTTGGCCAAGAGGTGCGAGGCAAAGGCACCAACACGCGTTACGTCACCAACATCCTGCCGGAGGGCAAGCCGGCCGACTCGCTGCTGGTGGTCGAGGTGATCACGCCCGGTGGCCACACCTCGAGCTATCCGCCGCATAAGCACGACCAGGACAATTTGCCGGCCGAGTCCTATCTCGAGGAGACCTATTACCACCGCCTCAACCCGCCGCAGGGCTTTGCCTTCCAGCGCGTCTACACCGATGCCGACAAGAATGGCGAGCGCGATCTGGACGAGGCGATGGCGATCGAGGACGGTGATGTCGTGCTGGTGCCCAAGGGTTATCATCCTTGCGCAGCCTGTCATGGCTACGACCTCTATTATCTCAACGTCATGGCCGGCCCGAAGCGCACGTGGAAGTTCCACAATGCGCCCGAGCACGAATGGTTGATGACGGCCTGACAGAGCATTTTGCAGCCGAGCGGCATCGCTGGGCTTGCTGAAATGCGGCCAAACGAAAGCCGGAATACATTTGGTTCGAAGGGGTCCCGGCTTGCTTTTCTGCTGAAGCTATTGGTCCAGCACGGAAAAATCGTCGGCTAAGGACTTGCCGTGTCGATTTGCCATCGAAAACCCTTCAAAGCTTCGTCAATCCGTCATGCAAATCGCCTATGGCAGCGGGGCCAGTGCATGTCGCCCAAAAGTGCGCAGCGGTTTTGGGACGACGACATGCCAAAAACCAAGACTTAAAGCGCGTCGCACCATCTCCTCAAACGCGTCGCGCTTTAACGAGGAATTTTCGATGCGCTACGCCATCTACTTCACCCCAGGACAGGACGAGCCGTTGGCGCGGATCGCCGCCAACTGGCTTGGCCGCGATCCGTTTGGCGCGGCGACGCGGCCGGTCGAGGCCGTGGGCGAATTGTCGGCGGCGGAAGTCGCCTTCCACACCGCCTCGGCGCGGCGCTACGGCTTCCATGCGACGCTGAAGGCGCCCTTCCGGCTGGCCCCGAACGAGACGGAAGCCTCGCTTCGTGCGGCACTTGATGCTTTTGCCGAAGCGACGCCGGCAGTCACCATTCCGCGCCTGGTCGTCGGCCAGATCGACGGCTTCTTCGCGCTGGTTCCCGAGGCGCCGCTGGCGGCACTCAACCGCTTTGCCGACGACGTCGTGCTCGGCTTCGACCGTTTTCGCGCGCCGCTGACCGAGGCAGAAATAGAACGGCGCAGCCCGGATTCGCTGAAGCCCGCCGAATTCCGCAACCTCTGCCAGTGGGGCTACCCTTACGTCTTCGAGACCTTTCGCTTTCACATGACGCTGTCCGGCCGCGCCGCGTCACAGGAAAGCCCTCGTCTGCGCGCAGCAATCGACAGCCTGTTTGCGGAGGTGCTGCTGCGGCCGGTGCCGGTGGATGCGCTGACGCTGTTTGTCGAAACCGAACCGGGCGCGCCGTTCATGGTGCTTTCCCATCACGCGCTCGGGCGTCGCCCGGCCAGAAAAACTGCTTGAGATCAAGGACTGCCTGAAATGACCGCCGAGACCGTTCTTACCAACGCCCGCATCGTGCTTGCCGACGAGATCGTCGAGGGCTCGCTCGTGCTGCGCGACGGCCTGATCGCCGCCATCGATACCGGCGTCGCCCACACCGGCGAGGACATGGGCGGCGATTACATCATCCCCGGCCTGGTCGAGCTCCATACCGACCATCTCGAGGGCCACTACGCACCGCGGCCGAAAGTGCGCTGGAACCCGATCGCCGCCGTGCTTGCCCATGACGCGCAGGTGGCGACTGCCGGCATCACCACCGTGCTCGACGCCTTGCGTGTCGGCATGGACGAGGACGCCGACCTGACTTCCGCCGACATCCGCAAGCTGGCCGACGCGATCGAGGACAGCGTGCGCGAAGATCGGCTGCGGGCCGATCACTTCATCCATCTGCGCTGCGAGGTTTCAGCGCCCGATTGCCTCAGGGCCTTCGCCAATTTCGAAACCGATGAAAGGGTGAAGCTGGCTTCGCTGATGGATCATGCGCCGGGACAGCGCCAGTTCGTCAATCTCGAGACCTATGCCTACTACTACCAGCGCAAGCTGAAGCTGACGGATCGCGCCTTTCAGAAGTTCTGCGAGAAGCGCATGGCGGAATCGGCCATGAATTCGGGCCCCAACCGCGTCTTCATCGCCGCCGCCTGCCATGAGCGCGGCATCGTGCTGGCGAGCCACGACGACGCCACCTCGGGCCATGTCGAGGAGGCGATCGAGCAGGGTGTGCGCGTCGCCGAATTCCCGACCACCGAGGAAGCGGCACGGGCCTCGAAAGCGGCCGGGCTCGGCGTGCTGATGGGCGCCCCCAACGTCATGCGCGGCGCCTCGCATTCCGGCAATGTCTCGGCCCGCACGCTGGCCGGTGACGGCCTGCTCGACATCCTGTCGTCGGACTACATTCCTTTCAGCCTGATCCAGTCGGCCTTCTTCCTCGGCGATGTCGTCGAGGGCATTTCGCTGCCGCAGGCGGTGGCCATGGTGTCGAAGAACCCGGCCGAGGCGGTCGGCCTCAGCGATCGCGGCGTCATCGAACAGGGACGCCGCGCCGATCTGGTGCGCGTGCGCGTCGACGACCATGTGCCGGTCGTCCGCACTGTCTGGCGCCAGGGGCGCCGGGTCGCATGATGGTCTCGGCGTTGATCGAACGCGAACTGTCCACCGATACCTTTCCGATCCGCCACGGCGTCTTCGTCGCCGTGGTCGGGCCGAGCGGCGCCGGCAAGGACACGGTGATCGGCTATGCCAAGGCGCGTTTCGCCGATGAGAGCCGGCTGGAGTTCGTCCGCCGGGTCATCACAAGGCCGAGCGATGCGGCGAGCGAGGATCACGACACGCTGGCCGACGCGGCCTTCGCCGAGGCCGAGGCCGACGGCGCCTTCGCCATAGCCTGGGAGGCGCATGGCCTGCGCTATGGCATTCCGGCCGATGTCGACTGGTCGGTCGCCAACGGTCAGGTCGCCGTCGCCAATGTCTCCCGCGCCATCATCCCGGCGTTGCGCGACCGCTACGCCAATCTGGCCGTTGTCGAGATCACCGCGACGCCGGAAATCCTCGCCGAGCGGCTGGCCATGCGCGGCCGCGAGTCGCGTGGCGAGGTGCTGGCTCGGCTGGCGCGCAGCACGTCCGTCGCGCTGTCCGGCCCCGATGTCACCTCGATCGACAACAGCGGCGCCCGCGAAGTGGCAGGCGAGCGCTTTGCCGAAGTGCTGTGCAAGGCGATGGCGTTCTCCGACCTGTCGAGCATGATCTAGAGCAATTCCAGGAAAAGTGCGCAGCGGTTTTCCGTCCGGAATTGCGTAAAAACAAATACTTAGAGCGGGTCGGCGATTCTACCAAAAGCTGAACCGCTCTAGGCTGCTTCTTACCTTCTCCCACAAGGGGAGAAGGGAGAGACGAGCAGCTATTCCGCCGGCGCGCCCGCCACGTTCTTGCGCGTGGCGTCGATCATCTGCCGCCGTGCCCGGAACACGCCCCATTGCTGGTCGACCAGCACGCCGATCAGGATCACTCCGCCCATCACCGCGAAATTGAGCGAGGACGGGATGCCGAGCAGATTGACCAGGTTCTGCAATTCCTGCAGCAGCACGGTGCCGAGGATGACGCCGATCAGCGAGCCTTCGCCGCCGCGCAGCGAGAAGCCGCCGAGCACGGCCGCGGCAATGGCGTAGAGCTCGTAGAACTGGCCGTGGCTGGCCGGCGAGATCGAGCGCGTGTACATGGCGAAATAGATCGCCGACAGCGCCGTCAGCACGCCGCAGATGACGTAAGCGGCCATCACCACGCGGCCTGTGCGGATGCCAGAATATTTCGCCGCTTCCTCGTTCTTGCCGATGGCGTAGAGATAGCGCCCGAACACCGAGCGGTGCAGCACCACCCACATCACGATGGAGATGACGATCAGCGCGATGAAGCTGTTCGGCACGCCATAGCTGCGGCCGGCGGTCAGGAATTCGAGATCCGGGAAATTCTGGCCGAAGCCGAAGCCCGCCGTGCCGTCGGCGGTGTAGAAGCGCGCCACGCCGCGATAGATGAGCAAGCCGCACAGCGTCACCACGAAGGGCTGCAGCTTCAGCCGCGTGATCAGCCAGCCATGCACCAGGCCGATGACGGCGCCGAGCGCGATGATCAGCACGAAGGCCAGCGGCCAATCCATCCCGCGCACGGCGATGAAGTCGATGAACAGCGTACCGAGCAGCGCAACCACCGAGCCAACCGACAATTCGATGCCGCCGGTGATGATGACGAAGGCCTGGCCGATCGACAGAATCCCGAACAGGCCGATCAGGTTCGAGGTGTTGGCAAGGTTGATCGGCAGCAGGAAGCGCGGATTGATGATCGCCACCACCGTTCCCACCACCAGGATCAGGATCAGCAGGCCGAGGTCTTTCTTGCTCATCGTCTTCTCCCCAATGCCTGCCTGAGCAGGTTCCGCCAAAGTGTTCCGCGGTTTTGCGACCAGAACCTGCGGCGAAACAAGATCTAGTTCGGCTTCTTGCCGACCGCGAGCAGCAGCACGTTTTCCTGGCTGAAATCGTCCTTGTCGAGAATGCCAGAGATCTGGCCCTCATGCATGACGGCGATGCGGTCCGAGACGCCGATCACCTCCTCCATGTCGCTGGAGATCATCAGCACGGCGACGCCGGCATCGGCCAGCGCCCGCATCAGCCCGTAGATTTCCGCCTTGGCGCCGATGTCGATGCCGCGCGTCGGCTCGTCGAGGATCATCACTTTGGGGTTCATCGCCAACCACTTCCCCAGCACCACCTTCTGCTGGTTGCCGCCCGACAGCGTGCCGGTGCGCGTCGCCACCGACGGCGCCTTGATGCCGAGATTTGCCTTCTGCTTCGCGGCGGTGGCGGCCTCGGCGCTGGTCGAGACCAGCGAGCGCTTCGCATGCGCCGGCAGATTGGGCAGCGAGATGTTCTGCGCTATCGAGAGGTCGAGCAGGATGCCGGTCAGCTTGCGGTCCTCGGGCACCAGGAAGATGCCGCTGGCCACCGCATCTGCGGCCGAGCCGAGCGCGAGTTCCTTGCCGTCAAGCTTGACGCTGCCGCCGAAACGCTCATCGATGCCGAACAGCACCCGCGCCAGCTCGGTGCGGCCGGAGCCGACCAGGCCGGCCAGGCCGAGGATCTCGCCATGCCGGACGTCGAGATCGACCGGCCGGTCGGGATAGGCGCTGGTGCGCACCGCCTTGGCCGAAAGCGCTACGCCGCCCGGCGCGCGCGCCGATTCCGCGGCCTTCTCCCGTTCCTTCAGCATGCGGCCGATCATCAGCTTGACCATCTGGTCATGGTTGATGGCGCTTTTCGGCAATATGCCGGCCAGCATGCCGTCCCTCAGCACCACGACGCGGTCGGCGACCCGCTCGACCTCATGCAGGCGGTGCGAGATGAAGATGACGCTGATGCCTTCCGCCTTCAGCGCCTTGATGACATCGAGCAATTTGTCGGTTTCGGCGAGCGGCAGGCTGGATGTAGGCTCGTCGAGGATCACCAGCCGGGCCTTGATCGACAGCGCCTTGGCGATCTCGACCATCTGCTGCTGGGCGAGCGACAGCGAGGCCACCGGCGCGTCGGCCGAGAAATTGGCGCCGACCCGCTTCAGCAGCGGCGCCACCATGATGCGCAGTTTGGCGCGGTCGACCAGCCTCAGCGGCCCGCCACGGAGCGGCTCGCGGCCAAAGAAGATGTTGGCGGCAACGTCGAGGTTTTCGAACAGATTGAGTTCCTGGTGGACGAAGGCGATGCCGGAGCCGAGACTGGCTTCGACGGTGAGCCCGTCATGCGCCACGCCGTCAACGGTGATGGTGCCGGTGTCCGGCCGGGTCACGCCGCCGAGGATCTTCATCAGCGTCGATTTGCCGGCGCCGTTTTCGCCGACAAGGCCGATCACTTCGCCCGGCCTCACCTCCATCGAGAACCCGTCCAGCGCGACCACGCCGGGATAGGTCTTGCGCACGCCCTCCAGGCTCAGAAACGGAGCGACAGTCGATGCAACGATGGATGTGTCGGAATAATTCATCACGCCTGACCGCAGCCGGTGAGCCCCAGCATGACCCCTTCAGCAGACTGACGGGCCCGCGCAGGCCCGTCAATACGAACGCCGGCTCAAGGCTACCCTTGAGCCGGCGCAATTGTTCTCGCCTTAGTTTCCGGACATCGCCTTGAGATCGGCGGCGTAGGCGTCGACATCGTCCTTGCCGATGATCTTGGTCGGGATGATGATCAGGCCATCGGCCGGAACGCCCGACTTGTCGCCCTTGAGATAGGCGGCCATCAGCTTCATGCCCTGATAGGCCCATTCGAAGGGCTGCTGTACGACGGTGGCCGCCACGGTGCCTTCCTTGACGCCGCCCAGCGTGATCGGATCGTCGTCGAAGCCAACGACGGTGATCTGGCCGAGCTTGCCGGCATCGCGCAGCGCTTCATAGATGCGCGGCGTGTTGTAGGAGTAGAAGCCGACCATGCAGGTCACGTCGGGGCTGGCAACCAGCGCGTCCTCGACATTCTTCTTGGCGCGGGCCTGGTCGATATCGTCGCCGCGCACGTCGATCAGCTCGATCTTGGTGCCGGCGAGCCCGTCCTTCATGCCCTGGATGCGTTCCTTGGCATTGTCGGCGCCGAGCAGGCCGACGAAGCCCAGGCACTTGCCGCCGTTTGGCATCGCCTTCTTGGCGATCTCGGCCGCCTGCTTGCCGGCATCGACATTGGACGAGCCGATATAGGCGACACGCTTGGTCTGCGGGGCATCGCTGTCGGTGGTGAACAGCGCCGTTTCCGACGCGATCTTGTTCAGCCCGTCGGTCGAGGTCTTGGGGTCGACGGCCGACACCATGATCGCCTTGACGCCGGCGGTCACCAAATCGTCCATCAGCCGCTGCTGGATGGCGACCGATGACTGCTCGGGATATTTCAGCTCGAGATTGTAGTCGGGCAGTTCGCCCTGCGCCTTCTTCACGCCGGCTTCGGCCGCCTTCCAGAAGTCGGACGCGCCGTTGACGACGAAGGCCAGCGTCGGCTTGTCGTCGGCGCGCGCGATTGCACTCACCGACAGGCCGAGAGCCAAGGCCGCGGCGGCGATGGATGCAGTACGGATCACAGATTTCATGGTTCAACCTCCCTTTTGAAACTCATCGCTGATGTCTCGGCTGCGGCCCGGACGCCCTCCTCCTCAAGGGTCTGCCCAAAGGTCTGGCAACTAAAGAACGGCGCCAATCCAGCCGCGACCGAAACACTAGACACTCATTTGTCGTTCGTAAATAGTCTGATTTGTCTGACATTTTCGTGAGTGCGCGGCGGGCCTTTTCCGGTGGCAATCCGGACCGGTGGTGCGCCACACATCGGGTCTCGTCGCCACCGGTCCGAGCTCGGATCAGTCACGACGAGTTGACAGTAGAACGCTTACGACTATTAGTAAATAGTATTAGTCATGGTGTTGGAAAGGGCGCGCCGCGGGGCGGAGGAGGCCGGTACCGCGGGGAACATCAGGGAGGAAGGACGGCGGCGGCGCCATGGCTGCTGTTGCAGCGAATAGCTCGAGGAAATCACCGGTTTTGCGGCCTCGACCAGTTGTTTTTGTCGCCATGCGGCGCTACTGGCGCAGAACGCTTCGTGTATGATAATAGTTATAAATAGCGCGCATCTCCGATTAACACGCCGGATTGAAACCGCCTTGCCGTCGATGCCGGCCTAACGGGGCCGGCTTTTGGGAAACGATGCCGACATGAGCGAACCGACGGAACTGCGCGATCCCCCGGAGGCCTCCAGGCGTCGCAAGCCGTCCGCCAGAGGTCCCAAGGGTCGCGTCACCATGACCGACATCGCGAGAGCCGCCGGTTGTTCGCAGGCGACGGTGTCCTTCGTGCTCAACAATTCGCCCGGCATCCGGCTGTCGCAGCAGACCCGCGACCGCGTCATCGAGGCGGCGCGGACGCTCGGCTATGCCGCGCCGGCCTTCTCCGCCTTGCGCCCGCCGGTGACGTCCTTTGAAGGGCTGGACGGCGTCATTGGCTTCGCCGTCGACCAACTCGCCACCAGCCCCGAGGCGGTGGTCGCCATCGAAGGCGCGCGTCAGGCCTCGTGGAATGCCGGCAATGTGCTCCTGGTGGCGCAGACCATGGGCGATGCCGTCATGGAGCCGCGCGCCATCCAGGCACTCACCAGGCGTGGCATCTCGGCGCTGATCTACATGACCATCTTCACCCGCGAGATCACGGCGCCCGACTTCCTCTACAGCCTCGACATCCCGGTCATCCTGCTCAACTGCTATACGGCGGACTATGCCTTCCCCGCCGTGGTGCCTTCCGAGATCGCCGGCGGCCAGAGCTCCACCCGCCATCTGATCGGCCATGGCCACCGCCGCATCGCCACCATCACCGGCGAGCCCTGGATGCAGGCCGCTCAGGACCGGCTGAAGGGCTACCGCCGCGCGCTCGCTACCGCCGACATTCCTTTCGATCCGGAGTTGGTGGTCGAGGGCGACTGGTCGGCCAGCGCCGGCTATGCCGCGACCGTCAAGCTGCTGGCGCTGAAAGACCGCCCAACCGCCATCTTCTGCCAGAACGACCGCACGGCCATCGGCTGCTACGAGGCGCTGAAGGAGGCCGGCCTGCATATCCCGCAGGATATCTCCGTGGTCGGCTATGACGACGAGGAGATCGCCCGCCACCTCTTCCCGCCGCTGACCACGTCGATCCTGCCGCATATGGCCATGGGACAGTGGGCGATCGAGCAGCTGGAAGTGCCGCCTGCGCCCGGACGAGGGCGCTATCCCATCACCAAGCTGGAATGTCCGCTGGTGGAGCGGGAGTCGGTGGGGTCCGTGGCGTCCGCATGATTCCGATGACCCGACCCCATCGCAGGCCTATGCTGGGATTGCGTGCGATCCTCCCTTGGATACCGGAAAGACGCTCATGTGGCCGAACCGTCGTTCATGCGATCTGCTGAAGATCGAGCATCCGATCATCCAGGCGCCGATGGCTGGGTCGGCGACGCCCGAGCTCGCCGCGGCCGTTAGCAATGCCGGCGGCTTGGGATCGCTCGGCTGCGCATGGATGCTGCCGGATGGTCTGCATGAAGCGGTTCGCAAGCTCAGAGCGGCGACTAATCGTCCGTTCAACCTCAATTTCTTCGCCCATCCGCAACCCCGCACGAGCGATGCCGTCCTGGCGCAGACCATCGATAGGCTGCGCCCTTACTACGAGGAGCTTTCCCTCGGCGCGCCGCCGGCAAGGCTGCCGTCGCTGGGGCTGGGTTTCGACGACGCCAGGCTCGAACTCGTGCTTGAGGTCCGCCCACCTGTCGTCAGTTTCCACTTTGGCATACCGGACGCTACAGCAATTGCCAGGCTGAGGCAGGCCGGGATCGTAGTATTGAGCACCGCGACGAACGTCGCCGAGGCGCACAAGCTTGCCAAAGGCGGAGTCGACGCGGTTATCGCCCAGGGATGGGAGGCAGGAGGGCATCGCGGCTCTCACGTTCCGACCGATCCAGGTGACGGCGTGGGAACGATGGCGCTGGTTCCCCAAATCGTGGATGCCATCGATCTCCCGGTCATTGCCGCGGGAGGCATTGCCGACGGCCGAGGCATAGCGGCTGCTTTTGCCCTTGGCGCCAGCGGCGTGCAGATCGGCACCGGTTTCCTGTCCTGTGACGAGGCCGGCACGGATGCGCCGCGTCGCGCCCTTATCCGCTCCGCGACCGACATGGATACGATGGTCAGCAATGCCTTTTCCGGTCGGGCGGCACGGGCGAGGCGCACGCGCTACGCCCTGGAGATGGAAGAGAGCCGAACGCGCCTGCCGGATTTTCCTCAGATGTATGTGCTCAGTGCGCCGCTCGGCGATGCCGGGCACGCAAAGGGGAAGGGAGATTTCGATTGTCACCTGTACGGGCAAGCGGCCGCGCTGAACAGGGAGCTTCCGGCAGGGCAGCTGATGCGCATGCTTGTCGCCGAAACCAAAGCGATATTCGACGCCCTGTCGGCATAGTGTGGCGACAGGCGGCGCGCCCTACCCGCCGACCATCAGCTTGACGACTTCGTCGTGGTTGGTTTCCGAGATGTTGCGCTCGCCGGCCTGGACGCCGCGCCTGAGCACGACGATGCGGTCGGACACGGCGAAGATGTCCTGCAGATTGTGCGAAATGAAGATCACGCCACGGCCTTGCGCCTTGAGCTGGTGGATCAGCGAAATGACCTTGCGCTGCTCGGGCACGCCAAGTGCGGCGGTCGGTTCGTCCATGATCAGGATCTGGGCGTCCCAATAGACGGCGCGGCCGATGGCAACCGCCTGGCGTTGGCCGCCGGAGAAATTGCTGACCGGGGCATCGAGCCGGCTGACATGGAAATCCAGCCGCCCCATGGTCTGCTTGGCGGCAACCGCCATCGCCTTGCGGTCCAGCACCGGCAAGAAGCCGAAGGCTTTGCGCATCGGTTCGCGTCCCAGGAAGATGTTGGCGCCGATCGACAGGTTGTCGGCCAGCGCCAGGTCCTGGTAGATGGTCTCGATGCCCTTTTCGCGCGCCTCCTGCGGCGTCGAAAAGCTCACCGGCTGACCCCTGAGCAGGATCTCGCCGCCGGTCGGCTGGAAGACGCCTGAAATCGCCTTGATCAGCGTTGTCTTGCCGGCGCCGTTGTCGCCGGCAAGCGCCACCACTTCGCCCGGCCGCACGGCCATGGAGAAGTCGTTGAGCGCACGCACCGCGCCAAAATGCTTGGAAAGGTTGCGGACCTCCAGCAGGGGGGTCTGTTCTTGGTTATTCATCCTGGCGGGCTCCACTGAACCGGCGTTGCGCCTGGTCGATAAGGACGGAAATGATGATGACGACGCCGACGGCGATGAACTGCCAGAACGGCTCGACATTGACGAAGACCAGCCCGTACTGGATGACCGCGATGACCAGCGCGCCGGCGACCGTGCCGAAGATGGTGCCGGAGCCGCCGAACAGGCTGGCGCCGCCGATGACGACGGCCGCGACGCTGTCGAGCAGCAGCGGCTCGCCGGCCTGGGCCGCGCCCGCGGTGAAGCGCGCCGCATAGAGCGCGCCGCCGAGGCCGGCGCACATCGCCGACAGCACATAGAGGCGCAGTATGTGGTCCTTGATGTCGATGCCGGCGCGGCGTGCCGCCTGCACATTGGCGCCGATGGCGTAATTGTGCTGGCCGAACCGGGTCTGGCTGAGGATGTAGTGCATCACCACGACGAAGATTGCGGTGATGATGACGAGATAGGGCACGCCGTAGAGCCGGCCGTTGCCGAGCAGAGCGAACCAGGAATTCTGTACCGGCACGGTGGTGCCGCCGGCGAGCAGGAAGGCCGCACCCCGCGCCACGCCGAACATGCCGAGCGTGCCGATGAAGGGCGGGATCCTCAGGCGCGAGATCAAAAGGCCGTTGATGACGCCAGGCACGCCGGCGACGAGTACGGCAGCGAGAATGCCGGCCAGCATGGCCAGCGGCAAGGGAATGGCGGCTCCGGCCATGTTCGTGGCATGGGCCGCGACGACGGCCGCAAGGCCCATGATGAAGCCGAGCGAGAGGTCGATGCCGCCCGAAATGATGACGAATGTCTGGCCGGTCGCCAGCAGCAGCGGCGCCACGGCAAAGATCGCGATGGACTGCACGTTGAACGGGTTGAGCACGAAGGTGGCGCCGAAGGCAAGCCGCGACCAGACCTCGAAACAGATGATCAGGCCGGCGAGGAACAGCCAGGCACGTCCATCGGCGATACGTGCGGTCAGGCTTCTTGCGGGATCACCGTGGTCCGCCTGGGGGGCAACATGCGTTTCGCCGGTTGATGATGTTGAGGTCATGAATGGTTCCGATCCGCGGTGCGGCCTTCTTCAAACAGTCCCAGGACCCGGTCCCCTCCCGACAGGCCGGAAGGAGACCGGACCGGTCAGGACTCATTCGGAGTAGAGGTACTTCGAGATGTTCGGGTCGGCGATGTTGGACTTGTCCATGATCGTGAAGCCGGTGCCGATCGCAACCGGGATCGAATGGCCGGTCAGGTGGGCATAGGCCGAAACGACGCCGAAATAGCCGATCTCGGCCGGATGCTGGGCAATCGCCACGTCGACCAGGCCGGTGTTGATGTTGTCGACGATGCTGACCGGCGCATCGAACGCCACCACCTTGACGGTGCCGCTCTGCCCGGCCTGCTTGACGCCGTTGGCAGCACCCAGGGCGGAGAACAGATTGGCACCGAACACGCCGACGAGGTCGGGGTTGCGCGCGAACACGGCCTGCAGCTGCGAGGCCGCCTTGTTGGCGTCGTCATCGTTGAACTGGGTTTCCAGCACGGTGATGCCCGGATGCTTGGCCATCTCCTTCTTGAAGCCTTCTTCACGCTGGTCGGTGGTCGAGATGCCGGGCTTGACGTTCGAGACGTAGACCTTGCCCTTGTCGCCGATGGACGTCGCCAGTGCCCGCGCGGCGATCTCGCCGCCGAGGATATTGTCCGACGCGATGTAGGAGAGCGGGAAGTCCGCATCGCCGGCGCCGGTCTGGTAGACGCCGCTGCCGATGAAGGTGTCGACGGTGATCACCGGAATGCCGGCATCGCTGGCCTTGCGCAGCGGCTCGACCAATTGGACCTTGTCGGTCGGCGCGATCAGGATCGCGTCCGGCTTCTTGGCGATGACGGCGTCGAGCACGGGAACCTGCGTCACCGGGTTGAAATCCGAAGCGCCCTGGAAAACCAGGGTGACGCCGAGCGCATCGGCAGCCGCCTGGGCGCCCTTGCGCATGGTGATGTAGAAACCGTCGGTGGTCAGGCCAGGAATGAGCGCAATGGTGTACTTCTTGTCCTGCGCCGACGCAGGCGCGATCAGCGCCGATGCCGAGATGGCGAGCGCCGCGAGCGCGGCAACGATCTTCTTCATGAATTCCTCCTCATGGTGTTGGCAGATATGCTGTGGACACTGGAATGGCCGTCGATCTCGGATCGGGACCATGGCGTCGGCCGAAAAACGGATTTCGCCTGCCTGGCTGTTGCGGGCGGCTTTCCTCCCAAGCGCCCCTGTCGTCAGTCCAGCCAGTCGAAACCGGCCATTGTGATGTCAGCGGTCTCGTTCCCCGCCTCCGCAAGGTCGACAAAACCGCGCCGCCCGGCACGCATTCGTGCCGGGTTCGCAGAGTTGTAACACTTTGCTGAAATAAATTGCAAGCGGGTGTTTGGCGGGCCGAACCGCCGCCATTTCAAAACCGGACATCGCCTGTTCGCTCCGCAGAGCCCCGCACGGGAACTATCGCGCCAACGTGGCGACGGCACAACGGGTGATTTCGATGGCCGACGCTATCGGGGCAGGAGCACTTCGAGGATGGCCTGCGCCGTCTTGGTGTCGGTGATGAGAGCATTGATCAGCTTGGCGCGTGCGGCGCCGATGATGGCTGTTGCTTTCTCCGGTCCGGCGGCGACGCCGATCACCAGTGGAACGGCGCGAAGCTGGGCCGGCGACATGGCGATCATCCGGCTTTCCCCTTCCCAGGAGATCAGCGTGCCCTCGGCATCGAAATAGTGGCGAAGGACGTCTCCGGCCGCCTGGAACAGCGCCTGCTCGCTCAGCGTCGCCGCACTTGCCTCCGGCGGGTTGATGGCATGCGGCAGGCCGATGCCGACGATCGCAACGTCGGTCCGGTCCCAGAGTGCCACGCTGTCGCTGATCGCCGCATCGCCAAGGAAGACATCGCGCAGTTCGGTCGACGGCAGATACGGCGCATGGATGAAATGCGGCGTCCCGCCGAACTCCTCGGCGGCCAGCCGCACGAATTCGTTGATCTGGAAATGCGCCGCCTGCTGCTGCATGCCGCCGGTGGCGGCGACGGTGAGCACGCCGGGAATGCGCGGCAGGCCGGCGCGGATCACCTCGCGGATGGCGCGCCCCCAGCCGATGGCCACCACCGAGCCGGCCGAAAGCTCCGCTTGCCTGAGCAGGCCGCCCAGCGGTGCTGCCAGCGCCGTCAGCACGCCGGCTGCCGGCGTCTCGACGACGGCGGCGTCGCGCAGCCCCAGCCCCTCGACCAACTGCGCGGTGACAGCTTCGGGCGTCACGATATCGAGCACCTCGATGCGCACGATGCCCTCCGCCCGCGCCCGCTGCAGCAGGCGCGATATGGTGGCGGTCGAGACCCCCAGCCGCCGCGCGATATCGACCTGCGACATCTCCGCCTCATAGTGCAGCTTGGCGACCGTATGCAGCATCGTACGCGATGCGGTCGCATCCTGGATGGGAGGAACAGACAGCTTGCAATTCCTTTCAGCAATGTGTTACAGACCTGCCGACCACGGGAGTTATCGCCCAAATTTGGCAAAGCCGCAACTTGGGCTCGCTTCCATATCGCGTCCCGAGGGCGCCAGGATCGGACAAAAAGACCATGACCAGGATGACCACCGCGGAGCTGCGCGGCTACCAGCAGATATGCGGCAGGGACGGGGCGATGATGGCCATCGCCTGCGACCAGCGCGGCGGCATGCGCACCTTGCTGGCGTCGGATCCGGAAGAGCAGGCCAGGATCACCAACGACATGCTGGGCGACACCAAGGCCGACATCACGCGCTACCTCGCCAGCGAGGCCTCCTGCGTGCTGCTCGACCCGCTCTGCGCGGTGCCGCGCGTCGTCGATGAAGGCGTGCTGAACCGCGACACCGCACTGCTCATCGGTCTTGACGCCTCCGGCTTCGACGTCTCGCCCGACGGCTACCGCCTGTCGCGCCTCGTTCCCAGCATCAACGCGCGCCGCGTCCGCGAGCTTGGCGGCACCGGCGGCAAGATCATGGTGTATCTGCGGGCCGACAGACCGGAGGCGAACGAGCACAACATCGCCATCCTCAACCAGTGCATCGCCGACTTCGCGCAGGAGGACCTGCTGCTGGTCGTCGAGTTCCTGACCTATCAGCTCGAGGGCGAAAGCGCCGAGGACTACACCGCCAAGATCCCATCGCTGATCGAAGAGGGCACGCGGATCTCGCTGCAATGCGGAGCCAAGGTGCTCAAGCTTCCCTATCCCGGCACGCCGGACGCCTGCGCCCGGATCACCAAGCTGGCCGGCGATGTGCCGTGGGCGGTGCTGTCGGCGGGCGTCAACCATTCGACCTTCCTCGGCCAGGTCGAGATCGCCATGATGAACGGTGCGTCGGGCGTCATCGCCGGCCGCTCGCTGTGGAAGGACTGCATCTCACTCGACCGTGACGTCCAGCGTGAGAAGTTGAGGACCATCGCCGTGTCGAGACTGCGCGAGATCCAGGCGGTGATTGGCAACTACCGGCGCAAAGCCGCCTAGGTGTTGTCGATATTCAGGTGAGGTCGGCCTGCGAATGCTGGTTTCCTGCGCTTCCGGTGCTCACGTACTATAGGTACGCTCCGCTCCGGTTCTCGGAAGCCACCATTCTCGACTCGGCTTGAATCTCAACACACCTTGGAGCAGAGTCGGACAAGCACGAGACGTCATGCGACAAAAATCGATGGCCATAGGGATCGATATCGGCGGCACCAATCTGCGTGCCGCCCGCATCTCGGGCACGGGCGAAATCCTCAAGCGCGTCTCCGAGAAAAGCGCGCCCGACCCGGAGCTGGTGCTCGGCCGCATAGCCGACATGGTGCACCAGCTCGATACCCCCGAAGTGGCGGCGATCGGCATCGGCGTTCCCGGCCGCGTCGATGCGCGGCGCGGCGCTGTGCTGTCCGGCGGCTATGTCGACCTCGCCTCGGTGGCGCTGGCGCAGCGGCTGGAAAGCATGTCCGGCAAGCCCGTCACCATCGACAATGACTGCAACATGGCTCTGTCAGCCGAAATGGCCCGGGGTGCCGCCGTCGGCCACGACAACATCGTCATGTTCACCATCGGCACCGGCATCGGCGGCGCGGTCGCCGAAGGTCGGCGCATCGTGCGCGGCAAGGCGACGGCCGGACAGCTCGGCCATATCGGCGTCGACCTCAACGGCGAAGTCTGCAAATGCGGCCGGCGCGGCTGCGTCGAAACCACCAGCTCCGGCACCGCGCTTGGCCGCCACATCGCCCACGCCGGTCTCGGTCCCGAGGTCACGATCGACCAGCTCTTTGCCCGCGACGCCGACGGCGACGCGCTGGCACGCGGCATATTGGATGCCTGGGCACGGCCGCTGCGCGCCGCGATCGATACGGCGGTCGCCATGTTCAACCCGGACCTGGTGCTGCTCGGCGGCGGACTGGGCGGGGCGGTGCACCGGGCGCTCGCCAATGCGCCGGCTCTGGCCGCCTGGTACCAGGCCCCCGTGCGGCCGGCCCTGCTCGGCGACGACGCCGGCGTGATCGGCGCCGGCCTGCAGGCGCTCGCGGCCGAGACGACAGCTTCCCACGCCTCGCCCCTATCTCTGCCGCTCTCCCTGCCGAGCCATGGCCGGTCTGCCGTGCTCGGCCGGCGCGCCGTGCTGGTCAACGGCATTCCCGCTTCGGGCAAAAGCACGGTCTCGCGCGGCATTGCCGAGCGCATGGGCTGGCCGTTGCTGGCGCTCGATACGATCAAGAACCCGTTCCTCGAAGTGCTGGGCGGCGGCGACCGCGAGTTCAACCGCACGCTCGGCCGTGCCAGCTATACGGCCATCTGGTCGCTCGTCGGCGAGGCCCCGGCGGGATCGATTTTCGTCGTCGATGCCTGGTTCGGCTTCCAGCCGCGCCAGGTGCTCGAGGATCACCTGAAGCGCGCCGGCGTCGTTGAGACCGCCGAAATCTGGTGCCATGCGCCCGGCGAAATCCTGGCCGAGCGCTACCGCGCCCGGCTCGACCAACGCCTTCCCGGCCATCCGGGCGCCGCCTACATCCCCGAGCTGATCGAACTCGCCAAACGCGCCGAGCCGCTGCGCCGCGGCCCGCTCTTCGACGTCGACACGACGCAACCGATCGCCTTCGACGCCATCACCGCGTGGCTGCGGACGACGCTGGCGCCATAGGCTGGGCTAGGGTCTGTTGAGAGTCAGGTCAGGCCGAGCCGGAGTCGAAGACGGGCGCGAAGCGACCAAATTGGGTGGGTTCCGAGAACCGGAGCGGAGCGTACTTGAAGTACGTGAGCACCGGAAGCGCAGGAATCCGCCATTTGCAGGCCGGCATTCACCTGAATACCAACGGACCCTAGAACCAGCGCTCCCTGCGCGGCTCGCTGGCGCCAAGCGCTAGGCCCAGCAAGAGGCCGGCGGCGCCGCCCAGGATGAAGGCGGACGACACCGTGCCCGGATTGTCGTGAACGACACCCGACACCGACTGTGCCCTGCTGCGCAGCGCCTGCGCGGTGCGGGAGGCGCGCTCGGCGGCGCTGTCATACCAGCCATTGGCCTCCTCGACCGCCTCTTCGGCCCGCTCGGCCAGCGCCCGGTTGATCTTGTTGATCTCGCGCTTCAGCTGCGCGACCTGCTTTTCCAGGGCTTCCTGAGCTTCGCGCTGCGTCATCCTCGGTGCCGTGTTTACGTTCGGGTCGTCGGCCATTGCTGTCTCTCCTTTGCTGAAGGGCTTCGGGGGTCAACGACGAGCCGCGGGTCAAGGTTCCCAAGGCAATGACCCTCCGGGGCCTTGGCCTCAGCCTCGACCCGGAGATTTCAGCACAGCCGGTTGCTAGAGCATGATCCAGGAAAGATCATGCTCTAGCAAAAGGCATAGAGTCCCATCCCGATTTTAATCGGGATGGGACATGGCTCTGGAGCAATTCCAGGAAAAGTGCGTAGCGGTTTTCCGTCCGGAATTGCGTAGAAACAAAGAGCAATTCCAGGAAAAGTGCGTAGCGGTTTTCCGTCCGGAATTGCGTAGAAACAAAGAGCAATTCCAGGAAAAGCGCGTAGCGGTTTTCCGTCCGGAATTGCGTGAAAGCAAACAGTCTAGAACCGGTAGAACACCCAGACACGCCGGCGATAGCACCGCCTGCGATAGTAGCCATGACGCCAATAGCGGCGGCAGTGCCGTCTCCAGACGCGGCGCCTGCGACGGCGGCGATGCCAGTGGCGATGATAGACAGGCTGTAAGTCCGCCTGTGTGCCATCATCATCGAAAGGCTGCGTATCCGGCGCGTCAAGCTCATCGAGAATGCCTGGACCGACATTCGGAACCCCGGCCACTGCGTTGATAGGGCGAACCGCACTGGCAAGGGCCGCTGCCCCCGCAACACCAAACATTGCCGTCAAGAATGATCGCCGATCCATCAAAACCTCCCGATCTCCAACCAGCGAAAAGGGGAGATAGCGCGGTGGAGGAGAAAGCCTAGGTGGGCGGGCTTGGAGGAGGGATTGGCGGGGCTGGCAGGAGCCTGATTGCTCTAACCGCGGTCGGTCTTAACCACCTCCAGATTGGGCGGCTGGCCAGCGCCGCGCTCCGGCTCAGGCGACAATAGATCCTCGAGGAAGAACGCCCCTAGCTCCGCCCGATTGGCGAGACCGGCCTTGCGGTACACTGCAGCCGCCTGCTGGCGGACGGTCGCCTCCTCTGAGCCGCGCAAATGCGCAATCTCCTTGTGCGTCAAGCCCTTCAACATGAGGAGTGCAATGTCGGCCTCGCTTTCGCTTAGCCGCCAGGCCTTGAATTGATCGTTGATTGCCCGGCCGAGCCCATCGATGTGCACGCGCGCTGCCGAGCGCCATCTGTCGCTTTCGCTGTGCACGCGGGAGAGGTCGTTCAACAGGTCAAACCGTTCGCGCCTGAGGCCTTTGGTTTCGAGTGCGACATAGGCAGTCGCCGCAACGGCGAGGGCCAGCAGCGCCTTCTCGAACAGGTCGAGCGCGAAGCCGGACAGAGTGAACGGCTCGCCACCCTGCAGATTCTCGACAACGATCAGAATCGCGAACAGCCCGCAGGCAGTCGCCGCCAGAACCAGGATTCTCTTCATGGCCGTTCGCTCCACTGCAAGAGACGACGCAGGGCCGCGCTGGTGCACGGTCCCGCTCAGTTTAGCTCATCTGGTCGAGAATGTACCGGACTGCAGGGTCTGGTTGCCGCCCTCCTCGATCGCGAGAACCTCCCACAGGTAGCCCGTGCCTGGCTCGAAGAACTCCGCCGGGATGGTCATCGCCGTCACCGACGCCGGCAGATACATGCTCAACCCGCGCTTGCCGATCATTTTGGGATGCGGGTCCTCGTCCTTTTCGATGATCAGCTGGTACGCGATAATGTTGACGGTCGAGCCATCGAGCGCCCGTTCTGACGGCGTCCAACTGACGGCCAGCTCGCCCGGTGGCACAGTCTCTCCCTCCTTCGGCGATACGAGCGTAACCCCCGCCGGTATCTTGTGGGTCAGTGTCGCGATCCCGCTGACAGATCCTTCGCTGCCTCCGAGGGCGGAGTAGAGAGTGCGGAACTCATATTTGCCGGCCGGCAGCATTTCGAGAACCTGCGCCAGCGGCAGCTTGGCGTTCTCGGGCTCGGTGGTTTCAAAGAACAGTTCGGTGAGGCCCAGACCATTGACCGTCCCCTTGCCCTGAAACTCGGCGACAACGCCGTTCGGCCCGATGATTTCGAGGCGCTCCCACCCGTCGGCGTCGATGAACGCCTGAAAGCCCGTGTCGTTGTCGGTGGCGTTGTGCTCGATGATGATCTTGGCCTGCTTCAGCGGCGCCGCGCTCGCCGATCCGGCGAGAACGAGGGGAGCAGAGACAGCCAATATGGTGAAGACGGCAAGCAGTAGCGCGGTGTTGGTCGCTGGGGTTCGTTTCGTCATGATGTTCTCCTTAAAGCGGTGACGCATACCCATCGGGTTCGAGCGCCGCCGTCGGGAGACAAAGCCACCGTCAGTCGACTGGAACAATCCGGCGGACATCATAGATGCAGATGCGGGCCAGGACCGGCTGCCCAAGTCCAACGGATGTGATATGGGCCGCCTCGGCCTCGGAGGCGAGCGCCAAGTGCTGTCGTCTTCGATTTTGCCATGCGTGAGAGCAACGCCGTACTAGAAAGCGGACCATTTACCGATTTCACGAAGTACAATAGGGTGACGATCCGAGGGGAGCGTAATGACGAGCGGAACGGACATCCTTGATGCCGTCGTCATCGGTGCCGGTTGGGCGGGGCTAGGCGTCAGTCATGCGCTGACGCAGCGCGGCTTGCGTCACAGAGTGTTGGAGCGAGGTCGCATCGGTGAGACTTGGCGGACCCAGCGCTGGGACTCCTTTCGGGTAAACACACCCAACAGCCAAACGGTTATGCCCGGGGATACCTATGTCGGCCCCGATCCCGACGGTGCGATGACAAGCGGCGAGTTTGTCGCGCTGTTGGAGGACTATGTCCGCCGGCATGGCCTCCCGGTGGAAACCGGTACGCCGGTGATCGACCTTGTTGCGAGCGGTGGCCTGTACCGGCTGGCCCTTCCGCGCGGCGCCCTGTGGGCGAGGAATGTGGTGATCGCCAGCAGTAACCAGAACTGCCCGGCGCGCCCGCCTTTCTCTGCTTTGTTGCCGCCCAAAGTCCAACAGATCGATGCATCAGCCTACCGCAACGCAGCTGGTCTCGACAGTGGAGCCGTGTTGGTGGTCGGTAGCGCCCAGTCGGGCGGCCAAATCGCCGAGGACTTGGTCAAGACGGGGCGAACTGTGTTTCTTGCAACGAGCCGAGTCGGCCGGCTGCCCCGAATGTACCGCGGTAGGCACATCAGTGTCTGGATGGTTCTTAGCGGACTGATAGATGTGACGCGCAGGGAAATCCTTCAACAGGGGCCCATCCCTGGAAGGCCGCTGACAGGAGCGCTCCATACGATCAGCCTGCAGTCGCTCAGCGCGCAAGGCGTTGTCTTGCTGGGTCGGCTCACGGGCGTCGACGACGGCCGCCTCTCGTTCAGCGACGATGCAGAAGCGCATGTTCGCCATGCAGACGAGGGCTCCGCTAAAATTCGAAGCCAGATCGACGAGTACATCGCGCGCAACGGGATCGATGCCCCGAGGGCTGAGCCGGACCCGGCGGAGGTGATTGGCGCGCTTCTGCCGAATCCACCAATCCGATCAATTGACCTCGCCGCGCGCGGGATCACAACGATGATCTGGTGCACCGGGTTCAGAGGGGATTTCGGGTGGGTGCGCGTTCCCAATGTGCTCGATGCACAAGGCCAACCATTGCACGAGAACGGGTTCGCGGGCGTTCCTGGCGTGTATTTTGCCGGCCTGCCTTTCGCGATCTCGCGACGGTCGGGCACAATATTGGCAATTGCGGAGGAAGCAGCCCTGCTGGTCGAAGATATCCAGCGTCGTTTAGACACCTGCCTCTGACGTCCCGATTCAGGGATGCCGACTCTCAGCGAATATCATCCGGTTTGGCGCGCCACTTGCGCGCTGGCGGCGTGACGATGCCCGCCCGTCGGTTGGTTATTCATCCTGGACCGCGCCGAGACTGCGGCGCGCATCAATGCGTTCAGCGTCGGCGCAGTGTCGACCACACAGGCCCAAGCGGAGCTTTGCGACCGACTTTAAGCCGTGAACCTAGGCCACGGCCTTAGAAGCCGTATATTGCGATGACGATCGCGAAGGCGATGACGACTAAAATGCCGACGAAGGTCATCGCACTCACAATGAAGGCGGCCGCGACTGGATACAGCTTGCGCCACGCCAGCGTTGCCGCAACGATCGCGATGATGGGGGATAGCACGAAGAAGATCGGGGTAATTCGGTCGTCGCCGCGAAAGTCGAGTCCTTGTACAGCGACCGACGGAAGCATCGAAAGCCAGCCCAGCATGATGCTGGCGGCAATCGCAAGGGTAGTGCCGCGAAGATCGCGTCGAACGGCCAGCACGAAGGCCGCTATCGCCGCAACCGCCTGGAGCCCGCCTGTCGTGGCCACTGCCCATCCACCGAGCCCGGAGGCCGGGTTCGACACCCCCATGAACACATAGGCAACCGACGACAGTCCCACATACGCCTGAAGCGCAGCCGTGAGAAAAAGGAGCGGCCACACCGCCTTTGCCGCCACTGATTTGTTCCGCTGCTCCTCGCTCGCCATGTTTTGGTCTCCGAAATTCTCGGGCTACCTCGCCTATGCAGCAGTCTGGTCGGAACCTGTCTCTGAGGAAGCGGCCCTTAGCGCGGAGTTGTCAGCCCGGAGGCGGCGTTTTGCAACCCCACCCTCACGACAAGTCTTGGCGCAAAGCGCCCACCGGCGCCTTCAGCAACTATGTCCGCCTTGGGATGGATCAGCCGGAACAGCACGGTTTCGCTCGCCCCTTCGACCTCGGGCTGGATGGACAGGCTGGCGCGCACCCGCCCCCGGGGGTCCACGAGCTCGAAGGCGCTGCCGCGAAGGATGCCCATGCCGCCCTGTGCGGTCGCCGGCAAGATTTGCGTCAACCCGATTCCTAGGAGCAAAACCAAATTGGCCGCAGTTAATACGCCAAGAAATACCTCGCGCCTCATCTATCATTCCTCCAATCATCAGCCGATCGGGAAATGTTGCGCCTCTCTTGCGGCAGTGCGGTGATCACCGTCTGGCGATTGCGGCGGACGACCCATCCTCTGATCGGGTGGCGCGAACAGAACGCGATGGCCCTTTCTATCAAAGGCGGTGTAGACCTCGTTTGCAAGATCAAGCGCTCGAACCAAGCTATGGCAGTCGACGCTCAGGCGAGGCTCGCAGCCAGAATGCGTTGCGATCCCTTTCCACGCATTTCCTCGCGTTGAAGCGTTTTGACGGCATGGTCGTACTGACCCGCGGCATAGAGCGCAAAGCTGTAGTACCAGTGCTATGGGGGAGCTGGGTACTAGCTGCCCTAGTCCGAATGAGTGCCGGTACTGAGGGCCGTTGATGCCGTTCTCCGCACCCAGCCACGTTCAAAGCCACGGCCCATCACTCGATCGGGGATGCGATCGGCTTTCCCTTCTCCACGACGTAGGTCGCGATCACCTTGGCGCCGGCGGGACCGGTCCTGGCGTCGTGGACCTTGGCCGGCGGCACCTGGTAGGATTGGCCGGCCGCGAGATGTCGCGGCGGCTCGCCCTCGATCAGCAGCTCGAAGCCGCCCTCGATGATGTAGCCCGACTCCGGTCCCGGATGTGTGTGGCGTCCGACCGCAACGTTAGGTGCTATTTCGGCAATGCCGATAACCGTCTCGTACGCGGTGCCGGGCACGTCGAAGCGCTGCAACGGCGTACGCTTGATTGGTTGCTGGTCGGTCGCGGCCGCCGGCGTTTCCTGAGCCCCGAGCAGGCCCGTCCAGGCAAAGCCTGACAGCGCGGCGCAAAGCGCAAGGGTGTACCTGAGTTCGGGCATCTATCGCCTCCCTGATTTGACAGTGCCATTATCGGCGACGACTGGGCAGAGCGTCTCGGACTCCCGCGAAGTCCTCCTATGCCGTGGACGAACTGACGATCCCGTGGCCATTGAACGGTATATTCATCCAGTCTAATATCTTTGGGCTGCGGAAGGCGGCGCGGGGGTAGCCAGGGATGAACGGCACCGACTTTGCCTCCTTGCATTTCTCGACGCGCGAGCTTGCACCGGGCAAGCGCCTGCAGGCGCTGCGCGAGCTGTTCGACCGGGCGGTCCGCCTCAACATCGACACCGAGCCCGGCCGTGCGGTTGAGATGCAGATGCACGTCGCACCGGGCCTGCGTCGGGCAACCATGCTGTCGCCGCTGACGGCGCGCCTCACCCGCCCGGCGCCGATGCTCGCGGACGGCGAGGACACCATCTGCCTGATGATGAAGACCAGTGGTCACATGGCCCTGGCTCAGGGGCGGCGCGAAGGCGTGCCCGAGATCGGGGACGGTGTACTCCTCGTCTATCGCGAGCCGGTCGAGCTCCATTTCGTTGACGCTACCTATCTTTCCGTGCGCGTGCCCTTCACCGCTCTGGCCGGGCTGGCCGACGTCGAGGCTGCCGCCGCGCGGCGCATACCGGCCACGACGGAAGCGCTATCGTTGCTGCGGAGCTATGTCGTGGGCCTGCCCGACCGCTTTGCCGACCCTCGGCTCGCCCGGCTATGCGCAACCCACGTCTACGACCTTATCGCTCTGGCGATCGGCGCGACCGAGGAAGGGCGCGAGATTGCCGGTCAACGGGGCTTGCGGGCCGCGAGGCTGCAGGCGATCAAGGCCGACCTGGTAAAGGATGCCGCGATCCACATTGACGAGCTCGCGGCGCGCCACGGGATTTCGCCGCGCTATGTCCAGATGCTGTTCGAGGGGGCCGGCACAACCTTCTCGGATTTCGCTCTCGAACGGCGGCTCGACGCGGCCCGCACCATGCTGACCAGTCCGCGCTACGCGAGTTGGTCGGTCACCGAACTCGCGTTCGAGGCGGGCTTCGGCGATCTTTCGCACTTCAACCGGCGGTTCAAGCGCCGGTTCCTGATGACCCCGTCGGAAATGCGCCACAACGGCAAGGCTGAGGCCACAACCGAACCAGATCTCGCGCCTTGATGGTGCCCACGGCAAAACGTCCGCCGTCGGCGTTTGCGAGCTATCTCAGGCTCAGCTAGCCATTCGCAGCGAGCATCGGGAGTGGTGCGGACAGGACCGCCGCCATTCCAGTCGGCGCCTACGAGCCGGAACGATTGGCGAATCTCGGTATCGGACACGGCGCAATCGATGTCGGCGGTGGATACACGTACTTTGACCCTTCCACTGGAACTGAAGCTTCGGCCGTCCTCGGCTTCACCTACAATTTCGAGAATCCTGATACCGACTACCAGAACGGCATCGACATGCATGTCGACTGGGGCGTTGCGCAGTTCGTCAACGAGCAGTTCTTCGTCGTGCTGCCGGCTACTACTACCAGCAGATCACGGGTGACAGCGGCGCGGGCGCGACGCTCGGCGAATTCAAGTCCCGCGTCGCCGGCATCGGACCACAGCTCGGCTATCTCTTCCCGATCGGCGACAGCATACAAGGCGCGTTCAACGCAAAAGCCTATTGGGAATTCGCTGGCCAAAACAGGTCGGAAGGCTGGAACTTCTGGGCAGCCTTCTCATTCTCTCCGGCTGCACCAAAATAAACGCGCTGGGGTCGGTGCCGGTCAATGGACAGTCCCCTGTCACGATCGAATGTCTGCCTTGGCGCTTAGCAGACGTTGGAAAACGCGGGCTGAACAACAGCGTGGGACGCCGCAACTGGATTCGGTGAACGCCCGCCGGAGGAGCCTTCTCACACCCGTAGGCTACCGTAATTTACGTTGCCCGCTGCCCAAGATTGCCGCAACGTAAGGCTGTACCCCCCAAGGAGGACGGCCATGCCAAGAGGAGTAATCCGAAGTCGTGTCGCTGATCGTCGCGACCGAGAAGATGATTGTTAAGGTATAGTTTTGCGCGACGCGCTTTGACTTCACAGGCACCGATCGCACTGCTTTGTGGTTTGCCTGTAATACTTTCATGGGATATATTAGCAAAGTCGAGAGGGGCCGCGGTGACTCCAGTTCCGCAAGTGCGCGCCAGTGCCTACCTTCCGTTTGTCCAATTCATGGAGGGGCTCGGCGCGCCATATGCGCGGGAGATGGATGATGGATTGATCCCTGCGGTGACAGGCAGGGACTATGAAGCACTGGTTCCGGCCCATCTCGCACATGCCTTCCTTGAGAAAAGCGCCCGGTCTGCCGGCATACCGAACCTCGGCTACATCGTTGGCCGCGATGCGCGAGTAGAGGGCCTCGGTGCTTTCGGGCGCAACCTTCTGCGATCGCTCACGCTGCATGACGCGCTGGGCAAGATCCGCTCCACGTTCTCCCTTTACAGTTCAGCGGAGCAACTTTGGTGGACCCTCTCCGGGTCGAACGTCCAGTTCTTTCATCGCCACATGCACGAGACCGGACCGGGCAGTCGTGTCGCCCAGCAATGCGCCCTGCTGCTGATGCGGGACCTCATCAGGCTCGCCGCCGGACCTGACTGGCAGCCCAGCGAGGTCCTGATGACTCCGAACCGCAACGTCTCCGCAGCGCAGCTGGCGTTCGAAACGGAGAATGTGCGTCCGTCGGAGTTTTGCGGCTTCGTCTTTCCCGCTGAGTTGATGAGCCTGCCCCTTGAGCGGTTCCGGGGCGACGCGAGCGTACACGATCGCGACCTGATGGCGTTCGACGCCTCCGCGCCGGCAGTGGATTTCGTCGGCTCGGTCAAGCAGATCATCGCCGCGCTGATGGTCGAAGGCCGCTGCCATCTGAACGTCATCGCCGAAGCGCTCGGAATGCACTCTCGAATGCTGCAGCGGATTCTCGCGGATTGTCACAACGACTATTCCGAGCTTCTAGCCGAGGTCCGTTTCGAGGCCGCGGTGAGATTGCTGGAGGACCCCAAGCGACGGGTCATCGATATCGCCTTTGAAATCGGCTACAGCGACTCTGCCAACTTCACGCGGGCATTCCGGCACTGGACCGGTGTCTCGCCGTCGGACTTCCGTCGACTGCGGCAGGAGCGCCGCCAGTGAGCCGCCATCGCACGGCCCGTGCCTTCCCGTCCCTCGATCCCGCGTTGTCGTGAAATGACAGGACGGACCAGTGCGCGTCAGGATAGCATCGGGCCAATCTCTGCAACTGCTGAAGTTAGATGAAGTTAGAGGTTCGCTTTTGCCGATAGCGGCTCGGCTGCTGCCGGTCAACTTTTTGAGAGGGATCGCAAAATGACCACCAGACGGAACTTGCTCCTGACCGCTTCCGCCTTTGCCGCTGCAGTGGGATCGACCAAGGCGAAGGTCGCGCAAGCGGCTGACGACATGGCCGATTTTCTGTTCGTCCAAACGGCCGACTCGATGAGTTACGACAAGGCCACGAACAAGTTGACGCTGGTGGATGTTGCCACCTCGACGCTATTCTTCACGGATCGGCCGGAGCGCCTCGCCGGGAACATGAAGACAGCGGCCTTCATTCCATTCTGGAGCACGGGCAAGGACAGCTTCCTCTCCGATCCGCCGAACGCCGACCTGTCGATCCTCGAGGGCGACCAACTCAAACAGTTCGTAGTTGTCCTCAAGGACCCGCAGCTGAACGGCGGCGACCTTTCTTACACTGTCCAGGTCATCGACGGGGATATGCCCGACAAGGGTTCCGAGATCTCTGTTTTCATCGACATCATCGGCATGCCGTTGACACCGCTTTCCTATGCGGGAGTGGCGCGGCGCTCTTTCAGGCGGGCAGCGCTCTACTAATCCTACACCGAGCGGGCAGTTCGCTCAGCCCGCAGATGCCTATCGATGCGGTGGGGCCATCGAAAGAGGATTTCCGACACATGAATGCCTCTCTGCTTCGACCCTCGCGGTGGCGTCTTTCTCCTTCGCGGACAATCCCATCCCCGCGATGGCTGAACGCGCGATCCCCGGCAATCCATAGCGGTCGTGACGGCTTGCAGCCAGCACTGCCAACCTTGTGAACCTAGGAAAGGGACTGACCATGAAATCGATACACAGCGGACACTCTGCATTGACGATGTTCCTTGCGGCATCCACTTTTCTCATTACCAACATTGAGAGCATCGCCCAGGCCACCGAAATCCCCCCATCGCTGGTTACCCCCGACAAGCTCGAGTCGTCGCTCGGCACGCTCGAATTCAAGGACGGCGCCCCGAGTGCGGAGACCGTCCAGAAGGCCTTGGATGCCCTGGACTTCACGCACGCGCTCGACGCCTATGTCAACAGTTTCGGCGGCGCGTCGGCGTATGCGATTTGCCAGGGGTTTCAAAGCGTCGGAGCGAACCCGAACTCGATTGTCGTCTTCTCCGAGCTCATGGATTCGAATTCGCTGTTTCTCACGGGAAATGCCGACACGGTCTACTATATGGGATGCCTCGATCTGACGAAGGGTCCGCTGGTGATCGAACAGCCTCCCAAGTCGGTCGGCACGATCAACGACATGTGGTTCCAGTGGGTCATCGACATCGGCTTCCCCGGTCCTGACCGCGGTGCGGGCGGCAAGTACCTTATCGTCCCTCCGGACTACGACGGGCCGCTCCCGGACGGCGGCTTCTTCGTCGGGCGCGCCAAGACGACCCTCGCGCTCTACGCATCTCGCGCTTACCTGACGGATGGCAAGGACCCGAAACCGGCCGCCGACATGATCCGCCAGACGATGAAAATCTACCCTTATAAGCCCGGAGGCTACGGCACGAGCATCGCCACCGCTCTCGACGGCACGGTCGGGCTCGCCTCCGATCCGCCGGTTCCCGAGACCAAGTTCGTGGAGGGGAGCGGGAAATCGTTCAACACGATCCCGCCGAGCGACTTCGGGTTCTTCGAAACGCTCAATGCCAATGTCCAGCAGCAGCCGGCCACTTCCTACAACAAGGAACTTGCTGGACAACTCGCCGCCATCGGCATTGTGCACGGCAAGCCGTTCGCCCCGGACGACCGTATGCGCAAGATTCTCACCGATGCCGCCGCCGTCGGCAACGCCGCCTCGCGTGCACTGAACTGGCGCGGGAGCGACGTTCCGGGCTGGGCCTTATATCCTGACTCCGGCTGGTGGAGCATGCTCTGGGAGGGCGGCGCCAATTTCGAAACGCCGCCGCCAGTGATGGGCGCCGACGGTCTGTTCAAGCCTTTCCCGCCGACCGGCGCCACCACGCTCAACTCCAAGACAGCGTTCTACTACGGCTACACGCTCGACTCGCCGGGCATGATCATGACGCTCCCGAAGGTCGGCTCTCAGTACCTCATGGGCGCAGTCGACGCCGACAAGAACTATTTCGATGGTGGCAAGACCTACAAGGTGACGCTGCCGAAGGACATTCCGGCGGCCGCGTTCTGGTCGTTCACGCTCTACGACAACCAGTCGCGCTCCATGCTCCAGACGCCGCAGCGCTATCCCCGCGCCGGCAGCCAGAACTTTCCGTCGCCCGCCGCCGAAGCGGACGCCGACGGCACCACCACGGTCTACTTCGGCCCGACCCAGCCAGAGGGGGTGAAACGCGGCAACTGGATCCAGACCATGCCTGACAAGGGCTGGTTCACGCTGCTTCGGCTCTACAGCCCGCTGGAAACTTTCTTCACCAAGGAATGGAGGCCGAGCGAGATCGAGTTGGTCAAGTGATGGCCGCTGGTTCTTAGAGATCGCGTCCCTAACCCTGCACGGGAGTGTGCGCACATGAACCCGACTAAGCATTTGGCAATGCTCACCCTGATCGTCGCGTGCCTCATGTTGCCGGTGTACGCAACGACCGTCCAAGCGCAAACCGTCGAGACCGGTATCGTCAAGCTGACCGATTCCAACATCGAGTACTTCAGCCGGGGAGAAGGCGAACCCATAGTCCTGCTGCCGGGCGGAACCCTGACCGTGGGCTACCTGGATGGCCTGGCCGATGCCCTCGCCAAGGCCGGCCATCGGGTGGTTGGCATCAACTTCCGGGGTTCGGGCAAGAGCACGGGTCCAAGCGAGGGCGTCACGCTTCAGACGATGGCGGACGATGTCGCGGGTGTGATCAAGGCCCTCAACCTCGGGCCGGTAAATGTGGCCGGCAACGACTTCGGCAATCGCGTTGCGCGCATGTTGGCCGCGTCTCATCCTGAGCTGACGCGCAGCGTCATTTTGTTGGCCGCAGGCGGGAAGGTGCAACCCGCACCGCCCGCGGCCAAAGCCCTAGGGATTATCTTCAACCCCGCGTCCACCGACGCCGACATTCTGGCGGTATTCCCCTTTCTGGTTTCCAATCCTGCGGATTCCGCCCGCGTCTGGAAGCTTTTCAAGCCTTCTCTCGATCCGGGAGCGGCGGCTATTGAAAGGGCGGCTGCGGAAAGCACTCCCCTCGATACTTGGTGGGCGCCTCCGGGAGAGACCAAATATCTGATCCTGCAGGGAGCCGAGGATCAGATCGCGCCTCCTGAAAACGGCGAGCAGCTTCAGAAGGAACTCGGCGACCGGGCCACACTCGTCAATGTCCCCGGAGCGGCGCATCTCCTGCCCTTGGAACAGCCAGAAGTGGCCGCGTCTCGAATAGTCGATTTCCTCAAGCAGCTTTGACGCAAAAGTGTTGGCCGCGTTCCAGCGGGAGAGGCCGCGTCTCAGATGCCAGGGAAATGCTGTAGACTCGGATTTCTGTCGAAGCTGGAGGTCCCTCTCGAAGAATTGGGGGCTTGGAGTCCGACATGGTTACCGCGGCGGTGACAGCTTTTGGCAGCAAAGCGGACGATACCCTCCTGGTGATCAAGCGTCTGCATCGGGTCAGGTGAGGACAGAGCCTGCGCCGGGCTGAAAGTCCGCTCACTTACACCTCACACTGGAAGCCGCCAGCCAGCTTTCGGCCCAAAAGGCTGCCGGGCTGCAATGCGCCGCATATCCGACATTGAGGCCCACTCGGTCGTTTCCCGAAAGCTGACGGTCGGCTCAGGCGGGATGATGTCCGGGTTTGATCCAAGCAGGTCATTCACCTGGCGCATCCGGAAGGTCTTGAATGGCGGGGAGCTGTCATTGACACACGCCGTTTTGACAAGAATGTTGTAGCGTCGTGTTTGAACTGCCCGCCCGACTCGAAGGGGGGACAACTGCCGCGACTGTCGGCATTCAGGTCCGCCTGGCGAATAACGTCATTCCGGCGAACCATCGCCACCAGCCTGGGCGATCCGTCAAGGTTGTCTCACGAAGGAGGATGAGTGACATGAAAGCAGCAACTTGTATTGCAGCGGCAACGAGTTATTGTCACAATCCCCACGTATCGTTCAGAAGTAGAACCCTTCACGACATCCGGGAATAAGCTGCCATGAGCATACTGCGACGGGCGGATAGTGAAAGTCGGTCCGAAAACTTGGGTGGGCAACCAAAGAGGACGACCCCTAATGTTTGCAACGCCTGATTTTCTGAAACTAGCCTGTAGCGTGGTGTTTGGCTTGGTGGCCGCCCTGCTCGTGCTAGGCTCGGCGCATGCCATGGGAAGCCTCAGGCGAATTGTTTTCTGCTCCTCGGCTCTGATCTTGATGCTGCTAGCGGCAAATGCGGACCCTCTCACGACGATGGACGAGGTTGGAGCGGCCATCTTGTCATGCTGGAAACCACCGGTCGGTGTTGAAAAGTCCACTGTTACGCTGAGTTTCAGTTTAAAGAGCGATGGATCGTTAGTTGGTCCGCCACAATCGACATTCGTTAATGTCGCCGGCGATGAGGAAGTTCGTCAGCACTTTGTTGCTGCTGCAATGGACGCGGTGGATCGATGCACACCCGTTGAACTGTCTCCCGCCTTGGCCCAAGGGATCGGGGGAAATCCGTTCACGCTGGAATTTGCATCATCCGATAAGGCGCAAACCCTCACGCCCTCGAATTAGCGGAACCCTTTAGCGAGCAGCTCGACGGGAGGTTCTGGCCGAGGTCCATTCGTCGAAGTGTCGCGAACATCTCCTCACTTCGCCGAGCCGCCCGTACATTTGTGTCCGGACGGAGTCGCCATCGTGTGCAGAATTGCGGCGCGAATGTCTGCTCGCGAGTCGGACACGGCCGTTGCGGCAGCGTCCAGGAAAGTCCGACAGTGGCGCAACTTTCCCGTTCGACAATGCGAAGGTTTGACCCGATCCGGACCTTCTAAGGCTTGCCGCCGAGCCCTCGAATGAAGCTGATCATGTGAGCCGCCGCTGCCTCCGGCTGTTCCAAGGGCATGAGATGGGCTGCTCCTGGCACGTCGATCAGCGTCGCCCGATCGCCCAGCTCCTTCTGAAGCTGCTCGCCGTTCTCAGGCGGCGCGATTTGATCCTCTGCTCCCTGCAAGATCAGGTATTTCGTCTCCCCCGGAGGCGCCCACCAAGCATCGAGAGGGGTGCCTTCCGCGGCCGCTTTTTCGATACCTGCCGCTCTTGGATCAAGAGAAGGCTTGAAGAGCCCCCAGACCCGAGCGGAATCTGCAGGATTGGACACCAAGTATGGAAAGACCGCCAAAATATCGGTATCGGTGGACGCCGGATTGAAGATAATCTCCAACGCATGCAAGGCCGCTGGTTTGGGTTGAATCCTTCCCCCTGCCGCCAGCAGGGTGACACTGCGAGTCAACTCTGGATGAGACGCGGCCAACATGCGGGCCACGCGATTGCCAAAGTCGTTTCCAGCCACGTTGACCGGCTCTAGCTTCAGGGCCTGGATCACCCCTGCCACATCGTCAGCCATCGTCTGAAGCGTCACCCCGTCGCTTGGACCGGTACTCTTGCCCGAGCCCCGGAAGTTGACGCCGACGACGCGGTAGCCAGCCTTGGCGAGTGCATCCGCCAGCCCATCGAGATAACCTACGGTCAGGGTTCCGCCCGGCAGCAAAACGATCGCTTCACCTTCGCCTCGGCTGAAATACTCGATGTCGGAATCGGCCAGCTTGACGATGCCGGTCTCGACGGCTTGCGCCTGCGCAGTTGGTGCGAATGCCAACAGCGCGAGGCCGGCGGTGAATAGTGCGATCAATGCTGGTTGCTTTGTTAGGATCACGGTTCTCTCCCATTAATGCAGGACATCGTCGCCAAAGCTATCTGGGGGAAACAGCAATGGAAGGTAATTTACGTGGCGGGCGTGTAAAGCGGGCGCAAAGCGGTCCACACTAGGCTGGACTTTCTAGCCCAATTTTCACGAAAGCGGATCTTCCGCTTCCGGCCCATTTCGGTCATCGCCGACCGCCTACGAGATGACTACGGCATTCCTATCCAAACTCGTCATGGTCTCAGGAGCCTGAGCGCTGCCTTTGTGGGCAACAGTCAACTATCCGCTGGTTGGTTATCTGATTTTCACTTTGCTAGAAAACGGGGCTGTATTTGCAGTATTCCACAAGCGTTAGCATCGATTGGCGCCTGCGCGGTCAGCGGAGAACCGAGGTCTGCCGCTTACGTGGGAATTGCCCAACTCTCAACCGGCCGACCTATGCCACATCTAACCGTTTGTAATATATAACAAAATTGGCGCACCCGACAGGATTCGAACCTGTGACCTCTGCCTTCGGAGGGCAGCGCTCTATCCAGCTGAGCTACGGGTGCCTTCAGGATCGGCGATCTTGAAAACGAACCAGCCGGTGAACCGGCCAGCCACGGCTTCTTAGCGGAAGCGGCGGCGGGCTTCAACGGGCAATTGGAGGTGCGTTGCCTGCTCGCGCAGAGGTCACAGGTTCGAATCCAGTCGGTGCGCCAAATCTACGCTCGGCGTGATATCGTGCTGCGGCCTGAATTGACCCCGCTTCCAACCGGAGCAGCTTGCGCGAACCACGCTACGAAATGTTGATGATGAGCCCCTCACCGGAAGCCGCCACCTTCTTCACGAATTGCTGCACTTCGGCGTAACAGCCAGTCAGCCAGCCGAGGGGTGATTCGTCTGGGGTGAAAGGTCGGTTCCAGATCACACCGGGGTAGATATCGAGCTCCGTCATCCGCGCAGGATCGTAACGGCGGGCGAACTCGGCAGGTGTGAGCGTATCGAGATACACCGCGAAGCGGCGAACCTGATCGGGTCGTAGCGCCCGTGCGTGGCCCTCATCGTCGAGATCTTGGCCACCCCGCACGAAGTAGCAGGCGGGCTCGTCGCCTTCGTCGGCAGTGCCGGTGAAGAGAAAGTGCAGGCCATGCCAGCCCCGGTCGATGTCGATACTCCGATCCGGATCGGGCGGGTGGATCGCCGCGCCGCCGTTGGAGTCGGGAATCACTTCTTCGATCGTGATTGGCGTCAGACGCAATAGCCAGCCGAGCACCCCTCTCGGCCAGACCTTTCTCACCCGCAGCGTCGAGCCGTCTTCAGGGTAAAGGAAGCCGGCCATCGCATCTGGCTCCGCAAGCAATCGCTTGATCTCAGCCTCTGACGCACGATGCAAGCTACATGTCAGGCCCATCTGCCGCCCCCTTCAACGAAGCGCCATTCTATTGGCGCGAACCACTGCCTGCCATAGGGCAATCCGAGCCGGTTTTCGGAGCAATCGGTCGTAGTGGCTTGGCGGGTCTCGGATGCGAGCGGTGGTATTCGCGAAGGCCAGCAAGCCTGAAACGAAAAAACCCGCCTCGGCGGCGGGTCGCTGGCGCAAATCAGCACCATCTCCAAAATAATAGCATAATTGCCGTCACCGGGCAACCGATCGCGAGCCCGCCGGTTCCGCCCACAACGGAGCAAGCGGGCCCCTCACGGCTGCTCCGCAGCCTCGTCTTCGCATCCGCCGCCATCGGCGCAAGGCTGCAGTCACCTCGACATGGTCGTTGCGCTGGGCGGGCTGCCGGCGGCTGCAAACATGACCAAGCTAGCTCGCGCCGCCCTCCGTCTCGCTCTTCACAGCCCGCCTGCGCACGCCGCGCGGCACCCGCTTCGCCTTCTTCGCGCCGGTCAGCTCATGCATGGCGTCGAGCTGCATCTGCTGCATTTCGGCCAGCCGCGTCCATTGGCGCGCGATCAGATAGTCGAGCTTCTCGTGCAGGTGCCGCACTTCCAGCTCGGCCTTCAGATTGACCCGGTAGTCGTTGAACGAGCGCAGGCGGTCTTTTGCTTCCTGCCGCTTCTGGCTCATCATGATGATCGGCGCCTGGATGGCGGCAATGCAGGAGAGCAGAAGGTTCAACAGGATGAAGGGGTAGGGGTCGAAGGCGCTCACCGCGCCCTCGATCAGGTTGATGCCGATCCACACCAGCAGCACGCTGGCGAACGAGATCAGGAACCACCAGCTGCCGCCGAACGCAGCCATATTGTCGGAGACGCGGTCGGCGAATGACCTGTGCTCCTCGAACTCCTCTTCGCTGTTTTCGGAATCGTGTCCTGCCTGGCGATGCTCTCCACCACCTGCCGGTCCAGCTCGGAGAATTCGCCGTGCTCCTGCTGCAGAAGCTCCTCCATGTAGCGCATCCGGTAGCGGCCGAGCTCCTCGCGGCTGATGCGGGCGCCTGTCGGCAGATCCGGGTGATCGGCGCGGATGCGGTCGGCGAGGCTTGGGCGCAAATCGTCGATGCGCACCAGGTCGCGCTTGCGGAATCTTCTGCCGCTGATCGCCGACGGCTTCTTCTTCGGCTTTGCCCGTCCGGGCAGGGCCGGTTCCGAGTCCGGCACGTCTGGCGTTTCGAGCTGCTCGTCCGAACTTTGAGCCCCGATGGTCGGCGCCTCGAAATATTCGCCGCCACTGTCGTTGTCTGGCGCCTTCTCGAGCGTCTTGGGGGCGGTGCTCATGCTGCGGGCTCCTGCTGTTACGCTGGGCGAGAGGCCAGGGCGGCGGAGCATATCCACCGTTCGGGCGGATTTCGCATCCCATGTCCGGCTTTTGCGGTCGAGTCGGAGAAGCAGCTGGGCAGCGGCGGCGCGTTCACGATCGCGCGAGCAGGGCGCCTGCTGCCGGCCTGCGTGCCGAACCTGCCGGCAGGTGCGAAGCTTCTATCCGCCGCTCACTGCTGCACGAACATCAGCCGCGTCTTCGCATCGGCGATCGTCGGCGACAGGCTGCGCTGGATCAGCGCCTCGACATGGTCGTTGCGCTGGCGGGCGCTGTCGGCGCCCATCACCACGATGATTAGCTGGCGGCCGTCGGCGCTGTAGGAAGTCACGATGTTGAAGCCGGAGGCCCTGATATAGCCGGTCTTGATGCCGTCGACGCCGCGCACCCGGCCGAGCATGTCGTTGTGGCCGCGGACCAGCCGTCCGCGGAACATGAAGTCGCTTTCGGAGAAATAGTGGAAATGCTGCGGGAAGCGGTTGCGCAGCGCCATGCCCAGCACCGCCATGTCGCGCGCCGTCGTCACCTGGCCGCCGTCGGGCAGGCCCGACGCGTTGCGGAACACGGTGCTCGCCATGCCGAGCTGGCGCGCCCTGGCCGTCATCATGGCGGCGAACTGATCCTCGCTGCCGCCGAGATACTCGCCGACCGCCACCGCCACGTCATTGGCCGATTTGACGACGATGGCGCGGATGGCGGAATCGACGTCGATCGTCTCGCCGCGCCGGAAGCGCAGTTTGGTCGGCGGCTGCCTGGCGGCATTGTCCGAGACCGGGATCGGCGTGTCCTTGGCTAGGCGACCGCTCTCCAGCGCCTCGAACAAAAGATACAGCGTCATCATCTTGGTCAGCGAGGCCGGATAGCGCTGGGCGCCCGAATTCACCTCGAACAGCTGCTTGCCGGTCCTGGCGTCGACGACGATCACCGCGTATTTCTGTGGCGCCGCCGGCACTGCCAGCACAGTGTCTGGCGGCGCCGTGGTGCAGCCGGCGACAAGCGCCAGCAGGGCAAACACGGCCATCAATTTCTGGATGAGCGGGAAGGGACGCTGGTCGGACAAGGGCTGGACTGTTCTGAACGCGGCTGTTGCTGAGATGCGGCGAAGCTAACGTAACGCGCCTGCCGCGTCCATTTGGTTAACACCTGCAATGACGCATTTGCCCAGTTTTCGGAGGCTGGCGCCGCCCCTCACCTGCCTGCCGGCATCCTCTCCCCGTAAACGGGGCGAGGGACGCTGTCATCGACGGTTCGCCGATCACCAGCGTTGCAAGAACGCGCCAGCGCCGCGGCCAGCCCCTTTCTCCCCGTCACTATACGGGGAGAAATGCCCGGTAGGGCAATGAGGGGCAGCGCCGGCCCTTGCAGGGTTTCCCTCTGCCGCGCCCACAGCCTCCCACGTCCCCCGCCCCGAAAACGCCTGCTTCCTGTCCTGTTTGGTCTTCGGGGTCGCGCTGCTATTATGCGCGCGGCATTGGCTTGGGGGTTTTTATGACGGGTGGAATGGAACTCGGCGCCAAGGCGCCGTCTCTTATCAAGGCATCGCTGGGCCGTACCGGCAAGTGGGCCGGCAGCGTCGCGTTCGTCAGTGGCGCCGTTTCCGACGTGCTCAATCCGCTGGCACCGTTTGCCGCCTATATCGCTTTACTCGCCGCGGTCGCGGCGGTCATCATCGCGATTGCCGTCGTGCTCAAGCTGGTGCTGGCGGCCAAGGCCGTGCCGGCGCTGATTTTTGCCACCAGTGCGGCGGCGGTCGCCGGCGGCGTCTACGGGCTTCAACAGCAGACCAATGCGCAAAACGGGGTGATTGCCAGCCTGGTGCCGGCCATCGCCGAGCTGCAGCAGTCGATGGGCATCGTCGCCGAGAAGGTGGCCAAGATCGAGCAGACCGTCACGCAGACGCAGAAGACGGTCGAAGCCGTCAAGCAGTCGACGGACACCGTGGCGAAAAAGACCGAGGAGATTGCTTCCAACCAGCAGCAGCAGGCCGCGCAAGGCGCGGAAACGCAAAAGACCGTCGAAGCGGTGAAGCAGACCACCGACACGCTGGCCGCCGGCCAGCAGCAGCAGGTGGCGCAGGCCGACAAGCTGCAGGCGACGACCGAGCAGATCGCCGCTTCCATCGACACCATCGCCAAGGGGTTCGCCGCCCTTGCCGCGCAGGGCGGCGCGATCGCCGACCCCAAGCGTCCCGACGAGTTTTACCACAATGCCCGTGTCTACGAACTGTCGGGCGACATGCTCAATGCAAGGCGCTCCTACCTCGCCTTCGCCGGCTTCGATGTCGACGCCGTCGACCCCTACACCCGCTTTGCCACGCTGCTTCGGGTGCAGGACGGCAAGGCCGACGCCCGCGAGGTGTTCGGCGCGCTCTCCGACAAGGGCAAGGCGCTGTCGATCAAGCTGGTCCATCTCATGCAGTTCGACGATGTCCAGCGCCTCGACAAGCTCAACGCCTTCATCGCCGCCCATCCCGACTTCGCGCCGGCCTATTTCCTGCTGGCGCAGGAGTTTTCCGAGGACCGCCTCGGCAGCCAGTCGCTGTCCGACAAGCGCAGCGAAGCCCAGGCGCTGACCAAGTTCGTCGCCTACGAGAAGGATGGCGGGCTGCTCAAATATTTCGTCGACCAGAGAGAACTTGCCGACTGGCTGGACCGCAGCCGCAGCCGGCTGGCCGCCCTTGGCGACGTGCTCGATCCTGCGCTGTTCGCGCCGACGCTGACGCCGATGCGGTCGAACCAGGGCTGGTCGATGACCATCTCGCTGCCCGAGCCGGCAACCGCCATTTCCTGGAGATTGGGCAACAGCGGCCCGTTCACCGACACCGGTTTCATGGCGATGAACGACCAGCGGACCGGCAAGCCGATGCCCAATCCGAGCTTCGAACTGCCCGACAGCACCGCTGCCACCACCATCGGGATAAAGTATCTCGATCTGCGCGGACGCGAGACCGGCCCGTTCGACATAAGCTTCGATCCGGACGCCGCGCTTCAGCAAGGTGCGAAGCAGATCCTCGACCAGTTCTGGACGTCGTGGATCGCCTTCGACGCCAGCGGCAACCACGGCCTGGTCTACTTCTCGCAGATGCTGTCGTTCCGCTGCGCCATCAAACAGGTGCATTACGGCCTGAATGGCGCCGCGCTCGACAAGGAGATCAAGATGCCGCCTTGCGACAAGAAGGACCCTTACGCCATCCCCTACGACTACCAGCCCTATTTCAAGGTCGCCGACAGCGTGAAGTCGATGTCGGTGCAGGTCACCTACACCGATGGCACCAAGTCACCGGTGCGGGAGTACAAGCGGCAGTAGACTTGGTTGCTGTGGCATTGGCGATGACTAGGCGTCGGCGCCGCCCCTCACCTGCCTGCCGGCATCCTCTCCCCGCATAGTGACGGGGAGAGGGGTGCTTTCGCCCAGGATTTCGCCAATCACCAGCATTGCAGAAAGGGCGCTGCAGCCGATGCCGGCTTCTTTCTCCCCGGGCAATGAGGGGCAGCGCCGACTTCGACAATTGGCACCTCTGGCCTCGCCTGATGCAAAATGCCTGCCCTCACGCTTGCGCAATCAACCCCGAGCGGGCTTTGCTCACACCGGGCAGAATCGGCAGGTGGACATGGACACGCTCACTATCGGCGCAAAGGGCATTTCGGTCTCGCTCGATCTCACGGTCGGCCATATCGCCGACATGGTGGTCGACATCGACGGCCGCCGGCTAAACCCGTTGCATCGCGCACCCTGGGTCGGTGCGCCACGCGAAACGCTGCCTGAAAACCTGCCCGAGGGCACGGTGCGCCTGTCTGGCGATTTCCTCTGTGCGCCGTTTTCGCGCAGCGATGTCGAGGAGGCACCTCTGCATGGCTGGCCGGCCAACAGTCAATGGGATGTCGTCGACAGCAGCGCCATCGCCGATGGTTGGCGCGCCACCTTCCGGTTGCGCCGCAAGGTCATGGGTGCCGCAGTCGACAAGGTCCTGACCGTGCGCGACGGCCACCCCTTCCTCTATCAGGAACATGTCTTCTCGGGCGGCGCCGGCGCCATTTCCGTCGCCCATCATCCGATGACGGCGATGAAGGACGGCGGCAGGCTGGCCTTCTCGCCCAAGCGCTTCGCCGCCACACCCGCTGATCCGCTGGAGCCCGATCCGGCGCGCGGCCGCTTCATGCTCGCCTATCCGGCGCGTTCCGCCGACCTGGCGCGGTTTCCGACCGCCGATGGCGGCACGGCGGACCTTGGCGACTATCGCAACGATCAGCTGCGCGAGGATTTCCTCACTCTGGTCGAGGCCGATCACGGCGGGCCGGGCTGGACGGCGCTGGCGCGACGTGCCGAGCAGGACCTGGTGCTGGTGCTGAAGAACCCGGCCGAACTGCCGGTCACCATGCTGTGGTTCAGCAATGGCGGGCGCGACTACGCGCCGTGGAACGGCCGCCACCGCGGCGTGCTCGGCATCGAGGACGGCCGCGCCGCCGTCGGCCGCGCCGCCTCGCTCGGCGACAACTGGCTGAAGCGCGAAGGCGTTGCGACAGCCTTCGCGCTTGCCGAAGGGCGCTCGGTGTCGTTCCGCCATGTCATCGGCGCCGTCCCCCTGGCCGGCGGCGAGCCGCCGCGCGACATCGAAACCACGCAAGGCCGGATGCGCATCCTCGCCGCCGACGGCACGGCGATGGAGATTGCCTTCGACGGCGACTTCCTGCGCATCGGCCGGTCCGTCCCGGCCTGAGGCGCGGGCGCCAATCCCGCGTTTGAAATTTCCACCAACTGTCGCCAAGATGCGCCGATCACCCTGCGGAACATCCAGCCAGGAATGCCTCATGTCCGAAATCGCCCATCTCGCTGCCACCATCTTCAAGCGTGCCGGCAAGGCGTCGCGCTTCGTCGTCGCCATCGCCGGCCCTCCCGGCGCCGGCAAGTCGACGCTATCTGCCTCCCTGCATGACCTGCTGCCGGAAGGGTCTTCGGAGGTCGTGCCGATGGACGGCTTCCACTATGACGACATCGTGCTCAACCAGCGCGGCCTTCGACCAAGAAAAGGTGCGCCGGAAACCTTCGACTTTGCCGGCTTCGAAACGCTTTTGAAACGCATCCGCTCGGGCGAGCCCGACATTGCCATCCCGGTGTTCGACCGCAGCATGGAATTGTCGCGCGCCGCCGCGGCAATCGTCGGTGCCGGCACCAAGTTCATCCTGGTCGAGGGCAACTATCTCCTGCTCGACGAAGAGCCGTGGTCGCGGCTGGCGCCGCTGTTCGATTTCACCATCTTCGTCGACGTGCCGCGCGACGAGCTCGAACGCCGCCTGCTGGTGCGCTGGCACGGGCATGGCCGCTCCGATGAAGACGCCCGCGCCTGGATCGCGTCCAACGACATGCCCAACATCGACCGCGTGCTGGCGCGGCGGCGGCCCGCCGATCTTGTCATCGGCGATCATGCCGGATTTTAGCATTGTTGGTCGGGGAACCTTAAGACTTTCCGGTCGTTATGCCCGACACGGCATTTAGCTGGATCAGGGAATATCCGATGGCACCCAGGACCCAAAAACCCGCCAAGGGCAGGTCAGTTCAACCCAGGGCAACGCAGGCAAAAGCCGGTGCCGGCCCGGCAATCGCCGAGCGTTCGAAGGACGCCAAGCCTGCCTTCGGCAAGGCCGCGCCAAGGAAAGTGATGTCGGGCGCCGCGCCGAAGGTCACCAAGGCGAGGAAGCCGGCGGCAAGCACCGGCTCGAAGGGCGCCGTTCGCACGGCAGCCAACATTGCGGCCGGAGCGGTCGTCGCCACCGCGCGAGGCGTCGCGTCGTTTGCTGCCTCCGTCGTCGGCAGGGGCGGGTCCAAAGCCAAGGCAAAATAGGCCCGGTCAATTCCCCCCGTCCTTGCGGCAGGCCGCGTTCAGCCCCTTGCGGGAATGGTCAGGCCCTTCTGCACGGCCGGTCGCGCAAGGCCGCGCTCCAGCCAGGCGCCGACGATCGGAAAATCGTCGAAGCCGACCAGTTCGCGCGCCTCATAAAAGCCGATCAGATTGCGTACCCAGCCGAGCATCGAAATGTCGGCGATGGTGTAGTCGTCGTCCATGATCCATGTCCGGCCCTTTAGCCTGGTTTCGAGCACGCCGATCAGCCGCCGCGATTCGTCGCGGTAGCGTTCCAGCGGCCGTTTGTCGGCGATCTCGCGCCCGGCGAATTTGTTGAAGAAGCCGACCTGTCCGAAGATCGGCCCGATCGAGGCCATCTGGAAGAACACCCACTGGATCGTCTCATAACGCCGGATCGGATCGGCAGGGATCAGCTTGCCGGTCTTGTCGGTGAGATAGAGCAGGATGGCGCCGGATTCGAACAGGCCGATCGGCTGGCCGCCGGGACCGTTCGGGTCGATCATCGCCGGTATCTTGCCATTCGGGTTCAGCGACAGGAATTCCGGCGTCCAGCTCTCGTTCTTGCCGATGTTGACCGCATGCGCCTCGTAGGGAAGGCCGAGTTCCTCCAGCGCGATCGAGATTTTCACGCCGTTGGGTGTTGTCGCGGAATAAAGCTGGAGGCGGTCTGGATGCTTGGCCGGCCAGCGCTTGGTGATCGGAAAGGCGGACAGGTCGGTCATGGAAGGCTCCGGGATCGGGCGCGGAACAGGCGCAAGGGACGGGTCGCAAAGAATTAGGAGCAGGCCCGGCCCCGATCAATATGGCCGGCAAAGGTTCCGGGCAAATGGTGCAGGACGGCCTCAGACCGCCTTGAAGGCCAGCACCGCATTGGTGCCGCCAAAGGCGAAGCCGTTGCTGATCGCGACGCGCACCTTGCGCTCGCGCGCCACGTTCGGCGTCACGTCGAGATCGCAATCAGGATCAGCTTCGCGGAAATTCGCGGTCGGCGGCACGATGCCCTCGCGGATCGCCATGACGCAGGCGATCATCTCCAAGCCGCCCGAGGCGCCGAGGCAATGTGCGTGCATCGACTTGGTCGAGGAGATGGCGAGCGAATGCGCGTGCTCGCCGAAGACGCGCTTGATCGCCGCCGTCTCGATCTGGTCGTTGGCCTTGGTGCCGGTGCCGTGCGCGTTGAGGTAGTCGACATCCTCCGGATTGAGCCCGGCATCGGCGAGACAGAAGCGCATCGCCGCTTCCGGTCCTTCAATGGTTGGCGCGACGATGTCGGAGGCGTCGGCGGACAGGCCCGTGCCGGCGATTTCGGCCAGGATGGTGGCGCCGCGCGCCATGGCGTGGTCGTAGCTTTCCAGCACCGCCATGCCGGCGCCTTCGCCGAGGATCAGGCCCTGGCGATCGGCCGAGAACGGTCGGCATGTGTCAGGCGACAGAACGCGCAGCGCCTCCCAGCCCTTCAGCACGCCCCAGACCAGCGGCGCGTCGGTGCCGCCGGCGACCATGACGTCGGCGCGGCCGAGCCTGATCTGGTCGACCGCCGAGGCCATCGCATGGTTGGCCGACGAGCAGGCCGAGGTGACGCCAAACACCGGCCCGCGCAGGCCGAGATGCATGCTGACCTGGCCGGAGGCTGCGCCCGGCATGACTTTCGGCACCGTGAAGATGCCGGCGCGGTTCTTTTTCTCGATCAAAATCGCGCGATAGTTTTCCTCGATCGCCTCAAACCCGCAGACCCCAACGCCGACGATGGTGCCCATCCGGTAGGTGTTGTCGGCATGCGCGGTCAATCCGGAGCGCTGCATGGCTTCGCGCGCGGCAATCACCGCCAGCAGGCTGAAACGGTCCATCGATACCAATTGCTTGCGGTCGATGCCGTGCTCGGGCAGCGCCTTGATCTCGCAGCCGATCTTGACCTTCAAATCATGCAGCAGCGGATTGTCGATCGGGCCGATCGCCGAGCGGCCGGCGCGCATCTCGCTCCAGATTGCCGGTGCATTGGTGCCGAGCCCGCAGATCCCGCCGATGCCGGTGATGACGACGCGTTTCAGCATTCGGTCAGGCTTTTTTCGTGATCAGTGCGCGAACTGCCTCGACCATGTCGCCGACATTCTTCAAATTGCTCCAGGCATCGACCGTGTTCATCTCGATCTCGATGCCATACTGTTCTTCGAGATCGAAGATGATCTCCGTCAGTTCCAGCGAATGGATGCCCAGCGACGTCAATTCGGTATTGGTGGTGATCTCTTCGCCGCCAGGCTCGGCATGAGCCTTGATCTTCGCGATGATGTCCGCTGCCAGCTGGTCAGCCATTCGGTTTCTTCCCCAACTTTGTCGTTTCCCGACGCCGACTGATCAGCGCCCCTTTGTCCCCGGATTCACATCGTCGTCGTCGCCCTATACCCCGCCAGGCGCTGCGTGACCGTTCCAAGGTGGCTCCCTCTATAGAAACCGAAACGTTGTGAAGCAACAAGCTATATATCGACAAAGCCACGGGAGTGCTTAACGTTGGTCGTGTGGACATGATGGAAACTATCTCGACTTCAGCGCCCGCGGCCCAGCGTGTTGCGGGGCGAGCCAGGCTTTTCTGCGGCAAGAGCGATGGTCGCACGCGCCTTCGGCGTCTCTATCAGGACGGTTCGGCCAAGATCCGCATGCCGGCAGTCTCGGCCGATCCGCTCGAAGCCGTGCTGATCAACACCGCCGGCGGCCTGACCGGCGGCGATCGTCTCGGCTGGGAGGTGGATGTCGGCGCCGGCGCCTCGGCCTCGATCACCACCCAGGCCTGCGAAAAAATCTATCGCGCGGCATCGGATCGCGGCGAGGTGCGGGTGAGGCTGACCGTCGGCGCCGGGGGCCGCATCGCCTGGCTGCCGCAGGAAACCATCGTCTTCGATCGGGCGGCCTTTGCCCGCACCCTCGACGTCGAGCTTGCCGCCGATGCCGAGGCGCTGCTGCTCGAGGCCACCGTCTTCGGCCGCCTGGCCATGGGCGAGCGCACGACGCATGGCGGCTTTCACGACCGCTGGCGCGTCCGCCAGGGCGGCGCGTTCGTGCACGCCGAGGATTTCCGTATCGGACCGGATATTGCCGCCAGCCTTGGCCGTGCGGCCGTCGCCGGCGGCGCCGCTGCGATGACGACGGTGCTGTTGGTCTCGCCGCGCGCCGAGGCGTTTCTCGATCCGGTTCGCGCAATCATCGGTGGCGAGGGCGACGCCAGTGCCTGGAGCGTGAAAAAATCTGGCAAGCTTCTTGCGAGGCTGTTTGCCGAGGACGGCTACCAGCTCCGCAAGCGGCTGGTTCCGCTTGTCGAATTGCTCAACGGACGGGCGGGTCTGCCCAAATTATGGTCACTCTGATTCTGACTAGGTCAATCCAGGAAAACGCATGAACCTGACGCCGAGGGAAAAGGACAAGCTGCTCATCGCCATGGCGGCGATCGTGGCGCGCAAGCGGCTCGAGCGCGGCGTCAAGCTCAACCATCCGGAGGCGATTGCGCTGATCACCGATTTCGTCGTCGAGGGCGCCCGCGACGGCCGCCCGGTCGCCGAACTGATGGAGGCGGGCGCCCATGTCGTCACCCGAGCGCAGGTGATGGACGGCATCGCCGAGATGATCCACGACGTGCAGGTCGAGGCGACGTTTCCCGACGGCACCAAGCTGGTGACCGTGCACGAACCGATACGGTGAGGAGAAAAGATGCTCGAGCTGCGCCCAAGCTGCGAATGTTGTGACAAGGACCTGCCGCCGGAGGCGACGGATGCGCTGATCTGCACCTTCGAATGCACTTTTTGTGCCGATTGCGTGGAAAAAGTGCTCGGCGGCACTTGCCCGAACTGCGGCGGCAATTTTTCGGCGCGGCCGATCCGCCCGGCGGTGATGCTGCAAAAATATCCCGCTTCGACCAAACGCGTGCTCAAGGCCGGGGGCTGCGGTCCCCGCAAGGCCGCATGACCGGCATAACCCCCGTCAGCAGAGAAGGCATTTCGATGATATCAGCTCCGATGAAACGCACCGCGCTTTCGGCGATCCTGCTGCTCGCCGCTGCCGTGCCCGCCTACGCTCATGTCGGCGTCGGCATCACCTCGTCCTTCACCGCCGGCTTCATGCATCCGCTGTCCGGCCTCGACCACATGACGGTGATGATCGCTGTCGGGCTGTGGGCGGCGCTCAACGGCGGCAAGGCAATCTGGGCATGGCCGGCGGCATTTGTCGGCGTCATGCTGGTGGGCGGTGCGCTCGGCATGCTGCATATGCCGGTGCCCTTCGTCGAACCCGGCATCCTCGCTTCTGTCGTGGCCTTGGGCTTGCTGGTGGCGCTGGCGGTTGATCTGCCGGTTTCGGCCGGCGTCGCCATTATCGGCCTGTTCGCGCTGTTCCATGGTCACGCCCATGGCACCGAGGTTCCTGAAAACGCCGGCGGGCTGGAATACATGGCCGGCTTTGCCGCTGCCACAGCGATGCTCCACGCGACGGGTATTGCGGCTGGTCTCGGCCTTGGTGTGCGCTTCCGCGGACTTGCCCGCGCCGCCGGCGCCGCCTGCGCGGCCGTTGGCGTCGGCCTTGTCTTCGGCGTGCTGTGAGGCCCCAGATGATCCCGGGCGAAGTCATCACCGCAAGCGGCGAAATCGAACTGAACAAGGGCCTGCCGACTGTGACGCTGAAAGTGGCCAACAGCGGCGACCGGCCGATCCAGGTCGGCAGCCATTATCACTTCTTCGAGACCAATGAAGGTCTGAAATTCGATCGTGCCAAGGCGCGGGGCATGCGCCTCGATATCGCCGCCGGCACGGCGATGCGCTTCGAGCCCGGCCAGGAGCGCGACGTAACGCTGGTGCCGCTCGGCGGCAAGCGCGAGGTCTACGGCTTTCAACAGAAGGTGATGGGCAAGCTGTGAGATCGATTGCTGATGCATGTCGCCCAAAAGTGGTGAGCGGTTTTGGGGCAACGACTTGCATGCAAACAAGCAGCGCTTTCGGCTCAGCCCGACGGCTTGGCCGCCGCATAGATGACGACTTTTCCCGGATCGTCGAACTCGACGGCGAGAATGTCCTCGGCAAGCACGCGCCTGGAATCGATGGCATTGAACAGCAGCGCGTTCGCCTCGATCTCCTTGCGCAGTTCCGCGATATCGTCCTGATGCTGCTTGATCTTGGTCTCGATCGCGGGTGGCGGGCCGCCTTCGCTGCGCGCCGCGTCGGTGAGGAACACGATATCGACCTTGTCGAGCTTGGACGTCTTGCGCACGGTGCCGATGTTTTCCCGCGTCCGGTCGATCGCGATGCTGACCCTCCCGGCTTCAGCGCTTGTCCTGGTCTCTTCCTGCTTGACCTCCGAGCCGATGATGCGGTCGACGGTCTCGGTGCTTCCAAGCCCTTGCGCGTTGAGTTCGGTGTGGGAACCGGCCGCAGCGAGAAGCGCCAGCACGGCCATCGCTTGCGGCCATCTTGTGGTAGGGGTGATCGCCATCGCTCGCTCCAGACGGAACTCTTTTCGGGACGCGGTTCAGCGCGAAAAGAACGAAACGAATCCCGCCCGGCGAAGGTTCCCTTTCTGATGTGGCGGGCGGGCCGGGTGCCGGCCCGCCGCAGCCACGCGTCAGCTCGCCTTCCCGGATCAGCTCGCCTTCTTTGTGATCAAGGTCAGCGCGCCGTCGGTGTTCATGCTGGCGGCGATCACCTGCGCCGAGGTCAGCCCCTTGGCTTCGAGCGCCGACTTGACCTTGGGCGTTGCATCGATCGAGCTGCGCAGCTTCTGCAAACCGGCCTCGCCGCGCTGGGCGATCACCTGGTTGACCTGCGTCTGGGTGTCCTTGGGCAGTTCCGTGATGTCGACGATGTTCACGCTCTGGATCGTCGGCACGGCGGGCTGCGCGCCGGGCGCGGCGGGCGCGGCCGGCGGCTGGCTGGGCTGTTGCTGCGCGGGCTGTTGCTGAGCGCTGGCTGCGCTCGCCAACGCCAGGGTGGCGGCGGCTGCGAGAAGTATCGTTTTGCGCATGGATCTTCCTTCCATCGATTTGGCAAACGGTCGTTTTGGGGTGACTCGCCCACCTCAACCGCCAAATGGGAACACAAGGTGTCGCCCAGCAGGTCATTGCGTGACCATAGGATGGCGGCAATGTGGAGCATGGCTTCGCAGCCGCATTTCGGGAGCAGTTTCTGATGGCTAGAATTACCCGCGCCGCCTATGCGCAGATGTACGGCCCGACGGTCGGCGACAAGGTGCGGCTGGCCGACACCGAGCTTTTCATCGAGGTGGAAAAGGACTTCACCGTTCACGGCGAGGAAGTGAAGTTCGGTGGCGGCAAGGTCATCCGCGACGGCATGGGCCAGAGCCAGGTCTCGCGGGCGCAAGGCGCTGTCGACACCGTCATCACCAATGCGCTGGTGATCGATGCGTCGGCCGGCATCTTCAAAGCCGATATCGGCCTCAAGGACGGCCGCATCGCCGCCATCGGCAAGGCCGGCAATCCGGATACTCAAGATGGCGTCACCATAATCATCGGCCCCGGCACCGAGATCATTGCCGGCGAGGGCAAGATCCTGACCGCCGGCGGCTTCGACGCGCATATCCACTTCATCTGCCCGCAGCAGATCGAGGAAGCGCTGATGAGCGGCATCACCACCATGCTCGGCGGCGGCACCGGTCCGGCGCACGGCACCTTGGCCACCACCTGCACGCCGGGGCCTTGGCACATGGCGCGCATGATCCAGTCCTTCGACGCCTTCCCGATGAACATCGGCCTGTCGGGCAAGGGCAACGCCTCCCTGCCGGCCGCACTTGAAGAAATGGTGCTCGCCGGCGCCTGTTCGCTAAAGCTGCATGAGGACTGGGGCACGACCCCGGCTGCCATCGACTGCTGCCTGTCGGTCGCCGACGACTACGACGTGCAGGTGATGATCCACACCGACACGCTGAACGAGTCCGGCTTTGTCGAAAACACGGTCGCGGCGATCAAGGGCCGCACCATCCATGCCTTTCACACCGAAGGAGCCGGCGGCGGCCACGCGCCCGATATCATCAAGGTCTGCGGCTTGCCCAACGTCATCCCGTCCTCGACCAATCCGACCAGGCCCTACACTGTCAACACGCTGGCCGAGCACCTCGACATGCTGATGGTCTGCCATCACCTTTCGCCGTCGATCCCCGAGGACATCGCCTTCGCCGAAAGCCGCATCCGCAAGGAAACGATCGCGGCCGAGGACATATTGCACGACATCGGCGCCTTCTCGATCATCTCGTCGGATTCTCAGGCCATGGGCCGCGTCGGCGAAGTCGCGATCCGCTGCTGGCAGACCGCCGACAAGATGAAGCGCCAGCGCGGCTCGCTGCCGCAGGAGACCGGCGACAACGACAATTTCCGCGTCCGCCGCTACATCGCCAAATACACCGTCAACCCGGCCATCGCGCACGGCCTGTCCAAGGAGATCGGCTCGGTGGCGGTGGGAAAACGTGCCGATCTCGTGCTTTGGAACCCGGCCTTCTTCGGCGTCAAGCCGGAGATGGTGCTGGTCGGCGGCTCGATTGCCGCGGCTCCCATGGGCGATCCCAACGCCTCGATCCCGACGCCGCAGCCGATGCACTACCGGCCAATGTTCGGCGCCTATGGCAAGGCGCTGACCAACTCCTCGGTGACCTTTGTTTCGAAAGCCGCATTCGACGCCGGCCTTCAGGCCAGGCTCGGCGTCGACAAGGCCATGGTCGCGGTCGAAAACACCCGCGGCGGCATCGGCAAGCATTCGATGGTGCTCAACGACGCCACGCCGCATGTCGAGGTCGACCCCGAAACTTACGAGGTCCGCGCCGACGGCGAGCTGCTCACCTGCGAACCGGCGACCGTGCTGCCGATGGCGCAGAGGTATTTCCTGTTCTGATCGATTGGCTTCTAGCTTCGCCAGGTTCATGAATTTGGTCAAATGTGCCTGACTGGAAAGCGTACACGTTTTGTCAATCGCTCGCGCAAAGCCGTGCACGATTTGTCAACCGCGCTGCCGCAAATGGCTCCGTTGGTCACCTGATAGGCTCTATTCGTAGCTCCCAACTTGGAAATCTTGCGCCTTTGGAGCACTATACGCTGCATGAACAAGATTTTTCGAAAACAGCAATTGACGCCTTACGAGGCCGATTATGCTCAGTGGTGCGCCGAACAGGGCGCGCTGTTGCGCGAAGGTCGTCTGTCCGACCTCGACCGCGAGAATCTTGCCGAGGAGATCGAGAGCTTGGGGCGGAGCGATAAGAGGGAAATTGCGAACAGACTTGGCACTTTGCTTCTGCATTTGCTCAAATGGCAGTTCCAGGCGGAGAAACGCAAGGCAGGCTGGTTGCTTACAATCCGGGAGCAGCGGCATCAGATCAGCAAGTTGATCGACGAAAGTCCAAGCCTGAAGACCTATCCGCGAAAGCAGCTTGCAAGTGAATTCGAGTTTGCGCGACTGAAAGCGGTTGACGAAACGGGCTTGCCCGAAGCGGGTTTTCCGGTCGATTGTCCTTATCAAATTGCCGACGTGCTCAATCGGGATTTTTTCCCCGGCGTGCCGTGGTTGCCGGATCAACTCATTCGCGATTAGGAGGCGGGGTTTTCCGCATAGCACCGGACGTCGCAATGTGCGGCCGATGAAAATCAGCTTTGTGATCAGGCATGGCCACCGAAATAGCCTCACCCCACGACGTCTTCCCGCATATCCGCATCGTCATGGGCATGGTGATCGGCCTCGGCGTCACCCGGCTGCTGTCGGGGCTCGCCCGCATCGTCCAGCATCCCGGCCAGTACAAGCTCTATCCCGTGCATCTCGCCTGGGTCGGTTCGATGCTGTTGCTGCTGGTGCATTTCTGGTGGTGGGAATTCGGCCTCTACGCCATCGAGACCTGGACCTTCGGCACGTACCGGTTCCTCATCTTCTATGCCGTCACTCTGTTCCTGCTCTGCGCGTTGCTGTTCCCGGACTCCATGCTCGACTACACCAGCTACGAGGATTTCTTCTATTCGCGCCGCGCCTGGTTTTTTGGCCTGCTGGCGATGACCTATCTGCTCGACGTCGTCGACACGCTGCTGAAAGGGCCGGAGCATTTTGCCCACTACGGCAATGAATATCTCATCCGCACCCCGGTTTTCGTTTTGCTGTGCATCGCAGCCATCCTGGTCCGCGATCGCCGCTTTCACATCGTTTTCGTCGCCGGCACGCTGATCTATCAGGTATCGTTCATCCTGCGGCTCTTCGACACGATCGTATGACGGCAGCGGATGGATGAGGTTTCTCGGAAAAGGCAGGTTCCAACAATGTACAAGGCCGTCGGATCGCGCGGATCCCGGGTCAGCCGTGTTCTCTGGATGCTCGAGGAACTCGGGCAGCCCTATGACTTCGTCGAGGTCAAATTGCGTTCGCCGGAGGCCTATGCGCTCAACCCGTCCGGCAAGGTGCCGATCCTGATCGACGGCGAACTGAAGGTAACGGATTCGGCGGCGATCTGCGTCTATCTCGGCGAAAAGCACGCGGATAAGGGCATGGGCGCCAATCCCGGTCTCGCCGGCCGCGCCGAGATGGATTCCTGGATGCATTTTGCCCAGTCGGAATTCGAGGCACCGCTGTGGAACAAAGTGCGCCACCGCTTCCTGCTGCCGAAGGAGGTGCGGGTCGATGTCGGCCCCGCCGCGGCGCATGACTTCGCCACGGAGGTCAAGGCGCTGGACCGCCGGCTTGGCGACAAGCCTTTTGCCCTCGGCGACCGGTTTTCCGCTATCGACGTGCTTTTAGGCGATATGGGTGGCTGGGCCCGCGCCGGCCGGTTTCGGATAGAGTCCGACAGCGTCAACGCCTATTTCGACCGCGTGCTGGCCCGTCCAGCCCGCGCCCGTGCGCAGGCCAATGGAGGATCTTCCAGATGAAGCTCGACATCCGCACCGACTTCACCAAGTTTCCGCGCGCCGTCTCGGTGCTGGCCGCCGCAGAGACGGGCACGACCGTGCCTTACGCCAAGGCTGTGCTTGCTCACGACGAGCGGCACCTGCGTCGCCGCGCCATCGAGACGTCAGGCGACGAGAAGGTGCTTGTCGATCTGCCGGAGGCGGTTGCCTTGAACGACGGCGACAGGCTGGTGCTGGAGGATGGCCGCCATGTCGAGATCGTCGCGGCGCATGAAGAGGTCTATGACATTCGCGCCCGCAACGCCGTGCATCTGGCCGAGCTCGCCTGGCATATCGGCAATCGCCACCTCGCCGCGGCGATCGAGACCGACCGCATCCTCATCCTGCGCGACCATGTCATCAAGGCGATGCTTGAAGGGCTCGGCGCCACGGTGAGCGACGTCTCCGAACCCTTCAAGCCAGTGCGCGGCGCCTATTCCGGTCACAGCGGCCATGGCCACGATCACGGTCATGCCCATGCCGAGGCGCATGCGCACAGCCATGCCGAAGCGCATTCCCACTCGCACAGCGAATCGCATTCTCACTCGCACAGCCATGGTCATTCCCATTCGCATGATGACGACCATCATCACCATGACTGACCAGCCTTCCGGCATCGCCTTGCTGCGGCTGATGGCGTGGCTGTCGCCGGCCTTTCCAGTCGGTGGCTTTTCCTACAGCCATGGCCTCGAACGCGCCGTGCATGACGGCCTGATAACCGACAGGCAAAGCCTCGCCGCTTGGCTGGAAACGCTGATCGAGATGGGCTCGGGCTGGAACGATGCCGTGCTGTTCGCCGCAGCCTGGCGGCGCGTCCACGACACCGGCGATCTTGATGAGATCGCCGCACTCGCCGAAGCCCTGGCCGGCTCGCGCGAACGCCATGCCGAGACCATGCTGCAGGGCGCCGCCTTCCTGAAGGCGGCGTCGGCATGGCCCTCTCAGGTGCTGGACCGTCTGCCGGAAGACTGCGCCTATTGCGTCGCCGTCGGCGCGGTTGCCGGCGGCAACAGCATCGCCTTGCAGGACGCACTGTCTGCCTTCCTGCAGGCCTTCTTCTCCAACCTCGTCCAGGCCGCGATCCGGCTCGGCGTCGTCGGCCAAAGCGACGCCACCGCGCTGCTCGCCGGCTTCGAACCATTGGCCTTGGCGACGGCGGCCCGTGCCGCCCTCTCGACAATAGACGATCTCGGCGGCTGCGCCTTCGTCTCCGACGTCATGGCGATGAAGCACGAAACCCAATATTCGCGGCTGTTTCGCTCATGATCCTCCTCGCCTTTGCGCTATCGTTCGTCCTGCTCGTGATCACCGTTCTGCATGTCTATTGGGGCATTGGCGGTGTCTGGCCGGGCGGGACGCTGCCTCCTGCGCCCATGCCGTTGTCGGCTTTCGCGGCGTCAGCGAGATGCCCTCGCCCTTTTGCCAGCTTTGCCGTTGCCGCCTGCCTTGGCCTGGCGACGCTGTGGCCGATGGCGCTCGAAGGCGTCTTTGCCTCGCCCTTTCCCAAGCAAGGCCTTGCCGCCACATCGATGCTGATTGCGCTGGTCTTCCTCGGGCGCGGCATTGCCGGCTTCACGCCCTGGTGGCGGCGGCTGGCGCCCGAGCAGCCTTTCGCGCGGCTCGATGTCCGTTACTATTCGCCGCTGTGCCTGCTGATCGGGCTCGGCTTTGCCGTCCTTGCCATCATGGAGTTCCCCGCATGACCCAGGCCAACGGTCCCCTTCGCATCGGCATCGGCGGTCCTGTCGGTTCCGGCAAGACGACGCTCACCGAAAAGCTCTGCAAGGCGCTGCGTGACGAGTTCTCCATCGCCGTCGTCACCAACGACATCTACACCAGGGAAGACGCCATGATGCTGGCCAGGCTGCAGGCGCTGCCCGAAGACCGCATCGTCGGCGTCGAGACCGGCGGCTGCCCGCACACCGCCATCCGCGAGGACGCCTCGATCAATCTGCAGGCGATTGCCGAGCTGAACAAGAAATTCCCGGATCTCGACGTCATTTTCATCGAGTCCGGCGGCGACAACCTTGCCGCCACCTTCTCGCCCGATCTCGCCGATCTGACGCTCTATGTCATCTCGGTCTGCCAGGGCGAGGAGATCCCGAGAAAGGGCGGCCCGGCGATCACCCGCTCCGATTTCCTTATCATCAACAAGAGCGATCTCGCGCCCTATGTGAACGTCAATCTCGATGTCATGGAGAGCGATGCCGCCCGCATGCGTGGCAAGCGGCCCTTCGGCTTCACCGACCTGTCGCGCGGCAAGGGCCTGCAGGAGGTGATTGATTTCATCGTCGAGCATGGCGGGTTGCAGTCGGCCCGCTCGGCGGCCTAACAGCTGCGCCATCAGTTTGCCATTGCTGGCCTGCTTTGGGCGCGGCATTCTCGGGAAAATGGAGTTTTTCGATGAGCATTGCCCGCCTGCAGAAAGAGCCGCTGACCAATCTGCCCTTCTATGAGGAGCGCGTCGATCTCGCTTGCGCCTTCCGCTGGACGGCGCGGCTCAACATGCACGAGGCGGTGGCCAATCATTTCTCGCTGGCCATCAACGAGGACGGCACCAAATTCCTGATGAATCCCAACCAGGTGCATTTCTCGCGCATCAAGGCCAGCGACCTGCTGCTCATCGACGCCAGCGATCCCGAGACGCTCTCCGGCCCCAATGCGCCCGACCCGACGGCGTGGGGCCTGCACGGCGCCATCCATCGCAATGTGCCGCATGCGCGCTGCGTCATGCATGTGCATTCGGTCCACGCCACCGTGCTCGCCGCGCTCGCCGACTCGCGGCTGCCGCCGGTAGACCAGAACTCGGCGATGTTCTTCAACCGCCATGTCGTCGACGCCAATTATGGCGGGCTGGCCTTCGAAGAGGAAGGCGAGCGCTGCTCGCAGCTTCTGACCGATCCGAAGGTCAAGGTCATGGTCATGGGCAATCACGGTGTGCTTGTCATCGGCGACAACGTCGCCGATGCCTTCAACCGCATGTTCTATTTCGAGCGCGCCGCCGAGACCTACATCAAGGCGCTGTGGACCGGCCGTCCGCTGCGCACGCTGTCCGACGCCATTGCCGAGAAGACGGCGAGCGAAATGGACGACTATCCCGGCCAGGCCGAACGGCATCTCAGCGAATTGAAGGCGATCCTCGACGAGCAGGAACCGGTCTATCGGAACTGAGAGCTATCTCTTTGTTTGACGCAATTCCGGACGGAAAACCGCTAGGCACTTTTCCTGGAATTGCTCTAAAGCCCGAATTCCCGGCGCAGATCTTCGGCGCTGTTGATGACGGTCGCACCTGGCGGCCCTTCCATCGGCGCTTCCGGCCAGAACATCGTGCGCATTCCCGCCGCCAGCCCGGCCATGGCGCCGGTGCGGCTGTCGTCGACCGCCGCGGCGTCAGCCGGATCGACGCCGGCCAGGAAGGCGGCGCGCAGGAACGGCTCGGGATGCGGCTTGCCTTCGTGCACGTCGTTGCGGCTGATCGTCTTCATGCCGGGATAGACGAGGCCGACCGCGCGCAAATTGGCATCGACGATCAGCCGGTCGGAATTGGAGACCACCGCCTGCTGCACGCCGCGTTCCCGCAGTTCGTTGAAGATCTCGATCGCGCCGGGGCGCGGCTTCAGCGTCTCGGCCATTGGCAAATAGTGATCGTATTTGCGCACGATCCAGTCGTCGAAGGGCAGGTCGAGGCCGAACTCCTCGCGCAGCATCTCGTAGACCGGCCATGCGGCGACGCCCAGCACCCGCTCATGCAGATTGGTCGGCGGCGCGATGCCGACGCTGCGCAGCGCCGCCACAAGGGCTGCCTCGTGCAGCGGCTCGCTGTCGACCAGCGTGCCGTCCATATCCCAGAATACCGCTTTCGGCGTCATGCAAGGCTCCTTTTGTGACCCCCATAAAGCGTTTGTGTCCGGAGATAAACCGTCGAACCCGCGATCCTCGATATTGACGCAGCTGCAGCCTCTGCGCGGAGGTCCGGTTTATGATGCCAGAGTCCGGTCAGGCATTCCAAAGGGCTTAAGCAATTGCCCCTTGTGATAGACAATTGCGCATGGCGCCATTCCTTGTAAGCTAAGGCGCCCGCTTGCGTACTAGGCGGGGCTTGGGAGGCAGGACGTGAATTCGCGGCAGGACGGCGGCAGCAACCGGTTGGACGACGCAGCGCGCGCCGGCTGGCTCTATTATGTTGCCGGCAACACGCAGGACCAGATCGCCGCGACGCTCGGCATCTCCAGGCAGACGGCGCAGCGGCTGGTGTCGCTGGCGGTGTCCGAAGGGCTGATCAAGGTGCGCGTCGATCACCCGATCGCCAATTGCCTCGATCTGGCGGCGCGGCTGAAATCGCGCTTCGCGCTCGATCTGGTCGAGGTCGTGCCGAGCGACCCGACCTCCTCTTCCACCATCGTTGGCGTTGCCGAGGCGGCCGCGGCCGAGATCGAGAGGCGGCTGAGATCGCCGGCGCCGATCGTCATGGCGATCGGCACCGGACGCACGCTGAAGGCCGCGATCGAGCAGTTGCCGCCGATGGAGTGTCCGCAGCACAAGGTGGTCTCGTTGACCGGCAACATTTCGCCTGATGGCTCGGCCGCCTTCTACAACGTCATCTTCACCATGGCCGACAGGGTCAAGGCACGCTCGTTCCCGATGCCGCTGCCGGTCATCGCCTCTTCGCCGGAGGAACGCGAGATGCTGCTCGCCCAGCCGATGATCCAGCCGACACTGGCGCTTGCGGCAGAGGCCGACGTCACCTTCGTCGGCATCGGCGACCTCGGCCCGAAGGCGCCGCTCTACGAGGACGGCTTCATTTCGGAAAGCGAGTTGAAGGCATTGCAGAAAGCCGGCGGCATCGCCGAGATCGTCGGCTGGGTGTTCGACCGCGAAGGCCGCATGATCGAGGGCATTACCAACGAGCGGGTTTCGTCGGCGGCGCTGCCGTCCCGCGAAAAGTCGCTGGTCATTGCGCTCGCCATGGGCGAACGCAAGCTGCCGGGCATCCAGGCGGCGGTGAACCGGCGGCTGGTCAACGGCCTCATCACCGATGAGCGCACCGCCGCGGCCCTGCTCGCGGCCAGCTGACTTTGCATAAGACAGGCAAGCCTATTTATACGGTTCGCTGGGGTCGTTGCCGTCGAGGAAACCCATGTCGCGCTGCAGATGCGGTGACAGCTCCCTTATGTCGATGTAGGCCCGCCGCCTTGCCGTGTGCCGCGCAAATCCACGCGCCAGCCACGAAAACCAGCCTTGGCCTGGCGTGAAAGACAGCTTTTCCTGTACCGTGGTCATGATCGTCAGCCTCCGCTATGTCTAGACGAGAGTGATCGTCGACCCCAGATATCGGCAGGATCGGGGCTCGCTTCCAATCAAACGTCGATCATGGCCCATAAGGAGGACTTATGCCGAATCTTGAGGCGCGACAGATTTCCCAGCTCCCTCCGCTGCAGGCGATCAGGGTGTTCGAGGCAGTGGCGCGGCATCTCTCCTTCACCAGGGCGGCCGAGGAACTCGGCATGACGCAAGCGGCGGCAAGCTATCAGATCAAGCTTCTGGAAGAGCGCGTCGGCGGCCCCTTGTTCCTGCGCCAGCCAAGGCAGATCGCGCTGACCGAGGCCGGGCAGCGCATGGCGCCTGCCGTCAGCGAGGCGTTTGCGTTGTTGAGCGGGGCCTATGCCGCCGCACGCACCGGCGCGGATAGCTTGCTGTGCGTCACCACAGTTCTGACCTTTGCCTCCAACTGGCTGGCGCAGCGCCTGGGCTCGTTCCAGATCGCCCATCCTGCGCTGGCGGTGCGGCTCGACACGTCGAGCCGGCTGACCGACTTCGCCCGCGAGGAAGTCGATCTCGCCATCCGCTCAGGCAGCGGCAATTGGCCAGGCTTGGAGGCCCACAAGCTTCTCGATGCGGATTTCACGCCGATGCTCAGTCCCAAACTGGCGGCGAGCATTGGTGGTGTGAAGGAGCCGGCCGATCTGCTGCGGCTGCCCATCCTCGACCCTGGCGACATCTGGTGGAAGGAATGGTTTGCTGCCGCCGGCGTGCATTCGCACGACCTCGCCAGCCGACCCGAGAGCCGCATGGGCGCGCAGGCCTATGAGGCCAATGCCGCCATCGCCGGCCATGGCGTGGCGATCCTGACCGGGTCGCTGTTCAAGGCCGAGTTGGCCGACGGCCGCCTGATCCAGCCCTTCGACCTGGTCGGCAACGACGGTCATGCCTATTGGCTGGTCTATCCCGAGACACGGCGCAACGCGCCGAAGATCCGCGCCTTTCGCGACTGGATCCTGACTGAGATCGCCCGCCAGTAGGCAGCCAGCTTTCCCGCGACTCGTCGCCGGGATCCGCAGCTTCCCTGCCGCGACATCCATCTTCCTACGTCCTCAAAGCGCCCGGCGCACGATGCCGCGCGGCTTCGTCGTGCTGCGTTGCAGCAACGAATCTGGCTTGACATATTTAACGCCAAGTGAGTAATTGCTCACAGCCAAGGCAAATGCTCATCTTGGTTTATGGGAGGAATTTGATGAAACTTCGCACGCTCACACTGGGCCTGTTGTCGGCCAGCGCTCTTGCGTTCGCCGCTCACGCCGAATCCATCACCATCGCCACCGTCAACAATGGCGATATGGTCCGCATGCAGAAGCTGACGGACGACTTCACCAGCAAAAATCCCGACATCCAGCTCAACTGGGTCACGCTCGAGGAAAACGTCCTGCGCGAGCGCGTCACCACCGACATCGCCACCAAGGGCGGCCAGTACGACGTGATGACCATCGGCACCTACGAGGTTCCGATCTGGGCCAAGCAGAGCTGGCTTCTGCCGCTCGACAAGCTCGGCGACGACTATGACGCCAAGGACATCATCCCGGCTATCGCCGGCGGTCTTTCGGTCGACGGCAAGCTCTATGCCGCGCCTTTCTACGGCGAAAGCTCCTTCGTCATGTACCGCAAGGACCTGATTGAGAAGGCCGGGCTGACCATGCCCGACGCACCGACCTGGGACTTCATCAAGCAGGCCGCCGAGAAGATGACCGATCGCGCCAATGGCGTGAACGGCGTCTGCCTGCGCGGCAAGGCCGGCTGGGGCGAGAACATGGCCTTCCTGACCGCCATGTCGAACTCCTTCGGCGCCCGCTGGTTCGATGAGAACTGGAAGCCGCAGTTCGACCAGCCGGAATGGAAGAACACGCTGCAGTTCTATGTCGACCTGATGAAGGCCGCTGGTCCGGAGGGCGCCTCGTCCAACGGCTTCAATGAAAACCTGGCGCTGTTCCAGCAGGGCAAGTGCGGCATGTGGATCGACGCCACGGTCGCTGCTTCCTTCGTCTCCGACCCGAAGGCATCCACCGTCGCCGACAAGGTCGGCTATGCGCTGGCGCCGGACAATGGCCTCGGCAAGCGCGGTAACTGGCTGTGGGCCTGGTCGCTGGCCATTCCCGCCGGCACCCAGAAGGCTGACGCGGCACAGAAGTTCGTGTCCTGGGCGACCAGCAAGGGCTATGCCGAGCTCGTCGCGTCGAAGGAAGGCTGGGCCAACGCACCGCCCGGAACGCGCTCCTCGCTCTATGCCAACCCCGAGTACCAGAAGGCAGCGCCCTTCGCCAAGATGACGCTGGACTCCATCAACGCCGCCGACCCGACGCATCCGACCGTCAAGCCGGTGCCCTATGTTGGCGTCCAGTTCGTGGCCATCCCCGAGTTCCAGGGTCTCGGCACCACCGTCGGTCAGCTCTTCTCGGCGGCACTCGCCGGCCAGTCGAGCGTCGACGATGCGCTGAAGCAGGCCCAGGACGCCGCCACCGCGGCGATGACCGAAGGCGGCTATATCAAGTAAGGCTCCTCCCGGTGCCGAAAGCCGGTCGCACACCATGACCGGCAGGGGCCGCCCGAATCCCAGTTCGGGCGGCCACCTTCAAAACCCGGGAAATTCTGGCACAACTCTGAAATCTGTCTGACCTTTGGAGGGTGACCGTCATGGCTACTCAGCAGACCCGCTCGCTTGCCCGCTTCATGATGGCGCCATCCGTGGTGCTGCTGTTCGTCTGGATGATTGTGCCGCTGGTCATCACCATTTGGTTCTCCTTCCAGCAGTACAACCCGCTCAACCCGATCCGCGATGGGTTCGTCGGCTTCTCGAACTACGCGCTTTTCTATTCCAACCCGGCCTTCCTGCAGTCGATCCTCAACACGCTTGTCCTCGTCGGCAGCGTTCTGTTGATCACGGTGATCGGCGGCATCGCGCTGGGGCTGCTGATCGATCAGCCGATGTGGGGACAAGGCATCGTCCGCATCCTCGTCATCTCGCCCTTCTTCGTCATGCCGCCGGTGGCCGCATTGGTCTGGAAGAACATGATCATGCATCCGCAATACGGCGTCTTTGCCGACATTGCGCGTTTCTTCGGCATGCAGCCGATCGACTGGTTCGGGCAGCATCCGATGCTGGCGATCATCATTATCGTCGCCTGGCAGTGGTTGCCCTTCGCGACGCTGATCCTGCTGACCTCCCTGCAGTCGCTTGACGGCGAGCAGAAGGAAGCCGCCGAGATGGACGGCGCCGGCTTCGTCAGCCGCTTCATCTATCTGACGCTGCCGCACATGTCGCGGGCGATCACCGTCGTCATCCTGATCCAGACCATCTTCCTGCTGTCGATCTATGCCGAAATCCTGGTCACCACCAATGGCGGCCCGGGCTACGCTTCCACCAACCTGCCTTTCCTCGTCTACCAGAAGGCATTGCTGGAGTTCAAAATCGGCCAGGCATCCGCCGGCGGTGTGATCGCCGTCATTCTCGCCAACATCGTCGCCTTCTTCGCCATGCGCGCCGTCGGCAAGAACCTGGACAAGTAAGGGAGGCTAAGATGGCACGTGCAGTCACCACCCAGCACAAGACGATCGCGACCGCGGCCGCATGGATCGTCGCGCTGCTGATCTTCTTCCCGATCCTTTACACGATCATCACCTCGTTCAAGTCTGAGCAGGAGGCGATCCAGGGCTTTGCCCTGATCCCGTCCGGGACCATCGAGAGCTATTCCGAGGTCCAGGCGCAGAGCGGCTACTTCAAGTTCTTCCTGAACTCGGTGCTGCTGTCGGTCGGCTCGACCATCCTCGCCCTGCTCGTCGCCATACCGGCGGCGTGGTCGATGGCCTTCTCGCCGACCAAGCGGACCAAGGACATCCTGATGTGGATGCTCTCGACCAAGATGATGCCGGCGGTCGCCGTGCTGTTCCCGATCTACCTGATCTTCCGCGACTCGGGCCTGCTCGACAGCCGCGCCGGCCTGATGGTCATGCTGATGCTGATCAACCTGCCGATCGTGGTCTGGATGCTCTACACCTACTTCCGCGAGATCCCCGGCGAGATCCTGGAAGCAGCGCGCATGGACGGCGCCTCGCTGTGGAACGAGATCGTCTATGTGCTGACGCCGATGGCGGTGCCAGGCATCGCCTCGACCATGCTGCTCAACATCATCCTGGCCTGGAACGAGGCATTCTGGACGATCCGGCTGACCACCACGGAAGCCGCACCGCTCACCGCCTTCATCAGCTCCTTCTCCAGCCCGCAAGGCCTGTTCTGGGCCAAGCTATCGGCAGCCTCGACGCTGGCGATCGCGCCGATCCTGATCATGGGCTGGTTCAGCCAGAAGCAGCTGGTGCGCGGCCTGACATTTGGCGCGGTGAAATAACAACGCCGCAGGCGGACGACGGACACCAATCCCCCGGGAGGAAACCATGGGAAACATCACGCTCAAGAACGTCTCCAAATCCTTTGGGTCGACGTCCATCATCCCCGGCCTCGACCTGGTCATCGAGAATGGCGAGTTCGTCGTCTTTGTCGGCCCGTCCGGCTGCGGCAAGTCCACGCTGCTGCGGCTGATCGCCGGCCTGGAGGACACCAGCGGCGGCACCATCAACATCGATGGCCGCGACGTGACCGGCGAGGCGCCGGCCAAGCGCAAGCTGGCCATGGTGTTCCAGTCCTACGCGCTCTACCCGCACATGACGGTGGCCAAGAACATCGCCTTCCCGCTCAAGATGGCGGGCGAAGACCAGGTGACCATCGACAAGAAGGTCAAGGACGCGGCGCGAATCTTGAACCTCACCAACTATCTCGAACGCCGGCCCGGCCAGCTCTCCGGCGGCCAGCGCCAGCGTGTCGCCATCGGCCGCGCTATCGTGCGCCAGCCTTCGGCCTTCCTGTTCGACGAGCCGCTCTCCAACCTCGACGCGGCACTGCGCGGCACCATGCGCCTCGAGATCAGCGAACTGCACCACCAGCTCAAGACGACGATGATCTACGTCACCCACGATCAGGTCGAAGCCATGACCATGGCCGACAAGATCGTCGTGCTCAATGCCGGCAATATCGAGCAGGTCGGCTCGCCGATGGAGCTCTACAAGACGCCCAGGAACCTGTTCGTCGCCGGCTTCATCGGCTCGCCGAAGATGAACCTGATCGAAGGCGCGTCCGCCGCCAAACATGGCGCCAAGACGATCGGCATTCGTCCCGAGCACCTGCAGATCTCGACCACGGCTGGCGAGTGGAAAGCGACCGTCGGCGTTGCCGAGCATCTCGGCTCCGACACCTTCCTGCACGTCCAGGCCGACGGTGTCGGGCCGCTGACGGTACGCGCCGACGGCGAGCTCGCCGTCCATCACGGCGACACCATCCACCTGACCCCGGACAAGGCCAAGCTGCATCGCTTCGGCCCCGACGGGAAGGCGATGTAAGCATGCGCCTGGCCGGCAAATCGGCGCTGATCACCGGGTCGGCGCGCGGCATCGGCAAGGCCTTCGCCGAAGCCTATGCGCGCGAGGGCGCTATCGTTGCGATTGCCGACATCAACCTCGAAGCCGCCGAGAAGACGGCTTCGGAGATCGGCGGGAAGGCCTATGCGATCAAGCTTGATGTCAGCGACCTCGCTTCGATCGAAGCGGCGGTGAAGGCGGTCGAGACCAGGACGGGTGGGCTCGACATATTGATCAACAACGCCGCTCTGTTCGACCTCGCCCCGATCGTCGAGATCACCAAGGCAAGTTACGACAAACTGTTTTCGGTCAATGTCGCCGGCACGCTGTTCATGCTGCAGGCGGCAAGTCGATCGATGATTGCACGCGGCAAGGGCGGCAAGATCATCAACATAGCAAGCCAGGCCGGCCGGCGCGGTGAGGCGCTGGTCGCCGTCTACTGCGCCACCAAGGCCGCCGTCATCTCGCTCACCCAGTCGGCGGGGCTCGACCTCATCAAGCACCGCATCAACGTCAATGGCATCGCACCGGGCGTCGTCGACAGCGACATGTGGGATGATGTCGATGCGCTGTTCGCCAAATACGAGAACCGGCCGAAGGGCGAGAAGAAGAGACTGGTCGGCGAGAGTGTGCCTTACGGCCGCATGGGCAAAGCGGAAGACCTGACCGGCATGGCCGTGTTCCTGGCCAGCGAGGACGCCGAATACATCGTCGCCCAGACCTACAATGTCGACGGCGGACAGTGGATGAGTTGAGGGGGCGAAGGCGCTCTTCTCCCCGTACCTCCGCGGGGAGAAGACGCCGGGATCGCGAAAGCCGGGTTCGGCCAAAGGGTAAAAGCAGATGACCGTGAAACTCTCGTCTTCCATTCTCACCAAGCTTCCCTCGGAGGTCGCCGGCCCGAAATACGTTCGCTCGGCACTCAAGGCCGGCATCGTGCATTTCGGCGTCGGCAACTTCCATCGCTCGCATCAGGCAGTCTATCTCGACGATCTGTTCAATGCGGGCCTTGGCCACGACTGGGCGCTGGTCGGCGCCGGCGTCTTCGAGGGCGAGAAGGTCGGCCGCGGCAAGCTGCAGGAACAAGACTGGCTGACCACCGTGGTCGAGCAGGACTCTGGCCATATGAGCGCCCGCGTCACCGGCGTCATGATCGACTTCCTGATGCCGGGCGATGCGGCTGGTATCATCGAGCGGCTTGCCGATCCGGCGATCAGGATCGTTTCGCTGACCATCACCGAAGGCGGCTATTTCATCGACCCGGCCTCCGGCGTGTTCAACCCGACCCATCCCGATATCGTTGCCGATGCGCAGGCTGGGGCGACGCCGAAGACCGTTTTCGGCCTGATCCTCGCCGGCCTGATGCGCCGCCGCAGCGACGGTGTCGTGCCTTTTACCGTCATGTCCTGCGACAACATCCCACACAACGGCCACGTCACCTCCGACGGCGTCATCGGCCTTGCCCGCCTGATCGACGAGGACCTCGCCAATTGGGTCAGCGACAACGTCGCCTTTCCGAACGGCATGGTCGACCGTATCACGCCGGCCACCACCGACCGCGAGCGTGGCATCCTGGCCAGCGATTTCGGTTTGGAGGACAATTGGCCGGTGTTCTGCGAACCGTTCAAGCAGTGGGTCCTTGAGGATCATTTCACCGACGGCCGCCCACCGCTGGAAAAAGTCGGCGTGCAGTTCGTCAAGGATGTCGCGCCCTACGAGCTGATGAAGATCCGCATTCTCAATGGCGGCCATGCGACGATCGCCTATCCGGCTGGACTGATGGACATTCATTTCGTGCATGAGGCGATGCAGGAGCCGCTGGTGCGCGGCTTCCTCGCCAAGCTTGCGCGGGACGAGATCATCCCGACCGTGCCGCCCGTGCCGGACACCGTGCTGGAAGACTATTATCAGCTCATCGAGCGCCGTTTCTCCAACCCGAAAATCGGCGACACCATCCGCCGGCTTTGTCTCGACGGCTCCAACCGCCAGCCGAAATTCATCATCCCGGCCATCGCCGACCGGCTGAAGGCGGGAAAGAGCGTCGCTGGGTTGGCGCTGGAATCGGCGCTCTGGTGCCGCTACTGCTTCGGCACCACCGACAGCGGCGCCGTCATCGAGCCCAACGACCCGAACTGGGACCGGCTGCAGGCGGCGTCGCGGACCGCTAAGGACGCGCCATCCGCCTGGCTTGCCATGGAGGACATCTATGGCGATGTCGGCCGCTCGCCGGTCTTCGCCGCAGCGTTCGCGCATGCGCTCAAAATTTTATGGGCGAACGGCGCGCGCACGACGCTGACGCGCTATCTCGTCGGCCAGCTCTGACGCCGGTTGGACGCATCGAATGACGCCCGAACTGGTCATCTTCGACTGTGACGGCGTCCTGGTCGACAGCGAGGCGCTCTCCGTCTCGGCGCTGCTCGGCATGATCGCGCTTGCCGGCGGCGCCGTCAGCGAGGATCAGGCCTACGAGCATTTCCTCGGCAAGAGTATGAAGAGCGTCCGCGAGATCCTCGGCCGCGACTTCGGGCTCTACATCACCGACCAGCAACTGACCGCGATGCGCGTTGAACTGATGCGCCGGTTCCGCGAGGAGCTGCAACCGATTCCTGGCATCAAGGACGTGCTGCCGAAGCTTGGCGTGCCGTTCTGCGTCGCTTCCTCCGGCACGCTCGAGCGCATCAGCTATGCGCTCGACGTCACCGGATTGCTCGGCCTTCTGCAGCCGCATCTGTTCAGCGCCACCATGGTGGCTAGAGGCAAGCCGTCGCCGGACCTTTTCCTCCACGCGGCCGCCAGCATGCGCGCCCATCCGCGCAAATGCCTCGTCATCGAGGACAGCCCGGCCGGCATTGCCGCAGCGCGGGCGGCGGGCATGCGCGTCTTTGCCTTCACCGGCGGCTCGCATGCCGGCAACCCGGCATTGAAAGCGCGGCTTGCGTCGAGTGAACCGGACTTTATATTCGCTGACATGCTGCAATTGCCCGATCTGATTGCAGGCCTGGGAGCGAGAGTAAAAGCATCTTGACCAACAGTTTCGTTTGCGCGGTCGATGTCGGCACCGGGAGCGCCCGTGCGGGCATTCTCGACACCAAGGGTACCTTGCTTGGCCGCGCCGATCACCCGATCGCCATGAACCAGCCCAGGGCCGATCACGCCGAGCATGATTCGCAGGATATCTGGTCGGCGGTGTGCATCGCCGTGCGCGCCGCCCGGCAAAAGGCCGGCGTGGCGGCGGGCGACATTGTCGGCATCTCCTTCGATGCCACCTGCTCGCTCGTGGTGCGCGACAGGCAAGGTGGCCAGCTCAGCGTGTCGGTGACCGGGGAGCGGCGCTGGGACACCATCGTCTGGCTCGACCATCGCGCCATCGCCGAGGCCGATGAATGCACGGAAAGCGGCCATGTGGTGCTCGACTATATTGGTGGCGTCATGTCGCCCGAGATGGCGACGCCGAAGCTCATGTGGCTGAAGCGCTATTTGCCGGGGACATGGAATGAAGCCGGCTCTCTATTCGACCTCACTGATTTCCTGACCTGGAAGGCGACCGGATCGCTGGCGCGCTCGCAATGCACACTGACCGCCAAATGGACCTATCTGGCGCATGAAAAGACCGGTTGGAGGCGCGATTTCTTCGAGACGGTCGGTCTTGGTGATCTTTTCGAGCATGGCAATTTGCCGGAGAAGGCCAGTCCGGTCGGCGCCGACATCGGCCCGCTCAGCGCCGAAGCGGCGGCGGAGCTTGGCCTGACGGAGAAATGCCGGGTCGGTGCCGGCGTCATCGATGCCTATGCCGGCGCGCTCGGCGTGCTTGGCGGCTTTGCCGGCGACGACAGCAATATCAGCCGCCATCTGGCTCTGATCGCCGGCACCTCCTCCTGCGTCATGGCGATGTCGCCCGATCCGCAACCCTTCGCCGGCGTCTGGGGACCATACTATGGCGCGGCACTGCCAAAACTCTGGCTGTCGGAAGGCGGCCAGTCGGCAACCGGCGCGCTGCTTGACCATATCATCCGCTGGCACGGGGCCGGTGGCGAGCCTGATGCCGCCATGCACGCAAAGATCGCGCGCCGCGTCGCTGAATTGCGCGCCACCGAGGGCGAGGCTCTCGCGGCAAGGCTGCATGTGCTGCCGGATTTCCACGGCAACCGCTCACCATTAGCCGACCCGCACGCCGTCGGCGTCGTCAGCGGCCTGACGCTCGATTCCTCCTTCGACAGCCTGTGCAAGCTCTACTGGCGCACCGCCGTCGGCATCGCGCTCGGCGTGCGCCACGTGCTGGAAGCGCTGAACGAGAACGGCTACCTGATCGATACGCTGCACGTCACCGGCGGCCACACCAAGAACCCGCTTTTGATGGAGCTCTATGCCGACGCCACCGGCTGCACGGTGGTCGAACCGCTGGCCGACGAGGCGGTGCTCCTCGGTACCGGCATGGTCGCCGCCACCGCCGCCGGGCTTTTCCCCGACCTGAACGCTGCCTGCGTCGCCATGCAGCAGGGCGGCAGGAAACGCGCCGCCAACCCGGCCGCGGGCACCCGCTTCGACCGCGACTACCGCATCTTTCTCGAGATGCACCGCCAGCGGCAGGCGCTCGACGCCATCGGCTAGAGCAATTCCAGGAAAAGTGTGAAACGGTTTTCCGTCCGGAATTGCGTCAAACAAACAGATAGAGCGGTTCTGCGTTTCCGTAAAAAGGGAAAACCGCTCTAGGCAAGCTCTGGCTCAATAGCTGCCCGCTCCTCCTCCCTTGCCTTCATGTCGCATTTCGTTCAATAGACGGCGCAAACGCTGCGAAACCGAAGGTTTTGCCGTTTGACGTGCGGCTTCCGGGCAGGGTCCCGACGCGCCGCAATCGGAAAGAGCAGGACAATGTCTGCGATCGAAGCCGGCGCTTGCGCGCCGGAAAATCTTTGGCGTCAGGAAATCAGGGCGACGCTGGCGCTCGCCTGGCCGATGGTGCTGACCAATCTCGGCCAGACCGCGATGACTGCCACCGACGTCATGATGATGGGCCGGCTTGGGCCCGATACGCTGGCCAGCGGCGCGCTCGGCGCCAACCTCTATTTCATGCCGCTGATCTTCGGCCTCGGCCTGATGCTGGCGACCTCGCCGATGATGGCGACCGAGCTCGGCCGCCGCGGCTATTCAGTGCGCGATCTGCGCCGCACCGTGCGGCAAGGGCTGTGGCTGGCGATCCTGATCTCGGTCCCGATCTGGATTTTCCTCTGGCACGGCGAGGCAATTCTGCTGGCCATGGGCCAGGAACCAGCGCTGGCGCACCAGGCCGGCGTCTATTTGCGCTGGCTGGAATGGGCGGTGCTGCCTTTCTACGGCTATATCGTGCTGCGGTCCTTCATCTCGGCGCTGGAGCGGCCGGGCTGGGCGCTGATCATCGTCTTCGTCGCGGTTGTCTGCAACGTCTTCTTCAACTGGGTGTTCATGTTCGGCAATCTCGGTGTCACCTCGATGGGCATTGCCGGCTCCGGTCTCGCCACGACGCTCTCCAGCATGCTGATGTTTTGCGGCATGGTGGCGGTGGTGATGCTGGAGAAGAAGTTCCGCCGCTACCAGCTTTTCGGTCGCTTCTGGCGCGCCGACTGGCCGCGCTTCAAGGGCCTGCTGCGGCTCGGCATGCCGATCGCCGGCCTCCTCGCCTTCGAGGTGACGATCTTCAACGCGGCGGCGCTGCTGATGGGCCTGATCGATGTGGATTCGCTGGCAGCACACGCCATCGCCATCCAGATCGCCTCGATCTCCTTCATGGTGCCGCTCGGCCTCAACCAGGCCGTCACGGTACGGGTCGGCCTTGCCCATGGTGCGGGCAATCCGGAAGGGGTTTCCCGCGCCGGCTGGACCGCCTTCGTCATCGGCGTCTCGTTCATGGCGCTGACGGGCCTCGTGATGATCCTGTGGCCGCATCTGTTGATCAGTGCCTTCATCGACCTAGGCAATCCGGCCAATGCTAGGGTGATCGCGCTTGCCGTGTCTTTCCTTGCGTTTGCGGCACTGTTCCAGATCTTCGACGGCGCGCAGGCGGTGGCCGCCGGCATGCTGCGCGGCCTGCACGACACCAAGGTGCCGATGATCTATGCCGCGATCGGCTATTGGGGTATAGGCCTGCCGCTCGGCGTGCTGCTCGCCTTCCATTCCGGCTTCAACGGCGTCGGCATCTGGATCGGCCTGTCGTCGGGGCTGGCCGTTGTGGCCGCAATGCTTCTGGCACGCTGGCTACGGCGCGACCGCATCGCGCCGTCGCTCGCCTTCGGGCATTGAAAAACAAAGCGGCCGCCGGACAGGTTCCGGCGGCCGCATTGTTTTCGCGGTCCGCTCAGTTGCCGTCCGACGACATCGCGCCGAGCAGCCTGCGGATATCGCCGAACCTGGCGATGGCGCCGAACACAAGTGCGGCCACCGCGACGAAGAACACCGACACCGAGGCCATGGTCGGCGTATAGCCGTAGCGCAGCGCGTTGAAGATCTTGATCGGCAGCGTCTCGGTGGTGAAGCCGATCGTCATGTAGGCGACGATATATTCGTTGAGCGACAGCACGAAGGCGAATGCATAGCCCGAGACGAGGTAGGGCAGGATCAGCGGCAGCACCACCGTCTTCAGCACTGTGCGGTCGTCGGCGCCCATGGTGGCGGCGGCTTCGACGAGCGAGCGGTCGATCGAGGCAAAGCCCAGCGACAGCGTCACCAGCGGCAGCGTCACGAAGAAGATCGCATGGCTGATGATGGCGGTGAAGAACTGGCCGAAGAGCCCGACCGTTGCCCAGAAGCTGAGGAAGCCGAGCGCCGTGATGACAGGCGGCAGGATGAAAGGCGCGAGCCCCAGCACCTGGAAGATGTTCGCCCAGGGCGCGATGCGCCGCCACAGGAACCAGGCCAGCGGCAAGGCGACAGCGACGGCAATTGCGGCAGAACAGAGGGCAAGCGTCACCGAATGGATCAGCGCCAGCCGCCATTCCGGGTCGGTGAAGATCTGTCCGTACCACGCCAGCGAGAAGCCGACCGGCGGGAAAGCCAGATCCTGTTTCTCGTTGACCGAGACGCCGGCGACGACGATGAGCGGCGCCGCCAGGAACAGCGCGACGATGGCGAAATAGAAGCGGCGAAGCCAGGTCTCGGTCACAGCGCGTTCTCCTTGCGTCCGACGAGCAGCGTCATTCCAACCAGCGCCAGCGAGATCAGCACCAGGAACACCGCCATCGCCGCGGCAAAAGGCATGTTGGATTGGTAGATCGCCTGGTCGGTGATCAGCACCGACAGCGTCCAATGCTGCGGCCGTCCCAGGATCTGTGGCAACAGATAGGAACCGAGCGCAAAGACGAAGACCATGATCAGCGTCGCCACGATGGTGTTTCGGAGCGCCGGCGCCACGACGTTGAAGAAGGCCCGAACCGGCGAGGCGCCGAGCGTGCGTGCCGCCTCAAGCAGTGTCGGGTCGAGACGCACGAGGGCGGGGTAGAGCACCAGTATGGTGTAAGGCAGCGCCTGGTAGACCATGCCGGTCAGCACCGCGCCGAAGGTCGGCAGCAGCGCCACCGGCTTGTCCATCAGCCCGATCGCCACGAACAGATTGGTGATGCCCGCGGTGCGCGAAAACAGCGTCGACCAGGCAAAGCCGATGATGACTTCCGACAGCGATAGCACCGACAACAGCCCGACCAGCCACAGCGTCTGCACGCGGCGCGGCCGCCGGGTCAAAAGATAGGTGAAGGGAAAGGCGATGGCGACGCAGCAGATGGCGACCAGCACCGCCAGCATCAGCGAAAAGCCGAGCACGCCGCCGAAGAACACCGACAGGAAGCGTGCGTAATTATCGAACACGAAATCCGGCGTGTAGAAGCCGGACGGATTGCGCTTGAAGAAGCTCACCGCAATCATCGTCGAGAACGGCACGACGAAGAAGACGATGAGCATCAGCGCCGGAAAGAACAGCGGCGTGTAGTCGGCTACCGACTTTGGAGCTTCGCGTCTCATGAGCCGAGCACCACGCAGCTTTCGGGCGGCAGCGTGACGCCGACCTTGGCGCCAACTGGCACGTCGTGCCGCTCGCGCGGCGTCGTCACGGCGATGATGCTGGTGCCGCCGACCTCGACGAAGGTCTCGATGGTGCCGCCGAGATCGCGCACGAAACTCACCTCGCCGGTGATCGCCGATCCGCCGGGAGCGCCCAGATGCACGTCCTCGGGACGGATCGACACCGAGGCCTTGGTTTGCCCGGCCGGCATGGTAAGGCCGGGAATAGCGGTGCCGAGGATGGTGGTGCGACCGGCGCTGTCGGCTTCCGCCGGCAACAAATTGGTGATGCCGATGAAGTCGGCGACGAAGGCGTCGGCCGGCTTGCGGTAGATCTCGATCGGCGGCGCTGCCTGCAGGATCTTGCCATGGCCCATGACCACGACGAGGTCGGCCATGGTCATCGCTTCGCGCTGGTCGTGGGTGACGACGATGGTGGTGATGCCGAGCCGCTGCTGCAGTTGGCGCAGTTCCACCTGCATGGCCTCGCGCAATTTGGCGTCGAGCGCCGAGAGCGGCTCGTCGAGCAGGAACAGTTTCGGCGACAGCGCAAGCGCACGGGCGATCGCCACGCGCTGGCGCTGGCCGCCCGACAGTTTCGCCACCGGGCGATCGGCAAAGCCGGGCAGGTGGATCAGGCTCAGCAACTCGTCGACGCGTTTCTTTTGGTCTTCCTTGGAGGCGCCGCGAATGCGCAGCGCATAGGCGATGTTGTCGCCGACGGAGAGATGCGGGAACAGCGACAGCGACTGGAACACCATGCCGAGATTGCGCTTGTGCGTCGGCAGCGGCGTGATGTCCTCTCCGTCGAGCACGATGGCGCCGCTGGTCGGCTCCTCGAGCCCGGCAATCATGCGCAGCAGCGTGGTCTTGCCGCAGCCCGATGGCCCGAGCAGGCAGACGAAAGTGCCGTGCGGCACGTTGAGCTGGACATTGTCGACGGCGGCGAAGCTGCCGAATTTCTTGGTGATGGCGTTGATGTTCAATCCGGACATGACTCACCCCTCTCAGGCATTGCACTGCAAGGGCCGCCGGAGGCTATCCGGCGGCCGGTCAGGTTAATGCAGGTCGGCTTAGCCGACGATCAGCTCGGTCCACTTCTGGTTGATCCAGTCGGCCTTCGACGTATAGAGGTCGTAGCGCGGGATGATCGGCTCGATGTCCGACGACACCGCGGCGAACTCTTCCGGCTTGAGGTCGAGCACCTCTTTCTTGAGCGTCGGCGTCGTGCCGACCTTGCGCGACATGAGGCCCTGCATCGAGGGTTGGCTCATATAGTCGATGAAGGCATGCGCCTCATCGACCTTGGTCGAGGCGCGCGACAGCACCCAGTTGCCGGAATCCTGGATGCCGCCTTCCTTCGGGAAGGTCGAGCGGACATGGAAGCCGTCGGCGGCCGCGAGCCCGGTGACATCGTGATAATACTGGCCCATCGGGATCTCGCCCGACTTCAAGGCCTGCTCGAACTGCGCCTCGTCGCGGTACCAGAGGCGGACATTCGGCTTGACCTCGGCGAGCTTCTCGAACGCCTTGTTCAGTCCGTCCTCGGTGTCGAGTGCGTTGGTGCCGCCCATGAAGGTCTTGGCGGTCACTTCGAGCAGGAACGAGTTGGAGGCAAGCGCCAGCAGGCCGAGCTTGTCTTCGTTCGCCTTGTCCCACAGTGCGGCCCACGATGTCGGCGCGTCCTTGTAGACGTCGGTGTTGGTGACCAGCGTGATCCACCAGGCAACGGCGCCGATGCCGGCAACGCGGCCATCCGGATACTTGCTGACGAAGCGAGGCAGCAGGTCGTTATAGTGCTTGAACTTCGATGTATCGAGCGGCGTCCACAATTCGGTCGACTGGCCCTTTATCGTTGAGGCCTGCGACATCATCGAAAGGTCTGCCGGCGCCTGGCCGGCCTTGGCCGCCTGTTCGAGCTGCACCAGCCAGGCCTCGCCGGTCGGCTCGGCGACCGACTCCACCACGATGCCGGTCGCCTTGGTAAAATCCGGGAAGACATGCTCGTCGAAGGATTTCTTGAAGTAGCCGCCATAGACGCCGACCTTCAGCGACTTGTCCTGCGCCCGCAGGATCGACGGCATGGCGAGCATGCCTGCCGTTGCGAGGCCGGCGCCAAGCACGCCGCGTCGTGTCAGGGATTTTCCAATCAGTCTGTTCATCTCGTTTCTCCTCGGTTGATGCCGGCTAACCGGCGGGTTCCCGTCAGTGGGCCGCCGCTCGTTGTTCGAGTGTGCGGGCATATTGCGTCAGTGGAAAGCACACGACGAAGAAGATCAGCGCCACCAGCCCGTAGACCTTGAACGGCTCGAAGGTGGCGTTGTTGATGGCGTTCGACGTCCTGACCAGTTCCTCGAAGCCGATGATCGAGGTCAGCGCCGTCGATTTGATCAATTGCACCAGGAAGCCGACGGTCGGCGCGCGGGTGATCGAGAACGCCTGCGGCAGGATGATCAACCTCAGCTCCTGCAAATAGTGCAGGCCCAGGCTGGCGCCGGCATCCCACTGTCCCTGCGGCAGCGCAGCGACGCCGCTGCGCCATATCTCGGCCAGATAGGCGCTGGCGAAGAAGGTGAGGCCGAGCACCGCCGCCGTCCACGGCTCGATGCGCAGGCCGAGCATCGGCAGGCCGAAGAACATCAGGAACAGCTGCATCAGGAGCGGCGTTCCCTGGAACAGCGCGATGTAGCCGGAAGCAATCCGCCGGCTCCATTTGTTCTTGGCGATCCTGAAGAACAGCACGACGAGGCCGACCAGCGCACCGCCGACGAAAGCGGCAAGCGACAGCAGAACTGTCCAGCGGGCGGCGAGCACCAGGTTGCGCAGAATATCCCAGAAGGTGAATTCGATCATGACACACCGGCTCCCAGAACGCGGCGTCCGCCTGACACCAGCAGCCGGCGCAGCCCCATCGACAGCGCCAGATAGACCATCGTCACCACGAAATAGGTTTCGAAGGCGCGGAAGGTGCGTGCCTGCAGCATGTCTGCCTCGTAGGTCAATTCCCGCACGGCGATCTGCGACACGACAGCGGATTCCAGCATCATGATGACGACCTGGCTGGTCAACGCCGGGTAGATCACCTTGAGCGCCTGCGGCAGCACGATCTTGACGAACACCTGGCGCGGCCTGAGCCCGAGCGCCAGTGCTGCTTCCGTCTGTCCGCGCGGCACCGCGTCGAGCCCGGCGCCGACGATTTCGATCGTGTAGGCCGCCATGTTGAGCGTCATCGCCAGCATGGCGGCCAGGATCGGATCGAGCCTGATGCCGAGGCTGGGCAGGCCGAAGAAGATGAAGAAGAGCTGCACCAGGAACGGCGTGTTGCGCATCACCTCGACATAAACGCCGATCGCCCGCTTCAGCAGCAGCGGGCCGTTTCGCCTGCCGGCCGCGCCCAGGATGCTGAGCAGCGTTCCCACGAACGTGGCCACGACGATCAACAGGATCGTCGTGGCCGCGCCGCGCGCGATCGCGCCCACAGCACCCGCAAGCCAGCCGAAGTCGAGGCTGTAGCCCATGACGATAGGTCCCGTCCGGAATTGCGTAAAAACAGATACTTAGAGCGGGTCGGCGATTCATCAGAAGCTGAACCGCTCTAGGTATCAACGACTCTGGGCTCAATCCTTGAGGTTGTCTGGATTGAGCGGCGTCTTCAGCCAGGCCTTCGAGCTCTCATCCAGCTTGCCGTCGGCCAGCATCTTGGCGACCGCGTCGTTGACCGCCTGCTTCAGCCGGTCCTCGTTCTTGTTGAGGCCGATATGCGAGGGCGAGGTGAGCAACTGGAACTTCTGCTCCGGCTGCAGCGCGTCCTGCTTGGCCAGCACCTGGGCGCCGACGTCGTTGCCGACCACCATCAGCTGGGTCTGGCCGGAGATGAAGGCCTGGATGACGGCGTTGTAGTTGTCGAAGCGGCGGATGTCGGACGAAGCGGGCGCCGCCTCGGTCAGCGAGGTGTCCTCCAGCGTGCCGCGATTGACGGCGATCGACTTGTCGGCGAGATCTTCCTTGCCTTTGACTGCAAGGGCGGCCGGGCCGATGACGGCGATGTAGTATGGCGCGTAGGCAGCGGCGAAATCGATCACCTGCTCGCGCTCCTTGGAGTAGCCGACGCTCATCAAAATATCGACGCGTTTGTCGGTCAGATACGGGATGCGGTTCTGGCCGGTGACGCTGACCAGGTTGAGCTTGACCTTCAGGGAATCGGCGATGGCCTGCGCCACGTCGATGTCATAGCCCTTGATGCTCATGTCGGCGCTGGCCGAGGAGAAGGGCGGGAAGTCGGAGAAGATGCCGACATTGATCGCGCCGACCTTGGCGATGTCGTCGACCGCATCGGCATTGGCCTGCGTGGTGAAACCAAAGCCGGTCGCGCCGAGCATCAGCGCGGCGGCAATGGATGATTTGAGCTTCATGTGAAAAGTCATTGTCGTTCCCCTGCTGGAAGCTTGTTTGTTTGAGGTCGGCCGCCGGCTCCAGCGCGGCGGCCGCCTTCGATTTGTCAGTTCGTCAGGATCCCTTGCTGGTGATCGCCGGGCTGAACACCATCAGGCTCAGGATCTCGAACAGAATCTGAGCGCCGACATGAGCGGTGTTGGTGGTCGCGTCATATTGCGGCGCCACCTCGACGACGTCGCCGCCGACGATGTTGAGACCCTTGAGGCCGCGCAGCAGTTCGAGCACCTCGCGCGTCGTCAGCCCGCCGATCTCCGGCGTGCCGGTGCCCGGCGCGAAGGCCGGATCGACGCTGTCGACGTCGAAGGAGATGTAGGTCGGGCCGTCGCCGACAATCTTGCGCGCCTTCTCGATGATGGCGGGGATGCCGAGGCCGGTCACCTCTTCGGAATGCACCACGGTCATGCCGGATTCGTAGCTGAACTCCCATAGATACTCGGCCGCGCCGCGGATGCCGATCTGGATGGTGCGCGACGGGTCGAGCACGCCGTCCAGCACTGCGTTGCGGAACGGCCCGCCATGATGGAACTTGGTCAGGTCGAACAGGCCGCTGGTGTCGCAGTGGGCGTCGATATGGATCATGCCGACCGGCGCCTTCTTGCCGACCGCCTTCAGGATCGGATGGCTGATCGAATGGTCGCCGCCGACTGAAAGCGGGATCACGCCGGCATCGACGATCTGGTTGGTGCGGCGCTCGATGTCGTCATGGCTGGCCTCCAGCCGGTAGCGGCTCTGGAACGGTACGTCGCCGATGTCGGCGACCCGAAGCTCATGCGTCGGCGCGCATTCCAGTACGTGGTTGTAAGGGCCGATGCGCTCGATGGCGCGCAGCGCCCGCGGCCCGAAGCGCGAGCCCGGCCGGTTGGTGACGCCGAGATCCATCGGCACGCCGATGATCGCCACCTGCAGGTCGCCGAAGTCCGGATTGTCGGCGGCAATTTCGCGATAGGGTGCTGCAAGGAAGGTCGGGATGCCGGAATAGGGCGCCAGCCTTGTGCCGCTCTTGGAGAAGATCTTGTCGGCGACCTTGCGGAATTTCGGGTCGAACATCTCGCCGCCATGGCCCTCGCCATATTTGCGACGCAACGCTTCGAGCTTGCCGCGATCATAACCCATGTCGGTCTCCTCCTGTCTGAATGATGACTCGAAAGGCCTCGGCGACGCTTGGCGAACTGACCACCATCCGGCCGGACCGCTGTCCCGCTCTGGCTGCCTTCGAATTTCACGTCTTGATGCTGCTCTGGTCCAAAGTGTCCGGCAGCTGGATTGAAAAATCAATTGATATTGTTAGTGTGATTGTTGTGAGAAAATCTCACAATCAATTTGGCGCGCGATCTTGTCCGAAAACCGGCCTCGGGATCGTGCTTAGCGAGTGCCGATGGCCAAGCGTCTGCCCCCGTTGAATCCGCTGCGCGCCTTCGAGGCTACGGCGCGCCACGCCTCGCTGACCAAGGCGGCGACCGAGCTCAATGTCACCCACGGTGCCGTCAGCCACCAGATCAAGGCGCTCGAGCAATCGCTCGGCGTCAAGCTGTTCGAGCGCGCCGGACAGCGGGTGAAACTCACGCCGCATGGTGCCGAACTCTTGCCGGCGGTGTCGACCGCCTTCGACGGCATCGCCGCCGCCACCCAGCGCATGACCAGGCCGGCCAGTGCCGGCACGCTCTCGGTCTCCTGCGTGCCGGCGCTGCTGCTTTTGTGGATGGCGCCCCGGCTCGGCAGCTTCATGTCACAATATCCCGACATCAGGCTGACGCTCGTCCCGTCCAACGACCCCAGGGACATCCGCGCGCCGCACATCGATGTCTGCGTGCATTATGGCGACGGCAGCTGGAGCGACTGCTGGATGCGCAAATGGTCGGGCCTGGAGCTGTTCCCGGTGGTCAGCCCGACGCTGATCAACAACCGTCCGATCCGCACCGTCCGCGATCTCGCCGACCATGTCTTCCTGCACGGCGATGACGGCCGCGAATGGCACACCTGGCTGGCCGCCGCCGATGGGCTCGACCTGGAGCGCGGCCGCCGCCACCATCTCGGCGATGCCCGCACCGCGACCGAGGCGGCGGTGCACGGCCATGGCGTGGCGCTAGGCGATTCCGTGACGGCAAGCACGCTGCTCGCCAGGGGCCTGCTGGTCGCGCCGTTCAGCCTGTCGGTGCCGGCGGTCGACGATTTCTACGTCGTCTGCCGCAACGAGATGCGCTCGGCACCGATCGTGCAGCTGTTCATCGACTGGCTGTTTGCCGAGAAGGAGCAGGCCGACGGCCGCGCCGACGCTCCGGTGGCCGGCCGCATCGGCATCCGCAGGAAGCGTCCGGCATTGCGCGTCATCGGCGCCAAGACCGCATCCTGAGCTGGACTGGAGCGGTTCTTTTTGTCGGGCCAGCCTGGAAAGCGGGCAGCGCTTTCAAAAATTCAATGCTAAGAGGCAATTGCAGGGAGCGAGCAGCGAGGGCGACGGCAAGACATGGCAAAGACCGATATTGCGCGGCGTGTCTACAACCACACCTGGAAGCTCGACCCGATCGTCCGCAGCCTGCTCGACACCGATTTCTACAAGCTTTTGATGCTGCAGATGATCTGGGGCATGTATCCCAAGGTCGACACCACCTTCTCGCTGATCAATCGCACCACCTCGGTGCGTCTTGCCGAGGAGATCGACGAAGGTGAACTGCGCGACCAGCTCGACCATGCCCGCACCTTGCGCTTCTCCAAGAAGGAGATGATCTGGCTGGGCGGCAACAATTTCTATGGCCGCAAGCAGATCTTCGAACCGGAATTCCTCGCCTGGCTGGAAGACTTCCAGCTGCCCGAATACGAGCTGTCCAGGCGCGACGGCCAGTATGAGCTGAGCTTCAGCGGCCCTTGGATGTACACGACGCTGTGGGAGATCCCGGCGCTCGCCATCATCAACGAAATGCGCTCGCGCGCCGCCATGCGCGCTTTCGGCCCCTTCGCGCTCGACGTGCTTTATGCCCGCGCCAAGGCCAAGATGTGGGCCAAGACCGAGCGGCTGAAGGCCTTGCCGGGCATCCGCATCTCCGACTTCGGCACGCGCCGCCGCCATTCCTTCCTGTGGCAGCGCTGGTGCGTCGAGGCACTCAAGGAAGGCATCGGCGAGGCCTTCACCGGCACCTCCAACGTGCTGTTGGCCATGGACAACGACCTCGAGGCGCTGGGTACCAACGCACACGAACTGCCGATGGTGTTTGCCGCCCTCGCCAATTCGGAAAAGGAACTGAAACAGTCGCCCTACAAGGTGCTGCAGGACTGGCAGCGCTACTATGGCGGCAATCTGTTGATCGTGCTGCCCGACGCCTTCGGCACCGCATCCTTCCTGCGCGATGCGCCGGATTGGGTCGCCGACTGGACCGGCTTCCGCCCCGACAGCGCGCCGCCGATCGAAGGCGGCGAGAAGATCATTTCCTGGTGGCGCGAGAGAGGCAAGGATCCCAGGCAGAAGCTGCTGATCTTCTCCGACGGGCTCGAGGTCGAGACCATCGAGGAGACCTACCGCCACTTCAAGGGCAAGGTGCGCATGTCCTTCGGCTGGGGCACCAATTTGACCAACGATTTCGAAGGCTGCGCGCCAACGGAGACCAACAGCCTCGATGCGATATCGCTGGTCTGCAAGGTCACCGAGGCCAATGGCAGGCCGGCGGTCAAGCTGTCGGACAATCCGGCCAAGGCGACCGGCGATCTGAAGGAGATCGAGCGGTATCTCAGGATTTTCGGGGCGAAGGATCGCGTGGAGCAGCTGGTCAAGGTGTGAGGGAGGCCACCGGTGCTGAATCCGGCATCTCCGCAGGTTGGCAATTGTGGATAGGCTGAGTTCCGTCGCGCCCCCCTCTGTCCTGCCGGACATCTCCCCCACAAGGGGGGGGATTGGCTGCCATCGCGGCTTTCGCCAATCTCCGACGTTGCAAGAAAGGCGCCGATCGCGCGAACTGCCGATCTCCCCCCAAGTGGGGGAGATGTCCGGCAGGACAGAGGGGGGCGCCGTAGAGCACTGCCGCCTCCTGCTCTGTTGCTTTACAGGCATTGCCGCACTCTCGCCCACCGCCGCCTTCGCCCACGCCTCCGACCGCGGCCACGTGCTCCTTCTCCCTACCGGCTACTACATCGCCGGCGGAGCGCTGGCCGTTGCCGTCAGCTTCCTTATTCTGGCCTTGCTGCCACCGGACGCCCTCGATCGCTTCTGGCGCCGACGCCTGCCACTCTTCGTCTTCGGTGACGGTCTTCGCACCACCATCAGCCTGATCTCCTTCGCCGGCTTCGCAATCCTAGTCACCGCAGGCCTGTTCGGCAGCCGCGACCCACTCTCCAACCCGCTGCCCCTCGTCATCTGGACACTGCTGTGGGTGGGCTTGGCCATGTTGCAGGGGCTGCTCGGCGATCTCTGGTCGTGGCTCAATCCCTGGTATGCGCCATGGCGCATCATCAGTCGCCTGATCGGGCGCGAAGAAGAGGCGCAGGAAATGCGGCCGCTAACATGGCTCGGCAGCTGGCCGGCCGTCATCCTGTTCTGCGCCTTCGCCTGGTTCGAGCTGATCGACCCGGCGCCAGACGATCCGGCACGCCTGGCCTTTGCCGCCGGCCTCTACTGGCTGCTGAGCTTCATCGCCATGCTGGTCTTCGGCTATCGCGGCTGGAGCCAACGCGGCGAGTTCCTCACGGTCTTCTTCGCCATGGTGGCGCGTTTCGCCCTCCTTGAGCGCAATGAAGACGGGCGCGATGGAGACGGGCGGCTCAATCTCTGCTGGCCAGGCGCCAAGCTGTTGGCGGCCGAACCGCTGCCACCCAGCGGCGTCGCCTTCCTGCTGTTGGCGCTGTCGTCGGTCTCTTTCGACGGCCTGTCCAAAACCTTCTTCTGGCTCGGCCTGTTCGGCATCAATCCGCTCGAATATCCGGGCCGCACGGCGCTGGTCGGCATCGGCAGTTTCGGCCTTGTGCTGACATTCGTGCTGCTGGCAGCGGCATTCATGCTGGCCGTCATCCTCGGCCGATACCTCGCCGGCAGCCGGCATTCCCTCGGCGAGGCGGCGGGTCTGTTGGTCTGGTCGATCGTGCCGATCGCGCTCGCCTATCATATCGCGCATTATCTTACGGCACTGCTGGTCGACGGCCAGTATGCGATTGCCGCCCTTTCCGACCCGTTTGCGCTGGGCTGGAACCTCTTTGGCACCTCTGAAATGCAGATCGAAGCCGGCGTCGTTGCCGGCGCCGACTCGGCCTGGTGGCTGTGGAATCTGCAGGCCGGCATCATCATCGCCGGCCACATGCTGGCCGTGCTCGTCGCTCACGGTCTCGCCTGGCGGCTGCACCCGATTCCCGCCCGCGCCGCGCTCAGCCAGTTGCCGCTCACGGTGCTGATGATCGCCTATACCGTCTTCGGCCTTTGGTTGCTTGCCACGCCGACCGCGGGATGAGACGAGGCGACCAACATCCTTTGGGGAAAGCTCGCTTGCCACGCCGGGGCTTTGGTGATTTAGTTTGTACACATGCAATTTTTCATCCTCTGACGGAGGATGAATGAGCCGCCTTATCGCTGGTCAAGACTGAAAAACAGGGGAACGGACATGGCTGACAAGAACGGATTTTTCGACCTCTCCAGGACCACTCTTTCTCGCCGCACCGCGCTGAAGGGCCTTGCCGCCGGCGCCGGCCTCGCAGTCGCTCCGGGCTTTGTCCGCTACAGCCAGGCGCAGAGCTCGGCACCGGTCAAGATCGGCTTCCAGTCGCACCGCACCGGCATCGGCGCCGCCTATGGCCGCTGGTATGAGAAGACCACCGCAGCCGCCGTCAAAGCCATCAACGATGCCGGTGGCATCAATGGCCGTCCCGTCGAAGTCATTATCGAGGACGACGGCACCGACCCCGCCCGTGGCGCCGAAGTGGTCGGCAAGTTCGCCACCCAGCACAAGACCGACATAGTCTTCGGCACGCTGTTCTCGCATGTCGTTATCGGCTCGGCACCGGCCGCCGGCGAGGCCAAGATCCCGTATTTCGTCGTCAGCGAAGGCCATCACGTCGCTTCGACCAAGCTCAACCGCTACGTCTTCCAGCCGGGCATCACCGATGTGAAGAGCCAGATCCAGTCGATGGCGCCGTGGATCGCCGCCAATGCCGGCAAGAAGGTGACGCAGATATTCCCGGATTTCGCCTTCGGCTACGACCACCGCGACTACCTGCCGCCGGCGCTGAAGGCTCAAGGCGCGGATGTCATCGCCCAGATCGCCATCCCGCCGACGGAATCCTCCTTCACCAAATATTTTCCGCAGATTCCGGCCGAAACCGAGGTGATCTATCACGTCATGGTCGGCCCGGCGGTGCTCACCTTCGTCAAGGAGCTCGGCGAGTTCTACGGCTCCAACCGGCCGCAACTGTTTGGCTTCATGGATTCGCTGGAAGCCACCGACATCAACAGCCCCGGGCTGGAATTCCTCGACGGCAGCCATTTCTGGGAAGGCTCGCCGCGCTATGCGCAGCCGGATGATTCCGCCGCGCAGAAGGCCTACCGCGCCGCCGTCGGCATCGACGACAATGGTGCGGCTGTCGGCGACCCCAAGGATGTCTCCACCGCCTCGCACATGTTCGGCTGCTGGGAAACGCTCTACGTCGTCAAGAAGGCGATGGAAGATGCCGGCTACAAAGGGCCGGAAGACCGCGCCAAGCTGGTCGAGGCGACCGAGGCGCTGACCGAGTTCGCCGAGGGCCCGGAGCACCCGCAGGGGCCAAAAACCTTCAACGGCAAGATCCACCAGTGCTTTGGCATCCAGAACATCTCCAAGGTCGAAGGCGGCAAGCTCAAGGTCGTCCACAAGACCAAGATCGAGGACGGCCTCTACGAACCGGAAGGGGATTATACGACGCAGGCGCTGTGAGGCGCCTCATCCTCCCCCTTGTGGGGAGTCGGCACACGAGCTTCGCGGTCGCGAAGCTCGTGAGACGGGGTGGGGGTCGCGACGACCCATGCCCCACCCCCCACCCGACCGCTGCGCGGTCACCCTCCCCACATGGGGGAGGGTAAAGGGCGCCCTGCATGCACTTTGGACCCCATCTCCTACTCGCCGCCCTCGAAGGCCTCGTCACCTCCGCCGTGCTGGCGCTGACGGCGCTTGGCCTGTCGCTGGTGTTCGGCGTCATGCGCGTCGTCAACGTCGCCCATGGCGAGTTCTTCATGCTGGGCGCGGTGCTGGCCTGGGCGATTTCGACGGCGATTTCGGGCCACCCGGCGCTCGGCTTCCTGGCAGCTCTTGTGCTGGCGCCATTGATCGTTGGCGCCATTGCGCTCGTCGCCGAGCGGCTGGTGCTGCGCCGGCTCAATTACAATCCCGAAGCCACCATCGTCGCCACCATCGGCATGCTCTACATCATCCAGCAGCTGGCACTGACCTTCTACGGTCCGGAAGCGCGCCCGGTGGAGCCGCCTTTCAGTTATCGCATCCTTCTGCCATGGTTCGGCTATTCCGGCTACAAGCTGTCGGTCATCGCGGCCTCGGCGCTTCTGCTCGTCGCAACGTGGCTGGTGCTGACACGCACGAAGATCGGCCTTGTCATGCGCGCCACCCAGTATGACAGCGAGACGGCGCAAGCCTTCGGCATTCCGGTCGACCGCGTCTATGGCGGCGTCTTCGCGCTCGGCGCCATGCTGGCGGCCATCGCCGCGGTGCTGATCGTGCCGATCAGCCAGGCGCACTACCTGATGGGGCAGGATCCGCTGCTGCTATCCTTCATTGTCGTCATCATCGGTGGCCTTGGCTCGCTGCGCGGCACCGTCGTCGCCGCCGTGCTGATCGGCCTGTCGGACGGCATCATCTCGGTGTTCTTCTCGCCGACGCTGGCCAAGATCATCGCCACTTTCCTGGTCGCCATGGTGCTGGTGTTCCGGCCGCACGGCCTGTTCGGGACGGCGTCGCGATGACCGAAGCATCGCCGGCAAAGCCCTATGCGCTGCATCTCGGCGCCATCGCCCTGCTCTTTGCGCTCAGCTTCGTCCTGCCGGACTATCACCACGGCCTGCTCGCCCGCATCATGGTGCTGGCGGTCTTCGCCATGGGCTACAACATGCTGTTCGGCTATGTCGGGCTGCTCAGCCTCGGCCACGCCATGTTCTTTTCCGCCGGGCTCTATGGCGCCGGGCTAACCGTCTATCATCTCGGATGGAACGTGCCGGCCGCCTTCGCCGCCGGCCTTGCCTGCGGCGCGCTGCTGGCGCTGGTGATCGGTGTGCTGGCGCTGCGCACCACGGGCGTCGCCTTCATGATCGTCACCATGATGTTCGCGCAGGTGTTCTATCTCGTCATCCTCTATTTCGCGTCATGGACCGGCGGCGACCAGGGTCTGGTCGTTCAGCAAGCGGCGCGCGTCCTTGTCCTCGGCTCAGCGTCGTTCGACCTGACCCACCCGACCGTGCGCTACATGAGCGCTCTGGCATTGTTTTCGATCGTGCTGCTCGTCACGCTTGCCATCGTTCGCTCCAGATACGGCCGCGTGCTGGTCGCCATCCGCGAGAACGAGGAGCGGACGAAGATGCTGGGCTACGACACCTTCTCCAACAAGCTCATCGCCGTCGTCGTCTCCGGCACCATCTGCGCGGCCTCGGGTGCGGCCTATGCGCTGCTGTTCGGCTATGTCGGCTCGAGCTTCGCTTCGGTGCAGTATTCCATCCTGCCGCTGCTCTGGGTGCTGCTCGGTGGCGCCGCCACCACTCTTGGTCCGTTGATCGGCACGCTGTTCATGTACTATATCATCGACATCGCCAGCGGCTTCACCTCGGCCTATCTGCTGATCGTCGGCATCGCGCTCATCCTGCTGGTTCTGTTCTTCCCGAAAGGCATTCTGGGCTCTATCCGCCAGCGCTGGCTTGGGTGGCTGCCATGATGCCGCTGCTGACGACCAAGGGCCTGTCGCGCAGTTTCGGTGGCCTGCGCGCGGTCGATGGCGTCGACTTCGCGCTGATGCCGGGCGAGATCCGCGCCGTCATCGGTCCCAACGGCGCCGGCAAGACCACCTTCGTCAGCCTGGTCAGCGGCCGCATCCAGCCCTCGTCAGGCATGATCGTCTTCGATGGCGCCGACATCACCAACCTGCCGGCCTACGCCAGGGTTCGGCTCGGCGTCGCCTACACCTTTCAGATCACCAGCGTCTTTGCCAACCTCTCCGCCTACGACAATGTCGCGCTGCCGGTGCAGCGCACGCTGACTGATGGCCGCTCGAAGGGCGCTGTCCGCACCGGCGTCATGGCGGCGCTCGAGCGCACCGGCCTCGCCGACCGCGCCCACATGCCGGCCGGGCAGCTCTCATATGGCCATCAGCGCCTGCTCGAAGTCGCGATGGGCCTGGCGCTGAAGCCGCGCCTGCTGATCCTCGATGAGCCGACGCAAGGCCTGGCCGACAGCGAGATCGACAATTTCATAGAACTCGTGCGCGAGATCGCCAAGAGCGCCACGGTGCTGCTGATCGAACACAACATGCCTGTCGTCATGCAGCTTGCCGACCGCATCACCGTCTTCAACGCCGGCAGGATTCTCGCCGAGGGCACGCCCGAGGCGATCCGCGAAAACGCCGAGGTGCAGGAAGCCTATCTGGGGACGACCCCATGACCGAAACACCGCCTGAAGCCTTAACAATCTCCGGGCTCGACTGCTTTTACGGCGAAGTCCAGGTGCTCTACGGCCTTGACCTTGTGCTGAACAAGGGCGAGGTGCTGTGTCTGTTCGGCCGCAACGGCGCCGGCAAGACGACGACCCTGAAGGCGATCATGGGCCTGGTTCCGGCAAGCGCCGGCTCGATCAGACTCGACGGCAAGGAATTGACCGGCCTGCCGGCGCATGAGGTGCCGAAGGCCGGCGTCGCCTATGTGCCGCAAGGCAGACGGCTGTTTGCCGAGATGACTGTGGCTGAAAACATCGAGATCGGCCTGATGACGCGCGCCAAGGGCAAGGCGACGCGCGAGAACGTGCTCGACCTCTTCCCGCTGCTGCGCCAGCGGTTGAGACAACGCTCCGGCACTCTGTCGGGCGGCGAGCAGCAAATGCTGGCCATGGCCCGCGCGCTCTGTCTCGAACCGCAGGTGCTGTTGCTCGACGAGCCGACCGAAGGGCTGATGCCGTCGATGATCGCAAAGATCCGCGAGACGGTGGCCAAGCTGCGCGAGCTCGGGGTGTCGACCATCCTCGTCGAGCAGAGGGTCGATGCCGTGCTGTCGGTCGCCGACCGCGTCTGCTTCATCGAGAACGGCCGCAACCGCGAGACCGTCGATGTCGAGGAGCTGCGCGCGGACCCTTCCGCCGTGCGCCGCTATGTTGGCGTCGGCTGATCAGCCGAAGAACAGGAAGCCGGCGATCAAGAATGTCGGGATCAGCACCAGCCCCGACCACGCCATATAGCCGAAGAAGCCCGGCATCTTGACGCCACGATGTCTGGCGATGGCAAAGACCATGAAGTTCGGCGCATTGCCGATATAAGTGTTGGCGCCCATGAACACCGCGCCGACCGAGATCGCCGCCAGCGTCGAGGCAGCCTCCGTCATCAGATGCTGAGGATCGCCCCCGGCGAGTTCGAAGAACACCAGATAGGTCGGCGCATTGTCGAGGAAGGACGACAGCGCCCCGGTCAGCCAAAAATAGGCGAGGTCGTTGGGCTGGCCCGTGGGCGAGGTGACGAGCGCGACCAGCGGCGCCAAAGCGCCTTCGTGACCGACCCTGAGTATGGCGATGACCGGCACGATGCAGATGAAGATGCCGGCAAACAATTTTGCGACTTCGGCGATCGGCCCCCAGGTGAAGCCGTTCGCCTCGCGATGGCTCTTGTATGAGACACGAAGCGACAGGAAGGCCAGCGCCAGGATGATGGCGTCGCGCACGAGGTTCTGCAGCTCGAGCCCGATGCCAAGGATGGAAAGGCTGATACCCGGCTTCCAACTGGCGGAAAGCAGGATCGCGCCGATCACGCCGGCCAGCAGCGGCAGGTTGGCCAGGCCGCGCAGCCGCACTGTCGTATCCGGCGTCGGATCCTTGATCTTCGGCGCGCCGCCTTCGCGGCGGTGCAGGACGATGTCGATCGCCAGGAAGACGATCAGCACCAGGCCGCCGACAAACAGGGTCTCGCGCCAGAGATTCGTGGTCGTCCAGAAGAAATCGACGCCGCGCAGGAAGCCGACGAACAATGGCGGATCGCCAAGCGGCGTCAGCGAGCCGCCGATGTTGGAAACCAGGAAGATGAAGAAGATGACGACATGGGCGTTGAACGGCCGGTTGTCATTGGCGCGCAGGATCGGCCGGATCAGGATCATCGAGGCGCCGGTGGTGCCGATGACCGAGGCGAGGATGGCGCCGATCAGCAGCAGCGCGGCATTGACCTGGGGCGTGCCATGGATGTTGCCGGCAAGCAGGATGCCGCCAGAGATCGTGTAGAGCGCAAACAAGAGGATGATGAAGGACATGTATTCGCTGAGCAGCGTGTGCAGCACCGCTTCGCTCGCCGAAGGGATACCGAATACGATCGCCAACGGCACCACCACCAGTCCCGCCCACAGCGCGGTGATCTTGCCGTAATGGTGCTCCCAGATATGGTGGAAGAGCAGCGGCCCGGTGGCGATCGACAGCAGCAGGCCGGCAAAGGGCAGCGCCCACCACAGCGACATCGTCGCGCCGGGCAATTCGTGGGCCTCCGCCGCGACGGCCAGTCCCGGAAACAGGAGAATGGCGACGGCCAAGGTGCCCGCCGCCAAAACCGTAGACAATCGTCTGAAGCCCCCCCGGTGCCTCACGGGTCTAGTCCGAGGCTTGGTCTTCGAGCGTCACGCCGGCCTCGCGCATCCGCTTCAGCATCGCCTCGACGGAGCCGTTGAGGTCGATGCCGCGGCAGGCGTCGAGCCGCACCGTCGTCTTGAACCCTTGCTTGACCGCATCGAGCGCCGAAAAGGCGACGCAGAAGTCGGTCGCCAGGCCAACCAGGGTCACTGTGTCGATGCCGCGCTCGCGCAGATAGCCGGCGAGACCCGTCGGCGTCGTATGGTCGTTCTCGAAAAAGGCCGAATAGCTGTCGATCGCCGGGCGGTACCCCTTGCGGATCACCAGCTCGGCCTTGGTCCAGGCCAGACCCGAGTGGAAATCCGAACCGAGACTGCCCTGGATGCAATGGTCCGGCCACAATGTCTGCGGCCCATAGGGCATATCGATCATCGTGAAGGGCTGCGAGCCCGGATGGCTGGAGGCAAAGCTCGAATGGCCGGCCGGGTGCCAGTCCTGGGTCAGCACGACATGCTCGGTTCGCCGGATCAGATCGTTGACCAAAGGCACGATTTCGTCGCCGCCGGCCACGGCCAGCGCGCCGCCCGGACAGAAGTCGTTTTGCAGGTCGATGACAACAAGCGCTTCGTCGGCCATGGGGCCTCCTTCTTCTCTGTCTCGGCTCAGGCTCCACCGCCGACGCGACCGGACGCAGAAACTTGACCAGATGGCCGGCGGCGTCAACCTCCAGTGTCATAACAAATGCGTGCCGACCCAACCGACGCAAGCCGCGGCGCAAACTCTGGCTTTGACAATTCCTGCCGGCTTGATATCATTTGCATACGAATGAATTTGACCGGTCCGGACGCCGGCAGGATCCGTCGGGAGGCCCCTTCGAGGCGGCCCTTTTCTGGGAAGGTCCCTTTTGTTTTGGAAGGTAGGGCGTGATCCGTTACGCGAAACCCACCACGGTCGACGAGGCGCTCGCTTTGCTTGGCGAGGATCGCTGGCGCATTCTTGCCGGCGGCACCGATTTCTATCCGGCACAAGGCAGCAAGCCTTTTCGCGACAATGTCCTCGACATTAACGGTCTCGCCGCGTTGCGCGGCATTGTCGAGACCGACAACCACTGGCTGGTCGGCGCGCGCACCACCTGGACCGATCTCATCCGCCATCCGCTGCCGGCCGCATTCGATGCTTTGAAGCAGGCCGCGCGCGAAGTCGGGTCTGTCCAGATCCAGAACGTCGCCTCCATTGCCGGCAATCTTTGCAACGCCTCGCCCGCTGCCGACGGCGTGCCGGGATTGCTGGTGCTTGATGCCGAGGTCGAACTGCGCTCGGCACAAACGACACGTCATCTGCCGCTGCAAGAATTTATCCTCGGCAATCGCCGCACCGCCTTGCTGCCGGGCGAGATGGTCACCGCCATTCGCGTCCCGAAACCCGCTGCTACCGGCACATCCGCCTTCGTAAAGCTTGGCGCGAGGCGCTATCTCGTCATCTCCATCGCCATGGTGGCAGCGCGCCTGACCATCGAGGGCGGCATCGTCAGCGACGCCGCAATCGCCGTCGGTTCCTGCTCGGCGGTCGCCAAGCGTCTTGCAGCTGTTGAGGCAGCCTTGCGCGGCCTGCCTACAGATCGGGCGCTTGCCGTTGCGGTTCAATCCGCGCCGATGGACGAACTGTCGCCGATCGGCGATGTACGAGGCAGCGCCGAATACAGAATTGATGCGGCGCGCGAAATTGTTGCCCGGGCCGTCCTCGGTGCGATCGGCCATGCCGCCGACGAAAAGGTGGCAGCGGCATGAGTATGAATCGCGCCGACATCGCTTTCGAGGTCAACGGCGCCGCCGTCAGCGTCTCCGTGCCGCCGGTGCGGCGGCTCTCGCAGGTGCTGCGCGACGAGTTGCGGCTGACCGGCACCAAGGTCGGCTGCGACGCCGGTGACTGCGGCGCCTGCACGGTGCTGGTCGACGGCGAGCCGGTCTGCGCCTGCCTGATGCCGGCGGCCTCGGCGGCCGGCGCGGCGATAACCACGGTCGAAGGCCTAGCCAACGGAAAACTTTCGGCGCTGCAGGCCTCGTTCCTCGATCATGGCGCTGCGCAATGCGGCATCTGCACGCCCGGCCTGCTGGTCGCAGCAACCGCGCTTCTCGAAAACAATCCTTTCCCGAACGAGATCGAGACACAGGATGCGCTGGGAGGCGTGCTCTGCCGCTGCACCGGCTACCGAAAGATCGTCGCGGCGGTGATGGACGCCTCACGCCATGCCAATGGGCTCGATCACCGTATGCCCGGTTCCGGCCATGCCGTCGGCGCCTCGCCGGTCCGCCTCGATGGCTTGCCCAAAGTCACCGGTGGCGAGAGGTTCGGCGGTGATTCCTTCCCGGCTGATGCGCTGGCAGTGCTGGTGGTCCGCTCGCCGCACTATCGCGCCCGGTTCACCTTCGGCGACCTGGATTCCTGGGCGAGGGCCCGTCCCGGCGTTGCCGGCGTCTTCACCTCCGCCGACATTCCGGGAAAGAACTGTTTCGGCGTCATCGGCCCCTTCGCCGACCAGCCCGCCCTGGCGGAAGGGTTTTCGCGTTTTCGCGGCGAGGCGGTGGCGCTGGTTGCCGGCGAGCGTGAGGCCATCCTCGATCTCGACCTTGCGGATTTTCCGATTGCCTGGACCGAACTGCCCCATTTGCTGCAGCCCTGTGAGGCGCAGGTCGACGGCGCCGAACTGATCCACCAGCACAGGCCGGCGAACCTGCTCACCTCCGGTTTTGTCGAACGCGGCGACCCCGACGCGGCGCTCTCCGGCGCCGCAGCCATCGTGTCTGGCACCATCGACACCTCCTATGTCGAACACGCCTACATCGAGCCGGAAGCCGGCTATGCCTATATGGACGGCGACACGCTGGTCGTCGTCGCCTGCACGCAGGCGCCGTACATGGACCGCGACGACACGGCCAAGGTGCTTGGCCTTGCCGTCGACAAGGTGCGCATCGTGCCGACCGCCACCGGCGGCGGTTTTGGCTCGAAACTCGATGTTTCGCTGCAGCCTCTCATCGGCCTTGTGGCAATGAAGACGGGACGGCCGGCGGCACTTGCCTATACCCGCAATGAATCGATGATCTCGACCACCAAGCGCCATCCGGCCGAGATGCAGGCGACCATCGGCGCCGATGCCGACGGCCGCATCGCCGGCATGGTTTTCTCGGGTGATTTCAACACCGGCGCCTATGCCAGCTGGGGCCCGACGGTCGCCAACCGCGTGCCGGTGCACGCGTCCGGCCCCTATGCCACGCCGAACTACCGCGCCGAAGGCCGCGCCATACACACCAACGGCCCGATCTCCGGCGCCTTCCGCGGCTTCGGCGTGCCGCAGGCGACGATCATGCAGGAGACGCTCTACGATGAATTGGCCGGCAAGCTTGGGTTGGACAGGCTCGATTTCCGCTTGAAGAACTGCCTTCGCAACGGATCCGAAACGGTTACTGGGCAAAAGCTGGACTCCGGCGTCGGCATCGCCGAATGCCTCGAGGCGCTGCAGCCGCATTGGACGCGCGCCCTGGCCGAAACGGAGCTGTTCAACGCCGGCAGCAGCACAAAAAAACGCGGCGTCGGCGTCGCCTCCTGCTGGTATGGCTGCGGCAACACTTCGCTGCCCAACCCCTCGACCATCAAGGTCGGCATCTCGGCCCAGGGCGAGGTCGTCCTGCATCAGGGCGCCGTCGACATCGGCCAGGGATCGAACACGGTCATCACCCAGATCTGCGCCGACGCGCTCGGCCTGCCACTGGAAAAATTCCGACTAAAGAGTGCCGATACCGCCATCACCCCCGACGCCGGCAAAACATCCGCCTCGCGCCAGACCTTTGTCACCGGCAAAGCCGCCGAAAAGGCCGGCCGTGCCCTGCGCGAAGCGATCCTGCGCTTCGCCAATGTCTCTGAGAGGGCGGCGATCGCGCTTGACGGATCGAGTCTCGCCATCCGCGAGGGCGAAGCGACGCGGCGGGTCGATCTCTCGACGCTGCAAGCCGACAACGATGGCCTCGTCTTCGTCGCCGAGGAAACTTACGACCCGCCGACGCTGCCGCTCGATGCCAAGGGCCAGGGCAAGCCCTATGCGCTCTACGGTTATGGCGCGCAGATCGCCGAACTCGAGGTCGACCTCAAGCTCGGCACGGTCAAGCTGATCAAGATCACCGCGGCACACGATGTCGGCAAGGCGATCAATCCTTTGCTCGTCGAAGGCCAGATCGAGGGCGGGATCGCGCAAGGCATCGGCATGGCGCTGATGGAGGAATACATCCCCGGCCGTACCGAGAATCTGCACGACTATCTGATCCCGACCATTGGCGACGTGCCGCCGATCGAGACCATCTTGATAGAGGTTCCCGATCCTGAAGGACCGTTCGGCGCCAAGGGGCTGGGCGAGCATGTGCTGATCCCGACGGCGCCGGCGATCCTCAACGCTATCAGACACGCCACGGGCGTGCTGGTCACCAAGGTGCCGGCGACGCCGAGCCGCATCCGCGCGGCGATCCGCGACAAGGAGGCACGCCAATGAGCGAGCTTGCCGAACGTTTCGAAACCCACGACCCCGGCGAAAAGCAGGTGGCGGAGAAGATCCGCTGCGATGCCTGTCCGGTCATGTGCTACATCGCCGATGGCCGCACCGGCGCCTGCGACCGCTACGGCAATGTCGGCGGCCGCATCGTGCGCATGGATCCGCTGACCATCCTCGACCATGCGGCCGAGACCGGCGGTGCGGTCGTGCCTTTCGTTGCCGAGGGCGAGGCGTGGAACGGCGAGCTGGTCAACACCGGGCGCCGTTTCGTCACCGCGATTGGCGCCGGTACCACCTATCCCGACTACAAACCGGCCCCGTTCATCGTCAGCCAGCAGGTCGAGGGCGTCGATCTCGTCACCGTGGTGACGGAGGGCATCTTCTCCTATTGCGGCGTCAAGGTGAAGATCGACACCGACCGCCATATCGGACCCGAAACGGCGACCGTGCGCGCGGAAGGCGAGGCCATCGGCCATGTCACGACGGGGGAATACGGCTCGCAGATGCTGTCGCTGGGCGGCGTGCATCACCTGACCGGCGGCTCCAAGGCCGAAGGGCGCGCCACTTGCGACGCACTGCTCAATTTGTGCAGCCGCAAGCCTGTCGCACTCACCATCGACGGAGGTGCCACAATCATCGTCGAAGCCGGCAAACCACCCGTCATCGACGGCAAGGTCGAGCACCGCATGCGCGTCGGCTGCGGCTCGGCCACCATCGGCATGTTCGCCACGCAGTGGCGCGGCCTGGTCGACGAAGTGGTGGTGGTCGACGACCACATCACCGGCGTCGTCTCCGAGCATCAGGCCGGCAAGGTGCTGGGCTGGCAGGATACCGGAATAAAAATCATCGGCCGCCGTTCGACGCCCGGCCGCTATTTCAAGGTGTCGGAGCCCGGTCTCGGCTGGGGCGGCACGAGCATTTCCGACCCGCTGTCGATCCTCGGCGAGTGGAATGCCAAGAAGGGGGCGCGTCCCGGCCTTTCGCTGCTGATGGTGTCGACCACCGGCGAGCAGTTCGCCTATTACGAACTCGACGACGATTTGAAGCCGGTCGAAAAGCCGTTCCCGGAACGGCTGCAGAAGTCGGTCGGTCTGATCGAGGAGAATTGCGAGCCGGCGCTCTGCACCGTGCTGTTCATCGGCGGTGCAGGCGGCTCGCTGCGCGCCGGCGTCACGGAGAACCCGGTCAATCTCACCCGCTCGGTGCAGGGCCTGAAGACCTACGTCACGGTCGGCGGCGCGCCGGTCTATGTCTGGCCGGGTGGCGGCATCACTTTGATGGTCGACGTCACCCGAGTGCCGGAAGGCGCCTTCGGCTATGTGCCGACCCCGGCGCTGGTGGCGCCGATCGAATTCACGCTGCGCCGCGACGACTATGTCAGGCTGGGCGGCTACGAGGCCGAGATCCGCAGTGTCGAGGACATCCTTGCCAAGGGCGGCGAATATCTCAATCCGCGTCGCGGCACCGGTGCGCCGATAAGCAATCCCTGGCCGCCGCTGGCGCAGCTGCGGCGCGCGGCGAACGGGGCCGGCTGATGAACGGCCCGCAGGCGCATTGGCTTGATGACGGAAGGCGGCTGCATCTCAACCACGGCCCGATCGACCTCATCATCGAGGCCTTTGGCCCGGCCGAAGAATGTCGAGCAGCCTGTGGTCAGGCGGTCGCACGCTTCCAGACGATCCTGACCGAGTTGGTCGATGAACTGCCGGAACTGCGTAAACCAGCGGGACTTGGTCCGCGCGTGTTTTCGGGTCCAACGGCACACCGGATGGAAGCGGCGGTTGCGCCGCTGTCAAAAAACTTCATCACGCCGATGGCCGCCGTCGCCGGCTCGGTAGCCGACGAAGTGCTTGCTGCTCTGCTTGCCGGCCGAAAGCTCGACCGCGCCTATGTCAACAATGGCGGCGACAGCGCCATCCATCTCGGCGCCGGCCAGTCGATCACCCTCGCCATTGCCGGTACCGGCCACGGCCTCGCGGACCGCATCACCATCCGCGCCGAGGACGGAATTCGCGGTGTCGCAACCAGCGGCTGGCGTGGCCGCTCCTTTTCGCTGGGTATCGCCGATGCCGTCACCGTGCTGGCACGGACCGGCGCCGAGGCCGATGCGGCCGCGACATTGATCGCCAATGCAATCGATCTGCCCGATCACCCCGCCATCAAGCGCGAGCCTGCACGCGATCTGGCGCCCGACAACGATCTGGGCAACCGCTTGGTGACGACGGCTGTCGGCCCGCTTTCACCGGCAGAAATCGGCACCGCACTGGACAGCGGGCTCGCTGTCGCCGATGATTTTCGCCGAAATGGCCTGATATCAGCTTCGGCGCTTTTCCTTGCCGGCCAAACCCGCATCAGTGGCTCCATGGCGCTTGCCGCGCCCACAAAAATCCCAGGGAAGGAAGTTGCCCATGCCTGAGTTTCCGATCCGCAAGATCGCGGTTCTGACGGAAGAAATCTTTCACGACGGCGGGCCGGCGCCAAATGAGCCGCGCCGCCGCGCCGCGGCCCTGGCGCTGGTGAAGAACCCCTTCGCCGGTCGCTATGTCGAGGATCTGCAGAGCGCCATGGACGATCTGAAGCCGCTCGGGCTGATGCTCGCCGACCGACTGATCGCAGCACTTGGCGGCGACGTGAAGCAGATCGATGGTTACGGCAAGGGCGCCATCGTCGGCTCCGCCGGTGAACTGGAGCATGGCGCGCTGTGGCACGTACCGGGCGGTTACGCGATGCGCGAGCGGCTCGGCGACGCCAAGGCGATCGTACCGTCGGCAAAGAAGGTCGGTGCCTTCGGCTCGAAGCTCGACGTGCCGCTCGGCCACATCAACGCTGCCTATGTGCGCAGCCATTTCGACGCCATGGAAGTCGGCGTCAGCGACGGGCCGCGTCCCGATGAGATCCTGTTCTGTCTGGCGATGACCTGCGGCCCGCGCATTCACGACCGCATGGGCGGTCTGGCGGCCAGGGACATCAAGGCATGGGATGGGCTGCGGTGAGCGCCGGAGAGGAAATCAGGCTGAAGCTGGTCGAGGCCGAAGAGCCTGAGGAGAACGACTACCATCTGCAGGAGCAGGTCGGCTTCATCCTGCGCAAGGCACATCAGCGCCATGTTGCGATCTTCGCCGCCCACATCGCCGATCTGACGCCGCCGCAATTCGCTGCTCTGGCCAAGCTGCACGACGTCGGCGAGACCTCGCAAAACCAGCTCGGCACCCTCATCGCCATGGACGCGGCGACGGTGAAGGGCGTCATCGACCGGCTGAAGGCGCGCGGCCTGGTCGAGCTTTCCAAGCACGAGGTCGACAAACGGCGCCTGCTGGTCAATCTGACCGCTGAGGGCCGCGATGCGATCGAGCGGCTGATCCCGCTTGCCCGCGACATCACAGCGGAAACGCTGGCGCCGCTGTCGGCCAAGGAAGCGGCCACCTTCATGCGGCTGCTGGCCAAGCTAGCGTAGGACGCACTTCCTGAAGGCCCACGAAAAAGCCCGGCGCGAAGCCAGGCTTTTTCGTTTCAGCGAGACGTCTGGCCGACTCAGTGATCCATGGCCTTGACGATCTCTTCCGTCATCTTCTTGGCGTCGCCGAGCAGCATCATGGTGCCGTCCTTGTAGAACAGCGTGTTGTCGATGCCGGCATAGCCGGAGCCGAGCGAGCGCTTGACGAACAGGCAGGTGCGGGCCTTGTCGACGTCGAGGATCGGCATGCCGTAGATGGGCGAGGACTTGTCGTCGCGCGCGGACGGGTTGGTGACGTCGTTGGCGCCGATGACATAGGCGACGTCGGCCTGCGCGAATTCCGAGTTGATGTCCTCGAGCTCGAACACCTCGTCATAGGGCACGTTGGCTTCGGCGAGCAGCACGTTCATGTGGCCGGGCATGCGGCCGGCCACGGGGTGGATTGCGTATTTGACGTCGACGCCATTGGCCTTGAGCTTGTCGGCCATCTCGCGCAGCGCGTGCTGCGCCTGGGCGACCGCCATGCCGTAGCCGGGCACGATGATGACCTTCTGCGCATTCATCATCAGATAGGCGGCGTCATCGGCCGACCCCTGCTTGACGGTACGCTCGATGCCGTCGTCCGCCGCTGCAGCCGTCTCGCCGCCGAAGCCGCCGAGGATGACGGAGATGAACGAGCGGTTCATGCCCTTGCACATGATGTAGGACAGGATCGCACCCGACGAGCCGACCAGCGCGCCGGTGATGATCAGCGCCAGGTTGCCGAGCGTGAAGCCGAGTGCCGCCGCCGCCCAGCCCGAGTAGGAATTCAGCATTGAGACGACCACCGGCATGTCGGCGCCGCCGATCGGGATGATGAGCAGCACGCCGAGCACCAGCGAAGCCACCACGATCAGCCAGAACACCAGCTTGGATTCGGTGGTGACCAAAAGCACAATCAGCACGACGAGGGCGATGCCGAGCGCGATGTTGATGAAATGGCGGCCGCCGATCATGATCGGCTTGCCCGACATGCGGCCGTCGAGCTTGAGGAAGGCGATCACCGAGCCGGTGAAGGTGATGGCACCGATGGCCACGCCAAGGCTCATTTCGATCAGCGCCTGGGCATGGATGTCGGCGACCGTGCCGATGCCGAAACTTTCCGGCGCATAGATCGCGGCAGCCGCCACCATCACGGCGGCAAGCCCGACGAGCGAGTGGAAGGCGGCGACCAGCTGCGGCATCGAGGTCATGGCGATACGCCGCGCGGTGACGGCGCCGACCGAACCGCCGATCAGCAGCCCGAGCACGATCAGGCCGAAGCCACCGGCCGTAGGGGTGGCCAGCGCCAGCGTGGTGGCTATGGCGATGCCCATGCCGATCATGCCGTACATGTTGCCCTGGCGGCTGGTGGTCGGGTGCGACAGGCCGCGCAGCGCCAGGATGAACAGGATGCCGGAGACCAGATAGAGGAAGGAAGCGAAGTTGGCGTTCACGTCACTTGTCCTTCTTCTTGTACATGGCCAGCATGCGCTGGGTGACGAGGAAGCCGCCGAAGATGTTGACCGACACCAGCATCAGCGCAACGAAGCCGAAGCCGGTGGCAATGCCGGACGCCGAAATACCGACGGCAAGCAGCGCGCCGACGACGATCACCGAGGAGATGGCGTTGGTGACGGCCATCAGCGGCGTGTGCAGCGCCGGCGTGACCGACCACACGACGTAGTAGCCGACGAAGATCGCCAGTACGAAGATGGCGAAACGGAAGACGAACGGGTCGATGGCGCCGCCGGAGAGGGCATGCGCGGCGTCACCCGCCGCCCCGGTGGCGGGCGCCGTGGCCAGATCCTGTACGGCGAGCCGCACGGCGGCGGTCGCCTGGTCGAGCTGGTCGAGAGCTTTCTGCAAGGCGTCCATCACGCGATCCCCTTCGGCTTGGCAGCGGACTTGCCCGTGGCGACTTTCTTGTCGGCTGCCTTTTTCGGCGCGGCCTTCTTCACCGACGCGTCGGCGACCATGGTCTTCGCCGGGATTGTCGCCGGTTCGACATGCGGCTCGGCCGCCTTGGCGAAGGCCGGATGCACCACCCTGCCGGCATCGGTCAGCATGGTTGCCTTGACCAACTCGTCATCGCGCTTGATGGCAAGCGTCTTCGTCGTCTTGTCGACCAGCGTCTCCAGGAAGGCAAAGAGGTTCCTGGCATAGAGCAGCGAGGCCGAAGCGGCGACGCGGCCCGGCACGTTGAGATGGCCGACGATCTTGACGCCGTTGGCGGTCGTCACGACCTTGCCAGGCACGGCGCCCTCGACATTGCCGCCGCGTTCGACGGCGAGGTCGACGATCACCGACCCCGGCTTCATCGACGCGACCATCGCCGCCGAAACCAGCTTCGGCGCCGGACGGCCGGGGATCAGCGCCGTGGTGATGACGATGTCCTGCTTGGCGATGTGCTCGGCGGTCAGCGCCGCCTGCTTGGCCTGGTATTCCTTCGACATTTCCTTGGCGTAGCCGCCCGCCGTCTCGGCCGCCTTGAATTCCTCGTCCTGGACCGCCAGGAATTTCGCGCCGAGCGACTGTACCTGTTCCTTCACCGCCGGACGCACGTCGGTGGCGGTGACGACGGCACCAAGCCGGCGCGCGGTGGCGATCGCCTGCAGGCCGGCGACACCGACGCCCATGATGAAGGCCTTCGCCGCCGGCACGGTGCCGGCCGCCGTCATCATCATCGGCAGGGCCCGGTCATACTCGGCGGCCGCGTCGATCACCGCCTGGTAGCCGGCGAGATTGGCCTGCGAGGACAGCACATCCATCGACTGCGCGCGGGTGATGCGCGGCATGAATTCCATCGAGAAGGCGGTGACGCCTGCCTTGGCCAATGCCGCGACTGCCGCATCGTTGCCATAGGGGTCCATGATCGCGATGACCGCCGCACCCGACTTGTAGCCCTTCAGCTCCGCATCCGTCGGCCGGCGCACTTTCAGCACCACATCGGCCTTGGCGGCATCGCCGGCCTTGCCGATCGCGGCGCCCGCCTTGGCGAACTCTTCGTCCGGAATGCGCGAGGCCGTGCCGGCGCCGGCTTCGACGACCACGTCGAGACCCAGCCCTGCCAGCCGCTTCACCGTATCGGGCGAGGCCGCGACGCGCGGCTCGTTCGCGTCGAGTTCACGAGGGATGAAAACCGTCTGTCCCACCGCATGATCCTTTCGGCTGGAACCTGTTGCGCAAGACGCCGGCCGGACCCTCCGGCAGCGTCCCTGGCGAAGGATTTCGGAAAGTCTATCGGAGAATGAAGGCGCCGGCAGCCAGGATCAGGGCACAGAGGATGGTCGCCGAGAAGAAGCCGCCAACGAAGAAACCGAACGCCATCGCGATAACTATGGCGAGGCAAAAGAGCGAACCGTACTTGGCCAGCGCCAAGAAGCCCGTATAGGTGCGGTCGTGCTCGGCATAGTCCATCTTCGCGCCCAGTTCGACAGGACCGGACGGCGTGTGCTCAGCCATAGGAATACCCCTTCGAAGACATCTTTGAGGCACATAGCGAAAAGCCGGGCGGAGAGCAATGGCGCTATTGCCGCATCGCCGGAGACAACAGCCTCAAAGGAAAGTTGAAAGCCGTCCCGCCCTGGCGGGTCCCTGGCTTTCGTGGGGAGTGACGGGTCCGGATCTCAGCCCGCCAGGTGCGGGAACAGTCCGAGCAGGCCGGCGATGATCAGATAGATCGCGACGATGTAGTTCAGAAGCCGCGGCATCACCAGGATCAGCACGCCTGCAATCAGCGAGATCAAAGGGGTGAGCGCGATCGCGGAAATGGTCATGCTCTTGGTCCTTTCTCGAGTTGCTGTCCGCCGTCCTCAGCCGATGCAGCGACGGTATCTGTCGCCACGACAACGCCGGCACGGCCGGAAAGCTCCTTGCCGGTGCTGTCACAAAGACCGTGAAGGCTCAGGCGGCTTCGGGGAAATACTTGGCCGTCGGCAGGATGGTCAGCGGTGCAAGCTCGCCGGTCCGCGCCTTCGCGAACAGCATGCGCCGTTCCAGCGCCGTCGAGTGGAAGAACGGGTAGCGCTGCAGCGTCGGCGCCATGTTCTGCTCGCACAGCGATTCATAGAAGAAGATCGGCATGGTGAAAGGCGGATAGATACGCGGCTCGCCGACCTGCACCGAGCCGAAGATACGATGATAGAAGGCCGTGTGCTCTTCGCGGATCATCGAAATGCAACTCGTCGCATTGAAGAACGTGTTGGCGATGACCGCGAGCCGCAGCGTGACATAGGGCAGGGCCCGGTGAGTCGACGACAGTTGCGGGTCGACCGCCAGCCGGCTGGGATCGATGAAGGTTTCGCCCCGCGCCAGGCGCAGGAGCAGCCTGTCGCCGAACACCGTCATGATTGGCGCTTCGGGGCTCTCGCGGGTCAGGTGATGAAGCCTGACGGTGCTGACAAGCTCGCCGTCCATGAAAACGCCGAAACAATAGCAGTTCGGGACGTCGTCCAGATGATCGGAAAGCTTCTGCTCGACAATAGTGTCAAGCAGGCCGTGTGAATGGAACGCCTTGTAGCGCAGCCGCGAGATCGCTTCGAAATCCTCGCCACTTTCGCAGCGCCGATACTCGACCCGCTCCAGAAGTTCGAGCACGTTGCGCGCGAACAGCGAAGGAGGCTGAGGCCTGGCCGCCGAAGCCGCCGCAGGCAGACCTGACTCACGCATGTCCATATTCTTCCCTCGTACCACCGCAGGAGAACAATATCGGACGACAGAATGAACAAGAAGATAAAATTACGATCGTCTGCGTTTACCGAAGGTTAACCTTAACAATTGGTTAACGCCATCGACAATTCGACTCCTCTTGAGCCGGCTTTTCAAGCGTGATCGTGGATCAGGGTGAATCAGGTGGTGGCGCGCTTTGCGACCGGGCGCAATTCCGCGGCAAAGGGCCAGGTCACATTGGACATGGTCTCGATGCCCGATGCGCTGAGCGCGGCGCCGAAGAGGAAGCCCTGGACCAGGTCCGGCTTCACCGAATGCAGCAGGATCTTGAGCTGTTCGAAGGTCTCCACGCCTTCGACGGTGACAGTCAGGCCGAGAATCCGGGTCAGGTCGACGACGCCCTTCAAGAGGTCGAGCGAGCGCGGGTTCTGGGTGACGTCCATCAGGAACGAACGGTCGATCTTGATCTTGTCGAGCGGCAGCTTGTGGAGGTAGCTCAGGCTCGAATAGCCGGTGCCGAAATCGTCGAGCGCGATACGCACGCCAAGCTGCTTCAGCTCCTCGATGTACTGCCGTGTCAGCGACTTGTCGTCGAGCAGCGCGGTTTCGGTGACTTCGATCTCCAGGCGGGCGGCCGCGAGCCCGGACGTGACCAGCGCGTCGCGGACCTTCTGGATGACATCGCTGTTGCGGAAATCCTTGGCGGAAAGGTTGACCGAAACGCTGGTCTGGTCGGGCCATTTGGCGCATTCCGCGCAGGCCGCCTGAAGCACGAAGGTGCTGATCTCGGAAATGATGCCCATCTCCTCGGCCAGCGGAATGAAGATGCTGGGCGAAACCGGCCCAAGATCGGGATGATCCCAGCGGCACAATGCCTCGCAGCTGGCGATGCGCATCGTACTCATCGACACGATCGGCTGATAGACCACGCGCAGGCCCTTGCTCTCCACGGCGCTGCGTAGATCCGCCTTCATCAGCTGACGGTTGCGGAAGGCGGCGTCCATCGCAGCCTCGAACAGCCGCCAGTTGTTCTTGCCGAGCTCCTTGGCCTTGTAGAGCGCCAGGTCCGCCTTGACGATCATGGCGTCGACGTCGGTGTCCTCCACCTTGGACAGCACCGCGCCGGCGCTGGCCTGGATGCGCAGCCCATGTCCGGCGACGTCGACTTCGCCCTGCAGGTCGCCGAAAATCTGGTCGAGCAGGCTGGTCAGGTGGCTTTCGTCCTCGATGCGGTCGAAGAAGACCATGAACTCGTCGCCGCCGAAGCGGCTGACGGTTATGCCTTGCCCGGCAACCGCCGCCAGCCGCTCCGCGACGGCATAGATCAGCCCGTCGCCGACCGGGTGGCCCAGCGTGTCGTTGACGCTCTTGAAATCGTCGAGGTCGAGCACGGCCAGGCCGCAGAGACGGTCGCGGTCGCCGGAGGCCATCGATTCCCCGACCAGCTCGTGGAAATAGGCGCGGTTAGGCAGCCCGGTTAGGCTGTCATAGCGCGCCATGAAGCGGATCTTTTCCTCGGCCTCGACGCGGGCCGTGACATCCTCGAAAGTGATGACGCCCAGATCCTGGCTGCCTTCGCGGGCCGAAAACTCGTAGTGCTGGCCGGTGGAGAAGGAAACCAGCACCTTGCGGTCGCGCCCTTCGCGCAGCGCCCGCGTCAGCTGCGCCTCGACATAGCGGCAATCCTTCGGCGCCAGCATGCCGCCGGCAACGCCGCGCAGGAGCAGCGAATGGATCGATCGCCCGAGCAGCTGGTTCGGCGATTTGAGCGACATCAGATGCGCGGCCTCGGCGTTGCCGACCACCACCTTGCCGTCGGGGCCAAGCATCACCAGGCCATGCGACATTGTGTTCAGCGCCCGGTTGAAGCGTTCAGCCAGCCTGGCCGCGGTCTTGCGCTCCGAAATGGCGTCGAAAAGCACCGTGCGGACGTGAGCGGCCATTCGGGTGATGATGAAGATGAACGGCACGATGTAGAGGCCGAGGATGAAGGTGGGCACGTCGCCCTTGAGCATCAGTCCGATCGCGATCGGCAGCACGACCGTGAAAGCCTGCACCGCGACCATGGTCTTGGAGCCGTAATTGCGACCGACGATCGTCACCGTCGAGCCCATTATGACGGCGATCGAAGCACTTTCTCCGAACATATCGGGGATGAGGTAGATGGTCGTGAGGCAGAAAAGCCCCATGAAGAAAGCCTGGATGGTGCCGCCGACCAGATAGTAGCGTTCCCAAGTCTTAGCCGCTTCATAGCTGTCGAAATTGCCTTCGCGCTGGCCCTTGCGGATGCCGTAATAGCGGTAAAGGCCGGCGGCGAGCATGATTGCCGCCAACGCGAGGTAGGCCGGATGCTTTGAGGTGAAATAGACAAGAACACCGATGAGTCCGTGGCAAAAAGCGCCGATCAGCAGGATTCCGGGATCGTTGAACAACGATCGCACGAACCCAGCGTAGACGTCCTCACCTATTTCTCCGGTTTTGTGTTCTTGCATGGCCCGCGGTGTCGCACGAACCGCAGTCATGTCATATTCGCATTAAGAAAGGTTTAGAGAGGCCGTTTCAGGCCCTGCCGTCAAGTTCTTACCCGGGAGCAAGCCCGGGAAACTGGTCGTCAGGTAAACAAGGCGTATCGGCCTACTCGGCGGCCTGAAGTTCGGGCTTTGCGGGGACTCTTGCCAGGCGTTCGAGCAGCCGCGAGCGTTCTCCGGCGGCCTTTTCGGCGCTCGCCTGCCTGACATGGCCGTAACCGCGAATGAGCGCGGGCACCGAGGCCAGCGCGGCGGCAGCCTCGATCCGGCCCGGCGCCAGCGCCGCGGCGACAAGCGCAAGGTCGGCCTCGTACTGGGCAAGAAGCTGCCGCTCCATGCGCCTTTCCGCGCCATAGCCGAACGGGTCGAAAGCGGTGCCGCGCAGGCCTTTCATCGCCGCCAGCAGGCGGAACCCCTTCATCATCCACGGGCCGAAGCTCGATTTGCGCGGCTTTCCGTCATTGCCGCGCCGGCCCATGATCGGTGGCGCCAGGTGGAATTCGAGTTTTTCGTAGCTCTGGAACTGTTTTGACAGTTCGGCGGCGAAGGAGCCGTCGGTGTAGAGCCGCGCCACCTCGTATTCGTCCTTGAGCGCCATCAGCTTGAACAGGTTCCTTGCGGCAGCCTCGGTGACCGCGGTCGAACCGGGCACGGCCTTGGCTTCGGCCGCACGTAGCGTGGCGATCCTGTCTGCATAGCGCTTGCCATAGGCGGCGTTCTGATAGGCGCTCAGGAAGGCGACGCGGCGGGCAATGATGTCGTCCAAAGTCTCGGCGATCGCGCTGGCCGCCTTGCCCGGCTGGGCGATGAGACCGCGCACGAAATCGGGCTGGTGGGCGGCGCGGCGACCCCAGCGGAAGGCGGCGATGTTCATCGCCACGGCTTCGCCGTTGAGCTCGATCGCCTTCTCGACTGCCTCGGCTGACAGCGGCAGCCCGCCATGCTGGAAGGCAAAGCCGAGCATGAACATGTTGGCGCCGAGCGAGTTGCCGAACAAAGCGGTTGCGGTGCGGGTGGCATCGAAGAAGTGCGCCCTGTCGTCGCCCGCAGCCGTGCGGATGGCTTTCCTCAGACGTTCGACGGGCAGCGAGAAGTCAGCCGATCGCGCGAATTCGCCCGGCATGATCTCGGCGGTGTTGGCGAGGAAGATGGTGTGGCCCTCGCGCACCGCTGCCAGCACCTTCTGGGCGCCGGAGACGACGAGGTCGCAGCCCAGCACGAGATCGGCCTTGCCGGCCGAAACCCGGATTGCGTGGATATCGTCGGGCGTGCGCGCGATGCGCACATGGGTGAACACCGAGCCGCCCTTCTGGGCGAGCCCGGCCATGTCGATCATGCCGCAGCCCTTGTCCTCGAGATGAGCAGCCATGCCGAGCACGGCGCCGATGGTGACGACGCCGGTGCCGCCGACACCGTCGATGATTGCCGCCCAGCCTTGTTCGCCGAGCGGGAATTCGGCCGGCGCCGGCACGCCGTCGAGCGGATCGGATTTGCCGGCGGTGCCCTCGGCCTTCCTGATCCTGGCGCCATGTACGGTGACGAAGGATGGGCAGAAGCCATTGACGCAGGAGAAATCCTTGTTGCAGCTCGACTGGTCGATCCTGCGCTTGCGGCCGAATTCGGTCTCGACCGGCTGGATCGAGACGCAGTTGGACTGCACGCCGCAATCACCGCAGCCCTCGCAGACCAGTTCGTTGATGAACACGCGCTTGTCGGGATCGGGGAAGGTGCCGCGCTTGCGGCGGCGGCGCTTTTCGGCGGCGCAGGTCTGGTCGTAGAGCAGCACGGAGATGCCCTTGACCGCGCGCAATTCGCGCTGGACGAGATCGAGGTCGTCGCGGTGATGGATGGTGACGCCGGCCGGGAACTCGGCTTTGCCGGCATATTTGTCCGGCTCGTCGGTAACGACGGCGATCCGCTCGATGCCCTCGGCCCGCACCTGCCTGGCGATCATGTCGACGGTCAGGCCGCCTTCGTGCGGCTGGCCGCCGGTCATGGCGACGGCGTCGTTGTAGAGGATCTTGTAGGTGATGTTGGCGTCGGTCGACAGCGCGAAGCGGATCGCCAGCGCGCCGGAGTGGTTGTAGGTCCCGTCGCCGAGGTTCTGGAAGATATGGTCGCGCTTGGAGAACGGCGCCTGGCCGATCCATTGCGCGCCCTCGCCACCCATGGCGGTGAAGCCGACAGTGTTGCGGTCCATCCACAGCGCCATGAAGTGGCAGCCGATGCCGGCGGCGGCCAGCGAGCCGTCTGGCACCTTGGTCGAGGAATTGTGCGGGCAGCCGGAACAGAAGAACGGCGTGCGCGAGGCGATGTCCGACGTGTCGGCGAGCATCGCCTGGAACTGGCGCAATTTCGCCACCCGCGCGGCGATCTCTTCCGACGGACCGATCGTGCGCAGGATCCGCTCGCCGAGCGCAATCGCGATCTCGTTGGGATCGAGCGCGCCCTTGGCCGGGAACAGCCAGTCGCCGCGCTCGTCCTTCTTGCCGACGATGACCGGCTGGGTGGCGGTGCCGTAGAGGTTTTCGCGCAGCTGCACCTCGATCAGCGAGCGCTTCTCCTCGACGACGACGATGGTGTCGAGGCCGCGGGCAAACTCGGCGATATGCTCCAGGTCGATCGGCCATGGGCAGCCGACCTTGAACAGCCTGATGCCGATGCGGTTGGCCGCCGCCTCGTCGATGCCGATATCCTCCAGCGCCTGGCGGACGTCGAGATAGCTCTTGCCGATGGTGATGACGCCAAGCTTTGGCTTGCGGCCGCCTGAATAGACGATCCGGTTCAGCCCGTTGGCGTGGATGAAGGCGGACGCAGCAGTGCGCTTGTATTCGTGCAGCCGCTCTTCCTGGCCGAGCATGTCGATCTCGTGGCGGATGTTGAGGCCGCCGGGCGGCATCTCGAACTCCGGCACGACGATGTTCAGCCGCTCTAGCGAGGCGTCGACGGAAGCCGTCGATTCGATATTGTCCTTGACGCATTTGATCGCCGCCCATGTGCCGGCGAAGCGTGACATGGCAAAGCCGTAGAGCCCGTAATCGATGATCTCCTGGACGCCGGCCGGATTGAGGATCGGCACCATGGTGTCGACGAACAGGAACTCGGTGGCATGCGCGTTGGTCGAGGATTCGGCCATGTGGTCGTCGCCCATCAGGGCAAGCACGCCCCCATGTTTCGAGGAGCCGGCGAGGTTGGCGTGGCGGAACACGTCGCCGGAGCGGTCGACGCCCGGCCCCTTGCCGTACCAGACCGAAAACACGCCGTCATGCGTGCCTTCGCCCAGGAGTTCGGCCTGCTGCGTGCCCCAGCAGGCGGTGGCGGCAAGCTCTTCGTTGAGGCCGGGCTGGAAGACGATGTCGGATTGGGCGAGCTGCTTCTTGGCCTTCCACAGCTGCATGTCCAGGCCGCCGAGCGGCGAGCCGCGATAGCCCGAGACGAAGCCGGCTGTGTTGAGGCCGGCGCGCCGGTCGCGCTCGCGCTGCATCAACAGCATGCGGATGACGGCCTGCGCGCCGGAGAGGAAGATGCGCTCCTTTCCAAGATCGAACTTGTCGTCGAGCGCGACGTCGTGCAGCGTCATCAGGCATTTCCTCTGCGGTGGCCGCGCAGGAGCACGCAGCCAACGTAGGAGTCGGATGCCGCAGTCTTTCTCCCCTTTGGAGGGGAGGTCAAACAAAATCGGAGGTGCCAGGCAGCGCGCAACGAACGATCCGGCGTGCACGCTTGAGCGTATGAAAATTGCGCCGTGGCGGTCCGCGAAGAAAGTTCCGGCGGCCGATCCGCTGCTGGCGTGTCAGGCCTTCGAGCAATCCGGCTTCGGCTCGCCCGGCAGCTTGCCGTCGACATGGCCGACCATGTCCTTGTTGAGCTCGTAGACCGGGCCGACCACCAGGGGACGGTCGGGCAGGATCGACTGATCCAGCGACGAGGTCAGCGTCGTCTCGAAGCTCTGCAGAAGCGTGCCGCTGGAATCTTCGATGCGGATCGACACCGCATAGGGCTTGTCCTTGACCACGCAGGTCAGCGGCGGGCTGGTCAGCGTTATATACGGCAGCTTCGGCCAGATCTTCTGGTTGACGATGATCGGATCGCCACCGGCCGGGTTCTGGAAACTGACCACGGCAACCTGTCCTTCGCCCATCGGCCGCAGCGGGTTCAGCGTGATGACATAGGTGGCGATGCCCAGCCGGTAGTTGAACTCGAACAACTTGCCGGAAATGGCGAACAACTGCTCCTTGCCGGAGTCGCGGCAGGCGCCAAGCACTGCTGCCGCCAGCAAGGCGGCGCCGAGAACCATCGAACGCGGATATGTCCTAGACATTGGTGACCTCCCTGGCCGCCGTGCGGCGGCGATAGTAGCGGTTTGCCTTCTGGCGGTTGCCGCAGACCGCCATGTCGCACCAGAGCCGGCTGGAGTTGCGGCTGCGGTCGACGAACAGCCAACTGCAGTTGGGACAGATCCTGAGCCTGGCGACGGTGTCGTCGCGCAGCAGCGACAACGCCGAGACGGCAAGTGCTGCCTCGAAAGCGATCGGCGTCGCAGGATCGCCGAACGGTCGGCCGGAGGCGCCGATTTCGGTCCGGCTGCCGGCCAGGCCGTCGGCGCAGGCTTGCAGGAACCCGGGCAGATCGCCGGTGGCCAGAGCGCCTTTCGACACCGCATGACGAAACAGGCGGTCGGTTGTCTCACGGATCGACAGCACGACCGGTGCGATTTCCACCGGGGATGGCGCCTCCAGGCGACGCCCACCAAGCTCCGTGGCGCGAAAACCGCTTGCCGCGTCGGCAAAGCGGGCGATCTCGGCCGGATTGTCGAAGCGGTCGAAGGTCTTTTCCGGATCGAACCGCAAAACGACCGTGTTGGCCGCGTCGAGCGCGAGGATGCCGCCGGTGAAGCGACGCGGAGTCCAGGAGACTGTCATGCCGAGAATCTAACCGATAAATCGCATTTGACAAGTTAGATTCCGAATGCAAACGTCCCTTTGGGGATGTGGGTCCGCCACCGTCACCCAAGGGTGCTGCATGCTGTATTTCTTCCAGCAGGTTCTCAACGGGCTGCATTCGGGCGCGCTCTATGCCTTGCTCGCCTTCGGCTATGTGCTGACCAACGGGCTGCTGCACCGGACCAACCTCGCCTATGGCGCCATGTTCGCCTTTTGCGGGCACGCGATGATCCTCGCGGCTGCTTTCGGCTACCAGGCGCTGTGGCTGACGCTCTACGCAGCGGTCGCGCTCGGCATCGTTGCGGCGCTCCTCTACGCGGCGCTGATCAGCCATGTCTTGTCGCGCAGCGTCTTCGAACCCTTGGCCGACCGCTCGCCGAACGCGATCGTCGTGACGACGCTGGGCATCTTGCTGGTGCTGTCGGAGGCCAGCCGCATCGCCGCCGACACCCATGATCTCTGGCTGCCGCCGATGCTGGCCCAGCCGGTGATCTTTGCTGAGAACGCCGGCTTCAAGGCGACGCTGACACTGATCCAGCTGCTCGACTGCGCAGCCGTGATAGGCGTGCTGGCGCTGGCCGCCTGGGCATTCGCCCGCTCGAGCTTCGGCCGCTCCTGGCGGGCGGTGTCGGACGATCCCAGAGCGGCGGCGATGTGCGGCGTAAACGTGCGCGCGGTGTTTCGGCTGGCGGTGCTGTTCGGCGGTCTGTGCGCTGCGCTGGCCGGCATCCTTGCCGGCATCTACTACGGCAACATCAGCTTCGGCACCGGCCTGGTCTACGGGCTGAAGATCCTGTTCGTGACGGCGGTCGGCGGTTATCTCTCGCCGCTCAAGGCAGCGCTTGGCGCGGCCGCCTTCGGCATGGCCGAATCGCTGTGGGCCGGCTATTTCCCGCTCGAATGGCGCGATGCCTGGATGTACCTCTTCCTCGTCGCCATGCTGGTGCTGATCGGCGCCGGCCGCGATCAGCAGAAGATCGCCTGAGCCGAGTCTGCGACTTTGGTCGGATGCCGCCTGGTGAGTTGGCGGTTTTGCACCGCTCACCACCTCACAACAGCGTTTAGCCTGCCCATGCCGTGTTGACCAGCCCGGCCACGCACGGCATACCGTTAGGCCACAATGGCGCGGCGGAAAATAAGGGGAGCCGGCGCGCCTCCGACATCAGGGAGGAATGCATGGCAGGGCTTCTCGCTCTATCCAGAACGATCGACCGTGTGAACGAGTTCATCGGCAAATGGGTATCGTGGCTGATCCTGCTGGCAATCCTGGTCAGCGCCGGCAACGCCGTCATCCGCAAGGCGTTCGACATATCGTCGAACGCCTGGCTGGAGCTGCAGTGGTACCTGTTCGGCGCTGCCTTCATGCTGGCGGCCGCCTATACGCTGAAGCAGAACGACCATATCCGCATCGACATCGTCTACGGCATGTTCTCGCGCCGCGTGCAGCACTGGATCGACCTGCTCGGCCACCTCCTGTTCCTGATGCCGTTCGTGACGCTGATGGTGATCTATTTCGTTCCCTATGTGTCGCTGTCGTTCCGCAGCGGCGAAATGTCGAACAATTCCGGCGGCCTGATCATCTGGCCGGCAAAAGCCATCCTGCTGGCCGGCTTCTTCCTGCTGGCGCTGCAAGGCATCTCCGAGATCATCAAGAAGATCGCCATCATGCGCGGCGACATGGACGATCCCAATCCATTCATATCGGCGCATGAACAGGCAGAACTCGAGGCCAAGGCACTCGCCGAAGAAGCCAAGGCGCTTGCCCAGGAGGTGCGCCCATGATCGAGTTCATCGCCCAGAACATGGCGCCGATCATGTTCGCCTCGCTGGTCATCTTCCTTTTGATCGGCTATCCAGTCGCTTTCTCGCTCGCAGCCAACGGCCTGATGTTCTTCTTCATCGGCGTCGTGCTGTCGCCTTATTCGGGCGGGTCGATCAACCTCGCCTGGCCGCTGCTGCACGCGCTGCCCGACAATTTCTACGGCAGCCGGGTGATGTCCAACGACACGCTGCTGGCGATCCCTTTCTTCACCTTCATGGGCATAGTGCTCGAACGATCCGGCATGGCCGAGGACCTGCTCGACACGATCGGCCAGCTGTTCGGGCCGATCCGTGGCGGCCTTGCCTATGCGGTGATTTTCGTCGGCGCGCTGCTGGCAGCCACGACGGGCGTGGTGGCGGCGTCCGTCATCGCCATGGGCCTGATCTCGCTGCCGATCATGCTGCGCTACGGCTATGACCGGCGGCTGGCATCAGGCGTCATCGCTGCTTCCGGCACGCTCGCCCAGATCATCCCGCCCTCACTGGTGCTGATCGTGCTGGCCGACCAGCTCGGCCGCTCCGTCGGCGACATGTATGCTGGCGCGCTGATCCCCGGCCTCGTGCTGACCGGCATCTACATGGCCTACATCCTGCTCATGTCGATCATCCGGCCGAATTCCATGCCGGCGCTGCCGCTGGAGGCCCGTACGCTCGGCCATGGCGTGCTGTCGCTGCTCGCGGCACTGCTAGTCGCAGTCGCGGCTTCCTATGCGGCCTACCGCTATCTTGCGCCAACACATGGCGACAATGCCGACATTCTCGGCGCCAGCGTTGGTGTGCTCTTCATCTACATCGTCGCGATTGCCGACCAGCGGCTGAACTTCAACATGATGTCCAGGCTGGCGCAGCAGGTGATCATCGTTCTGATCCCGCCGCTGGCGCTGATCTTCCTGGTGCTAGGCACCATCTTCCTCGGCATCGCCACCCCGACCGAGGGCGGCGCCATGGGCTCCGTCGGCGCATTGATCATGGCGGCGGCAAAGGGGCGGCTGTCGCTCGACGTGATCAAGCAGGCGCTGGCCTCGACGACCAGGCTGTCGTCCTTCGTGCTGTTCATCCTGATCGGCGCGCGCGTGTTCTCGCTGACCTTCTACGGCGTCAACGGTCACATCTGGGTCGAGCATCTGCTGACGTCGCTGCCGGGCGGCGAGGTCGGCTTCCTCATCGGCGTCAACATCCTGGTCTTCCTGCTCGCCTTCTTCCTCGATTTCTTCGAGCTCGCCTTCATCATCGTGCCGCTACTGGCGCCGGCCGCCGACAAGCTCGGCATCGACCTGATCTGGTTCGGCGTGCTGCTCGGCGTCAACATGCAGACCTCCTTCATGCACCCGCCCTTCGGCTTCGCGCTGTTCTACTTGCGCTCGGTCGCCGCGCGCGTGCCCTATCTCGACCGCCTCACCGGCAAGCAGATCGCGCCTGTCACCACCGGCCAGATCTACTGGGGCGCGGTACCCTTCGTCTGCATCCAGGTGATCATGATCGGGCTGACCATCACCTTCCCGCAAATGGTGATGCACTACAAGGGCGCGACGGTGGATCCCGGTACGATCGACATTCAGCTGCCGGACATGCCTGGCCTGTCACCGCTGGGCACGGCGCCGGCGGATGGCGGTGCGCCGGCCAATGGCGGCGCTGCACCGGCAGCACCTACCAACGACCTGTCGCAACCACCGAACTTCGGCGATGCTCCGCCCGCCAAGCCGGCGGCGCCGGCAACTGACCTCTCGCAGCCGCCGAACTTCAACTGATGTTGGAGCGCCGACAGCGATGAAAGCGGTCCGCCTGGAGGCAGTGGGCAGTATCGCGCTGCGCGAGGTCGGCAAGCCGTCAGCCGGGCCGGACGACTTGCTGGTGCGCATAGAGGCCTGCGGCGTCTGTGGCACCGACCGGCATCTGTTCCACGGCGAGTTCCCCTGCAAGCCGCCGGTGACACCGGGGCATGAATTTTCCGGCATCGTCGAAGCGGTTGGGGCGGCCGTACTGGGCTTTTCCGTCGGCGACCGGGTCACCGGCGATCCCAATATCGCCTGTGGCCGCTGCAAGCATTGTCACGCCGGCCGGGTCAATCTCTGCAGCAATCTCAGCGCTATCGGCATCCACCGTGACGGCGGCTTTGCCGACTATGTCGTGCTGCCGCAAAAGCAGGCGTTTCTTCTCCCGGCTGATCTCAAGCCGACGCATGGTGCCTTCTGCGAGCCGCTTGCCTGCTGCCTGCACGGCGTCGATCTGGCCGCAATCAAGCCGGGCGCTTCGGTCGTGGTGCTCGGCGGCGGTGTGATCGGTCTGCTCACCGTGCAACTGGCGAAGCTCGCGGGGGCAACGACCATCATCCTGTCGACGCGCCAGGCTTCGCGGCGCTCCCTTGCCGAGGATATCGGCGCCACAGCAACGGTCGATCCGGGTGCGGTCGACGTCATCGATGCCGTTGCCGGATCGGCGGGGCTAGTCCCCGGCGGCGTCGACGTGGTGTTCGAATGCGCCGGCGTGCGCGACACCGTCGAGCAATCGTTGCGGCTGGCCAGAGCCGGCGGCACGGTCATCATCGTCGGCGTGGTGCCACAAGGCATGAAGGGGGCGTTCGAGCCCTTCGACCTGTTGTTCCGCGAGCTGAAGGTGCTGGGCTCTTTCCTCAATCCCTATACCCACGGCCGCGCGGCCCAACTCATCGCCTCGGGTGCGATCGAGATCGACAGGCTGATCTCCAGGCAGGTCACTCTCGAAGAAGCGCCGGCGGTAATCGCCAACCCGCCGGCTCCGGGAGAGGTCAAGGTGCTGGTAGTGCCGCGCAGCAGTTGAAATGCCCGGCCAGGAGGATACCGGTCGAGGCCAACACTGCTTTGGCTGAAAGAAAAACCCCGGGCGAAGGAGCCCGGGGTCTTTCTTGAGCAGGAAAGTCGAAGCGCCTACAGCTTGCCGTTGCGCTGCTGGACCATCATGAAGGTGTCGTAATTGTATTCGGCCACCTGGGCCCAGAGATAGTGCTCCTTGCGGAACGCCTTGATCGAATCCCAGATCTTCTTGAACGGCGCGTTCGAGGCTTCCATTTCGGCATAGACCTCGTTCGCCTTTTCGAAGCAGGCGGCCATGATCTCCTGGCTGAACGGCTTCAGCTTGGCGCCGCCGGCCACCAGACGCTTCACCGCCGCCGGATTGAGAGAGTCGTATTTCTGCAGCATGTTGGCGTCGGCCGCCTGGGCGGCGGTGTGCACCAGCGACTTGTAGGCGGGCGAAAGCTCTTCATATTTCGCCTTGTTGAACATCAAATGGACCGTCGGTCCGCCTTCCCACCAGCCGGGGTAGTAGTAATAGGGCGCGACCTTGTAGAAGCCGAGCTTCTCGTCGTCATAGGGGCCGACCCATTCGGCGGCGTCGATGGTGCCCTTTTCCAGCGCTGGATAGATGTCGCCGCCGGCGATCTGCTGTGGCACGACGCCTAGCTTGGCGACCACCTTGCCGGCAAAGCCGCCGATGCGCATCTTGAGGCCGGAAAGGTCGGCGACCGTGCTGATCTCCTTGCGGAACCAGCCGCCCATCTGCACGCCGGTGTTGCCGCCCGGCAGGCCGAACAGCCCCTCCGTGGCAAGGAACTCGTTGAACAGGTCGATGCCGCCGCCATGATAGTGCCAGGCATTGATACCGCGCGCGTTGAGCGAGAACGGCACCGCCGCGCCCAGCGCCCAGGTCGGGTCCTTGCCCCAGTAATAATATGCCACCGTGTGGCAGGCCTCGACGGTACCGGCGGTGGTGGCGTCGGCGGCCTGCAGACCGGGGACGAGCTCGCCGGCTGCAAAAACCTGGACCTGGAAGTTGCCGTCGGTCGCTTCCGACAGCATCTTGGAGAAGACCTCGGCGCCGCCATAGATCGTATCCAGCGACTTCGGGAAGGACGAAGCCAGCCGCCACGTCACTTTCGGATTGGATTGGGCGATAGCGGGCGCGGCAAGCGTCGCGGCCGCCGCCGCGGCCCCCACACCGGTTACGCCAGCCTTGCGGATGAATGAACGACGATCCATGCAGTTCCTCCCTTTTGGATCAACAGGCCAATATTCGGGAACATCCTCGATATCCCGGCTCGGCCTGGGGCGAAACAATACACAGGCAAAAGGTCGAGTCCAGCACGGCAGCCGGTTTTGACGACGGCGCTTTCGCGGAATTCGCAGCATCGGCGCACGGCCTGCAACTATAGTCTAATGCCAATTCCCGACCTGATTCCGTGGCCCATACGACGCGATGAAACTTGTCATGGAAAAGTGCCTTCGGATCGCCTATTTTGTAGGCAGAATAGTTCCTTAGCTCCCAATGGATACCGGACCCAAAATGCAGCAGCCGCTCGTCGCCATCTCGACCGACGTCCGCCGGTTCGACAACTACACCTGGCACGCCGCCCCGCAGCAATATCTGGAGGCGGCGATTTCGGGCGCCGGCGTCTTCCCGGTGCTGGTGCCGTCCTTCGGCGATCGGCTCGACTTCGATGAATTGCTGTCGTCGGTCGACGGCGTCATGGTCACCGGCTCGAAATCGAACGTGCATCCCTCGCTCTATGGCGGCGACGCCAGCGAAAAGAACGGTCCTTACGATCCGGCGCGCGACGCCACGACGCTGCCGCTGATCCGCCGGGCGGTGGAGCGCGGCGTGCCGCTGCTCGCCATCTGCCGTGGCATCCAGGAAATGAACGTGGCGCTGGGCGGCACTTTAGCCACCGAGATCCAGGAACGCGACGGCACGTTCGACCACCGCGCGCCGGTGAGCGACAATCAGGACGAGCGCTTCGCCATCCACCAGAACGTGACAATCAAGCCCGGCAGTTGCCTGGCAGGCGTGTTCGGCGCCGGCGAGATCATAGTCAACTCCGTGCACCGCCAGGCGGTAGACCAGCTCGGTCCGAAGCTGCAGATCGAGGCAGTCGCCGACGATGGCACGGTCGAGGCGGTCTCCGTGCGAGACTCACGCGCCTTCGCCGTCGGCGTGCAATGGCACCCTGAATATTGGGTCAAGTCGGACAGCAACTCGGCCAAGATATTCCGCGCCTTCGGCGACGCCGTGCGCCTGCACGCGGCGGCGAAGTCCGGCGCGCGCGCCGCGGCGGAATAATCCCGATTATCAGTTGCCGGCAGCTGAATGTTCTCGGTTGTCGGCTGCCGCCAGCGACAGCAGCGGCAACGCCGGCGCGTAGGATTCGTAGCCGTCGCCATCGGCAACGGCGAAGGTGACGATCGGATCGGTGCCGTTGGCGCTGAAGGCAACCGTGCCGTCTTCCTGCTCGCGCCAGAATTTCGCGCGCTCGATGCCCGGCAAAAGCCGGCGGCAGGTTGAGGCGATCGTCAACAACGACAGACCCTCCGAGACTTCAGCACCGCGTTTCACTGCGCAGGCCGCCTCGTCGCCATTGGCCGCCAGCCGGTAGGTGCTGGATGGCTGAGCTTCCCTGGCGACACTTGCGCCACTGCTGCCGTGGAATAGCTGAATGCCGCCGGCCAGTGCGGCAACCGCAATCAATGCTGAAAGCGTCTTCACTCTGTTTCTCCGCACGTTCGAAGGCGCGGCAGCGCGCTTCAAAGCCTTGCCCTGATGCATGAGCCCAAAACCCTTCGCGGTTTCTGGAAATATGCATAACGAAGTATGCAGAATGATTTCAAAGCGTTAAGCCGACGTTAATAAGTGCGGCGGCCTGCAGTTCAGCTGCGCGGCTTGACCTGCACCGTCTCCGACACGGGGGTCAGCGGCCGGCGCTCGGCGAACCAGGACACCAGATTGTCGACGCATAGGTCCGCCATGCCCCGGCGGGTATGCTCCGAAGCCGAGCCGACATGCGGCAGCAGCGACGTGTTGGGGGCGGCCAGCAGTGCCTGCGGCACGTTTGGTTCGTCGGCAAAGACATCGAGCCCGGCGGCGGCGATGGTGCCGCTGGCAAGCGCTGCGGCAAGGGCAGCCTCGTCGACCGTGCTGCCGCGGCCGATGTTGACGAAGACGCCGTTCGGCCCGAGCGCCGACAGGATTTCGGTATTGACGGCCTTTTCCGTCGAAGTGCCGCCCGGCGCGACCGAGATCAGTGTGTCGACCGCTTCGGCAAGCCCCTTCAGCGTCGGATGATATTGATAGGCCAGGCCCTCGACCTGGCGGCGGTTGTGATAGGCGACCGGCAGGCCGAAGGCTTCCAGCCGCCGGGCAATGGCCAGCCCGATGCGGCCCATGCCGAAGATACCGACGCTGCGGCCGCGCAAGGTAAGCCGGCTCAGGCGATAGGCGCCGTTCTTCACCCAGCTGCCGTCGCGGAGCCATTTCTCGGCGGTATACATTTCGCGCACGGTGTTGATCAAAAGGCCGATCGCCGTGTCGGCGACCTCCTCGGTCAGCACGTCGGGCGTATTGGTGACCATGATGCCGCTTTGCGCGGCGTGGCTGGCGTCGACCGAATCGTAGCCGACGCCGAAATTGGCGATGATCTCGAGATTGGGCAACGCGTCCATCAAGGCGGCATTTATCCCGCCGAACGAAGCGATGCCGCGCACCGTGCGCCGCATCTCCTCGGTGACAAGAGCCGGGTCGGCCTGTTCGATCGTCACCCGCTGGAATGCCTGGTCGATACGGCCGATGGCATGCTCGTTGAAATGGCCGGGCACCAGGATGGCGACCGGCTCTCCAAGTTCAGGCTTTGTCATGCACGCTCCACCGGCTTGCCGGTCGACTGACGCACATGCAGTTCCGGCTTGATTAGTTCCTGCGACGGCCGCACCGTCTGTCCGTTCAGCTTGTCCAGCAGGGCGCTCGCGGCGCGACGGCCGACCTCGCGCTGGCCGTTCCAGACCGTGGTCAGTGCCGGCGTTGCGATCGCAGCCTCCTCGAGATCGTCATATCCGGTGACGGAAATGTCGACGCCCGGCACCAGGCCAGCGCGCGCGATGCCGTTCATCAGCCCGATGGCGACGAGATCATTCCAGCAGCAGGCGGCGGTTGGCTTGTCTTTCAGCGCCAAAAACTGTCCAGCGGCCTCGAAGCCGGCCTGCTTGGTGCGCGGACCGGCGATGCGCCAGGACGGCCTGACCTCGAGCCCCGCCGCTTCCATGGCGTTGACATAGCCCTGGTAGCGGTCGCGGCCGGTCGAAGTCTGGTCGGTGCCGCCGATCATGGCGATGCGCTTGTGGCCGAGCGAGATCAGGTGGTTGGTGGCGAGCCCAGTGCCATAGGCATCGTCGCCGCGGAAGACTGGTACGTCGGCCCCGGCGACAGAGCGCGCGATCAGCACCGCCGGCAGGCCGTTTTCCTCGGCCATGATGATGTCTTCGGCAGGTGTGCCGATGGCCGGCGACATGATGACGCCGTCGGCGCCGAGCTGCAGCAGCGTGTCGATGAAGGTGCGCTGCTTCTCGAGCTGGTCGTAATGGTTCGAGAGGATGAAGGTCTGCCGGCTGCGGTCGAGTTCGCTTTCGATCGAGCGCAGGATCTCGGCGAAGAAGGGGTTCATGATGTCGTGCACCACGACGCCGACAATGCCCGAGCGCGAGGTGCGCAGGCTGGCGGCGCGGCGGTTGTAGATATAGCCGATGGCGCGGGCATGTTCCTTGATGCGGTCGCGGGTGCTGCCGGCGACCAGCGGGCTGTCGCGCAGCGCAAGCGATACCGTGGCCGTGGACACGCCAAGGGCATCCGCGATCGTCGAAAGCTTGATCTTCTGTGCCAGCGCCTTGCGCTCCCCGAAGCGATTTAAACTGTTTAAAGGCGGCTCTTATGCCATCGATCGGGAGCAAATCAAAGTTTTTTTGCCAGCGTTTCCGCCTCCGCGTCCAGCGCCGCGTGATTGCGCAGGCGAAGCCGGTGTTCGCGATGAATGATGTAAAGGCCGCTGGCGACGATGATGGCCGCACCCACAAGCGTCCAGCGGTCGGGAAACTGGTGGAAGATGATCCAGCCGGACAGGATCATCCACACCATCTGCGAATAGGGGTAAGGGGCGAGTGCCGTGGTCGTCGCCAGACGATAGGCCTGCACCAGCAGCCAATGACCGGTGGCGCCGAACACGCCGAGCATCAAGAGGATGAACCAGTGCCAGCCGTCCTGCGGCAGCGACAGCGAGAACGGCAGTGTGGGCAGGAGCAGCACCGCCGGCGCCAGCGCCGAAAACAGGATGAGGCTCTCCGAGCTTTCGCTCGCCGACATGCGGCGGGTCATGATGACATAGAAAGAGTTCGACAGCATCGAGCCGAGCGCAAACAGGTGGCCGACGCCGAAAACGCCGACGCCCGGCCGGGTGATGATCAGCACGCCGACGAAGCCTGTCAGGATCGCCAGCCAGCGGCGCCAGCCAGCCCATTCGCCGAGCAGCGGGCCGGCAAGGGCGGTGATCACCATCGGACCGAAGAAGTAGATCGAGGTGGTCTCGGCCAGTTGCAGGGTTCTGAGCGCCATGATGTTGAACATGGTCGAGCCGAACAGCAGGACGCCGCGCAGGATGTGGGCCGGCAAATTGTTGGCGCGGAACCGCGACGGCTCTTGCCAGCCACGCAGAAAGATGCCGACCAGCAGCACGTGGACGACGAAGCGGGCCCAGGCGACGATCAGCGCCGAGATGCCGGCCAGCACGAGATACTTGCTGCTGGTGTCGAGAAAGGTGAAGCAGACATAGGTGGAAAGCATGAACAGCATCGCCGCAGGCGGCGTTGCGCTTTCGTCTGGTTTTCTGGGAACGCTCAATTTCGGGCCGGAAGGAAAGGTAGATAGGTCACCTTTGCGGCAATCGCCGCCTGCCGGCAAGCCAAAAGCGACTGGCACAACAAGCGCTGTCGACAGGCTCAGAGCGCGGCTGGAACCACCGTCGGCAAAGCGCTTGATCCACTCGATCCTGCTTCAGGCGTGCATGCGGGCGCCCTTGGTGATCTTGTCGACCAGCTTCTTCTCGGCGCGCAGCGCGATCCCGACGACCTTGGCGTCATCTGGGGCGAATTCGGCGAAGACGGCGCGGTTGGCGGCGTCAAAGCCGGTCGAGAACATCTCCTCGACATAGAGCGACGTCGTCACGCCGCGCTCCAGCGCGCGCCGGTGGATCGCGCCGAGCGTCGCGCCGTCGGCCGAAAGCACGATGACCGGCTGGATCGACAGCGGATTGTAGATGTTGCCGGCGCGGTCGCGATAGGGTTGGCCGATGATATCGGCAAATTGCGCGACGATGCCGCTGGTCAGGAAGGCGGTGACGTTGAGCTTCTGCCAGACGGGAAGATCTTGCCTGAGCACGATTGCAAATTTTGTATCGAACATGAGACAGTCGCCAGTTCCAGAGTGTTGTTGAAGCGATGACGCACGATCTAGGCCGGCAGGCCCTCCAGGGTCTTGAACGTTTGTGCTGGGATACTGCCGAGGACGGCATCGTCTCGGCGCCGGGCACGGCCGGCATCGAGCGCATCGAGGCGCGGTTTCATGGCAACGCCTTCGATCTCCACCGCCACGATACCTACGCGATTGGGGTGACGCTGCACGGCGTACAGAGCTTCCGCTATCGCGGCGCGGCGCATCACAGCCTGCCCGGCCAGATCATCATCCTGCATCCCGACGAATTGCACGACGGCGGCGCCGGTACCGAGGAAGGCTTGCATTACCGGATACTCTATCTGGAGCCGTCGCTGCTGCTCGACTGCCTGGGCGGCGCGCCATTGCCTTTCGTCGAGGATGCCGTGGTGAGCGATCCGGCTTTACGTGGCACGCTGCTTTCCGCACTGGTGCCGCTCGATGAGGAGCTGGACGAACTGTTTGTTGCCGATTTCATTGCGCAGCTGGTGCAGAATCTGGGACGCCATGCCGGGCAGCCGGCAAAGCGGATGGAAAAGACGGCGTGGCGCGCCGCAGCACTGGCGCGCGACTATCTGGAAGAGAATGCCGAGCGGGCGGTGCGGTCCAGTGAACTGGAAGCCGTCACCGGTCTCGACCGCTATGCGCTTTCGCGCCATTTCCGCGCGACCTATTCCACGAGCCCGCACCGTTTCCTTTTGATGCGCCGGCTGCAGCGGGCACGGCGCATGATCGAGGCAGGAGAGGCGCTGGCCGAGATCGCCATTGCCGCCGGCTTCAGCGACCAGAGCCATTTCAACCGTCATTTCAAGAAGGCGTTCGGCCTGACGCCGGGACGCTGGTCGGCGCTTGTGCGCGGGCCATCGACGGCGGCGGCGTAGGTATCGAAGACGTTGATAGAGGAGGCTGGACGACGCGGAATGCGTTGCCTACCGGACGACGCGGAATGCTTCGCCGGTTAGTCGTCGAGTTCGGCGTCGTCGTCGATCAGCACCAGCTCCTCGTTCGAAAGGTTTGCTTCGATACGGGCGAGCAGCTTGAACAGCGCCTTCTGGTCCTTCTTGTCGAGGCCCTTCAGCGCCTGCTTCTCGGTCTTCTTCACCGATTTCTCGATGGCGTGGATGATCTCGCGGCCGGTGTCGGTGAGGAAGATATGCGCTTGACGGGCATCGTTCACCGAAGCGCGCTTTTCCAGGAAACCCTGCGCCTGCAGCCGGTTGATGGTCTTGGTGATGGTCGGCGGGCGCACGCCGAGGCGGCCGGCGAGGGTGCCCGGTGTCTGGCCGTCCTCGCGGTCGAGCGACAGCATGATCTGGTCCTGTCCGGCATAGAAGCCGTGCGCCAGAAGCCGCGCGGCAAGTGCCGTACGGGCCAGCCGCGCCGCCGAATGCAGCCGGCTCATTGTTGCAGTTTTGTCCGCCTTGGCCATGGTCATCCCTCTTCGGCCGAACCGGTACCGGCAGCATAGACGCAGCCGCCCGGTTGGCAATCGACGATCAAAAAGAATCCGGCTTGCGAAAACAGCTTTGCCGGCAAGCATTGCGATGTCCGCCGTGGTGAATGCCAGATGTTTATTTCAGTTAGATGACAAACGACTTTTTGGGTCGGAGGACTTTTCCCGTGGGCATGGGAGGAGCCCGAAACCGAACTCAGCCGGCCTTCACAGCGACGACCAGCAAGGCCTGATAGGCATCCGCCGCCTCGCGCAAGGCGGCCTGCGACAAGGGTCCGGCCCGTTGCGCTATGCCGTCACGCGCATTCGAGGTGTCGCGTTTGCCGGTACGGTCGTTGTAGGGCGAGACGGTCGCAAAGATCTGATCGCTCAAGCCGTCGGGGAAGAACAATTGGCCGGTCATCACCGACCGTTCGTCGGGGAAGACCTTGAAGTGGATATGGGTGGTGCGGCCGCGATACCAGCCGGGGTAGATGGTGGCGAAGGAGACGATGCCGCTTGCGTCCGTCTTCTGCCAGCCGCGCAGGAATGTCTGGCCGGAGGTATCGACATCCTGGCCGTCGCCCTGTCCCGGGTAGCCGGAATAGTGCCCTTGCGCGTCGCAATGCCAGATATCGACGCGGGCACCGGCAAGCGGTTGGCAGGCGGCATCGACGATCTGCAGCCGCACATTAAGACCGACGCCCTTTTTGCCTTCGGTGACATCGGCACGCTCGAGTTTCGGGTCGAAATAGAAAGGCCCCTCCGTCACCTCAGGCGTGATGGTGCAGACGCCGGCGCCGGCCTCGAACAGGGCAAGCCCGGCATAGGGCGAAGCCTGCGCGGCCCTTGCGGCAGCCGGCAGGAAGGCGCCGCCGCCGGCTGTCACGGCGATGAGGCCGAGCGCCTGACGCCTGTTCAATGGCATTTTGGGCGGTTTGTTGGACATCTGGCCCCTCTCGCGCCGGCCTGTTTGGCCCAGTGGTTTGCCTCGTGCAAAAGCATAGCGCACATCCTATATGGAGCCGACAACATCCTTTACGAGGCCCGGAGTTTTCGAGATCCGGATTTTCGGGGCCAGATAACTCGAGGCAAGACATGAGCGATGCACAGACGCAGATTCCCGTAACCGTCCTCACCGGCTATCTCGGCGCCGGCAAGACGACGCTGCTCAACCGCATCCTCTCGGAAAGTCACGGCAAGCGCTATGCCGTCATCGTCAATGAATTCGGCGAGATCGGCATCGACAATGATTTGATCGTGGAGTCCGACGAGGAAATCTACGAGATGAACAATGGCTGCGTCTGCTGCACCGTGCGCGGCGATCTGATCCGTGTCGTCGAGGGCCTGATGCGCCGGCCCGGCCGTTTCGACGCCATCGTCGTCGAGACCACCGGCCTGGCCGACCCGGTGCCGGTGGCGCAGACCTTCTTCATGGACGACGACGTGCGCTCCAAGACCAGGCTCGACGCGGTGGTGGCGCTGGTCGACGCCAAGCACCTGCCGCTCAGGCTGAAGGATTCCAGGGAAGCCGAGGACCAGATCGCCTTCGCCGATGTCGTCGTTCTCAACAAGACCGATCTCGTCACGCCCGACGAACTCGCCAAGGTCGAGGCGACGATACGCGCCATCAACCCGGCGGCCAGGATCCACCGCACGACGCGCGCCGGCGTGGCGCTGGCCGAGGTGCTCGATCGCGGCGCTTTCGATCTTTCGCGGGCGCTGGAGAACGATCCGCATTTCCTCGAAGCGCATGACGATCACGATCATCATGACCATGACCATGACCATGACGGGCACGACCATCACCATCACGCGCATCCGTCCGACATCCATGACGTGACTGTGCAGTCGGTGTCGCTGCGCGGCGGCGAGATGGATCCGAAGAAGTTTTTCCCCTGGATCGAAAAGATCACCCAGATGGAAGGTCCGAACATTCTGCGGTTGAAGGGTATCATCGCGCTCAAGGGCGACGATGAGCGCTATGTCATCCAGGGCGTCCACATGATCATCGAAGGCGACCACCAACGCGCCTGGAAGGACGGCGAAAAGCACGACAGCCGGCTGGTCTTCATCGGCCGCGAACTCGACGCCGAGCGGCTGAAGAAGAGCTTTGACGCCTGCCAGGCCGCTTGATTTCCAGGCCTTATAAAGCTAGCGCTGCCTCCTTCTGGCCTTCTCCCACAAGGGGAGAAGGCGGAGCGCACCTAGTCGCGCTGTGACGTAGACGGCCGGCAACAATCTCGAATGGACCAGCTCGAATGCCCACCGTCGCCCCGCTCGATCTTGAAGGCCACTGCGTCGCTGCCGTCTTCCTCGGCGACGTGCCGCATTTCGCGCTGGCCGATGGCGCGGTCCACCGGCTCGACCATGGCCACAAGACCGTGCAGGCCAATGACGGGCTGCTCGCTGCCTTCCATGACACGGCGAACGACCGGCTGATCACCGGTGGCGAGGATGGCAAGGTGTTTGCCATTACCGCCGGCAGCAATGCCGTAGAACTGGCGAGCGCCGGCAAGAAATGGATCACCAGCGTCGCCGCCGGGCCGCAGGGCGCCATCGCCTTCGCCTCTGGCAAGACCGCCTGTGTGCGCTTTGCCGACGGCAAGACCAAAGAATTCGCGCATCCGCGCTCGGTTGAGGGGTTGGCCTTTTCGCCAAAGGGCATGCGCTTCGGCGTCGCCCGCTACAATGGCGCGACGCTGCATTTCCCGGCCGCCGAGGGCAAGCCGGTCGAGCTCGAATGGGCCGGCGCCCATACCGGCATCACCTTTTCGCCGGATGGCGCCTTCCTCGTCACCACCATGCAGGAGAACGCGCTGCATGGCTGGAAGCTGGCCGACGGCAAGCACATGCGCATGAGCGGCTATCCCGGCAAGGTCAAAAGCCTGTCGTGGAGCGCCAAGGGCAAATGGCTGGCCAGTTCCGGCGCGCCGGCGGCGATCGTCTGGCCGTTTTCGGGCAAGGACGGGCCGATGGGCAAGGCGCCGCTGGAGCTCGGCACGCGTGGCAATGCCATGGTGACGACGGTCGCCTGCCATCCGAGCCAGGATGTCGTGGCCGTCGGCTATGACGACGGCATGGTGATGGCGGTGCGCTTTGCCGACGCCAAGGAAGTGTTGTTGCGACGCCCGGGCAAAGGCGCCATCACCTCGATGATGTGGGACAAGGAAGAGCGCCGCATCGCCTTCGGCAGCGCGGCCGGCGACTGCGGCGTCATCGACATCACAGCCTGAACTCGCTTACTCGGCCCCGCACGATACCTTGCCGGTGACTTCAACCGGCTTGCCGTCCTGGTCCGTATCCGCTGCGGCGTCATAGATGGCGAGCGTGTAGCGGCCGTCATAGACGCCCTCGTCGCTGGTCTTGGTCAGGATCGTCAGTTCGACCGAGTTGTACGTTTGCGCGGCCTCGTGCTCGCGATAGATGTTCAGCCGCAATTCCTTGCCGTCGAGCCAGTACTGCGTCAGGTTCGAATCCTCGAACACGGTCTTGCGCAGGCTGTCACCGGCAGGCCTGTTGAGAATTTCGAGATCGCCGCGAAAGTTGAAGGTCGGCCCGCCCATGCCCCTGGTGACACCGGCTTCGACCTGGAACATTGCCGCCGCATCTTCAGCGGAGCACCAGATACCGCCGCTCGCAAAGGCCGCGCCAGCCGACATAAGCAACGTCGCAGTGCAGATGATCGCCCGCATTTTTTCTCCCCCAAAACCACAAGCCAGGCCGTATTGGCACCGGGTTTTGCCTCGAGGTCAAGCGCCAGCCGAGTGGCGCTGAGCCAATGCAGGGCAACCAGGCGGCCAATTGCGGGTTGAGACCGCGATTGTCTACAGTGCCCGGCGAGAGGGCCCTCATGCATTCAATCGACCATTCAAGAACTTCGATCGGTGGCGTCGGCCGCGACCGCATCGCCAGGCTGCGCGAGACGGAGGCGGAGGTTTTCCGCAAGGCGCGGCCGAAATCGGCGGCAAAAATTGGCAACGGCCTGCCCGGTTTCTTCGGCGGCGTGCCGATGCATTGGATGAACGACTGGCCGACACCGTTCCCGATCCTGGTCGACAGCGCCAAAGGCGCGACCATTACCGATATCGATGGCAACCGGCTCGACGATTTCTGCCTCGGCGACACCGGCTCGATGTTCGGCCATTCGCCGCCGCCGGTGGCGCGGGCCATCCGCCGCCAGGCCGGGCGCGGCCTGACCTACATGCTGCCTTCCGAAGACGCGCTCGCCATCGGCCCCCTGTTGCAGCAACATTTCGGCCTGCCGTTCTGGCAGATTGCGACGACGGCGACCGACGCCAACCGCTTTGCGCTGCGCGTCGCCCGCGCCGTCACCGGTCGGGAAAAGATCCTGGTCTTCAACGGCTGCTATCACGGCTCGGTCGACGAGACGATGTTGCGGCTGGTCGACGGCACACCGGCCAACCGGCCGGGACTGGCCGGCGAATTCCGCGACCTCACCCAGAAAACCGGGGTTGTCGAGTTCAATGATTTGCCGGCGCTGGAAGCCGCGTTGCGCGGCAAGGATATTGCCTGCGTTATCACTGAACCGGTGCTGACCAACTCCTGCATGGTGTTGCCGGACCCCGGCTTTCACGACGCGCTGCGAAAGCTGACCCGCGCGGCCGGCACGCTGCTCCTGATCGACGAAACCCACACCATCTCGACCGGACCTGGCGGCTACACCAGGACGTACGGGTTGGAGCCGGATCTGTTCGTGCTCGGCAAGCCGATCGCCGGCGGCGTACCGGCGAGCATCTGGGGCATGAGCGAGGATGTCGCCACGCGATATGCCGCCTATAACAGGACCAAGGAGCCGGGCTATTCCGGCATGGGCACGACGCTGTCCGGCAACCCGCTGCAGTTCGCGACGATGCGTGCGACGCTGGAAGAGGTGATGACCAAGGCGAATTATGACCGGATGGACCATCTGGCGCGACAGCTCCACGCCGGGCTGACCGGGGTCATCGACCGCTATCGCCTGCCCTGGCATGCTGCCCGTGTCGGCGCCCGCGTCGAATTCATCTGCGCGCCTGGCCCCTTGAGGAATGGCGGCGAGGCCGAAGCAGCGCATGCGCCGGAGCTCGAGGCCGCGATCCATGTCGCGCTGGTCAACCAGGGCGTGCTGATTGCGCCTTTCCACAACATGATGCTGATCTCGCCGGCCACCAAAGCGGCCCAGGTCAATCGGCTGATCACCGCTTTCGCCGCGGTTGCGGCAAGGCTTGCGGCATGAGACAAGCGCGCATGCCAACCCCAACCGCCGTAGCGACCTCACCTTCGGGCTCGACGCCCAGCGAAGCGAAAGCTTTCCTCGACGCCCATCCCGAGATCGAAGCCTTCGACATCGTCTTGACCGACACCAACGGCGTCGGCCGCGGCAAGATCGTGCGCCGGCATGAGCTGATGAGCATTTTCGAGGGCGGCCGGCACATGCCGATTTCCATCCTCGGCCTCGACATCACCGGCGAGGATGTGCACGAGACCGGGTTGATCTGGACGACCGGTGACGGCGACCTCCGGGCATGGCCGATCCCCGGCACGCTGGTGCCGCTGTTCGGTACAAGTCCGCCGCGCGGCCAGGTGCTGATGGCGATGTACCATCTCGACGGCCAGCCGATGTCGTCCGACCCGCGGCTGGCGCTGGCCAGGCAAGTGGACATATTGGCGGCCAAAGGCCTGCATCCCGCCGGCGCCTTCGAGCTCGAATTTTTTCTCCTTGCCAATGAGCGCGATGCCGACGGCAATGTGCAACCGGCAAATGCCGTGCTCGACGGTCGTCGCTCCGCCAAGACCGAGGTCTATTCCGTCGACCACCTGCACGGCATGGAGCCGCTGTTTTCCGACATCTATGCCGCGGCCAAGGCGCAAGGCATTCCGGCGGAGACGGTGATTTCCGAATATGCGCCCGGCCAGTACGAGCTGACGCTGAACTACCGCAAGGACGTCATGCGGGCAGCCGACGACCTCGTCATGCTGAAACGGTTGGTGCGGGCGCAGGCGCGCCGTCATGGTGTCACCGCCTGTTTCATGGCCAAGCCGATCGAGAAATATGCCGGCTCGGGCATGCATTTCCACGTCTCGCTGCAGGACGATGCCGGCAGGAACGTCTTTGCCGAAGCCGCCGGAGAGACATGGTCGCTGCCGCTGCTGCGCGGCCTCGGCGGCCTGATCCAGACCATGGCCGAATCGATGCTGGTGTTTGCGCCGCACGCCAATTCCTGGCGGCGCTTCGTTTCGCAGTCCTATGCGCCGGTGGCGCCGACCTGGGGCGTCAACAACCGCTCGGTGGCGCTGCGTGTACCAGCGGGCGACGCGAAAAACCGGCGCATCGAGCACCGTCCCTCGGGCGTCGACGCCAATCCCTATCTGGTGGCGGCAACCGTGCTCGCCGGCATCGTCAAAGGACTTGACGACGGCCTCGACCCCGGTCCGGAAACAACCGGCAACGGCTATGAATCGGCCGTCACGCGAACAACGATGCCGGTCGACTGGCGCGCCGCGATCGAGGCCGCACGGGTTTCAACGTTCCTGAAAGGCGCGCTCGGCGAGGATCTGCACCGCACCTTCGTGGCGATCAAGCAATCGGAATATCTGCGCGTCGCCCGCACCGTCAGCGAACTGGACTATCATCTCTATCTGCACGAGGTGTGAGTAGGGTTTGATAGCCGACTGACCGTTTCAGCGGATCAGGATTGCCCGCAGATCATTGACATTCGTGCCCGTAGGGCCGGGCACGAAAAGATCGCCTGTTGCATTGAACGCCATCCAGGCATTGTTGCCGGCCAGCATCGCCTTGGCGTCGACACCCGCCGTCCTCATGCGCGACACCGTCGAGCCGTCGGCAAAGGCGCCGGCATTGTCTTCCGAACCGTCGATGCCGTCGGTATCGGCGGCGAGCGCATGGACGCCCTCCATGCCGCTGATGCCGATGGCGAAGGCGAGCAGGAATTCCGAGTTGCGGCCGCCCTTGCCCTTGGCGCGGAGCGTCACCGTGGTCTCGCCGCCCGACAGGATCAGCACCGGCTTTTGGAACGGCCGGTTGCGCGTCGCGACCTCGCGCGCGATCGCCGCGTGCACGCCGCCAACCTCGCGCGCTTCTCCCTCGATGGAATCGGAAAGAATGACGGCCTCCACGCCCTGCCGCTTCGCTTCGGTGGCCGCCGCTTCCAGCGACACACCAGCCGAGGCGATTAGGTGCACCTCATTGGCCGCAAAGCGCGGATCGTCCGGTCGTGGCGCATCGGCTGCCGGCGAATTGATATGCGCCATGACCGAAGCCGGCAGCGTCATGCCATAGGCGGCGATCGAGGCCAGTGCATCCTCGCGGCTGCCGGTGTCGGGAACGGTGGGCCCGGAGGCGACCAGCGCCGGATTGTCGCCGGGAATATCCGAGACGACCAGCGACACCACCTTGGCCGGATAGGCGGCGGCGGCCAGCCGGCCGCCCTTGATGGTCGAGAGATGCTTGCGGATGGTGTTCATCGCCGCGATCGGCGCGCCGGAGGCAAGCAGTGCCTCGTTGACGGCGATCTCGTCGGCCAGTGTCAGGCCGCCGGCCGGCGAAGGCAATAGCGCCGAACCGCCGCCCGAAATCAGCGCCACCACCAGGTCATCAGCGGTCAGTCCCTGGACTTTCTCCAGCAATCGCCGTGAGGCCGCTAGGCCGGCCGCATCCGGCACCGGATGCGCCGCCTCGATGATCTCGATCCGCTCGCATTTGGCGCCATAGCCGTAGCGGGTGACGACCAGCCCTTCGATCGGACCGTCCCACACCTTTTCGAAGGCAGCCGCCATCTGCGCCGAGCCCTTGCCTGCGCCGATGACGATGGTGCGGCCCTTTGGCTTCGCCGGCAAATGATCCCGGATCGTCCGTTCCGGGTCAGCGGCGGCCACCGCGGCGTTGAAGATCGAGGTGAGGAAGGTCTTCGGATCGAATTCTGTCATTTTGCTTCCGGCGGCAATGCCAGTTCGGCTGCGTCAATGCGCAGATAGTTGCACAGCGCATCGACCACGACGCCGTGGTCTTCGCGCTCCGGCAGGCCCGAGACGGCGATCACGCCGATGACGCCAGCGCCCCTGACCGTCACCGGAAAGCCGCCGCCGGCCAGCACGTAGTCGGCGATATCCAGCCCTTCGCCGACCTTGAAGGTGCGATCGGGGCGCTGCTGCTCAAGCACCATGCGGTAGGTGCTTTTCAGGAATCGCTTCACCACGTTGATCTTGCGCCGCGCCCAATCGGGATTGGAGGCGTTCGAGCCCGGCATCGCCACGTAGAAGAGCGGCCGGTCGAAAGTCCTGATGTCGACGATGATGGGCATGTTCTCGGCCAGCGCGCGGTCGCGGATCGCCGAACCGATCTTGAACGCGACGGCCTCGTCGAAGCTGGGCAAGACGAGCGTGGCTTCCTGTCTTTTGATGGTCTCGATGTCGTCGGCCATTGTCTTCGCTCCCGATGTCGTGGCTGGCTTTGGCCGACTATCGCGGCGCGGTCAAGACGTCAGCGGTCAGGCGCACCCATCTACCAGAACGATGTCCAGCGCCGCCTCGGCATGAAGTTGGGTGACGTCGAAAGCTGGCAACGGATAGTCGTCCCTAGCGGCCAGCAGCGGAAGTTCGGTGCAACCTAAGATCACCGCCTGCGCGCCGTGCGCCTGGAGGTCTAGCGCCATGTCCAGCAGCGCAGCCCTGGAGGCCGGCTTCACGATGCCCAGCGTCAATTCATCGATGATGATGCTATGCAAGGCCTCGCGTTGTTGCTGCTGCGGTGTCAGGACTTCGAGGCCATGGCGCTGACGCAGACGTCCCGAGAAGAAATCCTGCTCCATCGTGTAGCGCGTTCCCAGCAGCCCGACACGCGTAAAGCTCCGCAACCGAATGGCCTGCGCCGTGACATCGGCGATATGCAGCAGCGGGACGGAAAGCAGGGGCTCCACCTGGTCGGCCACACGGTGTCCGGAGACGGAGGTGATCATCACCAAATCGGCGCCGGCCCTTTCCAGGTGTCGCGCCGCTTCGGCTACCCTTTCGGCGACTACGTCCCAGCGTCCGAGCGCGGCCATTTCATTCAGCTCGTCGAAATCGAGCGTGAACAGGACCGACCTGGCATTGTGATGTCCGCCGAGGCGTCGATGAGCGGCCTGATTGAGCAACCGGTAGTAAATCGCGCTCGATTCCCAACTCATCCCGCCTATCAACCCGATAAGGTTCGCCTGACGGACGGTCATTGATGGGCCCCCCTCGCACCTGCTGCTTGCCTTATAGCAACTCGCTCTTCGCTCGTCGCCCGGCGACATAGACCTCGCTGACAGTGCGGTCGTCGCCCAATGTCTGCAGCAGGAACAGCTCCTCAGCCAAGGTTTCGATGGTTTCCATCCTGAGCCGCATGGCCGGTGTCGCGCGAGCGTCGAGCACGACGATGTCGGCGTCGGTACCGGCATCGAGCGTGCCGACTTTGTCAGCGACAGATAGCGCCTCGGCATTGCCGCGCGTCAATTGCCAGAAGGATTGGAACGGGTTCAGCTTTTCGCCATTCAGCGCGATGACCTTGTAGCCTTCGTCCATGGTGCGCAGCATGGAGTAGTTGGTGCCGCCGCCGACATCGGTGGCGGCGGCGATGCGGAGAGCTTTGTCACGTGTGCGGTAGCGCTGATAATTGAACAGGCCGGAGCCGAGGAACAGGTTGGAGGTCGGGCAGAACACCGCCACCGAGCCGGAACCCGATAGCGCGTCCGCCTCGCGTTCCGACAGATGGATGCAATGGCCGAACAGGCTTTTGCGCCCCAGCAGCCCATAATGCTCGTAGACGTCGGTGTAGTCGCGCGACCACGGGTAGAGTTCCCGGGTAAAGGCGATCTCGGCATGATTTTCCGACAGATGCGTCTGCATGTGGAGATCGGGGTTTTCGCGGCAGAGCGCGCCGGCCATTTCCAGCTGCTCCGGCGACGAGGTGATGGCGAAGCGCGGCGTGATGGCGTAGTGCTGGCGCCCCTTGCCGTGCCACTGGGCGATCAGCGCCATGCTGTCGTCATAGCCGGATTGCGGCGTGTCGAGCACGCCATCCGGCGCATTGCGGTCCATCATCACCTTGCCGGCGATGTTGAGCATGTTGCGGTCATGCGACTCGGCAAAGAAGGCCTCGGCGGAAGCCTTGTGCACCGAGCAATAGGCAGCGACCGTCGTCGTGCCGTGGCGCAGCATCTCGTCGAGGAACAGCCTGGCGATGCGGCGGCCGTGCTGAGCGTTGGCGAACTTCGTCTCCTCCGGAAAGGTATATTTGTTCAGCCAGTCGAGCAGTTCGGCGCCATAGGAGGCGATGACCTGCATCTGCGGAAAATGCACATGCGCGTCGATGAAGCCCGGCAACAGCAGATGCGGCCGATGGTCGATTTTTTCGACGCCTTCGCCCGCCTGTTTCTCGACTTGCGCATAGGCGCCGGCCGCAACGATCCGGCCATCGCGGATCAGCAGGCCGCCATCCTCCTCGTAGCGCCAGGCGGCATGGTCGTCGATGCTTTCAGGCCAGCGCAGGAAGGACAGCGTGCGGCCGCGCAGAAGGATGGAGGTCATGCTTATTTCCCTGCGCCTTCGAACCAGGCGACCAGCAGCGCCCGCTCCTTGTCGCTGATCTGGGTGACGTTGGCGGGTGGCATGGCGTGGCTGCGGCCGGCCTGCAAGTAGATTTCGCGGGCGTGCTCGGCGATGCTGGCGTCCGTATCCAGTATCACCCCCTTCGGCGCGTGGTAGATGCCCTCATAGGCCGGCTCCTGCGTGTGGCACATCGAGCAGCGGCCAAGCACGGTGTCGCGCACGGCCGGGAAATGCGCCGAGGCAATGTAGACCTCGGCCGCGGCGGAGGCCTTCGGCTCGCCGGTCAGCACCTTGGGCGCCGTCGACAGCCAGATGATGATGACGAACAGCACGGCGGCGCCGAGCCAGGTCCAGGTCGGGTTGCCCTTGCGCGCATGGACGCTGTTGAAATAGTGCCGGATCAGCACGCCGATGATGAACACCAGCGAGGCGATGACCCAGTTGAACTGGGTAGCAAACGCCAGCGGATAGTGGTTCGACAACATCAGGAACAGGACGGGCAGCGTCAGGTAGTTGTTGTGAAGCGAGCGTTGCTTGGCGATCTTGCCGTATTTCGGGTCGGGCTTCCTGCCGGCGATCAGGTCGGCGACGACGATCTTCTGGTTTGGGATGATCACCATGAAGACGTTGGCCGACATGATCGTCGCGGTGATGGCGCCGAGATGCAGGAACGCCGCGCGGCCGGTGAACAAGTGCGTCAGCCCCCAGGCGATGAACACCAGCACGCCGTAGAGAACCAGCATCAGGCCGGTGTCGCTTTTGCCGAGCGGCGAGCGGCACAGAAGATCATAGACTACCCAGCCGACGCCGATGGTCGCCAGCGACAGCAGGATGCCGACCGGCACCGACATCGGCAGCACATTCGGATCGATCAGGAACAGGTCAGCGCCCGCATAATAGACCACGCACAGCATGGCGAAGCCCGACAGCCAGGTGGCGTAGGACTCCCATTTGAACCAGGTCAGGTGCTCCGGCATCTCGGCCGGCGCCACCAGATACTTCTGGATGTGGTAGAAGCCGCCGCCATGTACCTGCCATTCCTCGCCGAAGGCGCCGGCGGGCAGGCCGGGTCGCTGGCGGAGCCCAAGATCGAGCGCGACGAAATAGAAGGACGAGCCGATCCAGGCGATGCCGGTGATGACATGCAGCCAGCGCACGGCGAAACTCAGCCAGTCCCAGAAAATCGCGAAATCCATCATTGAAGTCGTCCCTGCCGATGACGCGACTTTACGGTGTCGGGCGCAAACGAAAAGAGGCGAGGTGCGCGATGACTTTCAAAAAAAAATGGAAAATACTAGGCTTGGCATACTGAGCCGCATTGAGAGCCACGAAATCCGCATGGCCTATCTCGACAACATCGCCGTTTTCGTCCGCGTCGTCGAACTCGGCAATCTGTCGGCGGCGGGCCGCGACATGCGCATTTCGCCGGCGGTCGCCTCCAATCGCATCAAGGAGCTGGAGAAGCACCTCGGCGTCCGCCTGTTCAACCGCACGACCAGGCAGTTGATGCCGACCGAGCATGGCACCGTGTTCTATACCGGCGCCAAGCAAGTGCTGGAAGCGATCACCGAGGCGGAAGCCGCCGTCTCGGCGCTGTCAGGCCAGCCGCGTGGGACGATCAGGGTCACCGCGCCGCTCGGCCTTGGCCGGCGGCTGGTGGCGTCGGGCATTCCCGATTTCCACGACAAATACCCCGATATCGAAGTCAGGCTTCGCCTCTCCGACCACAATGTCGACATCATGAAGGAAGGCATCGACGTTGCCTTCCGTCTCGGCATCATCGAGGATTCCAGCCTCCGGATGCGTGGCATCATGGAATGCGAGCGCGTGCTGGTGGCGGCGCCGAAATATCTGGAAGCGCGCGGCGAACCAAGCGAGCCTCACGAACTGATCGGCAAGAAGCACGACTGCCTGATGCTGCGTTATTCCGGTGCGCGCGAATATGTGTGGACGCTGCAGATGCCCGGCGGCCCGCAGAAATTCGAGGTGCATGGGCCCTATGACACCGATGACGGCGACGTGCTGACCGGCTGGGCGCTGTCCGGCCGCGGCATCATCAACAAGCCGCGCTTCGAGGTCGAGCCGTTCATCCGCGATCAGCGGCTGAAGGTGATCCTTGCCGACACGCCGCCGACGCCGGTGCAGTTCGCCGCCGTCTATCCGCACAAGAAGCTGCAGGACCCGAAGGTGCGGCTGCTGCTCGACTTCATGGCCGAGCGCTGCCAGCGGCTGATCAAGGATCTGCTGGCCGGCAAATGACGGTCCGCTGGCCCATTCCGCAGGGTTGCCTTGAACGCAGGCGAACTTAGCTTCGCGTCATGCATCTCGCTGTGTCGCTCAATATTGCTTCCGTTGCCGAACTGGATTTCAGCCGTTTGGCTGGCTTCGTGCGGAAGGCCGAAGCGGCCGGGCTGGACATGGTCAGCATTTCCGATTCCAGTGGCAGCCAGCAATCGGGCAGCCCGTTCGAGGCGACGACCCTTCTGGCGGCACTGGCGACCGTGACCGAAAGGATCGGGCTCGTAGCCAGCGCCTCGACGCTTGCCCACCAGCCCTACAATCTGGCGCGCCGTTTTGCTTCCCTCGACATCATCAGCCATGGCCGAGTGGGCTGGAACGTGACGATGTCGCAAAACTCGCGCGAAGCGGCCAATTTCAGCCGGCCGGAAGGCATTTCCGACGATGATTTTCGCCGCCGTGCGGAAGAGTTCATCGGCATCGTGCAGGGTTTGTGGAAGGGCTGGGATGCGGATGCGCTGCTGTTCGACAAGATCGGCGGCCGCTTCCACGACCCGGAAAAGATGCACCTGCTCGACCACAAAGGCGAGTTCTTCTCGGTGCGCGGCCCGCTCAATGTGGCGCGCTCGCCGCAGGACACGCCGGTGCTGGTGATGTCGGGTCTGTCGGAAGCCGACCTCGATTTCGCCGCCCGCATCGCCGACGTAATCCTGCTTGAGGAACAATCGCCGGAGGGCGCGAATGCCGCTTGCGACGACCTGAAACGACGGGCGCTTGCCAATGGCCGTAGCCCGGACGCCGTGAAGGTGCTGCTGACCGTTGCTGCAGGGTCCGAGCTTGCGGCCGACAGGTTGGAAGCGTGGTTCGGCGCGGAAGCCTGCGACGGATTCAGCCTGGTCTTGCCGGCGCTGCCTACGGCGCTTGACGATTTCGCCGATCGCGTCCTGCCGGAACTTCGCCGTCGCGGCCTGCTGCGGCCCGACTACACCGGCACGACGCTGCGCGCGCATCTCGGACTTGGCGGAGGCAACAGGCCATGACCGTGCGCAAAAGACAGATGAAGCTTGGCGCCTTCCTGTGGGCGGCAGGGCACCACATCGCTGCCTGGCGCCATCCCAAGGCGCATGTCACGGCGGGTATCGACATCGACCATTACATCCAGCTGGCGCGGACGGCCGAGGCGGCCAAGCTCGACATGATCTTCTGCGAGGATGCGGCCGGCCTGCGCGAGGCCAATGTCGGCATCGCCAGCCAGACCTCGCGCTCGATCGGCTTCGAGCCGATCAGCCTGCTTGCGGCGATCGCCGTCCAGACCGAGCGCATCGGCCTCGTCTCGACGGCCTCGACCAGCTACAACGAGCCTTACGGGCTGGCGCGGACCTTTGCGTCGCTCGACCAGCTAAGCGGCGGCCGCGCCGGCTGGAACCTGGTTACCTCGGCTAGCCATATCGAGGCTGCCAATTTCGGCTCGACCGGCCTGCGCCCGCATGCCGACCGCTATGAGCGGGCACGTGAATTCGCCACCGTGGTCACAGGCCTCTGGCGCGGCGCCGACACTGGCGGCCTCAGCCATGATGGCCAAAGCTTCTCGGTCCAGGATGCGCTCGATCTGCCGCGCTCGCCGCAGGGCGCGCCGGTCATGGTGCAGGCGGGAGCATCGGAGGACGGCAAGGACCTTGCCGCCAGGACCGCCGATGTCGTGTTCAGCGCGGCGCAGACATTCGAGGAAGCAAAAGCCTTTTACGACGATCTCAAGGGGCGGCTGGCCGCCTATGGACGCGAGCCGGACGACATCAAGATCATGCCGGGTGTGGCGCCGGTCGTTGCCGCAACCGAGGCCGAGGCCCAGGAGAAGTATGAGGAACTGCAGGAGCTAATCCCCGACGACGTCGGCGTCGCGCTGCTCTCCAGCTATCTCAGCATCTCCGATCTGTGGCGCTATCCGATCGACGGACCGCTGCCGGAACTGCCGCCCAGCGAAGGGATGAAGAGCCGGCAGGCGCTGGTCATCGAGCAGTCTCGCCGCGACAATCTTTCCATCCGCGACCTTGCCCGCCACTTCGCCGGCGCGCGCGGCCACTGGCGCGTCGTCGGCACGCCGGCGCAGATCGCCGATGAATTGCAGGCGCGCTTCGAAGGCGGCGCCGCGGACGGCTTCAACGTCATGCCGTCCTGGTTCCCCGGCGAGCTCGATTCGTTTGCCGCGCTCGTCGTGCCGGAACTGCAGCGGCGCGGCCTGTTCCGCACGCAATATGAAGGCCGCACCTTGCGCGACCATCTCGGCCTGAAACGGCCGGTGTGAAACGCCTCAGCCGGCGTCCATCATTCGGGCGGTTCCGGACACCCTGATCGAGCTGCCCGGGGTCGGCGGGATATCGGCATGGAGCCGCGAACGCATGCCCATATCCTCGCCCTGCACGATATCGATGGCGCCACCATGCGGCCAGCCGAGATCGCGCAGATAGCCGGCAAAGGCGGCGGTCGAGGCCCCTGTCGCCGGGTCCTCATAGACGCCGCCCGACGCGAACGGGTTGCGGGTGTGGAACAGGCGCGGCGTCTCGGCATAGGCGAGCAGGATCGTGACCAGCCCTTCGCGCCGCATCAGCGCCTGCCCGGCTTTCAAATCATAAGCCATGGCAGCCAGCGCTTGGCGCGACTTCAGCGCCAGCACGAGATGGGCGGCGCCGCCATGGATCAATGCCGGCGCAATTGCCGGGTCGAGAACCTCAGCCGAGTAGCCGAACAGCGTCAGCGTCTCTGCAAGAAGCTCCGGCGGAGCGGCCTTGCTGCGCGTCGGTGGCGACTGCAGCGCGGCGGCGATGTTCGTGCCGTCGCGAAACCCTTCGACAGTGATCCCGGCCTGGTTGAGGATCAGTGGAAAAGTCCCGTCCCCGAATTGCCGGACGAGGCCCGCGCCGAGCGCGATCGTGGCATGGCCACAGAAAGGAACCTCGGTTTCAGGCGAAAAGTAACGAACCCGCCAGCCATCGCCCTCGGGGGCGGCAAAGGCGGTCTCCGAAAATCCGACCTCGGCAGCGACACGCTGCATTGTAGCGGCGTCGGGCAAGGCATCGCCTATCACCACCCCGGCAGGATTGCCACCGGTGTCGCCATCCGAAAAGGCCGCGATTCGCAATATGTCCATCTCGTTCCACCCAGGTTGAAGGCGCGCAGCAAACGTCTTTTCGGGCGATTTGGGAAACGAAGAAAGCGAGGAGCAGCTGTGAGTGGGGGTCACAGCCCGCTGGATTTGCCGGCTAAGCCGGCGCAGTCACCCGGCCATTTGCATTCCAGCTGAAACGGACGCCGAGGCGGCATGGGCAACCAGCGCCGTCATGATCTCGGCGGCGGCGAGCGCTGCGATCACCGGCGGGCGCTTGTCCTTGACGGCATCGCCGCCGATCGGCGAGACGAGGCGGGCGAACTCTGCCTCGCTGCCGTCCGCCGACTTCAGGAACCAGTTCTTGAACGTCGCCTTCTTGGTCTTCGAACCGATCATGCCGACATAGGCGGCATCGTCGCGCTTCAGCGCCTCAGCGACGATCAGGAAATCAAGCGCATGGTCGTGCGTAAGGATGGCGAAGGCCGATCCCGCCGGCGCCTCGCGCACCACGGCCTCGGGCATCGGCGTCAGCCTCGTCTCGACCGTTTCCGGCATGCCTTCCAGTGCGTCGGCGCGCGTCTCGACGACGACGGCATGAATGGGCAAAAGCGCCAGCGCCGATGCCAGCGCCTGGCCGACATGGCCGCCGCCAAAGAGATAGACGTGAGGCAGACGCGCCTCTTCCGCTTCGGCATTGCGGATCAGTTCGGCCTCAAGCGCCGCGTCGAGCAGCCGAATCGACACCTCCACCCTGCCGCCGCAGCATTGGCCGATTTCCGGCCCAAGCGGCACGTCAAGCGTGGCGCAGACTTCGTCGACCTCGATGCGGGCTCCCCTCCCCCTCGAGGGGAGGGTGGCGGCGAAGCCGCCGGGTGGGATCGCCGCGGCGGTGCTCGACATTTTCCCAAGTCTCGCGCTACCGGCCCCCTCTGGCCGCTTCGCGGCCATCTCCCCGAGAAGCATCTGCCGTGCCTTGTCGATCGCCATATATTCGAGCTGGCCGCCGCCGATCGTGCCAAAGATCGCCATACGCGAGACGAGCATGAAGGCGCCCTTCTCACGCGGCGTCGAGCCTTTCGTGCCTGCCACTTCGACCAGGGCAACCCGGCCGGCACCAGCTAAAAAGGCTTTCAGGCTGTGCACTTTCGAGTTCATTTTCGCGTTCCCGATTGGGAAATATAGGCGTTTTCGACCGGATTTGCACGATTTGGCCGATTTACACCTTCGTCTTGGCCTCGACTTTCAGCCGCTCGATCGCCATCAGCACCCGCTCCGGTGTCGCCGGCGCATCAAGGCGCGGGCAGATCTTGTGATCGGCAACGCTCGCCACCGCATCCGACAGCGCATGCAGCACGGACATGCCGAGCGGGAAGGGCGGCTCGCCGACCGCTTTGGAGCGATGCACCGTCGGCTCGCTCGCCTCCGGCCAGTCGGCCAGCGTCACGTTGAAGATCTTCGGTCGGTCGGAAGCGAGCGGGATCTTGTAGGTCGACGGCGCATGCGTGCGCAGTCGGCCCTTGCCGTCCCACCAAAGTTCCTCGGTCGTCAGCCAGCCCATGCCCTGGATGAAGCCACCCTCGATCTGGCCGAGGTCGATGGCGCGGTTCAGCGAGCGGCCGGTCTCGTGCAATATGTCGGTGCGCTCGACCATGTACTCGCCGGTCAGCGTATCGACCGACACTTCCGAGCACGACGCGCCATAGGCGAAATAGTAGAAGGGGCGGCCCTGGCCCTTGTCGCGGTTCCAGTGGATTTTCGGCGTCTTGTAGAAGCCCGCCGCCGAAAGCTGGATGCGCGCCATATAGGCCTGCTTGATGAGATCGGCGAAAGCGATTTCCTGGTTGCCGATGCGGACCCGGTTCGGCAGGAAGACAACCTGGTCGCGCGGCACCTGGTACTTTTCGGCGGCGAAGTCGGTCAGCCGGTCCTTGATCTGCCTGGCGCCGTTCTGCGCCGCCATGCCGTTGAGGTCGGAGCCGGAGGACGCGGCAGTGGCCGAGGTGTTCGGCACCTTGCCAGTGGTCGTGGCGGTGATCTTCACCTGGTCGAGGTCGATCTGGAACTCTTCCGCCACCACTTGCGCGACCTTGAGATAGAGGCCTTGCCCCATCTCGGTGCCGCCATGGTTCAGATGCACCGAACCATCGGTGTAGACATGCACCAGCGCGCCCGCCTGGTTGTAGTGCGTGGCGGTGAACGAGATGCCGAACTTGACCGGCGTCAGTGCGAGTCCGCGCTTGATGAAGCGGCTGTTGGCGTTGAAGGCCTCGATGAGGCGGCGGCGCCTTGTGTAGTCCGAACTCGCCTCCAGCTCGGCGACAATGCGGTGGATGATGTTGTCTTCGACCGTCTGATGATACGGCGTGATGTTGCGATCCGAGGTGCCATAAAAGTTCTGCTTGCGGATCTCGAGCGGGTCCTTGCCGACGGCAAAGGCAACCTCATCGATGACGCGCTCGGCGCCGACCATGCCTTGCGGGCCGCCGAAGCCGCGGAAGGCGGTGTTCGACACGGTGTTGGTGTAGAGCGGCGCCGACTGCGCATGCACGGCGGGCCAGAAATAGGTGTTGTCGCAGTGGAACAGCGCGCGGTCGGTGACCGGGCCGGACAGGTCCGACGAGAAGCCGCAGCGCGCCGCGAACATGAAATCGACGCCCAAAATGTTGCCGTCATCGTCGAAGCCGACCTCGTATTCGACGAGGAAATCATGGCGCTTGCCGGTGGCGATCATATCGTCGTCGCGGTCGGGTCGGATTTTTACAGCGCGATGGTGGCGCTTGGCGGCGATCGCGGCCAAGGCGGCAAACTGGTTGCCTTGCGTTTCCTTGCCACCAAAACCACCGCCCATGCGGCGGATTTCCACCGTGATGGCATTGCTCGGCACGCCGAGCGCATGGCTGACCATATGCTGGACTTCGCTCGGATGCTGGGTCGAGGAATAGATGGTGACGTCATCGTCCTCGCCGGGGATGGCCATGGCGATATGGCCTTCCAGGTAGAAATGCTCCTGGCCGCCGACACGCATCTGCCCCTTTAGCCGGCGCGGCGCCGCCTTGATCGCGGCGGCGGCATCGCCGCGCTTCAAAGTCAGCGGCGGCGTGACCAGCTTGTCCTTGCGGGGATCGAGCACGCCGATGTCGGTGACAAAAGGCAGCTCCTTGTATTCGACTTTGGCCAGCTTGGTTGCGCGGCGCGCCTGTTCGCGCGTCTCGGCGATGACGCAGAAGATCGGCTGGCCGTAGAACTGCACGTTGCCGTCGGCCAGCACCGGCTCGTCATGGCGGCCGGTCGGCGAAATGTCGTTCTCGCCGGGGACGTCCTTCGCCGTCAGCACGTCGACGACGCCGGGAGCGGAGCGCACCGCCGACAGGTCCATCTTTGTGATCGTGGCATGCGTGGCCGTGCAAAGCCCGAGGCATCCATGCAGCGTGCCCGCCGGTTCCGGCATGTCGTCGATATAGACGGCCGTGCCGCTGACATGCTTGTGCGCGGAATCATGGCGCTGGTCGGTGGCAACGCCGCCGGAGATTTTTTGCGCCTTGAGATTGGGGGAATGGCTGGTCATCACGCCGCCTCGTACCGTGAAACCTGGAACGGCGCCTTGGTTCCGGTGGCTTCGACAAAGAAGCGCAGCAACAGGTTCTTCGCCGCCATCGCCCGGTATTCGGCCGAGGCCCGCATATCGGTCAGCGGCGTGAAGTCTTTTGCGTATTCGGCCATCGCCGCTTCCACCGTCGCTTCCGTCCACGGATTGCCGAGCAACGCCTTTTCCACGCCGAAGGCCCGTTTCGGCGTCGCCGCCATGCCGCCATAGGCGATGCGGATATCAGCCACTGTGCCGTTCTTGGCCAAGGTCAGGTAGAAAGCGCCAAGCGCGGCGGTGATGTCTTCGTCACGGCGCTTGGTGACCTTGTAGACGGCAAACTTTGTGCCCTTGGCTGGCACCGGCACATGCACGGCCTCGACGAACTCACCGAGCCGCCTGTCCTGCTTGCCATAGGCGATGAAGAAGGATTCGAGCGGGATCGTGCGGCGCTTCTTGCCGCGGCGCAGCGTGAGGCGCGCGCCGAGCGCGATCAGGGGCGGCGGCGTGTCGCCGATCGGCGAGCCGTTGGCGATGTTACCGCCGATCGTGCCCATATTGCGAACCTGCTCGCCGCCGATGCGGTCGAACAGCGGCCCGAGCGTCGGGATGCGCTTCGCCAACATCGAGAACGCCTCGCTGTAGGTGATGCCGGCGCCGATCGAAATCACGCCCTTGTCTTCCGAAATGGTGCAGAGGCCGTCGAGATTGCCGATGAAGACCACTGGCGAGATGTCGCGCATGTGCTTGGTCACCCACAGGCCGACATCGGTCGAACCGGCAACGATGGTGGCGCCGGGCTCTTTGTCGAGCACGCTGGCCAGATCATCTGCATTGGCCGGCACGACCAGCCGCTGCTTGCCGGCACCGATCTCGATGCGCGAACCGTCTTTCATCGCCGCGAGCTTGGCGGTGATCGCCTTGCGCTCCGCCGCCAGCGGGTCCTTTGCCGCCTTGCCGTAACTGGAGATGGCACGCGCGGCGCGCATGATCGCCTCGTAGCCGGTGCAGCGGCAGAGATTGCCCTGCAGCGCCTTTTCGATCGCAGCATCCGAAGGCTCGGGCGAGCGCATCCACAGCGCGTAGAGCGACATGACGAAGCCCGGCGTGCAAAAGCCGCATTGCGAGCCGTGGAAATCGACCATTGCCTGCTGCACGGGGTGCAGCTTTTCGCCGTCGCCGCGCAGGTGTTCGACCGTCACCACATGCGTGCCGTCGAGCGAGCCGAGGAAGCGGATGCAGGCATTGACGCTTTCATAGACCAGCCTGCCGGCGGAAAGCCTGCCGACCAGCACGGTGCAGGCGCCGCAATCGCCTTCGGCGCAGCCTTCCTTGGTGCCGCGCAGCGTGCGGTTGAGCCGCAGCCAGTCGAGCAAGGTCTCGTCGGGCGCGAGGGTCCCGAGCGCGACATCCTCGCCGTTGAGGATGAAGCGGATCTCGTTGCGGGTCTTGATCCTGGCCATGTCTCAGCTTCCCCGATAGGTCGAATAGCCGTAGGGCGAGATCAGCAGCGGCACATGATAGTGCACCGGCTCGGCCATGCCGAAGCGGATCGGCACGCTGTCCAAAAAGGCCGGTTCGGGCAGTTTGCCGTGCCGGCGCAGATAATCGCCGGCGGCGAAGACCAGCTCGTACTCACCGGTGCGGAAGTCGGCGCCCGCAAGCAGCGGCGCATCGCAGCGGCCGTCATCGTTGGTGACCACCGTCTTCAGATGCGTGCGGGCCTGGCGCTCGATGCGGTAAAGCTCGATCGACAGGCCTTTCGCCGGCCTCCCGGTCGCGGTGTCGAGGACATGGGTCGTCAGACGCCCGCCATCGGCTTTCGACGTTTCTGTCACTGGCCGTCTCCCATTCCGGTACAGTCGAACGTTCTGGTGAATTGTGCGCCCATTAAAGGCGATGCATAAGTCCCGGTCGAGCGGAGTGCGACAAAAAGCACTTTCAAAAATTTTCGGGGGAATGCGCAAGCACTCCTTTCGATATCTTCATCTCAACATCCGGCAGGAGTGACAATGCGTTACGAACGGGACATGCGCGGCTACGGGGCCAATCCGCCGGATCCGAAATGGCCCGGCGGCGCGCATGTGGCAGTGCAGTTCGTCGTCAACTACGAAGAAGGCGGTGAGAACTGCGTGCTGCACGGCGACAAGGCTTCGGAAGCCTTCTTGTCCGAGATCGTGGGTGCAGCCCCCTGGGTCGGCCAGCGCCACTGGAACATGGAATCGATCTACGAGTATGGCGCCCGCGCCGGTTTCTGGCGGCTCCACCGCCTGTTCACCGAAGCGCAGGTGCCGGTCACCTGCTACGGCGTTGCCACGGCATTGGCGCGCTCGCCCGACCAGGTGGCGGCGATGCAGGAGGCCGGCTGGGAGATCGCCTCGCACGGGCTGAAATGGATCGACTACCGCGACCATGCGCCGGAAGACGAGCGCCGCGACCTCGAAGCGGCGATCCGCCTGCATTACGAAGTGACCGGCGCACGCCCGACCGGCTGGTATACAGGTCGCACCTCGGTCAACACGGTGCGGCTGGTGGCCGAGGAGGGCGGCTTCGACTACGTGTCCGACACCTATGACGACGAATTGCCTTACTGGTTCGAGCGCGACGGTGCCGAAAAGCCGCAGCTCGTCATCCCCTATACGCTCGACGCCAACGACATGCGCTTCGCCACGCCGCAAGGCTTCAACTCGGGCGACCAGTTCTTTGCCTATCTGAAAGACAGTTTCGACACGCTCTATGCCGAGGGCAGGCAAGGGCGGCCGCGCATGATGAACATCGGCCTGCACTGCCGGCTCGTCGGCCGGCCGGGCCGCGTCGCGGCGCTGAAGCGCTTCGTCGACTACGTCAAGTCGCATGACAGAGTGTGGCTGGCGCGGCGCATCGACATCGCCAGGCACTGGCACGAAAACCATCCGCTCCGGCTGCCGGCGCTGCGCCCGTCGAAAATGGAATTCGAGGCGTTCGTGCATGCATTCGGCGGCGCCTTCGAACATTCGCCGTGGATCGCCGAACGTGCCTACGAGCTGGAGCTCGGTCCGGCGCATGACAGCGCCGGCGGCCTGCACAACGCGCTCTGCCGCGTCTTCCGCGCGGCCAGCGAGGCCGAGCGGCTCTCCGTGCTCAATGCCCACCCGGACCTTGCCGGCAAGCTGGCGAAGGCCAGGCGGCTGACGGCGGAATCGACGAAGGAACAGGCCTCGGCCGGGCTCGACGCGCTGACCGACAAGGAGCGCGAGCTGTTCTCCAAGCTCAACGCCGCCTACGTCACCACTTTCGGCTTCCCCTTCATCATCGCGGTGAAGGGCAAGACCAAGGAAGAAATCCTGGCGGAGTTCGAGGCGCGCATCGGCAACAGCCGCGGCGCCGAATTCGACACCGCCTGCAAACAGGTCGAGCGCATCGCGCTGCTTCGGCTGAGAGACATGCTGCCGCAATAGGGTCAGGACACATGGATATGATCAAGACGCCCGAGCGAACCTACTACGCGCCGCATGGCGGCCACCCCGGCCAGAGCGAGCTTTTGACTGGCCGCGCCGTCTTCACCGAGGCCTATGCCGTCATCCCCAAGGGCGTGATGCAGGACATTGTCACCAGCGCCCTGCCGTTCTGGGACAAGACCAGGGTCTGGATCATCGCGCGGCCGCTGTCGGGCTTTGCCGAGACGTTTTCGCAATACATCGTAGAGGTCGAGCCGGGAGGCGGCAGCGACCGGCCGGAACCGGATGCCGGGGCCGAGGGCGTGCTGTTCGTGGTCGAGGGCGAGCTCAGCGTTTCGCTTGCCGGCAATGCGCATGTGCTGAAGCCGGGCGGCTTTGCCTTCCTGCCGCCGGGGAGCGGCTGGACCGTGCGCAACGAAAGCGGCGCCGCGGTCCGCTTCCACTGGGTGCGCAAGGCCTATGAAGCGGTCGACGGTCTCGACGTGCCAGAAGCCTTTTTCACCAATGAGCAGCAGGTCGCACCGAGCCCGATGCCCGGTACCGACGGCCGCTGGGCAACGACACGCTTCGTCGACCCCGCCGACATGCGCCACGACATGCATGTCACCATCGTCACACTGGAGCCGGGCGCGGTCATCCCGTTCGCCGAGACCCATGTCATGGAGCACGGCCTCTATGTGTTGGAAGGCAAGGCCGTCTACCGCCTCAACCAGGACTGGGTCGAGGTCGAGGCCGGCGACTATATGTGGCTGCGCGCCTTCTGCCCGCAGGCCTGCTATGCCGGCGGCCCCGGTAAATTCCGCTATTTGCTCTACAAGGACGTCAACCGGCACGCCAAGCTCGGCGGAGTGGGTCTCGGGGATCGCGCCCGGTGACCCGCATCGTTGCCCGGCCGCTGACCCGCGAAAGCTTCGCCGAATTCGGCGACGTCATCGATATGGGCGGCGACAACCACTACCCGATCAATGGCGGCAAGGCCGAGCGCTACCACGATCTCGCCACAGCGGAAGCGCAGGGGCCGAACTCGCGTGTGCTGATCTCCATGGTGCGCGGCACGCCTTACGAATTGCCGCTGAAGCTGACCATGGTCGAGCGCCATCCGTTCGGCAGCCAGGCCTTCATCCCGCTGTCGCTACGGCCGTTCCTGGTCGTCGTCTGCCATGACGGCAAGGATGGCCCCGGCGAACCGCACGCCTTCATCACCGCGCCCGGCCAGGGCATCAACTATCCGCGCAATCTCTGGCACGGCGTGCTGACGCCGATCGGCGAGGCCCAGGATTTTGTCATCGTCGACCGCGGCGGCGACGGCTCCAACCTCGAAGAGTGCCATTTCTCGCACCCCTACGAGATCCATCTTCCCGAGGGAAAGCAATAATGACCGACATTTCGCTGATCGACCGCCTGCTCGACGTCATCGAGCAAGACATCGTGCCGAAGACGGCCGACGGCGTCACCCATGGCAACAAGCTGTTCGGCGCGGCGATCCTGCGCAAGGACGACCGCTCGCTGGTGCTGGCCGAGACCAACAACGAGATGGAAAATCCGCTCTGGCACGGCGAGGTGCACTGCCTGAAGCGCTTCTATGAAATGCCCAAGGCCGAGCGCGTCGACACCAAGGATGCCATCTTCCTCGCCACGCACGAGCCCTGCTCGCTCTGCCTGTCGGCGATCACCTGGACCGGCTTCGACAATTTCTACTATCTGTTCAGCCACGAGGATTCGCGCGACTCTTTCGCCATTCCGCACGATCTGAAGATCCTGAAGGAGGTTTTCACCCTCGATCCCGGCGGCTACAATGCCGAGAACGCCTATTGGAAGAGCTTTTCGATTCGCAGATTGGCGCGCTCGTTGCCGGAAGCCGAGCGCGAGCGCCTGGAAGAGCGGATCGGCAAGATTTCCGCCCGCTACGATGAGTTGTCGGGCGCCTATCAGGCGAGCAAGGCCGAAAACGACATTCCGCTGAACTGACGCGGATTGACCAGCCGAATTCGTTGGCTGGCCCACGACGCGACCCAGCGGGCTCCATCATCTGGCGTTCCTGGAGTCCTCGCATGAAAACCGTCACCGAATTCCCCCGCAAGGTCGTCGAATTCCCCGATATGGGCATCGTCATGCCGGACGGCTGCCGGCTGTCGGCGCGGGTGTGGATGCCGGCAGATGTCGGCGACGATCCGGTGCCGGCGATCCTCGAGCATTTGCCCTACCGCAAGCGCGACGGCACCATCGCTCGCGATCAGCTGACGCATCCCTATTACGCCGGCCACGGCTACGCCTCGATCCGCGTCGACATGCGCGGCAATGGCGATTCCGAAGGGCTGATGGACGACGAATATTCCGAGCAGGAATTGCAGGACGCCTGCGACGTCATCGCCTGGGCGGCCTCCCAGCCCTGGTGCAACGGCAAGGTCGGCATGATGGGCATTTCCTGGGGTGGCTTCAACTGCCTGCAGGTGGCGGCGATGCAGCCGCCGGCGCTGAAGGCGGTGATCAGCCTGTGCTCGACCGTCGACCGCTATGCCGACGACATCCATTACAAGGGCGGCTGCCTGCTGATCGAGAATTTCGGCTGGGCCTCGACCATGCTGTCCTATTCGTCACGGCCGCCCGATCCGCTGATCGCCGGTGACAACCGATGGCGCGATCTGTGGCTGACCCGGCTGGAGAACCAGCCATTCCTGGCGCCGCTGTGGCTGAAACACCAGCACCGCGACGCCTATTGGAAACGTGGCTCGATCTGCGAGGACTATTCCGCCATCCATGCCGCCGTGCTGTCGATCGGCGGCTGGCACGACGGCTATCGCAACACGATTTCCCACCTCGTCGGCAACATCGAGGCGCCGGTTAAGGGCATCGTCGGCCCGTGGATCCACAAATACCCGCATTACGCTGGACCGCAGCCCGCCATTGGCTTCCTGCAGGAAGCCTTGCGCTGGTGGGACCGCTGGCTGAAGGGCCTCGACACCGGCCTCGATGCCGATCCCGCCTATCGCGCCTATGTCATGGACAGCGTCCGTCCCGCGCGCTGGCATCCCGAGCGCCCGGGGCGCTGGATCGCCGAACAGCTTTGGCCATCGCCCGACATCAAGGCGCACACGATCGAACTCATCGCCGAGGGCGACAGGCCGGTCATCATCGCCTCGCCGCAGTCCTGCGGCCTTGCCGGCGGCGAATATTTTCCCTTCACCTTCGGCCCGGAACTGCCCGGCGACCAACGTCCGGACGATGCGCTGTCGGTCTGTTTCGATCAGCCGCCGCTCGGCGAAGCGATCGATATCGTCGGCGCGCCGGAAGTTCTTGCCTGGCTCAAGGCGGATCGGCCCCAGGCGAACATTGCCGTACGCCTATGCGATGTGCATCCCGACGGCGCCTCGGAGCTGATCTCCTACGGCGTGCTCAACCTGACGCATCGCAACTCGCATGAATTCCCCGAGCCGCTGGTGCCGGGCGAGCCCGCCACCGCCAGGGTCGTGCTCGACCAATGCGCCTACCGCGTGCCGGCCGGCCACCGTTTGCGTGTTGCCGTGTCGAACGCCTATTGGCCGATGATCTGGCCGTCGCCCGAACCGGTCCGTCTCGAGCTCAAGGCCGCGACGCTGACGCTGCCGCTGCGCCCTCCGGCTCAAGGCGACGAGATCACGTTCGCAGCTCCGGAAGGAGCCACGCCCTGGGCGACGGAGACGATTCGGCCCGCCAATTCCGAACGCCATATCGACCGCGATGAGAAGACCGGCATTGTCACGCTGTCCATAACGGACGATTTCGGCGAGGTGCGCGATCTCCAGCACGGCCTCGCCCATGGCAGCGTCGCGCGCGAGACATGGGCGATCCATCCCGACGATCCGCTGTCAGCGTCTGGAAAGACCCACTGGACGCAGACCTTGTCGCGAAATGGATGGTCGGTGCGCACCGAAACATTGGCTGAGATGCGATCTGACGCACAAAGCTTCACAGTTAGCGCCAGAATCGAAGCCTATGAAGGCGAAAAGCTGGTTTTCGAGCGCAACTTCGAGGAGAAAATCCCCCGCGCGCTGCTGTGAGTGCTCGCCCGATCGGTCCAATTGCGAGGTGCGATTTACGCCACGGCATGTCGCATTCGGTCTTGCTTACTGCTTTCCCTTGCGGTCATTATTCTCCTCACAAGAAACGAGAAAACGACCATTCAGGTCGAACCAACAGAGTGAGGAACTCATCATGTCCAATGAACTGGAATATCTGAGCCGCCGCGTTGCATCGGGCAAACTCAGCCGTCGTGATTTTCTCGGCCGCGCCGCCGCTCTCGGCGTCGCTGCCCCCTTCGCCAACTCACTGCTGTCGAGCGCGGCGCGCGCCGCCGGCCCGGTCAAGGGCGGCACGCTGAAGGCCGGCCTGGTCGGCGGTGAATCCACCAACAGCCTCGACCCCGCGCTGATGATGACGCAGGTGCCGTTCGCCTTCGGCAAGTGCTGGGGCGAAATGATCGTCGAGCTGTCCCCCGAAGGCAAGCTCGAGAACCGCATCGCCGAGGAGATCGGCTCGTCGGACGACGCCAAGGTTTGGACGCTGAAGATCCGCGACGGCGTCGAATTCCACAATGGCAAGACCGTGACCGCCGAGGACGTCGCTGCGACGCTCGAGCGCCATTCGGACGAGAAGTCGAAGTCCGGCGCGCTCGGCTACATGAAGGGCATCGAGAGCATCAAGGCCAGCGGCAAGGAAGTGGTGCTGACGCTGAAGGAGGCCAACGCCGACCTTCCCTACCTGCTCAGCGACTACCACCTGATCGTCCAGCCCAACGGCGGCAAGGACAAGCCCGATGCCGGCATTGGCGCTGGCCCGTACAAGATCGTTACCAACGAGCCCGGCGTGCGCCATGGCGCCGAGCGCTTCGCCAACTACTGGCAGGGCGACAAGATGGGCCATGCCGACCAGATCGAGGTCATCGTCATCAACGACGCGACGGCGCGCACTTCGGCCCTGCAGGGCGGCCAGGTCAACATGATCAACCGCGTCGAGCCGAAGATCGTCGACCTGATCAAGCGTCTGCCCGGCGTCACCATCCGCAACCATGCCGGTCCCGGCCACTATGTTTTCATCATGCATTGCAACACGGCGCCGTTCGACAACAACGACCTGCGCATGGCGTTGAAGCTGGCGATCGACCGCGAGGAGATGCTCGACAAGATCCTCCGAGGCTATGGCTCGCTCGGCAACGACTTCCCGATCAACGCCTCCTACCCGCTGTTCATCGAGATCGAGCAGCGCAAGTACGATCCCGACAAGGCCAAGTTCCACTACAAGAAGTCGGGTCACGACGGCACCGTGCTGCTGAGGACCTCGGACGTCGCCTTCCCGGGTGCCGTCGACGCGTCCCAGCTCTTCCAGCAGAGCGCCGCCAAGGCCGGCATCAAGATCGAGCTCAAGCGCGAGCCCGGCGACGGCTATTGGAACGAGGTCTGGAACAAGCAGCCCTTCTCCGCCTCCTACTGGGGTGGGCGTTCGACCCAGGACCAGATGTACTCGACCGCCTATCTGTCGACGGCCGACTGGAACGACACGCGTTTCAAGCGTCCGGATTTCGACAAGATGGTGCTGGCGGCGCGCGCCGAACTCGACGAGGCCAAGCGCAAGCAGATGTACCACGACATGGCCGTCATGGTGCGCGACGAAGGCGGCCTGATCCTGCCGATGTTCAACCAGTTCATCGACGCGACGGGCGCCAAGGTTGGCGGCTGGGTCGACGATCCGCATCAAGAGCTGATGAACGGCTACGCCTTGGCGAAGTGCTGGCTCGAAGCCTGAGCCTGGCCTTGCCGAGATGTCCTCACCCATCGTGAAACTGGCGGCCCAGCGCGTTGCGCTGGGCATCCTTCTCCTGTTGGCCGTATCGGTCCTGATCTTCGCCGGCACACAGATCCTGCCTGGCGACGTCGCGCAAGCCATCCTCGGACAGTCGGCGACGCCGGAGTCGCTCGCCAATCTGCGCGAGCAGCTCGGCCTGAACGACCCTGCCTATGTCAGGTATTTCCACTGGCTTGGCGGTGTCGTCACCGGCGATCTCGGCACTGCAATGTCGAGCGGCCAGGATATTGCAACGTCGATCAAGGGACGGTTGTGGAACACACTGTTCCTCGCCTTCTGGGCGGCGATCGTCGCTGTGCCGCTGGCGATCATCCTCGGCCTGATCGCGGTGCGTTACCGTAATGGCTGGGTCGACAAGCTGATCTCGGGACTGGCGCTCGCATCGACCTCGTTTCCCGAGTTCTTCATCGGCTATGTGCTGGTCTATTTCTTCGCCGTGAAATGGCAGATCTTCCCCGGCATTTCGACCGTCTATGACGGCATGCCGTTCGGCGAGCGCATACAGGCGATCGCGCTGCCGGCCACCGCGCTGACGCTGGTGGTGCTCGCCCACATGATGCGCATGACGCGCGCGGCGATCCTCAACGTCATGCAGTCGGCCTATGTGGAGACGGCGGAGTTAAAGGGCCTATCGGCCTTCAATGTCATTCGCAGGCACGCCTTTCCCAATGCCATTGCACCGATCATCAACGTCGTCATGCTCAACCTCGCCTACCTGATCGTCGGCGTCGTCGTGGTCGAGGTGATCTTCGTCTATCCCGGCATGGGGCAATATCTCGTCGACCATGTCACCAAGCGCGACGTGCCTGTCGTGCAGGCGGTCGGCCTGATCTTCGCCGCCGTCTATATCAGCTTGAACATCATCGCGGACATAGCGGCGATCGTCGCCAATCCGCGTCTCAGACATCCTAAGTAAGGGGGCGGGTATGCTCGATATCAAACGCATCCCCATCCCGGCATTGATCGGCATCGTGCTGACGTCATTGTTCGTGCTGGCGGCGATCTTCGCACCCTTGATTGCACCCCACGGCAATGGCGAGATCGTCGGCGACGTCTGGGAGCCGATGTCGGCGGCGCATTGGCTGGGCACCGACAATCTCGGCCGCGATCTGTTGTCGCGCATGATCTACGGCGCCCGCATTACGCTGTTCATCGCGGTGCTCGCCACCGCGCTGTCCTTCTCGCTCGGCGCCATCCTCGGTTTCTCGGCGGCGGTCTTCGGCGGCTGGTTCGACACGCTGCTGTCGCGCCTCGTCGACCTGCTGATGTCGATCCCGACGCTGATCATGGCTCTGGTCGTGCTCTCCGTGCTGCCGACCAATCTGGTGACGCTGATCCTGGTGATGGGCGTTCTCGACTCGACCCGCGTCTACCGCCTGTCGCGCGCTGTCGCCGTCGACATCAACGTCATGGACTATGTCGAAGCCGCCAAGTTGCGCGGCGAAGGTGAGGCCTGGATCATCTTTCGTGAGATCCTGCCCAACGCGCTGTCACCGCTGGTCTCCGAACTCGGCCTGCGCTTCATCTATGCGGTGCTGTTCCTGTCGACGCTGTCCTTCCTCGGCCTTGGCGTACAGCCGCCGGATGCCGACTGGGGCGGCATGGTCAAGGAGAACAAGGACGGCATCGTCTTCGGCATTGCGGCGGCGCTTATTCCCGCCGCGGCGATCGCAGCACTGGCGATCTCCGTCAACCTCGTCGCCGACTGGGTGCTGAACCGCACGACAAGCCTGAAGGGAGGGCGCGGGTGATGGCTGACAGCAAAGCGAAATCCGGCCTGCTGCTCGACATCCGCAATTTGCGCATCGAGGCCACGGTCTATCCGCCGGGCGAGGCGCCAAAGAACATTGTGCTTGTCCACGATGTCTCGCTGACGCTGGAGAAGGGCAAGGTGCTCGGCCTGATCGGCGAGTCCGGCGCCGGCAAGTCGACCATCGGCCTGTCGTCGATGGGCTATGGGCGCGGCGGCGTGCGCATCACCGGCGGCGAGGTCATCCTCAACGGCCGCGACATCCTCAAGGGCGGCAAGGAAGGTTTCCGCAAGCTGCGCGGCCGCGAGGTCTGCTATGTCGCGCAATCGGCGGCTGCGGCCTTCAACCCGGCGCACCGGCTGATGGACCAGGTGGTGGAAGCGACGCTGCTGCACGGCACGGCGACACGCGCCGAGGCCGAGAAGCGCGCCGTAGCACTGTTCAAGAAGCTCAGCCTGCCGAACCCCGAAACAATCGGCGAGCGCTTTCCGCACCAGGTGTCGGGCGGCCAGCTGCAGCGCGCGATGACGGCAATGGCGCTGTGTTCCGAGCCGGACTTGATCGTCTTCGACGAGCCGACCACGGCGCTCGACGTGACGACGCAGATCGACGTGCTGGCGGCGATCAAGGACGCCATCCGCGACACCCATGTGGCGGCTTTGTACATCACCCACGACCTTGCCGTCGTCGCCCAGGTCTCGGACGAGATCATGGTGCTGCGCCACGGCCGCCTGGTCGAATGGGGCGGCACCCGCCAGATCATCAAGGAACCGCGCCAGGAATACACCAACGCGCTGGTCTCGGTGCACGAGATCGAGCACCATGAGCAGAAGCCCGGCACGACGCCGTTCCTGTCGGTCAAGAACGTCACCGCCGCCTATGGCCGCAGCCACATCAAGGTGCTGAAGAACGTATCGGTCGACATCTATCCGGGCCAGACGCTGGCGGTCGTCGGCGAGTCCGGCTCCGGCAAGTCGACGCTGGCGCGCGCCATCACCGGGCTGTTGCCGCCTGAGGAAGGAACCGTCACCTTCGACGGCCGGCCGCTTGCCAACAAGCTCGCCGACCGGCCGAAGGAGGATCTGCGCCAATTGCAGATGATCTACCAGATGGCCGACGTGGCGATGAACCCGCGCCAGACCGTCGGCACCATCATCGGCCGGCCGTTGGAATTCTATTTCGGCATACGCGGTCGCGAGCGTGACAAGCGCGTCGCCGAGCTGCTCGACAAGATCGAGATGGGCAAGGGCTTTTCCGATCGCTACCCGGCCGAGCTTTCAGGCGGCCAGAAGCAACGCGTCTGCATTGCCCGCTCGCTCGCCGCCAAGCCGAAGCTGATCATCTGCGACGAGGTGACCTCGGCGCTTGACCCGCTGGTGGCCAACGGCATCCTGAAGCTGCTGCTCGAGCTGCAGAAGGAGGAGAACGTCGCCTATCTGTTCATCACCCACGATCTGGCGACGGTGAAGTCGATCGCCGATTCGATCGCGGTGATGTATCGCGGCGAGGTGGTCCGCTATGGGCCGAAGAGCAAGGTGCTGACGCCGCCCTTCGACGCCTACACCGACCTGTTGCTGTCATCGGTTCCCGAAATGGAGATCGGCTGGCTGGAAAAGGCGATCAAGGGTCGGCGCATGGCGAGCGCGGGCAACTAGGGCGACGCCAGTTCCTGCCTGGTTTGATTAATCCGAAGCGCCGTGCTGCCCGATGGTTGCACGGCGCTTCTATCTCAACGGCCAGATCGCATGGAGCAGCCTGTGGCGCTCGAGTCCAAACTTCTGCTCATCGTCCTCGACGGCGTGCCTTATCGGAATTGGCGCCGGCTGATGGGCAATCTCGAAGGCTGGGTGCAGTCGGGCGAGGCGCGCGTGTGGAAGATGCGCTCGGTGCTGCCGTCGACCTCGGCCTGCTGCTATGCCTCGATCCACACGGGGGTGTCGCCGCAGGTGCACGGCGTGCTGTCCAACGAGAACCGGTTCCGGGTCAAGCAGCCGGATATCTTCTCCGAGGTCAGCCGGGCCGGCGGCAAGACCGGCGCGGTCACCCATTCATACTGGTCCGAATTCTTCAGGTCCTATCCGTTCGATCTGGTCGAGGACATGGAGTTCGACGAACCGGGCGGGCCGATCACGCATGGACGCTTCCACACCATGACCGGCTACAATCTCAAGAACCAGATGACGCCGAGCGACGTCGATCTGTTCGCGACGCTGACCATGCTGACCAGGCGCCACGGCATCGACTACGGCATCCTGCACAGCTGCACGCTGGACTCGATGGGCCATCGCTTCGGCCACGACTGCCACGAGATGGACCATGCCGTCTACGCAATGGACGCCATGCTGGCCGCCTTCCTGCCGGGCTGGCGCGGCGCCGGCTACGAGGTCATCGTCACCGCCGATCATGGCCAGACGGATCGCGGTCATCATGGCGGCCATGACGACGAGATGCAGGATTTCGCGCTGTATTATTTCGGGCCTGGCAAAGGACCGCAGGCAGATACGCTGCTCGACCAGTTGCAGCTGGCGCCGACGGTGCTGAAGCGGCTTGGCGTGCCGGTGCCGGGGACGATGAAGGCGAAGCCGTTCTTGAGCTGAGCGGCCGCGCTTCCAGTCCACAAGGGGAGAGGGGAAAAAGGCGCGCCTCTGGCAACACTCACCTTCTTCGGTTAGCCTCCCAAAATTCCTTGGCGGAGGATGAACCTTTTTGGACCGATCGGCGACAGAGCAGACAGGAGCCAGGCGGCTCGACCGGCCATGACGGCGGCGACGGAGACCGATCGCGCGCTTGTCGACCGGGTCGCGAAGGGCGACAGGGCCGCCGTGCGGCTCCTGTTCATGCGCCACCACGCGCGGGTCTACCGCTTCGTGGTGCGCCAGACGGGATCGGAAATGATGGCCGACGATATCGCGAACGAGGTATTTCTCGAGCTCTGGCGCCAGGCGCCGGGCTTCGAAGGACGCTCGGAAGTCTCGACATGGCTGCTCGGCATTGCCCGCTTCAAGGCGCTGTCCTTGCTGCGCAAGAAAAAGGAAGACTGGATCGACGACGATGACGCGGCGCAGATCCCCGACAGCGCCGACACGCCGGAAGTCGTCACCATGAAGGACGACAAGGCTGCCGCCCTGCGGCGGTTCATCGATGCGCTGCCGGAAGAGCACCGCACGGTGATCGACCTTGCCTATTACCATGGGCAGTCGGTGACCGAGATCGGTGAGGTGCTCGGCATTCCGGTCGCCACCGTCAAAACCCGGATGTTCTACGCCCGCAAGAAACTCGGCGAGGCCCTCAAGGCCGCCGGTTACGACAGGGGGTGGCCATGAGCGCCGCTGAAAAAATGTCGCGCCGCGATGAGATGGAAACGCTGCTGCCGTTCTACCTGAACGGCTCGCTGGAAGGCGCCGAACTGGAGGCCGTCGAGGAATGGCTGGCGACCGACCCGGCGGCACTTGCCGCATTGGGCGAGGCCGAGGCCGAATTTTCCGGCACCGCCGCCGCCAACGAGGCAATCCGCCCGCCGGCCGATGCGCTCAGCCGCTTTGCCAAGGCGCTTGACGCCGAGGCCGGCCCGGCGCGCGCTCCGGCAGGTCAATCATGGCTGGCGCAGGCTTTCAACCGCTTCATGGCGGTGCCGGTCGGCGTCGCCTGGGCCGCGGCCGCGGTGCTGCTGGCGCTCGTCATGGTGCAGTCCTTCGTGCAGCCCGGCGGCAAGGGCAATGATTTTGAAATCGCCGGCACGGAGGACGATCTGGCGAAAATGCCGTTCGCGCTGGTGAAGTTCAAACCGGAGGCGAAGATGTCGGATATTGCGGCCTTTCTCGGCCAGAATGGGCTGAAGGTCGCTGGCGGGCCGACCGCCGACGGCGTCTTCCGCATCGCCATAGCGGCCGAGACCGCTGCCGACTACGAGAAACTGGTCAGCCTTATTGCCGCCCAGCCTTTCGCGGAAGCTGTGATCGAGGGAAGGAAACCGGCGAGTGGCGGCTAGAGCATGATCCCGAAAAGTGGATTCCGGTTTTCGGAAAAGATCATGCTCAAACAAAAAAGAGCTGTCATCGGATTTGCTGGATTTTTGCTGGCGGCGACGACAATCGCCGCCACGCCTGTTTTTGCGCAGAGCAAGGATCCCAACCAGCCGCAGACGAAAACCGACTGTCTCGACCGGACGAATGCGGCCGGCGCCGATTGCGCAAAGGACGGCGGCGGAACGCCAGGCGCCGGGCCTGCCGCGACGGGCACGGTCTTCCTCCCGGCGCTGATCGTCGACCTGTTCCCCAATCCTGCCGGCGGCGGCGGGACGCCGTTGCCGACGCCCGACCCGCGTCGCGACCCGGCCAGCGCTTTGCCTTCGCCGACTGCGCCCGCCGATGCACCGGTGGTTCCGGCCGCCGTGCCGGGCGGTCCGGTCATTTCACCGACCGATCTCGTCGCCACCGAGCCGCAGCGCGCCATCGTCGGTGATCACGTGCCCGACGAGGTGCTGGTGACGGTCGACGGCGATGCCGGCGTCGTGCAGCAGATCGCCGCTTCCTTCGGCCTCGAAGTCCGCTCGCAGCGCCAGTCGCGGCTGCTCGGCACCACGTTGGCGCGCTTCGGCATTCTCGACGGCCGTCCGGTCGGCGTCGTGCTGGCGCAGATGGCCGCCGACGGCCGCACAAGGCGGCGCGAGCCCAACCATGTTTATTCGCTGCAGCAGGCGGCCGGCATCGTCAACTATGCCTTCGACCGCATCGAGCTCGACGAGAAACAGGCCAGCGGCGAGAACGTGCGCGTCGCCGTGATCGACACGGGCATCGACGACAGCAATCCGGCGCTCTCCGGCGTCATCGCCGATCAGTTCGACGCCATGCCCGAGGTGCCGATCGAAAAGCGCGATCACGGCACCTCGATCGACGGCCTGATCGCCGGCGTCGGTGCGCTGAAGGGGATGGCGCCGGGAGCGAAGATCTACCACGCCCGCGCCTTCGAGGGCGGCAAGTCGACCATGGACGTCATTCTTGCGGCGCTCGACTGGGCGGCCGAACAGGATGTGCGCATCATCAACATGAGCTTCGTCGGCCCCAAGAACGACCTGCTCGGCATCGCCTGCCGCAATGCCCGTGCGCTCGGCATCGTCCTGGTGGCCGCCGCCGGCAACAACGGGCCGAAGGCACCCTATGGCTACCCGGCAGCCTATGACGGTGTCATCGCCGTGACCGCCACCGATGCCAAGGACGGATTGATGCCGCAGGCCAATCGCGGCGCCTATGTGTTCATCTCGGCGCCTGGCGTCGAGATGGTGGCACCGAGCGGCGCCGGCTCCGAAGTGGTCACCGGCACCTCGTTCGCGGCGGCGATCGTGAGCGGGGCCGTCGCCAATCTGATCCACATCGCGCCCGACCGCTCGGCCGACGAGATCGAGAAGGCGCTGGCGGCAACGGCCAGGGATCTCGGCCCCAAGGGCCGCGACAATGATTTCGGCTATGGCCTGCTGGATACCAAGGCCGCAGAAGGGGCGAAGGAATAGTCCAATCGAATTGTGAATTGAGTTGTCTACAACAAGGTTGATAGATGAGTAGCTCTCAAATGGAAAAATATGTCTGGTCCTCGGTATTATATTACACCATGGTCGCAGTCGCATTTGTGATGATTTTTATCTCGATCGACAGGCTTGGCGGCCTGTGGAGTTTGGTCGCACTATTCGGATATGTTATACTGATTTATTCTCTCAACATATGGCGACGGAGAAGGCATCCGAGAAGCGTCTATCAAGTGAAATTGGCTCAACGGGGATTGGACGACTAGTTACCGGGGGTTTTGCAATCTCTAAAGCGGTTTTTATGAACGAGGTGGCAGACGTCCGCAAAGGGATCGAACGCGGTCATTCTGGACCTCTACGCCGGCGCGCCAGCCACAGACCCCCTGACCACCAGGTCGACCGGCCAGACCTCGCCGCGGGCGCCCTCTTCCAGCCCTGATATTCGCGCCGCCAGCCGCTCGGCGACGCGCGCGCCGGCGAGGCGGATCGACGATCGCGTCGTCGACAGCGGCACGGAAAAATTCTCCGGTTTCAGCCACGGAAAAACGTCGTCATGGGCGATCAGCGACAGGTCGCCCGGAATGGTCAGGCCGAGATCGCGCACGGCGCGCACGACGCCCAGTGCCATGATCAGGCTGGAGCAGGCGATCGCCGTCGGCGGCTCGTTTTGCTCGAGCAGTCGCCGGGCGGCGCGATAGCCGTTTTCCTCGGTCATGGTGACGGAGCAGATATGGCGCTCGCCGAGCGTCAACCCGCTGGCAGTGAGTGCCCGGCGCATGCCGCGCTCGCGATGGATGGCGAAGGTCTCGCGGTCGTCGCCATTGATCAGCGCCAGCCGCTGGTGGCCGAGTTGGATCAGCAGCCGCGCCGCCTCGTGGAAAGCGCCTTCATTGTCGATGTCGGTGAAAGGGTAGTCGAAGCCGAAGCCTTCGCTGCGGCCGTGGACGATGAAGGGGATGCCGAGCGTATTGAGCAGCGCCACTCGCCGGTCGACTGGCCGCGGCGAGGAGATGTAGACGGCATCGACCTGCCGGTTGGCGACGATGCGGCGGTAGGTGGTCTCCTGGTCGTCGGCGTCGGCCGGCGACAGCACCAGGTCGAGCTCGTGCGAGCGGGCATAGTCGCCGAGGCCGGAGAGGAATTCGACGAAATGCGGGTCGATCTCGACGGCGGCGCCGGTCGGCAGGACATAGCCGATCATTCCGGTCTTGCCGGTCGCCAGCCGGCGCGCGCTCGGGTTGGGGCGATAGCCGTGGCGCTTGGCGGCGTCCATCACGCGGCGCCGCGTTTCCTCGTTGACCTCCGGATAGCCGTTCAGCGCGCGGCTTACCGTGGTCTGCGAAAGCGCCAGCATATGCGAGAGCTGCTTCAGGTTCACCGGAGGCCTCCAAGCCTCAAAGCGCTTTTAATTTTGAATCCAAGCGGCGCCATGGCTGGCGCCGCCGAACAGAGCGAGCATACGCACTGGTCTGGCCAGTTTGAAGCAGAATTGCTGTTGCGTCGCCATAAAACTGTGCTGCAGTGCAGTTTAGTTCTCGCTTATTTGCCGAAACTAAATCGATTAGCCAGCCACCCTCTTGACTCCCGAGCGATTCAATGGCGAGATCAAAAAGACCAAAGCGCTTTGGAAGGCTCTTCGAAAGGTTGCGGTTCCTTTCTGACTGAGTCACAGTCCTGCGGCGTCGGCGGGCGGAATGGAGGTTCCGTCCGGGTGTTCATGACCACTGGGAGGAATAGCGATGAAGAAAATGCTTCTGCTGGGCGCTGCGTTCGCAACGCTCGCTCTGAGCCTGCCGGCGCAAGCCGAACTGAAGTTCAAGCCGGGCGAGGATCCGCGCTTCAACTGGGCGAATTACGAAGAGCTGAAGAAGGTCGACCTCAAGGGTGAGACGCTGACCATCTTCGGGCCGTGGCGCGGCGAGGACGAAGGCCTTGTGCGCACCGTTCTCGAATATTTCCAGGACGCCACCGGCGTTGAGATCAAATACTCCTCGTCCGAGAATTACGAACAGCAGATCGTCATCGACACCCAGGCCGGCAGCCCGCCCAACATCGCCGTGCTGCCGCAGCCCGGCCTGATCCAGGACCTGGCCTCCAAGGGCCTTCTGACGCCGCTCGGCGACGACACCGCCAAATGGGTCAAGGACAATTACGGCGCCGGTCAGTCCTGGGTCGACCTCGGCACATTCAAGGACAAGGACGGCAAGCCGGGCTTCTTCGCCTTCCCTTACAAGGCCGACGTGAAGTCGCTGGTCTGGTACTCGCCGGACAATTTCGAGGAAGCCGGCTACAAGGTACCGAAGACGCAGGAAGAACTGGCCGAACTCGAGAAGAAGATCATCGCCGACGGCGGTACGCCGTGGTGCATCGGGCTCGGCTCCGGCGGCGCCACCGGCTGGCCGGCGACCGACTGGGTCGAAGACATCATGCTGCGCACCCAACCCCCGGAAACCTACGACAAATGGGTGAAGGACGAGATCCCGTTCAACGATCCGGCGGTCGTCAACGCCATCGACATCTTCGGCAAGATAGCGACCGACGACAAGATGGTCGACGGCGGCGCCAAGGCGGTTGCCGCGACCGACTTCCGCGACAGCCCGAAGGGCCTCTTCGCGGTGCCGCCGAAATGCTATTTGCACCACCAGGCATCGTTCATCCCGACCTTCTTCCCGGAAGGCACCAAGGTTGGCCAGGACGCCGACTTCTTCTACTTCCCGCCTTACGCCTCCAAGCCTGAGCTTGGCACCCCGGTGCTCGGCGCCGGAACGCTCGCCATGATTACCAAGGATAGCAAGGCCGCGCGCGCCTTCATCGAATTCCTGAAGATGCCGCTCGCCCATGAGATCTGGATGGCCCAGGGCGGCTTCGTGACGCCGCTCAAGTCGGTCAACAAGGATGCCTATGCCAGCGATGCGCTGAAGAAGCAGGGCGAGATCCTGGCCAACGCCTCGACCTTCCGCTTCGACGGCTCCGACCTGATGCCCGGCAAGATCGGCGCCGGCTCCTTCTGGACCGGCATGATCGACCTGGTCGGCGGCAAGTCGGCCCAGGATGTCGCCACCGACATCCAGAAGAGCTGGGACGCGATCAAGTAAGCCGCCGATCGTAGGCTTACCCGTCCTGACTGGATCCGGGCCTCGATGGCCCGGGTCCCATCGTCGGCCAGACTGTAGCGTTTTTCGTGAAGCATAGAGTTCCGGCATGAAGCGTGGCCTGCCGCGGCGAGAACCCGACTGGCACCCGCTCGCGCTTCACAACTGAATCGGCTCGTGATCCCGTCGCCAAGGCTTTTTCTCGAGCGGCGGATCATGCGCAGGGGAGAGGGACCCATGGCGACTCAGATTTTTTCGGCCATATTCGTCATCATCGTCGGCGTCGGCGGCTGCGTCGCCTATTTCTGGGGCGCCAACAAGCTTGTGGACATCATTTTCCCGTCGCGCGGCGTCCAGGGTGCAGCAGCCATCGACAATCTGCGCCGGCAAGGCATGATCCGCCCCTGGCTGTTCGTCGGCCCGGCCATGATCATCCTCACCATCTATCTGATCTACCCGGTGGTCGAGACGCTGCGGCTGTCCTTCCTCGATCGTGGCGGCGGCAATTTCGTCGGCTTCGCCAACTACGAATGGGCATTCGGCGACCGCGAGTTCCGCAACTCGATCCTCAACAACATCGTCTGGCTGGCGGTGGTGCCGGCAGCCTGCACCTTCCTCGGGCTGATCATCGCGGTGCTCACCGACAAGATCTGGTGGGGCACGATCGCCAAAAGCCTGATCTTCCTGCCGCTGGCGATCTCCTTCGTCGGCGCCAGCGTCATCTGGAAATTCATCTACGAATATCGCGGCGAGGGCCAGACGCAGATCGGCCTCCTCAATGCCATCATCCAGTATTTCGGCGGCCAGTCGCAGGTCTGGATATCGCTGCCGTTCTGGAACAATTTCTTCCTGATGATCATCCTGATCTGGATCCAGACCGGCTTTGCCATGGTCATCCTGTCTTCCGCCCTGCGCGGCATCCCGGAAGAAACGCTGGAAGCCGCCGTCATCGACGGTGCCAACCCGTTCCAGATATTCTGGAAGATCATGGTGCCGCAGATCTGGGGCACCATCGCCGTCGTCTGGACCACCATCACCATCCTGGTGCTGAAGGTGTTCGACATCGTGCTGACCATGACCAACGGTCAGTGGAACAGCCAGGTGCTGGCCAATCTGATGTTCGACTGGATGTTCCGCGGCGGCGGCGATTTCGGCCGCGGCGCCACCATCGCCATCATCATCATGATCGCGGTCATTCCGATCATGGTCTGGAACATCCGCCAGGCCAACAAAGAGACGGGAGGGCACTGAGATGGCCGTCGCAACCGGAAAGTCGTTTGCCAGCCGCTTCGGCGTCCACATCGCGGTGCTCATCTTCGTGGCGATCTGGACCGTGCCGACGCTCGGCATCCTCGTCTCGTCGCTGCGCGACAAGGACCAGATCATCGCCTCCGGCTGGTGGAACTCGTTCGCCAGTTCCAGCCAGACCGAAGCCGGCCGGCTGCCGCCGGCCTCGGCGCAAGTCGAAAAGGACGGCAAGTTCGTGCTTGCCGGCAACATCTTCGGCGATGGCGCTGCCCGCGACATCAGCGCCTTCGGCGTCAAGTCGGCCGCGCCGACGCAATACCCCGCCGGCACGACCGCCGATCTCGGCGACGGCGCGACCTTGCAGCTCAACGCCGACGGAACGTTCGTCATGGCCTCGCCAAAAGCCTTCGAGGGCGACCGTGGTCAGCGCGTCTACTATGCCTCGTCGGCGCCGCCGAAATTCACCACCGACAATTACCAGACGGTGCTGTTTTCGGAAGGCATCGGCCGCTCCTTCATGAACTCGCTGACCGTCACCATTCCGGCGACCGTCATCCCGATCCTGATCGCGGCTTTCGCCGCCTATGCACTGGCCTGGATGCGCTTTCCCGGCCGCGCGCTGCTCATCGCGGTCATCATCGGCCTGCTGGTCGTGCCGCTGCAGATGTCGCTGATCCCGCTGTTGAAGCTCTACAACGGCGTCGGCACTTTCTTCGGCGTGCCGTCGAAGACCTATCTCGGCATCTGGCTGGCGCATACCGGCTTCGGCCTGCCCTTCGCCATCTATCTCTTGCGCAGCTACATTGCCGGTCTGCCGCGCGAGATCATGGAATCGGCGCGCATCGACGGCGCCAGCGATTTCGAGATCTTCGTCAAGATCGTCTTGCCGCTGTCCTTCCCGGTGCTCGCCTCCTTTGCCATCTTCCAATTCCTGTGGGTATGGAACGATCTTCTGGTGGCGATGGTTTTCCTCGGTACCGAGGGGGATCAGATCGTGCTGACCGCCAAGCTCAATGCGCTGCTCGGTTCGCGCGGCGGCGATTGGGAGATCCTCACGACATCGGCGTTCGTGACCATCATCGTGCCGCTGATCGTGTTCTTCTCGCTGCAGCGCTATTTCGTACGCGGGCTGCTTGCCGGCTCGGTGAAAGGAGGTTGAGAGCAATGCAATCGGCTTTGAAGGTGACATCCAGACCGGACCCCGCCGTCGATCGTGACTGGTGGCGGGGCGCGGTGATCTACCAGATCTATCCGCGTTCCTATCAGGACTCAAACAGCGACGGCATCGGCGACCTGAAAGGCATTGTCCAACGGCTGCCCTACATCGCTTCGCTCGGCGTTGACGCCATCTGGATCTCGCCCTTCTTCAAGTCGCCGATGAAGGATTTCGGCTACGACGTGTCGGACTATTGCGACGTCGATCCGATGTTCGGCACGCTGGCCGATTTCGACGCCTTGACTGCCGAAGCGCACCGGCTGGGCCTCAAGGTGATGATCGACGAGGTTCTGTCGCACACCGCCGACATCCATCCGTGGTTCAAGGAAAGCCGCTCGAGCCGCACCAATGCGAAGGCCGACTGGTATGTCTGGGCCGATGCAAAACCCGACGGCACGCCGCCCAGCAACTGGCTGTCGATCTTCGGCGGTTCGGCTTGGCAATGGGACACCAGCCGCCAGCAATATTACCTGCACAACTTCCTGGCCGAGCAGCCCGATCTCAACTTCCACAACACGGAGGTCCAGGACGCGCTGCTCGACGTCACCCGCTTCTGGCTGGAGCGCGGCGTCGACGGTTTCCGCCTCGACACCATCAATTTCTATTTCCACAGCCAGGGGCTGGAAAACAACCCGCCGCTGCCGCCTGAAGAGCGCAACGACCAGACGGCGCCGGCAGTCAACCCCTACAATTACCAGGACCATCTATACGACAAGAGCCGCCCCGAAAATCTCGGCTTCCTCGAACGCTTCCGCGCCCTGCTCGACGAGTATCCGGCACAGGCCGCGGTCGGCGAAGTCGGCGATTCGCAGCGCGGGCTGGAAGTGGTGGCGGCCTACACCGCCGGCGGCAAGCGCGTGCATATGTGCTATTCGTTCGACTTCCTGGCGCCGGAGAAGATCAGCGCCGCCAAAGTACGCTTGGTTCTGGAAGCCTTCGGCAAGGTCGCCAGCGATGGCTGGTCGTGCTGGGCCTTCTCCAACCACGACGTGATGCGGCCGGCCTCGCGCTGGGCCGCCGGAGAAGCCGATCCGACCGCCTATCTCAAGGTCATCTCGGCGCTGCTGATGTCGCTGCGCGGCTCGGTCTGCATCTATCAGGGCGAGGAGCTCGGCCTCGGCGAGGCGGAGCTCCAGTTCGAGGACCTGCAGGATCCCTACGGCATCCGCTTCTGGCCTGAGTTCAAGGGCCGCGACGGCTGCCGCACGCCGATGGTATGGGATGCCGCCGCCAGGAACGGCGGCTTCTCGACCGCAAAGCCCTGGCTGCCGGTGCCCGGCAAGCATCTCTCGCAAGCAGTCAACGTGCAGCAGGGCGACGCCAACTCGCTGCTCGAGCACTACCGGCGCTTTCTCGCCTTTCGCCGCCAGCATCCGGCGCTGGCCAAGGGCGACATCACCTTCATCGAAAGCGAGGGCGACACCGTCGCCTTCACCCGCCGCGAGGGCAACGAACAGGTCGTCTGCGTCTTCAACCTGGGCAGCAAACCGGCCGAGGTCGCCCTCGGCGGCCAAGCGCTGCAGCCCTTGCCCGGGCACGGCTTTTCAGGACAGTCTGGCACAGGCTCGGTCCGCCTCGGCGGCTACGGCGCCTGGTTCGGGCGCATCGATTAATTCGCAGGGAAACCACCAGGAGGAAATCATGGCCGATGTCACGCTGAGACAGGTGAAGAAATCATACGGCAATCTGCACATTCTCCACGGCATCGACCTCGACATTAAGTCGGGCGAGTTCATCGTCTTTGTCGGCCCTTCGGGCTGCGGCAAGTCGACCTTGCTGAGATCCATCGCCGGGCTGGAGGAGATCACCTCCGGTGAGCTCAAGATTGCCGGCGAGGTGGTGAACGATGTGCCGCCGTCGAAGCGCGGCATCGCCATGGTGTTCCAGTCCTACGCGCTCTACCCGCACATGACGGTCTACGACAACATGGCGTTCTCGATGAAGATCGGCAAGGAAAGCAAGGCCGAGATCGACAAGAGGGTGCGGCAGGCGGCCGAGATCCTGCAACTGACCAAATATCTCGACCGGCTGCCCAAGGCGATGTCGGGCGGCCAGCGCCAGCGCGTCGCCATCGGCCGCGCCATCGTGCGCAATCCGAAAGTGTTCCTGTTCGACGAACCGCTGTCGAACCTCGACGCGGCACTGCGCGTCGCCACCCGCATCGAGATCGCCAAGCTGAAGGAATCGATGCCGAATACGACGATGATCTACGTCACCCACGACCAGGTCGAGGCGATGACGCTGGCCGACCGCATCGTGGTGCTGAAGGAAGGCCATATCGAGCAGGTCGGCACGCCGATGGAGCTCTACAAGCGGCCGGGCAATCTGTTCGTCGCCCAGTTCATCGGCTCACCGGCCATGAACATCCTGCCGGCGACGATCGACAAGACCGGCAACCCGACCATTGTCAGCCATGTCGGCGGCCGCAAGGCGACGGTGCCGATCGCCACGCCGGCATCGGCGAAAGGCGCTGCGGTCAGCTTCGGCGTCAGACCGGAGGATCTGGTGATTGCTACCGGCGCGGACTATCTGTTCGAGGGAACGGTGGATTATGTCGAGCAGCTCGGTGAGGTTCAGCTCGTCTATGTCGATATCGGCCGCGCCGACCTGCCGCTGGTGACCAAGATGCCGGGCAATGTCGAGGTCAAGCGCGGGACGACGCTGCGGCTGGGCGCGGACGCCGGCGACCTGCATATCTTCGACGCGGACGGCCACTCCTTCTCGCTCCACGCGCCGGAAGTGAAGGCGGCCTGAAGACAGGCCATCTGGCATTGCATAAAAACATAAAAACAAGAGCGGCGGGCCTAGCCCGCCGCTCTTGTTTTGCTAACGACCTCGGCGGTCAGTTGTTGCCGAAGAGGTTGCGGTCGCTGCCCTGAGAGGCGGACTTCTGCACGTCGCCCGACGAGTTCAGCAGCTTGTAGACCGGCGAGCCGGTATTACGCACAGACGAGGTCTGCGTGGTGTCGATGTTGGCGGTCGTCTGCTTGTTGACGGCACTCGCACCAACGCTGTCGTTGCGGGCATAGGCGCTGCCGCCGGCGATCAGAAGCGCGGCGGCAGTAAGGACAATCTTGTTCATTTTGGGTGCTCCTGGATTTTCAGTTCCCGGAGCGGCGGGCTTGACCGCCGCTCTGCGTCTTGGGATCGGCTGTTAGTTGTTGCCGAACAGGTTGCGGTCGCTGCCCTGGTCGACAGGCTTCTCGGTGGCCGGTTCCGACTTCTTGATCGAAGCGGTGTACGAGCTGTCCACTGCAGCAACGGGCTGGTCGGCGCCATTGGAGCCATAGTTGTCGCTGCCTGCGAAGGCGCTGCCGGAAATGGCCAGAAGGGCGGCGGCAGTGAGAACAATCTTTTTCATTTTTAAATACTCCAGTATTTCAGTTTTCCGTCCGTCTAGCGGCGTGTCTTGGGAAGGAATTCGCGTCGTTCGGACAGCCCCGATGTGGGAAAGCCAGGTGGCGGTTTCCAATCACGAAGTTGTTCCGTGTGGACCATGACTCTGCATCTTGAAATTGTACCAGAGCCTACTACCACCGAACCTTTTATCAACTTTATCAATTGGTTATCAAAAAGCCGCCTATGCATCACCAACTGTGTCGGAGTGCCAGCGTTCACACCGTCCTGCACGCACCGTCAACAGAAACGAACCGTTCGGTTCGATTTTAGAATCTGCTAATAGTCACTTTTCGATACTGTTAACCATTTTGACGCCGGCTAAAGCCCGATCGCGAGCGATTCGTGACGGGCACCAAGTGCGGCAGAAGCGGAAATCGGCGTCCCTGGAGTTTGGCTGCGGTAATCACCATCCGTGTCGCGACACATGGATGCGATGTCGTTTTCATACCGCCGGCAATCCGGCCGTCATGGTTAGATCAATTCATCTCAGGTGCTGCCTCGTCGCCGACGAAGCGGAGAATTGGGAAGCCGGTCAAAACCCGGCGCTGCCCCCGCAACGGTGGTGGAGTTCAAGTCGCAACGGGAGACCACTGGGCAATCCGCCTGGGAAGGTGTCGCGACCGTCCGCAAGGACACTCCAGAGCCCGGAAACCAGCCGGAGATTTCTAGACTCGACTGATCGCGGTGGGCGGTCAAGAGGTGGATGGTGCATGTCCGGTCTGCCGCCGGATTGCCGCCGGTCTTTCCTCCATCACCACCAGTTCAGTCCTTAAACGATAAGGACAGGACATGGATGCGCGCAACGACATGCTGAGGCTGCTGCACAGCCGCAAGCAGGGCTACTCGCTGGAACAGCCCTTTTATACCGACGCCGATTTCTTCAAGCTCGACATGGAGCTGATCTGGTATCGCGACTGGCTGTTCATCGGCCATGACTGCGAACTGCCGAAGCCCGGCAGCTTCATCACCGCCCAGATCGGCGACTATCCAGTCGTGCTGGTGCGCGACCAGCAAGGCAAGATCAACGCCTTCCACAATTCCTGCCGCCATCGCGGCAGCCGCGTCTGCAACGCCGAGAAGGGCACTGCGGCAAAGCTGGTCTGCCCCTATCACCAGTGGACCTACGAACTCGACGGCCGGCTGTTGTTCGCCCGGCAGATGGCCGATGGTTTCGACAAGAGCCAGTTCAGCCTGAAGCCGGTCGCTTGCGAAAGCGTCGGCGGCTACATCTTCATCTGCCTGGCAAAAGAGCCGGCCGACTTCGCGCCGATGCGGGCGATGATCGAGCCTTACCTCCTGCCGCACCGGTTGCGCGAGGCAAAGGTCGCCTTCGAATCGACTATCGTCGAGAAGGGCAACTGGAAGCTCGTCTGGGAAAACAACCGTGAGTGCTACCACTGCGCCGGCAATCATCCCGAACTGTGCAAGACTTTTCCGGAAGCACCGACGGTCACCGGCGTGCAAGGCGCCGACAGCGACCCCGAAATGCTGGCGCACTGGGCGAAATGCGAGGCGGCGGGCCTGCCGAGCAAGTTCCGCATCGACCCGGCCGGACAATATCGCGCCACCCGCGCGCCGCTGCTGCGCGATGCCGTCAGCTACACGATGAACGGCAAGCGCGCGGTGACAAAGAACCTGTCCGACACGGTCTCGGCCGATCGGATCGGCACCTTGATGCACTATCACTACCCAACGACATGGAACCACATCCTCATCGACCACGCGGTGACCTTCCGCGTGCTGCCGATCAGCGCCACGGAAACCGCGGTGACGACGAAGTGGCTGGTGCACAAGGATGCGGTCGAGGGCGTCGATTACAACCTCGAAGAACTCACCCATGTCTGGACCGAGACCAACGACCAGGATCGCCGCATCGTCGAGGAAAACGCCTTCGGCATCCTGTCGCCGGCCTACGAGCCCGGCCCCTATTCGGAACTGCATGAGGGCGGCGTCATCCAGTTCGTCGAATGGTACGCGTCCTTCATCGGCCCGCGCCTTGCCGAAGGCGGCCGGCCGGCGCTGCGCAATGTCGCCTGAGGGGTGAGGGGATGAATGCGATGACCGATCTCGGCCTCTACCGCCACCTCGACGAGATGGCGCCCTGGAACGACAGGCTGCAGGTGCTGGAGGTGATCGGCGTCGCCGACGAGGCGCCCGACGTCAAGACCTTCACCTTCCGCTCCGACAACCAGACCTGGTTCCGCTACAAGCCGGGCCAGTTCGTGACGCTGGAACTGCCGACCGCCGACGGTCCGCTGATGCGCACCTACACGCTGTCGTCGTCGCCGTCACGGCCCTTCTCAATTGCGGTGACGGTCAAGGCACAGGCCGGCAGCGTCGGCACGCGCTGGATGTTCGATCATCTGAAGCCCGGCACCCACGTAAAGGCCTACGGGCCGGTGGGCGACTTCTCGCTCCACAGCCATCCTGCGGCAAAGTATCTGCTTATCTCGGCCGGCTCCGGCGTCACGCCGATGATGTCGATGCTGCGCTGGTTGAACGACTGCGCGCCATGGACCGATGTCGGCTTCGTCAACTGCGCGCGCCGGCCGGAAGAAATCATCTTCCGCAAGGAGCTGGAATTGCTGGGCAGCCGAATGCCCGGCCTGTCGCTCGGCTTCATGATCGAGGAGCGCTCCAGCCGTGAAGGTTGGTTCGGCCATATGGGCCGCATCGACGCCATCCGGCTGCCGCTCTTGGCGCCCGATTTCCGCGAGCGCGAAATCTTCTGCTGCGGCCCGGATCCATTCATGCGCGCGGTGCGCGGAATGCTCGAAGCCTCGGGCTTCGACATGGCCAGATACCACCAGGAAAGCTTTGCCGCTCCCGCGGTCGAGGAAATACCCGCGCCGTTTGCCGTACCAGTGGACGGCAGCACCAGAGTGTCTGCCGAGGCCGCGACCCCGATCCGCTTCGCGCTTTCGGATGTCGACGCCGAATGCGTCGCCGGGCAGACCGTGCTGCAGACGGCGCGTGCCTCCGGCGTCAGGATCCCCGCGGCCTGCGAATTCGGCCTGTGCGGAACCTGCAAGGTGAAGAAGGTTTCGGGCGACGTCGAGATGAGCCACAATGGCGGCATCCTCGATCACGAGATCGACGACGGCTTTATCCTTGCCTGCTGCTCGAAGCCTCTGTCGGCGCTCGAAATCGAGGCCTGAAAGGCAGGCGGCTCACACCCCGTAGCGCTCGGTGCGGATGAGGCCGGCCGGGACATCGGCATCGATCAAAGCCTGGGCGGCGGCCGACACGAAGGCGTTCGAGCCGCAGACGAAGGCAAGCCTCGGCGGCTCGGGCAGTCGCGTCAGGGATTGCATCATCATCTGGGCGTCGATCCGCCGCGAATAGTCCTCGGGCCGCCGTGCGGCCTCGCGCGTCAGTGTCAGCACCAGCTCGAAGCCGTCGCGGCGGTCGTCGAGGCCGATCAGCTCATCGCGAAAAATCACCTCGTCCCAGATCCGCGCCGAAAACACCAGCGCGACCGGCACGGAGGATTTCCGCGCCGTCCGGTGGCGCACCATCGCCATCAGCGGCACCACGCCGGAGCCACCTCCGACCAGGATGATCGGCCCGCCATCGCTGTCGGACCAGATGAAATGGCCGCCGAGCGGACCGCGCAATTCGATCTCATCACCGACAGCCGCGACCTCGTGGAAGAAGGGCGAGACCTCGCCGTCCTCAAGCCTTTCGATCGCCAACTCGATCGTCCCGCCGCTCTCCGGCGCAGAAGCAATGGAATAGGAGCGCCGCGCCTGGTAGCCGTCCGGCGCTGTCAGCCGGACATCGACATGCTGCCCGGCCTGGTGGACGAAGGGCCGCGACAGCCGGAAGAAAAAACTGGTGACGCGCGGCGTGCGCTTTTCGATGCGAGTGATCTTCGCCGTCTGCCAGGGCGATTGCGCCGCCGAAGCCTCGCTCATAGGTCGTCCGTATAGCGCTGCTCGCGCCACGGGTCGCCATAGATATGATAGCCGCGCAATTCCCAGAAGCCCGGCTCGTCGCGTTCGGTGAACTGCAGCCCGTTCAGCCATTTGGCCGATTTCCAGAAATAGAGATGCGGCACCAGGAGCCGCGCCGGCCCGCCATGGTCCGGCGTGATCGGCTTGCCTTCATAGAGCAGCGCCACCATGGCCTTGCCGGCGACAAGGTCCTTTGCCGGCACATTGGTGGCGTAGCCGTCGAACGAGTGCGCCAGCGTGAAGGCGGTCGGCGGCTCGATGCCGGCATCGGCGAGGATGTCGTCGACCAGCACGCCTTGCCATGCCGTGTCGAACTTGGTCCACGCAGTCACGCAATGTATGTCGCGCGTCATCCTGCTCAGCGGCAGCGCATTGAACTCGGCCCAGTTCCATTTCTTGGTCGGCCGCGGCCCGTGCTTGAGCGTGAACGACCAATCCTCGGTGCGCACGCGCGGTGTCGGTCCGGCCGACAGCACGGGAAAGCCCTGCTCGAGATATTGCCCGGGCGGGATGCGCGCGTCCGTGACCGTCGGGGGCTTTCGTCCGGAAAAGAAGCCGCGGGTAACCATCGGGACAATCCGTTTGCGCTGCGGCCGAAATCGACCTCAGCCAGTGTTCAAGAAGAAATCCCGGGGGGCAACAGGAATCTTACCGGCCCCAACCGGCTCGCCGCAGACGCGGCAAGCCTGTGTTGCTCGTCCTCAGCCGGCGGCGAAGGGCACTGCGACGAAGATCTGAGCGTCGCCGCGATCGACGAGCAGCAGCACGGATTTCCTGCCGGACTTGCCGGCCTGCGCGATCGCCTGGTTTGCCTGCCTGGCGTTCTTCACCGGTGTCTGGTCGACGCCGACGATGACGTCGCCCGGCTGGATGCCGGCCGCCGAGGCCGCCTTGTCCGGATTGACGCGCTCGACCAGCGCGCCGCGCTGGCTGTCGGTCAGGTTCAGTTGCTCGCGAATATCCGGCGTGAGGTCGGTGAGGCCCAGGCCGAGCGAGGGCACGCGCAAGGCCTGTTCCTGGGACTTGCCGTCATCGCCTTCGGCCGAGGCGGTCTTCGCATCATCGCTGTTGCGTCCGACATCGGCGGAAATCTGCATGGCCTTGCCGTCGCGCCAGACATCGAGCGTTTCCCTGGCGCCCGGCGCTACATCGGCGACGGCACGCGACAGGTCTTTCGGATCCTTTATCTCCTGGCCGGCGAAGCTGGTGATGACGTCGCCGGTCTTGATCCCCGCTTTGGCGGCCGGCGATCCGTCGGTGACCTCGGAAACCAGCGCGCCGCCGGGATGGTCAAGGCCCATGGCGCTTGCGACGTCCGGCGTCACCTCCTGGATTTGGACGCCGAGATAGCCGTACTGGATGTCGCCGCCCTTCATCAGCTTGGCGACCACCTTTTCGGCCTGGTCCGACGGGATGGCGAAGCCGACGCACCTTGATCGAAGTGGCGCCATCGATGACGTGGTTGTTGGTGACGATGGTGCCGTCGGCTCCGACGATGAAGCCGGACCCAAGCGCCTCGGCGCGCTGCGGCTGCTGCTGCGGCGGGGTCTTGGGCATGGGAGTTCCTTGGTCGCCGAAGAACTGGCGGAAATAGTCGTCGAAGGGCGAACCGCCGTCGAAGGGTGAGTCTTCGCTCATCGTTTCCGGCTGCGCTTTCATGACGGTGGTGACGGTCACCACCGCAGGCTTGTCGGCGGCCACGATCGGGGCGAACGACCCGTTCGGCGCCTCTATGCCGGCGACGGGGGTCTGGGTTGTCGGAACGGTGCTGCTTGCGCCCATGTTGTTCGCACTGTCTGCGAAGGACACCACGAAGGGGGATAGGATCAGCGCAGCGCCCAGCAAGGCCGCGACGCGATGTCTGCGAAGGATATCTGACATGGTCGTTTGTCCGGGCGAGAGTTGATCCGGCGCCGCGGCCGCCTTTTCTGTGTGGGAAACCGGCCATCCGGCGTGTCGATGGTCGCGATTGCCCGTCTCGCCTGGCATGGCAGCCGACCGGATCGACAGCCCTGCATCTAGGGTCTGGATGGGTCCGAATTAGGGTTTTTGTGCCATCTTACGAAGATTTAATGTCCGCACACTGACCGATCACAATGTCGTCAGACGACAGGTGGCAGGGCATCAACGCCCGTTGGTGCGCCTGAGATAGGCCGAGGCGATCTCTCGCATCCGCTTGCCGTCGAAGCTCGGCCCGTGCCCGCCATGACCGATGCGGGTCGGCAGGTCGAGCAGCCGCTGCATCGTGCGGCGATAGGCGGCCCGGTCGGAATCCGGCAAGTCGTCGACCAGCATACCGTCATAGATGGCGTCGCCGGCGAAAAACAGGCCGTCGGCCTCGTCGAACAGCGCGATCGAATCGGGCGAATGTCCCGGCAGGTGCAGCACCTTGAACTGCCGGTCGCCGAGATCGACGACATCGCCCTCGGCAAGCGTCCTCGTCAGTGGTGCCGGCGGGATCCTGTAGTCGGCCGCTTTCCAGCCGGGCGCCGGCAATTTCGAGACGGCGCCGTCGAGATTGTGGAACATGTAGGCGTAGGTCACCGCCTCATCCATGCTGTCGAATTTTCCGGCGCTCATTGCCGGTCCCGCCCGCAGCGGAAATTCGTGCAGCGAGCCGACATGGTCGAGATGGACATGAGTGGCGACGACCAGCAGCGGCTTGCCGGCGGGCGTGTCGATCTGAGGCGCCAGCGGGCAGATGCCCATGCCGGTGTCGACGAGCAGGTCGACGTCACGGCCTTTGAGATGCCAGATGTTGGCGCGCACGAAATCATGCACGAACGGCTCGGTCAGCATCGTCGTCCTGGCGTCGATACCGGTCTTGCTGAACCAGTCGCCCACCAAGCGGTCGTTCATCAAACGAAGGGCTTTCCGACCTTGTATTTTTCCGGCACCAGCCGCTTCAGATAGGCCATGCCGGTCTCGGACAGCTGGTTGACGTCAGCCTTCATGAAATCATCGGGCATGTGGCGCGTCTTGCCGGCGACATTCTTCAGCGGCACCTTCTTCAGCACGGTCTTCGTGCCGTCATATTGCAGCGCCACCGAGCCGCCGCCCTCCTCGGCGACCGCCACCGCAAAGGCGCCGGCATCGAAGGCTTCCTGCGCGTCGACGGCGCTGATGGCGCCGACATAGCCGCGCGGCATGTAGCCCAGCGCATCGACGCGCGCCCGCTTGCCCGGCAGCCCTTCGGCGAGCGCCCGCTCGAGCGCTGCCGGCAGGTCGCTGCCCGACAGCTTGACGTTGCCGTGCGCGTCGCGCTCGAGTTTCTCCGGCGGCACCAGGCTTTCGACCAGCGCCTTGCCGTCGGCGGTGCTGACGCCTTCGGACACGGCGACGATGCAGCGCTTGTGGCGGTCGAGCGTGGCGCGCACGTCGTCGATGAAACCGGCTGCCGAGAACGGCCGCTCCGGCACGTAGACGAGATGCGGGCCGCTGTCCGGATCGAGCTGCCAGGCGGCGGCGGCGGCGGTGAGGAAGCCGGCGTGCCGGCCCATGACGATGCCGACATAGATGCCGGGCAAGGCGCGGAAATCGAGATCGACGGAGAGGAAGGCGCCGGCGACGAACTCGGCCGCCGAGATGAAGCCCGGCGTGTGGTCGTTCTCCTCGAGGTCGTTGTCGATGGTTTTCGGCGCATGCACGAAAGCCATCGTGCCGCCGGCGGCATCGGTCAGGATCTGCTGCGTGCCGGACGTATCGTTGCCGCCAATATAGATGAAGGCGTCGGCGCCGGCCTTCTTCAGGCCGTTGAGGATGACCTCGCAATAGGCGGCGTCGGGCTTGTCGCGTGTCGAGCCCAGCGCCGCACTTGGCGTCGCCGCGATCAGCCTGAGCTGTTCCTCGGGAATGGCCGAAAGGTCGGCATAGTTGCCGTCACGAATGCCGCGCACGCCGTGGATCGAGCCCAGGACCTTGGCGCCGGGATGCCGCTTGCGGATCTCCAGTGCTGCACCAACCATGGTCTGGTTGATGACGGCGGTCGGTCCGCCGCCCTGCGCGATCACAAACGTTCCTGACATGCTTCATCTCTCCTGAGCAATGGGCTTCGCAGGCACATTCGCCTGTCTTGCCGGATCACGCAACGGGAGAGTCGACTGGCGGAAGCGTCAGACGACGACGACCGGGTTCTTCTTGGAAACGCGGCTGTACAGGTCGATGATGTCCTGGTTGATCAGGCGCACGCAGCCCGACGACATCGCCTGGCCGATGCTCCACCATTCGGGCGAGCCATGGATGCGGTAGCCGGTGTCTTTGCCGTCCTGGTAGATGTAGAGGGCTCTTGCACCGAGCGGGTTGGTGAGGCCGCCGGGCTGGCCGGCCTGCCATTTCACCAGCTCCGGCTTGCGCGCGATCATTTCGGGCGGCGGGGTCCAGACCGGCCATTCCTTGCCGTACTGGATGTTGGCGCGGCCGGACCAGCGGAAGCCGTCCTTGCCGATGCCGACGCCGTAGCGGATCGCCTCGCCGCCCGGCTGCACCAGATAGAGCATGCGCTCCTGCAGATGCACGACGATGGTACCGGGCGCCTCGCCGGTCTGGTCGACGACGATCTGGCGGCGGAATTCCGGCTTGACCTTCTTGTAGGGCACCTCAGGCACCTCGAAGCCGCCGTCGGTGAGCGAGGCATACATCACGTCCGGGCCGGTGATGTTCTTGTCGACGCTGATCGCGGGACGAATCGGCTGCACCGAGCCGGTGGTGGTGTCGTCGAGTTGCAACTGCGGCAGGTCGAGCGTCTGGCTGCAGCCGGCCATGCCGAGCAGCGTCATCGCGCCGGCGCCTGAAAGCACCGCGCGGCGGGAAAGCAGATTTTCGGTTTCGATCGCGTCGCCATTCGCTGGCGGCGTCAGATTTTGCGGCTTACGCATGCACCCAAACCCTACGCTGTCGGCGGGAAACACGGTCCGGCCGGATAGGGGCAGTTTCGCCAATCATGGTTGAAAAAGCGTGAAGGGCCGGACTTTGGTCTTAACCCTGTTCGGCAGTTGCCCGCGGCAGCAGGGCGAAACGGCCCGCCGGACATTTCGAAGAAGCCTCTTTACATTCCCGCGCACCCAAGGATTTATCCTTTTCTTTGCGCTCAAGGAGACATCGATGTCCTTCGAAAACTGGGCCGCCTTCGCCGCCTCCTCCACCATTCTTCTCGTCATTCCCGGCCCGACCATCCTTTTGGTCGTGTCCTATGCGCTGGGCCAGGGCTGGCGCACGGCGCTGCCGATGGCGGTCGGCGTGGCGCTGGGCGACTTCACCGCCATGACGCTGTCGATGCTGGGCATCGGTGCACTGCTCGCGGCATCGGCCACCGTGTTCACGGTGCTGAAGGTGATCGGCGCCTGCTACCTGATCTATCTCGGCGTGAAACTGTTCCGCGCCGGCGGCGCGCTCAGGGCCGAGCCGCGCACCGACGCGGTGTCGGCGGCCAAGATGATGGCGCATGCCTGGCTGGTCACCGCTCTCAACCCGAAAAGCATCACCTTCTTCGTCGCCTTCCTGCCGCAGTTCCTCGACCGTCACGCGGATTTCTGGACGCAGATGCTGGTCTTCGAAACGACCTTCCTGGCGCTCGCCTTCGCCAATGCCTTCGGCTACGCGCTGATCGCGGCAAGGGCGCGCAACGTCGTGCGCAATCCCCGGGCGATCCGCATCTTCAACCGCACCGGCGGCACGCTGCTGGTCGGCGCCGGCATCGCAACCATGGCGATGCGCTCGGGTAATTGACGCAGGAGAACTTGCCTGCCCTGCCTCACGTGCCCCTAGAAGTGCCTGGACCTCAGGTTGGCGTGCCAGCCCTTGTTGGCCTAAGATAGGTCAGATCCGGCATCTGATGGAGGGCTAAGCATGGCGGTCAAGGACGCATTCGGCCTGACATTATCGGGTGCGACGGAAGCCGGCTTCGCGCCCTACGCCCAGGCCGTGCGCGAACTGCAGTGCTTCATCGGCGATCCGGTCGCCTCAGCCGACCGCGCCATCACCGAAAACCCCGATTTCGTCATGGCGCATGTGTTCAAGGGCTATCTCTTCGGTCTCGCCACCGAGCGCGAGGCAAGTTTGGTGGCCAGGAAATGTCACGAGGCGGCGCTGCCGCTTGCCGCGACCCCACGCGAGCAGGCGCATGTTGCGGCCCTTGGCCATCTCGCCGCCGGTCGCTGGCATGAGGCCTCCCGATTGCTAGAGGACGTCGCCATCGACTTCCCGCTCGACATGGTGGCGCTGCAGACAGGGCACCAGATCGACTTCTTCACCGGCAATGCCCGCATGCTGCGCGACCGCATCGGCCGCGCTCTGCCCGCCTGGCAGAAGGACATGCCCGGCTACCACGCCGTGCTCGGCATGCAGGCCTTCGGGCTGGAGGAGATGGGCGACTACGCGCGCGCCGAGCGGTTGGGCCGCACTGCGGTCGACATCGAGCCGCGCGACGGCTGGGCGCAGCACGCCGTTGCCCATGTCATGGAAATGCAGAGCCGGCAAAAGGACGGCATCGCCTGGATGCGCGCCAATCCGGAGGCGTGGACGAAGGACAGCTTCCTGCAGGTGCACAATTGGTGGCATCTGTCGCTGTTCCACTACGATCTCGGCGAGACCGACGAGGTGCTGGCTCTCTATGACGGGCCGATCTACGGCACGCCGTCGACGCTGGCGCTCAATATGGTCGATGCCTCGGCGATCTTGTGGCGGCTTCATCTCGGGGGGGCCGATGTCGGCGACCGCTGGAGCGCACTCGCCGACAACTGGCCCAAGGCCGGCGCCGGCAATTACGCCTTCAACGATGCCCACGCGATGATGGCCTTCGTCGGTGCCGGCCTCGAAGCGCCGGCCCGAACCCTGCTCGAAGCGCAGCGCGAGGCGATGCGCTGCGGCGACGACAATGCCGCCTTCACCCGGGATGTCGGCCATCCCCTGACGCTCGCCATCAAGGCCTTCGGCGACGGCAACTATGCCGAGACGGTACGGCTGATCCGGCCGATTCGCGCCATCGCCCAGCGCTTCGGCGGCAGCCACGCGCAGCGCGACGTCATCGATCTCACGCTGATTGAGGCGGCGCTGCGTTCCGGCGACCATGCACTGTCGCGGGCGCTAACGGCGGAACGCACACTGGCGCGACCGGACAGCCCGCTCTCGGCATTGTTTTCGCAACGCGCCGCCGAATTGTCCGAGAATTGACCGGCGGCGAATCTTGCCTTAAAAACTGGCCAAGCCAGATTTTTTCGAGATCCGAAAAAATTAAGGGCAGTGGGAGGAATGCATGTATCTCGGCCTCGATCTGGGCACGTCGGGCGTCAAGGCGCTGTTGATCGACGCCGGTCAGAACGTCGTTGGCTCCGGCCATGGTTCGCTCGACGTGTCGCGACCGCATCCCGGCTGGTCCGAGCAGGATCCTACCCATTGGATTCAAGCCTGCGAGACGGCAATCGCCGAGCTGAAGACATCGCATCCAAAACAGCTCGCGGCGGTGAAAGGCATCGGCCTCTCCGGCCAGATGCATGGCGCCACCTTGCTCGACGCCGCAGACAAGGTTCTGCGCCCCTGCATATTGTGGAACGACACGCGCAGCCACGCCGAAGCGGCCGCGCTCGATGCCGATCCGCGCTTTCGCAAGCTCACCGGCAACATTGTCTTTCCCGGCTTCACCGCGCCAAAACTCGCCTGGGTGAAGAACAAAGAGCCTGCCGTGTTCGCCAAGGTGGCGAAGGTGCTCTTGCCGAAGGATTTCCTGCGGCTCTGGCTGACCGGCGAGCATATGTCGGAAATGTCGGATTCGGCCGGCACCTCCTGGCTCGATGTCGGCAGGCGGCGCTGGTCCCCGGACCTGCTCGCCGCCACCTCGCTCGATGAGAAACAGATGCCGTCGCTGGTCGAAGGCACGGCGAAAGCCGGCGTGCTGCGCGCCGAGCTGGCCTCGAAATGGGGCATCACAGCCGGCATCCCGATTGCCGGCGGCGCCGGCGACAATGCGGCCTCTGCCTGCGGCATGGGCACGGTGGGTGCCGGCCACGCCTTCGTCTCGCTCGGCACGTCGGGCGTGCTGTTTGCCGCCAACGCCTCCTATCTGCCCAATCCGGCAAGCGCGGTGCACACATTCTGCCATGCGCTGCCCAACACCTGGCACCAGATGGGCGTCATCCTGTCGGCAACCGATTCGCTCAACTGGCTGTCCGAGATCACCGGCAAGGGCGCCGGCGAACTGACCGCCGAACTCGGTGAAAAGCTCAAGGCGCCGACTGGGGTTTCCTTCCTGCCCTATCTCTCGGGCGAGCGCACGCCGCACAATGATTCCGCCATTCGCGGCTCCTTGACAGGGCTTGCACACGAATCCAGCCGCGCCGTGCTGACTCAGGCCGTGCTCGAGGGCGTCGCTTTCGCCTTCCGCGACAGTCTCGAAGCGTTGAAAAAGGCCGGTACGACATTGACGCGGGTGACGGCGATCGGTGGCGGCTCGCGTTCGCGCTACTGGCTGAAGGCGATCGCCACCGCGCTGCAGGTGCCGGTCGACATTCCTGCCGATGGCGATTTCGGCGCTGCCTTCGGCGCCGCGCGACTCGGTCTGATTGCCGCGACCGGCGCAGACCCGCTTGCCGTCTGCTCCGCGCCGGCCACCGACGCCACCATCGAGCCGGATACGGCGCTGATCAACGCCTATGCCGATGCCTATCATCGCTACCGGGCGCTTTACCCGGCGATCAGGGGCGCCGCGGCGTGAGCGGGGTTTTGCCCACGCCGCGGCATCGCGGCTCACTGCGCCGGCACCTTGTCGAGGAAGCCGGTAACGCTCTTCAGCCGGCCGTTCTCGATGACGCCGATGTCGGTGCCTTCGATGACGGGTTCCGTGCCTTCCGGGCCGAGGTTCCACGAGAAGCGGATCGTATCGGCGAACCCGTCCGGTGTTCCCTTCAGCGAGAAGCGGAAGCCGGCAAAGCGCTGCTGCACGCCGTCGATGAGTGCGGCGACACCTTCATGGCCGTCGCCCTGCATGACCGGGTCGCGGTAGCTGACGTCCTCGGTGAAGGTCGCCTTGAGCAATTCCGCCCGGCGGCCCGCATCACCCTCGTTCCAGGCGGTGATGTAGTTTTCGGCGATAGCGTTGAGGTCGGTCATGGTCTGTCTCCTTCGTTGAGTGGCTTTGACACGAGCCTTTTCGATCAGCGTGAGCGTGAAACCAATTACGCCTGAGGTAATCAGGGCGAACTATCGAGAGGACAAGAATTATGAGCAGCGGATTTTTCGGCGACATCCAGAAGATCAAATATGAAGGACCGGATTCGACCAATCCGCTGGCCTACCGGTTCTACAATCCCGACGAGGTGGTCGCCGGCAAGCGGCTGGAAGACCATCTGCGCTTCGCCGTCGCCTACTGGCATTCCTTCGCCTGGCAGGGCGGCGATCCCTTCGGCGGCCAGACCTTCGACCGCCCCTGGTTCGCCAAGGCCGGCGGCATCGACACGATGGAGTTGGCCAAGCTCAAGGCCGACGTCGCCTTCGAGATGTTTTCGCTGCTCGGCGCCCCCTATTTCTGCTTCCATGACGCCGACGTCCGGCCGGAAGGCAAGGATTTTTCGGAAAGCGCCGCCCGCCTCGACGAAATCGCCGACTATTTTGCGAGAAAGATGAAACAGACCGGCGTCAAGCTCCTGTGGGGCACTGCCAACCTGTTCTCGCACCGCCGCTTCATGTCGGGCGCAGCCACCAACCCCGATCCCGATGTCTTTGCCTATGCGGCGGCAACGGTGAAAAGCTGCATCGACGTCACCAAGCGGCTGAAGGGCGAGAACTATGTGCTGTGGGGCGGCCGTGAGGGCTATGAGACACTGCTCAACACCGACCTTGCCCGCGAGCAGGAACAGGCCGGACGCTTTCTCAGCCTCGTCGTCGACTACAAGCACAGAATAGGCTTCAAGGGCACCATCCTGATCGAGCCGAAGCCGCAGGAACCGACAAAGCACCAGTACGACTATGATGTCGCGACGGTGTACGGCTTCCTCAAGCGCTTCGGGCTGGAGAAGGAGGTCAAGCTCAACGTCGAGCAGGGCCACGCCATCCTGGCCGGCCATTCCTTCGAGCACGAGCTGGCGCTGGCCAATGCGCTCGGCATCTTCGGCTCGATCGACATGAACCGCAACGACTACCAGTCGGGCTGGGACACCGATCAGTTCCCCAACAATGTGCCGGAGATGGCGCTGGCCTACTACCAGGTCTTGCTGGCGGGCGGCTTCAAGACCGGCGGCACCAATTTCGACGCCAAGCTGCGGCGCCAGTCGCTCGACCCGCAGGACCTGTTGATCGGCCATATCGGCGGCATGGACGCTTGTGCGCGCGGTCTCAAGGCCGCTGCCCGCATGGTCGAGGACAAGGCGCTGTCGGGGCCGCTGACCGAGCGTTATGCCGGCTGGAACTCCGCCGAGGCCAAGGCGATGCTGTCGGGCAAGCGCACGCTCGAGGAAATCGCCGAGCGCGTGGTGAAGAAAAAGATCGAGCCGCAACCGCGCTCGGGCCGACAGGAATTGCTCGAGAACATCGTCAACCGCTACGTCTGAGCACGAAAACCGTCTCATTCCGTTCCAAACATTGCTGCCCGGAACGGCTTTGCGCGACGGGCAGGGCCGACGACACGGTTCTGCCCCGCATCGCCCCTCAATCGCCTCGCTCTTGCCTTCAAACAGCCGTCACGGACTTCGTATAGTGTGGCTCATGGCGGGAATCAGGAAGAAGGAGGCGAACCGATATGCAGCACGAACGCGAAATCGACGCCCTGCTCTCATCTGGCGAGGCTGGCTCGATCATCGACCGGCTGATGGCGCTGCCGCATCCGAAGGATGGCACGCGCCGCATGAATGAATGGGATCGCGCGGTCGCCAGCCGCTTCGAGATCCATCTGGCGCGGCAGATGCGCTCACAGATCGACGGCGCCGGCGCTCGTCAAGACGCCGCGTAGTCGTCGCGGTCAGCCGCGGCGCAATCTCACCGGCGCTTCGCCGAAAGCTCTTGAAAACGCTCTGGAAAACGCTGCGGCGGACGAAAATCCCGTCCGCCCGGCGATGTCTGCCATGGCGACGCGCGTGTCGACCACCAGCCGGCGCGCGGCACCCAGCCTGAGCCTGAGGTAATAGGCGCCAGGCGTTTCGCCGATCGATTTGCGAAAGATGCTTTCCAGCGTCCGCGCCGTAACGCCGGCGCGCTTTGCCACGGCATCGATGGTCAGCGGCTGGTCGACATGCGCTTCCATCAGCCGGATGGCTTGCGCCAGCCTGGGATCGTAGCCGTCGAGGCGCCCGAGCGAGACCAGCGGCTGCGCGTCGGTGGCGGCGCGCGCCTGATCGTAGATGAACACGCTCGCCACATCGAGTGCCACCGCCATGCCGAGCCGCGTGCGGATCAGGTGCAGCATCAGGTCGAAGGTCGGCGAGGCGCCACCCGAGGTGAAGACGGGACCGTCGATGACATAGCGGTCGGGACGGACATCGACGCCGGGGAAGGCGGCGGAAAAGTCCTCCATGTCTTCCCAATGGGTGGTGGCGCTGCGCCCTTCCAGCAGGCCGGCGCGTGCCACCAGCCAGGTGCCGGCCTCGACGCCGCCGCAGGCCCGCGCGGCACGCGCCGCGCGCCGCAGGCCGGCAAGCAGCGCCGACGTGGCATAGTTCTGCGTGCCAAAGCCGGCGACCACGATAAGCACGTCGGTGACTTCGGTGGCATCGAAGCGGCCGCTGACCGCCACCGGCAGGCCGCAAGTGGTGATCGGCGCCTCGCCGGTCACCGAAACCAGTTTGAAGTCGAACAGCGTTTCGCCGGAAATGCGGTTGGCAGCGCGCAGCGGGTCGATGGCCGAGGCCACGCACATGATCGATGAGCCCGAAAACACCAGCAGCGTCACCTTGAGTGATGAGCGCTCGGCGCGAAAGATTTCAGGTTTTTCGCTTTTGATCATGACAACTTCGTAAAACGCAAAACAGTTTCCCGCAAGTCAGTCATTGTTGGGGAGTTTCTGTGCATGTCGTTGTACCAAAACCCGTTCCCACTTTTGGGCGACATGCATGATGGTCGAATTTGGGAGAGAGACCGATGCCGCTTGCGATGAACCGTGAGGTTTTCATTACCTGTGCCGTGACCGGGTCCGGCGGCTCGCAGGACCGCAGCCCGCACGTGCCGCGTTCGCCCAAGCAGATCGCCGATTCGGCGATCGACGCGGCCAAGGCCGGTGCGGCGATCGTCCACTGCCATGTGCGCGACCCCGAGAGCGGCAAGCCGCGCCGCGATGTCCATCTCTACCGCGAGGTGACCGAGCGCATCCGCGACGCCAATGTCGACGTGGTGCTGAACCTCACCGCCGGCATGGGCGGCGACATGGTGTTCGGCTCGCCGGAAGCGCCGCTGCCGCTGAATGAAAAAGGCACCGACATGGGCAGCGCCACCAACCGCATGGAACATGTGCGCCAGTGCCTGCCGGAAATCTGCACGCTGGATTGCGGCACGATGAATTTCGCCGAGGCCGACTATGTCATGACCAACACGCCCGGCATGCTGCGTGCCATGGGCGGCATGATGACGGCGCTCGGCGTCAAGCCGGAGATCGAGGCCTTTGACACCGGCCATCTGTGGTTCGCCAAGCAGCTGGTCGAGGAAAAGGTGCTGAACCCCGATGCCCTGGTGCAGCTCTGCATGGGCGTGCCGTGGGGCGCGCCCGACGATCTCAACACCTTCATGGCCATGGTCAACAACGTGCCGTCGACCTGGAACTGGTCGGCCTTCGCCATCGGCCGCAACCAGATGGCCTATGTGGCAGCGGCGGTTCTGGCCGGCGGCAATGTCCGCGTCGGGCTGGAGGACAATCTCTGGCTCGACAAGGGTGTGCTGGCGACTAATGCGCAGCTCGTCGAGCGGGCGGCCAGCATCGTCACCAATCTCGGCGCCAGGATCCTCGGGCCGGAAGAAGTGCGCCAGAAGCTCAATCTGACCAAGCGCGCACCGATCGCCGCGTAGGCTCAGGCCGGGGAGGTCGGCATGGCTACCGTCAAATTCACCGCGATGAAGGATGGCGACCGGGAAGACTATGAGTTCCTGACCGCGCATGAGATCGACTACGCCGCCAGGACCGGCGAGCGGCTGCTCGACGCGCTGGTGCAGCTTGACGAGGGCCTGTCCGGCTACAAGATCACCCGGCTCGGCCATTCGCTGCAAGCGGCGACGCGGGCCTGGCGCGACGGCGCCGACACGGACTGGATCGCCTGCGCGCTGCTGCACGACATCGGCGACATCTACGCGCCCTACAATCACGACGAATATGCGGCTGCGATCCTGAAACCCTTCGTGCGCGAGCAATGCACCTGGGTAAAAGCACGGCGACTTTCAGCGCCTCTATTACGCCCATCATCTCGGCGGCAACCGGCATGCGCGCGACCGCTTCGCCGGGCATGCCTATTTCGACGATTGCGACCAGTTCTGCGAGCGCTGGGACCAGTCGAGTTTCGACCCGGATTACGAGACGCTGCCGATGGAGTTCTTCCGGCCCTTCGTGCTCGAAGTCTTTGCCCGCAAGGCCTACGACGCTGCCGTCATCCGCGCCGGCGAGCGTGTGCCCCTCATCGATCCCGAAACTGCCAGGACAAGAACCGGAGCCTCCGCATGAGCATCATCAACAAGGCAGCTGCCATCGGCGGCGGTGTCATCGGTGCGGGCTGGGTGGCGCGGCTGCTCTTGAACGGCATCGACGTGGCGATCTTCGATCCCGATCCGGAAGCCTCGCGCAAGGTCGGCGAAGTGATGAAGGGTGCGCGCCGCGCCTACAAGCAGATGCTGCCCGGCGGTCTGCCCAAGGAAGGCAAGCTCACCTACGCCAAGACCATTGCCGATGCGGTGGCTGACGCCGACTTCATCCAGGAAAGCGTGCCTGAAAGGCTCGACCTCAAGCACCGCGTGCTGGCCGAAATCGACGCCCATGCGCCGGCCAACACCATCGTCGGCTCGTCGACTTCCGGCATCAAGCCGACCGACATGCAGGTGGCGATGAAGAAGCATCCGGAGCGGCTGGTCGTCGGCCATCCGTTCAATCCGGTCTACCTCTTGCCGATCGTCGAGATCGTCGGCGGCGAGCAGACTTTTCCTGAGGCGATCGAGGTCGCCAGGGAGATATATGCGTCGATCGGCATGAAGCCTGTCGTCATCCGCAAGGAGATCGAGGCTTTCGTCGGTGACCGCCTGCTCGAAGCAGCGTGGCGCGAGGCGCTGTGGCTGATCAAGGACGGCATCTGCACGGTCGAGGAACTCGACGACATCATGCGCTATGGCTTCGGCCTGCGCTGGGCGCAGATGGGCATGTTCCAGGTCTATCGTGTCGCCGGCGGCGAGGCCGGCATGCGCCACTTCATGGCGCAGTTCGGACCGTGCCTGCAATGGCCGTGGACCAAGCTGATGGATGTGCCGGAATTCAACGACGAGCTGGTCGACCTGATCGCCACCCAATCGGACGAGCAGGCGCACGGCCTGTCGATCCGCGAGCTGGAAAAGATCCGCGACGACAATCTGGTCGCCATCATGGAAGCGCTGTCGAAGCAGAACAAGGGCAAGGGCTGGGGCGCCGGCGCCTTGCACAAGGACTACACCAGGCAGCTCGCCAAGCTGGCGGCGAAGAAGCCGACCGCCTCCAGGGCGGCGGAGAAGGCCAAGGCGACCAAGCCGGTGAGGAAAGCCGACAAGCCAAAGAAAAAGAAGAAGGGCTGAGACCATGGATTTCGGTTTGTCGGAGGAGCAAAAACTCATCGTCGAGACGACGCGCGCGTTCGTCGAAAACGAGCTTTATCCGCATGAACGCGAGGTGGAGCGCACCGGCGTGCTGCGCCGCGAGCTGATCGAGGAGATCAAGGTCAAGGCGATCGAAGCCGGGCTCTATGCCGCCAACATGCCGGCCGACGTCGGCGGGGCCGGGCTCGATACGGTGACCTGGCTGCTCTACGAGAAGGAACTGGGCCGCGCCAACTACGCGCTGCACTGGACCTGCGTGGCGCGTCCCTCCAACATTCTCTTGGCCGGCACGCCCGAGCAGCGCGAAAAATATCTCTTCCCCTGCATTCGCGGCGAAAAATGGGATTGCCTGGCGATGACCGAGCCGGGCGCCGGCTCCGATTTGCGCGGCATGAAGGCGACCGCCGTGCAGGATGGCGACGACTGGGTGCTCAACGGCACCAAGCACTTTATCTCCCACGCCGACCTTGCCGACTTTGCCATCGTCTTCATGGCTTCGGGCGAGGAGGATTCGCCGCGTGGCAAGCGCAAAAAGATCACCGCCTTCTTCGTCGACAAGGGCACCAAGGGCTTTGCCGTGCGCGACGGCTACCGCAACGTTTCGCATCGCGGCTACACCAACGCCATCCTGGAATTCGACGACTGCCGCTTGCCGGCGAGCCAGGTTCTGGGCGAGGTGCACAAGGGTTTTGAAGTCGCCAATTCCTGGCTCGGCGCCACCCGCCTGCAGGTCGGCGCCACCTGCCTCGGCCGCGCCGAGCGCGCGCTTGGCCATGCCGTCGAATATGCCGCCCAGCGCCAGCAGTTCGGCCAGCAGATCGGCAAGTTCCAGGGCGTGTCGTTCAAGCTCGCCGACATGGCGACGGAATTGAAGGCCGCCGACCTGATGGTGTTCGAAGCCGGCTGGAAGTACGATCAGGGTACCGTCACCGATCAGGACATGGCCATGGCCAAGCTGAAGGCCACCGAGATGCTCGCTTTCGTCGCCGATGAGGCGATCCAGATCCATGGCGGCATGGGCCTGATGGACGATCTGCCGCTCGAGCGCATCTGGCGCGACGCCCGCGTCGAGCGCATCTGGGAAGGCACTTCGGAGATTCAGCGACATATTATTTCGCGGGCGCTGCTGCGTCCGTTCGGGGCTTAGAGCATGATCGCCAAAGCCGGGATCCAGATCGTGCTCAAACGAAAAGATGACCATGCATAAACTCGAACGTCTCCTGCGCCCGAAATCGATCGCCGTGTTCGGTGGGGCGCAGGCTGCCGCCGTGGTCGCCCAGTCGATCAAGATGGGCTTTGCCGGCGAAATCTGGCCGGTGCACCCGACCAAGGATGAGGTCGCCGGCCGCAAGGCCTATCGATCCGTCGCCGACCTGCCGGGCGCACCGGACGCCGCCTTTGTCGGCGTCAACCGGCATCTCTCCATCGAGGTGGTCAAGGCACTAGCCGAGCGTGGCGCCGGTGGCGCCGTCTGCTTTGCCGCCGGCTTTCTCGAAACCGAAGCCTATGATGAGGACGGCGAACGGCTGCAGGCCGAACTGGTCACGGCAGCCGGCCAGATGCCGATCATCGGCCCGAACTGCTACGGCCTGATCAACTACGCCGATGGCGCGCTTTTGTGGCCCGATCAGCATGGCGGCATCAGGCTGCCCGAGGGCGGCCGCGGCGTCGCCATCATCACCCAGTCGTCCAACATCGCCATCAACATGACGATGCAGAAGCGCGGCCTGCCGATCGCCTTCCTGATGACGGCCGGCAACCAGGCACAGACCGGCCTGTCCGAGATGGCGCTCGGCCTGATCGAGGACGAGCGCGTCACCTCGCTCGGGCTGCACATCGAGGCCTTCGATTCGGTAGCCGGCTTCGAGCGGTTGGCGGCCAGGGCGCGCGAGTTGAAGAAGCCGATCATCGCCATGAAGGTCGGCCGTTCCGAGCAGGCGCGGCAGGCGACGGTGTCGCACACCGCCTCGCTGGCCGGCTCCGATGCTGCATCAGGTGCTTTCCTGAAGCGGCTCGGCATCGCCCGCGTCGATTCCATCCCCGCCTTCATCGAGGCGCTGAAGCTGCTGCATGTCACCGGCCCGTTGCCCGGTTACCGGCTGTCGTCGATGAGTTGTTCGGGCGGCGAGGCGTCCGTGATGGCCGACAGCGCCGAAGGGCGCTGGGTCAATTTCCCGGAGCTCACCCACAAGCACCGCGCCCATGTCAAATCGACGCTCGGGCCGCTGGTCGCGGTGGCCAACCCGCTCGACTATCACACCTTCATCTGGAACAACGAGCCGGCGATGACCGCCACCTTCACCGCCATGGTGTCGGGCGGCTTCGACCTCAACATGCTGGTGCTCGATTTCCCGCGCCCAGACCGCTGCTCGGATACCGATTGGTGGGCGACCTTGCGTGCCTTCGAATCGGCGCTCAAGACCAACAAGGCGCAAGGCGCGATCGTCTCGTCGCTGCCGGAGAACCTGCCCGAGGAATACACAGCCGGCCTGATGGCGCGCGGAATGGTGCCTCTGTTCGGCATTTCCGAGGCGATGGACGCCGCCCAGGCGGCAGCCTTCATCGGCTGGGCCTGGCGTGAGCCGCAGGCGCAGCCGATCGACACCTCCGCATCCGGCGCGCCGGTAGGCGGCCATGTCACGCCCGACGAGGCCGAGGCGAAGGCGCGGCTGATCAAGGCCGGTCTGCCCGTGCCCAAGGGCGAACGCGCCGGCAATGCCGTCGAGGCGGTGATCTCGTCGATGGCGTTGGGCTTCCCGGTGGCACTGAAGGCTTTGGGCGTCACCCACAAATCCGAGATGGGCGCGGTGCTGCTCAACCTCAAGGATGCCGAATCCGTCAGCACCGCCGCCCATGACCTCGGCCCGCTCGGCACCGGCCTGTATGTCGAGCGCATGGTGCGTGACGGCGTCGCCGAACTGATCGTCGGCTTCACCCGCGACCCGATGTTCGGCGCGGTGATGACGCTGGGCACCGGCGGCGTTCTGGTCGAGCTGCTGCGCGACAGCGTCACCCTGATGCTGCCGGCGACGCGCGACGACATCGAGGCGGCGCTGCACGGCCTGAAACTCTATCCGCTGCTCGAAGGCTATCGCGGCCGGCCGAAGGCCGATGTCGCGGCGGCCATCGAGGCGATATCGGGCATCGCCGCCTTCGTGCAGCAGAATGCCGGCGAGATCGAGGAACTCGACATCAACCCGCTAATCGTCTGCGCCGAAGGCAAGGGCGCCTGGATCGCCGACGCGCTGCTGGTGCTTGGAGAAAAGAAGAATGGCTGACGTTATTTCGACCCGGCGCGAGGGCACAATCCTCGAAGTTACGCTTGATCGGCCGAAGGCCAACGCCATCGACCTCAAGACCTCGCGGCTGATGGGCGAGACGTTCAAGGCATTCCGCGACGATCCGGAGTTGCGTGTCGCCATCGTCAAGACCGCCGGCGACAAGTTCTTCTGCGCCGGCTGGGATCTCAAGGCGGCTGCCGGTGGCGATGCGGTCGACGGCGACTATGGCGTCGGCGGCTTTGCCGGGCTGCAGGAATTGCGCGACCTCAACAAGCCGGTCATCGCCTGCGTCAACGGCATGGCGGTCGGCGGCGGCTTCGAACTGGCGCTGTCCTGCGACCTCATCTACGCCTCCGACCATTCCTCCTTCGCGCTTCCCGAAATCCGCGCCGGCACGCTTGCCGATGCGGCGACGATCAAGCTGCCGAAGCGCATTCCCTACCATGTCGCCATGGACCTCCTGCTCACCGGCCGCTGGATGGATGTCGCCGAGGCGCATCGCTGGGGCCTGGTCAACGAAGTCCTGCCGAAGGAGAAGCTCGAGGACCGCGTCTGGGAGATCGCCCGCCTGCTCGCCAGCGGCCCGCCGCTGGTGTTTGCCGCGATCAAGGAGACGGCGCGCGTTGCCGAGGCGCTTACCTTCCAGGAGGTGATGAACAAGGTGACGCGCCGCCAGCTGCCGACCGTCGATGCCCTCTACGGTTCCGATGACGGTATGGAAGGTTTTCGTGCTTTTGCCGAAAAGCGCGACCCGGTGTGGAAGGGCAGGTAGGACGCAGTCCGTTCAGCAGCCATGACCGACTACAAAACCCTCATCGACGCCGGGACCTGGGCCTTCATCGAGAAGACCAATTCCTATTATCCGCCCGATACGATCGACTACACGATCGCCGAGCAGCGCGCGATCTATGACCGCATGTGCCGAGAATTCTTTGCCGGCTATCCGCAAGGCGTGACGGCAGAAACCACCACCATTGCATTACCAGCGCACGATATCCCGATCCGCGTCTACCGCAACGCGTCGCCGAACAACGCCGCGATGGTGCTCTATGTCCATGGCGGCGGCTTCATCCTCGGCGGACTGGACAGCCATGACGATGTCTGCGCCGAGCTTTGCGCCCGTACCGGCTACGAGGTGGTGTCGGTCGACTACCGGCTGGCCCCGGAGCATCTGCACCCCGCCGCCTTCGATGACGTATTGAGCGCCTTCGAATGGGCTGCGGCCGCCTACAAATGCCCGGTCCTGCTCTGCGGCGACAGCGCCGGCGGCAATCTCTGCGCCGCCGTCAGCCATGCGACGCGCGGCCACGCCAAAACACCGGTCGGCCAGGTGCTGATCTATGCGGGCCTTTTCGGCGACCGTTCGAAGGGCTCCTATGTGACGCATGCCGAGGCGCCGATGCTGACGGTGCGCGATATCGAATTCTACAAGCACATCCGCACCGGCGGCGTGGATCGGACCGGAGACATCACCCTGTCGCCGCTCGCCGACGCCGATTTCGCCAACCTGCCGCCGACCGTGCTGGTCACCGCCGAATGCGACCCACTGTCGTCCGACGGCGAGGCCTATCGCGACCGCATCCTTGCTGCCGCCGGGCGAGCTCATTGGTTCGAGGAGCCGGGGCTGGTACATGGCTATCTCCGGGCCAGGCACACGGTCGGCCGGGCTCGTGTGAGCTTCACCCGCATCGTCGAGGCAGTGTCGGTGCTGGGCAGGGGTGACTGGACCTGGTGAAACCCTTCGTCATTTGCGCCGATGCGCCATGACGGCGTCTTGCCGTCAGTCACTTCGATCAACCTCTGCGACCCAGCCGTTCGTCCCGGCCAATGAACCTTTCCGCCTCCGTCCGCGACTGACGTGAGGTGCCGCATGGTGCGGCCCGGAAAGGAAGCCCCCCATGACCAGACACCCAGAGGCTCCACGGTCTCCGGGAACAACAGGAGCTCAGCGCGACCATCGCCTTCGGGACGGGGTCGATGCGCTGGGCTTTCCGCTGATTCCGTTGACCCTGCGTAAGAGCCGGCGTATCGTGACTATGAGGAAAGCAGACAATTCGATCAGGGACGAACGTGACGGAACGCCGCGCCTTGCCCTGATTTGCGCGGCAACTCCGGACGTTTCTCCCGTATCCTGTGGGGGGAATGTCATGTCTCGCGATCACGGCTCGTTCGTGCCCTCTCGCGCCGGCCGCTTGCGCCGCGCGGGGCAAACCGCCAGCGCTTTGCTGGCATTGGCGCTGACCGCCAGCCTGTGGCTGGGCGGCCCTGCCCAGGCACAGGAAACCCAGATCATCTATCCCGGTTCGATGGCGGTGACCGGATTTTCCGGCACCATCATTCCCGGCTTCGAGGAAGGCCTGCCGCCAGGCGTCGATCCGGTCGACGAAAACTTCATCGACACCACGCGCGCAACCTTGCGCGTTTTCGACGTTTCAGGGCTGGGCGGACCGGCCTCGGGCCAGCTCGTCTACACGCCGCCTCCCTTCGAGGTGACGGCCGAGCAGGTCGGCCAGGTGTTCGCGCTGGCCTATGACGACGGCGTGCGCGACGGCGTTCCCTCGGGCATTCCAAACCTCTATGCCGGCGCCACCTCGCTGCACGGCATCCGCATCGTCACCCCGGACGAAGACGCCGACGGACGGCCGGAACGGCAACGCCGCGGCACGGCAGGCGCCACCTTCATGGACGGCCAGTTCGGCATCGAAAACGGCGGTGGTCCGGGCACGATCTGGAAGATCGACGGCATCACCGGTGCCGTGTCCAAATTCGCCGACATCGACACCAACAGCGGTCCCGGCATCGGCGACATCAGCTTCGACGCCATCCACCGCCAGTTCTTCGCCAGCGACCTCGACACCGGCCTCATCCATCGCATCGACGCCAACGGCGCGCTGATCGACAGCTTCGACCACGGCGTTGCCGGGCGCCCGGCGCACGGGCTCGCTCCTGTCGCCGACGACGGGGCGGTGATGGACATCCAGGGTGCTGCCTTCGACAGCGAAGACCCCGACAGTTGGGGCTACACGCAGGACGAACGCCGCGTCTGGTCCGTCGCCTATCATGGTGGCCGGGTCTACTACTCGGTCGGTGAGAAGGCCGAGATCTGGTCGGTGGGCGTTGCCCGCGACGGCAGCTTCGCCGGCGATCCGCGCTGGGAGCTGACGGTCAAGGCCAACATGGACTACGCCGTCACCGACATCGCTTTCGACAACCAGGGCTTCATGTACCTGGCGCAGCGCGGCCCGGTGGAAAACCGCTACGACTACAGCCAGTTCGCCGATTCCGGCAAAGGCGAGGTCATCCGCTACTGGCGCGAAAATCCGGACGATCCGGCGACGGAATCGGTCTGGGTGGAAGAGCCGCAGGAATATGCGGTCGGCTTCCCGCAAGGCAACCGGCAGTCGGCCGGTGGCCTGGACCTGCAATATGGCTATGACGCGGACGGCAATCTCGACACCCGCTCCTGCGCCGACACGCTGGTCAACACCGGCGACAAGCTGCGCGACAATCCGGCATTGGCCGAACAGCTCGCCGCGGGCGGGCCGTCCGCCGTGCACGGCGTGCAGATCACGCCGACGCCGCTGGTCAAGCCGGCCAACGTGCCGCCTTTCGGCTCGTGGTTCGTCGACTTCGACGGCTATTTCGAAGACCCCGAGGTGGAAGGCCATGTCGGCGACGTCGAGGTCTGGCGCCCCTGCGAGGGCCGTGCCGGCTACTATGAGGAGATTCCGGGCGGCTATCTGCCACCGTTCTATCCGCCGGACTTCCCACCGCCCGGCGATCTGCCTCCCTGTCTCGATGTCGAGGACGTCCAGTATTTCTGCACGCCCTCCGGCCTCGAGGCCGATCTCTACCTCCATGACCATGCCGGCTTTGGCGGCGATTCGATCAAGGCTTCGTCCAGGACGCCAGGCGTCGGGGTGACTTCACCCATGTCGCATGCGCCCGGCGCGCCCTACACGATCAACATCACCGGCCATTATCCGGGCGACACTGTCAATGTCGGGCTCTGCTTCTACAGGCAGTCCGACCGCGACAAGGGCGGCTACTTCCCTTGCTGCAAGATGACCGTGCCGCTCAGAACGCCAGCTGTCAGCTGCGAACCGTGAGGAGGGAAAGATGATGAATCTCGCACTTTCCCCGCTCGCGACAAGCACGCAACCAACCGTCATGGAGACGATCATGAAACCCCTGTCACTCGCCAGGCGCGGCGCGCACTGGCTGATGGCGGCCGGTATCGCGGTCGCCATGCTGACCCCGGTACAAGGCTTCGCGCAAGACGCTGTCCCGATCAGCCCGGAGCTTAGGCTCGACCTCGACAGTTCGCGGGTCATCAATCCGAGGCCCGACCGGATCGTGCCCTTCTTCACCAAGAAAGGCACTCAAAGAGGCTGCGACTACGTCATCTATTCCCTGAGCTTCGGCTTGCGCGGCGATCCGCAGGGCTTTGCCGATCCAAGCTTCGTGGCCAGACTGAAAAAGGTCAGGGTCGACTTCAAGGACCAGCTTCCGCACGGCCTTGAGATCGTCAACGTGAACGTGTCCGGCGACGGCACGGATTCGTCCGGCGGCCCGCTACCGGGTGCCACGATCAGCACCTCGGCAGATCCGAACGACACGGCGACGGTTTCCGATTTCCGGATTTCCGCCGCCGATCTCGACGGCGACGGCGCTCCGAACGAGCGCATCATAAATTTCCGCATCACGGCCAAGATCGATCATGCGGCGTTTCCCGCGCCGACGATCGTCGACAACCAGGGTCTGATCACGGTGACCGCCGGACCAGGCACCGCGAAGGTCATCCCGTCGCAGGATCCGAGCAAGCCGGATGATGGCGATTTCCTCACCGGCGAAAAGACCTCGATCAGGATCGACCTGACCAAGTGCAACCCGCCGCCGCCACCTCCCGGCAAGGAATGCTTCAAGGTGGAGCGCGGCAAGGTCGATTGCGTGCCCGGCGGCGGCGCCTTCATCTACCACATGCCGGTTGGCCCGGAGATGGGCGGCAAGTGGGTGCAGGTTTCGACGACGACGCCCGGCATCACCATCATCCCCGACACGCAACTGGTGCCGGCGGGCGGCGGTGTGCTCAACTGGAAGATCGTCGGCGCATCGCCCGGCGACGTCATCCACCTCATCGTCACCGGCATCGAGACCTATGCCGGGCCGGAAGAGGGTTGGGGCCTGTGCTGCACGCAGACCATCGACATCGTCATTCCGCGCGACCTCAGATGCCCGCCCGAAAAGGAGCCGGACCTCAAGGTCGAGAAGCGCGCCGACGTGACGCGTTGCACGATGGGTGGCGGCTGTGACTTCACCATCAGGGTCACCAATGTCGGCGGCGCGCCCTATCACGGCAAGATCGTCCTCGACGAGGTGACGCTGCCGGCCGGTTCCACGCTGGATTCAGGGCCCAATCCGCCCTGGGTCTGCGTGCCCGGAGCAACGCCGATGACGTGCACCTATCCGGTGACCACGCTCAACCCGGGGGCCTCCGTCGACCTCAAGCTCGGCTTCAAGCCGGCCGGGGGCTGGCAAGGCGGTGCTTTACGCAACTGCGCCATCTACAATTATGGCGCCAGCGGCAAGCCGTTGTTCGGCAGCCAGCAGAACGATCGCGGCTGTGCCTCGATCCCGATCTGTCGGCGTGGCGACCGCGACCCGGAATGCCGGCCGCCGGTTGAGAAGAAGGTCGATCTGATCCTGAAGAAGCGTGCCCGCATCCCGGTCTGCACGCCCGACGGCATCTGCTACTTCGTGATCGACATCATCAACAACGGCAGCGTCCCCTATAATGGGCCGCTGACGGTGATCGACAGCTATCCTGGCGGCGCGCCGGCATCCTCGACCTTCGGCCCGAGCCCGCCCTGGACATGCGGACCGAACGGCCCCGGCCAGTTCCGCTGCGACAATGCCGGCATCGTGCTGATGCCGGGCGCCTCGACGCCGATCGTCGTCAAGGCAGTGATGCCGGCCGGCTACCAGTCGGACACCGTCGAGAACTGCGCGGCGGTGAAGCCCATCCCCGGTGAGGTCGACCTCACCAACAACAAGGCCTGCGCCAAGGAACGCTTCCGTCATCCCAATGGCGGCAAGCCGGCTCTGCGCATCACCAAAGTGTGCAACGGTTCGCTCGCCGGTGCCGCGGTCATCTCGTGCCGCATCACCGTCATCAGCCTCGGCACCGCTGCCCCCACCGGTCCGGTGCGGGTCAACGATGCCGCCACGCTGGTGGCGGGCGGCGCGCCGGTCCAGATCCAGACCGTCACGCCCGACGGCGCGGAATGGGCTTGCGGGCCAGTCCCCGCCAATGCGCTGTCGTGCCAGATTCCCGGCGCCGTGATGACGCCCGGAACCTCAAGGCATTTCGACGTCACGGTCTCGGCCAATGGCGAGTTCGAGAACTGCGCGCGCGGCTCCTACGGGCCGGCGCCGGGAGACGACATCGTCTATCCGATCGGCCAGGCTTGCGCCAAGGGCGGCGGTGTGTCGACCATCCGTGTCGAGAAGACCGGCGACAGCGAGTGCCAGCCCGGTCGGCCCTGCACGTTCGAGATCACCATCACGAACGACGGGACGACCCCCTTCTCAGGTCCGGTCCGCATCGGTGATGCGGTCGGCGTGGAAGGCCTCGGCAGGCTGGAAGGCGTTGCGATCACCTCGATCGAACCGCCCTTCGGCTGCTCGCCGGAACCGGCAACGCTACCTCTGTCCTGCGTCGCCAACCTGACGCTCGGCGCCGGGGAAAGCCACGTGCACGCTGTCACCGTGGTCATTCCCGACGACGGTCGTCTGGCCAATCTGCAGGGCACGGTGAACGGTCAGAACTGCGTTGGCGTCCTGTCTCCCGACACGCGGGTGCAAGGCGGCGGCGACGTGCTTTCCGGCAATCAGGCCAATATCCAGGGCGATCGCGGCAAGGCCTATGCCTGCCATCCCTTCATCATCAAGAACGAGGTGGAGAAGGAATGCTCGCAAGGCTTCGTCATGAACGATGCCGGCAGGTGCGTCTGCCCGCCCGGCACCACCTTCCGAAACGGCCAGTGCTCGCCCGGCGGCGGCGTCATCACCGACCCGAAGCCGAAGCCCTGCGTCCTGCTGAAGGGCCAGATCCGCACCGAGGACGGCCGCTGCATCTGCCCGCGCGGAACCGAACTTGAGAATGGTGCCTGCGTGAAGGTCACGCAGGGCTGCACCATCCCCGGTTCGGTCCCGACAGCGGACGGCAACTGCCGCTGCCCCGCCGGCACGCATCTCGACAGGAATGCGAACGCCTGCGTGCGGGACAAGCAGAAGCCCGAGCAGTGCACCATTCGCGGCCAGGTCCATGACGCCGACGGCGATTGCGTCTGCCCGAGGGGGACTGAGGTGCGCAATGGTGCCTGCCGGCCGATCCGGCCGAAACCGGAGCAGTGCACCATTCGCGGCCAGGTCCACAACGCCAATGGCGATTGCGTCTGCCCGAAAGGAACTGAGGTGCGCAATGGTGCCTGTCGTCCGGTGCGGCCAAAGCCGGAGCAGTGCACGATCCGCGGCCAGGTCCACGACTCCAACGGCAATTGCGTCTGCCCGAAGGGTACGGAGATCCGCAATGGTGCCTGCCGGCAGAAGAAGCCTCAGCTGGAGCAGTGCACCATCCGCGGCCAGGTGCATAACAAGCGCGGCGAATGTGTCTGCCCGCGTGGCACCGAGGTCCGCGACGGCGCCTGCCGCAAGGTTCGGCAGGAATGCGCGCCCGGCTCGCAGCTGATCAACGGCCAATGCCAGCCGATCATCATCAGGCGCTGCCCGGCCGGCACCGTGGGACGGTATCCGAACTGCGTCCGCAGGCAGCCGGAGATCAACCCGAACCTGCTGCTCAATCCGAACATCCTCCAGCAGGTCCTGCCAAGGCGCACGCCGCAGGTGGACCAGCAGGATCCGGCCACCCTGAACTCCAAGCCGTAATCCTGGGCACCAAAAGACCAAACCCCGCCGGAGCAATCCGGCGGGTTTTTTCGTTGGCTTGATCGATTGCGTGAACCTTGATGCGGCAAGCGGCGACCAACGCCTGAAGGAACACTTCAGGAGAGAGATATGTCTTCAGTCAGCCACGCCTTTCGCAATACGGTTGCGACCGTTGCCTTGCTCGCAGCCGGACTAGCCACCACCTCTGCCTTCGCCGAACTGGCCAACATCAAGTCGATGTCCTTCGACACGCAGAGCGTCAACACCACGCTCCATGTCGTTTCGAGCGACAAACAGAAATGGGATACACTGAAAAGCGGCACCGTCCAGTTCTGGGGCCACATGAAGATCAACACACGCTGGCCCGGCTACGTTCAGGAAGTCGGCGTCGCACTCGGCGTCTGCGGACCCGGCCAATGCGGGGTTTTTCCGCCGATCTGGAGCGACGCGCCGGTCAGCCGCGACTACGACCACCAGGAAAACTTCGCCTTTGACCCGTCCAAAATACCGCTGTCGTCGGACACCGGCATTGCCGTCGTGCCCTATGGCGACCAGATCATCGCCAAGTGCAACCAGCACCTGCAGGCCGACGGACCGACGAAATCCTATACGTTCAACCACACTTTTCACGCCAGCTTCACGGCGCTTACCGACAAGGCGCTCGACATGGACAATGCCGTCGCCGAAGTCCAGCAGGGCAGCTGGCCTTATCCGCTTTTCGACTCACATTACGCCGAGCATGGCACATTCCAGGTCCAAATCGTCTGCGATCCGGTGATCAAGCCCACGGTCCAGGACATCGCCACCGATTTCGGCAAGTTCGAGGTCGACAACGTCAAGCTGTTCTTGACCACCTACCAGTCCAATCAACCGGGCTCGACGCCCGGCACGGTCTGCCCCTCGCTGAAGGTCACCAGCCGGGCGCAGGCCAACCAGACTGGGCCGGTCTCGATGCGCATCTGGCGACAGAAGGACGGCGGAGCGATCAGCTCCGAGTTCAAGCAGGCGTGGGCGTCTTACGACGCGGCCAAGAACGGCTATTTCGCGACCTACGAGAAATGGGAGAATGTCGGTGCCACGGCCTACTTCCAGTACAAGACCGAAATCGTCGGGAATGGTCCGTTCGAACCCTTCGACGGTTGGAAGGACATCACGGTGCATTGCACCGGCGCCGGCGGCGGTGGCTTCACCGACGCACCGCAGACCGATCCCGACAACCCGCCGGCGCAAGCTGGCTGGCAAGGCGAGGTCGCTGTTTCCGATAGCGCCGGAGGAAAGAAACTGTGCCCACGCAAGGGCCAGGTCGCATTCGAAGTGAGCCGTGACGAGCCTGGCGCGTTCCACTACCGGATCAGTTGCTCGAACGGCGCATTCTTCACGGGAACCAAGGTCGCCTTCAACGATGGCGGCGTGTTCAAGGCGAGCGCGGCACACGATCTCAGCATCGTCAGAACCCGCTCGATCCAGTGCACGCTGCAGGAGATCAAGCAGAACGGCTCCATCGCCACCGTCGATACGGACAAGGAGGACTTCACCTGCATAAAGCGCACCTTCGAACCGGAAGCCGACGATCTCGTCTCGAGCACGCGCCCGGACTTCGGCAAGCCGAGACTGCCACCAGTCGTCGTCGATCCCGGCCGCAAATGCCTGCCCGGCCAGAAACAGGTGGGTAGCAAATGCATCGACAGGCCGATCGTTGCCGCATGCAAAAGCACCGAAAAGCTGGTCAACGGCAGGTGCATCGGTGTCAGCATCCACTGCCTGCCCGGTTATCGTCAAGTTGGCTTGAAATGCGTGAAGAACCCGGTGATCGCCGACAAATGCAGGCGCGACGAACTGCGCATCAACGGCAAATGCGTGCGCAAGCCTCCCGTCGTCATCGACTGCAAACGCGGCTACCATCTGATCGGCAAGGCGTGCGTGAAGGATGCGATCATCACCACTGGCTGCCGGACAACCGAAAAGCTGGTGCGTGGACATTGCGTGCCCAAGCCGAGCGTGACCGACTCGCAGAAGTTGAAGCAAGGCAGGGCCAAGCCGTTTCTGCAGGGACAGGCCAAGCTGCGGCGGCTGGTGAACTGAAATCCTGACGCAAATGTAGAAGAGAGGCGGCCGATGGCTGCCTCTCTTCTTGTGTGGAGAACGCATCGGCGCCGGATTCCTGTCGACAAGCAGCGCCGGGACCATTAGAGCGACGTGCGTCCATTTGGACGCACTAAGTACGCTCTAACACTTTTGAATCTACGCATCGTGCTTTCCGAAAATCGGTTCCGATTTTCGGGCCGATGCGTTAGGGCGGGAGCGGGTTCCAAGAACGGGAAGTGGACATGGCTCAAAAGACCCTGATCGCGCCATCGGTGCTGGCGTCGGATTTCTCGAAGCTCGGCGACGAGGTCGAGGCCGTCGCGGCGGCCGGCGCCGACTGGATCCATCTCGACGTGATGGACGGCCATTTCGTGCCCAACATCACCTTCGGCCCGCCGGTGGTCAAGGCGATCCGCAACCGCACCAAGGCCTTCTTCGACTGCCATTTGATGATCGCGCCGGCCGATCCCTATCTGGCCGCCTTCGCCGAAGCCGGCTGCGACGGCATCACCGTGCATGCCGAGGCCGGGCCGCATCTCGACCGTTCGCTGCAGACGATCAGGAACCTCGGCAAGAAAGCGGGCGTGTCGCTCAATCCGGCGACGCCCGAAAGCGCGATCGAATATGTGCTCGACCGGCTCGACCTGATCCTGATCATGACCGTCAATCCCGGTTTCGGCGGCCAGGCCTTCATTCCGGCTATTGTCGACAAGGTGAAGCGGGTCAAGGCGATGATCGGCAAGCGGCCGATCCGGATCGAGATCGACGGCGGCGTCTCGCCGGAGACGGCGCCGCTGGTCACCGCTGCCGGCGCCGACGTGCTGGTCGCGGGTGCGGCCATCTTCAAGGGCGGCAGCGTCGAAGCCTATCGGGCAAACATCGAGGCGATCAGGACGGCAGCGGACCGCGCCGCCGTCTGAAATCGATTGCAGCAAGATTCGACAGCTTCAGCCTGCCCTGACGATGAACCCGAAATTGCTAGGCCAGGCACGGGCTTGGTCGCCAAACTTCCGATTGTAACGGCAAAGGAAACGCGCCAAACGCCTCTTGTTCGGCGCGCGCGGGTTTCTTCGCGACAAAAAGATTTTCCTGACAATAGTTACATTGGCGGATGGGGTACTACCATCTCTCCTCTTTAAGTCGAATACCGCCATCTTCTGCTTGAGGGTCGAAAGCAGGGCGCGGTATAGTACGCGTACGGGATCAATGCTGCTTTGACACAAGAATCCACAACGGGCCCCAAGCAGGCAACAGGAGCTATATTGACATACGGAACCGCCGATCTGGGCGATGAAGGGGCCGGACCCAAGAGCACCCTCGCCAGCACGGTCTATCATCAGCTACGCGACGATCTTCTGCGCGGCGTGCTCGAAACCGAGAGCAAGCTTCGGGTCGAGTGGGTGGTTTCGCGGTATGGCGCCGGGGCTTCGCCCGTGCGCGAAGCTCTCAACCGTCTCGCCTCGGAAGGTCTGCTCGGCCGGCACGACCAGCGCGGCTTCTTCCTCATGCCGGTCAGCGCCGAGGAACTGGAGGAGTTGACCCGCACGCGCTGCTGGCTGGAAGAGCGGGCGCTTCGCGAATCGATCGCCCACCGCACGGCGGAATGGGAAGAGCAGCTGGTGCTGGCGCTGCATCGCCTGGCGCGCGCGCCGCGCCGCCTGCCGGAGGAGCCTTCCTCGAACAATCCGGACTGGGAAAAGCTGCATCGCGCGTTCCATCGGGCGCTGATTGCAGCCTGCCGGTCGCACTGGCTGGTCGGGTTTTGCGACCAGCTTTCCGATCAGGCCTCCCGCTACCGGCTGATGTCGCAGGTCAGCCCGGCAATCGAACGCGACGATCTCGGCGAGCATCGCCTGATCGCCGAACGCACGCTGGATGGCGACGCCGACGGCGCGGTCGAAGCTCTGCTCAGCCACTACCGCCTGACGGCGGCCATGTGCATGGAGCGCTTCGCCCAGGACGAACAGGCTAAGGCCGGCGCTGGCAAGGCATCGCGCGGCCGCAAATAGCTGCTCGTCCCGCACCAAAAATCTGATATTTGCGCTGCTGCAAAACGCCATATCAGGGAAAACCATGAGCAATCACCTGTTCGACGCTTTCCGCGCCCGCATGCCCGGGCCCGGGCGGCGGTTGATGGAGACGGATGACGGGCGCTCCATCACCTATGGCGAGATGCTGGCCCAGTCCGCGCAGCTGGCGCATGCGCTCTCGCAATTCGGCGTCAAGCCGGGCGACCGCGTTGCCGTCCAGGTCGAGAAAAGCCCGGAGGCCATTTTTCTCTACCTTGCCTGCCTGCGCGCCGGTGCTGTGTTCCTGCCGCTCAACACCGCATACACGTTGGCGGAACTTGGCTATTTCTTCGGCGATGCCGAACCGCGGCTGGTCGTCTGTGATCCGGCGAAGGCGGCCGATATCGGGCCGCTGGCGGAGGCATCGGGCGCCGCTGTGGCCACGCTTGGCGCCAAAGGCGATGGCTCGCTGACCGGCCATGCAGCGCACCAGCCGAGGGATTTCCACGATGTGGCGCGCGGGCCGGACGACCTCGCCGCCATCCTCTACACGTCAGGCACGACCGGCCGTTCGAAAGGCGCCATGCTCAGCCACGACAACCTCGCTTCGAACGCGTGGGTGCTGGTTGACCACTGGCGTTTCACCTCTGACGACGTGCTGATCCATGCGCTGCCGATCTTCCACACGCACGGCCTGTTCGTCGCCACCAACGTCATCCTGATGGCCGGGGCCTCGATGCTGTTCGAGCAGAAATTCGACGCAGGCCGCATCGCCTCGCTGCTGCCCGGCGCAACAGTGCTGATGGGCGTGCCGACCTTCTATGTCAGGCTTTTGCAGCAGGCAGGCCTCAACGGCCAGGCGGCAAAAAACATCCGCCTGTTCATATCCGGGTCGGCACCGCTTCTGGCCGAGACGCATGCGGCCTGGCGCGAGCGCACCGGCCACGCCATTCTCGAGCGCTACGGCATGACCGAGACCAACATGAACACGTCGAACCCCTATGATGGCGAGCGGCGCGCCGGCACGGTCGGCTTTCCGTTGCCGGGCGTTTCGCTGCGCATCGCCGATCCCGACAGCGGCGGCACGCTCGCCCAGGGTGAGGTTGGCATGATCGAGGTGAAGGGCCCGAATGTCTTTGCCGGCTATTGGCGCATGCCGGAGAAGACCAAGGCCGAGTTCCGCGAGGACGGCTTCTTCATCACCGGCGATCTCGGGCTGATCGATGCCGATGGCTATGTGCACATCGTCGGGCGCGGCAAGGACCTGATCATTTCCGGCGGCTACAACATCTATCCGAAAGAGATCGAGAGCGAGATCGACGCGCTTGCCGGGGTCAGCGAGAGCGCTGTGATTGGCATTGCCCATCCGGATTTCGGCGAAGGCGTCACGGCGGTCGTGGTGCGGGCGCCGGCCTCTGCCATCAGCGCCGCCGATATCATCGCGGCGATCGGTGCACGGATCGCCAAATACAAGCATCCCAAGCAGGTGATCTTCGTCGACGAGTTGCCGCGCAACACCATGGGCAAGGTGCAGAAGAATCTTTTGCGCGAAACCTACAAGGACCTTTACGCGCCATCGAAAGCCGGCTCATGAGCTGAACTCGGTTCGGACATTGCAGCCTGCGCGGGGTCAGTTCGGATACAACAGCTCGAAAACATGTTCGGCGATGGCGAGGCTCGCGGTCAGGCCAGGGCTCTCGATGCCGAACAGACTGACAATGCGGCCGGCACCATGGTCGGCCGGGCCCTGGATCAGGAAATCGGCCGCCGGCTGGCCCGGACCGGACAGTTTCGGCCTGACACCGGCATAGGCCGGGAGCAGGGCGTCGTCCGCAAGACCCGGCCAGTAACGCCTGATCTCGCCGTAGAATGAATCGGCTCGGCCGGGATCGACCGTATAGTCGACATGGTCGATCCATTCGACATCGGGTCCGAAGCGCGCGCTGCCGCCGAGATCGAGCGTCAGGTGGACGCCAAGGCCGCCATCGACGGGGACTGGATAGATCAGCCGCGAGAAGGGCGAACGGCCCGAAAGCGCAAAATAGTTGCCGCGCGCCAGCCATTGCTGAGGGATGAGGTCTTGCGGGAAACCCTCGATCCGCCCGGCCAGGGCCTGCGCGTCAAGGCCTGCAGCGTTGACGAAGGCGCCAGCCTTCAATTCGAACGGTTCACCGCTGGCGTCGAGCGTGCGGATTTGCACCCCATCGGCTCCGGCGACCGCCGCGGCAACCGTGGTCAGGAAAGCAAAAGAAGCGCCGGCTGCTTCCGCGTCGCCGCGCAGGGACAGCATCAGTGCGTGGCTGTCGACGATGCCGGTCGAGGGCGACAGCAATGCGCCAGCGCAGTTCAGATGAGGTTCGAGGCTTTCGGCTTCCTGTCGCGTCAGCAATTCGAGATCGTCAACGCCGCTGCGTTGCGCATTGGCCCGGATCGTCTGCAGCCTGTCGAGTTGTGCCGCTTCGACGGCAACGATCAGCTTGCCGGTGCGGGCATGGCCGATGTTGCGCTCGCGGCAGTAGGCATAGAGCCTTTCGCGTCCTTCCACGCAGAGACAGGCCTTAAGGCTTCCCGGCGCGTAGTAGATGCCGGCATGGATGACTTCGGAATTGCGCGAACTCGTTCCGGTGCCGATGTCTGCCGTCTTTTCGACCACCAGCACCTCGCGGCCCGACAAGGCAAGCGCGCGGGCGACGGCGAGGCCAACGACACCTGCCCCGGCAACAACGCAATCGACTGTGTGCATCGGTCCGCTCCCCGAGGTTAAAACTCAATCATTCTCAACGATCGGGTTCGACCCGGTGCGGACGATCAGCCAGGCGCCACAAGCGCGTAAGACTTCATCAGGTCGAGTACTGTCTCGGCCCGAACAGAAAGGTTGTCTGGCACCTCAATTCGAACGAGCAAAACGTCCGTTCCCTGATCAATTCCGAACAAAGCGGTAATGGGTCGGGGACCATCGAATTGGCACGATGCCCATCGCGGTGGAGATGCATCCGTATCGGACTCTTTGAGCTCGTCGTCGAGAATCCTGCGCAACCCCACGTCAAGGGCCTCGCCAGCCATGTGACCGATCTGATCAATCAGCGGATCCCAATTAACGAGCCAAACCCAATTCTGCACCAAGGCCACTTGCTGGTCTCCAGTTTGAGACGAAAGCCAACGGGTCTCTGACTCTAATGCAAAATGTCGGGGCCGGCCGCAAAAACCTTAGTGCCGTCGATCCAGACGCCTTTGACATTCAGATCGTCCGACAAAGCGACGATATCGGCCGCGGTGCCGTTGGCGAAGCGGCCGAGCCGGTGCGACTGGCCGATCGCCTGTGCCGGATAGAGCGAGGCCATGCGCAACGCCTCCGAGAGCTCCAGCCCGACGACCCGGTGGACATATCGGACAGCCGAGATCATGTCGAGATCGGCACCCGCCAGCGTTCCGTCGGCCAGCCGCAGGCTGCCGTCCTTGCGATAGATGGTACGGCCGTTCAGCGTGAACGAGGTCATGTCGGTGCCGATCGTCGCCATGGCGTCGGTGACCAGCACGATCTTGCCGGGCCCCTGCTTGGCGCGCAGCGCAATCGCCATGGTGGCAGGATCGACATGGATGCCGTCGGCGATGATGCCGGCAAACAATGTGCCGGTGTCGATGGCGGCTCCCGCCAGCCCCGGCTCACGATTGCCGACCTGGCTCATGGCGTTGAACAGATGGGTGACCACGGTCGCACCGGCGCCGGCGAAGGCGCGTGCCCTGGCGTAGCCGGTGTCGGAATGGCCGAGGCTGACGACGATGCCGGCCTTGGCCAGCGCTGCAACGCGCGACGGCTCGACGGATTCAGGTGCGATCGTCGTCAGCAGGACGGGAAGCTCTTTCCGAGCCGCGATCAGCGCCGCCTGGTCGGCATCCAGCATCGGCCGGATCAGAGCCGGATCATGCGCGCCCTTGCGGGCAACGGACAGATGCGGACCTTCGAGATGCAGGCCGAGAAAGCCCGGCACCTTCTGCCGCGCGGCTTCGGCTCCTGCGGCAACCGCCGCCGCTGTGATCGCGGGCGTGTCGGTGATTAAAGTCGGCAACAGCGCCGTCGTGCCGAAGGGCGCGTGCGCTCGGCAGATGGTCGCGATCGAGGCGACGTCAGGATGGTCGTTGAGCATGACGCCGCCGCCGCCATTGACCTGCAAATCGACGAAGCCCGGCGCAAGCAGCCCGCCGCCGGTCTCGACTTTGATGACGTCGGACGGAACGGCGCCGGCAGGCACGATGGCCTCGACCAGACCGCCCTGCACGACAAGGGCGGCATCCTCGTGCCAGTCGGCGCCGTCAAAGATGCGAGCGCCAGTCAGGGCGAAACGGTCGCTCATACGGTTTCCGTCACTTTGCGCAGATTGGGCGGCGTGTCCGGATCAAGGCCGCGATGACGGGCAAAGGCTTCGACGAAGCCATAGAAGGACACGATCAGCGCCAGCGGGTCGGTCAGCGGGTGGCCGGTGGCGACATAAGGCAGGCGCAGCGCGCTCTTCGCCTTGTCCGACGTCACGAAGACCGCCGCGCCCTTGCCCGCCAGGCTGTCGGCCGCCTCGGCGACCGACGGTTCGGAGGCATCGCGGGCAGCCAGCGCCAGCACCGGGAAGCCCGGTCCGACCAATGCCAGCGGACCGTGCATGACTTCGGCGGCGCTATAGGCCTCGGCATGCATGCCGCAGGTTTCCTTGAATTTCAGCGCCGCCTCGTTGGCGATCGCGGCAGACGGACCACGGCCGAGGATGAACAGCGATCTAGGTGTCTCCAGTGCGCCGGCCAGCGCCATCCAGTCGCAGGCGATCGCCTTGCGGAAATGCTCGGGCAAGCCGGCGAGTGCGGCCAGCAGCGCATCGTCACCGGTGGAATGCGCCATCAAGGCGAGACCGGCAACGGCGGAATTGACGAAGGTCTTGGTCGCCGCGACGCTGCGCTCCGGTCCGGCGAGGATGTCGATGGCATAGTCCGAGGCGCGCGCCAGCGGCGAATCGGCGGTGTTGGTGATGGCGACGGTCAGCGCGCCGCCGGCCCTTGCCGCTTGCGCCATGGCGACGATGTCGGGGCTCTTGCCCGACTGCGAGATGGCGAGGCAGGCAGAGCCGGCAAGCCTCAGCTTGGCGCCATAGATGGACGCGATCGATGGGCCGACCGAAGCGACGGCAAGGCCAGCGGTCAGCTCGACGGCGTATTTCATGAAGGTGGCGGCGTGGTCGGACGAGCCGCGCGCCACAGTGACGACGAAGCTCGGGTCGCGCTCGCGGATGCCACGCCCGGCTTCGGTCAACACCGCCGCCGAGCCGTCGAGCAGGCGGGCGGTGGCTTCCGGGATCTCCTCGATCTCGCGCCGCATATGGGTGGTTGATGTTGCGCTCATGGCCGGCCCTCTTCGCCCGGCCCGCTCAGCCGGAGTTCGGCGACGAAATCATAGGCGTCGCCCCTGTAGATTGAGCGGGTGAATTCGATCACCTTGCCGCTCGCCAGATAGGAAATACGTTCGATATGCAGTCCGGCAATGCCCGGTGGCACTTCGAGCAGGCGCGCGTCGCTGTCGCCGAGATTGGCGGCGGAGATGCGCTGCACCGCCCGCACCGGCCGATTGCCGGATATTTCCAGTGCCGCGTAGAGCGACGAGCCTATTGCCTCCGGGTCGGGCAGCACGCTGGCCGACAGCGAGGCGCGTTCGATCGCCAGTGGCGTGTCGTTGGCAATGCGCAGGCGTGCCACGCGCGCCACAAGTTCGCTCGACGACAGGCCGAGCACCATCATCTCGTCGGGCGAGGGCGCATAGAGGCCGCGGTCGAGCCAGGCCGAACGCACCGCCATGCCGCGCCGTGCCATGTCCTCGGTGAACGAGGTCAGCCGCGACAGCGACTGCTCGACCCGTTCCATGCGCGGCGCAACGAAAGTGCCGGAGCCGTGGCGCTGGACGAGAATGCCGCCCTTGACCAGATCCTGCACCGCCTTGCGCACGGTAACGCGCGAAATGTCGGCCTTGCTGGCAATGTCGCGTTCGGACGGCAGCGCGTCGCCGGGTCCGATCAGGCCGCGATTGACCGCGTCCTCGATGCTCTTCCTGAGCTGCAGGTAGAGCGGCGCACCGCTTTGCGACGACTCTTTCAGCATGGCGAAGATCTGGTCGGCGGCGTTCATCCGGCCGTCTCCGCGGCATTGGCGAAGATGCGCACCGCCATCTGCACCGCGCCACCCAGCGCATCGTCGAGCGGCGGCTTGAGCAGCGCCTGGTAGCGCGCCGACAGGCGCGGCGCATAGAGCGGCGCCAGCCCGCCGAGCAGGCAGAGCGGGGCACCGCCCGAGAGATCGAGCGCGCCGAGCGAGGCCTCGACATCGGCGATTGTCTTGTCGAGGATCCAGTTGGCGACGATGTCGCCCTTGGCGGCGTGATCGAAGACCTTGGGCGCGAAGCCGCCGAAATCACCGGGCTTGGCATTGGTGGTGAACTCGACCACGTCCTCGGGATTGTTGCGGAAGACGGCGAGCATGGCGTCCGTCAAGGGCGAGGCGGGGCGAATGCCGTCATAGGCAAGCAGAGTCTGTTCGAGCAGGTCGCGGCCGATGCGGGCGCCACTGCCCTGGTCGCCGACCTGGAAACCCCAGCCGCCGATGGCGCGCGACGTGCCGTTCTTGCGCGCCATATAGGCGGTGCCGGTGCCGAGGATGGCCATGGCACCGTCGCCGGAGCCAACCGCGCCCTCCAGCGCGATCTCGGCATCGGTCTCGACGCGGCTTTGGCTGAACGGCAGGATCGCTTCGAGCTGCTGCCTGTAGGTGCCGACATTGGCGCCGGCAAGACCGAGAATGGCTGGCGTCTGCGGGATCAGTTCCGGATCCTGTCCGGCGGCGATAAAGGCCTGCCGTGCCGCCTCGACGATGTTGGTCCGGGCGCCGGTGAGATCGGTGCGGATGTTGGCGGCGCCGCTCTTGGCGCGGCCGACGACCATGCCGCCCGCTGTTGCAAGGGCTGCCCTGCAGCTGGTGCCGCCGCCATCGATGCCAAGCACGAAATTCACGCGATTTCTCCTCCGGGCGAATAATACCAATAAAATACCAATAGCCAAGAGTTAATTTCGGTTTCAAAAAGATTAAGGCGTATTTTATTGAAAAATCAACGTATTTTGCCGGCAGTCCAATTTCTGAGCAATGAATTCGTTAATGCGTGTGGACAAGTGGTATTTTTTTGGTATTGTTTTGTGAGTTGGAGGGAATTGGATGGCCGAGAAGCGCACAGAAGCGCATCACCAGAATGCCGAGGGACTGGACATCCAGGCCCCGGACGCCATCCTTTCCTTTTTGGCCGACGCACAGATCGAGGCCGCCAGGGCCGTGCGCGGCGCCATTCCCACTATTGCCAAGGCCGCCGAGATCATCGCCGGCCAGCTGGCCAGTGGCGGCAAGCTTGCCTATGCGGCGGCCGGCAGCTCGGGCCTGATGGCATTGGCCGATGCCCTGGAACTGCCGGGCACGTTCGGCATAGCGCGCGATCGGATCGCCATCCTGATTGCCGGCGGCGACGAAGCCTTCAAGGCACTGGCCGGTGGACCGGAGGACGACACCCAAGAGGCCTCGGCGGCCGTCGCTGGTGCCGGTATCGGCAATGGCGATTGCCTGATCGCCGTCTCGGCCAGCGGCTCGACGCCTTATGCGGTCAGGGCCCTGGAGGATGCGCGCAGCCGGGGTGCCGCGACCATCGCCATCGCCAACAACAAGGACACGCCGCTGCTCAAGCTGGCGGATGTCGCCATCCTGCTCGAGACGCCGCCGGAGATCATTGCCGGCTCGACCCGCATGGGCGCCGGCACGGCGCAGAAGATCGCGCTCAACATGCTGTCGACGCTCACCGCCATCCATCTCGGCCATGTCCATGACGGCTACATGGTCAATCTCACCGCCGACAACATCAAGCTGCGCGATCGCGCGGCACGCATCGTCGCCGCCATCAGCGGGCGCGGCAGGGACGATGCGGTGCGGCTGCTCGAAAAGAGCGGCGGCGTCGTCAAGACAGCCATTCTGCTCGCCGCCGGCGCCGCCAACGCCGATGCGGCTGAGAAGATACTGGAAAGGACCGGCCGGAAACTGCGGCCGGCGCTTTCCGCGATCGAGGGGAACAAGGGCGCGAAAGCCTCTGTTCTCAAAACCGAACCTGAAAAAGGTCAACAGGGAGACTGAGCATGACAACGAAACTACTGACGGCCCTTCTTCTCGGCACCAGCATTCTCGGCACCGCCGGGGTGGCCTATGCCGACGACGTAACGCTCAACATCGAAAGCTGGCGCGGCGACGACCTTGCCATCTGGAAAGACAAGCTGATCCCGGCTTTTGAGGCCAAGAACCCCGGCATCAAGGTGGTGTTCGCACCGTCGGCGCCGACCGAGTACGACGCGGCGCTGGGCGCCAAGCTCGCCGCCGGCTCGGCGGGAGACCTGATCACCTGCCGCCCGTTCGACAAGTCGCTGGTGCTCTACCAGAAGGGCAACCTCGCCGATCTGTCGGCGCTGCCCGGCATGGAGAATTTCTCCCCCGTGGCCAAGGCCGCCTGGCAGACCGACGACGGCAAGGCGACGTTCTGCGTGCCGATGGCCTCGGTCATCCACGGCTTCATCTACAACAAGGACGCCTTCGACAAGCTCGGCATCAAGGTGCCGGAGACTCGCGACGAATTCTTCGCCGCGCTCGACAAGATCAAGGCCGACGGCACCTACATCCCGATGGCGATGGGCACCAAGGATCTCTGGGAAGCAGCGACCATGGGCTACCAGAACATCGGCCCGAACTACTGGAAAGGCGAGGATGGCCGGACAGCGCTCATCAAGGGCGAGCAGAAGCTGACCGACAAGGACTGGGTGGCGCCGTATGAAGAACTTGCCAAGTGGAAGCCTTATCTTGGCGACGGCTTCGAGGCGCAGACCTACCCGGATAGCCAGAACCTGTTCACGCTCGGCCGCGCCGCCATCTACCCGGCCGGCTCGTGGGAGATAGCACTGTTCAACACCCAGGCGCAGTTCAAGATGGGCGCCTTCCCGCCGCCGGTCGAGAAGGCCGGCGACACCTGCTACATCTCCGACCACACTGACATCGGCATGGGCCTCAACGCGGCTTCGAAGAATGCCGATGCGGCCAAGACCTTCCTGTCCTGGGTCGCTTCGCCTGACTTCGCGACCATCTACGCCAACGCGCTGCCAGGCTTCTTCAGCCTGAACAACACGCCGGTGAAGATGGAAGACCCGCTTGCGCAGGAATTCGTCTCCTGGCGCGGCAAGTGCAAGTCGACTATCCGCTCGACCTACCAGATCCTGGGCCGCGGTACGCCGAACCTCGAAAACGAGACCTGGGTTGAATCGGCCAACGTCATCAACGGCACCGACACGCCGGAAGTGGCCGCCAAGAAGTTGCAGGACGGTCTCGACAGCTGGTACAAGCCGGCAAAGTAAGAGCTCAGGCAACGGGCCGGCCGGGCAAATGCCCGGCCGGCATTCGAGAAGCGTCTGTTTTGAGATTGCGATTGTCGGCCCTGCCTCTCAGCCTTCCTCGCTTTGCGGGGAAGGCGAAGCTGACGTGTCGCAGGCCTCCATTCTTGGATGCGGGCCGTGCATCGAGGCATCATCGAGCATCGCATCACCTGGAACCGAGAGACGGCGGGGACCGAACTCATGGCCGCACAAACACGACCCAAACGACCGTTCCGCTGGCACATCGGCATCTTCCTGGCGCCGGCGGTGCTGGTCTATACGGCGATCATGATCCTGCCGCTGGCCGGCACGCTGCAGCTGTCGCTGTTCCGCAACATCGAGCAACATCAGGTCTTCATCGGGCTGCAAAACTTCCGCACCCTATTCGGCGACCCTAACTGGTCCGTGGGCTTCTGGAATGCGCTCCGGAACAACGTCTGGTTCTTCATCATCCACATGCTGGTGCAGAACCCGATCGGGGTCCTGCTGGCGGCACTTCTGTCCAGCCCGCGGCTGAGGTTCTCCGCATTCTACCGCACGGCAATCTTCGTGCCGACCATCCTCTCCTTCGTCATCGTCGGCTTCGCCTGGAAGCTGATCCTGTCGCCGCTGTGGGGCGTGGCGCCGCATTTGCTCGACCTTGTCGGCCTGAAGAGCCTGTTCACGCCATGGCTCGGCAAGGAAGAGTACGCGCTGACCGCGCTCAGCCTGATTTCGGTCTGGCAGTTCGTCGGCATTCCGATGATGCTGATCTATGCGGCACTTCTGTCGATCCCCGATGAGGTGCTCGAGGCGGCCGAATGCGATGGCATCACCGGCATGTCGCAGTTCTGGAAGATCAAGCTGCCCCTGATCCTGCCGTCGATCGGCATCATCTCGATCCTCACCTTTGTCGGCAATTTCAACGCCTTCGACCTGATCTACACCGCGCAAGGAGCGCTTGCCGGGCCGAATTATTCGACCGACATCCTCGGCACCTACCTCTACCGCGCCTTCTTCGGCTTCCAGCTACAAATCGGCGATCCCAACATGGGCGCGGCGATCGCCACCATGATGTTCCTGATCATCCTCGGCGGCGTCTGCGTCTACCTCTTCCTCGTGCAGACGCGCCTGCGTCGCTACCAGTTCTGAGGGGCGACAGATGAGCACCGCAACCCGTTCGCTGCCCCGCACTATCGGCGCCCACGCGATCTTGTTGACCTATACGGCGATCGCGCTGTTTCCGGTCATCATCGTGATCATGAATTCGTTCAAGTCGCGCGCCGGCATTTTTGGCGAGCCGCTGACGCCGCCGACGCCGAAGACGTTCGACCTGATCGGCTACACCACGGTCATCGGCCAGGGTGACTTCATCCACTATTTCCAGAACAGCCTCGTCGTCACCGTCGCTTCGCTGTTCTTCGTGCTTCTGTTCGGCGCCATGGCCGCCTTCGCGCTGTCGGAATATCGCTTCCGCGGCAACACGCTGATGGGGCTTTATCTGGCGCTCGGCATCATGATCCCGATCCGGCTCGGCACCGTCGCCATCCTGCAATTGATGGTGGCGAGCGGCCTGGTCAACACGCTGACGGCGCTGATCCTGGTTTACACCGCGCAAGGCCTGCCGCTGGCTGTCTTTATCCTGTCGGAATTCATGAAGCAGGTGTCCGACGACCTGAAGAATGCCGGCCGCATCGACGGCCTGTCGGAATACACGATCTTCTTCCGGCTGGTGCTGCCGCTGGTCAGGCCGTCGATGGCGACAGTCGCGGTCTTCACCATGATCCCGATCTGGAACGATCTGTGGTTCCCGCTGATCCTGGCGCCGTCGGAAGAGACCAAGACGGTGACGCTCGGCGCGCAGCTCTTCCTCGGCCAGTTCGTCACCAACTGGAACGCCATCCTGGCAGCACTCTCGCTGGCGATCATGCCGGTGCTGATCCTCTACGTCATCTTCTCGCGGCAGCTGATCCGCGGCATCACGTCTGGAGCCGTCAAGTGAGTGACGGGCGAGAGACTATCGTACAGGCCCTCGTCGAGACAGCGAGCCGCTATGGATTCCGGGGCGTTCGCGCCACAAATTTCTACCGGGAGTGGCCAGAGACGATCTGCGTGCTGAACCTTCAGAAGTCTTCCTGGGGGCCGCAGTTCTATGTCAACGCCGCGGTGTGGTTTAAGCGGCTTGGGCCGGAGCGCCGGCCGAAGGAATACAACTGTCACATCATCTGGCGCGTCGACTCTCTGATGACTAGCGAGCAATCCAAGGCATTCACGGAGGCGCTCGATCTGGATCATTCGATCCCGGATGACCGGAGATATTCTCTGATCAAAGAGGGTGTCGATACGTACGGCTTCGGACTTCTGGCACGTTGCGAAAGCGAACAGGCTGCTCTGCAGATCGCCAGTGAGAATGGGCCGACTGTGAGGGTAGCTCTCAAGGCGCGCGGGCAAGAAAAGGCAGATTGAAATGGCTCAACCCCTTCGCGTCGTCGTCGCCGGCCTCGGCAATATGGGCCGCAGCCACGCGCTCGCCTATCACAACAATCCGGGCTTCGAGATCGCGGCACTGGTCAACCGCTCCGACGTGCCGCTGCCTGAAAAGCTTTCCGGCTATGGCATCAGGCGCTCCTTCGACGAGGCGTTGCGCGACGAGAAGCCCGATGTCGCCTCGATCGCCACCTATTCGGACAGCCATGCCGACTATGCGGTGAAGGCGTTCGAGGCCGGTTGCCATGTCTTTGTCGAAAAGCCGCTGGCAACGACCGTTGCCGATGCCGAGCGCGTCGTCGCGGCGGCCAAGGCCAACGGCAAAAAGCTGGTGATAGGCTACATCCTGCGCCATCATCCGTCATGGATCCGGCTGATCGCCGAGGCACGCAAGCTCGGCGGTCCGTACGTGTTCCGCATGAACCTCAACCAGCAATCCTCGGGCCATACCTGGGGCACGCACAAGCAGCTGATGCAGACGACCTCGCCGATCGTCGACTGCGGCGTGCACTATCTCGACGTGATGCTGCAGATCACCGACGCCAGGCCGGTCGAGGTGCGCGGCATGGGGGTGCGGCTGACCGAAGAGGTCGCGCCCTCGATGTACAATTACGGCCACCTGCAGGTGCTGTTCGATGACGGCTCGGTCGGCTGGTACGAGGCCGGCTGGGGGCCGATGATTTCGGAAACCGCCTTCTTCGTGAAGGACGTGATCTCACCGAACGGCTGCGTATCGATCGTCATGAAGGAAGGTGTCAAATCCGACGATATCGACACCCACACCAAGACCTCGACCATCCGCCTGCACAGTGCCGCGACCGGAGCCGACGGCAAGTTCGCCAGGCCCGACGAGATGCTGTCGATGGAAGGCGAGCCGGGCCACCAGGACCTGTGCGATCTCGAGCAGGCCTTTGTGCTCAAGGCGATCCGCGAGGATCTCGATCTCAACAGGCATATGGACGACGCGGTGAAGTCGCTCGCCGTCTGCCTTGCCGCCGACGAGAGCGTGCGCAGCGGCGCCGCCGTCAAACTCTAAAAGCTAGGAACCAATATTGTGGGCTCGCTGAAGATCGAGAATGTGAAGAAGGCTTTCGGGCCGGTCGAGGTGCTGAAGGGCATCAACCTCGAAGTGACGGACGGCGAGTTCGTCGTCTTCGTCGGCCCGTCCGGCTGCGGCAAGTCGACCTTGCTCAGGGTCATCGCCGGGCTGGAGGATTCGACCTCGGGCCGCGTGGTGATCGACGGCGACGACGTCTCCGTTACGCCACCGGCCAAGCGCGGCATCGCCATGGTGTTCCAGACCTATGCGCTCTACCCGCATCTGACGGTGAAGAACAATATGGGCCTCGGCCTGAAGCAGGCCAGCACGCCGGCGGCCGAGATCGACCGCCGCATCGGCATTGCGTCCTCGATGCTGTCGCTGGAGCCCTATCTCGAGAGGCGGCCGGCCGAACTCTCGGGCGGCCAGCGCCAGCGCGTCGCCATCGGCCGCGCCGTGGTGCGGGAACCCAAGCTTTTTCTCTTCGACGAGCCTTTGTCCAATCTCGATGCCGCGCTACGCGTCAACACCAGGCTGGAAATCGCGCAGCTGCATCGCCGGCTGAAAGCGACGATGATCTACGTCACCCACGACCAGGTCGAAGCGATGACGCTGGCCGACAAGATCGTCGTGCTCAATGCGGGCCGGATCGAGCAGATCGGCGGGCCGATGGAGCTCTACAATTCGCCGGCGAACGAATTCGTCGCCGGCTTCATCGGCTCACCGAAGATGAATTTCATCGACGGCGCGAGACTGGGCGAGACGGCCAAGACCATCGGCGTCCGGCCAGAGCACCTGACCGTTGACACGAAATCGGGAGCCTGGAAGGGCACGGTGGTGCATGCCGAGCACCTCGGCGCCGACACCAATCTCTATCTCGACTGCGAAAAGGCCGGGCTGATCACGGTGCGCATCTTCGGTGTCTACAATGCGGAGCCGGGTGCCACGCTTTATGCGACGCCGGACCCGGCGAAGACCTATCGCTTCGGGGTTGATGGGAAGGTGTTGAAGTAGCTTCGCAGCATTGGCCGGCGCTGCCCCTCATTGCCCCGCCGGGCATTTCTCCCCGCAAACGGGGAGAAAGAAAGCTGGCCGCAGCGCTGGCGCCTTTTCCGCAACGTAGGCGATCGGCGAAATCGTCGATGACGGCGTCCTTCTCCCCGTTCACGGGGAGAAGATGGCGGCAGCCAGTTGAGGGGCGGCGCAAGCCTGTGAGGTGATACGCCTACGCGTCCGCCTTGAACGTCTGCTTCTGCTGACCCAGCCCCTCAATACCGAGCTCGACAACATCGCCCGCCTTGAGGAACACCGGCGGCTTCATGCCCAGTCCGACGCCGGGCGGCGTGCCGGTGGATATGATGTCGCCGGGATGCAGCGACATGAACTGGCTGAGGTAGGAAACCAGATAGGCGACGCCGTAGACCATGGTCTTGGTCGAACCGTTCTGCATCGTCTTGCCGTTGACCGTCAGCCACATCTTGATGTTCTGCGGGTCGGCCACCTCGTCCTTGGTCACCAGCCACGGGCCGATCGGGCCGAATGTGTCGCAGCTCTTGCCCTTGGTCCACTGGCCCTGGCGTTCGGCCTGGAATGCGCGCTCCGACACGTCATGCGCGACGCAGTAGCCGGCAACATAATCCAGCGCCTCGGCCTCGCTGACATATTTTGCTTTTCTGCCAATAACCACGGCGAGTTCGACCTCCCAGTCGGTCTTGACCGAGCCGCGCGGGATCAGCACGTCGTCGTCAGGCCCGACGATGGCCGAGCTTGCCTTCATGAAGATGATCGGCTCCGGCGGCACTGTGGCGCCGGTCTCGGCGGCATGGTCGGAATAGTTCAGCCCGATGCAGATGAATTTTCCCGTGCCGGCGACGCAGGCGCCGATGCGAGGGTTACCGGAAACCGCCGGCAGCGATTTCGGATCGAGCTTCGACAGCATGTCCAGCGAGGCCGGATGAAGCACCGTGCCGGCGATGTCGGCGACATAAGCGGAGAGGTCGCGGATCGTCCCATCCGCATCGAGCAGGCCGGGACGTTCGCTCCCTACCTCGCCATAGCGCAGCAGTTTCATGCAGTCTTTCTCCTGATTGCGGCCCGAGGCCTTTTGCAAACTCTCCGCCGAGGCAACGATATGGTTTTCAGAAACCGGGCGGAACGTACCTATTGGACCTGACTCCGGGCAAGCGCAGAAGCCATTTCAAGCGCTGGCGGGGTGGGATTTTCAGACTCCTCGATCCTGATCCATCCATGACCTTTTCCGAAAACCGGTTCCCACTTTTCGGGATCATGGTCAGATCGACCAGCCGCCATCGATGTTGTAGGCCTGCCCCGACGTGTAGGTGGCGCCGGCCAGATAGACGGCGAGATCGGCGATTTCCTCCGGCGTGCCGAGACGGCCCATCGGCTGGCGGGCGATGAAGGCGGTGCGGGCGGCTTCGTAGTCGCCTTGCGCATGCATGCGATCCTGCAGCGACGGGCTCTCGACGGTGCCGGGGCAGATGGCGTTGCAGCGTATGCCCTTGCCGACATAGTCGGCGGCGACCGCCTTGGTCAGGCCGATGACCGCGGCCTTGGTGACGCCATAAGCGAAACGGTTGGGCACGCCTTTGCCGGCACCGGCGACCGAAGACATGTTGACGATCGATCCGCCGCCACGGTCCAGCATTCCCGGCAGCACGGCGCGGATGGTACGGATCATCGCGCGCACATTGAGGTTGAAGGCGAAGTCGAGATCGGCGTCCGCCATTTCGAGGATCGAGCCGGAATGGACGAAGCCAGCGCAATTGAACAGCACATCGACAGGCCCGATTTCGGCGAAGCCCGATTTCACCGCCTCGTCGTTCAGCACATCGAGCTTGCGGGTCTTGATGTCAGACGTCTTGCCGAGTTCGGCCAGCAGCACCTCGTTGATGTCGGTGGCGTGCACCACGGCGCCTGCTTTGGCGAAGGCCAGCGCGCTCGCCCTGCCGATGCCTTGCGCCGCTGCGGTGACGACAACGACCTTGCCTGCCAGATCCGCCATGCTTTTCTCCTCGACTGTATGTCGCCGCCCGGATTTCTAAGGGCATTCGGCCAATGTGCAATGTGCCAGGCAGGCACTATCGTGCCGCCTGTGCGGGGGCGTGCCCCTGCAGGCCAATTGTTTTTTCTCGTTAAAGAACATCCATTGACCCGTCAAGCCCGAACGTCAGCGCCGGACGCTCGGGTGGACCGTCAGTCGCCGTAGGGCACCCAGACGTTCTTGACCTCGACGGCACGGCGCAGGAAAGCGTCCCCTGCGGCTTCGCCCGATGCCCAGTCGAGGCTGCGGCCATTGCCGGTCCAGACGCGCTTGAGGTTGCCGATCGAGTCGGCTTCCGCCTTGGCGCAGGTCTCGGCATCGGCAAACACCCAGAGCCCGTCGACATCGTCGTGCTTGGCCAGCACGCCGGCAAGCTCGGCGCTGCGGCCGGTGACGATGTTGATGGCGCCGGCCGGAACGTCGGAATACTCGATCACCTGATAGAGATCGGTGGCCAGGAGCGGATATTTTTCCGAAGGCACCGCCACCACCGTGTTGCCCATGGCGAGCGCCGGAGCAACCAGCGAGATCAGACCGAGCAAGGGTGCTGCGTCGGGCGCGACGATGCCGACGACGCCGACCGGCTCGTGCAGCGCCAATGTGACAGCCCGGGCAGGCGGCTGGTGCACGCGGCCCTCGAACTTGTCGGCGAGGCCGGCATAGAGGAACAGCCGCTCGATCGACTGCTCGACCTCTTCGCGCGCGGCTTTTGCCGCCACACCCGTAAGCTGGACAAGACGCGCGGCGAATTCATCGGCACGGCCGGACAGGTTTTCGGCCAGATAATAGAGCACCTGGGCACGATTGTAGGCGGTCGCTTCCGGCCAGCCCTTGCAGGCGCGGGCAGCCGAGACGGCGTCGCGGATATCCTTGCGGTTGCCGAGCCCAACCTCGCCTGCAAGCTTGCCCTTGGCAGTGGCAATGCCAAGCGAATAATTGCCGTCCGGCCTGACCTGCTTGCCGCCGATGAACAGCTTTGCCGTGCGATCGATGGCGTCGCCTTCAGATTGCTCGACAGGCTGCGCGGAAGATGTCGTCGGCTTGATCACCGGGCCGAGCGGCAGTTTCACGGACAGATATTCGAACATCCCCTCGCGGCCGCCTTCGCGGCCGAAGCCGCTCTCGCGGTAGCCGCCGAAGCCGCAGGCGGCGTCGAACATGTTGGTGCCGTTGACCCAGACGACGCCGGCCTTCAGCTGCGGCGCGACATGCAGCGCAAGGTTGACGTTTTCGCTCCACACCGAGGCTGCCAGCCCATAGCGCGTGTTGTTGGCGAGCTCGATCGCTTCCTCGGTGTTGCGGAAGGTCATGGTGGCCAGCACCGGGCCGAACACCTCCTCCTGCGCCAAGATATTAGCCGGCGAAACACCAGTCGCGAGCGTTGGCAGATGGTAATAGCCGGAGGACGGCAGTGCAGCATCGGGCTGCCAGCAGACGGCGCCCTGTTTTGCCCCTTCGGCGACCAGTCCCTTGACGCGCTCGAGCTGGGTCAAGTCGACCAGCGGGCCGATATCGGTGTTCTTGTCCAGCGGGCTGCCGACGCGCAGCCGGCCCATTCGGGTCTTGACCTTGGCGATCAAGGCATCGGCGATGCCTTCCTGCACCAGAAGCCGCGAGCCGGCGCAGCAGACCTGGCCCTGGTTGAACCAGATGCCGTCGACCAGGCCCTCGACGGCGCTGTCGAGATCGGCGTCCTCGAAGACGACGAAGGCCGACTTGCCGCCGAGCTCCAGCGATATCTTTTTCCCCGATCCCGCCGTGGCTTTGCGGATGATCTTGCCGACCTCGGATGAGCCGGTAAAGGCGATCTTCTGGACGCCCGGATGGTTGACGATTGCAGCACCCGCCTCCGGCCCGCCTTGGACGATGTTGACGACGCCTTTGGGCACGCCTGCCCGTTCGCAGATCTCGGCGAACAGGATGGCGGTGAGCGGCGTGAACTCGGCCGGCTTCAGCACCACCGGGCAGCCGGCGGCGAGTGCCGGCGCGATCTTCCAGGCCAGCATCAGCAGCGGGAAGTTCCACGGGATGATCTGGCCGACGACGCCGACGCCCTTATGATCTGCGAAATCCTTGTCCAGCGCCTGTGCCCAGCCGGCATGGTGGATGAAATGGCGGATGGCTAAAGGCACGTCGATATCACGGCTTTCGCGGATCGGCTTGCCGTTGTCGATCGATTCCAGCACCGCGAACAGGCGCTGATGGCGCTGCATGGCGCGGCCGATGGCATAGAGCACCTTGGCTCGGCTGTAGCCGGTGCTGGCGCTCCATTTCGGCAAGGCTTTTGCTGCAGCCGCAACCGCGGCGTCGATATCGGCTGCACCCGCATCCGAGACTTTTGCGAGCAGCTTGCCGGAGGCGGGATCGCTGGTGTCGAAGGTCTGGCCGCTGCCCGCCGCCTTCCACTCGCCGCCGATGAACAGCGCCTTGCCGAAATCTCGCGCGGCAAGCCAGGCGTCCGCCTCGTTGCGGGCCTCCGGCGCCGGGCCGTAATCCATGGCGTGATAGCGTTCGATAATGTTCATCGGGCGTCTCCGCTAGGAGGAGGTTTTTGTGCGGCGCGGTGTGGCGCCTCAGGCCATCGCGTGGCGATGGTTGGCCGAGTAATGGCCGGTCAGATGGTGTTCGAGCTGGCGCTCGATGTCGGTCAGCAGGCTCGATGCGCCGAAGCGGAACAGGTCGGGCTCCAGCCATGGCCGGCCCAACTCTTCCTTCATCAGCACCAGCCAGTCGAGCGAGGCCTTGGCGGTGGAAATGCCGCCGGCCGGCTTGAAGCCGATAAGATAGCCGGTTTCCTCGAAATAAGCGCGGATGGCGCGCACCATGGCGAGGCCGACGGGCAGCGTCGCGTTGACGCTTTCCTTGCCGGTCGAGGTCTTGATGAAATCCGCGCCCGCCATCATCGCCACCATCGAGGCCAGCATGACGTTGCGCAGCGTGGCGAGGTCGCCGGTGCCGAGAATGACCTTGAGATGCGCCTCGCCGCAGGCTTCGCGCATCGAAACGATCTCGTTGTAGAGTTCCTGCCATTTCGCCCCGAAGACCAGCCCGCGCGGAATGACGACGTCGATCTCGTCGGCCCCGTCGCGGACCGAGGCTTCAATCTCCTGCAGGCGCGTCGACAGCGGCGCGAGACCGTGCGGGAAGGCGGTCGAGACGGCAGCGACATGGATGCCGGTGCCGCGCACGGCATCGACGGCGGTGGCGACGAAGGGATGATAGACGCAGACCGCCGCCGGGCGGATGGTTTCGCCCGCTATGCCCAGGCCTTCGACGATGTCGCGGCGAAACGGGTTGATCGCCTTGGCGCAGAGCCGGCGCACGCGCTCCTCGGTATCGTTGGAATTCAGTGTCGTCAGGTCCATGCAGGCGACGGCGCGCAGCAGCCAGGCCGCCTGGTTGTCGGCCTTGATCGAGCGCCGCTTGGTCAGGCTGGCGACACGGCGCTCCAGCGCCGAGCGGTTGACGCTGCGCACCGATTCCATGAAGCCGAGATCGAGCCGCATGCCGGGATTGCGGGCAATAGCGTGGTCCGGCAGTGCGGGCGTGTTGGCGGCGGTGCGCGCCGGCAGCGGCGTGACCTTGGACGCGCCGACGTCGGCTTCACGGATTGTGCTGCTCATCTCCTGCCCTCTTCATTCAGCGGCGTGCGCCGAAGATAGCCCGTGAAGGTGCACTTCACGAGTCCTCAAGCGGCTCATAGCTGAAAAAGGCAGCGAAAGCAGCAGATCTTTGACCGCGTGGTCAAAAATGCAGATTTGGCGGAAGGACGTTAAACGTCCCGACGTCTCAGCCGACGAAGGCGCGCTCGACGACGAAGCTCGACGGATGATGCAGCGAGCCTTCCTCGAAGCCCAGGCTCTCGGCCAGTTCCTTGACGTCCTTGAGCATGTGCATCGAGCCGCAGATCATGATGCGGTCGGTCTCGGGGTTGAGCTTGTCGATGCCGAGGTCGCTGTAGAACTTGCCCGAGCCGATAAGCGCGGTGATTCGGCCCATGCGCGCCGACTCTTCGCGCGTCGTCGAATTGTAGAGGGTGACGCGGCCGCCGGTCAGTTCGCCGATCAGCGGGTCGTTTTCGAGTGCGGCGACCAGCTCCTGGCCGTAAACCAGCTCGGCATTGTCGCGGCAGGTGTGGGTCAGGATGACCTGCTCGAACTTCTCATAGGTGTCGGGATCGCGCAGCAGGCTGGCGAAGGGCGCGATGCCGGTGCCGGTCGAGATCATGAACAGGCGCTTTGCCGGGGTCAGCGCATCGAGCACCAGCGTGCCGGTCGACTTCTGGCGCATGATGACGGTGTCGCCAACCTGGATCTTCTGCAGCTCGGAGGTCAGCGGGCCGTCCGGCACCTTGATCGAGAAAAATTCCAGTTCGTCGTCCCAGGACGGGCTGGCGACCGAATAGGCGCGGTACACCGGCTTCTCGGCATTGGGCAGGCCGATCATGACGAACTCGCCGGAGCGGAAGCGCAGCGACTGCGGCCGGGTGATGCGGAACGAGAACAGACGGTCGGTGTAGTGCTTCACCGAGACGACCGTTTCGGCATAGACATTGGCCGGAATCGGAAACTGCAGCGGCCGGGCGCCGGCGGTGTTGAACGCGGATGTGGTGTTCATCAAATCCAACCTTCTGGCCCAATTTCAGACGCGGGCGCCAAACCTTCTCCTGCACGCCCGAACCAGTCAGGTTCCGGCGTGCCCTTTGCACACTGCGAAGCGGTAAGCTCTTGTGTCCCGAATTTATTAGTATACAAATGATATTTGCGTCAAGAGACCAGCGTAAAACACCTTTCCAAACTGTGACATATCCGTAGTCCGGGCATTTCGGGTTTCGACAATGAAAGAGAATTTTTCGGCGTTACCGGGCAATGTCGTCGCCGGCATCGATGTTGGCGGAACCTTTACCGACCTGCTTTTGATCGATGGCAAAGACGGCGGCCGGGTGCATATTGCCAAGACCCCGACCACGGTCGACAACCAGGCCTTCGGCGTCGTTTCAGCGCTTGGCGCCACCGGCTTTCCCATCGACGGCATCGACCTCATCGTGCACGGCACGACCACCACCACCAACGCCGTGCTGGAGCGCCGGCTGGCGAAAACCGGCATGATCACCACGCGCGGCTTTCGCGACGTGATCGAACTCGGCCGGCGCACCCGGCCGCAGCCCTATGGCATGACAGGAACGTTCGTGCCGGTCATTCCGCGCAATCTCAGGCTCGAAGTGTCGGAGCGGGTCGAGGCCTCTGGCGCGGTTCGCGTTCCGCTCGACGAAGCCGAGATGCGCATGGCTGTCTCACAGCTGATCGAGGCCGGCTGCGAATCCCTCGTCATCCACTTCCTGCATTCCTATGCCAATCCGGCGCATGAGCGCCGCGCCGCCGAAATCGCCGCCGAACTTTGGCCGAACGGCTACATCACCGCGGGCCATGCGCTGCTGTCGGAAGCGCGCGAGTTCGAGCGCGGCGTGACGGCATCGGTCAACGCCTCGGTGCAGCCGATCCTCGAGCGCTATGTCGAAAGGCTGCGCAAGGAGCTTGGAGCAAAAGGCTACGCCCGCGATTTTTTGATCATGAACGGCAATGGCGGCATGATCTCGGCCCGTTTCGTCACCCGTGAATCGGCAAAGACCGTCATGTCGGGGCCGGCCTCGGGCGTCATCGCTGCCGCCTATACCGGCAAGCGCGCCGGCTTCGAGAACTTGGTCACCTACGACATGGGCGGCACCTCGACCGACGTGGCGCTGATCCGCAACGCCGAGCCGGCGGTGTCGAACGAGATCGAGATCGAATATGCAATGCCGATCCATGTGCCGATGGTGGCGGTGCACACGGTTGGCGCCGGCGGCGGCTCGATCGCCCGCGTCGATGCCGCGGGGCTGATCCAGATCGGCCCGGAAAGTGCCGGCGCCAATCCCGGCCCGATCTGCTACGGGCGCGGCGGAAACGAGCCGACCGTCACCGACGCCAATCTGGTGCTCGGACGGCTGGCGCCGAAGAAACTGCTGGCGGTGGAAAATCCCGTCACCGTCGAGCGCGTTACCGGCATATTCGAGGACAAGATCGGCAAGGACACCGGCCTTTCCGGCGTCGAAGCCGCAGGTGCGGTGCTCAGGCTCGGCAACATGAAAATGGCCGGCGCCATCCGCATGGTCTCGGTGTCGCGTGGCCACGACCCGCGCGATTTTGCGCTGTTTGCCTTTGGCGGTGCCGGGCCGCTGCATGCGACAGCACTGGCGCGCGAGCTTGGCCTGCCCAAGGTGCTGGTGCCGGCGCGGCCTGGCATCACCAATGCGCTCGGTTGCGTGGTCGCCGATCTCCGGCACGACTTCGTCAACACCGTCAACCAGCCGGTGTCCAGTCTCGATGAGACCCAGCTTCACGCCATATTGGAACGGCACCGGAACGAAGGCGAGGAGCTGATCGGCAAGGAAGCGGTAAAGCCGGAGACGATCCGCGTCACCCATTCCGCCGACATGCAGTTCGTCGGCCAGACCCACATCATCAACGTGCCGCTGCCTTCCTCTTCCGTCACACGTGAAATGTTGCAGCTTCTGTTCGAAAAGGCCTATTTCGCCCGCTTCAAGGTCGAATTGCCGGAGATCCGCGCCAACCTGGTCAACCTCAACACCTCGGTGACCGGTGTCAGGCCAGCGATCGATCTGTCGCGGCTGATCGACCCGGCCGGTCGCGCGGCGACGCTCGCCGACGCACGGCGCGAAATCCGGCCGGTCTGGTACGCCGGCACCTGGCACGACACGCCGATCTACGCACGCGAAAAACTGCCGCTCGATGCGGTGATAGAAGGTCCGGCGATCCTGGAGCAGATGGACGCCACCACGGTGCTCGAACCCGGCGACCGGGCGCGTTCGGACGCCGATGGCAACATCATCATCGACATTGGCGAGGCCTGAGATGGCAAGGCTCGACACCATCACGCTTTCGGTACTTCAGGCAGCCCTGCAACAGGTCTGCGACGAGATGGACCTGACATTTTCGCGCGCCGCCTTCTCGCCGGTCATCGCCGAAGCCAACGACCGTTCCGACGGCATATATTCGGCGCTCGACGGCTCGCTGATCGCGCAGGGCTCGCAGGGTCTGCCGGTGTTTGTCGGCGTCATGCAATATTCGACCAAGACGGTCATAGAGATGATCGCCGACGGGCGCTGCCTGCCGCCCGAGCCAGGCGACATCTACATCGTCAACGATCCCTATCTCGGCGGCACGCATCTGATGGATGTCCGCTTCGCCATGCCGGTGTACCGGAACGGCAAGATTTTCTGCTGGCTGTCGAACACCGGCCACTGGCCCGACATCGGCGGTTCGGTGCCGGGCGGCTTCTCGGCCTCCGCAACCGCGGTCGAGCAGGAAGGGCTGCGGCTGCCGCCGGTAAAGCTGTTCAAGAAGGGCGTGCTCGACGCGGAGATCTACGCCATCATCTGCTCCAACATCCGTGTTGCCGATCAACGCATCGGCGATATCCGGGCGCAGGCCGCGGCACTGCTGATCGGCCAGGACCGCCTCAATGGGATCCTCGATCGTTACGGAGATGAAACGGTTGTCGAGGCGATCGCGGAACTGCGCCGCCGCGCCGCCGAGCAGATGCGCGCCAACATTGCCGCCATCCCGGATGGAACCTACCGGTCAAAAGCCTTCGTCGATTCCGACGGGGTGGTGAACGAGCCGCTGACCATCGCGCTAGCCGTCGAGAAGCAGGGCGATATGCTGACCTTCGACTTTTCCGGCTCATCAAAGCCCTGCGCCGGGCCGATGAACAGCGTGCTGGCGACGACCTTGTCGTCGGTCTATCTCGCCATGCGCCACATCTTTCCGGACGTGCCGATCAGCGCCGGCGCCTTCGAGCCACTCATCGTCAAGCGACCGGAAGGCACCTTCCTCGATGCCAGATATCCGCGTCCGGTGTCGGGCTGCGCGGCCGAGGTTTCGCAGCGCATCGCCGAAGCGGTGTTCGCGGCCATGGTGCAGGCGCTGCCAGACAAGGTGACGGCGGCTCCCGCCGGCTCCAGCGGTAATTTCGCGCTCGGCGGCAACGACCCGGTGCGTGGCCGCGACTACGTCATGTACCAGATTTCCGGCGGCGGCTATGGCGGCAATGCCGGCCATGACGGCCTGACCAATGGCTGCTCGACCATCGGCATTTCCAAATCGCCGCCCGTCGAGATCATGGAGCAGGCCTTTCCCGTGCTCTACCGCCACTATGCCCTGCGCGAAGGCTCCGGCGGCGCCGGCAAGCAGCGCGGCGGTTTCGGGCTCGCCTATGAGGTCGAGATCCTGCGCGGCGACGCCCGCGCCTCCTTCGTTATGGATCACGGCCGCTTCGGCCCGCAAGGCGCGCTTGGCGGTAGGGACGGCGCCCCCAACACGGTGACGGTGTTCCGCGGCGGCGAGGCGCATGTGCCGCCGCACCTTTCCAAGGAGCAGGATATCGCGCTCAAGGCCGGCGACCGCGTGCGCGTCGGTACGCCTGGCGGCGGCGGCTATGGCGATCCGCTAGCTCGTGACCCGGCGCTGGTCGCGCGCGACGTGGCGCTCGGCTACTATACGCCAGAACAGGCCAGAGAGATGTTTGGAGCCACCGTTGATGATGCTGGATGGTCCAAGTGCCGTGTCTGCGGGCTGGGTCAATTCCCGGATTTGCCTTGGGGTGAAAACGGCGAAGAACCCAGCCATGACATATGCGTCTGTTGCGGCGTCGAGTTCGGCTATGAAGACGACGGACTTGAAAACTGTCTGTTGGTCCGGCGCCGCTGGGTGGAAGTCAACCGGTGCAAATGGTTCGCACCTGAGCATCGTCCGGCCGACTGGGATATGCCGGCCCAAATCAGAGGCATCCCGAGAGCATACAAGTCCGACGATGATGATGAGAGGCTGATCCAAGCCTATCTTCAAGCAGGCGAGCCGCCTCCACAAGGCTTGGCGGCCTTGAGCGCAGTCGAGAGGCCGAACCGCTAACCAGTCCGCCATGGCGGGTGCATTTTGCCGACAGCGTCACGCCGGCCCTTCATGGCTTGATGAAGCAGAATGGCTCCATCAAGGCGTGAATCTAAGCCGGCTCAAATATCCAGATTGGCAACCGATAGCGCATTGTCCTGGATGAACTCGCGCCGGGGTTCCACCTCGTCGCCCATCAGCCGCGAGAACAGGCTGTCCGCGTCGGTGGCGTCATTGACCTTGACCTGCAGCAGCGAGCGCACATTCGGGTCGAGCGTGGTTTCCCAGAGCTGTTCGGCGTTCATCTCGCCAAGACCCTTGTAGCGCTGCATGGTCAGGCCCTTGCGGCCGGTCGCAAACACCGCGTTGAGCAGCGCCAGCGGTCCCGAAATGGTCTCGGAGACATCCTTGCGGCGCAGCACTGGCGGCGTGCCGTAGACTTCGGTCAGGCGCGGCGCATAGCGGTCGAGCTGGCGGGCGTCGGCCGAATTGATCAGCCCGAGATCAAGCTGCGCGAATTCCTTGACGCTGCGCACCGTGCGCTCGAACACATAGCCGCCGACGCCTTCGTTCGAGGTCGACATGCGGCCGGTCCAGCCGCGCTCGGTGTCCTCGGCGATGATGTCGAGGCGCTTGGCGACACGGTCGGCCATGGCGTCGGCGCGGCCAAGATCGGCAAGCACGTCCGGGTTGAGCGCGCCGGCGATCGCCGCCTGCTCGACCACGGCGCGGTTGTAGCGCGTGTGCAGCCCGTTGATCAGCTGCCGCACCGCCAGCGCGTCGTCGATGGCGCTGCGCAGGTCTTGTCCCGCCCGCACCTCGCCGGAACCCAGCGAAAGCGACGCCTCCTCCAGTCCCGAACCGATCAGGAACTCCTCGAACGCACCTTCGTCCTTGATGTATTGCGAGCTCTTGCCGCGCGTCACTTTGTAGAGCGGCGGCTGGGCGATGTAGAGATGGCCGCGTTCGATCAGCTCCGGCATCTGCCGGAAGAAGAAAGTGAGCAGCAAGGTGCGGATGTGGGCACCGTCGACATCGGCGTCGGTCATCAGGATGATCTTGTGGTAGCGCAATTTGTCAGCGTTGAACTCGTCCTTGCCGATCGAGGTGCCGAGCGCGGTGATCAGCGTGCCGATCATGTCGGAGCCGAGCATGCGGTCGAAACGTGCTCGCTCGACATTGAGGATCTTGCCGCGCAACGGAAGAATGGCCTGGTTCTGCCGCGAACGGCCGCCCTTGGCCGAGCCGCCGGCCGAGTCACCCTCGACGATGAATATTTCGGACTTGGCCGGGTCGCGTTCCTGGCAGTCGGCCAGCTTGCCGGGCAGCGAGGTGACGCCGAGCGAACTCTTGCGGGTGATGTCGCGCGCCTTGCGCGCGGCTTCGCGCGCCGCGGCGGCCTGGATCACCTTCTCGATCACCACCTTGCCCTCGGTCGGGTGTTCTTCCAGCCAGGTGCCCAAAGCCTCGTTGACCAGCCCTTCCACCACCGGGCGAACCTCGGACGAGACCAGTTTGTCCTTGGTCTGCGAGGAGAATTTCGGGTCGGGAACCTTGACCGACAGCACCGCCGTCAGGCCCTCGCGGCAGTCGTCGCCGATCAGCGACACCTTCTCCTTCTTGGTCTGGCCGGAGGATTCGCCATAGCCGGTGATCTGGCGCGTCAGCGCGCCGCGGAAGCCGGCCAGATGCGTGCCGCCGTCGCGCTGCGGGATGTTGTTGGTAAAGGCCAGCACGTTCTCGTGGTAGCTGTCGTTCCACCACATCGCCACTTCGACGGTGATGCCGTCGCGCTCGGCCTTGATGGCGATCGGCTTGTCGATCAGCGGTTTCTTCACGCGGTCGAGATATTTGACGAACTCCTCGAGCCCGCCATCATAGTGCAACTCGTGGCGCACGATGTCGGCATGGCGGGCATCGGTCAGCACGATGCGCACACCGGAATTCAGGAAAGCCAGCTCGCGCAGCCGGTGCTCCAGCGTGCCGTAGTCGAACTCGACCATGGTGAAGGTCTCGGCCGACGGGAAGAAGGTGATCTCGCTGCCGCTGCGTCCCTCATAGGTGCCGGCGGTCTTGTTCTGCGCGTAGCTGCCAGTGACCTTCAGCGGCGCGTCGGCATCGCCATGGGTGAAGCTCATCTCGTAGATCTGGCCGTTGCGGCGGATCCTCAGTTTCAGCCAGGCCGACAGCGCGTTGACCACCGACACGCCGACGCCATGCAGGCCGCCCGACACCTTGTAGGAATTCTGGTCGAATTTGCCGCCGGCATGCAGCTGAGTCATGATCACTTCAGCCGCCGAAATGCCTTCGCCGGTGTGGATATCGGTCGGAATGCCGCGGCCATTGTCGATGACGGTGACCGATCCGTCGGGATTGAGCGTCACCGTGACGAGGTCGGCATGGCCGGCCAGCGCCTCGTCGATGGCGTTGTCGACCACCTCGTAGACCATGTGATGCAGGCCCGAGCCGTCATCGGTGTCGCCGATATACATGCCCGGCCGCTTGCGGACAGCATCCAACCCCTTCAAAACCTTGATGGAATCGGCGCCGTACTCGGCTTCCGCGCCAATGGCGCTTTCAGTCTGATCGCTCATGAAAACCTGTCTGATTGATGGCGCTGGCCCGGTGCCGGAAATTGGCTCCGAATCGCGCCGTTTTGATGTCCTAGATATAGGCGCAAAAGGCGGTTTTTCCAAGGTTTGCGAGGATTTCCGGGGCGGAAGAGCCGGCTATCGACGACCGGCTTCAGTCAGGCCTATTTCACGCGGGCCAATCGATCCTTGAGAAACTTGATCATGAACTTGTAGCGTGGCGCCAGCCGGCCGCTGCGGTCGAGTTCCAGTGTGATGTCCAGCGCCTGCGAAAGAACCGCCTTCGGGTTCTTGGCGACCTGCGCATAATCGATCATCGCAACCACCAGATCGCGCTGCCAGGTGGCGTTTTCGGGGTCGGATCGGGCAAGTTGCTGGCGGATGTCCAGGCTGTCCTGGAACGCCTGCCGCGCGCCCTTGATGTCGCGCTGCTTGACCTTGAGCATGCCGATCTCCGACAGCGTTATCGACAGGTCGCGCTGCCAGTCAAGATTGGCCGGGTCGAGCTTCGCCAGCCTGTCGACGATGACGAAACTGTCGAGATACAGTTTGAGCGCGCCCTTGCGGTCGCCCTGGATGGCAAGCACGCCGGCGACCTTTTCGAGGCTGACCGAGAGGTCGCGCTGCCACTCCGTATTTCCGGGGTCGCCGTCCGCCAGCTGACGGGCCTGCGCCAGCCCTTGTTGATAGGCCGCAAGGGCAGCCGGCCAATCCTCATGATCCTTCAGCGCGTTGCCGATCTTGGTGTTGCCGACCGACAGGTCGCGCTTCAGCTCGGTGTTGTCGGGGTCAAGGCTCGCCAGCCGTTCGACAATTTCCAGGCCTTCGCGGTAGGCGGCAAGCGCGCCGACGGCGTCGCCGCGCTCGCGCTTGAGGTCGCCGATCGTGTCGTGGCTGACCGAGACGTCGCGCTGCCTTTGCGCGTCGTCAGTCGCCTTCGCGGCCAAGGCAAGGCGGATCTTCAGGCTTTCCTCAAAGTCCGCCTGCGCGTTGTCCAGCTGTCCCGCGGCACGCGCAAGGCGGGCGATCTCGTCATAGGAGATGGTCAGGTCACGCTGCAGGTCGGCGCGCTCCGGCTCGTTGGCGGCGAGCACTTTCTTGATCGACAGGCTTTCCTGGTAGACTTGCGAGGCGCCGGCCAGATCGCCGTTCGTCACCAGCACGTCGCCGATCTTGTCGTCGTTCATGGCCAGATCGCCGAACCATTCCAGGCGGCCCGGCTCGGCCGAAATCAGGTCGTGCAGCATCGCGCGCGCCGTCTGGTAGTTCTGCAAGGCGGCTGGCAGATCGCCTTGCGCCATCCTGATATCGCCGAGCTTGGTGTGGCTGATGGCGAGATCGCGCCGCACGCCCGGATCGGCTTCCTGCCGCGATCTCTGCTCGAGATTGGCCCGCAGCGCCTCGAAGGCGCGGCCGGCGGCGGTGATGTTGCCAACGATGGTGTAGAGTTTGCCCAGCTCATCCTGGGTGCGGATCTGGCGGTCGAAATCGTCGGGCTCGAGCGCCGACTGCCCGGCCTCGCCATAGAGTGCCAGCACCGCCTCATAGTCCTTGATGGCGGCGGCATAGCTGAGGTCGGCGCGGGCCGCGCCGCCCGAGAGGAAGCGCGTCGCGGCTTCGGACAGTGTGCGACTGGCGAAATTGGCCTTCAGCGCCTTGCGCGACACACTGTCGATGCCGGCGGCCTCGGCGAGTTTTGCCCGCGCGGCGTCGAAGGCGCGCCCAACGAAAGCTGCTCTTGCGCCTGCTGGCGCAACGCGCTCACCTGCGGATCGCTTGGGCCGAGAACCTTCATTTCGCTGCGCACCTTGACGAAGGCGTCCGCCGCCTCGCGCAGCCTGGCGTCCAGGCTTTCAGCCGAAAGATGGCTCGCATCGGTGCTGATCAGTGCGCCGTAGAGCGGCGCCAGCGGCATGTCGGCGTCGCTGGCGATCCGTTCGACCTCGCCGCGCATCTCAGGTGTCACCTCGGCCATCGCCAGCAGCAGCCGTTCGCGCTCCGGCAACTGCTCCCTGGTGGATGTGGCAAAGAACAGTTGCGGCAGGCCGCTTTCGACATAGGGGAGCTGTTTGCCGCGCGTCAGGTCGTAGACCTCCTGCTGCACCAGTGTCAGCACCGAGCGGATTTCGAGCCCATCGGTGCCAAGATATTTGGTCAGCGCTGCCGTGAAGGGCGAGTTCTGCCCCGAACCGTCCGCGGCGGTCTCGCCGGGCGCGGACGCGAAGGCGAACAGGATGTTTTCCGCCTTCCCGATACGGCCGAGACCGGGCCGCACCTTGTCCGAGACATCCTTGGCCAGCGCAGTCGCGCCGCGACCTTCGCCGGCGCTTGCCGTGAACGGATCGCGGCGGCAGGCATCGAGCACGATCAGCCCGACCTTGGCCGTGGCGGCGACAGCATCGCGCACCTCTTCCAGCGGCAGGCTGGTCCTTTTCAGCGCATCGAGCGAAGAGGCGTCGGCATCGACCGGCAGCAGCCGGTTGTCCCCCGAGATTTCGACGCCATGGCCGGAGAAATACACCAGCGCCACGTCGGCGCCCTTGGCGTCCTCGCGAAAATCGTCGAGCGCGCGGCGCATGCGGCGCAGGTCCCGGTTGGTTTCGAGCACGACCGCGAAGCCGAACTTCTTCAGCGCCGCCTCAATCGCCTCGCCGTCATTGACGGGATTTGCCAGCGGCCGGATCAGCCGGTAGTCGTCATCGGCGACGACCAGCGCGACGCGCCGCTCCGCCATGGCGGCAGCGGCCGTCGACAAGATCAGCAATAGCGCAAACAGAAATCGCAAGCGAACCGCCCCGGCCCGGTCAATGGCCGGAGCATTTCATCTCTTTATGGCGTGAACAAGCCGCGTTGTTCGAGCGGCGGTCGGCCCCTAGCCGGCGCGCAGCGGCTTCAGCGCCTCGCTCCAGCGGAACAGCTCATCCAGCATGATCCTTGCCTCGCCAAGCACGTATTCGCTCGGCTGGAAAGCACGGTCCTTGTCGAGCAGCTTCCTGTAGGACTGCAGGGCCACGTCCTCCGGGATGGGCATCACACCGACCCCGGTCAGCAGCGGCTTGATCGCCTCCGCCGCACGCAGCCCGCCGGAGACGCCGCCATAGCTGAAAATGGCGGCCGGCTTGTAGCGCCATTCCTTGAGCAGATAGTCGATCGCGTTGACGATCGCCGGCGCCACGAAGTGATTGTATTCGGGCGCGACGAAGACAAAGGCGTCGGCCGCGTCGATCGCCTTCGACCACGCCTTGGTGTGGTCCTTCTCATATTTGGCGAGCTTGGGATGGTGCGGTTCGTCCAGCAAAGGCAGGTCGAACGAGGCGATATCTGTCAGGACAGGCTCGAATTTCTCGTGCTCGCGCGCGAAGCCGTCCAGCCATTCGGCGAAAATCGGCCCGGCGCGGCCGGGTCGCGTGCTGCCGATGATGATGCTCAACCGATGTTTCAAGGCGTGCTCCTGCGGATAGCGGTATCTGTTGGTGGCTGCCCGTAGGGCACGCGGCAACTGGCAGCAAGAGGGCAGGGCTCGGGCGGCCGGTCAAAATCCGGAGAGCGGATGCCGGTGCCCTGCCGTTCGGCGGCATGGACGCCGGCTTTGCCGCTCACTACATTGGGGTATCAGCGGAGCATCCCATGGACACGCAGCCCGCCCCTTTCGTTCCGCCCGCGCCGAAGCCGCGCACGACGCCGCCTTCGACGCTGGAGATGATGCGCATCGTCTATCGCAATCCGCTCGAACTGTGGGGCGAGCACACCTACAACGAGCCCTGGATCTCGGTGAACGGCGTCGGCGGACCATTGGTCGTCGCCAACGATCCTGGCCTCATCCGCCACGTACTGGTCGACAACGCCAGGAACTACAAGATGGCGACGGTGCGCCAGATGATCCTGCGCCCGATCCTGCGCGACGGCCTGTTGACCGCCGAGGGCGAGGTGTGGAAGCGGTCGCGCAAGGCGATGGCGCCGGTGTTCACGCCGCGCCACATCTTCGGTTTTGCCCAGCCGATGCTGAGACGCGCGCTGGACTTCGTCAATCGCTACGAAGCCGGCGGCATCTCCGACATCGCCCATGACATGACGCTGCTCACCTACGATATCCTGGCCGAGACGTTGTTTTCCGGCGAAATATCGGGCGAGCCGGGCAGCTTCGCCAGGGAGATCGACCGGCTGTTCGAGACCATGGGCCGCGTCGATCCGCTCGACCTGCTGCGCGCGCCAGAATGGTTGCCGCGCCTGACCCGCATCCGTGGCCGCAAGACCATGGCCTATTTCCGCAAGATCGTCACCGACACCGTCCGGATGCGCGAGGAGCGGCTGAGGCGCGATGCCGATACCGTGCCGCAGGACTTCCTCACCCTGCTGCTCAAGGCCGAGGGGCCGGACGGGCTGACGCGCGCCGAGGTCGAGGACAATATCATCACCTTCATCGGCGCCGGCCACGAGACCACGGCCCGCGCCCTGGGCTGGACGATTTATTGCCTGGCCGAGGCGCCCTGGGAGCGCGAAAAGGTCGAGCGCGAAATCGACACAGTGTTGGCGCGCGAGCCCGATCCGACGAAATGGCTCGATGCAATGCCTCTCACCCGCGCCGCTTTCGAGGAGGCGTTACGCCTCTATCCGCCCGCGCCGTCGATCAATCGCGAGCCGATCGAGCCGGAGACCTGGAACGAGCTTTACATTCCCAAGCGCGCCGCGGTGCTGGTGATGCCGTGGGTCGTGCATCGCCACAGAAAACTGTGGGACAGGCCGGACGCCTTCATGCCCGAACGCTTCCACCCGGGAAATCGTGAAAAAATCGACCGCTACCAGTATCTGCCCTTCGGGGCCGGCCCGCGCGTCTGCATCGGCGCCAGCTTCGCCATGCAGGAGGCGATCATCGCGCTGGCCGTCATGCTGTCGCGCTTCCGCTTTGACACCACTCCTGAGACGAAGCCCTGGCCGGTACAGAAGCTGACGACGCAGCCGCAAGGCGGCCTGCCGATGCAGGTCACCGCCAGACGCGCGTCGTAGCCTGAAGCGAATTTCTACCGGCTCTATCTGTTCGTTTTGACGCAATTCCGGACGGAAAACCGCTACGCACTTTTCCTGGAATTGCTCTACGCAGCCGACTTGCGCTGGAACTGGCCGGCGGCGCGGAAGCGCCAGAGGTAGCTGGGCAGGATCGTGCCGATCGACTGCGGCTGGATGCCGAGGCCGGCAAGCGTCCTGCTTTCCCTGGCGGCCGCGTCCGAGACGATGTTGTGCTCGCGCAGTTGCAGCACCTGGTCCTTGGTCAGCACCGGGTTGGGCAACAGCCCGAGAACCGACGCCTGCATGTTCGCCACCCACCACGGCACGGGCAGCAAAATCCGCTTGCGCTCGATCACGGTGAGCAGTTCTTCCATGCATTCCTTGAAGGTGAGCACCTGCGGCCCGCCGAGTTCGTAGATCCGGCCGCCTTCGACCTTGCCGTCGACCGAGCGCGCCACTGCCTCGGCGACATCGCCGACATAGACCGGCTGGAACTTGGTCAGCCCGCCGCCGAGCAGCGGCAGCACCGGCGAATAGCGTGCCATGTTGGCGAAGCGGTTGAAGAAGGCGTCCTCCGGTCCGAAATTGATCGAGGGACGGAAGATGACAGCATCCGCGATCGTCTCCAGCACCGCCTTTTCGCCGAGTGCCTTGGTGCGGGCATAGTCCGATTTCGCGTTGAGATCCGCGCCCAGCGCCGAAATATGGGTGAGGCCGGCGCCGACCGCGCGCGCGGCTTCGGCGATGGCGCGGGTGCCGAACTCATGCACGGCGGAAAATTTCTGCCGGCCGCTCTCATGCAGGATTGCGACCAGGTTGATGACATGGTCGGCGCCCTGCACGGCACGGTCGACCGACCAGCGCACGCGCACATTGGCCTGCACCGGCTGGATCTGGCCGACATTGCCGAGCGGCTGCAGATGGCCGGCGAGATCGGGCCGGCGCACGGGCACCCTGATACGGTAGCCGCGCTTGGCCAGTGCCTGCACCACGTGGCGGCCGACAAAACCGGACCCGCCGAACACGACGACGAGCTTGGGGGTCTGCAGGATTTCGGTCATGGCTGGCTCCGGCGCTCGCAAGCTTGGCTGAAGCCGCTTCTTAATCCGTTTCGAGGCAAAGGCAAAGAGCGACTGGAGGTCGCTCGTGACCTTGTTTCAGAGCAATTCCAGGAAAAGTGTGAAGCGGTTTTCCGTCCGGAATTGCGTCTAAACAGACCCGCCTCAGAACGCCTTGCCGATGCGCGCGTCGACCGAATGGCGGTTGCCGCCACGGATGACGAAGAAGAGCAGGATCGCTGCCCACAGCAGCGACTTTTCGGCGCCGGAAAAACCCTCGCCGACGGTGACCCAGTGGAACCACACAGTCACCAGAAGCACGAACATCCCGGCAAAGGCAGCTGGGCGGGTAAGCAGGCCGATGGCGATGAAAATGCCGCCGAAGAATTCGGTGCAGGCGAGAAGCAGCGACCAGAACGCGCCGGGATAGAAGCCGAGGCCCTCGACCATCTCGGCGGCGCCGAACGGATCGGTGATCTTCTGCGAGCCATGGATGGTAAGGAAGATGCCGGCGACGGCCCGCAGCATGGTTTCCGCGGCATTGTTGAGTGTGGCGTAGACGCCGCCAAGGGCGGGAACGAAAAGGCTGCTGCGAGTGTTGTCGGTGGTTGCGGACAAGGCGGTCTCCTCTGTGTTGCTGTCATCCGCAAACGCCCGATGGGGTCGGGCAGTGTCAAATAAACAAAAGTTGACCATCGCTCACATGTTTTTCTTGACAGCAGGCAAAACGCAGAAAACCCCGCCGAAGCGGGGTTTTCCGGGTGACGTTCGTGTCGAAACCAGGGTCCAACGAGACGGCCTGACCTGAGACGGTATCAGCTTGGCGTGAGACGCCCGCCCCAGCCCTGGACGCATCCGACGGTAGACACCGACCGGGCAAACCCGACCCGGACATGAATTGGTCACGGCCACCCACCGGAAGGTTCAGCGACAAACGCAAAAAAATCCACGCCTGCCCACAGCCTCGCGGGAGAGGTCAGCTATTTATTTGATGGATAAGGATTTCAGCCCGAATAGCGCTCGGCGAATTCGGAAATGCGCTGCACCACCGCCTTGGGCGCGTCTATGCCCCGTGCTTGCGCCTTCTCCGCCGCCTCGGCCCGGGCGCGTCCCGGCACGTGCACGCCGTAGCGCCGCCGCAGCCGGTCGAGTTGGCCTCTCATGCGCTGCTCGAAATCCGGATCGAGCAGCTTCGGCTCGATCGCAAGCACGAACAGGCCGGTTCCCGGGCTGTCCGGCCCGCCGGTGAACCAGGGGGCGTCGATTGACCAGTTGGCGCCGGACAGGCCGGCGGCCAGCACCTCGACCATCAGCGCGATGTTGGCGCCGCGCTGGCCGCCGAAGGCAAGCATGGCGCCTTTCATGGCCGCCGCCGCATCGGTGGTCGGGTTGCCGCTAGCATCGAGCGCCCAGCCTTCGGGGATCTTCCTGCCATCCTCGGCCGCCTTGCGGATGTTGACGAAGGCGGTGGCGCTCGACGACTGGTCGATGACTAAAGGCGAACCGTCGGCGGCTGGAGCGGCAAACGACATCGGGTTGGTGCAGTAGACCGGCTTGACCGAGCCTGAACCGGCAAGCACCGCCGGCCCGTTGGTGGCGGCGAAGGACACCAGCCCAAGTGCTGCCAGCCGTCCGGTGAAATAGCCGAGCGCGCCGCATGTATAGGCGTTCTTCTGCGAGAAGATCGAGACGCCGAACAGTTTTGCGGCCTTGGCGAGATCGTCGATCGAACGGTCGAAGCCGGTATGGGCGAGGCCGCCACGCGCATCGGAAAGATAGACCGCGAGCGCCGGCCTGGTGATGACGGGGTCGGCATTGCCATCGATGCGGCCGGCTTCGATCGCTTCCAGATAGTCGATGAAATGCGTCAGCCCGACCGAGGTCAGCCCTTCCGCCTCGGCCGCGACGATGGAGGCGGCGAGCGACTGCGCCGCTTCCTCATTGGCGCCGGCGCCGAGTGCCGCCATCCGGCACAATCCGGTTGCCTGGTCGAGACTGAGTTGCATGGCGATTGCCCTTAGTGAGTAGTGAGTGGGGATTAGTGAGTGGTGGGAGCGACTGCCTGCACACTACTCACTCCTGGCTACTCACCAAAATCCTACCCGACCTTGTTCGGGATCCGCGCTTCGATCCGGCTGAAGGCGAAGACGAGAATGCCGGTGATGGCCATATAGATCAACGCCAGCAGCAGCAAGGGTTCATAGGTGAGGTAGGTGTCCTGCCGCACCTTGGAGGAGACGGCGAAGATATCGATGACGCTGATCGTCGCCACCAGTGGCGTCGACTTCAATTGCAGCACGGTTTCGCCGGTCAGCGTCGGCAGCGCCCGGTAGATGGCCTGCGGCAGCCAGATGCGCCGGAATATCTTCCAGCGGCTCATGCCGAAGGCGCGGGCAGCCTCGAGCTGCCCCTTCGGCACGCCGGCAAAGGCGCCGCGCATCACCTCGCCCTCATAGCCGGCGAAGGACAGTGTCAGCGCCAGGACGCCATAGGGCCAGGCCTGGCGGAGATAGGGCCACATCCAGGACTCGCGGATCCACGGATACTGGGGAAACAGCGAACCCAGCCCGTAGTAGAGCAGCCAGAGCTGGATCAGCAGTGGCGTGCCCCGGATGACGGTGCAGAAGGCCTTGGCCGGTGCGGAGAACCAGAATGGGCCCGCCGCCTGCGCCAGCCCGAGCGGCACGGCGAGCATGAAGCCCAGGAAGCAGGTGACGGCCAGGATCCATAGCGACCGCCAGATGCCCAGCAATCCCATTTCGTAATATTGCGGCAGCCAGTCCCAGCGCATGAAGAAGGCGGCGCCGAGGACCAGCGCCAGCGCGATCAGGATCAGCACGATGCGATGCGGCTGCAGCCATAGCGATGTGCGCGCGGCAACGTTGATGACGGTCGCTTCGCCGGCCATCAACGTGCCTCCTTGACCGAAGGCATGCCGCGCCGCGACCAGGCCTCGATCCGGCCGAGGATCACGTTGGAAAACAGCGACAGCATGAGGTAGAGTGCGCCCGCCGCGACATAGAAGGTGAAATAGGCCTTGGTGACGCCCGCCGCCTGCCGCGTTGCCAGCGCCAGTTCGAAAAAGCCGACGACTGCCAGCAGCGCGGTGTCCTTGGTGGCGATCAGCCAGAGGTTGGCAAGGCCGGGTATGGCGAAAGGCAGCATCGCCGGTAGTGTGATGCGCCGCAGCAGCAGGCCGGGAGACATGCCGTAGGCGCGCGCGGCTTCGATTTGGCCCTGCGGAATGGCAAGGATGGCGCCGCGGATGACCTCGGTCGAATAGGCGCCCTGGACGAAGCCCAGCACCGCAATGCCGGCCGCGAGCCCGCTGATGTCGATGCGCGGATAGCCCATCGCCGTCAGCAGCTGGTTGATCAGGTCGGTGCCGGCATAATAGAGCAGCAGGATCAGCACTAGTTCCGGCACGGCGCGCACCACCGTCGTGTAGACTGCGAGGAGATCGCGCACCACCGGGCCGCCATACAGCTTGCCATAGGCGCCGCACGTACCGATCAGCAGGCCGAGGCACGTTGCACCGACCGCGATCTCTATCGAATGAAGCAGACCGAGCAACAGAGTCCCGCCCCAGCCGGGCGGCACGGGCGAGAGAAGCTCGATGATGCCGGCCGCCGAGGCCAGAAGAAGTGCTTCGATCAGCTTCGCCCCCAAATGGCTGGCGCCGGCCGCGGGCTGCGCCCGTCAGCGGAAAGCATGCGTGGACAGATTTCGGCGAGGCTGCACGGCGCGCATTACGCGCCGTGCAGACATTCGCTCGTGCGCGAGCCGTCAGTTCGACTGGCTGTCTTCGCCGTAGATGTCGAAATCGAAGTACTTCTTCGAGATCTCTTCATACTTGCCGTTGGCGCGGATGGCCTTGATGCCGGCGTTGATCTTGGCCTTCAGCTCGGTGTCTTCCTTGCGGATGCCGGCGCCGACGCCGGGACCCAGAACTTCTAAGTCCGGAGCCACCATGCCCTTCAGGTCGCAGCATCCCTTGCCCTGGTCGGACTTGAGGAATTCGCCGAGTGCGATCGAATCGGCCTGCACCGCGTCGACACGGCCGGCTGCGAGGTCCTGGTTGGCCTCATCCTGGGTCTGGTATTCCTTGATTTCCGCCGCACCGGTGAAGTGCTTCTTGGCGTAGACGGCATGCACGGTCGACACCTGCACCCCGATGATCTTGCCCTTGAGGTCATCCGGCGTGGCGCCGAACTTCTGGTCCTTCGGCCCGACAATGGCGGTCGGTGTGTTGTAATACTTGTCGGAGAAGTCGATCGTCTTCTTGCGCTCGTCGGTGATCGACATCGAGGCGGCGATGACGTCGATCTTCTTGGTCGTCAGCGCCGGAATGATGCCGTCCCAGCCGACCGGGGTGATGACGCAGTCGAGTTTCTCTTCGGCGCAGACGGCGTCGATGAAATCGACCTCCCAGCCGACCCACTTGCCGGAGGCGTCCGGTGAGGCGAAGGGCGGATAGGGTTCGGCGGCGACGCCGATCTTGACCGGATCGGCCTTGGCCACGCCAATGGCGGCGACGCCGAGCAGCAACGCTGCGGCGAATGTCTTCAGAACAGTCTTCATGTCAGAACTCCCAGTTTGTTGTTGGTTCCCGGTTCTTCGCCCGCTTTCGGCCTGATCTAGCCGATGTTGCGGATGAATTGTTTGAGCCTTTCGGATTTGGGCGCGCCGAAGATCTGCTCCGGCGGTCCTTCTTCCTCGACCAGCCCGTTGTAGAGATAGACCACATGCGTCGCGACCTCGCGGGCAAACTTCATCTCATGGGTGACCAGCACCATGGTGCGCCCTTCGCGCGCCAGGTCGCCGATCACCTTCAGCACCTCGCCGACCAGCTCGGGATCGAGTGCCGAGGTCGGTTCGTCGAACAGCATGACGCGCGGGTTGATCGCCAGCGCGCGAGCGATCGCCGCGCGCTGCTGCTGGCCCCCCGACAGATAGGCTGGATAGACGTCGCGCTTTTCGGCCAGGCCAACGCGGGCAAGCAGCTTTTCGGCCTGGGCGATCGCCTCGTCGCGCTTGACGCCAAGCACGTGCACCGGAACTTCGATGACGTTCTCGATCAGCGTCATATGGCTCCACAGGTTGAAGTTCTGGAACACCATGCCGAGCTTGGAGCGGATGCGTTCGATCTGCTTGCGGTCTGCGGGAACGGTGTGGCCGTGGCTGTCGGCCTTCAGCTTGATCTCCTCGCCATTGACGCGGATGATGCCGCTGGTCGGATTTTCCAGGCAGTTGATACAGCGCAGAAGCGTCGACTTGCCGGAGCCTGAGCCGCCGATGATGGCAATGACCTCGCCGTCGCGCGCCGACAGCGAGACGCCCTTCAGCACATGCAATTCGCCGAATTTCTTGTGCAGGTTCTCGACATGGATGGCTTCGGCGGCGCCGTCCTGCGCCGTATGTTTCAGTGCGGGAGCCGTAGCCAACGCCATTACGCTTTCGGTGCTCCGCGGAGCCGCCGGAGCCATCGCTGCTGAAATCTTTTACCCATTACCCGTCGCAAAACAGAAGTTCCCTTTCGCAAGATGGACCGTTCCGCTTGCATCCGTCAACCATGGTTTTTGGACCATTGATCACAGCCTGTTGTGGTGGTTAGTGGCGGCAACGGACGTTTCAGGGAGAATTTGGTGGGCAAAACATTCGGGTCGCAGTCCATGGCCGGGCAGCTTGAGCGCGTGCTGATGCGCTCCGCCGCCAGCGCCATGCGCCGTGCCAGGGCATCGGAGTGGCACTATGGCCCCGGTTTCGATCCGCAAAAGGCCGCCGCCCAGCATGAGGCGTTGACCAGGCTGGTTTCGGCCTCCGGCGCCGAGATCGAATGGCTGACCGACGCCGATGACGGGCTGGCCGATTCCGTCTTCACCCACGACCCCTCGCTGATGACCGACCATGGCGCCATCATCCTCGCCATGGGCAAGGCGCTGCGCGTCGGCGAACCGGCTTTGCACGAAGCTGCCTACAGTCGCATGGGCATTCCCGTTCTTGGCCGTATCGAAAGCCCCGGCCAGGTCGAGGGCGGCGACTGTGTCTGGGTGGACAGAACCACGCTGGCCGTGGGCCGCGGCCTGCGCACCAACCAGGATGGCATCCAGCAGCTTGCGAACCTGCTTTCGCCGAAGGGCATCCATGTCTATGGCTTCGACCTGCCGCTCTGGCACGGCGAGGAAGCTTGCCTGCACCTGATGTCGGTGATCAGTCCGCTGGCCGACTATCTGGCGCTGGTCTACGCGCCGCTTCTTCCGGCTGCCTTCTACCAGATGCTGCGCGGCCGCGGCATTCGCCTGGTCGAGGGCGACGCCGAGGAGTTCTTCGCCTCCAACGGGCTCAGCCTCAACGTGCTGCCGACCGCCCCGCGCCAGGTGATCGCCGTCGCCGGGTTTCCGAAGACCGCCGCCGCCATGCAGGCCGCCGGCTGCACGGTCTCGACCTTCGAGGCGGACGCTCTGTGCATCGCCTGCGAGGGCGGCCCGACCTGCCTCACGCGTCCGGTGCTCAGACAATGACCACGATCGGCGAAGCGCTCATCACCTTGCTCGAGGCCCATGGCGTCGATACCGTCTTCGGCATTCCGGGCGTCCACACGGTCGAGCTCTATCGCGGCCTGGCGCGCTCGAAGATCCGCCATGTCACGCCGCGCCACGAGCAGGGCGCCGGCTTCATGGCCGACGGCTATGCCCGCGCCAGCGGCCGCCCGGGCGTCGCCTTCGTCATCACCGGGCCGGGGCTGACCAACACCATCACCGCCATGGGCCAGGCGCGCGCCGATTCGGTGCCGATGCTGGTGATCTCCGGCGTCAACGCCATGCCGACGCTCGGCAAGGGTCTCGGCCATCTGCACGAACTGCCCGACCAGCGCGGCATGATGGAGAAGGTGGCGTTGTTCTCGCATCGTGTCACCGAGGCCGGCGAATTGCCCGGCGTGCTCGCCCGCGCCTTCGCGCTGTTCTCGTCCTCGCGTCCGGGCCCGGTCCATATCGAGATCCCGACCGACGTCATGGTCAAGCCGGGCGACGGCATCGAAGCCTTGCTGAGCAATGCCGCGCCGCCGATTCCCGATGCGGCGGCGATAGAGGAGGCAGCCAGGCTTTGCGCGGACGCCCGCCGCCCGCTGATCCTTGCCGGCGGCGGCGCCAGGCGGGCCGAGGCGCCGTTGCTGCGGCTGGCCGAAAGGCTCGGCGCGCCGGTCGTCGAGACCGCCAATGCGCGCGGCCTGCTACACCGCCATCCGCTGTGCGTGCCGGCAGGCCCCTGCCTGAAGGCGGTGCGGGCGCTGATGGCGGAGGCCGACCTGGTCATTGCCGCCGGCACCGAATTCGGTCCGACCGAGTATGACGGTTATAGCGATGGCGGTTTCGTCCTGCCGGCCAATCTGATCCGCATCGACATCGGCGCGGACCAGCTCGCGCGCCGCCCGGCCACCGTCGCCATCCAGGCTGACTGCGCCGAGGCGATCGAGGCCCTGCTGGCTCGGCTTGGCGACAGGCCGCCTGCTTCGGCCGACGGCCCGGCCCGCGCCGCCGCAACCCGGCAGGCCGCATTTGCAGAACTTGGCCCGGCCATGCAGGCGCAGATGCGCGCGGTCGAAGTGATCCGCGATGCACTGCCCGGATCGATCATCGTCGGCGACTCGACGCAGCCGATTTACGCCGCCAACCTTTACTACGACCATGACCGGCCGGGTGGCTGGTTCAACGCTGCCACCGGCTTCGGCGCGCTGGGCTTTGGCCCGCCGGCGGCGATCGGCGCCGCGCTTGCCGTGCCCGAGGCACCGGTGGTCTGCCTCACCGGAGATGGCGGCTTCCAGTTCACCTTACCGGAGCTGGGCGCCGCGCTCGATGCGGATGCGCCGGTCATCTTCGTCGTCTGGAACAATCGCGGCTATCGCGAGATCGAGACCTCCATGCTCGACGTCGGCGTCGAGCCGGTCGGTGTGTCGCCGGCGCCGCCGGATTTCTGCAAGCTGGCCGAGGCCTATGGCATTGCCGCCGAGCGGCTTGCCGGCGTTGGCGGCCTGGCGGATGCGCTCAAGCGCGCACGCGCGACCGGACTGCCCTACGTCATCGAAATAGCCGTCGACTGAATTTGGCCGAGCGACGCGCTTCATGCGTCAGCCTGGCGAGACTTCCGTCTGGCCGGCGGCCCGAGCGATGCAAAGACGCGACCCAGCCATGTCGATATTTCAGTTGAGTGATCGAGCGAAAGGCGCGACTTTCGCCGGCGGCGTGGCCTAAGCATAAGAACACTGGAGCAGTCGAATATGACGGAAACACTGGACGGCAGGCATATCGTGGTGACCGGCGGCACCGGGGCGCTGGGCGGCGCGGTTGTCGGCAAGCTCTTGGAACAGGGCGCGGTCTGCCATGTGCCCAATGCCCATGCCGCCGCGCCTTCGCATTTTCCTTTCACCACGCATGACCGCGTCAGGCTGGCGCACAATGTCGACCTGTCGGACTCCGCCAAGGTCGAGGCGTTCTACCACCAGCTTCCGGAGCTCTGGGGTTCAATCCATCTGGCGGGTGGCTTCACCATGGCGCCGGTGGAGAAGATCGAATCGGCGTCCTTCGCCGAGATGATGGACACCAACGCCCGCACCACGTTCCTGTGCTGTCGCGCCGCTGTCCGCTCGATGCTGGCGTCAAGCACGGCGGGTCGCATCGTCAACGTCACGGCGCGCGCTGGGCTCGAGCCCAGGCGCGGCTCCGGCATGGTCGCCTATGCCGCCAGCAAGGCGGCGGTCGCCGCGATGACACTGGCGATGGCCGAGGAATTGAAAGGCAAGGGCATACTGGTCAATGCCGTGGCGCCCTCGACGCTCGACACGCCGGCAAACCGGGCCGACATGCCGGACGCCGATTTCAGCAAATGGGTCAGCCTCGAAGCGGTGGCCGAAGCCATCGCCTATCTCGCCTCGCCGGCCAATTTGGCAATGAGCGGCACGCTGGTGCCGCTTTACGGCCGGGCCTGATCCCTCGGCATATCCCAAAGAAAAACCCCGCCGGATCGCTCCGGCGGGGTTTTGTTTTCAGTCGTTGCGAAGGCGCTTAGCTGCCCTGCTTCTTCAGCGCGGCACCCAGGATGTCGCCCAGCGAAGCGCCGGAGTCGGTCGAGCCGTACTGAGCGACCGCTTCCTTCTCTTCGGCGATTTCCAGCGCCTTGATCGAGACCTGCAGCTTGCGGGTCTTCTTGTCGAAGGCGATGACGCGGGCGTCGACCTTCTGGCCGACGGTGAAGCGCTCGGGGCGCTGCTCGTCGCGGTCGCGGCTCAGATCGGAGCGCTTGATGAAGGTCTCGATGCCGCTGTCGACCAGCCGCACTTCCAGACCGCCATCCTTGACACCGATAACCTCGCAGGTGACGACGGCGTTCTTGCGCAGTTCGCCCGAAGTCGCCGCTTCGCCGACCGTATCCTTGGCCAGCTGCTTGATGCCGAGCGAGATGCGCTCCTTCTCGATGTCGACGTCGAGTACCTGCGCCTTGACCATGTCGCCGCGATTGTACTCTTCGATGACCTGCTCGCCCGGACGGGTCCAGTCGAGGTCGGAGAGGTGCACCATGCCGTCCACGTCGCCTTCCAGGCCGATGAACAGGCCGAACTCGGTCTTGTTCTTGACCTCGCCCTCAACCTGGCTGCCGACCGGATGGGTGCGCGCGAAGGCTTCCCAAGGGTTTTCCAGCGTCTGCTTGAGGCCGAGCGAAATGCGGCGCTTGGCCGGATCGACTTCGAGCACCACCACGTCGACTTCCTGGGTCGTCGACAGGATCTTGCCGGGGTGCACGTTCTTCTTCGTCCACGACATTTCCGAAACGTGGATGAGGCCTTCGATGCCCGGCTCCAGCTCGACGAACGCGCCGTAGTCGGTGATGTTGGTGACGGTGCCCTTGATCTTCTTGCCGATCGGGAACTTGGTGCCGATCTCGGACCACGGATCGCTCTCGAGCTGCTTCATGCCGAGCGAGATGCGGTGGGTTTCCTGGTTGATGCGGATGATCTGCACCTTGACCGTCTGGCCGATGTTGAGGATTTCGGTCGGATGGTTGACGCGGCGCCATGCCATGTCGGTGACATGCAGCAGGCCGTCGATGCCGCCGAGGTCGACGAACGCACCGTAGTCGGTGATGTTCTTGACTATGCCTTCGACCACCTGGCCCTCTTCGAGGTTCTGCACGATTTCCGAACGCTGTTCGGCGCGGCTCTCTTCGAGCACGGTGCGGCGCGACACCACGATGTTGCCGCGGCGGCGATCCATCTTGAGGATCTCGAAGGGCTGCGGGTTGTGCATCAGCGGGGAAACGTCGCGGATCGGACGGATATCGACCTGGCTGCGCGGCAGGAAGGCCACGGCGCCGTCGAGGTCGACGGTGAAGCCGCCCTTGACCTGGTTGAAGATGACGCCTTCGACGCGCTCACCCTTGGTGAACTTCTCTTCGAGACGCACCCAGCTCTCTTCGCGACGAGCCTTCTCACGCGACAGCATCGCTTCGCCAAGCGCGTTCTCGATGCGCTCGACATAGACTTCGACGGTGTCACCAACCTTGAGGGTGGTGTCCTTGCCCTTGACGCCGAATTCCTTCAGCGGCACGCGGCCTTCGACCTTGAGGCCGACGTCGATGATGGCCATGTCCTTTTCGATCGCGGTGATCGTGCCCTTGACGACCTGGCCTTCGCCGGAATGGCCGGCGGTAAAAGATTCTTCGAGCAGGCTCGCGAAATCATCGCGAGTGGGATTTGCAGCTGACATATTTTCTCCTGGAATGCCCCGCATCTCAAGCGGGACGGGCGCCGTGGGTTAGCGTTGCGTTGGCCTGCCGGCGTTCCGGGCTACAAAAGCCCTGGGCCGCTTTCAGGCGGCAATTCCGGCGCATGAAGAATGCTGGCAGGCTGGTTCGTGCCCGATATGGGTATTTTCTTCGCCGCCGGCAATCGGCAGCGTGAGGAAAAACCTAGATCAGGCCTTGTTTCTCTTGGCCAGCACGTCGTCGATGATCGCCATGGCTGCAAGAAACGCGGCTTCTATAGCCATTTCGCTTGTATCAAGCAAGTGCGCGTCGGCCGCCGGCTTCAGCGGCGAGTCGGCGCGGCCCATGTCGCGCTCGTCGCGGCGCATGATGTCGGCAAGGATCTCGTTGAAATTGGCGGTGCCGCCGATGCTTTCGATCTCGGCCAGCCGCCGCCGCGCCCGCACCTCGGCGCTGGCGGTGACATAGAGCTTGATGTCGGCGTCGGGGCACACCACGGTGCCGATGTCGCGCCCGTCGAGCACCGCACCCGGCGGCGTTTTAGCGAAGCCGCGCTGCTTCTCGACCAGGATGCGCCGCACGGTCGGATACACCGCCACCTTCGAGGCGGCCTCGCCGACCGCATGCGCCGACAGCACGGCCCGGTCGAGCTTGGCCAGGTCGACCTGGCGCGCCGCGGTTTCCGCCGCCGAGACATTGTCGAGCGGCAGGGCGTGCTGGATGAGCGCATGCGCGACCGCGCGATAGGTGAGGCCGGTGTCGAGCAGGTTCAGCCGGTAGTGGTCGGCGAGCCGCCGGGCGAGAGTGCCTTTACCGGCGCCCGCCGGGCCGTCGATGGCGATGGTGAAGGTTGGGGTCATTGGTAGGTCAACGCCCTTGTTCGCTTGGCAACTCGCGCCTTCGTCATCCCAGGGCGCAGCGAACGCGCAGCGGAGCGAAGACCCTGGGATCCATGCCGTGACATCAGCCGAAGATTGTTGCGGACCAGAATTCTGCACCGTTGCGGCGCTCCGATGCAACGGCATGGATCCTGGGGTCTGCGCCGCGTCGCTTCGCTCTTTGCTCCGCCCCAGGATGACGAAGGGAGAGATGTCAGGCGCCAATTTCCCAGGGTTGCCATTGCCATCGACCGCTATCCGATCTCCGCTCCAAGCCCCTTCATCAGTCCCATGAACTCCGGAAAACTCGTCGCGATCATCGCCTGATCGTCGATGGTCACCGGCTTCTCCGTCGCCAGCCCCATGACCAGAAAACTCATCGCGATGCGGTGGTCGAGATGGGTCTGGACGATGGTGCCCTGGCCATTGGGGTGCTGGCCCAGTCCCTTGCCGCCGGGCCTGCCGCGCACGGCCAGCGTCGCTTCGCCCTCGGTGCAGTCGACGCCGTTGAGCTTCAGCCCGTTGGCCACCGCCGACAGCCGGTCGGATTCCTTCACCCGCAACTCCTCCAGCCCCTGCATCAGCGTCTCGCCTTCGGCGAAGCTCGCCGCCACGGCGAGCACCGGGTACTCGTCGATCATCGACGGCGCCCGCTCGGGCGGCACGACGACGCCCTTGAGCTCGGAGGAGCGCACGCGCAAATCGGCGACATCCTCGCCGCCGGCATTGCGTGGGTTGAGGATATCGATCCGGCCGCCCATTTCCTGCAAGGTCAGCAATAGCCCGGTGCGGGTCGGGTTCATCAGCACGTTTTCAATGGTGATGTCGGAGCCCGGCACGATCAATGCCGCCACCAGCGGGAAGCCGGCCGAAGACGGATCGCCAGGCACGGCGATGGTCTGCCCCGTGAGCTTGCCCTGGCCTTCGATGAAGATGTGGCGCACGCCGCGTTCGTCGGTCTCGACCGACAAATTGGCGCCGAACCCCTTCAGCATCTTTTCGGTGTGGTCGCGCGTCATCACCGGCTCGATCACGGTGGTGATGCCGGGCGTGTTCAACCCGGCGAGCAGCACCGCCGACTTCACCTGCGCCGACGCCATCGGCACGCGGTAGGTGATGGGGGCGGCATGCTTGGGCCCGCGCAGCGTGATCGGCATGCGGTCGCCGGGCGTCGCCTTCAGCACCTGCACGCCCATCTGGCGCAAGGGTTCGAGCACGCGGCCCATCGGCCGGCCGGACAGCGAAGCATCGCCAATGAAGGTGGTTTCCATGTCGTAGGTGCCGACCAGGCCCATGGTGAGGCGCGAGCCGGTGCCGGCATTGCCGAAGTCGAGCGGGCCTTCCGGCTGCAGCAAAGCCCCGTTGCCGGTGCCGCGGATCACCCACTCGTCGCCATGCTTCTCGATATGCGCGCCCATCGCCTTCATGGCCGCACCGGTGCGCATCACGTCCTCGCCCTCCAGCAGGCCGGTGATGCGGGTCTCGCCGGAGGCCAGCCCGCCGAACATGAAGGAGCGGTGCGAGATCGACTTGTCGCCGGGCACGCGCGCGGCGCCGGAAAGTGCTGGGGATTTGCGGGCCGTGGCCGGTTTCGGGGCGGCAGCGTGAGACATGGTTTTCCCTGGATGGAATGCCGGCGGACCGGCCATTTTCTTTTGTTGCGGCGGTCTCGTATCACGGCGGACGGAAATGGTCATCCCCTTGTGCCGGGCCCTCGACGGCCGGCTTTTGCAACGCCGGCTTTTGGCTTTGACAGCGCCGTAAACAGTGGTTAAGGGGACCAACCTTTTATCTACGAGGCTTGCCGTGGCAAAACCCGAACTTGGCACCAAACGCATAGACCCGGAAACGGGTCGCAAATTCTATGACTTGAACAAGGACCCGATCGTCTCGCCCTATACCGGCAAGAGCTATCCGCGTTCCTATTTCGACGAAGGCAAAATCACCGCGATCGAGGAGGACGAGGAAGTCGCGGAGAAGGAAGTCGACGCCGAGGAGGAAGAGGGTGCCGAGGTCGTCTCGCTCGAAGAGGCTGACGACGAGGCGAAGGGCGGCGACGATCTTCCTGATCTGGGCGACGACGAAGACGATGTGGACCTCGGCGACGAGGAGGACGACACCTTCCTCGCCGACGAAGAGGAAGAAGACGACGATGTTGCCGACATGATCGGTGTTGGCGACGACGACGACGAAGTCTGATCGGCCGCGGGCGCAAGCGCCCGCAGGCTTTCTTGGGTTGTGACGAAAAAGCGGCTCTGGAAGGCTTGATATTGACGGAAGGCGGGGTTAGAAGCCGCCTGCACTAACGGCGCGGTCTTCACAACCCGCGCCGATCTCTTCGCCGGAAACGGCGCCGGCTGACTGCCGGGAGTGGGGCCATAGCTCAGTTGGGAGAGCGCTTGAATGGCATTCAAGAGGTCGTCGGTTCGATTCCGATTGGCTCCACCAAACAGTCCTCTTCCGACGCTTGGTTTGGCGGCATTCATGCTCGCCGCCTGCCAGTCTGCTCCTGAAACACCGCCACCGCCTGCTCCCCAGCCCGCTCTTCCCGCTGTTGCGGCGCCTGCTCCGGAGGGTTCGGCGGTTCTGGATCCCTCCGTTGCCATCATTCCACCCGCCAAGGGCGTTCCGCCCAAATACGCCGCTTTTTCCGGCATCTGGGCCGGACGGCTGGATGGGCTGTATGAAGGCAAGCTGGCCGTGCTGACGATTTCTCCGCGCGGGCAGGTGACGGTCACCTATGCGTGGGGCGATCTGGCCGACAACAGGCCGGGAGTGGCCGACGGCGCCGGGAAGATTGTGGGGAACACGATGAAGCTTGGGCGGCTTCCCAACGGCGCGGATGCCAGCTTTGCGATGCTGCCGGACGGAACGCTGGCCGCCACCTATACGCTTGCCGGGCAGACCTACACGGGCGCGTTCGCCAGGCAATAGTCGAGGCAGACAAACGCCGTTCTCGGAACCTTGACAGTCTGTGTCATGGACGATGGGTGCGTGGACGCGCTACCCACGGACCCGACGTAATCCTGTCGCGCCGACGAGGATGTAGAATGAACGGGCTTGTCGCATGAAGAAGATTGGCTTCCTTTCCTTTGGCCATTGGTCGCCCTCGTCCCAGTCGCAGACGCGGTCGGCGTCCGACGCGCTTCTGCAGTCGATCGAACTTGCGGTGGCCGCCGAGGAGCTGGGCGCGGACGGCGCCTATTTCCGCGTGCATCATTTTGCCCGCCAGCTTGGTTCGCCCTTTCCGCTTCTGGCTGCGGTTGGCGCCAAAACCAGCCGCATCGAGATCGGCACCGCCGTCATCGACATGCGTTACGAAAACCCGCTGTATATGGCCGAGGACGCAGGCGCGGCCGACCTGATAGCCGGCGGTCGCCTGCAACTTGGCATCAGCCGGGGATCGCCGGAGCAGGTGATCGACGGGTGGCGCTATTTCGGCTACGTGCCGCAGGAAGGCCAGAGCGATGCCGACATGGCACGCAGCCACGCCGAGGTTTTCCTCGAAGTGCTGCGCGGCGAAGGCTTCGCGCAGCCCAACCCGCGGCCGATGTTTCCCAATCCGCCTGGAATGCTGCGCCTCGAGCCTTTCGCGGCCGGTTTGCGCGATAGAATCTGGTGGGGCGCCGCCACCAACGCCACCGCGCAATGGGCGGGCAAGCTCGGCATGAACCTGCAAAGCTCGACGCTCAAATTCGACGAGGGCGGACAGCCGCTCCACATCCAGCAGGCCGAGCAGATCCGGGCTTTTCGCGCGGCGTGGAAGGAAGCAGGACATGCGCGCGAGCCGCGAGTGTCCGTCAGCCGCAGCATCTTCGCGTTGGTGAATGACCACGATCGCGCCTATTTCGGCGGCAACGGGAGCGAGGATCATTTCGGCTACATCGAGCCCGACAAGCTTGCCGTGTTTGGCCGCACCTACGCCGCCGAGCCGGATGTCCTCGTCGAACAACTGAGAGAGGACGAAGCGATCGCCGAGGCCGATACGCTGCTGCTAACCGTCCCCAACCAGCTCGGCGTGGATTACAACGCGCATGTCATCGAAGCGATACTGAAGCACGTCGCACCGGCCCTCGGCTGGCGCTGACGTTCCGACCTTGTTGGCGCGGGCGGGCGCGGCGCCTATGCGCTCGCGCAAACCGCCCAAGCCGCCCTGCGGCGCAGCTTACTTCGGCTTTCGGCCGAGCCATTCGACGTCCGCAGTGCCGTGGAAATTCCGCGGCAGGCGCTCAGTGCGAGCAATGACATTGAGCAGAGCGCGAGCTCGACAGTCGATCAAACGCAGTTCAATCCCGCGCGAGCCGAGTTGGCATCTGCTCTTGCCCGCATCGGATGGCACAATGCGAGGACCATTCTTCGCGACATCGACGATGATGTCATGAGCGCAACCGGACGAACCGGGTTTCGCAAGATGTGTCGGGAAGCGGCTGGCCCTGCGGCGATGCTGAGGTCGCTCGTCGGTTTCTGGTGAAGTCTGCCGCGCCAGGCACCGCAGGATCGTAGCGGGCATTGCGCGGTCCCCACGGTGCCAGCTTGGCCCGAATCGGCTAAGCCTTGCGCATGCAGGAAACGTCCCTCTACGCGCCGGTGAAGCGGTTCCTTGAGAGCCTGGACTTCACCATCAAAGGCGAGATTGGCGGTTGCGACATCGTCGGCGTGCGCGATGGCGAGCCGCCCGTGGTCGTCATTTGCGAACTGAAACTGCAGTTCAACCTCGAACTCGTGCTCCAGGCAGTCGATCGCGCCGCGGCCTGCGACGAAGTCTGGCTTGCCGCGCGCATGTCGGCACGCGGCAAGGGCCGCGAGCACGATCGCCGGTTCAGGGCGTTGTGCCGGCGGCTCGGCTTCGGCCTGCTGGGCGTTGGCGGCAAGGGCGAGGTCGAACTGCTGCTCAGCCCCGCCGCGCTGCCGCCAAGGCGCGACCCGAGGAGACGGTCGCGATTGATGGACGAGCATCGGCGCCGGCGCGGCGATCCCGCACCCGGCGGCAGCACGCGCGTGCCGATCATGACCGCCTACCGGCAGGACGCGCTGGCTTGCGCCGCCGCCATGGCCGATGGCCCGAAGCGGCCGCGAGATTTGAAAGCCGTTTCACCACGCGCGGCCAGCATCCTGCTGCACAATTACTACGGCTGGTTTGCGAGGGCCGAGCGCGGCGTCTATGCGCTGACCGACCTCGGTCACGCCGCCATGCAATCGTCTGACGTCTGACTCCTTGGTATCGGTGAGCGCTGTCGCGTCCGGCGATGCATTCGCTTCCCCACCCAATAAGTCGGCGCGTCAGAAACGCTCGCGATAGTCGCGCGGGTTCGTGCCGAGGACGCGCAGAAAGCCGCGCCGCATCGTCTCTTCCGAGCCGAAGCCACAGCGCCGGGCCGTCTGGTTGACGGCCAGGCCCCGTTCCAGCATCCGTCGCGCCGCCTCGATCCGGATCTCTTCGATCGCACGGGCGGGCGTCCGGCCCGTTGCGTCCCGATAGTGCCGCGAGAAGCTGCGCGGGCTCATATTGGCGCGGTCGGCCAAGTTCGGCAACGACAGGTCGCCGTCCAGATTGTCCAGGATCCAGCCATGCAGCCGGTCGAAGCGCTCGTCGCCTTCCTGCAGCTTGAGGGTCTGGCTGAACTGCGCTTGGCCGCCGGGGCGTTTCAGGAAAACAACCAGCTGGCGAGCCACGGCAAGAGCCATGCGCCGGCCAAGGTCGGCCTCGACGAAGGAGAGCGCGAGATCGATTCCCGCTGTCACGCCCGCGGACGTCCAGACATTGCCGTCGCGAATGAAGATCGGGTCGGGTTCGAGCCGGACCGCCGGAAAGCGCTGGGCAAACTCGGCGCAGCGTCCCCAATGGGTAACGGCGCGACGGCCGTCGAGGAGACCCGCCGTCGCCAGCAGGAAGGCGCCGCTGCAGACCGAAGCCGTTCGCGTGGCGCCGCGCGAGCGGCCGATGATCCAATCGATCAGCGTTGGATCCTCGCAGGCTGCGTTGACACCCCAGCCACCAGGCACGATCAGCGTGTCGATCTCGAGCTCATGCGGCGGCAGCGCCGCGGTCTCGAGCACAAGGCCGGCCGATGTCCTGGTCCGCGGCGAAGCGGCGACGACCACGACCTCATAGGCAGCCGGCTCGCCGGCCCGCACCAGGAAGTCGTTGGCGCTGGAGAAGACCTGAAGCGGCCCGCTGACATCGAGGAGCTGGACGTCCGGATAGGCAAGGATATCGATGCGACGCATGGCGATTTGGCTCGAAACGAGGGGCGATTGGCGATCGTGCCAAAGCATGATGCCTTAGATTGGCGGGAGTCAACCTGCAGAGATTTCCATGGCCCTTCTTTTCGGCATCCTTGTCTTCCCCAATGTTCAGCAGCTCGACCTCACCGGCCCTTACGAAGTCCTGGCCTCGGCAAAGGGTGCCGAGGTGGAACTGATCTGGAAGGACCGCAATTCCGTAATGTCGTCGACCCGACTGTCCCTCAGCCCGACGGCGACCTTCGACGATTGCCCGCCTCTCGATGTGCTGTGCGTTCCAGGCGGTGGCGGCGTCAACGCGCTGCTGGAGGATCAGGCGGTCCTCGATTTCGTGCGGGAGCGCGCGGCGCAGGCCCGTTACGTCACGTCCGTGTGCAGCGGCGCCCTAGTGCTTGGCGCAGCCGGGCTGCTCAAGGGCAAGCGGGCGACGACGCATTGGTATGCGCATGACTTCCTTGTCGAGTTCGGCGCCATTCCTGTCGACGAGCGAATTGTCGAGGACGGAAACCTGATCACTGCCGGCGGCGTCACCTCGGGGATTGATTTCGGTCTCCTCTTGGTCGCTAGGCTCCTCGGACAGGCCGAAGCCGAAACGGTGCAGCTCTCGCTCGAATATGCCCCAGCTCCTCCCTTCCGATCCGGCACGCCCGCACAGGCTTCGCCTGTCGTGCTGGCGCAGGCAAAGGAGCGGCTTGCGGGTTCGAGGCGGGCTCGCGAGGAGATGTTTGCCCGCTGGCGCAGCGCCGGTGCGGATCCAGCGCCGTCGCGCGCTCACGGCTGAACCGGACCGGTCGAATGGCGCATCTCCGCGCTATTCGGCCCCGCTTTGTTTCGGCGGTTGACTCGGTCTTCGGTCTGTGCAGAAATTGGTTGGACCATTGAACCACTTTGGGCTTAGCCTGCGTGACCGATTTCCTTCCGCCGATCCAGACGACGGCCCGCGACGACGCGGTGCTGAAGGCGTTGGCCGGCTTCGTCACGCAGGAAAAGCTGCAGCCCGGTGAGAAGCTGCCGACCGAGCGCATCCTCGCCGAGCGCCTCAAGGTCAGCCGCAACACGGTGCGCGAGGCGCTGACGCGCTGGGAGGGGCTTGGCCTGGTCGAGCGCCGCCAGGGCAGCGGCACCTATCTCAAGGCGGCCGTTTCGCTCGATATGCTGCACATGCCGCTGACATTGGCCGGCGGCAATGACTTCACCGGCCTGATGCGCACGCTGGAAATCCGCCGCGCGCTGGAGGCCGAGGCTGCCGCCCTGTGCGCCGTGCGCGCCGACGAGGCCGACCTCGCCGAGATCGAGCGCAAGCTCGACATCATGGAAGAGGCCTTCCAGACCCGCGCCGGCATGTCGTCGGAGGAGGACTGGGAGTTCCACCAGGCGGTTTATCGCGCCTCCGGCAATCCCCTGTTCGAGCAGATCATCAGTGCCATGCACGAACTCTTCCACCGCTTCTGGGAACATCCGCTCGGCGTGCGCGATTTCGGCCATGCCAGCTTTCCCTATCACCGCACCATCTTCAATTGCATCGCCGCGCACGATCCGGAAGGAGCTCGGGCCGAGGCGCTGAAGCTCATCGCCACCGTCGAGAACGATCTGAAGCGCGGCGCCGCCAATCTCAAACTTTCGGACCGAAAATGAACGAGCACCCCACCGGCTTCGACCCAGGCACTTTTGGCAGCGACTACCTCGCCGAGGCGGCAACTCTTCTGGCGCATGACGATCCGTTCCCTGGCGGTGCGGTGGTGCCGCCGATCTACCAGACCTCGCTGTTCACCTTCGCCAACTATGCCGAGATGGCCGATACTTTTGCCGGCCGGCGCCGCCAGCCGATCTATTCGCGCGGCGACAATCCGACGGTAATGGAATTCGAGGCGCGCGTAGCGGCGCTTGAGGGCGCGGAAGCCGCACGTGGCTTTTCCAGCGGCATGGCGGCGATCAGCGCCACGGTGCTCGCCTTCGTCGGCGCCGGCGAGCGCATCGTTGCGGTGCGCAACTGCTATGGCGACGCATACCGTCTGTTCGAGCGGCTGTTCCCGCGCCTCAACATCAAGGTCGACTATGTCGACGGCTCCGATCCGGACGCCGTCGCGGCCGCACTGCCCGGCGCCAAGCTGCTCTATTTGGAAAGCCCAACCTCGATGATGTTCGAGTTGCAGGACATCGCGCATCTGACGCGGCTGGCCAAGGAACAGGGCATCGTCACCACGATCGACAATTCTTGGGCGACGCCGGTGTTCCAGAAGCCGATTTCGCACGGCGTCGACCTCGTGCTCCATTCGGCCTCGAAATATCTCGGCGGCCACAGCGACACCGTCGCCGGCGTGGTGGCGGGTTCGGCTGCCCATATCGGTCGCATCAACGAGCAGACCTATTCCTCGCTCGGCGGCAAGCTGTCGCCTTTCGAGGCGTGGCTGCTGCTGCGCGGCCTGCGCACGCTGCCGCTGCGGCTGCCTCACCACATGAAGAGCGGGCTTGTTCTCGCTGAACGGCTGAAGGCGCATGGCCAGGTCGAGCGCGTCAACCACCCGGCCTATTCCAACCATCCGGGCAAGGCGACGCTTGCCGGCTATGCCGGGCTGTTCTCCTTCGAGGTGACGGAGGATGTCGACATTCCGGCCTTTGTCGATGCGCTGAAATTCTTTCGCATCGGCGTCAGCTGGGGCGGTCACGAGAGCCTGGTCGTTCCGGCAAAGGCCTCGCTCGAGCAGACGCCGGGCCTGAATTCGATGGCGCGCTTCGGCGTCAGCCCCCGAACCATCCGCTTCAACGTCGGATTGGAAAGCGTCGAGGACCTCTGGGCCGACATAGCCCAGGCCTTCGACAAAGCAAAAAAATAACGAGGCAGTTCAAAATGGGAGTACCGAACATGAAAAGACTGACATTCATGCTTGCCGCCGTCGCCGGACTGGCGATCTCCGCCGGCAGCGCCATGGCCGAATCGACGCTCAAGATGGTCGAGGTCATCACCAGCCCGCCACGCACGGAATTCCTCAAGAAGCAGATCGCCGAGTTCGAGGCCGCCAATCCGGGCGTCAAGGTCGAGCTCGTCTCGCTGCCCTGGGGCCAGGCGTTCGAGAAATTCCTCACCATGGTGCAGGCCGGCGACACCCCCGACATCGTCGAGATGCCGGAGCGCTGGATGGGCCTCTACGCCACCAACGGCCAGCTCGAGGATCTCGGGCCCTATATGGCCAAGTGGGACGACGCCAAGACGCTCGGCGACCGCGCCAAGCAGTTCGGCTCGACGGTCAACAACACCCAGTTCATGATCCCTTACGGCTACTATGTGAACGCGCTGTTCTGGAACAAGAAGCTGTTCAAGGAAGCCGGCCTCGACGGCCCGCCGGCGACGCTCGATGAATTCGTCGAGGATTCCAAGAAGATCTCGGCCATTCCCGGCAAATATGGCTACTGCCTGCGCGGCGGTCCGGGCGCCTTCAATGGCATGCACATGTTCATGAACATCGCCGCCGGCAAGGGCGGCTACTTCAACGAAGACGGCACCTCGACCATCAATGATGAGGGCTCGGTCAAAGGCCTGCAGATGCTAGCCGACATGTACAAGAACGGCCTGGCGCCAAAGGATGCGGTGAGCTGGGGCTTCAACGAGACCGTCACCGGCTTCTATTCCGGCACCTGCGCCATGCTCAACCAGGATCCGGATGCGCTGCTCGGCATCGCCGACAAGATGAGCGCCGACGACTTCGCCGTGGCGCCATTGCCGGTCGGGCCGAGCGGCAAGTCCTACCCGACGCTCGGCTATGCCGGCTGGGCGATGTTCGCCAATTCCCAGCACAAGGACGATGCCTGGAAGCTGATGGCGACGCTGCTGTCGCCCAAGGGCAATCTGGAATGGGCCAAGGAAGTCGGCGTCGTCCCGATCCACAACGGCGCCGACCAGGATGCCCATTTCAAGACCGAGCAGTTCAAGGGCTGGTTCACGGAGCTGAGCGACAGTTCCAAATATGAAATGGTGACGCCGCCGACGCATCTGGAAAACCTCGGCAATTTCGTCGACCAGGTCGCGATCAAGAACTTCCAGGAAGTGCTGCTCGGCCAGAAGACGGCAAAGGAGGTCGCCGACCAATGGGCCGCGTTCCTGACCAAGGAACAGCAGGACTGGATGGCCAAGAACAAGAAGTAAGCGCCCTTTTCCCTTCTCCCGTTCACGGGGAGAAGGTGGCCCGATAGGGCCGGATGAGGGGCAGCGCCGAGTTCTGCCAACCTGGCTCGGCCCCTCATCTGCCTGCCGGCATCTTCTCCCCGTGAACGGGGAGAAGGACGCTGTCCCCGACGCTGCTCCAGGAGACGATCCAGAAGCCGATGACCTATGCCGTGTCCGCAATACGACCCGCAGGCAAGCCGCGAAGGAAGCGGCTATCCCATGCCGCCATCGAGCCCTGGCTCTATCTTTCGCCGGCTATCGTTCTGCTGGTCGTCGTGCTTCTCGTGCCGCTGATCATCGGCATCAGCTACTCGTTCCGCAAATTCTCCGCCTTCAGGTCGGAATATGTCGGCCTCGGCCAGTACGAGACGATGCTGTCCGACCAGGTGCTGGGGCAGGCGCTGGTCAACACGCTGTGGTGGACGGTCGCCAGCCTGTTTTTCCAGTTCTTCCTCGGGCTTGGTCTGGCGCTGCTGCTCGACAAGCCGTTCATCGGCCGCAAACTGGTGCAGGCGGTGGTGTTCCTGCCCTGGGCGGTGCCGTCCTTCCTGTCGGGCCTCACCTGGGCCTGGCTGTTCAACCCGATCATCGGGCCGCTGCCGCACTGGCTTTTTGCGTTGGGCCTGAAAGCCGAGCCGACCAACATCCTGTCCGATCCGGCCACCGCCATGTGGGGTCCGATCATCGCCAACATCTGGTTCGGCATCCCGTTCTTCGCCATCACGCTGCTGGCGGCGCTGAAGTCGATCCCCTCGGAATTGCATGAGGCCGCGGCAATCGACGGCGCCTCGCCCTGGCAACGCTTCACCAAGGTGACGCTGCCTTTCCTGGCGCCGACCATCGTCATCACCGTCATGCTGCGCACGATCTGGATCGCCACCTTCGCCGACCTGATCTTCGTCATGACCGAGGGCGGGCCGGCGGGTTCGACCAGCACGGTGCCGGTCTACATCTATGTCAGCGCCTTCAAGTCGCTGGACAAGGGCTATGCCTCGGCGGTGGCGGTGCTGCTGCTGGTGCTGCTGATCGCCTATGCGGTGGCGCTGATCGCCATCCGTCGCATGCTGGTGAGGCACGTCTGATGATCGCCGGACGCTCCACCTCCTCGCGCATCGTCGGCGGCATCGGCCTCTACGGTGCCATTGCTGCCTACATGATCTTCGCGCTGTTCCCGATCTTCTGGACGCTGAAGATCTCGGTGACGCCCGAGCGCCTGCTCTATTCCGAAGGCATCACACTGTGGCCGTCGCAGACGACGCTCCGGAATTTCGTCACCGTGCTCGAAGCCTCCGACTTCCCGCGCTATTTCATGAACAGCGTCATCGTCTCGGTGTCGACGGCAGCCTTCGTCACGGTCATCGCCACGCTCGCCGGCTATGCCATGTCGCGCTTCACCTTCCGTGGCAAGGCGACGCTGGCGATCCTGCTCCTGCTCACCCAGACCTTCCCGCTGGTGATGGTCATTCCGCCGATCTATCGCGTGATGGGAGAACTTGGCCTCACCAACAGCCTGGTCGGCCTGATCATCATCTACACCGCCTTCAACACCGCTTTCGCCACCTTCCTGATGCAATCCTTCTTCGACGGCATTCCCAAGGACCTCGAAGAAGCGGCGATGATCGACGGCTGCACGCGGGCCCAGGCGATGCGCAAGGTGATCGTGCCGCTGACGCTGCCCGGCATGGGCGCCACGCTCGGCTTCGTCTTCACCGCCGCCTGGAGCGAGCTCTTATTCGCGCTGATGCTGATCTCCAGCGACGACCAGAAGACTTTTGCCGTCGGCCTGCTCACCTACATCGGCAAATTCGCCGTCGACTGGGGGCAGATGATGGCGGCTTCCATCCTGGCGCTGATCCCGGTCTGCATCTTCTTCGCCTTCCTGCAACGCTATCTCGTCACCGGCCTCACCGCCGGCGCGGTCAAAGGATAATCGATGGCTTCCGTCACGCTGCAACATGTCGAGAAGGACTACGGCTCGCTGCGCATCCTGCACGGCGTCGACCTCGAGATCGCCGACGGCGAGTTCGTCGTGCTGGTCGGCCCGTCCGGCTGCGGCAAGTCGACCCTTTTGCGCATGATCGCCGGACTGGAGGAGGTGTCGGGCGGCGAGATCCGCATCGGCGAACGGCTGGTCAACGATGTCGCGCCGAAGGACCGCGACATCGCCATGGTGTTCCAGTCCTATGCGCTCTACCCGCATATGGACGTGTCGTCGAACATGGGCTTCAGCCTGCTCCTGAAGAAGGCCGAGAAGACGACGATCGACACCAGGGTGGGCGCGGCCGCAAAGCGCCTCGGCCTCGACAGTTTCCTCGGGCGCCTGCCGCGCCAGCTTTCAGGCGGCCAGCGCCAGCGTGTCGCCATGGGCCGCGCCATCGTGCGCGATCCCAAGGTGTTTCTCTTCGATGAGCCGCTCAGCAATCTCGACGCCAAATTGCGCGTCCATATGCGGGCCGAGATCAAGGCGCTGCACCAGCAGCTCAAGACCACTTCGGTCTATGTCACGCACGACCAGATCGAGGCGATGACCATGGCCGACCGCATCGTTGTCATGCATGACGGCTTTGTTCAGCAGGTCGGTCATCCGCTCGAACTCTATGACCGGCCGATCAATACATTCGTAGCCGGCTTCATCGGCTCGCCCGGCATGAATTTTTTACCGGCAGCGGTCAGCAAGGGCGGCAAGGTGGATGCCGTGCTGGCCGATGGCCAGAAGCTCAGATTGCCGGACGGACTGCCCTTGAAGGATGGCGATGCGCTCACCGTCGGGCTGCGGCCGGAGCACATCCAGCTCTCCGAAGATGGGGCGATCGAAGCCGAGGTCGAAGTGGTCGAGCCACTCGGCCTGTCGACGCAGTTTTATGTCAAGCTTGCCGGACAGCAGGTCTGCGTCTTCGTCATGGGGCGTAGCAATGTCAGGCCCGGTGATACGGTGCGGCTCGCCGCCGATCCGACTGTGCTGCATCTGTTCGATCCGGCGAGCGGCAATCGCATAGGATAGGTCAGCCCCAGCGGAACGCGTCCAGCGTGTAATCCGGATACGCGCCCTCCCGGTCGAAAACGCCGGTGAGGTCAGTGACATCGGCCAGTATGCCCGACAACACCAGCGCGGTGTCGACACCAACGCCGGCACCACCGGCGATGTCGTGCTCGACGCTGTCGCCGATACAGACCACGCTGGCCCGGTCCGGGTTGCCGGCCAGCGCCAACACCGCGTCGTAGATCGCGGGATAGGGCTTGCCGATGCGGGTGACGCTGCCGCCGAGGCTTTCATAAAGATCGGCGAGCTCGCCGGCGCCGAAGCGCGGCCCGACCGCCGTCAGCATGATCCTGTCGGGATTGGTGCAGAAGCACGGCACCTGCCGCGCCGCCGCCGGGCCAAGCAGCCGGCGATAGTGGTCGAGGTCGAAACGATCGCCTTCGCTGGCCGAGATCAGCACCAGTTCGGCATCGTCGCCGCGGTCGGCCAGGGTCAAGGGCAGGCCGTCGATCGCCGAGCGGTCGCTATCGCGGCTGATCAGCAGGCACTTCGTGCCCGAGCGCAACTCTCCGGATGCCGCCATGGCGTGAAAGGCGCGCCACGCCACCTCGCCGGAAGAAACAAAATAATCCCAGCTCCCAGCCTCGAAGCCGAGCTTCAGCAGGCGCCGCTCGTTGGGCTCCGCACGCTTGCCGGAATTCGAGATCAGGACCACCGTCTTGCCGGCGCGCTTCAGCGCCGACAGTGCTTCCACAGCCCCCGGATAGGGCTGCTGGCCATCATGCAGTACACCGAACTGGTCGAGCAGGAACACTTCGTAGCGCTCGGCCAGCGCTCTAACCCCGTCGAGATGTTTTGCCCGTTTCGCGCTCACAGCAGTCCCGCCTCGCTTGCGCCCATCAGCGCCAGCCGCGCCGTGCCGGCGGCGGCCTCGTCGGAAAGCGCCGGCAGGAAATCGACCCCAAGTTTGCGCTGGCGGATCGCGGTCCAGGCGGCATTGGCGGCACCGCCACCGACGCTTCGGACCGATGTCAGCCTAGGCGCGCCGAGCTCGGCAAGCCTCTGATAGCCGAGCGCCTCGATGGAGGCGATGCCTTCCAGCATCGCCTTGAGATAGTCGGCCTCGGACGCGGGCCGCGGCTCGAAGCGCGGCGGCAGTGTCGGGTCGGCGATGGGGAAGCGTTCGCCGGCCGTGCCGAGTGGGTAGTAGTCGAGGCCGGTCTGCGTCTCTGGGTCGATCGCTGCACTCAATTCGATGATGCGCGCGAGCGAAAAATGCTGGGCGAGCACCTTGCCGCCGGAATTCGAGGCGCCGCCGGCCAGCCAGGCATCGCCGAGGCGATGGCTGTAGATGCCGTAGCGCGGCGCCGAGATCGGCCTGTCCGACAGGATCTTGATGGTCAGCGACGATCCGAGCGCGGTGACGCCGTCACCGGCAGCCGCGGCACCCGTCGCCAGGAACGAGGCGCAGCCATCCGTCGTTCCGGCAACCACTGCCACGTCACGCGTCAGGCCGAACAGATCGGCGGCGCTTGGCGTGAGCCTGCCGGAGACAGTGCCGGGTGCGACGACATCGGGCAGCAAATCCATCCGCATGCCGGTGGCCGCGATCCAGTCCGGCCAGCGGCGGGCCCCGGCGTCGTAGCCGGTTTTCAGCGCATTGTTCTCGTCGCTGGCGTCGAAGCGACCGGAAAACTGTCCGGCGATCCAGTCGGCCTGGTGCAGCATTCGAGCGACGCCGGGCAGGCGCTGGAACCACAGCGCCTTGGCGAGGCCGGAGGTTGCGCCGTGCGCGGCACTTGCTTCCGGCGCCACGCGGGCAATCGCGGCGAGGATGGCGTCGTCCGAAACCTTGTCGTTGTACATCAGCGGCTCGTCCAGCGGCCGCCCGGCACTGTCGACCGGCAGCAGCGTGCCCGACGTGCCGTCCACGGCGATCGAACGCGCCGCCGCGCGATCGATGCATTTGAGCAGCTCCGCCAGCGTTGCTGCAACCGCTTCCCACCACACGGCGGGGTCGCGGCCGTTGTCGCCAAACCGCTCGAGAGACAGGGCGGAATGCGCGGCGATGGAAAAGTCCGGACGCATGGCGATGGCGCGCGCACCTGAGGTGCCGATGTCGATGCCGATGGCAAGTGGCATCATGTCATCCGTCCCTTGCTACTGGCGGCCGTGTTCCTCTAACGACCCGGCCGGGGTCTCGCTCGAAATCCCGTCACCGGGACCGATGTCGGTATGGATATCGCAGACCCGAGCGATCTGCGTCAATAGTGACCTATGATCATCAAAATCGGTTGGCTGTTTGGCTGATTTTGAGTAAGTTAAACCAAATTCCATGCCGAAAGTGCATCCCAGGAGCAAAAGTTGAGCGACTCCGGCCGCCAGCGTCAGATTGTCGAGCTGTTGCGGGATCGCCCCTTCGCCTCGGTGCGCGAGCTGCAGGAGCGGCTTGGCGTTTCGGCCGCGACGGTCAGGCGCGACATCGACAAAATCGACGAGGCCGGCGAGGCGCGAAAGGTCTATGGCGGCATCTCGGCGCTCGATGGCGCTGCGCAGGCCGGCGTCGCCTATGCCAGGCCCTATGACGAGAACCGCGATCTTGCGGTCGAGGCCAAGCGGCGGATCGCCGCCCTTGCGGCAACCATGGTGCGCGATGGCGACGCGGTCATCGTCCATGGCGGCTCGACCTGCTTCCATCTCGGCGTCAGGCTCGCCGACCGCAACATCCGCCTCTACACCAACTCGATGCCTTTAGCGGCCTATCTCAGCGACCACGGCCATTGCAGCTTGACGGTCGCCGGCGGCGAGCTGCATCGCGAGCCTGGCATCATCCATTCGCTCACCCAGGCCGTGCCCTTCTATGCCTCTCAATTCTTCATCGGCGCGCAAGGCCTCAGCCAGGAAGGCGTGCTGGAATCACATCCACTGCTGGTGCGCTCCATCATCGACCTTAGCCCCTGCGCCGACCAGATCGTGGTGCTGGCCGACAGTCGCAAGCTGTCGATCCACGCGCGCAACGTCGCGCTGCCGCTGTCGCGCATCGGCACGCTGGTGACCGATGACGGCCTCTCCGACACCGATGCGCGCATGCTGGCGGATGCCGGCGTCATGGTGCGGATCGCCTCGGCCTCGGGGCCCGTCCAGTGAAGGTGGCGGTGCTCGATTTCGGCAAGACCAATTCGAAGCTGTTCGTCTTCGATCAGGACGGCCGCATCCTCGGCGAGCGCCGGACCAAGCCCGCCTGGACGCGCAAGGGCGGCTTCAGTGTGCTCGACGAGGCGGTTTTGCATGACTGGGCGCGCGGCGCCGTCGCCGATGCGGTCGACACCCACGGCGTCGAGGGGCTGATGGTGTCGGGCCATGGCTGCACATTCGCCCTTGTCGATGAGGCGGCTCTGACCCATCCGATTCTCGACTATGAACAGGAGCCGCCGGCCGAAATCGCCGCGCAAATCGATCGCAGCATCCCGGATTTCGCCGAGACCTTCTCGCCGCGCCTGCCGCTCGGTTTCAATTATGGCCGCCACATGCTGTGGCTGAAGGCGGTCGAGCCGGCCGCCTTCACGGCGGCGACATCGATCCTCGGCTATCCGCAATATTGGAGCTGGCGTTTCAGCGGTCGCGCGGTCTCGGAAGTGTCCTATCTCGGCTGCCATTCGCATCTGTGGGCGCCGCGCCAGCACGACTTCTCATCGCTGGTCGACGCCGAAGGCTGGCGCGGCCAGATGCCGGCCTTCGCGCGCGCCGGCACCGTCATCGGCGAGCAGCGGTTCGGTGAAGCCGCGCGGCCGATCGCCATCCACAATGGCGTCCATGACTCGAATGCCGCGCTCCATGCCTATCGCCGGCAGCGGCTCGGGCCGCTCACCGTGGTGTCGACCGGCACCTGGGTCGTGGCGCTCAATCCGGACTGCCCGCTCGAGGTTCTCGACCGCGACCGCGACATGCTGGTCAATGTCGACGTCGATGGCGGCGCAGTGCCGACCATCCGTTTCATGGGCGGGCGCGAATTCGCAACCATCAGCGGCGGCTGGCAAGGCGCGATCACGCCGTCCGCAATACAGCATGCGATCGACGCCGGCATGATGGCGCTGCCGAGCTTCGCGCCGGGCGGGCCGATGCCCGGCCGTCGCAGCGAAATTGTCGGCGACACACCCAATGCCGAACAGCGCGCGGCTGTGGCGCTGCTCTATGTGGCGCTGATGGTCGACCTCTGCCTCGACCTGATCCATTCGCAAAACACCGTCATCGTCGATGGCGGACTGAACACTGGCGGTCTGCTCGCCAGTCTGCTGGCCGATTTGCGTCCCGGCCAGGCCTTCCTGCAAGGCGCCACGCTCGAAGGCAGCGCCACCGGTGCCGCGGCGCTCGCCTTCGAGAGCGTCGGCCGCGACTTTGCCGCTGAAGCACCGGAGCCGGTGCGCGCCTTGCATTTCGCCGGGCTGGCGGGTTATCGGGACGATTGGCGCGGTCGAGCGAACTGAAGCCTGCGGCCAATTTCAAAACCGTGCGCTAAAATCGTCCTTGTTGATTCGCCCAGATCGGACTCTTGAACAAGGAACGGCATGAGCAAGGCCCTCACCACATTCGCATTGGTCGCGGTGCTCAGCGCCTTGCTCATGGCGCTCAGTCTTGCGGTTGCCAGACACGGCTATCCCTATGGCGCGATCGGCGTGAAGCGCCTCGACGGTATTGCCGATGCCGGTTCGTTTGTGCCTTTGGCCGCTGTCTATTTCTTCAGCGCGCTCTTGATGATGATCCTCCCCATCCGCGCCGCCAGCATTGTGCTGACCAATGCTGCCGATGCCCTGTTCTGGGCAGCGATCGCGCTGTTTGCGACCATTGTCGGCTGCCTCGTCGCCCGATGGGCCTTCGGCCAGGGTGGCGTGCTGTGGGCTTTGGTCAACTGGCGGTTCCTGTTTGTCGCGGCCATCGTCGTCGCCCATCTCACCATGAACGAGCTTCGCCGCAACGTCCTGTTGAGAAGCCTGTTCTTCGTCGTCTTTGCCGCGGCGACGCTGGCCTGCCTGTTCTGGTCCTTCGCGGTCTGACCGGGCTTTCACCGGCGCGCCTCATCGGTTATCGAGGGCTCGATTTGAAACGTCCTCACACTGTCGCTATTTGTCTGATAAATGACTTGGGCGATTGATGACTGGGTGATAAATGACCCGGCAGACAGCCCACCAGCGAACCACCACAAGGAAAGACCATGACCCAGTTCCGCAAAAACCTCATCGATGGCGAGTGGGTGGGCGAGGCCGGCTCCCGCAACATCAACCCCTCGAATACGGGCGATGTGGTCGGTGAGTATGCTTCTGCCGGCCCGGAACAGGCCAAGCAGGCGATTGCCGCGGCAAAGGCGGCCTTTCCCGCCTGGTCGCGCTCGGCGCCGCTGGCCCGCCATGCGGTGCTGAAGAAGGCGTCGGACGAGATCATGGGCCGCAAGGACGAGATCGGCCGCAACCTGGCGCGCGAGGAAGGCAAGACGCTGGCCGAGGGCATCGGCGAGACGATACGCGCCGCCCAGCTTTTCGATTTCTTCGCCGGGGAAACGCTGCGCCTGTCGGGCGAGCTGGTGCCGAGCGTTCGGCCGGGCGTCGGCGTCGAGATCACGCGCGAAGCGGTCGGCGTCGTCGGCATAATCACGCCGTGGAATTTCCCGATCGCCATTCCAGCCTGGAAGATCGCGCCGGCGCTGGCCTACGGCAACACCATCGTCTTCAAGCCGGCGGAACTGGTTCCCGAGAGCGCCTGGACCATCGTCGACATATTGCATCGCGCCGGCCTGCCGAAGGGCGTGCTCAATCTGGTCATGGGCAAGGGCTCCGTGGTCGGCCAGGCCATGCTCGACAGCCCCGACGTCAATGCCATCACCTTCACCGGCTCGGTCGGCACCGGCAGGCGCGTAGCCGCGGCCAGCGTCGAGCATATGCGCAAGTTCCAGCTCGAAATGGGCGGCAAGAACCCGCTCGTCGTGCTCGATGACGCCGACCTCGGCACGGCCGTCGATTGCGCCGTCAACGGCGCCTATTTCTCCACCGGCCAGCGCTGCACGGCCTCTTCGCGTCTCGTGGTGACCGACGGCATCCACGATCGCTTCGTCGCGGCACTCAAGGAGCGCATGGAAAAGCTGGTCGTCGGCGATGCACTGGATGCCAAGACCCAGATCGGCCCAGTCGTCGACGAGACCCAGCTGAAGCAGGACGAGGACTACATAGCCATCGGCCGCAAGGAAGGCGCCGAACTCGCCTTCGGCGGCGAGCGGCTCGATGCTGCGACGCCCGGCTTCTATCTGAGGCCGGCGCTGTTTACCGGTGCCACCAATGCCATGCGCATTTCGCGCGAGGAGATTTTCGGGCCGGTCGCCAACGTCATCCGCGTCAAGGACTATGACGAGGCGCTTGCCGTGGCCAACGACACGCCTTTCGGCCTGACCTCGGGCATTTGCACGTCGAGCCTCAAGCACGCCACGCATTTCAAGCGCAATTCCGAGGCTGGCATGGTGATGGTCAATTTGCCGACGGCGGGCGTCGACTTCCACGTTCCCTTTGGCGGCCGCAAGGGGTCGAGCTACGGCCCGCGCGAACAGGGCCGCTACGCCATGGAATTCTACACCACGGTGAAAACGGCCTATAGTTTTGCTGGCTGACCAACGCGCGGCGGTTCATAGGACACAACCAGGCAGGCGAGCATGTCGATGACACCCGCGGACCTGAGCTGGCTCAACCCGCCGCCGCATCATGAATTCGGCGACAACACCGTGCACGTGCGCACCGGCAAGGAAACCGACTTCTGGCGCGAAACCTTCTATGGCTTCCGGCGCGACAACGGCCATTTCCTGCATCGATCGGTCGAAGGCGATTTCACCGCCGAGGTCACCGTCAAGGGCGACTATCAGGTGCTCTACGACCAGGCCGGACTGATGGTCCGCTCGAGCGAAACGCACTGGATCAAGGCCGGCATCGAATACACCGACGGGCTGGGCTATTTCTCCGTCGTCGTCACCAACGACACCTCCGACTGGTCGCTGGTCAGCATCCCGGCCGACCCTGAAGGCGTCAGGATCCGCCTGACCCGTCACGCCGAAGCCATCCGCGTCCAGTATCTGGACGCTTCAGATGGCCACTGGAAGCCGGTACGAATAGCTTATTTCCCGCCCTCGAAGTCGGTCGACGTCGGCATGATGTGCTGCTCGCCGCAGCGCGAAGGTTTTGAAGTCACCTTCGTTGATTTCTCGATTGGCCCGCCGATCTCGCGGGAGCTGCACGACTGAGGCAAGAGCAATTCCAGGAAAAGCGTAGCGGTTTTCCGTCCGGAATTGCGCAAAACAAAGAGTCGGGCGGAGACGGCACCGCTGGCTCACCACGGCACATGCAGGATCTCGAGCTTGGGAAGGCCGACCGGCCTGATGCCCAGATCGTTGGCAAGGGCGCCAAAGCCTTCGGTTTCGATCAGGTCCCGGTAGGGAATTTCCGGAAACCGAAGACCGCCGCGATGCAGTGCGGCATCGACCAGCAGCACGGTTCCGCCGACGCCGTCCAGGCCTATCCTCTCGAGGTGCCGGACGTCGCTGAGAAGGAGCCGACCCGGTGCGCCGGTGGCAGGCTGGTAAAGGCCGTCGCGGATGGCGCGGTAATAGCGATAGTCCTTCGTATGGCGGGTTGTGACGAAGCTGTTCTGGTCGAAACTGTCGCCGCCGGTGATCTTCACGCAATTGGGCACCGCGATGCGATGCCCGGTTCCGATAAGCCGGCTTACAATGTCGGTCGGGAATCGCCAGACGTCGATGTCGATCCACAGCGCCCAGTCATCGTCGGCGTCCAATCCGTGATCGATGAGGTGATTGCGGACCTTGGCGATATTGCCGCGTCGGCTCCGCTGCAGCCGCGGCATCGCTCGCTTGGCGCGGTCAAGGCTGGCGCCACCGAGCTGTTTTTGCAGCAGCACGATGCCGCGATACGCCCCGGCCAGCGACGCCACCACCGCCTGCAGCCGGTCCCAGCTTCCATCCGAGCTGTCGCCTTCGCAGAAGGCGAGCTTGATCCTGTCCTTCGGGTAGTCGAGCTGCCGCAAGGCGTCGAGGAACGGCTGGATATGATCGGCAGCGTCGCGAAGCGGCACCAGGATGGCTATGTTGCGCCCAGTCGGTGGCGGCGCCGAAAGGGCCGCCTGGCTGACGCCGCGTTTGGCTGCCGTCTCATCCAGATGGGCGCCGCGCGTCAGCTGGTACCACGACCGGTAGGCGAGGGTGCGGATCCGGTCCAGCAAACGCGGCGGAGGTTCGGGCGTCCACCATGTGCCGGCCCAGTGGTGGATCGACAGCGTCTGCCCGCCGCCGCTGTCTTTGCGCCCTGACGAGTCGAGGGGCGTGAACAAAGCGGGCGAATGGACGGCGAACGCCGTCTGGTCGCGATAGCCGAGCTGCGCGGAGGTCAGCAGGCAAGGCCCGGTCGCATCGATCGCCTGATTGGCATGGGCCAGTCCGGGCAGCATCGACAGGATCTCGAGCCAGAATGGATGCCGGGGCGGGCTGGCCATCGTTCCATTGAACAAAAGATAGGGCAGCCCGCGAAAGTCCGCCTGCACCAGCGCGTGCGTGTCCGGCTCCTTGCAAAGCACGATCCGGTCTTCGCTCATCACGGGATCGAAAGGCGCCACGCATTCGCAGTCTATGTCGGCATAGACGCCGCCGAAATGGTAGAGCAGCAGATAGCGCCCCGCATCGGCACGCAGCACGCCGTGCGAATAGCTGCAAAAGCTCGGCAGGAAGTCCGAATAGTGCTCGGCGACGAATTCGAGCAGCATCCGGTCGCTCCAGAACATCATCGTCCAGTCGGGATGATACCGCTTCCAGCTCTCGACATAGGCCTGGAAACGGGCAGGGACGGCGTCGGTCTTCCATGTCTGGTGCAGGATACGCGGGATCATCGGCGGCTCATCGATCGCTGACTGGGCACAGCTGGAGCAATTCCAGGAAAAGTGTGAAACGGTTTTCCGTCCGGAATTGCGTCAAAACAAAGAGATAGAGCGGTTCTGCGTTTCCGTGAAACGATGACCGCCCTAAGCGCGTCACGCATCCTGATCGGCCAGTCCGAGGCCGTTGCGGACGGCATCGCGTATGGCTTGCGGCCCGAACCTCGACCAAACCGCTTCATGGGCGTGGGCGCGCTGCCGGGCCATGCGAGCTGGATCCGCGCAGAGCGCGATCGCCATCGCCGCCAGTTCTTCATCCGAAGCTGCCAGCAGCACCTCTTCGTTTTCGACCAGATCCAGCCCTTCAGCCGCCAGCGGCGTGGCAACGACGGGCACGCCCCAGGCCATCGCCTCGAGGATCTTGATGCGTGTGCCGCCGCCCATGGACAGCGGAACGATGCTGAGATGCGCGGCCGACAGCAGCGGCCTGACATCGTCAGGGTTCTCAAGCAGCGTGACGCCGTCCAGCCTTGCCAGGGCCTGCACGGACGGGGTGGGCGAGCGGCCGGCAAGGGTAAGCCTCGCCGTCGGCAGCTCCCGCCGGATGCGTGGCAGGATGTCGCGGGCCAGCCGTTGGGCGGCATCGATGTTCGGTTCGTATCCAAGATGGCCGACGAGCAGAATGGACGGAAAGCCGCCGGACGGGGCTGCCCTCAGCGCCTCGGGTATGTCCTCGGCCCGCGGGATACCGTTCGCAACGATATCCACCGGCACTGTGCTCGAGACGAGCGCCTTAAATTTCTCGCGGTCGAGGCGCGAGCAGACCCAGATCCTGTCGACGATCGCGGCCGCCTTTCTTTCGAGGCGCCTGACATCGGGTGCGCCGGAGCGCTGGGCTGGTTGCAACTGCCCAGCGAGGTCCGATTCGACATTGTGCATGTCGAGGATGAGTTGTCCGGCCAGCTGCCGCAAAGGTCTGAGCAGCCTGAACAGCGGAATGCCCTCGACCAAGATCGTGTCGGGGCGAAATTCGCGAACCAGCGCCTCGAGCCGCGCCAGCGCCGGACGCGGGATCCGGGTCTCGGTCTTGGTCCTCCACAATCCGAGCGCCCGCGCGCGTGGTTCCCCCTCGGCAGTCAGGGCAACGACGCGAATGTTGGCCGGCAGCGGTTGCGGCGGATCGGCCAGCGGCCTGACCGAGACAAGGCAGACCGGACCGAGTTCGGCTGCCGCCACGGCGTTGCCGAAGTTCCTGAGATCGGCGCCCGATGTCGGCGGAAAGGCCGGATCGACGCAAACCACCAGGGTTCGTCGCTCCTGTCCGGATGCCGACGCCGATGCGGCTTGCGGAGCCGCCCGGGTCGGTCGTCCGAAGCGAGTGTGGGGATGATGCTGCAAGGTCTTCCAACTCCCGCCCAACGCCTTGCAGGTGCTAGGGCAATTCCAGGAAAAGTGTGCCACGGCTTTTCCGTTCGGAATTGCGCAAACCTAATAACGGCGCGTCATATCCGCTGCATTGGCAAACCGGGTACGATATAGCCACGGGAAAATGCGGGCATGCAACCCATATGCGGCTCCGCTCGCCTCAATAGGTGGCGCGGCCGCCGGAAACGTCGAAAACACCGCCGGTGGTAAAGGAGCATTCCTCGGAAGCGATCCAGGTGATCAGCGCCGCCACCTCCTCGACTTCGCCGAATCGCGACATCGGGATCTTCGACAGCATGAAGTCGATATGCTGCTGGCTCATCTGGTTGAAGATCGCCGTGCGCACCGCCGCCGGCGTGACGCAATTCACCGTCACTTTGGTCTTGGCCAGTTCCTTGCCCAGCGACTTGGTCAGCCCGATCACTCCCGCCTTGGATGTGCTGTAGGCCGAGGCGTTGGGATTGCCCTCCTTGCCGGCGATCGAAGCGATGTTGACGATCCTGCCATAGTCGCGCTCGAGCATATGCGGCACCAGTGCCTTGTTGCAGTAGAAGACACCGTTGAGGTTGATGTCGATGACCCGGCGCCAGTCCTCAACCGAATAGTCCCAGGCCGTCATGTTCGGACCGGTGATGGCGGCACTTGTGACCAGGATGTCGACGGCGCCGAGGGCGTTGATCGTCTCTTGCGCGGCACGCCCGACCGCCTCGGCATCGGCGACGTCGAGGATTACCCCATCCAGGCCCGGGGTCGCGGCCATGGCCTTTTCGATCTGGCCCGGATCGCGGTCCCAGACCGAGACGCGCCCGCCTTCGGCGACGATCCTTTGCGCCACCTCCAGGCCGATGCCTGAGGCGCCGCCGGTGATCACGGCCGATCGTCCGGCAAACCGTCCTGCGAAACGCATCGACATGCGGCACTCCTCCCGATCGGCGGCGAATGTGAAGTCAACGTCCGCCAAGTTCAAGTCGGGATTGGAGCCGCCGGTGGGGATCTTGGTAGGCCAGGAGCCGCACGCTGTCAGCCGTTCTTGATCGATTGCCAATGGCTCAGCTGCTCTGCGATCAACTCCACCCGCCGCTGATTGTCGCGCCCGTCCAGGATCGCCAAGTCCTCGGCATCGGCGCGCAAATAGACGCCGGAGGTGCGCGCATTCAGTTCTGGTTGCGTGTCCGCGCGCGTCGTGAAATAGCCCGACGCGCGATCGGCGGTCTCCAGCCGGATCTCGCCTGTCCCATGCAGCTGCGGCGCGTTTGCATCCAGGGGCCGTTCTCCGTTCCAATAGTAGAAGATGCCGGAAGGCTCCCTCTTCTCTTTCAGCGCTTCGCTCCAGTACCTGGCTGACAGGCTGCCGTTCTCCTGCCATGAGCGACCCGTCAGCTCCAGCGCACCGTCGCGGTTTCGCGAGATGCGCAGCAGGCTCACGGCGGACGGCTCCTTCGCGGTGCGCTCCGACAGGGAAAACTGCCACCAAAGCCCCTCTATGCGGGCGACATGGCCCTCATTTTCGATTGCGTTCCGCAATTTTTGATTGATCGCTCTCATCTCGGCAGCGGTGGCTGCCTCGCCGTACCGTACCGAGGTCAGGCCGAGCAGATCGCTGGGAAGCTTGGCGCCGTTCGCATGGAGGATAAACGTTCGGCGCATCCCGAGGACTCCGCCGAAAAGGCCGGCTTCGAAAACCACATTGTCTCGGGGAGAAGCTTGAGCCGATACCGAAGGGGACGATTCCGGCTGGCTCGCGCTCGTCCAGTCGTCCTGTGCGAACACAAAAGCGGCGAAGTCGACCTCGCGGGTAAGCTCGATGAGGCGCCCCAGTGTGGTCGTGCCAGGGCTGAAGGAGGTCGTCCAGGGCTCGACTTGCGCGATCTCTTCAAGACCACGTGTCAGAGCGTCCAGCAGTTTCTTCTGCTTTCCCGACGAGCCCAGGAAGATTCGCGGTTTGCCCATCCGTTCTCTCCAGCTGCGTATCCGCCTTTGCTGCCAACATAGCCTGCGCGGGCGACGTTTCGCCTATTGTATTCATCTCCCGGGAGGCAGCAACGGCGCGACGACAGGCGCGATATCCCGGCTACGCGTTCTCTGTCCGGTGTTGGAAGAACTGCAGGAACAGCTCCCGCTCGGTGGTGATGTCTAGCTTCTCATAGATGCGGCGGCGATGGTTCTTGACAGTGCCGACGGTGATGCCGAGACGCTCGGCGATGTTCGCGGTGGGGTGGCCGGCCAGGATCAGCTGGACGAGTTCCCGCTCGCGCAGCGACAACTCCGGCCACAGGCTCGCCGGAATGCTTGGCTTCTGTTGCGGCGAAGCACCGGGGCCGGTCGGCGCCGATGTGCGGGAGAAGTCGGCGCCACGCGCCCTGATGTCGAGCGCATGTAGGGCCTCGAACACCGCCAGCCGTTGCTGCAATTGAGCGATTTCGCTGTCCCTGAACGACGTCGTCGAGCGGTCGAGGAAGATGCCGAGGCACCAGTCGCCGCCATCGGCAAGCAATATGCCGACCTCGTCGCAGATTTCCGACTGCGCCAGGAAGCCGGCTATGTATTGGCCGCGCTTGGCTTTGTCGTCGGCGAACCGCTTCAAAGGCATGATGCCGAGCCGCCGCTCCTGCCGCCATGAGGCGTAGAAGGGGTCGAACACATAGTAGCTGGCGAGATAGCGCCGGACCATCTCGTCCGAAAACCGCCGGTGCTTGACGAATTCGGGTGTCTTCGTCGCCGAATAGCGGGTGACGGTGACGAGATCATGCGCGATGTCTGCGCCGATCAGGTCGATCAGGCAGTCGACATGCCGGTCCGTACCGGTGGCGGTGATCGCCCTGGCCAGCGGCGCCCAGATATTGCCCATGCGCATGCCCTCTTCTCGACGATAATCAGCCCGGCCGTCATTGTGTCTTTTGGCATATGGCGCAAGGCCGCCCGTCGCATCTAGCCTTGCGTCATCCTAGACCAGACCCCGAGGCGACCGTGACCCAGCCAAATCCCACCGGCCCCATCGTTGGCAATCCGCCCATCGTTGGCAATCCGCCCATCGTTGGCAATCCTATCGTCATCGGTATCGACGCCGGCGGCACGATGACCGACACGATCCTTGTCGATCAGTACGGCCACTTCAAGATCGGCAAGTCGGCGACGACACCGAAGAACGAGGCCGAGGGCTTTCTCGCTTCGGCCGAGGACGCGGCAGACGCCTGGGGCATCTCGCTGGAGGCGCTCTTCTCGGGCGTCAACGTCGTGCTCTATTCAGGCACTGGCATGCTCAACACGCTGTTGTCGCGCACCGGGCGCCGGCTCGGCCTGATCACCACGAAGGGCCTCGAGGACATGATCCTTATGGGGCGCGGCCTGCAGGCCTGGGCCGACTATTCCTATGCCGACCGGCTGCACGCGGTGACGCATCACCATCCCGATCCGCTGGTGCCGCGCCGCCGCACCCATGGCGTCACCGAGCGCATCGACCAGTTCGGCGACATCGTCCTGCCGCTCTACGAGCATGAGGTTTCCGCCGCAGCGAGAAAGTTGATCGCCGACAAGGTCGAGGCGATCTGCATCATGACCATCTTCTCGCACGTCAATCCGGCGCACGAGAAGCGCATCGCCGAGATCTGCCGCGACGAGATCGCCGCCGCCGGCGCTGACATCCTCGTCTACACCAGCCACGAGGTCCGTCCCGTCATCCGCGAGCAGTCGCGCCTGAACTCGGTGCTGATCGAGGCCTACGCCACCTCGCGCGGCCGCAAGCAGCTCAAGGGCATCGAGGACGTCTCCAAGAAATACGGCTTCAAATATGGCGTGCAGACGCTGCTTTCCTTCGGCGGCCTGACCTCGATCAACCATCCGCGCCTGCACGAAACCATGATCTCCGGCCCGATCGGCGGCATTTTGGGTGCTGCCTATGTAGGCAAGCTTATCGGCAATGATTCACTGATTTGTTCGGATATGGGTGGCACCTCCTTCGACATGGGCATCATCACCCGCGGCCAGACGCGGATCGAGAACGAGCCGCTGATGGATCGCTTCAAGCTCAACGTGCCGACGCTGCATCTCGACACGATCGGCGCCGGCGCCGGCATGATCCTGAAGGTCGATCCGCTGACGAAAAAGGTCTCGCTCGGACCGGAAAGTGCCGGCTCCGATCCCGGCCCGATCTGCTTCGCCAGGGGCGGAACCGAACCGACCATCGCCGATTGCGACGCCATTCTCGGCCGGCTGAACCCGCACTACTTCCTCGGCGGCAAGGTCGTGCTGCAGGTCGAGAAGGCTCGGCAAGCCTTCGAGGAGAAATGCGCCAGCGTGCTCGGCGTCGGTGTCGAGGAGGCGGCCGAAGGCATGATCGATATGCTCGAGGCCGACGCCAACAATGCGCTGCGACGCGTCATCTCCGGGCAAGGCATCCACCCGTCGGAGTTCACGCTGCTGTCGTATGGCGGTTCGGGCCCGCTGCACCTTGCCGGCTGCTCGCGCGGCATCGGCTTCAAGGACATCATCACCTTCCAGTTTGCCGCCGCCTTCTCCGCTTTCGGCTGCACGACGGCCGATTTCATGCGCCGCCATTCGGTGTCGACGCAGCACGACATCCCCTCGCGCGCCGACGAAGCGACGCTTGCGGGCTATGGGTCGAAGGTCACGGCGGTCTGGAACGACCTGACCAGGGCGGCGGTCGACGAGATGATCGCCGACGGCCATGCCCGCGAGAAGATCAGAACCGTGCCTTTCCTGATGATGCGCTACACCGGCCAGCTCGAGGACGTCGAAGTCATGGCACCGCTCGCCGAGGTCAACTCTGCCGAGGACATGCGCAAGGTTCTCGACGAGTTCGAGGCCGTCTACGCCAAGGTCAACCATCGCGTTTCGCGCTATGGCGAGGCGGGCTTCACCATCACCGAACTGGGCCTGATCGCCACCGCCGACAAGGTCAAGCCGGTGCTGCTCAAACGTCCGCTGGGCAATTCAAATCCCGCCTCCGCCCACAAGGGCGTGCGCGAGGCCTATATCGCCGGGCGCTGGCACGAGGCCAATCTCTACGAGATGGATTTGCTGCAGCCCGGCCATGAAGTAATCGGTCCGGCCATTATCGAACATCCCGCCACCACGCTCGTCGTTCATCCGCAAGACCGCGTCTTCGTCGATGAATGGACGCTGCTTCACTATTCCCATGCTTGAGAGGGCGACCGCCATGTTGGACAAACCTGCCTCGGCCCTGCGCCTTCGCGAACGGCTGCTCGATTCCGAGCGATTGATGGAAGAGACCTGTTGCTATGACGGCATCACCGAACTCTCGCTGCGCAACCAGGATCCGCTGAAATTCGAGACGCTGCACACCAAGCTGCGCGCCTGTTGCGTGTCGGCGCGCGAAATGGCCCGCCGCATCTCGGCCTCGCCCGGCGTGCGCGAGGTCGGCGAGATGGTGGTGGCGATCTATACTCCCGAAGGCGACGCCATCGCGCTCTCCAACGGCATCATGGTGCATGTCCACACGATGAGCCGCTTCATCAAATGGATGATCAAAAACGGCTACGAGGACAACCCGCGCATCCGCGAAGGCGACATCTTCGCCAACAACGACGCCTTCATCGGCACCGTGCAGGTGCCCGATGTGATGGATGTGGTGCCGATCTTCCATGAAGGCATTTTGGTCGGCTGGGCCGGCGCGGTCTGCCACGAACTGGAAGCCGGTGGCATCACGCCCGGCGGCGATGTCTGCCTGGCGCAGGAGCGCTTCACCGAAGGCCTGTTCGTCTGCGCCGAGAAGATCGGTGAGAATGACGAGATCCGCCGCGACTACGTCATCCGCTGCGAGCGCAATCTCAGGATGCCGATCTACTGGGTGCTGGACGAGAAAGCCAAGGTCGCCTCCTGCATCGACATGCGCGAGAGCGTCAAGCAGCTGATTTCGGAAATCGGCCTCGACTACTGGATGCAGGTGTCGAAGGAGTTCATCGAGGAGGGCCGTCGCGCCCAACTCGCCCGCACGCGCCAGCTCACCGTGCCCGGCATCTATCGCGGCCACACTTTTTATGGCCACGTCACCGCCGGCAAGCCGGGCTTCCAGCCGCTCGGCGATCCCGATTGGCTCTACAACATCCCGATCGAGATGGAGATCGGCACCGACGGCAAGATCACCATGGACTTCGAGGGCACCCAGCCATGGGGCTACCATTCGATGAACTGCACGCCGGCCGGTATGGATGGCGGCATGTTCGTGACGCTGACCCAGCACATGAATTTCGAAGGCCTGGTCAATGACGGCGCCTGGATGGCGACCGAACTCAAACTGCCGCACGGCACCTGGACCAACCCCGACAACGAGATGGTGGCAACGGCAACCTCATGGGCGCTGCTGCTGCCGGCCTATGGTGTCTTCCAGCGGCTGCTATCGCGCAGCTTCGTCGCGCGCGGCTATGTCGAGGAAGCCTTTGTCGGCCAGGTCAACAGCCCGATGATCGAGATGGGGGGCGAAAGCCAGTACGGCACGCCGTTCGGCATGGCGCATTTCGAATGCGCCGCCGCCGGCTCCGGCGCGCTGGCCATCAAGGACGGGCTCGACACCGCCTATGTCGGCTGGAACCCGGAATCCGACATGGGCAACATCGAGGTCTGGGAACAGTCGATGCCGATGGTCTATATCGGCCGCTCGATCGTCCCCAACTCGGGCGGTGCCGGCAAATATCGCGGCGGCTGCTCGTTCATTTCGACCTGGCTGATCAACAAGACCTCGCATCTCAGGTTGCACACGTCGGAGCACTCCTCGCGCGTGTTCGACAATGGCGGCATGTGCGGTGGCTATCCGGCGCCGACCTGCCAGAAGCATCGCGCCGTGCGCAATTCCAACATCCATGAACTGGCGGCCAAGGGTGAACCGCTGGCGCATGCGCCGGGCACCGATCCGCATGTCTCGGATTACGAGAAGCACATCGGCGGCGACCATGTCGTGGTCGAGGGCCCTTACATCACCGCCCCGCACAAGGAAGGCGACATCTTCAGCCATTCCTACAATGGCGGCGGTGGCTATGGCGACGTGCTGGAACGCGACCCGATCAAGACGGCATGGGATGTCGAGAACGGGTTTCTCACCCGCGAGGCGGCGGACCAGGTCTTCGGCATCGTGCTGAAGGACGATGGGGAGGGCTATCCGGTCGCCGATATCGACGCGACCGTCAAGCGCCGTGCCGCCATGCGCAAGGCGCGTCTCGCCAAGGCAATCCCGGTGGCGGACTGGATCGCCGCCGAGCGCAGCCGCGTCGAAAAGGCCGACTTCGCCCCGGGGGTGAAGAAAATGTATGCCAGCGCGATCAAACTGTCGTCGCGCTTCACCAGGGATTTCAGCGATTTCTGGCACGTCGACGCCAGATCGATCTTCACGCCGGGAGCAAAACCATGACCTCATACAGCAAGGAAATCATCCGCGATCTGGCTAGCGGTCAACTGCCCTGGCCGCAGACAAGGCGCATCATGAGCGCCTACAAGGACGAGGACCGTTTCTTCAAGATCGTCGCCGTCCATCAGGACCGTGTCGCCTGGAAGGATCCGATCCTGATGCCGGTCAGCGATCATCTGTTCATCTGCCAGAGCGGCGATGAGCGGATAACGCGATGCGAATGCGGCCATTCCTTCGGCGACTACCGCAAGAACTGGAAGCTGAAAGCCGCGATCCATGTTCGCAACACCGAAGAGACACTGCGCGAGATCTACCCCAACAGCGATCTGCCGGATCCCGAATGGATGGAGATCCGCGAGTTCATCTGTCCGCAGTGCGGCACGCTGCACGAGGTCGAGGCCGCGGCACCCGGCTATCCGATCGTGCATGATTTCGAGCCGGATCTGGAGGGTTTCTACCGCGATTGGCTTGGCAAGCCGCTGCAGCCTTGACCAGGCCGGTTGCCGGGCCTTGGATGGATCGCAGGTCGTCACCGGCTCCATATGATTGTCGATGGCGGGCTGCCTTGCGGTGTGATTGCGGAGGACCAGTTCGATGACCAATCTCTCGGGCCGTGGCGCCATCATCACCGGCGGTTTTTCCGGCATGGGCTTGGCCATCGCCACCGCGCTTGCCAGGGCCGGGACCAACGTCGCCGTCGGCTCCTATGTGGCCGCGCCGGGCCCGGGCAGGACCGACGCCGCCTATTATCCCGGCGCCGAGGAGATCGAACGGGTGCGCTCGGCTCTGGCTGCGCATGGCACAAGGGTCCACGCCGCGCATCTCGACGTGCGCGACAGCGGTCTCAGCAATCGCTTCGTGGCCGAGGCGGAGGCCGCGATCGGGCCGGCCGACATTCTCGTCAATGCCGCCGGCACCACCGCCGAGCAGCCGGTCTGCGGCCATTCCGACGAACTCTGGGACAAGATCGTCGACACCAACCTCAGCGGCGCCTTTCGTGTCACCCGCGCCGTGCTGCCCGGCATGATCGGGCGCGGCTGGGGCCGCATCGTCAACATCGGCTCGACCGCGGCCTCCGTCGGCTGGAAGGACAATCCGGCCTATTGCGCCTCGAAGGCCGGCCTGCTCGGCCTGACCCGCTGCGTGGCTCTGGAAGGCGCCCCGCACGGCGTCACTTGCGTCATGATCAGCCCGACCTGGGTGGAGACCGAACTGATGCGCCGCAACGTCGCGCAAGTCGTCGAGCGGGAAGGCAAGGGCCGCACGCCAGAGGAAGCCATGGCCGAAATCGCGCGCGGCAACCCGCAGCAGCGCATGCTGCAGCCGGAAGAGATTGCGGCACTTGCCGTCTTCCTATGCTCGGACGCTGCCAGGGGCATCACCATGGAAAACATCCAGGTCACCGGCGGCGCCTTGTGGTAATGCCCGCCCCAGGGCCGGTTCCGGCCCTTATGAGGCAAGCGCGCCGCATTAACGCCATTCCCCTGTTGCAGGATGGCGCGCAGGTTCTTCCCGTTTTACCCGCGACAACATTTGTCATTGAGTGAGGGGCGATAGAACGGTAGGTTATGTTGCACTGCACAATGGACGCCCAGATCGGGGTCCGGACCAGCCTTTGACAGGCCGAGCCGTCAAGGCTCAGTGGATGAGAGATCCGGTAGGGATATGAAGATTCCAAAATCCTTGTTGATCGATCCGGAGAAGAGTGTCGTCTACGGCACCTTCGCCGTCGCCGTTTCGATCTTTGCCTTCGCCTACTCGACCAATTTCGGCAAGATTCTCATCCTCGCCTACTACGCGGTCTGGCTTCCGCTCATCCTTGTCGATTACCGGCGGTTTTTGCGGCATCTCTCCGACGCCTGGCTGCCGCTGCTGTTTGTCGCCTATGTCTGCTTCTCGGTCTTCTGGTCGCATGCGCCCGGCACGACCGCGAGAGCGTCGCTCCAGTATTTCTCGCATGTGCTCTGCGCCTACGTCTGCGCGCGCACGGTCAATGTTCGCACATTGGTGGTGGGTTCCCTGATCGGGATCTTCTTCGTCCTGCTCTATTCGCTGCATGTCGGCGCCTATGCGCTCGACACCATCGATGGGACCACCAATTTCGTTGGTGCCTTCGGCTCCAAGAACCAGGTCGGCTTCTTCGCTTCGCTCGGCATCTATCTCTGCTTCGTCTTTGTCGTCTTCTACCGGCGCGGCTGGCCAAGCCTGGTCTGGACGGCGCCGATCGGCCTGCTGTCGCTTTACATGCTGGCCATCGCCCATTCCGCCACCTCGGTGGCGTCGCTGCCGGCCGGGCTGGCGGTCGTTATCCTGCTTGGCATGAGCAAGGTGCTGTCACGCCGCTACAGGCGGGTGCTGTTCGCGGTCGGCGCCTTCACGCTGGTCGGGGCGATCATGGCGGCGCTCAATCTTGGCCTTGTGGATTTCGTGCTCGGCATCTTCGGCAAGGATTCGACGCTCACCGGGCGAACCTATCTCTGGGAACAGGGCTGGGAGGCCGCGCAGCAATTCCCGGTTCTCGGCTATGGCTATGCCGCCTATTGGGTGCAGGGCTTCGCCGAGGCCGAACGGCTGTGGGCCGAGTTCTACATCACGACCCGCACCGGCTTCCACTTCCACAACACCTATATCGAGACCCTGGTCGAACTCGGCTTTGTCGGGGTGACGCTGATTGCGTTGGTCATCCTGCGCGCCTTCTATGGACACGTATCGTCCGTGATCTTCCGCGACTGGCGCGCCGATTCGGTCGTCCTTGCCGGCGCGGTCGGCCTCATGCTGCTCCGCTCCTTCTTCGAGGTCGAAATCCTCGGGCCTTATTTCACGGCCTCGTTCGTCGTCTATTACAGCCTGTTCAAGCTGCGCGAAGTGCCGGTGGTGCGGCCGCAACGGTCGCGGATTGCCATCCAGGAAGCGAAAACCGCAAGCGGCGGAATCCACGCAATAGGCTAAGTGGCCAGCCGCGACGCTCAGGCGATGGCGCGCGAACGCTGCATCTGCCGTTGCAGGAACCGCCGCACCGGCTCGTCATAGAGGCGGGTTGCGATATCGGCGATGGCGATCACCGCAAGCGCCATGACGATGCCGAACCAGGGATGGTTGGCGAACGGATCGATGGAGATGGCCTTGCCCGCTCCCGCGATGATCATCAGCATCGGCGTGTGGATGATGTAGATCGGATAGGAAATCCGCCCGAGCCAGCCATAGAGCCTGGCAAGGCCTGGACGGGTCGGCGCTACGGCGCCAACCGTGACCAAGAGCGGAAACAACAGCACGACGCAGATGAGATCGTAGGGCGCGCGGCCGGCGCCTGTCGGCGCGATGGCAAAGACCACCAGTGTCAGGACCATCGCCATCTCGACCCAGTAGCCTTTCTGCAGGAACCCGAGACTCCCCTGGATCCTCCCCATCGACCGGCAAAGCAGCACGCCCAGAAAGAATGAGAAGGTGACGCGCGGCAGGCCGCTGGCGATGGTCTGTCCGGTCATGCCGAAATCGAGCGTGCCGACCAGCACCGCGGCAAGGATCAGCAACGCCAGGCTGCCGGCGATCAGCACCGCCAGCACCCTTTTCGACAGCACGAAGAACAGCAGCACATAGGCAATGTTCACCAGCAGCTCGAAAAACAGCGACCAGGAGGCGGGATTGAGCGGAAAGATGGTGTGATAGGCATCGCCGACCAGCGGAATGAACAGCATGCCCGTCGTCAGCATGACGGCAATGTCGGAGACCGGCAGATATTCGGCCGGTATCAGCCGGTTCTTGATCACCAGATAGAAAAAGCCGAGCAGCGTGCCGGCAAGGTAGAGCGGATAGAGGCGGATCAGCCGGATCAGCAGGAAGGAGCCGATGCTCATCCCGGTTTCGATCTTTCTGTCATAGGCGTGCGCAATGACGAAGCCGCTGAGCAGGAAGAACAGGTCGACCGCGAGGTAGCTCGAAGGCAGCACCTTGCCGTCCGAGATGAATGGCGAGAAGTGGTAGAGCATCACGCTGATCGCCGCCACGCCGCGCATCGCATCGAGATTGAGGTAGACGTGACGGGGGGCGGCGGGCTGCATTTTATGCCTTCAAGCGGTCCAAACAGATCGCCGCCCGCGCTCCTCGAACGCGGGCGAACCCTTCCTTGTCATCCCGCCTCCGCCGTACGGCTTGGGGCGAGATTGAGCTACTGGCTGGCCATTGGCGCCAGCTTGACCTTGATCACGTCGCCCGGCAGCACCGGCGTGTCTTCCTTGGCTTCGATCTCGCTCGTCTTGCCGTCGGTAACGCGTACCAGCGAATAGAGGAGGGCCGGTTCTTCGCCGCTTGTGATGGCAGCCGTCGTTGCCGGATCCGTTGCCTGGGCCATCAGGCCTTTTTGCATGCCCACCCTGAGCGCAGCCTCGTTCAGATCGGCTTCGGTCTGCTGCCGGTCGGCGGCGAGCTTCGAACTCAAGGTGTTTTGGGCATCGAGGGCATCCTGCGCCGCCTTGCTGATCGACTGCTTGGCGGTGAGGATGGCCGTTTCGTAGTCCAGGATCTTGCCCTGCAGGTCGGCGACGGATTGCTGCGAATCCAGCAGTCGCGAATTGTTGACCAGACCCTTTTGAGCCAGCGGACCAATGTTGCTGAGCTGTTTCTGCGCCAGATCGACCTGCTTCTGCTGGTTCACGATCTTCTGCTGCAGCGATTCGATTTCAGACTGCAAAACGCTCTTCAGCTCGTCGAGCGCCTGCAGCTTCAGCTTCAGAGCCTTCTGGTCGGAGGTGAGGATCGTCATCTCGTCGGCGACGATGGCCTGCAACCGCGGATCGCCCTCGACCTCCTTCGGCGCGTCGAAAGTCGTCTTGCCGGCCAGATCGGCATCGATGCGGGCGCGTTTGACCACCAGCCGAACCCGCTGGTCGTCGTAAATGTCAAAGTTGCCCTTGGCGGTGACCAAATCCTTACCGAGCTGGGAGCCGAGATCGCTATTGCGGCGGATGCCGCCGGCAACGCTGATCGCCTTGAGCACCGTCAGTTCTGGGACGTAAGGAAACTGACCAGGCGACTGCACTTCGCCCGAAATGTAGAACGGCCGGAACTGCACCATTTCCACGGATGCTTCCGGCTTGTCCGCAAGCGCCAGCTTACGCTGCAGGGCCTCGCTGATCGTCGCCGCGATCTCGGCGGTGGTCTTGCCGGCGGCGGGCAATTCGCCTGCGAAAGGCACTGAGAGTGTTCCGCCGGGGCCGACCGAATAGTCTCCGTTGACCGCCGACCAGTCACGGAACGTGCCTTCGACGGTCTGCCACTCCGCGATGCGGATGTTGAGTTTGTCCTGCGGTCCAAGCTGGTAGTCGCCGGCCATGGCCGGGACCGAAAGCGAGAGCGCCAGGCAGGCTGCGATGAGCCGTACCGGCGCCGTGGATCTGCTGCGAAGAAGTCCGACGATGTCTGTTTTCAACTGAACGTTTCCGATCCGCTTTGCCCCCACCGCCCGATGAGTTCGCTGCTGGCCGAAGGCGGCCGCCTCGGTGCAAGACCGGCCGTGTGAGACTGACTCAGTAGGAGCCGCGCGACATCCACACCGCAGGCACGGTCTTGACGATGATGCGAACGTCCTCGAACAACGACCAGTTCTCGACATAGTGGCGATCGAACGCCACGCGGGTGTCATAGGAGACGTCGTTGCGGCCGCTGACCTGCCACAGCCCGGTCAGGCCGGGGCGCGACTTCAGATAGTAGACGGCGGCGCTGCCGTAGATCTCCAGTTCGTCGCGCACGACGGGACGAGGTCCGACGAGGCTCATGTCGCCCTGCAGGATGTTGATGATCTGCGGCAGCTCATCGAGGCTGAGCTTCCTCAGCACCGCGCCGACGCGGGTGACACGCGGGTCGTTCTTCAGCTTGCGCGTCGCGATCCATTCGGCATTCGCTTCCGGATTGGCGGCAAGGTAAGCGGCAAGCACGCGCTCGCCGTCCGGGACCATGGTGCGGAACTTGAGGCAGGGGAATACCCGGCCGCCGCGGCCGATACGCTTGTGGCCATAGAAGATCGTGCCGCCGTCCGACAGCTTGACCAGAAGGGCCACCATCACGAACAGCGGGCTGAGTAGTACCAGGCCGACCAGTGAGCCGACAATATCGAAACTGCGTTTGAGCAGGCCGCCGATGGGTGGCGGAAAATCAATGCCGACCTGCGAAAACCCCGCATTGGCCGACTTGGCGACGTCCCTCATGCTTAAAGCTCCATACGTTGAACGAATGGTTTACGGCACGATATCAAAAAAATGCTGCAGCGCAACACACAATTTCCCATCACGATGAAATAGTCACGTCATGAATTGACTAAATAATAAACGCGCTCTGCCCAAAAATTCGCCTTTGTGGCACGTTTGTGACAATTTATGAGCAAGTGCCGAAAATGTAGTGCTTTTTTGGGGCCGATTTTGGGCGAACCGTTCTTCGCCGCAAAGCGCAGAGCACTAAATTGCTTAAGATTCGCCGAATGACCTAGGTTATGTGCATAAAATACTAATTAACATTGTAGCTTTTACTGCGGTAGAATCCATTTCCTGCTAATCGCTATGGTACCTGTGTGTGCGTCGCAGCATGGCAGAGTCGATCCCGTCGGCCCGCTCAAAATTATTTGCGGTTGGCCTTGCCGACAGTTTCACGCCTTAATAGAGTCGCAAATTGTTCCTGTTAGAGTTTGGATAGGTTTGGAAAGGCCGGAAGCAACCGGTCGAAAGTGGGCATCAGAATAAGCTCACGTGGCGCATGGGGAGATACTCGGGTGGGTAAGTCGTCGCTTTTGCATGCTCGCGTCGGTTGACGGGACGACGGGCATGTCACTACCAAAATTCATCATAGGAATGGTTTTCGCCATCGCGATCGTGGTCGCGTGGTCCTATTTCGATGGCGCTTCGCTGGGCATGACTCTGCTGCGTGCCATCGCTTGCGCCGCCATCATTCAGCTTGGCTACTTTCTGCTGGTCTTCGTCATGGTCGCCAGGAGCGCCCCGACGCCAGCCGACAAGGCACGCGAAGCCGAAAGAAACCTGGGCCTGGACCAGACGGCCAAGAACGAGAAATTCAGCGCCAGGCGAAGCATTCACTGATTTTTGCTTCGCTGCGCGGTGGCCAAATCGTCCTCAGCGAACGTCGGCGGTCTGTCTCTCGGCCTGCTCGCCTGACAGCATTCGGGACAACCGGCTGCCGGATTTCTGCTTCAGCCGCTGATATTGGCCGACCTCCACGATCCGGCCATTCTCGATCGCCACGACCCAGTCGGCGAACGCGATCATCGACGGCCGGTGCGCAATGGTCAGGATCGTCATGCGGCCGCGCAACCCGTCGATCGACTTGGCAATCAGCGACTGGTTTTGCCAGTCGAGCGCGCTGGTCGCCTCATCGAGGATGAGAAGGGAAGGGCTGCGCAACAGCGCGCGCGCCAGCGCAATGCGTTGGCGTTCGCCGCCCGAGAGCCGGACGCCGCGGTCGCCGACCACTGTACCCAGTCGATGTTCGAGCCGTTCGACGAAGTCGGCTGCATGCGCCGACCGCAGCGCCGTCCACAGTTCGTCGTCGCTGGCCTGGGGCGCGGCAAGGCGCAAATTCGCGGCGATCGTATCGTGCAGCAGGAACACGTCCTGCGGCACATAGGCCACCTGGTCGCGCCAGCGCCGGCGGTTCTCCGCCCCGATCTCGACGCCATCGGCGAGGATATTGCCTTGCGTCGGTTCGAGCAGGCCAAGCAGCATGTCGGCGATCGTGCTCTTGCCCGATCCCGAAGGGCCGATGAGGGCGGTGACCTTGCCGGCGGGAAGGCCGAAGGTGATGCCGCTCACCACCGGTCTGCCGCCCCCTTCGCCATCCCCGGTTGCTGGGGAAACGTCACCATAGGCGAACGAAACATCGCGTATGTTGAGCCCGACATCGAGCGCCAGCCTGGCGCCTTCAGCGGGTTCGCTGCTTGCCGATTCGCGCTCCGCGTCGAATTCGCGCTCCGCGTCGAACCGCGTCTGCAGGTCGCGCATCGAAGCATAGGCAGGCAAATTGATCAGCACCTGCTGCGCCTGGGTTTGCATGTCCATGAAGCGCGGCGCGATGCGCATGAAAACCAGCAGCAGCACGACGATCTCGGCCAGCGAAAGCTGGAAGCGAACCAGTGCGATATAGATGAACAGACTGAGCCCGACGACGCTCGCCACCTGGAACAAAGCGGTGCCGATCGTTGAGTTGCGCACATAGTTGATGTTGTCGGCCTTCATCTTTTCGAGGGTCGCCTGCAGTTGCGCGAAATAGCTCGCCTCGACATTCAGGCTCTTGGCCACCTTGATGCCGCCCAGGAATTCCGAGACCGTACGGTACTGATCCTGGCGATTGGTCGTCACCACCCGGCCGAACGCCGTGGCCCGGGTGCGAAATGGCCGCAGCGCGACGAACATCAGCACGCCGATCACGATGGCGAAGCCTGTCATCACCGGCGAGATGAACAGCGATATGACGAGGTAGCCTGCCAAAAGCACGCCGATCTGCGCCAGCATCAGCAGCGAGAATGCCGCGGCCTGCACGCGGTCTATGTCGCCGGTGAGCGCGTGGTCGAGATCGGAACTGCGCATGCATGAGAAGATGCCCCAGCGCGCCTTGCCGATGCTCTCGAACAGATTCATGCGCAGGCGGTTGATGAAATCGAACAGAAGCCTGGCCATGTAGACGGACTTGAAGCGGTTGAAGGCCGCCTGCAGCGCGACAAGCCCGACCAGCGCGCAAAGCACCGTAGTCAGCTGCAGCGTCCCGTCAGGCACCAGCCAGCGCACGAGGTCGTTATCCGGCAGTCTGACCGCGAAATTCTGCTCGGGACGCCCCACCAATTGCAGCAAAGGGATGAGAAGCAGGATCGAGATGCCTTCGGTCAGGCTTCCCAGGACCAGGAACAGCAAAGCCGTCCAGGTCCGCCGCCCGCCGATCCTGGCAATGACGCCGGCAAATCCGGCGATTTCCCGAAACAGCGACAAGCGAAGGACGGATGATGCCGGCATGCTCAGCTCACCGCGCGCGTTCGTCGGACGCCAGGTCCTGCTCGATCAGGGCCACGGCCTCGCCGATCCGGCCAAGGCCAGTAGGCACCTCGAGGCGGCACACGCCGATATGGCCCGCCAGCCCGGCACAGTGGCGAAGGTGCCGGGTGGCGAAATCGCCGACCAGCGCCGGCCGACCGAAGCGTGTCACATAGGAGAATTTGATGACGGCAGACAGCGCCTCGACCTCGGGCAGCGGCGATATCGCCGCCTTTTCACCGCGCTCGAGAATGTAGAGCCTCGTTACCGGAACCTTGTCCGGCGAAAATCCGCCATGCAGGCGATGCTGTGCCTTGTCGATCGCCGGATGCACCTGTGGGCGCACCTCCGCTTGCCGGATCGGGATGGCGGCCGCGGCGTCGGCAGCGAGTTTCAGCTGCGGAAAGCCTGGGACGATCATCGGCTGGTTCGGGTTGGACAGGTCGAGCGCCACGACATCGTCGGTCAGCAATCCGTGCCCGGCGCTGATCATCGCACCAGCCGTCGTCGATTTGCCGGCGCCCTTGTCGCCCATGAAGATCGCGCTCCTGCCGCCGACGGCAATCGCGCTGGCATGCAGGATGAGCAGGCCGCGCTGGTGCAAAAGCAGCGCCATGACCGGCCCGAGCAGCGGAAAGGCGATCAGCTGGTCGTCTATCCCGGGCGCCGGATCGACAATGATGCAGCAGGCATCGCTGATCAGGAAGGCGCCGACCGCCTGCCATGCCAGATACTGTTGCCTGGGTTCGAAGCGGAAGGCGGTTCCGGCCTCGAGCGAGGGTTTTGGAGAGTCGATCGGACTGACGGCGATCACGATGTCGGCCGCTGCGGGCGTCGTCGGCTCGAGTTCGGGCAAGGCCAGTTCCGAGCTGATCGTCAGGCCATAGGCCTTATAGAAGCGGCGCTCTCTCTCGCGTCTGCCTTCCGCATGTAACCGGGCATGCCCAAGGTCTGGCGCGAGCGACGTGTTCGATCTCGTCATGCTTGGCTCCCACGCAGTTGAACTTGCCGTAACCAGAGAGAAAGCGCGATTGAGCGCCAGACACATTGGACATCGGGCAGGGTCGCCTCATCCGGCTGCCGCAGGATCCGCGCATAGGCCGCGCTGACCTCAGGCAGGTTGACATAGGGCGCGATGCGGTCCGCATCCGAGACCAGCACCTTGTCGACGAGGTCGCGGTGGTTGCCGAGCATGCCGTGGACGAGGTTGGACTTGAAATCGATCTTGTCGCGCCGCCACTGGACGGACGGCGGCAGGATCCCTTCCATGGCCCGTCGCAGCACATGGCGGCCGAAGCCATTGTGCAATTTCTGCTCGCCCGGCAGCGCCAGGCAGAAATCGACCAGCGGCTTGTCCCAGAACGGATAGCGCGGCTCCACGCCGAAATTGGCGGCGGCCTTGTCGAGAACCTCGAAGGCGTGCGGCACGACCCCGTTCGACAGGATCCAGCGATGGCTAAGCGCTTCGCTGGCACTCACCGTGGACGGCATGTGTCCGGCCCGGTGAAAACGGTCGACGAGGTCGGTCCGCCTGGCTAGGTCCGGATTGACCAGATGGCGCCAGCTCGGGCCGCGCGGTGCCGCCGGACTGTTGCGAACCCTGTCCAGGATACGGCGTGTGGTGTGCCTGAGTTTTGCGATGCGCCAGGCCGGCCCGTAGAGCGTCAGGAACTGGTAGTACAGGCCCACCATGCTGTCGCCATAGGTGTTCGAGGCACTGCGGATTTCCCGCCACAGCTCGATCCATTTGCCGGCATTGGCAAGCTCGTGCAGATGACCATGACCTTGCGAGACGACTTCGTCGCCGCCATGGCCGTCCAGCAGCACCTTCATGCCTTTAGCGCCGGCTTCCCTGTAGATGCCGCGCGTCAGCGACAGGCCGGGAGCCAGGAACGTCCCCTCCTGTTCTTCGAGGATACGTTCGAACTCGGCGAACGGGGCGTAGTTGCCGACGGCAATCAGCGTGCCGTCGACCTTCTGCTGGCCGATCACCGCGTCGATGAAAGGCCTCTCGTCCATCGAGGAACCCCGTTCGAAGATCAGCGAAAAGGTCGGCAATCTGGGCTTTCGGGCCATGTCGTTTTGCAGGCTTGCCACGCAGGCGATCGCGGATGAATCGAGGCCGCCGCTGAGCATCGCGCCGACCGCCGGTGTGCCCCGCATGCGGTTACGCACCGACTGCGAGAACAGGTGGCGGAATTCCTCCGCGGCATCGGACCGCATTGGCTTCGACGACGGCTCGATCTGCCAATAGCGGCGCAGCACCACTTGGCTGTCGCTCACCGTCAGGCTGTGGCGGGCCGGCAGGCGGAAGATGTCGGTGTAAGGAGTCGACTGCGGATCGTCGGGCAGCCCGGCCAGAAATCCGGAAATCTGATGCTCGCTGAGGCGCGCGCCGGCACCGCCGATGCTGAGGATGGGTCCGATCTCCGAGGCGAAGAGGAAAATTCGGTCATCCGCATGATAGTAGAAGGGTTTCACCCCGAAATGGTCGCGCGCACAAAACAGGATCTGGCGCTCGCTGTCCCAGATGGCGAAGGCGAAGTCGCCTTGCAGATAGGTCGGGCAGGCCTCGCCCCAGCGCAGATAGGCCCGCATCAGCAGCGAGCCGTCGGCAAGCGAAGAGTCCCTGATGCCGAGCCTGGCCAGTAATTCCTCGCGATTGTCCAGCCGGCAGTCCGCGGTGACGGCAAGCTTGCCGCCGGCCATTGTCAGCGGGCCGGGGTCGGCTTCATCCGTGGTGTTCAGCCAGGCATGGCCAAGCGCCGCAGTCCTGTCCATCCACCACGAACTGCCGTCGCGGGCGCGATGCTGCATGCGAGCGAGCATTTGCTGGATGTCGGCCGCGGCGGTCGGCCTGCCTTGCTGCCTGGGCAGAATTCCGGCGATGCCGCTCATTGGCTACTGGCCGTGATCGACGAGATGGGCGAAACCATTGATGGAACCGCCAAGGACAATGTGGTTGCCGCTCATCAGCCAGGCATGGGCCTTCAATTGCGTGCCCGTATCCCGCTCGATGCCTATGCGGATCTTCGAGGCGTTGCCCTGGCGGGCGAGAATATATTGGCCGGCGAGCGCTTGGGTAAGGCAGCTTGCATAGGGAACGCGCCGCGCCGCCGCGGCAACGCCCCAGGCGACTCGCCTGAGGTCGCCGATGCCGGCCTCGTGAGGCGCATCGAGCTGCGTCACCATGCGGCGAAGGCGGTTGTACGAAAACAGCGTCAATCCCAGCCGCACCACCGCGACCACCAGCAGGCAGTGCGCCAGAAACAGCATCTCCGAGCCACTCAAGGAGAGAACCCTAGACAAGTTCCTCATGGTGGAGCCTCGCAAGCCCTGCCTCGGCCAGGCCTTTCAACAATCCGTCGACGTCGGCCTTGCAACGCTCCGGATCGACGTCGTAGCGCGTGAGCACCGCGCTGCGGATATCCGCGATCGGCCGCGGCTCCTGGATCAGTTCCCAGATATAGGCGCCGACGCTGTTCAGGCTGTAATAGATGTTGGATTTCAAATTGAGCAGCGCCAGCCCGTTGCCGAACTCGCAGGCCACGGCGTCATTGGTCGCACTTACGCTATCGCGGTCCGATGGGTTCCAGTTCATGCTAAAACCTCGTTTACAATACGCTACGCTTCGTCATGTTCAGGACCGGTTGGAAAGCCGGGGGTTCTGCGCCCCCCGGCCTCCCTTATCATTTACGCCCGGAGCCCCAACTTTGTACTCCGGGACGAAATCAAGCTCAGGAGAACGTGAGTTCGCCGATCGGCGTGTGGGCGGGAAACGACGCGTCGAGCGCCGTCGAGCCGCCGCCACCTTGCGTGATGGTCTCGATCGAACCGTGAACCGTCAGGCTAGGCGTTTCGTACTCATGCTTTTCAACATTCTGTTCCATTTTACTCTCCGATAAGGACTGGAAACGGCCTGTCGAGTGCCGTCAGCACATAACAATGCTGCAATGCAATAGCTGCATGGCGTCATATGTGAGTCAAGCCTGATTTACCAACTGTTAATCAATTGTCGGTTGCGCTTGGCTCTGCCTGTGATCAAACCTTCGGCAATCGCATCCTAGTCACGCTTGATAGCGGAATTCAACGACGCGCCAATGACGTCGAATTAAGCATCTGATTTGATTGTGATAAATTTTTTGACTCAAATGCCCGCTAAATAAGCACGAAGAAATTTGTCCCCAAATCGCTCAATTTGGCGTTTATAGCGGCCCTGGTTAAGCCCTTGATTGGAGTTTCGGCTGGCCATGTCCGCATACCGCATTTGAACGTTGTGGTTGTATCAGAACGGGGCACTGAAGGAAAAACTGGACGGCGGAAGCGATTTTGGCGATGCTTTGCTTCGCAACTGCAATATAAGGCGCCGACCGGAATTTTTGCGGAGACATTTGTCAGGAATGGCCGTGCAGGAAGGTTCTTACGAAAGGCTGCGCGCCGCCGACTGCGCCGATGAGGTTGCCTATGTGCAGGCCTGCCTGAGGCTGTTCTTCGCTTCCGGACCGGCCGCGGCGGGCGAGGCGCCAGCGCCGGCCATCTCGCTTGCCAGCGTCGCCGACATCGTCAGGCTGAACAAGGTTGCCACCTTCGTGCTCAAGGCCCTGTCGCGCGCGCCGGCAACACAAGCGCCGCCCGAACTGCTTGCATGGCTCGACACCTACCGCAGGCGGACGGTTTCGATGAACTCGTCCTGCATGATGGACTCGATGGCCATCCACCAGGTACTGCGCGACAGGCGGATCGATTTCGTCTTCCTGAAGGGGCCGTTCCAGCAACAACTGCTCTATGGCGATCATTTCATGAAGCCTTCGGGAGACGTCGACATACTGGTCTCGCCGGGCGGCTTTTTCGAAGCGCGCGAGGCGCTGCGCTCGATCGGTTACGAAGTTGCCGGCAAGTCCCGCTCGGTCTGGTGGCTGCGCTTCCTTGGCGAGCAGCACATGGTCCGCGGCGGTGGGCTGAAACAGTCCACGGTCGATCTCCACTACCGGCTGCAGCAGCCGGGATCGCCGAGCCCGCGCGATACGGATGGGTTCCTGCGCCGCAAGCGCGAGGTCGAGATCGCCGGCGCCAGGGTGCCGTTCACCTCGGCCTCCGACACGCTGCTCTTGTCCTGCATCAGCGTCGCCAAGGCCTTCTTCAATCGCGAGCCCTGCGCCGGCTATGTCTGCGATATCAGGGCCAGCGCCAGCCGGCTGAGCGAAGCCGAACAGCAGAACGTGCTCGACTACGCGGCCGGGCAGGGGCTGGCGGACACGCTGCTGCTCGGCCTCAGGGCTGCCGATGTGCTTGTTGGCGGCTCGGACACGCTCCTGTCGGAGCGCGCTACCCGTATTCTGTCGCGCATCGAAAATGCCGACCTGTTCCACATGGTGATCGCGCCCTGGCTGTCGTCCTTGCGCTGGCCGCAGCGGCGCACGGTGTTGTGGGAATTGTGCGGCCGCGAGCCGGTCCGCTATCTGGCCGAGGCCGGCTGGGCGGCATCCGCCGATCTCAGCCGGCGCATTTTCGAAAGGTCGACAGTCAGCCAGGCGGACAGCCGGTGAAGATCGTTTTGGGCATCAAGGGGCAGAACATTCGGAAGAACTCGTGCAATCGAGAGGTGAATTGATGTCCAGCACAGGATCCCAGGTCTGCGTGATCATCGCAGCCCGTAACGCAGCCCGCACCATCCCGGCCGCCATCGCCTCGGCGCTGCGCGAGCCCGAAGTGGCGGAAGTCGTCGTCGTCGACGATGCCTCCACCGACGATACCGCGGACGTGGCGCGCGCCGCAGACGATGGCAGCGGCAGGCTCTCGGTCATGCGTCTCGACATCAACAAGGGCCCCTCTTTCGCCCGCAACGCCGCGATCGCCGGCTCCACGTCGCCGTTCATCAGCATTCTCGACGCCGACGATTTCTTCCTCGAGGGCCGGTTTCGCAGGCTGTTCGCCAGCGCCGACTGGGACTTCGCCGCCGACAACATCATGCTGATCAGGGACGATGCGGCGACCGATGTCTCGAAGGTCGTCGCTCCGCCATTCTCCGCCGATCCGGAATTCCTCGATCTCGAACGGTTCGTCGAAGGCAACATTTCCAGGCGCCGCGTGCAGCGCGGCGAGCTTGGCTTCCTCAAGCCGGTGATCAGCCGGGTCTTTCTCGAGCGCCACGGGCTGCGCTACGACGAAAGCCTGCGCCTGGGCGAAGACTATGAGCTCTATGCGCGCGCCGTCGCCCGCGGGGCGCGCTTCAAGGTCATACGGTCCTGCGGCTACGGCGCGATCGTTCGTGCCGATTCGCTGAGCGGCCGCCACAGGACGCTGGATCTGAAGCGTCTGGCCGACGCCGACCTGGCGCTGCTCAAGATCGACAGCCTGCCGGAAACCTCAAAGGCGGTGCTGCGCAAGCACGAACGCCATGTGCGCGACAAATACCGGCTGCGCAACTTCCTCGACGTGAAGGCCGAGCAGGGCCTGGCATCGGCTGCCGCCTATGCCCTGGCCAGCCAGTCGAACCTCATTCCCATCGTTCGTGGCGTCGCCGCCGACAAGCTGGAGGCGCTGTTTCGCCATACCGGCCTTGCCTCGAAACGCCAGCAGGTACCGCCGATGCGCTTCCTCATGGCGGCCAACGCCGCCGCGGAGAACTAGAGCATGATCCCGAACCGGAGGTCAGCGTAGCAAAAAGTGGGAACCCGGTTTTCGGAAAAGATCATGCTCAAACAAAATGATAGAGCCCCATCCCGATACCATCGGGATGGAAGCAGGCTCTAGGTTTCGGGCCGCCGCAGCGGCGGTCGGAAATTCGAAAAAAACGCCTTTGCCAAACTCCGAGGTTGCCTAGTTGGCCTGGGAATGGCAGTGTATGTTGCGGTGCAGCAATTGTGGAAGGCCAACCCGATGGCTTCGATATTCGGCTTCAGATCCAGGGATCCATCCCGGGACCGGCAGACCGATCTTCAGCGTTTCGATCGTCTTGCAAGGTTGCTGGATCAGATCGCGACCGAGATCGAGGCGGAAAAGACCGGGCTTGAGAATCGCTATCGGTCAAAGGCGACGAACGCTGCCTTCCTGGTCGAGGCGATGGAGAACGGCTCGGCATCGACGAGCAAGGTGTCCGAAGTCAGCGAACTGACGACATCGATCCTGAATTGCGAGCGGCGCATCGCAGCGCTGGCCCGCCAGAACAGCCTGATGAAGGAGCTGCGTCATTCACTCGACGCGATCGTCGAAGAGAATGGCGGGTCTCCCAATATGCAGGCTGGGTTCGTCAAGCCCGCAGGCAGGGCCTGACGGCGCGGTTTCGGTTCCGGCCGCCGGTCTGGCGGCACGAGGCAGGTAACGAGGAAGATAGAAGATATAAGGGCGGAGAATCAGGAGCGGCTCGTCATGCGGCGGGCCAATTGGTGACTTTGGGTTGGGCGGACAGCACAAAGGTAAGTTGGTATGAACGCAGATCCCAAGACTATTTCCATCGTCGTGGCCGATGCCATGCCGTCGGTGCGGTCGAATCGGCAAGGCAGACTGTGGCAGCTGTGCACGGCGGGCGCGCTTCTCCTGGCCGTTGCCGCAACGTCGCACCCGGCCCACGCCCAGGACTTGCCGAGCGCGCCCTCATTCGTCGATGATTTCACCAAGTTCGATCATTCGCGCTGGTACGTCTCCGACGGCTGGTCGAACGGCCCGCACCAGAACTGCACATGGTCGAAGAGCCTGGTCAGCCTGTCCGACGGCGCACTCACGCTCGGCTTCGAGAAGCGCCAGACCAAGGACCGCGCTTTTGCCTGCGGCGAGATCCAGACCAAAAAGCGTTACGGCTACGGAACCTATGAGGCGCGCATGAAGACGGACACCGGGTCCGGCCTCAACGCCGCGTTCTTCTCCTACATCGGTCCCCAGGACAAGCAGCCATGGGATGAGATCGATTTCGAAGTCCTGACCAAGGACACCTCCAAGGTGCAGGTCAACACTTACATTTCCGGCAAGCCGAAGAACGAAAAGCTCGCCGATGTCGAAGGCGGCACCGACAAGGGTTTCAACGACTATGGCTTCGTCTGGGAGAAGGATCGGCTGCGCTTCTACGTGAACGGCAAGCTCGTCCAGGAAGTGACGAACCCGGCGGAGTTGCCGACCCACTCGCAGAAGATATTCTTCAGCCTCTGGGGCAGCGAGAAGCTGACCAGCTGGATGGGCCCCTTCTCGGATCCAGGCCGCAAGGTCACGATGCAGGTGGAGCGCGTCGCATTCACCGCGCTTGGCCAGCCCTGCCAGTTCCCGGAATCGCTGGCATGCAGCATAAGCAACAGCAACTAGGCATGATCCCGAACCGAATGCAGCAGAAAGTGGGAACCGGCTTCGGATCGTGCTCCAATAGGAAACTGGCCCTGGACGGCCTGCCATCTGAACCGGCCGGACCGAAGACGGCCCTGAACAGGAAGCACACCGAATGAACTTGACGGTCTTTGGAATAGGCTATGTTGGTCTCGTGCAGGCAGCCGTGCTCGCGGAAGTCGGGCATCAGGTGGTGTGCGTCGACATCGACGAAAAGAAGGTCGAACGGCTCAACCAGGGCCTTATCCCGATCTTCGAACCCGGGCTCGAAAGCCTCGTCAAGGAAAACCACGCCGCCGGCCGCATCAAATTCACCACCGATGCCAAGGCCGCGATCAAGCATGGCGAGATCCAGATGATCGCCGTCGGCACGCCGCCCGGCGAGGACGGTTCGGCCGACCTCAAATACGTGCTGGCAGTCGCCGAGTCCATCGGCCGCGAGATGGAGGCGCCCAAGATCGTCGTCGGCAAGTCGACCGTGCCGGTCGGCACCTGCGAAAAGATCAAGGCCAGGATCGCCGAGACGCTGAAGAAAAGAGGCCGCGAGGACCTGACTTTCGACGTCGCCTCCAATCCGGAGTTCCTCAAGGAGGGCTCCGCGGTGGCCGACTGCATGAAGCCGGACCGCATCATCGTCGGCACATCGAGCGAAGGCACCGAGGCGGTGATGCGCGAGCTCTACGCTCCGTTCAACCGCAACCACGAGAAGATGATCGTGATGGACGTGCGCAGCGCCGAGTTCACCAAATACGCGGCCAATTGCATGCTGGCCACCAAGATCAGCTTCATGAACGAGATGGCCAATCTGGCCGAACAGCTCGGCGCCGACATCGAGGAGGTGCGCAAGGGCATCGGCAGCGATCCGCGCATCGGCTACCACTTCATCTATCCGGGTCTGGGCTATGGCGGCTCGTGCTTCCCCAAGGACGTGCGCGCCCTGATCAAGACCGCCGAGGGTGTCAAGTTCGACGCCAAGCTGCTGCGCGCCGTCGAGGAGCGCAACAACGAGCAGAAGTCCGTCCTGTTCGACAAGGTAAACCGCTACTTCAAGGGCAACCTCAAAGGCAAGACCTTCGCGCTGTGGGGCCTGGCCTTCAAGCCGAACACCGACGACATGCGCGAGGCGCCGGCCCGCAACCTCATGGAAGCGCTGTGGAAGGCGGGCGCGAAGGTACAGGCCTATGATCCCGAGGCGATGCAGGAATGCCAGGCCATCTATGGGCTGCGCGACGATCTGCTGCTCTGCGGCACCAAGGAGGCGGCTCTGCGCGGCGCCGAGGCGCTGCTGATCGCCACCGAGTGGAAGAGCTTCCGCGCGCCCTCCTTCGACGCGCTGAAGGATGCGCTGACCACGCCGGTCATCTTCGACGGCCGCAACCTCTACGACCCGAAGGTCATCGCCCGCCACGGCATCGAATATCATTCGATCGGCAGGGTGGCTGCGTGAAGGCCCGCTCCGAAGGCGGCCTCGACGAACGACAACGAGGCCGTCGGTGAACGCGCTGCTGTCGGGAAAGGATAGGATCTGATGGCGCTGGATATCAGGCCCGAGCAAATCGCCAACGAGCATTTCGATATCATCGCCATCGGCTCCGGTTTTGGCTCGGCCTTCTTCCTGCACGCATTCGCCAAGCGCCGTAAAGCGCGTGTCCTGGTTCTGGAATGGGGCCGGCACAACACGCATGAGTGGCAGCTCGGCCAGAACGCCAACACCGACATCGACGACGAGTCGACCTACAAGTCCAACTCCGACAAGCCGTGGAACTACACCATCGGCCTGGGCGGCGGCACGAATTGCTGGTTCGCGCAGACACCGCGCTTCCATCCCAACGACTTCCGGTTGAAAAGCACCTATGGCGTCGGCAATGACTGGCCGATCAGCTATGACGAGCTCGAGCCGTTCTACTGCGACGCCGAGGAGGTCATGTCGATCTCGGGCGATCCCGACATGGCTCAGATGCTGCCGCGCTCGAGACCGTTTCCGCAGCCGCCGCATCGCATGTCGACGCCCGATCGGATGATGAAGGCAGCGCAGCCCGACCAGCACTTCGTCATGCCGACCGCGCGGGCTCGGGTGCCAACTTCGCAGCGAACCTCGTGCTGTGCCAATCTGCGCTGCTGGCTGTGCCCGGCCGATGCCAAGTTCACGGTCAACAACGGCCTGATGCACGTCTTCGAGCATCCGGATGTTTCGGTCTGCCTCAGCTCGGAGGTGCGGCGGCTCGACCATGTCGGCGGCTCCGTTCGCTCAGTGGTGTTCACCCATGGCGGCAAGGAATATTCCGCCAGTGGCGACCTTTTCGTGCTCGGCGCCAACGCGATCCAGAGCCCGGCGATCATGCTGCGGTCCGGGCTCGGCGGTGAATTCGTCGGCCTCGGCCTGCACGAATCCTATGGCTGGAACTTCGAGGTCTATCTCGACGGCGTCGACAATTTCGACGGCAGCACCATCACCACCGGTCTGAATTTCGGGCTCTATGACGGTCCCCACCGCGCCGAGCACGCGGCCGCGCTGGTCTATTTCGAGAACCGCTGGCAGCACGGCATGCGGGCCGAGAAGGGACGGCTGCGGCAGACGCTGCCGCTGGTCATAGTCACCGAAAACCTACTCGATCCGGAAAACCGCGTCATCCTAGACAAGGATGAGAACGCCTTCGTCAGCTTCAAGGGAGCGTCGGACTATGCCGTCAACGGCATGGCCAAGGCGCTGGAAAGGCTGCCGGCGCTGCTTAAGCCGCTGCCGGTCGAGAAGCTGTTCGATCGAGGCATCCGGCCGACCGAATCGCATGTGCAGGGCACGTTGCGGATGGGCACTGGCCCCGCGGATTCGGTCGTCGACCGCGACATGATCCACCACCAGCTGAGGAACCTCGTCGTTGTCGGCACGAGCACCTATCCCAGTTGCTCCTGCGTCAATCCAAGCCTGACGGCGGCGGCTCTGTCGCTGAGGGCGGCGAGCCGGATCGCATGAAGGGAGCTCTGCAATGATGAAGATCACGCGACGCTCCGCATTGGCCCTGGTCGCCGGCGGGCTTGCTTCCACCGGCATTGCTTACGCCGCCGTGTCCTCGTTCTCGGACGAGGACCTGGTCCGCGTCACGCTGGAAAGATATCTCGGTCCGCTGAACATGCGCATCGAGCACCTGCAGCAGTTCGTGCTGGAATTCCGCAACCGGAATCCCTGGATATTTCCGAACGAAAAACTGAGCGATGCGGTCACTCTGGTCGAGGAGCTCAAATTGGGCGCCGCACGCCGACTGCTGCCGCATGAAAAGCGGGAAGACCTGGTGCATTTCGACCGCTGGGTCATCGCCGAATTCCATGTGCTGACCGACTACGCATGGCGCAGCTCGCCGAACGACGCGATCCGGTTTACCGGCTGGCAGTCCTGTACCAATCCGTTCGCAAATCTGGAGCCGCCGAAAGTCGCTTGAGGCGAAGGCAAGACGCTGGTCCTGGCCAGCGTCCGAACGAAACACGAAAATGCGACAAGGAGCCCGATCCCATGAAAGTCCTTTTTGCAGGTGGCAACGGTTACACGCCGCAGTTCAGCGGCGGCGTCCAGTCCAGCACCCATCATCTGGCCGAGCAGTTGATCGAGCATGGCCATGAGGCGTCGGTGCTTGCCGCGCTCTTCGGCCAGGGCGTTTTCGGCTACAAGGCGCGCGCCAAGATGAAGCTTTTGCGGCAACGGGCCGTCATCGACTCCTATCCGGGTTATCCGGTGGTGCGGGCCTGGTTTCCCTGGGAGGCTGCCGGCTTTGCCGTCAAGAAGCTGAGGCCGGATGTCGCCGTGGTCCAGTGCCACAAGTCGGTTCCGATCGGCAAGGCGCTGGAGGCGGAAGGCGTGCCGCTGGTCGTCTATCTCAGGAATGTCGAATTCCATGAACTGGGCGGCGACCTGCGCGAGTTGCGTTCGGCTCTCTACATCGCCAATTCCGAATTCACGGCCCGCACCTACAAGCAGAAATTCGACATCGATTCGACGGTCATTCCGCCGACCATCAATCCCGGCTTCTACAGCACGCCGACGACAGGCGAGTTCGTCACGCTGATCAACCCTTACGAGGAAAAGGGCTTCGACCTTGCGGTGCGCATCGCCGCCGCCTGCCCCGAAATCCCGTTCCTGTTCGTCGAAAGCTGGAAGCTCGACGACGATCATCGAGCCCGGATCGAACAGACGATCGCGCCATACCCCAATGTTAAGCTGGAGAGCCGCACCAGCGACATGAAGACGGTCTATGGCCGCACCAAGATCCTGCTCGCTCCCAGCAAGTGGGAGGAGGCCTGGGGCCGGGTGGCGTCGGAAGCCCATTGCAGCGGCATTCCCGTCGTCGGCTCGCGGCGCGGCGGCCTGCCCGAAGCCATCGGCTCGGGCGGCGTGGTGCTGGACTATGACGGTCCGCTCGACGATTGGGTGGCGGCGATCAGGCTTCTGTGGAACGATGCCCAGGAGTATGCGCGGCTTTCCACGGCGGCGCGTACATTCTCGGAGCGCCCCGCCTTGGACCCGCAGCGTCAGTTCGCCACCTTCTTCCAGCTGCTCGACAAGGCGGCGGCGCAACGGACTGCACGCAAGGCTGCATGAGCTTCGCGAAGCAGCGCCCGTCGTGACGCTGCATCCCGGTTCCAGCAGTTATTGGTGAGGTCAGGCCGGTCTCTTAACCCGGCTCTTCAGCGTCTCGTAGCCGCGTTCGCCGAGCAGCGTGCGCGCCACTTTCTTGACCACCGTCTTGCGCCCTTCGGGCGAATTGACCTGGCGCAGCCTGGCCGGCAGGTTGCGCGCCGCCTGGTTGAGCGCCGGCAGCGACAGCGCGTCGGGGTAGGTCACCAGATGGGTTTCCACGCACAGCACCGGCTTGCCGGAAAGCTTGGCGATCTTGAGCGCCTGCTGGTGCTCGCTTTCGATGAACAGGATTGCATCGGTCTTGGCGTAGAAATCGGCCTTGAAACTGCCATGCACGCCGAGCCGCTGCCGTTCCGCCTTGCTCGGCAGGTCGAGCATGATCAGCTCGTTGTATTTGACGTCGTGCTTGTCGAGCCAGGCCTCGGTGAGCTTGCGGTACTTCTCCAGCCGGCTGGTGACCAGCCAGCCGATCTTGCGGGTCGGGGCAAAGAGCGGCCGCGCTTCGGCGAGGAATTTCTCATAGGCCGGGCCGTCGTCGTTTTCCGCCTCGGTCGGGTCGAGGCAGAGCACGCCGTCGATGTCGACACAGCTTTGCTCGAGGAATTTGTGGTGCATGAAATTCCACTGGAACATCCTGGGATGCGGCACCACTTCGAAAACGACATCGGTTTCCTGGTGCTGTGACAACAGCCCGAACACCGCTGCAAAGATGAAGTCCGCCTTGATGCCGGAGGCCTCGATCCGGTTGCGTGCGTCACGCATCGCGTTGCCGCCGCTGACGCTGTCGTCGATCACCAGGATCTTGCGCATGTCGGAGGCCTGCCGGTCGAGCGCGGCACGGCGCTTGGTGATGCCCGATGAATAGATCCTGCCGGCGATGAAGCTGTCGAGGTCGGTCATCGGGATGTTTGCCGCAAGGCTCACCAGCGTGGCGGCAAGAATGCCGCTTCTCGGCACGCCGACCACCAGGTCGATGTCGCGCGGCAGCCGGTGAAGGTTGCTGACGATGGCGTCGTTCATGTCGGAAATCGAGCGGTAGTGCATGGTCTGGGTCGGATCCTCGAGTGTGCGCATGTTATTTTGCTCCGCTGGGTACAGCCGCCGGCGCCCGCATCGGCACCAGCCTCAACGCCTCGCGCAAGGCTTCGCGGCCGGCGGCGAAGCAGAGCGCGACCAGGATGGTGGTGACATAGGCCAGCACCACCGCGCCGGCCATGGCGACGATATGCTGTTGCGGCAGGAACGGCTTGGCGAACCAGACGGCGGCCAGCGCCAGGTGCGCGCCAAGCACGAAGGGGGTTGCCGCGCGCAGCACATGGTGCGCCTTCAGCGGCCCGGTCTTGCCGATATAGAGCCACAGGAAAGGCGTTCTGAGATATTCGCTGACCGCATAGGCGATGGCCACGCCGAGCGCGCCATAGGGCAGGCCGACCAGGAAGGCCAGCACCGATGTCACCGCCGTCACGATGCCCCAGCGCATGAAATCGCCTGAGCGGCCCTGGCTGACGAACAGCCAGCCCGCCGGATTGTTGAGCGGCTGCAGAAGCCCGGCAAAGCCGAGCGCCAGGAAGATGTCGGAGCTCTGCCGCCACTGCTCGCCGAGCACGAAGGGGATCAGCACGTCGGACATGGCGGTCGCGAAGGCGACGCCCGGCAGCGCCACCAGCAGGATCAGCGGCATGACACGCAGATAGGCGCTGCGGTAGCGGTCCGGCTCGTCCTTCAGCCTGGAAAGTGCCGGCACCATGACCTTGGACAGCGGGTTGGTGATCTGGCTGAGCGGAAACAGCAGCAGTTTGTAGGCGCGGTCATAGAGGCCGAGCTGAGCCTCACCCCAATATTTGCCGATCAGCACATTGTCGAGGTTGCGGGCAAAGAAGTTGGCGAAGTTGAAGCCGGTGATTCCGGCGCCGAAATTGAGCAGTTGACCAATGCCTTCGACCTTGCGCGGCATGCCCGGCCGCCATCTGGAGTTGACCCAATAGCAAAGTGTCGGCAGCACCGCTCCGGTCAGCGTGCCGGCAAACAGCGCCCAGTAGGAACGGTCGATGAAGGTCCAGGCGATCGAAACGGCAAGACCCGTGACGGCGCTGGCGACGTCGATGATCGCCAGGCGGGTGAACTGCATGCGGCGCGTCAAAAGCGCCAGGTGCTGGGCGCCGAGGCCATAGGCCATGATCTGCAGCCCCAGTGCCGCCACCAGGCCCGAAACGCGCGGTTCGCCGTAGAAGGCGGCGACCAAAGGTGCGGCGCCGGCCAGCACGCAGGCAAGGACGGCACTGACCGCGACATTGATCCAGAACAGGGAATTGACCTCGTCGTGACGGATGCCGGTCTTCTGGATCGTCGCCTGGGTCAGGCCGAAATCCTGGAACAGCGCGATAAAGGCAAGCACCGGCGCACACATCGCCACGACGCCGAAATCCTGCGGCGACAAAAGCCGCGACAGTACGATGACGGAGATGATCTGCGTCGCGACGCGCACGGATTGCGCCATGGCCGTGACGATGGCACCGCGCCCGACCGATCTGCGGAGAGAGCCCTCTGGCGGATCGAATGCATTGGCTTCCAAATTCAGGATCCCTGATTTTCGCGCCGGCCGTGACATTACGACCGGCAAACCGCCGCCTTGGACAAACTACGGCAATATTTTTGCAGTGCAACAAAAAACATGGATTCTTGCTACGCTGCACCAAAAATGTTGCGATGCAGCAAAAGCTGTACTAGCATCCCTGTGGGTGGGCCAACAGCGGTCGAGTTTCATGCTGCATGTCTTGTACCTGGTACATGACGTTTCCGATCCGGCGGTGCGACGACGGATCATAATGCTCAGAGCAGGCGGCGCCAGGGTTACACTGGCGGGCTTCCGCCGTACCACAGGCCCGGTCACGGAGATCGAGGGACTGCGTCCGATCGACCTCGGCGCGACGCGCGACGGCCGATTCGGCCAGCGCCTGGCGGCGCTCGCCAAGGCGGCGGTGTCGATCGGCTCGAAGCTTGCGGCGATCGAACGGCCCGACCTCATCATCGCGCGTAACCTTGAAATGCTGGCGCTTGCCCGGCGCGCCAAGGCCGTGTTCCATGGGGCGGTACCGATCGTCTACGAATGCCTCGACATCCATCGTCTGGTGCTTCGCGACGATTTGCTGGGCAAGGCGCTGCGCGGTGCGGAACGCTATCTGGCGCGCGACGTGAAGCTTCTGGTGACTAGTTCGCCGGCCTTCATCGCCAATTATTTCAAGCCGTTTGGACAAATCGCCGCACCGGTCGAGCTGGTCGAAAACAAGTACTTCGATATGGCGCCGGTGGCGGTCGATGACCGGTTGAAGGCGGAAAATCCTGCCGCACCGCCGTGGCGAATCGGCTGGTTCGGTGCGCTCAGATGCCGCCGCTCGCTTGAGCTGCTGGCAGAATTCACCCGCCGCCTCGACGGGCGCTTCGAGGTCATCCTTCGGGGCCGCCCGGCGCTTTCCGAATTTCCCGATTTCCACGCTTTCGTCGAGGCCGAGCCCTTTCTCTCCTTCCGTGGCCCCTACCGCAACCCGGAGGACATGGCGGCGATCTACAGGGAGGTGCATTTCTCCTGGGCGATCGACTTTTTCGAGGAGGGCCAGAATTCCGAATGGCTGCTTCCCAACCGCCTCTACGAGGGATGCCGCTTCGGCGCCGTGCCGATCTCGATGGGCAATACCGAAACCGGGCGCTTCCTCAACCAGCAGGACATCGGCGTTCTGTTGCCTGAGGCCGCGCCCGAGGTGCTCGAGACGGCGCTGGGCAGGATGGAAGAGGATCGCTTCCGCAAGCTGAAGGCGCGGGTGCTTGCCCGCAACCCGCGGACCTGGAGCTACGACCGCAGCGATTGCCTGGCCTTCGTCGACAAGCTGCGTGGCCTGGCTGCCGCGCCCGGCCCCTTCGTCACCGAGGCGCTGGCATAGGATGACCGGGAATGGAAACAAGGATGGACGAGGCCGATGACGCAAACCGAAATGCCCGCATCGAGCCTGCCCGCATCGAGCCTGCCCCCATCGAACTTGATCGTCATTCCCTGCCTCAACGAAGCAGCCCATATCGGGGCGCTGCTCAGGCAGCTTCGGCCGGCGGCCGAACGGCTCGGCGCCCGCATCGTCGTTGCCGATGGCGGCAGCACCGACGGAACACTGGGGATCGTCCAGGCGGTTGCGGCAAAGGATCCGCGCGTCGTCCTGCTCCATAACCCCAAGCGCATCCAGAGCGCCGCGCTCAATCTTGCCGTGGCCACCTTCGGTGATGCTGCCGAATATCTGATCCGGATCGATGCGCATGGCGGCTATCCCGAGGACTACTGCGACCGGCTGGTCGAGGAGGCGCTGGCCACGGGTGCGGATTCGGTCGTCGTCTCGATGCTGACCAGCGGCACCGGCGCCGTACAGAAGGCGGTTGCCGCGGCGCAGAACTCGAAGCTCGGCACTGGCGGCTCCAAGCACCGGCATTTGTCGGCTGGAGAATGGGTCGACCACGGTCACCACGCATTGATGCGCATATCGGCCTTCAGGGCGGTGGGCGGCTATGACGAGACGTTCAGCCACAATGAGGATGCCGAGTTCGACCACCGGCTTCGCCAGGCCGGCTACCGGATCTGGATGAGCGGCAGGACGCAGATGGTCTACTATCCGCGCTCCTCGCTGAAGAGCCTGTATTTCCAGTATCTCGGCTATGGCCGCGGCCGCGCCAAGAACGTTCTCAAGCACCGCGTGATGCCGAAGGTCCGGCAGATGATACCGCTGCTGGTGTTTCCCGTGGTTCTGCTGACGCCCTTTTGTCTCGTGTACATGGTGGCGGCGTTGCCGTTCCTTGTATGGGCGATGGTCTGCATCTTCTATGGCGTCGTGACCGCCATCAGGCGGCGCGATATGGCGCTTGCGCTTGTCGGGGTGTCGGCGATGGTCATGCATCTGGGCTGGTCGATGGGCTTCTGGCTGCAGCTTCTCGAGCCGCGACCGCAGACGCAGCACGGGGTGGCGTGATGGGCGTGGCAACAAAGGGCAGCGTCGACATCTGCGTCTGCACGTTCCGGCGGCCTGAGCTTGCCGACACGCTTCGCTCCATCGCCGCCTTGGACCGACTGGCTGGCTTCGAAATCGGCGTGGTCGTCGCCGACAATGACGACGCGCCGAGCGCCCAGCCGCTGGTCAAGGCGCTGGCGCAGGAATTGAAGCTCCCGGTCCGCTACCGCCATGCTCCCGCGCGCAACATCTCGGTCGCGCGCAACGCCTGTCTCGACGCAAGCGTATCGGACTTTGTCGCCTTCATCGATGACGACGAAACAGCCTCGCCGCAATGGCTCGCCGAACTGGTCGCGACGGCCGAGGCGAGTGGCGCCGCCGCCGTGCTCGGCCCGGTGCGGGCGCGTTACGGCTCGGATGCGCCGGCCTGGATGCGCAAGGGCGATTTCCACTCGACCCTGCCGGTCTGGGTGCATGGCGAAATCCGCACCGGCTACACCTGCAACGTCCTGCTGAGGACAAGCGACGCCAGCCTTCGCGACCGCCGCTTCAGCCTGGCGCGCGGCCAGACCGGCGGCGAGGACACCGAATTCTTCGATCACATGGTCAAGGCCGGCGGCCGCATCGCCTTTTCGCCGCAGGCCTTTGTCGACGAGGTGGTGCCGCGCGCCAGGGCCGCATTCGACTGGCTGCGCCGCCGCCGCTTCCGTTTCGGCCAGACGCATGGTCACCTGCTCGGCAACAACGCAACGGGCGTCCGGCGAGCCAGGGAGATCGGCCTCGCCTCGGCAAAGGCGGCCTATTGCTTTGCCATGGCGATCGCGACGGCGGTCAGCCCGGTTCGCCGGAACCGCAGCGTGCTGCGCGGCATCATGCATGTCGGCGTTGTAAGTGGCCTCGTCGGCGTTCGAGAAATCCGCCAATATGGACTGCCCTCGCCACAGGAAGGGGGCAAGCGTGCAGCCTGACGTCAGCTTTGTCATCGCCGCCTACAACGCCGAGGCGACCCTCGACAGGGCGATCGCCAGCGCGATTGCCCAGCGCGACGTCAGCGTCGAGGTCGTCGTCGTCGACGACACCTCGCGCGACCGGACGCTCGAGGTGGCGCGGTCCTACCCGCAAGACATCGTGCGCGTCGTCGCTCTTCCCGAAAACCGCGGCCCCGGCGGCGCCAGGAATGCCGGCCTCGAGCTTGCTCGCGGCCGCTGGGTCGCCGTCCTCGATTCCGACGATGCCGTCTATCCCGGCCGGCTCAGCACCATGATCGCGCGGGCGGAAAAGGCCGGCGCCGAGATCGCGATCGACAACCTCCAGGTCGTGCGCGAGGACGGCGTTGCCGAGGACACGATGTTCCCGGCCGCCTATCTGGAAAGCCTGAGCGAAATCTCGCTGGCCGATTACATAGCCGGCAACATAGTTTTCGAATCGCGGTTCAACCTCGGTTATCTCAAGCCGATCTTCCAGCGCCGTTTCCTCAACGAGAACGGCCTTCGCTACGATGAAGGTCTGATCATCGGCGAAGACTACATCCTGTTGGCCAGCGCCCTGGCCAAGGGCGGCAAATGCGTGGTCGAACCGACGACCGGCTACGTCTACCACATCCGCAGCGGCTCGATTTCCCGCGTGCTCGAGCTTCATCATGTCGAAGCGATGCGCAAGGCCGATGCGATCTTTGCCGAGACGCATGCTATGGACCCGGAGGCCGCGGCCGCATTCGCCAGGCGCAGCCGCAGCTTGCGCCGGGCGGCATCGTTCCTGTCTCTGGTTCAACACATCAAGGCGCGGTCCCCGCTCAAGGCGATACGGACGGCGCTCAGCGATCCGGCAGCGGTCAGGCATATGGGCATGCCGATCGCTGTCCGGCTGCGACGGGTTGCGGCACAGTTTGCCGTGGGGGCGGGGAGGTGAAGATGCGGGCACATGAAGGAACTTTCGTGGCCGGCAGGTATTGAAAGTCGATCTCCTCAGAAGGAATTTGCAATGAAGAAAGTCAGGAAGGCAGTCATACCGGTGGCGGGGTTGGGAACGCGGTTCCTGCCGGCGACCAAGTCGATGCCCAAGGAAATGCTGCCGGTGGTCGACAGGCCTGTCGTGCAATATGCGGTGGACGAGGCCTTCGAGGCCGGCATCGAGCACATCGTCTTTGTCACCGGCCGCAACAAGGCAGTCATCGAAGACTATTTCGACCTGCATCCTGAACTGATCGGAACCCTGGAACAGACCGGCAAGAAGGCGCAGCTCCAGTCGCTGGAAAGCCTGCTTCCGGTGGCCGGCGCCACCAGCTTCATCCGCCAGCAGTCGCCGCAGGGTCTCGGCCATGCGGTGTGGTGCGCCCGCGAAGTCATCGGCGACGAGCCCTTCGCCCTGCTGCTCCCCGACATGGTGTCCTTCGGCGGGCGCGGATGCCTTGCCGAAACCGTCGACCTCTATCAGCGCACCGGCGGAAACGTCATTGCAGTCGAGCGCTGCGATCCCAGCGAAACCAGCAAGTATGGTATCGTCGGCCGCGGCGCCGAGGTCGGCAGCGGCTTCGAGGTGACCGGCATGGTCGAGAAGCCGGCGCCCGCCAATGCGCCGTCGAACTTCTACATCAACGGCCGCTACATACTGCAGCCCGAGATTTTCGCGCTGCTCGGTAACCAGCAGCGCGGCGCCGGCAACGAGATCCAGCTGACCGACGCCATGGTCCGCCTGTCGCAGTCACAGGCCTTCTTTGCCCAGCCTTTCAACGGTCGCATGTTCGACTGCGGTTCGAAGGAGGGTTTCATCCAGGCCAATGTCGCATTCGCCCTGGCGCGCGACGACATGAAGGGACCGATCTTCGAAATGCTTCAGGAGTTCGTCCGGTCGCATGAGCGCCGGGAAGAAGCCGCATAATGCCCATTTTTTGGGAGTATGTGCGTATCGATGATGGCGCGACATACGCCGCCGCGCTTGGCCGATCCGGCCAAGCGCCTTCTGGCATGAATGTTGCGCGGTCTTTTCTGGTGACGACGCCAACCTTCGAAGGCCGATAGCGCCTGCAACCTGGAATTGGACCGACGATGAACTATGCCAACTTTCCTCTCGACAAGAGGGTGCCTTTGCCCGGTACAGACGCGGAAAAGGGCGAAGACTTCATCGATATCGAGCGCCTGCTCGGCATGGCTGCCCGGCAGGCCAAGGTGGTGGCCGTGTGCGCGATCATCGGTCTGTTCATGGGCGTGCTCTATCTGCAGACCACCCCCAAGCAGTATATCTCGGTTGCCAGTGTGCTGATCGACGAAGGCCTGAACAAGGTCGTCGACGACATCTCGGCGGCGTCGGCCACCATGCAGACCGATGCCTCTCTGCTCAGCCAGATCGAGATCCTCACCTCCGCGCGGCTGGCCTCGGTGGTGGTCGACAAGCTGAAGCTTGACCAGAACCAAGAGTTCATGAACCCTCCGACGTCTGCCCTGGCGAAGGGCATCGGCTTTGTGCGCGGGCTGGTTGGCTATTTCCGTGGCAGTTCGGGCCCGGACATCCCTGGCCTCGAAAATGTCGACGCCGCGACGCGCGAGGCCATGATGGCCACCGCCCGCCGCGACTACGCGATCCTCAAGCTGCAAAGCGAGGTGCTGGCGCAGCGCAACGGCCGCAGCTATGTGATCGACATTGGCTATCAGTCGACGGACCCGGCGCTCGCGACCGCAATCACCAAGGCCTTTTCCGAGGCCTATCTCGCCGACCAGCTCAATGCGAGCTTCGACGCCACCGAGCGGGCGGCGGTCTGGCTGCAGGGCCGGTTGACCGAGCTTCGCGAAAGCTCGCAGAAGGCCGCCCTGGCGGTCGAGATGTTCAGGGCCGAGCACGGGTTGTCCGCGGGCAGCGACGGCCAGCTGATCAGCGACAAGCAACTGTCCGACCTGAACAGCCAGCTCATCGTCGCGCAGGCCGACACGGCCCGAGCCAGCGCCCGCTACCAGCAGTACAAGGCCATCGTGGACAGCGGCTCGGACAATGCTTTCCAGGACTCCGCGATATCGAGCGACCAGCCGGCCAGCTCGGTCATTGCCACGCTCAAGACCCGCTATCTGACCGTCTCCAAGCGGCTGCAGGATGTCGAGGCCAATTTCGGCAAGGATCACCCCCAGGCGGTAGCACTTGCCAAGGAAAAGGCCGATGTGTCGGCGCAGATCTTCGGACAGCTGAAGCAACTGACCGAAAGCTATCGCAACGATTATCAGGTGGCGCAGGCGCGCGAGACCGCGCTCAAGGAGAAGATCGCCACCGCCGCCGGCAAGAGCTCCATCGACAACCAGTCGCAGGTCAAGCTGCGCGATCTCGACCAGCAGGCGACGGCGCTCACCACGCTCTATCAGACATTCCTCAGCCGCTATGAGGAAGCCTCCCAGCAGCAATCCTTCCCGGTCGGCAAGGTCCGCATCATCTCCGATGCGACAATGCCGCTGTCGGCGGTAGGCCCGCGCACATCCAAGGTGCTGGCGCTTACGCTCGTGCTTGGCGTGTTGTTGGGGGCTGGATTTGGCGGCTTGAACGAGTTCAACGAACGGTTCTTCAGAACCGGCGAGGACATTCGCGATCGCGTCGGCCTCAAATTCCTCGGCTATCTGCCGACGATCGGTGGCGGCAAACCCGGCAAGGACGCCAAGCCGGACGATGTCCAGGCCGATGCCAAGATCGCCAGCCTGTCGGCCGCCGAGAAACGGGCGCGCATGCGGGTCAGCATCGACGCTCCGGCCTCGATGTTCGCCGAAACGCTGCGCAACGCCAAGATCGCCTTCGACGTCGTCATGGAAGGGCAAGGCAGCAAGGTCATCGGCGTGATCTCGCTGCTGCCCGGCGAGGGCAAGTCGACGGTCGCGGCCAATCTGGCCGGATTGCTTGCCGCCAATGGCGCCAAGACGCTGCTCATCGACGGCGATTTGCGCAATCCCGGTCTCAGCCGCAGCCTCGGCATGGAAACCGAACAAGGGCTGATGGAAGCTGTCGTCAGCGGCCAGACCTGGCAGTCGGTCGGCAAGGTCGACCGGCAGACGAAGCTGGCGATCATCCCGGCCGTCCTGCGCGGCCAGTTCTCGCACACCAGCGAGCTTCTCTCCTCGGCCGGCATGCGGCGCTTCATCGAGAACGCCAAGGAGACGTTCGAGTACATCGTCGTCGATCTGCCGCCGCTCGGTCCCGTAGTCGACGCCAAGGCCTTCGCTCCGCTGGCCGACGGTTTCGTGCTGGTCACCGAATGGGGCCGCACGCCACGCGCAGTGGTGCGCTCGATGTTGGAATCCGAGCCATACGTCGCCAACAAGATCGTCGGCGCGGTGCTGAACAAGGTCGATCTGAAGAAGCTGGCCAAATACGGATCGCTCGGCGGATCCGAGAAGTTCTTCGACAAATATTCGACCTACTATCTGGACAAGTCGGAAACGCGCACCAGGGCGGCCGCCTAGGGCAATTCCAGGAAAAGTGCGTAGCGGTTTTCCGTCCGGAATTGCGTAAAAACAAATACTTAGAGCGGGTCAGCGGTTTTATGAAAAGCCGAACCGCTCTAGGAAAATAGCAGCTTGCCGTACCTGCCAGCTATCCTGACGGCGGTCAGCCGTCCGCTCTGAAAGGCGCCGGTGTCGATGCCGAGCCGGCGCCCGTCGAGCCTGGGCACGTCCACGATCGTATGCCCGTGCACCACCCATCGGTCGAGCAGATGGACGGCGTCGAAGAAGTCCGCGCGGATGCTGAGCAGGTCGTCTTCGTCCTGGTCGGCGAGATCGATGCCGGGCCTGATGCCGGCATGGACGAAGACGAATTTCCTCGAGCAGACCATGACCGGCAGCGCGCGCATGAAGCTGACATGGCTGGCGGGAATGACCTCGCGGATACGCCGGTCGACCGCTTCGCTCGAACTGTAGAGATTGCCTAGATGCTGCGCATCGACCCCGTAGGAAAACAGCGTCTCCAGTCCGCCCGTCGCCAGCCAGGGTTCTCGCGGAAGATAGCCGTCGAGATAGTTCAGCATCGCCACCTCGTGGTTTCCCGCTAGGCAGACGCGCAGGAAGCCCCTCGGCGGCGGCGCCGTGAGATGGTCGAGCACGCGTTTGGACTGCGGCCCGCGATCGACATAGTCGCCAAGCATGATGATGATCTTGCGCCCGCGGAAGGGCAGCGCATCGAGCAGGATCTTTTGCTCCAGCGAACGCAGTTCGTTGTAGCACCCATGCACGTCGCCGATCGCATAGACGACCGTATCCTGCATATCCATCTGCAGCCGTTCGCGCGGCGCGGCACGCGGCTTTCTCGATCGCTGGAACAGGCTCACGGATTGAGGCTCGGTGCTCGCACAGGTTTTTCTGCGTTAGGGAGCATGACACACGGGGGCACGCATGAAACCTCGATACCATGCTTGGCGCCGGAAATTCCATACCGGTGAGGAGCAGGCCCTGTCTTGGTAAATAAGTGCTGGGAGCGGCGTTTATGCCGTCCTGAGCCTGTAGCGGAAGACGGTATGGTCAAGCAGCAGCCTTATGCGCGGTTCGGCCTCTATCGCTACCAGCCAGCTCGCGGCGATCATGGTCGCGCCGACAGCTGCGATCGACAGAAGGTACGGCACCCCGGCGCGGACCAGGGCGCCGAGCATGGCGGCGCCGACGACGTCATGGATGAGGTAGAGCGGGTAGGTCATCAGCCCGATCCGGCGCCAGCCGCGCCAGGACAGGTTAAGCCGCAGCGACCATGCCATCAGTCCCGTGGCGACCAGGAAGATGAGGATCGGCGGCGCATAGGGCATCGCGGCTTCGACCTTGATGCTGTGCACGTCGACCGAGCTTGCGATCTGCAGCACGCCGCCGGCCAGGAACAGCGCGGAGAAACCGAGGCGTGTTCCCGTCACCGCCTTGAACCGCATCAGCCACAGCATCACGCCGACGGCGAAAAAGCAGCCGTGATGCACCAGCGCAAGCTGGAGCCAGCGCGTCTCGGCGAGGTCGGACAAATCGAGGGGATAATAGAGGCACCAGAAGAACGTGCTGATCAGCCCGATCGCGATGGCCACGGTTTCCATCACGTCGAAGCGGCCGAGCCGCAGCAAGGTCCAGACCACGGTATAGAAAGCGATTTCGATGCCGAGCGTCCAGTAGACGCTGTCGACCCACGGATCGAAGGGAACGAACAGGCCGGTGCGAACGAGCCGGATCACAGCATCCGTCGGCCAGCTGAGGTCGACCAGAAGCAACACCGCCGCGGTGATCGGCGCGCATACCCATACCGCCGGCGCCAGGCGCTTCACCCTTGCCTCGAAGAACCGCAACGGCGTCGAATTCTCGGCGCTGAAGGCGATGACGAAGCCGCTGATGACGAAGAACACCTGCACGCCGACCCAGCCGGAGCCTAGGAAGTCCATTTCCGGGTGCGCCGGGATGCCGCCAGTGGCGCGTGCCGAAACACCGCCGGGGAATGCCCAAACCCAGTAGCCGTAGTGGTAGAACATCACGAGGACAGCGGCGAGAAACCGCAAGATGTCGACGCCGCCAAATGTAGTCTTTTGCTGAGCCATGCCGTATCATCGGGTGGCCCCCCAGGCAAACCTTAAGGTCTGTTGCTGCAATGCACAACAGACGATTGCAATGCGGGACAAATTCGTGAATTCACCCTGCGTCACCCGCTTGCAGCGGGCTGAAGGCGGCCTACAGGCCTATGCCGCGCCCCTTCAGTGCCGCGGTGATCTCGTCAAGGATGGCTGGGTCGTCGATGGTCGCCGGCATCGTCCATTCTTCCTTGTCGGCGATCTTCTGCATCGTGCCGCGCAGGATCTTGCCGGAACGCGTCTTGGGCAGGCGCTTGATCGTCACCACCGTCTTGAAGGCGGCGACCGGGCCGATCCGTTCGCGCACCAGCGAGACGACCTCGCTTTCGATGGCGCCGGTGTCGCGCGCGACGCCCGCATTCAAAACGACAAAGCCGAGCGGAACCTGGCCCTTCATCTGATCGGCGATGCCGATGACGGCGCATTCGGCAACGTCGGGATGCGCCGATAACACCTCCTCCATGGCGCCGGTCGACAGCCGATGGCCGGCGACGTTGATGATGTCGTCGGTGCGGGCCATGACGAACAGATAGCCGTCCTCGTCCATCATGCCGGCGTCGGCCGTCTTGTAGAAGCCGGGGAATTCTTCGAGATAGGCCTGCCGGAAACGGGCGTCGGCATTCCACAGCGTCGGCAGGCAGCCGGCCGGCAGCGGCAGCTTGACCACGACATTGCCCAGAGTGCCGCGTGGTACCTCATGGCCGGCATCGTCGAGCACGCGGATGTCATAGCCGGGCATCGGCACACCGGGTGAGCCGTATTTCACCGGCAGCAGCCCGAGCCCGGCCGGGTTGATGGTCATCGGCGAGCCGGTCTCGGTCTGCCACCAATGGTCGATCACCGGCACGTTCAGTTTCTGCTCCGCCCATTTGATGGTTTCCGGGTCGGCGCGTTCGCCGGCGAGGAACAGCGTGCGGAAATTCGACAGATCGTATTTCGGCACGAATTCGCCGCGCGGATCCTGGCCCTTGATGGCGCGGAAGGCGGTCGGCGCGGTGAACAGCGCGACCACGCCATGCTCGGCAATGACCCGCCAATAGGTGCCGGCATCCGGCGTGCCGATCGGCTTGCCCTCGAACAGGATGCTGGTCGAGCCATGCAGCAGCGGGCCGTAGACGATGTAGGAATGGCCGACCACCCAGCCGACATCGGATGCCGCCCAGAACACCTCGCCCGGCTTCACGCCGAACTCGTTTTCCATCGTCCATTTCAGCGCGACCATGTGGCCGCCATTGTCGCGCACGATGCCCTTCGGCTGGCCGGTCGTGCCTGACGTGTAGATGATGTAGAGCGGATCGGTGGCAAGCACCGGGACGCAATCGACATTGGCGCCCGCCGCGCGCTCGCGGGCAACGGCGTCGGCATAGTCGATGTCGTAATGGTCCTTCAGTTCGCAGCGCAGCTGCTCGCGCTGCAGGATCAGGCAGGCTTCCGGCTTGTGCCGGGAAAGCTCGATCGCGGTGTCGAGCAGCGGCTTGTAGGCGACGGTCCGCCCGGGCTCCAGGCCGCAGGAAGCGGAAATAATCAGCTTCGGCCTGGCGTCGTCGATGCGAGTGGCAAGTTCGTGCGAGGCAAATCCACCGAAGACGACCGAATGCACGGCGCCGATGCGCGCGCAGGCAAGCATGGCGAAGGCCGCTTCCGGCACCATCGGCATGTAGATGATGACGCGGTCGCCCTTGCGGATGCCGCGATTCTTCAGCACCGAAGTCAGCGCGACCACTTCGCGCTTCAGTTCGGCATAAGTGAATTTCCTGACCGTGCCGGTGATCGCGCTGTCGTGGATCAGCGCGATCTGGTCGGCGCGGCCACCCGCCACGTGACGGTCGACGGCATTGAAGCAGGTGTTGCAGGTGGCGCCATTGAACCAGCGGCCGTAAACGCCGGCTTCTGCATCGAAGACGCTGTCAGGGGGCGAATACCAGTCGTTCGCCTTGGCCGCCTCGGCCCAGAATTGTTCCGGGTCGCGTTTCCAGCCTTCGTAGACTTCATGGTAGCGTGACGCCATCCAACTTCCTCCCAGGAAAATTTGCCGTCTTGCATTAGCCTATGCCGTTTTTCGAAACCATGTCTTCCCGGAATTTCATCAATGTCCGATCTCGCCTTGGAGAGGGATATCCGGCACCATGGTCTCGGGGGATGACGATGCTGCGGCAAACAACGTTTGGCTCCGCGGCTGCTGCCCGGTGATACGAGGGGAAGAAAATGCAACGCCATTGGCAATTCGTCATCCGGCCGCTGTTTGCAGCGGCGATCAGTACCGCACTGGTAGTCTTCGCCGGAACCGCCCATCCCGGCGACGCGGCGGCGAGGCGCATCATCGGCTTCTCGCCCGACGGCACCTACTTCGCCTTCGAGCAGTACGGCCAGCTCGACGCCGGCGCCTCCGATTCAGGCTATTCGGAGATCGACATCATCGACACCCGCACCGATCAGTTCGTCGGCGGCAAGCCCATTCTCATCGTTGACGAAACGGAGGATGCGACGCTGACCCTCGAACAAGCGCGGGCGCAGGCTGCCGCGCAAGCCGCACCCATCCTTGCCAAATATGCCATCGCGCCGCGCGGCGAACGGATGGCCTTCGACAAGTTCACCTTTCCTGAGGACATGGTCGCCTACAACGACATCGCGCGCCTCGAACAGGTCGCGCAGAAATGGCTGTCGCCGATCTATGACGAGCTTGCCATCTCGACCATCCAGCTCGACCAGATCCTGGCCGGGAGCACGACGGATTGTTCGGTCAGTTTCGACGAGACGCGGGATACGGCAGGAAAAGCCCTCGGTTTCCGCCTGTCGCTGCAGGGCCAGGACGGCAAGCCGTTCAAGCTCCTGCACGAGGACAAGACTGTCCCTGGGTCAAGGAACTGTCCGACCTCCTACAGCCTGTCGGAAGCCTATGAATTCACCCCCGACGGCAAGCCGGCCGTGCTTGCCGTGCTCGTGCAGCGTTTCAGCCAAGGCTTTGAAGGGCGCGACCGCCGCTTCATCGCCGTGACCGGCCAGGCACGCTGACCCGGCCCGGCCTGCGGCAGGCAGTCCGCAAGCTCTCATGCGCCCCGGAGGCGTTCGTGTCGGTCGATGGTATCAGCGGTTAGAGCGGCAATGCCGCCAGCATCAGGCCGACGCCCCCGGCTATCAATATCGCCGCCGCCAGCGCCTTCCGATGACGCTCGAACGCTGTCGGCGCCCGTTCCCAATTGTAACGCATACTAACTACTCCCTAGGCCCCCGGCAACTTTTAGCTTACCTTGGGGAACAAAAGCAACTCTCGGCTGCGTTGCTTCGCCGGCTTGACAAGGCCTGCCATTGATCGGCACGTACAATGATCGATGAATTTGGGGGTTCCAATGAAGAAAACTTACGAAAAGCCTGTGTTGACCAAGCGCGAGAAACTGTCGAACGTGGCGGCTACGGTTGCCAGCAGGTAGCTGACGCAAGAAGCCCGCTTCACGATAGAAGCGGCCCGACGATAGACAGCACCGCGCTGCCGCGCTAATTGCTCTCCAGCTAATGTACATGGTCTGGGGAGGGCCCATGGTCGAAATCGCTTCTGAAATGGTTCTGCGGCTGGCGGACGACGCCTCGGTGCAGCATGTCGGCGACGGCGCCGTCGTGCTTCTGGCGCGCAGCGGCCAGCTCTATACCTGCAACGGCACCACCGAAGCTTTTCTCGACAAGGTCGACGGCGCGCGCAGCCTCGACCAGATCGTCGATCTGCTGTCCGACGAGTTCGAGGTCGACAAGGATATGCTCGATCAGGACATGGCGGCCCTGGCCGCCGAACTGGTGACGGAAGGTATCCTCGCCGATCCGGGGGCGTGATGGCTGACGGACCGTTCCTGCGCGCGCTGTTTCGTGCCCATCTATGGGCCAGCGCGCGGCTGATGCCGGTGCTGATCGGCCAGCGCGATTTCGAGACCGTGCTGAAATGGGCGCCGCTCAGCGCGCCGACCCCCTATCTCGGCCTGCCCTCCTCCTACATCGTCGCCAGCGTCAACCGCACGGTCAGGCATCCCTGGCTGATGCGCGACCGCAGGTGTCTCAGGGAAGGCCTGCTAGCGCATCGGTTCCTGCGCCTTGCCGGCTTCGACCCGGATCTGCGCTTCGGCGTCGACCCGAAATCGATGCATGCGCCACGCATGTCGGCGCATTGCTGGGTCTGCCTCGACGGCCGGCCGGTGGTCAGCGACAGCCTGCCCGGCATGGTGGAGATCTATCGTCACCACGCCGAGGGCAAAACCGCTTGAGCGGCTCGGCCGCAGATGCCTGCTATGCCCTTGACGGACAGGTCATCGGTGTCTCGGCCGAACGCGCCGAACTGTGGCGGGAGTTGGACCGCATGCTCGGCACCTTGCGCATCACCAGTCCGGTAGAGCCGGGTTTTCACGTCAGCGTCGTCGAGACGCTTTCACTGCCCGAGACGCCGGACGGGACACTCGCCTTTGACGGCGAGGTGCCCGAGGACGGCCATTGCCGCATGATCGACGGCGGCGACATCGTCCATCTGATTTTCCCCGGCCGCCAGACAGTCTCGATCCATGCCGGCGAGCGTCGGGCCGAAATCCACGTCCGCCCGGATGCCAAGATTGCCTGGACGCTCTGGATGCTGGTCCTCGACGCCGCGCTCGATGCCGGCGGCCAGCATATGCTGCACACGGCCGGCCTGACGCTGCCTGACAGCGATGCCCTGGTTCTCATCCATGCGCCCAGCGGCACCGGCAAGACGACGACATCGCTCGCTCTGGCTTCGCAGGGCTTCGGCCTTTGCTCCGACGATGCCATGATCCTGAATGTGGCGTCAGACAAGGCCGTCGCCTGGGGCCTGCCGCGCCATGTGAAGATCCACCGCAGGACGGCCGAGCTGGTCCCGCTCGTCGGGCCCTGCCTCGGTCCCTCCTGGGACCGCAATGGCGAACAGGCCGTTTCGCTCGAGCACCTCGGCAAGTTCATCCGCGTCGAAGGCCCCGGTGCCCGGCCGGTCGCCGCACTCTTCCATCTTGCACGCTCGGCCGATGGCCAGAACCGGCTGGTTGCGATAGCCAGGACCGATGCCATGGTGGCGCTGGCCGCTGACAATGTCAGGACCGGCATGACCGGCCTGCTGCCGCTGCAGAAGCGCCGGCTGGCGACGATCGCCAGGCTGGTATCGACGGTTCCGACCTTTACCCTGGAGGTGGGCGCACAACCGGCCGACGCGGCATCCTTGATCCGCTCGGCGTTAGCCGGCTGAAGGCCGGGATCGGCTGACCGGGCTTGTTCGGGGTCAGGCGCGATATGGCCTTGGCTTCGCCAATCTCTGGACCCAGCGGAAGGCATCGCGTCGCAGGCGCGAACGCATCCTGTCCCTTGAATTGACGCCGAGCAGCGTATCCCTGGTGATCAGCCATCTGGCGAGCCGGATGCCGAGATCGGGCCTGATCCGGTTGGCGAGTTCGAGTGCGCGGGGCGCGTCGAACAGCCGGCCGGTCACATCGAGCACGGTCGCCAGTTCAAGCTCGATCCCGGTCATGCGCGCCGCCTCGAGCAGGCGTGCTTCCGCATCAGGCGTCTGCAGCGCCCGCACCCCTTGCAGCACGTCGACGCAAAGCTGCAGCCGGTGGAACTTGTGTCCGCCCGAAGCGTGGACGATGGCGATGGTGAGCAGGGCGGCCGGCGTGTCGGTTTCATCACCGTCGATCGCGTGCAGTTCCTTGAATCCCAGCGACAGCCGACGCCGCATGCCGGAATCATGCACCAGATTGCCATGCAGCTCGACCAGCAGGCTGGAATTCTCCTTCTCCAGCCATTTGAACTCCTGCAGATCTTGCGACTGGACTTCGCCGCTGCACAGCCGGAAACCGGATGCCGCGATCACCCGGTTGGCGTCGTTGAGACGGGCCGGCTCGACCAGGATGTCTATGTCGGTAAAGGGGCGGTCGACGACATTGCGGTACAGCTTTCGCGCAAAGACCGGACCCTTGACGATCCGCGCCGGGATCTTGTCCGCGGCGAGCGCCTTCATGATGCGGTCGCCATGGTATTGCAGCAGCATCGATTGTCCGGTGATCAACGTCGACTTCTGGCGCAGATCGGATAGCGTCTCCTGCAAGCCGGCATCCCGAGGCATATGCGCGTCGCCGCACTCCTGCAGTTTGCGCAGCATGATCGGCAGCACGCCGTGAAATTCGGCATTGGCCAGCAGGGCCAACAAAGTTTTAGCTGTCGGAACCTCGGCCGTTCGAGCCTCCGGGTCCGCATAGTTCAGCAGCAGATTTTCATCGGCGGGCGCAAGTGGTGGCAGCATCAACCCTGTCGGCGTTTTGCGCATTGGAAGACAATGTTGCGAATATGGTTGCAGAAAAGCACCACGGAAACCAGTGCGGCGGTGCCGAAACTGGCGCCAGAATTGACGTGGCCAAGGGTCATCCTCCATTCTTGGCGCAGAATCGGAGGTTATTCGGATGACCAAGAAGAAGTATGTGGCGCCGGTGCTGTGCAAGGCCGGCAGATTGTCCAGCGTCACGGCGGGTAACGGCAGCTCAGGCCCGGTACTCTGATCCAAGGATTTTGACGGCCGCCTGACAGACCGTCGCGGTGCGGGCTACATTCCCCGGCGCAGCGCAGCTGTATGCACGGGCGCGTCCCACAATGCGGTCGTCTCGGCGTCGAGCATGGTCAGCGTGATCGAGCAGCCGGCCATGTCGAGTGATGTGACATAGGATCCGACCAGCGAGCGGGTCACTGTCACCCCGTGCTTCTCGAAAATTGTCCGGGCGCTGTTGTACATCAGGTAAAGCTCCATCAGCGGCGTGCCGCCGAAGCCGTTGACGAACAACAGCGCCGAGCCTTTCGCCTGGTCGCCGAGATCGCCCAGAATCGCGGTACAAATCTCCTCGGCTATGGCATCGGCGCTCTTCAAGGCATCGCGTCGCCTGCCGGGCTCGCCATGGATACCGACACCGAACTCCATCTCGCCATCGCCGATATCGAAGGTCGGTTTGCCTGCCGCCGGTACCGTGCAGCTGGTCAAGGCCACGCCCATCGAACGCGCCGCGCCATTGACGCGTTCGCCCAGTGCCTTCAGCGCTTCCAGCCCCATGCCTTGCTCCGCCGCCGCGCCGAGGATCTTCTCGACCACCAGCGTGCCGGCGACGCCGCGCCTGCCGGTCGTGTAGGACGAATTCTCGACCGCGACGTCGTCATTGGTCACCACCTGCATGACGCCCTCCGACATTTCGGCCGCCATGTCGAAATTCATCACGTCGCCTTCATAGTTCTTGACGATGAACAGGCAGCCGGCGCCGGTGTCGACGGCCTGCGCCGCCGCCAGCATCTGGTCCGGCGTCGGCGAGGTGAACACCTGGCCGGGGCAGGCGGCATCCAGCATGCCGTGCCCGACCAGCCCGCCATGCAACGGTTCGTGGCCCGAGCCGCCGCCCGAGATCAGCCCCACCTTGCCCGGCTTCAGCACCTTGCGGCGGACGAATTTGTGCTCCTCGCCCAGCACAAGGATGTCGGCATGGGCGGCGACGAAGCCATCGAGGCTTTCGGTCAGCATCGTGTCCACCGAATTCAGGAATTTCTTCATGGTGTCCTCCCGACACACTTTTGCTTAGGACGGTCAGCCGCTGCCCTTGCCGGCGATGCTGGTGATCTTCTGGATGAAATCGTTGATTGCACGGTCGAGCGCCGCGTTCTGCTTGTCGTCGCCGAAATCGGGAACGATCAGCGACACATGCCGAGTCTTGCGCAGACCCGATGCCACCGACATCTTGCCTGGATGCGCCTGGTGGTAAGCGGTGAGAAACTGGTCGCGCTCGGCCTGACTGAAGTGGCAGACGGAAAAGATAGCCGGCAAATGTTTCGATGGGATCGGGATCGAATAGGCCGGGCTGGAGATCTGGGTGACGAAGCTGCGATGCTTGCCGAGCGCATCGGCAAGGCGCTGGCGCATGCCGGACGGGCGCTGGTCGATGACATGCGACAGGATCGTCTTGTAGGCGCGGATCGCTTCTTCCGAACCGGGTTCAGGTGTCTTGTCGACCATGCCGGCGCCTAGACGGTTACGTCCGCGATGGCCGCCTTGGCCATGGCGAGTTGAGCCTGCGCCACCGAGAGATCGCGCAGGCCGGCTTCGAGCAGCGCCGGGATCGATGCCGGGTCGCCGCCGGCATCGCCGCACAGGCTGACCGGTATTCTCCGCTCCTCGCCGAAGGCCACGACCGAGGCGATCAGCCGGAGCACGGCCGGATGCCTGACCGAATTCAGATGCGCGACCGAAGCATTGTCGCGCGCCGCCGCCATCACATATTGCGTCAAATCGTTCGAACCGATCGAGAAGAAGGCGACATCGGCGAACGCCTCGGGCGCGATCGCCACGGACGGCACCTCGACCATGATGCCGAGCGGCGGCATTTTGTGCGCGACACCGCGCGCGGCAAGCCCGGCCTGCTCCTCCGTGAACAGGGCTGCGGCGCGCGTATATTCGTCAGTGACGGCAATCATCGGAAACATCACCTTCAGATTGCCGTGGACGGCGGCGCGCAGCAATGCCCGCATCTGCACGCGGAGGATTTCGGGCCGCGCCAGCGACAGCCTGATGCCGCGCAAGCCGAGGAACGGGTTGCCTTCCTCGACCGTGAAGCCCGGCACCGGCTTGTCGCCGCCGGCATCGACGGTGCGGATGGTCACCGGTTTTTCTCCGGCCCATTCCAGCACCTTGCGATAGGCACGGTACTGCGTCTCCTCGTCCGGCAATGTCTTGCCAAACAGGAACTCGGTGCGCATCAGCCCGACGCCGTCGCAGGTGGCGATATCGATGCCGTCGACGTCGGACGGATCGGCGATGTTGACCTGAACCCGCACAGCCGTGCCGGCCTTCGTCACTGCCGGCCGCGCCAGATAGGTTTCCGCCTTGTCGCGGCGTGCCGCGAAGGACGACGACGACCGGCGGAACGCCTCGATCTCGGCCGCCGACGGCGACAGCACAATGCCGCCATGCTCGGCGTCGAGCAGGGCCACGCCGACGGGATTGGCCGGCGAAGCGCTTGGCCCTGCCGCCCCAAGCCCGACAACCATCGGCACGCCGCGCGAGCGCGCCAGCATGGCGACATGGCTGGCGGCACTTCCGGCTTTCAGCGCGATGCCGCCGCCAGAGCTCCAGTCGGTTTCGAGAAAGCGTGTCGGCGCGATGTCCTCGCCATAGAAGATGGCGCCGGCAGGTGCCGCGCTCTCGTCGTCCTCGGTCAAAGCGCGCAGCACTTGGTCCCTGATATCGCGCAGGTCGGCGGCGCGCGCCCGGAAATAGTCCTGGTCGGAAGTCTCGTAGCCGGCGATTTCGGTATCCAGTGCCTGTCGCCATGCCGCATCGGCAGGTTGACCGGAGGCGATCGCCGCAAAAGCCGGGCCGCTCAGCGCGTCGTCTTCCAGCATGGCGATCTGGAATTCGAGGATCCCGGCGGCCTCGTTGTCGGCGGTCTCGATCAGGCCGCCAAGCCGCCTTGTCGCCATGCCGATTGCTGTCTCCAGCGCCGCCCTTTCATCAGCTACGGTCGCCTTGACGGTGTAGTGCGAGGCGGTGCGGTCGAGACTGAACAGCGGCCCCTCGGCGTAGCCGGCCGAGGCGGAAATCCCCTGCAGCCTAAGCGGTTCGGGCATGGTCCGCGCCCTCGTCGAAATCGCGCCGAACCAGCTCGACCAGCGCCCCGACCGCCTCTCCGGCGCCGTCCCCTTTGGCCCGGATATGCAGCAGCGTGCCTTTCGGCGCCTTGGCCGCCATCACCTTGACGATGCTCTTGGCGTCGAACCACGGCCCGTTGGCGGCGAGCGCCACCTCGACCTCGGCTGCAAACGTCTTGGCGAGCTTGGTGAACTTCACCGAAGGGCGCGCGTGCAGACCGACCGCGTGGGTGATCAGGACGGTGGCTTCGGTGGATGCGGACATGCTTGTCAAAATTCCTGTTTCACGACGGCGACAATTCGTGCGCCGTCGCCACTACTTCCTTGAGCGAGGCGCCGCCGGACGCCTCGGTCGCGGCCATCACCGCGCCTTCGACGATTGGTGCGTTGCAGACGACGATCTTCTGCGCGCGCGGCTCACCGATCATCTCCACCGCCATCTCCGAGTTGGTCTCGGCGCCGCCGAGATCGACGAGAATGGCCACACCCGCTTCCGACCAGGCCTTTTCGATCGCGCCCATGATCGCCTCGACGCTGGTTCCCAGCCCGCCATGGCCGTTTCCGCCGCACCATGCAAGCGGCACTTCGTCGCCGACCATCTGGCGCACCATGTCCGCCGTGCCTTGGGCGACCAGCGGCGAATGCGATACGATGACAATGCCGACATTGCTCATGCGTGCCTCTCGATTGTCTCGGCCACCGCCCGTACCAGCAGTGCGGTGGAGCGCGCCCCGGCGTCCATATGGCCGATCGAGCGGTCGCCGAGGAACGAGGCGCGCCCGCGCAAGGCCTTCATCGGCACCGTGGCTTGCGCCGCCTTGTCGGCAACGGCGACGATCTGAGCCGCTGTCTTTCTCTCGGCCAGCGCCTCATGCACCGGCTGCAGCACGTCGAGCATGGTTTTTTGTCCGGTTTGCGACTTGCCGCGCGCGGCCACGGCTTCGATGGCCTTGCCGAAGGCCGCGGTCAGCATGGCACGGTCCGGCTCGGCCGAAATCTCCTTGCCCAGCGCCATGAACAGAGTGCCGAACAGTGGTCCGGAAGCACCGCCGACGGTCATCACCAGCTTGGTGCCGATCGCCTTCAGCGCTTCCGGCAACGGCTTTGCCGCGAACGCCTCGGTCTCGGTACGCACCGCCTCGAAGCCGCGCTTCATATTCAGCCCATGGTCGCCGTCGCCGATCGCCTGGTCGAGCGCGGTCAGCTCGTCGGCATGCGCCGCGATCGTGTCCGCCACTGCTGCGATCAACCTGGATAGATCCGATGCCGCCATTGTCATGCTCCCGGCTCCTGCTCGGTCGGCAGTGTGGAAAGGATACGTGCCCGACATGTGCAGCATCGCCTTCCTGTCAGGCCGCCGCAAGCAAGGCGGCTGCGGCCGCGAAGACTTCGGCTACGGCACAGGCGCCGGGGTCGACGACGCCGTAGAGCTGGCTGCCGACATAAGCGGACCGTCCGGCCTTGGCCTTGCGCATGGCGGCAGTGGCCTCGGCGCCCCGCAGCGCCGCCGCCGCGGCGTCTTCCAGGCCGCCGGTGTCGAATGCTTTCAGGGCGGGCTCCAGAGCATCGATCATGGTGCGGTCGCCTGGCCTGGCGCCACCGTAAAAAGTCATCCGGTCAAGGCCGGCAAGCAGCGCCTTGCTCACGCTGGCGCCGCCCTCCAGCGCCTGTGCCGCGGCGGTGAAGAAGATCGACAGCAGCACCCCGCTGGAGCCGCCCATGGACTTGCTCAGAATATCGCCCACCTCGCCAAGAGTCGCGGCAGGGTCGGCGAGCGGCAGGGTGCCAAGCCGGTCGAGCACGCTGCGCGCGCCGGTCGCCACTGTCGAGCCGGTGTCGCCGTCTCCTGCCTTGGCATCCAGTGCGTTCAATGTCGCTTCAAGCGAGATCAGCCGCTCGCAGATGGTGACGACAAGGCGCTCGGTGTGCGCGTCCTTGCTGGCATCCCTGGCGGCGTGCCGAACAGGTGCACTTGCCACCGGCACGATCACCGGCGCACGAACGGCTCGCGCCGGCATCCAGGCGTGCGGCGCCACCGGCGCCCGCAGGGCCGCCTCGCGTCCCGTATCGAGACGGATCAGCGACAGCGAAAAGCCGTTCATGTTGAGCGCCGTCATCAACGGCCCTGGCCCGACGGTAAGCGCCACCCGTGCCGCCAGCGGCGAGGCAAGCACGGCATTGGCGACAAGCGCCATCTCGAGCGGTGGTACGGAGCCGAGATTGTTGATCAGCAACGCATAATCGGCTGCGGGATCGAGCCGCGCGGCGATGCGCTCCACCATGATCGCGACCAGCTTCTCGGCACTCTGCACGGCAATGCGTTCGACGCCCGGCTCGCCGTGAATGCCGAGGCCGAGCTCGCCGTCGTCGGCCCCCAGTCTTTCCTCGTGCGGCTGACCCGGGATCGAGCAGGACGAGAGCGAGATGCCGAGCGAAACGATATCGGCGGCCGCAGTGCGCGCCGCCGCCGCGACCGCCGTCAGATCATGGCCGGTCTCCGACAGGTGCCCGGCGATCTTGTGCACGAATAAGGTGCCGGCGACACCGCGCGGCTGGGCGATGTCGGGCAGCGCGATGTCGTCGGCGACGATGACCATCTCGACGCGAAAACCTTCGGCGCGCGCCTTCTCGGCGGCCAGGCCGAAATTGAGGCGATCGCCGGTATAGTTCTTGACGATGAGCAGGCAGCCGGCAGGGCCTGTGACGGCGCGAATGGCCGCCAGCACCGCTTCCACGCTCGGCGAGGCGAAGATCTCGCCCGAAACCGCGGCGGTCAGCATGCCCTTGCCGACAAAGCCGGCATGCGAGGGTTCATGGCCGGCGCCGCCACCCGACACGACACTCACCTTCGTCTTGTCCCAGTCGGCGCGCAGGATGACCTTTATCTCGGGATAGCCGTCGAGACGCGCCAAATCGCCGGCGCCGATTGTCCTGAGCAAACCGTCCAGCGCTTCGGTGACGATCGAGTCCCTGCGGTTGAAAAAGTGCTTCATCGAATTCGTCCCGTCCCGTGCCACGTCAGTCAATCAGAAATCCGGCGTTGCAAGGTCCCGGATGGAGAACACTTCGAACCGCTCACATCAGCCTCTGCCCGTCCGCACCGAAATAAAGCGGCGCCCGGTAGCGGATCGTGACCTTGTCGCCCTTTTCGAAAGACGTGTCGGGGTCGGTCAACGTCACCAGTCTTTTGGCCCCGACCGTCACATGCAGATGGTTCTGATCGCCCAGATGCTCGACCCAGTCAACGACGCCGTCGACATGGCCATTCGCCGCCTTGTCGATCGAAAGATGCTCGGTGCGAGCACCGATGGTCTTGGTTCCGGCCGGGGCGCCGCCGTCCGGCAGCAGCCCCGCCGGCAACAGATTGATCGCCGGCTGGCCAAGCCGTGCCGCGACATGAAGGTTTGCCGGCTCCGAATAGATCGTGCGCGGCGTGCCGATCTGCACCAGAACGCCATCGGCGAGGATGCCGATGCGGTCGGCCATGGTCATTGCCTCGATCTGGTCGTGGGTGACGTAGAGCATGGTGGCGCCGAGCTCGGCCTGGATGCGCTTCAGCTCGAGCCGGAGATCGCCGCGCAGCTTGGCGTCGAGCGACGATAGCGGCTCGTCCATCAGATAGATTGCCGGCTTGCGCACCAGCGCCCGGCCGATGGCGACGCGCTGCATCTCGCCGCCCGAGAGTTTCGTCGACCGGTTGGAGAGCTTGTGGTGGATGCGCACCATCCTGGCCACGTCCTCGACGCGGCGGCGGATCTGATCCTCCGGCATCTTTCGCGCCGGCGAACGCAGCGGGAAGGCAAGGTTGTCGTAGACCGACAGATGCGGATAGAGCGAGTATTGCTGGAAGACGAAGGCGGTGTCGCGCTCGGCCGGCGACAGCGCCGTGGCATTATGGCCGCCGATGTAGATCGTGCCGGCATCCGGCCGTTCCAGCCCGGCGATCAGCCGCAGCGTCGTCGTCTTGCCGGCGCCGGTCGGTCCGAGCAGCACGACGAATTCACCGTCGGCGATGTGCAGGTCGAGACCGCTCACGGCAAGCTGCTCGCCGAAGCTCTTGCTCACGTTTCTGATGTGCACGTCAGCCATGCTGCGCTCTCCCCTGGGAGGCCGAGTCATGGATCGCGGTTCTGACCGCGCGCCCTGACCCTTTGTCGAACAGCGACAGCCGCGCGCTGTTCAGCGAAAGGCCGACATGGTCGCCCGCGGCGAGCCGGATTTCGGCCGGCACCCGTGCCTTGATAATGCCGTCCGCGGTCTCCACCGCGACGATCTGCGTGGTGCCGAGATATTCGGTGCCGTAGATGGCGCCGCGCAGCTTCGAGCCATCGTCGAAGCGGATGTGTTCGGGACGGATGCCGAGCGCCATGTCGGCGGGCGCGACATCCTCGCGCACCTCCGGCACCGCCACCTTGGCGCCTTGCACGATGATCTCCTTCGCGCCCCTTGCCAGTCCACCGTCAAATGCCAGAAAATTCATCGGCGGCGAACCGATGAAATCGGCGACGAACATGGTTGCGGGACGATCGTAGATCTCACGCGGCGTGCCGAACTGCTCGATGACGCCATGGTTCATCACCGCGATCTTGTCGGCCATCGACATGGCTTCCATCTGGTCGTGGGTGACATAGACCGTGGTGGCATGGATGCGGTTGTGCAGCTCGCGCAGTTCATGGACCATCAAATCGCGGAATTCAGTATCAAGGGTCCCCAGCGGCTCGTCCATGAGGAAGCACTTTGGCCGGCGCACGATGGCGCGGCCGAGCGCGACGCGCTGGCGGTCGCCGCCGGCAAGGCCGGAGACGGATTTGTTGAGCAAATGGTCGATGCGCAGCAGCTTCGCCGTCTCTTCGACCCTGGTGCGGATTTCAGCGGAAGGCATTCCCTGCGCCAGCAGCGGAAAGCCGATGTTCTTGCGCACATTCATGTGCGGATAGAGCGCGAACAGCTGGAAGACGAAAGCGATGTCGCGCTCGCGGGCGCGTCGCATGGTGACGTCCTCGCCACCAAGCAGGATGTTGCCGCCGGTCGGCAATTCCAGCCCGGCGATCATGCGCAAGGTCGTCGTCTTGCCGCAGCCCGACGGCCCGAGCATGACGAAGAACTCGCCATCCTCGACGACAAAGCTGGAATCCTGCACGGCGACGAAATCGCCGAAGGCTTTCCTCAAATTCTGGACGCGGATTTCGGCCATCGTCTACTCCGGGAACTTCGAGACGACGATGAACATCGCCGTGCCGAAAAGCATGGTGATGAAGGAATAGGTGTAGAGCGACAGCGCGAAGGGTTGGAACAGCATCAGGAAGCCGATGGCGATGATCGCGGTGGCGATGTTTTCCATCAGTCCGCGCCGGGCCCAGGCAGGCCAGCGCGATTTGCGTTTCGTCGGTTGGGTCAGGCTCATTTGCGCACCGCGCCGAAGGTGATGCCGCGCAGCAATTGCTTGCGAAGCAGGATGGTGAAGACCAGGATCGGCACCAGGAAGATCGTCGTGCCGGCGGCCACCGCCGGCCAGTCCTGGCCGCCTTCGCCGATGATGGTCGGGATGAAGGGCGGTGCGGTCTGCGCCGTGCCGGACGTCAGGAGCGCTGCAAACGCATACTCGTTCCAGGCAAAGATCAGGCAGAAGATGGCGGTCGCCGCAATGCCGGTTGTCGCCTGCGGCAGCACCGTGCGCCAGAAGGCCTGCAGCCGCGTATAGCCGTCGATCATTGCCGCTTCCTCATATTCGCGCGGGATCTCGTCGATGAAGCCTTTCAGCAGCCACACCGCGAGCGACACGTTGACCGCCGTGTAGAGCAGGATCATGCCGAGCGCGGTGTCGGAGAGGCCGAGCTCGCGGTACATCAGATAGATCGGGATCGCGACCGCGATCGGCGGCATCATGCGCGTCGACAGGATGAAGAACAGAAGGTCGTCGGCCAAAGGCACCTTGAAGCGCGAGAAGCCGTAGGCCGACAGCGTGCCGAGGAACACCGCGCAGAAGGTCGAGCCGAAGGCGATGATCAGCGAGTTGACGAAGCGCGGCAGGAAGTTCGACGGGCCGGCGATCACCATGTTGCGCTTGCGCACCGTCTCGTCGCAGAAGCCGGTCGCCGGTCCGAGCGAGTTGATGTATTCCGGCGTCTGCCTGGTGCGGGTCGTGAACAGATTGCAATAGCCCTCGATGCTCGGCTGGAACACGACCTTCGGCGGATAGGCGATCGAGTCCGGCGGCGTCTTGAAGCTGGTGGCGAAGATCCACAGCAGCGGCACGATCGAGATCAGCGCATAGGCGACGATGATCGTGCCGGCGATGAGCTTCGCGTTTGCCGAAGGTGCGACGACGGAATGGGCTGTGGTCAGGCTCATCTCTGCTTCACCTTGTTCAGCGCCTTGACGTAGATGTTGGCCAGCCCGAACACCGCGACGAACAGGATGATGGCGAAGGCCGAGGAATAGCCGGTGCGCCAACTTTCGAAGGCCTGCCGCTTCAGCGTGATCGAAGCGACCTCGGTGGTCGAGCCCGGTCCGCCGCCGGTCAAGAGATTGACCATGTCGAACATCTTGAAATTCTCGATGCCGCGAAACAGCACCGCCAGCATGATGAAGGGCAGCGCCATCGGCAGCGTGATCGACCAGAACTGCCGCCAGTTGGAGGCGCGGTCGACCTCGGCGGCCTCATAGATGTATTCGGGGATCGAGCGCAGGCCGGCGAGGCAGATCAGCATCACGTAGGGCGTCCACATCCAGGTGTCGACGATGATGATCGACCACGGCGCCAGCGAGACGTTGGAGAGCATCTGGATGTTCGTCGGCGGAATGCCCGATACGAACGAGATGGCGTAGGCGAACAGGCCGATCTGCGGCTCGTAGAGGAAGCGCCAGAAATTGCCGACCACCGCCGGCGACAGCATCATCGGCACCAGGATGATCGTCGTCCAGAAGGCATGGCCGCGGAATTTGCGGTCGATCAGCCAGGCCAGTGCAAAGCCGATCAGCGTCTGCAAAAGGATGGTCCAGAACACGAAATGCGCCGTCGTCTGCATGGCGATCCAGATGTCCTGGTCGCCGAGAATGCGCCTGTAATTGGCGAGACCGAGATTCTTCACCACCTCATTCGGGCGGTTGGCCCGGTAGTTGGTGAAGGACAGGTAGATCGCCCAGAACAGCGGGAAGATGTTGATGGCGAGCAGCAACAGGATCGTCGGCGAGATGAACAGCCAGGCGAGGCCTTTGTCGCTGATGCCCCGGACTCGGCGGGCCAACGGCTCAGGCGTGGCCCGGGCAACGCTGTCCGCAGTCCGATTGAGCATGGTGAGTCCTGCTTCGGTCACTTTAAGTCTCGACAATGGAATTTATCTGAACTGCGTCCCGTGCCAAGGGCGGCACGGGACGCTCGGGTCGAGCTCGGGAGGAGCCGTTCACATCTTGCCGTCGTCCTGGAAGACCTGCGTCCAGTCCTTGACCAGGCCGTCAAGCGCGTCCTTGGCCGAACCCTGGCCGGCGACGACATAGTCGTGGAAGCGCTTCTGCGAGGCCTGCAGCAGCGGCGCGTAGCTCGGCTCGGCCCAGAAGTCCTTCACGATGGCCATCGAATCGAGGAAGGTCTGCGCATAGGGCTGGCTGGCCGGGAAGTTCGGATCCTTCACGACCGCGTTGAGGCAGGAAAAGCCGCCAAGCGACCACCACTTGGCCTGCACGTCCTTGTTGGCGAACCACTTGATGTATTTGAGCGCCGATTCCTGCTTGTCGGAATAGGACACCACCGAGATGCCCTGGCCGCCGAGCTGGGCGAACTGCTCGCCGTCGGGACCCTTCGGATTGGCGAAGTAGCCGATCTTGTCGCCACCGACATTCTCGTCCTTCTGCAGGCCCGGCCAGGTGAAGGCAAAGTTCATGTGCATCGCCACCTGCCCGGATTTGAAGGCATCGACGCCTTCGCCCATGTAGCTGTTCGAAGCGCCGGGCGGCGTGCAGCAGTCATAGAGCGCCTTGTAGAACTCCAGCCCCTTCACCGATTTCTCGGAGTTGACGAAGCCGTCCATCTCGTAGGGCTTTTCGGGGTTCTCGTATTTGAAGCCGAAACTGTAGAGCACATCCATGGCGCCCATGGTGATGCCTTCCGAGCCGCGCTCGGTATAGATCGAGGCGCCGTACACCGTCTTGCCGTCGATTTCACGCTTCTGGAAGAACTCGGCGATCTGCTTCAGCTGGTCGAAGGTCGTCGGAGCGGCGAGATCCCAGCCATACTTCTCCTTGAATTCCTTCTGCAGTTCCGGCTTGGAGAACCAGTCCTTGCGGTAGGTCCAGCCGACGACGTCGCCCATGGCCGGCAGCGCCCAGTAGTTCGGCGAATTCTTCGGCCATTCCGAATAGCCGACCACGGTCGCCGGCACGAAGTCGTCCATGCTGATCTTCTCCTTGTCGAAGAAGTCGTTCAGCTTGACGTAGTGGCCGTTCTCGGCCGCGCCGCCGATCCACTGGCTGTCGCCGATGATCAGGTCGCACAGCTTGCCCTTCGAATTGAGCTCGTTGAGGAAGCGGTCGGCGTAGTTGGTCCACGGCACGAACTCGAACTTCATGCCGATGCCGGTTTCCTTGGTGAAGTCCTTGGACAGTTCCACGAGTGCGTTGGCCGGGTCCCAGGCTGCCCAGCAAAGCGTCAGGTCTTCCGCATGCGCGACATTCGAGACGGCTGTCGACGCAAGCATCGCCGAGGCCAGACCCAACGTCAGTTTCAAGGTCGATTTCATGCCTTCCTCCCATTTGCGAAACGCGTCCGGATGACGGTTTCAAGAGCCCGCTAACCCCTCCTCCGGGGCCCAAACATGGCGGCGCGGTGGCGCGGCGAATGTTTAGTAATTTGTTTAGTGATGCAATTTTTACTAAACAACGCAAGCGAATTCGTTGCTGCATCGCAACATGGTTTGCGAAGGCGTTGAGCTGGCTAAGAAATTTCTGGAGGCGCGTGGCTGTCAGAGCGCCCGGCGTGCCGGCAGCCGGCTCACATGACCGTCTTCGTGCTGACCGTCACCGGCCGGATCGGCGGCGCCGGCGGCAGCAGGGCGCGGATGTCGGCAAAAGGGAACACCGGCTCGAAGCGGAACGCCTCGGCCAGCGCGCCTGGCGCGCCGTTGCACTGGCCGGCGCGAAAGGCGTTCTGCACGCGCGCCGCATCGACGAAGCGCTCGGGATCCTGCGAGTGATGCGCCCGGATCGCCTGCGCCTTGATGTCGGTGTGCGCGGAAATGTCGACATAATGCGTCGGCGAAAAGCCGGTGCCGCCAAGCGTGTCGGCATGCAGCACCGGCACCGTGAAAGACGCGGCGATTCGCACTCCGTCCGACAGCGCGCGGTGGTCGCCATGATAATCGTTCGGCGCATGGGTGATGATGAGATCGGGCTTCACCTCGCCGATCAGCGCCTTCAGCGCCGTGATCAGGGCGGCGTCGGCGACCAGGCCGCCATCCGGGAAGTCGAGGAAGCGCGGCGCAACGCCGAGCAATCCCGCCGCCGCAGTCGCCTCCTCCCGGCGCACGCGGGCAAGCGTTGCCGGGTCGCCGCGGCCGCCTTTGGCACCATCCGTGGCTACGGCGAAAGTCAGTTCTGCGCCTTGCGTGGCATAGGCGGCCATCGTACCGAACATGAATATCTCGATGTCGTCCGGATGCGCGCCGAGCGCCAGTACTCTCACTCTACTCTCCCCGGAAATGGAACAACGTGCCGAACGGTATCCTGCTCGCCCTGATCGCCTATGCAAGCTATTCGTGCAACGACGCCGTTGTCAAAAGCCTGGGCGGGCAGTTCACCGTCTTCGAGATCGGCTTCTTCTCGACGCTGTTTTCCGGCTGTTTCTTGCTCTTCACCCGGCCGAACGGCGAACGCTGGCGTGACTTCTGGCGCACCAAGCGGCCCTGGGCGGTGCAGGCCCGCGCCTGGGCCGGCATCGCGTCGGGCGTGCTCAGCGTCTATGCCTTCACCACCATCCCGCTGGCCGAAGCCTATGCGCTGATCTTCCTGGCGCCGCTCTGCGTCACCATCCTTTCCACCGTCGTCCTCAAGGAGAAGGTCGGCCCCTGGCGATGGCTGGCGGTGGTCGCCGGTTTTGTCGGCGTCATGCTGGTCGTGCGGCCGGGTTTTCGCGAGTTGCATCTCGGCCACCTCGCCGCTTTCGGCGTCGCCTTCCTCGCCGCCGCCAGCGTCATCCTGATGCGCTCGCTGGCGCAGCAGGAAAAGCGCACGACCATGCTCGGCGTGCTGATCGGCTACGGCCTGGTCTTCAACGGCATGGGTGCTGCCGCCACGTCGTTCACGCTGCCCGACGCCAGGCAACTGGTCTGGTTTGTCATATCAGGCGCCTTCACCTCCTGCGGACAACTGCTGCAGCTGCTCGCGGTCAAGTACGCTCCCGCCAACCGCATCGCGCCGACGCATTATTCGCAGATCGTCTGGGCGGTGATCCTCGGCGCGCTGTTCTTCAGCGAATACCCGGATGCCCTGTCGCTGGTCGGCCTCGCCGTCGTCGGCGGCTCCGGCCTGCTGACCATGGTGCGCGAGGAGGTGCGGCTGGGCACGGTGCGCTGGAACCCGTTTTCGCGGACTCGGCTTTGAGCCGGCCGGAATGACCCGGTTGCACGCTGACCACAGCCGCTGATATGCGGACGCGATGAACATCAAACCCTTGCCGGAGCTCCCCGTCTCCGCCGTTCTGCCGGCGCTTGGCGAAGCGCTGGCAAAGCAGAGCAGCGCCGTTCTGGTGGCGCCGCCCGGCGCCGGCAAGACGACGCTGGTGCCGCTGGCGCTGCTCGACGCGCCATGGCTGGGCGCGGGCAAGATCGTCCTGCTCGAGCCGCGCCGGCTCGCCGCCCGCGCCGCCGCCCGCCGCATGGCCGAACTCATCGGCGAGGAGCCCGGCGGCACGGTCGGCTACGCCATGCGCATGGAGAACCGGACATCGGCTCGGACCAAGATCCTCGTCGTCACCGAAGGCGTGTTGTCGCGCATGATCCTCGACGATCCCGAACTGCCGGGTGTTTCGGCGGTGCTCTTCGACGAGTTCCACGAGCGCTCGCTCGACGGCGATTTCGGCCTGGCGCTGGCGCTGGACGTGCAGGGCGCGCTGCGGCCGGACCTGCGCCTGCTGGTGATGTCGGCGACGCTCGACGGCGCGCGCGTCGCCAGGTTGCTGTCCGAAGCTCCGGTGATCGAAAGTCAAGGCCGCGCCTTTCCCGTCGACATCCGTTACGACGAGCGGCCGCCCGGTGTCCCCGTCGAAGACGCCATGGCCAAGGCGATCCGCGCCGCGCTCGCCGAGGAGAGCGGCAGCGTGCTCGCCTTTCTGCCCGGCCAGCGCGAGATCGAGCGGACCGCCGAGCGGCTGCACGACCGGATCGGCGCCGACACCGATATCGTGCCGCTCTACGGCATGCTCGACAACAGGGCGCAGGATGCCGCCATCAAGCCGTCGCCCTCGGGTCGCCGCAAGGTGGTGCTGGCGACATCGATCGCCGAAACCTCGATTACCATCGACGGCGTGCGCGTCGTCATCGACTCCGGCCTGTCGCGCTTGCCGCGCTACGAACCGGCCAGCGGACTGACGCGGCTGGAGACGGTGCGGGTCAGCCGCGCCTCGGCCGAGCAGCGCGCCGGCCGCGCCGGGCGCACGCAAGCCGGCGTCGCCGTCCGGCTGTGGCGGGTCGAGCAAACGGCGGCCCTTCCCGCCTTCACGCCACCGGAAATCCTCGAGGCGGATCTGTCCGGCCTGCTGCTCGATTGCGCCGCCTTCGGCGTTGCAGATCCCACGAGCCTCTCCTTCCTCGATATGCCGCCGGCGCCGGCGCTCAACGAGGCGAGGGCGCTGCTCAGCGCGCTGCACGCCATCGACGGGGCCGGGCGGCTGACGGAAGCGGGCGTCGCGATGCGCAAGCTGGCGCTGCCGGTGCGGCTCGCCCACATGGTCGCCGAAGCGGCAGGGAGCGGTCACGCCTTCGAGGCGGCGACGCTCACCGTGCTGCTCACCGAGCGCGGCCTTGGCGGCGACGGTGCCGACCTCGAGCGCCGGCTGATGCGGTTTCGCACAGAGAAGTCGCCGCGTGCCGTCGCGGCGCGGCAGCTTGCCGAGCGGCTGGCGAAACAGGCCGGCGGCAGGAGAAGCAATGAGCCGGCCTCCGCCGGCGCGCTCCTCATCCACGCCTGGCCGGATCGTGTCGCCAAGGCACGCGGCGCGCGCGGCCGTTTCGTGCTGGCCAACGGCTCGGGCGCCATGCTCGACGCCGCTGACCCGCTGGCGGGCGAGACCTGGCTGGTCGTTGCCGATCTGCAGGGCAAGGCGCAGAACGCCCGCATCAGCGCCGCGGCTCCAGTCGACGAGGCCGATCTCCGTGCGGCACTCGCCGACAGGATCGAGACCCGCCGGGAGACGAGCTTCGACCGCGACCGGCGCGCCGTGCGCGTGCGCGAGACGGCTCGGCTCGGCGCCATCACGCTCTCCGAGCGCATGCTGCCGGCGCCATCGGGCGCCGACGCGGATCAGGCGATCCTCGATGCCTTGCGCGAGCATGGCCTGTCGCTGCTGGACTGGGGCAAGGAGGCCGAGACCCTGCGCCAGCGGCTCGGCTGGCTGCATCGCGGCCTCGGCGCGCCCTGGCCCGACATGTCCGACGCAGCATTGATCGACCGCCTCGACGACTGGCTGCTGCCGTTCCTCGGCGGCAAGGCGTCCTTCGCCGCGATCGATCCAGGCACGCTTTCATCAGGCCTGATGGCGCTGGTGCCGCATGATCTGCAGCGCCGGATCGACGCGCTGGCGCCGACCCATTTCGATGCGCCGTCGGGCAGCCACGTGCCGATCCGCTATGACGGCGAATGGCCGGTGCTGGCGATCCGTGTGCAGGAATTGTTCGGCCTCGACCGGCATCCGGCGATCGCCAACGGCAGCGTGCCGCTGACACTCGAACTGCTGTCGCCCGCGCACCGGCCGATCCAGACGACGCGCGACCTGCCCGGTTTCTGGCGCGGCTCCTGGGCCGATGTGCGCACCGACATGCGCGGCCGCTACCCCCGCCATGTCTGGCCGGAGAACCCGCTCGCTGCCGCAGCCACCAGCCGCGCCAAGCCGCGCGGGACGTGATGGTCTGGAAATAGCGACGTCGCAGTCTACCGTTTCTGCTTTCCCGGCTATAATCCTTGGCCATGATAAAAATCCTCAACGCGCCCGATTTCCAGCAGAGCCAGCGGCTGCGCCTCAACACGCTGATCAGGCTGCGCTGGCTGGCCATCGTCGGCCAGAGCCTGACGGTGCTTCTCGTCGCCTACGGGCTGAAATTCCCGCTGCCCGTCAGCATGTGCTTCGCGCTGATCGCCTGCTCGGCGTGGATGAATTTATGGCTGACCTTCCGCTATCCGGCGGCGCACCGGCTGACCCCGCTGCCGGCCTTTGTCATCCTGACCTTCGACAGCCTGCAGCTTGCCGGCCTGCTCTACATGACCGGCGGCCTGACCAACCCGTTCTCGGTGCTGATGACCGTGCCCGTCGTCATCTCGGCGGCGTCGCTGCCGCTGCGCCTCACCGCGGTGCTCGGCGCGCTGGTCATGGCGGCGGCCACCTTGCTGGTCTTCTTCCACCAGCCGCTGCCCTGGCATGAGGACGCGCCACTGGAGATGCCGTTCGTCTATGTCGCCGGCATCTGGATGGCGGTGTTCTCGTCCATCGCCTTCACCGCCATCTACGCCTTCCGCGTCGCCGAGGAAGCGCGCCTGCTCGCCAATGCGCTCGCCGCCACCGAACTGGTGCTGCAGCGCGAACAGCACCTTTCCGCCCTGGATGGCCTTGCCGCCGCTGCCGCGCATGAACTGGGCACGCCGCTCGCCACCATCGCGCTTGTCGCCAAGGAGATGGAGAAGGTGCTTGGCGACGACCCGAAATACCGCGAGGACGTGACGCTGCTGCGCTCGCAGAGCGAGCGCTGCCGCGAGATCCTGAAACGGCTCACCAGCCTGTCCTCCGAAGGCGAGGCGCATCTGTCGCGCCTGCCGCTGACCTCGCTGGTCGAGGAGGTGACGGCGCCGCACCGCGATTTCGGCATCTCGATCAAGCTCCGGCCGGGCGAGCGCATCGGCGCCGAACCGGTCGGGCGGCGCAACCCGGGCGTCATCTACGGCCTCGGCAATCTGGTCGAGAACGCCGTCGACTTCGCCCGCAAGACGGTGACCGTGCGCTGGAACTGGGACGACGACCATGTCTCCTTCTCGATCATCGACGACGGGCCGGGCTTTCCGCCTGAGATCATCGACCGCATCGGCGAGCCCTATATGTCGACGCGCCAGGGCACCGAGGCCGGCGGCGGCCTGGGTCTTGGCCTGTTCATCGCCAAGACCTTGCTCGAACGCTCGGGCGCCACGCTCGATTTCCGCAATTCGAGCGGGCTGGGCGAGGGCGCCGTGGTGCAGATTTCGTGGCCGCGCAGCGTCTTCCTCAATCCCGAATCGTCGTCGAGCATGTTCGACACCGCCTGAAACCTGCATCGTGGCCCTATCAAGCCCGGTGCAGGCGCTAAAAATTGGACAATAGTGCTGCGGAACTGTATCTGCGTAAACCAAGACAGCAGGATTTCTGGAAGCGATGAGCGGAGACGAAACGACTGGCGCAATGGTTGAAGGCGAGGACACCTCGCTGCTGATCGTCGATGACGACAAGCCGTTCCTGACGCGGCTTGCCCGCGCCATGGAAACCAGGGGCTTCGTGGTCGAGACGGCCGACAGCGTCGAGGAGGCTGTCGCCAGGGCGCGCGCCCATCCGCCGGCCTATGCGGTGGTCGACATGCGGCTCGGCGACGGCAATGGCCTCGACGTCGTCGCCGCCATCCGCGAGAAGCGCGACGACGCCCGCGCCGTCATCCTCACCGGTTACGGCAACATCGCCACCGCGGTGACGGCGGTGAAGCTCGGCGCCATCGACTATCTGTCGAAGCCGGCCGACGCCGACGACATCTTTGCCGCGCTCACCCGTACCTCGGGCGAACGCGCCGCACCGCCGGAAAATCCGATGTCGGCCGACCGCGTGCGCTGGGAGCACATCCAGCGCGTCTACGAAATGTGCGACCGCAATGTTTCTGAGACCGCGCGCCGGCTCAACATGCATCGCCGCACGCTGCAGCGCATCCTGGCCAAGCGCGCCCCACGCTGACCACAGGCTGACTGGCGGGCTGCTTGCCTCCCAGTCGGGGCTTGCGCATCATCCTGCCAAAATGATTCCGGCCGACAGGCAGAGTGACGGAGGCGACATGCGGGACGACGAGCGGCCGGTTTCCATCTTTCGCGAATTCCTCGATGGCGAGGCGGCCGGCGGCATCATCCTGATGGCCGCCGCGGCACTTGCCCTCATCGTCGCCAACTCGCCGCTGTCCGAAACCTATTTCGCCGCCCTCCACGCCTATCTCGGGCCGCTCAGCGTCTCGCACTGGATCAATGACGGGCTGATGGCGGTGTTCTTCCTGCTCGTCGGCCTGGAGATCAAGCGCGAGATGCTGGACGGCCAGCTCTCGACCTGGCCGCGCCGGGTGCTGCCCGGCATTGCCGCCGCCGGCGGCATGGTGGTGCCGGCGCTGGTCTATGTCGCCATCAACCGCGACAACACGGCGGCCCTGTCCGGCTGGGCGATCCCGACCGCCACCGACATCGCCTTTGCGCTCGGCGTGCTCTCGCTGCTCGGCAATCGCGTGCCGGCCTCGCTGAAAATATTCCTCACCGCTTTGGCCATCATCGACGATCTCGGCGCCGTCATCATCATCGCGCTGTTCTACACAAGCGGCCTGTCGCTCGCCTATCTGGGTGCTGCTTTCGCCGTCATCGCCGTGCTCGTCGTCCTCAACCGCATGCGGGTGCTGACGCTCCTGCCCTATCTCGTGCTCGGCATCGTCTTGTGGGTGCTGGTGCTGAAGTCGGGGGTCCACGCCACGCTTGCCGGTGTCGCGCTGGCGCTGACCATTCCGCTCGAGCGCTCTCCCGGCATCAGCCACGACCTCGAGCATTCGCCGCTGCACCGGCTTGAGCACGGCCTGCACAGAATAGTGCCCTTCTTCGTCGTCCCGATCTTTGGCTTTGCCAATGCCGGCGTGTCGCTCGCCGGCGTCAGCCTTGCCGCCTTGGTCGAGCCGCTGACGCTCGGGGTGGCCGCCGGTCTCGTCGCCGGCAAGCTGGTCGGCGTCTTCGGCTCCTCGGCTTTAGCCATCCGGCTGGGCTTCGCCGACCTGCCGGCAAATGCCGGCTGGCTGCACCTGATCGGCATCTCGCTGCTGTGCGGCATCGGTTTCACCATGAGCTTGTTCATCGGCCTGCTCGCCTTCGCCAGCGACGTGGCGCTGCAGGATGCGGTGAAGGTTGGCATCCTCGCCGGCTCGCTGATCGCCGCGCTGCTTGGCGCGGCGGTGCTGATGATGGCACCGGCTGCTGGCGAAGCCGATGGGGCGGACGAGGACTAGAGCAATTCCAGGAAAAGTGTGAAGCGGTTTTCCGTCCGGAATTGTGTCAAAACAAAGAGATAGAGCGGTTCTGCGTTTCCGTGAAACGATGAACCGCTCTAGGTTGGCGGTAGACGGAAGCCCGCAAACAATGAGGGACCGAGCGGCGGCACATAGATCGTCAACGAGGCGATCTTCCCGTCGGCGGGCTCGATGACATGCAGAGAATGGGGCAGCCACGCAACGTTCTGATGGCTGCGCGCGTAGACCGCGACCGCAGGCTGGCCATTGGCCCCGGTGGCCACCGCGCGATAGCCGGCAAAATTGCCCCAGACGGTATCGAGAAAAGCCCGGATCGCCTCGCGTCCCCGGTACCATTCTCGCCATGGCGGCATGTGGTAGGTGGCGTCCTCGCGCAGCAGGTCGACGAGGCCGTCGAGGTTGTCCGCTTGCCATGCCTGCATGTAGCGTTCGAGCAGCAGCCCCTCTTGCGGGTTGGGTTGCGATCGCTGCAGGGGACGCCCCCGAGGATAGCTCTTGCCAAGTGTTGCGCGGGCCCGCTGCAGGGCGCTGTTGATAGAAGCGGTCGAACCGCCCAGCAAGTGCGCCGTCTCGACCGCTGACCAGCCAAGCACGTCGCAAAGCAAAAGGGCGGCCCGCTGCCTGGGCGGCAGAAGCTGGATCGCCGCGACGAAAGCGAGTTGCACCGCTTCACGGGCCTCGTAGCGCGCGTCCGGACCCGGTTTGTCGTCGACCAGATCCGGAAGCTCCGCGTCCGGATAAGGCTCCAGCCAGGTGAGCTCGGCGGCGGGCCCGCCGGTCGCCCTCGAGTCAGAGGGCGGCCGTTCGGGCTCAAGCAGAATGCGATGCACACTCGACCTCGCCTTGATGGCGTTGAGGCAGCTGTTGGTGGCGATCGTGTAGAGCCAGCCGCGAACCGAGCCTCGGCCGTCGAATTGCGACCGCGCGCGCCAGGCTCGCAGGAACGTGTCCTGGACGAGGTCATCGGCCTCATGCAGTGAGCCCATCATCCGGTAGCAATGCAGCTTGAGCTCGCGGCGGTGGACCACTGTCAGGCGCTCGAAGGCCAGCCGATCGAGGATCGGCTGGCCTGGTCGGCCCAGGGGCTCAACGGGACCAGGAGCGTCTGTCATGGGGAGCCTGCGGTGCTGAAGTTGGCCGGCATCCTGCTCGCCTCATGCCGCCGCCGCAAGTCCGCTGCCGCTCACCGTGAAGGAGCTGCCTTGCGGTTTGCCGATGGCGAGCGCGACCACCGCGCGAGCGACGTCGGCCGGCGTCTGCATGTCGGTCAAGCTGGCGAGGAAGTCCGCCGGGCGGATGCCCATATAGGCCGAAATGCTGGCGATACCGCGGTCACCAACGCCGGTGCCCGGCATGATGCGCGCCGGCGCAAGCGCCATGAAGCGCAGGCCAAGGCCGAGCCGGTCCGCTTCCTTCTGGCTATGACCGGCCAGGAACATCTGCATGCGTTTTGCGCCGGAATAGCCGCCTGAATTCGGCGGCCCGCCGCTGAAGGCAGCACCACTGGAGATCAGCACCACCCGGCTCCCCGGCTTGAGCCGGCCCTGCAGCGCTGCCTTGCAGAACAGGAACGACGCCTTGACGTCCATGTCCCAGTTGACCGAGAAGAGCTCCCAGCTCTGCTCCTGGATGGGGACGGTCGGCGCGAGAGCGCCGGCTGAGATCACCAGCACATCTGGCGCCAGCGCGCCGAAAACCGCGTCGGGTGCGGTCTCCTCTGTCGCGTCGACCGCAAGCATCTTCACGCCGGATGCCTCCCAGGAGAGTTCTTTCGGGTCGGCCGCGCTGCGGGCAACGGCAAGTACGGTCGCCCCTTCGCCAAGTGCTGCTTCCACGATCGAGCGGCCGACACCTCGGCTGCCTCCGATGACGACGACATTCTGACCTTCCAACGATCCCATGGATCACCTCTCTTTCCGGCCGCCGGACCATCCGAGCGTGCCTGTTGATCAGGACAGCGCAGGCGGGCGGAAATCATCGGTGCGAGGTCAAAGATCTTCTTGGGGATCGGTAAGCTCGGGCAAAGCCGTGGTCGGGCGCGGGCGACAGACGGCGGCGCGCTGGACCTGTCGCGTCTGCGGTGAACCTATTCGCTCTCGCCCTCGAGCGCCGGCACCGACACCCCCGCAAGCTCCGCCGCCAGCAGCCGCGAGGCGCCGGCGCGGGCGATCCGAAGCATCAGCGCCTTGCGCGTCGCCGCCGCCATGCGGTGCTCGGGCGCGCCGCGCAGGATCTCGGCGCCGTAGCCGTCGGAAAGGATGAAGCCGCATTCCTCGGGGAAGATCTCCTGGGGCACGGCGGGATGGGTGGCGAAGAAGAAGCGGTCGGAATGCAGCCGGTAGTCGGGCCATTTGCGGTCGACCCGGAAATCCTCGATCGAGGATTTGATCTCGATGATCCAGATGTCGCCCTGGCGCGTCAGCGCGACAAGGTCGGCCCGGCGACCGGTGGCCAAGGACAGTTCCGGCAGCACATGCGCACCCATGTCCATCAACAACCGCTGCACCCCACGCCGCACCAGCATGGCGCGCTCCGACTGGCGGCCGTCGATCAAAGGGTTGAGGGGAATCGGGGAAATGATGGGCATGGCAGGCACCATGCCAGATTTTGTTCACGGTTTGAACCCGTTTTCTTGGGGCGATTATATATTTGACAGACCCGGATTTGCGTTAGGGCAACATCCTGCTAATTTTAGCCCGCTCTTTTAGAGCGGGGAGGAATGAGCCGGTGACTCTCTTCGGTGTTTTGATGTGCATCAATTTCACGCATCCTCCACAGCCGGCCCAATGCTTCATGATTAGCAACCCGCGCGGATTTCTCTCTGCAGAGGAATGTGAGACAGAGCTCGAACGGCTAAGAAGATTAGCGGCGCATGGACAATTGCCGCTTGACCCGATCGACGGCCAAAGAATGGGCCGGTACACCGAACTTTCGTGCCAGACGTTTCAACGTGTGAACTGAGAGTTCGCATTGAGTTTGGCGCTACCCAGCCGCAGGCGGCTTCACCGGTCCCGTCCCGTTCAATGCAATGAACGGCACTTCCTTTCCGGTGATCTCCCGCACCGTCTTCAACAGTGCCTCTTGCAAGGTCCGCGTAGCGCGGTAGTGATCACAGATAGGCGATATCAGCGGGCCGACGATAGCCTTATGCAGCGCTTCCGCTGCCGCCAGAAAGCGCTCGATTTCAGCCTGTGAAAGCTGTTTGGATTTGATGCGTCTGCCCATAGCGACCTCCGTTGAGAATCGCCTCACTAGGACTATTGTCCGCATATTATACTTGACGTACCCACATAAACGGATTAGGTTGATTCCATAAGGAGTTAGTCCGATGTCCGTGCTTTCAGACCGCCACTTTCACGACGAAGCCGCCGCCTACAAGTTCGTAGAAGCCAGGATTTGGCCGAACGGTCCTGTTTGCCCGCATTGCGGCGGCTTTGAGCGCATCTCGAAGATGGAAGGCAAGAGCACCCGTATCGGCACCTACAAGTGCTACCAGTGCCGCAAGCCCTTCACCGTGAAGATCGGCACCATCTTTGAAGCCAGCCACGTCAAGCTCAACCATTGGCTACAGGCGATCTTCCTTATCGCTTCGTCCAAGAAGGGCATTTCGAGCAACCAGCTGCACCGCACCCTTGGCGTGACCTTGAAAACCGCTTGGTTCATCTCGCATCGCATCCGTGAAGCAATGCGCGACGGCAAGCTTGGCCCGCTTGGCGGCAACGGCATGATCGTAGAGGCAGACGAGACCTACTATGGCCCGACCAAAGAGAAGCGCACCCTTTCCACTCGCGGTCGGCCCTTCACCAAGAGCGGCAAGACTGGCCCGTCAAACAAGCGCGCTATCCTTGGCCTAGTCGAGCGCGGCGGCAACGTTCGCACCTTCCATGTAGTGCAGGCGACCAAGGTCAACGTTGCGGCGCTGGTGACTGAGAACGTTCACCACGAAAGCACCCTCTACACCGACGAGAGCAAGCTCTATCACGGCATGAAGGATCACTTCGCCGCTCACGATAGCGTCAAGCACACTGGCGGCGAATACGTTCGCTACGAGGGCGGCGCGGTCATCCACTCGAACACCATCGAAAGCTATTTTTCGGTGTTCAAGCGCGGCATGCGCGGCACCTATCAGCATTGCGCCGAGAAGCATCTGCACCGCTATCTCGCCGAATTTGACTTCCGCCATAATTCGCGCGTAGCCCTTGGCGTGAACGACGAAGCGCGGGCCGCTCGCATCCTTGACGGCGTGGTTGGCAAGCGCCTGACCTATGAAACGACTAGTGCAAGGTGAGGCACCCTATGGCGTCTGGCGACCGTCCAAATACCGCCCGAAAGCCGCCCGGAAAAAAGACCGGAAAGCTTAGTCAGAAAGAGCAATCCGAGCGGTTCAAGGAAGCCGCTCGGGAGCTTGAGGCCGACGAAAGCGGCGCAGCTTTCGACCGCGCCGTTAAGATCATCATCCCGTCAAAAACTACCTAGAGCAGCAGCCCCGCAAGATGCCGCATGAATGAGCCGGATGCCTCATAAACGGCTTTGGCTTCTTCTTCGGTATAGGTTTGCTTCGGGTGCATTGTTTCGGTTCTCCATGCTTGGTTGACATGGTAGAGGAGTGCCTGCGCTTGCGAGTAGGCGGCCCTGTTTGGGTAATCTTTTGGCAGCTTCTCAATCTTCGCCGCTATGTTGGCGATGATAACCCCCCAAGTCAGGGAGCCACCGTGGCCGTTGGCCACCGTAGCGCTCAACTTCTTCCCTAACGCTCCCACGGCCACCTCTAGAGCTCGCATTAGGTGGAAAACAACTGCGGTCCAACGCGCGAACGACATGCATTTGCGCGCTTCTTCAAGGTCAAAAGCGGTGTCTTGGAAGCACTTTCTAACCTCGTCGCCGAACGGCGGCTCAGTTCCTCTTGAGTAGCCGGCTTCCGATGGAGACAAAGAATACACGACCGCGTTGGCTAATTCGTCCTCTATTCTATTTTTTAACTCTCCAAGAACTGTTGAATATCTGTTGCGTACAACCTCCACGGCGTACTCTGGGTTATTTTTAATATCTATCGCATAGCGAAGACGCCCTACCATCTTTATCGACAGTGGCAACTGCAAGTTCTCAAGTTCGACAAGAAGTTTATCGCAGCACTCTAGCGCGTACTTTTGATTCCTCTCGTTTGCAAAAAACTGCGCGTCTTGCCGACTAATGTAGTCAAGCTGCGACAGCCATTCCATCGAACTGAAGAAATGCGCGCCTTCAAACTTAAACATATCCAACAAGCTCCAAAGCTTGCCGGGCGCAAAACGATTCTCCCGGCCGGGCATGTTCATATCATGCTCCTACCGGTTTGGGTACGCGAAGTAGAATATGCTGACTATTGTCCTACAGTGCGCGCAATAGGTAAACCTCCGCTTGACAATTCGACCGCGAATCGATAGGATTATTGTCCTACCCTTGGCCCAACTTTTACAGGACCAATGGCGAATGGCTCACGCAAGATTGACGGTGCACACTCCCAAGGCAGTTGGGAGTGTAGTCATGCCATCGATCGGGATATGGGCCGTTCGCCTATTGCGAAAGCTTCCACACTCAGAAGCCTTTGACGAACACCTGTCACGGTGTGCGTTTTCGGTATCGCTCTTTGACGAAAATCTTACTCTGGGCAAAGTTCTTGGCTGGACCCGCCTGCAAAGCGGCATAGGCGAATTTGATTCGGCTCGGAAGGCTATCGATGCTGCCGTACTTGCCGGCCATAGGCTTCAAGGGGATCAAAGCCCAGTAGTTTTCGAAGGCATCAACTTCGAGCCAATTCCGAAAACGTTCCACTAGCTCTGTCGGCGTGCCGTATCGAATTGTCACAAAGGCTGCATGACGTTTCCCTTGCATGCACGGGTATGTGTCGGCCCCGAGTGCTTTTCGAAGCGCTGTCACTTCGCGAAGGCAATGCTCGGGCTCATACTTCAAAATCACCTGCAGTAAGATAACTGTCTTGGATGACATTAGGGGAAGCTCACGAATCGAGGGAGGGACCCTGATTATGTAGGATTCCCCAGCGTCAACAAGGACTCGGGTTCTACTATTGTTCTAAATGCATGGTTTTTGGGGATAACACCGCCGGCGCCAGCAAAAGGATAAAAGCCAAGCGCTATAGCTTGCTGCCTTTAGGCGTCTTCTTTGCGGGCTCGTCCTTCGGTGGGGTTGACTTCGCGACCTTCTTCAATACGCGGTCGAAATGCTCTTCGGACTCGTCGGTTTCCAGTTCACGGGCAACCTGCTTGAATTTCTCCAATTGACTTTGTTTCGTGTCTGCCATTTTTTACCTCTCCGGGGGAGATTTGGTATGCAAGAAGCTGAGGCTCAGCAAAAGCTCAAACCATTTTTGGATAATAACCCAAAATCGGAAGTGAAGAAAATATCACTTGCCGGCGAGGATATTTTGGCGGTCGTCAATCCCTGGGGCGATGCCGCCCTTGTCGTCGAGCTAGACAATGATGCCGAGCAGATCGTTTCGGCACTGAATAATCTTATCTTTCCCGAGAGGCTGTCAGCTATCTTCCATGTTGACAGCAGGGAACTTGAGGTTCTTTGGACCGCATATGCTCTTAGCCCGAACAATCAGCAGGTTTTTGGGCGATCATTCGAATTCGCATATAATAATAAGACGTACAATTGTGAGTTCAAGAAAGCCAGCAATTCGCTTATGCTACTGTCTGGTGTCCTAAAGCCAATCGGGCCTTCTGACAATAGCTACAGGAATGTATTGTCATTCGTGAATTACTCATTGTCTCTCGGTCTTGATGACGAGGTAGACAAGAGATTTGGCACACCATCGTGTTTTTACATCGAAGGGATCGATTATTCGGAAGACAAGATAGTGGAGTTTCTGAATTGCCTGAATTTTTACATGTCGTACTACGATATGCTAACTCCGCGGATTTTGATCCATCCGCCGCAATTACCAAAAGCGCCTAGTGATATGGGAACACGCTACCGGTATGGCAAATTTCCGGCTGTAATTTCAGGCCGTCAATTGGATCCGGAGTTGTTGCAGTTTTGGGGCGCAACTGACAATGCGGAACCTGCTCGGAAATTTCTCTACGCCTACCGCATCATTGAGCATTCCGCCTTCTTCTTCGTGGAGAGCGCGCCCAAAATCGCCGTTAGAAAGGCGTTGATGGCCCCTCATGCGTTGGACGACATCAGCGGGACGGCCGATCGTGTCCTCGCGGCTGTGAGGTCGTCAAAAATTGACGAATATCAGCGCTTCGAAGCAGTTATGGCGAAGGCCGTAGACCCAGAAATCCTTTGGAAGTTTGTCGAGATAAATGTCGAAATGTTTTCAAAGGCGGAAACATTCGATGGCGGGTTCGAACTCAGCGCGCTCGTCGCAGGGCTCCAGAGCAAAGATGACTTTATGAACAATGGCGTGCGAAATATCTGCAATTTAGCCAGGCGGATACGAAACGCGCTTGCCCATGGGCGCGAGGACAAAAACGCTACCGTCATTCTACCGACTAAGGCGAATTATGAGAAACTTCGTCCATGGTCCAATCTGATCGTCCGAGCGGCCGGGGAGATTATTCTATACGAACACGCCTAACGGGAATGTGGTTTCAATTTGTTAACCTATTTGCAATGGGTTTTCTTGTATGTCATAATCTCAATAACTATGTTGGGGGCAACTAGTAATCGCTCCGAAGGGCAATTTGGAGATACGTCAATGACCATCGGTGGTTAAAGAAACCCGCCCCTCGAAAGGGCGGGTTTCGTGTTTTTATGGCCGGCGGCGCTTCCGAAACGGCTCGCCCTTCCAAAGTGGTAGCTTTAGCTGAACCGGCTTTCGGTAATGATCCTTCTTCGCGTCAAGCAGGTTGACGATACGTGAGGCGCTTACCCTTGGCACCCTTCAAGGCGATGAGCGAACGAACGTTGTCTTCAATGCCCATGGCCGAACGGTTCGAATAGCGGAAATCAAATTCGGCCAGATAGCGGTGCAAGTGGTGTTCGGCACAATGCTGATAGACACCCTTCATGCCGCGCTTGAAGATGCTGTAGTAGCCTTCCACGGTGTTCGTATGCACCGTGCCGCGAACATATTCGTCCTTAGAATGCGTGACGAAATCGTGCGAGGCAAATTCCTGGCCCACGCGACGGTACACACCGGCCTCGTCCGTCATCAATGCGCTTTCCTTGGCGATGTTGGTGCGACAATCGGCATGATAGTGCCGAGACGAGCGGTATCCACATGGAAAGAACGGGCAATGCCGCCGCGCTCGACAAGCGTAACGACAGTGTTCTTGTGCGCGCCGCCGCCCGGCTTAACCGGAGTGCCAGCCAGACGGCCGATATACGTCTCATCGACTTCGATGGTCTTGCCATTGCCGCCCATGGGCGAGAAGTCGCCCGAGCGCATAGCCTCGCGAATGCGATGGCAGAGAAACCACGCCGTCTTGTAGGTGACTTCCAAGACGCGGTGCATCTGGTGGGCGCTGATACCCTTCTTGGACGAGCACATAAGGTGGATAGCCTGCAACCACTTGTGCAGCGGCAGATGGCTTTCCTCGAAGATCGTGCCCATGCGAACGGTGAACTTCTTGCGGCAATCCGAGCACTTGTAGAGGCCGTGGATTTCGACGCCGTGAGGGTTCTTCTTGGAAGCCTTCGTGCGACCGCCCTTCAAGGCGTAGTGCTTTTCCATCGAGCCGCAGTGACGGCAGACCGGACCCTGCGGCCAAAGCATGCCTTCGACATGCTCAAATGCGACAGCTTCGTCGTGGAAGTAGGGGCGGGACAAGACGGACATGGCGATAACTCCTTGGAATCTTTATCGCATATCCAGTTGGGTCTGTCAAATATATAATCGCCTTTCTTGGGGCGATCATACGGTTGACAAACCCAAAGTGACTAGGAATATAATCAGGGCAGGCCGGGACCGATTTGACTCGCTAATCCCCGACTAAGGCGTACAGAAAGGATCGTCGCTGGCCAATTTGAACGGGCGCCTGGCGCTTGGAAGAGTCGATCACGCTTTCGCCCCACAAGGGATAAAGCGATGTCATTCGACGATCATCTCGACTCCGAGCAACTCGCAACGCTGGCAAAGGTTCTTAACGACTATTGCACAGAGGCAGGAATTCCCGAAGGCCATCCGGCATGGGAACATTTCGGCCGGCGCCTCATGAGCCTATTCCAGTCCGGGATACATCAGCCCGATGAACTGACGTCCAAAATGAACACTGGCTACGAGGATTGGCTAGGCGAGATCGGCGCTACCGGTCCTTTCATACCGCCCAAACTATCGTCCGAAGACCGTCTCCTAGGCGACAATATCTTGCCAGGATCGGACCGCAGAGGCAGGCCAGCCGACCGCAGGAACAATGGCGGGTAGCGTTCGTTCGCTTATAGAAGAATACGAAAACGCCGCTCGACCGGAAGGGAGCGGCGTTTATCAAGTGTGGCGTCCTAATCCCTAGACGAAACCCCGATTGGTCGGGGCCGTCGGACTTGAACCGACGTTTCCAACTTGTTCGCTATCAGGGTTTAGATGGTGATTTTCAGTCGTCCTTGCAAGTGTGAAAAGACCGGTGCAGCGCCCTAGCCAAGACCCCAACTGCACCGGCCCTGCGAGACTAGTAGCCCAGCTCTGAAACGCATTTTATAGCGGATTAGCAATCTCTAAAATGAGACCGAAGGCTTAAGGTTGCTAGGCACAAAGACGTAAGGCGAGCTAGCGCTACCCAGCCGTAGGGGAATGGCCGCTACAGGACCTGGTAAAAACAAAGCCCCACGACCCTTTCGAATCGTGAGGCTCTGATTTTCGACTCGCGTCTCCAATTCTGCTCTCTCTCGTCGCGTTGCCGCTCTGGTATCTCTACAAGGGGCCATCGAAGCGCTAGGCGCTACCTTGCCGCAGGCGGCCTCGCCGGCCGTGTCCCGTACCGTTGAATGAGCCGCGGTCCACCTGTCACATCAGCGTAACAATTCGTGGGTACTTGATAGGGCGTAGCCTACTTTTCCTCCGCCCCGCCAGCTTCATCCAAAGAAGGCGGGGCTTATTTTTGTTCAAGATGTTGCTGCACCGGTCCTGTCCCGTGCCATCGAATGAACGCTGCATCGCGCCCCGTGATGTCCTTCGCCGTCTTCAACAGCGCCTCATGCAAATCCTGGGAGCGAGCGGTAGTGATCGCAACTAGGCGATATCGGCGGCCGACGATGCGGTTGTGCAGCAGGCGATCGTAAATTGCCGCCAAGATGAGATGACCGCCACCGCAAAGGGGCAATTACACCCAAAAGAAGTCAGGCTAGGCCCCTTTTCAGCCTTGAAGGCCCACGAGCTCGGATCATATAAGAATATATACTTTTCCGATTGCTTCAGGGGTCGGCATGGCGGTGGACAGGGCAGCATCAAAAGGCGAGAGGCTCTCGGCCTTCGATCTCGATGCTCTGCGCGAGGTGTTCAGGAAGTCGGTTCGTGAGCATGATGTCTCAGCAGCCGATTGGGCGGAACACGCCAAATTGTTCCTCAAGCGGACAACCAGGCGCGAACCCGGCAAAGAGATTATCAACCGCGTCGTTTAGGCGGCCTGGTTCACCGGCCCGGTAGCGGCCGTTGATGCTGCAACCGTCGCTTCATACCGCTGGCACTCGATTGCCTTCAGCCGCCCCCAGCCATATCGTCCAAAATCGGGCAGTCCGGCCTGTCGTCGCCGTGGCAGGCGTGGATCAGCTTTTGCAGCGTTGCGCGCATCGACTGCAACTCGCGCACCTTCTCCTCGATGGCGCGAACATGGGCGGCGGCGATCTCGCGCACGTCGTGGCTGGCGCGGCTGCGGTCCTGGTAGAGCGCCATCAGCTGGCGGCAGTCGTCGATGGAGAAACCGAGGTTGCGCGCACGGCGCAGGAAGGCCAGCCGGTGGATGTCGTCGCCCGAATAGTCGCGGTAGCCATTGCCGGCGCGCGCGGGCGCGATCAGGCCGATTTCCTCATAGTAGCGGATGGTCTTGGCCGGCAGGCCGGAACGCTCCGCGGCATCTCCGACATTCATGGCGTCTTCCCTGCTTTCGGCAGCTCTTGGAACTGCCCCATTGAAATTGCTTCACAATCCTGTGACGGCTGTTGCCGAAATGCCGCAGTCGCGAGCTTACCGGCACGTAAGATCCTGCATATAGGCATCGCGCGCTTGGCAAGCAACGCAAATGCCAGCATGAATGGATAAGAAAAAAGCGGCCGACTCGTGCCGCGATCAACTGGGCAGGGCATCGGACCTATTCATGCGCATGAAGTCGTTTGCAATTGTCGCTGCCCTCGCGCTGTCGACCACCATTAGCGGTTGCAGCACCATCGGCTCGCGGCTGTTCACCAACAACTACGGCGCGGTCACCGATGCGGGCTATCAATTGCCGCGCATCCCGATCGAGAAGGTGCCGGCGAAGTATCACCGGCAAGAGGTGAATTACGACACCAAGGAAAAGCCGGGCACCATCATCGTCGATACCCAGAACAAGTTCCTCTACTTCGTCGAGGGCGACGGCCGTGCGATACGCTACGGCATCGGCGTCGGCCGTGAAGGCTTCGAGTGGCACGGCACCGCGCGTATCGCGATCAAGCGCGAATGGCCGACCTGGACTCCGCCCTCGCAGATGATCAAGCGCCAGCCCGAGCTGGCCAAGTTCGCCGGCGGCATGGACCCCGGCCTGAAGAACCCGCTCGGCGCGCGCGCCATGTATCTGTTCAACAAGGGCGGCGACATGGGCTACCGCCTGCATGGCAGCCCGGAATGGAACTCGATCGGCAAGGCGATGTCATCGGGCTGCATCCGTTTGATGAACCAGGACATTATCGACCTCTACGACCGCGCCTCGGTCGGCGCCAAGGTCATCGTGCTGTAAGGACCATGATCCCGAAAAGTGGGAACCGGTTTTCGGGTAAGATCATGGTCAGACTGGAATACGTTTTTATGACGCGGACCGTCTAGGCAACAAATGGACGTCCAAAAACAGAAAACCGGGCAATTCGGCCCGGTTTTTTGTTGTCTGAACTGGGACATGATCTCAGGCAAACCGCTGAGAATTCGCTCCGCCGCGTCAGGCGGCCGGCGGAGTAGAATTATCAGGAGACCTGTTCGACCTGCTGCACCTCGGGCACGAAATGCCTGAGCAGGTTCTGGATGCCGTGCTTCAGCGTCGCCGTCGATGACGGGCAGCCGGCGCAGGCGCCCTTCATGTGCAGGAACACGGTGCCGTTCTCGAAGCCGCGGAAGGTGATGTCGCCGCCATCCTGGGCAACCGCCGGGCGCACCCTGGTGTCGAGCAGTTCCTTGATGGTGATGACCAGCTCTTCGTCGGCCTTGTCGTAGAATTCGCCGGTCTGGCTGGTCTCGGCCGCGGGGCCGGCCCTGACCATGACGGGCGCGCCCGACATGAAATGTTCCATGATGGCGCCGAGGATCGCCGGCTTCAGATGCTGCCAGTCGGGACCGTCCTTGGTCACGGTGATGAAATCATAGCCGAAGAAGACGCCGGTCACGCCCGGGATCTCGAACAGCCGGCCGGCCAGCGGCGAAGCTCCTGCCGCACTGTCGGCGTCGCGGAAATCGGCGGTGCCTTCGCGCAGCACTTCCTTGCCGGGCAGGAACTTCAGCGTCGCCGGATTCGGCGTCGATTCGGTCTGGATGAACATGGCTGTCTCCATGCCCGTGTCGGGCAATAGTTTGGAATAGTTCTAAATAGGCTCTATCGGCTGGACATTCAAGCGAAACGCATCGCCTGAACGGCTGGCTGGCGGAATGTTTTTTCAGCATCCCTGCGACGCGCTTTTGGGCGTGTTGAGCTTCAGGTCAGGCCGGCCTCACCTGAATATCGGCACACCTTCACGCCAGGCTGTCGATCTCCTCGTCCGAAAGATTCTGCGGCACCACGGTGACGGGAATGGGGAAGGCCGCGCCCTTGCCGGCCACCGCGCCGACCAGCGGCCCGGGGCCTTCCTTGCCGGCGCCGGCCGCCAGCACCAGGATGGCGATGTCCTGGTCTTCCTCGATCAGTCTGTGGATCTCTTCGGTCGGCTTGCCTTCGCGCACCACCAGCTCCGGCTCGATGCCGAGCTTCTGGCGCACCTTGTTGGCATAGCTGTCGAGCGCGGTGCGCGCCGTGGCGTTGGCCTCTTCGCGCATGATCTTCTCGACCCCCAGCCAGTGCTGGAAATCGTCCGGCTCGATCACATAGAGCAGCACCAGCACGCCACTGGTGCTCTGCGCCCGCTTCGAGGCATAGGCGACGGCACGCTCGCATTCCGGCGTGTCGTCGATGATCGCCAGGAACTTGCGGCGGTGGCCGACTTCGCGGCTGAGGCGTTTGGAGACCATGTCTATCTACCAGGTGTCATTTCGGCCTCAATCTGCCACCGCCACAGACCGACCGCAAGCGGCCGGCAGTTGGGATGGTGACAGGACAGATCAGCCTTGCAAAAGGCCGATGATGTCGCGCACCGTCTTCATCGTGGATTCCGCCAAAGTGCCGGCGCGTTCGCCGCCGTCCCTCAGCACCGCGTCGACATAGGCACGGTCGCCTTCGATGCGGCGCATCTCGCCGGCGATCGGTGCGAGCCTGTCCACGGCAAGGTCGGCCAGCGCCGGCTTGAACACCGAAAACTGTTGGCCGCCGAACTCCTTCAGCACATCCGACTTCGAGAGTTCGGCGAGGCCGGCATAGATGCCGACCAGGTTTTCCGCCTCGGGCCGGCCGGCGAGGCCGTCGAGCTCGCTCGGCAAGGCTTCCGGATCGGTCTTGGCCTTGCGGATCTTCTTCGAGATGGTGTCGGCATCGTCGGTCAAATTGATGCGCGACAGATCCGACGGGTCCGACTTCGACATCTTCTTGGAGCCGTCGCGCAAGCTCATGATGCGCGCCGCCGGCCCGCCGATGACCGGTTCGGTCAGCGGGAAATAGCCGTTCACCGTCTCCTCGCCGACCTGCATCTCGACGCCGACGCCAAGCGCCGCGATGCGGTCCGAAAAGTCGTTGTTGAATTTTTGCGCGATGTCGCGGGTCAGTTCCAGATGCTGCTTCTGGTCCTCGCCCACCGGCACGTGCGTGGCACGATAGAGCAGGATGTCGGCAGCCATCAGGCTCGGATAGGCGAGCAGGCCGAGCGAGGCGTTCTCGCGGTCCTTGCCAGCCTTGTCCTTGAACTGCGTCATGCGGTTCATCCAGCCGATGCGCGCCACGCAGTTGAAGATCCAGGCAAGCTCGGCATGCTGCATAACCCGCGACTGGTTGAAGACGATGTGCTTCTTCGGGTCGATGCCGGAGGCGAGGAAGGCCGCGGTGATCGAGCGCGTCTGGTCGGCAAGGTCCTCATAAACGAGTTGCGCGGTCAGCGAATGCAGGTCGACGACGCAATAGATGCAGTCGGACGTGTCCTGCAGGGCGACGAATTTCTTGATGGCGCCGAGATAGTTGCCGAGATGCAGATTGCCGGTCGGCTGGACGCCTGAAAAGACGAGCGGTTTGAAGGCGGTCATGATGTCCTCATGGCTTGTGGAGGGCCGTTTCGCGCGCGGCGAAAGTCTTGCGACGGCGCGCTTATGGACGAGACTTGCGCTCTGATCAAGACGGGCGCCGCCCCTCACCTGCCTGCCGGCATCCTCTCCCCGTAGAGTGACGGGGAGAGGGGTGCTCTCATCGGCGATTTCGCCAATCTCCAGCATTGCAGAAACAGCACCGAGGCCGCGGCCAGTTCCCTTCTCCCCGTCACTATACGGGGAGAAGGTGCCAGCAGGCGGATGAGGGGCAGCGCCAACACCCGGAAGGCCTGGCCTACTCGTCCAGATCGGCTTTTGCTTGCGACGGTGTCGCCTTGGGCGAGCCGCGTTTGACATTGCGCCGGATCATGCCGAAATCGGCGCCGCCGGTGGCGAAGGCGGTGATGAAATAGAGCAGTGCACCGCCTGCGACGAGACTGAGCAGCGTTGTCGCCTTGACCACCAGTGGCGAGCCGGGGCCAAGCCTGACGGCCAACCAGTGCTCGGCGAAATAGAGCGCCGCTGCCATCACCGCCGCAGACAGCACAAGCCTCGGAATGCGTTTCAGCAGCGGCACGTCGCGGCCCCAATGGCCGCGCCGGATCAGCACGGCAAGCAGCATCAGCGCATTGACCCAGCCGGCGACGGCCGACGCCACGGCAATGCCCGGCGCGCCCATCTTCGGAAACAGTGTCAGTGCGGTCGCGACGTTCACCGCCACCGAGATGGCGGCAAACATCATTGGCGTGCGCGTGTCCTCGCGGGCGAAATAGCCGGGGGTAAACGCCTTGATCAGCACGAAGGCCGGCAGGCCGAGGCCGAAGATCGCCAGGATCGCCGCCACCGTCGGCGTCGAGTGGTTGGCGGCAAAGGCGCCGCGCTCATAGACAAGCCGCACGATCGGCTCGGACATGACCCACAGAGCGGCGGCCGCCGGCAAGGTCATGAACAGCGTGAACTCGACCGAGCGGTTCTGCAGATTGGCGGCCTCGATGAGGTTCCCGGATTTCAGCGCCCGCGACAGTTCCGGCAACAGCACGATCGCCACGGCGACGCCGACGACGCCGAGCGGCAGCTGGTAGATGCGGTCGGCATAGGCGAGCGAGGAGACGGCGCTGTCCTGCGCCGAGGCGATCGCCGTGCCGATCAACTGGTTGATCTGGGTGATGCCGCCGGTGATCGCCGCCGGCAGCGCCAGGATCAACAGCCGCTTGACACTGGGCGTCATCTTCGGTCGGCGAAAACCGATCGAAATGCCGGCATGGCGCACCGCCACCCAGACGATGGCAAGCTGCACCAGCCCCGCCGCGAGCACGCCCCAGGACAGGCCGAAGCCGACGGCGTGGGCGTCCAGTCCATTGTACCAGGCATAGGCCAAAACGCCGATCAGGATGATGTTGAGGAACACCGGCGCCACCGCGGCGGCGAAATAGCGGCGCAGCGAATTCAGCATGCCGGCCATCATGGCGCCGAGCGACATGCAGATCAGGTAGGGAAACATGATGGTCGCAAGCCGGACCGTCGTCTCGAACTTGCCCGGCGTGTCGGCAAAGCCCGGCGCCACCAGATAGCGCACGATCAGCGGCATCGCCAGTTCCATGACGATGGTCAGTGCCAGCAGCGCCGTGAACAGCACGCCGAACACCTCTTCGGAAAAGCGCTTGGCGCCCTCGGTGCCGTGGGTCTCGATCTCCTTGGCGAACAGCGGCACGAAGGCGGCGTTGAAGGCGCCTTCGGCGAACAGCCGGCGGAAGGTGTTGGGAAACTGGAAGGCGGCGTTGAAGGCGTCGGCGACCGGCCCGGTGCCGAGTGCGGCGGCCATCAGCATCTCGCGGCCGAAGCCGAGGGCGCGGCTCATCAGCGTGCCGGACGCGACGGTGGCGAATTTCTTGACAAGGCTCATGCGCGGGGAGACTGACCGTGGGAATGGGACAAAGTGATGGTGATCCTCACTCGGCGGCCGCCTTGGCCTTGCCGTTGCGCTCCGGCGCGGTGCCTTCGAGGGTCTCGATCAGCCTTTTGTGAATGGTGGCCATGCGAGTCGGGCTGTCGATCTTCTGCCCCGTCAGGTCGGTGACATAGAAGGTGTCGATCACCTTTTCGCCGAAGGTGGTGATGTGCGCCGAGGCGATGTCGAGCGACAGGTCCGACAGCGCGCCGGTGATCTCCGACAGCAGGCCCGGCCGGTCCAGCCCCTCGATCTCGATCACCGAGAAGCGATTCGACAGCGAGTTCCGGATTTCGGCGCGCGGCTGAATGCGGAAGACCTTGGCTCCGCGCCGGGGCTTGGTGCGCTTCTCGATCATTTCGGGCAGCCAGCTCTTGCCCGACAGCACGTCCTCGATCAATCGGCCGACGCGCTCGGCGCGGCGACGCTCATCTTCGTCGAGGTCGAATTCCCGGCTGATCAGGATGGTGTCCAGCGCACGGCCGTCGGAGGTGGTGAAGATCTGCGCGTCGACGATGTTGCCGCCGGCCCCGGCGCAGGCGCCGGCGATCACCGACAGCAGGCGCGGATGGTCCTGCGCCAGAACGGTGATCTCGGTCACCGCCTCGAACTGATGGGTCTTGACCATGGTGGCGAGCTTCTTGCCCGCCGCGTCCGCCTCGCGGATGAATTCGGCGTGGCGCAGCTGGTCGGCTAGGTCCACGGTCAGCAGATAGTTCTCGTAATGCTGGGCGACATAGCGCTTGCGGTCCTTGGCCGGCCATTCGGCCAGCGCCTCGGCCAGCCGCTCGCGCGCGGCGGCAGTGCGCTCGGCGCGCGACACTTCCGAGAAGCCTCCGGTGAGAAGCAGTTCGGTCTCGTAATAGAGCGTGCGCAGCAGTTGGCCCTTCCAGCCGTTCCACACGCCCGGCCCGACGCCTCTGATGTCGCAGACGGTCAGGATCAGCAACAGCTTCAGCCGCTCGACCGACTGCACGATCGAGGCGAAATCCTCGATCGTCTTGCGGTCGTTGAGGTCGCGCGTCTGCGCCGTCATCGACATTACGAGATGGTTCTCGACCAGCCAGGCGACGGTTTCGGTGTCGGCCGCCGACAGGCCCATATGCGGGCAGATGCGCCGCGCGATGCGCGCGCCAACCTCCGAATGGTCCTCCAGGCGCCCCTTGGCGATATCGTGCAGCAGCACCGCCACATAGAGCGCCTCGCGGCTCTTCTTCAGTCCGGGCATCAGCGTGTGGGACAGCGGATGCACCTTCTCGCCGTCGCCGCGCTCGATCTCGGCCAGCACGCCGATGCAGCGGATCAGGTGTTCGTCCACCGTATAGTGGTGGTACATCGAGAATTGCATCATGGCGACGATCTTGCCGAAATCGGGGATCAGTCTGCCGAGCAGCCCCGCCTCGTTCATGCGCCTGAGATTGAGCTCGGCGTTGCGATCCGAGGTCAAGATGTCGAGGAACAGCCGGTTGGCCTCCTCGTCGCGCCTGAGCGCCTTGCCGACCAGGCCGAGCGAACGGGTCAGGAGCTTCAGCGCGTCGGGATGGAACTCCAGCCCGTGCTTGTCGGCGAACCAGAACAGCCGCAAGAGATTGACCGGATCGCGCTCGAACACCAGGTCGTCGGCGACGTTGATGCGGTGGTTGTCGACGATGAAATCGGACGTGCCGGCGAGCTTGCGCTTGCGGCGCGAGAAGGTGAGGAAGATGCGGTTGAAGCCCGGCACGTGCTTGGCCTGTTCCTCCTCCAGCGCCGCGCAGAAGATGCGGGTCAGGTCGCCCACATCCTTGGCGACGAGGAAGTAGTGCTTCATAAAGCGCTCGACCGCCGACAGGCCGGGATGAGTGGTGTAGCCCAGCCGTTCGGCGATCTCGCGCTGGATATCGAAATGCAGCCGCTCCTCGGGCTTGCCGGTGAGGAAATGCATGTGGCAGCGCACCGCCCAGAGAAAATCCTCGGCTTTCTGGAACTCGCGGTATTCGGCTTCCGTGAAAACGCCCTTGTCGACCAGCTCCCCGCCGGTGCGCACACGGTAGAAATACTTGGCGATCCAGAACAGGGTCTGCAGGTCGCGCAGGCCGCCCTTGCCATCCTTGACATTGGGTTCGACGAGATAGCGGCTTTCGCCGGCTTTGGCATGGCGCTCATCGCGCTCGGCAAGCTTCGCCTGCACATATTCGGGCCCTGTCGTGCGCACCACCTCGTGGTCGAAGCGCAGCAGGAGCTCGTCATAGAGTTTCAGCTCGCCCCACAGGAAACGCGCTTCCAGGATCGAGGTGCGGATGGTGATGTCGGTGCGCGACAGTCTCAGGCACTCGTCGATGTTGCGGGTGGCGTGGCCGACCTTCAGGCCGAGATCCCACAGCATGTAGAGCATGTATTCGACGATCTGCTCGCCCCACGGCGTCTGCTTGTAGGGCAGCAGGAACAAAAGGTCGATGTCGGAGCCCGGCGCCAGCGTGCCGCGGCCATAGCCGCCGACCGCGACCACGGCCATGCGTTCGGCCGAAGACGGGTTCTTGACGCGGTAGACATGGGTCGCCGCGAAATCGTAGAGCGCGCGGATGATCTCGTCCATGAGATGCGACAGCCGGGCGGCGCAGGCGGTGCCGCCGCCGTCGTCCTTCAGCATGGTCTCGGCGATCTTTCGGCCGTCGGCGAGCCGGCCCTTGAGCAGCTGGAGGACGCGACCCCGCGTGGCCTGGCCGGACCCGTCGCCGGCCGTTGCCGCAGTCAGTGCCGTCATCTCGCGGCGCAAGGCGTCGCCGTCGATCAGCTCGTCGAGTTTCAGGGATATTTTTGCCATATGCGGAGGTTGGGTCTCGCCTTTTTGGCGGCGTCTATAGCGCGTTTTCGCGGGGCTGGGTATGGGGCGGTCGAACGCGCTTGCCTTGATGCTCGAACGGGATGGTCTTCCACTGCCGCAGCCGGCAGAAATCGGCAAACTGCCGTGTCAGGCGCCTGATCTCGAGCCTTACCCTGGTGATGGTGGACTTCTTGCGTTTCCTGTCCGTGCCGCTCGTGGCGAGCTGATCGTCGCGATCCCGCTTGAGCAGGCTCGGTAGCCGGACAGCATTGCCTGCCAGGAACTGGCCCTGCACACACAGCGCCGGAACCATCTGGTAGATCGTCTTGCTCGACGATGTCTCGAATTTCGGATTGAAGAGGAGCTGATCGACCGGGATGCCGATATCTTCGGTAGCCTTGATGAGATCGCTCGCCGCCTGTCGTGAGAGGATGTAGCCGGCCGAACCGATATGGGTCGCGTGCAGCCTGCTGACTGAAAACCCGTGGCCGGCGGCAATGCGTTTGCGCGCGATGGTGGTCCTGTTGAGGAACGTCTCAAGCTTGACGATATCGGCGTCGGCGGGAACCCAACTGGGATCGGCGAGCAATGCGCCGGCTCTCCCGGAAAAGATGACATCGTCCTCGAAGATGGCGCCGTAGGCATCCTCGCCTGCCGCGACGATCGTCCAGCAAGCTCTGTGGCTGAGCAGGCAGGCGATCTCGGCGTCGGCGAGGCGCCATGGCGCTATGCGCTTGACCTTGAGCGGCATCGAGGCCAGATCCGGCCGTTCCTGCGCGTCGATCGCGGCGACCCGCTCGAATCCCACACCGATGCGCGAGAACTCGCCCTTGATATGGGCAAGTCTGTCGGCGGACCGATCGAGGTTGATGACCAGGCACTTCATTTGAGCGGGATCGATGCGATTGCGGGAAGTGGGCGTCCATAGCATATGGCGCAACCGCGCGCGGTATTTCTTTGCCAATGCGATTTCGACTGCGCCACGGCACGAAAAGTCGAAACTGGCCCTTGACCTTCCAGTTACTGGAAGCCCTACTTCCGCACCAGATCGAGACATCAGAGGCATTCCGGATGGCCCATTCCGACCATGATCATCACGCGCACGCCGGAGGCTGCTGCTCCGCGAAAGGTGCCGCGCCAGGCGCGGCGGCCGTCATCCGCGATCCGGTCTGCGGCATGACCGTCGATCCGGCCGTCGGCAAGCCGATGGCCGAGCATGGCGGTCAGGTTCACCATTTCTGCAGCGAGCGTTGCCGCGCGAAATTCGTCGCCGAGCCGGAAAAATACCTGACGGCCACCGATCCCGTGTGCGGCATGAGCGTCGACCGCGCCACCGCAAAGTACTTTTTGCGTCACGAGGGTCAGGGCCTCTATTTCTGTTCCGCCGGCTGCAGGTCGAAGTTCGAGGCGGAACCCGCGAAATATCTCGGCGATAGGCCCGAGCCGCAGGCGATGCCGAAAGGCACGCAATACACCTGCCCGATGCATCCCGAAATCATTCGCGACAAGCCTGGCGCCTGCCCGATCTGCGGCATGGCGCTGGAGCCGATGGGCGTGCCGACCGGCGACGAGGGGCCGAACCCGGAACTGGTCGATTTCACCAGGCGCTTCTGGGTCAGCGCGGTGCTGTCCTTGCCTTTGCTGATCATCGCCATGGCGCCGATGCTCGGTCTGAGCTTCGAAAGCCTCATCGACGATCGGTCGAAGGCCTGGCTTGAACTGGCGCTGGCGAGCCCGGTGGTGCTGTGGGCGGCATTCCCCTTCTTCCATCGTGGCGGGCAGTCGGTCCTCAACCGCAGCCCCAACATGTGGACGCTGATTTCGCTGGGCGTCGGCGCGGCTTACCTCTACAGCGTCGTCGCCACGCTGTTTCCGGATATATTTCCGCATCAGTTCCGCGGCCACGGCGGCACTGTCCCGGTCTATTTCGAGGCCGCCGCCGTCATCGTCGCGCTGGTGTTCCTCGGCCAGGTTCTCGAACTGCGCGCCCGTGAAAAGACCGGCTCGGCGATCCGCGCCTTGCTAGACCTGGCGCCGAAGACGGCCAGGCTGATCGGCGCGGACGGTTCCGAGACGGACGTGCCGCTTGACACGGTCAAGGCCGGTGACCGGCTGCGCATCCGCCCCGGCGATGCCGTGCCGGTCGACGGCACCGTGCTCGAAGGCCGCTCCTCGGTCGACGAATCGATGATATCTGGCGAGCCCCTGCCGGTCGAAAAGACCGAAGGCGATGCCCTGACCGGTGGCACGCTCAACAAGAACGGCTCGCTGGTCATGCGCGCCGAGCGGATCGGCGCCGAGACGACGCTGGCCCGCATCGTCGAGCTCGTCGCCAAGGCGCAGCGTTCGCGCGCGCCGATCCAGGGGCTGGCCGATCGCGTCTCCTTCTATTTCGTCCCTGCCGTCGTGCTGGTCGCGATCATCGCCTTCGTCGCCTGGGCAATCCTCGGTCCCCAGCCCAGCCTGATCTTCGCCATCGTCTCGGCGGTGTCAGTTCTGATCATCGCCTGTCCCTGCGCGCTCGGCCTGGCGACGCCGATGTCGATCATGACCGCGACCGGGCGCGGCGCCCATGCCGGCGTGCTGATCAAGGAGGCCGCGGCACTCGAACGCTTTGCCTCAGTCGATACGCTGATCGTCGACAAGACCGGCACCTTGACCGAGGGCCGGCCGCGATTGACCGATGTCGTCGCCGCCGAAGGCATGGCGGAGAATGAATTGCTGGCACTCGCTGCCGCCCTCGAAAAGGGCTCGGAGCATCCGCTGGCCGAGGCCATTGTCGATGGCGCCGGCGAACGGGGCCTGAAGGTCGCCGACGCCAGCGATTTCGAGGCGGTCACCGGCAAGGGTGTTTCCGGCACGGTGTCGGGCAGCAAAGTTGCGCTCGGCAACGCAGCGATGATGGCCGATCTCGGCATCGTCACCGCGCCGCTCGGTGAACAGGCAACGGCGCTGCAAACGGACGGCAAGACGGTGATGTTCGTTGCCGTGGGGAAAAGGCTGGCCGGCATCGTCGCCGTCGCCGATCCGGTCAAGGCGACGACAGCGGAGGCGATCAAGGCGCTGCATGACAGGGGCTTGAGGATCATCATGGCGACCGGCGACAATGAGCGCACGGCCAAGGCCATAGCCGGCAGGCTCGGCATCGACGAGGTTCGCGCCGGCATGCTGCCGGAACAGAAGGCGGCCCTTGTCGAGGAATTGCGCTCGAAAGGCGCAGGGGTCGCCATGGCCGGCGACGGCGTCAACGACGCGCCGGCACTTGCTGCCGCCGATGTCGGCATCGCCATGGGCACCGGCGCCGATGTCGCGGTCGAAAGCGCCGGGATCACCCTGGTCAAGGGCGACCTCAACGGCATCGTCAGGGCGCGCACGCTTGCCCAGGCGACGATCCGCAACATCCGCCAGAACCTGTTCTTCGCCTTCCTCTACAACGTGCTCGGCGTACCGGTCGCCGCCGGCGTGCTCTACCCGCTCACCGGCACGCTTTTGTCGCCGATGCTGGCGGCGGCGGCGATGAGCCTGTCCTCGGTCTCGGTCATCGGCAACGCGTTGCGGCTGAGAACGTTGAAACTCTGAGCAAAGCTCCCAAATACGGAATTCCATTCAACAGGAGATCACGGATGAATTTGGCCAAGAAGATTGTGCTTTTGCTGATGGCGGCGGGAATGCTGCTCGCAGTGTTCCTCGAAAGCGTTCCTGCACAATCGGAGGAGATGAAGCACGACATGTCCGGCATGGCGATGGGCGCCGACAGCCCTTCGGCCGCTGGGTACAAGGCGGCGATGGACAAGATGCACGCCGACATGATGGCGATCGAAAGTACCGGCAATGCCGACCTCGATTTCGTTCGCGGCATGATCCCGCATCATCAAGGCGCGATCGACATGGCCAAGGTCGAGCTTGCCAACGGCAAGGATCCGGAAATCCGCAAGCTGGCCGAAGGCGTCATCGCCGCGCAGGAAGCCGAGATCAAAGAGATGCAGGCCTGGCTCGCCGCTCATCCGGTGAAGTAGCAGCAGGCCGGGACCGTCCGGACGGGACATTCGTCTGGATTTCCCACGTCGCCTGTGCTGCGATCCGGCACCAAGTGGAGCATGCCATGCCGTCAACGATCAGAACCACCACTTTGCCCTCCGGCGAAGCCGTCGCCGTGCTCGGCCAGGGCACCTGGAAAATGGGCGAGGATGCCCGTCGCCGTGCCGATGAGGTGAAGGCTCTGCAGCTCGGCCTGGACCTTGGCGTCACGCTGATCGACACCGCCGAAATGTATGCCAGCGGCGGCGCCGAGGAGGTGGTGGCGGAGGCTGTTGCCGGGCGCCGCGACGAGACCTTCCTGGTCTCCAAGGTGCTGCCCTCCAATGCCTCGCGCTCCGGCGTGCAGCGCGCCTGCGAGAGCAGCCTGAAACGCCTCGCCACCGACCGGATCGATCTCTATCTCTTGCATTGGCCGGGCAGCGTGCCTTTGGCGGAGACGGTCGAGGCGTTCGAGGCGCTGAAAAAGGCCGGCAAAATCCGTCCTGGGGCGTCAGCAATTTCGACACCGACGAGATGGAGGAACTGGTCGGCCTGCCTGACGGCGGCAGTGTCCAGACCAACCAGGTGCTCTACAATCTGTCGCGGCGCGGCCCCGAATTCGACCTTGCACCGTGGAGCCGGCAACGCGGCATTCCGCTGATGGCCTATTCGCCGGTCGAGCAGGGTGCGTTGGCGCGCAACACCAGGCTCGAGGCCATCGCCGCCCGCCACAATGCTACCCCGGCGCAGATAGCGCTTGCCTGGGTGATGGCACAGCCGGACGTCATCGCAATACCAAAAGCGACGAAGCAGGAGCATGTGCGCCAGAACGCCTCCGCGCTCGACATCAAGCTGACGCCACAGGATCTCGCCGACCTCGACCGCGCCTTTCCGCCGCCGACCCGCAAGCGCGGGCTGGAGATGATTTGAGCGGCAGCTTCGGCGACGCCGCTCTTACTTCCCCGCCATCCCCTTCAGCCTGTACAGCGCCTCCAGCGCCTCGCGTGGCGTCATCTCGTCAGGATTGATCGCGCCCAGTGCCTCGCCCAGGGCATCGTTCTTGACCGGTTTCGGCGCTTCCCGCTTCACCGCCACCGAAAACAGCGGCAAATCGTCGACCAGCCGGTTGGCCTTGCCCGAAACCTCACCTTCCTCCAGCTGGTGCAGCACCTCCTTCGCCCGCCCGACCACCACTTCCGGCAGGCCGGCGAGCCGCGCCACCTGGACGCCGTAGGAGCGGTCTGCGGCACCCTTGCCGACCTCGTGCAGGAAGACCACGTCGCCTTCCCATTCCTTGACCCGCATGGTGACGTTGTGCAGCCGCGGCAGCTTGCCGGCCAGCGCTGTCATCTCGTGGAAGTGGGTGGCGAAGATCGCCCGGCAGCGGTTCTTCTCATGCAGATATTCGACCGCCGCCCAGGCGATCGACAGGCCGTCGAAGGTGGCGGTGCCGCGGCCGATTTCGTCCAGGATGACGAGTGCGCGTTCACCCGCCTGGTTGAGGATCGCCGCCGTCTCGACCATTTCGACCATGAAGGTCGAACGCCCGCGCGCCAGGTCGTCCGAGGCGCCTACCCGCGAAAACAGCCGGTCGACGACGCCGATATGGGCAGATGTCGCCGGCACGAACGAGCCGGTCTGGGCAAGGATGGCGATCAGCGCGTTCTGCCGCAGGAAGGTCGATTTGCCGCCCATGTTGGGGCCGGTCAGCAGCCAGATCGCGCCGTTCTTCGCGCCGCCTTCCGGCGACAGGTCGCAATCATTGGCGACGAACGGTCCTTCGCCCGAACGCCGCAACGCCTGTTCGACCACCGGATGCCGCCCGCCGGAGATATCGAAGGCAAGGCTGGAATCCACCACCGGACGGCACCAGGCCTCGCTTTCCGAAAGCAGGGCAAGGGCCGCCGACACGTCAATCACGGCAAGCGCCTCGGCGCCGGCGCGGATGCTGTCTGCTTCGCCCACCACCTCCGCCGTCAGCCTGTCGAAAGTGGCCAGTTCGATGCTCAGTGCCCGGTCGGCCGCGTTGGCGATTTTTGTCTCGAGTTCGGCGAGCTCCGTCGTGGTAAACCGCATGGCGTTGGCCATGGTCTGGCGATGGATGAAGCGCGCCTTGGCGCCGTCGCTGCCGGTCATGATCGAGTGGTGATTGGCGGTCACCTCGATGTAATAGCCGAGCACATTGTTGTGCCGGATCTTGAGCGAGCGGATGCCGGTCTCCTCGATCAGCGAGCGCTCCAGCCCGGCGATCACTTTTCGGGATTCGTCGCGCAGTGCCCGCATCTCGTCGAGTTCGGGATGGTAGCCGCCGCGCACGAAGCCGCCGTCGCGCTTGAGCAACGGCAGCTCCTCGCTGAGTGCCTGGCTGAGATGCTCTGAGAGCGTGCGCGGCAATGCCTTGATGGCGGTGAGCGCTGCCGCCAATTCGTGGGGCAGGGCGGTCGCGGCAAAGATCTCGGCAATCGCGCCTGCCGCCTCGAAGCCGGCGCGCAGCGCGCCGAGATCGCGCGGACCGCCGCGGTTGAGCGCCAGCCTGGACAGCGCGCGCGGCATGTCGGCGACGCTCTTCAGGTTCGTCCGCACCGCCTGGCAGAGCCGCGTCTCGGAACGGAAGAACGACACCGAATCCAGCCTGGCGCCGATCGCCACCGGGTCGGTCAACGGCGCCATCAGCCGGTCGGCCAGCAGGCGTGCGCCGCCACCGGTCACCGTGCGGTCGATCGCCTTGAACAGCGAACCCTCGCGACTGCCCGACAAAGTGCGCAGCAGCTCCAGATTGCCGCGCGTCGCCGGGTCGATGAACAGCGTCGAGCCGGCTTCCTCGCGCTCTGGCCGCGACAGTGGCGGCCGCTCGGCCTTCTGCGTCTTCTCGACATAGGCAATAGTGCCGGAGATCGCCGACAGCTCGGCGCGGGAAAACGTTCCAAAACTGTCCGGCGTCGCCACCTCGAAGAAGCGGGCTATGCGCCCAGGCGCCGATGCCGAATCGAACAGTGACGGCGGCTGCGGACTGGCGACGCGGCCGATGACGTCGAACACCGGCTTCAGCTCCGGGTCGTAGAATACCGGTTCGGCGACGATCAGCTCGCGCGGATCGACGCGGAACACGTCGGCCAGCAGCCGGTCGGCGGTGGTTTCGGCGGCGCGGAAGACGCCGGTCGACATCTCGATCCAGGCCAGCGCGAAGGAATGCTCGGCGGCCCCGCCCTTCACCCGCCCCAGCGCCATCAGGAAGCTTGATTCCGACGGCGCCAGCAATTTGTCCTCGGTGATGGTGCCGGGCGTCACCAGCCGCACCACGTCGCGGCGCACCACCGATTTGCCGCCGCGTTTCTTGGCTTCCGCCGGGTCCTCGATCTGCTCGCAGACGGCGACACGAAAACCCTGGCCGATCAGCTTCTGCAGATAGTCGTCGGCCGCATGCACCGGCACGCCGCACATCGGGATGTCGTGGCCCTGGTGCTTGCCGCGCTTGGTCAAGACGATGCCGAGCGCCCGGCTCGCCTTTTCGGCGTCGTCGAAGAACAGCTCGTAGAAATCGCCCATGCGGTAGAACAGCAGCGAATCCGGGTTCGCCGCCTTGATCTCGATGTACTGCTCCATCATCGGCGTGGCGCCGGCTGGCGCGGCGGCGGGCGTAGGCGTCATCGCCTCTGGGGCGTCGGGCTCGGTTGGCGTGTGCATGTTCATGCCAGCACGCTAGCAGATGTGATGGCGCGGTTTAATGCCGGCGGCTCGAAAAGCAGGGGAAGAAGCGGCCGCTCCTGCTGTTGCCAGCGCCGGACCGCCAACAGCCCGCGACATGCTGGAAGCGCATTTCCGGATCGCTTGGCGGTTTACAGCGTCCTCGTGTGGCCTTAATCCGGAAGCTCACAAAAACATGGCATCCATCTCAAGGGTGCCGCACCGGCGAGGAAATCAAGAGCATCATGGCCAGGAAAACCGAAAACAGCGGTCCCTCCGTCAGCGCCCAGGAGGCGTTGGAATTCCATGCCATGGGCCGCCCGGGCAAGCTGGAGATCGTCGCCACAAAACCGATGGCGACGCAGCGTGACCTGAGCCTCGCCTATTCGCCGGGTGTCGCCGTTCCCGTGCGCGCCATCGCCGAGGATCCGAGCCGCGCCTTCGACTATACGACGCGCGGCAACATGGTCGCCGTCATCTCCAACGGCACCGCCATCCTCGGTCTCGGCAATCTCGGCGCGCTGGCCTCCAAGCCGGTGATGGAAGGCAAGGCGGTGTTGTTCAAGCGCTTCGCCGATGTCGATTCCATCGACCTCGAAGTCGACACCGAGGATGCCGACGAGTTCATCAACTGCGTGCGCTACCTCGGGCCCTCGTTCGGCGGCATCAATCTCGAGGACATCAAGGCACCCGAGTGCTTCATCATCGAGCAGCGGTTGCGCGAATTGATGGACATTCCGGTCTTCCATGACGACCAGCACGGCACCGCCATCATCTCGGCCGCCGGCCTGATCAACGCGCTGGAGATCACCGGCCGCGACATGAAGACCACGAAGATGGTCTGCAACGGCGCCGGTGCCGCCGGCATCGCCTGCATCGAACTGATGAAGGCGATGGGTTTTTCGCCGGAAAACATCATCCTGTGCGACACCAAGGGCGTCGTCTTTCAAGGCCGCACCGAAGGCATGAACCAGTGGAAGTCGGCGCATGCGGTCAAGACCGAGGCGCGCAGCCTGGCCGAAGCGCTGGACGGCGCCGACGTTTTCCTCGGCGTCTCCGCCAAGGGCGCGCTGACCACCAAGATGGTGCAGTCGATGGCCAAGAACCCGATCATCTTCGCCATGGCCAATCCCGATCCGGAGATCACGCCGGAGGAAGTGGCCGAGATCCGCACCGACGCCATCATGGCCACCGGCCGCTCGGATTATCCGAACCAGGTCAACAATGTGCTCGGTTTCCCCTACATCTTCCGCGGCGCGCTGGATGTCAGGGCCACCACCATCAATGACGAGATGAAGATCGCCGCGGCCCACGCGCTGGCCGAACTGGCGCGCAAGGACGTGCCCGACGACGTCGCCGCCGCCTATCAGGGCAACCGGCCGAAATTCGGCCCCAACTACATCATCCCGGTGCCGTTCGACCCGCGCCTGATCGCGGCCATCCCGCTTGCGGTCGCCAAGGCGGCGATGGACTCGGGCGTCGCCCGCAAGCCGATCCTCGATCTCGATCGCTACGCGCAGGAGCTTTCGGCCCGCCGCGACCCGATCGCCTCGACGTTGCAGCGCATCTACGACCGCGTGCGCCGCCAGCCCAAGCGCATCGTCTTCGCCGAGGGCGAGGAAGAGCAGGTGATGCGCGCCGCCGTCTCCTATGTGAACCAGAAGCTCGGCACCGCCATCCTGCTCGGCCGCGACGACGTCATCAAGGAGAATGCCAAGCAAGCCGGCATCGAGCTCAACAAGCAGGGCATCGAGATCATCAATGCCAGGCTGTCGCGCCGCAACGGCATCTACACCGACTATCTCTACGAGCGCATGCAGCGCAAAGGCTTCCTGTTCCGCGACTGCCAGCGGCTGATCAACAACGATCGCAACCATTTCGCCGCCTGCATGGTGGCGCTGGGCGATGCCGACGGCATCGTCACCGGCGTGACCCGCAACTATTCCACGGCGCTCGACGACATCCGCCGCATCATCGACGCCAAGCCCGGCCACCGCGTCATCGGCGTGTCGATCGTGCTCGCGCGGGGACGGACGGTGCTGGTCGCCGACACCGCCGTGCACGACATGCCGAATGCCGAGCAGATTGCCGACATCGCCGAGGAGGCGGCCGGCTTTGCCCGCCGCATGGGCTACGAGCCGAGGCTCGCCATGCTCGCCTACTCGACGTTCGGCCATCCTCAGGGCGAACGCTCCGAGCGCGTGCAGGAAGCGGTGCGCATCCTCGACAAGCGCCGCGTCGATTTCGAGTATGACGGCGAGATGGCCGCCGACGTGGCGCTGAATGCCCGTGCCATGGCGCAATACCCGTTCATAAGGCTCACTGGCCCGGCCAATGTGCTGATCATGCCCGCATTCCACTCGGCCTCGATCTCGACCAAGATGTTGCAGGAGCTCGGCGGCTCCACCGTCATCGGCCCGCTGCTGGTCGGCCTCAACAAGCCGGTGCAGATTGTCTCGCTGAACGCCAAGGACAGTGACATCGTGAATATGGCGGCGATTGCGGCGTATACGGCGGGGGCCTGAGAAATGGCTGCATAAGAGCAATTGGGGGGCAAGCTTCCGTCCCCTAGTGCACGTGTTTGTTGGACAGCCTATGTGGAGCCATGTCAAAATCAGCGCAGACCGAGACGAAGGGGCGACTGTGAACCAAGAGCTTTCAAGGAGGCTTCAGTTTTTTTTGGAACGTGGTGTTTCCGGAAGGAGCACTCAGTCGGCTCCTGGACTGGCTATCGGATCGCTGCGAGGCCCGGTTCGAGAAGACAATCAAGACCGGGCTGCCGTCGCATACATGGTTTCTAAAAGCGGTGCTGCTGCCTTGGTAGGAGTTGTCTGCGACGGGATGGGAGGTATGGCGGAAGGTGGCGTTGCGGCCACGCTTGCAACTAGCGAGTTTTTAGCAGGGCTGGTTTCTAATCTTGATAATCTTTCGCCGCCTGTAATCTCCGTTGCCGTGCGAAACGCCAATGATGTAGTCTATCGTCAGCTAGGTGGAAATGGAGGCACAACACTTACAGCGTTGGTTGCATTGGGTACAGGTCATAGTTGGGCCGTCCATGTTGGAGATAGCCGTCTATATTCCATCGATGATACTGATGGGTTGGTTCTTCTCACTAGGGACGATACTATCGAAGGTGTGGTCAAAGGTTCTCAGGCCGACGAGGACTCCCTCGACAGTCGCCTGCTGCAGTTTATTGGGATCGGTGATTTCTATTGACCCCCACATTTTTCCTGTCGATGGACAGGTCAGAAAGCGCTTTTTACTAACGTCGGATGGAGCTCACAGTCTGGGGAGAAAGATCCTTGAGGGGGTTTTTCGTAATACTCGTGGTGCAGTCGATGCGGTAAGGAGGCTCACCTATATCGCAGACGCAACCAACGTTGCAGACAATGCTACAGCCATCGCGCTATCCATGGCGGATTTTTCTCCTGTGCCGCAGTTTCACGGTGGATCAACGTTGATGGTTTGGAGTCCCTCAGGTGCACTCGAACTCTGGCTGCAAGGTGGTGGGGCTGACTCCACAGACCGCCCGGTTAAGCGGATCGCTAGTAGCCATCCGGCACCAAAACGTGAAAAGTCCTCCAAGCCGAATAACAAGGTTGGATCAAAACGCAACGTGCGTGAAAAAGTGACAGGTTCTAAAGAAAAGACTAAGCCTCAGCGACCTCAACTTAGTATCAAGTTCGGAGCTGACGGGAGCAGTTCGGATGATTAGTCTGCCACCAAGGTACGCCAAAGTACTAAAGGTGCTCGACGGCGGGGGAATGTCAGATACCTGCCTGTGCGAAGATTCTCATCTTCAGCGCCGCGTCGTTGTTAAGGGCCTTAAGCCGGGAATCGAAAAAGCATCGTTTGATGGATGAGCTGGCGGCCCTCTCAGCCATTCGATCTAAGTATGTCGTTCAGGTCTTAGACGTCATCTATGACGGCGGTGAAATTGTTGGTCTTGTCGAAGAGTTCATTGATGGCCCTGACCTTGCGCCGCTCCCGGCGCCTATTGATATGACAGCGGCTCTGAGGGCACTTTATCCGATGTTCGCGGGTATTGCAGAGGTCCATGCCCACAGCCGGCTGCACCGTGACCTTAAGCCCGAGAACATGAAATTTGACGGTGCCGGAGTCCTTAAACTCTTCGATTTCGGGTTGGCGAAATTGGCAACTGATGCGAAAACGCAAGTGCTCTACTATACAAAGGGGTACGCAGCGCCGGAGATATTTCAGACCGATGCGTCAGGTAATCACAACTTCACCACCGCAGTTGACGTCTTCGCGATTGGCGTCTCGTCCTTGTGGCTTCTTGGTGGCGGCAAGATACCGGCGGAGTTGTACCATATCCCGCCGACGCTCCCTTGTTTTGATTTTGCCGCGCTAGGCATCGCGTTTCCACCGAGTATCGCGACAGTTATGAATCGAACAATAGCCCAAAGTCCGAAAGATAGGCCGAGCGCAGAAGAGGTGCGACTAGTGCTTTCGCGCCAATTACTATTTGACAAGCATAGGATGTTGATTACAAACGGTGCGCAAGTTCACAGCTTGAGTGCTCTGTCTCGGAATGTTAAGTTAACTGTTGGATCTGACACGGTAAGCCTAAAATACGATGGGTACGATTTCTCGGTTACGGCTGTTTCAGGGCATGTGCGACGAAATAATAAGCAGATGATTGTTGGAGATAAACTCGTCGGAGCGTCCGTGATAGTGCTTGGGCCCCCAAATGGTTACAGAACCTCTATAACTGCCGATGTTTCTCATCCGGAGGTTGTGCTATGAATGGTCCACTTACAGCGGACACGCCTCCGATAGGGGGGCGGTACCAGCCGAAGTCATGGATTAACGCGGGGGGCATGCAGCATGTGTACCTGGCCGAAGATAAGCTCTTTGGCCGAGAGGTTGCACTCAAGACCCCGAAGGATGATGCCGGTGCGAAGCGTTTCAGGCAATCCGCAGTTGTTAGTGCAAAGGTGAATCAGGCAAATGTAGCTAAAACATTGGATTACCTTGAAGAACCGGACGATCGAGCATTCTTGGTGGAAGAACTGGTTCACGGGGCTGATCTGGAGACGGTGATGTCAATCTACTTGCCATTCTTGCCGCCGACTACGTGCGCAAGATTGATGCATCAGCTGGCAAAGGGATTGGCTGCGTCTCATGCAGCAAAAGTTGTTCATCGTGACCTCAAGCCAAGCAACATTACGATCGTAGGCGGCTGGAAATTTGAAGGAGCCAAAATCACGGATTTTGGTATAGCAAAGTTGGCGGAAGATGAGATAGGCGCGTGGGCTGGGTCTCAGGGTACAACGCAATTAAAAACTGTGTTGGGAGCAATTCCCTACATGTCTCCAGAAAGTATAAACGATTTCAAGGTGGCAACCATGCCATCTGACGTGTGGTCGATTGCTGCTATAATATATCGACTTCTCTCGGGAGTGCCGCCTTTTGGAACTGGTCTGAAGTCGATACCAAAGATAATTGATGCAGTGGCGCCTGAGCTTCCTCAACAAGTTCGTCCTGTGCAATTTATGGAACTTGGAAAGCAGCTTTTTGAAATAGTAATTAATTGTTTAAAGAAAGATCCATCCAAACGTCCAACTGCGGAAGAGCTGGTAAAACATTGCGAGGCGCTGTGCTACTCCTTAGATCCCTACGAGCTAGGTGTTATAAGCAAGATTAATAATAGCACGACGGGATTCATACACGCAGACCATGGGAAAGATTTAATGTATCACAAAGCAAACTTCTATGGCGGTGGAGGCGTATCCGTTGGAAAGCGAATTTGGTTCGCTCGGGCTCCTGGTTTCGGCAACGACCGCGCGTTTCCCATTGTCTACTTGAACACCAAGAAATAGGCGTTGCCCGTTAAGGGCCGCCTACCAGTGGTCGGACGACATTGCCGCCAACTGGCCGCTGGCCAGCAGGTCCTGCGCCATGATGTGGTCATCGGATCGGTCAAAGTGCGGATAGCCCACCCCAGCCATAAGAGATTGATAACGTCCATCGGGTATAGGGAACCTCTTGCCGACTTGCCGTAACGGCATGTGCGGCGCGCTCAGACCGCCAAATGGGGGTGCGGCCATGAAGCATGACGGAGTTCCTGCATCCGCGGTCGGCCACGGGGTCTACCACGACGAGCGGCTCGATGCGCTGCTCAGCATCACCGGCCGCATGGACGGCTATCTCTACCGCTGCCGCAACGATCAATCCTACACCATGCTCTATATCAGCGACGGCATTTTCACCGTCAGCGGCTATCCGCCCACGGATTTCGTGCACAACGCCGTGCGCGACTATGTCTCGGCCATCCACCCGGACGATCTTGCCTCGGTCTATGCCGCCGTCGACGCCGCGCTCGAGGCGCGCCGCAACTGGAACGTCGACTATCGCATCGTGCCGAAGGCCGGCGAACCGCTCTGGGTCCGCGAGATCGGCGGCGGTGTCTGGGACGATGCCGGCGAGCTCGAATTCCTGGAAGGGTTCGTCGTCGACATCAGCGACCGCAAGGTTGTCGAGGACCTCAACGCTGAGCTGCTGCAGGATCTGAAGGTCGCCAACGAGGAACTCTCCGCGCAAAAGCGCGAGATCGAGCTCGCCAAGCAGCAGAGCGACCATTCGGCCAACCACGATCTGCTGACCGACCTGCCCAACCGGCGCGCCTTCCACAACGAGCTCAAATCGGTGGTCGCCCGCTGCGGCGGCACCGGCCAGGCGGCCGGCCTTCTGTTCATCGACCTCGACCGGTTCAAGGAGGTCAACGACACGCTTGGCCACGAGGCCGGCGACGCGCTGCTGCAGCGCGTGTCGAACCACCTTCGCTCCGTCCTGCGCAGCGACGATTTCGTGGCGCGGCTCGGTGGCGACGAGTTCGCCTTCCTGTTCTCGGGGCAATCGGACCAAGCCAGGCAAAAGGCCGTGCGCGTCGCCGAACGCGTCCTGGAACGGCTGCGCATCAAGGTTCGAGCGCCGAATGGCGACATCCAGGTCGGCTGCACCATCGGCGTCGCCATCTATCCATCCGAAGCCGGCGACGGCGACGCTCTGGTCGCGCTGGCCGACCGGCTGATGTATGTCGGCAAGAAAAACGGCCGCGACCGGCTGGTCACCGCCGACGCCCTGGAGCCTGCGGCCAGCAAGCATCGCCGGACTGCCTGAGCGGCGCGCTCATCGCAACGGCCTCGGCCCTCGACATGAAAAAGGCCCGCAGCGTTCGCCGCGGGCCTTTTCGTCGAGATTGCGGATTTCTCAGAACGAGCGCTGGAAGCGGACGATGCCGCCGATCGCGTCGGAGTCGTCCGCGTCGAAATTGTCGTAATAGTCGACTTCGCCGGTGATCGTGTAGCCCGGAACGATGGTGTAGGCGACGTTCGCCGCCACGGCGAAGTCCTTGGCGTCGGTGTAGGAGACCTGCGCGTTGAAGGCCGTCTTCGAGTTGAACTTGTAGGTGCCGCCGCCCCAGACGGCGAAGTTGCCGGTCCATGGCTTGTAGAAGCCGACGCCGTTGGCCGGGATGGCGTTGCTGGCGTCCGAGAGGTTGTCGTCGGTGCCGTAGCCGGCCATCACGAACAGGGTCAGTTCCTTTGTCGCATTCACGTCGAGGCGAACCTTGCCGGCCACCTCTTCATAGTTGCTGTCATAAGCAACGACGCCGGTGATCGCACCCCAGTCGCCATTGTACTTCACGCCGCCGACGACGTGCGGGACATAGCTGTCGATCGTGCCAATCGCGCCGGAGCCTTCTTCGAGCGAAACCACCGCCGAGAAGCCGTTGCCCGCGTCGAAATAGTAGCTGATCAGGTTGGTGTCCTTGATGCCGTAGGGAATGATCGTGTCCTGTACGACATTGCCGGCATAGCCGATGAACGAGTCATAGACGGATTCGTCCTTGCCGACCCGCAGCCCGCCGAGCTGGATCCAGGCGAAGTTCAGCGAGACACTTGAGGGACCACCATTCGGGTAGTTGAAGCGGGTCTCGGTGTAGGTCTTCAAGGTGCCGAGCTCGGTTTCCTGGCCGGTCCAGGTCTTCAGTGCGAAGCGCGCGTTCTTTTTCCAGGTGTCCTGAACGTCGCCGTCCTGGACGTCGGTGGCTGTCCGGCCGTCCAGCACACGACCACCGTCGCCGAACGAGGCGTCATAGCGGATGTAGCCGCCGATGCGCAGGCAGGTTTCGGTACCGGGGATGTAGAAATAGCCGGCGCCGTAGACGTCGCAGATCTTGACATACTCGGCCGGTTCCGGCTCGGCGACGACGACCGCGTCGGCGGCGCGTGCGCCCGAAACTGCGATCAAAGCCGCAGCGGAGCCGAGAAGAAGGCTCTTGATGTTCATTTTCTTGAATCTCCAGTCAAAGGTTCAAATCAGGTCGGGCATGGCTCTGAAGCCTGCCGCTTCACCCCACGTTGAAAGCCGCGCATCGCGCCGTTCTTCCGCCCCCGACATGGCCTGAGCGGCGGCGGCATTCAACAGAGATTGTGTTCGAAAAACGACTTTTCGCGTCACGTCATACATTTGCCAAGATGGCACAAGCGGCACGTCTGAAACAAATGACACAAGATTTGTATTTCAATAGGCTTGAGATAGGCGGATTTTGACTGTTTTTCGAAGGGTACTTATTCGACTAATATCTGGGAAGGAGGCTCACGAGCGATGGATCAAACCCGGAAGGTCAATCGGGCGAAAGATCGCGCGCGGCCGGCACGACGTCGCCCACCATGTCCTGCTTCAGCATCTCGATCGGAATGCGGCCGTCGAGTTCGGGCGAAGGGCGGGTCAGCCAGAACCAGGCAAGCCTCGGATTGGCGATCGCCGCCAGCACCTCGCTGATCCCCGCGGCAGGCCTGCCGTCGACGAACTGGGTCAGCGGGAAGGCATGCTTGCGGCCGCCCTTGCGCAGCGCAATGACCTCGTTGCGCCTTTGCCAGCGGTGCAGCGTCGAGCGCGGTATGCGAAACTTCTCCTCCAGATAGGTCGATCCGGCGACCTCGCCTGCCCAGTCCTCGATCAGCATCGACTGAAGATCATCGATCGGCTTGCGGAGGGGCGGGGATGCAAGCCTCTCGATGTCCTTTCCCGGCGCAGGGCTCTCATCCGCGCTGTCGGCACTTGCCATGCCCGGGCCGGCGCTTGCCGTGCCCCCGCGCGCGATATTGTCCGCCATTGCGCGGAGGAATTCGGTAGCGAGCGCAGTCCATTCGCCCTTGAAGGAGCTGACCGCAAGCCGCTCCGTCTGCGACAGGAAGGGAAGTGCCGCAGCGATGCTGCCGGCGATCACGCTGGCTGAAGCCAGGGCCTGTGTGTCCAGGAGGACGCCGTGCTGGATCAGGGCCTGTTGCACAGCTTCCGCCACCAGGCCCGCCAAGGCCTCCTGCGAAGTTCCGTCCATCGGATTTTGAAATCTGGTCATGCATCTGTCTTGCTGGTCGCGCGCTCTCCTCCACAGCTGCGGCCGGTTGTGGAACGGCTACAGCGGAAAGCGGAAATCGAGCCGACAACGGATGCAGCGACCCGACAGGCTGCTGTCTTGCATTTTTGACACCCCGACTGGCTGCGGGCGTCTCGAAATATCAGTCGCGAAACGCCTCGATCGCGTCTAGGTGCGCTCTATGACAGGCGCGCGACAGGCGGCGTCGTTTGATGCCAATCAGGGGTGACGCAACGAGACTATAGCAGCCCCGCCTGCTCGGCTTCGCGGCGCAAATTCTGCCGCGGCCGCGGGCCGATCTGCTGGATGACCAGCCCGGCCGCCAGCGAGCCGAGGTCGCCGCAGTCCTTCAGGCTGCGTCCCGTCGTGTAGCCATAGAGGAAACCGGCGGCGTAGAGGTCGCCGGCACCGGTCGTGTCGACCAGGTCCTTGATCGTCGTCGCCTCGATGGTGACGGTCTCGTCGCCGCGCACGATGACCGAGCCCTTTTCCGAGCGGGTGACGGCGGCGATCTTGCAGTCCTTGCGGATGGCGGCCAGCGCTTCGTCGAAAGCGGCGGTCTGGTAGAGCGATTTGATCTCGTGGCTGTTGGCGAAGACGATGTCGACGGTACCCGATCGCATCAGGTCGAGGAACTCGTCGCGGTAGCGGTCGACGCAGAACGAATCCGACAATGTCATCGACACTTCGCGCCCCGCGGCATGCGCCAGCCGCGCGGTCTGCCTGATCGCCTCCTTGGCGCGCGGCGGGTCCCACAGATAGCCTTCGAAATATGTGACCGCAGCACCCGAGGCCTTGTCGGCCTCGACGTCCTCCGGGCCGAGCTCGACGCAGGCACCGAGATAGGTGTTCATCGAGCGCTCGCCGTCCGGCGTGACGAAGATCATCGAGCGTGCCGTCGGCGGCTCGCCTTCGAGGGGTTTGGTATCGAAGGCGACGCCCTGGGCCTGGATGTCATGGGTGTAGATTTCGCCGAGCGCGTCGTTCGACACCTTGCCGAAGAAGGCGGTGCGGCCACCGAAGCTGGCGATGCCCGCCGCCGTGTTGCCGGCGCTGCCGCCGGACGCCTCGATCGCCGGCCCCATGCGGCTGTAGAGCAGTTCGGCGCGCCTGGTGTCGATCAGGTTCATCGCCCCCTTGATGATGCCGTTGGTCTCGAGGAACGCCTCGTCGCACTGGGCGATGATGTCGACAATGGCATTGCCGATGCAAAGCACGTCATAGTCCGGCATCAATATCTCCGCCAACAACCACCGGCTTTTTGCCATGCCGGCCGGGCGCGGGTCTAGCGAGTTGGAGCCGCTTTGCCTACCCCGAAAATCGGCATCGCCTTCCGCCGTGCCGACTCGCCGTCGGCCACGATGTCCGGGGCTGCGGCAGCCATCGCATCGAACTGGACCATGTCAGCCACGACGATGGCGGCTATGGTTGCGTCGCGATCGAAACATTTCCGCCTCGCCGTGAGCTAGAAGCGGTCCGATCAATTGTGAAAGTGCGAACGAGCAATGCCCGCAAAGCCCGACATGACCACCGAACTGGCCCTGCTCGGCGTGCTGGCCGTGCTCTGGGGGGCGTCCTACTCCTTCATCAAGGTCGGCGTCGAGACGATCCCGCCGGTGACCTTGATCGCAGGGAGGACACTGATCGCCGGCGGCATCCTGCTGGCGCTCATCCGCTGGCGCGGCCTCGCCTTGCCGAGGGATGCCGTGACCTGGCGCCGGTTCATGTTCCAGGCCTGCCTGAACAGCGTCGTGCCGTTCACGCTGATTGCCGACGCCGAACGCTCGATCGATGCCGGCCTTGCCACTATCCTCAACGCGACCTCGCCGATCTTCACCTTCCTGCTGACGGCGCTGATCACCCGCCATGAACCGGTGACGCTACGCAAACTGGTCGGCGTCGGCGCCGGCATTGCCGGCATATGTCTCATCGTCGGCGCGCAAGCGCTGGGCGGCCTTGGCCACCAGCTCTGGGCGCAGCTTGCCGTCATTGCCGCCACCGTCAGCTACGCGGGTGCCGCTATTTTCGGACGCAACTTCAGGGGACTAGACCCGATGCTGCCGGCCGCCGGCTCGATGATCTGCGGCGCGGCGATCCTCATACCGTTGAGCCTCGTCTTCGATCGGCCCTGGACGCTTTCGCCCTCGACCGCGTCGATCCTTGCGCTGCTTGGACTGTCGGTGTTTTCCACCGCGCTCGCCTTCTCGATCTTTTTCCGCCTCATCCATACATTGGGCTCGGTCGGCACGACGTCGCAAGCCTATCTGCGCGTGCCGATCGGCGTCGGCATCGGCGCGCTTTTCCTCGGCGAGAGCCTGGGTTCGACGGCCTGGCTCGGCATGGGTTTTGTCGTCGCCGGCGTGGCGGCCATGACCATCCCGGCCCGCAAGGCAGCGCTCGCAGGGTAGGTAAGTCGCCCTTGTGGCCTGTCGGGTCGCCGCCTATCTCGGAGATGTCCGTTTTGTCCCAGGGGTGGAAACGCCGTGATCCTTGACGCTGCCCGCGCCGCTGCCAGTCAGCTGTTCTCCCCCGAATTCCGAGCGGTTTTCCTGAAGACGCTCGGGCTGACCCTGCTGGCGCTGGTGGCGCTGTGGTTCGGTCTGACCGGTCTTGTCGACTGGCTGGCCCTGCCGTGGGTCGAAGCGCTGTTGCCCGGTCTACCGTCCTGGGCCGGATGGCTGAGCGGCCTCGTCGCCGCCATTGCTCTTGCCTTCGGGATGGCGTTGCTCATCGCACCGGTGACGGCGATCATCGCCGGCCTGTTCCTCGATGATGTCGCCGAAGTGGTCGAGCGCACCGACTATCCCGGCGATCCGCCCGGACGCGCCGTGCCGGCGCTGCGCTCGCTGGTGCTGTCAATAAAATTCTTCGGCGTCGTCATACTCGGCAACGTCGTCGCCTTGCTGCTGCTTTTGGTGCCGGGCATCAACATCGCCGCCTTCTTCATCGTCAACGGCTATCTGCTCGGGCGCGAGTTCTTCGAATTCGCCGCCATGCGCTTTCGCCCGGAGGCCGAGGCCAAGGGCCTGCGCAGACAGTATGCCGGCACGGTGTTTCTGGCTGGGCTGGCCATCGCTGCCTTCCTCGCCGTGCCGTTGCTCAATCTGGTGACGCCGCTCTTCGCCGCCGCCATCATGGTGCATCTGCACAAGGCGATTTCGGCACGCGAAAGCCGCCGGTGACGATCCTCAGCGGCTCGCCGCCATATCGACGACCGTAAGGCTCATTCGCCGGACTTGCCAAACAGCGCCTGCAGCTTGCCGAACGGCATGGCGGAGCGGGTGAAGCCGAACGTGCCGTCCTGCTGGATCTCGCGCGCCGCCGTCTCCAGCATGCCGAAGGCGAAATTGGTCAGCCACGGTCCGAGCGAGATGCGCTTGACGCCTGCCTGGGCAAGGTCGGCGACGGTGAAGCCCGGGCGCGCCATGACATTGACCGGCTTGCTCACCGCCGAGCACACGGTGCGCACGGTCTCGATATCGCCGAGCCCGGGTGCGTAGAGCACGTCGGCTCCGGCCTTCTCGAAAGCCTGCAACCGCTTGATCGTGTCGTCGATGTCGTTCCTGCCCCACAGGAAATTCTCGGCCCGCGCCGTGAAGACGAAATCGCGCTTCAGCGCGCGCGCCGCCTCGACCGCTGCTGCGACGCGCTCGACCGCGTGCGAAAAATCGTAGATCGGCTTGTCGGGATCGCCGGTGTGGTCCTCGATCGAGCAGCCGGCAAGGCCGGCCGCCTCGGCCGCGAAGATGGTTTCGGCGGCACGCTCGGCGCTGTCGCCCTTGCCGCGCTCGAGATCGGCTGAAACCGGCAGGCTGGTCGCCGCCGTCACCTCGCGGCAATGGTGGATCATGGCGTCGAACGTCACCGCGCCGTCGGGCAGGCCGCGCGAGAAGGCAAAGCCGGCGCTGGTCGTGGCCAGCGCGTTGAAGCCGAACGAGGCGAGGAGCTTCGTCGTGCCGACATCCCAGGGATTGGGCATGACGAAGGTCGAGGCATGCAGGTCGCGAAAGATCTTGCCCTTGTCCATGGAGACTTCCTTCAGATACGGAATTGTGGGGCGGAGTCTATCGTGCCGGTTTCCGCCGGGCAAACGAATGCGTTTGGCTCAGAAGCGTTTGGCGTTATCTGCTGACAAACGCTCGAATGCGTCGGAGTCCTTCGCATAGCGTGGCGCCGCCTTGTCCCAATGATAGGTGACGGAAATATCGTCCGACGAGGCCTTGGGTGGCGGCTCATCGCAGCTCTCGCCGCTCGGCACGGTGGCGTCGGTGACAGTCACCTTGATCGTCGCGTAGGGCTGATCGCCGCCACTTGTCTGGAAGGCCAGGTTCTGCGTGCGCCTGTAGGCGCAGACATTTTCATCGAACGTGTGGATCATGTCGATCAGTTCGAACCGGTCGTTGCGCACCATGATCAGCGGCGTGGCCACGTAGCCCTGGTTCGAATTGAAATGCGTGCTCATGGTGATGAGGACGTCATCGCCGGGACCGATCGACAGTTCTCCGGGATCGCGAAAATAGGTGCTCCTGTCGACGGCGACATTGACGGCGTCGAGCAGTTTCGGCTTGCCGGTGATGTCGTAGAGCGCCAGCACGGCATAACCTTCGGCGCTGTCGGGAGAGTCGCCGAGGTCGAACAGCATGGTCAGCCGGTTCTTGCCGCCGGCCTTGATGCCGAGCACGGCAGCATTGGGGAGGCTCGATGTCGGCGGCGGCGAGCCACCGCTATCCGGACCCTCGATGTGGCGCATCTCGATCGGCAAGGTGCCACCATAAAAGCCGTCGGTGCCCATCTTCAGGTCCGGAATGACCATTCTGGCAAGGTCGAGATAGGTGACGTCCTGGTGACCGGGCAGGGCAGTACCCAGATCGGGAAAGCCGACGCCTTGCGCACCCGCGGTCGCCCCAAGGCAAGGCAGCAACAGGCAGAAAAGGACAAAGCGAAGCAAAAGGTTCATGCGTGGCCCCGGGGCTGGCGGGCATCAAGCTAGCACGGACAAACGAGGCATACAGCCGGGTGTACCGGCTGAAAGCTCAGTGGATCGGCACCAGGCCGGCCAGCTCGCGCATGTCGTCGAACAGGATGCCGCCGGCCTCCGCCAGGCCGTCGGGGTCGGAATACGGATCGGCGTGATAGGAAAACACCCGCATGCCGGCGGCGATGCCGGCTTCGGTCCCGGCGACGCTGTCCTCGATGACGATGCAGTCGGCGGGCGCGCAGCCCATCGTCTTCGCGGCATGGAGGAACAGATCCGGAAACGGTTTGCCGCGCCCAACCATGGTCGAAGAGAACATGGCGTGCTCGAACAGCGGCAGCAGCCCCGTTTGGCCAAGCGTGATATGCATCTTCGACACCCGCGCCGACGATGCGACGCAGTACGGGATGCCGGCCGCACGGACTTTCTCGATGAACTCCCGAACGTATGGGATCGCCTCGACGCCATGCGCGAACAGATCCGGCAAGCCGGCGTTCCAGCGGTCGACGAAATCGGCGCCCAGGCTGATGCCGGTCGCCTCGATCTCCTTCTGCACCGAGACCATGCTGCGGCCGGAGAAATGCTTGCGGCAGTATTCGAGCGTGGTTGTAAAGCCGGCGGCGCTCAGCCATTCAGCGAGGCGTTGATTGGCGAGATTCTCGGTGTCGACCAGAATACCGTCGCAATCAAAGATAACCAGTTTCGGTATGCTCATCAGGCGGTGCCGGTCGACCCAAATCCGCCCGAGCCGCGCGCCGTGCCGCCGGCCAAGGTGCGCTCCTCGACCACTGCTTGTGTTACCGCCGCAAAGACGATCTGGGCGATGCGCATGCCGCGCGTCACGGCAAAGTCCTCGTCGCCGAGGTTGATCAGCAGCACCTTCACCTCGCCGCGATAGTCGCTGTCGATGGTGCCGGGCGTGTTGAGGCAGGTCAGCCCATGCCTGAAAGCAAGGCCGGAGCGCGGCCGGACCTGGCCTTCCATGCCTTCCGGGATTTCCAGGATCAACCCGGTCGGCACCAGCGCGCGTTTTCCAGGCAGGATCAGCAGCGGCCGGTCGTCCGGCACTGCGGCGCGCAGGTCCATGCCGGCGGCTCCCGAGCTTTCATAGGCTGGCAACGGCAGACCCTCGCCATGTGGCAAGCGAACGAAACCGACGGCAGGGCCGATGACGGAAGTGGGATAAAGAGCTGCGCGCATGAGGCCGATCCTATCGGCAAGAGCGCCGATCCAGTCAACTCGGCGGCCAAGCTATCAACGGCTTTCTTTTGCGACGGTTCCGTTTCAGCGCAGTTCCACCGGCACGACCGTCGTTTCCTTGATCTCCTCCATGACGAAAGAGGCCGAGACGTCGGACAGCGGCACCTTGGCGATCAGCCGCTGGTAGAGCCGGTCATAGGCTTTGACGTCGGCGACGCGGGCGCGCAGCACATAGTCGAGATCGCCGGACATGCGATAGACGCCGGTGATCTCGGGAAAGCCGGTCACAGCCGCACGGAACTTGTGCAGCCAGTCGGGATCGTGATTGGAGGTACGGATCAGGATGAACACCGATAGCCCCAATCCAACCCTGTCGGCGTCGACCAGCGCCACCCGCCCGGTGATGACGCCATCCTCCTCCAGCCGCTTGACCCGCCGCCAGCAGGCATTGCGCGACAGCGATACTCTTTCGGAAAGCTGGTCGACCGACAGCGTGCCGTCGCGTTGCAGCTCGGCCAGCAATCTTCGGTCTATTTCATCGATTTCCTGCGCCATATTGGGATGAATGTCCCAAATTGTAGGCCATGACAAGGACAAATTGAGACCAATGAACCTTCGGCCTGTGGCAGGATACCCAGCATCGGGGCTTATCCCGGCAGGAGGGATCACCATGACGCAGCTTTCGAAGCTCTTCACCTCGCACCCGGCCAAGGTGGGCGAGACCTATTTCAGCCATATGGCCTTTGCCGGTTGGTTCTGCTCGCGCCTGTCGATGGCTGCCGGTGCCGCGCTCGTTCACGCTTTCTTGCCGTTTCTGTTCGAGACTACGGCAAGCCGAATCGTCCGCGAGCTCTACGAGCGGACGCACAACAGAGGCTCGCACGCGACCAAGGAGCCGGCGGCTCTGATGGATCGCGCATAACGGACGGTAGAAGCGATGTGCCGGTGGGCGGCCTATCTTGGTGAAGCGGTCTTCCTCGAAGATATCGTCACGGCGCCCTGCCACTCGCTGATCGCCCAGAGCCACTGCGCCCAGGAGGCCAAGTCGCCGACCAATGGCGACGGTTTTGGTCTCGCCTGGTATGGCGACAGGCCCGAGCCTGGCCTCTATCGCGACATCCTGCCGGCCTGGTCCGATCCCAATCTGAAGAGCCTGTGCCGGCAGATCAAATCCGGCCTGTTCCTCGCCCATGTGCGCGCCTCGACCGGCGGCGCCACCAGCCGTATGAACTGCCACCCGTTCATCTCCGGCAACTGGTCGTTCATGCACAACGGCCAGATCGGCGGCTTCGAAAAGATCCGCCGCGCGCTCGAGAATTCGCTCTCCGACGCCGTCTTCGACCAGCGCGAAGGCACCACCGATTCCGAACTCTTTTTCCTGCTGATGATCGACGAGGGTCTTTTGGCCGATCCGCAGGGGGCAGTCTCGCGCGCCACCAGCCGCGTCATCGAAGCCTCCCGCCGCGCAGGTCTTGAGCCGGCTTTGAAACTCACCGCCGCCTTCTCGGACGGGCAGGCGCTTTACGCCGTGCGCTATGCGACCGACGCCCATGCGCCGACGCTCTACACCTCCGTTTTTCGCCATGGCGCAGGGCGGTGCATTGTGTCGGAGCCCTTCGACCGCGATGGCGGTGACTGGCAGGCAATCCCGCCATCGAGCCTTGTCACCATCGGCAGTGATGGCATGGCCATTCGTCCTTTCGCGCCGGCCGTCGCAAAGCTGGCACTCGTCGTCTAATTGCAAATTGGCGCAATCCCGATCAAGCGTCATCGATGCTCGAATGCTGAACTTGGCTTGAAGCTGCGCCGCAATCCTCCATTTGGTGAGGCAAGCGCGGCCAAAGCCGGAGCATTCGTCATGGACCTCGTCTTTTCCTCGACCATCGAACTGGCCGCCGCCATCCGTGACCGCAAGATTTCCACAGTCGCGGCGCTGGACGCACATCTGGCGCAGATCGATAGGCACAACGGAGCGGTCAACGCAGTCATCATTCTCGACCGGGAAGGAGCCCGCGAACGCGCCAGGCAGGTCGACGCGGCATTGGCGCGCGGCGAAATCCTTGGCCCGCTGCACGGCGTGCCCTTCACGTTAAAGGACATGCACCAAACGGCAGGCATGAGAACAACGGTCGGCTTTCCACCCTTTGCCGACTATGTAGCGAAGGCGGATAGCCCCGTGGTCGCACGGCTGAAGGCAGCCGGTGGCGTGCTGATGGCCAAGACCAATGTCGCGACGATGCTGGGTGATTGGCAGTCGGACAATCCGCTGTTCGGCCGCACCGGCAATCCATGGAACCTCGATCGTACCGCCGGTGGCTCCAGCGGCGGCGCGGCTGCCGCGGTCGCAACGGGCATGACGCCGTTCGAGGTCGGCACCGACATGCAGGATTCGATCCGCCTGCCTGCCAGCTTCTGCGGCGTCTATGGCCTGAAGCCGACCGAGCACCGGATCTCGCTGGCCGGCGCCTTTCCCGATCCCGGCGGCGCTGCGCGCAGCGTGCGGCTGATGTCTTGTCTCGGCCCGCTGGCGCGGACTGTCGAGGACCTGGCTTTGATCTACCGGATCATCGCCGGGCCGGACGGAGCCGACACCGACCTCGCGCCGGTACCGGTCGAGGCCATGCCCGAGCTGGACCTCAAGGCGCTGCGCATTGCCATCGCGCCGTCCTTTTCCGGCTTTCCGGTGGCCGGCGAGATCAGCGCTGCCGTCGAGCGCCTTGCTCGCCAGATGGAGGGCGAGGGCGCCGCGGTGGAAGAAGCAAAACTGCCGAAGCTCGACCTGCACGACGATCTGGAACAGGGCGGCGAACTGATCGGCATGATGCTGGAGGCCGCGCAGCCGGAAGCACCGGAGCAGCCGACACCGCTCTCGCGCTGGTTCGAGGCGCTCGCCCGCCGCGACCGCTCGATCCTCGCCTGGGACCGGTTCTTCGAAACCTGCGACGCGCTGCTGTGCCCGGTCGCGATGTGCACGGCGTTTCCGCATTGCGAACCGGGAACGTCGATCGAGATCGATGGCAAGCAGCAAATCTATTGGATGTTGCCGGCCTATGGCGCGGTCTTCAACTATTCCGGCCATCCGGCGCTATCGTTGCCCGGCGGCCAGGACAGCAATGGCCTGCCCATCGGCCTGCAACTGGTCGGCAGGCGCTGGTCGGAAGCACGGCTGCTCGGCATCGCCAGGGCGATCGAGCCGCTCACCGGCGGCTTCCGCCGCCCGCCTGGCTATTGAGCGAAACGGCCAAGCCCATACGGAGTAAGCAGCGCATTGCGCTCGCCGTCGAGGATCTCCTGGGCAGCAAACAGGCCGACGGCGGGCGCCAGCGTGATGCCGGAATGCATGACCGCGACATAGAGGCCGCTGACGCCCTCGGCGCGGCCGATGATTGGAAAGCCGTCGACAGGTGTCGGCCGGTAACCGATCGTGTGGAAATCCAGCTCCAGCCCGTCGGCGCCGCGCAGCATGCTCTTCGCCGTCGCGAACAGGTCGCGTGCGGTCGCTTCGGGGTCCAGACCCGGATCGCCGCCGCCGAAATCGGAACCGACGATGATGCGGCCCTCCAGCGTCTGGCGCATATGCAGCGGCTCGCCCATCACCAGGCCGTTGAGTAGTTTTTTATACGGGCGAGAGTGGACGATCAGGCCGGCCGGCGTCTCGATCGGCAGCTTTATCCCGGCCGTCTCGGCGATGGCCGGAGCGCCGGCGCCGGCAGCGATCACCACCTCGTCGGCGGCAATCCGCTGCCCCGAAATCTCCACGCCGGTGACCTTGCCGTTGCTGTGCACCAGGGCGGTGACGGCTCCGACGATCATGTTCGCCCCGCGCCGTTCGGCATCGGCCAGCAAGGCCTTCGCGGCCGCAACCGGCTCGGCCACGCCTTCTTCGGCTACATGCAAAGCGAAATCGGGAGGTTCGACGAGATTGGGCTCAATGCGCGCCGCTTGTTCGCGGCCGATACGCTCGACGCCATAGCCCCAGGACGAATGCTCGGCGGCATGCGCTTCCAGCCTGTCCACCGGCATGTCCCAGCACAGGCTGCCGCACCAGGCCAGCGGCAGGCCGGGCAGGTCCTTCGCCAGCCGCGTCCATTCCTTCATGGCACGGGTGCGCAGCCGGTAATAGATCTCGGGATTGCCCCAGCTGGCATTGATCCAGGCAAAGGAATTCGGCGTGGCGACACCGCCGGCGCCGCTCTCAGCGATCACCGTCACGCGTGCACCTGCCTTGGCCAGATGCCAGGCGATGGAGGCGCCGATGATGCCGGCGCCGATGACGATGACTTCCTTCGCACTGCTCATACTGAACTCTCTCCGAATGGGCTCCCTGATGCCATTGCGGTGGTCCAAGCTCAAGTGCGGTCAAGGCCTGTCCGCCCAAAACCGTCGACAGGCCGGGAAAGCGCTGCTAGAAGCCCGCGCCACAGACAGGATTCCATAAATTGGCTGAAGACATCGATCAGGCGGTATCGCGCCGCCGCACTTTCGCGATCATCGCGCACCCTGACGCTGGCAAGACCACGCTAACCGAAAAGCTGCTGCTGTTCGGCGGCGCCATCCAGCTTGCCGGCGAGGTCAAGGCCAAGAAGGACCGCATCCAGACACGGTCCGACTGGATGAAGATCGAGCGCGAACGCGGCATTTCGGTCGTCACCTCGGTGATGACCTTCGAATATGAGGACAATGTCTTCAACCTGCTCGACACGCCCGGCCACGAGGATTTCGCCGATGACACTTACCGCACCTTATCGGCGGTGGATTCGGCGGTCATGGTCATCGACGCCGCCAAAGGCATCGAGCCGCGCACGCTGAAACTGTTCGAGGTCTGCCGGCTGCGCGACATCCCGATCATCACCTTCGTCAACAAGATGGACCGCGAAAGCCGCGACCCGTTCGAGATACTCGATGAGATCGAGCAGAAGCTGGCGCTGGACACCGCCCCGATCACCTGGCCGATCGGCCGCGGCAAGACCTTTGCCGGCACCTATCACCTGGCGCTGAATGCCGTGCGCAAGGGCGACGCCGAGAAGGAACGCACGCCGGTCAACGGTCCCGATTCCAACCGCGTCGCCGGTCTGTTACCGGAAAACGAGCGCGAGGCCTTCATCGAGGAACTGGAGCTGGCGCGTGAAGCCTGCCGCCCGCTCGACATCGATGCTTTTCGCGAGGGCCATCTGACGCCGGTCTATTTCGGCTCGGCACTGCGCAATTATGGCGTCCGCGACCTGATCGAGGCGCTCGGCGCCTTTGGCCCGCCGCCGCGCGCGCAGGAGGCCGACAGCCGCAAGGTCGAGGCGACCGAGGACAAGATGACCTCCTTCGTCTTCAAGATCCAGGCCAACATGGACCCCAACCACCGCGACCGCATCGCTTTCGTCCGCGTCTGCTCCGGCAAGCTCGAGCGCGGCATGAAGGCCAGGCTGGTGCGCACCGGCAAGCCGATGAGCCTGTCGGCACCGCAATTCTTCTTCGCCCGCACGCGCGTCACCGCTGACGAAGCCTTTGCCGGCGACGTCGTCGGCATTCCCAACCATGGCACGCTGCGCATCGGCGACACGCTGACCGAGGGCGAGGAGATCCTGTTCCGGGGCGTCCCGAACTTCGCCCCGGAAATCCTGCGCCGCGTCCGCCTTGGCGATGCGATGAAGGCCAAGAAGCTCAAGGGAGCGCTGCACCAGATGGCCGAGGAGGGCGTCGTGCAGCTGTTTTCGCCGGAGGACGGCTCGCCGGCCATCGTCGGCGTCGTCGGCGCGCTGCAGCTCGACGTGCTGAAGGAACGGCTGAATTTCGAATACACGCTGCCGGTCGATTTCGAGATGTCGCGCTTCTCCGTCTGCCGCTGGATCTCGGCCGACGACAAGGCCGAAGTCCAGCGCTTCATCGAAGCGCATCGCGGCGACATCGCCCGTGATCTCGACAATGATCCGGTGTTCCTCGCCCAGCACGCCTTCTCGCTTAACTACGAAGCCGAGCGCTGGAAGGCGATCCGCTTTGCCGCGGTGAAGGACTATCAGGTCCGCGACAAGGCGGCTTGAGTCAGATCATCTAGCGCGGCGCTGCCCCTCACCCTTCCCCTCTCCCCGTGAAGAACGGGGAGAGGGGAACGCCAGCGTTGCGGCCAGCCATTTCTCCCCGTCACTATACGGGGAGAAGTGCCCGGCAGGGTGATGAGGGGCAGCGCCGACATTGGCAATTGATCGTTCCGGCATGAATGGGACAAAGATCATTTGCCCGAAGCGATGCCTTCGCTCAGCCTCTGGCTGCCTCTTCGATCTTGGCGATGTCGATCTTGCCCATTTGCATCATCGCATTCATCGCCCGGCCGGCCTTTGCCTGATCAGGGTCCTGCAGCAGCCTGGGCAATTGCTCCGGCACCACCTGCCAGGAGACGCCGAACTTGTCCTTCAGCCAGCCGCATGGGCCGGGCTCACCGCCGCCCTCTGTGAGCCTGGTCCAGAAATGGTCCACCTCTTCCTGCGTCTTGCAGTCGATGGACAGCGAGATCGCTTCGGTGAACTTGTATTGCGGTCCGCCGTTGAGCGCCAGGAACGGGACGCCGTCGAGCTCGAACGAGGCCACCAGCACGCTGCCTTCAAGAGCGTGGCCCTTGGGCCAGCGCGTCACGCTCAGTACCTTCGAGTTCTTGAAGATGGAGATGTAGTGGTTCATGGCCTCTTCGGCCTGACCGTCGAACCACAGGAAGGTGGTGATCTTTTGCATGGTCTCTCTCCTTGGCATTCTCTTTGGGGGAAGGGTCAGGCGGCGCCCTTGGCGGCGTCCTGGAGGGAAGCAAGATAGGCGTCGAGCTGGGCATAGCTTGCGTCCATGCCGGTGGTCATGCCGGTGCCGAGTGCGCCGTCCCGCGCCGCTTGCGAGGCGTAAAGCACCGTCTGCGTCAGCAGGGTCTTTCCGGTCTGCTCGGCGAAGATCACCGTTCCGACCGTCTCGCCGCCAGTCCAGTCCTCATCGAACAGTTCGGTGGCGACGATCCGGGCCGGGCGCACGATCTCGCGATAGGCGCCGCTCATGCCCATGCTGCGGCCGTCGCGGTGCTGCCAGACATAGCGTGTGGCGCCGCCCACCCGCAGGTCGATTTCGCAGACCGTCAGCCGCCAGCCGTCCGGGCCGTGCAGCCAGCCTTTCAGAAGTTCCGGTATGGTCCAGCAGTCGAAGACCATGGGACGGGGCGCATCGAAGACGCGGGTGATCTGGACTTCGCGGTCGCTGGGCGTCGTCACGGTCAGTGTCGCGACGGTCGAGCCGGGCAAAATTGTGGTGCTCACGATGATCCTCCTGTGCTTCCCAGTTTGCCCAAGGACGTTCGGCCAGTTGGCGATCCGACACGGGTTCTTTATTCTCTCAACGAGCGTTCGAGCGGATACGCGCGGCTTCCTTCTATTGGTTCGCGTCGCCGGGGTTCTTTTCGGCCTTCATTGCGCCCAGCAAGGCGTCGAGGCGCTGAAAATTGCCCTCCCAGATCTTGCGGTAGCGTTCCAGCCAGTCATTGGCTTCGGCAAGCGGCCTGGCTTCCAGCCGGCAGGGCCGGCGCTGCGCGTCGCGGCCACGCGAAATCAGCCCGGCGGCTTCCAGCACCTTGAGATGCTTGGAGATCGAAGGCTGGCTCATCGCAAACGGCTCGGCCAGTTCCATCACAGAAGCCTCACCCTGGATGAGGCGGGCAAGGATCGCGCGCCGCGTCGGGTCGGCAAGCGCGGCGAAGGTGGCGTCCAGATGGTCCATCAGATGTCCATAGCCAGCAAGGTATATACCCAATCGGCTATATATGGCGGAAACACCTTCGTCAACCGGATCGGGCGAATTTCTGGCGCAGCGCAAAATTGTGGCCAGACCACACCATGGCGTCTATAACGCCTGCGGCCCGAATTCAGCTCCGCCGCGCCACCAGTCGAGCGCGACGCAGACAGCAAGGAAAATGCATGCCCGCCTATCGTTCCCGCACCACCACCCACGGCCGCAACATGGCCGGCGCTCGCGGCCTGTGGCGCGCCACAGGCATGAAGGACTCGGACTTTGGCAAGCCGATCATCGCCGTGGTCAACTCCTTCACGCAGTTCGTGCCGGGCCATGTCCACTTGAAGGACCTCGGCCAGCTGGTCGCGCGCGAGATCGAGAAGGCCGGCGGCGTCGCCAAGGAATTCAACACCATCGCCGTCGACGACGGCATCGCCATGGGCCATGACGGCATGCTCTATTCGCTGCCTTCGCGTGAGCTGATCGCCGACTCGGTGGAATACATGGTCAACGCGCACTGCGCCGACGCCATGGTCTGCATCTCCAATTGCGACAAGATCACGCCCGGCATGCTGATGGCCAGCTTACGCCTCAACATCCCGACCGTCTTCGTCTCCGGTGGGCCGATGGAGGCCGGCAAGGTGGTGCTGGCCGGCAAGACGCAAGCGCTCGACCTGGTCGACGCCATGGTCGCTGCCGCCGACGACAAGATCTCGGACGAAGACGTCAAGATCATCGAGCGCTCGGCCTGCCCGACCTGCGGTTCCTGCTCCGGGATGTTCACCGCCAATTCGATGAACTGCCTGACCGAGGCTTTGGGCCTCTCGCTGCCGGGCAACGGCTCGACGCTGGCCACCCATGCCGACCGCAAGCGGCTGTTCGTCGAGGCCGGCCATCTCGTCGTCGATCTCGCCCAGCGTTACTACGAGCAGGACGACGAGACGGCGCTGCCGCGCAGCATCGCCTCCAAGGGCGCCTTCGAGAACGCCATGACGCTCGACATCGCCATGGGTGGCTCGACCAACACGGTCTTGCACATCCTCGCCGCGGCGCATGAGGGCGAAGTCGACTTCACCATGGAGGACATCGACCGCCTGTCGCGGCGTGTTCCGGTGCTGTGCAAGGTGGCTCCGGCGAAATCCGACGTCCACATGGAAGACGTTCACCGTGCCGGCGGCATCATGGCCATCCTCGGCCAGCTCGACCAGGCCGGGCTGATCAACCGCGACCTGCCGACGGTGCATACGGCGAGCCTCGGTGAGGCGCTCGACCATTGGGATATTTCCCGCACTTCGAGCCAGAACGTGCGCGATTTCTTCCTGGCCGCACCCGGCGGCGTGCCGACGCAGGTCGCCTTCAGCCAGGATCGCCGCTGGGACGAGCTCGATCTCGACCGCGAGAAGGGCGTCATCCGCTCGGCGGACACTCCCTTCTCGAAAGATGGCGGCCTTGCCGTGCTGAAGGGCAATCTGGCGCTGGACGGCTGCATCGTGAAGACGGCCGGCGTCGACGAGTCGATCCTGAAATTCACCGGCCCGGCCCGGGTGTTCGAAAGCCAGGACGCCTCGGTCAAGGCGATCCTGTCCAACGAGATCAAGGCCGGCGATGTCGTCGTCATCCGCTATGAAGGGCCGCGCGGCGGACCCGGCATGCAGGAAATGCTCTACCCGACCAGCTATCTGAAGTCGAAAGGCCTCGGCAAAGCCTGCGCGCTGATCACCGACGGCCGCTTCTCCGGCGGCACGTCGGGCCTGTCGATCGGCCACGTCTCGCCGGAAGCTGCGGAAGGCGGGCTGATTGGCCTGGTGCAGGAAGGTGACACGATCGAGATCGACATCCCCAACCGCAAGATCCATCTGGCGGTCGGCGAAGCCGAACTGGCCGCGCGGCGCGCGGCGATGGAGGCCAGGGGCGCTGGCGCCTGGAAGCCCGAGGAAATGCGCAAGCGCAAGGTAACGACCGCTCTGCGCGCCTATGCCTCGATGGCAACCAGCGCGGCCAAGGGCGCGGTGAGGTTCGTGCCGGAGTAGTTTTCGATCCGGGGCGGTCGGCGCCGCCCCTCATTGTCCTGCCGGACATTTCTCCCCGTATAGTGACGGGGAGAAAGGTGCCGTCATCGGCGATTTCGCAAATTTCGGCGCTGCAAAACGAGGCGGCAAGGGCGCAGCCTCTTCCTTCTCCCCGTCACTATACGGGGAGAAGGTGCCGGCAGGCGGATGAGGGGCAGCACAGACGCTGCAAAATTGCCCGCCCCAACTCACCGCCTCACGGCATCAGCTGATATTCATAAAGCTTCTGATAGAGCCCGCCCTGCTTGAGCAAGATCTTGTGCGAGCCGCTCTCCACCACCTTGCCGGCTTCCAGGACCACGATCGTGTCGGCCTGGTGCACGGTCGACAGGCGGTGGGCGATGACGATGGTCGTGCGCCCCACCGTCAGCTGCTGCAGCGCGTCGCGGAACAGGGCCTCGGATTCGGCGTCGAGCGCGCTGGTCGCCTCGTCCAGCAGCAGGATTTCGGCGTTGCGCAGCATGGCGCGGGCGATCGAGATGCGCTGGCGCTGGCCGCCTGAAAGCAGGGCGCCGTTCTCGCCCACATCCGTCTCGTAGCCTTTCGGCGTGGCGCTGATGAAGTCGTGGGCATTGGCCGCCTTGGCCGCGGCGATCACCTCCTCGTCGGTGGCGTCCTGACGCCCAAGCCGGATGTTGTGCATGATGGTGCCGACAAACAGGAACGTGTCCTGGCTGACATAGGCGATCTTTTCCCTGACCGAAGCCAGCGTTGCGTAGGAGATGTCCTGGCCGTCGAACAGAACCTTGCCGCTTTGCGGGTCGTACATGCGCATGATCAGGTTCAGTATGGTCGACTTGCCGCTGCCCGAAGGCCCGACCAGCGCCGTCATCCTGCCGGGCGCCAAGGTGAGGTCGAAGCGCTCCAGCACCGGCTGCCCCTCAGGGTAGGCAAAACTCACATCGTCGAATCTGATCTCGCCCGGCCCGGCCTTGAGCGGCTTGGCGTCTGGCTTTTCGGCCAAGGTCAGCGGCCGATCGGCCAGCTGAAACATCATGCGCACGCCGACGATGCCGGTTTCCAGCGATATGCGCACGCGCGCCAGCCGTTTCGCCGGTTCATAGGCAAGCAGCAGCGCCCCGATGAAGGCCATGATGTTGCCCGGCATCTGGCCACCCTGCAGGACCAGGAAGCCGCTGACAAAGACGGCGCCGGATATCGCCAGCCCGGCAAGCGTTTCCATCACCGGGCTGGTGGCGGCCTCCAGCGTTGCGATGTTGTTGGCGCGGTTCTCGACGTCCGATACCGCCTTGTACATGCGCTTGCGCATCGCGCCTTCGAGATTGAAGGATTTGACGACACGCACGCCAATTGCCGTTTCCTGCATTACATGCACGATCTGGCCGAGCGAGCGGAACTCCATCGCGGCAATCTTGCGGACGCGCTTCAGGATGCGGTTGACGCCGAATATGGCGACCGGCCCGATGACGAAGCAGATCAGAGACAGTGCCGGCTGCTGCCAGACCATCACCGCCACCAGCACGATCAGCGTCACCAGATCCCGCACATAGGACGTCACAACGAGGTCAAGGACGCTGCGTGCGGCCTGTGCATTGTTGGTCATGCGGGTGATCAGGTCTGACGACGAGGTCGAATGGTAGAATTCGATGCCTTGCGCGAGGATCCGGTCATAGATCTTGCGCTGCCGGTCGGCGATGATGGCGTTGCCGACGCGGCTCATGAAATAGGCCTGGACGAAATTGGCGACGCCCTTGAAGATGAAGATTGCGGCGACCGCGGCCGCAATCAGGTTCACGCGGTCCAGTCGCTTGTAGATGACGAATTCGTTCGTGATCTCGCGCAGGATCCAGGCGCTGGCGCCTGTCATGGCGGCCACCACCAGCATCGACAATATGGCCGCGCCATATCCGAACTTATGTTCTCGGAAGGATTCCTTGACCAGCCTTACGATGAGGCGCTGGTTCTCCGTCGAGCGGAAGAAGCGAAACAAACGGCTGATCCCATGCCTGGCTGACGCGAATTTCGAATTCGCCACGGAGGCGAAAGGCGGCTTATAGAGCGAGTTGCCGCCGGAGGGAACCTTTCGCCGCCGCGGAAGGAAATGGCTGCGGCAAGGTGACTTTTGCGCCACGATGGCACGATGATTCTGGAAAGAGGATGACGAAAGATGGATTTCGACCTCATCGTGCGCGGCGGCACGCTGCCTGACGGCAGGATTGCCGACATCGGCATCATCGGCGAGACGATCGCAGCGATCGAGCCCGAACTGAACGCTGCCGCGGGCACGGTGATCGATGCGTATGGCAATCTGGTATCGCCGCCTTTCGTTGATCCGCATTTCCACATGGATGCCACGCTCTCCTACGGCATCCCGCGCATCAATGCGTCAGGCACCCTGCTGGAGGGCATTTCCCTGTGGGGCGAGCTGAAGCCGCTTTTGACGCACGAGGCGGTGCGCGAGCGCGCGCTTGCCTATTGCGACTGGGCCGTATCGATGGGCCTTCTCGCCATCCGCACCCATGTCGATGTCTGCGACGACCGCCTGCTCGCGGTCGAAGCCCTGCTCGACGTCAGGAAGACGGTGGCGCCCTATATCGACCTGCAGCTGGTCGCCTTCCCGCAGGATGGGCTCTACCGTTCGCCGACGGCGCTTGAGAACACCATCCGCGCGCTCGACATGGGCGTCGATATCGTCGGCGGTATTCCGCATTTCGAGCGCACCATGGCCGACGGCGCGCGTTCGGTGACGGAGCTCTGCGAAATCGCCGCCAGGCGCGGCCTGATGGTCGACCTGCATTGCGACGAGACCGACGACCCATTGTCCCGTCATATCGAGCAGCTTGCCTATGAGACGCAGCGACTGGGACTGCAGGGCAAGGTGGCCGGCTCGCACCTCACCTCCATGCACTCGATGGACAACTACTACGTCTCGAAGCTGTTGCCGCTGATCGCCGAGGCCGGCGTGTCGGCCATCCCCAACCCGCTGATCAACATCATGCTGCAGGGCCGCCACGATACGTTCCCCAAGCGCCGCGGCCTGACCCGCGTCAAGGAAATGCTCGCCATGGGCATCCGCGTCGGTTGGGGCCAGGATTGCGTGCTCGACCCTTGGTATTCGCTGGGCACGGCCGACATGCTCGATGTCGCCTTCATGGGCTTGCACGTCGCTCAGATGTCGAGCCCGGCCGACATGGCGCGCTGCTTCGACATGGTCACCAACGTCAACGCCGCCATCATGAGCCTCGACCATCTCGGCCTTGCCGTCGGCAGGCGCGCCAGCCTCGTCGTCCTCGACGCCGGCAACCCGGTCGAGGCCATTCGCTTGCGCCCTGAACGTCTCTGCGTCATCGCCAGGGGCAAGGTGGTTGCCGAGCGGACGAAGCAGGAGACACGGCTGTCGATCGCCGGCCGGCCGGCGCAGGTGAACCGTCGGCACAAGGCAGCCGGCTCCCTGTCATAGGCGAGCCGAGCCTTTCAGGCCCAACAGGCCAGCCTCTCTGCATCAAGGCTCTCCGCTTCGTCTGGCCATAATTAAGTCTACAATAAACCTCCACTTTGGTTCGAGGAGGATCACCATGTGGCAAAAGACTGTGATGGCGGTTGCGCTGGCGGCGGCTTGCGCGGGCTGCATGTCGGCGGAGGACCGCCGCGCCGCCGATGAGGCGAAATGCCGGTCCTACGGCTTCACCAAGAAGAACGACGCCTTCGCCGAATGCCTGCAGCGCATCGATCTCGATCGGCGCGCGGAACTCAGAAGCGCTTCGGCTTTCGATCCTTGGGACAGGCCGATCCTCTATCGCCCGATCATCGTTCGGCCGCAGCCCTAAATAGCGACCGTGCCGACGCGGCCTGCCGAAAGCGCGCCGAAGGCATAGAACCAGCCGATTTCCGCCGCTGGTCTTATCGGCTCCCTCGAATTCCGCTCGTCAAATCGGCTGCTTGCGTCTACGGAGCCGGCATGGCTCCCTCCCTTGCCCGCAATCTTACGATCAGGAACGTGCTTTTGGCCGGCATTTTGCTGATGCTGGCCGGCGATTTCCTGTTTGCGCTCAACGACGCGATGGGCAAGTGGCTGGTCGCCAGCTTCTCCGTCGGCCAGGTCGTGCTGATCCGCTCGGTCGGCGCCTTTTTCGTGCTCGGCCCGATGATCGCAAACCAGCGCGCCGGCAAGCTGTTCCGCGTGGAGCGGCTGGAACTGCAGGTCCTGCGCGTGGTGATGACGACGCTCGACACAGCGCTGTTTTACGCCGCCGTGGTCTATCTGCCACTCGCCGACGTGATGAGTTTCTACATGGCGGGGCCGATCTATGTCGCGGCGCTGTCGCACTTCCTGCTCGGCGAAAAGGTCGGCTGGCGCCGGTGGGCGGCGATCCTGGTCGGCTTCTGCGGCGTTCTGATCATGCTGAAGCCGTCTTCGGCGGCGTTCTCGCTGTCCTCCATATTCGCGCTCGTCGGCAGCATCTCCTTCGCTTTCGCCATCATCCTCAACCGGCGGCTGCGCGGCACCAGCGACACCACTCTGGTCACCTGGCAGACCATCGGCACGCTGGTCGTCGGCGGCGTGCTGAGCATCGGCGCGTGGCAGACGCCGTCGGCGCTCGATTTCGGCGCTATGCTGCTGCTCGGCATCGTCTCCTGCGCTGCTCACCTGATGATCACCAGGGCGCTGAAACTGGCACCGGCCTCGACGCTGGCGCCGCTGCATTACACGCTGCTCCTGTGGGCGGTGGTCTTTGGGCTGGTCTTCTTCGGCGACGTGCCCGGCCCACGCATCCTGATCGGCTCGGCCATCGTCGTGCTCGCCGGCCTGTTCATCTTCCACCGCCAGAAGGTGGTCGACACCGTGGTGCCGCCGGAGAACGTGCCGAAGGGCGTGAACTGAACCGAGCCGGGCTTAACCCTGGCGCACCGCCGCCAGGTGCCGTGAAAACTCCGGCGTCTCCATCAGCACCTTGCAGCGGGCGAAGCGGCCGTCGGCATAGGCGCGGAAATCGTCGACCGGATTGTTGTTGGCAAGCTGGATCAGCCCCCACAGCGTCCACAACAGATCGCACATCGCCTTGTAGATGACGATGCGGCCGCGCTCGGCCGGTTTAGGTTCGCGGCCGAAATAGGCGCGCATCAGTTCTTCATCCTGCGCGGTATCGAACTTGCCTTCGACGCTGAGATCGCCGAGGTCCCAGAGCGGGTCGTTCATCCCCGAATATTCCCAGTCGACGATCCACATCCGCCCGCCCGTATCGAGGAAGTTCTCGCACAGCGGATCGCAGTGGCAGGCGGCAAGCGGCAGCGGATGGGCGGCAAGCGCGGCACGTACCGTTTCGGCCTCGCGCACGACATCGTGGTAGCCAGTTGGCAAGGCTACGTCCTTGGTCGACAGCATCTTCAGATAGTCGTCGATCATTGCAAACAGCTCGAAGCGGAAGGGAAACACCGCACCGGAAGTGTGCAGCTTGCGGAAGACCTCGCCCGCGCGCGCCGGGCTGCCCGGGCGCAGTTTGAACTTTTCCGGCGACATCGTCTCGGCGCCGGCGACGAACCGGCTTACCATCATGCCCGTGCCGGCGTCGACATGCAGCACCTCGGGGCTGACGCCGGCCTTCGCCGCCTCGCGCGCCGCCACGGCTTCGTTGGAGCGGTTGATGTACTCCTCGGTGCCTTTGCCGGGGATGCGCAGGCAGAAATCACCGGCCCTGTAGACAAGATTGGTGAGGCCGCCGAGCCGTTCCAGCGGTCCGTCATAGCCGGCCAGTACTGGAATGGTTGCCAGTGCCGCGCGCGCTATCTCATCCGCCATCGCCTCGATCCCCCTTCACGCCTTTATTATCACGGCGACGGTTCCACAGTTTTCGCCATTTGGCTATCATCCCGTGACAGGCAAAGAGTCGGGCGAGCGGCAATGGCACACAGCAAGCAGAACACTGCGCTCGGCGCGGCCTATGCGGCGAAGCGGCCCGAGGAGGTGGCGGCGCTCTACGACAGCTGGTCCGAGACCTACGATGCCGACATGTCAACGGCCGGTTACCGCCATCCGACGATCTGTCTCGCTCTGCTGGCCCGTCATCTGCCGCGCGGGGCAGCACCGCTTCTCGATGCCGGCGCCGGTACCGGGCTCAGCGGCGAATGGCTTGCCATCACCGGCTATCCAGAAGTCGAGGCGCTCGACATTTCCGAGGGCATGCTGGCCAAGGCGGCCGCCAAGGGTATCTATTCGGCGCTTCACTGCCTGGCGCTCGGCGGGCCGCTGCCTTTCGCAGACAATGCCTATGCCGGGATCGTCTCGGCCGGCGTCTTCACTTCGGGTCATGTCGGCGCCGAAGGACTGGACGAGCTGATCCGCATCTGCCGGCCGGGCGGCGTGATCGTGCTGACGGTCAAGAACACGCTGTGGGAGGCCGGCTTTGCCGCCCGTATCGCCGAGCTGGAAGTGCAAGGCGTCGTCACGCGCGACGAGGAGACGGCGCCGTATGTCTCGATGCCGGGCGAAGCCGACACGGTGCCCAGTCGCGGTCTCGTCTTGCGCGTCAACTGATCGAAGCTGGAGAAGGCCTAAGCCCGGACCTTTTCTCCTGCCGGATCATAGAGCGGCTCGGTATGGATTTTTGCCGGCGTGCGCTCCATCGCCACCACCAGCTCGTAATCGCCGGAGGTGAGGAAGTCGTCGCTTATGCCGTCGGCATTTCGCACATAGCCGAAGCCGACATTCCTGCCCACCGTGTAGCCATAGCCGCCACTGGTGAGGTAGCCGACCGGCTCGCCATTGCGCAGGATCGTCTCGCGGCCGACCAGCACGATCTCCGGATCGTCGACCGTAAAGCCGGCAAACTTTTTCTTCGGCGCTTCGCCATTCACCTTCTCAAGTGCCCGCCGGCCGACGAAGTCGGTGTTCTTGCGGAGCTTCACCGCCCAGCCAAGGCCGGCCTCCTGCGGCGTGTCGTTGGGCGTGATGTCTGAGCCCCAGGCGCGATAGCCCTTCTCCAGCCTGAGCGATTCCAGCGCGCGGTAGCCGACGGGGCGGATGTCGTATGTCTTGCCCGCCGCCATCAGCGCGTCGAAGATCTCGCCGGTTGCCGCGATCGGCACATGCAATTCCCAGCCGAGCTCACCGACATAGGTGACGCGCAGCGCCCGAATTGTATGGCCGGCAATGGCGAACTCGCGCACATGGCCGAACGGGAAGGCGGCGTTCGAAACATCCGCGTCGGTCACTGCTGAAAGGACGTCGCGGGCGCGCGGCCCCATCAGTGACAATGTGCCGAAATCCTCGGTGACGTCGCTGAAGGTGACGTCGAGATCCTTGCCGACATGGTCGCCGATCCACGCGAAATCATGCGTGCGGAAACCGGTGCCGGTGACGATGTAGAATTTTTCTTCGCCAAGCCGCGCCACGGTCAAATCGGCCTCTATGCCGCCGCGCGTGTTGAGAAGCTGCGTGTAGGTCAGCCGGCCGACCGGCTTGGCGACGTCGTTGGCGCAGATCCAGTCGAGCGCCTTCTGCGCATCCGCGCCGGTCATCTCGTATTTGGCGAAAGACGACTGGTCGAAAATGCCGACCTTCTCGCGCACATGCCTGTGCTCCTCACCAACCGCCGAGAACCAGTTCTGCCGGCCCATCGAATAGATGTCTTTGGGCGCGGTGCCCTCGGGCGCGAACCAATTCGGCCGTTCCCAGCCGAGTTTCGAGCCGAACACCGCGCGATGTGTTTTCAACCGCTCATAGAGCGGCGAGACGATGCGCGGTCGTCCCGAGAGGTATTCCTCATGCGGAAAGCCGATCGTGTAGTGCTTGCCATAGGCTTCCAGCGTGCGGTCGCAGACCCATTGCCGATCGCGATGCAGGCCGGAAAAGCGCCTGATGTCGACCACCCACAGATCGAGCGGCGCTTCGCCATCGACCACCCATTGCGCCAGTACCCAGCCGGCGCCGCCACCGGAGGCGATGCCGAATGCGTTGAAGCCGGCGCCGACGAACATGTTGGTGCATTCCGGAGCCACGCCGAGGATGAAATTGCCATCAGGCGTGAAACTTTCCGGCCCATTGATCATCTGCTTGACGCCGACGGTCTCGAGCGCCGGAACCCGTGCAATCGCCTGGCTCATATGCTGCTCGAAATGATCGTAGTCGTCGTCGAACAGGCGGAATTCCCAGTCGTTCGGAACGTCCCCTGTCGTCCAAGCCTGCGGGTTCGGTTCATAGCCGCCCATCACCAGCCCGCCGACCTCTTCCTTGAAATAGGTGCGGCGGTCGGGGTCGCGGATGGTCGGCGCGTCGGTCGCCAGGCCCTCGATCTTCTCGGTAATGATGTACTGGTGCTTGACTGGCTGCAGCGGCACGTTGATGCCGGCCATGGCACCCACCTGCCTTGCCCATTGCCCGGCGCAGTTCACCACCTTGTCGCAGCCGATATCGCCCTTGCTGGTCTTCACCGCGGTGATGCGGCCATCCGTCATCTCGAAGCCGGTGACGCGGACATCCTCGAACAGTTTCGCACCATGCATCCGTGCGCCCTTGGCCAGCGACTGCGTGATGTCGGACGGGCTTGCCTGGCCGTCCGTCGGCAGCCAGGAAGCCCCGACGAGATCACCGGTTTCGAGCAGCGGCCACATCGCCTTGACCTCGGCCGGCGACAGCAATTGCATGTCCATGCCGAAGCTTTTCGCCGTCGTCGCCAACCGCTTGTATTCGGTCCAGCGGTCGGCATTGGTGGCCAGCCTGAGGCACCCGGTCATCTTCCAGCCGGTTGCGAGACCTGTTTCGGGCTCCAGCCCCTTGTAGAGTTCGACCGAATATTTGAGTACGCGCGTGATCGAAGCCGACGAGCGCAACTGCCCGACCAGTCCCGCCGCATGCCAGGTCGAGCCCGAGGTCAGCTTGCCCTGTTCCAGCAGCACGACATCGGCCTTGTGGTCGCGCGCCAGATGGTAGGCCGTCGAGCAGCCGATGATGCCGCCGCCGATGACGACGATCCCGGCATGGCTGGGCAAGGTCATGTCAGCATCCCGTATTTTGTCCGGTAGTTTTCCAGCGCCGCTTCCAGCCGCACCAGGTTTTCCTCGGTGTAGGCAACGTAATCGATGCCCGGCGCGTCGAGGTAAAGTTCGGAGACCATGCTCCACATCGCCTCGCGCAGCAGCGAGGCGCATTGCATGGCCGCATGCGAGCGGCGGATCGCCTCGTCCGGCTCCTTCATGAAATAGGCGGTGAGCAGAGCGAAAGATTCCTCGTCGCTCAGGCCGGCATTCGAGGCGGCACCTGCAAGGTCGAACATCGCCGTGTTGAAGCCGGCATATTCGAAGTCGATCAGCCACAGCCTGTTGCCGTCGTCTAGAATGTTGGCCGGCAAAAGATCGTTGTGACCGAAGACGATCGGCAAGAGCTTCTGTGCCCGCTCGAGTTCGTCCGCCAGCGTCAGGAGATAGGGCAGGTCGCCCCGCTTGCGGCTGCCGCCTTCCTCAAGCGTGCGCGCATAGTCGCGGATGACATGGAACACCCAGAACATGAAGCCGGGGCCGGAGATGTGGTTGGGCATCTCGCGGTGGAACCCCCGCATCAGCGCCGCGACGCGGCCGATATTGGCGCGCACGTCTTCGGCCGTATAGGTCCTGGCGCCGAGATATTCCGTCACCATGATGCCCGGCTCGGCATAGCGGACCGCCGGCGCGAAGCCGGCGGCATGGGCCGCCCGCGATGTCATCACCTCGCGCTCGCGAAAGACGTGATGGAAAGGATAGTCCTGGCCGAAGCGCACAACATGCCGTCCGGCCGCGTCCTTGACCACATAGTTGGCGTTGCTGAGGCCGCCCGGCAGCGGCGCAATCTCGATGCTGCCGGTCCAGCAGGGCAGGGCGCGGATGCGGTCTTCGGCAATCACGGGATTATCCCTGGTTTGGCTGAGGTTCGACATAGCGCCGCGGACAGCGCAACGACCGCGGGAAGATACGCAAAAACCTCGTCGGTGCGGGACGCCGGGTCATTATCCCGCACCGCACCGACGAGCCCCTTGGCCAGGTATTCGAACCCCCGGCATCCGCCCCCGCGGATCTGAAAATTCCTTGCGCAGGCACGTTCCAGACGCTCTGGCCTGTGCGTTTGCGTGCGGCTCTGCCATCAACCTCCAGTGGCAGTTCCGAGCCTGTCACGTCTTGATCTCACGCCAGTGCTGCCTGGCTGTCAACAAAAAGCTGTGACTTTTTTTGGGTGTTTTGCCCGAAAACATAAGCAATTCCTTTAAAAACGTTTGAATTGCCTTAGAATCGGTCAACGGCGCAAGTCCCCGGGAAAACCTCATGGTCCACTCGAAACGGCATGGCGAGATCCTGCGCCTCCTGCAGGAGGAAGGCACCGTCACAATCGCCAGTCTGGCCGATCGCTTGGGGGTTTCGCTGGAAACCGTGCGCCGCGACGTCAAGCCGCTCACCGGCGACGGTTCCGTCCTCAAGATGCACGGCGCCATCGGTCTGCCGTCATTGGTCGGCGAGGCGCCGTTCGAGCGGCGCATGCGTGATAACGCCGACGCAAAGCGCCTCATTGCCCGCATGGTCGCCGCCACCATCCGCGACGGCGAATCGATCATGCTCGACACCGGCACGACGACGTCGTTCCTCGCCCGCGAGCTGCTCGGCCACCGGCGGCTGACGGTCGTCACCAATTCGTCCGACATCGCCCGCACGCTGGCCACCGTCAACGGCAACAAGGTCTATATGGCCGGCGGCGAACTGCGCAGCGATTCCGGCGCGGCCTTCGGCGCCTCGGCCGTTGAATTCGTCAGCCGCTTCTCCGTCAGCCACGCGGTGATCTCCATCGGCGCGGTCGATGCTGTCGCGGGTGTGATGGACTATGATCTGGATGAAGCGGAATTCGCCCGCATGGTGCTGTCGCGCGGCCAGCGTTCGCTGGTCATCACCGACCACTCGAAGTTCGGCCGCCAGGGGCTGGTCCAGGTCTGCGGTTTCGACGGCTTTTCCGAACTCGCCACCGACCACCCACCGCCGCGCGACATAGCCGCCGCCCTTGCCGAGTCCGGCGCGCGGCTGAGCATTGCGAGCGCCGAAGCCGGGTTCTGATCCCTCGCAGGATCAGCGACCTAGAGCAATTCCAGGAAAAGTATGAAACGGTTTTCCGTCCGGAATTGCGTCAAAACAAAGAGATAGAGCGGTTCTGCGTTTTCGTGAAACGATGAACCGCTCTAGTGTTGCCACTTCCCAGCGTGGCCTTCGCCGTGTTTAGTCCGGCCATGGCCTTCACCATCCGCCAATTGCAGTTCTTCGTCGCCGTCGCCGAGCAAGGCACTGTGTCGGGCGCAGCCCAGAATCTGTCGATCTCGCAATCCTCGGTCACCGAGGCGATCAAGGAGCTTGAGAGCGATCTCGGCGTCGAGCTGTTCGAGCGCCATCCGCGCGGCCTCAACATCACCCACAAGGGCCACCAGTTCCTGCGCCACGCAACCAAGATCCTGGCCGACGTTTCCGACGCGCGCCGTGCTTTCTTCGGCGACCAGTTGGTGGCCGGCGGCCGCCTGCAGCTCGGCGTCACCTCGCTGGTCGCCGGCTATGTGCTCTCCGACCTGCTCGCCCGCTACCGCCGCGCCTATCCGGGCGTCGAGGTCTCGGCCATCGAGGACAATGGCGATTACCTTGAGCACCTGCTGATCGGCGGCAAGCTCGACATCGCCGTCATGGTTACCTCGAACCTGCGCGACCGCACCGCGCTGCAATCGGAAATCCTCGAGGTCTCGGCCTACCGCTTGTGGGTGCCGCTCAGCCACAAGCTGGCCAGCGCCGACATCATCGGCATCGGCGACATCGCCGGCGAACCGCTGATCATGCTCACCGTCGACGAGATCGAGGAGAACACCGGCAAGCTGCTGGTTGCGATCGGCGCCAAGCCGCATGTCGCCTTTCGCACCCGCTCGGTCGAGGCGGTGCGCAGCCTGGTTGCCACAGGTGCCGGTGTGGCACTCTTACCCGACCTGGTCTACCGGCCGTGGTCGCTGGAAGGCGACCGTATCGAATCGCGCGATATTTCCGGCACTCTGCCGGTGGTCCAGGTCGGCATGGTCTGGCGCCGCGGCTCCAGCCTGCCGCAGGCGGCGCGCGACTTCATCGGCCTTGCGCAGTCGCAGCGCACGGTCCGCCAGCGGCCGTGACAAGGTCCGTCTTCTATCTATCGGTAAAACCGATATCGCCTTTCTGATAAATGAATTTGCGAAACCGGAAATTTCGCAGCACCTTTCATTTCAGGGACCAAAGCCGCCGCGAGAGTGCGGCCCCTAAAATGGGAGATCGATGATGAATTCATTCCTGAAGTCATGCACTGCATTGACGGTCGCGCTGACCTTTTCCAGCCAGGCAATCGCCCAGGTCAAGGAACTCGGCAAGGGCGAGGGCGAGGTCAATATCGTCGCCTGGCCGGGCTATATCGAGCGCGGCGAAACCGACAAGGGCTATGACTGGGTGACGTCCTTCGAGAAGGACACCGGCTGCAAGGTCAACGTCAAGACCGCCAACACTTCGGACGAGATGGTCTCGCTGATGAATGAGGGCGGTTTCGATCTCGTTACCGCCTCGGGCGACGCGTCGCTGCGGCTCGTCGCCGGCAAGCGCGTGCAGCCGATCAACACCGATCTCGTCCCGAGCTGGAAAACGGTCGACGACCGCCTGAAGGACGCGCCCTGGTTCACGGTCGACAAGGTGCACTACGGCGTTCCCTACCAGTGGGGTCCGAATGTGCTGATGTACAACACCGAAGTCTTCAAGGAAGCGCCAAAGAGCTGGAGCGTCGTCTTCGAGGCGATGGACCTGCCCGACGGCAAGCCGAACAAGGGCCGCGTCCAGGCCTATGATGGTCCGATCCACATCGCCGACGCCGCCAACTACCTGATGTTCCACAAGCCGGAACTCGGCATCAAGGATCCTTACGAGCTGACCGAGGACCAGTACAAGGCGGCGCTCGACCTTCTGCGCGTCCAGCGCACGCTGGTTGGCCGCTACTGGCATGACGCCGCCATCCAGGTCGACGATTTCCAGAACGAGGGCGTCGTCGCCTCGGGCTCGTGGCCCTACCAGGTCAACACGCTGGTCGCCGCCAAGAAGCCGGTCGCCTCGACCGTTCCGGAGGAAGGCGTCACCGGCTGGGCCGACACCACCATGATGCAGGCCGACGCCGCCCATCCGAACTGCGCCTATATGTGGCTCGAGCACTCGCTGTCGCCGAAAGTGCAGGGCGACGTCTCGGCCTGGTTCGGTTCGCTGCCCGTGGTGCCTGCCGCCTGCAAGGGCAATGAATTGCTTGGCGAAGAGGGTTGCAAGACCAACGGCTACGACAATTTCGACAAGATCAAGTTCTGGAAGACGCCGGTGTCGAAATGCGCCAGCGAGAACAACCAGTGCGTGCCTTATTACCGCTGGGTGTCGGACTATATCGGCGTCATCGGCGGTCGATGATTTTGCCCATTGCCCTCCCCCTTGTGGGAAGGGTGGACGTGTAACGTTGGGGTGGGGTCCGCGAGGTGGGGGGATACTCGGCAAGTCTTGCCGGATCACCCCCACCCGGGGCTTCGCGCGACCTCCCCACAAGGGACGCGCAGTTCACTGGCTCCGCCCGCAATCCGTGGCGGCGCTGGCGATATCGACAAATCAACCGGCAACAGACTGACAGCCCATGACCTCCGCCGTCTCCTTCCAAAGGGTCTCCCGCCATTTCGGCAGCGTGCGCGCCGTCGATGCGGTCGATCTCGACATCGCGCCGGGCGAATTCTTTGCCATGCTCGGTCCGTCCGGGTCCGGCAAGACCACCTGCCTGCGCCTGATCGCCGGCTTCGAGCAGCCGACCGCCGGCTCGATCTCGATCTTTGGCGAGCGCGCCGAGGGCGTCCCGCCCTATCGCCGCAACGTCAACACTGTCTTCCAGGACTACGCGCTGTTCCCGCATCTGAACGTGCTCGACAATGTCGCCTACGGGTTGATGGTCAAGGGCGTCGGCATGCCCGAGCGGCAGAAGGCGGCCGAAGAGGCACTGTCGCTGGTGCGGCTGCCAGGCTATGGCGCGCGCCGCCCCGGTCAGCTTTCCGGCGGCCAGCGTCAGCGCGTTGCGCTGGCGCGAGCCCTGGTCAACCAGCCCAAGGTGCTGCTGCTCGACGAGCCGCTCGGCGCACTCGATCTCAAGCTGCGCGAGAACATGCAGGAGGAGCTGAAGTCGCTGCAGAAGGCGCTCGGCATCACCTTCGTCTTCGTCACCCACGACCAGGGCGAGGCGCTGTCCATGGCCGATCGCGTCGCCGTCTTCAACGACGGCAGGATCATGCAGATCGGCACGCCGGAGGATATCTACCAGCGGCCGAAGACGCGCTTCGTCGCCGATTTCGTCGGCTCCTCCAACGTGCTGCCGCCGGATTTCGTCCAGCGCTATTCCGGCCAGCACCGCTGGGGCAGCCTGCGTCCCGAATCCATCCGTGTCGGCCGCGGGGCCAAGGGCGACGGCGTTGCCGCCCGTCTCGTCTCGACCAACTATCTCGGCGCCACGACAAGGCTGGCGCTCGATGCCGACGGGTTGAGGCTGCACGCCATCGTGCCGGCCGGCACTGCCGTTCCGGAGGAAGGTGAGGCCGTCATGCTCACCTTCAACCGCGAACACCTGCATCTGATGGACGAGCCGGCATGAGTCTCAACCCCGCCATCCCACGCGCCACCGCCCCCGCCATCCTGCCAGGCAGCGGCGGCATGCGCGGCGCGCTATCGGATCTCTTTTGGCGCCGGCCGCAGCTCTTGCTTTTGCTCATGCTGCTGCCGCCGGTTCTGTGGCTCGGCGTCGTCTACATCGGCTCGCTGTTTGCGCTCTTGCTGCAGAGCTTCTTTTCGATCGACGAGTTCTCCGGCCTGATCAACCGCGAGTTCACGCTCAAGACCTATGGCGACCTGTTCCAGGCCGCCAATCTCGACATCATCCTGCGCACGGTGACGATGGCGGCCCTGGTCACGCTGGCATCGGCGGTCATCGCCTTTCCCATCGCCTATTATGCGGCGCGCTATGCGCGCGGCCGCTGGAAGGCGCTGTTCTATCTCGGCGTCATGCTGCCACTGTGGTCGAGCTACCTGGTCAAGATCTACGCCTGGAAGCTCATCCTCGCCAAGGAAGGCATCCTCACCTGGCTGCTCGCCAAGCTGCACCTCCTGTGGCTGCTCGATGGCTGGCTGTCGCTGCCCATCGTTGGCGGCAATTCGCTGTCGGTCTCCTTCACCGGCACCTTCATCGTCTTCGTCTATGTCTGGCTGCCCTTCATGATCCTCCCCGTTCAGGCCGCGCTCGAACGCGTGCCCGGCAATCTGGTCGAGGCCTCGTCCGATCTCGGCGCCTCACCCAGCCAGACCTTCCGCAACGTGCTGTTCCCGCTGGCGCTGCCCGGCATCGTCGCCGGCTCGATCTTCACCTTCTCGCTGACATTGGGTGACTACATCATCCCGCAGATCATCGGCACCTCGCGCCTGTTCATCGGCCAGGCCGTCTATTCGCAGCAAGGCACCGCCGGCAACATCCCGCTCGCCGCCGCCTTCACCGTGGTGCCGATCCTCATCATGGGGTTCTATCTCTTGGGCGCCAAGCGCATGGGGGCCTTCGATGCGCTCTGACCGCGGCCAGTCGGCCCCTCTCGGACTGAAGATCGCCGCTGCCTGCGGCCTGCTCTTCCTGCATCTGCCGATCCTGCTGATCTTCGTCTATGCCTTCACCACCGAAGAGAAAAGCTTCGTCTGGCCGCCGCCGGGGCTGACCACGCAATGGTTCGCCGTCACATGGAATCGTCCGGATGTCTGGGAAGCGCTGTCGCTGTCGGTCCGCGTCGCGGCCATCTCGACGGCCATCGCGCTGGTGCTCGGTACGCTCTGCGCCGCCGCTGTCTCGCAGACGCGCTTCTTCGGCCGTGAAGCCATCTCGCTGCTGGTCATCCTGCCGATCGCGCTACCCGGCATCATCACCGGCATTGCGCTGCGCTCGGCTTTTTCGCTGGCCGACATCCCGTTCTCGTTCTGGACGATCGTCCTTGGCCACGCCACCTTCTGCGTCGTCGTGGTCTACAACAATGCGGTCGCCCGCTTCCGCCGCACTTCCGGCTCGATGATCGAGGCCTCGATGGATCTCGGCGCCGACGGCTTCCAGACGTTCCGGCATGTGGTGCTGCCCAACATCGCCACCGCACTGCTTGCCGGCGGCATGCTCGCCTTCGCTTTGTCCTTTGACGAAGTCATCGTCACCACCTTCACCGCCGGCCAGCAGCAGACCGTGCCGATCTGGATGCTGGAGGAGCTGATCCGGCCGCGCCAGCGCCCGGTCACCAATGTCGTCGCCATGGTCGTCGTGCTGGTGACGCTGCTGCCCATCCTGCTTGCCTATTACCTGACCCGCGACGGCGACCAGATCGCCGGTTCGGGCAAATAACCCCAAAGAATAAGGGAGAGACTCCATGGACACCCAGATGCTGATCGGCTCGACCTTCGACAAGGGCACTGAGACCGAAGAGCCGATCCTCAATCCCAAAACCGGGGCGACCATCCTAAACCTGCCGGAAGCCAGCCCGGCGCAGATCGAAGCGGCGGTGGCTGCGGCGGAAAAAGCCTTCGTCACCTGGTCGCGCACCACGCCGGCGCAGCGCTCCGGCTATCTCTTGAAGATCGCCGACCGCATCGAGGCCGAAGCGCAAGAATTCGCTGCGCTCGAGGCGCTGAACTGCGGCAAGCCGATCAATGCTGTGCTCAATGACGAGATCCCGGCGATCGTCGACTGCTACCGCTTCTTTGCCGGCGCAGTCCGCTCGATGCCAGGCGTGGTCGCCGGCGAATATCTGCCGGGCCACACCTCGATGGTCAGGCGCGACCCGATCGGCATTGTCGCCTCGATCGCGCCGTGGAACTATCCGCTGATGATGATGGCGTGGAAGCTGGCGCCGGCCATCGGCGGCGGCAACACAGTCGTGTTCAAGCCGTCCGAGCAGACGCCGCTGACCGCGCTGAAGCTGGCCAGGATCCTCGCCGAGGTGCTTCCCGAGGGCGTCGTCAACGTCGTGCTCGGCCGTGGCGACAGCGTCGGCAACACGCTTATCAATCATGCCAAGGTCAATATGATCTCGATCACCGGCGACGTCGCCACAGGCAAGAAGGTGCTGCAGGCGGCCGCCAAGTCGGTCAAGCGCACGCATCTCGAGCTCGGCGGCAAGGCGCCGGTCATCGTCTTCGACGACGCCGACCTCGGCGCCGTCGTCAACGGTCTGCGCGCCTTCGGCTACTACAATGCCGGCCAGGACTGCACCGCCGCCTGCCGCATCTATGCCGGCAGGAAGATCTATGACAAGCTCGTCGCCGATCTCTCTTCGGCGGTCTCGACCATCAAATACAACCGCCCCGACGACACCGAGAACGAGATCGGGCCGCTGATATCGCGCCGCCAGCGCGACCGCGTGTCGAGCTTCGTCGAGCGCGCTTCGGAGCTGAAGCACATCGAGATCACCACCGGCGGCAAGCCTGGCGAGGGCTCGGGTTTCTTCTACCAGCCGACGGTCGTTGCCGGCGCGCTGCAGGAAGACGAGATCGTGCGCCGCGAAGTGTTCGGTCCGGTCGTTTCGATCACCCGCTTCTCGGAGGTCGACGAAGCCGTGAACTGGGCCAATGACAGCGACTACGGGCTGGCGTCGTCGGTGTGGACCAAGGACGTCTCGCGCGCCATGGCGACCGCCGCCCGCCTGCAGTATGGCTGCACCTGGATCAACACCCACTTCATGCTGACCAACGAGATGCCGCATGGCGGCCTGAAGCAGTCCGGCTACGGCAAGGACATGTCACTCTACGCGCTAGAGGATTATACAGCCGTTCGCCACGTTATGGTGGCGCATGGGTAGCGCTTCTTCCCTTCTCCCCGTTCACGGGGAGAGGGTGGCCCGAAGGGCAGGATGGGGGGCGGCACAAGCTTCTGCGAACTTGGCTCCGCCCCTCATCTGCCTGCAGGTCGAGATTGGAGATGAAAGCCCGGCACGAACACGAGATCGAACGATCCCTGGCCGACCACCTGATAGGCAATCGCACATCGCCACTACGGGCATATCGAGTTTCGATCGGCCTCACGCAAATACCCCGCCCGGCCAGACGTCTTCTTGTCGTCAACCATAGCAGAGCCATGGGCGCGCTTGCGGCACCCAAACCTTAGAGGGCTGAAATATAGGAGCTTTGGCGACTGGCGCGCTGTTGTCAGGCTATCTCAGCGGGCTGCGTTCTCGGCCGCGGCAGGCCCGGTGTAGCCGATGTTCTTGTCGGCCTGTTCTGGCGCCTTGGGCCGCTTGATCCTGGCAGAGGCGGCCACCACCAGTTCGTTGAAATTCTCGGTGCCGCCGTCCAGCATCTCGAACAGCTGCCGCCGCATCCTAGGCTCCCAGAACTTGTTGATGTGCTCGGCAACGCCGGCAATGCCTTCCTCGCGCGGCTTGGAATGGAAGAAATCGGCGATCTGGTTGGCCATGCGCACCAGCTTTTCCTTGGTGCTCATGATGTGTTCTTCGTCATGCGACATGCTTGGCAACTCCGGAAGCCACCCGGTCCGGGTGGGTGAAAACATCGAAATCGTCGCCGCGAACCAACGCGACGAGCGTCATGCCCGCGTCTTCCGCGGTGCGGATGGCAAGTGCTGTCGGCGCCGAAACGGCGATGATGATGGCGGCACCGATGGCCGCCGTCTTCTGCACCATCTCGACCGACACGCGCGACGTCACAACCACGGCGCCCGACGCACCGTCGATGCCGGCTTTCGCCATTGCGCCGGCCAGCTTGTCCAGCGCATTGTGGCGGCCGACATCTTCGCGCGCCATGACGATGCCCTTGCCTGGGATATAGAAGCCCGCCGCGTGCACAGCGCCGGTCTCGGTGTGCAACGGCTGCACCTTCGACAAAAGCTTGACCGAGCGGACGATATCGTCGGCTGAAAGCGTAAGTTTTGACGCACTGACCGCGTCGACCGAACGCATGGCCTCTTCGATAGACTCGATGCCGCACAACCCACAGCCGACCGGACCGGCAAGCCGCCGCCGCCGCGCCTGGAAGCGCGTATTGGCCTTGTCCTTCAATCGGATCTGGATGTCGATGCCGGCGCCAAGATCTTCGACCTCGATCGCCTCGATCTCGTCAGGAGCAGCAACGATGCCCTCGGTCAGCGAGAAGCCGAGCGCGAAATCCTCGAAATCGGCAGGGCTTGCCATCATCACCGCGTGCGTGGTGCCGGCGAAGGAGAACGCCACCGGCGTTTCCTCCGGCACCATGCGGTTGGCGGCCGCCGTCCCGCTCGCGCGGTGCGCCAACCGCGATATCTGCGTCGTCGCTTTGCGGCGCGCGGCCAAGATTACTCCGCCGCTTCCAGCGGAGCGATGCGGCGGCTCTGGCGCGCCTGCTCGTTATAATCCCTCTGCCACTCGGTCGGGCCGTTGGACGGCGCCACCTGCACGGCGGTGACCTTGTATTCCGGACAGTTGGTCGCCCAGTCCGAGAAGTCGGTGGTGATCACATTCGCCTGCGTGTCCGGATGGTGGAAGGTCGTGTAGACCACGCCAGGCGAGACGCGGTCGGTGATCAGCGAGCGCAGCGTCGTCTCGCCGGAACGGCTCGCCAACCGCACCCAGTCGCCTTCGCGAATGCCGCGGTTCTCGGCATCGTGCGGATGGATCTCCAATAGGTCTTCGGCATGCCACATCACATTTTCGGTGCGCCTGGTCTGCGCGCCGACATTGTACTGCGACAGAATCCGCCCGGTGGTCAGCAGCAGCGGGAAGCGCGGACCGGTTCTTTCGTCCGTCGCCACATACTCGGTGCGAATAAACTTGCCCTTGCCGCGCACGAAACCGTCGACATGCATGATCGGTGTGCCGAGCGGCGCCTTCTCGTTGCAGGGCCACTGCACCGACCCGACACGGTCGAGCAAATCGAAGGAGACGTTGGCGAAGCTCGGCGTCGTCTTGGCGATCTCGTCCATAATCTCGGAAGGATGTTGATAATTCCAGTCCAGCCCGATCGCGCGGGCAAGCTCCTGCGTCGCCTCCCAATCGGCGTAGCGCGCCTTCGGCTCGATGACCTTGCGCACCATGTTGATGCGGCGCTCGGCATTGGTGAAAGTGCCGTCCTTCTCGAGGAAGGTCGAACCTGGCAGGAACACATGCGCGTAGTTCGCCGTCTCGTTGAGGAAGAGGTCGTGCACGACGACGCACTCCATCGCGGCAAGACCGGCGGCGACGTGCTTGGTGTCGGGATCGGACTGCAGGATGTCCTCGCCCTGGATGTAGATGCCCTTGAAGGAGCCGTCGACGGCGGCATCCAGCATGTTGGGGATGCGCAGGCCCGGCTCGTCGTCGAGCTTCACGCCCCACAGGCTCTCATAGATGTCGCGCACGGCTTCGCCGGAGATATGGCGATAGCCGGGCAGTTCGTGCGGGAAGGAGCCCATGTCGCATGAGCCCTGCACGTTGTTCTGGCCGCGCAGCGGGTTCACGCCGACGCCCGGACGGCCGATATTGCCGGTAGCCATGGCCAGGTTGGCGATCGCCATCACCGTGGTTGAACCCTGGCTGTGTTCCGTCACGCCGAGGCCGTAATAGATCGCGCCATTGCCGCCGGTGGCGTAGAGACGCGCCGCCCCGCGGATCAGCTCGGGATCGACGCCGGACAGCTTGCCGACGGTTTCGGGGCTGTTTTCCGGCAAGGCGACGAAAGATGCCCAGTCCTGGAACTCCGCCCAGTCGCAGCGTTCGCGGATGAAGGCTTCGTCGAAGAGACCTTCAGTGACGATGACATGCGCCAGCGCCGTCAGCACCGCCACATTGGTGCCAGGCTTCAGCGGCAGGTGATAGGCCGCTTCAATATGGGCCGACTTGACCATCTCGGTGCGGCGCGGATCGAGCACGATCAGTTTGGCGCCCTGGCGCAGCCGCTTCTTCAGCCGCGAGGCGAACACCGGATGGGCCGATGCCGGATTGGCGCCGATGACGACGGCGACGTCGGTGAAATCGACCGAGTCGAAATCCTGCGTGCCGGCCGAAGTGCCGTATGTCTGGCCGAGGCCGTAGCCGGTCGGCGAATGGCAGACGCGCGCGCAGGTGTCGACATTGTTGTTGCGGAAGCCTTGCCGCACCAGCTTCTGGACGAGATAGGTCTCCTCGTTCGTGCAGCGCGAGGAGGTGATGCCGCCGATCGCGGTGCGTCCGTACTGGTACTGGATGCGGCGGAATTCCTTGGCCGTATGGGCAACAGCCTCTTCCCAGCTCACTTCGCGCCAGGGATCGGAGATCTTTTCCCGGATCATCGGCGACAGGATGCGATCCTTATGGGTGGCGTAGCCATAGGCGAAACGGCCCTTCACGCAGGAATGGCCGTGGTTCGCCTTGCCATCCTTGTAGGGCATCATGCGAATGACCTCGTCGCCCTTCACTTCGGCCTTGAACGAACAGCCGACGCCGCAATAGGCGCAGGTGGTGACGGCCGAGCGCTCCGGCATGCCCTTCTCAAGCACCGTTTTCTCGCGCAGCGCGTCGGTCGGGCAGGCCTGCACGCAGGCGCCGCAGGACACGCATTCGGAGGCGATGAAATCCTCGTGCATGCCGGCGACCATGCGCGATTCGAAACCGCGGCCCTCGATGGTCAGCGCGAAGGTGCCCTGCACCTCCTCGCAAGCCCGCACGCAGCGCGAGCAGACGATGCATTGCGCCGGATCATAAGTGAAATAGGGGTTGGATTCATCGCGGGCGATGTAGTCGACAGCCAGCGAGCCGTGCCCGGGCGCGACGCCGTTTTCCTTGACGTGGTTGCGGCCTTCGACGCCGAAGCGGTTCTCGGTCAGGCCGACCGACTTCGCCACAACGTCGAACTCGCTGGCGCCGGTGCCGGCCTTTTCGTTCCAGCCGGTCGGATGGTCGGAAACGTAGAGCTCCATGACGCCGCGGCGAATGGCGTCGAGCCGTTCGGACTGCGTGTTGACCACCATGCCTTCGCCAACCGGCGTCGTGCAGGACGCCGGCGTGCCGCCGCGGCCCTCGATCTCGACGAGGCAGACGCGGCACGAACCGAACGAGTCCAGCATGTCGGTGGCGCAAAGCTTCGGTATCTCGACCCCGCCTTCCATCGCCGCCCGCATGATCGACGTGCCTTCCGGCACGGTGATGCTGCGGCCATCGACGGTCAGCGTGACCTGCTTTTTCGCAGTGGATTGCGGGGTTCCGAAATCGGTCTCTTCGATGAGCGATGGGAAGTCGGCCTTGATGTTCATCTGCCAGCTCCTATTCAGCCGCCACGCGCGCCGGCGCCGGCTTGAAATCTTCGGGGAAATGGGTGATCGAGCTCATCACTGGATAAGGCGTGAAACCGCCCAGCGCGCACAGCGATCCGAACTTCATCGTGTTGCAGAGGTCGGTGACCAGAGCGAGGTTCTTCTCCGGCTCGATGCCGGCAGCGAGCCTGTCGATGGTCTCGACGCCACGCGTCGAGCCGATGCGGCAGGGCGTGCACTTGCCGCAGCTTTCGATGGCGCAGAACTCCATGGCGAAGCGCGCCTGCTTCAGCATGTCGGCGGTGTCGTCGAACACGGTGATGCCGGCATGGCCGATCAGCCCGTCCTTGGCGGCGAAGGCTTCGTAATCGAACGGCGTGTCGAACAAAGCGCGCGGGAAGTAAGCGCCGAGCGGTCCGCCGACCTGCACCGCCTTCACCGGCCGTCCCGTGGCCGTCCCGCCGCCGATATCGTCGACGATCTCGCCGAGCGTCATCCCGAAAGCCGCCTCGAACAGGCCGCCATGCTTGACGTTGCCGGCAATCTGGATCGGGATCGTGCCGCGTGAGCGCCCCATGCCGTAGTCCTTGTAGAAGGCGGCACCCTTGTCCATGATGATCGGCACCGAGGCCAGCGAAATGACGTTGTTGATCACCGTCGGCTTGCCGAACAAGCCTTGAATCGCAGGCAGCGGCGGCTTGGCGCGAACCACGCCGCGCTTTCCTTCCAGGCTGTTCAGCAGCGAGGTTTCCTCGCCGCAGACATAGGCGCCGGCGCCGACTCGGATTTCCATGTCGAAGGCGTTGGGCGAACCCATCACATTGGTGCCGAGCACGCCGGCCTTGCGGGCGACCTCGACGGCCCTGTTCATCGTCGCCACCGCATGCGGATATTCCGAGCGGATATAGACAAAGCCCTTGGTCGCGCCGGTGGCGATGCCGGCGATCGCCATGCCTTCAATGAGCACGAAGGGGTCGCCCTCCATGATCATGCGGTCGGCGAAAGTGGCGCTGTCGCCTTCGTCGGCGTTGCAGACGATGTATTTGCGCTCACCAGCGGTATCGAGCACCGTCTTCCACTTGATGCCGGTCGGGAAGCCGGCGCCGCCGCGGCCGCGCAGGCCGGATTCGGTGACCTGCTTGACGATGTCGGCCGGCGCCATCGCCACCGCGTTCTGCAGGCCCTTCAGCCCGCCGAGCGACTTGTAGGCATCGAGCGAAATCGGGTCGTTGATGCCGCAGCGCGCGAAAGTCAGGCGCGTCTGCTTGGCCAGGAACGGGATCTTGTCCGGCGCGCCCAGCCAGCGCTTGTGGGGGGCGCCGGTGAGGAAGCCGCTGTCGAACAGGCTCTTGACGTCGGAAGGCTTGACCGGTCCATAGGCGACGCGGCCATTGGCGGTCGCCACTTCGACCATCGGTTCGAGGAAATAGGCGCCGCGCGAACCATTGCGCACGATCTTGGCCTCGATGCCGCGTTCGGCCAATTCCTTGGCGATCGTCTTTGCGACCTTCTCGGCGCCGAGCGCCAGCGCGCCGGAGTCACCTGGAATGTAGATGCGCGGGATCATGAGCGTACCTCCGCGACGATCTCTTCGATCTTCTCGTCATCGAGCCGCCCGATCACCTCGCCGTCCAGCATTGCCGACGGCGAACAGGCGCAAAGCCCGAGGCAATAGACCGGTTCCAGTGTAACCGATCCGTCGCGGGTGGTCTCGTGAAAATCGATGCCGAGCAATTGCTTGATCTTGGCGGCGACGGCATCCGAACCCATCGACTGGCAGGCTTCCGCCTGGCAGAGCTTGAGCACATGCCGGCCGGCCGGCTTGGCGCGGAAATCATGATAGAAGGTGACGACGCCGTGCACTTCGGCCCTGGAGAGGTTCAGCCCATCGGCAACGACCGGCAGCGCGTCGTGCGGCACATGGCCGAACTCTTCCTGGATGCCGTGGAGGATCGGCAGCAGCGGACCTTCGAGGTCCTTCAACTCCTGGACGATCGCCGCCGTGCGCGATGCGATCTCGGTACTTGCAGGCTGCATCGTCATGCAGCGCCCTCCCTGGTCGATAGCCTTTATCGCTAAGTCTTTACAAAATCAGAGGAAACCCCTGAAATCAATAAAGCTGATCCGTTGCTTGATAGAAATTCTCTATCAAGGCTGTTCAGCCAGCACTGTCTAGCTCAGCGGCGGGTGTGGAAATCGTCCGCCAGCGCCATCGCCTCGTCCAGAAGCGCCTGCACCAGCGGCGTGTGCGGCTCGCGCGGCGTCGCCACCAGCCCGACCGTGTGGCTGGCATCAGGCTCGACGATCGGAATGGCCCGGATCGGCTCGGAAAAGCCGAATGTTTCCGCAAGGTTGAGCGGCATGATCGACGACCATTTGCCGGTGTGGATATGCGAAAACAAGACGATCATCGAGTTGGATTCGAGCGTCGGCCGCACCTGCACGCCGGCCTCCGCCAGATGCTGGTCGATGATGCGGCGGTTTTGCATATCCGGCGTCAAAAGGCAGAGCGGCAACCGGCTGATTTCCGCCCATGTCACTTTGTCGCGGTCGGAATAGGGGTTTCCGACCGCCGTTATCAGTTGATAGCGCTCGTCATAGAGCGGCACGCTGATCACCCGCCCCAGCGGCTCGTTGTCGAGATAGGTAATGCCGGCATCGATGTCGAAATTGCCGAGCAGCGACAGCACCTCGATCGAGGTTCGCGACAGCACCGAGAAGGTGACGCCCGGGTGTTTCTCGCGAAACGGCGTCGTCAGCCGCGCCACCATGGCAAGTGCCGTCGGGATGGCGGCGATGCGGATGCTGCCGGAAAGGCCATGCCGCGCCGCCCGCATTTCCTCGCGCATGGCGCGGCTGTCGCCGACGATGCGCCGTGCCCACACCAGCACCTGCTTACCTTCCGGTGTCAGCCCCTGGAAGCGCGAGCCGCGCAGCACCAGCATCACGCCGAGCTGGCCTTCCAGCTGTTTGATCCCGGCCGAAAGCGTCGGTTGCGTCACGTCGCACACTTCCGCGGCCCGGCCGAAATGCTCTTCCTTGGCCAGCGCTATGAAGAATTCCAGCTTGTCGATCATCGGTGCAAGCTAACCGGCGCAAGGCAGCTGCGCCAGATCATGCCTGCGGCGCCTAGCTGCCTATTTGTCCACCAGGTTCAGGATGTTGCCGTCCGGGTCCTTGAACCATGCGACCTTCATGCCGTAGCCGACATGGATATCGCCCTCGAGCGTCAGGCCTGGCATCTCATAATGCTCGAAGGCGACACCCTTCGATTTCAGCGATTTGACGACATTGCCGATCTCGTCGCCGACCGTCCAGGTTACCGCCGTCGCCTTGTTGGTTCCGGCGAACTCGGAATGATAGACGTTGATGACGGTGTCGCCACTTTTGTAGACGACCAGTTCGTCGCCCATATTGTCCACCTGCTTGAGGCCCAGCGTGCCTTCATAAAAGGCCTTTGCCTTCGCCAGGTCCTTCACCGCCAGATTGGCCGTCGCATTGCTGTTTGCGAGCATGATCGTCTCCTTCCCTTGATATCGTGCTCAAGCTGGTCTTTCAGATAGGTCGCGCCGGATGGTTGGCGACCATCGATCAGGCAAATCCGACAGCCTCCGTCGTTTTTCGAGGCACACCAGGCCGGCTATTGCTCCACGGCTTGGTTCTGCCCGGAAACTGCATTATCTCAGGCGCAAGCTTGCATAAGGAAGACCTGATGTCCGTTACCAAGGAAATCGTCATCGAGCGCCTGAAGACGGTCAACGGGCCGGACTTCACCGGCAACATCGTCGACCTCGGCATGGTTTCCGAGATTTTCATCGCCGATGGCAAGGTGTTCTTCTCGATCACCGTTCCCGCCGCCCGTGCGCAGGAGATGGAGCCGCTGCGCGCCGCCGCCGAGCGGGTGGTCAAGGCGATCCCCGGCGTTGCCGGCGCCATCGTCGCGCTGACCGCCGAGAAGAAAGGCGGCGGCATGGAGGCTCCGGTTCCGCCGCGTCCTGCACCGCGGCCGACGCCGCCGGCAGCACCCGCGCGGCCCGCGCCACAGGCGCCGGCGTCGCACAGCCACGGCAAGCGCGGCGTGCCCGGCATCGAGGCGATCATCGCCGTTGCCTCCGGCAAGGGCGGCGTCGGCAAGTCGACCACCGCCGTCAACCTGGCGCTTGGGCTTGCCGCCAATGGTTTGAAGGTCGGTGTGCTCGATGCCGACATTTACGGCCCGTCGATGCCGCGGCTGCTCAACATTCATGGCCGGCCGCAGACCGTCGACGGCAAGATCCTGAAGCCTATGGAGAATTACGGCCTCAAGGTGATGTCGATGGGCTTCCTCGTCGACGAGGAGACGCCGATGATTTGGCGCGGCCCGATGGTGATGTCGGCGCTGACGCAAATGCTGCGCGAAGTCGAATGGGGCCCGCTCGACGTGCTCGTCGTCGACATGCCGCCCGGCACCGGCGACGCCCAATTGACCATGGCCCAGCAGGTGCCGCTGGCCGGCGCCGTCATCGTCTCGACGCCGCAGGATCTCGCGCTGATCGACGCGCGAAAAGGCCTCAACATGTTCAGGAAGGTCGACGTGCCGCTGCTCGGCATTGTCGAGAACATGAGCTACTTCCTCGCTCCCGACACCGGCAAGCGCTACGACATTTTCGGCCATGGCGGCGCCCGCCGCGAGGCCGAACGCCTCGGCGTCACCTTCCTCGGCGAAGTGCCGCTCGAAATGGGTATCCGCGAAAGCTCGGACGCCGGCACGCCGGTGGTGGTGTCGAAGCCGGAGGGCGCCGAGGCGAAGATCTATCGGGATATCGCGGCGAAGGTTTGGGACAGGGTCAATGAGGAGCGCGGCGCTGCCGAGGCTGCGGTGCCAAGCATCGTGTTCGAGTAAGGCGGGCGCGGTTCAGCCGCCCACCTTCTCGCCGAAGCTCGAGAAAAACTGCCCGGCCAGCTTCTTCGAGGTCGATTCGATCAGCCGGCTGCCGAGCTGGGCGATCTTGCCGCCGACGTCGGCTTTGGCCGCGTATTTGAGCACCGTCGTGTCCGGCCCATCGGCAGTCAGCGTCACGTCGGCGCCGCCCTTGGCGAAGCCGGCGATGCCGCCCTTGCCCTCGCCCTGGATCGTGTAGGAATGCGGCGGCTTGAGGTTTTTCAGCGTCACCTCGCCGTTGAACGTCGCCTTGATCGGCCCGATCTTCAGCACCACGGTCGCCGCCATCTCGGTGGCCGACTTCATTTCGAGGCTCTGGCAGCCGGGGATGGTGTCCTTCAGTATCTCGGGGTCGTTCAGCGCTTCCCACACTTTTTGCAGGGGTGCGGCGATGCGTTCCTCGCCTTCGATCACCAAAGCCATCAAAAACCTCCCGGAAAGATTGGCTCGAAGCCCTAGCGCAGGGGCGCTGTTGTGTCTATCGCACCAAAGTGTTGGTTCGGATCGCGCATGCCTCTTGCCTGCTTCCGCGCGTTGCCATATCGATTTGTCCTACAAATATGGAGACCATGATGGCCGGCGCCCCCACAGATAAGAAGAAATTTCGCTCGCAGGAGTGGTTCGACAACCCTGATAACCCCGGCATGACGGCGCTCTACCTGGAGCGCTATCTGAATTACGGCCTGACGCGGGCCGAGCTGATGTCGGGCAAGCCGCTGATCGGTATCGCCCAGACCGGATCGGATCTGTCGCCTTGCAACCGTCACCATATCGAACTGGCCAAGCGCGTGCGCGAAGGCATCGTCTCGATGGGCGGCATCCCTTTCGAGTTCCCGTGTCATCCGATCCAGGAGACCGGCAAGCGCCCGACCGCGGCACTCGATCGCAACCTTGCCTATCTCGGCCTGGTCGAGGTGCTGTACGGCTATCCGCTCGACGGCGTCGTGCTCACCATCGGCTGCGACAAGACCACGCCCGCAATGCTGATGGCGGCGGCCACCGTCAACATTCCGGCCATCGCGCTGTCGGTCGGCCCGATGCTCAATGGCTGGCACAAGGGCAAGCGCACCGGCTCCGGCACCATCGTCTGGGAGTCGCGCCAGCGCCTGTCGGCCGGCGAGATCGACTATGACGAGTTCATGGACATCGTCGCCTCCTCGGCGCCGTCCACCGGCTATTGCAACACCATGGGCACCGCCACCACCATGAACTCGCTGGCCGAGGCGCTGGGTATGCAGTTGCCGGGTTCGGCCGCCATTCCGGCGCCCTATCGCGAGCGCGGCCAGATTTCCTACGAGACTGGCAGGCGCATCGTCGAGATGGTGCATGAGGATTTGAAGCCGTCCGACATCATGACGCGGCAGGCGTTCGAGAACGCCATCGTCGTCAATTCGGCCATCGGCGGCTCGACCAACGCGCCGATCCATCTCAACGCCATCGCCCGCCATCTCGGCGTGCCGCTCGACAATGACGACTGGCAGACGGTCGGCCTCAATGTGCCGCTGATCGTCAATCTGCAGCCGACGGGCGAATATCTCGGCGAGGACTATCACCATGCCGGCGGCGTGCCGGCCGTGGTGGCCGAACTGCTGAAGGCCGGACTGTTGCCGCACCCCGACGCCGTGACCGCCAATGGCAAGTCGATCGGCGACAATTGCCGCAGCGTGGCCAACGAGAACGCCGACGTCATCCACACCGTCGCCAAGCCGCTCAAGGCCAATGCCGGCTTCATCAACCTCAAGGGTAATCTGTTCGATTCGGCGATCATGAAGACCAGCGGCATCTCGCCGGAATTCCGTGAGCGCTATCTGTCCAATCCGAAGGACCCGGAAGCCTTCGAGGGCAACGCCATGGTTTTCGACGGACCGGAGGATTACCACGCGCGCATCGACGATCCGGCGCAAGGCATCGACGAGCACACGATCCTGTTCATGCGCGGTGCCGGCCCGATCGGCTATCCGGGCGGTGCCGAGGTCGTCAACATGCAGCCGCCGGCCTATCTCATCAAGAAGGGCATCCACGCGCTGGCCTGCATCGGCGACGGCCGCCAGTCGGGCACGTCGGGCTCGCCGTCGATCCTCAACGCTTCGCCGGAAGCGGCGATCGGCGGCGGCTTGGCGCTGCTCAAGACCGGCGACCGTGTCCGCATCGACCTGAACAAGGGCACCGCCAACATCCTCGTCAGCGACGAAGAGATCGCGCAGCGGCGTGCGGCGCTGCAGAACAATGGCGGCTTTCACTACCCGCAACACCAGACGCCGTGGCAGGAGATCCAGCGCGGCATGGTCGACCAGTTCTCGGCCGGAATGGTGCTGAAGCCGGCGGTGAAATACCAGGATGTGGCGCACACCAGGGGTGTGCCGCGCGACAACCACTGAGCGGCCCATCGCGGACGACAAATGGCGGCTTGATCTGATCAAGCCGCCATTTACGCCTGATCTAGAGTAACTCCAGGAAAAGTGCGCGGCGGTCTTCCGTCCGGAATTGCGTAAAAACAAATACTTAGAGCGGGTCGGCGATTCTACCAAAAGCTGAACCGCTCTAAGCCTGACGACGGGCCTCCTGGGTTGGTCCGGGACCGCTCACAAATATCCGGTGATCTCGGGCGGCTGGTCCTGCCGGTTGCGTTTGCCGTCCTCGTAGATGATCGGTGCGGCGGCGAGTTCCTCCTCGGTGACGTCGTCGAGGCAGGCGACATTCACCGCCCAGAAATTGCCGCCCATGAAATCGAGGTAGCCGCGGGAGAAGAAATTCGCGCCGCAGTTCGGGCACATATAGTGGTTGATATCGCCTTCCGGCCAGTTGGATGGGCTCGCCTTGTATTCCCGCATCCGGTCGCGGCCGTCCGTTACGCGCAGCGCCTCGAAGGCCGTGAAGGATTTCCTGTAGCCGAGCTTCCAGCAGAAACTGCAGTTGCATTTGCGGATGCCCTCGGCGAGGTCGAGATCGGCCTCGAAATGCACCGCGCCGCAATGGCAGCTACCGTGATAGGTCTTCATCGTGGGGTCTCCTCGCAGAATTGCCCTGCCCGTCGATGGTCGGCGAAGCCAGGCTCATGTTTGCAGCTACGCCAGATAGGTTCCCAATCTATCCGGGCAATGCGTCCCTATGTGCAATAGCGGCGCGCGGTGCCCATATTGTCTGAAAGCGGAACAGGACCATCATGACCAGACGGCGCTCTTCTCTCGGATTCCTCGGCATGTTCGGCCGCTCGGGCGACCTGAGGCAACTCGATGCCGCGTTGCGCGGCGCCGATCTTCATCCTGCCCTGGTGCCCGAGGGCGTCAAGCTTACCATCGTCAATCTGATGCAGGATCGCTGGCCGGACGAGCCGCCGGAGCGGGCCTATTCATCCGTGGCACAACTGTGCAGCTACTGCATCGCCGGAGCGGAGACGTTCGAGCAGGCGAATGGACGGGAAGCGAGGCTTGAGGCGGAGCGGCGGATCGAGGCGGCGCTTGAGACCGGCGACAGCTTCGATGCGCAGATCGTGCTGATGACGCTACATGCAAAACTGATCAGCGCCGACGTCGTCGAGCGCTATGGACTCAGCGCTGAATGATCTGAAAGCGGTCCTAGCCGCCCATGCTTCCGCGCGGCAGCTTGATCATCTCGCCGAAGCGGGCGCGCAGTTTGTCGTCGACCAGCTTAGGCACGTGGCGCGGGAAGCGCTCGGCAAGCACGCGCTTCTTCTCGATGATCGCCCGCTGCAATATGTCGGGCCGGCCCTTCTCGTTCCATTCCTTCGGTGAAAAGCGGTCGCCGACGGCCGGATAGAAATATTCGGTCTGCATCAGCCTGAGCGTCTGCTCGTTGCCGAGATAGTGACCCGGTCCCTTCAGGCAGACATCGGCGATGGTGTCGATCGACAGCGCCTCGTCGGTCACCTCGATGCCGCGCACGCAGCGCAGGCAGTGGCCCAGCATGTCATTGTCGATGATCAGGCTTTCCAGGCAGAAGCCGAGCAGCGAGGCATGCATGCCGGCCGATTCGTAGACGAGGTTGAGCCCGGCAAGGCCGGCCATGACGTCGGTGATGCCCTTTTCGTAGCCGGACTGGATGTCGGGCAGTTTCGAATCGGTCATCCCGGCGGCCGAGCCGCCCGGCAGATCGTAGAATTGCGCCATCTGCGCGCAGGCCGCGGTCAGCACCGCCTGCTCGGCCGAGCCGCCCGACATGGCGCCGGTCCTTAGGTCCGAGACGAACGGCCAGGTGCCGAAGATCGCCGGGTGGCCGGGCTTGATGGCGTTGACATAGACGAGGCCGGCAAGCACTTCGGCCACCGCTTGCACCACCGCGCCGGCAATCGCCGCCGGAGCAGTGGCACCGGCCTGGCCGGCCGACAGCAGCAGGATCGGGATGCCGCCTTCGACGCAGGCTTCGAGCACGCCGCAGGCGTCCTCGGCGAACTTCATCGGCGGCACGACAAAACAGTTCGAGTTCGACACGAACGGCCGGGCGCGGAAATTCTCCTCGCCACCGGCGATCGCGTAGAGCATCTCGAGAGCCGGCTGCACGTTCTCGCGCACCGTGAACGAGGTGCCGACATGCTTGGACGTTCCCATCACGCAGGCGTAGAGCGTGTTGAAGTCCATATCGAGCGGATCGGGAATGTCGCGCGGCACCATCGGCCGCTGGAAGAAGTGGATGTTGTCGAGCCCCTCGACGATGCGGGCGGCGTCATAGATGTCCTGCAGCAGCGACTCGCGGTATTCGCGCTTTTCGACATCGACCAGGTGAACCGCGGCCCCGGCCGTGCCGTAGTGCACGCGCTTGCCCTTGATCAGCATGTCGTGCCTGGGGTCCTGGCCGTGCAGGGTGAAATGCCGTGCTGCCTTCCTGATCGTTTCCAGCACCAGCGCGCGCGGGAAACGGACACGCCCGTCATCGCCATAGATGGCGCCGGCCTTGGTCAGCGCTTCGATGCAGGAAGGAATGGCGTTGGCGAAGCCGACCGTCTCCAGCAGCGTCAGCACCGCCTCGTGGATGCGCTCGCGATCGTTCTCGCCGAGCGGTCCATAACTGCCGCCTTCGAGGCCGGCGCGCACCGGTCTGATGTCGTCGGCAAGCGGTGCCGCCCGCATGGCGCGGCGCGCTTCGCGCCCGCCAGAGCGCCGCGAACGCTGGTCCGTCGACGCATCCTGCTTCTCAAGAGCCACTGACATGGAGGCACTCCACCTTTAGCTGCGAAGCAGGAGGCGGTGGTTGGTCCACCATCGGCCTGCTTCGTCCCCTTTATGCATCGACTATGCCGCCGGCATTGGCACAGCCTATGAGCCAGCGGGTCCCGTCGCATATGCCAGGGCGCTAAACAAAACGGGGCCGTTTCCGGCCCCGTTGTAAATTGGCTTCAAGCAGCCTGTCAGGCTGCCGCCGGCCTGCGGCCTGCCGCCGTCGCCAGCTCGCGAATGCCGGGCTCGATGTGCTGCAGCGCGATCGAGGAAATGCCCAAACGCATGAAGCGCGACGGCTTTTCGGTCCTGTCGAAGAAGCGGTCGCCGGGTTCGATGATGACGCTGCGCGAGGCAGCCGCCTCGGCCAGGCCTCGCGAATCGGTGCCGCGCGGCCCTTCGAGCCAGAGCGACGTGCCGCCGGCCGAGTCGGTCGAGCGCCATTCCGGCAGGAAGGCGGAAATCGCATGGACCAGACGCTTGCGCCGCTCGTCGAAGGCGGATGACAGCCGCCGCACCAGCGCCTCGTGGTGGCCGAGCGACAGGAACAGCGCGACGGCGCGCTGGTTGTTGGCCGGCGGATGCCTGAGCATGAAGCGGCGCAACGCGCGTAGCTCGGCGATCAGCCCTGCCGACGCCACGATGTAGCCAAGCCGAAGGCCGGGAGCCAGCGTCTTCGACATCGAGCCGACATAGACGACGCGGCCGGAGCGATCGAGGCTCTTCAGCGCCTGCTGCGGTGCTTCGTCGAGAAGCTGGCTGTCATAGCCGTCCTCGATGATGATCTGGTTGTGGCGGTTGGCGCGCGCCAGAAGGTCCTGCCGCCGCTCCGCCGACAGCGGCACCATGGTCGGGCAATGGTGGCTGGGCGTCACGAAGACGAAGCCGGAATCGTTGGGGATGGACGAGGTGACGATGCCGGACTGGTCGACCGGGACCGGCTGGATGTCGGCGCCCGCCAGCCGGAAGATCGAGCGGGCGTCGGGGTAGCCCGGGTCCTCCATCGCCACCTTCGAGCCCTTGGTCATCAGCAGCGTAGCCAGCATATAGAGCGCGTTCTGGGCACCCAGCGTGACGATGATCTCGTCCGGATTGGCGAAGATGCCACGCCGCGGCAGGAGCCGCGCCTGGATCTGCTCGATCAGCAGCGGATCGTCGCGGTCGACCATGTCGGAGGCCCAGTTGCGGATTTCGAGCACGGCCAGCGCCATGCGGTTGCACTCGCGCCATTCGGCGGTCGGGAACAGCGCCGGGTCGAACTGGCCGTAGACGAAGGGGTAGGACGACTTGATCCAATTGTCGTGCTTGGCCGGCGGCGGCATGTCGCTGGCGGCGATCTGCCGGCGCGCCTTCCAGTCGATCTCGTTGGCCTGGTCGGGCGCCTTCTGATGCGGCTTGGCCGGCGTCGCCAGCACGTCCGGGTTGACGAAATGGCCGCGCCGTTCGCGCGCCACCAGGAAACCCTGGTCGACCAACTGCTGGAAAGCCAGCACCACCGTGCCGCGGGCGACGCCGAGTTTCTCGGCCAGGATGCGGCAGGACGGAAGCGGCATCGAAGCGGCAATTTGCCGGTCGAGGATGGCGGCGACGATCGCCTGACGGATCTGCGCCTGCAGGGTCTGCCCGGATTCCGCAGAAATCCGGAACAGGCCGGACCAGATGGCCGTGTCATTACGCTGTGGCATGGGAAATGTTCCTCGATGGCCAGCCTTTTTCACTTGGCTGGACCAGCCGAACGTAACCGTGGCACAAGGGGTTGCGCCAATCAATTTTTCTGATCGCTGGGATTTATGCCAGTGATCCTTCACGTGATTTTGATGCTGCACTGCTGGCGGAGTGCGGCATCCAAGCGTGAGGCGACGCCTCATCGCGGCGTGACGCACTGCGTCATCGCGCCCATTGAAACGGATGGAATTCGGCTCGATACATTGTCGCGACGACACGCGCCGGAAACATCCGGTCCGTAATGATGGCACAGGTCTCGGAGTTTGCAGTGGATCAATCGTCCTTTCAAAAACAGCTCGCCGCGTTGCGCGATCATCGCACAGCCGCGTCCGCCAGCATGCGCGAGGCCTTTGCCGCCGATCCCAAGCGCTTCGAGACATTCTCCGCCACCGACGGCGACCTGTTGCTCGACTGGTCGAAATGCGCGGTCGACGCGAAGACGATGGACCTGCTGGAGAAATTGGCCGGGGCCGCCGACCTCGAAGGCCGGCGCGCCGCTATGCTCTCAGGTCAGAAGATCAACGTCACTGAGGGCCGCGCCGTGCTGCACACGGCGCTGCGCAACCTCAGCGGCAAGGGCGTGGTGCTCGACGGGCAGGATGTGAAGACCGAGGTCCTCGCCGTGCTCGACGCGATGGGCGCCTTCGCCGACGCCGTGCGCTCCGGCAAGGCGGCCGGCGCCACCGGCAAGAGGATCACCGACATCGTCAACATCGGCATCGGCGGCTCCGATCTCGGCCCGGCCATGGCGACGCTGGCGCTGGCGCCCTATCACGACGGGCCGCGCGCGCATTATGTCTCCAACATCGACGGCGCCCATATCCACGACACGCTGAAGGGCCTGTCCGCCGAAACCACGCTGTTCATCATCGCCTCCAAGACCTTCACCACGGTCGAGACGATGACCAATGCCGAGACGGCCAGAAAGTGGGTGCAGAAAGCGCTCGGCAAGGAAGCCGTCGGCAAGCATTTCGCCGCGGTTTCGACCGCGCTCGACCTGGTGGCGAAGTTCGGCATCGAGGCCGACCGCGTCTTTGGCTTCTGGGATTGGGTCGGCGGCCGCTACTCGGTCTGGAGCGCCATCGGCCTGCCGGTGATGATCGCCATCGGCCCGAAGAATTTCCGCGCCTTTCTCGACGGCGCCCATGAGATGGACGAGCACTTCCGCACCGTGCCGCTACAAAGGAACCTGCCGGCGCTGATGGGGCTGATTGGCTGGTGGCACCGCGTGGTCTGCAAATATCCGGCCCGCGCCGTCATCCCCTACGACCAGCGCCTGTCGCGGCTGCCGGCCTATCTGCAGCAGCTCGACATGGAATCGAACGGCAAGAGCGTGACCCTTGACGGTGGCGCGGCCACCACGCCGACCGGCCCGCTGGTCTGGGGCGAGCCCGGTACCAATGGCCAGCACGCCTTCTTCCAGTTGCTGCACCAGGGCACCGACGTCATCCCGGTCGAATTCCTCGCCGCCGCCGTCGGCCACGAACCCGATCTCAAGCACCACCACGACCTTTTGCTCGCCAACTGCCTGGCGCAATCGGAGGCCCTCATGAAGGGCCGCACGCTGGATGAAGCTCGCACCCAGATGCTGGCCAAGGGCATGAAGCCGGCCGATGTCGACAAGATCGCGCCGCACCGCGTCTTCTCGGGCGATCGTCCGTCGGTGACCATCCTCTACAGGAAGCTCGACCCGCGCACCTTCGGTCGGCTGATCGCGCTCTACGAGCAACGCGTCTTTGTCGAGGGCACGCTGTTCGACATCAATTCCTTCGACCAATGGGGCGTCGAACTCGGCAAGGAACTTGCGACCGGCCTGCTGCCTGTCGTGGAAGGCAAGGAGAATGCCGCAAAGCGGGACGCCTCGACTGCCGGACTGGTGGAACACATTCACCGCTTGCGCGGTCAGGAGTGAAAAGTTTGGCGGATATCAAGGGCATATTGTTCGACAAGGACGGCACGCTTGTCGACTTCAACGCGACATGGCTCGGCATTGCCGATTTCATGGCCATGGACGCCGCCGAAGGCGATCGCTGGAAGGCCGACAGGCTGCTTGCCGCGGCCGGCTTCGATTTCGTCAACAAGCGCTTCAAGCCCGATTCGATCTTCGCCTCCGGCTCGAACATGGATGTCGTCGAGCTGTGGTTCCCGCGCCTGTCCGACGAGGACCAGATGCTTGCCGTCGCCCGCTTCAACGAGATCACCTCGGTCCAGGGCTCGGCCATGGCAGTGGAGCTGCCCGGAATCGTCGATTCGCTGAGGGCACTTCACAAGAGATCCTACAGGCTGGGCGTCGCCACCAACGATTCGACCAGCGGCGCCGAAAAGACCCTGGTGACGCTCGGCGTGGCGCAGCTTTTCGACGCCGCCTATGGCTACGACTCCGTGGCAAGGCCGAAACCGGCGCCGGATACGATCCTCGCCTTTTGCGACCTCACCGGGCTCAGGCCGGCGGAGATCGCGATGGTCGGCGACAACCGCCACGACCTCGAAATGGCGCGGGCCGGCCGCTGCGGGCTGGCGGTCGGGGTGCTCTCCGGCACCGGCACGCGCGAATCGCTGTCGTCGATCGCCGACGTCGTTCTGGATTCGGTTGCGGATCTGCCCGGCTTTCTTTCGGCGCGGGTCAAGGAGACGGTCTGACCGGCAAGGACTAGGGTCAAAACTCAAATCAACCTGGGCTTTCCGCCAATGGCCGATATGGATGGTTAGCCGTCGGTCGCTCGCGCAGCCAACTTGCTAAGGCATCCATACGGACCAAGCATACGGACCAAGCTAAATTTTCATTTGCGGTCCCCATTTTCTAAGAGAAGTTCATGAGCGAACGTCTTCGCGATATCTTCAAATCAAGAAGTCCAGCGGACAGAGAACGCGCAAAGTTTCTCTCAAGGGCCTTTGGTATCTTTTCCGAGAAAATCGTTTCGGTATGGACTGGTGACGAGCGTTCGCCTTACGAAAACCTCGGCCGACCAACAATCAAGACAGGTGAAGGTGGCCGAGGGTACACACTAGACTTCGCCCTTAGAGAACGTGCCAGCGGCAGGGTCTATGTGAGCGAAATGAAGTGCGAGATTGAGTTTCAGAACTTTAAATTCTTTGTTCTGGAACATGTTTCTCAACTCGATCATCACAAGAAGCCTGCATTTGAAGCATTCCAGAGGGCCGCACGTCCAACGGTTCACCAGACGATTTTCGTGGAAGGGAAGAGCATCGATACTGATGGCGCAATCCTCATTTGGGGTGCTGTTGCACCCGAAGGCCGAGACGGAGCTATTAGGGCAAAGGGCTTCCATGATGTATTATCGGTCGAACAGATTTGCGCGGACTTGGCTTCGTGGAAATGTGTGCGGTACGCGGCACTAATTGAGCAGCGCCAGAAGTGGTGCAATGAGCTTTTCACGAGCTTACTCGAAGGCCGCGCCAGCTGATGCTCCGGAACTCAGGCTAAGGGTCCGCACGACTGCGGCTCTCGTACGGCCGAAGGCGAGCGAACTTCCGCATAGGGTCGGTCGAACCCGGTCATTCAGAGTGATTGGGTTTTGATCTCAGCGCTAACGATCTTCCACCTCGAAAGCAAAGACGCCGCTCGGCTTGCTCGCGGCACCCCTCGCGTCGCCGAAATCCGGCACCTGATATTCGGCGAGCAACCGCAGCCGCGACAGCGGCAGATCGGCGCGACGGGGATCGCCGACCAGCACATCGATGCCGGCTGCCAGGCAGCGGTCGAGAAATGGGGTAACCCGTAGGGCAACCTCACGGCCGTAAAACACGTCGCCTGCGAGCACGAGGTCGACGGCCGGTGGCGGACCCGTGGTGATGTCTTCGCCGATCACCGTGATCGTCACACCGTTCGCCGCCGCGTTGAGGCCGAGCGCCGCAACGCCGTTGCAATCGATCTCAGCCGCGATCACCGTGCTGGCTCCGGCCGTGGCGGCGGCGATGCCGACGAGGCCCGAGCCGGCGCCGAGGTCGAGCACGCGCCGGCCCGCCACCGTCTGCGGCCGGTCGAGTATGTAGCGGGCAAGCACCGCGCCGCCGGCCCAGGCAAAGGCCCAGTAGGGCGGCTGCGGTTCAGGCTCGTCGGCCTCGGTCTCGTCTTGCGACTCGGCCCCATTGTCTCGCCACTCGGTAAGCCGCCGGAGGCCGCTTGCCGGATGGGCCGTGTAGAGCCGGATTTCAGGAAGTGCAGGAACAGGCATTAGGCGCATGTTCGCCTTGATAAACGCCGCCGGATCGGGACGTCGACTATCCGCTATCCCACCGTTGCCGGGGCCGCCGTTCAAAATCGCGCCTAGTCCCGCAATGCCCGGCGCAGGATCTTGCCCACCGGCGTCTTCGGCAGTTCGGTCCTGAACTCGATGTATCTCGGCCGCTTGTAGCCGGTCAGGTTCTCGCGGCAATAGGCGGTCAAGGTTTCGGCGGTCAGTGCCGGATCCTTCTTGACCACGAACAGCTTCGGCACTTCGCCGGAATGCTCGTCCGGTACGCCGATCGCCGCCACTTCGAGCACACCCGGATGCTGGGCCACGACCTCTTCCAGCTCGTTCGGATAAACGTTGAAGCCGGAGACCAGGATCATGTCCTTCTTGCGGTCGACGATCTTGGTGTAGCCGCGCTCGTCCATGAAGCCCATGTCGCCCGACTTGAAGAAACCGTCCTTGGTCATCACCTTGGCGGTCTCGTCCGGCCGGTTCCAGTAGCCGGCCATCACCTGGGGACCCTTGATGCAGATCTCGCCGACTTCGCCGAGCGGCACATTGTTGTCGTCGTCGTCTCGGATGGCGATCTCGGTCGAGGGCAGCGGCAGGCCGATCGTGCCGGTGAAGTCGCCGGCGCTGAACTTGTTGGCGGTCGCCACCGGCGAGGTTTCCGACAGTCCGTAGCCCTCGCTGACCGGGCAGCCGGTCAGCGCCTTCCAGCGCTCGGCAACGCCCTTCTGCACCGCCATGCCGCCGCCCAGCGTCAGCACCAGCGGCTTGAAGTCGAGCTTGCGGAAATCCTCATTGTTGAGCAGCGCGTTGAACAGCGTATTGAGGCCCGGGAAAATGTGGATCGGGTATTTCTGCAGCTCCTTGACGAAGCCGGGGATGTCGCGCGGGTTGGGAATGAGCACGTTCTGGGCGCCTTGCTGCATGCCCATCAGCGCGTTAACGGTCAGCGCGAAGATATGGTAGAGCGGCAGCGCGCAGACGAAGTTGGCATGCGCCGGTCGCGGCCTGACCGTATACGCATCCTCGAGCCAGAGCGCGTTCTGCGCGACATTGGCGAGCACGTTGGAGTGCAGCAGCGTCGCGCCCTTCGAGACGCCGGTGGTGCCGCCCGTATATTGTAGGAAGGCGATGTCGTCTGCCGCGACCTTGGCCGGCTTGAAGGCGATGCCGGCGCCGTCCTTCAGGGCCGCGTTGAATTTGACATGGCCGGGCAGCGACCATGTCGGCACCATTTTCTTCACCCGGCGCACGACGAGGTTGACGATCGTCCCCTTGAGCGCGCCAAGCATGTCGCCCATCGCGGCGACCACGACATGCTTGACCGCCGTCCTGGCGATCACCGCCTGCAGCGTATTGGCGAAATTCTCGAGTATGACGATGGCCTGCGCGCCTGAGTCCTTGAGCTGATGCTCCAGTTCGCGCGGCGTGTAGAGTGGATTGATGTTCACCACCGTATAGCCGGCGCGTAAGATGGCCATCATCGCGACCGGATATTGCAGCACGTTCGGCATCATCAGCGCCACGCGCGCGCCCTTCTGCAGTCCTGTCGATTGCAGATAGGCGCCGAAGGCGGCCGACTGCCGTTCGAGTTCGGCATAGGTGATCGACTTGCCCATGCACACGAATGCCGGCTGGCCGGCAAACTGCTTGCAGGCGCCCACCAGAAAGTCGCCGATGCAACTGTAGGGCAGGGGTCCGATCTCGGCCGGGACGCCTTTCGGATAGCTGGCGAGCCATGGCTTTTGTGGCAGGCCGGCGGCCAGCGCGGTCAGCGCCTTCGGCAATCGCTTGGCCGGGCTCGATGCCGGCTTCGACGCGGGCTTTGCCGACGCGGCCTTGGCTGCCGGCCTGGCAGCAGCGGGCTTGCTGGTTACGGGCTTGGCCGCCGCCGCTGTCTTTGCGTCCGGCTTGGCTGTCTCTGCAGCCACGGTTCTGGTCGCAGGCTTTGCGCCTGCCTTCGCCGGTGCGACTGCCGCCTTCGGCTTGGTCGGCGTGGCGGCCTTGGCGGCTGGCGCTTTCGCCTTGCCGGTGCTGGCGGCCGGCTTTGAAGCGGCCTTGGCTTTTGCCTTCGCCGGGGCCGTTGTCTTTGCTGCTTTTGCCACCTGTCCCTCCCTCGATCTTTCGTTCGTGCCGCGTCGCCTCTGAATGACAGAAACGTCCTTCGCTGCAGCGGTTACGGATTCCCCAAGAAATCCAGCATGCCGCCTATGTATTGCGACTAGCGGCGGCCGTGCAAGTCTTGCCCTTGCGGCAGAGCGGGAAAGATTTGCCGTCGAAATTCCCCCGGCGGCGAGCCCTTCTGGCCTCTGCCTCCTGCCGTGACGACGGCGAAGCGATGCCTGTGGTTCATTGTATTCGCGGCATCGGCAATCAATAAAAAAATGCAGTCGTTAACAATACTGTGATTGGTAGGTTTTGCTATTTTTTTCTGAAATTGCGCAAAAACCGAGAAACATTTTCTGCTTACGGTGGGGTAGGCAAACAGGGAGTTCCAAAGCCGGGAAAACGGTGCTTATATGCGCGCTTCGCGAGCCTGATAGAGGGGCTTGGCAGAACATCAGGGAGTGCTCAATGAAAAAGAAACTGACTTTTGCAGCCGCGTTGCTGGCTGCAAGCGTCCTCAGCGGCGTGGCCAGCGCAAAGACGCTGGTCTACTGCTCGGAGGCATCGCCGGCCAACTTCGACCCGGGTACCACAACGGGTGGCAACGATTTCGACGCCTCGTCGCGCACGGTCTATTCGCGCCTGGTCGAGTTCAAGCATGGCGGCACCGAGATCGAGCCCGGTCTCGCCGACAAGTGGGAAATCTCGGACGACGGCCTGGTCTATACCTTCCACCTGCATCCGGGCGTGAAGTTCCAGACCACCGACTATTTCAAGCCGACCCGTGACCTCAACGCCGACGACGTCGTCTTCTCCTTCGATCGCCAGTTCAACAAGGAAAACCCCTGGAACGGCGAGAAGTATCTGCCGAACCTGACCTGGGACTATTACACCGGCATGGACATGCCGAAATACGTCGCCAAGTGGGAAAAGGTCGATGACCTGACCGTCAAGCTGACGCTGACCGAGCCGAACGCGCCGATGCTTGCCAATCTCGGCATGGACTTCGCCTCGATCGTGTCGAAGGAATATGCCGACCAGTTGGAGAAGTCCGGCAAGATGGCCGATTTCTCGACCAAGCCGATCGGCACCGGTCCGTTCCAGTTCGTCGACTACCAGCTGGATTCGGTCATCCGCTATGCGGCCCACCCGGACTACTTCAAGGGCAAGGAAAAGATCGACGATCTTGTCTTCGCCATCACGCCCGACGCGACGGCCCGCATCCAGAAGGTGATGGCCGGCGAGTGCGACATCGCTCCCTATCCGAATCCTGCCGACATCGGCACGATCAAGGCCAACCAGGACGTGACCCTGATGGATCAGGCCGGCCTGAACATCGGCTATATGAGCTACAACACGACGATCCCGCCGCTCGACAAGCCTGAGGTGCGCCATGCGCTCAACCAGGCGATCGACCGGGAATCGCTGATCAAGTCGCTGTTCCAGGACGCCGGCGCGACGCCTGCCGACAATCTGATTCCGCCGACCATGTGGTCGTGGGACAAGAACGTGAAGTTCGATTCCTACGATCCGGAAGCGGCCAAGAAGGTGCTGGCCGATGCCGGGCTCAAGGAAATCCAGCTCTGGGCTTCCGATCGCGTCCGTCCTTATAACCCGAACTTCCAGCGCGCCGCCGAACTGATCCAGGCCGACTGGGCCAAGGTCGGCGTCAAGGCGGAGATCGTCAACTACGAGTGGACGAAGTATCGTGAGGAAGGCAAGAAGAAGGACCGTCCCGGCGCCTTCCAGATCGGCTGGACCGGCGACAATGGCGATCCGGACAACTTCTTCGCCACGCTGTTCGCTTGCTCCGCTATCGGCGTGTCGAATTATTCGAGCTGGTGCGACAAGGACTTCGAGGACCTGATCCAGAAGGCCAAGAAGACCAGCGACCAGGGCGAGCGCACCAAGCTCTATGAGCAGGCGCAGGTTGTCTTCCAGAAGCAGGCTCCTGCCTTCCTTATGGCGCACAGCCAAGTCTACGCAGTCGTGCGCAAGAATGTCAGCGGTTTCATGATGGACCCGCTCGGCATTCATCGCTTCGACGGCGTCGACAAGGCCGAATAGAACGGTTAGGCGGGCGGCGCGCAATCAAGCGCCGCCCCCTTTTCAAGATGCTCCGATACCTCCTCAACAAAATCGCATTGGTGATCCCGACACTTATCGGCATCACCATCTGTGCCTTCGCTTTCGTCAGGCTGCTGCCCGGCGATCCCATCCTTGCGATGGCCGGCGAGCACGGCGTGGCGCCGGCGCGCTACGAACAGCTCAAGGAACAGTTCGGCTACAATCTGCCGATCTGGCAGCAATATGCGCGCTATGTCGGCGCGGTCGCGACCGGTGATTTCGGCGTCTCGATCTCGTCCAAGCGGCCGGTCATGGAAGAGTTCAAGACCCTCTTTCCGGCGACGATGGAACTGTCGTTCTTCGCCATGATCTTCGCCATGGTGCTCGGCATTCCGGCCGGCATCGTCGCTGCGGTCAAGCGCGGCTCCTGGTTCGACCAGTCGTTGATGGGCACGGCGCTTGTCGGCTATTCCATGCCGATCTTCTGGTGGGGCCTGCTGCTGATCATCTTTTTCTCCGGCTACCTCGGCTGGACCCCGGTTTCGGGCCGCATCGGCCTGCAATTCTTCCTGAAGCCGATCACCGGCTTCATGACCATCGACACCCTGATCTATGGCAAGTGGGACGCCTTCCGCTCGGCGTTGAGCCATCTGGTCCTGCCGGCGATCGTGCTTGGCACCATCCCGCTGGCGGTGATCGCCCGTCAGACCCGTTCGGCCATGCTCGAGGTGCTGGGTGAGGACTATGTGCGGACCGCGCGCGCCAAGGGCCTTTCGTCGGCCCGTGTCATCGGCGTGCATGCCTTGCGCAACGCGCTGATCCCCGTCGTCACCACCATCGGCCTGCAGGTCGGCACGCTGCTCGCCGGCGCCATCCTCACCGAAACCATCTTCGCCTGGCCGGGCATCGGCAAGTGGATGGTCGATTCCATCTTCAAGCGCGACTATGTCGTCGTGCAGTCAGGCCTGCTTTTGATCGCGCTCATCGTCATGGCCGTGAACCTGATCGTCGACGTGCTCTACGCCGTCATCAACCCGCGCATACGGGCGGCATGATGAGCCAGTCGACTGAAATCACGCCGCTTGCCGCCAGCCCAGACCGCATGTTGGGGTTCAGGACCTTCTGGCACTATTTCTCGGTGAACCGTGGCGCCGTCATCGGCCTGTTCGTCTTCATCCTTTTGGTTGTGGCGGCAGTGCTTGCACCGGTGCTGGCGCCCTATGCGCCGGATGTCCAAGACAAGACCGCGTTCTTGAGACCTCCGTCATGGCAGGCTGGCGGCAGCACCCAATATCTGCTCGGCACCGACGCGGTCGGCCGCGACATGCTCTCGCGCCTGCTCTACGGCGCCCGCTTCTCGCTGCTCATCGGTGCGGTCGTGGTCACGCTATCGCTCTTCGGCGGCATCACGCTCGGCCTGCTTGCCGGCTACTTCCGCGGCTGGGTCGACGTGGCGATCATGCGCGTCATGGACCTGATCCTCGCCTTTCCGTCTCTGCTGCTCGCGCTGGTGCTGGTCACCATCCTCGGTCCTGGCCTGTTCAATGCGATGCTGGCGATCTCGCTCGTCCTGCAGCCGCATTTCGCCCGACTGGTGCGCGCCGCCGTCATGGCGGAGAAAAGCCGCGAATATGTCGTGGCCGCGAAGGTTGCGGGTGCCGGACATCTCAGGCTGATGCTTCGCACCATCCTGCCGAATTGCCTGGCGCCGCTGATCGTCCAGGGCACCTTGTCATTCTCGAACGCCATTCTCGAGGCGGCGGCCCTCGGCTTCCTCGGTCTCGGCGCCCAGCCGCCGACGCCTGAATGGGGCACCATGCTCGCCTCGGCGCGTGAATTCATCCTGCGCGCCTGGTGGGTCGTTACCTTCCCCGGCCTCGCCATCCTCATCACCGTGCTCGCCATCAATCTGGTCGGTGACGGCCTGCGCGACGCGCTCGATCCGAAGCTCAGGAGGTCGTGATGGCGTTGCTCGACATCCAGAATCTCGTCGTCGAGTTCCAGACCGCTTCCGGTCCGTTCCGGGCGGTCGACGGCGTCTCGCTTCACGTCGAGGAGCGCGAAGTGCTGGCCATCGTCGGCGAATCCGGCTCCGGCAAGTCAGTGTCGATGCTGGCGGTGATGGGCCTCTTGCCGTGGACGGCCACGGTCACGGCCGACAAGATGAGCTTTGCCGGCCGCGATCTGCTGAAATTAAGCGCTGCCGAGCGGCGCAAGATCGTCGGCAAGGACATGTCGATGATCTTCCAGGAGCCGATGGCCAGCCTCAACCCCTGCTTCACCATCGGTTTCCAGATCGAGGAGGTGCTGCGCTTCCATATGGGCATGGACAAAGCCCAGCGTCGGGCCCGCGCCATCGAGTTGTTGAAGCAGGTCGGCATTGCCGAACCGGCGGAGCGGCTGGACTCCTTCCCGCACCAGATGTCGGGCGGCCAGTGCCAGCGCGTCATGATCGCCATTGCCATTGCCTGCAATCCGAAGCTTCTGATCGCCGACGAGCCGACCACTGCGCTCGATGTCACCATCCAGAAGCAGATCCTCGACCTGCTGGTCTCGCTGCAGGCCAAATACGGCATGGGGCTGATCATGATCACCCACAATATGGGCGTGGTGGCCGAGACCGCCGACCGCGTCATTGTCCAGTACAAGGGCCGCAAGATGGAAGAGGCCGACGTGCTGTCGCTGTTCGAAAGCCCGAAGAGCAACTACACCCGCGCGCTGCTGTCGGCGCTGCCGGAAAATGCCGTTGGCGACCGGCTGCCGACTGTATCCGACATGCTGTTCGAACCGGCGCCCTCGGGAGCTGTCTCATGAGCGTCAGGGTCCTCGAAGGCAAGAACATCAAGCGCGACTACCATGTCGGCGGTGGGCTGTTCCGCGGTGCACGCACCGTGCATGCGGTCAAGGGCGTCTCCTTCAGCGTCGACAAGGGCAAGACGCTGGCCATCGTTGGCGAGAGCGGCTGCGGCAAGTCCACGCTGGCGCGCATCATCACGCTGATCGATCCGGCGACATCGGGCGAACTGTTCATCGACGGCAACAAGGTCGACATCGCCAGGGACGGGCTGACGAAGGAGATGCGCCGCAAGGTGCAGATCGTCTTCCAGAATCCCTACGGCTCCCTCAATCCGCGCCAGAAGATCGGCGACGTGCTGGGCGAGCCGCTGCTGATCAACACCGACAAGCCGGCCGAGGAACGCCGCGACCTCGCCATGAAGATGCTGAAGAAGGTCGGCCTCGGCACCGAGCACTACAATCGCTACCCGCATATGTTCTCGGGCGGCCAGCGCCAGCGCATCGCCATTGCCCGCGCGCTGATGCTGAACCCGAGCCTGCTGGTGCTGGATGAGCCGGTCTCCGCGCTCGACCTGTCGGTCCAGGCGCAGGTGCTCAACCTGCTCGCCGACCTGCAGGACGAGTTCCAGTTGACCTATGTCTTCATCAGCCATGATCTCTCGGTGGTGCGCTACATCGCCGACGACGTCATGGTGATGTATTTCGGCGAGGCGGTCGAATACGGCTCGCGTGACGAGGTCTTTGCCGATCCCAAGCACAGCTACACCAGGACGCTGTTCGCCGCGACGCCTCGTGCCGACGTGGCCAGCATCAAGGCAAGGCTGGCGAAGAAGAAGGCGGCCTGACCCAGGTGTGTCGATATTCAGATGAGGCCGGCCTGCGAATGGCGGCTTCCTCCGCTTCCGGTGCTCACGTACCTAAAGTACGCTGCGCTCCGGTTCTCTGAACCCACCATTCTCGACTCGGCCTGACCTGAATCTCGACACACCTGGTCTAATCGATCGTCGTCGCAAAAAACTGCTCACGACAACTTGGCGATGATCGCGCGCAGCGCTTCGCCGAAGCGGCGCACTTCATCCACCGTGTTGTAGTGGACCAGCGAGGCGCGGATGGCGCCGCTGTCCATCGAGAGGCCCAGGCGCTTCATCAGCCGCGGCGCATACATGTGGCCATCGCGGATGCCGATCTGCATTTCGGCCATTTCCTCGACGATCCGCTGCGGCGACAGCGTGCCGATGTTGAAGCAGAAGGTCGGCACGCGCTCATGAATGCGGGCCTCGTCGGCGACGCCGTAGATCGTGGCATTGCAGCTCTTGAGCACGGCGAACATCTCGCGCGCCAGCACCAACTCGTAATCGCGGATGGCGTTCATGCCGGCGACGATGTTGTCACGCCGCGACCGGTTGTTCTCGGGCAACAGGTTGCGGCCGATCGATTCCAGATAGCGCACGGCGGCATCCATGCCGGAGACGTTCTCGTAGATGAAGGTGCCGGCCTCGACCTTGTAGGGCGGCTCGTCGGGGATGAAATCCTCGCGGAAGGTCGGCAGCCGCTTCAGCGTTTCGAAGCGGCCCCACAGGAAGCCCATATGCGGCGAGAAATTCTTGTAGCCGGAGCAGACGAGGTAGTCGCAATCCCAGGCCTGCACGTCGATCAGTCCGTGTGGCCCGTAATGCACGCAGTCGAGGAAGACTTCGGCGCCCGCCGCGTGGGCGATCTTCGCCACGGAAGCAACGTCGACGATCGAGCCGATCGAATGCGCCGTCACCGTGCAGGCGACGAGCCTTGTGCGCTCGGAAACCAATGGGCGCAGGTCGTCGACATGCAGATTGCCGTCCTCGCGCATGCGCCACCATTTGAACCTGGCCCCAGCCGATTCCAGCGCCAGCCATGTGGCAATGTTGGCGTCGTGGTCCATGTCGGTGATGACAATCTCGTCGCGTTCTGTGTCTTTGGCGAGCATCTGGCCGATGCCGAGGCTGACCAGGCGGATGAACGAGGTGGCGTTCATGCCGAAGCAGATTTCCGATGGACTAAAGGCGTTGATCAGCAGCGCCACGCTTTCACGGGCATCGGCGACCGACTGGTCGACAGTGACGCTGCGGCCATAACGGCCGCCGCGCTGCACATTGTGCGCTACCAGATGGTTGGTCACCGCGTCGAGCACGCTCTGCGGGATTTGCGCGCCGGCGGCATTGTCCAGGAAGATGAAGTCGCCAGCCCGCTGCAGGGCGGGGAACATCGCGCGGATGGCCTCCACCGGAAACGCGCCGGCGGCGCTGTTCGCATTGGCGGTTTGATGCTTGTTCACGGTCGTCTCCTGCGAAGTGCTTGGTAGATGGGAAACTGTTGGCGGCGGTCAGCGCGTCTTTTCGGTCTTGAAGCGGCTTTCAAGCAGGCTGACGAGGCGGACCATCGGCCAGAGGAAGATGAGATAGACCAGGGCTGCGCCGATCAGCGGCGAGGGATTGGCGTAGAGCGACTGTGCGTTGGTCGCTTCCTTCAGCAGTTCGGGCAGCGCCACGGTGGAAGCGAGCGAGGTGTCCTTGAACATCGAAACGCAATTGCTGGTCATCGGCGGAATGACCACGCGGATCGCCTGCGGCAGCACCACCTTGCGCAAGGTCAGCAGGAACGGCAGGCCGAGCGCCTGCGCCGCCTCGAACTGGCCGCTTGGAATGCTCTCTATGCCGGAGCGGAACACCTCGGCCGAATAGGCCGCCATGATGATGGCGAACGCCGTCACGGCGGACGTCCAGGAGGACAGGCGTATGCCGAGGAACGGCAGCGCGTAGTAGATCAGGATCAGCACGACCAGCACCGGCATGGCGCGGAAGATATCGATGTAGCCGACAGCCAGCAGCCGCAGCGGCTTCGGTGCGTAGAGCCGCACCAGGCTGATCGCCAGGCCGATCGGGATGCCGATGCCGATGCTGAGGATCCCGAGCAGCAGCGTGTTCAGGAAGCCGCGCAGCAGCGCCGGCAAGCTCGACATCATGACGTCGGCGTTGAAGAAGGTGTCCAGCAGCGACATGGGAGCATTCCCGAAACGGTTGGCGTCCCGCGACGCTAGAGCAAAGGATGCTCAAGTTGAAACTAATCCGTCCCGCTGAGGGCAAGACTGCGCGGCAGCCGGCGCTGGTGCGTGAAATCGAGGGCCGCGACGCTCTTGCGGATCGGCAGCATGCGCGGCGCCGCGATGAATCGTGCCAGCCCGGCGAGCCGGCACGATTGCAGCGAAACCTGCCGCTCAGGCCTTCGGCAGCGGCATTTCCTTGACGGTCGAAGAATCGGCCGGCGCGTCGCTGCCGAACCACTTCTTGTGGATCGCGGCGATTGTGCCGTCCTTCTTCATTGCGCTCAGCGCGTCGTTCAGCTTGCCGAGCAGCGGGTGATCCTTGGTCATCATCAGGCCATACTGTTCGCCGGTCTTGATGCGCTCTTTCACGGTGAGGTCCTTCATCTTGGTGAAGGAGTATTCCATGCCGGGGATGTCGCTGACGGCGGCGTCGACGCGGCCCGCGCTGAGATCGAGCAGCAGGTTCTGCTGCGTGTCATAGCCTTTCACATCGCTGAACCCGTCGGCCTCCTGGTGCTCCTTGACCCAGGTTTCGCCGGTCGAGCCCGACAGCACGCCGATGATCTTGCCCTTGAGGTCAGCCTCGGCCTTGATCGGGCTGTCGGTCTTGGTGGCGATGCCCATGTCGGAATCATAGTAGGGCTGGGTGAAGGACTGCGACTTCAGCCGCTCCGGCGTGATGGTGATCGACGAGATGGCGACGTCGATGCGCTTTGACGTGGTGGCGGCGAACAGTGCCTGGAAGCCGAGATCGGCGATTTCCGTGGTCATGCCGATGCGCTTTGCCGCTTCGTTGACGATGTCGACTTCAAAGCCCTCGAACGTGCCGCTCTCGTTCTTGTATTCGAACGGCGGATTGGTCGGATAGGCGCCGACATTGAGCACATCCGCGGCATGGGCGGTGGCGGGGCCGGCGGCGATGCCGATGGCGGCAGCGAGAAGAAGCAGGTTGCGACGCGTGAAGCTCATTGGAGTTCCCTCTGTTGTTGAACGGGCGGGTTGGTCCCGCACGGTTTTTTGCCGCCCCGTTTTCGACAGGGCGTCAATTCATGGCAGCGACCATGCGATCGAGCGCGGTCGCTATCTGGTCGCGGTCACGGCAGACACACATGCGCAGGAAGGCCGTTGCCGAGCTTCCGAACAGATGGCCGGGCGCCAGCCCGACACGCGCCGTCTCCAGGATTTTCGCACAGACGCGGCGGGCGTCGCTTTCGCCTTCCATCGCGAAGAACGCATACATGCCGCCGCGCGGCTTTTTGGGCAGGACGATGCCGGGGATATCAGCCAGCCTACCATAGGCAAGGTCGAGGCCGGTCTTGATCCGCTGCCGGATCTCCTCGACCAGCGGCTCGCCCTGGCGGATCGCAGCGACGGCACCAGCCTGGATCGGGGCTGCCGTCCCGCTGTTGACATATTGGGTCATGGCGCCGAGCTGGTCGGCCACATCAGAGGGATGAGTCAGCCAGCCGACGCGCCAGCCGGTCATCGCCCAGGCTTTCGAGAAACTGTTGACCGACAGCACCCTGTCGCCATCTTCGGCAATCTGCAGGATCGAGGGCGCCACGTCGCCGTCGAAATAGAGCCGGCCGTAAACCTCGTCGGAGATGATCCAGATGCCGGTGCGCCTGCTGAAATCGAGCAGGGCCTGCATCTCCTCGCGCGACGCGGTCCAGCCCGTCGGGTTGGACGGCGTCGACAGGAAGATCGCGCGCGTACGCGCATCGCAGGTGGCAAACAGCCAGTCGAGATCGAGCTGCCAGTCGCCCTTGAAGTCGAGTGAAAACGGGCGCGGCTCGCCACCGATCAAATGGATGGCGTTGTGGATGTTGGGCCATTGCGGCGCGACGTAGACGACATTGGTGCCGGTATCGACCAGCAGATCCAGCGCCAGGAACAGGGCTTGCATGCCGCCGGGCGTGACGGTGGTGCGCGCAATCGGGATCGGCCGGCCGTGGATGCGCGTCTGGTACTCCGACAGCGCCTCATTCAACGGGCCGTGGCCGCGCATGTTGGGCACGTAGAACGTCAGGCCGTCATCGAACGCTGCCTTGGCTGCGTCGCGGATGAAGGCGGGCGTCACCATGTCGCCTTCGCCGTACCAGAGCGCGATCACGTCGCCCAGTTCGCGGGCGCGCACGGCAAGGTTGGCGATGTTTTCGGTGTGCAGATCGCGGATTTGGGCGCGCACGCCATCGAAAGCGTAACGCGCGCTGGCCAGAGACGATGACTGGGGCAGCATGAACGACAAGGACTGAACCTCGCACCCTGAACGCCTCGACAGGACTGCCGGCAAGCCCGTCCGGCACGGCAGCCACGATCGATATTGAATGCTTATCCAAAGCGCCGGACTTTTCAAGGCAAAAGTTTTAAGCTTAAAAAGTTTTCCGCTGTACCACCGGCGATGCACTTCAGGCCGAATTACCGGCGATCGTCTCGTGCCAGTTCAGCGCGTGCCGCGGCATAGTTGGCGGCAGCGCCGGCACCGAGAAACATCGTGTCGCTCGCCAGGACGAAGAAGCTGACGCCGATGGCCACCCATTGGGCGATATCCTCAGGCTTGGCGCAGAATATGCCGGCGGCCTTGTCGTGTGCGATCGTCACGCCGATGATCGTCCGGATCGCCGCGTTGAGCTTGTCGGCGCCTTTCGCTCCAATCGCGTCGATCGATACCGAAAGGTCTCCAGGGCCGACGAAGATCACGTCGACGCCGTCCATTGCTGCGATCGCCTCGATGTTGGCGAGCCCTTCGGCGGTCTCCACCTGCACAGCGACAACCGTCCTGGCGTTGGCCTGAGCGAGATACTCCGGGATGCGGTAGCCATAGCCTGCGGCCCGTCCCGGCCCGACGCCGCGCTCACCTTGCGGCGGATAGCGCGAAGCCTTCACCGCGGCCTCGGCCTGGGCAGCAGTCGAGATGCGCGGCACGAGGACACCTTGCGCACCGCTGTCCAGCGCTGCCGCGATCGCTTCCGGCTGGTGGCCGGGGACGCGCACCATGGCGGGAACGCGATGCACGTCGGCGGCCCGGACCATGTTCTCGATCATGTCCCTGGATATCTGGGCATGTTCCCAGTCGATACAGAGGAAATCGAGGCCGGACGGCGCCATCACCTCCACCGCGACGGCATGCGGTATGGCGGCGAACGATCCGACGAGGCTTTTCTTGCCGATGCATTTCTGGCGGAATTCGCTCATGCCGATCCCCTTTTTCATCCAGCCCAAATCCATATCCGCAAACCGCGATCAGGCGAAGCTATTTCAGGCTTGAAATATTTTCCCGGAGCCGTAGCGTGCCGTCTCTGCCCAAGAGTTTGCGACATGATCAAAGCCCATCCCCTGCACGGCCCGAACCGGTTGAAGCTCGGAGTCTTTTCGACGAATGCCGATGGCGGACTCGCCATCACCGACGTTCCGGAACGCTGGACGGCAAGCTGGCAGGACAATCTGACGGCGGCTCGGATCGCCGACCGCGCCGGGCTGGAATTCATGCTGCCGATCGCGCGCTGGCGCGGTTTTGGCGGCCGCAACAAGGTGCGCGAGTGGTCGTTCGAGACGTTCACCTGGGCGGCGGCACTCAGCATGGCCACCGAACAGATCGGCCTGTTCATGACCGTGCATGTGCCGCTGGTGCATCCGCTTTACGCCGCCAAGGCATTGGCGACGGTCGACCACATCAGCCAGGGCCGTGCCGGGCTCAACATCGTCTGCGGCTGGAATCCGAAGGAATTCGGCATGTTCGGCACGCCTCTGGTCGAGAGGGGCTACGACCAGGCGGCCGAATGGATCGAAATCCTGGAAAAACTTTACGCCTCGAATGAGCCTCTCGATTACGAAGGCACATATTATCATCTCAAGGAGGCAGTGAGCCGGCCGGCCAGCCTGCAGCGGCCACGGCCGGTAACCATGAACGCCGCCTTCGGCGGACCGGGCCGGGATTTCGCCGCCGCCAAATGCGACTATCTGTTCACGACCTTTTCCGAAATGGCCGATGCCGGCAAGCACGTCGCCGACATCCGCGAACGGGCCGACAAGGTGGGCCGTGATGTCGGCGTCTACACGGTAGCGCATGTCGTCTGCCGCGAGACGATGGAGGAGGCGCAAGCCTATTACGCGCGCTATGCCGTTGATATGGCCGACCACGACGCGGTCGACGCCCACATGGCCGGCAAGAAGGAGTTTTCGCAGTCGCATGACCCGCATGCCTATGACCGCTACCGGCAGCGTTTCGCCGGCGGCGCCGGCACCTACCCGCTGATCGGGACGCCGGAAACCATCGCCGCCGACATGATTGCCATCGCCGGGCACGGCTACCAGGGGATTGCGCTATCCTTCGTCAACTACACGCAGGAACTGCCCTATTTCTGCGACCGCGTGCTGCCCCTGTTGAGGCAGGCGGGCCATCGGGGATAATTCATTCAGGAATGACGGCAGCGGCCTGAATTTCCACCTTGGCGCGATCCTCGACCAGCGCCACCACCTGCATCGCGGCCATGGCCGGAAAATGCCGGCCGATCACCGCGCGATAGGCCTCGCCGATCCCCTTGAGGTTGGCCAGATACTCGGCCTTGTCGGTGAAGTACCAGGTCATCGAGGTGATATGCTCGGGCCTGCCGCCGGCCTCGGCCAGCACCGCGACGATGTTCTCAAGCGTCTGCCGCACCTGGCCGACGAAATCATCGGTCTCGAACCGGCATTGCTCGTTCCAGCCAACCTGGCCGCCGATAAACACGAGCTGCCCTCGCGCGGCGACGCCATTGGCATAGCCGACGGGTTTCGCCCAGCCTTCCGGCTGCAGGATGGTGTGCATGTCATGCCTCCCGATACTTCGCAAAATGTCCAGGTTCGAAAACAATTGGCCGTATAATTTCCCCGCCTCAGGCCGCGCCCATCACTTGTCTGGCGATCACCACTTTCTGCACGTCTGACGCACCCTCGTAGATGCGCAGCGCCCGGATCTCGCGATAGAGGCTTTCGACGATATGGCCTTTGCGCACGCCTTCGCCGCCATGCAACTGCACGGCCTTGTCGATCACCTTTTGTGCCTTGTCGGTGGCGAACAGTTTTGCCATCGCCGCTTCGCGGGTGACGCGGGCGGCCCCCATGTCCTTGGTCCAGGCGGCGCGATAGACGAGCAGCGCGGCGGCATCGACATCGAGCGCCATGTCGGCGATATGGCCCTGCACCATCTGCAACTCGGCCATCGGCGCGCCGAACAGTTTGCGTTCGGCCACCCGTTTGATGCTTTCATCAAGCGCACGCCGGGCAAAGCCGAGTGCCGCCGCACCCACCGTCGAGCGGAAGACGTCGAGCACCGACATGGCTATACGGAAGCCGTCGCCGGCCTTGCCGATCAGCGCGGCGGATGGAACGCGGGCGTTTTCGAAGGAGAGCCGTGCCAGCGGATGCGGCGCGATCACCTCCAGCCGCTCGGCGATGCTCAGGCCCTTCGTTTCTGCCGGCACGATGAAGGCGGACAGCCCTTTGGCTCCCGGCGCCTCACCGGTTCGAGCAAAGACGATGTAGAGGTCAGCGATGCCGCCATTGGAGATCCAGGTCTTTTCGCCCGACAGCAGATAGTCGTCGCCGTTGCGCGTGGCCGACATCTCCATGTTGGCGACATCAGACCCGGAGCGCGGCTCCGACAGCGCGAAGGCGGAAATCGCCGTGCCGGCGCGCGTCTTCGCCAGCCATTGCTGCTGGTCCGGCGTGCCGAAGAGGCTGAGCGCGCCGGTGCCGAGCCCCTGCATGGCGAAGGCGAAGTCGGCCAGCCCATCATAACGGGCCAGCGTCTCGCGTGTCAGGCAGAGTGTGCGCACGTCGAGTGGCGCGGGATTGTCGGTGTCGAGCGCCGTCGGCTTCAGCCAGCCGTCTTTGCCCAGTCTCGCTACAAGCTCGCGGCAGGCGGCATCGACATCGTGATGATCGACCGGCAGGTTCTTCGCGCACCAGGCGTCGAGCTGTTCGGCGAGCGCGCGATGGCGGTCCTCGAAGAAGGGCCAGCTGAGGAAGGAACGGTCAGGCATGCATATCTCCTTCTATGCCCCGTTCAGTGCCTCGGCAAAAACCAATCATCCTCAATTCCCCTCGAACACCGGCTTTTCCTTGGCCACAAACGCCTTGTAAGCGCGCTCGAAATCGCCGGTCTGCATGCAGATCGCCTGCGCCTGCGCTTCCGCCTCGATCGCCTGTTCCAGGCCCATCGACCATTCCTGGTTCAACTGCGTCTTGGTGATGCCATGCGCGAAGGTCGGGCCGGAGACGATGCGCGCCGCCATCTCCAGCGCATCCGCCTCGAGTGCCGCGGCATCGACCAGCCGGTTGTAGAAGCCCCAACGCTCGCCTTCGGCCCCCGTCATGGTGCGGCCGGTGTAGAGCAGTTCGGCGGCGCGGCCCTGGCCGATGATGCGCGGCAGGATCGCGCAGGCGCCCATATCGCAGCCGGCGAGCCCGACGCGCGTGAACAGGAACGCCGTCTTCGCCTCTGGCGTCGCGATGCGAATGTCCGAGGCCATGGCGATGATGGCGCCGGCGCCCACCGCCACACCATCGACCGCTGCGATGATCGGCTTGCCGCAATTGAGCATCGCCTTGACGAAATCGCCGGTCATGCGGGTGAAGGCGAGCAGTTCCTTCATGTCCATCTTGACCAGCGGCCCGATGATGTCGTGGACATCGCCGCCGGAGCAGAAATTGCCGCCATTGGGCAGGAACACGACGGCGTCGACATCGTCGGCATAGACGAGGTCGCGAAAAATATCACGCAGCTCGGCATAGCTGTCGAAGGTCAGCGGGTTCTTGCGCTCGGGCCGGTCGAGTCGGATCTTTGCGACCTTGCCTTCGACCTGCCAGAGGAAATGCTTCGGCTTGCGGCCGGCCATTTTTGTCATTCGCGTCCCTCCCAATTGCTGCGGAACGAGGTCAGCATGCCGGTCAGCCGGCGCGCTTCCTCCTCGCTGACATTGCCCAGCAACTCGCCGACCCAGCCTTCATGCGCGGCGGCGATCACGGCGAAGGCCCTCGAACCTTCCTCGGTCAGCCGCACCATCGAAGTGCGGCGGTCGCCGTTGCGGCGGGCCCGGGCGACAAGCCCTTCCGACACCAGCCGGTCGACGATGCCCGTTACATTGCCATTGGACACCAGCAGGAAGCGCGACAGGTCGCTCATCAGCATGCCTTCCGGCGCACGGTACAGCGCCGCCATCACGTCGAAGCGCGGCAGCGTCGTGTTGAACTCCTTCTTCAGCCGCTCGCGCAGCTCCGCCTCGATCGTGCGCGAGGCGCGCAGCAGGCGTATCCATAGACGCAGCCGGTCCTTGCCGGGTCCTGAAGGGGTGGGCAGGGGGCCTGCTACCATGTCTCGCCTCCTGAAATTGAGATTGCTTGTCCGGTGATCGATGCCGCCGCATCGCCGCACAGCCACAGCACCGCGGCGGCGACTTCCTCCGGCTGGATGAAACGTCCCTGCGGATTTGTCGAAGACAGGCTTGTGCGCGCGTCCTCGGCCGAGCGACCGGTCTTTTCGACAATGCGCTGGATGGAGGTTTCCAGCATCTCGGTTTCGACGAAGCCCGGGCACACGGCATTGACGGTGATGCCGGATTTGGCGGTCTCCGCGGCCAGCGCCCGCATCAGCCCGACCACGCCATGCTTGGCGGCGACATAAGCCGATACGTAAGCATAGCCTTTCAGGCCGGCGGTCGAAGCGATGAAGACGATCCGGCCGGCCTTGCGCGCCGCCATGCCGGCCAGCGCCGGCTTCACCGTCAGGAAGGCGCCGGTCAGGTTGACGTCGAGGGTGCGCTGCCAGTCGGTGAGTGAAGTCCGCTGCGCCGGCGCGCTGCCGGACATGCCGGCATTGGCGACGACGATGTCGAATGGTCCGCGCGCCGCTTCCGCTTGGCTGAAGAGGGATGTCATCGACGCCTCATCGGTAACGTCGGCGGCAATGCCGAAGATGCGGTCGCCCTCTCCGGCGACTTCGGCAAGCGTCGCCTCGCGCCGGCCGCAGATGGTGACCTTGATGCCGGCACCGGCCAACGCCAGCGCGATGGCGCGGCCGACACCGGAGCCGCCGCCTGAGACCAGCGCATGCCTGGCCGCGATTGAGGGCACGGCGCTCATACTTTCAGCCCCGCTGCCGCATCGCGCTCGGCCAGCCGATAGATCTGGTCACGGCCCGGCAGATAGGGATCCGGCCATTTGACGCCGCGGTCGCCAAGCGTGACGGCCGCATGCAGCGTCCAGTAGGGATCGGTGAGATGCGGCCTTGCCAGCGCCACAAGATCGGCGCGGCCGGCCATCAGGATCGAATTCACATGGTCAGGCTCGTAGATGTTGCCGACCGCCAGGGTCGCCATCCCGACCTCGTTGCGGATGCGGTCGGAAAACGGCGTCTGGAACATGCGGCCATAGACTGGCTTCGCCAACGCCGAAGTCTGGCCTGCCGAGACATCGCAGATGTCGACACCGGCCTCATGCAGCATGCGCGCGATCTCGACCGCATCGGCAGGTGTGACGCCTTCGATGCCGACCCAGTCATTGGCCGAGATGCGCATCGAGATCGGCTTTTCGGCCGGCCAGACAGTGCGCACCGAACGGAAGATCTCCAGCGGATAGCGCATGCGGTTTTCGAGCGAGCCGCCGTAGGCATCCGTCCGCCGGTTGGTGATCGGCGTGATGAAGGAGGAGAGCAGATAGCCATGCGCGGCATGGATCTCCAGCATGTCGAAGCCGCAGCGTTCGGCCATCTCGGCCGAAGCGACGAACTGGCCGCGCACCATGTCCATGTCGGCACGGTCCATCGCCTTCGGCACCTGGTTCTGCGGCGACCATGGCACCGCCGATGGCGCCATCACCGGCCAGTTGCCGGATGGCAGCGGCACGTCGGTTCCTTGCCAGCCGAGCCGGGTCGAACCCTTGGCACCGGAATGGCCGATCTGGGCGCAGATCTTCGCCTCGGTTTCGGCATGGACGAAATCGACCAGCCGCCTCCACGCCACCTCGTGCTCGGGCGCATAGAAGCCGGGGCAGCCCGGCGTGATGCGGCCTTCAGGGCTGACGCAGGTCATCTCGATGTAGAGCAGGCCGGCACCGCCCTTGGCCCGTTCGGCATAGTGGGCGAAATGCCAGTCGGTCGGACAGCCGTCGACCGCCTTGTACTGCGCCATCGGCGAGACGACGATGCGGTTGGCGAGCATCATGTCGCGCAGCCGAAACGGCGCGAACATTGGCGCACGGCGCAGGCTGTTGCCGCCGGCCCCGGCCTGGCGCTGGAACCATTCCTCGGCGCCGGCCAGCCATTCGGCATCGCGCAGCCTGAGATTCTCGTGGCTGATGCGCTGCGAGCGGGTCAGCAGCGAATAGTTGAACTGCACCGGATCGAGACCGAGATAGCGCTCGACCTCCTCGAACCATTCCAGCGAATTGCGCGCCGCCGACTGCAGCTTCAGCACTTCGGTGCGACGCGCATCCTCATATTTGCGGAACGCCGCCTCGAGGTCCGGCTCGGATTCGACATAGTCCGCGAGCGCGACAGCGCTTTCCAACGCGAGTTTGGTGCCGGAGCCGATCGAGAAATGCGCCGATGCCGCGGCGTCGCCCATCAGCGCGAGATTCTTGTATGACCAGCGCTCGCACAGCACGCGCGGGAAATTGATCCAGGCCGAACCCCTGATGTGGTTGGCGTTGGTCATCAGCGCATGACCGCCGAGATGTTTTTCGAAGACGCGCTCGCAGACGGCGATCGATTCCTGCTGCGTCATCGAGCCGAAGCCGAAGCGCTCCCAGGTCTGCTCGCTGCATTCGACGATGAAGGTCGCGGTCTCGCTGTCAAACTGGTAGGCATGCGCCCACACCCAGCCATGCTCGGTCTTCTCGAAGATGAAGGTGAAGGCGTCGTCGAATTTCTGGTTGGTGCCAAGCCAGACGAACTTGCATTTGCGGGTATCGATGTCGGGCTTGAAGATTTCGACGAAGGTGCCGCGCGCTCTCGAGTTCAGACCGTCGGCGGCGACCACCAGATCGTGGCTCTCCATGTACGGGCGCGGATCGGCGACATCGGTCTCGAACTCCAGCTTGATGCCGAGCTCGCGCGCCCGCCTTTGCAGCAGGATGAGCAGCCGCCTGCGGCCGATGCCGCAAAAGCCATGGCCGGTCGAAACCGTGCGCACGCCGTCATGGATGACGGCGATGTCGTCCCAGTAGGCAAAATGCTTCTTGATCCAGACCGCGCTCACCGGATCGTTCTTGGTGAGGTTCTCGAGCGTCTCGGCCGACAGCACGACGCCCCAGCCGAATGTGTCGTCGGCGCGGTTGCGTTCGAACACCGTCACGTCGTGCGCGGCGTCCCTTAGCTTCATCGAGATGGCAAAGTAGAGGCCGGCTGGTCCACCGCCGAGAACCGCAACCTTCATGCCTGCGATCTCCTCTTCGCTTCTTGACGCTCAGTATCGCGCTGTCGCGAAATTATTTCAAGCTTAAAGTTTTATATCGAAACGATTCCCCGCTCTGTGTGTGGCATGCGAATGAGTTCACGTCGTTGCCATTGTCGTGGCAAGCGTACCCAGCCAGGCCGGGTCGATTTCGGGCAGTGGGATGGCTGATATCAGGTCGCGTGTGTAGGCGTCCTTGGGACTGTCGAAAAGGGCGTCGGTGGCGCTCGCTTCGACAATCCTGCCTTCGCGCATGACGATGACCTGCTGGCACAGTCGCCGGATCACCGACAGATCATGGCTGATGAAGGCGACCGTCAGGCCCATCTCCGCTGCAAGCTTTTCCAGCAGCGTCAGGATCTGCGCCTGCGTCGAGACGTCGAGGCCGGAGACGATCTCGTCGGCGAGCACGAATTTCGGCGACAGCGCCAAGGCGCGGGCGATGCCGACGCGCTGGCGCTGGCCGCCTGACAATTGGTGGCGGTAGCGGCCGGCGAAATTCTGCGGCAGGCCGACGCGCTGCAGCGCCTCCGCGACACGACCCTTCAGATTGTCGCCAAGGCCGTTCTGCCTGAGTGGCGCAGCGATGATGCTGAAGATGGTGCGGCGCGGATTGAGCGACGACATCGGATCCTGGAAGATCATCTGCAGATTGCGGCGCAGCGGCCTGAGCTCCGCTTCCGAAAGATGGCCGATGTCGCGGCCATCGAAGCTGATCGAGCCGGCGCTGGGCTCTAGCAGCCGCACCAGGGTGCGGCCGAGCGTCGATTTGCCCGAGCCGGATTCGCCGACGATGCCGGTCACCGATCCCTTGGGCAGGTCGAAATCCAGCCCTTTCAGGATATCGGCCAGCGGCGCCCGGCCGATCAGCGGCTTGCGGGTCATGTCGGGCAGCGCGACCTTCAGCCCGCGCACGGAGATGAGCGGCTCAACCATGGCGCGGCCTCCAGGCCTGGTCGGCAGCAGCGATCTCCGCCGCCAGCCCGGCCAGCACCGCCTCATCGACCGGTTTCAGCGAGGCGAGCGGGTCGGTGTAGCGTGGCGTGGCTTGCATCAGCGCCCGCGTATAGGGGTGCTGCGGCGCGGCGAAGAGAGCAGCCGTGTCGGCCTCCTCCACCACCTTGCCGGCATAGAGCACCGACACCTTCTGGCTGATCTTGGCGACGACGCCGAGATCGTGGGTGACGAACAGGATCGCCGTGCCGTGGTCGCGCTGCAATTGCGCGATCAGGCGCAGGATCTGCTTCTGCACGGTCACGTCCAGCGCCGTCGTCGGCTCGTCGGCGACGATCAGCCTTGGCTCGGCGGCAAAAGCGGCGGCGATCAGCACGCGTTGGCGCATGCCGCCGGAAAGCTCGTGCGGATAGCTTTTCAGCACACGTTCCGGGTCGCGGATCTGCACCTCGTCCAGCAACTGGCGGATACGCTGATCGGCCCTCTCGCCGCTCCAGCCGAGGATGCGCACCAGCCGGTCGGTCATTTGCGGGCCGATGCGGCGCGACGGGTTGAGCGCGGTCAGCGGGTCCTGCGGGATCAGCGCCGTGCGGGCGCCGATCAGCGTGCGTCTTGCCTTCGGCTGAAGTTGGCCGAGGTCTTCGCCTTCCAGCAGCATGTCGCCTTCGACGACGCGCACGCTGGATGGCAGCACGCCGAGCACAGCCTTGCCGATCATCGTCTTGCCGGCGCCGCTCTCACCAACCAGCGCGCGCACCTCGCCCGGCTGGACGGAGAGCGACACCGAGCGCAGCACGCGCTGGCCGTTCGGCAGCACGGCGCTCAACGAGCGGATGTCGAGGCAAGCGGCGCTCATCTCAGCACCGGATCGAAACGGGCCTTCAGCGCCTCGCCGAACTGGCTGAACGACAGCACGGTCAGGATCAGCGTGATCAGCGGGAACACCAGCACCCACCACGCCTGGTGGATCGACAGCCGGCCCTCGGCGATGATGCCGCCCCAGGTCGGATCGTCGGTCGAGATCGACAAATTGACGAAGGACAGGATCGCCTCGACGATGACGGCGATGCCCATTTCCAGCGACAGCAGCGCAACGATCGACGGCACCACATTGGGCAGCACTTCGCGCAGCATGATGCCGAGGCGGCCATAGCCGGCGATGCGGGCGTTCTCGACATAATCCATGCGCGACTGGCCCATCGCCTCGGCGCGGATCACCCGGCAGAAGCGCGTCCAGTCGATGACGGCGATAGCTATGATGACCGAGCTCAGGCCGGTGCCCAGCACCGCCACCAGCAGGATGGCGAACAGCACCGGCGGGAAGGCCATCCAGATGTCGACGATGCGCGAGATGATACGGTCGGCCCAGCCGCCGAAATAGCCGGCGATCAGCCCGAGCGCCGAGCCGACCAAGCAAGCAGCAATGGCGGCGGCGAAGGCGACGATGAAGGCGATGCGGCCGCCGAAGATGAGCCGCGACAGGAGATCGCGCCCAAGGCTGTCGGTGCCGAGCCAGTAGCCGGGTTCCGCACCGTCAAGCCAGAACGGCGGCAGCCGCTCCAGCATCAAATCCTGCGCCAGCGGGTCCTGCGGCGCGATCAGCGGTGCCAGGATCGCCGCCAGCAGCGCCAGCAGCAGCCAGCCGCCGGCAAGCCACAGCCTTGGTCCCACTCCGCGCCTGGCGATGCGCGCCTCATCCATCGCGCAGCCTCGGATTGAGCAGCGCATACATCATGTCGACGGCAAGGTTGATGAGCACGAACAGCAGCGCGAAGACCAGCACGATGCCCTGGATCAGCGGCAGGTCGCGGTTGATGACGGCATCGATCGCCATGTTGCCGAGGCCTTCATAGGAAAACAGCCGCTCGACGATGACCGTGCCGCCAATCAGGAAGGTGAACTGCACGCCGACCAGCGTCAATGTCGGCAGTGCTGCGTTCTTCAACGCCTCGCGCAGGATGACCTGCGTTTCCGAAAATCCCTTTACCCGCGCGAGCACGACATAATCGAGGTCGAGCACCTCCTTCAGCGACTGTTTCAAAAGCTGCGCGATGATCGCTGCCAGCGGCAGCGCCAACGCCACGGCCGGCATCAGCATGTGTTTGAGGAGATCCCAGGTGAGGTCGAAGCGCAGCCGCAGAATACTCTCGACGAGATAGAATTGCGTGACGAAGGGCAGGTCGAGCTGCGGCGACACCCGGCCGGATATGTCGAACACCGGGATCAGCACGCCGAACAGCAGGATCAGCACCAGCCCCCACAGGAAGTCGGGAATGGAAAGTGCCGTCCCACTGGCGATGTCGATGCCGGCCTCGACCGCCGTGCCGCGCTCGCGCGCGCCGAGGATCGCAGCCGTGCCGCCGATCGCCACTGCCATCAGGAGCGCCACGGTGGCGAGCTCCAGCGTCGCCGGCAGCCGGTTGAACACCAGCCCCAGCACGTCCTGGCGCAGCGAGATCGAGGTGCCGAAATCGCCGCGCACGACGCCGGCGAGCCAGATGAAGAATTGCTGCACGATGGTCTTGTCGAGCCCATAGAGCGCGCGCAACCGGGCGATGTCGGCGTCGGTCGCACCGGGCGGCAGCATCATCGCTATCGGGTCGCCGGGCGCGACGCGGATGACGACAAAGACGACGACGGCGACGCCGAACAGCGTGATCGCCATCGTCAGAAGACGGATCAGGAATCTTTGCAGAAGCATGGTCGCCTGTACGTCTGGCGAAAAAGGGCGCGCCACCTCTCGCGGTGGCGCGCATGCAGTCTATGCCGCTATCAGGCCGGGGTCATCAGCGCCGGCAGCAGCGCGCCGGACACATGCTGCACGACATTGACGCCCTTGGCATGCACGATCGGTTGCGCATACTGGATCAGCGGCAACACATAGGCCTGCTCGGCGATGTATTTGTCGACCGCCTTCCAGCCGGCGATGCGCTTGGCCTCGTCCTTCTCGCCCCACAGCGGATTGATCATGTCGATCAGGTCCTGGCTGTCCCACACCGAATGCGGGCTCGGGCCATACATGGCAAAACCGGTCGACGTCGTCGGGTCGCCGATGGCGTTGCCCCAATTGTAGAAGGCTGCCGGCGCCAGCTTGTCGGCGGCACGCAGTTCGTAATGCTTGGCGATCTCGTAGACCTCGATCGTCGCTTCGATGCCGACCTTGCGCCACATGCCGACGATCGCCTGGATCATCTCGTAGTCCTTGGGCTTGAAGCCCTTGGTCGTCTGTATCGTGAACTTGACCGGCTTTTCCGGCGAATAGCCGGAAGCGGCCAGCAATTCCTTGGCTTTCTCCGGATTGTGCTCGACCTTGATCGAGGCATCGAAGGCCGTGTATTCCGGCGTCTCCAGCGTAGCGATCGACTGGCCATAGCCGCGCAGAAGCCGCTTGACCAGAAGCTCCTTGTCCACCGCCATGACGGCGGCCTGGCGGACATTCTTGTCCAGCATCGCCTCGATGTCGTTGAAGAAGATCATGCCGATGTCGGACACGTTCTTGCACGAGCCGGCGAGTCCGTCCTTGGCGATCAGCCGGTCATACTCTTCATAGGGAATTTCGAGCGTCACCTGCGAAGAGCCGGACTCGATTTCGGCAACGCGGCTCGCCGCATCGGTGACGAACTTGATCGTCACGTTCTCGAAGGCTGGCTTATCGCCCCAGTAGTTCGGATTGGCCTTGAGCCGCAGGAAGGCGTTGCGCTCGAATTTGTCGACCATATAGGGGCCGGTGCCGATCGGCGCCTTCTCAAACCCTTCAGCGCCGACCTTCTCGTAATAGGCCTTCGGCATGATGTAGCCGGTCAGGAACGACATCCATTTGAAATACACCGGGTCGAACTGCACGACATCGCCGGTGATCTTGTTGCCGTCGATCTTGAAGTTGCTGACGTTCTTCCAGACGAACTGGATCGGGTTGCCGGTCTTTTCGTCGCCCGCCCGCTGCAGCGACCAGACCACGTCCTCGGCCGAGAACGGCGAGCCGTCATGCCATTTCACGCCGTCGCGCACCGTCATCATGATCTTGGTGCGGTCTTCGTTCCAGCCCCATTCGGTGAGCAGGCCCGGCGCGAAGGACAGATCCGGCTTCTGCGGGATGAACTGGTCGAACACCGACTGGTAGAGGCCCTGGATGGTCGGGTTGACGGCCGAAGGTCCGGTCGTCGGGTCCCAGGACGGCAGGTTGACGTTGTAGGCGATGGTCAGTTCACCGGCCGCCCTGGCGATCTTCGCCAGGCCGAGTGCGGTCGCGCCGATCGCTGCCGCGCTGTATCCGAGCAAGTCTCGTCTGTTGATGGTCATGGTCGTTCCCCTGTTGGTTTTGTCTGCGCGGCGTCGTTGTCGTTCGCTGGGTTCAGGCTCCTTGGGCAATCGCGCCTTGCCCTCCTTCGCCCTGGAAATTCTTGGATCCTACCTCCCGCCAAGTTGTTCAGCGAGCATGAAGCCCGAGGCCGCGCCGGTGCCGGCGCCCGGCCATGTCGCGGCACCAGTCAGGTGCAGATTGGCGACCGGCGTGTTCCAGCCGGCATAGCCGCGCGCCGGGCGGAACAAAAAATTCTGCGCCAGATGGTGGCTGCCACAGATCTGGTCGCCGCCGACGAGATTGGGATTCTCTCGCTCGAGGTCGAGCGGCGAGAACACGGCGCGGCCGAGGATCTTTTGGCGCAGGCCGGGTGCGTAGCTTTCGATGATGTCGAGCACGCGCTCGGCATAAGCGTCCTTCACCCTGGCCCAGTGGTCGGGCGCGATCTGCCCTGCCGCATCGCCTGCTATCTCGGCCGGCAGCATCCGCACCTGAACCCACAGAACATGCTTGCCCTCGGGCGCCCGCGACGGATCGACCGCCGTCGGCTGGCCGACGACCAGCACCGGCTCGTCCGGCAGCATGCCCGCCATCGCCTGCTGATAGGTGCGCGACATGGCGTCGAGTGACTGCGAAAGATGCACATAGGCGAATTGCCGAAGCTCGGCCCCGGCGCGCCAGTCAGGCAGGTCGTCGAGTGCCAGATGGATCATCATCGTGCCCGGCGCATGGCGGAACTTTTTCATCGCCGTATCGAAGCCTGTGTCGCCGGAGCCATCGGGTAAAAGCTTGCCGGTAAGCGCTTTCGGCGCCACCCCGGCGATGACCGCCTTGCTGGCGATATGAAAATCCCCTGAAGCGAGCCGTACGCCGGTCGCACGGCCACCGGCGACCGTGATCTCCGCCACCTCGGCTCCGGTGGCGATCTTGCCGCCGGCCGCTGTGACCATGCCGGCGAGCGCACGGATCATCGTGTCGGCGCCACCTTTGCCGAGCACCATACCGAAGCTCTGGTTGGCCATCGATTCCAGATAGGGGAACACGGCTCCCCCGGCGATATCGGGCGCGAAGTCGAGATGCATGCCCCACGCAGCGAGTGCGGTCCGGACATGCGGGGATTCGAAAGTCTCCTCGAGCCACGCGCGGGGCGAGGAAAGCAGCAGCCGCCCAGTGTCGAGCGCGCCGGAAAAACCCTTCTTGCGCCACAGGTTCCAGGCCGTGCCGGCAAGGGCACGTGCGCTCATCGGCGAGCCCAGCAGGCGGAACAGGTGCTCGGCCTCCCCGAGGAAAGCCGCAACCAGCTTGCGCCATGTGGCCGCATCGGCGGCGGAGAAGGCGGCGATGCGGGCGGCGGTCTTTTCCAGATCGCTGCTGACGCCGAACCAGCGTCCGTCCGGGAAGGCGCTGGCGAAACAATCACCGACCGGGGCGAATTCCAGCCCATGGGTTTTCAATTCATTTGCATATTTCCGGTGAAAGGCCGAGCCGGCGAACAGGCTCAGATTCATCGCGCCGAAATCGTGGCGGAAGCCGGGAAGGGTGTATTCATGGGTCTGGACGGCGCCGCCGATTGCTGCGCTGCGTTCAAAAACGGCCGTTTTCCAACCCTTGAGCGCCAGATGCGCGGCGCATGCCAGACTGTTGTGGCCTGCCCCGACAAAGATGGCGTCGAACTCGCTCACGCCCCAAACCCATTTCCTTTATGCTTAAAGATAATTGCAGATGCATATGTTTTCGTCTAGTAGGATATTAAGGGCCGAGACGAGCCTCGATCATCATCGACAAAGAGGGAACTGAGACCATGGACACGCAGAAACTCCTCGGCGAAGTCGCCGGCCAGTTGCTTTCAGGCGGCATCAAGGTGGTCGACCTGTCGGCGCCGCTCGGACCCGACACGCCGCTGATCAAGCTGCCGCCGGAGCTTGCCGTCGACACGCCGAAGGTCGAGATCCACTCGATCTCCCGCTATGACAAGAACGGTCCGTGGTGGGCCTGGAACTGGCTGAAGCTCGGCGAGCATTCGGGCACGCATTTCGACGCGCCGCAGCACTGGATTACCGGCAAGGATTATCCGGACGGCGCCACCGACACCATTCCGGCCCAAAATTTCGTCGGCCCGGTCAATGTCATCGACTGCTCGAAGGAAGCCGCCGCCGACCACGATTTCCTGCTCACCGTCGACCACATCAAGGCATGGGAAGCCAAGCACGGCGCCATCAATGCCGGCGAGTGGGTGGTGATGCGCACCGACTGGTACAAGCGCAACGGCTCGGAAGCCGAATTCCTCAACGCCAACGAGACCGGCCCGCACACGCCGGGCCCGACCGCCGAAGCCATCCAGTTCCTGATCAGCAAGGACATCAAGGGCTGGGGCAGCGAGACGATCGGCACCGACGCCGGCAAGGCCGGCGGCATGGAGCCGCCATTCCCGGCGCACACGTTGATGCACAAGGCCAACCGCTACGGCCTTGCCAGCCTCTGCAACCTCGACCAGCTGCCGCCGAAAGGGGCGATCCTGATCGCCGCCCCGCTCAAGATCGAGCACGGCACCGGCAGCCCGATCCGCGCGCTGGCGCTGGTGTCAGGGAAATAGGGGCGAGGAGGCGGTCTTCGGGAGAAGATCATGGCGAAGGTGGCGGTGACGGCCGATCTCCCCCCGTGTGGGGGAGATGTCCGGCAGGACAGAGGGGGGCGCGAAGGAACGCTACCCCGCGCACTTGAACCCCACCTGCTGCCGGCGGGGAGCAATCGACAATGAACGCGCCCGATCACATCATCGTCGGCAGCGGCATCAATGCCCTGGTTTGCGCGGCGATGCTCGGCGCCAAGGGCGCCAAGGTGCTCGTGCTCGAGCGCAACGACCGCATCGGCGGCTGCATGCGCACCGAGGAGATCACCGCACCCGGCTTCGTCCATGACGTGATGGCGACGACTTTCGTCCTGTTCATCACCTCGCCGGCCTTTGCCTCACTGGGCAAGGATCTGGCACGGCATGGGCTGGAATTCTGCCACACCGCCACGCCCACCGGCGTGCTCAGGCCAGACGGCAGCCATGCCGTGCTCAGCACCGACCGCGCCGCCAACGTCGCGGCGCTCAACAAGATTGCGTCCGGCGCCGGCGACCGTCATGGCAGCGACGTCGGTGGCATCGAGCGCAATGCCGGCCTGTTGTTCGGCCTGCTCGGCGGCAGCCTGTGGTCCTATCCGACGGCCAAGATGCTGGCTGGCGACGCCTGGCGGCGCGGGCCGCGCGGTCTTGCCGCCTTTCTCGGCGAGGCGCTGGTGCCGGCGCGCAGCTGGCTGGAAAGCACCTATCAATCCGAAACCATCCGTGCGCTCTGGGCACCCTGGGTACTGCATGCCGGCCTTGGTCCGGAAGATGCGTTTTCCGGTCAGATCGCCAAGGTCATCGCCTTCGCGCTGGAGGCCGCCGGCGCGCCGATCGTCAAGGGCGGCGCAAGGAATCTGCTTGCCGCTTTCGAGGCGCTGATCATCGAGCGCGGCGGCGTCATCTCCACCGAATCGGACGTTGCTTCCATCATCCTGGATGGAGGCCGCGCCACCGGCGTGCGGCTGGCCTCGGGCGAAACGGTCCACGCGAAGAAGAGCATCATCTGCTCGGTCACGCCGACGCAGCTCTACGGCCGCCTGCTCGGCAAGGATGCGCCGGAGGCCGCTACTGAAGCCGTGCGGAACTATCGCTATGGCAAGGGCAACTTCCAGATCCACTATGCCCTGGACAAGCCGCCCGCGTGGCGCGGCGAGGGTCTCGACAAGGTCGCGCTCCTGCACCTGACGCCGGGGCTCGATGGCGTCTCCAAAGCCTGCAACGAGGCGATGCGCGGTCTGCTGCCGGAGGTGCCGACCATCTGCGTTGGCCAGCCGCATGCGCTCGACCCGTCGCGCTGTCCGGACGGCAAGGCGATCCTGTGGCTGCAGCTGCCCGAGGCGCCCAGGCATATCAAGGGCGATGCCGCCGGCAAGCTGCAGGCTCCCGCCGACGGCCAGTGGACCGCTGAGCTGCGCGAAGCCTATGCCGATCGCGCCGAGGCCATCCTTGCCAACCATATCGACGGGTTCAGGGAGAGCGTCATCGCGCGCCGCGCCTATTCGCCGGCCGACCTCGAAGCCATGAACATCAACCTGGTCGGCGGCGATCCCTATGGCGGCTCCTCGACCATCGACCAGTCGTTCCTGTGGCGGCCGTTCAAGGCCAGCCGCAACCACGACACCGGCATCAAAAACCTCTACCACATCGGCGCCTCGACCCATCCCGGCGCCGGCCTGGGCGGCGGCTCCGGCTACCTGCTGGCGGGGAGGCTGTGATGGAACAGAAGGTTCCTGAAAAACGCCAGCGCATCTCGACCCTGGGCGAGATCGGCCTGCAGCAGTTCGCGCCCTATCTGATGAACCGCATCATGGGCCGCTACAATGCCACCTTGCGCGACGATTTCCGCAAGCAGGGCCTGACCATTCCGCAGGTGCGCACGCTGGCCGTGCTGTCGGTCGCCGACGGCGTCACCGTCAACGACCTCTCGGTTTACACCGTCATCGAGCAGTCGACCTTGAGCCGGACGCTCGACACACTGGAGGGACAGAGCCTGGTGCGGCGCGAGCAGGGTGTCACCGACAGCCGCTTCCGCCATGTGTTCATGACCGACGAGGGCCGCGCTCTGTTCGCGCGCGCCTGGCCGGCCATGCATGACGCCTTCGAGGCGATGTTCGACGGCGTCGACGACGCCGAATATGTCGCGCTTATCGCCACGCTTTTGAAGATGCTGAAGAACATCCGCAAGCACGACATCTAGACCTACGCGCCGCCAGCGCCGGGCGGCAACGGAAGGAGTCAAAAATGGCCGAACGATCTTTTGCCAAGGAAGTCGAAAAGCTGAGGCTCGGCGCCGGCGAGGAGTTTGCCGGCGAGGGCATCCTCGCCATCACCAAGGCGTTGCTGCAATGCGGCGTTGGCTATGTCGGCGGCTACCAGGGCGCGCCGATCAGCCATCTGATGGACGTGCTGGCCGACGCGCAGGACATTCTGGGCGAGCTCGGCGTGCATTTCGAGGCGAGCGCCTCGGAGGCCACCGCCACCGCCATGCTGGCGGCATCGGTGCATTATCCGATCCGCGGTGCCGCCACTTTCAAGTCGACGGTCGGCACCAATGTCGCCTCGGATGCACTGGCCAACCTGGCATCCGGCGGCGTCACCGGCGGTGCGCTGATCATCGTCGGCGAGGACTATGGCGAGGGCTCCTCGATCATGCAGGAGCGCAGCCATGCGTTTGCCATGAAGAGCCAGGTCTGGCTGCTCGACCCGCGCCCCAATTTGCCGTCGATCGTCAAGGCGGTCGAGGACGGCTTCGAACTGTCGGAGGCCTCCAACACGCCGGTCATGCTGCTGGTGCGCATCCGCTGCTGCCATGTACATGGCCATTTCATAGCCAAGGACAACAAGCGGCCGCCAATGTCGGTGGCGGATGCGCTGGAGGCGCCGCGCCGCGACACCGGCCGCATCGTGCTGCCGCCCGCCTCCTTCCTGCACGAGAAGGAAAAGATCGCCAAGCGATGGCCGGCGGCGGTCGATTTTATCCGCAGGAACAAGATCAACGAGATCTTTGGATCGGACCACGGCTCGGTCGGCATCGTCATGCAGGGCGGCATGTACAATGCGGTCATCCGCGCCCTGCAGCGGCTCGGCCTTGCCGACACCTATGGCGACACCGACGTGCCGCTCTATGTTCTGAATGCCGTCTATCCGCTGGTCGACGACGAGTTCCTGTCCTTCTGCGAGGGCAAGCAGGCCGTGCTGGTCGTCGAGGAAGGCCAGCCCAACTACATCGAGCAGGCTTTTGCGGCGATGCTGCACAAGGCCGGACGCGGCACCAGGCTGGTCGGCAAGGAGCATCTGCCGATGGCCGGCGAATACACCGGCCAGGTCATGCTCGACGGCATCGGCTCCTTCCTGCGCGCCGAGGCGCCGCATCTGCTGCCTGGCGAAGTGCGCGCACCGAACAAATCAGGCGAAGGCGTCGACACCGCCGATCTGATCAATGTCGTTCCAGGACGACCGCCCGGTTTCTGCATCGGCTGCCCGGAGCGGCCGATCTTCGCCGCGACAAAACTGGTCGAGCAGGAACTCGGCAAGCACCACATCGCCTCCGACATAGGCTGCCATCTGTTCTCGATCATGCCGCCCTTCGAGCTCGGCGCCACCACCATGGGCTATGGCCTCGGGCCCGCCTCGGCCTCGGCCTTCAACTCGCCCGACGCCAAGCGCCGCTCGATCTCCTTCGTTGGCGATGGCGGCTTCTGGCACAACGGTCTGACCTCCTCGATCGGCAATGCGGTGTTCAACAAGAACGATGGCGTCATCGTCATCGTCGACAATTTTTACTCCGCCGCCACCGGCGGCCAGGACATCCTCTCGTCCCGCGCCGGCAACAAGACGAAATCGACCAAGCATCCGATCACCGAGGCGGTGAAGGGCATGGGTGTCAAATGGCTGCGCCACATCGACCGCACCTATGACGTCGGCAAGATGCAGGCCACGCTGCGCGAGGCGCTGACGACCGAGGAGAAGGGGCCGAAGGTCATCGTCGCTTCGTCCGAATGCATGCTGAACCGCCAGCGCCGCGAAAAGCCGCTGGTCGACAAGGCGATCAAGGGCGGCGAGCGTGTGGTGAAACCGAAATTCGGCGTTGACGAGGACATCTGCACCGGCGACCACGCCTGCATGCGGCTCTCCGGCTGCCCGTCGCTATCGGTGAAGTCGCTCGACGATCCGCTGCGCGACGATCCGGTGGCACATATCGACCAGAGCTGCGTCGGCTGCGGCAATTGCGGCGAGGTGGCCGATGCGGCGGTGCTTTGCCCGTCCTTCTACCGCGCCGATGTCGTGCACAATCCGAGCCGCTGGGATCGCTTCCTCGAAAGTTCGCGCCGGGCCGTGATCGGCCTTATGCAGCGGCGTCGCGAAAGCCGTCGTTTGATGTTCGCCGATGCTTGACCACAATGCCCCATTGCGCCCGAAGGCGGGCGCCACAGAAGACGAGCGCGTCATCAAGCTCGCGGTGCTGGCCGTCGGCGGCCAAGGCGGGGGCGTGCTGGCCGACTGGATCACCGACGTCGCCGAGCGCAACGGCTACGTCGCCCAGTCGACCTCGGTCGCCGGCGTCGCCCAGCGCACCGGCGCCACAATCTACTATGTCGAGATGGCCCGCGACACCGGCCGCCTGCCGGTCTTCGCGCTGTCGCCCGCGCAGGGCGACGTCGACATACTGATCGCCGCCGAGCTGATGGAGGCCGGACGGGCCATCATCAGGGGCTTCGTCACGCCCGAGCGCACGACGCTGATCACCTCCTCGCACCGCATCGCCGCCGTCTCGGAAAAGGTCGAGCCCGGCGACGGCCGCGCCTCGTCGACGAAGGTGCACGCGACGGCGGAGGTGGCAGCAAAACGCTTCATCGCCTTCGACATGGAAAAGATCGCTGCCGACAACGGCACGATGATTTCGGCCAGCCTGCTCGGCGCGCTGGCTGGTTCTGGCGCGCTGCCGTTCACGCGCGAAAGCTACGAGCAGGCGATCGGTGCCGGCGGGCGTGGCGTCAAGGCCAGCCTCGCCGCCTTCGGCGCCGCCTATGACCGCGCGCGCGGCATCGTCGAGGCTGCCTCTTCGGGCGAAACGGCGCCGATGCCGGCGGCACCCGAAACCGGTTCCGGCGTGGCGGCGAAGGTGAGCGGGCCGGAAAGCCTGCTGCAGGGCTGGCAGCAACTGGCCGCCCGCATCGATGCTTTGCCGGCGCCTGTTCGCGACATGGCGCTACGCGGCCTGAAAAAAGTCGTCGACTATCAGGACATCGCCTATGGCAGCGAGTATCTTGACCGTCTCGACCGGGCGGTCGCGCTGGACGATGCCGGCCGTTCCTGTGCGCTGTCGGTCGCCGCCGCCAAGCATCTGGCCAATGCCATGTGCTACGACGACATGATCCGCGTCGCCGATCTCAAGACCCGCTCGACCCGCGACAGGCGGGTGCGCAACGAGGTCGGCGTCAGGGATGGAACCGTCCTGCAGGTGACCGAATATTTCCATCCGCGCATCGAGGAGTTCTGCGGCACGCTGCCGGCGGGGCTGGGCAGCTACATCGAGAGCCGGCCGAAGCTTGCCGCCTTCCTCGACCGCCGCATCAATCGCGGCCGCCACATCCGCACCGACAGCTTTGCCGGCTTTGCAGCACTCTGGTTCATCGGCGGCCTGCGCCGCTGGCGCCGCAGCCTGCTGCGCCACAAGGTGGAGGTCGCGCATCTGGAACGCTGGTTCGAATTGGCGCTCGACCATGTTCGCGCAGACTACGCGCTGGCGGTCGAAATCCTCAACTGCCGCCGGCTGATCAAGGGCTACAGCGACACCCACGCCCGCGCCCAGTCGAAGTTCGACCGTGTGCTCTCGGCGCTTGATCTGGTCAAGGGCCGCTCCGACGCCTCCGACTGGATCCGCCGCCTGCGCGAAGCGGCACTGAAGGACGAGAAGGGCGACATGCTCGACGGCGCGCTGAAGACCGTGGCGACGCTGGACCAGAGCCCCGACCGCTAACGAATTTGTGATTGTCTCGTTCACCCGGCATTCAGCCGCCCAGGTGCTGTTTCATCGCGGGGGTGACCCATGGAGACCACAGTCATGCTCACCAAACACATCCTGCCTCTCGCATTGGCGGCTGGCACTTCGATGCTGTCCGCCGCCGGCTCGCAGGCCATGCCAATGGCAAAGCCCACCGCCGCCCCGCTCCCCATCGAAACTGTCGGCTGGCGATGCGGTCCCCGTTGGCACATGAATCGCTGGGGCAATTGCGTGCCCAACCGGTATGTAAGGATCCGGCCCATCCGCCATTGGCATCCCGGCCTCTGGTATCACCACCGCTGGCACCCGGGCTATTGGAGCTTTTGACAGCTGACCGAATGCGGCGCCCGCGTCGGAAACGGCGCGGGCGTCTTTGCCGTCAGGCAGACCGGGATTGCAGGCTGAAGCAAGTGGTGCCGCTTAGGTGACTCGAACACCTGACCCCATCATCTACAAAACTGTACTCACCGTTGCACAACCCCTTGCAAATCAGGCATTTGGAGCCCGCGAATCGACCGAGAGAGGGCTTTGGGACATGAAACGAGACACAACGACCCATCGTCGAGCTTCGACCATGATGCGTGCCTCGCGCGCACGCGTGAGTGTCCGGAATGTTCGGAATGCCCAACCCGTTCCCTGGCGGAACGGGCGACATTCAGGCCGGCTGGGCATCGTCGTGACCTGACCCGTAGGTGACATTCGACGACGTTATGGGGAACGTCCGCTTTTTGAACCTAAGACTGCATCTAAACCGTTAGCGGTGCGGTCCGCCATCAAGTGGAACGGATAAGGCAGCGGGAACTCAAACGGCGGTTTCGGGCCGCTGAAGCTATTCTGGACAACGCAGTAACAAGAGGATCATTATAAGGGCGCTTCGGCACATCTGTGTTCAACCAAAGGGGGGACACTTGATATGGTCGCACAGCTCACAGCAGGCGAACGTCAGATTGCAATCATGGTTCTCATGCTTGTTGCGATCGCTGGCCTGGCGATGGCAGCAGCCGGCCGAGCCGACCCCCTCGGCGTGCATGGCTTTATCATTCTGGCAATTTGCGGCGGTCTCATCTTTGTCGTGCTCGGCGCGTATTACGCACCGGAGCCGTCTCCGGAACGGCTGGAGCATTACTATGACGACCCCAGCAAGGTCGGCATTGTGCTTGCGATGGCTTGGGCGGTGGTCGGCATGTTCCTCGGCGTCTGGGTCGCAAGCCTGCTCGCATGGCCGGACCTGACCTTCGACGCCGCATGGGCGAGCTTCGGCCGCCTGCGCCCCGCCCATACCAGCGCCGTCATCTTCGGCTTTGGCGGCAACGCGCTGATCGCTACCTCCTTCCACGTTCTCCAGCGCACGTCCCGGGCGCGGCTACCGGACCAGTTCAGCCCATGGTTCGTGCTCATTGGCTACAATCTGTTCTGCGTGGTAGCGGCGACGGGCTATTTCATGGGGGTGACCCAGTCGAAGGAATATGCCGAGCCGGAATGGTATGCCGATTTCTGGCTGGTCATCGTCTGGGTGACGTATTTCGCCATCTACATCCGCACGCTCGCGCGGCGGAAGGAGCCCCATATCTACGTTGCCAATTGGTACTATATGGCCTTCATCCTGGTCGTCGCGATCCTGCACATCGTGAACAACCTCGCGGTTCCGGTGTCATTCGGGCATGCCAAAAGCTATTCCGCGTTTTCGGGCGTCCAGGACGCGATGATCCAATGGTGGTACGGCCACAACGCCGTCGCCTTCTTCCTTACGGCAGGCTTCCTCGGCATGATGTACTACTACCTTCCGAAGCGGGCCGGACGTCCGATCTTTTCCTACAGGCTCTCCATCATCAGCTTCTGGGGCATCACCTTCATGTATATGTGGGCGGGTTCCCACCACCTGCATTACACAGCCTTGCCGCAGTGGGTTCAGACCCTCGGCATGACGTTCTCGCTAGTGCTGCTCGTGCCTTCCTGGGCATCGGCCGGAAACGCGCTCGCCACGCTCAACGGCGCCTGGCATAAGGTTCGTGACGACGCAACGCTGCGCTTCATGATGGCCGCTGCGGTTTTCTACGGACTGACCACATTCGAGGGGTCGTTCCTGGCTATTCGCCCCGTCAACTCGCTATCCCACTACACTGACTGGACCGTCGGACACGTACACGCCGGCGCGCTTGGCTGGGTCGCGCTGATAACGTTCGGTTCGATCTACTGTATCGTTCCGTGGCTCTGGAAGCGCGAGCGCATGTATTCGGCGCGGCTGGTCGAAGTCCATTTCTGGTTGGCCATTATCGGAACGGTTATCTACGCCTTCGCGATGTGGAACTCCGGCATTCTGCAAGGCTTGATGTGGCGGACCTACAACGAGAACGGAACGCTGACCTACTCCTTTGTGGAGTCCATGGTCGCCATGCATCCTTACTACATCGCCCGCGCCTTTGGCGGTCTGCTGTTCCTGCTGGGCGCTATTGTCGGCTCCTACAACATCTGGATGACGATCCGTGGCGAGCCGGAGACTGCCTCGGAGTCCGCAGACCTCCCCGAGCCCAGGCTCGCGCCCGAGCCGGCGGAGTAGGACGTGGCCGAGTTCCATCGCAAAATCGAACGCAACGCCATGGGCTTCGTGCTCGCCATCGTCGCGGTCGCCAGCATAGGAGGTTTCGTCGAGATCGCCCCGCTGTTCACGATCGACGACACGGTCGAGAACGCGCCGGACATGCGGGTCTATACCCCGCTGGAGCAGGCCGGGCGCAACATCTACACGCGCGAGGGTTGCTACGCCTGCCATTCTCAAATGATCCGGACACTGCGCGACGAAGTCGAACGCTACGGTCCCTATTCGCTCGCCGTTGAATCGAAATACGATCATCCGATGTTGTGGGGATCAAAGCGCACAGGCCCGGATCTGGCCCGCATTGGCGGAAAATATTCCGACGCCTGGCAGGTCGCCCATCTGGTCAACCCCCGCGACGTCGTTCCGGAATCGGTCATGCCGAAGTATGGTTGGCTGCAGCGCAACGCACTGCGGATCGACGACCTCGGCGAGCATCTGGTCGCTCTCAGAGACGTCGGCGTTCCCTACACCGATGACATGATCGCCAACGCGACCCAGGATGCGCTCGGCCAAGCCGCTCCGGACGGTGATTTCGCAGCCGGCGTTGTCAAGCGCTACGGAAAAGCAACGCAGGTCAGGGCTTTTGACGGCGATCCGGCGACCATTACCGAAATGGATGCGCTGGTCGCCTATCTCCAGATCCTTGGCCACCTGACCGACGCTGCCCACAAGCAGGCGGCAGCCGCGGAGCCTGCAACATGATCCTCGACCATGACACCATCGTCGCCTTCACGAAAAGCTGGGGGCTGTTCTACCTGATCGCCATGGCAGTTGGTGTCCTGATCTATGTTTTCTGGCCTGCGAACTTAGGGCGGTTCCACCAGGCGAAGAAGAGCATCCTCGACGAGGACGACAAGCCATGGAAGTAGGCGAACGCGATTCCGTCAGCGGCCAGTTGACGACGGGTCATGAATGGAACGGCATAAAGGAGCTCTATACCCCGGTACCGCGGGTAGTGATTTTCTTTCTGATCGTGACTACCCTTTTCGCCGTCGGATACTGGATTCTCATGCCTGCCTGGCCCTTGGGCCGGACATACACGAAGGGCCTTCTCGGGATTGACCAGAAAACGACAGTCGAACGCCAGGTTCAAGAGGCCACCGCCGAACGCACGGTATGGACTAAGCGGATTGACGAGATGGATTTCGCGGCGATCAGAGCCGATCCGGCACTGATGGAAACCGTGCGCGAAGCCGGAGCGACGCTTTTTAAGGACAATTGCGCGGCGTGCCACGGAGCCCGTGGCACGGGAGGTAAGGGTTTTCCCGACCTGACAGCAGCCGCGTGGCTATGGGGCGGCAATCCAGAAACGATCGCCGAAACGCTGCGCGTTGGGATCAATTCAGCGCATGAGGATACACGGACCTCGCAGATGCTCGCCTTCGGCCGTGACGGTATCCTCAGCCTACCGCAGATCAACGACGTGCGTGCCTACGTTCAGTCTCTCGGCGGGTCGACCGAAACGACCGTCGCTTCGCCTGAAGCCGTTTCTCGCGGAAAGGAAGTCTTTGTCGCGAACTGTGTCGCCTGTCATGGAGAGGATGCCAAAGGCAAACAAGACTTAGGCGCTCCAAACCTCACCGATGCCAGCTGGATCTATGGGGGCGATAGCCAGTCGATCCACACGTCGATCTATTCGGGGCATCAAGGACAGATGCCGTCCTGGGAGCAGCGCCTTTCGACGACCCAACGCAAGATTCTAGCGCTTTATGTCCTGTCACTTTCGGAGAAGGGATCGTGACGGTCGCCGCTGAAAAAACAGAAAGAGGGATCGCGCCACGGGCATTCTGGCGCGGCAAGGCCCTGGCGATCCTCTTGGTTGCCGTTGGACTTGCCACTTTCGCCGTTGCAAACGGACATTTCCTCTACGTGGCAATCATGTCGCAGCCGGACTGCGTTCCACACAGCAAGGTGTCACGATCCGCCATTCCGGGAGGCCTCTACCAAGCCGCCGATCCGGCTTGCTAACGAACCAAGGGCAGGAAGGAACATCGCAATGGGCAATGTCGATCTGGCGTCAGCGGATGGGCCCATCTTCGCGGAGGCCCGCAATCGCCATCTTCCCGCCGGCGCCGCCCTCGGCTGGCTGCGCGCCGGTTGGCGTGACCTCATGGCAGAGCCTGGTTCCAGCCTTGCCTACGGTCTCGCTGTGTTCATCGTTTCAGTCGCGATCGTCGCGGGACTTTTCTTCCTCGGTCTCGACTACATCCTGTTTCCCGCCATCGCTGCCTTCATGGTCGTCGGTCCGCTTGTCGCCATCGGTCTCTACGAAAAGAGCCGGCTGATCGAGGTCGGCGAACCAGTTTCGCTGCGGCGCATGATCTTCGTCAGGCCGACCTCCGGCGCCCAGGTCCTGTTCACCGGTGTCATCATGCTGGGGTTGGCCTTGCTGTGGATGCGCGCCGCCGTCATTCTCTTCGCGCTGTTCTTCGGTTTGCGGCCGTTTCCAGGCCTCGACCATGTTGCTTCGATGCTGTTCACCACGGGCATCGGTTGGGCCATGCTCGTCACGGGCACCGTCGTCGGCGGGGTTTTCGCGGCGTTTTCCTTTGCGATCAGCGTTTTCTCCGTCCCGATGCTCCTCGACGAGCGGACGGACGCTTTTACGGCAATGGGCATGAGCATTTCCCGCGTCTGGAACAATCGTACTGTAATGATCACTTGGGGCGCGATTGTGCTTGCGCTGAGCGCGATCGGCCTGCTGACGGCAATGGTCGGCCTGATCGTCGTTTTTCCGCTGCTCGGGCACGCTACCTGGCATGCCTACAAGGCGATCAAATGACCTCGGTTGTGCTCAGTCTGCGAAAGGCTGATGGCTCATGAGTTGTTGCGCGCCTGGTGCTGAGGCTGCCTTGTCGATCGCAGGGATCGATGATCGGTCGAACCCGGCGGACGAAATCCGCCTGGCCAGCCGTGATCTCGGCAGCGGCACCCGCCAGATCGATCTTTCGGTCCCCGGTGTCCATTGCGCGGCCTGCATCGCATCGGTCGAGAGAACCCTGTCGACACTGCCCGGTGTTGAGTTTGCCCGCGTGAACCTGTCCATGAAGCGAGCCACCGTCACTTGGCGCGCAGCCGAAAACGGCGCGCCCGATCTGATCGGGGCTCTGCGCGCCGTCGGCTACGATGCACATGTATTCTCGATCGAATCCGATCGGCGCGATCCTGAGTATTCGCGGCTCATCCGGGCGCTCGCCGTTGCCGGGTTCTCGGCGATGAACATCATGCTTCTGTCCGTATCTGTGTGGTCAGGCGCCGATGCGGGCACACGCCAGGCCTTCCACTTGATATCGGCGGTGCTTGCGCTGCCTGCGATGATCTACTCGGGGCAGATTTTCTATGCCTCTGCGTGGTCCGCGCTTCGTCACCGACGGACCAACATGGACGTGCCTATATCGGTCGGTGTTACGCTTGCCTTCGCGCTTAGCCTTTACGACACCGTCCACAACGCACCTCAGGCATATTTCGATGCTGCGACTTCGCTTCTGTTCTTCCTGCTGATCGGCCGTACACTCGACCATGTAATGCGCGAAAAGGCGCGCTCGGCGGTGGCTGGCCTGGCCAGGCTGGCGCCTGCCGGCGCAAACGTCATCGAAGCCGATGGCCAGCGGCGCTACGTGCCGGTTGTCAAGATCGAGCCCGGAGCGTCCTTACTCGTTGCCGCTGGTGACCGAATCCCTCTCGACGGGGTGGTGACGGAAGGCGTTTCCGAACTCGATTGCTCGCTGGTTTCGGGTGAGGCCACACCCAAATACGCCGGACCTGGGACCACGCTCCAGGCAGGATTGATGAACCTTACGGGTCCGTTGACGGTCAGGACCATTGCGCGTGCGGATAACTCATTCATTGCCGAAATGGTCCGGATGATGGAGGCAGCCGAAGGCGGACGGGTGCGTTACCGCCGGCTGGCCGACCGGGCCTCCGCCCTCTATTCTCCGGTGGTTCACGCAATCGCCCTGCTTTCCTTCCTCGGCTGGATTTCAGCCACAGGGGACTGGCACGCATCCATCACGATCGCTATCGCCGTCCTGATAATCACCTGCCCCTGCGCGTTGGGCCTTGCCGTGCCGATCGTCCAGGTCGTGGCCGCGCGCCGTCTCTTCGAGAAAGGCATCATGGTCAAGGACGGCTCGGCGCTGGAGCGGCTTGCCGAAGTCGACACGGTGCTCTTTGACAAGACCGGAACGCTGACGCTCGGAAAGCCTCGGCTTGTCAACGTCCGCGACATCGAACCGTCTGCCTTGGGGACGGCGGCGGCGATCGCCGCCCGTTCCCGGCATCCAATGTCTGTTGCCATCGCTGACGCTGGACAAATGTGCGGGCAGGCATTTCCTGAGTTTGACCGGATTTCGGAACATCCGGGCTGTGGACTGGAAGCGCGTGCGGGAAAAGATATCTATCGTCTCGGCCGACCGGACTGGGCGCTTGGCCGCAAATCCGCTAATTCCGATAAACGCGCATTCTCCGTTTCGCTCCTCGTCAAGGACAGCGCGCCGTTGGCCAGCTTCGTATTCGAGGACGGCAATCGTCCTGATGCACGAGAGACGGTCAGTCGGTTGCAGCGGCACGGCCTTGCTGTCGAAATCCTCTCTGGGGACCGACGAATCGTCGTTGAGGAACTGGCGTCATCTCTCCGGATCGACAGCTTCATGCCGGAACTGCTTCCTTCCGGCAAAGTTGCGCGCATCGCCGAGCTGAGCAAGGCCGGAAGCACGGTTCTGATGGTCGGCGACGGCCTGAACGATGCTCCGGCGCTTGCGGCCGCTCATGTGTCGATGGCTCCCGCGACGGCAGCCGATGTTGGCCGCAACGCCGCGGACTTCGTCTTTCTACACGGGAGCCTTTCGGCCGTGACAGATGCTCTCGAAATCTCGCGCAATGCGGGAATCCTGATTCGCCAGAATTTCGCACTGGCGATCGGCTACAACGTCATTGCAGTGCCGATCGCGGTCCTCGGTCACGTGACGCCGCTTGTCGCTGCGGTCGCGATGTCTCTCTCTTCGATTGTCGTTGTGGCCAATGCTCTTCGCCTCGGCCCCTCTGGAAAACTGCACAGCCGGCAAGCCGCATCTACTCACGGCGACCTTCAAACGATGGCTGCAGCATCATGAGCTACCTAGCCGTTTTGGTGCCTGTCGCAATCCTGATGGGCCTTGTAGGGCTCGCCGCCTTCATGTGGACGCTACGTTCAGGACAGTATGACGATCTCGACGGGGCGGCCGAGCGAATCCTTATGGACGACGATCGAGAGTAATAAGGCAAGGAAGCCAGCGTGGCCCGGTCGAGGTGGCTACTGAATGCAGCCGCCTGTGACGGGATATGATCGTTGGTGGACATTCGCTCGGCATTCACCGATGACCGATCATGGCGCAGTGCGCCTGTTGAGTCCTTGACCTCGCAACGGCCCGAAGCTGGTAGGCAATCAGGTCTGCGCAAAGCGGAACTGCGGCGATCAAGCGACCGGTCGTCGCGGGGCATCGCTGCCGCGGCGCATTCCACCGCCTAACGAGAATTTGACCGGGATGAGCCCTCATGCGATCATCGGATGTCAGTTCTACGCGCGTTGAATAGGTGGCGCGGCCACCAAACGTGCAAGCCTGCCTCGGCCGACTACATTAAGCTGCTGACGGCCGAGGGGATGACCTGAGACATCGAACGAGATAGACGTTGGCAAAACGCCGTTCCTCATCGGTGTCGAACGCTCAACGGCTCGGGGAGGAGTAGCAAATGGCCAACATCAAAGACACAGCTTCAGACATAAATACGCCGGCGCCGAGTGCGGAACAGCTCCGTATGGCCCTCCTGCAAGAGCAAATGAAGGAAGCCGACAAGCAGGCAAAATTCCAGGCGAAACAGAATGAAGCACTTACGAAGTTCACCGATAGCTTCCTGAAGGACCAAGTGAGTGACGACGAAGTTGCAATGATTCGCCGCCTGGTGATGAACGCCGTGAAAAATGGCAAGTACGAGGCACTCGTCTACAGCTTCCCATCAGAGCTTTGCACTGACAGCGGCCGGGCTATCAACAGCGCTGATCCGCGATGGCCCGAAACGCTCCAGGGCAAGGCCAAGCAGCTCTATGAGCGCTATCAGAAGAATTCGAAGCCGCAGGGTTACAAGCTTAAGGCCATGGTTATTAACTTCCCAGGCGGAATGCCTGGTGACATCGGCTTCTTTCTCAATTGGGCCCCGCATACCAAATAGGTCTGGGGTCCACACGGTCAGAACACGTCCGGCACCACGTTGCGGGGAGTTGCATCGTCCACGAAGTTTTCGGGCCGCTTCTGTCGTTTGCTGAAGTTTGGTTTATCGAACTCGACGCGCTCATAGGGGATTGAGCTCAGGATGTGCGAGATGCAGTTGATGCGCGCGCGCTTCTTGTCGTTCGACGGCACGATCCACCAGGGCGCATGCTTTGTGTCTGTCGCACGGATCATTTCTTCGTAGGCGCGGGTGTAATCCCACCAGCGGTTGTACGATTCGACATCCATCGGGCTCAGTTTCCACTGTCGAAGGGGGTCGTCGGCCCGCTGCCGGAAACGCCGCTCCTGTTCTTCCTCACTCACATCGAGGAAGTATTTGAGCAACGTTATACCGCTTTGGACAATGGCGGCCTCAAAAGGCGGTGCCTGTTCGAGAAAGCGCCGCGCCTGCTTGTCGCTACAAAAACCCATGACGCGCTCGACGCCGGGACGATTGTACCAGGAGCGGTCGAATATCACGATCTCGCCTGCCGCAGGAAAGTGCGCGAAGTAGCGCTGCATATAGATCTGGGTCTTCTCCCGATCGGTCGGCGCCGGCAGTGCGACGACCCGAAACACTCGCGGGCTGACCCGCTCGGTCAGGCGCTTGATCACTCCCCCCTTCCCGGCGGCGTCGCGGCCCTCGAACACGATCGCGATGCGGGCACCGGACTTCTTTACCCAAGCCTGAAGGTGGGCAAGCTCAACGTGCAACCGGGCGAGCTCTTTCGAATATTTTTTCCCTCCCGATTTCTCCTCGACAAGCTCAGATACGAGGGCCAGCTTATTCTTCTTCTTACCCATGGTTTCCTCCCTTCAACACAACTCACACGGTGCAAATTCCTTGAACTGTCATGCCCGGACCTCGAACGCGTGATACGCGTCTTCGAGAATGTCGAAGACCATTTCGGAGCCAATGCGCTCGATCACGCCGGCCCGATCAAGGATTTCGCGCGCTTCGGCGTGAAGCTCCGCCAAGCCAAGACTGATCCCGCGATTGCGCAATTCGTCACATAGCTCCTCCAGCATTGCCGCTGCCGAGCTGTCGATCTGGGAAATTGCACTTGCATCGATCAGCAGCCAGCGCGTGTCGGCCGGCAATTCCCCGGCAATGGACCGCAGCCGCGATGCGACGTGATCGGTGTTGAAGAACAGCAGGCTGCCTTGAACGAGGCATACGGCGAGGCCGGGCACCTGACGGGCCTCGGGCGTTCGATGCAGTTTGTAGAAGCCGTCATGACCGGGAACACGGCCGAGCATGGCGTCGCGGGGAAACATCAGCTTGCGCAAAACATAGACCAGCGTCGCACCGATCGCGATGACGACCCCGTTGAGCACGCCCAGACCGATCGGACCCCACATCGCAATGAGGGCGAAGACGAACTCCATGCGGCTGATGCGCCAAATCTGCCTAAGGGCGGCGAAATCTATCAGGCCGATTGCAGTAGCCGCAAGAATCGCCCCGAGCGCAGGGATCGGGATAATCCTTAGGGTCGGCCCGAGAAACAGCAGTGTCGCGATCAGGGTCGCGGCAGCCACAATGCTCGTCACCTGCGAGCGTCCGCCAACGGTAAGGTTGACCGCCGTGCGCGAGTCGGAGGCCGTCACCGGGAAGGCGCCGAAAAGGCCCGCGCCTATGTTCGCAGCGCCAAATCCGATGAGTTCGCGGTTTGGATCGACCGGGTAGCCGCCTATTGCCCCAAAGCTGCGGGCCGTAATGATGCCGGCGCCGTAGCTCACGAGGAAGATCGCCGCAGCGCCGAGGGCCAACGTCTGGATCGGAAGGTCAGCGATCGCTGGCAACGACAACGAGGGCAACCCTGTCGGAATATCGCCAACTACGGCGATGCCGCGTCCTTCAAAGTCGAAGACCGCCGAAAGCACTACGGAGAGGATCACTACCAGCACTGGCCCGGGAACCGGAAAACGCATGATCCGTACGATCTGCAACAAACCGAACATCCCCAAGGCCAGCAGGAGAGACGGCCAATGTATCGATCCGGCCTTGCGCAGAAGTTCGAGGACCGGTGCTAGCAGGCCATCCGCCTCGATCTTGACTCCGGTGAAGCGACCGATTTGCCCGATCAGGATCGAAAGCGAGATGCCGATGAAGAACCCCGTCAGGATGGGACGCGACAGGAAGGTCGCAAGAACGCCGAGCCGAAGCACCCACGCAGCCAGGCAAAACAACCCCACGCCAAGCGCGAGGATTGCTGCGACCGCAGTTCGGTCCACGGCGAGCCCGACTGGCACGCTCGCTGTAACGGCAACCAAAACCGCCGCAAGCACTGTCATCGTAGCCGCGTCCGGACCGACTATCAGCTGACGCGAGGGGCCAAAGATCGCGTAGGCCACCAGCGGCGCGATACTCGCGTAGATGCCGGTCTCCGGCGGCAGGCCCGCTATAGCGGGATAGGCGATGGCACTGGGAAGCCCAACCGCAGCAACTGCAAGCCCGGCGGAGACATCGCTCCGCACCCAGCCCGGTTGATAACCGGAAAGGCTCGTAAGCACGGGAAGGCGCAAGCCCACCGGGTTGAATCCTTAGCTGGCATAGTAATTTTATTGGCTTCAAATAGTTTACCGCGTTATAACAGGTCTGACAACAATCGGCCATGAGCGGGATCGAGTTAAAATTCCTCCTTGACGAACTGACGTCGAGCCAACTGGGCGCGCGCGTGAAGGCGTTGAAGCTGGCCACTGGCCGCCCGAAAACGAGAATGCTCAGAAGCATCTATTTTGACACCGCTGATCATGCGCTGAAGAAGGCAGGAATCACGCTCAGGCTCCGGCGTGACGGGCGACGTTGGATACAGACCGTCAAGACCAAGCCAAAGCTGCATCGCGGCCTGTCGCAGGTTGGCGAGGAGGAGAACCCGGCTCCAGGCGGGCGGCTGTGTCTCGTAGCGATTCCGGACGCAGCGGTCCGAGAGGAGGTTGTTCGCCGCGTGAACGGCGCGCCGCTTGAGCTCATCTGCGAGACCGTGATCAGGCGTTCCGCCAGCGAGCTGTCCCTTGAGGACGGCACGCGTGCGGAACTGGCAATCGACATCGGCGAAATCCACGCCGGGGAACGCTCGGCCGAGTTGCGTGAACTCGAGATCGAACTCATCGAGGGCAGCCTGGGCGGACTGTTTGACATTGCACGTCTCCTGTTTCCCGACGGGGGCTTGAGGTTCTCCCGCCTTTCCAAGGCGGCGCGCGGCTATCTGTTCGCGGAACAGGGATGGATCGACCCGCCGCTCGCGCCCCGCAATGCCGAGGACGCTGTGCTCGATCAGGCCCAGATCGCAGAGCAGGCGGCACGCAACCTCCTTCGCGAGTGCCTCGATCAGATCGCCACGAATGTCGTGGTGATCCGGAAGCTGGACGATCCCGAAGGGCCGCACCAGTTGCGGATTGGTCTGCGCCGATTGCGAAGCGCGTTTTCTGTCTGCGCTTCCGTTCTGAAATGCCCGGAAATGACGCGGCTCAACATGGAAGCCCGCTGGCTTGGTCAGGAGGTCGGGCGCCTCAGGGATCTCGACGTGGTGGCGAACAATATCGTGCGGCGGGAGGCCGAGGCCCACGCGGATGAACCGGGTCTGCCGCCCCTTGCCGATGCGCTCTCGCGGCAGGCGGGGGGACTGCGCGATCACCTTCGCAAGCTTCTCCCCGGGGCGCGCGCGCAGGCGTTCCTGATCGACCTGGCGCGGTTCGTGGAGGCGGGAGGCTGGCTCGTTCCTCAAGATTTTGGCCAGACCGAGCGGCTTGCAGCGCCGGTCGTCCAGTTGGCCGGCAAGGCACTCAGCAAGCGCTGGAAGAAGGTTAGCAAGCGCGCGCAAGGACTTGAGGCCTTGACGGTTGAGCAACGCCACGATCTGCGCAAGGAGCTGAAGACGCTGCGCTATGCAGTTGAGTTCTTCTCTCCTTTGTACCCGGCGAAACGTGCTGAACCGTTCCTGAAGCAATTGAAGAATCTTCAGGCGGTCTTCGGCGACCTGAACGACGCGGCGATGATCAGAGCCATGTTGACGGGGGCGGAAGCGCCCGGCGCCGGCGATCCGACCGCGCAACGCGCCATCGGATGGGTGATCGGAGCGAGCCAGGCGCGCGCCGAATTTGGCTGGGCTGGCGCAAAAACCTTGTGGGAAAACCTAGATGAGACCCGCCTCTTCTGGAAGTGACTCGGCACCGCGGGATGGAGATCGCTGGCCTGGCTTTTGGCCTCCGGAAAGACGCGGCGATTGTATACTTGACAGACCAGACTTTGCGTTGATGGCATTTCCCCGCAGTCCTGCTAATATGCTTGGCGTCGCCAAGTGGAGTTTTGCTGTGGAAGCGGGCGAGATGCAGGCTATTGCCGACACCCTGATGCGGGTCGTGACGCCAGACATGACGCCTAAGCAATTGACCAAGGCGGCAATGAAAGAGCATCCGAACGCGTCAAAGAAGGATATCGCCTGCGCGGCGTTCTTCTAAATTATGCCAACGCCGATCAGGACCACGGCAAGGTCAAGAACCTGCAGGCGATCGCAATAGCCGAGCGCGTAGCCGGCGGCTCTTGATCGGGAGCATGGCGCTTGCGTCCAACCAATGCCGACCGAATAGCAATCCGCGAGCAACAGATTGAGCTTTGCCGCGACATGATTGCGTGGGAAGCGTCACACCATTGGGGCGATGCAGTCCAACTCGCGCATTTCTCGACTGATATCATCGAGGAATACAAGCGCCTGATCGCCACGCTGCAGCTAGTCAGCGACGGGTTGCGGAACCTTGAACCAGTTCAGTGACTAATTCACTGGCCGCGTCCCGTGCCATCTTATGAACGGCGCATTCTTCCCGGGGATCTCCACCCGCGTACAGAGCCTGGCCCAGCCTCCGGAATTGGTACGTCGCAAAACTCAAACGGCTTCTGATACCCGACAAATCGAAGAGCCCGCATGGTCTTGCCGTCAGTCGTATGACCCTCCTGTCGTTGATCCTGGGCAGGACCACAAGATACACGCACGCAACACAGAATCCAAAGAACGTCGGCGCGCCGCCCCTCAGTAAGAAGTTGGTGGCGCTGGGGTCCGCATCCGCCCGCCTGGCTGTGTAAGGGTGAAGTGCCGGTCTGGGTTCTTAGTTGGGTGACGGACTTCTTGCGCTGAGCCTAAACTTGCCAGATGACACAATATGCGCGAAACTTGGTTTTCGAAGAGCCGCTCATAGAGCAGATGTGGGAATAGCGTGGTTGTCCACACCACCGTCACAACCGGCATCAAAAATAACGGCGAGCAAAGTGGGGTCCAATCAAATGGCATATGTCGCGTCTTGGCGGAATCCTCGCGTGAAGGCGCGTGGTATGGTCATAAGAGCAACTTTCGCCGCCACTGCGTTATCGCAGTTAGCGGCCATCGCGCATGCCAGCGAGGGATCATTTGATGACTTTCCCTTCTTAGTACATTGCGAGGTTAGCGGTCTGCATCGTGTTTTCTATTTGTCCACAATTGGCCAAGACGGGGTTGCCGTCTATATTTCGCCAGACAGGCAGGCCGGCACCATAACTGTAAGCGGCAAGGCCGATCCGGTGGGCGGAGACGGGTCGGGAAGTTGCGCAGGAAAAACACTTGAGCAATTACGATCGACGGGTCAAGCATATGACTTGCAACACTGATCTTTGAGGAATGTTGTCTTATTCTTTGACCTACTATCTCAGCTAGGACACCGGCTGCGGCCGGCTGAATGCCCGGTTTTCGTACGTGCCTTCCTTCGAGCCAATGCTGCCTGTCTCGCGCCTGACAGAGTACATGGGATGATCAGCGAAGTTCCATCCGACCGCACTTCACGGCAGGATCCCCAGTCATATTCACGCCCACCGAGAGGTGGCTCACGACCGAGCGCCAATGGGTGCCTAGTTTTGATTGAAACTCGTCGTATAGTGCTGAATAGCTCCGCGGACGCTGGAAAATAGGCGCTCGGGTCCTAGTCGATCGGCGAAGCCAGAGGCCCGGATGTATTCGAGTACGCTGGGGTTCAGCGCCACCATCCAACACGTCATTCCTTGCTCGGTTATGCGGCGTTCGCCCTCCATCAACATCTGGAGAGCGGAATACTCGATGTCGAAGACCCTGCTCAAGTCGAGCGCGAGGACGCGCGGCTTGTGCTCGACGACCAAGGCCTGGATCCGATCCGCGACCCGCTGGGCATTGGCGAAGAAGAGCCGTCCCTCCGGCCGGAGGATAAGCAGGCCCTCAACCGTCTCATCGTCCGGGTGCTCGGGTGACAACGGACGGATTATGTCGGTCCCCCGCTTGCGGCCGATCACGTAGACATTTGGGTTGGCCGACTGACTGGCCAAGCCAACGAGCGACAGAACGATCGCCACGACGATGCCCTGCGGCGAATGGGGCCAGAACCGCTCCATCGCCAACAGCGCCAGCATTGCCGCGATGGCGATGGTCAGAGTGAGCAGCGACGCGTCGGGCAAATGGTGCGCCACACTCAGAATGTCGCGGAGGAAGCCTTCCTTTGCAATGTGCAAGCCGAGCAGCTTCGGCACCTGGTCGAGTGCGATCACAAGGCCGATACCGGCCTTGAAACCGGTCAGAACGCGAGACGAAATGAAATTGGCGATGAACCCGAGGCGAAGCACGAAGGCACCGATCAGCAGGGCTCCGGTCAGCGCGGTGAGCGTCGCAGTTGCCGTGATCAGCATATCCGGATTACCGTCCGGAACTGCAAGCCCGAGCTGTGTCCCAGCGAGGATCGCAAGGGTGGTCGTAGAGCTTACACTCAGGACGCGCGATGTGCCAAGCAACGCGTAGACGATCATCAGCACGAAGGGATGCAGCCGCCTGCGAAGACCGCAGTGGTCGAAACGCCGCACTATCTGGGTCACCGCGACCGGTTGCGCAAATGCCTTCACCGCCGCCCCAGAAGCGAAATTCAAACTGTGGTACTAGAAGTGAGCCGCGGCAATCAGCGCGAAACCGACCGACCACTACTGTCGGATTGAGCCCATTTCATGAGCGTCGTTCTCGAATATTCATCAATCACGATCGCCTTCATCCTGGTGGAGTTGGCTGTGCTCGCGCGCATTCTCCTGCGCCCGAACCGCGATCCGACTTCTCGACTCGCCTGGCTCTTTGTCGTTGCCCTGTTACCGCTTTTGGGCATTTTTGTCTATTTGCTCTTCGGCGAGGTGAGCATCGGCCGCCGTCGCGTTGCACGGCGCCGCGCGGTTCTCGCGCGACTTCAGAACGCCCAGGCTGAAGGAGCCGAGGCGATCGTACTCGAGCGTCATTCGAATCTCTTTCGCCTCGGCCAGTCCATCAGCGGGTTTCAGCCCGTCGGCGGCAATACGGCGCGATTGCTCTCCGATTCCAATGCGACGATCGATTCGATCGTGGCCGACATCGATGCGGCAAAGGAACACGTCCATCTACTTTTCTACATTTGGCTGCCGGACAACAACGGCTGCAAGGTCATCGAAGCCCTGAAGCGCGCCGCTGCGCGCGGTATCACGTGCCGGGCGATGGCTGATGATCTGGGGTCGCGCACGCTGATCCGCTCCGATCATTGGCAGGCCATGCGCCGGGCAGGTGTGCAGGTGGCCAACGGACTGCCGGTCGGCAACCCTCTGTTGCGGCCCTTCATGGGACGCATTGACCTTCGAAATCACCGCAAGATCGTCGTCATCGATGGTCGCGTTACCTATTGCGGCAGCCAAAACTGTGCTGATCCGGAATTTCTGGTAAAGGCACGCTACGCCCCTTGGGTTGATGCGATGATGCGCTTCGAGGGCCCGATTGCCCGCCAGAACCAGTTACTGTTCGCCAGCGACTGGATGTCCCGTGTGGATGAGGATCTGGAAGGCCTCTTTCGCGAGGGCCACCTCCTGGCCAAATCCGATGCGATGCCCGCACAGGTAATCGGAACCGGACCGACGGCACGATTTTCGGCCATGCCGGAAATGTTTGAATCCCTGATGTATGCAGCGCAACGCGAACTCATCATTTCGACCCCCTATTATGTGCCCAGCGAATCCCTGCAAGGCGCGCTTTGCACGGCAGCCCGCCGGGGTGTGGATACGAAGATCATCTTTCCCGCCAGGAACGACTCCCGGATCGTGGGAGCCGCGAGCCGAAGCTACTACGCGGATCTCCTCGCCGCGGGCGTTGAGATCCACGAATATGTCGGTGGCCTTCTCCACACTAAATCGCTGACGCTCGACGGAGAAGTCACCTTGATCGGCTCGGCGAACATGGACCGCCGGAGCTTCGATCTGAACTACGAGAACAACATCCTGTTTTACGATCTCGATCTCACCGCCGCCATGCGGCAGCGCCAGCTTGACTACATCGCCCGCTCGACCCCCGTCACAAGCAAGATGGTGGCTTCATGGTCACTGCCACGGCGCCTTTGGAACAACAGCATCGCCACACTCGGACCCCTGCTGTGAGGCAATTCTACCACTGGGAAGGGTAAAGTCTCGAATCTGTATTCGCCTTGGATCGAACGACCGTCACTCTGTGGGCGATCTGACGCATTTCGCCGACGCCAAGGCGTAGGCATCGGGTTGAGCCTTGCTCTGAAGGGTCAAACCCAACCACTCTAAATGACTAGGTTCTCAACCTGCATCCTGCGGACTGGCCGGATGCTCCGCAGCCCACTTCGCGGTGGCATGCTGGACAGCGGCGATGAACAGGGCCGTGGTAACCCCGAACATCATCAGCCCATTGGCGGCCTGAAGCGGCGCAAGTAGCCGCATGCGGCCGGCGCTTTGCCCGGGCCGGCTTTGGCCCGCAATCCCTTGGAAAGATTGGTGCCGCTTAGGTGACTCGAACACCTGACCCCATCATTACGAATTATATGCCGCGCCCTTTCTTACCCAAACAATGGTCGACATTTCTGCCGTCAGATAGCAAAAAATCCGTTAAATTTCAATCAATTGGGCGTACAGTAATTAACATTCGCAAACAGTCCCAAACATGGCTATGATTTTCCCCCAGCTTTCCCCGAACCATCCGGGGAAACAAAAACGGGTGAGAAAATGGCAAAGGCAAATTCATCGTTCACGGCCAAATGGGTCGAGGCCGTCAAGGCAGCCGGCAAGCGACAGGAAATACCGGACCCTGGCCTCAAGGGGTTTTATCTGGTCGTCCAGCCACTGCCTTCAGGGGCGAAAAGCTGGGCCGTCCGCTACAAGGGCCATCCGAAATATACGATAGGCGGCGTTGCCGCATGGAGCCTCGCCGACGCCAGAAAGGAGGCTGGCCGCGTCATGCGGGCCTATGACGAGGGTCGCGATCCGCGCGAGGAAAAAAAGGAAGCGGCAAGCGACGAGAACCTCGTCGAAAACGTGCTCGACGAATTCATCAAACGTCACGTCCAGAAGAAGAATCGCGCCTCGACGGCGCGCGAACAGCAGCGCTTCATTGACAATGAGCTTCTGTCGCGATGGAAAGGCCGCCGGATCAGCGCGATAACCAAGCGCGATATTGTCAAAATGCTGAACGAGATCGTTGATCGGGGAGCACCGCAGTCGGCGCTTCGAGTCAAAGCACTGGTGAGCAAGTTCTTCGCTTGGTGCGTCGGCTCAGGCCGCGTCGTCGCTTCGCCTTGCACCGGCATTGAACCGCCTGCGGCTGTCACAAAGCGCAAGCGCGTCCTGTCACCGGACGAAATCCGGCTGGTCTGGAAAGGAGCCAAGGCCATCGGCTGGCCGTTCGGCCCGCTGACGCAATTGCTCCTTCTGACCGGCCAGCGCCGCGAGGAAGTGGCCGGAGCAAGCTGGCGCGAGTTCGATCTTGACGCGAAACAGCCAGCTTGGACGATTCCCGAGCAAAGAGCGAAAAACGGCAACTCGAATATCGTCGCGCTAGCACCTGTCGCACTTGCCGTGTTGGCGTCGCTACCGCGCATCGCCGGGAAAGCCGATCTCATTCTGACAACCAATGGCGAGACATCGATCAGCGGCTATTCGCGCGGCAAGCGGCGGCTTGATGAGGCAATGCTTGCGGCGGCCCGCAAGGAGGCGGAGGAACGAGGCGACGATCCCGGCAAGGTGGCGATCCCGGAATGGACACTGCATGATCTAAGGCGAACTCTAGCGACGCGAGGCGGCGATCTTGGCATTCTTCCGCATACCGTCGAGGCTATTTTGAACCACGCCCGCGTCGGGATCAGCGCGCACTACAACCACGCGCGCTATGAGGCCGAAAAACGCGCCGCGCTGATTCGTTGGGCGGCCTATGTCGAGCGGCTTGTGGCCGGAAAGCCGGGCTCAAATGTCGTCCCGTTCAAAACAGCGCGGCAATGAATGGTTGCGAAAGCACACCTTGACACCCCCCTTTGGGCGGCGCGGCAACGCATTGTTTTCCTGTGCCTAAAGCAGCAAATGCATCAAAATCCAAGGTTGCATTAGAAATATCGGATGAAAGGAAAGCTTGACAAATCAATGACTTAGCACGATCCCGATTTGCCAGAATGCGCGCATTTGGCGTATACTGACCGCAACTGTTTTGGGTCGGGGGCACACAAGGGAGCGCGCCATGTCAGGCAAAAAGTACCTCACCCGGCCAGCACTACGCGAGCGCTACGGCGGCATTGCCGACATCACGGTGGGACGGTGGATCAAAAGCGGCCGCATTGATCCGCCGCTACAGATCAACAACAGGCACTATTTCGATGAGGCCAAGCTTGACGAGTCCGACCGTCGGCACGCTGCCGCATTCCAGCGCGCGCGGGTAAACCCGCAAAAGCACAGGCCGCCGCAACGCAAGACCACTATCGAGGAAACGCTCCCGACAGATTGAGCCCCGCCGCTACTGGCGCGGCGAAGGCTCGATCAGGTAGGTAGAGGGTTTTCTCGGGGAGCGAGAAACCTAAAAATAAACCGAGCTATAGGACTGCGTCAAATTGGCGGCGATCTCCACAGGAGATCAGCCTGATGAACCGCATCCCCAGCTTTTCGGAATTCGAGAGCCGGTCTGGCATCAACCCTACCCGGGCCGCCGCCGCGCGTTGGCTGGCCGAGGAACGCCACGATCCAAGCCGGCCAAAATGGCCGCAGCTTCGCGAGCAATTCGGCCTGACCGCGATTGAGGCGCTCGACGCCATCCGCCTGGCCGACCAATGGCGGGCCGAGCGGCGATGACGACTGACGACCTCCATATCGCCAGATCGGCCGTCGAATGGCGCAAGGAGCAGGCGCGGCGGATCAAGCCACAAGCCCACACGCCGCCGCGTGGCGCCGATCCGCCAAATCCGTTGCCGACCACCGTAGCCGCGACCTTGGCCGCCCATGAGCCGCCCGCCCGCCAGTTTCTCGACAGCGCCTGCCTCCTGCCGGCTCGGAATGTTGTGCTTCTGTCGGGCGATGGCGGCACCGGCAAATCGCTGCTGGCCTTGCAGCTTGCGCTTGCCGTCTCCACCGCCAGTAAATGGATCGGCATCGAGGTCTCGTCCGGACCCGTCCTCTATCTTTCCGCCGAGGAGGATCAGGACGAAACCCACGCCCGGCTGGCGGAAATCTGCGCAGCGGAAGGCATGGAGCTTGGCGAGGCCTACACCTTGAACATAGCCTTCATGGCCGGTGAGGATGCCGTGCTGGCCTTCGAGGACAAGGGCACAAGGCTGACGACGACACCGCTCTATCGCAGCCTTGCCGCCACGCTGGAGGCGATCGAGCCGGCGCTGCTGATCCTCGACAATCTGGCCGACGTTTTTTCCGGCAACGAGAACAGCCGCACGCTCGCCAAGCATTTCGTCGGCATCCTGCGCCGCCTGGCGATCCGGCACGATTGCGTCGTGCTTTTGCTCGGCCATCCCAGCCTGTCGGGGCTGCATTCCGGCTCGGGATCGTCTGGCTCGACCGCATGGTCGAATTCGGTGCGGGCGCGGCTCTATCTCCACAAGGACTCGGACGGCTCCGGATTCGAGGCCGACCAGACGCGCCGGCTGCTGGAAACGAAGAAGGCCAATTACGGCCCGAGCGGCCTGCCTATCGGGCTGCGCTGGGAGCGCGGGCGCTTCGTCCGCAGCGATCCGCCGAAGCCGTTCGACGCGGTTTCGCTCGCCGATCTGGAAAAGGTGCAGGCCGCCTTTGCGGCCGGCCGCTATCGCGCAAACGATCAGGCGACCGATTGGGGCGGCTATGTGGTCGCCTCGATCCTCGACCTCGATGTCGGGCGCGGCATGGGATCGAAGGAACGGAGCGCCGAGCAGAACCGGGCGCGCGCCAATGTCAAACAGGTGCTCGCGACATGGGTGCGCAACAAGGCGCTTTTTATCGTCAGGGGCTTCGACGCCAAGCGCGAGCCGACGACATTTTTCAGCGTCAAGGAGGGCGACGATGGGCTCGTCTGAAGGTCCGGCAAAGGTCCGGCAAAAGCGCGTTCAACCGATAACCGGGCCAGCCGGACCCCCCTTCCACCCCTTTAGGGGTGAAGGGGTCCGGCACGGTAGGTCCGGCAAGAAATCCCGGCGTCAATCCCGGCGCCGGCAAAACAGGAGAGCGACCATGACAGCAATGATCGGCCATAACAGGCCGCCGAGCGAGGCAGAGGAAGCCGAGCGCTTCCGTTTCCTGATCTTGTGCAACGTTATTGCCAAGCTCCGCTCGCTCGGCGCCACCTACCGGGCGCTTGCCCGGCTGACCGGCGTATCGAAATCGACGCTGAACCGCTGGATGCCGGCGATCGAGCATTTCGCGCGCGAATGGGAGACGGACGAAGCGTGTCAGGCGCGCTACCGGCGCTTTGCCGAAGAGCTTCATCCCAACGATTTGTCCCAAATGGGACTTACGGTTGCGCGGAACCCCAGACATCCGGCGTTTCCAAAAGCCGGTTTATCCCATTTGGGACAAGCCAACAAAGGGAGGCCGACATGCCAAAACCGAAAAAGCCCACACTGGACGAGGAGCGTAAGGCGCATTGCGACCTGATCATCCAACACATGGCGGGCAGTATCGTTCCCTGATGTCCGAAACGGGTGCCGCATGACGGACCCGCTCGACGCTTCTCGGCTGCGCCGCATCTCGGCCGCGCTTCGCGATGGTCTCTCGATAAATCCGGCCGACGCCGTGCCGCTTTTCCCCGAACACGTTCGACGCGCCTTGCTGAAAGAGGAACGCGACCAGGCCATTCGTTCGGCGGTGGAAATATTCGATCTGTCGGCGGCGGCATTGGCAATCGAACTCGCCCGATATGCATCCTCGTCATGGCTTCGGGAGCGCGCGCTCGAAACGTGTCCGCCGCGGCATGTCGGCCGACTGCAGGCGCACCTTTGGCATGCTCTACGCGCGCACCCTCATGTGATCGGCGAGCGTCAGATCAGCAGAATAATTCGGACATGAGACCCCTCTTCTGATGTCTGGCGACCTGGCCGAATCTCACTCTCAACAACGTAACAACGGAGACCGCGATGTCCGCCGGCAGCGTCAACGCATCGGTTCAGGCTGGCAATGGCGCCAAGGGCGAGGGCTCTACGCTCAATGACGCCGTTCGCATGCGAAACATGCGCCTGCCCGGTAGCAAAATCAGCGACGTCGCCGATTTTCTGCCATCCGAGGCACGGGCGAGACTGGTCGCTCTGCGGGAGGAAAAGGACGACTTGCTTGCGACCACACGCGCCACGAGCGAAGCCTACCAGGAGGCGATCAAAGCCAAGCGCGAGGCGTCCAATCTGGTCAACGTCCTGACCGAACATTCGGTCGCCATACGCGTTGGCTACGACCGAATCTATCCTGAAGACCACAACCTTGTCATCGAAGCCCGGCAGACCCTGACCAAGGCAACCGATGAATTTGCACGGATCACCGAAAAGCGCGACGCGCGTTCGCACAGGTGGCAGCAGGTGGCGCATCTGGTCCAGGCCGTTGAGCGCTACCTGGCATCCGTGTCGGCGCCGTTTTCCTCTTTCACTGGCAAGACCGAGAAGAAGCCGGCCAGCCTCGATGCAGCGCGCAAGACAATCGCCACGCTCCTTGCCGATCGACAGGAAGTGCAGGCCGCACCGATCCCATCCACCAAGGTCAGACAGTCGGTCCGCGCCGAGATCGACGCGCTCGCCGAAAAGGGCAGGCCGGCATTGTTCGCTGCCATCGAATACGGCGAGGCCATCGGCTGGCCAAAGCAGGATCTTCCGATCGAGTCCGTCGCCCTGATGGTCAACGACGAGGCCCGCACCCCAGTCATTGGACGCGCCCATGCGGAAGGACCGAACACCCTGGCCTTGTTCGCCTGGCTGCATCGCGACGCTCTGATCGAAGCGCTCGACAAGGAGATCACCGAAGTCTCCGATGACGGCGCCGCGCTCGATGACGAGACAAGAGCCAAGAAGCTGGGGCAGATCGCCGACGATCTGCTCGATGCCGAGCGCGCCGAGTGCGCATTGATCGAAGCGAGTGGCGACAGAACCGCTTACCGAGTCGATACCGATCCACGCGCGCTGCTCGCCATCGTTGGCCCGGCACCGCGCGCAGACTGAAGTTCATGGCATGGTGTTGATCCTTCACCATAACCACGAGACGGGCGAGGCCGAGCGCACCGCCCGTCTCAACCCAATGCCTCTGATGAGCTGGTTTCCTTTTTCTCGCTCATCAGTGTGCACAGGCCGGTCGCGTTGCCGATCCCAGCGTGGCCGGCCAACCTTGCAATGCGGCTGCCGGGATGGGCGACGCCCGTCACATGCAGCGCCGGCGCCTGGCCTCGGTTCCTCCTGCGCCAAAAACCCTTCGAGGGGGTGTCGTGTGCGCGAGGCATTTCTAGGCTTAGACCCCTCAAATCTTGGGCATGATCACGAGGCAATCGAGCCAAAGCCTTATGGCACTTGGCGTGGAAGCCTCGAACTGCGCAACGGGGAAGTAAAGTCATGGGGGCATCCATGGGGACCCTGATGTCGTTCTCCGCATATGCCGCCCAGATCGGCGTCAACGCCTCAAGCGTGAGCCGAGCCGTTGCCAAGGGTAGGCTTCCCGTCGTGCAACTTGCTGACGGTCGGCGATTGATCGACCCCGCTGCAGCCAACACGGCAAGACGCAAGAATAGCAACATCCACTCCGGGCACGGCGGTAAGCCCGACCGGACATTGCGCCGAGCGTCGGAATGGAAGGCACGGCAAGCCGATGGTTTCGATCCGGCGGTCAGGGCCTGCGTCTGCGTCATGCGCTCGGACTGGCCCGACCTGGTCCGCAAGGCCATGGCCGTGCTTGGAGCCGACGAATTGAACCAGGCGCGGGCGGTGCTGGCGGTGCGCGAACTCACGGACACGCTCGCTTGCGCCGCGCACTACGACCTGAACGCTGGTGGAGTTTGGGACTTCCGAGAGGCGCTGACCCCTATTCCGGCAATGACATGGTCCGCTCCCGACGTTCAGACATTCTTCGAGCGGGCGGGCGGCAGGGCCGAAACCGAACAAGGTCTATGGACCTCCGACGATGAGGCCGGCCTTCCCGGCGGCGATGAATGGGCATTCGAAGCCTGCTCTGCCCACGACGCTGTTAGAGCAGGGAGATAAGCAACAATGATCCCCGCAGATTTCCCTCCGCACTGGCGCGCGGCCATCGAGACCGGCGACGCTTCGGGCTTCAAAACCCAAGACGATTTCGTGGCCTTTTTCCGCGCAACCAGCATTGTCAACGGCTGCTTTGGCGAGCTTTCAGATGCCGAGACAGACAACGTTGTGGGCCTTCGCGATGGTTTTCCCGAGGTCAATGAGGCCGCAAGGCAAGCTGCCACCAAGGAACGCGAGGCGGCGCCGCGCTTCATCGGCGTCACCAACCTGGCCCGAGCGCCAACGCTCGCCGAGCTGCAACCGGAAATCGATGCGATCGAAACCGGGCTCGGAAAGATGAGCAGGAGCGCGTCCGAGTCATGGGCCAAGGTCATCGCCAAACACAATCAGGGTGTGCCGTGATGGCCCCAGTACATTATTGGGACACAGATTCACGGTAGAAATTTGAGCGGCTTACCGTCCCGACGTTATGGCGTGAATAGGTGGATTGGAGACAGACTGCTTTGCATCGTTCATTGTGATGTAGCTGCCGAACAGACTGGACCGATGACATGCCAAATTTGCCGTTCTTCACGATCGACGTGTTCACCGGCACTCGCTTCGGCGGCAATCCTCTCGCCGTCGTAATCGGCGGCGATGCGCTGGATGATGCGACGATGCAGGCGATAGCTGCTGAATTCAATCTAAGCGAGACGACCTTTGTCTTGGCGCCTGCCGACCCAAATAATGTCGCCCGCGTCCGTATCTTCAACCGAACGGCGGAGATGGCGTTCGCCGGTCATCCGATGGTCGGCACAGCCTTCGTTGTCGCAAAGCAGCGTCCCGATCTGAGCACCGCGGTGTTCGAGATTCCCGCCGGGATTGTGCGCGTTCAGATCGAGCGCGATGCCAATGGCGCACCGGTCGGCGCCGCTATCGATGCTCCCCAACCGTTGACTATCGGAGAAACGGTTGCACCTGCGTTCATCGCTCGTGCGCTGCAATTGACGCCGGCTGACGTGGTGACAACGCACCACGCGCCCGTATCAGTCTCAAACGGCAACGCCTTTGTCGTTGCGGAAATTACAGGCGAGGCGCTGTCACGTTGCGATCCCAATCTAGCTGCGTTCCGCGAAGCTCTAGATGCCCATCCGCAGTTCGGCAGTCGCTTTCCCGTCCACGTCTATACCAAAGAGGGAAGTACGCTCCGCGCGAGGATGTTTGCGCCACTTTCCGGAACCTGGGAGGATCCAGCCACAGGAAGTGCCAACGCGCCTCTCGCCTGCTTGCTGTTATCGCTCGAGCCGGACGCGCAGGAAGCCAGTTTCCAAATCCACCAGGGCGTTGAAATGGGAAGGCCCAGCCTGTTGCATGTCGATGCGCGCCGAACACCGGAGGGGATCGTTGCGACCTTGCGCGGATCATGTGTGGCGGTCATGCACGGCGAGATCGAACTATGACCGCGTGATGGATGGCGCTGGCGGGGCTCGCCGGGATGCTTTTTTAGCGACAGCTAACGGAACGGAAACACCTCTGCGATATTGAATCAAATTCGAGTTGCGGGGAGTTCCGATGCGTAAGCGTGCCGGTGGGGTCCGGTTGTCGTTCATTCCTCCGCTGATGCCGACGCTCGTCGAGAAGCCTCCCGAGGGCGACGGATGGTCCCATGAAGTCAAGTTTGATGGCTACCGCTCCCAGATCGTCAGGGATGCCGACGGGGTGCGCATCTTCACCCGGCGGGGTCTCGATTGGACGTCGAAGTACCGCGACCTCGCCAAGGCGGCCGGCGAGCTAAAGGCTGAAAGCGCTATCATTGACGGCGAGATCATTGTTCTGAACGATGCCGGCCTGTCTGACTTCGGCGAATTGCGCAAGGCCATCACCCGGCGCCAACACGATCTGTATTTCGTGGCCTTCGACCTCCTGCATCTGAATGGCCATGACCTGCATCACCCTGAACCGCGAGATGCGCGAACGCCTGTGGAAACGTGTCCAGGAGCGCGCAGGACCGGCGCCAAAGGGCATGAAGCGAGCGGCGGCGCAATGGGTCAAGCCGGGGCTGATCGGCCGTGTGAAGCATCTGCGTGGCGAGGAAGACCTTCGGCACGCGTCGTTGCAGGATTTCAGCGAGGAGTAATTATCCCCCGAAAACTAATTGTACGTCCTGAACGCAATCAGACCACAGAGAATGACTATCGCAGTCAGGATCAGCGCCCACGATACGGCGTTTCGCGAAAGGCGCCTCCGGCGACTGCGCAGGGTGCGATCTCGCCAGCGTTTAGCCTGATCTGCCCCAATGTTTAGTTTGTCCATTGCCCTTCTCCCAATGAGCAGAATGCGACTCGTGCCGGTTGGTGTCCAGATGCACTTGCCAGCGCCATCGAGATCAGGAATATAATCCTCTCCGTGGCGATGAACCCCTTCAACGGAGATCGCCATGTCCCAAAAGACCCTCGCCGATACATTGGCCGCCCGCGAATCCGTCTATGTCAATTGCGGGCATCCGATGTGCTGCAAATCGACCAAACTCGACGTTCAGGCTCTGATCGACAGGCTCGGCCCCGAGCACGGCTCGATGCATTGCGACCTGGTCGGGGTCTTCGGCTGCTCGAATTGCAAGGCCGCCGGCCGTGATCGCCGACCGGTGTTCTTCACCTTCACTCCTGACTACGAAGGCCAGCAGAGGGAGCGGAACCGCGACTGGAAACCGACTTTCGATCGAAGGTGAAATGGTGAGGCGGGCATGTTAGTCGGCCATCTTTTGGGGCTGCGCCCTGGCGGGCGATTAAAATGGACGGCCGTTGCGTTGAAGGCGGTTGCGCGCGCGTCTTCGCCGGCCCGAGTGGAACCCAGTATTCCGTCTCGGACAAAATGTTGGCCGGACGGCGCGATCGCCTCGCAACGCAACGATCAAAACGGTGTAGCCTGCGCGGGCGCGAGCCGCCCGCCGCGTTGGTACTTTTCAAGAAAAGGGCGGATGCGGGCCCACCTGCTGTATAGCGGCATTAAATGAGCTTCTCCGGCCACGATACCCAATTCATCGTAAAAATAGTGAGGATTCTGACTCTCATCATACATCGTCACATTCGATGCGATCGGATGGCCAAGTGTGCTGATGTCGCCGCTGAGTCTCTCGAAAACAGCAACGATGCGCTGCCGAATAAGGTCCGGAATTGAAGCCGCATCGGGTTCCTTGAGCGCCAGTGCGATTTGCGCAACCCCGGAGGTTGTGAGGAAGCGAGCGTAGCTGATCGGGTACGCGACTGGCGCGAAATTGCTCGAAAGAGCGTCCATGTGAAGCAACGCGATGAACATTCCTGCAACATACTGCTTTCGAACCGAAAGTCGCACAGCTTCCGGTGTCGTATGCGCGGGCAGTCTTCCTGACGCGATCACATGATCAATAAGCCGTTCGAATACCTCGATTACTGACGTTGTGGCCGAACTGTCTGCGTCCATCTCCAAGGTCCGGAGAGTGAGATTTCGGTCGCTTTCGTCTTTACAAAACTCCAGGAAATCGCTCGACGCACGGAATTCCAAATGGCCGTGTGAAATATGCGCGATCTCATGTCCGACAATAAATGTGTTGGCAGCCTGATAGACTATTCTGCAGTTAATATTACGTGCATACGGTAAATTAGGGTCGGCATGAAAGGTAAAGTTTTTTACAATATCAGCGAGAAGCATTCCCTGATAATCTTTATCACAATCAATCTCCGCGATATCCAATACTTGTGCAAGGGGAGGTAGAGACTGAATGCGCAGGCAAAGTCCGAGGAGCATATAGAATGCCCTCCTATCAATCAGCACCACGAAGGAACCGTTGCCCAGATGTACGACTTGGTACGGCGCTTGCGACGCCGCAACCGCAAAGCTTATCTCCCCCTTGATCGAAAGTATGATCGGTAGCGCCTCCATGATCCAGCTTGTCTCGTGAAGAACAGCGTAGAAGGGCTCCGCCGCTTCCTCCTCCGTGTAGATGTAGTACGCTTTGCTCAATGCGCGCCCGCCATTCTGGACATGTCGCACCACAGCATCTGACGCATAAAACGAAGGCATAGGCAGGGAGCTCGCTCAGAACTATTAAAGCGGCTCCACCCTAGCAGCGGAAAGACAGGCACGCGACGGTCCTAATGCCTCGTGCGCGTGGAAGGGCGTGGTGCTAGTACCGAGGTTAAACTACGGCTTGGCGTGATTTCTAGGTTCTTTGAGGAACGTCGGGACATTCACAGCAGGGTTCAGGGGGGGGGCGGGTGCAACCTTGCCGGGGCCGAGTGCCGCCGGGCCTGCGCGGCCCCCACGGACAGAATTTTTTTCTGCCGGCGAAAAATCGGCGGGCTTTCCGGTTCAACTGTTCAGATTGGACAGTTCCATTTTCGGCATTTTGGGAATTCGCAGATCGAAAATGAGCGCACAGCCGAACAAACGCGGTCGGCCTCCGCATGAGCCGACCAAGGCCAGGCGGTTGGCGGTCGAGGCGCTCGCCGGTTCCGCCGTTCCGATCGCGGCAAATATGCGACGTGCTCGATATCCCGAGATCAACGCTTTATCGACACTATCGGCCTGAGCTTCGCCGGGGCGCCGCGCGCGTCGAGGTCGAGCTGGTCGGCAATCTCCTGCGCATTGCCGCCGGCAATGATGGCGTGGCGCTGAAAGCAATCACCTTCTCGCTTCGATGCCGCTTTGGTTGGTCCCGATATATGCCGTCGATGTCCGATTGAGGCTGTTGCCCTATGAAAGAGATCGTTAGCTGGGTAGCTCCTCTACATTGAGAATTGCCCTTCGAATTGATCGATAGTCATCCAGTGGCACATCAGTATGGCCGCCATCGTCAATCGCAAATAGACCTTCTGTCGCCTTTTGTGTGTTGATCAGCTCAACGTAACAGCCGTAGTCGATCTTGAAAGCATCGTATCGCTGGCCGGGGTCGTCGTGCGAAGAAATATTCTTCTTCAGGAGATGGATCACGCGATAGTCGAATAATCGATCTATAACTTCATTTCTCGTGTTTGCTTTCAGCAGGAAGGCGCGCGCTCTTCGATTTCCGATGACCTCGCCAATGATGTATTCGAGAGCCTTATACAACTGCGTACTGGCTTGGACGGAAGCAGCCTTATCTTGCTGATACCAGTCGCGAGCGGCGGCGCGGACATCTGTTATCGAAACCGCCTTACCGAACGACTTTGTCGCCACCTTGGCTGCCAAGTTCAGGGCGTCGCGCGGAACACCTTCGGCAGCTCGCACAAGCTCGTCAAAGGCAGGCGCCTGCGTGAACGCAATTTGCACCATCTCCTCCGGGGATGTAAATTCCGGTCCGGCCTCTGAGGCCTTTAGGTGTCTGAAAAGCAGCCTTTTAAAGAAGTCTACTGACTTGCCCTGATCATTATCGAAGACAAGGAAGTCGTCGAGATTTAGATCGGTCGATATGTCTGCGCCCAATTCAAAGCCGACATATTCCCCGCGACCTTTTGGTAGGAAGAAAGAAGATCGGTGCTCGATGGCAGCAATCTTTACGATAAAATTGTCGATGGGAAGCAATGTCCTCCTCAAGAGGTCGGCTAGAAGGGGCTGAAGGTCGATAGGAATTTCGCTCCACTCATCGATCAGCACCCAAATCCTCGGATTGCCGAGCACTTCAAGCAGGCTCCTCAAGGCGCTTTGCACCCTACCGAAATGCAGCGAGAATTGTTCACGCCCGGATGTTGTCCTTTCCGTCTGACGTTCCTCTCCCGCACTCACGCTTGACGACGCTGAAATCGTCCCGGTGACTGTTGAAAGAACGCCGACGAGTGATCCCGCGAAAGATTTAGACGCGCTCGAGGTCGATGTTTGCTTTTCCTCGGCAGTGGTGTCGCCAACAATCCGCACTTCGCTAAATGACGACTCGAGATCATCTAGCCTAACGGTTATTTGGTCGGGATGATCGGAGCTTGCGATTCGCTCCACGGCAATCCCATAGAGTTCGTTCCCGATAGCTTTCAATACATCGAGAACGAGCCGGACACTTCTCTCAGCCAGCGACCTTGACAGGTCATTGTAGATCGATCCGTCAGAGCCAATCGAGCGCAAGTCCAAATAAATCGTGCTTTCGCCTTGGCCTCTTACGCTCTCTGCCAAGTATAACAACGCATGCGTCTTTCCAGTTCCCCTCCGTCCATACAGGATTTGATTGTTGCTGGTTCCTAAAATAGTGGTCAATGGCTCTGTGTCGACAAAGGTGTGACTAAGGATGTCGGAAGACACCTTCTCGGCACGCTTTGCGAAACCTAGAAATGCAGTATGTATTTGTGTAATCTTGTCGTTCATGCCCCGACCCCGGTTGATAGCCACCCCGTATGACTAGCGGCCTTCGACTCGCCGCGATGCAAGATGCCACATTGCCGCCAGATCGTCCAAGAACCAGCGCAACATATCTGCCGCCCGTCAGCCTTTCCCGCTTGCTAGCGGCGATCTCATGCAAGGCCATGCCCTGACCGCAAACGAGCGCCACGAGCTGAAAGCCGCGCTCGCCGAGCAGCGCCCGGCATTTCCGCAATTCCTGACCGGCATCGATCTGGTGCTGGCTGATGCCGTCCAGCATTTTCCCGCCGTCGACGACGATGCGGCCCGGATCGAAGCCGGATGCTCCCTTGCCGGCCATTGCTTCCCACAATGCCCGGAACCGCGTTGCCGCCTTTATCTGCGCGGCATCGAGCGCGCTGCGGGAGGCCAGCATGGTGATGGCCGATTCGCGAACGTTAACGGCGGCCGGGATCGTGCGTGGATTGCTTGCGCCGGCGGGATGGGCGCGGGAAAAGAATGGGTTCGGAACGGTGGCGGGGCGGAGCTTTTGATGTGGCGATGACATGGCGCGGATGATGCCAGATGGTCAGGGGAACGGAAAGCCGACTTTCCCCCAGATTTTCCCCTGTAGCGATTCGCGGAGACAAATGTAGCGCTACCGAAACCATAAATAATTGTTTTTCTTGAGGTTTTTGGTGCCGCTTAGGTGACTCGAACACCTGACCCCATCATTACGAATGATGTGCTCTACCAACTGAGCTAAAGCGGCCTACCAAGGCAGGGATCCCATACTAGAGCCCTACTATTTCAATCTCCTTACCGCCACATCGCTGATTTCGCACAGCTTTCGAAATTAGGCCTGCTAATTACGAATGATGTGCTCTACCAACTGAGCTAAAGCGGCCCGGGAAGCCGAGGCCTCCAAGATGGGCTGCGTGATAGACTCAACTAGGTGGGAATTCAAGATGGGCCGTCACGAATTCAAGATGGGCGGCCGCGAATTCAAGCCGGGACCGGCAATTCGTGTTGGCGTTCCAATTCGAACCCGAACTCCGGCGGCACGCTTCCGCCGGCCGACAGGATGGCGGCGCGCGGGCAAGTTGCGCTCGAAGGCGCTGGGCGATCAGGCGAAATCTGTTGATTTTCTTGCTGAAAACCGCCGAAATCGGCCTTGGATGCATGCCCAGGGCAGAATGCGGCCGCTCGCTTGTTGATTGATTGGTCGCCTGCGGCTAACGATCATGGCAATGTGAGCGAACGTGCAGAGGGAATTCGCTTGGACCCGATCGAAAAAGCGATCCGGAACGCCTTCGACAAGGGCAATGCCGAGGACCGTGCGTTTCGCGAGCGGGTCTACCGCTCGGCCTTTGCCGCGCTGGACCGTGTGCTCCAGGCCAATCCGAACGTGACGGTGGAAGTCGCCATCAAGCGCCGCAAGGCGGTGCAGGCCAAAATCGCCGAGATCGAGTCCGAATTCCTGCCGGCGGTTCCCGATATTGCCCTGCAGATGGAAACTGACGCGGCAGCCCCCGTCGTGGAGGCGCCGACGGTGGCTGCGGCGGAAGCCGCGCCGTCACCCGCTGTCGTCGTCGACGGGCCGGTCCAGCCGCCTGCATCCGACGCGCCAAGGTCGCGCGTCCTGCCTGTCGTTCCAGATATCATGCCGGATGCGGTGCTTCCCGGTGCGCCGGAGCTGGATTCTCCGGCCGCCGTCTCGGCGGAGAACGGCGAGGCCGAGGTGGCGCCGGACCGCGATGAGCGGCGCATAAGAGGGCGGCGCCTGCCGCTGACCGCGATCTTCCTGGGCGTGACGCTGCTCGCCGCGGCCGGCATCGGCCTCTATTTCGCCCAGCAGACCGGCGTGTTCAAGACGCCGGCCCAGCTCGATACGGCTCCGCCCGAGGCGCCGCCGACGGTCGAGGACGACGACTTCACGCCGCCTGCCGGCTCGCCGGAGAAGTCGGGCGAGGCCGAACAGGCGCGTGACTGGATCAACGTGTTTTCGCCCGCCGACCCGACCCATGTCGCGGCACCCTCCGATGCCAAGGCCGAGGTGATGGAGGACGACACCGGATCGTTCCTGCGCATCCGTTCCGGCGCCTCCGGCTCGGCCATCGCCTTCGATGTCGGCCAGGGCGTGCTGGAAAAGCTCGCCGGCAAGCACGCAGTGTTCGACATCGTCGCCCGTTCCGAAGAGGGCAAGGAGACGCAGATTTCGGTCGACTGCAATTTCGGCGAGCTCGGCGATTGCGGCCGCAAGCGCTACGCCGTCGGCCACGAGCGCAACGAATATCTGTTCGACGTGCAATTCCCGAACAAAGCCCCCGGTGCTGCCGGCACGATCGCCATCAATTCCGACTTCGACAAGCAGGGCAAGTCGGTCGACATCTACGAAATCCGCGTCTCGATCGCGCAGTAAATCTTGTTGTTTCTGCGCGTGTCGTTATCCCAAAACCGCCACACACTTTTGGGGACACGCGCTAGCGATCAAGCAGCGCCTGCAGCGTCTCGATGCGGTCGGCTTCCGCCGCCGGCTTGTCCCAGCGCAGCCGCGAGATGCGCGGAAAGCGCATGGCGACGCCCGATTTGTGCCGGGTCGAGCGGTTGAGCCCTTCGAAGGCCACTTCGAGCACCAGCCCGTTCGCGCGGTCGGCGCGCACCGAGCGCACCGGACCGAAGCGCTCGACGGTGTTGTCACGGACATATTTGTCGATCTGCTTCAGCTCCTCGTCGGTGAAGCCGAAATAGGCCTTGCCGACCGGCACCAGCTCTTCCGCGCCTTCCGGACCCGACCAGACGCCGAACGTGTAGTCCGAGTAGAAGCTCGATCGCTTGCCGTGGCCGCGCTGGGCATACATCAGCACCGCGTCGACCGTGTGCGGATCGCGCTTCCATTTGAACCAAGGGCCTTTCGGCCGGCCGGCGAGATAGGGCGAATCCCAGCGCTTCAGCATCACCCCTTCGATGATCGGATGCGGCGGCGCCTGGCGCAGCTGCTCCAGCGCCTGCCAGTCCTCGAATTGGACCAGCGGTGAGAGATCGAAGCGGCTGGGGTCGAGCGTGCCGACGAAGGCCTCGAGGCGGAGCCGGCGCTCACGGAAGGGCAGCGCGCGCAAATTCTCGCCGCCGATTTGCAGCACGTCGTAGCAGCGCATGAAGGCCGGATATTTCTGCTGCATTTTCGGCGTGACGGTCTTGCGGTTCAGCCGCTGCTGCAGGTCGGAAAACGTGCCTGTCGCCGAGGGCTCGCCGACCAGCAGCTCGCCATCGAGGGCGGCCGAAAAATGCATGGCGTCGGCGAGGTCGGGAAAGGCGCCGGAGACGTCGTCGCCGGTGCGCGAATAGAGCCGGCGTACGCCGTCTTCGCAGACTGCCTGGACGCGGATGCCGTCCCACTTCCACTCCGCGGCATAGTCGGCAGGATCGAGCTTTTCCAGATCGCCGTCGCCGATCGGGTTGGACAGCATCACCGGCCGGAACAGGGCCGACGCCGTCCTCTGCGGCTTGTCCGCCTTGCCCTCCAGCCAGGCGAACAGCCCGGCATAGGGCGGTGTCAGCCCGTGCCACAATTCCTCGATCTCGGCGACGTCGACCTTGCCGAATTCGGCCAGCGCCTGCTTGGCCAGCCGCGCCGAGACGCCGATGCGCAAGCCGCCGGTGACCAGCTTGATGATGGCGAAGCGGGCCGAGATGCCGGCGCTATCGAGCAGCCGGGCCAGCACTTTTGGCCCGTCGGAGCGGCTGGCCGCCTGCAGTTTCGCCACGACCTCGCCGAGCGTCGGCTCCCGGTTCAGGATATGTCCGGGCGTTGGCGGCCAGACCAGCGACACGGTCTCGGCGAGGTCGCCGACATAGTCGTAGGAATAGCCGAACAGCACCGGGTCCATGCGCTCGACCACCAGCGCACGCAGCATCGCCGGCTTGACCGCCGCGATCGACAAGTCGCCCGTGATCGCCGCCAGCGCCAGCCCGCGATCCGGATCCTCGACGCTGCGGAAATAGTCGATCAGCAGCGTCAGCTTGCCGTTGCGCGACGGCGTCAGCACGAGACGGTCGAGAAGGTCGGCGAAGCGGTTCATGGACGCACTGCTGGGCGGGCTTGGCGCTTCGGCACACCCCCCTCCACGCCGGTGATCATCATCAATCGCCCTCGTCCTCATACCCGACCAAATGCAGCGGCCGGGCCGCGATGCCCTCCAGTTCGCACCAGCGCACCAGCGCCTCCTCGCGGCCGTGCGTCACCCAGATCTCCTCAGCCCCCGTCTCCTTGATCGTGGCGGTCAACTCGTCCCAGTCGGCATGATCGGAGATGATCAGCGGCAGCTCGACACCGCCCTGCTTGGCGCGCTGGCGGATGCGCATCCAGCCGGAGGCGAAGCAGGAGATCGGATCGGGAAAGCGCCGCGCCCAGCGGTCGGCGAAGGCCGATGGCGGGCCGACGACGATGGCGCTGGCGAAGTCCTCCTTGCCGCCGCTGTCGACCGTTGCCGGATCGAGCTGCCCGAGGTCGATGCCCTGGCTCTGGTAGTATTCGCTGAGCTTGGCCAGCGCGCCGTGAATGTAGATCGGCCTGTCGTATCCGGCGTCGCGCAGCAGCCGCATGACGCGCTGCGCCTTGCCGAGCGCATAGGCGCCGACCAGATGCGAGCGCGCGGGAAACTGCGCCGCCGATTTCAGCAATCGCGCGATCTCCTCCGTATCCGGCGGGTGGCGGAAGACCGGCAGGCCGAAGGTCGCCTCGGTGATGAACACGTCGCAGCGGACCGGCTCGAAGGCCTCGCAAGTGGCGTCCTTCTGGCGCTTGTAGTCGCCGGAGGCGACGATGCGCAGGCCCTGGTGCTCGACCGCGATCTGCGCCGAACCGAGCACATGGCCGGCCGGATGAAAACTGACCGAGACGCCGTTGAGCGCCATCGTTTCGCCAAGTACCGCAGCTTGCGTTGCTCCGGCAAAATCCTCGCCGTAGCGCAGCCCCATGATGTCGAGCGTCTGCCTTGTGGCGAGCACGGAGCGATGGCCGGAGCGGGCATGGTCGGAATGGCCATGCGTGATCAGCGCACGGTTGACCGGCCGCACCGGGTCGATGAAGAAATCGCCGGGCGGGCAGTAAAGGCCTTCCGGCCGGGGATGGAGCAGGTCGCTGGCGCGCATCCCGCCAAGATAGTTGCTAATTCAGCCGCGGGAAGCCTGTTGCAAGAGACTGCTGACTCGTCCTACAGCCAGCCACCGGCTGTTTCCGCCGGCGGGGTCCTTTCACCATGAAACCGTTCCAGGCCACGTCCGGCGATCTGACCGCCGACCGTCGCGCCGACTTCGCCGAGATGCTTTACGCCTCCGGCGAGCCGGCAGCCGCGGCCGAACTGCTGCTCGGAGCGCTGGAGCTGGCGCCGCAATGGGCGGCCGGCTGGTTCCGTCTCGGCGAGATGCAGGAGGTGGCCGCACCCGATCAGGCGGCGCAAGCCTGGACCATGGCGCTGACGCTGGAGCCGGCGGATAGGCTGGGCGCCGCGCTGAAGTTGCAATTGATCGGCAAGGCACTGGCCGCCGCGGCACCGCCCAGCGCCTTCGTCGAGATGCTGTTCGACCATTATGCCGAGAGCTTCGAGGAGTCGCTCGTCGACAAGCTCGGCTACCGGTTGCCCGACTTTCTCGATCAGGCCATCCGGAGAGCAAGGCCGGGACGTTTCCGGCTGGCGCTCGATCTCGGCTGCGGCACCGGCCTGATGGGGCAGAGACTGCGGTCGATCGCCGACCGACTCGAGGGCTACGACATCTCCGCCGCCATGCTGAAGAAGGCACGCGCCAAGGGCGTCTACGACTTGCTCGCCAAGGCTGACTTGCAGGATTTCTCGTATGCCGGTCCGAAAGCCGATCTGGTCGTGGCGGCAGACGTGTTCATCTATGTCGGTGCGCTCGAGCACGTGGTCCGCAGGATCGCCGGCCTGCTTACCGCTGACGGGCTGTTTGCTTTCTCCGTCGAGACACTGGTGGGCAAAGGTGGCTTCGCGCTGCAGCCGTCACGCCGCTATGCGCATTCGCATGCCTATGTCAGGCAGGTTCTGGCCGCCAACGGCTTTTCGGTCCTGTCGATGGAAAGCACGATCATCCGGCACGACCGCCGTGAGCCGATTGAAGGTCTGGCTGTGGTGGCGGAGAAGCGTCCAAAACCACCGATGTTGTGATCCTTCCCACCCCCCTCTGTCCCGCCGACCGTCGCATCTCCGCTGCGAAAAAGCCCGAATCGCGTGGCCGGGTGGCACGGGGCGGGCATCAACACGGAGTAGATCCCATGCGCTGGAACTTGGTGGTTTTGGCATCTTGCCTGGCTATGGCCGGCTGTGTCGGCGGCAACTCGATGGCGGAACGCCAGGACGAAAATGTCCAGTCCTCGCTGCAATATGACAGCGTGACTTGCGATCATCTGCTGGCGCAGCGCAATGGGTTGGCGCAGCAATACAACCTTCCAACGACCGCAAAGCCGACCTTCTCCAATCCCGCAATGGGCTTCGGCCCGTTCACGCCCGACATGCGCTCCAAGGCCAAGCGCGATAGCGACAAGGCAACCGGCGAGATCGATGCCATGAACCGGTCGATCGAGCGCCGCGACTGCGGCAAGCCGAAGAAGAAGGAAACTTTTGCTCTGCCGGGCGCCAAAACCGGTTGAAGGCCGAGTCTCAGTAACCCGCCTTGCGATCCACCAGGTTCTCCAGCTTTTCGCCGCGCTCGCAAGCCGCCATCTGCCGCAGCATGATCGGCACCAGGTGGACGGGGTCGGACGTTGCCGCCGCATGCGGCGTGGCGAACACTTTCGGATGCGCCCATAGCGGGCTGGTCTTCGGCAGCGGCTCGACCTCGAAGACATCGAGGCTCGCTTCCTTCAGCGTCCCGTCCTCCAGCGCCCGCAAGATGTCGGCGTCCTTCTGCAGCCGTCCGCGCCCGGCATTGATCAGCACCGCGCCGCCGAGGCCGTTGCGCTTCCTGAGCTCCTTCAAGAGATTGTAGTTGACGATGCCCTGTGTCTGGGCGGTTAGCGGCAAAAGCACCACCAGCATGTCCGTGGCGTTGAGGAACGGGATCAGCCCGGCATCGCCCGCATAGGTGGAAACGCCCTTCATCGGGTGATCGCTGCGCGACCAGCCATTGACGGCAAAGCCGAGCGACAACAGCACCGACGCCGCCGCGCGGCCGAGATTGCCGAGCCCCATGATGCCGACGGAGATGTCGCCGGCTGGCCGCTGCGGCGGCTCGTGCCAGGTCTTCTTCTGCTGCTGCGCGCGGTAGAGCATGCCCTGGCGGTGATGGTCGAGCACCCGCCAGACGACATATTCGGTCATGTATTGGGTCAGGTTGTCCGCGACGACCTTGACGATAGGCACGTCCGGCAGGCCTGGGTCGGCGAAGATATGGTCGACGCCGGCGCCGATCGAGAAGATGGCGCGCAGATTGGGCAGTTTCGACAGAAGGTTCGGCTTCTGCTTCCACACCACCGCGTAAGTGATCGAGGGATCGCTGGCGCCGTCCGGCTCGAGCACCACCTCGCGCTCGGCCGACAGCAGCTCGCGCCAGCGCTGCGGATGAAAGCCGGTAACGGCAAGCAGGATACGGCCTTTTTCCATCTGCGGATGCTTTTCCCTGTTTCTTCAGCCTACTCGCTGACGATGCCGGCCGGCGCCGTCTCGATCTTGAACGCGGCCGATATCAGCGCCCGAGTATAGTCGGTTTGCGGGTTTCCAAAAATCTGTTCGGAAGGCCCGGCTTCGACGATTTGGCCATTGCGCATGACGATGACGTCGTTGGCAAGCGCGCGGATGACTTTCAGATCGTGGCTGATGAACAGATAGGCCAGATCATGCTTGGCCTGCAGGCTGCGCAGGAGATCGACGACCTGCGCCTGCACGCTCATGTCGAGTGCCGAGGTCGGCTCGTCCAGCATGACGAAGCGCGGGTTGAGCACCATGGCGCGCGCGATGGCGACGCGCTGGCGCTGGCCGCCCGAGAATTCGTGCGGATAGCGGTTGCGGGTGGCCGGATCGAGCCCGACCTCCTTCAGCACATCGACGACGCGCTCGTCACGCTGGTCCGGCGACAGTTTCGGCTCGTGGATCTTCAAGCCTTCCTCGATGATCTCGGACACCGACATGCGCGGGCTGAGCGAGCCGAACGGATCCTGGAACACGATCTGCAGCTCGCGCCTGAGCGGCCGCATGGCGTTGAAGGACAACTGGTTGATGTCGCGGCCGTTGAACTGGATGGTCCCGGTCGATGAGATCATCCTGGCCAGCGCCAGGCCAAGCGTCGTCTTGCCCGAGCCGGATTCGCCGACGACGCCGAGCGTCTGGCCGGCACGCACGGTGACGTCGATGCCGTCGACCGCCTTCACATTGTCGACGGTGCGGCGGAAGAAGCCCTTCTTGATCGGAAACCAGACCTTTATGTCGCTGCCCGTCATCACCGGCTTGGCGGCCGCGTTGGCGGCCGGCGGCTTGCCCTTCGGCTCGGCCGCCAGCAAATGCCTGGTATAGGCGTGCTGCGGGTTGGCGAAGATATCCTTGGTCGGTCCGGTCTCGACGATCTTGCCCTTGGTCATCACGCAGACCCGGTCGGCGATCTTGCGCACGATGCCGAGATCATGGGTGATGAACAGCATCGACATTGCCTTGCGGCTCTTCAGCCCCGCCAGCAGTTCGAGGATCTGAGCCTGCACGGTGACGTCGAGCGCCGTGGTCGGCTCGTCGGCGATCAGCAGCTCCGGCTCGTTGGCCAGGGCCATGGCGATCATGACGCGCTGGCGCTGGCCGCCGGACAGCTGATGCGGATAGGCGTCGAGCCGCTTCTGCGGCTCGCGGATGCCGACCTCGTTGAGCAGTTCCAGCGTACGCGCCCTGGCTTGGCGATCGCCGAGGCCCTGGTGCAGCTTCAGCACCTCGACGATCTGCTGCTCGATCGTGTGCAGCGGATTGAGCGAGGTCATCGGCTCCTGGAAGATCATGGTGATCTTGTTGCCGCGCACCCGGCGAAGCTGCTTCTCGCTCATGGCAAGCAGGTCGGCACCATGGAACAGGATCCTTCCCGAAGGATGGCTGGCGCTCGGATAGGGCAGCAGCTTCAGCACCGACAGCGCCGAGACCGACTTGCCGGAGCCGGACTCGCCGACCAGCGCCACCGTCTCGCCCTTGGCGATATCGAAGGAGATGTGGTCGACGGCCATCGACTGGCTGCCGCCTTGCGCGAAGGCGACGCTGAGGTCGCGAACGGAGAGCAGGGCGTCGCTCATTTGAACGTCTTGCGCGGGTCGAAGGCGTCGCGCGTCGCCTCACCGACAAAGACCAGCAGCGACAGCATCAGCGAAATGACGACGAAGCCGGAAATGCCGAGCCACGGCGCGTTGAGGTTGCGCTGCGCCTGCTTCAGCAATTCGCCGAGCGAGGCGGAGCCGGGCGGCAGGCCGAAGCCGAGATAGTCGAGCGAGGTCAGCGTCGAGATCGATCCGCTGAGCAGGAACGGCAGGAAGGTCAACGTCGCCACCATGGCGTTGGGCAACAGATGCCGGAACATGATGGTGAGGTTGCGCACGCCGAGTGCGCGGGCCGCGTTGACATATTCGAAGTTGCGGGCGCGCAGGAACTCGGCCCTGACCACGCCGACCAGCGCCACCCAGGAGAACAAGAGCATCAGCCCGAGCAGGATGAAGAAGCCGGGCGGCAGGATGGCGGCGACGATCAACAGCAGATAGAGCACCGGGATCGCCGACCAGATTTCGATGAAGCGCTGGAACAGCAGGTCGGTCCAGCCGCCGAAATAGCCTTGCACGGCACCGGCCGCGACACCGATCAGCGCCGAACCGAAAGTCAGGATCAGGCCGAACAGCACCGAGATCCTGAAGCCATAGATCACGCGCGCCAGCACGTCGCGCGCCTGGTCGTCGGTGCCCAGCCAGTTCCAGTTGCCGACGATGCAATTGGGGTCGGCCGCTCCTTGCGGGTACTGGCTGCAGCGCGTCTTGACGTCATACTGCCAGGAAGGCTTGGCGGGCGCCGCCTCGGGAATGGCGTTGTTGACGGTCTGGTAGGAGTAGCGCACCGGCGGCCAGATCATCCAGCCATTGGCATTGATCTCGTCCTGGATGACCGGATCGCGATAATCGGTGACCGCATAGAAGCCGCCGAATTTTTCTTCCGGATAGGCGACCAGCACCGGAAACAGGATCTCGCCCTTGTAGGAGGCGATGATCGGCTTGTCGTTGGCGATCAATTCGGAAAACAGCGACAGCACGAACAGGAACAGGAAGATCCACAGCGACCAGTAGCCGCGCCGGTTGGCCCTGAAGTTCTGCAGGCGCCGCTTGTTGAGCGGCGACAGCCAGGGCCGGGCGATCCGTTCCGGCGCCGTGCCGGCAGCGGCCTCTGCCATCAGACGTCTCTCCGCTCGAAATCGATGCGCGGATCGACCCAGGTGTAGATCAGGTCCGATAGCAGGCCGACGAACAGGCCGAGCAGCGAGAAGATGTAGAGATTGGCGAACACCACCGGATAGTCGCGTTCGACCACCGACCTGAAGCCGAGCAGGCCGAGACCGTCGAGCGAGAAGATGTTCTCGATCAGCAGCGAGCCGGTGAAAAAGGCCGAGATGAAGGCGCCCGGAAAGCCGGCGATGACGATAAGCATGGCGTTGCGGAAGACATGGCCGTAGAGCACCTTCCGCTCCGACAGGCCCTTGGCCCGCGCGGTCACCACATACTGCTTGCGGATCTCCTCGAGGAAGGAGTTCTTGGTCAAAAGCGTCGTCGTCGCGAAGGCCGACAGCACCAGCGCGGTCAGCGGCAAGGTCATGTGCCAGAAATAATCGACGATCTTGCCTGACCAGGACAGCTGGTCCCAATTGTCGGAGGTGAGGCCGCGCAAGGGAAACCAGTCCCAGAAGGATCCGCCGGCAAACAGCACCATCAGCATGATGCCGAACAGGAAGCCGGGAATGGCATAGCCGACAATGACGACGCCGCTGGTCCAGACGTCGAAGGTCGAGCCGTCCTTGACCGCCTTGCGGATGCCGAGCGGGATCGAGATCAGGTAGGACAGAAGCGTGATCCACAGCCCGATCGAGATCGACACCGGCATCTTTTCCAGGATCAGGTCGAGTACCGAGATGTCGCGAAAATAGCTGTCGCCGAAATCGAAGCGGGCATAGTTCCACAGCATCATGCCGAAGCGCTCGAGCGGCGGCTTGTCGAAGCCGAACTGCTTTTCCAGCTTCTTGATGAATTCTGGGTCGAGCCCCTGCGCGCCGCGATATTTCGAGCTGACGTCGCCGGCCACATCGACATTGCTGCCGCCGGCATCGCCACCGCCACCGCCGAGGCGGTCGCTGCCGCCCTGGTTGGTCAACCTGGCGATGACCTGTTCGACCGGCCCGCCGGGCGCGAACTGGATGACGGCGAACGATATCGCCATGATGCCGAACAGCGTCGGGATCATCAGCAGGATGCGGCGGAGTATATAGGCGCCCATCAGGCTGCCGGCCCTGCGCGAACTGGAATGTCAGGCTTTGCCAATTTTTGCCGCCTTGCCCTTGTCGAACCACCACAGCGCTTCGACCGGAAAGCCGAAATCGGGTTTCTGCTCGGGAAAGCCGAACATGTCCCAATAGGCGCTTCGGTGATTCGCCAGGAACCAACTTGGAATCCAATCGCGCCGCGCACGCAAGGCCCGATCGAGTGCCCGCATTGCGACGGTCAGGCTTTCGCGGTCCTTGGCGGCGCCGACCGCGTCTATCAGTGTGTCAATGGCCGGGCTTGAGATACCCGGCAGGTTGCGCGAGCCGGACACCGTCGCCGTGCTCGAATGAAAGAATATCTCTACATCGTCGCGGGTCGGTGTCGCCGAAAACGAGAAGGCGACCGAGATCAGGTCGAAATCGAAGTTGGACTGCCTGAGCTGGTATTGCGCTGGATCGACCAACCTTATCGTGGCGTCGATGCCGACCGCCCTCATATTGGCGATCCAGGGCGAATAGACCTTCACGAAGGTGTCGTCGTCGACGAGGAATTCGGCCGATAGCCGCCCGCCCCTGTCGTTGACAGCGAAATCGCCGGAACGTTTCCAGCCGGCCTCGGCGAGAAGTTTCGCAGCCTTCCCCAACATCTTGCGATCCCGCCCTGAACCGTCCGAGGCAGGCTGCGTCACCGCCTCGCCGAAGGTCTCCGGCGGCAGGTTGTCACGCAGCGGCTCCAGCAGAGCGAGTTCTTCAAGCGAGGGCGTGCCTTCGGCACGATAGTCCGATTTCTCGAAGCAGGATTGCGAGCGTTCGTAGGAGCCGTAGAAGAAGTTGCGCCGCGTCCATTCGAAGTCGAAGCAGAGCGCGATCGCCTGCCGCACGCGCGCGTCGCGAAACTGCTCACGCCGCTGGTTGACGGCGGTGGCCTGCATGGAAGGGACTGTTTCAGCGGGAAATTCGTGCTTGACCACCTTGCCGGCGATGAAGGCCGGAAAGTCATAGGCCGTCGCCCACACCCGCGACGTGAACTCCTCTCGGTAGAGGATCTCGCCTTTCTTGAAGGCCTCGAAACCGGCGGTGCGGTCCTGGTAGAACTCGATGCGGATGCGCTCGAAATTGTTCTGGCCGCGATTGACCGGGAGATCCTTGCCCCAATAGTCGGCGACGCGCTCATATTCGATCCACGACCCCGCCGACCATCGCCCGACCTTGTAGGCGCCGCAGCCGAGCGGAGGGTTCAGTTGCGAGGAATCGAAGGGATTAGCGCTGTAAAAGGCCTTCGACAGGATCGGGAATTCGGCGACGTTGAGGATGGTACGGGCGGAGTGCTTGCCGGAAAAGCTCAGCCTGAGCGTGCGCGGATCGACGGCGACCGCATCCTCAAGATGCGTGAGCGACAATGATAGGTCGGGATGGCCCTTTTCCTTGAACAGCTTGAAAGTGAAGGCGGCGTCCTCGGCGGTCAGGGGCGTGCCGTCGTGGAAGCGCGCTTGCGGCCTGAACGAGAAGTCGAAGCTCTTGCGATCGTCCGAAATGGTCACGCCGTCTGCGATCAGGCCGTAAACGGCATCCGGCTCGTCCAGCGCCCTGGCCATCAGTGAATCGAAACACATCCCCATGCGTGGCGGCGCATCGCCCTTCGGCGTGAAGGAATTCAGCGTGTTGAAGGTCTCCGTGTTCTGGTTGTAATTCCAATTAGGCGGCGAGAAGTTGAAAGTGCCGCCCTGCGGCGCGTCGATGTTGACGTAGTCGAAATGGGTGAAGTCCGGCTTGTATTTGAGATCGCCGAAGGCCGACAGTCCGTGCATTTTGACGCCGGTCGGAATGGCGGCGAAGGAACGGCTTGGCAGCAATGCTGCCGCGCTGGCCGCGGCGCCCAGCGCCAGGACGTCGCGGCGGGAAAGCGTTCCCATCAATTGCCACCCTTGTATTTGGCGGCCAGCGCCTTTTCCTTCTCAGGATCGATCCACCAGGAGTCGGTGTCGGCACCCCTGTAACTCGGCTGCTTTGCCGGTATGCCGAACTTGTTCCAATAGGCGAGCCACACCACGGCCCGATAGTATTGCGGTACGACATAGTAGTTCCACAAAAGCACCCGATCGAGCGCGTGCGTGGCGGCGACGAGATCGTCGCGGTCGGTGGCAAAGATGATGCGGTCGACAAGAGCGTCGACGACCGGGTTCTTGATACCGGAATAATTGCGCGATCCCGACGCGTCGGCGGCCTTCGAACTCCAGAAATCGCGCTGCTCATTTCCGGGTGATTCCGACTGCCCAAGCTGCCCGATGATGACGTCGTAATCGAAATTGTTGACGCGGTTGATGTATTGGGTCTGGTCGATCAGGCGCAGCGTCGCGTCGACACCAATCTTGCGCAGATTGGCGATGTACGGGCTGGAGATGACCTGGTCCGTGTCGTTCGTGCCGAGGATCTCGAACTTGAACGGCTCACCGGTCTTGGCATTGACCATCTTGCCGCCCTTGATCACCCAGCCGGCCTGGGCGAACAGGTCGACGGCCTGCTTCAGGTACTTCCGCTCCGCCTGCGGTGAATCATAGACCGGCAGCTTGAATTCCTGCGTGAACAGTTCCGGCGGCAGCTTGTCGCGGTATTGTTCCAGGATTTCCAGTTCCTTGCCTCGCGGCAGGCCGCTCGACGCCAGTTCCGTGCCTTGGAAGTAGCTGCTGGTGCGGGTGTTGAAGCCGAAGAACAGCGTGCGGTTCATCGTCTCGAAGTCGAAGGGGTAGGTCAGCGCGGCGCGCACCAGGCGATCCTGGAATAGCGGACGCCTCTGGTTGAGCATGAAAGCCTGCATCGGCTCGGGCGACGTGGTCTTGAATTCGTGCTTGATGACGTCGCCGGCCTTCACCGCCGGAAAATCATAGAATGTCTTCCAGCGCTTCGAACTGTTTTCCGGCTTGATATCGTCGAAGCCGCCCTTGGTGAAAGCCTGCCAGGCGGCGTTGTCGTCGAGGATATAGGTGAAGCGCTCCGTGTCGAAGTTCTCGCGGCCGATCTTCACCGGCAATTTGGCGGCCCAGTAGTCGGGCACACGCTGCCAGACGACTTCCGAGCCCGGTTTGAAGCTGGCGATCTTGTAGGCGGCGGAGCCGAGTGGCACTTCCAGCGTCGGTTTTGTGACGTCGCGCTTCTTGCCGTTGGCGTCGGTGCCTTCCCACCAGTGTTTCGGCAGCACGGCGAGGTCGCCGAGTATCTTCGGCAGTTCGCGGTTGCCCTTCTGGTTGAAGTGGAATTCGACCTCGCGGTCCGAGATCGCGACCGCGTCGGTGACGTTCTCGAAATAGCGGCTATATTGCGGGCTGTTGGCCTTCAGCACCTGGAACGACCAGATCACGTCGTCGACGGTGATCGGCTGGCCATCATGCCATTTGGCGCGTGGGTCGAGCCGGTAGGTCGCCGAGGAATAGTCATCAGGATATTTGTAGGCGTCGGCAATCAGCGGGTGGCTGACGCTGCCTTCGTCGGTCGCCTGATCCATCAGCGTGTCGTAGAGCAGGCCGCCACCGAACCCGACAAGGCCGGCGGCCGGCGACCCCTGCACGATGTACGGGTTGAAGCTGTCGAACGTGCCAAGCTGCACTGAATTGTAGGTGCCGCCCTTGGGCGCGTCGGGATTGACGTAGTCGTAGTGCTGGAATTTGTCGCCGTATTTGGACGGGCCGATCAGCGAGGAGGTGGTGCGCCATTCATCCGCATGGGCCGCCTGCAACTCGGCGGTCAAAAGCGCCGCCGCCAGCAACGACCTGAGAACCGTTCGGCCAACCGTCATGCGTTCTCCTCTTCGCGATGCACGTCCACAGGCAATTTAGATCATTTGACGCCCGTGAAAACCGCAATGGACGGGCTTTGTCGCCGCACATGCGGTTTTCCTAACAAAAAAGCCGGGCTGAACCCGGCTTTTCTGTGAATGTCCGCATGACAAATTCGTTATTTGGCGGGCGCCGCACCTTCGGCCGGCTTTGCCGGAGCGGCTGGCGCCGGTGCTGCCGGTGCCGCACCTTCGGCTGGCTTCGCCGGCGCGGTCGCGTCGGCGGCCGCACCTGGCGCCGGCAGCGGCTTCGGATTGTCGGACAGCGTGCGCAGATAGGCGATGACGTTGGCGCGATCCTCGTCCTTCGCCAGGCCGGCGAAACCCATTGCCGTGCCCTTCACGAACTTCTTCGGCGAAAGGAGGAAGTGGTTGAGGTTGTCGTAGGTCCACTTCTCGGCGCCGCCCTTGGAGAAATCCTTCATGCCGGCCGAATAGGCAAAGCCCTCATGCTCGGCCACCGGGCGGTCGACAAGATCCCAAAGATCGGGGCCAACCTTGTTCGGACCGCCCTTTTCGCCGGTATGGCAAGCCTGGCATTTCTTGAACACGGCAGCGCCCGCCTCGGCATTGGCGGTGGCTAAAAGATCGGCGATCGGCTTGGCTTCCGCCGCCGGGCCAGCCGCTCCGCCTTCGGCGGGCTCGATCGCCTCGATCGCGAAGCCGGGCTTTTCGGGCGCGGGCGAAGCAAACAGCGCGTCGGAGACGATGCCGACGGAAAAGACGATGAAACAGGTGCCAAGGAATCCGCCGAGCAGCTTGTTGACTTCGTTGGAATCCATACGCCCCTTGCTCCCTTTTCCGGCGGACCGACCGTCCACTCCGTCCGTCGGTATCGTGGCCCGCCCCGCTGGGGCGGTCAAATCGGGCGGAAACTAGGTCTTTTGCTCTGGCGTTGCAACACCTATAAGGGCGCTTCCAGTGAGACCTTTTGCCACTTTCCCATCCGCTTTTCCAACGCCCCGCAACCTCGATGTCCACGCTCATCCTCATCCCGGCCCGCATGGCCTCGACCCGGCTGCCGGGCAAGCCGCTGGCCGACATTGCCGGCGCGCCGATGATCGTGCAGGTCGCCCGCCGCGGCGCCGAGGCCGGGCTTGGCCGGGTGGTGGTGGCGACCGACACCGAAGCCGTGGCCGACGCAGTGCGTGCGCACGGGTTCGAGGCGGTGATGACCCGTGCCGATCACCAATCCGGCTCGGACCGCATCTTCGAGGCGCTGACCGTCCTCGACCCCGACCGCAAGGTCGAAACCATCGTCAATGTCCAGGGCGACCTGCCGACAATCGAGCCTGAGATCATCGTAGCGGCGCTAAGGCCCTTCGAGGACGCGTCGGTCGACATCGCCACGCTCGGCGTCGAGATCGTCCGCGACGAGGAAAAGACCAATCCGAACGTCGTCAAGATCGTCGGCTCGCCGCTGTCGGCGACGCGGCTCAGGGCGCTCTATTTCACCCGCGCCACCGCGCCCTGGGGCGAGGGGCCACTGTATCATCACATCGGCCTCTACGCCTATCGGCGCTCGGCGCTTGAGCGCTTCGTCGCCCTGAAACCGTCGCCGCTGGAGCGGCGCGAACGGCTGGAGCAATTGCGGGCGCTGGAGGCCGGCATGCGCATCGACGCCGAGATCGTCCAGTCGCTGCCGCTCGGCGTCGACACGCCGGAAGATCTCGAACGCGCCAGAGAAATCCTTTCAAACTGAGATTTGGGCATGCCTGAAAAGACCAACAGAATATCCTTCCAGGGTGAACCGGGCGCCAATTCCGACACCGCCTCCCGCAATATGTTCCCGGCGATGGAGCCGTTGCCGTGCCCGACCTTCGAGGATGCCTTCAACGCGGTCGAGACCGGCAAGGCCGAGCTCGCCATGATCCCGATCGAGAACACGATCGCCGGGCGTGTCGCCGACATCCATCATCTCCTGCCGGAATCGAAGTTGCACATCGTCGGCGAATATTTTCTGCCGATCCACTTCCAGTTGATGGTGCTGCCGGGTGTGAAGCGCGAAGAGATCAAGACCGTGCACAGCCATATCCATGCACTCGGTCAGTGCCGCAAATACATCCGCAAGAATGGCTGGAAGCCGGTGGTCGCCGGCGACACGGCGGGTTCGGCGAAGCTGGTTTCCGAGGTCAAGGACCGCACCATGGCGTCGCTCGCCCCGGCGCTGGCCGCAGAGCTCTACGGGCTCGACATCATCGAGAAGAATGTCGAGGACACAGACTCGAACGTCACCCGCTTCGTCGTACTGACCAAGAACAAGCACTGGGCTGAGCGCCCGGCGCCGGACGTCAAGATGATGACGACCTTCATCTTCCGCGTTCGCAACGTGCCGGCCGCGCTCTACAAGGCCATGGGCGGCTTCGCCACCAACGGCATCAACATGACGAAGCTCGAAAGCTACCAGCTGGGTGCCTTCACCGCGACCCTGTTCTACGCCGATATCGAGGGCCATCCCGACGATCCGCTGGTCAAGCTGGCGCTCGACGAGCTGCGCTTCTTCTCGCGCGAAATGCGCATCCTCGGCGTCTATCCTGCCAGCCAGTCACGCGAGCAGTGGAAGGTGGCCGACTAGCGCCCTCGTTTGAACGGGATCGTCCGCGACCGGTGGACTGCGGACGGTCAACTCTTGCCGTCGAAGGCTCGATCCGAACCAATGAGCCGTGCGATCTTGTCGATCGTCGCGCGCACCTCCGGCAATTTGCGATCATCGCCATGCACCACCAGCCATTGTTCATGTGACAACTCCTCGATCACATCATCGGTGCGGACCAGATCGTTGTGGGCATCGCCAACGAAGCAGGGCAACACCACATGGCCGGCGCCGGCAAGCGCGAGGTCGAGGAGCGAGCGCGGCTGGGTGACTTCAAAGCGTATTTGATCTCGCTTGTTGGCGCGCACCCAGATTGCCGATGGCGTGTTCACTGTAGCCGCGATCCAATCAGTCTTTCGAACAGCATTCGGATGTGCGTAGGGAGCAAATGCGACGGTCTTTGTCCTGCGAGCCGCGACTCCCTGCTCGGACGGCCTCCGGTTCCGAATCCCGATCAATGCCTCGCGCCTGCCTATGTTCTGCACCTCTTCAACGGCGCTGAAGACGATATTCCGGTCGCTCAACCCCAGTTTTTCGATGTTGCGTGCCAGGTACCAGGTCATCCAGGTGCCAGCGGACACACGGATGGGCGCCGACACGTTTCGTCGCGAGAACTCCCTGGCAATATCCAGGAACCGCTGCTCGATGGTCTCCGCCTGAGACGTCAGCGCTCGACCTGCCGCTGTCAGCTCATAGCCAGATGGCAGCCGGGAGAACAACTCGGCGCCCAGCGCCCGCTCAAGATCGACGACATGTCGGCTCAGCGTTGCCGCACTCTGGCCAACGGCCTTGGCTGCGGACGAAAGGCTTCCATCGCGCGCGACTGCCAGAAAGATTCTCAGATCCGACCAGTCGACATCCATTTCATTCATGCGCAGCCCTCTCCATTTTTGTCGACTCCCATCTGAGGTCGATCTGGCGCCATATCAATACCGGGCAGCCTGCGGAGACATGAATATGGCAATGAAAATTCATCTGGGATCGCGGATTGGCATGGGTTGCTGGGCAATCGGCGGCCCCTTTTGGTCAGGAGAGAGTGCGGTCGGATATTCCGGCACTGACGACAGCCAATCCGTGAAGACCATTCATGCGGCATGGGATGGTGGAATTCGGCTCTTCGATACGTCGGCGGTGTATGGGGCCGGGCACTCGGAGGAGCTTTTGGGCGAGGCGCTCTCGGACCGTTCGGAAGCAGTCATCGTGTCGAAGTTCGGCCATTCCTTCGATCCGGATTCCCGCCAGATGATGGGCGCAAGGTTCGACCCCGACTATGTGCGCCGGTCGGTTGCTGAGAGCCTCCGCCGACTGGGCCGCGATCGCATCGACGTGATGCTGCTTCACCTGAACGATCTTGCGATCGAAGATGCGGCACCCGCGTTCGAGGTCCTGGAGCAACTTGAACAGGCTGGCGATATTCGAAGCTATGGCTGGAGCACGGACTTTCCGCCAAGCGTCGAGGCATTCGCTGACCGGAGCGGCTTTTCAACGGTCCAGCATGCGATGAATGTCTTCTTCGATGCGCCGTCCATGTGCAAAACCGCACATGACAACGGCTTGGCGCAGCTGATCCGGTCGCCGCTCGCCATGGGCGTGTTGACGGGGAAATTCTCGGATGGACGGACGGTTCCACCCGACGATGTCAGGTCGGTTCCCGCGGATTGGCAGGTGTACTTTGAAGCATCACGCGCCCGTTCCGACTTGACCAGGCAGATCGATGCAATCCGCGACTTGCTCACCGCCGGTGGGCGGACGCTCGGTCAGGGGGCCTTGTGCTGGCTGCTGTCGAAAGGCGGCAACATTCACCCGATCCCCGGCGCAAAAACTCCCAGGCAGGCTGTCGAGAACGCCGCGGCCCTGGAGTTTGGGCCGCTGCCTGAGACCGTGATGGCTGAGATCGAAACCATTCTCCAAAGACCGCCAGAAGGTGAGTTTCGCGCTCGATAGCTTCACAATGGCCACTTTGGATCGAACGCGGTCGTCGGAGTGACTGGATCCTAATTCCAGCCGAGCGGCACGTAGTCGATCTCCATGAAGGCTTCGACTTCCGGCAGCCAACGGTCGCGGACGAAGGCGACATGATCGGGGTGGTCGTTGTACCGCGTATAGGCGGCCTGATCGGCGAACTCCATCGAGAAGCCGAAGCGATAGTCGTTCTTCGGGCTGACCTGCCGCAACTGCTCGAAATGGGTGACGCCCTTGATCGCGGCGAGGATACTCTTGGCGTCGGCGAGAAACCTCTTTTCCTCCAGCGAATGCAGCGGATGCTTCAGCGTGAACACGACGGTATGACGGATCATTTTTCTGCTCCTACTCGCTATCGACCCAAGCGCGGATAAGGTGGTGGGCGATTGCCCCTTTCGGCGGTGTGATCAGGCCGCCCGCATGCTCGCGGGTCAGCATTAACCGCACCTCGTCGCGGTAGAACCAGCGGCAGTCTTCGAGCTCGTTGAGGTCGGCCTGGATGTCGTCGTTGAGCGGTTCGCCGAAGCAGCCGATCATTAGCGAATAGGGGAACGGCCAGGGCTGGCTGGCGTGGTAGACGACACGGCCAAGCCGGATGCCGGCCTCCTCCAGCGTTTCGCGGCGCACCGCCGCCTCGATCGTTTCGCCCGGCTCGATGAAGCCGGCGAGCGCCGAATACATGCCCGGCCCAAAATGCCGGCCGCGGCCGAGCAGGCATTTTTCCGGCGTCACCGTCAGCATGATCGCCACGGGGTCGGTGCGCGGGAAATGCTCGGTGCCGCAGGCCGGGCAGTGCCGCTTGTAGCCGCCCGCCCGCATTTCGGATTCATTGCCGCATTTGCTGCAGAAGCGATGGCTGGCATGCCAGGCAAGCAAGGCCGCGCCTTGCGCCAGCGCGCCTGCCGCCGCCTCGTCGATCAGCCCTTGCATGTAGACCGAGCGGTAGTCGATGGCCTTGATCGTCTCGGGAAGCTGCTCGGGCTCGATCCCGACCGGCACGGCAAGCACCGGGCCGCTCTCGGAAAAGCCGAGCAGGACCCCTTGCGCAAGTGATGGCTGGAACGGCCCGCTCTCGGTCACGTTGAACCAGGGATTGAGCCCGCCATCCCCGAGCTTCAGATGAAGCCGGCCGCCATGCATCAGCAGAAGCCTTGCCGCAGGGTCGGCGAGCGCCTTTTCGACGGAATCGTCGGCGCGGTTCTCGGACTGCCGGTCGATCGTGTTGCCGGCAAAGCCGACGAACTGGCTCGGCTCGCGCAAGGGCGCGTCAAACAGGCGGAAGCTCATGGAGACTCGAAACTGCTCAGGATGGACTCGGGGGTCCGCTTATAACGCCGCCTTGATCGTTTGGGCAAACCGGCGGATGTCGGACTTTTGGTAGGGCTCGCGCATGCCGTGCCCCCAGACCGGCCCCGGCCAGCCCGGATCGCCCTCCGAGCGCGCGATGACATGGACGTGCAGCTGGCGCACGATATTGCCGAGCGCGCCGGTGTTGATCTTGGTGCAGCCGGTGGTCCTTTTCAGCGCCTGCGCAACCATGTTGGTCTCGAAGGTCAGCATCGCCTGGTCGAGCGGCGTCATGTCGTGGATTTCTTCCACGCCCGGCCGCTGCGGCACCAGGATCAGCCATGGCCAGCGGCGGTCGTTCATGACCCTGAGTTCGCACAGGCCAAGCCACATCAGCTGCTCGCTGTCCGCCTCCAGCCTGGCGTCGAGCGTGAATCCGGCCTTGAGGCCCGGCAGCATAGGCGTTTTCCTCACTTTTATGGGCTTCGCAGCGCTTTTTTTTGACTCATGGACGCTAGAGCGGCTGCAAGGGGGCTGCAAGCGATTCATTGGCCGGTATTGCGGATTTGAAGGCCTGTCGGGCGAAGAACCTTCCGGGCTTCGTGGCGCCGATTCTCGTGCGCCCTTGCATTTCATCGCCGAATTGCCGATATGGAACGCGGGAGGTTGGTGGTGGACGATCCACTCGCCAACCGGGTCAGGTCCGGAAGGAAGCAGCCCTAACGAGCCCGGAACGGGTCATTGTTCCAGCCTCCCGCCTCTTCGCCTTACTGTCGCGACATTGACGGCGCCAAGCCGTGCGGGCGAAACTATGCGCAGGAATCGGCCGCCTTCCGTCGCGGTCCTGGGAGCTTTGACGGCGAATGAGCGAAGCCGGAAATTTGGGGACGGACAAGGCCGGCGCCTACCGCGTCCTGGCGCGCAAATACCGTCCCTCGAATTTCTCCGAGCTGATCGGCCAGGAGCCGATGGTCCGCACGCTGACCAATGCCTTCGCCTCCGGCCGCATCGCCCAGGCCTGGATGCTGACCGGCGTGCGCGGTGTCGGCAAGACGACGACGGCCCGCATCCTGGCACGCGCCCTGAACTACAAGACCGCCACCGTCGACCAGCCATCGGTAGACCTTGCCGTCTTGGGCGAGCATTGCCAGCCGATCATGGAAGGCCGCCATGTCGACGTCATCGAGATGGACGCCGCCTCGCACACCGGCATCGACGATATCAGGGACATCATCGAGCGCGTGCGCTATGCGCCGGTCTCGGCCCGCTACAAGGTCTACATCATCGACGAAGTGCACATGCTCTCCACCCAGGCCTTCAACGGCCTGTTGAAGACGCTGGAAGAGCCGCCGCCGCACGTCAAATTCATCTTCGCCACCACCGAAATTCGCAAGGTGCCGATCACCGTTCTGTCGCGCTGCCAGCGTTTCGACCTCAGGCGCATCGACGCCGGTGCGCTGGTCGCGCATCTCTCGTCCATCGCCGGCAAGGAAGGCATTGCGGTCGACGACGACGCGCTGGCGATGATCGCTCGCGCCGCCGAAGGCTCGGCCCGCGATTCGCTTTCCATTCTCGACCAGGCGATCGCCCATGGCAGCGGCGCGGTCAGCGCCGAAGCCGTGCGCGCCATGCTGGGCCTTGCCGACCGTGCCCGCATCGTTGACCTGTTCGAACATGTCATGAAGGGCGACGTCGCGGCGGCACTCGCCGAATTCCGCAACCAGTACGACACCGGCGCCGATCCCGCCGCCGTGCTGACCGACCTTGCCGAGTTCAACCATCTCGTCACTCGCCTGCGCTTCGTGCCGACCGCCCTCGATGACGCCTCGCTGTCCGAGGACGAGCGCCGGCGCGGCGCCGATTTCGCCAGGACGCTTTCGGTCCGGGTGCTGTCCAGGACATGGCAGATGCTCCTGAAAGGCATCCCCGAGGTGCAGTCGTCCAACCGGCCGGTCAGCGCCGCCGAAATGGTGCTGATCCGGCTCGCCCATGCCGCCGACCTGCCGACGCTGGACGAGGCGCTGAAATCGCTGGAAGGCGCCGCATCGGGTCCCAATGGCGCGCCTCGCTCGAATGGGGCCCCCGCTAACCCCGGCAATGGCGGCGGTGCCAGCGCGGTGGCGCAGACACGCATGCCGACGACCGGCGGCGGTGCGCAGACGATGCGGCTGGTCGAGGCCGAGCCGCTACCCACCGCTTTCGTGCCGGCACCGGAACCGATCGCCGAAGTGCCCGTGGTTCCGGTGAAATCGCTGGCCGACATCGCCGCGCTCGCCGACGTCAATCGCGACATCGCCTTCAAGGTGCTGATCAAGCGCTGCGTGCGCCTGGTGCGCATCGAGCCCGGCCGCATCGACGTCAGCCTGACTGACGACGCGCCGAAGATGCTGCTCAACGACCTGACGACCAAGCTGCGCGCCTGGACCGGCCGCAACTGGCTGGTGTCGCTGTCGAAGGAAGCCGGCGGCCAGACAATGGCCGAGATGGAATCGACGAAACGCGAAAACGCCTTCCTCGATGCCAAGAGCGATCCGACGGTTGCCGCCATCCTGGCGCGCTTTCCCGGCGCCAAGATCATCGACGTGCGCATTCCTGACACGCCGGAAGTCGACGACGCCGAGGCCGAGCTGCCGGTCGAATCGGCGGCGGACGACGAAGAAAACTGAAAACTGAGGACCTAACGATGAAAGATCTTCTCGGCCTGATGGGCAAGGCGAAGGAAATGCAGGCCAAGTTCCAGGCCATGCAGGACGAGATCGCCACGCTGGAAGCCACCGGCCAGGCCGGCGGCGGCCTGGTCGTCGTGACGCTGACCGGCAAGTTCGAGATGAAGTCGCTGAAGATCGATCCGTCGCTGTTCAAGGAAGACGAGGTCGAGATCCTCGAGGACCTGCTTCTCGCCGCCCACAATGACGCCAAAAATAAGGTCGAGCAGGTCATGCAGGAGAAGACCAAGGCGCTGACGGCAGGCTTGCCGATCCCGCCCGGAATGAAATTGCCGTTCTAAGCCGGCTCCGACCAGTTAATTGATTATGAACGGAAATTGGACGCCGGGGCTGTTGTTAGGACTTTCCCTGGCTTAGTTCACGCCGTCATTTCCGGGCATTTATAAAGTTTTACCTATGCTGCACGAATGCTAATCCTTTAGCCATCTTTTTGCCGTTAAGAGTCTCATTCTTGCCACATCTCGGGGCGGGCTGGCAGCTGGAAATGAGGCATTTTTGTTGATCGCGACGCGATGGAAGACGCCGCTGCTGCTCAGCATCGTCACTTCTCCCCTGTTCCTGGCCGGTTGCAGCCAGACCACCACGCACGGCATGTCGGTCGCCAGCCTGACCAACGCCATCACGCCAAGCTTCCTCAGCACAGGCGCCTACGGCCACACGCCGAAGGAGAAGGAGTGCCTGGAGCGGGCGATGTTCTTCGAGTCCAACCGGTCGAGCCGCGACGGCATGATCGCTGTCGGCACGGTGGTGATGAACCGGCTGCGCTCTGGCCAGCATGGCAACACCATCTGCGAAGTCGTCGGTGAGAAAGGCCAGTTCGCGCCGGGCGTGATGACGCGGCCGATGAACTCCAAGGCGATGCCCGATGTCGAGGAAGCCGCCGAGGCGGTGCTCAAGGGCGAGCGCAAGGGCAAGCTGAAGAACACGATGTTCTTCCACACCGCCGGCCTGCGCTTCCCCTACAAGAACATGCACTACACGATGGTCGCCGGCGGCAACGCCTTCTATGAGAAGCGCGGCCGCAACTGGAAGCCGCTGCCGGACGAGCCCCAGACGATGGTTGCCTCTGCGACGCCTCGGTCATCGGAGGCCGCCGCGCCGGTGACGCTCGTGGCTTCCGCGGAGCCTTTGCCCGGTGTCAAGGCTACCACCGCCAAGGCGACGGCTGCCAGGGCGACGGCCGACAAGACAGTTCCCGCCCAGGCAGCCCCCGCCCAGGCAACCTATGTCACCGCTGCGGTAGCGCAGCCGGCGAAATCCTCGCGCGTCGCTGCGGCGGTGAAATCCGCGCCGCCCAAGCAGACCGTTGTGGCGATGCAGGAGCCCATGCAGGAACCGGACGCTTCCCGTTTCGGCGGAGCCGCACCCCAGCAGGCCATCACCTCGTTCCCGGCGCCGCAAGAGGCAGCGATGGGGTTCCAGTCGACGCCTGAGAACACCGATGCCATCGGCGCGCTGATCGTCAGCCAGAGCCGGCCGCTCGAAACCTACTAAGGAACGGTCGGCGCTCAGCGTCTTGGCTGGGCGTTTTGGGCTGACTGGTTATGGCAGGTAGCGTGCGGACGCGTGGCGCTGCGCTGTTCCAAAGCGTGTGGAAAAATCCTAGATCAGTGCGATGTCCAAGCGAATCGCCGGTCCCGAGATCGAACGCCTGATCCAACTCCTGGCCAAGGTGCCGGGGCTCGGTCCCCGTTCAGCTAGGCGTGCCGCCCTTCATCTCATCAAGAAGAAGGAGCAGCTTTTGTCGCCGCTCGCCGCCGCCATGGGCGAGGCGGCCGACAAGGTGCGCATTTGCACCACCTGCGGCAATGTCGACACCTCCGACCCCTGCATGATCTGCACCGATCCGCGCCGCGACGCCGCCACGCTGATCGTCGTCGAGGATGTCTCCGACCTGTGGGCGCTGGAGCGGGCAGCCGCCATGAACGTGCGCTACCATGTGCTTGGCGGCACGCTGTCGCCGCTCGACGGCATCGGCCCCGAACAGCTCAACATCCGCTCGCTGGTCGACCGTGTGGCGGGTGGCGAGGTAAAGGAGGTCATCCTCGCCGTCAACGCCACCGTCGAGGGCCAGACCACGGCTCACTATTTGACGGATCAGCTTTCCGGCTTCGAAATCAAAGTCACTCGTTTGGCGCATGGTGTGCCGGTCGGCGGCGAGCTTGATTATCTCGATGAAGGCACGCTTGCTGCCGCGCTACGCTCGCGGACGGCGTTTTGACGCAATTGGCGGGGAGGATCTGTGATGAGCGGTTTTCCTGAAACGATTGTTCTCCGTCCCACCCCCCTCGGCAGGACAGAGGGGGGTGTGAAGGAACGCCAATCTCTCAAATTCGCTCTGCTTTACGTCTTCGCAGCGCTGATCGCGCTCCTCGCCACCTTCCCCGCCTCCGCCGCAAAAATCGACGACCAGTTCTATGCCTGGCTGCAAAACAACCTCTGGCCCGAAGCCAAGGCCAAAGGCATCTCCAAGAAAACCTTCGACGAGGCCTTCGTCGGCGTGAAGCCGAACCTCAAGTTGCCCGACCTGGTTATGCCCGGAGAGAAGCCGAAGACGCCGCAAAAGCAGCATCAGGCAGAGTTCGGATCGCCCGGTGCCTATTTTGCCGAGAGGACCGTTCGCGCCGTCACAGCCGGCGGACGGACGCGCGAGGGCGCCAATGCGAGGGTGCTCGGATTGCTTGAGAAGCGCTACGGCGCACCGGGCGAGGTGCTGCTGGCGATCTGGGGCCGCGAAAGCGGCTTCGGCGCGGCCAAGATGCCCTACGACGCCTTCGAGGTGCTGGGCACCAAGGCATTCATGTCGACGAAGAAGGACTTCTTCCGCACCGAGCTGCTGGCGGCACTCGAGATCGTCGAGCGCGGGCTGGCCCCGGTTGGGGCGATGAAGTCGTCCTGGGCCGGCGCACTCGGCCAGCCGCAATTCATGCCGACATCCTTCCTCAAACATGCTGTCGATTTCGATGGCGACGGCCGGCCCGACATCTGGAATTCGGCGCCTGACGTGCTGGCCTCGATCGCCAACTACCTCGTCCACTATGGCTGGGTGAGGAACCGCGGCTGGGGGTTCGAGGTGACAGTGCCGCAAAAAGTCTCCTGCTCGCTCGAAGGACCCGACCAGGGCAAGAAGATCTCCGAATGGGTGGCGATGGGCATCAGGCGCGTCGGCACGAAAGCCTTCCCGGCAAGCGAATTGAAGGCCGAGGGCTTTCTCCTGATGCCGGCCGGGCGCAGCGGCCCGGCCTTCATCGTCACGCCCAATTTCTACGTGCTGAAGGAATACAACACCAGCGACCTCTACGCCCTGTTCATCGGCCATGGCGCCGACCGCATCGCCCAGGGCGACTCGAATTTTACCGGCAGTTGGGGGCCGGTCGGCGGCCTGCACAGATCCGACATCGCCGCCCTGCAGCGGGCACTCGAGGCCGAGGGCTACGATGTCGGCAGCGCCGACGGCCTGCCCGGCTTCAAGACGCGCCGCTCGATCGGCAACTGGCAGGCAAAGAACGGTCGCGCCGCCACCTGCTTTCCGGACGCCGATCTGGTCACAGTGCTGAAGTAGCCCAGACATTGGCAGTTGTTTCCCGATTGGTGGCATTGGTTAGCCGGAGTTTGCCTCGGCTTGGCAAGCCATTCTGGACCAATATACGGCCTTGCAAATGCTCGTTGCCGGCTTGGAAGCCGCCGGATATGGTGTTGACCAATTGGACAAAAACCACGACGCTAAAGGGTCATGGGGCCGTCGTTCGGCCCCTAAAGAATTCTGCAATCCTGAGCCGGGAACTCAGGTCAACAAACCGACAAAACAGGGAACGATCACCATGATGCTGGAAAAGTTTGCTCTCCGCTCACGCGCATTGCTTGCAGGTGCCGCACTGTCCGCGCTGCTCGTAGCACCCGCGTTTGCCGTCACGCCCGCCGACACGCTGGTCGAAGGTTTCGCCATCGACGACATCATCTCCATGGATCCAGGCGAGGCGTTCGAGCTGTCGACCGCGGAGGTCACCGGCAACACCTACGATCTCCTGGTCCGCCTCGACCTCAGCGACACCTCCAAGGTCAAAGGCGATCTCGCCGAAAGCTGGACCGTTTCCGACGACGGCCTGACCTACACCTTCAAGCTCAAGCCCGGGCTTAAATTCGCTTCCGGCAACCCGATCACGGCGGCCGACGTCGCCTATTCCTTCGAGCGCGCCGTCAAGCTGGACAAGAGCCCGGCCTTCATCATCGGTCAGTTCGGCGTCAGCGGCGACAATGTCGCCGAGAAGGCCAAGGCCGTCGACGACGCGACCTTCCAGTTCACCGTCGACAAGGCCTACGCGCCGAGCTTCGTGCTGAACTGCCTGTCGGCCACCGTCGCTTCAGTGGTCGACGCCAAGGTGGTCAAGGAACATGTCGCCGCGGTGACGCCGAGCGCCGACTACAAATGGGACAACGACTTCGGCAATGCCTGGCTGAAGACCGGCTATGCCGGTTCCGGCCAGTTCAAGCTGCGCGAATGGCGCGCCAACGAGGCCGTCGTCCTTGAACGCAACGACAATTACAATGGCGACAAGGCCAAGCTCGCCCGTGTCATCTATCGCAACATGAAGGAAAGCTCGGCGCAGCGCCTGGCGCTGGAGGCCGGTGACATCGACGTTGCCCGCAATCTCGAGCCGAACGATCTCGACGCCATCGCCAAGAATGCCGACCTCACCACCACCAGCGCGCCCAAGGGCACGGTCTACTACATCAGCCTCAACCAGAAGAACCCGAACCTCGCCAAGCCCGAGGTTCGCCAGGCCTTCAAATATCTGGTCGACTACGACGCGCTGAGCTCGACCATCCTCAAGGGCATCGGCGAAATCCACCAATCCTTCCTGCCCAAGGGCGACCTGGGCGCAATCGACGAGAACCCGTTCAAGCTCGACGTCGCCAAGGCCAAGGAACTGCTGGCCAAGGCCGGCCTGCCCGACGGCTTCAGCGTCACCATGGATGTGCGCAACGGCCAGCCGATCACCGGCATGGCGGAATCGATCCAGCAGACGCTGGGCCAGGCCGGCATCAAACTGGAGATCATCCCCGGCGACGGCAAGCAGACGCTGACCAAGTACCGCGCCCGCAACCACGACATCTATATCGGCCAGTGGGGCCAGGATTACTTCGATCCGAACTCCAACGCCCAGACCTTTGCCTCGAACCCCGATAATTCGGATGCCGGCAAGACCAAGACTCTGGCCTGGCGCAATGCCTGGGACATTCCGGACCTGACCAAGCAAACCGAAGCCGCCCTGCTCGAAAAGGACTCGGCCAAGCGCGCCGAGATGTACAAGGATCTGCAGAAGACGATCCTTGACACCAGCCCCTTCGTCGTCATCCACCAGCAACTGGAAGTGGCCGGCCTGCGCAAGAACCTCAAGGGCTTTGCGCTCGGCCCGAGCTTCGACACCAATTTCGTCGGTTCGGTCTCAAAGGAGTGATGCCGGCGGACACGCCGCATGAGCGCGGCTGAAAACCAGGTGGCGGCAGGGCGCGGCAGCGCCCGTGCCGTCACTGTTCTATCATCGATCGGCCGCTTCCTGGTCATCGCGATCACGACCTATCTCGGTCTTCTCGCGGTGACCTTCTTCATCGGCCGCGTCATCCCGATCGACCCGGTGCTGGCGGTGCTGGGCGACCGGGCGCCGGCCAATGTCGTCGAGCGCACCCGTCGCGAGATGGGGCTCGACCTGCCGCTGATCGAGCAGTTCTACATCTACGTGAAAGGCGCGCTGAACGGCGATTTCGGCACCTCGGTGCTGACCACCAACCCGGTGATGACCGACATCCGCCGCGCCTTCCCGGCGACCATCGAACTGGCGACGCTCGGCACGCTGATCGGCTCGGTCGTCGGTGTGCCATTAGGCGTGCTGGCAGCAGTCCGGCGCGGCAGCCTCATCGACCAGATCGTGCGCATCATCGGCCTGATCGGCTATTCCGTGCCAATCTTCTGGCTGGGCCTGCTCGGGCTTGTCCTGTTTTACGCCAAGCTGCAGTGGGTGGCTTTCCCGGCGCGGCTCGACGTCGTCTACGAATACACCTTCACGCCGATCACCGGCTTCTATCTCCTCGACGCGGCGATGCAGGGGCAGTGGGATGTCTTCTACGACGCCTTTCGCCACATCATCCTGCCGGCCTCGCTGCTCGGCTATTTCTCGCTCGCCTATATCAGCCGCATGACACGCTCCTTCATGCTGAACGAGCTTTCGCAGGAATACATCGTCGCCGCGCGCGCCAAGGGCCTGTCGGAACGGCGCATCATCTGGTCCCACGCACTGCGCAACGCCGCGGTGCCGATGGTCACGGTGATCGCGCTCTCTTATGCCGGGTTGCTCGAAGGCTCGGTGCTGACCGAGACGGTGTTTTCGTGGCCGGGCATCGGCCTCTACATCACCAATTCGCTGCAGAACGCCGACATGAATGCCGTGCTCGGCGGCACCATCGTCATCGGCTCGGTCTTCATCGCCATCAATCTTTTCTCCGACCTGCTCTACCGGGTGCTCGATCCGAGGACCAAGGCAGGATGAGCGCGGAAACAATCCAGACCCGCCGCGACTGGCTGCTCAGCGATCGGCCGGCCTCGCGCATGCAGGCAAGGCTCGGCCGTGCCTATGTGACCTGGCGGCGCTTTTCCGCCAACCGGCTGGCATTTGTCGGGCTGCTCATCATCATCGGACTGCTGGTAGTCGCGGCTTTCGCCGACGTGCTGGCGCCCTATTCGCCAACCATTGGCGACCTCAAGGGCTCTCGCCTGCTGGCGCCAAGTGCCGCGCACTGGTTCGGCACCGACGATCTCGGCCGCGACATCTATTCGCGCATCATCTACGGCTCGCGCTGGACGCTCTACGTCGTCATTCTCGTCGCCATCATCGCAGCGCCCATCGGCCTGCTGGTCGGCACCGTCGCCGGCTATGCCGGCGGCTGGACCGATGCCATCCTGATGCGCATCACCGACATCTTCCTCGCTTTCCCGAAGTTGATCCTGGCGCTGGCCTTCGTCGCCGCCCTTGGCCCCGGCATCGAGAACGCGGTGCTGGCGATCGCCATCACCTCCTGGCCGCCCTATGCCCGCATCGCGCGCGCCGAGACGCTGACGGTGCGCAATTCGGATTACATCAAGGCAGTGCAATTGATGGGCGCCTCGCCGTTCCGCATCGTTCTGCGCCACATCATGCCGCTCTGCATCTCCTCGCTGATCATCCGCGTGACGCTCGACATGGCCGGCATCATCCTCACCGCCGCCGGCTTGGGCTTCCTCGGCCTCGGCGCGCAGCCGCCACTGCCGGAATGGGGCGCCATGATCGCATCCGGCCGCCGCTTCGTGCTCGACCAATGGTGGGTGGCGGGCGCGCCGGGCTTCGCCATCCTCATCGTCAGCCTCGGCTTCAACCTGCTCGGCGACGGCCTGCGCGACGCGCTCGATCCCCGGAGTGGTGACCAATGAGTGGTGACCAATGAGCACGCTTCTCGAAGTCGACGACCTGCGCGTCAACTTTCCGACCCGGACCGGCCTGGTCCAGGCGGTGCGCGGCGTTTCCTTCTCGCTCGGCCGCGAGCGGCTCGGCATCGTCGGCGAGAGCGGCTCCGGCAAGTCGCAGACCGGCCGCGCCATCATGGGCCTGACGCCGCCGCAGGCCGAGGTGACGGCGAAAAAGCTAGCCTTCGACGGCATCGATCTGCTGGCGGCGCCGGCCCGCCAGCGTCGCGCGCTGCGGGGAAAACGCATCGCCATGATCCTGCAAGATCCGAAATATTCGCTCGATCCGGTGATGAGCATCGGCCGCCAGATCGTCGAGACGCTGCGCACGCATGAGAAGGTCGGAAGGGCCGAGGCGCGCGAGCGGGCGCTGGCTATGCTGGAGGCTGTGCAGATCCGCGACCCGGCCCGCGTCTTCGATCTGCATCCGCACGAGGTCTCGGGCGGCATGGGCCAGCGCGCCATGATCGCCATGATGCTGATCGCCGGTCCCGAGATGATGATCGCCGACGAGCCGACTTCGGCGCTCGACGTTACCGTGCAGCTCGATGTGCTCGGTATCCTCGACAGACTGGTCAGCGAGCGCGGCATGGGGCTGATCTTCATCTCGCACGATCTGCGCCTGGTCTCTTCCTTCTGCGACCGCGTCATCGTCATGTATGCCGGCAAGGTGGTCGAGCAGCTCAAGGCGTCGGAGCTCCGCGACGCCCAGCATCCCTACACGCGCGGCCTGCTCAATTGCATGCCCAGGATCGGCTTCGAACGCCACCCGCTGCCGGTGCTCGACCGCAAGCCGGAGTGGGCGTCATGAATGCCGCGCTTTCCATTGACGGGCTGGAGGTGGTCTTCGACGGCTTTCGCGCGCTGAAAGGCGTCAGCCTCGAAGTCAAATCAGGCGACTCCTACGGACTGGTCGGCGAGAGCGGTTCCGGCAAATCGACGCTGCTGAAAGCCATCGCCGGTCTCGCGCCGGCTGCATCTGGCACCATCGCCGTCAACGGCAAGACGCTCGGCACGCGCCGTGACAAGGCCTTCTACCGCGAGGTGCAGATGGTCTTCCAGGACCCCTATGGCTCGCTGCATCCGCGCCAGACGGTCGACCGCCTGCTGCAAGAGCCGCTCGCCATCCACGGCTTTGCCGATGGCGAAAAGCGCATTCAGCGCGCGCTGGACGAGGTGGGCCTCGGAACCGGTTTCCGCTTCCGCTATGCGCATCAACTCTCCGGCGGCCAGCGCCAGCGCGTGGCGATTGCGCGGGCACTCATCCTCGAACCGTCGATCCTGCTGCTCGACGAGCCGACCTCGGCGCTGGACGCCTCGGTGCAGGCCGAAGTGCTCAACCTGCTGGAAGAGATCCGGCGGCGGCGCAAGCTCACCTTCCTGATGGTCAGCCACGACCTCGCCATCGTAACCCACATGTGCGAGCGGCTGATGGTGATGCAGAACGGCGAAGCGGTGGAAAATCTCACGGCGAGCCAACTGATCGGGCATCGCGTGACCAAGGACTACACGCGCAACCTGCTCAGGGCGAGCGAAGGATTTGTGAGGGTGTAACTTCTATCGCTTACGTCGCAACTCGAATTTTCTGCCTCAGGCTGCCCCACCTTCCGGCACCGTTTTGCCTTGTGAGCTTTCGCTCTCCTGCGCCTGCTTCGGCTCCTTGATCCTGAACCACGTCACATAAAGCGCCGGCAGGAACAGCAGCGTGATTGCCGTGCCGGCGATGATGCCGCCCATCATGGCGTAGGCCATCGGCCCCCAGAACACTTCGCGCGCGATCGGGATCAGTGCCAGGCTGGCGGCAGCCGCCGTCAGCGCGATCGGCCGCATGCGGTGCTCGGTCGCCTCGATGACGGCCGCCCAGCGATCCTTGCCTTCGGCGACGAGGTCTTCGATCTGCACGATCAGGATCACAGAGTTGCGGATCAGGATGCCGATCAGCGCCAGCACGCCGAGGATGGCAACGAAGCCGAGCGGCGCGCCGCTCGGCACCAGTGCGGCCACCACGCCGATCAGCCCCAGCGGCGCCACCGCCACGACCAGGAACAGACGCTGGAAGCTCTGCAGCTGCACCATCAGGATGGTCGCCATGATGAACAGCATCAGCGGCACCACGGCAGCGATCGGGCCCTGGCTGTTGGCGCTCTCCTCGACCGAGCCGGCGGTGGCAACCGAATAGCCCGGCGGCAGCTTGGCGATGAAGGCATCGACCGACGGCTTCAATTCGTTGACGACGGTGGCGGGCAGCACGTCGCCGACCAGCCCGGCGCGCACGGTGATCGTCGGGATGCGGTCGCGGCGCCATACTGTCGGCTGTTCGAGCTCGTAGCGGAAGTTGGCCACCGCCGCGAGCGGGATCGACTCGCCGGTGCCGGTCGGCAATTGCATGTTCTGCAGCGTTCCGATCGAGCCGCGTTCGGCCTCGCGCGAGCGGGCGACCACATTGATCAGGTAGGTGGCGTCGCGCACCTGGGTGATAGTGACGCCGCCGACCTTGCTGTTCAGCGCGCTGGCGATGTCGGAGGAGGTGATGCCGAGCTGGCGCGCCTTGTCCTGCAGCACGTCGACCCGCAGCACGCGCTGCGGCTCATTCCAGTCGAAGGTGGGGGCTGCCAGCTTCGGATTGGTGGAAATGATGCCGGCGAACTGCTGCGCCAGGTCGCGCACCGTCTGGATGTCGGGACCGCCGACGCGGTACTGCACCGGGCGCAACCAGCGTCTCCTGCACGTTGAAGACCGCGTCGCGATCGCCATCCTCGGCGATGGTGAAGACGGCCTGCGCCGCCTGCACCACCTGTCCGGCTTCGACCTGGCGGGCGGTGATCAAACCGGCCGCACCCGCCTTGAGTTCGGTGAAGGACAGGTTCTCCTTGGCGTTGGCGAGCGCGCTCTGGGCTGCGTCGAGGCTGCCTTGCGCCACCTTCGACGCCTGGTCGGCCGCGGTCGTACTCTCGCCTTGTGGTGAAGCCCTGTGCGAGCAGCGTCTTCTGCCGCTCGAAGGCGGCCGCGGCCTGGGTCAATTGCGCCTGCGCAGCGTCGAGATCGGCCTGCGCCGAGCGCCGGTCGGATTCCTGTTCCTGCGGATCGATGCGGGCAAGCACGGCACCCCGATCGACGTGCTGGCCGACATCGACAAGCCGTTCGGCGACGCGGCCGCCGACACGGAACGACAAATTGTTCAGCGTGCGCGCGGCGATCACGCCGGTGAGCGAGGTCCTCGGCGCATAGTCGGCCATCGCCACTGTCTCGGTGCGCACCATGACCGGCAGCTTCTTGTCGGCCGCCTCCTGCTTCTGGCAGCCGGTCAGAAGCAGCGGCAGCACTGCAAAAACGAGAATGGCGCGAGTGGTCGGGAATGACAAAAGGCGGGGGGAGGACGGCTGCGGGGCGGAGGATGTCGCGTTCCTGCTCATGGGTCCCTCACCAGCCCGGGGCGCTCTTGACGACGAGTTGTCACAGGCGATTGCGAGGATAGTCGATCCCCGAAAAAGGGAACCTCTTCGTACGCGTATCGGTTGGTTAAGGGCAGGCCGGCACAGGCTCCGGGGCGCGGCGGCAGGCCCAATCGCCTGGCAATGCTGCCGACTTGAGGAAAACGTGAAATAAGGTCAGAAGAGGTCTGGAACAGCCATCAACGAGAACGGGCGTCGGCCCGATGAGGGATGAAATGAAGAATTCAGCCATTTCCGAGCGCAAGAACCAGTCGATTTCGCGCGGCGTCGGCATGACGACGCAGATCTACGCCGACCGCGCCGAGAATTCCGAGATCTGGGACGTCGAAGGTCGCCGCTACATCGACTTCTCGTCGGGCATCGCCGTCGTCAACACCGGCCATCGCCATCCCAAGGTGATCGAGGCGGTCAAGGCGCAACTCGACCGGTTCACCCACACCTGCCACCAGGTCGTGCCTTATGAGAGCTATGTGCGGCTGGCCGAGCGGCTGAACGGCATGCTGCCCGGCAAGTTCGACAAGAAGACGATCTTCGTCACCACCGGCGCCGAGGCGGTCGAGAACGCCATCAAGATCGCCCGCAACGCCACCGGCCGTCCCGCCGTCATCGCCTTTTCCGGCGGCTTCCATGGCCGCACCTTCATGGGCATGGCGCTGACCGGCAAGGTTGTGCCCTACAAGGTCGGCTTCGGCGCCATGCCGGCCGACGTCTTCCATGCGCCGTTCCCGGTGGCGCTGCACGGCGTTTCGGTCGCCGATTCGCTGGCGGCGCTCGACCGGCTGTTCAAGGCTGATGTCGACCCGGCCCGCGTTGCGGCGATCATCCTCGAGCCCGTGCAGGGCGAGGGCGGTTTCTACGAAGCGCCACGCGATTTCATGGCGGCGCTGCGCAAGATCTGCGACCAGCACGGCATGCTCCTGATCGCCGACGAGGTGCAGACCGGCTTTGCCCGCACCGGCAAGATGTTCGCCATGGATCATCACGAAGTCGCCGCCGACATCACCACCATGGCCAAGAGCCTTGCCGGCGGCTTCCCGCTGGCGGCGGTCACCGGCCGCGCCGAACTCATGGACGCGCCGAACCCCGGCGGTCTCGGCGGCACCTATGGTGGCAGCCCGATCGGCGTCGCCGCGGCACACGCCGTGCTCGACGTGATCGAGGAGGAAAAGCTCTGCGACCGCGCCAATGCGCTGGGCGCCCGCCTGAAGCAACGGCTGCAGTCGATCCGCGACGACGTGCCCGAGATCGTCGATATCAGGGGCCCGGGCTTCATGAACGCGGTCGAGTTCAACGATGTGAAGAAAGGCCTGCCGTCGGCCGAGATCGCCAATGCGGTACGGCTGAAGGCGCTCGACAAAGGCCTGATCCTGCTTACCTGCGGCGTCTACGGCAATGTCATCCGCTTCCTGGCGCCGATCACCATCCAGGATGGCGTCATGAATGAGGCGCTCGACATTCTGGAAAGCTCGATCCGCGAGGCTCGCGCCGCTTAACCAGCCACTCGGGCAGGTTCGTCCTGGAAGGCGGCAAGCGCCGCCTTCAATCCATCGGGCCCAGTCGCAACCGTCTGCGGCGTTGGCGAGAAGCCGGCGCCGAGCATTTTGCGGCCGAGCATGTGGTCACCCGGACGGTTGACCGATTCGATGCCGAGCAGCCGGTTTGCCGCGTAGTGGTAGATCGAGAACTTGTTCTCGTTGATGTCGCCCAGCACGACATGGCTGTCGCCGCCCGATGTCAGGCCGACCATCTGCAGTTTCATGTCGCCGATATCCGACCAGAACCACGGCACGGCCGAATAGGTTTCGGCATGGCCGACGATGGTGCGCGCGGCAAGCCGCGCCTGGTCGGTGGCGTTCTGCACCGATTCCAGCCGCACGTCGGCGTTAGTGAACCAATGGCGGTAGGACGCGGCGTCGCCGATCGCGAGAATCTCGGGCAGCGACGTGCGCATCTGCGGGTCGACGCGGATACCGTTGGCGATGGCGATGCCGGCGGCCTCGGCTAGCTCGACATTCGGCACCACGCCGATGCCGATGATGACCATCTGCGCCGGCAGTTGCTCGCCGCTGGAGGTGATAGCGCCCGACACATGGCCGTCTTCACCTTCGAGCCGATCGATGGTGGTGCCGGTGAGGATGCGCACGCCCATCGCTTCCAGCCGCTGCCGGACATGGCTGGCAATGACCGGCGCCACCGCCCGGCCAAGCAGCCGTTCGACGGCTTCGACCACCGTCACCTTGCGGCCGGCCGCTCTCAGCGTCGCCGCGATCTCCAGCCCGATGAAGCCGCCGCCGAGGATGACGACGTCCTCGCTTTGCGAACTCAATTCGCGGATCAGGCGGGCGTCGGCGATCGAGCGCAGCGACAGTACCCCGGCAAGCTCCGAACCCGGCAACTTGAGAATGCGCGGCCGCGAGCCGGTCGCCAGGATCAGCCGGTCGAAGCCGAGCGTGCCGCCGCCTGATATCTCCAGCCTACGGGCGTTGGCATTGATAGCGTCGATCCGGATGCCCGGCCTGTAGTCGATGGTGCTGCCGGTGTAAAAGGCCTCGCCGCGCAGCGGCTGCGGCTTGGCCTCCTGGTCCTTGATGAAGGTCTTCGACAGCGGTGGCTTGTGGTAGGGCAGCTCATTTTCGTCGCCGATCAGGATGACGGGGCCGTCGTAACCTTCTTCACGCAGGCTCGCCGCCGCCTGCACGCCAGCGTGACCCGCACCGACAATGACCACCCCGTTCTTCATCGCAATCCTGCTTTTTCATTTCAAATCTAGGCTGTTACGCCAGGTGGCGATTGTCCGCCGCCGTCGCAAGAGCCCCGATCCGGGTCGCACCGGGAATGGTCGCCTGTCAATCGCTGTGTTCTAGGGGCACAAGGCTTAAAGTTGACAGTCGCAGTTTAGAATAATTCTAAACTGTTGTTTCAATTGAATTTTCTGATGCGTGCCAGTTGACTTCCGGCCCCTTCGCCGCTTTATGGAGGCTCGCGCGTCAGCGCATCCCTTTGATGTCTGGGCCTTGAACCCTTTCGATTGGAGGCATTTCGGTGTCTTTCTTCCGCGAACCGCGCAATGGCGCGGCGTCTCTTGTGTCATACGGCATGGCTATGCCCTGGCACCGGTCGGCACGCACGCCTTTTCCTGAATTCCCAATGAACTGGAGAACGATGATGACAGCACGATATGGCGGCAGGCTGGCTGCGATCGGCGCTACGGCTCTATTGACGGCGGCGGTGTTCGTGCTGCCGGCCAAGGCGGAAACCGATGCCAAGGCGGTCATCAAGACCTATGCCGACATCGCGCTCGCCAAATATGAGGATTCGCTAACCACCGCGCAGGCGCTCGACAAGGCTGTCGACGCGCTGCTCGCCAAGCCTTCGGTGGATACGCTGAATGCCGCCCGCGAGGCCTGGAAGGCATCGCGCGTTCCCTACCAGCAGACCGAGGTCTACCGTTTCGGCAACAAGATCGTCGACGACTGGGAAGGCAAGGTCAACTCCTGGCCGCTGGACGAAGGCCTGATCGACTATGTCGCCAAGAGCTACGGCACCGAGTCCGACACCAATTCGCTCTACACCGCCATTGTGATCGCCAACAAGGAGATCGAGATCAATGGCAAGAAGGTCGACGCCTCGAAGCTGTCGCCGGAATTCCTCTCCGGCACGCTGCAGGAGGCCGGCGGGGTCGAGGCCAATGTTGCGACCGGCTATCACGCCATCGAATTCCTGCTCTGGGGTCAGGATCTGCACGGCACCGGTCCGGGCGCCGGCGAGCGGCCCTACACAGACTACGACCTCGCCAACTGCACCGGCGGCAATTGCGACCGCCGCGCCGAATACCTGAAGTCGGCCAGCGACCTCCTGGTTTCCGCCCTGCAGGATATGGTCAACGACTGGAAGGAAGACGGCGCCGCCCGCAAGAGCCTCATTGACGGCGAGCCGAACACCGCCATCACCGCGATCTTCACCGGCATGGGCTCGCTGTCCTATGGCGAACTGGCCGGCGAGCGCATGAAGCTCGGCCTGCTGCTGCACGATCCGGAAGAGGAGCACGACTGCTTCTCCGACAACACCTACAACTCGCATCTCTACGACGCCATCGGCATCCGCGCTGCCTATCTTGCCAGCTACACGCGCCTCGACGGTACCGTCGTTCAGGGGCCTTCGGTGCACGACATGGTCAAGGCGGCCGATCCGGCGATCGATAAGGAACTGTCGGACAAGCTGGATGTCTCCGTCGCCAAGATGGAGACCATCAAGGCGCGTGCGCTGGCCGGCGAGGCGTATGACCAGCAGATCGCCGAAGGCAACACCGAAGGCAACGCCACGGTGCAGGCGGCGATCGACGCGCTGATCGACCAGACCAAGTCGATCGAACGCGCCGTCGGCTCGCTGAAGCTCAACACCATCGCCTTCGAGGGTTCCGACAGCCTCGACGCGCCGGACAAGGTGTTCCAGTAGGACCCAAGCATGACCCCGAACCGGAGGTCCGCGTAAGCGAAAAGTGGAAAGCCGGTTTTTGCTTCGCTGACCTGCGGTTCGGACAAGGTCATGCTCAACTAAAAGTACCAGCCAAACGGCGTGGAGGAACGCCGTCAGCCAGGGCAAATGAATGCTGATCTGCCATTGCAACATCATCACAGAGAGGGAGATTGAGCAGTCGATCGTCGAGTTGCTGGACCAGGATCCCTGGCAGCTTATCGTGCCGGCAAAGGTCTATCATGCCATGCACAAACGCGGTCGCTGTTGCGGCTGCTTCCCAAATGTGGTGGAAACGATCATTCGGGTAACCGAGAACTACCATGCCCGCTCGGAGGCGAGCGGCGTGGACATCGTTTCACACCTGGATCGCGTCAGAGGCCTGCGCGTCCAATACGGGAGCAGAACCCATGAAAGGCGAAAAGCAGATCATCGAGCGGCTTAACGAGGCTCTGTTTCTTGAGCTTGGCGCCGTCAATCAATATTGGGTGCATTTCCGGCTGCTCGAAGACTGGGGATACGCCAAGCTGGCAAAGAAGGAACGCGCAGAATCGATCGAGGAGATGCACCATGCCGACAAGCTCGTGGCCCGCATCATCTTCCTCGAAGGGCATCCGAACCTGCAGTCCGTGGCGCCGCTGCGCATCGGCCAGAACGTCAAGGAAGTGCTCGAGTCCGATCTTGCCGGCGAGTATGACGCGCGCACCGCCTACAAGCGCTCGCGCGAGATTTGCGAAGAAGCAGGCGACTACGTGTCGATGAAACTGTTCGAGGAATTGCTGTCCGACGAGGAAGGTCACATCGACTTCCTCGAGACGCAGCTCGACCTGCTTGCCTCGATCGGCGAGGAAAAATACGGCCAGCTCAACGCCGCATCGGCCGACGAGGCGGACTAAGGACATGCGGGAATGCGGCGCCCCGTAGAAGTCTTGCGCCGCTTGCGGCGGGCCCAAGATCATGGCCCGTCGCTCCAGAAGACCCCGCGATACCAGGTGTTTCGCGGGGCTTCGCTTGCAGTTGTGCTGACACTTTCGGCTTCGGCCCTGGCCGGCGCGCCGGAACCGGGGGGCCTCGCCACCAGCCGCACCGATCTGACGCCGAAGGATCAGGCTCGCGTCATTGCCGTCACCCGGCCGACGTCGGATTTTTCCAAGCCCGAGCCGTTCGAGCTGATGCAGGGCGGCGCCGGTACGTCGCGCAAGGACGCCAACCGCGACGCCTTCTCGCAATTCTCCGCCAACATCACCTTCGAGGAAGAAGGCACCTTCAAGCTCGGCAATGCCCTTTTCCGCAAGAACTGGGTGTCGTCGCCATCCTCGACCCAAGCTTCGGACGGGCTTGGCCCGCTGTTCAACGAGCGCGCCTGCCAGAATTGCCATTTGAAGGACGGCCGCGGCCACCCGCCGGAAGGTGACGGCGGCACCACCTCGATGTTCCTGCGGCTGGCGCGCGACGCCAGCACCGCGGAAGAAAAGGCTGAGATCGCCGACCACAAGGTGCTCAATTTTCCCGACCCGGTCTACGGTTCGCAACTCCAAGACCTCGCCGTTCCCGGTCTGCGCGGCGAAGGCAGGATGCATGTCGCGTATCAAGAACAGAAGGTGACGCTCGGCGACGGCAGCGTCGTTTCGCTGCGCAAGCCCAGCTATTCGGTCGATGGCCTGGCTTACGGGCCGCTCGACCCGCACACCACGCTGTCGCCGCGTTTGACGCCGCCAATGATCGGCCTTGGCCTGATCGAACAGATCGCGCCGGCCGACATCCTTGCCCATGCCGATCCGGACGACCGGAACAGTGACGGGATTTCAGGCAAGCCGAACATCGTGCGCGACGGCCTGAGCGGCGAACTGACGCTCGGCCGCTTCGGCTGGAAGGCACAGACCGCGTCGATCCGCGAGCAGGCGGCGGACGCTTTCTCCGGCGACATTGGCATCTCGACGCCCGAGATGCCGATAAGCGAAGGCGACTGCACCGCCGCCGAAAAGGCATGTCTCGACATGCCGAACGGTGTGCAACAGCGCCTCGGCCCGGTCGAGGCGCCGCCGCCGGTAATGGACCTCGTCACCTTCTATTCGCAAAACCTTGCCGTGCCGGCACGGCGCGATCTCGACGCGCCCAACGTGCTGGCCGGCAAGAAGCAGTTCTATGAGATGGGCTGCATTTCCTGCCACACGCCGAAATTCGTCAGCCTTCGCGGCACGCCGAACAAGGCGCAGGCCTTCCAACTGATCTGGCCGTATTCCGACTTCCTGCTGCACGACATGGGGCCTGATCTGTCCGACGGGCAGGCCGTGGGCGAGGCGACGGGCAGCGAATGGCGCACCCCGCCACTGTGGGGCATAGGCCTGACCGAGACGGTCAACGGCAACAGCTTTTTCCTGCATGACGGGCGCGCGCGCACGCTCGCCGAGGCGATCCTCTGGCATGGCGGCGAGGGCAGGAAGGCGCGCGACCGCTTTGCCGCCGCCAAAGCGGCCGACCGCGATGCGCTGGTCAAGTTCCTGGAGTCACTCTGATGCTCAAGCGTTTTTTGCCCGCTCTCGTTCTTCCGCTGGCCATGCTTGGTGTTTCCCCGGCGGAGGTGAAGGCTACCGACGTCATCCAGCGCGCGATCGACGGCTTTGTCCGCCCTGCCTATGCCAGTCTGCATCGGCACGCTGAAGCCTTGACCAAATCGATGCGCAATCTGTGCGATGCACCTTCGCAAAGTGCTCTCGATGCGGCGCGTGCCGAATATTCGGCAACGGTCGAGGCCTGGTCGGAGGCCGAGATCATCGGCTTCGGGCCGATCAAGGAGAACAACCGGCTGGAGCGCATGCTCTACTGGCCGGACCGCAAGAGCATCGGCCTGAAGCAGGTGCAGGCGGCATTGGCCGGCAAGGACCCGACCGCCACCGATCCGGCGCAACTGGCTGGCAAGAGCGTCGCCATGCAGGGGCTCGGCGCACTGGAATTCGTGCTTTATGGCGACGGCGCCGAACCTCTCGCCGGCAAGGACGATCCCTACCGCTGCGCCTATGGCGCGGCAGTCGCCGGCAACATCGAAACGATGGCCGCCGACGTCGATGAGGCCTGGAAGAAGCCTGACGGATTTGCCGCACTCTGGGCCAATCCGGGACCTCAGAACCCGCTCTACCGCGACGGCACCGAAGCAGTGACCGAACTGGTGGGCGTCTTCATCAACGAGCTGGAAATGGTCCGAGACGTCCGTCTGAAAGGCTTCCTGGGCGGCAAGCCGGAAGGTGACAAGCCGAAACAGGCGATCTATTGGCGCTCGCAAAACACCGCCACGTCGCTGGCTGGAAACCTCACCGGCATGGATACGCTGTTTCGGGCCTCGCAACTTGGCGACGCACTGCCGAAGGACGCACGCTGGATGGCCGAGTCGATCCATATCCAGCTGGTCAACGGTGTCGCCACCGCGAAGTCCGTCCAGGGTCCGATCGACAAGGCGCTCGCCGATCCGGCGCAGCGCGAAAAACTCGACCATTTCGCGCTGATCACCTCCAGCCTGACGACCCTGATCGGCACTAAGCTGACCGCCGAATTCGGCCTGACCGCCGGCTTTTCCTCGCTGGATGGAGACTGAGCATGATCCCAGAAAAGTTGCAGACTTTTTGGACAAGATCATGCTCGAACGGAGATTGATCATGCGCACGCCGCTGATCGACCGCCGCGATTTCCTCAAAGCCGCCGGCGCGGGCTTCATCGCCACGATGGCGCCTCAGGCCTGGGCAAACACACTTGACGCCGACGCGGTCTTTGCTACCGCCTTCGTTAAGCGCGACGGCAGCTACGGCGCCGCGGTACTGTCCGAGGCCGGCAAGGTGCTGCATGCGATCGACCTGCCCGACCGTGGCCATGACGTCACTTTCGATCCGGTGTCGAAACGCTCCGTAGTCTTCGCTAGGCAGCCCGGTACTTTCGCCGTGGTCTTCGACCATAAAGGCCGCGACAAGCCGCTGACCATCGCCAGCATCACCGGCCGCCACTTTTTCGGTCATGGCGTGTTCTCGGCCGACGGCGCGCTGCTTTACGCCACCGAAAATGACTTCGACAACGCTGCCGGCGTCGTCGGCGTCTATGACACGCGCTCAAAATTCAGCCGCGTCGGCGAGTTCCCGACCTATGGCATGGGTCCGCACGAACTCTTGCTGCTGGGCGACGGCAGGACAATCGCGATCGCCAATGGCGGCATCGAGACGCATCCGGATTACGGCCGCGCTGAGCTCAACATCGCGACGATGAAGCCGTCCTATGTGCTGGTCGACCGCATCACCGGCGACCTCATCGAAAAGCACGAACTGCCGGCAGCACTGCACCGGCTGTCGATCCGCCACATGGATGCCGATCCGTCCGGCACGGTGTGGTTCGGCTGCCAGTACCGGGGGCCGAGCACCGACCGTCCGCTGCTGCTTGGGCGCGCTGCGCGCGGCAAGGATCTGCAACTGCTTGACATGCCACAGGACGTGCTGTCAGGCTTCAGGAACTATATCGGCTCGGTCGCCGCCAACCCTGCCGCGGGCACGGTCGCCGTCTCCTCGCCGGAAGGCAATTCGCTGGCCGTCATCGACGCCGCCGGCGGCCGCATCGTCGCCACCAGAGCGCTGGTCGAGGTCTGCGGCCTGGCGCCGGATGGCCCGGGCTTCATGGCGACGACGGGCGCTGGCGAGATCGTCGAGGGCAATGGTGCGACGCGCTCCGAGCCTGACTATGTCTGGGACAATCACATGCTGCGCATCGAGCAGGTGGCATAGGCGGCGGCCCGAAGGCCGACGGATCTGGACCCTGGCCGAAGCGAAGCCGCTTAACAATTGTGCACCGTCCCCCTTGCGGCGGCGGGCCATGGCGGGCACAGGGGATTGTTTTTCAACCCTGGGCGTTGACCAGAGACTATGAAGTTGCTTGCCATCGACTGTGCCGCCAGTCTCTGCGCCGCCTGCGTCTATGACGCGGCGGCCGGCAGCGAGCTTGGCCGCCACGTGCTCGATCTCGGCAAGGGCCATGCCGAGCACTTGATGGCGGTCATCGATGCGGCGCTGAAGGCCGCGGCGACCGACTATCCCGGCCTTGGCGCCGTTGCCGTCTCCATCGGTCCGGGATCCTTCACCGGATTGCGTGTCGGCGTGTCGGCGGCGCGCGGCCTGGCGCTGGCGCTGAAAATCCCGGCAATCGGCGTAACGACGCTGGAAGCACTGGCGGCGGAGGCGGCGACCATGTTTCCGGGTCGGCCGGTGCTGGCCGCGCTCGATGCCGGACGCGACGAGATCCACGCCGCTCTGTACGATAAGGCGTCAGTTTTGACTTACGGACCGGCGGTGACGACGTTTTCTCAGGCCGCCGCCATGGCGGCGGACATGTCCGTGGTGCTCGCCGGCACAGCAGCACCGCAAATCGCGGCGTCGGCCGGCCGCACCTTCGACATCGGCTCGACCGTGGCCACCGCCGACATCGCCGTCTATGCGAGGCTGGCCGCCATCAAGGGTGCAGGCGAAAAGCCGAAACCGCTTTACCTGCGCGGGGCCGACGCCAAGCCGCAGGCAGGCTTCATTCTACCGAGACAGGACCATGATCCCAAAAAGTGGGATCCTGTTTTTGGAGAAGATCATGGTCCAGGAGGAAACAAGTCCTGATGCGCATTCCTTTCTTTCAGCCGCGCCGCAGGGACTATGCGCTCGAACCGCTGACGGTCGCCGATAGCCCGGCGGTCTCAGTGCTGCACCAGGAGGATTTTGTCCGACCCTGGACCGACGGCGAGTTTGCCTCGCTGCTCGAGCAGGACACGGTGTTCGGCTATGCCGCGCGCGAGACCGGACAGGGCTCCAAACCGCCGGTCGGCTTCGTGCTGGCGCGGCTGGCGGCCGGCGAAGGCGAGATCTTGACCGTTGCCGTCGCCCGCTCCCACCGCCGCCAGGGCCTTGGCTGGCAGTTGATGGATGCGGTGCTGCGCGAATTGCACGCGCAGCGCGCCGAGGCACTCTTCCTCGAGGTCGACGAGACCAACGTCGCGGCCATCGCCCTATACCGGCGGCTCGGCTTCCGCGAAGTCGGCAAGCGCGCCAACTACTACAGATCGCCGGAGCACGGCCCGACCGGCGCGCTTGTCATGCGCCGCGACCTTCGCTAGCCAGACGCCGCATGACCCCGAAAATCGGATCCGATTTTTCGGAAAGGATCATGCGCCAAAATAAAAGTGTTACAGCGTCCTTTGCGCGTCCAAAAGGACGCGCGGCGCTGTAACGGCAGGGCCAGCGAATGATCAAGAAATTCAGGATTTTCATGGCGCTGGCCCTCGTCGCCACCGGCACGCTGATCTTCGCGCCTCTGCAGATACTGTCGATGAAGACCGGGCTCTGGCCGGAGACGTTCATCCTGAAAATCTGGCACAGGATGATCGCCAGGGCGCTGGGATTGCGCATTCACGTCAAGGGAACGCTCTCCAGCCAACGCCCGCTGCTGGTTGCGTCCAACCACATCTCCTGGACCGACATCATGGTGCTCGGCTCCATGGTCGACGTGAGTTTCATCGCCCGCGCCGATATGGAAGGCTGGCCGCTGATCGGCATGCTGTCCAAACTGCAGCGCACCGTCTTCATCGAGCGCGAGCGCAAGCGCACGTCGGGCGACCAGGCAAGCGAGATTGCCAGCCGCATGGCCAAGGGGGATGCCATGGTGCTGTTCGCCGAGGGCTCGACAGGTGACGGCAATCTGGTGTTGCCGTTCAAGAGCACGCTGTTCGGCGCTGCCTCGATGGCGATTGCGGAAGGCGCCGCCGCCGAGGTGTTCATCCAGCCGGTGGCGATCGTCTACACCCGCCTGCACGGCGTGCCGCTCGGCCGCCGACACCGGCCAATCGCCGCCTGGATCGGCGACGAGGACCTGATGCCGCATCTCAAGGTGCTGCTGGCCGAGGGCGCGCTGGACGTCGAGGTGCATTTCGGCGAGCCCTTCGCATTCTCCAAGGGATCGAACCGCAAGGAGACGGCGAGGCTGATGGAAGCCAGGGTGCGCGAAATGGTGCAGGCCGCGCTCGCCGATCCGCGCCCGAGCCGGTAGGCTGAAATCGCTAGGCCAGAATCGTCTGTTTTTTGTCACGGAAAGGCGTTAGAAGCCGCCGGATGGACTTGAACACGATAGAGCGCGACGATATCGGCCCTGCGGCTGACAGCGCACCTGCACCCGCTGGCACGGCGAAAAAAGTCTTTGTCAAGACCTATGGCTGCCAGATGAACGTCTACGATTCGCAGCGCATGACCGATGCGCTGGTCGCTGACGGCTACGTCGCCACCAATGCTGTCGACGACGCCGATCTGGTCCTGCTCAACACCTGCCACATCCGGGAAAAGGCGGCGGAAAAGGTCTATTCCGAGCTTGGCCGCATCCGCGACATGAAGGCCGAGCGCGCCGCAGCCGGTCGCGAACTGCTGATCGGCGTCGCCGGCTGCGTGGCGCAGGCCGAAGGTGCCGAAATCATCCGTCGCTCGCCCGCCGTCGATCTGGTCATCGGCCCGCAGACCTACCACCGGCTGCCCGACGTGCTGGCCAGGGTGCGCGGCGGTGAAAAGATCGTCGAGACCGAATACGCCGTCGAGGACAAGTTCGAGCATCTGCCGCAGCCGAAGCGCGCCGAAGTGATCAAGCGCGGCGTCACCGCCTTCCTCACCGTGCAGGAGGGCTGCGACAAGTTCTGCACCTTCTGCGTCGTGCCCTATACGCGCGGTTCCGAAGTGTCGCGGCCGGTGGCACAGATCGTCGCCGAGGCCGAGCGCCTGGCCGAGGCCGGCGTGCGCGAGGTGACGCTGCTCGGCCAGAACGTCAATGCCTGGCACGGCCTGGGCGAGGACGGCGCCGAATGGGGCCTTGGCCGCCTGCTGTTTCGGCTGGCCGAAATCCCCGGCCTGGCGCGGCTGCGCTACACCACCAGCCATCCGCGCGATATGGACGACGAATTGATCGCTGCCCACCGCGACTTGCCGGCGCTGATGCCTTATCTGCATCTGCCGGTGCAGTCAGGCTCGGACCGTATCCTCAAGACGATGAACCGCAGGCATACCGCAAGCGATTATCTGGCGCTGATCGAGCGTATCCGCGCGGCGCGCGGGGACATTGCGCTGTCCGGCGACTTCATCGTCGGCTTTCCCGGCGAGAGCGAAGCGGATTTCGAGGCGACGATGGAACTCGTGCACCAGGTCAACTACGCCTCGGCCTTCTCGTTCAAATATTCGCCGCGTCCCGGCACGCCGGGCGCCGAAATGGCCGATCACGTGCCGGAAGCCGTCAAGGACGAACGCCTGCAGCGCCTGCAGGCCCTGCTCGTGAAGCAGCAGCAGGACTTCGGCATGAGCCTGGTCGGCAGGACCATCGACACGCTGATCGAGAAGCCGGGCCGCCAGGCCGGCCAGAAGGTCGGCCGCTCGCCATGGCTGCAGCCGGTTATTGTTGATGAAAAGGCCGGCGAAATCGGTGACATTATCCAAGTGCGAATCACAAGGACGGGCTACAATAGCCTGTTCGCCGAATTGGCCTGACGGCCTCGGCAGATGAGGAGAGACGGTTGAGCGCTGCTGAACTGAAGAATCTGCCCCCGAGCCAGGCATCTGGGGCCTCTGACATGGCGCACATCGTTCTGACCTTCGACAACAACAAGCTTGCCAGCGCCCTGTACGGCCAGTTCGACGAGAACTTGGCGAGACTCGAGCAGAAGCTCGGCGTCGATATCCGCTCGCGCGGCAACCAGCTGACCATAAAAGGCTCGGCCTCGGCCGCCGAGCAGGCGCGCCGCGCCTTGGACAATCTCTACGGCATTCTCCAGAAAGGCGCCGATATCGGCCAGTCCGACGTCGACGGCGCCGTGCGCATGGCGATCGCCGCCGACGACCAACTGACGCTGCCGACGCTGGAGCGCAAGGGCAAGATGTCCGCCGCCCAGATATCGACGCGCAAGAAGACCATCTATGCCCGCTCGCTCAACCAAGACGCCTATATGCGGGCGCTGGAGCGGTCCGAGCTTGTCTTCGGCATCGGCCCGGCCGGTACCGGCAAGACCTATCTGGCGGTGGCGCATGCCGCGATGCTGCTCGAACGCGGCATGGTCGAGCGCATCATCCTCTCGCGACCCGCCGTCGAGGCCGGCGAGCGACTGGGCTTCCTGCCCGGCGACATGAAGGAAAAGGTCGATCCGTATCTGCGGCCGCTCTATGACGCGCTCTACGACATGATGCCGGCCGACAAGGTCGAGCGCGCGATTGCCGCCGAAGTGATCGAGATCGCGCCGCTGGCCTTCATGCGCGGCCGCACGCTGGCACATGCCGCCGTCATCCTCGACGAGGCGCAGAACACCACGCCGATGCAGATGAAGATGTTCCTCACCCGTCTCGGTGAGAACTCGCGCATGATCGTCACCGGCGATCCGACGCAGATCGACCTTCCCTCGAACACCAAATCGGGCTTGGTCGAAGCGCTGCGTGTCCTCGATGGCGTGGCGGGCGCGGTGACCGTGCGCTTCGGCGACGGCGATGTGGTTCGCCATCCGCTCGTGGCGGAAATCGTCAGGGCCTATGACCGCGACGCCAAGCTGGCGCGCGGCCTGGGCACCGAGAACTGATGTGACGATGCGGGCTCATGCCTGAAGACATAAAACCTGGCGGCGGGGATCTTTCGGTTCCCGTCGACATCGATATTTCGATCGAGTCGGGCGACTGGCCCGATGAGGCGGCATTGGCAGGCCTGGTCGACCGCGCCGTGTCGGCCGCCTTTGCCGAAACCAGCACCGACGGCCGTTCCGAACTCAGCATCGTCTTTTCCGATGACGCTCATATCCGCACCCTTAACGCCGGCTGGCGCGGCAAGGACAAGCCGACCAACGTCTTGTCTTTCCCGGCTTTTCCGTTTCCGAAAGGCGGTCCGCTGCCGCCGATGCTGGGCGACATCGTGCTGGCCGCCGAGACGGTCACTAAGGAAGCGGGTCTGGAAGACAAGCCGCTCGAGAACCATATCACCCATCTCGTCATCCACGGCCTGCTGCACCTTTTGGGCTACGATCACGAGACCGACGCCGAGGCCGAGGAGATGGAAGCGATCGAGCGCTCAGCGCTTGCGAGGCTTGCCATTCCCGATCCCTACGCGTAACTAAAAAGATCAATTGACCGGACGACGATGAACGACAAACCAGAGACTGCCGCCCGCCCCGACGCCGGCAGTGCGACCAAGCCTTCCGAAACGACGGAAGAGGGCTCGAGTCCGAGTACCACGACCGGCAGCATCGCCAGCGAGCCATCGCCTGCCGGTCCTTCCCTGTTCGATCGCGTGCTTGGCCTGTTCAGGCAGCGCAACGGCACCAGCCTGCGCGAGGAAATCGCCGGCGCGCTTGCCGAAACGACCAGCGATGCCGGTGCCTTCTCGCCCGGCGAGCGGGCGATGCTCAACAACATCCTGCGCCTGCGCGAGGTGCGCGTCGAGGACGTCATGGTGCCGCGCGCCGACATCGAGGCGGTCGAGATCACCACGACGCTGGGCGATCTTCTCGGCCTGTTCGAACAGTCCGGCCATTCGCGCATGCCTGTCTATTCCGAGACGCTCGACGATCCGCGCGGCATGGTCCACATCCGCGACGTGCTGGCCCACATCACCAAGGTTGCCCGCGTCAAGAAGGGCCGGACCAGCCGGAAGGCGCCGGCGACGACGCTGCTTGATCTCGCCCAGGTCGATCTCGCCCGCACCATCGGCGATCTCAACCTGATCCGCCCGGTGCTGTTCGTTCCGCCGTCCATGCTTGCCTCCGACCTGATGGGCCGGATGCAGACGACACGCACCCAGATGGCGCTGGTCATCGATGAATATGGCGGCACCGACGGCCTCGCCTCGCTGGAAGACATCGTCGAGATGGTCGTTGGCGACATCGAGGATGAGCATGACGACGACGAGCCGATGATCACCCAGACCGGTGAGGGCGTGTTCATCGTCGACGGCAAGGCCGAGATCGACGAGGTCGCCAAGATGATCGGCGAGGATTTCGCCGCCGGCGAGCATGGCGAATATGTCGACACGATCGGCGGTATGATTTTCAACACGCTTGGCAGGGTGCCGGCCCGTGGCGAAGTGGTGCAGGCCATACCCGGCTTCGAGTTCCACGTGCTCGACGCCGATCCGCGCCGCGTCAAGCGCGTGCGCATCGTGCAGAGCCAGAAGGGCGAGCGCCGGCGCCGCGCCGCCCGCGCCGAACAGGCCTAAGCGCCGACCGATGTCGGTCGACGACCCGTTCAAGCACTCGACCATAGGCTCCGGCGTATTCTACAAGGACCCGCGGGCCGCATTGAAATGGCTCGAAAAGGCCTTCGGCTTCGAGCCGAGCATGGTCGTCAGCGACTCTGAAGGCAGGCTCGTCCATTCCGAGATGCGCTTCGGCGATGGCTACATCATCGTCGATTCCGAATGGGCCGACCATATTGCCAGCCCGGCCTCCGTCGGCGGCCGGAACACGCAGGCGATCTACATCCGCCTCGCTGCCGGCCTGGATGCGCATTGCGAGCAGGCGAGGGCGGCCGGCGCCGACATCACCCAGGAGCCCGCCGACCAGTTTTATGGCGAACGGCTTTACCGGGCGCGCGATCCCGAAGGCCATGTCTGGACATTCACCCAGACCATACGCGCCGTACCACGTGAAGAGGCTGAGCGGCTCGGCGAGCTGAAGATCGAAGGCTGGCACCGATAGCACGGTGATTGGCCGGTCCGGGTTTCTCGGCGCAAGCCCCGTTCCGATAAATCTGATAAATCTGCTGTCGTGATTCGCGCGACTGGAAGTGTGTATGCAGCGCCTGGCCGGCCGGATAATACTGCTTTGGGGTTGGCGTCGTGCGCTGGTGGCGTTTCTCGCCGGAGCGTTGGCGGTTCTCGCCCAGGCGCCCTATGATTTCTTCGCCGTCTGCTTCGTCTCCTTCCCGCTCCTGGTCTGGCTCCTTGACGGTTCGACCGGCGAGGCCTCCGACGGTTGGCTGAGGCGGCTCAAGCCCGCATTCGCCATCGGCTGGTGGTTCGGCTTCGGCTATTTTCTTGCCGGCCTGTGGTGGATCGGCCAGGCACTGCTGGTCGAGGCCGACAGTTTCGCCTGGGCTCTGCCCTTCGCGGTGGTCGGAATCCCCTTTGCGCTCGCCTTCTTCTACGGCTTCGCCACGGTCGTCGCGCGGCTCCTGTGGAGCAACGACATCGGCCGCATTGCCGCACTCGCCTTCGGTTTCGGCCTGGCGGAATGGCTGCGCGATTTCCTGTTTACCGGTTTTCCCTGGAATGCCGTCGGCTACGCGGCAATGCCGGTGCCGCTCTTGATGCAGAGCGTGTCGGTGACCGGCATGATCGGCATGAACGCGCTGGCGGTCTTCATCTTTTCGCTGCCCGCGCTCGTTGCGGGTCGGCGGCACCTTCGCCTGGGCTTTGGGCTGCTTGTCCTGCTTGTCGCCGCCCATGTCGGCTTCGGCTATGTCAGGCTTGCCATGCCGGTCGAGCCGGCAACCCGCTCGATCGATGTCCGCATCGTTCAGCCGGACGTCGATCTCAGCGAAAAGTGGGACGCCTCGGTGCGCGACCGCATCTTCGCCACTTTGCTCGGCCTGTCGGCGAAGGAGCCGGAGCCCGGCCACGCCAAGCCGCAGCTGATCCTGTGGCCGGAGACCTCGGTGCCGTTCCTGTTCACCGAGCGCCCGGACGCACTGACCGCGCTGGGCGACATGCTGGGCGAAGGCCAGATGCTGATCGCCGGCGTCGTTCGCGAGGAGGGCGGCTCGGCGGCCGGTGCCGGCAGCCGCTATTACAATTCCGTGGTGGCGATCAACGACAAGGGCGAGATCACCGACGCCGTTGACAAGGTCCACCTGGTGCCTTTCGGCGAATACCTGCCCTTCGCCGGCCTGCTCGGCCGCTTCGGCATCGAACAACTCGTCGCCGGGCCGATGAATTTCGCGGCCGGCAACGAACGGCATCCGATCACGCTGCCGGACGGTGTGCGAGCGCTTCCGTTCATTTGCTATGAAGTTATCTTTCCCGATCTGGTTGCAGTTGACGCAACGTCATCCGAGCTTATTGTGAACGTTACGAACGACGCTTGGTTCGGGGATACACCGGGTCCGTACCAGCACTTCAGGCAGGCTCAGATCCGGGCCGTGGAGAATGGTTTGCCTTTGTTGCGCGCCGCTAACAATGGCATTTCCGCCGTTGTCGACCCGCGCGGACGCATCGTCGACGCGCTCGCCGTCGACGTGCGTGGAGCCATTGATGTGCGGGTGCCGATATCTGGGCGCGCCCTCATTTCCGCCGCCCAGCGGCGAATTAACGGATTGCTGGTCATATTCCTGTTCGCCCTGGGAGGGTTCACATTGAATGTAAGGCAACGGCTACGGGTGAATTGACAGCCGACACATTAGAAACTCATACTGTAAGTGCCTAAAATTTTCTCGAAGTCGGTTGGTGGTTCTGTTGGGGCAGTTGGCTCCGGCTTCGTTTGGGCAGGAAAAAATAGAAAAAGCCGGAAAAATTCGGCGAGGAGAAAATGACAGAAGAAAACAAGAAAAAGCCGAACCCGATCGACATCCATGTCGGAAGTCGCATCAGGCTCCGGCGCAATATGCTTGGAATGAGCCAGGAGAAGCTGGGTGAGAATCTCGGCATCACGTTTCAACAGATCCAAAAGTATGAAAAGGGCACGAACAGAGTGGGCGCCAGCCGTTTGCAGGCGATAGCCTCCATTCTCAGCGTGCCCGTTGCCTTTTTTTTCGAGGATGCCCCGGGTCAGGAGGCCGTGGGCAATCGTGGATTTGCCGAAGACGCGTCGATGGCTTTCGCCGTCGAATTCTGCGGCAGTCCGGAGGGGCTTCAACTCAACCGCGCCTTCGTCAAGATTGGCGACGTCAAGGTGCGCCGCAGGATCATAGATCTGGTGAAATCCCTTTCCACCGATGACGCCGACTGATCCAGAGGCTTGTGCCACCGGCGGCGCCCTGCCGTCGCTGGCACAAGCCAACTGTGCTGACATTTCATGCCAGAACCGCGGCAGCGCTTGACGAGCGGCGCCCGGCACCGCTAACACGTGGCGCGCCAAAATCGGCAACCTGCCGATCTTTTCAAGAGGGGACACCCGTGACGCGGCAGAATTACTTCTTCACCTCGGAATCCGTTGCCGAGGGCCATCCCGACAAAGTTTGCGACCGTATCTCCGACGAAATCGTCGATCTGGTCTATCGCGAGGCCAAGAAGACCGGCATGGACCCCTGGAAGGTCCGTGTCGCCTGCGAGACCCTGGCGACAACGAATCGCGTCATCATCGCCGGTGAGGTCCGGGTTCCCGAGACGCTGCTGAAAAAGGACAAGGCCGGCAACATCCTGATGGATGGCGCCGGTCATCCGGTCGTCAATCCGGCAAAGTTCAAATCGGTGGCCCGCAAGGCGATCCGCGAGATCGGCTACGAGCAGGCCGGCTTCCACTGGAAAACGGCAAAGATCGAGGTTCTGCTGCACGGCCAGTCGCCGGACATCGGCCAGGGCGTCGACAACGCCGCCGACCGGCAGGGCGAGGAAGGTGCCGGCGACCAGGGCATCATGTTCGGCTATGCCTGCCGCGAGACGCCGGACCTGATGCCGGCGCCGATCTACTACAGCCACAAGATTCTCGAACTGCTGGCCGCCGCGCGCCATGAAGGCAGCGGCGATGCGGGCAAGCTCGGGCCGGACGCCAAGAGCCAGGTCACCGTGCGCTATGTCGACGGCAAGGCCGCCGAGGCGACGCAGATCGTGCTGTCGACCCAGCACCTCGATTCGAGCTGGGATTCGAAGAAGGTCCGCAAGGTCGTCGAACCCTATATCCGCGAGGCGCTGGGCGATCTCAGGATCGCCGACGACTGCAACTGGTACATCAATCCGACCGGCAAGTTCGTCATCGGCGGACCGGACGGCGACGCCGGCCTGACCGGCCGCAAGATCATCGTCGACACCTATGGCGGTGCCGCACCGCATGGCGGCGGCGCCTTCTCCGGCAAGGACACGACCAAGGTCGACCGCTCCGCCGCCTACGCGGCGCGCTACCTTGCCAAGAATGTGGTGGCGGCCAAGCTCGCCGACCGTTGCACCATCCAACTGTCCTACGCCATCGGCGTCGCCCAGCCGCTGTCGGTCTATGTCGACCTGCACGGCACCGGCAAGGTCGAAGAGGCCAGGCTCGAAGACGCACTGCGCACCGTGATGGACCTGTCGCCGTCCGGCATCCGCCGTCACCTCGACCTCAACAAGCCGATCTACGCCAAGACCTCGTCCTATGGCCATTTCGGCCGCAAGGCAGGTCGCGACGGTTCCTTCTCCTGGGAGAAGACCGATCTTGCCAAGGCGCTCAAGGACGCGGTCGCCGCCTGACGGCGGCGCGGGACCCGTCCATGGATCCGAAAGACAGGCCGAGCCGCGCGACCGAATGTTTTTTCGGTCGCCGGCACGGCAAGACCATTCGTCCGCAGCAGGCGGCGGCGCTGGAAAGCGGTCTCGGGATCTATGGTCTCGACCTGGCCGAATCGCCTGCCGAATTGCGCGAGCTGTTCAAGGCGGATGTCTCTGCGGTTCGGCTCGAAATCGGCTTCGGCGGCGGCGAACACCTGCTGCACCGCGCCACGGAGGCCCCGGCGACCGGCTTCATTGGCGTCGAGCCGTTCGTCAACGGCATGGCCAAGCTGATGAAGGCGGTGAACGAAAAGCCGCTTGCCAATCTGCGCGTCCATGACGATGACGCCACGCGCCTGCTCGATTGGCTGCCGCAAGCCTCGCTCGACGGCATCGATCTGCTCTACCCCGACCCCTGGCCGAAGAAAAAGCACTGGAAGCGGCGGTTCGTCGGTCCGTTAAATCTCGACCGTTTTGCCCGGGTGCTGAAATCCGGCGGAAAATTCCGCTTTGCTTCCGACATCGACAGCTATGTCAATTGGACGCTGCTCAACTGCCGGGCGCATGGCGCGTTCGCCTGGCAGGCGCAGGAAGCCGCAGACTGGCATCGGCCCTATGAGGGCTGGCCGGGCACGCGCTACGAGGCGAAGGCCATCCGCGAAGGCCGGCGCCCGGCCTATCTTACCTTTATCAGGAAATAGCTGCGCAAAGGCGCGTTTGCGGGGAGGTTCAACGCCCCCGCGCCAGACGCCCGGAGTTTTCTTAGAAGCGGCCGATCCTGTCGAAGGCGGCCGGATTGATACCCAGATTGCGCAGATCCCGGTCACGGGGCTTGCGGCCGGCCTGCACGGCATGCGAGGCGGCCGCAGCACTGCCAAACGCGGTAAAGAAGCCGCCGATGGCGGAAAACATCAGGCGATTGCTCATGGTCATATCCTTTCGCGCGCCACCGCGCGCCGGTCATATTTGTGCAACGCAACATAGATAGGCGCGCGATGCCGGCAAACACAGGTGGATTAACGCATAGGCACCATGCACCTGATGCAACGCTGTTGCCGCTGCCCTGGCCTTTGCCCGTCCGGTACGGCGGACTGTCGGTACGGCGGACTTGAAACGCCGGCCGGTATCGTCTATATCAGCCTCAAATTCTTGGTCGGTATGACGAAGAGTGGGTCCACCCGGTCCCGCTCTTTTTTATTACCTGCCGGTCAGCCACCAATCGAACGACAGGGATCGAATGACTGCAACGGCAAGCGAAAGCGACGACCGCATCATCCGCGAAAGCGGTATCGATGCGCGCATCGCGCTGATCGTGCAGCCAGTGCTGCGCGGGATCGGCTTTCGCCTGGTGCGGGTGCATCTGTCGGGCCAGAACGGGCTCACGCTGCAGATCATGGCCGAGCGCGAGGACGGCACCATGACCGTCGAGGATTGCGAAGAGGTCAGCCGGGCCGTGTCGCCGGCGCTCGATGTCGATGATCCGATCGAAAAGGCGTATCATCTCGAAGTGTCGTCGCCGGGCATCGACCGGCCGCTGGTGCGCAAGTCGGACTTCGCGACATGGACCGGCCATCTGATCAAGATGGAGACCTCGGTCCTCGTCGCCGAACGCAAGCGCTTCAAGGGCAAGATCGCCGAAAGCGACGCGGATGGCGTGCTGATCGCGCGCGACAAGGCGGCCTATGGCGAGGAGCCGACGGTGCGCGTGCCTTACGATGCGATCGCCGACGCCCGGTTGGTGCTGACCGACGATCTCATCCGCGATGCCCTGTCGAAGGACAACAGGGCGCGCAAGGAAGCAAAGAAGCGCCGCGGCGAACCAGAAGATGCGCCAGAGGGTGCTGAACTGGACGCCGAAGACGGAACCGAACAGGAAAGTTGATTGAGCTGCCGGGCGAGAGCTCCGGCAACACGCTCGGGAGAAAGACAATGGTTGTAAGCGCCAACAGACTCGAACTGCTGCAGATCGCCGACGCGGTCGCGCGTGAAAAGTCGATCGACAAGTCGATCGTCATCGCCGCCATGGCCGATGCTATCCAGAAGGCGGCGCGTTCGCGCTATGGCCAGGAAACCAACATCCGCGCCGACATCAACGCCAACACCGGCGAGATGAAGCTGCAGCGGCTGATGGAAGTGGTCGAGAAGGTCGACGACTACGCCACGCAGATCGCCATTTCCTCGGCGCGCGAACGCAACCCCGACGCCCAGCTTGGCGATTTCATCGCCGAACAGCTGCCGCCGATGGATTTCGGCCGCATCGCCGCCCAGTCGGCCAAGCAGGTCATCGTCCAGAAGGTGCGCGAGGCCGAGCGCGACCGTCAGTATGACGAATACAAGGACCGCATCGGCGAGATCGTCAACGGCACCGTCAAGCGCGTCGAATACGGCAACGTCATCGTCGATCTCGGCCGCGGCGAGGCGATCATCCGCCGCGACGAGCTGATTCCGCGCGAGAACTACAAATATGGCGACCGCGTCCGCGCCTATGTCTACGACGTGCGCCGCGAGCAGCGCGGTCCGCAGATTTTCCTGTCGCGCACCCATCCGCAGTTCATGGCCAAGCTCTTCACCATGGAGGTGCCGGAAATCTACGACGGCATCATCGAGATCAAGTCGGTCGCCCGCGATCCGGGCTCGCGCGCCAAGATCGCCGTCATCTCGCGCGACTCGTCCATCGATCCGGTCGGCGCCTGCGTCGGTATGCGCGGCAGCCGCGTCCAGGCGGTGGTCGGCGAGTTGCAGGGCGAGAAGATCGACATCATTCCGTGGTCGCCCTCGGCCGCTTCCTTCATCGTCAACGCGCTGCAGCCGGCCGAAGTCGCCAAGGTGGTGCTCGACGAGGATGCGGAGCGCATCGAGGTCGTGGTTCCTGACGATCAGCTGTCGCTGGCCATCGGCCGCCGCGGCCAGAACGTCCGTCTTGCCTCGCAGCTCACCGGCTGGGACATCGACATCTTGACCGAGCAGGAAGAGAGCGAGCGCCGCCAGAAGGAATTCGTCGAGCGTTCGGCGCTGTTCATGGAAGCCCTCGACGTCGACGAGATGGTCGGCCAGGTGCTTGCTTCCGAAGGTTTTACCAGCGTCGAGGAAGTGGCTTACGTCGATTCCGGCGAGATCGCCTCCATCGACGGTTTCGACGAGGACACTGCCTCGGAAATCCAGACCCGCGCCCGCGAGTATCTGGAGAAGATCGAGGCCGAGCACGACGACAAGCGCAAGGCGCTGGGCGTCGCGGACGAACTGCGCGAAATCCCCGGCATCACCACCGCCATGATGGTGACGCTTGGGGAGGACGGCGTGAAGACGATCGAGGATTTCGCCGGCTATGCCGCCGACGATCTGACCGGCTGGAAGGAACGCAAGGACGGCGAGACCAAGGTCTATCCCGGTGTGCTCGCCAATCACGGCGTTACGCGCGCCGATGCCGAGCAGATGGTTCTGGCTGCCCGCCTCAAGGCCGGCTGGATCACCGAGGACGAGATTGCCGCGCAGGAAGCGCCGGCTGACGAAACCGTCGGTGCGTGAGGTGAAACCGCATCGCACAGAACCCGCCCTTGGACGAGATGAACGATCGCACCTGCATCGTCACCCGCAGGCAGGCCGAACCGGATGAACTGATCCGGTTCGTCGTCGGCCCGGATTCGGCCGTCGTTCCGGACATCAAGAGAAATCTGCCCGGCCGCGGTTGCTGGGTTAGCGCCGAGCGCCTACATGTCGACAAGGCAGCGGCGAAGAACCTGTTTGCGCGCGCCTTCAAGGCGCAGGTGACGGTTCCCGCCGATCTCGGCGGCATGGTCGACGGGCTGCTTTCCAGATCCGCTCTGGGCATGCTGGGCCTTGCCCGCAAGGCAGGAGCAATCGCTCTTGGCGCCACCAAGGTCGAGAGCGCCGTGCGCGCAGGATTGGCGCTTTTCGTGCTCCACGCGACTGAAGCGTCCAACGATGGCGTGCGCAAAATCAGCCAGGCGCGGCGGGCAACCGTCCATCTCGGCGGCCCCGCCATCCTTGCCTACAAACTTTTCTCCGAGGCCGAGTTGAGCTTGGCATTGGGGGGTACAAATGTGATACATGCTGCCGTTCTCGCGCAAGACGCGGGCAGGGCGGTCCAGAGGCGCATGGTTGCGCTCGACCGGTATCGGGGCGGTTCCCCGGACGATCTGGCAATGCTTGCGGCCGTTGCTGACGAAGATGATGCCGCAGAGGATATGGAATGAGCGATACGAAATCGGGCGACGACAAGACGTTGAGCGTTACGCCGAAGAAGACCTTGACGCTGAAGCGCCCCGGTACCGAGCAGGGCGTCGTGCGCCAGAATTTCTCGCATGGCCGCACCAAGCAGGTCCAGGTCGAGATCAAGAAGCGCAAGTTCTCCATGCCCGGCGACAAGCCGGAGCCGGTGGCCGCGCCTGCGTCCGTGTTCGCGCCGAAGGCGGCCGTTGCGGCTGCACCCGCCGTGCAGGAAGCGCCCAAGGCGCCGCCGCCTCCGCCGCCGGTCGAGCGCAGCGGCATGGTGCTGAACGAATTGTCGCGTGGCGAGATGGAAGCCCGCCGCAGGGCTCTCGAAGGCTCCAAGGTTCGTGAGGTCGAAGACCGCCAGCGCGCCCAGGAAGAGGCCAAGCGCCGCGCCGAGGACGAAGAGCGCCGCAAGCGCGAGCGGGAGGAATCCGCGCGCCGCCAGGCCGAGGAAGAAGCGCGGCTGCAGACCGAGGCCGAATCCCGGCGTCGCGCCGAGGAAGAGGCACGCCGTCGCGCGCCGCTGGCCGCCGAACTGGCGACAGTCGACGACGACGAGGACGTCAAGCCGAAGCGCACTGGCGCCGGCGCCCCCGTGCGCCGCCCGGTCACGCCCGAGGTGGCGCGTCCGGCCAAGCCCACCAAGGGCGAGGAAGACCGCCGCCGTGGCAAGCTGACCCTCAACACAGCGCTTTCAGACGAGGATGCGCGCGCCCGCTCGCTGTCGTCGATGCGTCGCCGCCAGGAAAAATTCAAGCGCGCGATGCACAATGAGCCGCGCGAGAAGGTTATGCGCGAAGTGATCCTGCCCGAAACCATCACCATCCAGGAACTGGCGCAGCGCATGTCCGAGCGCGCGGTCGACGTGGTCAAGTTCTTCATGAAGCAGGGCCAGATCATGAAGCCGGGCGACGTCATCGACGCCGACACGGCTGAACTGGTCGCCACCGAATTCGGCCATACGGTTCGCCGCGTCGCCGAGTCCGACATCGAGGAAGGCCTGTTCAACATCGCCGACAATGCCGAGGACCTGGTGTCGCGTCCGCCGGTGGTGACGATCATGGGCCATGTCGACCACGGCAAGACCTCGCTGCTCGACGCCATCCGCAACGCCAACGTCGTCTCCGGCGAGGCCGGCGGCATCACCCAGCACATCGGCGCCTACCAGGTCGAGAAGAACGGTCAGAAGATCACCTTCATCGACACGCCCGGCCACGCCGCCTTCACGGCGATGCGCGCCCGCGGCGCCCAGGCGACCGACATCGCCGTGCTGGTGGTGGCGGCCGACGACAGCGTCATGCCGCAGACGATCGAATCGATCAGCCATGCCAAGGCGGCCGGTGTCCCGATCATCGTCGCCATCAACAAGATCGACAAGCATGATGCCGACCCGCAGAAGGTGCGGTCAGAGCTGCTGCGCCACGAGGTCTTCGTCGAATCCATGGGCGGCGAGGTGCTGGACGTCGAAGTGTCGGCCACCAAGGGCACCAATCTCGACAAGCTGCTCGAGGCGATCCTGCTGCAGGCCGAAATCCTCGACCTGAAGGCCAATCCGGACCGCACCGCCGAAGGCGTCGTCATCGAGGCTCAGCTCGACAAGGGCCGTGGTCCCGTCGCCACCGTGCTGGTGCAGACCGGCACGCTGATGCCCGGCGACATCCTGGTTGCCGGCAACGAATGGGGCCGGGTGCGCGCGCTGGTCAACGACCGTAGCGAGCATGTCAAGGAAGCGCCGCCGGCGATGCCGGTCGAGGTGCTTGGCCTGCAGGGCACGCCGCAGGCCGGCGACCGCTTCGCGGTGGTCAACAACGAGGCTCGCGCCCGCGAGATCACCGAGTATCGCCAGCGCCTGGCGCGCGAGAAGGCGGTGGCCAAGCATGCCGGCCAGCGCGGCTCGCTCGAACAGATGATGTCGCAACTGCAGACGAGCGGGCTGAAGGAATTCCCGCTGGTCATCAAGGGCGACGTGCAGGGTTCGATCGAAGCGATCAACGCCGCGCTCGACAAGCTCGGCACCGACGAGGTGCGGGCACGCATCGTCCATGCCGGCGCCGGCGCCATCACCGAAAGCGACGTGTCGCTGGCGGAAACCTCGGGTGCCGCCATCATCGGCTTCAACGTCCGCGCCAATGTGCAGGCGCGCGCCGCTGCAGCGGCCGCGGGTATCGAGATCCGCTACTACTCGATCATCTACAATCTCGTGGATGACGTGAAGGCGGCGCTCTCCGGCCTGCTCTCGCCGGAGCGTCGCGAGACCTTCATCGGCAATGCCGAGATCCTCGAGATCTTCGACATCACCAAGGTCGGCAAGATCGCCGGCTGCCGTGTCACCGAAGGCAAGGTCGAGCGTGGTGCGGGCGTGCGCCTGATCCGCGACAACGTCGTCATCCACGAAGGCACGCTGAAGACGCTGAAGCGCTTCAAGGACGAGGTTTCGGAAGTGCCGGGCGGCCAGGAGTGCGGCATGGCCTTCCAGAACTACGAAGACATGCGCGTCGGCGACGTCATCGAGTGCTTCCGTGTCGAGATGGTGACCCGGACGCTCTGAGCTCGTATACTGTCGATACGACCGGGCGGTGGTCGAAAGGCCGCCGCCCAAGCCGTATTGAGAAAGCCCTATTGAGACATGCGGCGCGGTCCCATCCCGCGCTTCACGATTTCAGGATCGAGAAAAATGCCCCGTTCAACCACATCAGGCCCATCCCAGCGTATGCTGCGCGTCGGCGAACAAGTGCGCCATGCCCTGTCCGAAACCCTGCAGCGCGGTGAGATCATCGATCCGCTGATCGAGAATGCCGTGGTTTCGGTGTCGGAAGTGCGCATGTCGCCCGATCTGAAGATCGCCACCGCCTTCGTCTCGCCGCTTGGCGTCAAGGACACCGATGCCGTGGTCGAGGCGCTCAACAAGCATGCGAAATTCGTTCGCGGCCGTGTCTCGGGCGCGCTGCGGCAGATGAAGTACATGCCGGAATTCCGCTTCAGGCTCGATACGTCCTTCGACAACTTCGCCAGGATCAACGACCTCTTGAAATCGCCCGAAGTGGCGCGCGATCTCGACAACGACAAGGACGAGAAATAATGGGGCGCCGCGGCAAGAAGAAGGGCCGGCCGGTCTCCGGCTGGCTGGTGCTGGACAAGCCGGTCGGCATGGGCTCCACCGAAGCCGTCTCCAAGATCAAGTGGCTGTTCCAGGCCGACAAGGCCGGCCATGCCGGCACGCTCGATCCGCTCGCCTCCGGCATGCTGCCGATCGCGCTCGGCGAAGCCACCAAGACCGTGCCTTACGTCCAGGACGGCGCCAAGATCTATCGCTTCACCGTTGCGTGGGGTGACGAACGCTCGACCGACGACCTCGAAGGCCCGGTAACGAACAGCTCGGACAAGCGTCCGGCCGAGACCGAGGTAAGGGCGCTGCTGCCGAAATACACCGGCGTCATCATGCAGACGCCGCCGCAGTTCTCGGCCATCAAGATCGCCGGCGAGCGCGCCTACGATCTCGCCCGCGACGGCGAAACGGTCGATATACCCGCGCGGGAGATCGAGATCGGACGTTTGGACGTCATCGAGCACAGTGGTGAGCGGACCATTTTCGAAGTCGAATGTGGCAAGGGCACTTATGTCCGCTCGCTGGCCCGCGACATGGGCCGCGACCTCGGCTGTTTCGGCCACATCGCCGAATTGCGCCGGATCGAGGTCGAGCCGTTCACGCAGGAGGACTTCGTCACCATCGCCGAGCTGGAAGCCGCCCGTTTCGGCGGTGAAGGCGATGGGGATCCGGACACGGCCGATGATGCATCCGACGCTGCTGATCTGCCGGTCGACTTCACGGCCATCGATGCGCTGCTGGTCGACACGTCAGCCGCGCTCGATTGCCTTCCGCAGGTCGCCATCAGCGACGATGCGGCGGTGAAAATCCGGCTCGGCAATCCGGTCATCATTCGCGGCCGCGACGCCCCTGTCGAGGCCGAGGAGGCCTGTGCCACGGCGCGCGGCAGGCTAGTCGCCATCGGCGCCATCGAGCAGGGCATGTTCAAGCCCAAGCGGGTCTTTGCTGGATGATGGCTCTCGGCTAGTTTCGGCTCGACATTACGCTTGAGGGGGCACATGGCAAAAGCTGACACGACAAGGAAGCGGGCGCCGCTGAAAACAAGGCGGCCGCCCGTCGGCGCCTCGCCGGGCACGCTGATCGCCGATCCGTCGGCGCGGCGCAGCGAGCTCAGGCTGACCCTGATGTCGCCCGAGAAGTTCGAGACCATCGAAAATGCCAGTATCGACGACCTCAACACGCATTGCGACAGCTGGCCGGTCATCTGGCTGGATTGCACCGGCCTTGCCAACATCCCGCTGATCGAGGAGATCGGCCGCATTTTCAGCCTGCACCCGCTGGCGCTGGAGGACGTCGTCAACACCGGCCAGCGGCCGAAGGTGGATTTCTTCGAGGATCACGCCTTCGTCGTCGTGCGCATGATCGACGACGTCACGGCGCACCGCTACGAACAGATCTCCGTCTTCTTCGGCAAGAATTTCGTCGTCACCTTCCAGGAGCGCGAGGGCGACCCGTTCAATCCCGTGCGCAAGCGCATCGAGAGCTCGATGCCCAACCGGCTGCGATCGCGCGGCGCCGACTATCTCGCCTATGCGCTGATCGACGCCATCGTCGACAGCTATTTCCCGCCGATCGAGGCGGCCGGCGAACAGGTCGACAGCATCGAGGACCAGATGCTGAACACGCCGCACAAGCACCAGATGCAGCAATTGCACGAATTGCGGCGCGACGCCAATGTGCTGAAGGGCGTGCTGTGGCCGATGCGCGATGCGCTGGCGACGATGATCCGCAACGACGTGCCCTATGTGAAGGCCGAGACCAAGATCTTCCTCAACGACACGCTCGACCATTCGCTGCGGCTCATCGAGCTGGTCGAGACCCAGCGCGACATGCTGACCGGGCTGATCGAGATGCATCTGTCGCTGAGCCAGGCGCGCACCAACGAGGTCATCGGCTACTTGACCATCGTCTCGGGGGTCTTCATGCCGCTCACCTTCCTGGTCGGCGTCTGGGGGATGAACTTCGATCCCGAAACCTCGCCATGGAACATGCCGGAATTGAGGGCCCATTACGGCTACCCGGCAGCGCTTGGCTTCATGGCGGCCGTTGCTGTCGGGCTTGTAGCCTTCTTCAAATGGAAGAAGTGGCTATAGAACTCGTTTGGCTGCGGAAATTCTTGATCTTCGCAGCAAAAAGCCTGCGACAAGCCGGCTTCGTGAATTGGGCTGGTGTTTTCCGGGGAATTGCCCTATATGCGCCGCAGCATCGCGCCCTGACGCGTTGCTTGCACCGGCCCCTGCTGGACGACATCCCGGCTGAGGGCGTCCCGTTTCCTCGAACAGATAAGGAAAAACACGATGTCGATTACTGCTGAGCGCAAAAAGGAATTGATGGGTGAATTCGCAACCGCCAAGGGCGATACCGGGTCCCCGGAAGTCCAGGTGGCCATCCTTTCCGAGCGCATCAAGAACCTGACCGACCACTTCAAGGACCACAAGAAGGATAACCATTCCCGCCGTGGTCTGCTTGCTCTCGTCTCCCAGCGCCGCAGCCTGCTTGATTATCTCAAGCGCAAGGACGACTCGCGCTATCAGACGCTGATCGAGAAGCTCGGCCTGCGCCGTTGACGAATTGACCGGCGGGCTTTCTTCGGAGAGCCCGCCGGTCGCGCATTGGAGCATCGGGTCAATCCAGTACTCCAATGCAGGAATGGAGCGCCGTGCGTCCCCCTTTGGACGCGCAAAAGGACGCTCCGAAAAGTTTGAATTTGCGCGTGATGCTTCCCGAGATTTTCGGAGTTATGCGCAAGGCCGGTCGGATCGATTGGCCAGACCCGGTTTCGAAAGTGCAGAGGGCCATTCGGAACCGCCCATGGACGGTCATGGGGCAGGATTGCAGGATGCTCGTGCGGCCACCGTGCCGATTGACCCGAGCTTCCCGTTGTCTTGCCCGTGGCTGCCCGAGAAAGGAAGCCAGGCAAGGGCATACGCGCACCGTGAAACGGCGCGGCCCTTTCCGCATATGAAGGACAAGATATGTTCAATCACCACAAAGTGGAAATCGAATGGGGCGGCCGTCCGCTCGTTCTGGAGACCGGCAAGATCGCGCGCCAGGCTGATGGCGCGGTGCTGGCCACCTACGGCGAGACCAAGGTTCTCGCCACCGTCGTCTCGATGAAGGAGCCGAAGCCCGGCCTCGACTTCTTCCCGCTGACCGTCAACTACCAGGAAAAGACCTATGCCGCCGGCAAGATCCCGGGCGGCTATTTCAAGCGCGAAGGCCGTCCGAGCGAGAAGGAAACGCTGGTTTCCCGCCTGATCGACCGCCCGATCCGCCCGCTCTTCGCCGATGGCTACAAGAACGACACGCAGATCGTCGTCACCGTCGTCCAGCATGATCTCGAGAACGATCCGGACATCCTGTCGATCGTCGCCACCTCGGCCGCGCTGACGCTCTCCGGCGTCCCCTTCATGGGCCCGATCGGCGGCGCCCGCGTCGGCTACATCAACGGCGAATACGTGCTCAACCCACATGTCGACGAGATGCAGGAATCCAAGCTTGACCTCGTCGTCGCCGGCACCACTGATGCCGTGCTGATGGTCGAGTCCGAGGCCAAGGAGCTTGGCGAGGATCTGATGCTCGGCGCCGTCATGTTCGGCCACAAGGGCTTCCAGCCGGTGATCGACGCGATCATCAAGCTGGCCGAAGTCGCCGCCAAGGACCCGCGCGACTTCACCGCGCCGGACTATTCGGCGCTCGAGGGCGAGATGCTGAAGATCGTCGAAAACGAACTTCGCGACGCCTACAAGATCACCGACAAGCAGAAGCGCTACGCCGCCGTCGACGCCGTCAAGGCGAAGGTCAAGGCCGCGTTCACCCCGGCCGAAGGCGAAGACGCCAAGTACACCTCCGAGCAGATCGGCAGCGTGTTTAAGGAACTCCAGGCCAAGGTCGTGCGCTGGAACATCCTCGACACCGGCTCGCGCATCGACGGCCGCGACCTGAAGACGGTCCGCAAGATCGTCTCGGAAGTCGGCGTCCTGCCGCGCACCCATGGTTCGGCCCTGTTCACCCGCGGCGAGACCCAGGCGCTGGTCGTCGCCACGCTTGGCACCGGCGAGGACGAGCAGTATGTCGATTCGCTGACCGGCATGTACAAGGAGAAGTTCCTCCTTCACTACAACTTCCCTCCCTATTCCGTCGGTGAAACCGGCCGCATGGGTTCGCCGGGCCGCCGCGAAATCGGCCACGGCAAGCTCGCCTGGCGCGCCATCCGCCCGATGCTGCCGACCGCTGACCAGTTCCCCTACACGCTGCGCGTCGTCTCGGAGATCACCGAGTCCAACGGCTCGTCGTCGATGGCCACCGTCTGCGGCACCTCGCTGGCGCTGATGGATGCCGGCGTTCCGCTGGCCAAGCCCGTCGCCGGCATTGCCATGGGCCTGATCAAGGAAGGCGAGCGCTTCGCGGTTCTCTCCGACATCCTTGGCGACGAGGATCACCTCGGCGACATGGACTTCAAGGTCGCCGGCACCGCCAACGGCATCACCTCGCTGCAGATGGACATCAAGATCGACGGCATCACCGAGGAGATCATGCAGATCGCGCTCGGCCAGGCCAAGGACGGTCGTCTGCATATCCTCGGCGAAATGGCTCATGCGCTGTCCGGCGCGCGTGCCGAGCTCGGCGAGTTCGCGCCGCGCATCGAGGTCATGCACATCCCGACCGACAAGATCCGCGACGTCATTGGCTCCGGCGGCAAGGTCATCCGCGAGATCGTCGAAAAGACCGGCGCCAAGATCAACATCGAGGATGACGGCACGGTCAAGATCGCTTCGTCCAACGCCAAGGAGATCGAGGCGGCGAAGAAGTGGATCCACACCATCGTCGCCGAGCCGGAAGTCGGCGAGATCTATGAAGGCACGGTCGTCAAGACCGCCGACTTCGGCGCTTTCGTCAACTTCTTCGGTCCGCGTGACGGCCTCGTCCACATCTCGCAGCTGGCCAACGATCGCGTCGCCAAGACCTCCGACGTCGTCAAGGAAGGCGACAAGGTCTGGGTCAAGCTGATGGGCTTCGACGAGCGCGGCAAGGTTCGCCTGTCGATGAAGGTCGTCGACCAGGCCACCGGCAAGGAAATCGTCCGCGACAAGAAGGCCGAAGGCGAAGAAAACGCCGCCTGAACGGTCTGACCACGCAATCGAAGCGGGCGCGGCTTATGTCGCGCCCGTTTTCATTTTCACGGTAAGAACGAGATCGAAGAATGTCCGCTGAGCCGCTGAAGACGCTTTTCCATCCGTTCGAGGCGGAGGCTGTTCCTCTGCCACGAAAGGGCGGGCATGTTGTCTTTCTGGGCGCGGAACCCGCTTTCCGTTTGCCTGAAGGCTTTGAGACCGCGCTTCACCTCGTGCAGGGCTTCCGGCCCCATTTCCGCGCCCTGCTGGCGTCGGGCTTCAATGTCACGCCACAGGCCGAAGGCGCCAACTTCGACGCAGCACTGGTGCTTGCCGGGCGTCATCGCGGGCAAAACGAATTGCGCATTGCCGAAGCGATGGAACGTGTCGCGGCGGGCGGATTGATTGTCGTCGCCGGCGGCAAGGATGATGGCATTGCCAGCCTGCGCAAGCGCATCGACGAGCTTGTGCCGCTTGACGGCCACCTGCCGAAACATCACGGCATCGCCTTCTGGTTCGCCCGACCGGCCGATAGCAGAGCCGCATCAGTGCTTCGGGCTGCCAATCCAGACCTTGTATTGGAAGGCCGCTTTCGCACCGCGCCCGGCATGTTCTCCTTCGACAAGGTTGACACCGGTTCCAGATTGCTGGTGGACAATCTGCCCAACGATCTGCGTGGCAACATCGCCGATTTCTGCGCCGGCTGGGGCTATGTGGCAGCCGAAGTCGCGGCGCGATCGTCCGGCATATCCAGGCTCGATCTCTTCGAGGCGGACTTCGCCTCGCTGGAGGCAGCGAAGGGCAACATCGGCACGGCAGCCGAGACACATTTCTTCTGGACCGACCTGCTCAGCGAGCCTGTCGAGCGCCGCTATGACGCGATCGTCATGAACCCGCCTTTTCATCGCAGCCGGGCGGCCGAGCCGGAGATCGGCGCTGGCATGATCCAGGCAGCGGCCAAGGCGCTGAAACCGGGCGGCAGGCTGTTCATGGTGGCGAACCGGCAGCTTCCCTACGAGGCAGTGCTGGCGGCGGCCTTCTCAAGCCATGCGGAGACTGCCCGCAACGGCATGTTCAAGGTTTTCTCGGCGCGCCGGTAACCGGCGAGTTTTGGTCAATGCATGCTGACGATGCGCGCTTCGCTCTTGACGTGGACGACCTGCGCTTCGCCAGGCCCGATCTTGAGCGGCGCCGGGCGGCCGAACAGATAACCTTGCACCACCTCGCAACCGGCGGCCCTGAGCAGCGTCGCCTGGCTCTCGGTTTCGACGCCTTCGGCGATGATGCCGACGCCGAGCGCCCGCGACAGCCCGACGATGGTCGAGACGACGGCGCCCGAGTTGGAATCCGTGTCGATGCGGCTGACGAAGGAGCGGTCGATCTTCAGCTTGCCGAACGAGAAATCGATCAGGTAGCTTAGATTGGAATAGCCGGTGCCGAAATCGTCGACTGCGACCGAGATGCCCATGTCGGCGAGTTCCCGCAGGATGATGGCGGCGCGCTCGCGGTCCTGCATCATCGCCGTCTCGGTGACTTCCAGCTCAAGCCGCGACGGCTTGATGCCGGTGCTTGCCATCGTCTCGCGCACGATGCCGACGAAATCCTTGGTCATGAACTGGACCGGCGAGATGTTGACGGCAACGAAACAGTCCTCGGGCAGATGGCGGGCGTCGTTGCACGCCTTGCGCAGCACCCACTCGCCGATCGGGTTGATCATGCCTGTCTCTTCCGCGATCGGGATGAACTCCATCGGCGGGATCATGCCGCGCTCCGGGTGCTTCCAGCGGATCAGCGCCTCGTAGCCGATGATGCGGCCGCTCGGCAGGTCGAGCTGCGGCTGGTAATGGAGGTCGAAATCACCCCGCTCGAATGCGGTATGCAGCTCGGATTCGATCCACTGCCGATGGTCGGCGACCCGACCCATGTCGGAATGGAAGACCGACCAGTTGCCTACCCCTCCGGCACGTGCGTTCTGCAGCGCCAGGTTGGAGCGGCGCAGCACCAGGACAGGATCGACGCCATCCTTCGGCATGGCCACGATGCCGACCGACAGGCTGACCGACTGCTGATGGGTATCGAGCTGGTAGGGTTCCATCATCTCGTCGATGAGCTTCTCGATGATCCGTTCCACGGATCCCTTGATCTCGCGATCCGGCAACAGGACCGCGAACTCACCGGCGCCGATGCGCCCGATCACCGCGCCTTCCGGCATGCTGGTCTTCAATCGCTGGGAAAAGGCGCGGATCAGCTCGTCACCGTGGCTGTAGCCGATCGCGTCGTTGATTTGCTTGAAGCGGTCGATGTCGATGTCGATGAGAAACACCGGTTCGCCGCTGCGGATCGTCACCGATGCCGCGTCCGCGATCTTGCCGACCATGGCTGGGCGCGTCAGCAGGCCCGTCAGCTTGTCGAAATTGGTTTCGTTGAAGACGTAATCGGCCGATTCGTCGACACCGGCGAAGAAGGACAGCGCGGCGCCCGCGGCGGCCAGCGCGCAGAGCAGGGCCATGACCGCGACCATCGTCTGGGCCGGCATGCCGGCAAGGCCGTCGCCGAAACCGAACTTCAGGCCCCAGACACCGAGGATAAAACTGCCCATGCCCGAGCTGGCAATGGTGATCAGCCGGAACAACGGTGTGCGCTTCGGGTTGCTGACAGCAGGCATGCGGGTCCCTAAGTTATGGGACCTCTAGCGGATATCTCCTTAAAATGGGTTTCCGCCATTGCGTCCAATTTTACCGGACAGGAACTATTCTCGGCCGTCGCTCTGCTTCAGCTCATCGAGCGTCGGCATGGAAACGATGTGATAGCCGGAATCGACATAGTGGATTTCGCCAGTGACGCCGGAAGACAGATCGGACAGCAGGTAGAGCGCTGACCCGCCGACCTCGTCGATGGTCACCGTGCGGCGCAGCGGCGAATTGCGCTGCTGGTAGGAAAACATGTGGCGCGCATCCGAAATCCCGGCGCCGGCCAGCGTTCGGACCGGTCCCGCCGATATGCCGTTCACCCGGATCCCGCGCGGACCGTAGTCGTTGGCGAGATAGCGCACGCTAGCCTCCAGGCCGGCCTTGGCGACGCCCATGACGTTGTAGTTCGGCATGACGCGGACCGAACCGGCATAGGTCAGCGTGATCATCGAGCCGCCGTCCTTCATCAGCGCGGCGGCGTGCCGGGCGATCTCGGTGAAGGAATAGCAGGAGATGACCATGGTGCGGACGAAATTGTCGCGGCTGGTGTCGGCATAGAGGCCCTTCAGCTCGTTCTTGTCGGAAAAGCCGATGGCATGGACGACGAAGTCGAGACCGCCCCATTCCTTGCCGAGCGTCTCGAAGGTGGCGGCGACCGAAGCGCTGTCCTCGACATCGCAGGGCACGACCAGCGCCGCACCAAGCCTCTCGGCAAGCGGCTTGACCCGGCGGCCAAAGGCGTCGCCCTGGTAGGTGAAGGCCAGTTCGGCACCGTGCTCGGACAATTTCTGGGCGATGCCCCAGGCGATCGAATGATCGTTGGCGACACCCATGACAAGCCCGCGCTTGCCCTTCATCAATCCGTCCATGGCTGGCAATCCTTATGCGGAATAGCGCTGGAAAATCAGCGTTGCGTTGGTGCCACCGAAACCGAACGAATTGGACAAAACGGTGTCGATCCTGGCGTTATCGATGCGCTTGCGTACGATCGGCATGCCCTCGAATTCCGGATCGAGTTCCTCGATATGGGCGCTTTCGCCGATGAAGCCGCCCTGCATCATCAGGATCGAGTAGATCGATTCCTGCACGCCGGCCGCGCCCAGCGAATGGCCGGTCAGCGACTTGGTCGAGGTGATGAAAGGCATCTTGTCGCCGAACACTTCGCGGATCGCGCCCATCTCCTTGGAATCGCCGACCGGCGTCGAGGTGCCATGCGTGTTGATGTAGTCGACCGGCGAGGAAACCGTGGCCAGCGCCTGGCGCATGCAGCGCACCGCGCCTTCGCCCGAGGGCGCCACCATGTCGTAGCCGTCCGAGGTCGCGCCATAGCCGACGATCTCGGCATAGATCTTGGCGCCGCGCGCCTTGGCGTGCTCGAGCTCTTCCAGCACCAGCACGCCGGCGCCGCCGGCGATGACGAAACCGTCGCGATTGACGTCATAGGCGCGTGAGGCGGCCGACGCCCTGTCGTTGAACTTCGACGACATCGCGCCCATGGCGTCGAACAGGTCCGACATCGTCCAGTCGAGGTCCTCGTGGCCGCCGGCAAAGACCATGTCCTGCTTGCCCCACTGGATCAGCTCGTAGCCATTGCCGATGCAGTGCGCCGAGGTGGAGCAGGCGGACGAGATCGAATAGTTGACGCCGTGGATCTTGAACCAGGTGGCGAGCGTCGCCGACGCGGTCGACGACATCGCCTTCGGCACCGCGAACGGCCCGATGCGCTTGGGGCTGCCGTTCTTGAGCGTCGTTTCGGCCGCCTCGACGATGGTGCGCGTCGATGGTCCACCCGAGCCCATGACGATGCCGGTGCGCTCGTTGGTGATGTCGCTCTCGCCGAGGCCCGCATCCGCGATCGCCTGGTCCATGGCGACGTGGTTCCAGGCCGCGCCTTGCGACAGGAAGCGCATGGCGCGCCGGTCGATCATCGCCGACGGGTCGAGCGACGGCGCGCCCCAGACCTGGCAGCGGAAGCCGTGTTCGGCGAATGAATCCGAAAAGCTGATGCCGGACTTGGCATCGTGGAGCGAGGCCTGCACCTCATTGGCATTGTTGCCGATCGACGACACGACGCCGAGGCCTGTCACTACGACCCGTCTCATGGGCTGCTCCTTCCAAAGTGTCCGGTGGCGATCAGGCGACCGCCGACTGCTTTGACAGACCTACCTTGAGATCCGTTGCCGCGTATATGGGTTCGCCATCCGCCTTGAGCCAGCCATCGGCGATGCCGAGCACCAGCCGGCCGCGCATCACGCGCTTGAAATCGATGCCGTACTCGACCTTCTTGACCGACGGCGTTACCATGCCTTTGAACTTCACCTCACCGGTCGACAGCGCCATCCCCTTGCCGGGCTCGCCGAGCCAGCCGAGGTAGAAGCCGGTCAACTGCCACATGGCATCGAGGCCAAGGCAACCCGGCATGATCGGGTTACCGATGAAATGGCAGGCGAAAAACCACAGGTCCGGCTTGATGTCGAATTCGGCGCGGATGAAGCCCTTGTCGAATGCACCGCCGGTTTCGCTGATCTCGGTGATGCGGTCGAACATCAGCATCGGTGGATAGGGCAGCTGCGCATTTCCCGGTCCGAACAGCTCGCCGCGGGCGCAGGCAAGCAGTTCCTCGTAATCGTAGCTGGACTTCGAACCTGCCATCAATTTCGTCCCCGTGATCGTCCTGGGCGGCAGGGCGCCCTTGTCGTTGGTTTCCTAACACAGTCTGTTTATGGCCGGAAACCGGCGTCTGCGCTTAACCCGCCCGCCTGCCGGGGTCAATGCGCACCGGGATATCTGCGCACATGTTGCTCTATTGATCGAATTCGGCCGACAGAATATATGTCAGGAGCTGTCCAGTTTCGGCCGATGCCGTTTTTTCGCCATTCTGGGCGGGTTTTTGGGGCCGAACCGCGAGCTTCGACGGATAGGATGGATCAGGGCTGCCGGAAGGATAATGTCGCTGTGGACAAGCGGGTTCGCGAAGCCGGCCTGAGGCCGACGCGCCAGCGCATTGCGTTGGCTGATCTGCTTTTCGCCAAGGGCGATCGTCATCTTTCGGCCGAGGAACTGCATGAGGAGGCGATTGCCGCCGGCGTGCCGGTGTCGCTTGCCACCGTCTACAATGCCCTTCACCAGTTTACCCAGGCGGGCCTGCTGCGCATCCTGGCCGTCGAGGGCTCGAAGACCTATTTCGACACCAACACCTCCGATCACCATCATTTCTATATCGAAGGCGAAAACCGCATCTTCGATATCGCCAGCGGTCCGGTGACGGTTTCCAACCTGCCGGAGCCGCCGGAAGGCCTGGAGATCGCCAATGTCGACATCGTGGTGAGGTTGCGCCCGAAACGTCGCGATTGATCCGCGCTCGATGAGACCCGTCGATCTGGCAGTACGGCTCGAATGGATTGCCGTTGCGGTGGTCGCGCTCGTTCTCTACGCGCTGGCCGGTGCCTCCTGGTGGCTGTTTGCCTTGCTCATCCTGGCGCCGGACCTGTCGATGTTGGGTTATCTCGCCGGGCCGCGCGTCGGCGCCGTCGCCTACAACGCGTTGCACATCCTGATTGTCCCGCTGCCGCTGGCGCTTGCCGGATACGTCTTTGCCAATCCGATCGCGATCGCCGTCGCTCTGACTTGGATCACCCACATCGCCGTCGACCGCGCGCTGGGTTACGGCCTCAAACTGTCGAGCGGTTTTCGGGACACCCATCTCGGCCGCATCGGCCGCTAGACCAACCGGTTTTGCTGCGCTGACCTACTAGAAAAGTCAGTTCTTGACGTGTTCGCCTGGATAAGCGCCCCAGACGACCGATTGGGGGAGCCAGCCGGTGTGGCCGTCGAAGGTCATTTCGCACCACTGGCCGTCGCAGGACTTGATCGATCCCATGACGCCCGGCTCGATGATGGCCACCACGCTGGCGTCCTTGTCCTTGTCGTCAAGCAGGTTGATTCGGCCGCCCTTGCCGCGCTGCCAGGGCGCGACGATCGCCGTGCGGCGGCCCGACAGCAGCGACTGGTTGATCCAGCCTTCCGAACCGTCGGCATCGCGTACGCGGCGCCAGGTATCGAATTCCTGGATGATTTCCATCGGCAACCCGGCCTTCATGTACATCCAGTTGACGGAGTAGTTGGCGCCGGGGCCGACGCGCGCGTTGACGCGGCCCGATTTCAGGCTGACGAAACGCGGCAGCGGCAGGCCGCTCGGCCCGAGCGTGATCGTCTGCGCGGGGGCCGCGGCGCTCGGCGCCACCGTTTGCGGGGAACAAAGGAGGGCGCCGAGGACTGCTGCGCTGAAGGCCAGGCGGAGCGACGCGAAACCAGACACTTTCATTCCTTTCGGCGCTTGCCCGTCGGCACCGGCGCCCCTTTTTCTTTGTCTTCGGCGGCACCGCTTGTTACAGAGTGGCAGGCACCGCGACCGGCTTCGATTTTCGCCTGTCTTGGTTAAAGAGGTCTCAACGAGATCGGGTTCGAGGAAACAATGGCAGGCAAGAAAAGGCCCCTCGTCGTCATCACGCGCAAGCTGCCCGATCCGGTCGAAACCCGCATGCGCGAACTGTTCGACGCACGGTTGAACGTCGAGGACAGGCCGATGACGCAGCCCGAGCTGGTCGCGGCGATCAAGGAAGCCGACGTCCTGGTGCCGACGATCACCGACAATATCGACGCGGCCCTGATCGCCCAGGCCGGCGACAATCTCAAGCTGATCGCCAATTTCGGCAATGGCGTCGACAAGATCGATGTGGAGGCGGCGGCCAAGAAGGGCATCACTGTCACCAACACACCGAACGTGCTGACCGAAGACACGGCCGACATGACCATGGCGCTGATGCTGGCCGTGCCGCGGCGCCTGGCAGAAGGCGCCAACGTGCTGACCAGCGACAAGAAATGGGCCGGCTGGTCGCCGACTTGGATGCTCGGCCGGCGCATCTGGGGCAAACGGCTTGGCATCGTCGGCATGGGCCGCATCGGCACCGCCGTCGCCAGGCGCGCCAAGGCCTTCGGCCTGTCGATCCACTATCACAACCGCCACCGCGTGCTGCCGGCCGTAGAAGACGAGTTGGAGGCGACTTATTGGGAAAGCCTCGACCAGATGCTGGCCCGCATGGACATCATCTCGGTCAACTGCCCGTCGACGCCGGCAACCTTCCACCTGCTGTCGGCGCGTAGGCTGGCGCTCATGCAACCGTCAGCCTACATCGTCAACACCGCGCGTGGCGACATCATCGACGAGGAATCGCTGATCAAGCTGATCCATGACGGCAAGATCGCCGGCGCCGCGCTGGACGTCTACGAGCACGAGCCGGCGCTGAACAGCAAACTCTTGAAGCTCGCCGCCAAAGGCAAGGTCGTGCTTTTGCCGCATATGGGCTCGGCGACGCTCGAAGGCCGCATCGACATGGGCGAGAAGGTGATCATCAACATCCGCGCCTTCTTCGACGGTCATCGCCCGCCGGACCGCGTGCTGCCGCTGCGAACATAAATAGTGGTCAACTGGCTACGGCGAGCGCGCCGTCGTCGGTGACTGTTACGGTGCTTCCGCGATAGGTGTCGAAGTTATCGCGCCCGAGCTGCAGCGCCATTGGCGTCTCCCAGCCCATCTCCCTGGCCACGATCAGGCCGAGCAGCAGGATCGCATCCGGTTCGTGCAGCACCAGTGCCGCCGGCGCATGGCCATTGTGGACAAGTTCCATCAACACGGCCGACGCCGAGGACGAGCCGATCGTGCCTGGCAGGAACAGCACGCGCCCCGACAGGTTTTCGCCGTGCTGTGGATGCCGGACATCGGCGATGCGGCCGGTCTTCGGATCGACGCCGCCCCAGAAGCTGATCGGCGCCGTCAGCACCAGCGCCTCGCCTTCGCCGGCCCGGCCCGGCACCAGGATTTCTGCTGGAGCGCTCATGCCGCGATGTCCGTAAATGCTGGCTTACCAATAACGGCACTTTCGACACAGTCGGCCAGCGAGCCGTAAAGCACGGCATATCCGGTATTGCCCGGCGCGTAATGCGCGAACTTTCCGGAGTTGGTCATCAATATGCCTCCGGCAAGCTCGGGCATGATCGGCGTCACCACCACGCAGGTGTCGGCCACGATGACGACACCGCTTGCTTCGAGCATCTTGCGCCGCCCGTTCTTTTCGAGCGACGAAAGCACATGGCGCCCGGTGCAGGCATAGATCGGCACGGTGAGGCGCCGTCCGGCGATCAGCCGCTCCAGCATGTAGAACTCGTCGAGTGACAGATGCGGGCTGCCGATTGCCACTGCATCAATGGTTTTCGGCCCTGTTGCCGTCGACAAGCCCGCGCGGGCCTTCGCCGCCATCTCCGGCGTGACGCGGATCACCGTTTCCGGCGCAGCGCCCGCCAGGATGGTTTCGGCGACGGGCGCCTCGGGTGTCACGCCGGCAATATGGAAAAGGCCGACCGCACCGGATGAGGCGGCGGCCGCGCCGAACGCCTTCAGCGCGTCCTCGCCGGGATGGCCCGGCACGCCGGTGACGACACCGATTGTGTTGCCGACTTCGCGGCCATAGAGGCTGCCCAGCACTGGCCAGGCGATCTCGGAGCCGAGGAACGACGCGGAGAGTCCGGAGACATCGAACACCAGCCGCGCCCGCCGGTTCTCTGCACGGTGCAAGCCGTAGTCCGGCGCGCGGCCCGATATGGCGCAGGCGATGTCGAGGAAATCGCCGTAGCGGTTGGTGCGCGCGCCAAGCACCGAATTGCAGAACACAACGGCGTTGGATTCGCCCCAGGCGACGTCGCTTCCCAGTGCTGGCCGATGCCCGGCCTGGTAGGGCGCGCAGGTCCAGCTCTGCTCGCAGCCGAGCTTGCGGTAGGCCTCCATCATCCGCCGCGCCATGCCGCGCGCCGGCTCCTCGAGGCGGATGCGCGAGCAGCCCATCAGGTCGAGCGCCCCGACATTGAGCGTCGAGCGCACCGCGACCCGGGCACCGCCCTCGACCAGCCTTTCGGCGAACAGCGTGCCGGAATCGCCGTGATAGAGCGCCCCGTCTATGTGCGCCGAGGCGATCGGGATCAGCCGCGGCGCGCCGAGCAGGCTGGCGCTGTCGGCGACGATGCGCATCGCCATCGCCGCGCCGTCCTTGCCGGAGGCGATTGTCTGTTCTTCCGGACTGAGGGCGAGGCTCACGAAAGCACCTTGCGCATGGTGATCGAGGTCGGACGGTTATAGCTCGTATGCGCCGTGCGTCCGGTCTCACGAAAGCCGAGTCGGGAGAAGGCGGCGTGGTTTTCGCTCAGTTCGATGCGCGTCTGCAGCTCGATGGCGCTCTTGCCGCTGCTGCGGGCAAGGTTCTCGACGGCCTGCATCAACCGCCTGCCGATGCCTTGTCCCTGGAGGCCCGGCTCGACGGCGAGCTTGCCGACATAGACATCATCAGCCCGCTCAAGTGCGAAAATACAGCCGACGATCCGGCCGGCCTCGAGCGCCAAAAAACCCGTCTCCTGCCGGGCCTTGGCCTTCAGGCCTTCAGGCGTCAGCAGATGCGACGAGGACGGCGGATCGATGATGCCGTCCATGAAGGCGAAGGCGCGCAGGATCAGCTTGAGTAATTCGTCCCAGCGCTCGAAATCGGGCGCAATCTGCGTAACGAGAACAGCTGTGGACTGGCCCATCTGGTCCATGCGGTCAGTTTCTCTTGTAGCGAATGGTGTCGAAGCGCGCCGAAAGCGCATCATAGAGCAGCAAGCGGCCGACCAGCGGTTCACCGATGCCGGTGATCAGTTTGATCGCCTCCATTGCCTGCAGCGTACCGACGACGCCGGTCAGCGCGCCGACAACGCCGGCCACTGCGCAGGATGGCACCAGGCCCGGCGGCGGCGCCTCGGGGAAAAGATCGCGATAGCCCGGGTTCAGCCTGCCATCCGCGCCGGTCTCGAAAGGCTTCAGCACGGTCAGCGAACCGTCGAAGCGGCCGACGGCGGCATGCACCAGCGGCCGTTTCTCCGCGGCGCAGGCGTCGGCGACGGCATAACGCGTCTCGAAATTGTCGGAGCCGTCGACGATGATGTCGTAGCGCGCAATGAGGGCAGGGGCGTTTTCCGCCGTCAGCCGAAGCTGGTGCAGTTCCACCGAGACGTTGGGGTTGATGCGCGCGATGGCCGCCTTGGCGCTGTCGGTTTTCGCCACGCCGACCGCGTCGGTGCCGTGGATCACCTGCCGTTGCAGGTTCGACAGCGAAACGTCGTCGTCATCGACGATGCCGAGCGTGCCGACGCCGGCGGCGGCGAGATATTCGAGCACCGGCGCCCCCAGCCCACCGGCGCCGATCACCAGCACCCGAGCCCGCTTCAGCTTTTGCTGGCCGGCGCCGCCGATCTCGGGCAGCACGATGTGGCGCGCATAGCGTTCGAGCTCTTCCTCGGTGAGGGCGGCGTTCATCATCGCCGGACCATATAGTGGGCGAAAAACCTTGTCAGGTATCTTTGGTTGGCCCAACTGTGCCGTGATCGACCGTCAGGAACTGTGCACGTCCAGCGAGACTGGAAAACAGCGCCGCATCGGTTCCGGTCATGAACGCCTGGCAGTTGAGCTCTTCCAGGATAGAGAACAGCGCTGCGCGCCGGCCGGCGTCGAGATGCGCCGCGATCTCGTCGAGCAGCAGGATCGGCGTCATGCCCGACATCTCGCCGGTCAGCCTTGCATGCGAAAGCACGATGCCGACCAGCAACGCCTTCTGCTCGCCGGTCGAGCAAAGTTCGGCAGGCATCGCCTTGGGCCGGTGTCGCACGACGAGGTCGGAACGGTGCGGGCCTTCCAGTGTGCGCCCGGCGGCGCGGTCGCGGTCACGGCCGTCGGCAAGTGCAGCGCGGAACCGCTCCTCGACATCGACGGCAGGCGTTGTGGCCACCTGCTCCTCCAGTTCGCCGGAGAGGCCAATGTCTGCCTGCGGAAACGGGCCGCTATCGGGCAGCCGGTCGATCATGGCTGCGAGCAGGCGCACCAGTTCCGCCCTTGCGGCCGCGATCGCCACGCCGGTCTCGGCCATCTGCGTCTCGATAGCGTCGAACCAGGCGCCGTCGCGCGATCCTTCCGTAAGCAAGCGGTTACGGCCACGCATGGCCTTTTCATAGTCGAGCGCGCGCTGGCCGTGTCCGGGGTCGATCGCCAGCACCAGCCGGTCGAGAAAGCGCCGGCGGTCGGCGGCCGGCCCCGGGAACAGGCCATCCATCGCCGGCGTCAGCCAGACGACACGTAGCCATTCCAGCATGTCCTCGGCCGATCGCGCCGTAGCACCATTGATCCGCACCCGCCTGCCGCCTTCGCCGGCGTTGTCGCCACCCGCAATGCCGGTGCCGATTTCAACCTCTCCTTCGGCCCCTTCGATCCTCGCGTGCAGGGCAAAGCCGCCATCGCCGCCTTCGCGCGCCACGTCGGCATAGGGCGCGCGGCGGAGCCCACGTCCCGGCGTCAGCAGCGAAACCGCTTCCAAGAGATTGGTCTTGCCGGCGCCATTGTCGCCGGAAAGCACCACGGCGCCAGGCTTCAGGTCGATCGACAGCGCCGCATAGTTGCGGAAATTGGTAAGTGTTAACTTACTTATATGAGTTTGTTTTTGAGACTGTTTGGCGGTCACGACGGCAAAAAGGCGTGCCGGTCTCCACCTCCCTCGATGAGCAGGGGATGTCCGGCGGGACGAACAAGGGTGATTTCTCGCATAGGCCTCGTTCGGGCCTACACCCGCATCGGCATCAGCACGTAAAGAGCGGTTTCGTCGGCCATGTCGTGGATCAGCGTCGGTGAACCGGCATCCGCCAGCATGAACTTCGCTTCCGTACCGGTCAGTTGGGCGGCGACGTCGAGCAGATACTTGGCGTTGAAGCCTATCTCGATCGGATCGGACGAGTAATCGGCCGCCAGTTCCTCAGTGGCGCTGCCCGAATCCGGATTGTTGACCGCGAGCGTGACCTGGCCTTCGGCGATCGAAAGCTTCACCGCCCGGCCGCGCTCGGACGAAATGGTCGAGACGCGATCGACGGCGGCGGCGAAACTCTGCCGGTCGATGATCAGCTGCTTGTCGTTGCCGGTCGGAATGACGCGCTGGTAGTCGGGGAAGGTGCCATCGATCAGTTTCGAGGTCAGAACGACGCTGCCGATGGTGAAGCGGATCTTGGTATCCGACAATTCGGTGGTCACGGCGACGTCCGGATCGTCGACCAGCTTCTGCAACTCGCTGACCGTCTTGCGCGGGATGATGATGCCGGGCATGCCCTCTGAGCCTGCCGGCGCGTCGATCTCGGCGCGCGCCAGGCGATGGCCGTCGGTGGCAACCGAGCGCAGCTTCAGCTTGCCGCCGGCCTCATGCGTGTGCAGGTAGATGCCGTTCAGATAGTAGCGCGTCTCTTCGGTCGAGATGGCGAACTGGGTCTTCTCGATCAGGCCCTTCAAACCGACCGAATCGAGCCGGAAGATATGCGAGAAGGAGCCGGCCGAGAGTTCTGGGAAATCGGATTGCGGCAGGCACTGCAGGCGGAAGCTCGAACGGCCCGACGTCACCGTCATGGCGTTGCCGTCCTCGTCGGTTTTCAGCATCACCTCCGCCCCGTCGGCGAGCTTGCGCACGATGTCGTAGAGCAGATGCGCTGGCACCGTCGTGGCCCCGCCGCGCTCGACCTTGGCGGGCGTGGCTTCGGTCACCTCGAGGTCGAGGTCCGTCGCCTTCATTTCAAGGCTGGCGCCTTCGGCGCTGAGCAGCACGTTGGACAGGATCGGTATGGTGTTGCGTCGTTCGACCACGCGGTGAACGTGGTTGAGCGACTTCAGGAGATTTGACCGTTCCAGGATAACACGCATGACGAAACAGGCTCGCTTGAATGGATGAGCGGGTCTCCGGCAGGCGGCGCCCCGCGAAAGGTCTGAACAGGCTCAGAATCTGCGTAAGCTGATAGGAAAAAACCTGCAAACGCAAGCCCGCGCCACCGGTTCAGGCCGGTTACGCGGGCTTTCTGGGGATAAAGCCGGCACGGCGCGCCAGCCGGCGTTTCCCACCCGATCAGGCCTGGTCGTTGATCAGCCTTCTCAGCAGTTCCAGTTCCTGCGCCAGCGTGTTGTCGTTGCCGGAAAGATCCTCGATCTTGCGCACGGCATGCAGCACCGTGGTGTGGTCGCGTCCGCCGAAACGCCGCCCGATCTCCGGCAGCGAACGCGGCGTCATCACCTTTGACAGGTACATGGCGACCTGCCGCGGCTTGACGATGGTGCGCGTGCGCCGGTTGGACAGAAGCTCGGTCTTCGACACATTGTAGTGGCGCGCCACGATGCGCTGGATATCCTCGATGCGCACCCGCTTCGGCTCGCCCGAACGGTAGATGTGGCCAAGGATCTCGTCGATGCGGTCGATGCTGATCTGCGGTTCGAAGGATTGGCGGAACAAGAGCTGGTTGAAGGCGCCCTCGAGTTCGCGCCCGCTGCCCGTCACCGTGCGGGCGACATGGTTGAGGATCTCCTCCGAAATATCGAGCGAGGCGTCATCGACCTTGGCGGTGGCAAGACGCAGCTTGAGCATGCCGATCCGCATGGCGAAGTCGGGCGCCGACATTTCGAGCGCAACGCCGCCATTGAGGCGAGAGCGCACGCGGGGCTCCAGCGATTCCAGCTCCGACGGCGGCCGGTCCGCGGCAACCACAACCTGCTTGGCGCTGTCGAGCAACATGTTGATCAGATGGCAGAATTCATGCTGGATCGACTTGCCCTGCAGGAACTGCATGTCGTCGATGATCAGGAGGTCGATGTCGCGCAGCTGTTCCTTCAGCGTCAGCGCGTTGTTGTCGCGGATCGCGGTGGCGAAGCGCCACATGAAATACTCGGCCGTCAAATAGACGACGCGCGACTTCGGATTGTGCCGCAGGGATTCGGCCGCGATCGCTTGCAAAAGGTGCGTCTTGCCGAGCCCGACCGTCGCATGAAGGAAGAGCGGATTGAAACGCACCGCGCTCGACTGCGATTCCGCCACAGCCTTGGCGGCGGCGAAAGCCACCCGGTTCGACGGGCCTTCGATGAAGGAGCCGAAGGTGTAGCGTGGGTCTAGCGGCGAGCCCAGCACATTGTGCCGGTATTCGGCTTCGATGGGCGTGCCCTGGCGCGGCGCCGGCGCCCGTTCCACCCTGCCGGGCCCCGCAGTGCCGGCGGCCAGCGTCGTCTGCGTCTGCCGGGTCATCTTGCGCGCCGGAACGGCCTCCGGCTCGACGCCGTTGCGTCCCTGGCGCGTGGCGGTGCGCACGACGATCTCGATCTTGAGGATTTCGGGATCTTCGTGCTTCCACAGTTCCGCTATGAGGTCGAGGTAATGGCCGTTGATCCAGGACCGCAGGAAGGCCGTCGGCACGGAAATGCGCACAATGCCACGGGATGCTTCGGCAACCTTCATGCGGCCGAACCAGCTTGAATAGACCTCGACTCCCAGACGTGCCTTCAGCTGGGTCTTGACGCGTTCGAACTTCTGTTCCGCGTCGCTGGAAGCCGCCATGCCGTCCCCTCCGACAAATGTTGCTGGGAATGGGAGTTCGCTCTTTAACTCCCTCTCGGTGCCGCTCTGCATGATCGAGTTCCTTGTCCTTTTGTACCCTTTTTCCGCCGGGGATGCGCCTCCTGCATCCATGTTTCCGACGACCGTATCTTTGCTGCGACACCACCGCCGCCGCCGGCAGGTGAACATCGCCTCGTCACAAAGGGACCGGTGCCGGCTCTTGCAAGCCGGGCCGTTCTCGACACACCAGGCAATACGATGCCATCCGGCGAAAACGCCGGCACCATCGACCTGCCATGTACAGTTACGCCAGTCCCCTACCGCCTCGAAAAGACAAACCAAGCCCGTTCGCGGAATTGATCCACGTCATGAATTCTGCCATTTTGTGCTGGCCAATTCAGGCTAGGTGAGAGCCAAAAGCCCGTCCCTTCGATGGAGGGACATTACCGAAATCGCTGTGGATAGGGCAAGGCCACGACTAACGGATTTTTAACGAATCTGGTTAGCGGAGACGGGTTCGGAGCAGATGCCGCAACGGCACATTTTGATAAAGCCATTGTGATTCAAACCCTTTTCCGGCGAATATGAAAACGGCCACCCGGCGCGAAATTTTCTGAAATAATTCTCTTGACAGCAACTTGTCCCCCATCGCCCGGATGCGATGTGAACAAGCTGTGGACCACCATCTGCAAGTTGTTGAAAAATATATGGAATTTGTGTCAGCCGAAATTGCCGACCCTGCCGCTTTCGGCATAACCGGGTATCAGCGCACATGTATATGCCGGCAAACCATTCCGGACTTTGAAATCCAAGCCAGACGCGCTTTGCGGGCGTTCTTTTTAAGTACTTGCCGGCAAACGAAAAAACCCGGCGGGATCCGCCGGGTTTGAACAAGCCAAGTTTAGTTAAATGTATATTAGGCCGACAGCACCTTAAGGCGGTGGGCCAGGCGCGACACCTTGCGGGATGCCGTATTCTTGTGCAGCACGCCCTTGGTCGCGGCGCGCATCAATTCCGGCTCGGCGGCCTTGAACGCGGCCAGCGCGGCGGTCTTGTCGCCGGCGGCCAGCGCCTCTTCGACCTGGCGGACATAGGTCCGAACACGCGAGCGGCGGTTCTTGTTGATCGCCGCGCGGCGGGCGATCTTGCGCGTTGCCTTTTTGGCCGAGGAGGTATTGGCCATGATGCCTCTCTTCTAATCTGGTGGGCGCATGCGGATGCCGCAGGGCGCAAAAAACAAACGGGCAGCCAAAGGCCGCCTCGGTTGGAGCGGCTTATAGTTCAGCTTTTCCGGCGCGTCAACGCCGCTTGGCCTTCTTTTTGACCCGCCTAGCGGTTGGTGAAATTCGGCTTCCGCTTCTCGGCAAAGGCGGCCATGCCTTCCTTTTGGTCGTCCAGCGCAAACAGCGAGTGAAACAGGCGCCGTTCGAAGCGAAGCCCTTCGGCAAGGGTCGTCTCATAGGCGCGGTTGACCGCCTCCTTGGTCATCATCACCGACGGCAGCGAAAACTCGGCGATCTTGCCCGCTGCCTTCAGCGCTTCCTCCAGAAGGTCGCCGGCGGGCACGACGCGCGATACCAGGCCGCAGCGCTCGGCCTCCGCCGCATCCATCATCCGCCCGGTCAGGCACATGTCCATGGCCTTCGACTTGCCGACGAAGCGGGTCAGCCGTTGCGATCCGCCCATGCCGGGCATGACGCCGAGCGTGATCTCGGGCTGGCCGAACCTTGCATTGTCGGCCGCGATGATGAAATCGCACACCATCGCCAGTTCGCAGCCGCCGCCAAGCGCATAGCCGGCGACCGCGGCGATGACAGGCTTTCGCGTACGCGTAAGTTCCTCCCAGCCGACGAAGAAGTCCTGCACATAGGCGTCGACGAAGGTGATCGCCTGCATTTCCTTGATGTCGGCGCCCGCCGCAAACGCCTTCTCGGAACCGGTGATGACCATCGCGCCGATCGCGGCATCGGTGCCGAACCCGTTCACGGCCGCCACCACCTCCGCCATGACCTGGGAATTCAGCGCGTTGAGCGCCTTGGGTCGGTTCAGCGTGATCAGCCCGACCTTGCCGCGCGTTTCCACGATGATGGTTTCATAGGCCATGGCTTCGCCTCCTCGTTCCTGCCGATTGCTGTCGACTGGTCCTAGCTTACCGCTGACAGGTCCGGCAATAGAAGGTCGAGCGCCCGCTTTGCACGATGCGCTCGATATGGCCGCCGCAGCCGGGCGTTGAGCATGGCTCGCCTTCCCGGTCGTAGACCGCGAAGGAATGCTGGAAATAGCCCAGCGAGCCGTCCGTCTGCACATAGTCGCGCAGCGACGATCCGCCGGCGGCGATCGCATCGGCGATGACCGAACGGATCGCTCCCGCAAGGCGTTCGCTCTGTGCCGCCGCCTTCTTTCCAGCCTTGGCGATCGTGCCTGATTCACGCAGCGGCGACAGGCCGGCGCGCCACAGCGCTTCCGAAACATAGATGTTGCCAAGTCCCGCGATCAGCCGCTGGTCGAGAAGCGCTGCCTTCAACGGCGATCGGCGGCCTTCGAGCAGCGAGGCGAGCAAGGCGCCATCCAGCGCATTGCCGGTCGGCTCGACACCCAGTCCGGCCAGCATCGGATGCGTGTCGGGCGCTCCTTCGGCAAACAGCATGAAACCGAAGCGGCGCGGGTCATTGAAGATGACGCGGGAGCGGGCACCGCCGGCCGAGACCACATCGAACACGACATGATCGTGCGCGGTGCTCTTCGAGCGCTCATGATGGAATACACCCGGCGTCTCGCTGCCATCTGACGTCTCGATGCGGAACGAGCCAGACATGCCGAGATGGCAGATCAGCACCGGACCGCCCTCCACATGCATGGTGAGATATTTGGCCCGCCGGCCGAGTGCGGTGATGGTCTTGCCGGTCAGCCGCTCGGAAAACTTTTCGGGAAACGGAAACCTGAGATCGGGCCGGCGCGCCAGGACGCCAACGAGGCGGGCGCCTTCCAGAACCGGTTGCAGGCCGCGCCGGACCGTTTCGACCTCAGGCAATTCGGGCATGGCCACCTATCGTCGCATAGAAAGAAGTGCCGTGAAGGCCACGCGCCAGCCCGAGATGCTCGGCGACGGTTTCGCCGATGTCGGCGAAGGTCGTTCTGAGCCCGACGTCGCCCCCTGTAAGGTCCTGTCCGACGCCGATCACCGGAATGCGTTCGCGCGTGTGGTCGGTGCCGCGCCATGTCGGGTCGTTGCCGTGGTCCGCTGTGAGGATGAGAAGGTCGCCTTGCTTCAGTTTGGCAAGCGCCTCGGGCAGACGCCGGTCGAAGGCTTCGAGCGCGGCCGCATAGCCGGCGACGTCGCGGCGATGGCCGAACTCGGTGTCGAAATCGACGAAATTGGCAAACACCAGATCACCGTCGCCGGCGTCGTCCATCGCACCCAGCGCCTTGTCGAACATCGCCATGTTGCCAGCCGCCTTGCGCACTTCGGAGATGCCACGATGCGCGAAGATATCGCCGATCTTGCCGACCGCGATGACCTTGCTTCCGCGCGTTGTCAGCCGGTCGAGCAGCGTCGGTTCCGGCGGCGGCACCGCATAGTCTCGGCGGTTATAGGTGCGCTCGAAGGTAGCGACGGTTTCCCCGACAAAGGGCCGTGCGATCACCCGGCCGATGTTCAGCGGATCGACCAGCCCGCGCACCACCTTGCAGAACTCGTAAAGCCGCTCCAGTCCGAAATGCACTTCGTGCGCGGCGATCTGCAGGACAGAGTCGACCGACGTGTAGCAGATCGGTCTGCCGGAGCGGATATGCTCCTCGCCGAACCGCTCGATGATCTCGATTCCCGCAGCATGGCAATCGCCGAGAATGCCGGGCACCTTTCCGTCCCTGATCATCGCCTGCGTCAGCTCGGCCGGAAAAGCCGGCACTGTCTCGGGGAAATAGCCCCAGTCGAAGCGTACCGGTAGGCCAGCGATCTCCCAGTGGCCCGAGGGCGTGTCCTTGCCGCTCGAGACCTCCTGCGCCGCGCCATGAAAAGCTGTGGCAAGCGGCATCCTGCCGCCGTCGAACCGGAATCCGGTCGCGGTTTCCGCCGCGCGGGCAAGACCGAGCGAGACCATGTTTGGCACGGCGAGCGGCCCCTTGCGCAGGCCTTCGCGATCTGCGCGGCCCTCTGCGCAGGCCAGCGCGATGTGCCCGAACGTGTTGGCGCCGGCATCGCCATAGCGCTCGGCATCGGCGGCGCCGCCGATGCCGAAGGAATCGAGAACGAAGAGGAAAGCGCGTGCCATCGAATGGGATCGTGTTGCCTGTCTGCGGTCCCAGACATAGGGTTCCACATCGCCATTGGCAATTCGGAAACCAAACGGCAACGGCTTGGGCGCGATAGACGGGGCGAGACCGGATGCCGACGCGGGCAGGGCAGTGATGAGACATGGCGGCGCATTTTCGGTGAGGTCCGCCTTGAAGGCATGCGCGGCCGCATTTGCGTTGCTGGCCGCATCATGGCCGAACGCGGCGCGTGCCGACTGGCGCGATGACATCGGCACGTTCCGCATCGGCATCGTCGCCGAAGCCGGCGGCGGCAACACCGTTCCGGGCCTGGCGCTGCTGACGGACGCCTATACCAAGGGGCTCGGCATGAAGGTGGAATTTGTCGTCGCCCGCGACTACGCGGCGCTAATCGAGGCGCAGGCAAGTGGCCGGATCGAGTACGCGGTCTATTCGGCGACGGCCTACGCCACCGCCTCGCGACGCTGCGGCTGCGTCGAACCTCTCGTGGCGCCGGTCGATGCCGATGGCGCCATCGGCATCCGCTCCGTCCTGGTGACGCGCGACGGCAAGGTTCCGGATCTTGCGGCCATGGCGTCACACCGGATCGCGATGGCGCCTTCCGACAGCATCGGCGGTTCTTTGATGCCGCTAGCCGGGCTCAAGGCGGATGGCGTCGAGCTCAGCGAGGACGCGCCATATCTTGTGCACGCCGCCTCGGCCGCCGCGGCCGAAGCGATGCTGATAGACGGCCAGGCCGATGCCCTGTTCGGTTGGGAGAAAGCCATGGCGGACGGCCAACCGGCTGTCCTGGACGGGCAATCGGCGGTACTGGACGACCGATTGGCCGAACCGGCCGGCACGGTGGCGAGGCTTGAGGCGGCGGGTCTTCCAAAGAGCGAACTTCAGCTCGTATGGACGTCCGGCTTGCTCAGATACGGCCCGCATGCCGTCCGCAGCGACCTCGACCCCGAGGCCAAGCGCCGGCTCACCGTTTTCCTCACCAACCTCAAGTCGATGACGCCTGATGTCTACGATCTGCTGGAGGCGGCGCACTCCGGCGGGTTCGCCATCGCTTCCTCGAAGGACTATGCGATGGCCGCGGCCATCGTGAAGCTGGTTTCAGGCAAAAGCGGCCAGCAATAATCGGGAAGACGCTGTCTCAGCAGTCGCTGCAGGGGATCGTCGTGCTGCGACGGGGGCGCAGATAATAAGTCTCGCCCATCGATATCTTGTTGAAGGCCGTGGTCAACCCAAGCCGTTGCTGGCCGTCCGCCGACCAGGTGATGACCGGCTCGTAGGCAAGGTCGCTTTCGACACGAATAAGAAAAGTGCCTGCAACCTTCAGCGTGGCGGGAACCGTGGTGGGAGTGTCCTTGACGGCATCGACGCTCGACGTACCATCGACCAGCTTGCGCGACCAAACGACTTGCACTTTCGGGGTGGCATCGCTCGTGACCTCTATCGCCGTGATGACGATCTTCGGGGTCGAGCGGTTGTAGGGCTTCAAGGTCGATGTACCGATCTTCATGATCGCATCGAGATCTGCCTTGTAAATTGTATTCTGCTGCGTGACGAGATCCGCCACCATGCTGCCGATGCGGCTGACCTTCTTGCTGGTCTCGATGGCCTGCGAAGCCTCCATGGTCACAAAATACATGACGAGCAGAACAGGCACGATGAACGCAAACTCGATGGCCGCCACGCCGCGTCGGTCGGCGCAAAACCGCATCGCCCTTGCCCAGACTGCCAAAATCCCCCGGTGTGCCCCCGCACGATACATGCCTTTACCCCCGTTTTGCCAAAGCAAACCTGCAATCTCAGTTGTCGAACGGTTCGTTCTGCCAAGTCACGGACGCGAAATGCAGCGTTTTGCCGTCCTTGAGATTGGCCATCGACTTGGCCATGAAATCTGTCATGACAGGCCATTTGTAGAAAACCCGCAGCATGTTCTTCGATTCCGCCAGGCCGGGAGATACCTCGAAGCTCGTCGAATTCGTGCCTTGTGTCAGCTCGATCTCGCCGTTGACGATCTTGAAGCTCGCCGCAGCGGCGTCGGCAAAGGTCGGATACTCTCGAAGGTCCACCAGCAGTGGAGCATTTGACCCAGAACCGGGGCAATTGTCGCCGACCATGATTTTCAGCCTGTCGCAGATCAGCTGCTTGATCGAGGCTTCGGTGACGTCGGCCTTCTTGATCTGCCCGGTGCGCAACTGACGGGCGATATCGTCCGTGGCGTTGGCCATCACTTCCTGGCCGGCAAATGAAATGCAGCTCTCGAGGATGGCGAAGACGAGGGCTGCAAACGGAGCGGCAAGCATGGCGAATTCTATCGCCGTGCTGCCGCGCCTGTTATCAAGGAAACCATCGCCCAGGAAACGGGAGCGGAACCTTGGCCGCCTGTTGCTGCGATTGCCGTCTTCGGGTGCCGGATCCCTGCTCATGTGCCGTTCCTGCCGATGCGTGTGCGGTGTCGCGGGCACATTAGCGAAGACCCATTGAAACCCGGTTTTGATGACCGCTAAATTCGTCGAGACGCCCTTAACCGGCCACTAACCGTGGCGGCCGTCGCACCAAGTGCCGACAGCCGGAGCGCTCAGTGGCCGGCGCTCATCTCGGCTTCCGAGGCCTTCTCGCTGTCGCTCTTGTACGAGCTTTCGCAATAGGGCGTGCAGGACATGGTCTGAATTTCGGAGCGCCTGTAGATTCTGACCGAAGACGCGTCCTGCCGCACGACCGTGACCTGTTCGTCGATGATCGGGCTGCCGTCCTGGTCCAGCACAACCAGGTTGGTGACGCCGAATCCCTTGCCGGTCAGAACGATTGTCGAGGCATCCTGAACGGCGGCGTCGGCGATCGCCGGATTGCCGACGACGATGGTGTCGGCGGCGCGCGACAACTTGACGATCTTCGCCTGGTTCATCGTGACTTCGATGCCGGATCCGGCCATGGCCGGCATGACGAAGGCAGAGGCGGCGAGAAGCGCGGCAACTGCAAATGACGATCTCGACCCGGTCATTGAGACGCTCCAAGGCGGCAAACTGTTCAACGGAACATGAACGAGATTGGTGAACCAACGGTTAAACCTGGGCTGGGCGCGATAAGGATTGGTGCGCCGAACTCGCGGTGCGCTACAGCCTGGGCTGTTTTAGCAATACTGAAGGTGCGCCGATCTCCGCCCTTTCCCTGCCTGCCGGTCCACGTTCCCAGCGTTTAGCGCACGGTTAACCACGCAACGGGTTCGGTGCCGGAAAGGAATCGGTAAGGCTGTTTATTAAGCCGATCGAAAGAGCTTCTCCCTAGATTGGCAGCATCCGATCAACCGGCAAGAGAAGTTGACGGAAGTGCTGTAACACGTGGAGTAGGAGCTCTCGAATGTCTAACCTGATCGCACGTTTTGTGAAGGACGAATCCGGCGCGACCGCCATCGAATATGGTCTGATCGCTGCTCTCATCGCGCTCGCCATCATGGTCGGCGCTGGCGCCCTTGGCAATGCTCTGAACGCCAAGTTCGAGAACATCGCCGAAGTAGTCAACGCCTCGTAATACCGAAGCAACCTGGTTGCTTGCAAACAAAAGGGCCGCCTTTCGGGCGGCCCTTTATTTTATGGTGTCTGCATTTTGTGATGTCCGGCGCTTTTGAAGTCCCCGCCTCATCAATCGTTAAGCGAACATGCCTAGGCTGCTGCCAGGTACATCTTGACCACAGGCGCCGCGCCCATGCTTGAAGCCCTGATCTTCGTCGTGTTTCCGTTCTGCATGCTTTTCGCCGCGATCTCCGACACATTGTCGATGACAATCGCCAATCGCGTGCCGGTGCTGCTTGTGGCTGTCTTTGCCCTGGTCGCGCCGCTGACGGGTATGGATTGGGCAACCTATGGCTGGCATTTCGCCGCCGGTGGCCTTGTGCTGGCCGTGACGTTCGGTCTGTTCGCGCTCGGCGGCATGGGAGGCGGCGACGCCAAGCTGCTGGCCGCCACCGCCATCTGGATGGGGCTCAACATTCACCTTGTCGAATACCTCGTGGCGTCGACAATCATCGGTGGCCTGTTGACGATCGCCATCCTCGTCTACAGGAAATCGCCGCTGGCGACCTATACCGGCCACAACCCGTTCCTGCGCCATTTCGCAGACGAGACGTCCGGCGTTCCCTATGGCATCGCGCTTGGCATTGGCGGACTGCTCACCTATCCGGACTCGCCGCTGATGGTGTGGGCGCTGGCAAGGCTGGCGGCTTAGCCATCTTTATCTAGTTTCGCTTTCGAAGAGGCGGCCTGGCCGCCTTTTTTGCGCGCCAGAGGCAGTTCGTTCTAATTTATGTAAACCTTAAATTAATCACGATCGTAAGCATTACATTAACCTTGTTTTGACGATTGCTGCTGCAAAGTCCCCCTTGGCTAGGTGGTTTGCCAAAGGCGAGGGTTCGGACAGATGCCAGCATCCCGACTGATCATACTGAGCGTGGCGGTGGCCGCGGCGGGTGGTGCAGGATATGTGGCGAAGAACATGGTGGCGACTTCGCCGCCTCAGGTCATCGTCGGTTCTCCGCAAGCGCCGGCCATCGCCCTGCAGGACGTGCTTGTCCTGACGGGCGATGTCGGCATGGGCAGTCCGCTGGAGAACAACATCAGCTGGGAGTCGTGGCCGTCCAACGGCGTCAACGCCAATTTCATCACCCGCGCCGCGGAGCCCGATGCGGTCGAGAAGCTGAAGGGTTCCGTTGCCCGCGTGGCGATGTACACCGGCGAGCCGCTGCGGCGTTCCAAGCTGATCGGCGAGGGACAGAGCTTCATGTCGTCGATCCTGCCCTCCGGCATGCGCGCCGTTGCGACCGCGATATCGGCTGACACGTCCGCTGGCGGCTTCATCCTGCCCAATGACTTCGTCGACGTCATCATGACGCGCCGCTCCGATACCGGGACCGGTGGCAACGGTTTCACCACCGAGACCATCCTGAAGAATATCCGCGTTCTGGCGATCGACCAGACCATCCAGGAGGATGAGGAAGGCAAGAAGACCAGGGTCGGCCAGACCGCTACGCTGGAGCTGACGCCACAGCAGGCCGAGATCATCACGGTTGCGCAGCAGATGGCCGATCGTCTGACGCTGGCTCTGCGCCCGATCACAGACGCTCACGAAAAGAATTTGGGCGAGGCTGACTATCTCGTTTCCGGCAACGGTCGGCGCGGAACGGTGCGGTTGATCAAGTCGGGCGAAGTTTCCGAAGTGGGAGCAAGGAAATGAGGCTAAACGGTAAACTGCCGTTCGCGATGGCGGTGGCAATCGGCCTGTTCCTGGTCGGTACGAACGCGCCTGGCCTTGTCGAAGCAAAGGCTGCGAACAGGAGTGCCGGCGTGACGGCATCCGTTGCCACCCAGCGCGTCAAGCTTGGCCTCAACAAATCGGTGGTCATCGACCTGCCGAGCGATGCCTATGACATTCTCGTCGCCAATCCCGCGGTTGCCGATGCGGTGACCCGCACCGCAAGGCGAATCTATCTGTTCGGCAAGGCCGTCGGCGAGACAAATATTTTTGTCTTCGGTCCCAATGGCGAGCAGATCGTCAGCCTGGATCTGGCGGTCGAACGCGACGTCGCCGGATTGGAGGACTATCTCAAGCGCTTCATTCCATCCTCCGAGATCAAGGTCGAACTGCTGAACGACAACGTCGTTCTGACCGGATCCGTCGACACCCCTCTCGATGCCAAGCGCGCGGTCGACCTGGCAACCATCTTCGTCTCCGGCGGTGAAGCGACGACGGGACAGTATTCGCAGACCGCGGCCGGCGGTGACGCCAATGGCGGCGTCGACATCAACAACCCGGACCAGGTACGCCGCGTCTCTAAGATCGTCAACCTGCTGCAGATCATCGGCGACGACCAGGTCACGCTGAAGGTGACCGTCGCCGAAGTCAGCCGCGTGGTGATGAAGCAGCTTGGTGTCAACATGATCGGAAGTGGTGGCAGTAACGGCATCAGCTGGACCGCGATCAGTGACAATTTCACCGGCCTCGGCAAGTCGCTGTCGCATTCGGGCCTCAGTTTCGCAACCTCTAATTTGCAGGGCTACATCAACGCGATGGAGCAAGCTGGCGTCATGAAGACGCTCGCCGAGCCGACATTGACTGCTGTCTCCGGTGAGAAAGCAACCTTCAAGGTCGGTGGCGAGTACAATATTGCGAACAGCCAGACGATCCCGGACAACAACGGCAACGTCACCTATTCGTTGCAGAAGATCGAGTATGGCATCGGCCTCGAATTCCAGCCGGTCGTGTTATCGCCTGGACGCATCAGTCTGAAAGTCAGGACCTCGGTTTCGGAACCGACACTCGAAGGATCGGTGGCCCTTTCAGCTGGTGTGAAGCAACAGGGCATGAATGTGCTTTCGCTTCGCAAGCGCCTGGCCGACACAACGGTTGAACTGCCCTCTGGCGGCTCCATGATGATCGCCGGCCTCGTTCGCGACGATGTTCGGCAGGCGGTTACCCAATTTCCCGGTCTAGGCAAGATTCCGGTGCTTGGCACGCTTTTCCGTAGCCGGGACTTCGTGCGCAACGAAAGCGAGCTCGTCGTCATCATCACGCCTTATCTGGCGCGGCCGGTGGCGCGTAACGATCTGGCCAAGCCGGACGACAATTTCAACGCGCCGAGCGATGGCGCCGGCATGTTCCTTGGCCGCGTCAATCGCGTCTTCGGTACAATGCAGACCGACAAGCCCAACGGCCGCTACCACGGCGTTGTCGGCTTCATCTACAAGTGAGCGGGGAAGCGGACATGTTCCAGTCAGCATCAAAGGCCATGATGATCACCGCCGCAGGGTCCGGCCGCAAGCGGATCCACCGGACGGTCGCTCCGGCCCTGGCGGTCCTGCTCGTCGCATCGCTTGCCGGCTGCGCCAACCTCAAGCGCGACAGCGTCACGGTCGGCGCCATTCCGGACGACTATCGCACCAACCACCCGATCATGATCGCCGAGAAGAACCAGAAGATCGATCTTCCGGTCGGCGCCGGCGACCGCGGCATGACCGGCTCACAGCGTGACACGCTTCTGGGCTTTCTGGACGGCTATGACCGGAGCGCGGCTCCGGCGCTGACGATCGCAATCCCGGTTGGCTCGGCCAACGAGATCGCGGCGGCCGCGGCGGGACGCGATTTCGCCAGGCTGGCGGTCGCCAGCGGCATCAAGCGGAACCGGATCGTGATGACGTCCTATCAGTCCGTTTCCGTCGAAGCATCGGCGCCTGTGCGCGTCGCCTACATCTCGGTGAAAGCCCAGACCGACAAATGCGGACGCTGGCCCGACGATCTGGCGCAGACGTCGGAAAACAAGCACTATGCCGATTTCGGCTGCTCGTATCAGAACAACCTTGCCGCTCAGATGGCCAATCCGGCCGATCTGCTCGGCCCGCGCAAGTCTTCCGATATTGATGCCGAAAATCGCAGCGCGGTGATCGACACGTACCGCAGCAGAGGCATTTCGGACGAGTTCCTGGGCAATTCGGAAGTGACCTACTGAGCGGCGCAAGTCACGGAAAGAGCATGACGATGAGCAATCTTGCCTATGACACTCCCGTAGATGGCGCAGAAACCTCGCAACAGGACATTGCCGCGATGCAGGCCCTGCGGCCGGTCCCGCGCATCTCGATCCAGGCTTTTTGCGAGACCGAGGGCGTCGCCAATCCGGTCAAGCTCGCCGGTGAGGATCGCCGCATGGCGAAGGCTCATCTGAAGGTCCATATGGGAGGCATCGCCACGGCGATCGAGTTCTACCAGTCGGCGCCGACGCCGAACCTGATCCTGCTTGAATCGCGCAGCGAGCCCAAGCAGCTGCTGGAGCAGCTTGCCCAGCTATCCGAATATTGCGACCCGACCTCGAAGGTCGTGGTGATCGGCCACTACAATGATGTCGGCCTTTACCGCGAACTCATCCGCTCCGGTATTTCCGAATATGTCATCGCGCCGGTGTCGATGACCGACATCGTCAGCGTGGTTTCGTCGATCTTCGTCGATCCGGAGGCCGAGCCGATCGGCCGTTCGATCGCCTTCATCGGCGCCAAGGGCGGCGTCGGCTCCTCGACCATTGCCCACAATGTCGCCTGGGCGATGTCGACGCTGTTCAAGTCCGAAGTTGTGGTGGCCGATCTCGATCTTGCTTTCGGCACGGCCAACATCAACTTCGATCAGGATCCGGCACAAGGCATCGCCGAAGCTGTATTTTCGCCCGAGCGCGTCGATGAGGTCTATCTGGACCGGTTGCTGGCGCAATGCGCCGAGCACCTGTCGCTGCTGGCGGCTCCGTCGACGCTCGAGCGGGTCTACGATTTCGATCCCGACGCTTTTTCGCAGCTGATCGACACGGCCCAGCGCAGCGCACCGCTGCTGGTGCTCGATGTCCCGCACGTCTGGACGGGATGGGCCAAGAGCACCCTGATCAAGGCTGACGAGATTGTCATTACCGCGACGCCGGAACTGGCCAATCTGCGCAACACCAAGAATATGGTGGACATGCTGAAACGGCTTCGCCCGAACGATCCGCCGCCAAGGCTGATCATCAATCAGGCGGGCGTGCCGAAGCGTCCCGAGATCGGATCGTCGGATTTCGCCGAGCCGCTCGGCATCACGCCGATGGCGGTCATCCCATTCGAACCGCTCCTGTTCGGAAACGCAGCCAACAACGGGCGCATGCTTGGCGAGATGGATGCCAAGAGCCCGATCGTCGGCCTGGTCAATGAGATCGCCCATGTGCTGACCGGGCGCAGCGAAATCAAGGCCAAGAAGAAGGCAGGTCTTGGCATGCTCCTGAGCAAGCTCTCACGCAACAAGAAGTGACGCTCAAGCAGCGGAATTGGTAGTCGATCATGTTTGGTAAGAGAGGCTCAGACGACGGCAACCGGTTCAATCCGGAATTCCGTCAGCCGGCACCGGCGCCGGCTGCGACCGTGCCTGCGGACACGGCGGTTCTCGCGCGGCCGGCGCCTGCGTCGCCGCAACCTGGTGCCGCCGTTGCCCCACCCGCCCGACGCCCGGTCGAGCCGCCGCCGTTGGCGCCGCCGCCGAAGAAGGTCCAGCGCGAGCGCAGCGAAAGCTACTACGACACCAAGAGCCAGGTCTTCTCCGCGCTCATCGACACGATTGACCTGTCGCAGCTTGCCAAGCTCGATCCCGAAAGCGCGCGCGAGGAAATCCGCGACATCGTCAACGACATCATTGCGATCAAGAATTTCGCGATGTCGATCGCCGAGCAGGAGGAACTGCTCGAGGATATCTGCAACGACGTGCTCGGCTACGGTCCGCTGGAGCCCCTGCTCGCCCGCGACGACATCGCCGACATCATGGTCAACGGCTCCAAGAACGTCTATATCGAAGTCAACGGCAAGGTCGAACAGACCGGAATCCGCTTCCGCGACAACCAGCAACTGCTCAACATCTGCCAGCGCATCGTCAGCCAGGTTGGCCGCCGCGTCGACGAATCCAGCCCGATCTGCGATGCCCGCCTCCCCGACGGCTCCCGCGTCAACGTCATCGCGCCGCCGCTCTCCATCGACGGCACCGCGCTCACCATCCGCAAGTTCAAGAAGGACAAGCTGACGCTCGACCAGCTGGTCAAGTTCGGCGCCATCTCGCCGCAAGGCGCCGAGGTCCTCAAGATCATCGGCCGTGTCCGCTGCAATATCGTCATCTCGGGCGGCACCGGCTCGGGCAAGACGACGCTGCTCAATTGCCTGACCAACTACATCGACCGCGAGGAACGCGTCATCACCTGCGAAGACTCGGCCGAGTTGCAATTGCAGCAGCCGCATGTGGTTCGCCTCGAAACCCGCCCGCCCAATCTCGAGGGTGAGGGCGAGGTGACCATGCGCGATCTGGTCAAGAACTGCCTGCGCATGCGGCCGGAGCGGATCATCGTCGGCGAAGTGCGCGGACCGGAGGTCTTCGACCTGCTGCAGGCGATGAACACCGGTCACGACGGCTCGATGGGAACCATCCACTCGAACAGCCCGCGCGAATGCCTGAACCGTATCGAATCGATGATCGCCATGGGCGGCTACTCGCTGCCGCAGAAGACCGTGCGCGAAATCGTCGTCGGCTCGATCGACGTGATCATACAGGCGGCCCGCCTGCGCGACGGTTCACGCCGCATCACCCACATCACCGAGGTGATCGGCATGGAAGGCGACGTCATCATCACGCAGGACCTCGTCCTCTACAACATCAAGGGCGAGGACTCGAACGGCAGGCTGCTGGGCGAGCACGTCTCGACCGGCATCGGCCGTCCGCATTTTTGGGATCGCGCCCGCTACTATGGCGAGGAACAGCGCCTCGCCACTGCGCTCGAGGCCATGGAGAAACGCGCTGACTGACGCATCTGGAGGCGTAGGGGTCCTGGTCGATGTTCGGAATTGACACCACAGTACTGGCGTTTGTCGTGCTGGCCGGCTCCAGCGCCGGCGCGGTCGCCTATGCTTTCCTGTTCACCCGGATGAGCAACGAGAAGCAGGTCGGCAAGCGCCTCGAGACCATCAAGACTGCCGAAACCGACCGTTCCGTCGTCAAGGCCTCGCGTGATCGTGCCGCCGAAGCAACCAAGCGGCGAAAGTCCGTCCAGGATTCGCTGAAGCAGCTCGACGAAAAGCAGAAATCCAACGATCGCAACGTCAGGAAGCCGCCGCTGAAGGCGCAGATCCGCCAAGCCGGCATGACGATTTCCATCGAGCGCTTCTACATCTACTCGGCCGTCTGCGGCATCGTACTCACCGCTCTCGCCTATATGGCCGGTGCGCCCTTGCTGATCCTTCCCGGTGCGTTGCTGGCCGGCGCCCTTGGTCTGCCGCGCTGGTTCGTCGCGTTTCGCCGCGGCCGGCGCGTCAAGGCATTCCTCGCCGAGTTTCCGAACGCCCTCGACATCATCGTGCGGGCGGTCAAGTCGGGCCTGCCGCTCAATGATGCCATCCGCCTGATCGCCAACGAATCTCCGGAACCGGTAAAGACCGAGTTTCGCCGGATCATCGATTCGCAGCAGATGGGCATGTCGATCCCCGATGCGGCGATCCGCATGGCCGAGACCATGCCTTGCCCTGAGGCGGGATTCTTCGGCATCGTGATCCAGATACAGTCGCAGGCCGGTGGCAATCTTTCCGAGGCGCTTGGCAATCTTTCGCGCGTGCTGCGCGACCGCAAGAAGATGAAGGCCAAGGTGCAGGCGCTTTCGATGGAGGCCAAGGCCTCCGCGGTCATCATCGGCGCCCTGCCTTTCGTCGTGGCCTTTCTCGTCTACCTGTCGAGCCCGAACTACATCATGCCGCTCTTCACCACCAGCACCGGCCACCTGATCATCGGCTGCTCACTGGTCTGGATGTCGATCGGCATCATGGTGATGCGCAAGATGATGAACTTCGAAGTCTAGAGCATGATCCCGAAAAGTGGGTCCCGGTTTTCGGAGAAGATCATGCTCGAACAAAAAGATAGAAACCAATGACAGACCAGGTCGTCAAATCCCTTACCGACCCCGCCTTCCTGATCGCGCTCCTGGTCGGCATTGCGGTGTTTGCGACCGTCTTCACGCTCTTGCCCGCCCTTGGCGGCAACCAGCTCAAGTCGCGCATGAAATCGGTGGCGCTCGAGCGTGACGAATTGCGCGCCAAGCAGCGCACGCGACTGGCCAACGAAGCCGATCGCCGCCGCAAGGGCGGCGGCCTGCGCGAGGAACAGTCGATCGGCATGCGCAACATCGTCGATCGGCTGGATCTGAGGCACGCGCTGGCCGATGAGAGCACACTGCAGAAACTCAAGGTGGCGGGTTTTCGCGGCCAGAATCCGCTGACGCGCTTTCTGTTCTTCCGCCTTATCCTGCCCTTCGTCGGTTTCGCGTTGGCGGCACTCTACGTTTTCATGCTCGGCGGACTGCCTCTGCAGCCGCCTTTCATCAAGCTGTTCGTCTGCGTTGTCGTCGCCTATGGCGGCTTCTATGCGCCGATACTCTACGTCAACAACCGCGCCGCCAAGCGCAAGCAGTCGATCCAGATGGCGTGGCCGGACGCACTCGACCTGATGCTGATCTGCGTCGAGTCCGGCATGTCCGTGGAGGCCGCCCTGCGCAAGGTTGCCGAAGAGATCGGCGCGCAATCGGTGGCCTTGGCGGAAGAATTTGTCCTGACCAACGCCGAGCTCTCCTACCTGCAGGAACGCAAGGTGGCCTATGAGAACCTCGCCAGCCGCACCGGCCTGGAATCGGTCAAGTCGGTGACGCAGGCGCTGGTCCAGGCCGAGCGCTACGGCACGCCGGTGGCGCATGCGCTACGCGTGCTGGCCGCAGAAAGCCGCGACATGCGCATGAACGCGGCCGAGAAGAAGGCCGCCGCCCTGCCGCCCAAACTCACCGTGCCGATGATCCTGTTCTTCCTGCCGGTGCTGTTCGCCATCATCCTCGGCCCGGCCGGCATCCAGGTCAGCCAGCGCGGCGTCTTCGGCGATCAGCACAAGTCGAGCAGCGAGTAGCGCCGAGATCCGGCTCACGCATACACAAAAGCCGCGCTGCCTATGCCGCGCGGCTTTTGTCTTTGGCGAGATTGGAGGATCGGACGCGCTACTGTCAGTTGGTCGCGGGTTTGTCCTTGTCCTGATCCTTGAGCTGGCTCCAGGCGTTCTGCTGCGCAAGCATCTGGCGCAGATAGGCGACGTTGGCCTGCGCCTGCTCGGGCGAGAGCTCCTGCGAGGCGATCTTCTCGGCCTCGTCGAAGCGGCCCTGCAGGCCGACGACCAAAGCCAGGTTCTGCCGGACCCGGCTGTCGGCGTTGGGCTGTTCGGCGGCCGAGCGCATATAGGTCTCTGCCGTGCGCAGATCGCCTTCCAGCACGTAGGACATGCCGAGATTGGACAGGATCGAGGGTTCGTTCGGCTTGAGGTCGAGCGCCTTGCGGTAATCCTGGCGCGCTTCGTCCTTCTGCCCCAACTGGTCGAGAATGGCTGCTTCCGCCGAAACCAGCCGCCAGTCCGGATACTCCGGCGTTTGCGCGCGGCGCACCGCATCGAGCGCCGGCTCGAACTGCCCGTTGGCGGCCAGCGCCTTGCCGTAGGCAGCAAGCACGTCGCGGTCCTTGGGGTAGGCGATGGCCAGCTTGCGCATGACGGCGAGCGACTGGTCGGCATCGCCGTCCATCTGCAGTGCCGCCGCGTAGTTCGTGGCGATGCGCTTGTCGTTGGGATTCTTGGCATAGGATTCGCCGAGCGCTATCGTCGCGTTGTGCAGTTCGCCGGCGGCCATGGTCTCCAGTGGTTTGCTGCTGGAGCGTGAAATCGAGCCGGTCGTGAACTTGCTGGTGGTGCCGCAACCCGCTACGCTCGCCGCCAACGCCGCCAAGAATGCCGTGGTGATCAGACGCTTGCCTGTGATGTTCGACACTTTGATCGGCATTGGCACCCGGTCTCCATTCACGCGGCCATTGCCTGGCCGTCTTCCCTCCCGCAGAAATATTCTGTTAACCCTAACGGACCGTTAAGAAACGCCGACTCGCAATGCGATCGGCCGGAGATCATCGTATGCCTGTCGAACTTGTCGAACGCACGCTGCAGACCGCCTTGCCGGTTCATCTGGTGGCAAAGGGCGATCTGGAGGCAGCCGGTCTCGCGCCGTCGTCGATCGCTTGGGCCAAGGCCAACGGTTTCTCCGGTGAGGCCGGCAGGACGCTTGTCGTTCCCGGCGAGAACGGCGCGCTTGCCGGTGCGTTGTTCGGCACCGGCGACGGAGAGGGCACGCTTGCCGTTGGTGCCTTGGCACGGGCCTTGCCGGAAGGCGACTGGTATTTTGCCTCCGACCCCGCGGAGCCCGAACTCGCCGCCATAGCACTGGCGCTCGGCGGCTATGTCTTTACCCGCTACGGCAAGAAACCCGGCAAGGCGCTGCGCTTCACCTTGCCATCCGGCGCCGATGCGGCGCATGTCGGCCGCATCGTCGACGGCGTTTTCCTGACGCGTGACCTGGTCAACACGCCGACCAGCGACATGGGGCCTGACCATTTGGAGGTGGCGGTTCGGATGCTGGCCGCGGCGCACAAGGCCGAGGTGTCGGTGATGAGGGGCGACGACCTGCTCACTCAGAACTTCCCCATGATCCATGCCGTGGGCCGCGCATCATCCGATGCGCCGCGCCTGATCGACATGAGATGGGGACCGGAGGATGCGCCGAAGGTGACGCTGGTCGGCAAGGGCGTTTGCTTCGATACGGGTGGTCTCGACATCAAGCCATCGTCGGGCATGCTGCTGATGAAGAAGGACATGGGCGGTGCCGCCAATGTGCTGGGCCTCGCTTCTATGATCATGGCCGCTGGACTTTACGTGCGGCTGCGCGTGCTCGTCCCCGCGGTCGAGAATTCGATTGCCGGAAACGCGTTCCGGCCGGGCGATGTGCTGACGAGCCGCAAGGGCATCACCGTCGAGATCGGCAACACCGACGCCGAGGGGCGGCTGGTGTTGGCCGATGCCTTGGCGCTGGCCGATGATGAACAGCCTGAACTGCTGGTCGACATGGCGACGCTCACCGGAGCGGCCCGCGTCGCGCTTGGTCCCGACCTGCCGCCCTTCTATACTGGCGACGAAGCGCTGGCGGACGATCTGACGGCAGCTTCCGTCGCGGTCGAGGATCCGTTGTGGCGGATGCCGCTGTGGCGGCCCTATGACGCAAAACTGTCGTCGAAAATCGCAGACATCAACAACGTCACCACGGATGGCTTCGCCGGCTCGATTACCGCGGCACTTTTCCTCAAGCGCTTCGTCGAGAAGACCGCGGCTTGGGCACATTTCGACATCTTCGCCTGGAACCCGTCCGATCGCCCGCACGGCGTCGCCGGCGGCGAGGCGCAAGGCATTCGCGCGCTGGAGCGGATCATCTCGACACGTTACGGCTGATGCTAGCGAGATGTCGTGACTGAAACGGAACCGAAACAATTTGCCGTCATGCTGGCGCGATGTCGATCTCGATGCGCCCGAGCCAGGCCATGCGATTGTGGCAGCAGGTGATGCTGTCGCAGGTGCGCGACGGCGCGCCCGATCTCACCATGCGCCAGACGGCGATCCTGTTCACCATCTATCTCGACCCGCCGCCGCACACGGTACGCGGGCTGGCCGCAAGGCTCAACGTCACCAAGCCGGTCATCACCCGCGCGCTCGATACGATGGGCTCTCTGAAGCTGGTGTCGCGCCATCGCGACGAACTCGACAAGCGCAATGTGCTGATCAGGCGCACTGTGGAAGGCGCGCTCTTTGTCGAGCGCCTCGGCGATGGTATCGTTGCCCGGGCTCATGAACTGCCCATCTGACCAATTGTCGATTTGCCCAACTTACCGATTAAAACGAGTTGCCGATTTGACCGCCAGGGATGCCCGCCTTCACGCCTTTCGCGCCGACCTCGCCGATGCACGGCTGAAGGGCGAAGTCTCCGCCGATCGTTTCGTCGCCGGGCGCCCGGCGCGAATTGCGGTTTCCGTGGCCGATATCCGCAAGGCGCCTCGCCCCGATGCCGGCGTCAACACGCAAGCCCTGTTCGGCGACGATGTCCTCGTCTTCGAAAATACGGACGGCTGGGCCTGGATCCAGGTGGAGCGCGACGGCTATGTCGGTTACGTCGCCGATACCATGCTGGGCGGACGCGATCATGCGCCGACCCATCTCGTCTCGGTGCCGCGCACCTTCCTCTATCCCGGTCCCGACCTGCGCTTTCCGATCAGCGGGCAGCTGTCGATGGGCTCGGCGGTGACGGTGACGGGTACCGCTGAAACCCGCGGCACGCACTATGCGCTGCTGCCCTCCGGTCAGGCGGTCATTGCTGGTCATCTCAGGCCGATCGCGGACACCACCGCAGACTATGTATCGGTCGCAGAGACCTTTCTCGGCACACCCTATCTCTGGGGCGGTGCCTCCGGCTTCGGCATCGACTGTTCGGGCCTGGTGCAACTGGCGATGCGCATGGCGGGCCAGGACGTGCTGCGCGATTCCGACATGCAGGCGGCGACCATTGGCGAGCCGCTCGAACCCGGCCCGGATTTCAGCGGGTTGCGTCGTGGCGACCTCGTATTCTGGAAGGGCCATGTCGCCATCATGACCGACGCCGACACCATGATCCACGCCAATGGCCACACCATGCTGGTCTCGCGCGAAGGGCTGAAGGACGCCATCGCCCGCATCGGTTATCTCTACGGTGGCCCGACAGGCCTCCGGCGGCCTTAGCAGCGTCGTCGATCACCTTTTGTTCCGATTTTGCTTGGCGATCACGCGCGGCCGCGCTACCTCTGGCGCGTGACACAACAGCCGCGCCTCGCTGACCGGAATGCCGCAGTCGTCCTGCCCGAGCCATTCGTCAGATGGTTCGCGCAAAAAGGCTGGTCGCCGCGTGCCCACCAGATCGAGTTGCTGGCGAGGGCACAAACCGGGCAGTCGGTGTTGTTGATCGCCCCAACCGGCGCCGGCAAGACGCTGGCCGGCTTCATGCCGTCCCTGACGGAACTCGCCGATCGTCCCAGACGAAAACCGGGCCAGGCGCATCGCGGCATCCACACGCTTTACATCTCGCCGCTGAAGGCGTTGGCCGTCGACATCGAGCGCAATCTCGGCAAGCCGGTGGAAGAGATCGGGCTGCCCGTCACCATCGAGACGCGCACAGGCGACACGCCTTCGCACAAGCGTCAGCGGCAGAAGCTGGTGCCGCCCGACATCCTGCTGACGACGCCCGAACAACTGGCGCTGTTGATTGCCGCGTCCGACGCCAGGCGCTTCTTCGAGGATCTGCGTTATGTCGTGCTCGACGAGCTGCATTCGCTGGTGACGTCGAAGCGCGGCCATCTCCTCGCGCTCGGGCTGGCGCGGCTGCGCAACTATGTGCCTGGTCTGCAGACGATCGGGCTTTCCGCCACCGTGGCGGAGCCCGACGAATTGCGGCGCTGGCTGGTCGCGCAGAACCCACCCGGCGCCATGGCCGGGCTGATCACCGTCGCTGGCGGCGCCAAGCCCGACATCTCCATTCTCGATTCACAAGAACGCGTGCCGTGGTCCGGCCATTCGGCCCGCTATGCCATTCCCGAGATCTACGAGGCGATCAAAAAGCACCGCACGACGCTTTTGTTCGTCAACACCCGCAGCCAGGCCGAGCTGCTGTTCCAGGAGCTGTGGCGGGCGAACGAGGATTCGCTGCCGATCGCGCTCCATCATGGCTCGCTCGACGTCGGTCAACGCCGGCGCGTCGAGAAGGCGATGGGCGAGAACGCGCTGCGCGCCATCGTCGCCACCTCGACGCTCGATCTCGGCATCGACTGGGGCGATGTCGACCTGGTCGTCCATGTCGGCGCACCGAAGGGCGCCAGCCGGCTGGCGCAGCGCATCGGTCGCGCCAATCACCGGATGGATGAGCCGTCCAAGGCGATCCTGATCCCGGCCAACCGCTTCGAGGTGCTGGAATGCCGCGCCGCCCTCGACGCCAACTATCTCGGCGCGCAGGACACGCCGCCACTGATCAAGGGCGCGCTCGACGTGCTGTCGCAGCATGTGCTGGGTGTCGCCTGCGGCGCGCCTTTCGATGCCGATCTGCTGTTCGAGGAGGTGCGCAGTGCAGCGCCCTATGCCGCGCTGGAGCGTGAGACCTTCGACCGGGTCGTCGACTTCGTCGCCACCGGCGGCTATGCGCTGAAGAACTATGAGCGCTACGCCCGCATCCGCAAGACGGTCGACGGGCTGTGGCGCGTCTCGCATCCGCGCGTCGCCCAGCAATACCGGCTGAATGTCGGCACCATCGTCGAGATGCCGGAGCTCAACGTCCGCTATGTCAGGCAAGGGCGCGGCATGGCCGGGCGCGGCGGGCCGGTGCTCGGCAAGATCGAGGAGTATTTTGCCGAGACGCTGCGCCCAGGAGACAATTTCCTGTTCGCTGGCAAGGTGCTGCGCTTCGAAGGCATCCGCGAAAACGAGTGCGTCGTCTCCAGCGGCGCCGGAGCCAACATCATCGTGCCATCGTATGCAGGCGGTAAATTCCCGCTGTCGACCTATCTCGCCGAACAGGTGCGCGGCATGCTGGCCGATTCCGATCGCTGGCAGGCCCTGCCCGAGCAGGTGGCCGATTGGCTCCGGCTGCAAACGGAAAAGTCGGTGCTGCCGAAGCGCGGCGACCTGCTGGTCGAGACCTTTCCGCGTGGCAACCGCCACTACATGGTCGCCTATCCGTTCGAAGGGCGGCTGGCGCACCAGACGCTCGGCATGCTTTTGACCCGGCGCCTGGAGCGGGCGGGTGCGAGGCCGCTCGGTTTCGTTGCGACAGACTATTCGCTGGCCGTCTGGGCGCTGGACGACATGGCGGCGCTGTTCAAGGCAAGAAAGCCGTCGCTGGGGGCGCTGTTCGACGAGGACATGCTGGGCGACGACCTCGAAGCCTGGCTGAACGACAGCTGGATGCTGAAGCGCACCTTCCGCACCTGCGCGGTCATCGCCGGACTGATCGAGAAGCGCTATCCTGGCCAGGAGAAGAGCGGCCGCCAGGTGACGGTGTCGGCCGACCTGATCTACGACGTGCTGCGCAGCCACGAGCCGGACCATATCCTGCTGCAGGCGACGCGCACCGACGCCTCTGCTGGCCTGCTCGATGTCAGCAGACTTGCCGAGATGCTCTCGCGCGTGCGCGGGCGCATCGTGCATAAGCATCTCGATCAGATTTCGCCGCTGGCGATACCGGTGATGCTGGAGATCGGCAAGGAACCGGTCAATGGTGGCGCCAACGAGACGCTGCTGATGGAAGCGGCCGATCTGGTCGAGGAGGCCATGGGCCGAGGATGACGAACTGAGAGTGATGGGGGCATGAATTTCTCGCTGGCGCGCACATCGCTGATGGCAGAGGCCGATCTGGTCGGCATCGCCGGTGAGCGTGCGGTCTGCGATCCGCGTGGTGTGCTCTATTTTCCCGAGCTTCGGCTGCTGGCGGTGTCCGACCTGCATCTCGAAAAAGGCTCGTCCTTTGCCCGGCGCGGCGCGCTGATCCCGCCTTACGACACAGGCGCCACGTTGCTGCGGCTACAGGCCGTGATCGCCGACTATCAGCCGGCGATCGTCATCAGCCTCGGCGATAGTTTCCACGATGGCGGCGGCGCCGAGCGCATGCATTCGAGCTTTCGCGAGCGGCTGGAAGCGCTGATGGCTGGCCGCGACTGGTTCTGGGTCGCCGGCAACCATGATCCGGAAGCGCCCGCCGATCTGCCCGGCGACACCGTGCGCGAACTCGCCATCGGCTCGCTGCTGTTCCGGCACGAGCCATCGAAGGTGCGCGTCGAAGGCGAGATCGCGGGACATCTGCATCCCTGCGCCCGCATCGTCCAGCGCGGCCGCTCGGTGCGGCGGCGCTGCTTTGCCGCTGACGGCGGCCGCATGATCATGCCGGCCTTCGGTGCCTATACCGGCTCGCTCAACGTGCTCGACCGCGCCTATGCCGGCCTGTTCCGCCGCGAGACGCTGATGGCCTATATGCTTGGCGCCGAACGCATCTTTGCCATTTCCGGCTCGATGCTGAGACCCGGCTGAAACGCCACTATCTACCGTAGTAGAGCGTGACCGTGTGCTTCGCTTCAGCGAAGAACAGCCAGCGCTCGACCAGCATGCCGGCGAACTGGACGACGGCTGCGAGCCCCGATGCGATCGCCGCCAACGGCCAGGGCAGAAAGAACGCCGCGAGCAAAAGCAAGGTGGGCAAGGCGAAGGCCAAAACCTGTGTGATCAGCCGCAGCTTTGCGCCGTGCTTGCGCGCGATGCGAAAACCCATTTCCTTGAGCAGATAGTTTTCCTCGGTGTGCGGCCATTCCAGCGACCGCACTGTGCCGCCGGCAAGTCCAGTTGCGGTGTTGGCGTTGGTCGGGATTTCCTGCCTGTCATTGTAGCGCCAGGTCGCCAGCTTCCAGCCCGAGCCGAGCAATGTGACAAGCAACGATGCTACCAGCACGGTTCTCATACCAACGCCGAAGCTTTGCAACAGGGCGTTCAGGAGCGTGCTGCCGGTCATCGCCGAGAAGATGAGGTAGGCCAGCAGCGTGTAACGGCTGTGCCACTGGGCGATCGGCTTCAGCGAGGCATAGATCATGCCTGTGGTGCAGACGGTGACGATCGCGCCGACGGCCGCCAGCAATCCGGCAATGGCCACCCAGCCACCAGCGCGGCCGAAAAACACCCAGCCGATGCCGAACAGCCCCGCCGGAATGAAGGTCAGGACCGACGCCACGCCTTCGCGCGACAGCCAGGAACTGCGCCATTGCGAGAAGGCGCGCCAGGCGCGTTCAGGCCGGCCGAGATGGCCGGTCGACGACAGCAGGCCGGCGGCGATCAGGCCGAGCGCCAGCCCCATGCCGATGAGCCCGAGCCAGAAATCAGGTGGGATCAACCCCCATCCGCCGAGCACGCCAAGCAGCGCAAGCAGGCCGTAGCCGGCACCGGTGGCGGTGGTGAAGAAGACGACGGAAAAGGCTGGATGCATCGGGTCAGTTCGAAAGCATGCGGTCGACCCAGCCGAGAAAGCCGCCTTCGGCCCATACCGGCTCCAGCGCGGGTGCCGGCACCGATGCGGCGCGCTGGGTATGGGCGCGCGGCGGCAGGTATTTGTTGGTCGGGCTGTAGCCCATCTCAGGCATCAGGTCGACGCCGCCGCGCTCCGCCACCAGCTGCGAGACCGCCGAGGCGGGATCGCCGAGATCGCCAAAATGCCGGGCGCTGGTCGGGCAGGCAGCGACACAGGCCGGGACGCGGTCTTCCTCGGCCAGATTGTCGTTGTAGATACGGTCGACGCACAGCGTGCACTTCTTCATCACGCCGACATCGGTGTCAAATTCGCGCGCGCCATAGGGGCAGGCCCAGCTGCACAATTTGCAGCCGATGCACTTGTCCTCGTCTACCAGCACGATGCCGTCGGAGGCTCGTTTGTAGGACGCCCCTGTCGGGCAGACGGTAACGCAGGCCGGCGTCTCGCAATGCAGGCAGGAGCGCGGGAAATTCACCGTGCGGCCGCCCATCTCGGTCGTGTGCTCGTAACTGTGGACGCGGTTGAACCAGACGCCGTCGACATTGCCGCCATAGGGGTCGATGTCGGTCAGCGGCGCCATGTGGCCGCCGGTGTTCCACTCCTTGCAAGCGGTAACGCAGGCCTGGCAACCGACGCAGGTGTCGAGGTCGATGACCAGGCCGAGCCTTTTGTCGGTGTGGGCGGGAAGGCAGGTCATTCGGCGACTTCCCTGTTCATGCGGAATTCGGCGCCGAAGCGGAGTGTGTCGGGTGCAGGTTCGAAACGCGGCGGCTGCCGGAAGCGTTCGAACTGCGGTTCGGTGAAACCGGCTTCGTCCGGCGCGCATTTGACAATGCGCACCCTGAGGTCGAACCAGGCCGCCTGTCCCGTGACCGGGTCCGAATTCGAATAGCGCTTGCCGTTCGCATCGGCGGAGGTCTGGTCGCCGATGATATGGTTGAGCAGGAAGCCGCGATTGCTCTCGGCGGCGTCGTCCTTCAGCCCCCAACTGCCGCGCCGCTTGCCGATGGCGTTCCAGGTCCAGACAGTATCCGCGTTGACGCCGTCGACCAGCTTGATCTGTCCCTTCACACGGCCGTTGATGCTCTCGATCCACACCCAGTCGTCATCGGCAAGCCCGAGGCCGGCTGCGGTCTGTTGGTGCAAGAACAGCCGGTTCTGGCTGGTGATCTGCCTGAGCCAGGCGTTCTGCGAACCCCAGGAATGGTACATGTGCATCGGTCGCTGCGTCAGCGCATGCAGCGGATATTTTTGCAGGTCGACGGCTGCTTCCTCGAACGGCGCGTACCAGAACGGCAGCGGGTCCATATAGGTCTCGATGCGATTCCGCTCGGCTTCCGGTGGCTGCACCCTTCCATGGCCGCGTGCAGCAAGTCGGAAACGTTGCATCGGCTCGGAATAGAGCTGGAAGACGGTTCGCTCGGCCTTCGGGATGAAGCCCATCTCAACCGCGAAGTCGAGATAGGAGCGGTTGGCCATCTTGTAGTAGCGCTGGTCGGCGGAAAAATCGTGGTGCCAGAAGCCGCCATTGTCGATGTAGCGCTGCAACTGGTCGGGATTGACCGCGCCGCTGCCGATCGCCGTCCCGTCCTTGCCGCGCCAGCCGGCCAGCGGCCCGATGCCGGGCGTGCGTTCGTGATTGACGATGTAGTCGGCATAGTCGCGGTATTTGGCCGAGCCGTCGTCGTTAATGAAGCCGGGCAGGCCGAGCCGCGCACCGAGTTCGATCAGCACCGACTGGAACGGCCTGACGTCGCGGTCCGGCTCGACGACAGGATGGCGGATCGCGTCGCCGGGCCCGTCGGCGTGGCTGATCGGCCGGTCGAGAAGGCTGATGCAGTCGTGCCTTTCGAGATAGGTCGTATCGGGCAGCACCAGATCGGCGAACGGCACCGTCTCGGAATAATAGGCGTCGGAATAGATGATGAAGGGGATCTTGTGCTCGCCCGACGCATCCTGGTCGGTCAGCATGGCGATGGTCTCGACGGTGTTCATCGAGGAATTCCAAGCCATGTTCGACATGTACATCAACAGCGTGTCGATCCGGTAGGGATCGCCCGCCCAGGCGTTGCGGATGACGGTGTGCATCAGGCCGTGTGCGGCCAAAGGGGCGTCCCAGGAATAGGCCTTGTCGATGCGTATGGGTGTGCCGGTCTCATCGACCAAGAGATCGTCCGGCCCGCAGACGAAGCCGAGCGGCATGCCTTCGAGCGGCGTCATCGGCTGCACATTCTTGCCCGCCGGCTTCGGCCCCGGCGGTGCCGGGCGGGGATAGGGCGGCTTGAAGCGGAAGCCACCCGGCACGTCCACCGTGCCCAGCAGCACTTGCAGCAGATGAATGGCGCGGCAGCTGTGAAAGCCGTTGGAATGGGCCGAGATGCCACGCATGGCATGCATCGACACCGGCCGCCCTTTGATCGTCTCATGGCGGCGGCCGGCCCAATCGGTCCAGGCCACCGGCAGTTCGATAGTCTGCTCGAAAGCGACGTGAGCCAGTTCGGCGGCGATCCGGCGGATCGTGTCGGCCGGGATGCCGCAGCGTTCGGCGACTGCATCGGGCGAATAGTTTTCGTCGAGATAGCGATCGGCGACGAGTTGGAACACCGGCACGCAGCGACGGCCGTTGATGGTGAAGCTGCCGGTCAGCGCCGGTTTCGCATCCGGGTCGGCTGCGCCGATGGGCGTCCTGGCCACCCTGTCCCAGGCCAGCGGATTGCCGGCGCCATCGCGCACGAACAGCCCGTCATCGGCGGCACCGGGCTCCTGCACGACAAGCACATGCGCGTTGGTGTAGCGCAGCAGATAATCGAGATCGACGCGGCCGGCCCTCAGCAACTCGTGGATGAGGGCGAACACGAACAGGCCGTCGGTGCCGGGCCGGATGCCGACCCAGTCGTCGGCAATGGCATTGTAGCCGGTCCGGCAGGGATTGATCGAGACCACCTTGGCGCCGCGCGCCTTGAGCTTGCCCAGGCCGATCTTGATCGGGTTGGAATCATGGTCCTCGGCGACGCCGAACAGCATGAAGTATTTGGTGTTGTCCCAGTCGGGCTCGCCGAATTCCCAGAACGAGCCGCCGATCGTGTAGAGACCGCCGGCCGCCATGTTGACCGAGCAGAAGCCGCCATGGGCGGCGAAATTCGGCGTGCCGAACTGGCTCGCCCACCAGCCGGTCAGCGATTGCGACTGGTCGCGTCCGGTGAAGAAGGCAAGCTTCTTTGGATCGGTCCGGCGGATCGCCGAAAGCCGCTCCGTCGCGATCGAGAAGGCTTCCTCCCATTCGATCTCGCGGAATTCGCCCGAGCCGCGCGGGCCGGTGCGCAGCAGCGGCTTCTTCAGCCGCGCCGGGCTGTAGTGCTGCATGATGCCGGAGCTGCCCTTGCCGCAGATCACGCCGCGATTGACCGGATGGTCCTTGTTGCCGTTGATGTAGCGGACCTTGCCGTCCTTGATGTGCACATCGATGCCGCAGCGGCAGGCGCACATGTAGCAAGTGGTCTTGGCGATGCGGTCGGAGACGCTTGGCGAAGTGTCGACGCCGTCGCCCTCGTCGGGCGCGCGCGTGTCGGCCAACGGCCGTTGCGACGGTGCTGAATTGGCGCCGCGCGGCGCTCCGTGGCTCATGATCCGCGAACGCCCTTGCCGCTCGCCGTCTTGGCTTTCGTCTTCGGTCCGGGGCCGCGCATGTAATGCTGTTCAGGGTGGTAGCGCTCGCCGGCGAACTGCCGCCTTACCCGGCGGGTCCAGTGCGCGAACAGCGATTTGAAGCGCCCGATCAATTTCCCAGCCTTTGCGGCGGTGCCGCCAATTTTTTCCAACTTTCCGCAAAAACTTAGAACAAAGCAATTGATCTGTCTAACAAGCAGCTCTTGTAATTCCGATCGAATTTGCTTCTTAATTGACTATGACCCTGGACCAGTTGCGCATCTTCGTCGCCGTCGCCGAGCGCGGCCACATGACCAAGGCAGCAGAGCTTTTGGGCATCTCCCAGTCGGCGGCATCGGCCGCCATTCGCGCACTCGAACAGCAGCATGGCGTCCAGCTCTTCAACCGGGTCGGCCGCAACATCGAGCTGGCGCAGACCGGTCGCCGGTTTCTGCCCGAGGCCAAGGCCGTCCTCGAACGGGCGGCCGCCGCAAGCAACGTGCTCGAAGATGTCTCGCAGACCGTCACCGGCTCGCTTTCGATCGCCGCCAGCCAGACCATCGCCAGCTATTGGCTGCCGCGCCGGCTGGCCTCCTTTCACGAGGCGTACCCCGCCGTCAGGCTGAGCGTCACCATTGGCAACACCAGGCAGGTCGAGACCCATGTTCTGGACGGCACGGCGGATTTCGGCCTGGTCGAGGGGCGCACAGAATCCGACATCTTGCGACGCGCCAAGGTCGACATCGACAGGCTGATGCTGGTCGTCGCCACCTCGCATCCGGAGATCGCCGAAATCGTGCCGGGCCGCCCCGACATCAGGGGGCTGCGCTGGATCATCCGCGAGGGCGGTTCCGGCACGCGCGAGGTGCTGGAGGATCTGGCGCGCCGCGAGGGGATTTCACTCGCCGAGCTGCAGATATTCCTGGTGCTGCCGAGCAACGAGGCAATCCGCCAGGCGGTCGAAGCCGGCGCAGGCGCCACCATCATTTCCGAGCTCGTCGTCGCCGGCGCGATTGCCGAAGGCAGCCTGCGCTCGGTGCCGATCGACCTGCCGAAGCGCGACTTCGCCATCATCGCCCACCGCGACCGGCAGGCTAGCCTCGCCCAGATGGCATTGAAGGCGCATCTGAGCGAGAAGGCGATGGCGTCAGCCTAGCTGTATCAGCCGAACTTCCGCTGGGCGTCCAATGCTAACCCGAGCCCGACCGAGCCGAACATGTCGCCCTCGATGACGGAGGCCTGCGGCACCAGTTCCAGGATCTGCCGCCTCGCAAGCGGGATTGCCGTCGATCCGCCGGTCAGGAACACGGCGGTGATGTCAGAAGCCCTTACACCAGCGTCGCTGATGGTCTGGCCGACCGTCGCGGTCACCCGCTCGATGTCGCCGGCAATCGTCGCTTCGAGGCCAGCCCGCGTGATCTCGGCGGCGAAGCGCGCGCTGGGAAGCGGGACCTGCACGCCGGCCGAAGGCTGGTCCGTCAGCGCGATCTTGGCCTTTTCGACCAGACCTGCCAGCGCATGTCCGTAACGATGTTCCACGATATGGATGAAGCGGTCGACCAGGTCGGGGCGTTCGGCCTCGAAGCGGATCTGTCTCAGATGCGTCATCGCCCTTGCGGTGTAGACGAGGTTGATGCGCTGCCATGTCGCCAGGTCGATGAAATAGCTGGCCGGCAGATTGCGCTTGCCGTCCTTGGTCGGCGTCAGATAGCCGAGCTGCGGCATCACATGGGCGATGCTCAGCAGCCGGTCGAAATCGGTGCCGCCGATATGGATGCCCCGGTTGGCCAGGATGTCGTCCTTGCGGTCGGTTGAACGGGCGCGCTCGGGCGAGACGCGCACGATCGAAAAGTCAGACGTGCCGCCGCCCATGTCGACGATCAGCGCCAGTTCTTCCCGAGTGACCTTCTGTTCGTAGTCGAGCGCCGCGGCGATCGGCTCGAACTGGAAGGCAATGTGCTTGAAGCCCTGGATGCACGCTGCGTTCTCGAGCTCGCCTTCAGCCTTGGCATCGGCTTCCGCGTCGTCGTCGACGAACTGCACCGGACGCCCAAGCACCACGTTTTCGACGGGCGCCTGGGCGTCTTCCTCCAGCCTCTTCTTCAAATGGCCGACGAATTGCCCGACGATCTCCATGAAGCCGATCGAGCGCGCCTTGATGCGCGTCTTCTCATGCACCAGCGAACTGCCGAGCACGCTCTTAAGCGAACGCATCAGGCGGCCTTCGATGCTGTCGGTATAGTCGGCGATGGCCCGGCGCCCGAAATAGGTGTGGTTGTCGTCGAAGTTGAAGAACACAGCACTTGGCAGCGTCACCTGGCCGTCCTCCAGCGCCACCAGCCGCGGCTGTCCGTCGCGGATCACGCCGACGGTGGAATTGGACGTGCCGAAATCGATACCGCCGAATGCTGGTCGCATCGCAGTTTCCTGTCGTTTTTCTGGGGCAGCGGGGTGGCGCCTTGTCTGCTGCGCCAATGTCCGGGTGACCGGACCTTTCTGCCGAACCGGATTGTGATGTGCGCTTGTTGCGCCGGGAGGCGGCGGTCTAGCGCATGAGCCCGCAAAGGGGAACAGGCTTTCGCGAGGAAATCTAGTCTTTGCGGAAGATCAGCCTTCCAAGCCAGCCGGTGAGCATGGCGAGCGATACAGCGAAGACGCCGTAAAGAAAGGAATAGTCGTGCGCGACGCGGAAGATCGACTGTTCGAAACCGGATTTGCGGATTTCGAGCTGGGCCGAGCTTTCCTTGATGAACATGCCGCTCTTGAACAGGAAGGCGCGGGCCTTGTGGGTGCCGACCGGGACATTGGGCGCCAGCCTGACGGTGGCGCGAAACAGGTTCTGCGACAGGAACTGCACGCCGCCGACGTTCTCGCTGTAGAGGCCGGTTGCGGTCTTGCGGTCCCTCAGCGCGGCGGTGAACTCTTCGATCGTCGCCGGGCTGTCGGTCACGTCGGCTGGCTTCATGTAGAGATTGGAAGCGCCGAGCGAGAGCTGCTTGTAGCTGTTCGGATCGGTGACGTCCTGCAGCGGGCGCGTGGTTGCCACCGAATAGGACACCGGCACGTTCTCGAACGTCTCCGACTCCAGATTGATCCAGACGCCGAGCACCCTGTCCTTGCGCCGCACGACCACCGGCCGTGGCGGGCCTTCGAGCACGACGATCACGTCGTAGCGTCCCTGGCGCGCGACGAGCGGATCGGCGTTTTCCAGCGAACCGAAGATGGTCAGGTCGGCCCCCGAAAACCCTGCCGTGATCGAAACGGCGTCGGTCGACAGCCCGATCTGGATGCTTTCGGTCGGCAGCGTCTGCGCTCTTGCAGGCAATATGGCTGCGGCGAGCGACAGGAAAGCAGCGGCTGCGAACGCTTTCAGGCCCGCCATCAGTTCAAGCCCGAGGCGGACAGCGAATAGAGATTGGGCGGCGTGACGAAGAGATCGACGGCAAGCCGGATGGCGACCGCCAGTACCAGCATTGCCAGCAGCGCCCTCAGCTGCTCGCCGCGCAGCTTCTGGCCGGCCTTGGCGCCATATTGCGCGCCGGCGACGCCGCCCGCCATCAGCAGGAAGGCGAGCATGACGTCGACCGTCTGGTTGGTGGTGGCGTGGACCAGCGTGGTGTAGGCCGAGGTGAAGATGATCTGGAACAGCGAGGTGCCGATGACGACGTTGGTCGGCACTTTCAGGAGGTAGATCAGCGCCGGCACCATGATGAAGCCGCCGCCGACGCCCATGATCGACGACAGGAAGCCGATGCCGGCGCCGAGGCCCAGCACCGGGATGACGCTGACGAACAGTTTTGAGGCGCGAAAGCGCATCTTCAGCGGCAGCCGGTGGATCCAGTTGTGCTGGCCGGATTTCTTCAGCACCGGAGCGGCGCCGCTGCGGGTGGCGCGCAGCGCGTTGACGCTTTCGACCAGCATGAGGCCGCCGACCGTGCCGAGCAGCACGACGTAGAGCAGCGAGATGAACAGGTCGAGCTGACCTAGCCGGCGCAAAAGCGCAAAGACGAAGATGCCGCCGGTCGAGCCGACAATGCCGCCGGCAAGCAGCACCCCGCCGAGCTTGAAGTCGAGCGTGCCGCGCTTCATGTGCGACAGCGCGCCGGAGAAGGAGGAGGCGATGACCTGGTTGGCGCCGGTGGCGACCGCGATCGCCGGCGGAATGTTGTAGAAGATCAGCAGCGGCGTGATGAGAAAGCCGCCGCCAACCCCGAACATGCCCGACAGGAAGCCAACCGCCGCCCCCATGGCCAGCAGTACGAAGACGTTGACGGAAATTTCCGCGATCGGGAGATAGATGCCCACCCGTCAGTCTCGATCAGTTTGCCTGTCGGCGATTGCAGCCGTTCGCGGGCAGTGTCGCACCGAAAAGCCAATTTTTTCTTGCGCCGGCGGCGCGGCCGGGTCTAACCCATGCCGCGCCGCCGAAACAAAAAACATCTCAATCAGTTAACAGGCAAATGTGTGGCAAGGGCGTCGCGGAAGCGACGCATATGCCGTTATTTGCGCGCCAGCAGTGCCTTTACCAGATCCGCGTCGATTTCGCCGGTCGCCTTCATCTTGTTGTCGGTCTGGAAGGCTATGATCGCATCTTTGGTCTTTTGGCCCATCACACCGTCGGCGCCGCCGGCCTCGTAGCCGTTCTTGTTGAGGATGAGCTGGATGTTTTTGACCGCCTTCTTCATGTCGATGCTGGCGGTCGTCTGCGGCGTGCCATCCTGCCAGGATTCGGGGATGTCGGCCGAATTGGCCGCCTGGTCGAGCGGCTTGGCCTTCCACAGCTCGGTGGCGACGCGCGCCCGCTCCAGCTGCTCGGGCCGCAGCGCATTGGCGATCTCGTCGCGCTTGGCCGCCGCATCCTTGTCGCCGGTCTTGGCGACAAGCGCGAACCATTTGTAGGATTCCTCGAGGTTCTGCTTCATGCCGACGCCCTTGGCCGCCAGGATGCCCAGATTGAACTGGCTGTCCTTGACGCCGAGGTCGGCCGCCGCCTGGAACCAGTGCGCCGCCGATTCATTGTCGGTCACGCCGTCCGCCGCCATGGCGAACAGCACGGCCAGATTGTGCATGGCGCTGGCGTTGCCCTGCGCTGCCGCCATCTGGTACCAGGTCTTCGCCTTCTTGATGTCGCGCGCGACGCCGATGCCCTTCTCGTAGAAATTGCCGATGCGGTATTCCGCCGGCGCGAAACCGAGCTCGGCCGATTTCTCGTACCATTTGGCGGCTGCCGCCATGTCTTCCTTGACGCCGCGCGACTCGGCAAAGCGCGAGCCGACCTCGAACAGAGCCTTGGCGTCTCCGCCGGCGGCCGCATCGCGCAGCGCCTGCGGACCGGCATCGGCCGGAATGTCGATCTTGGCCGCGGCTGCAGCCGTGGCGGTATTGGCGGGAGGAACGGCACCCGTGGTGTCCTGGGCCGGGGTCGGTGCGACCGGCGGGGCAGCCATTGGCTGATTGTCCGCATCCGATGCTGCCGGTTCCGCGGCCGCAGGTGCTGACGCCGCAGTGGTTGGCTCCGCCTGATCGGAAGGCGCCGTTGAATCCATGGGGGCGGGCGCCGGCTCGGAGACGGCATCCATCGGCATATCGGCGCCTGATGGCTGGGCGGAGGCGGGTTGCGCCAGCATGTCGTCCTTGACTGTCGGCTCGGAAGGCTCCGCTTGCCTGACGGCACGGGCCGGCGCGTCCTGCACCATGGCCTCGGCCTTCGGCTCGCTTGTGGCATTGACCGATGCGGTTTCCACCGGCTGCGGGGCGATGATCGGCGCAATTTCGTTGCTGGCCACCGGCGCAGGATCGGAGAAGAAGGCTTTGCCCAGCTGCAGGCCGGCCAGCGCCAGCATGATCGCCGCCGCCGCCATCAGGATCGGCTTGCGCCGTGCCTTGAGCAGGTCGCCGATCCTGAGCGCCTTGACCGGTCCGCTCATCGTCGACTGGCGCTTCAAAGCGTCGGCTTCGGCGGCGGCGGCTTGCGCGGCGCGCCTGGCAGCGGCGATGAAATCCGACTTGGCCGCGTCGCCCTCGCTGCGCTTGACCGGCTGGCCGCGCTCGTCGCGCACGCGCTTCATGATGGCGTTGAGGTCGGGTGCGCCGGAGCCTGGCTCAAGCGGCCGGTTGGCAAGCTTCGGGTCGAGCGGCTCGTCGAGATCGACGCTCGGTACGTCGACATCGTGCGCCGAGCCGGCCAGCGGCGGCATATCCGGGTCCTTCTTGCCCCTGAAGGCGCGGGCCAGTCCGCCGAACATCGATTTCCTGCGGCCGGTCGTGTCCTTCTTGTCGGTGATCGTGTCCGAGCCGAGCGCCGCCATGGCGGCTGCGGCTGCAGCTTCCGCCGGCGTGCGCGGGGCAGGTTCGCCACGCGTAACCGGTTCGCCACGCGTAACCGGTTCGTTGCGCAGGATGGCGGCGGCGCGGCCGTCGAGGTCGGCCATGTCTCCGGTCAGCGGCAGCGGCTGGTCGATATCCATCGACGGCGCGTCCTGCACCGCGATCTTGGAGCCGCGTCCGCCCCGCTTGCCCGTTGGTTGCGGGTCCACGAGTTCGCTGACGGCCTCCATCGGTTCGCTGGTTTCCAGCGAGCCCAGGCGATCGACGATCTTGAGCAGCGTGTCGTGGATGGCCTCGAAGGTGCGCGAATTGCGCTCGTCCGAACGGCGTGTCAGGGATTCGAGCGTCTTCAGGTCCTGGGCGAGGCCGCTGACGGCCGCCGTGTTGGCACTCGTATCGGCCATCGAGCGCACCGCGCTCTCGGCCGCCTCGCGCGCCGCGCTGAGGATGGAATCGCGGGTCCCGGCCAGCGACTTCTCGATCTCGTTGAGGCGCGGGCTGATGTCCTCGAATTCCGGCAGCGGCGTGCCGGGCTTGGTCAGGTGCGCCGAAAGGCCGGAAACCTGCGCCTCCAGGCTGCGGATCAGTGCCGGGTCGATGCCGGCGACCTGCGCGGCCGACGATTCCAGCCGGCTTGAAATGTCTTCGAGCCGGCTCTCCAGGCCACGGATCGCCGCTTCGTTGGCGGGATCGGGAACCCGTGTCTCCAGGCGCTTGGCTAGAGCGGTGAAGCGGACGTCGATGGCGTCCATGATGCCGGCGCTGTCGGCTTGCGGCATGCGCTGGTCCAGCCTGTCGGCGACTTCCTCCAGCCGCCGCTCGAGATCGCGAAACAGCATGTTGCCCTGTTCGATCGCGTCGCCCTGGCGGCGTTCCATGATCCCTGACAGCGCGTCGAAGCGCTGTTCCAGACCCTGGAAGATATAGTCGGCGTCCGGCATGGCCGGCGCGCGGTCTATTCTGTCGGCGATGAGCGCGATCTGCTTGCCGAGCCGCTCCATCGCCTGTTCCGGCAGATTGGCGCGGCCGGCCAGTTCATCGACACGGTTCGACAGCATGTTGAGGCGGTCGATGACTTCGCCGCTTGGCTGAGCCTGTGTGACCTCTTCGATCTGCTGCGCCAGCGAGGCGATCCGCCTCTCGATGCGCTCGAAGGGCTCGGCATCGAAGGCGTTGGCCTGCGCCGCGACTGTCGAGGCGACGATGGCGCGTGAAATCTCGTCCAGCCGCTCGTCGATCATGCCGAACGTTTCGCTGCTGCGATTGCTCTGCTGGCTGACGAAGTGGTCGACGGCGCCGGCAAGCGTGCGGACCTTTTCCTCCAGCGACCGCAGCGACAGCGATTCCGGCAGATTGTTGACCGCACTGCTGATCTGTTCGAGCCGCTCGGTCAGCGCCGTAAGGCCGGCACCGTCAGAGCGCTTACGCTGATCGGCGTCGACGCGGTCCTCGAAAGCGCTCCAGCGGCGGTCGAAATCGTCCCAGCGACGGTCGACCGCCTGCACGCTCTCCTCGCGCGCCAGCGTGTCGAGTGCCGCCTTGACCTGCTCCACCTCGAGCCGCAGCATGTTGACGCTTCTGTCGTCGCTCTTTTCGGCCAGCGTCTGGATGGCGCCCGAAAGCCGCTCGAATTCGACGCCGAGTTCGGCGCTGCTCTTGCCCGCCTGGCCGCCCGATTGCCCGCTTGCCTGGAAGGCCAGCTCGATGTCCTTGCGCAGCGCATCGAATTCGCGCTTCAACCCGGCGGTCATCTGGTGGCGCAGTTCCTCGCGCAGGCCGCGCAATTCGCCGGCGATCTTGCCGACCACGGCGACGCTGTCCTCCTGGCCGCGCACGCGGTCGATGTCGCGCGCGATCGCCTGGTAGTTCTGGTCGAAGGCAGGTGCTGACGGCGCCGGGCTCTTCGGCCGCGGCGCGGGCTGTGGGTCCTCGTACCAGCGCTGCTGGTTATAGGGCTGGGCGCTGGCGTAACGCGGTTCGGCTGCAGGCCGGCGCGGTTCGAAACGTTCGGCGGTATCCTCGCGCGTCCGCTCCAGCCGCTGTTCCAACGTTTCCAGGGAGCGGTTCAGCTGTTCGAGCGTGGTGGTCGGCTTGCGCTGCCTGCCGGCATTGAGTGTATCGAGATAGGACCGCTTGCTGTTCATCGATGCGCCCGTGTTCAGAATGGCCGGCTCGTGACCGGATTCCCCAAAGTCCTGCCGGGAACGAAGACGACCGCGCGGTTCTGCTGCGGTGGAAGACGAGCCTCCCGGGTTTCACCCGCGCTTCGAAAAACCGTGAAAAATTCGCTACAGAATAAACACGGGTGACCGACATGCGCACATTTCACCCAACGTGGTAAACAACGCGTTAACCAAGCTTAAGAAGTTGCAACATCCTTGACGGGCTGCCTGTCGGGTGCGGCATAAAGTTCTGGCCCGAGAACGCCCTTGCGTCATGAGACGGCTATCGGTATAGCATTGACGTAAACGTAAACGGTGCGCAGATCCCGCCTTTTGCGATTTGTTTGTTGAAACCACGACTGGAAGCATGCCCCCGCTTCCACTCAGGCGACGCAAGGTCCCGGACCGCGGTGCCACCAAACGGGGAAAGCCAGTGACCATGAAACTTGTTTCGCCCGGCGAAGCCGCGGCCAATACCAATGACATACCGAGTGATGCCGGCGAGGATCTTGTCCGCATCGGCGAGATGGCCAAGAAATACGGCGTCACGCTGCGCACCTTGCGCTTCTACGAAGACAAGGGCCTTCTCAATCCGCAGCGCGACGGTTCGACCCGTCTCTACACGCGCCGCGACAGGGCAAGGCTGAAGCTGATCCTGCTCGGCCGCAAGGTCGGCTTCTCGCTGCGCGACGTCAAGCAGATGATGGATCTCTACGATCCGACCGGCTCCAACACCAAGCAGTTGCGGCTGGCGCTGGACAAATCCGAGAAGCAGCTTGCCCGCCTGCAGAAGCAGCGTGCGCTCATCGAGGACGCTATCAACGAGCTCAGCGGCTCGATGGCCGCCGTGCGGCAGATGCTCGCCGAGCGTTCGGCGCCGCAAGCCAGCGCGGCCAGCTGATCCGCCGGCATCCGGCAAACCGCCTATTGACCAATGAGAGCCGCGCGGCCCGTGCCGCGCGGCTCTTTGCGTTGCTCCCTCACGAAGAGATGCGTCCGCCGCGCTGGCGTCCTTGACGCGGGGCCGCTACCGTTCGGATGCATGGTGCCAGGGAAAATTTGTCGCAACGGCAAAAATTGACGTTTACGCAAACGTCAATTTTTGCTATCCGGGCTTCAGCATTGGTCCGTCTGCCGAGCACGGCACGATTTTGGGGCCAAGACCGCATGGTGGAGGAAACGCATGCCGATCTACAGGGCCCCGGTCCAGGACACGCTGTTCGTTCTCAACGACGTGCTGGGCTACCAGCGCTATTCCAATCTTCCCGGATTCTCCGACGCGACGCCCGACGTGGTCGAGGCGATCCTCGCCGAAGGCGCCAAGCTTGCCGAGAACGTCATGCATCCGTTGAACCGCGTCGGCGACATGGAAGGCTGCGTGCGCCATGACGACGGCTCGGTGACGACGCCGAAAGGCTTCAAGGAAGCCTTCGACCAGTACCGCGAAGGTGGCTGGATGGGGCTGGCCGCGCCGGTCGAGTTTGGCGGCCAGGGCCTTCCCTATGCGGTGCATACCGCGGTTGCCGAATATATGGTCTCCGCCAACATGGCGCTGATGATGTATCCCGGCCTGACGCAAGGGGCGATCGCGGCGATCATCACCCATGGCACCGACGAGCAGAAGGCGACATGGCTGCCGAAACTGGTCGAGGGCGCCTGGACCGGCACCATGAACTTGACCGAGCCGCATTGCGGCACCGATCTCGGCCTGCTGCGCACCAAGGCCGTGTCGAACGGCAACGGCACCTACAAGATTTCCGGCCAGAAGATCTTCATCTCGGCCGGCGAACACGACATGGCGGACAACATCGTCCATCTGGTGCTGGCCCGCATCGAAGGCGCGCCGGAAGGCGTGAAGGGCATTTCGCTGTTCATCGTGCCGAAGCTCAAGCTCGATGGCTCGGGCAATCCCGGCGAGAAGAACACGCTCTCCTGCGGTTCGATCGAGGAGAAGATGGGCATCCACGGCAATTCGACCTGCGTCATGAATTATGACGAGGCGGAAGGCACGCTGCTCGGCGAGGCCAATGGCGGCCTGAAGGCCATGTTCACGATGATGAACGAGGCTCGTCTCGGCGTCGGCCTGCAAGGGCTTTCGCTGTCGGAGATCGCCTACCAGAACGCCGTGTCCTACGCCAAGGACCGCCTGCAGGGCCGTTCGCTGTCCGGCGCCAAGGCGCCGGACAAGAAGGCCGACCCGATCATCGTCCATCCCGACATCCGCCGTTCGCTGATGACAATGAAGGCCTTCAACGAGGCCGGCCGCGCGCTGGCGCTGTGGACGGCGATCAAGTCCGACATTGCCCACCGCTCGGGCGACGACAAGGACCGCCAGTCGGCGGACGACTACACCAGCTTGCTGACGCCGGTGGTCAAGGGCGTGCTCACCGACAAGGGCTTCGACCATGCCGTCATGGCGCAGCAGGTGTTCGGCGGCCACGGCTATATCGAAGAGCACGGCATGAGCCAGTTCGTGCGCGATGCCCGCATCGCCATGATCTATGAAGGCGCCAACGGCATCCAGGCGCTTGATCTCGTCGGCCGCAAGCTCGCCCTGAACGGCGGCCGCGCCGTGCAGGCCTTCTTCAAGGAGGTCGGCGAGTTCTGCGAGGAAAACCGCGCGGACGCGAAGATGGCGCCCTTCACCAAGGCGCTGAAGAAGGGCCTCAACGACCTGCAGGCGGCGACCATGTGGCTGGTGCAGAACGGCATGGCCAAGCCCGACAATGCCGGTGCCGCCTCGACCGACTACATGCATCTCTTCGGCCTGGTGGCGCTGGGCTATATGTGGGCGCAGATGGCCAAGGCGGCCGGGGTGAAACTGGCTGACGGCGCCAACGGTTCGGCGCCCTTCTACGACAACAAGCTGGTGACGGCGCGCTTCTTCATGGAGCGGATCATGCCGGAGACGTCGGCACATCTCGCCCGCATTTCCAGTGGCGCGGACACGCTAATGGCGCTGCCGGCGGAAGCGTTCTAGGTTTGGCGGGCCGGTACAGCCGGCCCACAATTGTCGGAACGCGGAGGAAATCGTGGCGACAAATCCAGCCGAAGTTCTTGGCCTGCCGAAGCCCGCCTGGGCGGCGGACGAGGTCGGCATGCTCTACGACATGGCGCATCGCTTCATGTCGGAAGAAATCGCGCCGCGCTATGATGAGTTCGAGAAGAACGAGATGGTCGATCGCGAGAGCTGGCTGAAGGCCGGTTCGGCCGGCCTGCTCTGCGCCTCGATGCCGGAGGAATATGGCGGCTCAGGCGGCACCTTCGCGCATGAGAGCGCCATCATCGAGGCGATCGGCCATGTCGGCGTCGACGGTTTCGGCATCGGCCTGCACAATTCGATCGTCGCTCCCTACATCCTCCACTACGGCTCGGAGGAGCAGAAGAAGAAGTGGCTGCCGAAGCTGGCGACCGGCGAATTGATCGGCGCCATCGCCATGACCGAGCCAGGCGCCGGCTCGGACCTGCAGGGCGTCATGACGCGTGCCGAAAAGGACGGCAACCAGTACAGAATCAACGGTTCGAAGACCTTCATCACCAACGGCCAGCTTGCCAATTTCGTCATCGTCGTCACCAAGACCGATCCGGCCAAGGGCGCCAAGGGCACCTCGCTGATCGTCGTCGAGACCGACGAGGTCGATGGCTTCGAGCGCGGCCGCAACCTCGACAAGATAGGGCTCAAGGCCAACGACACGTCGGAACTGTTCTTCAACGACGTGCGCGTGCCGACCGCCAACCTTCTCGGCCACGAGGAAGGCCAGGGCTTCATCCAGTTGATGCAGCAATTGCCGCAGGAGCGGCTGCAGATCGGCACCGGGGCGATTGCCATGATCGAGCGTGCACTGGCGCTGACCATCGACTACGTCAAGGAGCGCAAGGCCTTCGGCAAGGCGATCATCGACTTCCAGAATACCCAGTTCAAGCTCGCCGAGCTGAAGACCGAAGCCACCATCGGCCGCGTCTTCTACAATGACTGTGTTGCCCGTCACGTCGCCGGCGGCCTCGACCCGGTGACCGCATCGATGGCCAAATACTGGCTCTCCGACCTGCAGGGAAAAGTGGTCGACGAATGCCTTCAATTGCATGGCGGCTATGGCTACATGAATGAATATCCGATCGCCCGCATGTACCGCGATGCCCGCGTCCAGCGCATCTACGGCGGCACCAACGAGATCATGAAATTGCTGATCGGACGCTCTCTCTGAGCAGCTTTTCAGCAAACCCAAGGAGCATGAAAATGGCCGAAGCTTATGTCTACGACGCCGTGCGCACACCGCGCGGCAAGGGCAAGAAGGATGGCTCGCTGCACGAGGTGCCGGCGGTGCGGCTGGGCGCCAAGGTGCTGGAAGCGCTGCGCGACCGCAACGGGCTCGACACCGGCACTGTCGACGACATCATCTTCGGCTGCGTCGACCCGGTCGGCGAGGCGGGCTCGGTCATTCCGCGCGCCGCCGCCTTTGAGGCCGGCTACGACACCAAGGCACCCGGCATGCAGATCTCGCGCTTCTGCGCTTCCGGTCTCGACGCCATCAATTTCGGCGCCGCCAAGATCGCGCAAGGCGCCGACGAGATCGTCATTGCCGGCGGCGTCGAATCGATGTCGCGCGTCGGCATGGGCGCCTCCGGCGGCGCCTGGTTCATGGACCCTTCCGTCGGCCTGCCCGGCTGGTTCGTGCCGCAAGGCATCTCGGCCGACCTGATCGCCACCAAATATGGTTTTTCGCGCGATGACGTCGACGCCTATGCGGTCGAGAGCCAGAAGCGCGCCGCCAAATCCTGGGCAGACGGCCGCTTCAAGAATTCGGTGATCCCGATCAAGGACCAGAACGGCCTCACCATCCTCGACCATGACGAGCACATGCGGCCGTCGACCGACATGCAGTCGCTGGCCTCGCTCAACCCGTCCTTCGTCATGCCCGGCGAAATGGGCGGCTTCGATGCCGTCGCGGTGCAGAAGCACCCCGAGGTGGAAGAGGTCAACCACGTTCACCATGCCGGCAATTCGTCCGGCATCGTCGACGGTGCCGCTGCCGTGCTGCTCGGCTCCAAGAAGGCCGGCAAGGCGATGGGGCTGAAGCCGCGCGCGCGCATCCGCGCCTTCGCCAACATCGGCTCCGAGCCGGTGCTGATGCTGACCGGCCCGGTCGACGTCACCGAGAAGCTTTTGCAGCGCGCCAAGATGAAGCTGTCGGACATCGACCTGTTCGAGCTCAACGAGGCCTTCGCCTCGGTAGTGCTCCGCTACATGCAGGCCTTCGACATCCCGCATGACCAGATCAACGTCAATGGCGGCGCGATCGCCATGGGCCATCCGCTTGGTGCCACCGGCGCGATGATCTTCGGCACCGTGCTGGACGAGCTGGAGCGCCGCGACCTCAACACCGCGCTGGTGACGCTGTGCATCGGTGCCGGCATGGGCACCGCAACCATCATCGAACGCGTCTGATTTTCGGCCGGAAGGAGAAAGACATGACCTATACAAACTTCACGGTTGAGACCGACACCGACGGCATTGCGCTGGTCACCTGGGATATGCCCGACCGCTCGATGAACGTCTTCACCGAAGAGGTGATGAACGAACTCGACAAGATCATCGACCAGGCGGTGGCCGACGCCGGCATCAAGGGCGCGGTGATCACCTCGGGCAAGGACAGCTTCTCGGGTGGCGCCGACCTGACCATGCTGCAGAAGATGCTGACGGTCTTTGCCAAGGAGAAGTCCAAGGACCCGGAGAAGGCGGCCAGGCTGCTGTTCGACAATGCCGGCCGCATGACCGGCCTGTTCCGCAAGCTGGAGACGTCGGGCAAACCCTGGGTGTCGGCGATCAACGGCACCTGCATGGGTGGCGCCTTCGAACTGTCGCTGGCCTGCCATGGCCGCGTTGCCGCTGACTCAGACAAGGTCAAGATGGCCTTGCCGGAAGTCAAGGTCGGCATCTTCCCCGGCGCCGGCGGCACCCAGCGCGTGCCGCGGCTGACCGATCAGCAGCAGGCGCTGCAGATGCTCACCACCGGCCAGACGCTGTCGCCGCAGAAGGCGAAGTCGATGGGCCTGATCCATGAGATCGCCGAACCCAAGAACCTTGTCGAGACCGCCAAGGCGATGATCAGGAACGGCCTGAAGGCCGTCCAGCCGTGGGACGAGAAGGGTTTCAAGCTGCCCGGCGGCCAGATCTACTCGCCCGCCGGCTTCAACCTGTGGCCGCCGGCCATCGCCATCCTGCGCCGCGAGACCTATGGCAATTATCCGGCCGCCGCCGCCATCCTGAAATGCGTCTATGAAGGCCTGCTGGTGCCGTTCGACACCGGATTGCGCATCGAGCAGCGCTATTTCACCGAGATCATGCAGAGCAAGGAAGCGGCGGCGATGATCCGCTCGCTGTTCGTGTCGCTGCAGGAGCTGAACAAGGGCGCCCGCCGCCCGGCCGGCGTGCCGGAAACCAAGTTCAAGAAGATCGGCATTCTCGGCGCCGGCTTCATGGGCGCCGGCATCGCCTATGTCACGGCCAAGGCCGGCATCCCGGTGGTGTTGCTCGACCGCGACATGGAGTCCGCCGAGAAGGGCAAGGCGCATTCCGACAGCCTGGTGTCGGACCAGGTGAAGAAGGGCCGCGCCAAGCCCGAGGAGAAGGACAAGCTCCTGTCGCTGATCACGCCGACAGCCGACTATGCCGACCTCGCCGGCTGCGACCTGGTGGTCGAGGCAGTGTTCGAGGATTCGGCCGTCAAGAAGGCCGCCACCGAACAGGCGGAAGCCGTGCTGAAGCCGGCGGCGATCTTCGCTTCGAACACCTCGACCATTCCGATCACCGCGCTGGCCAAGAATTCGGCCCGGGCGAAGAACTTCATCGGCATCCACTTCTTCTCGCCGGTCGACAAGATGATGCTGGTCGAGATCATCCTCGGCAAGAAGACCGGCGACAAGGCTTTGGCCACCGCGATCGACTTCGTGCGCGCCATCAAGAAGACGCCGATCGTCGTCAACGACACGCGCGGCTTCTATGTCAATCGTTGCGTGCTCCGCTACATGTCGGAAGCCTACAAGATGCTGATCGAGGGCGTCCCGGCGCCGATGATCGAGAACGCGGCAAAGGCCGCCGGCATGCCGGTCGGCCCCTTGGCGCTGACCGACGAAACGGCGATCGATCTTGCCCAGAAGATCATGAAGCAGACCATCAGGGATCTCGGCGATAAGGCCGTCGACCCCAAGCAGATGGCGCTGATAAACACCATGGTCGACACGCACGGCCGCGCAGGCCGCAAGAACGGCAAGGGCTTCTACGACTATCCGGCGAAGCCGGCCAAGAAGAAGCTGTGGCCTGGCCTGAAGGACCTCTATCCGCAGCTCAAGCCGGAAAAGGTCGACTATGAGGAGCTGCAGCAGCGCCTGCTGGTCACCATCGCCCTGGAAGCCGCAAGGGTGATGGAAGAGGGCATCGTCACCGATCCGCGCGAGGCCGATGTCGGCTCGATCCTCGCCTTCGGTTTCGCCCCCTTCACCGGCGGCGCGCTGTCCTACATCGATGGCATCGGCGCGAAGCAGTTCGTCAAGATCGCCAAGGGCCTGCAGAAGAAGTACGGCGCCGAGTTCAAGGCGCCTAAGCTGCTGCTCGACATGGCCGAGAAGGGCGAGACCTTCTACGGTCGTTTCGACCCCTATGCGAAGGGCGAGGTGAAGAAGGCCGCCTGACGCATGCGCAGGATCAAGGGTGTTGCAGCGTCCCTTGCGCGTCCAATAGGACGCGCGGCGCTGTAATGTATGTCTGGGCGCGTATGGCGCGCATGATGGCCACGGCATCTCGCCGTGGCCCCTATCAGATAGGCGGCGAGAGCCGGCTAGCCTTTCGCTGCCTGCCGACCGATATCGACTTCAACAGCCATCTCAACAATGCGCGCTACATGATGCTGGCCGATCTCGGACGCATTGACATATTCCTGCGCGCCGGCCTGATCGCACTGGCGCGCAAGAATGGCTGGGCGCCGATGATCGGCGGGCTGCAAACGACCTATGTACGCGAGATCCGGTTGTGGCGGCACTTCGAGGTGGTGTCCTCGATCGAGACCTGGGAAGGCACGCAGGTCATCGGCAAGCACCGTTTCGTGCTCGACAATGGCGAAACGGCTGCGCTGATCATGACCACGGGCGGCGTTTACGATCGTCGCGGTCGCCGCTTTCTCGACATTGACGAGGTTGTGGCTGCGCTTGGCCGTTCTGCTCAACCACGCCCACCCACCGAGGCCGAGCGGATGTTCATGGCCTCCCATCAGGGCCTGCGCGGCCTGGCCAAGGGACTGGCCTGATCAGGGCTGGCCGCGCGCGCGGCGAGCCACGTGCGGCGCTGTCGCTTTGTTGATGATCCGCCGCCTGGCGGGTGGACAATCGAGCGGTTGCGGACTAGAAAGGAAAGGTATTTTTTCCTGTTCCGGAGGAGAGCAAAGTGCTCTCGCATGATCGCGTCTGGGCCGCCATCGATGCTCTCGCCGAGCGCTATTCGCTGTCGGCCTCGGGCCTGGCAAGGCGCGCGGGTCTCGATTCGACCGCCTTCAACAAGTCCAAGCGGCTGTCCTCGGATGGGCGCCCGCGCTGGCCCTCGACCGAATCGCTGGCCAAGATCATCGAGGCGACGGGTGCTTCGCTCGACGAATTCACCGGCCTGGTCGAGGGCCGCGACAAGACCGGCCTCGCGCCCGCGCGGCGGCCTTCGGTGCCGCTGCTCGGCTTCGCCCAGGCCGGCGCAGGCGGCTTCTTCGACGATGCCGGCTTTCCGGCGGGGCAGGGCTGGGATCTGGTCGAGCTGCCGGCGCAGGCGACCGAGACGTCCTATGCGCTGCAGGTGCAGGGCGATTCCATGCTGCCGCTCTACCGCAATGGCGATGTGCTGATCGTCGAGCCGGGCGCCGCCACCCGCAAGGGCGACCGTGTCGTCGTCAAGACCAATGCCGGCGAGGTGATGGCCAAGGTGCTGGATCGCCATACGACGAAGTCGATCGTGCTGATCTCGCTCAATCCCGAGCATCCGGATCGCGATATCCCGATGCGCGATGTCGAATGGGTGGCGCGGATCGTCTGGGCAAGCCAGTAGGTGCGGCTGTTCCATCTCTCCATAGCCGTCCTGGCGGTCCCGGCGATGGCGGCGCTGGTCGTCACCGGCGGTCGTACCGTGCAGCGTGGCGAAGGCAGCGGCACCGTCACTGTCGATCAGATCGAGCCAGACGTCGACGCCGCGCCCGAGGAGCCGGCCACCTCGGCCATCCCAGGGCCGCAGCCGATAATGCCGGCACCCCATTCCAGGTCGATCGATCCCGATATCGTGGCGCCGCCGCCGCTCACCGCCGAGGAACTCGAGCGGGCCGAACCGCGCGCGCCGTTGAGCGACCTTGCGCTGGCCGGCCCGCCCAAGCTGAAAATGCCCGACGACTGGAACGGCACAAAGCTGTTTCAGCCGGTGGCGTTAGCCGCCGGCGTGATCGAGGCGAAGGGTTATTCGGTGGCGCTTTCGGGTGTCGATGTCGTCAGACAGGACGAGACCTGCGCCGATGACGGCGGCAGGTCCTGGCCTTGCGGCATCCGGGCGCGCACGGCGTTCCGCGCCTTCCTGCGCGGCCGTGCAGTGGTCTGCACCGTGCCGCCCGAGGGCGGCCGCGACCTGATCACCGCCGAATGCCGCATCGGCAAGCAGGATGTCGGGCAATGGCTGGTCGAGAACGGCTGGGCCCGCGCCGCCGAGGGCGGTCCCTATGCCGAGGCCGGCGAGAAGGCGCGCGCGGCAAAAAAGGGCATTTTCGGATCGGCGCCAAACCTTTCCGGCCTGCCGCCGGTTCCGCCGGCACCGAGCCCCGCGCCTCAGGCGCCGGGCTCGATACTGCAGGAAGAGAACGGCGACCTTACGCCGCTAGCTGACCAGCCAGCGCCCGCCCAATGAGTGCGCGCGTTTCGGTTATGCCATAGAGCGCCGCGAAGGACCCGAAGCGCGGACCGCGCTCCTGGCCGATCAGCACCTGGTAGATCATCTGGAAGAAGGCGACGGAAACACCCGGCCCACCTTCCGGGCTCTGCTTCGAATGGTCCTGGTAGCGCTCGATCCGGCGCGCGACGTTGAGCGCCGCGTTCTGGATCGCCTCGCCATCGGCGGCGGCCGGCAATGCGGCGAGCGCCTCCGAGAGCTTGCCCAGCGCTTCGCGCTCCACCGTGTCGGCGGCGCGGTAGACCTTGGCCGGCTTCACGAAATCGTCGAAGTAGCGGATCGCATAGCCCGTCAGCCTGTCGAGTTCGGGATGCGTCGTCGGCGTCACGCCCGGCGCATGGCGCGAGATGAAGCCCCACAGAACATCCTTGTTCTGGGCGTTGGAAGCGCTGACCAGATTGAGCAGCAGCGAGAACGGCACCGGCAGGTCGATGGCGGGCGGGTTGCCGTCATGCATGTGCCAGACCGGATTGCCCAGCCGCTCCTTCCAGTCCTGCCGCGGATAGGCGGCGAGGAAAGTGTAATACTCGTCGACGGTCCGCGGGATGACGTCGAAATAGAGCTTCTTGGCCTGCCGCGGCCGCTGGTACATGTAGAGACCGAGGCTTTCCGTCGGCGCATAGGCCAGCCACTGATCGATGGTGATGCCGTTACCCTTCGACTTCGAAATCTTCTGGCCGTTCTCGTCCAGGAACAGTTCGTAGACGAAATGCTCCGGCGCCCGTCCGCCCAGGATGTTGCAGATGCGGTCGTAGACCACCGCATTCGTCTGGTGGTCCTTGCCGAACATTTCGAAATCGACGCCCAGCGCCGCCCAGCGCATGCCGAAGTCAGGCTTCCACTGCAGCTTCACATTGCCGCCCTTGATCGAAAGCGTGGTTTCGGTGCCTTCATCGTCGAAGGTGATGGTGCCGGCCTTGGCGTCGACATGCTTCATCGGGACGTAAAGCACGCGGCCGCTCTTCGGCGAGATCGGCAGGAACGGGCTGTAGGTAGCCTGGCGCTCCGACCCAAGCGTTGGCAGCATCACCGCCATGATCTCGTCATAGCGTTCGGCCGCGCGCAGCAGCACCGCGTCGAAACGGCCGGCCTTGTAATACTCGGTCGCGCTGGCGAATTCGTAGTCGAAGCCGAACGTGTCCAGGAAGCGGCACAGCATCACGTTGTTGTGGTCGGCGAAGCTTGCATAATCGCCGCCGAACGGATTGGGCACCGACGACAGCGGCTGGTGCAGATAAGGCTCGAGTGCTGCGCGATCGGGCACACTGTCGGGGATCTTGCGCATGCCGTCCATGTCGTCGGAGAAGCACAGCAGCTTGGTCTTGACCGCGTCCCTGGTCAGCACGCGGAAGGCGTGGCGCACCATCGAGGTGCGCGCGACCTCGCCGAAGGTGCCGATATGCGGCAGGCCGGACGGCCCGTAGCCGGTCTCGAACAGGACGGTCTGCGGAAAGTCCGTGTTCTTATAGCGCTCGATGATCTTTTTGGCTTCCTCGAACGGCCAGGCCTTGCTTTCGGCCGCCGCCACAAGCGTCTCGGGATTGAGATCGATGATGTTTGATCCCGCCATGTCACTGTTTCCAAGTCGTTCGCCGGCGCCGCCGGAAGGGATGTTTTCAACCGGTCTCTAGGCGTGCCTGCCTTGGGCGTCAACGATGGCGGCTGCTTTTCCTTGCGGCGCCGATATGCTGTTCCTAACTACGAGGCCCTTTCAAGGAGTTCCTGGATGCCATTGCCGACCCCGCATGAAGCCCTGATCTACCTGATGGTCATCACCTCGGCTTCCGACCGCGACATGACCGATGTCGAACTGGCGCGCATCGGCGACGTCGTCCGCACATGGCCGGTGTTCGAGGATTTCAACCACGACAGGCTGGTCGGCATCGCCCAGGATTGCCAGAAGAGCCTGCACGAAAAGGACGGCCTGGAAGGTGTGCTGGCGAGCGTCGCCGAAGCGCTGCCCGAAAGGTTGCGCGACACCGCCTATGCCGCCGCCTTCGAGGTCGCCGCCGTCGATCTCGAAATGCGCATGGAGGAAGTGCGGGTGCTGCAACTCATCCGCCTGAAGCTCGACCTCGACACGCTGACCGTCGCCGCTATCGCGCGTGCGGCCAAGGCCCGCCTTCGCACGCTCACCTAGGGTTTGCTGATATTCAGGTGATGCCAGCCTGCGAATGGCGGGTTTCCTGCGCTTCCGGTGCTCACGTACCCAAAACTACGCTCCGCTCCGGTTCTCGGAACCCATCATTCTCGGCTCGGCCTGACCCGAATCTCAACAAAGCCCTGGGCCGTGGCCCTTGGAATCAAAAAAAACTGACCGGGAAATAGCGCAGATAGAATTCGGCGAAGGTGCCTTTCACCGAGATCTCCTGCAGCGCGTAGTCCATGGCCGCGGCCAGTGCCGGATCGCCGGCCCTGGTGGCGATGGCCATGCCCGATCCCAGATATTCCGGCGCCAGATACGGCCCCCCGGCGAAACGGCAGCAGCCCGCAGCATCCGTGCCGCCCAGCCAGAAGGCAAAGCGCATCCCGTCGCCGAAGGCGGCGTCTATCTTGCCGGCCTTGAGGTCGCCGTAGAGCTTTTCCGGGCTGTCGAGGGGGACGACCTGAACGGCGCCGAAATAGGCGCGCAGCATGCGCTCATGCGCCGAACCTGCGATCACGCCGACGCGCTTGCTGCGCAACTTGTCCAAGATCGGCTCCGCCAAGGCCGTTGTCTTCGGCATGATGAAGCGCGCAGGAAACTGCAGATAGGAACGCGAGAACGCGTATTTGGATCGGCTCTCCGGCGTGGCGGCGATGCCGGCAATGATCGCCTCGCCTTCGCCCTTCTGCAGCGCTGCGTCGAGCTCGCCCCAGGGCAGCGCCTGGATCTGGCACTTTTCGGCGATGCCGAGTTCGGCGCAGATCGCCCGTGCCAGATCGACATGGAAGCCGGACAGCCGCCCGGCGCCATCGAGAAAGTTGAACGGCGGAAAATCGGTGGTGGTGAGGAATCTCAACCGCGGCAGCGCCGAAAGATCGGGCTTCGGCAGCCGCTCCTTGGCGTCCCACAGCACCGGCACCTGCGGCTCGGCGGCGGCGATGCCGGCAAACGACTGCGCCCCGACCAGTATCGATACCAGGGCGATGAGTATCCACCGCAATGTCACAATAGAGCTCCGCCCGTCATGCTTTCGGCTTTTCGTACGAAAATGACGCAGGCACAATGGTTTTTGATTTCAACTTGCCGATTTAGGCGTATGGTTTAGTGGGTTTGCAAGTAGCAGCGCGGCGCCGCCGAAAGGGAGGGCATTCGCCGGCGACACGAAAGCGGTGCAGCTTTGCAATCCGGGGTTGATGGCGAGGCGTGTGTCGGGCATCTACCATCGATCTCTGAGGCGGCAGGCAACATGGGGTAGATGTTGCGATGGGTCATTTCGATCGCACACTGGAATACATCGATCAGCTGCAGCACGCCAACACGGCGGCTGCGGTCTGTGAAAGGCTGCTTGGCGTCACGTCGGATTTCGGCCTGACGGCGCTGATGGCGGGAACCGTTCCGCAGCCGGGCACGCCGCGCGGCCAGCAGAAGGACCACGTGCTGTTGTGCGACTGGCCGGGCGAATGGCTGGAGCGCTACGTGGCACGCAACTATGTCGATCACGACCCCGTCGTCAGCCACATGAAGCAGCTTCAGGCGCCGTTCCAGTGGCGCGAAGCGTCCGAAAGCATTCGCATCGACAAGAGCAGCGGCGAAGTCATGGGCGACGCCAGGGAGTTCAAGCTGCGCGATGGCCTAGCCTTCCCGCTGATCACCCTCGACGGCCTGATCGTCATGGTGTCACTGGGCGGCGAGGCCGTCGAACTTTCGGAGGCCGAGTTCGGAATCGTGTCGCTGGTGTCGACCTATGCGATCGGCCGCGCCATGCAAATCCACACTATGGCGGGCAAGACCATCGATCACATTGAATTGACGCCGCGCGAGCGCGAATGCCTGCAGTGGGCAGCCGTCGGCAAGTCCGAGTGGGAGATATCTCAAATTTTAGGTATCTCGGAGCACACGTCCGAGAAACATCTCCTTAACGCCAAAAGCAAACTTGGTGCCGTCAATCGGGTGCAGGCGGTCGCGGAAGCGATTAGGCGCGGCTATATTAGTTAGGTCGGCCGCGCCGGCCTAGAAATTCTTGCCTACGTGATCGCGTAATTTTTTCGGGAAAGCTCGGCCGTATCTTCCTCTTGAAACCAGGAGACGGCTAATGCTTTTTTCCCTTACCACACAGGAATTGATGGATCGTCCCGACCTCTGGGAGGCCGTCCATCGTTTGCGCTACAAGATCTTCGTCGAGGAAATGGGGTGGACCGATCTTCAGCGCCCCGATGGCCTGGAGATTGACCAGTTCGACCATGACGAGGCGGTGCACCAGATCGTCATCCGCAACGGCGAGGTCGCCGGCTACCAGCGGTTGCTGCCGACGACACGGGCACATCTTCTGACCGAAGTGCTGGCGGACCTTTATGAAGGGACGCCGCCCTCGGGGCCGAATGTCTGGGAACTGACCCGCTATGCGGTGGCGCCGGGCTTTCGTGACGGCAAGCGCGGCGTGTCGACGGTCGGCACCGAGCTGATCGCCGGCTTCGTCGAGTGGGGGCTGCCGCGCAGCATCAACCAGGTCATCATCGAATTCGAGCCGATGTGGGTCCTGCGGGCGCTGCAGCTGCACTTCCTGGCTACGCCGCTCGGCTACCAGCGCACCTACGGCAACCAACAGGTCGTCGCCACGCTGCTCACCTTCAACGAACATACACTCGATGTCGTGCGTTCGCGCCGCAATCATTACGCGCCGGTGCTGGCCAGGGGATACCCCGACAGGCTCGGAATGAAACAGGCCTCGTGAGATTTGGAGACCCGCCATGAATACCCACCCGCAACCCGAATTGCGTGGCCACGCGCTGATCGTCACGGTTTCCTCGGACGACGGCCGGCCCGTACTCGACAGGCGCGCCTATGCGAGCCTCGCCAAGACCTTCCACGAAGCCGCCGTCGACGATGACGTCCGCGTCGTGGTGCTGCGCGGCCTAGCAGGCTGCTTCTGCCTCGGCGGCGACTTTTCCGAATTCCTCGACGCCACCAAGCATCAGCAGCTGATCGCCGCCGTCACCGACATGTTCCGCACGCTGGCGACCTTTCCCAAACCGGTGCTTGCCTGCGTGGACGGCGATGCCGTCGGCGTCGGCTGCACCATCCTGTTCCATTGCGACATGGTGATCGCTTCACGTGGCAGCACGTTCCGGGTGCCGTTTGTCGATTTCGGCCTGGTGCCGGACGCGGCAACCAGCATCCTGGCACCTCAGAAGCTGGGCTATGCCGGCGCCTTCCGCTTCTTCTGCCTGGGCGACACGCTTCATGCCGAAGATGCCAAGGCACTCGGCCTGGTCGGCGAGATCGTGGCGGACGGCGCTGCCGAGGAAGCGGCTCTCGGCCGGGCAAGGCAGCTCGCCAAGAAGCCGGTCGCGGCACTCCTGCAGACGCGCGGCCTGCTCAAGGGCGACACCAACGCGCTGTGCGACCGCATCGACCAGGAGATATCGCTGTTCCAGCAGGCGTTGCAGGATGACACCACCCTGAAGCGGCTGCAGCGGATTGCCCGGCTGGCGGCATAGAGCCGCCTGGCCGGTAAGTTGATCGTTGGCGAAATGGGCCGATCCGGAGGAAGGCTCGGCGTGTTTCCAGACCCGCTATTTTCCAGGCCAGTCATTTTTCCAGGAATGCTGGCCCTTCGCCGATGATCTTCTTGTCTTCCTTGCCGACAACATCGAGATCGCGACCGTCATAGGGCAGCGACAAAAGGATGCGCCGGATGACGGCCAGCCGCGCACGCCGCTTGTCGTTGGCCCGCACGATGATCCAGGGCGCGAATTCCTTGTGCGTGCGCTCGACCATGAGGTCGCGCGCCTTGGTGTAATCGTCCCATTTGCCGATGCCGGCGATATCGATCGGCGAGAACTTCCAGTTTTTCAGGGGGCTATAGCGACGGTCGTGGAACCGTTCGAGCTGTGTCTCCCGGCCGATGTTCAGCCAGAATTTGAAGAAATGGATGCCCTCATTGCAGATCATCCGCTCGAAATGCGGTGTCTCGTCGAGGAATTTCTCGTGCTGCTCTGGGGTGCAGAAGCCCATGACCGGCTCGACACCGCCGCGGTTGTACCAAGAGCGGTCGAAGGTGACGAACTCTCCAGCCGTCGGGAAATGGGCGACATAGCGCTGGTAGTACCATTGTCCAACCTCGGTCGGCGTCGGCTTGGTCAGCGCCACGTTGCGCGCGGTGCGCGGGTTCATGTACTGGCGCAGCACGAAGATCGTGCCGCCCTTGCCGGCGGCGTCGCGCCCTTCGAACAGTGCCATCACCCGCTTGCCGGTCGCCTGCAGCCAGGCCTGCGCCTTGACGAGCTCGATCTGCAGCCGCTCGAGCGTCTCGTCATACTCCTCGCTCTTCATCTTCTTGTCGTAGGGGTAGCCGCCGGCGGTCAGCTTGTTGTCCTCGATCCAGTCCGGAAGCACGGGATTCTCGATGTCGAACTCCCGCTCCTTGCCGTCGATCCTGATCGTCAGCGGACCCTGCGCTGGGGCCGGGGCGGGACTTTCCTTGGTTTTTTTCATCGAGACGAACCTTTCCAGCTTGCGGACTCATGCTATTGGGAGCCTCAAATCCGGTCCAGCGGAAGTTTTCCAGCCGGAGCAAGGGCATGGGACGCGCGAATGGCTGACATCGGCGCAGAGCGGCAAACCAGGGCGCAAGCTGTCGCGGCTCGGCTGTGGAACAGCCGCTGGCTGCTGGCCGCCGGCATCGTCGCGGTGCTCGCCGTCTATGGCTTTGCCGGCATGTCCGCCTATGTCGTCCTGGCCGCGTTGGCGCTGCTACTTGCGGCGGCGCTGTTGCCGTCCGGTGCCACGCGTCACTCCGCCGAGGATGCGGCGGCGATCGAGGCGAGCGGCCTGCAGCGGCTTTCCGGCGAATATCTCGCCGCCGCCGTTGCCGACCCGCTGATCATCTTCGACCGCACCTCCACCATCGTCCATGCCAATGCGGCCGCTTTTGCTGCCTTCGGCGGCATCGCACCGGGCATGTCGCTGTCGCTGAAATTCCGCGCCCCCGAAATGCAGGCCTTGCTGGATGATCTGCTGTCGGGAAAAGTCGCTTCGGATGTTGTCGACTACACCGAAAAGCTGCCGGTCGAGCGCGCCTACCGGGTCAGCGCATCCTCGGTCGGCCATGCCACCGATCTCTACGTGCTGGTGTTCAAGGATCAGAGCGAGGCGCGCCGGATCGACAGGATGCGCGCCGACTTCATCGCCAATGCCAGCCACGAACTGCGCACCCCGCTTGCCTCGATATCCGGCTTCATCGAAACGCTGAGAGGACCGGCCCGTGGCGATCCGGCGGCGCGCGACCAGTTCCTGCAGATCATGCAGAACCAGACCGGCCGCATGGCGCGCCTGATCGACGACCTCCTGTCGCTGTCCCGGCTGGAGATGAAGCCCTATCTGAAGCCGGGGACCGAGGTCGATCTGCGCCAGACCATCGACAGCGTCATCGACTCGCTTGGACCGCTGGCCCGGGAAACCGCCGTCGTCATCGAGCGCGATTTCGTCGAGGGGCCGCTTGAGGTGCCGGGAGACAGGGACGAGCTCTTTCAGGTCTTTGAGAACCTGTTGGAAAACGCCTGCAAATACGGCCAATCGGGTGGACGTGTGACGGTGTCGATCGCCCGCACCGAGACCGGCCCCGAAGCCGGCATCGACGTGACCATCAGGGACTACGGCCCCGGCATTCCCGAAGAGCATATCCCGCGCATCACCGAGCGCTTCTACCGCGTCGATGTCGAGAACAGCCGCACCCAGAAAGGCACGGGCCTGGGACTATCGATCGTCAAGCACATCCTGACGCGCCACAACGCCAGGCTCTCGATCAAGTCGGAAGTCGGCAAGGGCGCGGCGTTCTCGGTTCATTTGCCGGCGCGCTAAGGCTGTACTATCTACTAACTGGCTGTTTCTTCTTTCTGTCATCCGGCTCGCGTATCAGCACAGGATTCGAGGAAACGACTCGGGCCAGAAGATCCGGGGAAGGCGTCCCATGCAGTCCGTTCACATCGTCAGTGCCTATGACGAAGAGCTGAAATATCTGTCGAAGCGGATCGCTGCGATGGGTGGGCATGCCGAGCGCATGGTCGAGCAGGCGATCACTGCCCTGGTCAATGCCGATCCCGGTCTCGCCCAGAAGGTCATCCACGACGATATCGTCCTCGATGAAGGGCAGCGCGAGATCGACGACAAGGCGATCGTCATCATCGCCAAGCGTCAGCCGATGGCGACGGATTTGCGCGAGATCGTCGGCGCGATCCGCATCTCGGCCGACATCGAGCGCGTCGGCGACCTCGGCAAGAACGTCGCCAAGCGGGTGGCGGCCGTCACCGACGGGCGCCAACCGACCAGCCTGTTCCGCGGTCTCGAGGCCCTGGCCAATTTGGCGTTGACGCAGCTCAAGGAAGTGCTCGACGTCTATGCCTCGCGCTCGGTCGAGAAGATCGGCTTCGTGCGCGACCGCGACGACCAGATCGACGCCATGTACACCTCGCTGTTTCGCGAACTCCTGACCTACATGATGGAAGATCCGCGCAACATCACGCCCTGCACGCACCTGCTGTTCTGCGCCAAGAATATCGAGCGCATCGGCGACCACGCCACCAACATCGCCGAGACCATCTACTACATCGTCACCGGCGACCAGATGCCGGCCGAGCGGCCGAAGGGCGACAAGACGGACAAGATTGTCCTTCCCGGCGCCGTTCCGGCTAAGTGAACGACGTCCCCTCGAACCTCCGGCTAATTTAGGCTAAGCTTCACCGAACGTATCTGATCCTGACCCGAGGCCAGGCCTCGAGGAGGTAGCGATGGAAAACGTTCGGAACCTGACGCCGGCCCCGCCGACATCGGGCATCATCGCCTCCAGCGTCTATACCGCCGGCCGGCGCATCGCCGACATTCCGATCGAGGAGGCCGGCGAATGGGCGGCCAAGCCCGGCCACGTCGTCTGGATCGGGCTCCTGGAACCGGACCGCAACCTTTTGCTGCGCGTCCAGGCGCAATTTCATTTGCATGAGCTGGCGATCGAGGATGCCGAACATCCGCACCAGCGGCCGAAGATCGAGCAATATGGCGATGCCCTGTTCATCGTCGCACGCACCGCCCAGCTGATCGACGGTCGCGTCACCTTCGGCGAGACGCATCTGTTCGTCGGCGCCGGCTACATCGTCAGCGTCAGGCACGGCCCTTCAACCTCCTATGCCGCCGTTCGCCAGCACTGGGAAAGCTGCCCGCATTCATTGGCCAAGGGCGAGGATTTCGTCCTCTATGCCATTCTCGACTTCATCGTCGACAACTACATGCCGGTGCTCGAGCAGATCGAGGACGAGGTCGAGGCGATCGAGGACAAGGTGCTGCTGAAGCCAATGACCGGCCCCGACATCGAGCGGCTCTATATGCTGCGCCGCGATCTGTTGCGCCTGCGCAATGCGGCACTCCCCCTGGTGGAGGTCTGCCGCCGGCTGACCAGCGCCGAGTTGCCGCAGATCCATGCCGCCATGCACCCGCTGTTTCGCGACGTCACCGATCATATCCGCACTGTCCAGGAGAAGATCGACAGCCTGCGTGAGGTGCTTGCCTTTGCCTTCGAGGCCAGCCTCCTGGTCGGCCAGAGTCAGGAAACGGCGAACACCAAGAAGCTCGCCTCGTGGGCTGCCATCCTGGCGGTGCCGACGGCGCTCGCCGGCATCTATGGCATGAATTTCAACGACATGCCGGAACTGAGGATGGAATACGGCTATCCGGTCGTGCTGGTCACGATCGCGCTGATCTGCTCGTTCCTGTACTGGCGGTTTCGCAAGAATGGATGGTTGTGAAGGAGTGAGTAGCGAGTAGTGAGTAGTGATTGGTGGCAGCGGCGCTCGCCGCCCATTCCTCACTACTCACTACTCACTACTCACGCCGCTCAGCGACTCCGCCGCCGCTCCGCCGCCGGCTGGAACGCCACCCTTGCGTGATACTTGCAGTAGGGCCCGGTTTCGGCGGCATCGTTGCCGCAGAAGTTGAAGTCTTCCGAAAGCGGGTCGCCATTCGGCCATTTGCAGGTGCGCTCGGTCAGTTCGACCAGCTGCAGGTGCCGCGAGATCGGCACGACGACGTTCTCGACCGGGCGGATATAATGGCGCACCACCGGTTCGGCGTCGAACTGCGCCTGCAGCGCGTTTGCGCCGATCGAAGTGGTGACGTGGCGCTGCGTGCTCGCGGCGCGCGACACCGACTTCTGGATGGACGAGCCCTGCACGGCCTTCTTCTGGCGCGCCGGGCTGGCTGTCGCGCGTCCGCGGCCCGACAGCTTCAGGCGATGCACCTTGCCGATGACCGCATTGCGGCTGACCCCTCCGAGCTGTGCGGCAATCTGGCTGGCGCTCAGCCCCTCCGACCACAGTTTCCTGAGAAGTTCTACCCGCTCGTCAGTCCAGTTCATGACCGCGCTCCTGCTGAAGCGTGCGGCGATCGGAATCCTTTCCCGTCCCGGCTCTCGCCGGGCAGACAACACCACATATACCGGGTGATTGGGTCCGCCGCACGAAATCTAGTTATTTCTCGACTACAAATACCTCATGCGCTGACTCTGTGACAAGGGTCCCAAAGGCAACACGAATCAGTTTTTCCGGTTTTCCCCAACTTGCCCGGTCGCCGATGAGCCGGCGTCCTGTCGGAGGGCGTGCCGCGCGCCTATGCGCGACGTTTTCGTTGACTTCATGGCCGAAAAACACGATAAGCCGCGAAGGCCGCCGCTTTGGCGGCTTTTTTGATTTTCCGGTACCGGAGACGCATATAATGAGCGGTTCGGCGCTTTACGAGACCTTTGCTCGCGCACCCCTGGCCTTCGACCACGGGGAGGGGACTTGGCTGGTCACCGACAAGGGCGAGCGATATCTCGATTTTGCCGGCGGCATCGCGGTCAATTCGCTCGGCCACAGCCATCCGCATCTGGTCGCAGCGCTCACCGAACAGGCGGGTAAGCTGTGGCACGTCTCCAATCTCTATGAGATTCCGGAGCAGAGGCGGCTGGGTGAACGGCTGGCGGACGCCACTTTCGCCGACAAGGTGTTCTTCACCAATTCCGGCGCCGAGGCGCTGGAATGCGCCATCAAGACGGCGCGGCGCTACCAGTTCGTCAAGGGTCATCCCGAACGCTTCCGCGTCATCACCTTCGAAGGCGCCTTCCACGGCCGCACGCTGGCGACCATCGCCGCCGGCGGCCAATACAAATACCTCGAAGGCTTCGGCCCCAAGGTCGAAGGTTTCGACCAGGTCGGGTTCGACGACATCGACGCGGCGGAAAAGGCGATCACGCCGGAAACGGCCGCCATCCTGATCGAGCCGGTGCAGGGCGAGGGCGGCATCCGCCCGGTGCCGACGCAATCCCTGAAGCGGCTGCGGCAGCTTTGCGACCAGCACGGCCTGCTGTTGATCTTCGACGAGGTCCAGTGCGGCATCGGCCGCACCGGAAAGCTGTGCGCGCATGAATGGACGGGCGTGACGCCCGACATCATGGCGATCGCCAAGGGCATTGGCGGCGGTTTCCCGTTGGGCGCCTGCCTCGCCACCGACGAGGCCGCGGTCGGCATGACCGCCGGCGTTCACGGCACCACCTTCGGCGGCAATCCGCTGGCGATGGCGGTCGGCAACGCCGTGCTCGACGTGGTGCTGGAAGACGGCTTCCTCGAGGATGTGCAGCGCAAGGCGCTGCTGCTGAAACAGGGGCTGGCCGGCGTCGCCGACGAATTCCCCGACGTCATCGAGGGCATCCGGGGAACCGGCCTGATGCTCGGGCTGAAATGCGTGATGCCCAACACCAAGGTGAACATGGCATTGCGTGACCAGCATTTCCTGGCGGTGCCGGCCGGCGACAACGTCATCCGCCTTTTGCCGCCGCTCACCGTCACCGACGCCGAGATCAGCGAGGCGCTCGACCGCATCCGCGCCGGCGCCAAGGGCCTGGCCGATGCCATCGCCGCGGCCGCCGCGAAGTAATCCTGGAACCAGTCCCGATGAGCGTTCGCCATTTCACCGATCTGTCCGCCGTTTCCGAAGGCGACCTGCGCTTCATGCTGGACGATGCGGTGGTGCGAAAGGCCAGGCTCAAGGCCGGCGAGCGGACCAAGCCGCTCGAGGGCAAGGTGCTGGCGATGATCTTCGACAAGCCGTCGACGCGCACGCGGGTATCCTTCGACGTCGGCATGCGCCAGCTTGGCGGCGAAACCATCATGCTCACCGGCACAGAGATGCAGCTTGGCCGCTCCGAGACCATCGCCGACACCGCCAAGGTGCTGTCGCGCTATGTCGACGCCATCATGATCCGCACCACATCGCATGAGCGGCTGCTCGAACTGACCGAGAACGCCACCGTTCCTGTCATCAACGGGCTGACCGACGACACCCATCCCTGCCAGCTGATGGCCGACATCATGACCTTCGAAGAGCATCGCGGTCCGGTGGCTGGCAAGACCATCGCCTGGACCGGCGACGGCAACAATGTCTTGCATTCGCTGCTCGAAGCCTCGGCGCGCTTCCGCTTCAACCTCAATGTCGCGGTGCCGGAAGGCAGCGAGCCGGACGAGAAGCATGTCGACTGGTCGAAGGCCAATGGCGGCAAGCTGAGCATCACCCGCTCGCCCGAGGAGGCCGTCCATCAGGCCGATTGCATCGTCACCGACTGCTGGGTGTCGATGGGCCAGGAGCATCGTGCCCGCGGCCACAACGTCTTCCTGCCCTATCAGGTCAATGCGGCGCTAATGGCCAAGGCGAAGCCCGACGCGCTGTTCATGCATTGCCTGCCCGCGCATCGCGGCGAGGAGGTCACTGACGAGGTGATCGACGGGCCGCATTCGGTGGTGTTCGACGAAGCCGAGAACCGGCTGCACGCCCAGAAGGCGGTTTTGGCCTGGTGCCTGGGCGCTTGATCTCCGGAGGTGTGATGCCTATCTGCGGGCCATCACGCAAATTGAGCGCGTTTCGGTGCATGTGCCCCTCCGGGCCGCATGGCCGCGCGCCGGAGCTTTGTCATGTTGGAAACCCGTCAAGTGACTGAACATCACCCTCAACTCGGCGAATTCGGCTACGCCGGCGACGATCACGTCGTGCCGTTCGAGGTCGCCCCGCTCGACGTGCGCGGCCGCACCGTCCAGCTCGGACCGATGCTCGACGCTATCCTTGGCCGCCACGAGTATCCCGAACCGGTCGCCCGCCTGCTGGCGCAGGCCTGCGTGCTGACGGTGCTGCTCGGCACCTCGCTCAAATTCGAGGGCAAGTTCATCCTGCAGACCCGCACCGACGGGCCGGTCGACATGCTGGTGGCGGATTTTTCGACGCCATCCGCGTTGCGCGCCTATGCACGCTTCGATCCCGACCGGCTCGAGGCGCTGACGGCTGCCGGCGAAATCTCGCAACAGACGCTGCTCGGCAACGGCGTGCTGGCGCTGACCATCGACCAGGGCGCGCATACGCAGCGCTACCAGGGCATCGTTCAGCTCGACGGCGAGACGCTGGAAGAGGCCGCGCGCACCTATTTCCGCCAGTCGGAGCAGATCCCGACCGATCTCAGGCTTTCGGTTGCCAAGCTGGTGACGCCCGGCATCGGTGGTCCCCGCGAGCAGTGGCGCGCCGGCGGTCTCTTGGCGCAGTTCCTGCCGCAATCGCCGGAGCGCATGCGCGTGCCGGACATTTCCGGCGGCGACGGCGATCCGCGCGACGAGGTCCATGACCCGGTCGACAATTCCTGGCAGGAACTCCTGGCCCTGCTCGGCACCATCGAGCCGACCGAGCTGATCGATCCGACCGTCGGCGCCGAGCGGCTGCTCTACCGGCTGTTCCACGAGCATGGCGTGCGCGTCTTCGGCGGCGTGCCGGTGGCCGACCAGTGCTCCTGCTCGCGCGAGAAGATCCGCGGCATCCTCGAAGGCTTCTCGGCGCAGGAGATCAAGGACAGCACCGAGGATGGCGGCATCCACGTCGCCTGCGAGTTCTGCTCGACGCAGTACGATTTCGACCCGGCTGAATTCGCTGCGGCGCAGTGAGATAGTCCTTCTCCCCGTCACGATACGGGAGAACGACGAACGCTGGCAGGCGGATGAGGGGCAGCGATACCTTTCGGTACCTGGGGCGCCGTTCTCAGTTCACCGTCCGGCGCGTGCCCGGCAGATCGAGCGAGAAGGCGGGGATGGCGATGTCGAACGTCTCGCCCCGCTTGTTGCGCATCGTGTAGTGGCCGACCATGATGCCTGATGGTGTCGAGAGCGGGCAGCCGGACGTGTATTGGTAGCTGTCGCCGGGGTTGAGTTCGGGCTGATCGCCGACGACGCCGGCGCCGCGCACCTCCTCGACCCGGCCGCTGCCGTCGGTGATGTGCCAATAGCGCGACACTAGCTGCACGAACTCGTCCGACTGGTTGTCGATGGTGACGTGGTAGCCCCAGACATAGCGGTTCTCCGACGGATCGGAGCGATCCTCCAGATAGAACGGCCTGACCTGCACTTCGATGTTGCGCGTAATGGCGCGGTACATGAGCTACTCCAAACAGTCCCGGCGGAAGTCTCGGCGCGCTCTTTGACTAGGTCAACGGAGCGCGGCGCCTGTCTCTTCCGTCTTTGTGCGCACCTGCCGCCAAACAATGTCATTTAAGTGACACATGACAATGATGGTGTGCACGGACCGTGCCGGGCGACTCGGGCGCTCTGTCGACCTGTTCAAAACGGCCCTCTTCCGGCCGGCTTTTCCGGAGTGACGAGATCTCGATGGAACTGATCGTCATCGCCGCTGCCCTGCTTTCGACAGCCCTCATTCTTTCAAATCTCGCCAGCATCCTGCTTGCGGCCTTCAGGCTGAAGCGGCCGCGAGCGCTTGCGCAGCCAGCCGGCAAGGCGCCGCCGGTGTCGATCGTCATCCCATCCCGCGGCGTCGAGCCGTTCACCGAGGAGACGCTTCAGCGCGCCTTCTCGCTCGACTGGCCGCGCTACGAACTCGTCTTCTGTGTCGCCCATGCCGACGATCCGGTGGTCAAGCTGATAAACAGGGCGATCGTCCGGTTTCCCAAGATACCGGCCCGGTTGCTGGTCGGCGACGACCGCATCAGCGCCAATCCCAAGCTCAACAATTGCGTCAAGGGTTGGGAAGCGGCGCGCCACCACTGGGTCATCCTTGCCGATTCCAACGTGCTGATGCCGAGGGACTATGTCCAGCACCTGATGGCGGCGTGGCGACCCGACACCGGCCTTGTCTGCTCGACGCCGATCGGCTCGCGTCCGGACGGCTTCTGGGCCGAGGTCGAATGCGCCTTCCTCAACACGCTGCAGGCGCGCTGGCAATACACAGGCGAGGCGCTCGGCCTGGGCTTCGCCCAAGGCAAGAGCATGCTGTGGAAGAAACCCGTGCTCGACGCCAATGGCGGCATCCGCGCGCTTGCCGCCGAGATCGCCGAGGACGCCGCCGCGACCAAGCTGGTCAACGGGCTGGGGCTGCGCGTCAATCTTGTCGCTTCGCCCTTCGAGCAGCCGCTTGGGGAGCGCCATCTCGGTGACATATGGTCGCGCCAGGCCCGCTGGGCGCGCCTGCGCCGCGTCACCTTCCCGTTGTTCTTCGCCCCCGAAATCCTGACCGGCGTGGCCGTGCCGCTGGCACTGGCGCTGGTCGCAGCGGCCGGCGCCGGCATCAGTCTGTCGCTCACCGTGCTCTGCGTTCTGGCGCTCGCCTATGTGCCGGAATGCGCGTTGGCTTGGGCCAAGGGCTGGTATCTGTCGCCACGTACCATTCCGGCGATGATGGTGCGTGACCTGATGCTGCCGGCGATCTGGGCGCGCGGCTGGCTCGGCGGCTCGGTCGACTGGCGCGGCAATGCGATGACCATCCGCACCAAGGCTATGACCGAGCTGGAAGAGGGCGCCTGAGCAACGCTCAGGCGTTTGTCCAATCGCAGTCTGGACCCTTTATTTGGCGGATTTCAGCGCCTGTTCGACATCGGCGAGCAGATCGTCCGCATCCTCAAGTCCGACCGAAAGCCTGAGCGTGCCCGGGCCGATACCGAGCTCGGCGCGCGCCTCGTCGCTGAGGTTCTTGTGCGTCGTCGTCGCCGGATGGGTTATCAGGCTCTTGGCGTCGCCGAGATTGTTGGAGATCAGCACGATGTCAAGCGCGTTCTGGAAGGCGAAGGCCGCCTGCTTGCCGCCCTTGACGTCGAGACAGATCAGCGTCGAGCCGCCCGTCATCTGCTTCTTGACGATATCGGCCTGCGGATGGTCGGCGCGGCCCGGATAGATGACGCGGGCGATTTCTGGGCGCTCGGCAAGGAAGTCGGCGATCTTGCCGGCACTTTCCGTCTGCTGGCGCACGCGCAGCGGCAGCGTCTCCAGGCCCTTGAGCAGCGTCCAGGCATTGAACGGCGACAGGCTGGGGCCGGTGTGGCGGAAATAGTCGTGCAAATTCTCGTCGATCCACTTCTTGTCCGACAGGATGACACCGCCGAGGCAGCGGCCCTGGCCGTCAATATGTTTTGTCGCCGAATAGACGACGATATGGGCGCCAAGCTGCAAGGGCTTCTGCTGCAAGGGCGTGGCAAAGACGTTGTCGACGATCAGCCTGGCGCCGATCGAATTGGCCAGCGAAGCGACGGCGGCGATGTCGACCACTTCCAGCGTCGGATTGGTCGGGCTTTCGAGGAAGAACAGTTTGGTGTTCGGCCTGACCGCCTTTTCCCAGTTGGCGATATCGGTGCCGTCGACCAGCGTTGCCTCGATGCCGTATTTCGGCGCCAGCGTCTCGACCACCCAGCGGCAGGAGCCGAACAGCGCGCGTGCCGCCACGATATGGTCGCCGGCCCTGGCGCTGCACAGAAGGGCAGCCGTCACCGCCGCCATGCCGGAGGCCGTGGCGCGCGCGTCTTCCGCGCCTTCCAGCGCGCACATGCGCTTTTCGAACATGTCGACGGTGGGATTGGCATAGCGCGAATAGATGAAGCCCGGTTCCTCGCCCTTGAAGCGGGCTTCCGCCGCCTGTGCCGTCTCGTAGACATAGCCCTGGGTGAGGTACATCGCCTCGGAGGTCTCGCCGAAGCCGGAACGCAAGGTCCCGCCATGCACGAGTGCCGTCTGAGGTTTCCAGTCGCGCTTCTTGGTCATTGCTCTGTCCCAAACACAAAAAAAACCGGCCGCGAAAGTCGCAACCGGTCCATACGGCCTTGCGGCCAACGGTCCTTTAGCGACTTGTTTAACGTGGCTGCAAGCCGACCGGCCAAATCACCACGGGATAACGACCCTTTAGACCCGCACCGCGCTTGCGTCAATTGCCGGCTTCATTAAGAGGTTTGTACCAGGCAGGTTCCGCAAAAGTGTTCGACGGTTTTGCGGCAAGAACCTGCGGCGAAAAAAAGCCCGGCCTTGAAGCGGAGCCAAGCCTTTGCGGCAGACAGGCATTCTTCCCGATCAGGACATTTCCGCGCTTTTCCAGTCGGGCGCGCTGAAATCGCCGCGCGCTCTCGACGCCGACCAAATCCAGCCGGCCAGCCTCGATCTGAGGCTCGGCGACAAGGCCTGGCGCGTGCGCGCCTCCTTCCTGCCCGGTCCCAACCACCAGGTCGTCGACAAGCTCGAGCGGCTGAAGCTGCACGAGATCAGCCTCGCCGAGGGCGCTGTGCTGGAAACCGGCTGCGTCTACATCGTGCCGCTGCTGGAAAGCCTGGCCTTGCCGGCCGACATTTCCGCTTCGGCCAACCCGAAGAGCTCGACCGGGCGGCTCGACATCTTCACCCGCGTGATGACCGATCGCGGCCATGAGTTCGACAAGATCGCCGCCGGCTATCATGGTCCACTCTATCTCGAGGTCAGCCCGCGCACCTTCCCGATCGTCGTGCGCGCCGGCTCGCGGCTGTCGCAGATCCGTTTCCGTACTGGCAACGCGCTGCTGTCGGAAGATGAATTGCGCGACCTGCACCATGCCGAGATGCTGGTGGCCACCGAGCCGCCTAACATTTCCGGCGGCGGCATTGCGCTGTCCATCGATCTCGACGGCGACAAGGACGGGCTGGTAGGCTATCGCGGCAAGCACCACACCGGCCTGATCGATGTCGACAAGCGTGCCGCGCAGGATGTCGTCGATTTCTGGGAGCCGCTCTACAAGAGCGGCGCCGGCGAACTGGTGCTCGATCCGGACGAGTTCTACATCCTGGTGTCCCGCGAGGCGGTGCATGTGCCGCCGCTCTACGCCGCCGAGATGACGCCCTTCGACCCGCTGGTCGGCGAATTCCGCGTCCATTATGCCGGCTTCTTCGATCCGGGCTTCGGCCATTCGGCGGCCGGCGGCACCGGCAGCCGGGCGGTGCTCGAAGTGCGCAGCCATGAAGTGCCCTTCATCCTCGATCACGGCCAGATCGTTGGGCGGCTGGTCTACGAGCACATGCTGAAACGGCCGCAGGCGCTTTACGGCACCGATCTCGGCTCGAACTACCAGGCGCAGGGCCTGAAACTGTCCAAGCATTTCCGCGCCGCGCGCTGATCTTTCCGCCACCGCCAGACCGTGCTTGCCTGACCGGGCGCGCCATGCTTGGCTGTGCCTCGGTCCGTCAAGGTGACGGAAATAAAGGGGAAGACCATGCAAATCTCGAGATGGATCCTGTCGGCAGCCGCGGCTGCCATGCTGACGCTCGGCGCCGGTTCGATGTCGGTGCAGGCAGCGGAGAAACTGAAGATCGGCACCGAGGGCGCCTATCCGCCGTTCAACACCATCACTCCGGACGGCAAGGTCGTCGGCTTCGACATCGACATCGCCGATGCGTTGTGCGCGCAGATGAAGGTCGAATGCGAAATCGTCACCCAGGACTGGGACGGCATCATTCCCGCCCTGCAGGCCAAGAAATTCGACGCCATTATCGCGTCGATGAGCATCACCGAGGAGCGCAAGAAGCAGGTCGCCTTCACCAACAAATACTATACGACGCCGCTTGCGCTGGTCGCGCCGAAGGACAGCGAGCTGACCTCGACCGACCCGGCAGCCCTTGCCGGCAAGACCGTGGGTGCCCAGGCATCGACCACCCAGGCCGATTTCGCCCAGGACGTCTACGGCAAGGCCGGCGCCGAGGCCAAACTCTACCCGACCCAGGAAGAGGCGATCACCGACCTGCAAAACGGCCGCCTCGACGCGGTGATCTCGGACAAGTTTGTGCTGGTCGACTGGATGAAGAAGGCGAGCGACGGCTGCTGCAAGATGGTCGGCGACGTCAAGGGCACCGAGACTGAAGCCGGCATCGCCGTGCGCCTTGACGACACCGCACTGCGCGACAAGCTCAACGCGGCCATAGACGCCATCGTCGCCGACGGCACCTACAAGAAGATCCAGGCCAAGTATTTCGACTTCGATATTTATTGAGAGGTTGAAACTGCCAATCTCCCCCACAAGGAGGGGGGAGATCACGCTGTCATCGCCTGCTTTACAGCGCCTTCACCGCCACCTTCACCGGCTTTTCGATTTCGAGCGGGTTGCGCAGCGGCAGGCCGAAGTCACCGGCTTCGATCTCGAAAACATCGCCGGCTTCGGTCCTGATGCCGTCGGCGAAGGACAGCGTCGCCGTGCCGAACATGTGCACATGCACGTCGCCGGGCTGGCGGAAGGCCGAGTATTTGAAATGGTGGTGTTCGAGATTGGCGATGGTGTGCGACATGTTCGCCTCGCCCGACAGGAACGGCTTTTCCCAAAGCAGCTTGCCGTCGCGAACAATGCGCGATGAGCCCCTGACGTCGGAGGGCAGATCGCCAATCAGGATCTCCGGCCCGAACGAGGCGTTGCGCAGCTTGGAATGCGCCAGGAACAGGTAGTTCACGCGCTCGGTGACATGGTCTGAAAACTCGTTCGATAGCGTGAAGCCGACGCGGAACGGCGCGCCGTCGTCGCCGATGACGTAGATGCCGGCGATCTCCGGCTCCTCGCCGGCATCCTGTGCGAAGGCGGGCGACATCAGCGCCGCGCCTGGCGCCACCGCCATGGTGCCGTTGCCCTTGTAGAACCATTCCGGCTGCACGCCGGTCTGGCCCTTCGCCGGCTTGCCGCCCTCCAACCCCATGCGGAACATCTTCATGGAATCGGTGAGCTGCTCCTCGCCATCCGAATTGAGCTTCTTGTGCATGGAATCGCGCGTCGCCGCCGACCCGAGATGCGTCAATCCGGTGCCGGTGAGGTGGAGGTGCGCCGGATCCGGATGATTGATCGGCGACAGCACCCGTCCCTTCTTGTAGGCGGCGTCGAGATCGACGGCCTCACCAAAACCCTTGCGCTCGATCAGCGCGGCGAGCCCGGTGCCTGTGCGCGCGGCCTCCATGGCCAGCGAATAGACGCTGCGGGCGCCGTTGATGATCCGGGTCTTGCCGCCGTTGCGGGCAACGACGCGGATCGTCTCGGCGTCGTCGAGGATCTGGGAGATCAGCATGATGTACCCTCTCTCTGGTGCCTTGGCCCGGCCGCCTGCATGGCAAACCCTGACCATCGCGGCTCGGAACCAATCCGCGCCACGGGTGAAATTCTTCGTCCGGATTGCGCTCGCAGGCCTGGTCCCTCGGGGGACTTCTCTGCATCGGCGGGTTGCCGACGGCCGCGATGTGACCCGTATGCCTTCCTGGTTGCCTCGCCCTTAACCCTTGTTCTTGTTGTAGACGTCGAAGACCACGGCGCCGAGCAGCACCAGGCCTTTGACGACCTGCTGCCAGTCGACATTGACGCCCATGATCGACATGCCGTTGTTCATGACGCCCATGATGAAACCGCCAACCACCGCGCCGATCACCTGGCCGACGCCGCCCATGGCCGAAGCGCCACCGATGAACACCGCGGCGATGACGTCGAGCTCGCTGCCGAGGCCTGCAGCTGGAACCGCTTGTCCGAGCCGCGCCGCGATGATCAGGCCGCCAAGCGCCGACAGCACGCCCATGTTGACGAACACCATCAGGGTCAGCCGTTCGGTCTTGATGCCCGATAGCTGCGCCGCCTTGGCATTGCCGCCCATCGCATAGATGCGGCGGCCGATCGTCATGCGTTTGGTGACGAAGACGAACAGCGCGATCAGCACGCCCATCACCATGAGAACGATCGGCAGGCCCCTGTAGCTGGCGAACTGGTAGACAAGGAACAGCGCCAGCGCGCTGGTCACCAGGGTCTTGATGACAAACAGCGTGAAGGGCTCGGCTTCATAGCCATGTGCTTCGCGCGTACGCCGTGCCTTGAGCCCGAAATAGGCATAGGCAAGCACGGCGATCAGGCCCAGCACGATCGTCGTCATGTGCAGCGTCAGGCCGCTGCCGACGATGGTCTTGCCGGCGGCGTTCACCGTCGGCGGGATCAGCACCAAGGGGCCGATCAAGTCCGGAATGAAGCCGGAGCTGAGCGCCTTGAAGCCAACCGGAAGCGGCCCGACGGACGATCCGCCACCCAGCAGCGCCTGGCAGATGCCGCGGAAGATCAGCATGCCCGCCAGCGTGACGATGAAGCTCGGTATTCGGTGATAGGCGATCCAGTAGCCTTGCCCCGCGCCGATCAGGCCGCCGATGATCAGGCAGACAATCGACACCACCAGCGGATTGCTTAAGGGGCCGAGCGGCCAGATGACCATCATCATCGCCGCCAGCGCGCCGATGAAGCCGGCGACGGAGCCGACGCTGAGGTCGATATGGCCGGAGACGATCACCAGCAGCATCCCCAGCGCCATCACGATGATGAAAGAGTTCTGCTGGACCAGGTTGCTCAGGTTCACCGGCTTGAACAGCGTTCCGGACGTGGTGAACTGGAAGAACACCATGATGGCGATCAGCGCCAGGATCAGGCCGTACTCGCGCAAATTGGTGATTAGCGCAGAGACGGCAACACGCGGCCCCTGTGGCACGTCTTCGGCGACGCCGCTTTTCGGCGCGGGAGCGCTTTCGGTGCTCATGATGCTTTTCCTTCTCCCCGAACGATGGCGCGCATGATCTTTTCCTGGCTTGCGTCGCTTGCCGCCATTTCGCCTACGATGCGTCCTTCGTTCATGACGTAGATGCGGTCGGTGATGCCCAGCAGTTCGGGCATCTCCGACGAGATGACGATGATCGCCTTACCCTCGGAGGCGAGACGCGCGATGATGGTGTAGATTTCATACTTGGCGCCGACGTCGATGCCGCGCGTCGGCTCATCGAGAATCAGCACCTCCGGATTGGCGAACAGCCACTTCGACAGCACCACCTTCTGCTGGTTGCCACCCGACAGATTGCCCGTCATCTGGTAGACGCTGGACGAGCGGATGTTGGTCTTGGCCTTGTAGTCGTTGGCGACGGCCAGCTCGCGCATGTCGTCGATCACGCTATGACGCGACACGCCGCTGAGATTGGCCAGCGTGATGTTGTGTTTGATGTGGTCGATCAGGTTGAGGCCGTAGGTCTTGCGGTCCTCGGTGACATAGGCAATGCCGTGTTCAACCGCCTTGCTCACCGAGGAGACGTCGATCGCCTTGCCCTTGAGCATCACCTCGCCGGTGATGCGGCGGCCGTAGGAGCGGCCGAACAGGCTCATCGCAAATTCGGTGCGTCCGGCGCCCATCAGCCCGGCAATGCCCACCACCTCGCCCTTGCGGACATTGATATCGATGCCCTTGATCACCTGCCGCTCGGCATGGATCGGGTGATAGACCGACCAGTTCTTCACCTGCAGCACGGTCTCGCCGATCTTGGGCTCGCGCGGCGGATAACGGTCGTCGAGCGAGCGGCCGACCATCGAGGTGATGATGCGGTCCTCGCTGATATCCTTCTTGGCAAGCGTCTCGATCGTGCGTCCGTCGCGGATGACCGTGACCTTGTCGGCGACCCGGTTCACTTCGTTGAGCTTGTGCGAGATCAGGATCGAGGTCATGCCCTGCCGCTTGAATTCGAGCAAGAGGTCGAGCAGCGCCTGGCTGTCCTTTTCGGACAAGCTCGCCGTCGGCTCGTCGAGGATCAGCAGCTTCACTTCCTTGCTCAGCGCCTTGGCGATCTCGACCAATTGCTGCTTGCCGACGCCGATATTGGTGATCAGCGTCTTGGGGTCCTCCTTGAGGCCCACTTTCTTCAGCAGGGCGCTGGTGCGCGTCTCGTTGGCATTCCAGTCGATGATGCCGAATTTGGCGTGCTCGTTGCCAAGGAAAATGTTTTCGGTGATCGACAGCATCGGCACCAGCGCAAGTTCCTGGTGGATGATGACGATGCCCTTGTGTTCGCTGTCGTGGATACCTTTGAAATGGCATTCCTCGCCGCGGTAGACGATCGCGCCCTCATAGGTGCCGGACGCATACACGCCCGACAGCACCTTCATCAGCGTCGATTTGCCGGCGCCGTTCTCACCGACCACGGCATGGATCTCGCCTTCCTCGACACTGAGGTTGACGTTCGACAGCGCCTTCACGCCGGGAAACGTCTTGGTGATGTCGCGCATCTCCAAAATCGTCGAGGTCATCAGGAATTAGGCTCCTTCGAGGCCGCCAAACAATACCGGGCTCGCTGGTTAACGAAAAGGGGCCCTGCGTTGCGCAGGACCCCTGTCTTTACAACTGAGATTACTTCAGTTCGTCGGCCTTAATGTAGCCGGAGTCGACGACCAGCGCCTGGTAGTTCGACTTGTCGACGTCATGCGGCGTCAGCAGGATCGAGGGAACGACCTTGACGTCGTTGTTGTAGGTCTTTTCGTCGAGGCCGTCAGGCTTGCCGCCAGAGAGCACCTTGTCGACCAGCTGCACGGTCGCCTTGGCCAGTTCGCGGGTGTCCTTGAACACGGTCGAGTACTGCTCGTCCGAGATGATCAGCTTGACCGAGGCGGTCTCGGCGTCCTGGCCGGTCACGATCGGCCAAGGCTGAGCGTCCGTGCCGTAGCCGACGGCGCGCAGCGAAGCGGTGATACCGCGCGACAGGCCGTCATAGGGCGACAGAACGCCATCGACGCGGCTGCCGTCCGAGTAGTTTGCGGAGAGCAGATTGTCCATGCGCGCCTGGGCGGTGGCGGCGAGCCAGCGCAGTGTGCCGACCTTGTCCATGCCGGTCTGGCCGGACTTGATCTTGATCGAGCCGTCGTCGATCAGCGGCTGCAGGACGGAAATCGCACCATTGTAGAAGAAGAACGCATTGTTGTCGTCGGGCGAGCCGCCGAACAGTTCGACGTTCCACGGCTTGGTGTTCGGGAAGCGCTCCTTGAGGCCCTTGACCAGGGAATTGGCCTGAATCACGCCGACGCCAAAATTGTCGAAGGTGGTGTAGTAGTCGACATTGGCGGTCTTCTTGATCAGGCGGTCATAGGCGACGACGACGACGCCCGCGTCAGCAGCCTTCTGCAGCGCGTCCGACAGCGTGGTGCCGTCGATCGAGGCAATGATCAGCGCCTTCGGGCCCTTGGTGATTTCGTTTTCCAGCTGGCTGAGCTGGTTCGGAATGTCGTCCTGCGCGTATTGCAGGTCGACGGTGTAGCCGAGGGCCTCGAGCTGGGACTTCACGGCATCGCCGTCATTGATCCAGCGTTGCGAGGTCTTGGTCGGCATCAGCACGCCGACCAAGCCTTCGCCTGCCTGCGCAGGCAGCGTCATGGCCGCGATGCCAAGGGCCGCCACGGCGGCCAGTGTCTTGATGATTTTCACAGTAACTCTCCCTGGTTGATGGACGCGACACCTCGGGGCTTCGCGGGCCGCGCAGTCGAGCAGAAGCGCAAGCGCGCTGCTGTCGTCTATCGATCTCCGGTATCCTCCCAATCGGCCCCGGGACGCTGATTTTCAATCGATACGATTTTCCTCGTCATCGACTGGCACGCCCCAGGACGCGCGAAGGGTGTGTCCCTTTGACATAACTGTCAAATGCGATCTTTGATGATTGCTATACCGAAACTGATATATGATTGAAAACAGATCGATCCTTCGACGGGAACAGGCGACAATCATGGCGGCATTGCGGAATCCTTCTGGAATTTCCGGTAGTTACGACGAGCTGCCGGGCGACGGCGAAACCCTGCTGCGCAGCGGTTTGAGCCTGCGTCACATGCGCATGATCGCAGCGCTCGACGATCACGGCCGGGTGAGTGCGGCCGCGCAGGTGATGAACATCTCGCAGCCCGCCGCCTCGCGTATGATCGCCGAGATGGAGGCGGTGCTCGATGTCAAGCTTTGCGAAAGGCTGCCGCGCGGCATCACGCTCACGCCCTACGGCAAGGCGCTGGCCCGTCGCGCGCGCTCGATCCTGCTCGAGATGCGCGAGGCCGACCGCGAGATATCCGAGCTCAAGGCGGGCAAGGGCGGTTCGGTGTTCCTCGGCGCGGTGACGGCGCCGGCGATCGAGCTGGCGGTGCCGGCAATCCGCGAGATCCGCCGCATCTATCCGCGCATCGAGATCACCATGCAGGTCGAGACCTCCAACGTGCTGGCGCGCGAGCTCATCGCCACGCGCCATGATTTCATCATCGCGCGCATCCCCGACGACCTCAATCCGCGGCTGTTCGAATCGCGCGTCATCGGCGTCGAAAAGGCCTGCCTGATCGTACGCCGCGGCCACCCGCTGAGCATGGGCAAGGCGGTGCGGTTGGAGGACACCGCCGCCTATGACTGGGTCTTCCAGTCGGGCGGCTCGCCGCTGCGCCAAGCGATGGAAAGCAATTTCCTGAACCGCAACATCGCGCTCCCGGACCGCATCCTCAACACCAGTTCGCTGTTGCTCACCCTGGTCATGGTCGCCCAGTCCGACGCCATCGCACCGGTATCAATCCAGGTGGCGAAATTCATCCAGAGCCCGGAGGGGCTGGCCGGCGCCATCGACGTCGTCCAGACCGAGTTCGACATCGAGGTCAGGCCTTACAGCCTGATCACGGTCAAGAACCGCGTGCTGTCGCCGGCAGCCAAGATGCTGCACGACTTCATTCTGCGGGAGGTTGGGTGACGGTTGGAGCGGGTAGAGGGAATCGAACCCTCGCGTTCAGCTTGGGAAGCTGACAAGCTACCATTACATCATACCCGCGCGGCACCCTGGTTACCATGATGGCAGGGCCTCGGGCAATCGTCAAAGCACACCCTGTCTGGATGCCGCTGCGCGTCGCTGGCCGCCGAAGATCACCTTCTCAGCGCGTAGATCCCGACGCGTCGGCACAGCTGTTGCTCAGCTCATGCTAGATGGCGTAGAGACATAGCGGGGTTCCGGTCTCGACCGGGCAAGATATCTGCACGGGCTCGCCGGCGTCAGCGATGCGCGGGCCATCGGGGGGCATTGCTTTTGCGGATTGTCTGGTTCCATTCCGACACCCGTCCGTGCGAGACGGCGATCTATCCCGGCGTCGCGCCAGCCCTCACCCGGGGCACCCGGCCGTTCAGCCGGATAGGCCGGGGACGGCTCGATTTCAAAACCGGGACGCCGCAATGACGTCCATCGAGCCTGTCGTCAATTGCCTGTGGATCGGCTCCTCGCTGGGCAACGTGCACGCCGCCTGTCTGCGCTCCTTCGTGCTGGCGGGACACCGCGTGCTGCTTCACTGCTATGATGTTCCGGGCAACGTGCCGCCAGGCGTGGAAACGGTCGACGCTTCCAGGCTGATGCCCAGGGAGCGCATCGTCTACTACAGGTCGAACGGAAGTCCGTCGCTGTTTGCCAATCTCTACCGGCTGAAGATCCTCGAGGCCGGCATGGGGGTGTACGTCGATTGCGACATGTTCTGCCTCAGGCCGATACCCAAGCAGGATTACATCTTCGGCTACCAGACAAACAGCGAGATCAACAACGCCGTGCTGAAATTGCCTGTCGGCAGCAGGACGCTGCTCGAGGCGCTGAAGATGACCGAGGATCCGTATTACATCGCGCCGTGGCTGAGCCGCGAGAAGCGCCTGTGGTACCGGTCCCGCAAGGCAATAGGCCTGCCGATACATATTTCCCACTATGACTGGGGCCAATTGGGACCGAAGGCGATCACCCATCTCGCCAAGGCGGCAGGCGTCATGCATCACGCGGCGCCGATCGACGTCTTCTATCCCGTCCTCCATACCCAGGTCACGATGTTCCTCGATCCCGGTCTTTCCCTCGCCGATATCGGCACGCCGCGCACACTCTGCATCCATTTGTTCGACCAGATACTGAAGAAATGGATGAAAGGGCGCCTGATTCCGGCGAGCTCTCCCTTGGGCCAGATGCTCGACCGCTGCGGTCTGTCGCTTGAAGGCAGCCCCTGATGTCCTTGCGTGTAATCGGCGCGCCATAGGCCATGCAGCTTGATGCTGGACCGGCAAATGCGTATTTCTGCACCGGCACCCGAATCCGGGCACCTCAATCGGGAGACAGGCCTTGTCCGCACTGACGCGCTTTCTCGGAGACTCGCCGCTCAGGGTGCTGATCAAACTGCTGGTGGTGTCGTTCCTCGTCGGCCTGGTCATGAACGCCTTCGGCTGGTCGCCGATGGATGTTTTCTACGGCATCCGCAAATTCTTCGTCGACCTCTGGAACCTCGGCTTCCACGCCATAGACCGCTTCCTCGGTTATATCCTGCTGGGTGCGGCGATCGTCGTGCCGGCCTTTATCCTGATCAGGATCGCCAACTACCGCAAATAGCTCAGGCGTAGCCAGAGGCCACCTCGAACAGGATGGCGTGGCGCGCGGCCAATGCGGCCACGTCGGTCGAATAGCCGCCGCCGATGACGCCGCAGAGCGGAATGCCGAGCGCGCGGAAGTGGCCGATCACCATCTCGTCGCGGGCGCGCAGACCATAGTCGCTGAGGGCGAGCCGTCCCAGTCGGTCCTCGGCATGGACGTCGACGCCTGCATTGTAGAAGACGATGTCCCAACGCGCTTGCGCTGAGAGCTCCGGCAGGATGCTAACCAGCCGTTCCAGATAGGCGGCGTCGCCGGTGCCATCCGGCAGGGCGATGTCGAGGTCCGAAGCGATCTTGCGCGCCGGATAGTTGCGCTCGCCATGCATGGAAAAGGTGAACGCACGTGGTTCATCTTTCAGAATATCCGCCGTGCCGTCGCCTTGATGCACGTCGAGATCGACGATCAGGATGTTTTGGGCAGCACCTTCGGTGAGCAGTACCAGCGAGGCGACGGCGACGTCGTTGAAGGTGCAGAAGCCGGCACCTTGCGCGCGCCGCGCATGATGGCTGCCACCGGCGGCGTTGCAGGCAGTGCCGTGCTGCAAGGCGAGCCGCGCCGCCAGCACCGTGCCGCCCGCTGCGAGCTGCGCCCTCAGCGAAACGCGGGGACCGACCGGAAAGCCGATCTCGCGCTCGATTTTTTCGGGCACTTCGCAGGCCAGCACCTGCTCGACATAGTCAGGCGCATGCGCAAGCTTCAGCCAGGATGCCGGCGCTTGGTCGGGCAAGTTCGCCGCATCCGGGCGCGCCAGCCCGCGCGAACGCAGGGCTTCCATCAGCAGCGGATACTTGCTCATCGGGAAGCGGTGGTTGACGGCAAAGCCGGCGTCATAGTCGGGGTGATGGACGATCTGCAGCGACATGATCTGGGGCGGCCTGCGCCAGTGCTGGAATTCGGTTGGCCGCCATTGGTTGGCGATTGCGTAGCATCGCGAAACTGGGGCACATCGGCTGTCCGATCAAGCCGCAATCAGCAAGGCAGCACTCCTTTGGATGCGACCCAAGCCAACGCCAGAGCCTTCGTCGTCACCAACCGCTCGGTGCTCGCCATCGCGGTGCCGATGACACTTGCCTATCTGACGACGCCGTTGCTCGGCATCGTCGATACGGCGGTGATCGGGCAGTTCGGCGATGCAGCCCTGCTCGGCGGCCTGGCGGCGGGTGCGCTGGTCTTCGACGTCGTCTTCACCACCTTCAATTTCCTGCGCTCCGGCACCACCGGCCTCGTCGCCCAGGCTTTTGGACGCGGTGACGATCTGGAGGAGCAGGCGGTATTCTGGCGCGCTGTGCTGATCGCGGTCGTCGCCGGCATCGCATTTGCAGCGCTTGCGCCATTGATCGCCATTGCCGGACAAAAGTTCATGGGCGCTGAACCGCGCGTCAGCGAGGCAATGGCCGTCTATATCCGCATCAGATTGCTCGCAGCACCGTTCTCGCTGATCAACTACGCCATTCTGGGCTACGTGCTGGGGCGCGGCGAAGGCGGACTGGGACTGATGCTGCAGGCGGTGCTGAACGGCATCAACATCGTGCTCTGCATCCTGCTCGGACTCGAACTCGGCTGGGGCGTCACAGGTGTCGCATGGGCGACCGTCACCGGCGAGTTCCTTGCCATGCTGCTTGGGCTGGCGATCATCATCAGGCGGTTCCGGGCCGCACCCCGGCTGCCACGCCATCGCATCCTCGACATGACGGCATTCCGGCACATGCTGTCGCTCAACCGCGACATCATGATCCGCTCGTTTTCGCTGCTCGCCGCCTTTGCGCTGTTCACCCGCCAGGGTGCGCAGTTCGGCACGGTGACGCTGGCCGCCAATGCCGTGCTGATGAACTTCTTCCTCATCGCCGGCTATTTCCTCGACGGTTTCGCCACCGCCGCTGAACAGCTTGCGGGACGGGCCATAGGCGCGCGCGCCGCCGCGCCCTTCCACCGGGCGGTGCGGTTGACCCTGTTCTGGGGCTTCGGGCTGGCGGGAGCGGCGACGCTTGTCCTGCTCACGGGCGGTGCCGGTCTGGTCGCCCTGGTCACCACGTCGCAGGATGTTCGCGCCGTCGCCGACACCTATCTGCCCTGGGCGGCCTTCACTGCGCTCAGCGGTGTGCTGGCCTTCCAGATGGACGGGGTCTTCATCGGCGCAACCTGGTCGCGCGACATGCGCAACATGATGCTTTTGTCGTTTCTCGCCTTCAGCGCCGCGCTGCTCACTTTGGCGCCGGCCTTCGGCAACAATGGCCTGTGGGCGGCACTGCACGTTTTCCTGCTGGTGCGCGGCTTCAGCCTGCTGGCGGTTTTGCGGCTGCGGGTGCGGACCGCCTTTTAGAGCGGCTTCGACGCCCATTTGTCGAGGCTGATGTCGCGCAACGCCCGGATCGATGTGAGGCGTTCTCTGTCGGCAAAACGGATTATGCCGGAAAGAATGCGGCCGGGCAGTGCAGGGCCGGCATAGATCATGCCGGTGTAGAGCTGGACGAGATCGGCGCCGGCGCGAATTTTCTCCAGCGCCGTCTCAGCGGAATCGACGCCGCCGACGCCTATGATGGCGCGGCCTGGTCCGAGCAGCTTGCGCATCTTCGCCAGCACGATGGTCGAGCGCTCGAACAGCGGCTTTCCCGAAAGCCCGCCGGCCTCGCCGGCGACACTGGCGCTGCGCAGCGCCGGCCGTGAAATGGTGGTGTTGGAGACGATGACGCCGTCCAGTTGCTTGTCGGTGACCTCGGCCGCGATGTCTTCCAGCTCGGCCTCGACCAGATCCGGTGCAATCTTGAGGAAGACAGGCGGATTCGCCGGAGCTACCGCCCGCGCGGCCATCACGCGGGACAAAAGTTCGCCGAGCTGCTCGCGTGCCTGCATGTTGCGCAAGCCCGGCGTGTTGGGCGAAGAGATGTTGACGGTCAGATAGCTGGCGTATTTGGCAAACCGGGCCACGCCGCGTTCGTAGTCGCCGATACGGTCGGCGCTGTCCTTGTTGGCGCCGATGTTGACGCCGACGATGCCGCCACGGCCCTTGCGCGCGGCAAGGCGCTTTTCCGCGGCCGCATGGCCCTCATTGTTGAAGCCCAGCCGGTTGATCACCGCTTCATCCGCCGTCAGCCGAAAGATGCGCGGTTTCGGGTTGCCCGCCTGCGGCAGTGGCGTCACCGTGCCGACCTCGGCGAAGCCGAAGCCGAGGCCAAGCAGCGCGTCCGGCACCTCGGCGTTCTTGTCATAGCCCGCGGCCATGCCGAGCGGATTCGGGAAATCGATCCCGCAAACACTGACTTTCAGACGTTCATCTCGTGGCGGCCGCCCGGCAACCGGCAGGCCGCATCGCAGCGCGGCGATCGACAGCCCGTGGGCTGCTTCCGGATCGAACGTGAACAGCAGTTTTTGGCCAATCCGGTCGAGCACGCTCATTCGGCCTCCAGCGCCGGCAATTGGTGCAGGCCGTCAGTGCCGAGCGGCAGCGGACGGACCCAGATTACCGCCTCGAGATCCAGCGGGGCGTAGAGGTGCGGGAACAGCGCGCCGCCGCGCGACACCTCGTATTTCAGCGCGTCGTTGAGCCGGCTATCGTCGATTGCAATCAGCAAAAGGTCGGCCTGGCCGGCGAAGTGTTTGGCCGCCGTCTCCCGCACCTGCGCGGCGGTGGAGAAGTGGATGAAGCCGTCGGCGATATCGATCGGCGCACCGGCAAAACAGCCGTTTTTCTCGGCCTCGCGCCACAAGGCTTCGGGCGCGATCTTGTAGATAATCTGAGACATGGTTGCGCTATAGTCCGAACCGATCATGCGGGGAAGGGCAACTCTTCCCCATTTACGGCGCAAACCTGTGATAGGGTGCGCCTACTGGCTCGTGGAGGTTGAACATGCGTCTGCAGCACATACTGATCCCCGCCGCACTCGTCTCGTTGGTCGCGGCGTCGGCTTGGTCCGAGGAGACCAACCGCTACAAACTGGAAAAGTCGGCCAACGGCTATGTCCGCATGGACACCCAAACCGGCGCCATGTCGATCTGCGAGGAGCGCGCCGGCCAGCTCGTCTGCAAAATGGCGGCCGACGAACGCGCCGCCTTCCAGGACGAGGTCGACCGATTGCAGACTTCGATGAAGGCTATGGACGAGCGTGTCACCAGGCTCGAGAACTCGCTGTCCGCCCGCCTCGAATCGAAGCTCCCCAGCGAGGAGGATTTCAACAAGACGATGAGCTATATGGAGCGCTTCCTGCGCGGCTTCATGGGCATCGTCAAGGATATGGAAAAGGACGACGGCGCCCAGCTCAACTCGCAAAAGACCTGAGTTGGCCCAAGCATTTTGCCGCCAAATGGAATCATTTGGCATCCGCATAAATGCGGCAGAACAGGCGATTGGAGCGGTCGGCGGTTCTATCAAAACCTGAACCGCTCCAAGGAAAAATCCGAGTCAGGGCTTTGCCGCTTGAAAACAGGGCGCATCACCGCATAATCGTTCCGGTCCCGTAAAAGCAGTCAATCAGCAGCGGGATTTGGGGAGGACTATTTGCCGTCGGGCTACACGTTCGTCATCGCCGACGACCATCCGCTTTTCCGCGGCGCCCTGAAAGAGGCGCTTGCCGGCATCGGCGATGTCGCCGCCATTCACGAAGCCGGCGATTTCGAAAGCGCCAAGGCGCTGGTCGTGGCCAATGAGGATGTCGACATGGTGCTGCTCGACCTGTCGATGCCGGGCGCCAGCGGCCTCTCCGGCCTGATCTCGCTACGCGGTGTTCACCCGGCCGTGCCGCTGGTCGTGGTGTCGGCGCATGACGACCCGGTGACCATCCGGCGCGCGCTCGATCTCGGCGCCTCGGGCTTCATCTCCAAATCGGCCAGCATGGAGGAGATCCGCGGCGCCGTGCAGTCGGTGCTGGCCGGCGACATAGCGGCGCCCGTCGGCATCGATCTCGGCGTCGAGCGCGACCCCGAAATATCGGACCTGATCAAGCGCCTGCAGGCGCTGACACCGCAGCAGACGCGCGTGCTCGGCATGCTGGCGGAAGGACTGCTCAACAAGCAGATCGCCTACGAACTCGGCGTCTCCGAAGCCACGATCAAGGCCCATGTCTCGGCCATTCTGCAGAAACTCGGCGTCGACAGCCGCACCCAGGCGGTGATCCGGCTGGCCAAGATCGGCGGCGATCCGCTTCAGGCTGCAGGCTGACCCGGGTCGGACTATTCGGCCGCCGATGCCACCGACCTGACCCTGGCCATCATCGACCGCAGCACGGCCGGTTTCAGTGGCTTGTTGATCACCGGCACATCAAGCCCGCCGGCAGCAGTGCGGACCTCTCTGGAGCGGTCGGCCGTGACCAGAACGGCCGGCAAGTCATGGCCGTGAATTGACCGCAACGTCTCGATGGCACCCAGTCCGGTGCCGCCGTCGAGATGGTAGTCCGCAAGCACGATATCCGGCCGGCGCATGCCGGATGCCGCCTCGACACCCGTGATGGTGTCGACGCTGCAGCCCCAGCCTTCGAGCAGCAGCCGCATCCCGTCGAGGATGCGGGCGTCGTTGTCGATGCAGAGTACACGCAATCCGGCCAGCGAATTCGTCGCGCGCACTGGCGTCTTCGCCTCGACTTCGCGCCGGGGCGCCTCGGCCGCCACAACCGGCAGGATCACGGAAAAGCGCGTGCCCTTGCCCGGGTTGGAAAAGATCCGGATTTCGAGCCTCAGCACGCGAGCGATGCGGTCGACGATGGAGAGGCCGAGGCCGAGGCCTTCGGCTTCGCGCGCGCCTTCGTCGAGCCGGGTGAATTCGTGGAACACCGTGTTCAGCTTGTCGCCGGCGATGCCGATGCCGGTGTCGATCACCTGGATTTCGGCCAGCTCCCCGCGCCGCCGCACACCGACCAGGATGCGCCCGTGGCGGGTGTATTTGATGGCGTTGGAGATGAGGTTCTGGATCAGCCGGCGCAACAAATTGCGGTCCGTCATCACGGAGAGCGACGACGGCATGATGGTCAGGCCGAGCTTCTTTTCAGCGGCGAGCGGCCGGAAATCGTTGCCGATCTGGCGTAGCAGCCCGTCCAGGCTGAAGGCGGTGTCGTCCGGCTTCATTGCGCCTGCATCAAGGCGGGAAATGTCGAGCACTGCGCCCAAAATGGTCTCGACCGATTCCAGCGAGGATTCGATGTTGACCGCCGCCTTGCCGGCTGGACCCTTGCCGGCCTTTTCGATCAGCGACGAGCAATAGAGGCGTGCGGCATTCAGCGGCTGCAGGATGTCGTGGCCGGCGGCGGCAAGGAAGCGCGTCTTGCCGAGATTGGCCTCCTCGGCCAGCATCTGCGCCTGCGCCAGCTCCTCATTGACGCGTGTCAGTTCGATGGTGCGCGTCTTGACCCGCTGCTCAAGCGATTCATTGGCCCGCTTCAGCGCCAGATCCTGTTCGACGCGCCCGGAAATGTCGGCATAGGTGGCGACGATGCCGCCGTCAGGCATCGGGTTGGAGCGTAGCTCCAGGATGCGGCCGCTGGTCTTCAGCTCCATCTGCCACGGGCTGACGAAGCTGGTCAGGCGGTTGAGCATCGCCACCCGCTGGTCGGACGGAATGTCGCCGCGCTGCGCGAGATGGTGCAGGATGCGGTCGAGCGAGACGCCGACCTGGCCCATCTCGTCGGGCAGGTCGAACAGCGCCCGGTACTGGCGGTTCCAGCAGATCAGGCGGAAATCCCGGTCGAAGACGGTGATGCCTTGTTCCATCTGGTCGAGCGCGATCTGCAGCAGGTCGCGGTTGTGCTGCAGCGCCTCGGTGGCGTCGTCGAGCAGGCGGAAGGCATCCTTGGATTCGCGGTCGTTGCGGCGGAAAAGCAGCGACAGGATCAGCCGCGCCGACGAGGAACCGACGGCGCTCGCCAGCAATTGCTCGGAAAAACGGATGACGTCCATGCTCGCCTGCTCGTTGCCGTGCAGCGTGGTGCCGTGGGTCTTTTCGAAGGACTGGAAGGAGCGCTCGGTGCGCTCGACACCGAGATAGCGCGAGATCGTGTCCTTGAGGTCGTTGACGGTGATGGCGGTGCGGAAGCGGCGCAGGCTGGGCATCGGGCCAGCCTCGCGCGGCACGAAGATCGAGGCCTGAATGCGTTCCAGCGGCACAGACGCTCGGGACAGCGAGCCTAGGACAAAGAACACCGCGTTGATCGACAGGCTCCACAGCACGCCGTGGTTCAACGGTTCGGCAACGGTGCCGAACAGAGCCTGCGGCCGCAAAGCCTCGAAGCCGAACAGGCCGTGGACGAGAATGTCGGCATCGGGTGAGGCAAGCGAGGGCAAAAGCAGGGTGTAGCCCCAAAGGAGGATGCCGGCGACCATGCCGAGCGCCGCGCCCCTGCCATTGGCGCCGCGCCAGATCAACCCGCCGATCAGCGCCGGCGCGAACTGGGCGATGGCCGCGAACGACATCAGGCCGATCGAGGACAGCCGCGCGCTGTTGGTGCTCTCGCGATAGTAGAGGAAGGCGATGAACAGCATGACGAAGATCGCGCCGCGCCGGACATTGAGGATCAGCGACGACCAGTCTTCGCTCTCGGAGGTGGTGGTCTTGAGCAAGCGGCGCACGAACAGCGGGATCACGAGGTCGTTTGAAATCATGATCGACAGCGCCACGCTTTCGACGATGACCATGGCGGTCGCCGCCGACAGGCCGCCGATGAAGGCGGCCATGGCCAGCACATCATGGCCGCTGAACAGCGGCAGCGACAGCACATAGAGGTCGCTGCTGGTCCTGGTCCCGACCAGCGACAGTCCGGCGAAAGCTATCGGCAGCACGAACAGGTTGATCGCGACGAGATAGAGCGGAAACACCCAGGTCGCGGTGCGAAGTTCCGCCTCGCCGCGGTTCTCGACGATGGTGACGTAGAACTGGCGCGGCAACATGATGATGGCAAAGCCGCTGAGGCACGTCAGCACCAGCCAGGTGGCCAAAGAGGTGTTGTAGCCCATCGCCTGCCGCACCTCGCCATTCTCAGCGAGCTTGTCGAACATGTCGCCTGGTCCGCCGAAGATCAGGAAGGTCACCATCAGGCCGATCGCCAGGAAGGCGGCGAGCTTGACCACGGTTTCCACGGCCACCGCCAGCACCAGGCCGTCCTGGTGCTCGGTGGCATCGGCATGGCGGGTGCCGAACAGCACCGCAAACAGCGCCAGCAGCATGGCGACGACCAGCGAGATGTCGCTGACGAACGGATCGAACGAGGGTGGCGATCCCGTGTAGTGCTCGACCATCAGGCTGACCGAGCCGGAGATCGCCTTCAATTGCAGCGCGATATAGGGCACCGCGCCGATGGTCGCGATCAGCGTGGCGATCGCCGCGACGGTGAAGCTCTTGCCATAGCGGGCGCCGAGGAAGTCGGCGATCGAGGTGATCTTCTCGGTCTTGGCCAGCCTGACGATGCGGTTGAGCAGCGGGAAGCCGAACACGAACACCAGCACCGGGCCGGTATAGATGCCGAGGAATTCGAGGCCGCGTTCGGAGGACAGGCCGACCGAGCCGAAGAAGGTCCAGGAGGTGCAGTAGATGGCGAGGCTGAGCGCATAGATGAACGGACGGGCGCGGTCAGGCCCTGCCGTTGCCGAGCGCCGGTCGCCAAGGCTGGCGATGACGAACAGCAGCGTCACATAAGCGATCGCGATGATGACGATGAACCAGCCCTGCACGGCCCGAAAGTCCTCCTGGTACAGACGCAATCACAGCTTGGAGGTCGAGTCCATCGCGGCTTTCGGCGCATGGCGCCCGGGTTTGTCAGCGTATTCGGCCAATGACCCAAGGTAAGGCGAAACCGGTGCCTTTGCCATTTTCCCCGTTTTGCAACCAAGGGTTTTTGTTATGGTGGATGCGGGCCGGCGCCGAAGGGACGGGTGGAGGCGGCAGCGCGGCCATGGCACGGAGGGTCGAATGCTGAAGGAATTCCAGGAATTCATTTCCAAGGGCAATGTGATGGACTTGGCTGTCGGCGTCATCATCGGCGCCGCCTTTAGCAAGATCGTCACTTCGTTGGTCGACGACATCATCATGCCAATCGTCGGCGCGATCTTCGGTGGACTGGACTTCAACAACTATTTTTTTGGGCTTTCCTCGGCCGTCAACGCCCCGACGCTGGACGCGGCCAAGGGGCAGGGCGCGGTTCTGGCCTATGGCAGCTTCATCACGGTGGCGCTGAACTTCCTCATCATGGCCTTCATCATCTTCCTGATGGTCAAGGCCGTGAACGATCTGCGCAGGCGGCTCGAGACAGAAAAGCCGGCTGCGCCTGCCGCGCCGCCGCCCGCCGATGTCGCTCTGCTGACCGAAATTCGCGATCTGCTGGCCAAGAGATAGCCGGAGCAACGTTTCTGGACCAAAACCCCGGTCGCTTGCGGCCGGGGTTTTCTGTTTTCGCCTGCCTCAAAACAGGCTAGCTGTCGCGAAACCAACGGACATTTGCATGACCCTGATCCAGAATTTACGCGCCGAGGCCCGCGCCGCGCCCGAAAGTGGTATCGTCGCCGTCGTCAATCACGGCCGGCTGCGCGACGGCCTGATCCCGCTCTGGGCCGGCGAGGGCGATCTGCCGACGCCTGCCTTCATCAGCGACGCCGCTGCCCGCGGACTGGCCGCCGGCGAGACCTTCTACACCTGGCAGAAGGGCATCCCGGAGCTGAGACAGGCGCTTTCTCGCTACTATGACAGGCATTTCGGCAAGACCTTTGCCGCGGACGAGTTCATTGTCACCGCCTCCGGCATGCACGCCATCCAGTTGGCCATCGACGCGGTCGCCGGCAGTGGCGACGAGGTCGTCTATCTGTCACCGGCCTGGCCGAATTTCGCCGCCGCTGCCGGTGTCGCTGGCGCCGTTCCGGTTGCGGTCACACTCGACCAGTCCGGCAATGGCTGGTCCTGCGATGTTGACAAGATCGCAGCCGCGATCACGCCAAGGACCAAGGCGCTGTTCGTCAACACGCCGTCCAACCCGACCGGCTGGACCGCCGACCGGGAGACGCTGCAGGCGATCCTCGACCTCGCCCGCGAAAAGGGCATCTGGATCATCGCCGACGAGATTTATGCGTTGTTCCACTACAGTCACGGCCGTGCGCCGTCCTTCCTCGACATCGCGACGGCGGAAGACCGCATCCTGTTCGTCAACAGTTTTTCCAAGAACTGGGCGATGACCGGCTGGCGCGTCGGCTGGATCAAGACCCATCCTGCCTTGCAGCAGGTGTTCGAGAACCTGATCCAGTATTCGACCTCGGGCGTTGCCCAGTTCATGCAGCGCGGCGCCGTCGCGGCGCTCGACGAGGGCGATGCCTTTATCGCCGAGCAGGTTGAGCGGGCGCGGGCGGCGCGCGATCTGGTCTGCGGTATCCTCGGTGCAACCGGCAAGGCGCGTTTCACCGTGCCGCAGGGCGCGTTCTACCTGTTCTTCACGGTCGACGGCATCACCGATTCCCGAACTGCCGCCTTCGACATCGTCGACCAGGCCAATGTCGGGCTGGCGCCCGGCACCGCCTTCGGCCCCGGCGGCGAAGCCTTCCTTAGGCTATGCTTCCATCGCCGCCTCGACCAGCTCGAGGAAGCCGCGCACCGGCTTGCGAAGTGGATGAGGACGGTTTGAGGTCAGACGCCCTTCAGCCGCCTGACTTCGGTACCAATAGAGGGATAATCCGGTCGCTCTTGGCGACCGCGGGGCGGCCCGCCGCACCATAGGGGATGCCGAGTGCGTCCCACGTCTCGACCAGGGCGTCCTGCAGTTCGGCGATCAGTTGATCGGAATGGAAGGGCGTCGGCGTGATGCGCAGCCGCTCGGTGCCGCGCGGCACCGTCGGATAGTTGATCGGCTGGATGTAGATGCCGTGCACGCCGAGCAGGCGGTCGGTGGCCATCTTGCAGAGTTCGGGATCGCCGACCAGCAACGGTACGATATGGGTCGGCGAGTTCATCACCGGCAGGCCGGCGGCGCCGAGAATCTCCTTGGTCCGCGACGCCTGGCGCTGCTGCGCGTCACGCTCGGCCTGCGAGCGCTTCAGGTGGCGGATCGACGTGGTGGCGGCAGCTGCGATCGCCGGCGGCAGCGCCGTGGTGAAGATGAAGCCCGGCGCATAGGAGCGCACGGCGTCGATGACGGCACTTGTGCCGGTAATATAGCCGCCGAGCGTGCCGAACGCCTTGGCGAGCGTGCCTTCGATGATGTCGATGCGGTCGGCGAGCCCTTCGCGCTCGGTGATGCCTCCGCCGCGCGGTCCGTACATGCCGACGGCATGCACCTCGTCGATATAGGTCATGGCGTTGTAGCGCTCGGCGAGGTCGACGATCTGCTTGATTGGCGCGATGTCGCCATCCATCGAATAGACGCTTTCGAACACGATCAGCTTGGCGCGCTCGCGGCCGGCCGCCTGCAGCAGGCTTTCCAGATGCGCAACGTCATTGTGGCGGAAGATCTTCTTTTCGGCGCCCGAGCGCCGCACGCCTTCGATCATCGAGGCGTGGTTCAGCTCGTCCGAAATGATCAGGCAGTTGGGCAGCAGCCGCGCGATGGTCGAGATCGACGCTTCGTTGGAGACGAAGCCCGACGTAAAGACCAGTGCCGCTTCCTTGTCGTGCAGGTCGGCCAGTTCCAGCTCAAGCTGGACCAGCGGGTTGCTGGTGCCGGAAATGTTGCGGGTGCCGCCGGCGCCCGAACCCATCTTGCCGGCCGCGTTCTGGAACGAGGCGATGACGTCCGGATGCTGGCCCATGCCGAGATAGTCGTTGGAGCACCAGACGGTGATTTCCTGGGCGCGACCGTTGGAACGCCAGATGGCGCGCGGGAATTTGCCCACGATGCGCTCGAGGTCGGCGAAAACGCGATAGCGCCGCTCGGCATGGAGCTGGTCGATCGCTTCCTCGAAGAACCGCTGATAGTTCATGTCGACGTCCCAAGTTTTGCGCGGGATCATAGTCATTGCCCCCTTTGGCGTCCACCGGACCTTTTTGGTCAAAATGCCACGCCCCGAACCTGTTCCTAACGACCACGGTTCGTGGCCTATTCCCTTGATGTGGATCAATTTTGTTTCGGTATCATGCCGCAGGCCGGAGCGACTGTTACCGATTTAACATTGAGGGTTTTAATGGCCTTGCGGCGGGCTTTCCAGTAAGGCGCTTGTTGAGACAGTTTCCGATAAATCAGAAGGTGCGAGGATTCGGGATGACGGTTTTGGTAACGGGTGGTGCCGGCTATATCGGCAGCCACATGGTCTGGGAGCTTCTGGATGCTGGCGAGAGCGTGGTCGTGCTCGACCGGCTTTCGACCGGCTTCGAATGGGCGGTGGCGCCCGAGGCGAAGCTCGTCGTCGGCGATGTCGCCGACAGGGAGCTGGTCGGTTCGATCATCAGGGAAAACAAGGTCGACGCGATCATTCATTTCGCCGGCTCGATCGTGGTTCCCGAATCGGTCGCCGATCCGCTCGGCTATTACGAGAACAACACCTGCAAGACACGTACGCTGATCGAGACGGCGGTGCGCGAAGGCGTGCCCAATTTCATCTTTTCCTCGACCGCCGCCGTCTATGGCGGCGCCGGGCTGGAGCCGGTGCGCGAGGACGCCAGCCTGGCGCCGGTATCGCCCTACGGCCTGTCCAAGCTGATGAGCGAATGGATGCTGCGCGATGCGGCGATTGCGCACGGGCTGCGCTATACGGCGCTGCGCTACTTCAACGTCGCCGGCGCCGATCCCAGGGGCCGCACCGGCCAGTCGACGCCGGGCGCCACGCATCTGATCAAGGTCGCCTGCGAGACCGCGCTTGGCAAGCGGCCCTTCATGCAGGTCTTCGGCACCGACTATTCCACTCCGGATGGTACCTGCATGCGCGATTACATCCATGTCAGCGACCTGGCGGCGGCGCATCGCTTGGCGCTGCAGCGGCTGCGCGCCGGGGGTGCCAGCCTGGTCGCCAATTGCGGCTACAGCCACGGTTACTCGGTGCTTGAAGTCATCGACAGCGTGCGCCGCGCCTTCGGCCACGATTTCGAGGTGAAGATGGGGGACCGCCGCCCAGGTGACGCCGCCGCCGTGGTCGCCAATTCGGAGCTTGCACGTGCGGAGCTCGGCTGGGCGCCGCAGCGCGACGACCTCGACCTGATCGTCGCCGACGCGCTTGCCTGGGAGCGGATCCTGAGCAGCAAGAACTCGGCGCGGCTGAAATAGCCAGCCTATAGACCAAGGGCTCGTCCCGCGCTCGCAGAAGCGCTATTGAAGGGCTTCGCGGCGGAGCGTGGAGGCGCTTTGGCCATATTTGATCCTTGGGGGCGGCATGAAGGTTTTGGTGCTTGGGGCCGGTGTTGTCGGTACGGCCGCCGCCTACTATCTGGCCAACGACGGCCACGAGGTGACGGTGATCGAACGTCATCCGGCGCCGGCGCGCGGCACCAGCCAGTCGAATGCCGGGCTGGTGTCGCCCGGCGACGCCACAGCCTGGGCCTCGCCCGCGGCGCTGAAAACGTTCCTGCGCGCGCTCTACAACCACGATCTCGGCATCAAGGTGCGGCTGCGCTTCGATCCGTATTTCCTGGCCTGGAGCCTGCGTTTCCTGCGCCAGTGCACGGTATCGCGCCTGCGCGCCAACAGTCAGGTCAAATTGCGCCTGGCGCTCTACTCCCGCGACTGCATCAACGCGCTCTCGGCCGATACCGGCATCCACTATGACGAGCGCAAGAAGGGCATCCTCTATTTCTTCCGCTCGCAGCACAGTCTCGACACCGGCACCGACAACTACCGGTTTCTCGCCGAACATGGCCTGCCGATCGAGATCGTCGGTCGCGACCGACTGATCGAGCTCGAGCCCGGCCTTGCCGATGCGAAGGACAAGATCGCCGGCGGCGTCTATTCGCCGATCGACCAGACCGGCGATTCCCGGCAATTCGTCGAGAAGCTCGCCGCCTACGCAGCGGAAAAGCTCGGCGTGAAGTTTCTCTACGGCACGACGGTCGAGGGTCTCGACGTCGAAGGCGACCATGTGCGCGCGGTGACGACGTCGGCCGGCCCAGTCTCCGGCGACGCCGTCGTCATCTCGATGGGGCCGGAAAGCGGCCTGCTTGGCCGCCGCTACGGCATCGACCTGCCGGTCTATCCGGTGAAAGGCTACACCGCGACCATTCCCCTGGAGGACGAGAGCAAGGGGCCGACCATGGGCGGCGCCGACGAGGACCAGTTGATCGGCTACTCCCGGCTCGGCAACCGGCTGCGGCTTGCGTCCACGGCCGAATTCACCGGCTTCGACCGCACATTTCGTCCCAGAGACTTCGCCGCCATGTTCAGGACCGGCAAGGAGCTTTTCCCCGGCGCCTTCGACGAGAAGAAGGCCGAGCTCTGGGCCGGCCTCAGGCCGATGATGCCCAACTCCGTGCCGGTCATCGGCCAGGCCCGCTACACGAACCTCTATCTCGACACCGGCCACGGCCATGTCGGCTGGACCATGGCCTGCGGCTCGGGGAAATTCCTTGCCGACCTCGTCGCTGGCCGTAAGCCCGAGATCGACCCGCAAGGGCTGGTCTACAGGAACTAGCGATGTCCGGACCGCAAGTCGCCATCGATCTCGGCCGCATCGAGCGCAACGCCCGCACCATCGTCGAGCGCTGCGCTCAGTCGGGCATCAAGGTCTTCGGCGTCACCAAGGGCACCTGCGGCATGCCGCAGGTGGCGCGCGCCATGCTGCGCGGCGGTGTTTCCGGCATTGCCGAGTCGCGCTTCGAAAACATCCGCCGCTTGCGCGACAGCGGTATCACCGCGCCGATCATGCTCTTGCGCAGCCCGCCGGTTGCCCGCGTCGAGGAGGTGGTGCGCAGCGTCGACATCAGCCTGCAATCCGAACTCACCATCATCCGCGAGATAGCCCGCATCGCCGAGCGCATGGGCCGCGTCCACGACATCATGCTGATGATCGATCTCGGCGATCTCCGGGAAGGCATCTGGCCGAACGATCTGGTGCCCACGGTCGAGCAGATCCTGGAGATGAAGGGCGTGCGCATCGCCGGCATCGGCACCAATCTCGGCTGCTTCGGCGCCATCATGCCGACCGAGGAAAACCTGGGCCAGCTCGTCGCCCACGCCTACACGACCGAGCGCCTGTCCGGCAAAAGCCTCGACTGGATCTCGGGCGGCGCCTCGTCGTCGCTGCCGCTGCTGCTCGCGGGACGGCTGCCCGCCGGCATCAACAATCTGAGAGTCGGCGAGGCGATCCTGCAAGGCGGCGTCGAAACCTTCCGCGACACGCCCTGGGATGAACTCGAACCCGATGCCTGCCGCCTGACCAGCGACATCATCGAGGTCAAGCTGAAGCCGTCGCGGCCGATCGGCCAGTCCGGCTACGACGCTTTCGGCAACCAGCCGGTGTTTCCCGATGAAGGCGACAGGCTGCGCGCCATCGCCAATATCGGCCGCGAGGACGTGCTGGTCGAAGGGCTGGTGCCTATTGCCAAGGGTATTCGCGTGCTCGGTGCCTCCAGCGACCACCTGCTGCTCGATGTGCAGGACGCCGATCCGCCGCCCGCCGTCGGCGACCGCGTCGCCTTCCGCATGAGTTATGGCGCCATGCTGCTGGCAATGACCTCGGAATATGTCGAAAAGGCCCCGATGCACGATGTCGAGGACTATTCCGGCCGCAAGATGGTGTCGATCTCGGCCGAGCCGGCGGCGGCCGGAATCGTGGCGCGCGAGGCGACCGGCGCCCGGCTGGAGGCGATGAATTTCGACGTCGTCGAGCTCGCCGATGTCGAACGGCCGCCATCCGGTCTGATCCGGCTGAGCGTCGGCGCCGACCGCCGCGTCGCCCACAAGGCCCTGGCGGCGACAGCGCGTGCCACGCATTCCTTCGGCCTGATCTGGATCGATTCCATTGCCGCGCTGATGCCGGAAGACGAGGAGGGCATCGACCTGCCCGAGGTCTCCGTTCTGGCGCGGACGCTCGGCCTCGACCACAAGCCCGGCGCCTTGCAGCCGCAGCTGTCGCCGGAAAACGTCGTCATTGTCGGCCTTCGCCATGCCGATCCGGCCGAGGCGCGGGTGCTGAACGATTCGCGCGTTTCCGCCTTCACCATGACCGACGTCGACGCCATGGGCATGCGCGACGTCATGCGCGAGGCCATCCACATCGCCTCCTCCGGCACGCAAGGTTTTCACGTCAGCTACGCGCCAACGGTGACCGAGTTCGCCGGCTGGGCGGCTGGTTCCGGCGGCATCACCGTACGCGAGACGCATCAGGCGATGGAGACGATCGCGCTGTCCGGTGGGCTGCTGTCGATGGATGTTTCCGGGCTGACGGCCGAACTCGAGCCGCGGCTGGCGACCGAAACGATCAACTTCGTCATGTCGGCTTTCGGCAAGCGCATTCTCTGATCAGCTTGCGTCGACCGCCGTATGCCACGCGCGCGCATAGTCGACCCAGGCTGGATCGGCCGGTGGCTCGGTCTTTTCGCCCCTGCTTCCGACCGCGCCACGATCAGTTGCTAAAAGCGCGGCGCCGATGCTGGTGCCGGTCGCCGCTTCCGAGGCAATGACCGGCCGCGCCGTCGCGGCGGCGAGCATCCGGGTGAAAAGCCGGTTGCGGGCGAACGGGCCCTCGACGATCGCCGGACCATCGCCGCCGATCAGGCCGAGGCAGGTCGCCGTCATCAGCGCTAGGTAGAACGAGATGGCGGCGAAGCGTTGGCCTTCGGTGATGTCCTCAGCCGCGAGCCACTGTGCGGCATGATGCGGATAGGGCCCCGAGCCTTGCTGGGTCGAGGGCAGCAGCAATGTCCTGCGTGCCAGCACGGCGGCGACATCGGCGTCGCTCCAGTCCTGCGCGGAGCCCTCTGTCAGCAGGGAAAACTCGCGGCCGCCCATGAAGCGCGCTGACGGAACGGGATCGCCGAGCGCGTTGACATTGACCAGCGTGTCGCGCGCCGCATCGAGCGCCACCTTGTCGCCGCCCACCGCCATCGACACCACCCAGGTTCCGGTCGAGACGACCGAGAAAGGCGGCGGGTCGGCAAGCAGATGCGGCAGCAGCGAGGCGTTGGAATCGTGCAGCCCGCAAAACACCGGCGTTTGCGGGTCCAGCCCGGTTTGTTGCGCAAGCGCAGGCAGGATCGGCCCGAGTCGGTCCTTCGCCGGTCGTACCGGCGCCATCAGCCGGCGCCAGCCCATCTCGTCGACCAGCTGCGAGTAATCCGCCTTCCAGGGATTCCACAGATCGGTGTGGCAGCCGAGCGATGTCACTTCGTTGGCGGCGACGCCGGTCAGCCGCAAGGCCCAGTATTGCGGGTACATCAGGATCGCCGCCGCTCGGGCGAATTCGGTTGGAAAATGCCTCTGCTGCCAGAACAGCTGGGCGCCGATGTTGAGGCCGGCGGGCAGGCGCGGCGTGCCGGTCTCGGTAAAGGGTGGACGGATCGCATCATAGTCGCTGGCAAGCGCGTCGGGTCCATCGAATTCATAGTCGAGCACCGGCAGTGCCAGTTTGCCTTCGGCATCGACCAGCACCGCTGTCGCGCCATGGGTGGTGATCGATATGGCGTCGATGCGCTGCTCGCGGTGGATCGCGGCGAGGCTGTCGAGGATGAAGGCCCACAGGGCTTCGACATCGTGATGAGGGTAGAGGCCATTAGTGGAGGCCGCGTTGGCGGTGCGGCGCAGCGCTGTCTCGTGCATGGACGCAAGATCGACCAGCGCCACCTTGGCGTTGGTCTTGCCGATATCGATGACGGCGACGTGGCGCATCATGCCATATGGAACATGGTTTCCAGCGGCACCGCCACCGGCTCGTTGTCCGCCTTGGTTTCCATGACATCGGCCATGTGTGCCCACCAGCGCTGCATCACAGGGTGCTTGGGCAGGTCGGCCATGCCGTGATCGTCGCGCCGCCACAGCACGCCGAAGAGGATGTTGGTCTCTTCGTCGAGATGGATCGAATAGTCGGACACCCCGGCCTGTGTCAGCAGCGCCACCAGCGACGGCCAGATCTCGTCATGGCGGCGCTTGTACTCGGCCTTCATGCCGGGGTTGAGCTTCATCTTGAAGGCGTATTTCTCCATCAGGCGAAGCGCCCTCCACGCAGCCGCCGCCAGACGATCGGCAGCGCAATGACGATGATCAGCAACAGCCCGATGAAGATCGACATGACGATGCCCGGCACGTTGAGCAGGCCGAGGCCGAAGGTCACCAGCCCCATGATGAAGGCGGCAAGCACGACGCCGAGAATGCTGCCGGCGCCGCCGAGGATGCTGACGCCGCCGAGCACCACCATGGTGATGGCTTCCAGCTCGTAGCCCTGCGCGATCGACGGCCGGGTCGAACCGAGCCGGGAGGTGATCAGCACCGCGGCGATGCCCGACATCAGCCCGGTCAGGCAGAACAGGATGAACTTGATGCGGTCGACGCGCACGCCGGAGAACTGCGCCGCCACCGGATTGTTGCCGATGGCAAAGACCCGACGGCCGAAGCTCGTCCGGTGCAGCACGAACCAGTAGATGACAGCCGCCACCAGGAACAGTGCCAGCTCGAACGACACCACCCACCAGACATAGCCCTGGCCGAAGAAGGCGAAACTCGCCGGATAGCCCTTGTAGGCCTGGTCGCCGAGCACGATGAAGGCAATGCCGCGAAACAGGCTCATCGTGCCGATGGTGACGACGATGGACGGCAGGCCGAGCTTGGTGACGAGCAGCCCGTTGAAGGCACCGCAGCCAAGCCCGACGGCGATGCCGATCAGGACAAGAACCGGCGTGCCGGCGCCGGCCTGCACGGCCATGCCCATCATGGTCGAGGCGAGCGCGATGATGGCGGCGACCGACAGGTCGATCTCGCCGGAAATGATCAACAGCGCCATGGCGAGCGCAATCAGCGCCTTTTCGGTGAAGTTGAAGGTCAGGTCCGACAGCGACCACGGATCGAGGAAATAGGGCGACGCAAAACTGTTGACGGCAAAGATCGCGACCGCGACCACGACCAGCAGCGCCTCCCAGGAGAAGATCGCCGAAGAGAGCGGCTTGTCGAGCCGGTCCGGGATGTGGCGCGGGGCAGGGGTGTCGGTCATGCCGCTTCCGCCTTTCTGAGGATGATGCGGCCCTGCCGGCGTTCGCCGCGCGCATTGAGCACCACAGCCAGGATGATGGCGCTGCCCGAAATCGCCATCTGCCAGAAGGGCGAGATGTTAATGACCGGCAGCGCGTTGGAGATGATGCCGAGGAACAGCGCGCCGAGCACCGCCCCGCCGACCGAGCCGATGCCGCCGGCGATCGAGATGCCGCCGATGACGCAGGCGGCGATGATGTTGAGCTCATAGCCGTTGGCGACCTCGACCGAGGCGATCACATAGCGCGAGATCCACAGATAGCCGGCGAGACCGCCAATCATGCCGGAAATGCAGAAGACGATGAATTTGGTGCGGCCGACGTCGATGCCGGCATAGACCGACGCGGTCGGATTGACGCCGATGGCATAGATCGAGCGGCCGAGCGCGGTGCGTGTCATCACCAGGAAGAACAGCGCGATGACGAGGAGCGCGATCCATGACAGCACCGGAATGCCGAGGAAGGCCGCGCGCTGCAGATTGATGAAGTCGGGGCTCATCTGGTCGGCATTGACCCAGGCGCCGCCGGAAATGACGAAAGTGGCACCGCGATAGATGGTGAGCGTACCCAATGTCACCACGATCGAGGGGATGTTCAGCCGCCACACCAGCAGGCCGTTGATGGCGCCGAGCACCAGCCCGACGAGGAGTGCGATGACGATCAGCAGCGGGATCGGGATGGCCGGATGCGCGGCGTTCAGCATCGCCACCACCATGCCGGTGAAGCAGAGGTTGGAGGCCATCGACAGGTCGATCGAGCGCGTCAGGATCACCACCATCTGGCCCAGTGCCAGGATCATCAGGATCGAGGTGTCGTTGAACACCTGGCGCAGATTGGCCGGGTCTGCAAAACCGGGGAAGCGCGTCGAGATCAGGCCGATCAGCACGGCGATGGCCGCAAGCAGCCAGATCTCGCGGTATTTGACGACGTTTTTCATGCCGCGATCCCCGCTGCTGTCCTCACCAGCGTCTCGGCGTCGAGCCCCCTGTTGTCGTGGACAGCCGCGATGCGGCCTTCGCGCATGACGACGACGCGGTCGGACATGCCCAGGATTTCGGGCAATTCGGACGACACCATGATCACCGACAGGCCTTGCGCCACCAGTTCGGCCATGAAGCCATGCACGGCGGCCTTGGAGCCGATGTCGATACCCTTGGTCGGCTCGTCCAGGATGATCACCTTGGGCGCCGTCGCCAGCCATTTGGCGATGACGATCTTCTGCTGGTTGCCGCCGGAAAGCGTGCCGACATCCTGGCTGAGCGAGGACGCGCGCAGATCGAGCCGCTCGGTGTAGGAGCGGGCCAGCGCGAATTCTTCCGCAAGCCGAAGCATGCCGGATTTGGACGTGCGCTTCAGCGAAGGCAGCGAGACATTCTGGAAGATCGGCAGGCCGATCACCACGCCCTGCTTGCCGCGCTCCTCCGGCACGTAGACGATGCCGGCTTCGATCGAATCCGCGGCCGACTTGGGCGCGATCGCTCTTCCTTCCAGCGTGATCGTGCCCTTGCTGGTGCGGGTGATGCCCGATATTGCCTGCATCACCTCGCTGCGCCCGGCGCCGACAAGGCCGTAGAAGCCCAATATCTCGCCCTTGTGCAGTTCGAAGCCGATGTCGTCGAACTCGGTCGGGTGCGACAGGCCGGTGACCGACAGCACCGGCGCGCCGATATCGGCCTTGCGCTGCGGAAAGATGTGGTCGACGTTGCGGCCGACCATCATGCGCACGATCTTGCCCTGGTCGGCGTCCTTGAGCAGGCCTGCGCCGACCATCTCGCCATCGCGGAACACGGTGTATCGGTCGGCGATGCGGTAGATCTCGTCGAACTTGTGGCTGATGAACAGGATCGCCTTGCCTTCGCTCTTGAGGAATTCGATGAGCAGAAACAGCTCCTCGATCTCCTTCATCGAAAGTGCCGCCGTCGGCTCGTCCATGATGACGATGCGTGCGTCGATCGACATGGCGCGGGCGACGGCCACGAGGTGCTTGTTGGCGATGCCGAGATCCTTCAGCCGCGTGTCGGCGTCGATATGGCCGGCGCGCATCGTGTCGAGAACCTCGCGGGCGTTCTTGCGCATCGTGCGCCAGTCGATGGTGCCGAAGCGGGTGCGCGGCGCATGGCCGAGAAAGATGTTTTCGGCAACCGACAGGTCGTCGAACAGCACTGTTTCCTGGTGGATGGCGGTGATGCCATGGCCGAAGGCGGCGTGCGCACTGTGCAAGGCGGCGGCTTCGCCGTCGATGCTGATCGTGCCGGCGTCGGGCTGGTAGATGCCGGTCATGATCTTGACCAGCGTCGACTTGCCGGCGCCGTTCTCGCCGATCAGCGCCGTCACCTGCCCGGGATAGAGCGACAGGCTGACATCATGCAGCGCGCGTACGCCGGGAAAACTCTTGGAGATGCCTGACAGCGTCAGGCGCGGGGCGGAGGGCTCGGGCCGTTCCGTCTCCAATTTGTGTTGGGCTGTCGTGTCCATATCCGTATCAGGCCCTGAAGCTAGAGCAAATCCAGGAAAAGTGTGAAACGGTTTTCCGTCCGGAATTGCATAAAAACAAATGCTTAGAGCGGGTCGGCGGTTCTATCAAAAGCTGAACCGTTCCAGGTCCGTTTGAAGATGCGGCGGAGCGTGAGCCCCGCCGCGTCAGCTTGAAGGACGCCAGGATCAATAGATCTTGGAGAACTTCTCGATGTTGGTCTTGTCGAACTGGAAGGGCGGAGCCATTGCAGCCGAATTGGTGTCGTCGAGCGTCACCTTGCCGACGCGGCCGATCGACAGCGTCGCACCGGGCTTGGCTTCTTCCTTCTTCACCGCCAGGTCATGGGCGAGGTAGATGGCCGAGTAGCCGAGGTCGATCGGGTTCCACAGCGCCACCGCCTTGCTGGAGCCATTGTCGATGAACTTCTTGAATTCGGAAGGCAGCGCCAGGCCGGTGACATTGACCTTGCCGATCAGGCCTTCGTCGGTCACCACCTGGGCGGCGGCAACGACGCCGACTGTGGTCGGTGCGATGATCGCCTTGAGGTTCGGATAAGACTTCAACAGGCCCTTGGCTTCGTCGGTGCTCTTGGCTGAGTCGTCATCGCCATAGACGGTGGCGACAAGGTTGATCTTGGGGAACTTCTCCGGCAGCGCCTTCTTGGCTGCCTCGATCCAGGCATTCTGGTTGGTCGCGGTGGACGACGCCGACAGGATGGCGACGTCGCCGCCTTCCGGCAGGTAGTCGGCGGCGAGCTTGATGATGGTCTCGCCGATCAGGCCGGTGTCGGACGGGTTGAGGTGAAGCTGGCGGCCTTCGGGAGCGACGCCCGAATCCCACGAGATCACGGTGATGCCGCGTTCCATCGCCTTCTTCAGCGCCGGAACCAGCGCGTCCGCATCATTGGCCGAAATCGCGATGGCGTTGACCTTCTGCGCGATCAGCGAATTGACCACCTCGATCTGCGCTTCGGCGGTCGCCTTGGTCGGGCCGGTGTAGATGACCTCGACATCGCCGAGTTCCTTGGCCGCTTCTTCGGCGCCCTTGTTGGCGGCATCGAAGAAGCCGTTGCCGAGCGACTTCACCACCAGCGCGATCTTGACGTTTTCGGCATAGGCGGCATTCACGAACATGGCGGCGGAAAAGGCCGCCGTAACCAGCAGTTTCTTCAAGAAGCTCATCGAATATCCTCCCTTGAGCGTTGCATTCCATCGCCGCTGCGGGCGCGAGTTGGCCTCAGGCCTGCAGTGAAGATTCTTCCTTGTTGCTTGCCGGTTTGCGGGCGACGATCAGCGTCACCCCGGCGGTTTCCAGCATCTTGGCTTCGCGGTCCTCGATGCCGTCGTCGGTGATCACCGTGGCGATGCGTGTCAGACCGCACAGGATCAGGCTGGAGCGCATGCGGAATTTCGAGGAGTCGACCAGCACCACAAGCTCGTCGGCCTGGTCGATCAGCTTCTGCTCCGCCTGGATCAGCAGCGGGTCGCCCTCCATCAGGCCGAGCGGCCCCAGCCCCTGCGCGCCCATGAACATGCGGCGCGCGTAGAAATTGCGCGTCACGTCATTGTCGAAGGGCGACAGGATGATGTTCTGCTCGCGATAGATGGTGCCGCCCGACAGCATCACCGTGTTCTTGGAATGCTTGAGCAGGTGTTCGGCGATCGGGAAGGAATTGGTGAAGATCGGCATGCGGCGGCCGGTCAGGAAATGCACCATCTGGAAGGTCGTGGTGCCGCCATTGATGATGATCGGCTCGCCATCCTTGCAGAGTTCCACTGCTTCCCGGGCGATCGCCCGCTTCTGCTGGGCATTCAGCGTTTCGTTGACGGAAAACGGCCGGCCGGCAAGGCCGATGAACTGCGGCGGCGAGATCGCCTCGGCGCCACCGCGCACACGGCGCAGGCGCTTTTGAACGTGCAAGGCGGCGATATCGCGCCGGATTGTCGCCTCGGACGAGTCCGTCAGGTCGACCATTTCCTGCACCGTCACCACAGGTTTTTCCTGGACGGCGGACAGAATGATCCTGTGGCGCTCTTTCTCGTGCATGGTTCCTCCCTGCTTGGGCATCTAGGCACCCAAAACGCGCAGTGTCAATCATTTCCAATCATAAATTTTCATTGTGCAGTGCAATATGATCGGAGTTGATCGTTTGTGATTGACAATCTCGCCGCTAGCGTAGACATTTGGCCAAGCTCGACCGCACTGTTCGCGTGTCTCACGGGAGGATATTCAAATGCTCGACAAGCGCTCCGGCTCGCGCCTTGCCAATCTGTGGGACGACGCCAAGGCGGCGTCGATGAGCGAACCGGAACGCCTCGTCTATCGCTCGAACACGCTCGGCTCCGACAAGCGCGTCACCAATTATGGCGGCGGCAACACCTCGTCCAAGATCTGGCAGAAGGACCCGCTGACCGGCGAGAGCGTGGAAGTCTTGTGGGTCAAGGGCTCGGGCGGCGACAGCGCCTCGATCAAGCTGGACGGTTTCGCCACCCTCTACATGGACAAATTGCGCGCGCTGAAGGGCCTCTATCGCGGGCTTGCGCATGAGGACGAGATGGTGGGCTTCTTGCCGCACTGCACCTTCAATCTCAATCCGCGCGCGGCCTCGATCGACACGCCGCTGCACGCCTTCGTGCCGAAGCCGTTTGTCGACCATATGCACCCCGATGCCATCATCGCCATCGCCGCGGCCAAGGATTCCAAGGCGCTGACCAAAGAGATCTTCGGCGACGCCATCGGCTGGCTGCCATGGAAGCGGCCAGGCTTCGAGCTTGGCCTGTGGCTGGAGAAATTCTGTCTCGGGCATCCCGCCGCCAAGGGCGTCATCCTCGAGAGCCATGGCCTGTTCACCTGGGGCGACACGCCGAAGGAATGCTACGAGACGACGATCGCGGTGATCAACCAGGCGATGGAGTGGTTCGAGCGCCGGTCCGAAGGCGTGGCGATTTTCGGCGGCGAGATCGTCAAATCGCTCGATGCTGAGGCGCGTCGCACCGTCGCCGCAAAGCTGATGCCGCGGATTCGCGGCCTGATCTCGGAGAAGAGCCACAAGCTCGGCCATTTCGACGATTCCGCCGCCGTGCTCGAATTCGTCAATTCCAGGGATTTGCGGCCGCTGGCGGCGCTTGGCACCTCCTGCCCGGACCATTTCCTGCGCACCAAGATCCGGCCGCTGGTCATCGAGTTCGATCCCGCAAATCCCGATGTCGATGCCGTCATCGCGCGTCTCGCCGACGATATCGCTGCCTATCGTGTTGGCTACCAGGCCTATTACGACAGCTGCAAGCATGCAGACTCGCCCGCCATCCGCGATCCCAATGCGGTCGTCTATCTGATGCCCGGCATCGGCATGTTCACCTTCGCCGGCGACAAGGCGACGGCCCGCATCTCGGGCGAGTTCTACGTCAACGCCATCAACGTCATGCGCGGCGCCTCGACCGTCTCGTCCTATGTCGGCCTGCCCCCACAGGAAGCTTTCGACATCGAATATTGGCTGCTCGAGGATCTGAAGCTGCAGCGCATGCCGAAGCCGAAGGCGCTGGCCGGCCAGATCGCTTTGGTCACCGGCGGCGCCGGCGGCATCGGCCGCGCCACCGCCAACCGCCTGCTGCGCGAAGGCGCCTGCGTCGTGCTGGCCGATATCGACGAGACGGCACTCGCCAGCGCCAATGAGGAACTGGCCAAGGCCTACGGCAAGGATTTCGTGCGTCCGGTGCTGATCAACGTCACATCAGAGGACCAGGTAATCTCCGGTTTCGCCGAGACCGCGGTCGAATTCGGCGGCATCGACATTCTGGTGTCGAATGCCGGCCTTGCCTCCTCGGCGCCGATCGAGGACACGACGCTGGCGCTGTGGAACAAGAACATGGACATCCTGTCCACCGGCTATTTCCTCGTGTCGCGGGAAGCCTTCCGGCTGTTCCGCGCCCAGAAGATCGGCGGCAACGTCGTCTTCGTCGCTTCCAAGAACGGCCTTGCCGCTTCGCCCAACGCCGCCGCCTATTGCACCGCCAAGGCGGCCGAAATCCATCTCGCGCGCTGCCTGGCGCTGGAGGGCGCCGAGGCGCAGATCCGGGTCAATGTCGTCAACCCGGACGCCGTGCTGCGCGGCTCCAAGATCTGGACCGGCGAATGGAAGGAACAGCGCGCTGCCGCCTACAAGATGTCGACCGACGATCTGGAAGAGCACTACCGCTCGCGCTCGATGCTGAAGCGCTCGGTCTTCCCCGAGGACATCGCCGAGGCGATCTACTTTTTCGCCTCCGACATGTCGGCCAAGTCGACCGGCAACATCATCAATGTCGACGCGGGCAACGCCCAGAGCTTTACCCGCTAGTCGATCGCCGAGGGGCGCCAACGCCGAAGCGCTTCCCTTCTACCCGTCTCTAGACGGGGAGAAGGTGCCGGTAGGCGGATGAGGGGCGGCGCCGGCAGAACGCATATTGGGAGGAATTGCAGTGTCCGAATCCATCATCTCCGCCGAAATCGTCGACAAGGACAACGCCGTGCGCAAGGCGAACCTCGAGCGCGACTATCAATCGCTCGGCGAGCGGCTCGATCGCTTCGGTATCGCCATCGACGCCATCCGCGACAAGGTGGAAAAATTCGCGGTGGCGATCCCGTCCTGGGGCGTCGGCACTGGCGGCACCCGCTTTGCCCGCTTTCCCGGCGCCGGCGAACCGCGCGACATCTTCGACAAGATCGAGGACTGCGCCGTTATCCGCCAGCTGACGCAGGCGACGCCGACCGTCTCGCTGCACATCCCGTGGGACAAGGCCGATCCGAACCGGCTGAAACAGGCGGCCTCGCGCTTCGGCCTCGGCTTCGACGCCATGAACTCCAATACCTTCTCGGATGCCAGGGACCAGAAACTCTCCTACAAATTCGGCTCGCTGTCGCATGCCGATGCCGGCACGCGCCGCCAGGCGGTCGAGCACAATCTCGAATGCATCGAGATCGGCAGGACGCTGGGCTCGAAGGCGCTGACGGTGTGGATCGGCGACGGCTCGAATTTCCCCGGCCAGGTCAATTTCGCCAGGGCGTTCGAGCGCTATCTCGACGCCATGAAGCACATCTATGCCGGCCTGCCGGACGACTGGAAGCTGTTTACCGAACACAAGATGTATGAGCCGGCCTTCTATTCGACGGTCGTGCAGGACTGGGGCACCAACTACATGATTGCCCAGGAACTCGGCGACAAGGCCTTCTGCCTGGTCGACCTCGGCCACCACGCGCCCAACGTCAACATCGAGATGATCGTGTCGCGGCTGATCCAGTTCAAGAAACTCGGCGGCTTCCACTTCAACGATTCGAAATATGGTGATGACGATCTCGACGCCGGCTCGATCGATCCCTACCGGCTGTTCCTGGTCTTCAACGAACTGGTCGATGCCGAGCTTTCGGGTGCCGAGGGTTTTCATCCGGCCCACATGCTCGACCAGAGCCACAATGTCACCGATCCGATCGAAAGCCTGATGCTGTCGGCGGTCGAGGTGCAGCGCGCCTATGCGCAGGCGCTGCTGGTCGACCGCAAGGCGCTGGAAGGTCACCAGGACACCAATGACGCGCTGATGGCGACCCAGACGCTGAAAGCGGCCTACCGCACCGATGTCGAGCCGATCCTGGCCATGGCGCGGTTGAAGACCGGCGGCGCTATCGATCCGGTCGCCGCTTATCGTGCTGCCGGCTACCGAGCGAAGGTGGCGGCGGAACGGCCGGCGGTAGCTGGGGGCTCAGGCGGCATCGTCTGACACACCTGACATCTGATTTGATCCAGCTGGTCACCGTTGCTGGTGGACTCGGCCGCCCCAACCGGCTCTTCTAGGCGCACCCCACGCCCCGGAGCCCCGCCATGCCCTTGACCCGCCGGACGCTGATCGCCGTCAGCCTTTCGCTTGCAATCGCCTTCACACCATCCGCGGCCGCCTTCGCAGCCTCGCCCACACCGGCGAAGGGCGAACACGGCATGGTGGTGACGGCCCAGCATCTGGCGTCTGAAGTCGGCGTCGAGGTGCTGAAGAAGGGCGGCAACGCCGTCGATGCGGCGGTCGCCGTCGGCTATGCGCTGGCCGTGGTGTACCCGAACGCCGGCAATATCGGCGGTGGCGGCTTCATGACCATCCGCTTCAAGGACGGCAAGTCGACCTTCCTCGATTTCCGCGAACGCGCGCCGCTGGCTGCGACCAAGACCATGTATCTCGACAAGGACGGCAAGCCGGTGAAGGGCGCCAGCCTCGACGGCTACCTTGCAGTCGGCGTGCCGGGCTCGGTCGCCGGCTTCGAGGCTGCGCGCGAGAAATATGGCACGTTGTCGCGGCAGGATCTGATGGCGCCGGCGATTGCCTACGCCAAGGACGGGTTCGTCCTCAATCAGGGCGATGCCGGCTTTTTTGCCCGCTACGCAGACCGGCTGGCGAAGGATCCGGCGGCGGCCGCCATCTTCCTGAAGCCGGACGGCAAACCCTATGGCTTTGGCGAGCGGCTGGTGCAGGCGGACCTCGCCGCCTCGCTGTCTGCGATCTCCGAGAAGGGGCCTGACGCCTTCTACAAGGGCGCCATCGCCGACGCCATCGTCAAGGCAAGCAGCGCCAAGGGCGGCATCCTGGCCAAGCCGGATTTCGAGCAATACGCGGTGCGCGAGCTGAAGCCGGTGACTTGCTCTTATCGCGGCTACGAGATCATTTCCTCGCCGCCGCCAAGTTCCGGCGGCGTCATCATCTGCGAGATCCTCAACGTGCTGGAAGGCTATCCGCTGTCCTATCTCGGCGCCGGTTCGGCCGAGACGGTCCACGCCATGGTCGAGGCGATGCGTTACGCCTATGTCGACCGCAACTCGGCGCTTGGCGACCCGGATTTCGTCGACAATCCGGTCTCGAAGCTGCTCGACAAGGGCTACGCCAAGGACATTCGCGACAAGATCGATCCATTCCGGGCCGGCGTCTCGCAGGATCTGATGCCGGAGGGTTTTGGCGAGAGCAAGGAGACGACTCACTATTCGATCATCGACAATGACGGCAATGCGGTCGCGGTCACCTACACGCTGAACGGCTCCTTCGGTGCCGGCGTCGTCGCCGATGGTACCGGCATCCTGCTCAACAACGAGATGGACGATTTCACCCAGAAGCCGGGCGTGCCCAACCTCTATGGGCTCGTCCAGGGCGAAGCCAACGCCATCCAGCCGAAGAAGACGCCGCTATCCTCGATGAGCCCAACCGTGGTGGCCAAGGACGGCAAGCCGTTCATGGTCATCGGCAGCCCCGGTGGCTCGCGCATCATCACCATCACGCTGGAAGCGATCGTCAATGTCGTTGACCACGGTATGAACATCCAGGAGGCGATCGACGCGCCGCGCATCCACCATCAGTGGCTGCCCGACACGGTCTATGTCGAGCCGTTCGGACTGTCGCCCGACACCGAAAGACTGCTGGCCGGCATGGGTTATCACCTCGATCTCGGCGACACGACTTGGGGCCAGGCTGCCGGCATACTGGTCGGCGGCAAGAGCCTGGCGGAAATCGAGAAAGGCGGCGGCGCCCGCTACAACGGCGCCATCGACAGCCGCGCTGCATCCGGCGAGGCGCTGGGCTATTAGACGACCAACGTTATGGTCGACGCAATCAGCAACACGGCCGCGATGCCGACGAACAGGGCATAGAGTCGCGGCCGGTCAAGCAGCAGCGCATTGCCCGATATCCAGGCCGAGGTGGCGCCGCCAAGCGCGAACAGGAAGCCGTTGCGGTGCCCGAAGGTCATCGAGGCGGCCATCAGCCCACCGATGATCAGGGCGCCGAACACGATGATGACGGCGACGGCATATTTCTCGAAATCGTTTCCGCTGCCCATTGCCGGTCCGATCGTGTTCAGATTCGGCAGGTCGTCCGGATCGAAGGGGTTGGCCGAGCCATATTCGTCTTGACCGATGGATTCGCGCATCACTCGTTCTCCGCTGAGCGGCAACAAACCATCAACGCTTGCCGAGCGCAACCGGCAACGCCACCGCGGCGATATGTTCGCCGCCCTCTGGTGCCAACGTGCCACGGTTTGCCAGCCAAGCTCAACGGTCAGATGGGCGATCTGGTTCCACAGGCTTGATCTATTTGGAGAAATCGCTGCGCACGATGCCGTGCCGCTGCAACTTGTCGTAGAAGGTCTTGCGCGGAATCCCCAGCGCCTCGATCGTGCGCCTGACATCGCCGTCATTGCGGCCAAGCGTCTCGCGGATGATGTCGGCCTCGTAGCGCTCCAGCCGCTCCGGCAACGGCATGGCGTCGTCCAGATCCACAGGCGCGGCGGCCTGAGCCCTGCTGCCTTCCTCCAGACCAAGCACGAAGCGTTCGGCAAAATGCGCCAGTTCCCGGACATTGCCCGGCCAGTCGTGCTCCCTGAGATGGCGCTGGACTGCGGCCGGCACCGCCGGCACCGAACGCCGGAACCGCGTGGCCGCACGCTCGGCGAAGTAGCCGAACAGGAGAAGAATATCGTCGCGGCGCTCGCGCAGCGGCGGGATCGAGATCGTCACCACGTTGAGGCGATAGTAGAGGTCTTCGCGAAAGGCGCCGCGCTGGCTGGGATCGCCGAGATCGACCTTGGCGGCGGCGACGACGCGCAGGTCGACCGGCCGCACCTCATTGGTGCCGAGTGGCGTCACTTCGCGCATTTCCAGCACCCTGAGCATCTGCACCTGCGTCGACGGCGACATGCTTTCGATCTCGTCGAGGAACAGCGTGCCGCCGCTGGCATGCTCGATGCGGCCGATCCGCTTCTTCTGCGCGCCGGTGAAGGCGCCCGCCTCGTGGCCGAACAATTCGCTCTCGATCACGGTCTCCGGCAGCGTGCCGCAATTCAGCGCGACGAAATTGCCCTTGGCGCGGCGACTCCAGCTATGCAGCAGACTGGCCACCACCTCCTTGCCGGAACCGGTTTCGCCGGTCACCAGCACGTCGACATCGGTGTCGGCGATTTGCCTGAGCGTGCGGCGCAGCCTTTCCATAGCCGGCGTCTGGCCGATCAGCGGCAGGCCGTCCTGCGCCTGCTCGGCCGCCTCGCGCAAGGCTCGGTTCTCCATCACCAGCCGGCGCTTTTCCGCCGCGCGCCACACACTTTGCGCCAGCCGGTCGGCGGCAAAAGGCTTGGTGATGAAGTCATAGACACCGTCCCTGATCGCCTTGACGGCCATGGCGATGTCGCCGTGTCCGGTGATCAGGATCACCGGAATGTCCGGGTCCAATTCTAGGATGCGGTCAAAAAGCTGCAGGCCGTCGATCTCCGGCATCCTGATGTCGGACACCACGACGCCGCTAAAACCGGCGTCGAGCTCGGCCAGCGCATCGGCCGCCGCCCTAAAGGCCGATACCGAAAACCCGGCCAGCTCCAGCGTCTGCCTTGTGGCCTTCAGGAGATCGACATCGTCATCGATCAGGACGACCGGTGCGGGATCGTTGCTGGTCATGCTGCTTTCGCAAGATGGATGGTGAAACGGGTGCCGCGGTCGTCGCTCGCAACCTCGATGCGTCCGCCATAGTCGGCGACGATGTCCTTCGAGATGACGAGGCCGAGCCCGAGGCCTTTTTCCTTCGAAGTGTTGAACGGCGTGAACAGCGACTTGAGGATTTCGGGCGGAATGCCCGGCCCGTTGTCCGACACATTAACGGTCACGCCGTCAGCCGTCTCCTCGGCCGACACCTCGACCCTGGCGTTCTCGCGGCCGTCAAGCGCCTCCAGCGCATTCTGGAACAGGTTGATCAGCACCTGTTCGAGCCGGATCCGGTTGCCCTTCACCTTGAGGCCCGGTGGTGGTGGCGCGATATCAAGCGCGTCGAGCCGGCCGGCAAAGCGGCTTCGAAGCAGCACCACCGCACCTTCGATGACGCCGCGCAATTCGACAGGCTCGGCCGCAGTGCGGCCCTTGCGGGCAAAGGCTTTCAACTCCTCGGTGATGGTGCCGATGCGTTCCGTGAGTGCGGCGATGGCGCCGAGATTCTCTTCGGCCGGTACGGTCTGCTTCCTGTCGAGGAAGACGCGGGCATTGTCGGCATAGGCGCGGATCGTGGCGACCGGCTGGTTGATCTCGTGCGCGACGCCGGCCGCGACCTGGCCGAGGATGGCCAGCCGGTTCGCCTGCACCAGCTCTTGCTGCACCACCTGCAGCTTCGCTTCTGTGCTGCGATGCCCGGTGATCTCGGCCTGCAGCCGGTCGCGGGCGCGGCTCAGATCCTCGGTGCGTTCGACGACGCGGCGTTCGAGCTCGATGCGTGCCGCCTGTTCGGCGGCGATCCGCATCTGGGCTGACTGCCGTCGCCACAACAGGTAGGCGGCGAGGCCAATGAGTGGACCGATAATGCCGAGTGCCAGAAGCCGCATTTCGCGCTGAGCCGCAGCAATCGGCGCCTCCGCCGGAACGAGATAGTCGAGTCGCCACGGCGTCGATGCGATCGGGGTCGAGAGCCTGAGATATTCAGCTTCGCTGCCGCCCGGCGTGATGGCATGGACGAGCGCGACGTCGTCGCTCAAGGCTTGCGGCCGGTTGATCGGCAACCGCACCAGCGGCGCGTCGCCGAACTGCTGGCTGTTGCGGATTTCGCCAAGCACGGGTTGGCCAAGCGGCGCGGTTGTCATGAAACGCCAGGACGGCACGCTGGTGATCAGCACGACGCCATGTTCGTCGCTGACATAGGCCGGGCGGTTTGCCTCGTGCCAGTCGGCCTCGAGCTGGTCGAATTCCATCTTGACGACGACGACGCCGAGCGGTGCCGCGGCGCTGCCGACGCGGCGCGAAATGTAGAGGCCTGGACGCTTGCTGACATTGCCGAGCGCGAAATACTCAGCGGTTCCGGTCTGCATCGCACCGGAGAAATAGGCGCGGAAGCGATAGTCGTTGCCGACGAAGCTTGTCGGCTCGCGCCAGTTGCTGGAGGCGATGGCCAGGCCGTCAGTGCCGGTGACGTAGAGCACCGAAGCCTTGGTGCCCGAGACCAGCCCTTCGAGCTTGCGGTTCAAAACGTCGATCGTCGCCGGGCTCCGCTCGGTCAGCGCGTCACGCACCTGCTGGTCTTCCGACAGCAGCAGCGGCAGCGCGCGCGGGTTTTCCAGCACCGCGCGCAGCAACGCGACCTTCAGATTGGCGTCGGTGCGCCCTTGCGCCGCCAGTGCCTGGATTTCGGTGCTGCGGCCATAGAGGCCGGCGCCGTAAAGAGCCGCCGCGGTGATCGCGAGTGCCACCGCCGCGAACAGCAGCCAGGCACGGCGCGCCCGCTTGCCGAGTTGCTCGGGCGACGAAGACAGGACTTGAGCTGGGGCAGCGGCGGGGCGTTGCAGCATGGCCTATCTGTGCATGATTTCGCACAAAGCACAATTCGACTTATGCGGATGGCCGCACGTCGCGATATGGCGATGCATCGATCGGACACAAAATATTAAACAAAATCAAACGGAAGAGCTCACAAGCAGAAACTGGCACGCCTGTTGCAAACACCATTGCAGCAGCCGCGAGGCTGTTGGAGGTCAAACTGCCCCGGGAGGTCGAGCTTTCGATCGGGGCGCAATGGAGGACGTCATGCAGACAGCATTCGCTGCCGCCGAACCGCGCGGCAAAGTTCCCTTTTACCGGCATCTCTACGTGCAGGTGCTTACCGCAATCGCCGCCGGCATCCTGCTCGGCCATTTCTATCCCGAATTAGGCGCGTCGCTGAAGCCGCTCGGCGACGCCTTCATCAAGCTGGTCAAGATGGTGATCGCGCCGGTGATCTTCCTGACGGTCGCGACCGGCATCGCCGGCGTTTCCGATCTGCAGAAGGTCGGCCGCGTCGCCGGCAAGGCGATGATCTATTTCCTGTTCTTCTCTACGCTGGCGCTCGTCGTCGGCCTCGTCGTCTCCAACGTCGTCCAGCCCGGCGCCGGCATGCACATCAATCCGGCGACACTCGACGCCACCAAGGTGACGACCTTCACCGAGAAGGCGCATGACACGACCATCGTCGGCTTCCTGATGAACATCATCCCCGACACCATCACCGGCGCTTTCGCCAAGGGCGATATCCTGCAGGTGCTGTTCTTCTCGGTGCTGTTCGGCGTTTCTCTCGCCTTGGTCGGCGATCGCGGCCGCCCGGTGGTCGATTTCCTGCAGGCGCTGACCACGCCGATCTTCCGCCTCGTCGCCATCCTGATGAAGGCCGCGCCCATCGGTGCCTTCGGCGCCATGGCCTTCACCGTCGGCAAATACGGCATCGCCTCGATCGCCAACCTCGCCATGCTGATCGGCACCTTCTATCTGACTGCTTTCCTCTTCGTGATTGTGGTGCTCGGCGCCGTTGCCCGCTACAACGGCTTCTCGATCCTGGCGCTGATCCGCTACATCAAGGAAGAGCTGCTGCTCGTTCTCGGCACCTCGTCCTCGGAAGCGGCACTTCCCGGTCTGATGGCCAAGATGGAGCGCGCCGGCTGCAACCGCTCGGTGGTCGGCCTGGTCGTCCCGACCGGCTATTCCTTCAATCTCGACGGCACCAATATCTATATGACGCTGGCCGCCCTGTTCATTGCCCAGGCGACCGACACGCCGCTCACCTTTGGCGACCAGATCCTGCTCTTGCTCGTCGCCATGCTGAGCTCCAAGGGTGCTGCCGGCATCACCGGCGCCGGCTTCATCACGCTGGCCGCGACGCTCTCGGTCGTGCCTTCGGTGCCGGTCGCCGGCATGGCGCTGATCCTCGGTGTCGACCGTTTCATGTCGGAGTGCCGGGCGCTGACCAACTTCGTCGGCAACGCGGTGGCGACGATCGTCGTGGCGCGCTGGGAAGGCGAACTCGACCAGAGCAAGTTCGCCGCCGCGATGGCAGGCGATCTGCCGGAAGAGGCCGATCTCTCGCTGCCGGGCCTGCAGCCCGCCTGATCCTTCAAGGCCCAGACTCTGCAGGCCGCAGCCGGTCACCGGCTGCGGCCTGTTCTTTTCGCCGGCCGGCGCATAGGTTGATCTCAACCCGCCATGGCGAAAGGTCCGTGAATGAGCAGCGCGTTTCCCGAAATCTACCTGGTTCGCCACGGCGAGACGGAATGGAGCGCGTCGGGCAAGCACACAGGCCGCACCAACATACCCTTGACGGCAGCGGGTGAAGCCGCCGCACGCGGCGTGGCGGAGCGCCTCAAGGGCCTGTCGTTCCAGGCAGTCTGGTCGAGCCCCTCGCAGCGGGCCTACAACACCTGCACTCTGGCCGGCTTCGGCGCGACCGGCGTCAAGAAAGACGATCTGCAGGAATGGGACTATGGCGCCTATGAGGGGCTGACCACCAAACAGATCCTTGCCGCACGACCCGGTTGGAACGTGTTTCGCGACGGCTGTCCGGGCGGCGAGATGGCAGCGGATGTCGGCGCCAGGGCCGACCGGATCCTCGGCGGGCTACGCGCGGTCGGCGGCAACGTGCTGGTGTTTTCGAGCGCGCATTTCCTGCGGGTGCTTACGGCGCGCTGGCTCGGCCTGCCGCCGCAGGACGGCGCCTTGCTGGTGCTGGACACCGCAAGCCTCAGCACGCTCGGTTACGAGCACGACCTGACCGAGCCGGTGATCCGCAAGTGGAACCAGAAATAGCAGGCTGACGGCAGCCGCGTGCCCGTAGCTCAGTTCGCTAGCATCGCCCGTTCCTCGGGAGTGAGGTGCCGCGCCTTGCCCTTGGCGAGATCGCCGAGTTGCAAGTGTCCGATCGCCACCCGCACCAGCCGCAGCACCTCGACATCGAAGGCGCCGAGCAGCCTACGGATCTGGCGGTTGCGGCCCTCGTCGAGCACGATTTCCAGCCATGCCGTGCGGCCGCCGCTGCGCAGCATCTCGATCGAGCCGGCCGTCAGCAGCTCGTCGTCGACGACCGCGCCTTCGCGAAACCGCGCCAGCATCGCCTCGTCTGGCTGCGTGCCGATCTGCACGTGATAGGTCTTGGCGACATGCGAGGCGGGATCGAGCAGGCCATTTCCCCAATGCGTGTCGTTGGTCATCAACAGAAGGCCTTCGCTGGCCTTGTCGAGGCGGCCGACCGGCGACACGAAGGGCAGGTCGAGCCCCGCCAGGCAGTCATAGACGGTGCCGCGATCCTCGGGATCGTCGCGCGTGGTGACCAGGCCGCGCGGCTTGTTGACCATCAGATAGACCTTGCGCTCGGCAACGACGCGCTCGCCGTCGACGGTGATGCGGTCGCGGCCGGGATCGACGCGCAGCGATCCGTTGCGCACCACTTTGCCGCCGACCCGCACCCGCCCCTCGGCAACCAGCACCTCGGCCTGCTTGCGCGAGCACAGCCCCAGCTTTGACAGCGCGCGGCAAAGGCTGACCCCGGCAGGAGGTGGTCGGCGGGCGATGTTGGGCGGCCGTGCCATGCGTTGGTGGGTGTTCTTCCCGGTGGTCAGCGACAGATGCCATGCGCGGCGATCGTTGCGCAACCCGCTCGGGGCGTACCGCGAGAGCGTCGCGCGATTCCACGTCGCGAAGATTGTTGGCCGGTTTGGTCATCTTAAATGTTGACTATGAAAATCAGGTTTAATAGTCAGCTTGGCACCGGCGGCTGCAAGCCGGGTTTGTAGGATCGCGGCGCAGAGGGAGAGCAGGATCGTGCCGGAGAATGACAGGCGGGCGGCCAGGTGCGGCAGCATGACCCGGCGCGGCGCGCTCGGGCTTTTCCTGCTGCCCTTCGCGGGCTCGCTTTCCGCCGCGCCGCGCCCCTTGCGCATCGTCTCACTGGACGCCGGGCTGACCGAGACCTTGCTGATGCTCGGCGTCAGGCCGGTCGCCATTGCCGACCGCGAAATCTGGGAGAAATGGGTGGTCGAGCCGCCGCTGGCGCCGGAGATTGCCGATGTCGGCACGCTGCTCGAGCCCAACCTCGAATTCCTGCAGCAATTGTGCCCGGATATCATCCTGGCCATCCCCTATCTGGATGGCATCAAGCCGCTGCTTGAGCGCGTCGCGCCGGTGACGACCATCGGCATCTACACCGAGGAGGGCCGACCCTATCAGCTTGCCGTCGAGGCGACCCGGCAGCTGGCGCGGCTTGTCGGCAAGGAGGAAGAAGGCGAAGCGCTGATTGCGGCGACTGAGGCCGGTTTCCTGGAGATCCGGCAGCAGCTTGCGCCGTTGTCGGCGCGGCCGCTCTACATCGTCAACTTCATGGATCCGCGGAATGTGCGTGTCTATGGCCGGCAGAGCCTGTTCCAGGATGTGTTCGATCGCATCGGCATCCGCAACGCCTGGACGGGCGACACCAACTATTGGGGCTTTGCCACGCTCGGTTTGGACGGCCTCGCGACGGCAAGCGATGCGCGGCTGGCCTATATGGAGCCCTTGCCCGAGGGCGCCGGCGGCACGCTGACCGAAAGCCCGGTCTGGAACGCCATGCCCTTCGTGCGCAACCGCTCGATCATGCGCCTGCCGGCCGTGCTGATGTTCGGCGCGCTGCCGTCCGCGGCCCGCTTCGCGCGCGTGCTGGCCAAGGCGATGACCGGAGATAATTCGCATGACTGACGATGCTGCTGCCCTGGGTGGCGCGCGCGCCAGTGGGACATGGCCGCGCCGCCTGTCCGCCGGCCAGCCGCTCGGCGCCATCCTGCTCTGCGTGGTGCTCTCGGCCGCGGCGATCGCCGCCACGCTCTCCAATCTTGCCGTGCAATTGCCGCCGGCGCTCTGGCTCGATGCGCTCGGCACGCCCGATGTCGCGGATATGCGGCTGGTGCTCGTCCACTATGCCTTCCTGCCCCGGCTGGCCGTCAGCCTGCTCTGTGGCGCGGCACTCGGGCTCGCTGGAACCGTTCTGCAGCAGGTACTGCGCAACCCTTTGGCCTCGCCGGAAACGGTCGGCGTCTCGGCCGGCGCCCATCTGGCGCTGGCGCTGGCGACGCTTGCCGCGCCGTCCTTGCTCGCCTTCGGTCGCGAATGGGTGGCGCTGGCCGGCGCCTTCGTCGCGATAGTCGCGGTTGTCGCTCTGTCCTGGCACAAGCGCCTGTCGCCGCTCTCCGTCGTGCTCGCCGGCCTGGTCGTCAGCCTCTATACCGGCGCCATCGGTGCTGCCCTCATCGTCTTGCGCCACGAATGGCTGGCCAGCCTGTTCATCTGGGGCGCCGGCTCGCTCGGCCAGCAGGACTGGACGACGACACTCTGGCTGCTGCCGCGCCTCGGTGCCGCTGCCGTCGCCATCGGCCTGATGGTCCGTCCGCTGACTTTGCTCGGCCTTGAAGACGAAGGCGCCCGCAACCTTGGCCTGCCGCTCGGCGTCTACCGTGTCGCCGGGCTAGGTGCTGCGGTAGCGCTCATTGCTTTCGTCGTTGCCGCCGTCGGCGTCATCGGCTTCGTCGGCCTGGCCGCCGCTACACTCGCCCGCATCGGCGGTGCGCGCCGCCTCGGCCAGCGGCTGGTCATGGCGCCGTTTCTCGGCGCAGTGCTGCTCTGGGCGGCCGATCAGGGCGTACAATTGGCGACCGGGCCGCAGGGCGATCTGCTGCCGACCGGCGCCATCACAGCACTTCTCGGCGCGCCGCTTCTGCTGTGGCTGCTGCCACGCCTTGCGCTCGCCTCCGAAGCCCCGGCGCTGACCGCCGAGCATCTGCCCCGAAGCCGCCGGCCCGGCCTGGTGCTGGCGGCGCTCGGCCTGTCCTTGGTTGTACTGGTCGGGCTCGCCTTGCTGCTGGGGCCGGGGCCGCATGGCTGGAGTTTTGCAATAGGCGATCAACTGCAGCCCTTGCTGTCATGGCGCTGGCCCCGCGTCACCGCAGCGCTCGCCGCCGGTGCCATGCTGGCGCTGGCCGGGCTGATGATGCAGCGCCTGACCGGCAATCCGATGGCCAGCCCCGAAGTGCTCGGTATCAGCGCCGGGGCAGCACTTGGCATGGTGCTGGCGCTGTTTTTAGCCTCCGATCCCGGCCGCCCTGCCCAGACCGCCGCCGCCACCGCCGGCGCCTTCGCCGCCTTGCTGGTTACGCTGGCGCTCGGCCGCCGCGCCGCCTATGCGCCCGAGCGGCTGCTCTTGGCCGGCGTCGCGCTGACGGCGCTGTTCGATGCGCTGGTTCTGGTGCTGACCGCCACGGGCGATCCGCGCGCCATGCTGCTGCTCAACTGGCTGACCGGCTCGACCTATGGCGTCGATGTGGGTTCAGCTTTGCTGACCTCGGCCATCGCGCTTTGCCTGTTCCTCGTCGCGCCCGTTTTCATCCGCTGGCTGGATCTGCTGCCGCTCGGCGCGCCGGCCGTTCAGAGCCTTGGCATCGACCTGCGCAAGACGCGGCTGCTGGTGTTACTGATGGTCGCCGCACTCACCGCCGCCTCGACCCTGATCGTCGGTCCACTGACTTTCATCGGCCTGATGGCGCCGCATCTCGCCCGCCGGCTTGGGCTGGCGCGCGCGCTGCCGCAGGCCCTCGGCGCGGTGCTGGCAGGCGCCCTGATCATGGTTTGCGCCGACTGGATCGGACGCACCGCAATCTTCCCGCGCCAGATCCCGGCCGGCCTCGTCGCCACGCTGATCGGCGGCCCGGTGCTGATGTGGCTGCTGCGCCGCCGCTGACTCTTTGCTCCTCGGGAGATCTCCATGTTCCAGTCGATCGCGACGCCAGCCTTGATCGCCGACACCTCAGTCCACGATTTCGTTCCCGCCACGGGCGGCGAGCCCTGGCGGGTCTTCCTGCATGTGCCGCCCGGTGAAGCCCCCGAGGCCGGCTGGCCGGTCCTCTACATGACCGACGGCAACGCCGTCATCGGCACCGCCGTCGATGCGGTGCGCGCGCAATCAGGCTATCCCTCGGGCACCAATGTCGAAGACGGCGTCATCGTCGCCATCGGCTATCCCGTCGCCGGCGCCTACGATCCGCTGCGGCGCTCCTGGGATCTTGGCCCGCCGCCGGGCAAGACCTATCCGCCGTTCCACGAAGGCGGCCCCGAGGTGCGGACCGGCGGCGCGGAACAATTCCTCGCCTTCATCGAGGACGAGCTGAAGTCGTTCGTAGCCAGCCGCGCTAGGATCGATGCCGACAGGCAGGCGCTCTACGGCCACTCCTTCGGTGGCCTGTTCGCGCTCTATGCGCTGTTCACCCGCCCGCGTGCCTTCCGCACCTGGATTGCGGCGAGCCCGGCGATCTACTGGGAAGACCGCGCCATCGACCGGTTTCTCGAAGCATTCGAGACCGCCGTCCCGGACGGCTTGAGCGCGCAAGTCACCCTCTCGGCCGGCGAATACGAGACCGAAAAACTGGCGCCGTTCCAGATCGGCGCCGCCGACGAGCAAAAGCGCCTGGAGCAGAAGAAAGTAACCCGCACCGACGAATTCGCCCGCGCAATGGCCGAGCGTCTAAACGCCATCCCCGGGCTCGCTGCCAGCTTCGAATTGCACGCCGGCGAAAACCACATGTCGATCCTGCCGGTGACGGTCAACCGCGCGGTGCAAGCGGCGTTACTGTGCGAGGGCAAACGTCCACTGCCGGCCCGACCAAGGCCCGCTAGGCTAGCAGCGTTTGCAACGCGCTGCGATTGCTACCCGCCGCGAGCCGGTGGCAGTTCGAACAGCGTAGCGCCATTCTCCTGGCCGCGTTCGACATAGCCGATGATCCGGAACCATTTGGCGACGTCGGCTCTCTGCAGCCAGCTGCGCGAGCGAATGGGGAGGTTGCCGGCGAGCGCCTGGATATGGCGAATGTGCCGCTTGCAGAAGCGGATGGTCGCGGCGCTGAAGAAACCCTCCTGCGCGGCAAACAGCGTATCGGCCGCGTCGCTATGCTCATGCCAGGCGATGATCGCCACCGTCTTTTCGCCCTCGACAAGGGCATGGGCGCGGCCTTCCTTCAAATTCATCATCAGATTGTCGTAGGCAACCTTGCTGTCCTTGCCGGCCGCCACATACTCGTCCGAGATCCGCTTGGACAGACCCCGGAAAACACCCTCGAGATCGCCGACCGTAGCTGCGCGTGCTCTCATTTCTCCTCCTGCAGCCCCGGCAGGCAGTTTGCCCTAGGAATAGGGGATCACCAAGCAAATCAAATCCGCCAATCGGCCGATGCGAGCAAAGGCGTTTCGCTTGGCGAGGCCGGCGAATGCGAGACGGAAAGGCTGGCACCGTTTTAGATCGGCGCTGCGGACGAGAAAAAGCGTCTGGAGCAGAAGAAGCTGACGCGCGCTGACAAATTTCGCCCGCGCAATGGCGTAACGCCTCGACGCCATCCCCCGGTCTCAGCGCAGGAAACCGTTGGGAATCAAGGGTAGCCGGTCGCGTACCTTGTCGATCCGATGGCGCCAGTCCGGGTGCAGGGTGGCTTACCTTGGCCGTGCTGAGGGTGAACGTATCCGCCAACCTGGCGCTTGGGTTCGCGCAATCCTATCCGCCGGGCGAGCGAATCCAAGGCCGAACATTATGTCAGCCTGATCACTCTGCCTGCAGCGTCGAGGTGGCATCTGATTCGCGCCTGCCGGATCTCGGCGCCACCTTGCCTTGCATAATGTATGCGAACTGCAATCGGGGCCGAGACTGCGCCTCGGCTCAGACGGCGTAGGGACCCTGCGCTCATCGCACGTACATTCACGACACCAAACGGGATAGCGGCCAACTCAATCGCCTCACGGCAGGCGCGAACCATTGCACTCGGCGTGCCCGGTATCGCTTCAATTGTCGTCACGGCCGATGAGCGACCGCTCCCGTAGGGCCAGAGGATGCGTGGCAGGACGATGGATTTTGGTACGCTTGCGGCCGCGGCCGCGGCCGCCGTGGCGGCGGGGCCACTGGGGTTATCGCTTGGAGGGGCGCTTGCTGCGCTACTTTCGGACGAGGCGTCTTCCCTGCTAAGTTGGCCGCTCGCTCCAACGCTCGCGCCGCCGAGTTGGCCGCTGGCTCCAACGCTTGCGCCGACCGAGCCGTTGCCAGTTCCGACCGAAGCTCCGGCGCCTGCTCCTCCTACGCTACCGACGTCCGCGCCAACACCGATTGACGCCCCGTTCTGGCCAACGCCCACACTGGCGCCAACCCCGACATTTCCGGCCCGAGCGCCAACTCCCGCCTCAAGGGCCATGGCAGGCTCGATCGCTATCGCAATCGAGAAAGCGGCTGCGAGATATTTGCGCATCGCAATCCTCCGTTCCCCGGCTGTCATTGGCGGAATCCCTCAGCCGGCGGCCGCGTGGGAAGCAGCGCGTCTGGCAGCACGATCGTCATCAGCCGAGCGGCTCGCGACTTGCGCACTTCCGCGCTGCCGACTTCCTGCTGCCCCGAGTTAGGCGACGATCTGCGCTGAGACGCGCGCGCTCTCGCGCGATCGATGGGGCGTGCCTTTGTTGCGTTTTCGACATGCGAGGTGCGACGCTCAGCCGAGCGCTCAAGGGCGTCGATGTCCTTGCGTGCCGAAGCGAGGTCGCGGGCCAGGCCAATGGTCTTTTCGCGCTCCTGCTCCCACGCCTCTTTGAACGCCGTCAATTCCCGCTTTGCCGCGTCGCGTTCCCGCCGAGCGGTTTCAAGATCGCTGGCAAGCGAGTTTGCTCTTTCGCGTTCCCGTGCGAGCGCCTCGCCAACTTGCCTTGCAGCAGCTTCGGCAAGCTGCCGGCCCTGGATGGCGCCGGCCTGCGTTGTCGCTGCCAGCTTCGCGCTTGCCTCCAGCACTTCGCTGGACTGACGGGCCTCGGCGAAACCACGCTCCAGGAGCCCGACCTTCCGGCGCTCCTCTTCAAGCGCCTGCCTTGTCCCGGCCAGAGACGCCTCAGCGGTATTGCGCGCCGCTTCGGCAAGCTGCCGGCCCTGGATGGCGCTGGCCTGCGTTGTCGCCGCCAGCTTCGCGCTTGCCTCCAGCACTTCGATGGACTGGCGGGCCTCCGCGATATCTCGCTCCAGGAGCCCGACCTTCCGGCGCTCCTCGTCAAGCGCCTGCCTTGTCCCGGCCAGAGACGCTTCCGCGGTATCGCGCGCCGCAACGGCCTCGGCAGCAAGTTCCTGGCGGGCCGCCGCCAGTTCGCGGGGCAGATTTTCCTTATGCGCGCTGCTGGTCTTGATTGCATCGATTTCCTTACGTGGCGTGAGGAAACTCTGTTCATTTGCTGCGCGTTCGCGTTCAGCCAGGTCGTGCTCCTCCTTTGCCAGGACTTGCGAGGCAAGCGCCTGGGCGCGGGCTGCCTCGAATTCCATGCGAGCGGCGCTCAGACCACGCCTCAACGCGTCGACCCAGGATCGCTCCCGCTCGAGGGCGCGCTTCTGTGCCGCCGCAGCAGGCTCCATCGGGATGCCATTCGGCTGCGAGAGTTGGACGCGAGTGACGGGAGGTTTCGTTTCTGGCGGAACGAGTGCGATTGCCGCAAATCCAAACAGCACCAGGCAAATCGGAATGAAGGGCAGCGGGGCAGCGCCCGACTGTTTGCGGCCGTCATGAAGCAACACAGCTATTGTCGCGTGTGCTCGGTCAGGAGAGTGGCCGAGGGGCGTGGAAGCCCAGTTGGATCTCCGCCCGTGATCCATTGCGGATCCTCCATGGGTCGACCGCACTGGTGAAACGCTTGCCTGTGGCGTCAGAGTCGACGCAAACCCGAGCGCCCCGCGCTACCGCGCCAGGCAACCCTCAGGCATGTCACTCAAGCTATCAAAGGCATGTAGGGGCAGTAAGTACCGAATAAGGGTAGGGGGGTTCCCAATCTTCTCGAAACTGTCCGCACAGGGTCTCCTAAAGTATTAACTGCCATGGGCTTCGACGATCTCCCTTGTACGGCACACACAATGTCAAACCCTCAGCTCCGACGATTGTCGAGGACATGCGCTGCGGTGAGCACGCCAAAAGCGTCGCCCGGCATCCTCACCAGGCTCCGCGATCCAATGCATTCCGGATCCTTGGAGTTGCTGATTGCGTCTGTGACCCGAAGAAGCCGATCACAGACGCCGCAGCCAGGTCGCCAGCGCCGCCACCATCCTCGGCGATGAAACTACGAGGCGCGTTCGATCGCAGCCAAGCCTCTTCCGAGCCGCCACACTTGCGGTTTGCAACATGGAAACAGGTATGGGTACACCGCACCTGATTACCAAAAGCGTTGATTTTCTTGAGGGAAGTGATGGTGCCCAGAGGCGGATTCGAACCACCGACACGCGGATTTTCAGTCCGCTGCTCTACCAACTGAGCTATCTGGGCCTCGCCGGCAAACGAGATGTCGCTGACCGGATTTCAGGAAGGCGCCGTGGGCGCCCCTTGAAAGCGCGTGGGTTATAGCACGGGAATTCCGCCTGTCCAGCGCTTAAGCGTTGATTTCCAGGGCAATTGCATCGGGCAGATGATAGCGCCCTCGATACGTGTAATTGTCGCCGTCGGCGCCGCCCCTCATCCGCCTGCCGGCACCTTCTCCACGTAAACGGGGCGAAGGGGATTGGTCGCAGCGCCGGCGCCGAACAGCCCTATTTCGGCCCGTCCGTGTCCGGCTCTTCCTCGTCGTCGCGGGCCGAGATGACATAGGCGCCCTTCAGCCAGCGGTTGAGGTCGATGTCCTTGCAGCGCGTCGAGCAGAATGGATAGGTTTCGCGCGCCGAGGGCTTGCCGCATTCGGGGCAGGGGCGCTTTGGGCGCAGCGGCGTCACCTTGTCGTCCAGGCTCATGGCCGCGCGGTGAGCCAGCTGGTGTGGACCTTGAAGCCCTCGCCGGAAAGCAGCGCCACCGTCTCGTAGAGCGGCAAGCCGACGATGTTGGTGTAGGAGCCGACCAGCTTGACGACGAAGGAGCCGGCCAGGCCCTGCACAGCGTAGCCGCCGGCCTTGCCGCGCCATTCGCCGGAGGCGACATAGGCGTCGATCTCCTCGCGCGGCAGCCGCTTGAAGCGTACCCTGGTCTCGACCAGGCGCAGGCGTTGCTTGCCGCCAGGCGTGATCAGGCAGATGCCGGAATAGACCCGGTGCGAACGGCCGGACAGCAAGCCCAGGCAGTTCACGGCGTCGTCGAGCGTCTCGGCCTTGGGCAGTATGCGCCGCCCGACGGCCACCACCGTGTCGGCGGCGAGCACGAAGGCGGGCGCATGGTCGTCCTCGCTCTGCAGCGAGGCCAGCGCCTTCTCGGCCTTCTCCTTCGACAGCCGCTTGGCCAGCGAGCGCGGATGCTCGGCGCGCAGCGGCGTCTCGTCGACATCGGCCGGCAGAACGCGGTCCGGCTCGATGCCGGCCTGCTGCAAAAGCTCGATCCGGCGCGGCGAACCCGAAGCAAGCACCAGCTTCTGCAAAATGCTCATCGCGATTCCGGCAGGCTCTTGATCTTACTTGAAACGGTAGGTGATGCGGCCCTTGGTCAGGTCGTAGGGCGTCATCTCGACCAGGACCTTGTCGCCGGTCAACACGCGGATGCGGTTCTTGCGCATGCGGCCGGCCGTATGGGCGATGATTTCGTGTTCGTTTTCGAGCTTCACCCGGAACATCGCGTTGGGCAGCAATTCCGTCACGACACCCGGAAACTCGAGGACTTCTTCCTTCGGCATTCGATACCTTTGCTTGGATGGCAGTTCCAGCGCGCCGGCCGGAATTTTGGCGGAACCTATATGATAATCGCCCGCTTGTGAACACGCTTAATCCGCGGCGTTTTTTGCCCGTGGCGCCAGGAAACGGCCGGATATCCGCGCCTTCAGCCGCTCGCGCACGTCGCGATAGGCAGCCATGATGTGCTCGCGCGTGCCACCGGCGCCGGTCGGGTCCGGCATCGGCCAGTATTCGACGTCGACGGGGAGCGAGCGGGTGAGTTCGAGCGCGGCATGGTGCGCCTCCGGCGCCAGCGTCACGATCAGGTCGAAATAGTCGTCCTCGAGATCGTCCATGGTTCTCGGCTGCCGCTCGCCGAGCGTGAGACCCTCCTCGGCAAGCACCGCATCGACGAACGGGTCGCGCTCGCCGCCGCGCACGCCGGCCGAGGCGACGAAGGTGGCGACGGGCAGCATGCGCCGCGCCAATTGCTCGGCCATCGGCGAGCGCACGGCATTCATGCCGCACAGGAACAGGATCGAACGGGGCAGAGGGGCAGGCAGGTCAACCTCGCCAGTGCAGCACACAGACCAGCGTGAACAGCCGGCGCGCCGTGTCGAAGTCGATGTCGATCTTGCCGGCAAGCCGGTCCATCAGCGTCTGCGAACCCTCATTGTGCAGCCCGCGCCGCCCCATGTCGATCGCCTCGATATGGCTGGGCGTCGAGGAACGGATGGCGTCGTAGTAGCTTTCGCAGATCAAATAGTAATCCCTGACGATGCGCCGCAGCGGCGTCAGCGACAGGATGTGGGTGACGACCGCAGCGCCATCCTCGCGCGCCACCGCAAACACCAGGCGCGACTCGGCCAGCGACAGCTTCAGCCGGTAAGGCCCGGCGCCGTCGTCATTGACCGGCAGGAAGCTGTTTTCCTCGATCAGGTCGAAGATCGCCACCGCGCGCTCATGTTCGACGTCGGGCGTCGAACGGCCGATCGATTCGTCGAGTTCGACGTCGATCAGCCTGGCGCGGGTTCGATCGTAGTCAGACATGGTTGCTACATGTTCAGCCTGATGGCGACGGAACGTCCATGCGCATCCAGCCCCTCCGCCTTGGCCAGCGCGATCGCCGCCGGCGCCAGCGCCCGGAGCTGCTCCGGCCCGAGCTTCAGGGTCGAGGTACGCTTCACGAAATCGAGCACGGACAAGCCTGAGGAAAAGCGGGCCGAACGCGCCGTCGGCAGCACATGGTTGGAGCCGCCGACATAGTCCCCGATGACCTCCGGCGTATGACGGCCGAGGAACACAGCACCCGCATTGCGCATCCTGGACAGAAAGGCCTCCGGCTCGTCGATGGCAAGCTCGACATGTTCGGCCGCTATGCGGTCGACCAGCGGCAACGAGGCCTCGATCGCCGGCACCAGGATCACCGCGCCGAAGTCGCGCCAGCTCGCCGCAGCCGTCTCGGCGCGCGGCAGGCTCTGCAACTGGCGCTCGACAGCCTGTTCGACTGCGCTGCCGAAAGCCGGATCGTCGGTGATCAGGATCGACTGCGCCGACACGTCATGCTCGGCCTGGGCCAAAAGGTCGGCGGCGATCCAGTCGGGATCGTTGCTGCCGTCGGCCACGACCAGCACTTCCGACGGCCCGGCGATCATGTCGATGCCGACGGTGCCGAACACCTGGCGCTTGGCGGCCGCGACATAGGCATTGCCAGGCCCGACGATCTTGGCGACCGGCCTGATCGTCTCGGTGCCATAGGCGAGTGCGGCGATCGCCTGCGCGCCGCCGACGCGGTAGATCTCGGACACGCCGGCAATATCAGCCGCCACCAGCACCAGCGGGTTGATGACGCCGCCGGGCGCCGGCACCACCATGACGATGCGCTCGACGCCCGCCACCTTGGCCGGCACGGCGTTCATCAGAACCGAGCTCGGGTAGCTCGCCGTGCCGCCCGGTACATAGAGCCCGACCGCCTCGATCGCCGTCCAGCGCGAGCCGAGCTCGACGCCGGCGGCATCGGTATAGAGGTCGTCCTTCGGCTTCTGCCGCTCGTGATGGGAGCGGATGCGGTCGCGCGCGAAGCTCAGCGCCTCGATCGTCGCCGGATCGGCATCTGCATAAGCCTTGGTGATGTCGTCCCTCGAAACGGCAATGCCGAGCTTGTTCAGGTCGGCCTTGTCGAATTTCAGCGTGTAGTCGATCAGTGCCGCGTCGCCCTCGGCGCGCAGGCGCGCGATGATGGCGCGCACGGCGGCATCGACGTCCTCCGACACCTCCCGCTTGGTCAACAGGAAGGCGGCGAAACGCTGTTCGAAATCGGTTTCGGACTGGCGGAGCGTGATGGCCATCTGATGCGATCAGGCCCTGTGCACGGGGCGCGAGGTTGCTTCCCAGGCGCCGCTAATGTCGGCAAGGCGGGCCTCGATGCACTCGACATCGAGCATGATCGTGCCACCGCCCGCAAAGATCAGTTCGACGATGCCGGCCGGCTTGCTGATTTCGACGAAGCTGATCGCCAGCAGCGACAGCACCTCGGCCGGTTTGTTTCGGGCAATGCCGTTGGTCTTGGCGCCGAGCACCCGGTCGAAATGCAGCACCGCCTGCCGCCGCTCATTGTGCTGGCGGAACAGGCCGGATTTCGCCTCCCAGACGAAGCGGTTCATGGTCAGCACGAAGCGCTTGGCCGCCGGCAGGAATTCAAGGTCGCCGACCTTCATCACAGCATCCTGGACATGGGCCGAGACGATGCTCAGATCCTGATCGTCGAGGGCGACAAGCTTGAGGGCATTCATGCGGATTTCGCACCTGAAAGTTGACTGTTCCGCCTTCTGTTAGAGCATGATCCCGAAAAGTGGAAACCGGTTTTCGGAAAAGAACATGCTCAGGCAGGAATCTGGAGGTCTTCCAGTCCGTCCGACCGCTCGCCAGGCCTTGCGAAAATCGCCTACCCCGAAATCCGCTCGATCACCGCGCCGCAGCCGGACAGCTTCTCCTCCAGCCGCTCGAAGCCGCGGTCGAGGTGATAGACGCGGTTGACCGTGGTCTCGCCTTCGGCGGCAAGGCCGGCAATCACCAGCGACACCGAGGCGCGCAGGTCTGTCGCCATCACGGGCGCGCCCTTAAGCTTCGACACACCGTCGACGATCGCCGTCTGGCCGGAGAGCGTGATGTGGGCGCCGAGCCGGGCGAGCTCCTGCACATGCATGAAGCGGTTTTCGAAGATCGTCTCGGTGATGCGCGACTTGCCCTTGGCCATCGTCATGAGGCCCATGAACTGCGCCTGCAGATCGGTCGGGAAGGCCGGGAAGGGCGCCGTCGTCACATCGACCGGCGCAATGCCGGCGCCGTTGCGCCGCACACGGATGCCGGAATTGGTCGGCGTGATCTCGGCACCGGTCTGGGCAATGACGTCAAGCGCGGTCTGCAAAAGCTCGGGACGGGCGCCCTCCAGCACGACGTCGCCGCCGGTCATCGCCACGGCCATGGCATAGGTGCCGGTCTCGATGCGGTCCGGAATGACCCGGACGCGGGCGCCGGACAGCACCTCGACGCCGTCGATGGTGATGGTTGGCGTGCCGGCGCTGGAAATCTTCGCGCCCATGGCGTTGAGGCAGTCGGCGAGATTGACGATCTCGGGCTCGCAAGCGGCGTTTTCAAGCACCGTTTCACCCTTGGCCAGCGACGCCGCCATCATCAGCACATGGGTGGCGCCCACAGACACTTTCGGGAACACATAGCGGTTGCCGACGAGGCGGCCGTTCTTGGTCTTGGCGATGACATAGCCGGTGTCGACGTCGAGATCGGCGCCCAGCGCCTGCAGGCCTTCGAGGAACAGATCGACCGGACGCGTGCCGATGGCGCAGCCGCCGGGTAGCGACACTTTCGCTTCGCCCATGCGCGCCAGCAGCGGCCCGATGACCCAGAAGGACGCGCGCATCTTCGACACCAGCTCATAGGGCGCGGTGGTGTCGACGATGTTGCGGGCGGAGAAATTGATGGTGCGCGAATAGCCTTCCTGCTGCTTCTCGCGGCGGCCGTTGACCGAATAATCGACGCCGTGATTGCCGAGAATGCGGATCAGCTGCTCGACATCGGCCAGATGCGGCACGTTCTCCAGCGTCAGCGTGTCGTCGGTGAGCAGCGAGGCGATCATCAGCGGAAGTGCTGCGTTTTTGGCGCCCGAAATCGGAATGCTTCCGGCAAGCTTGTTGCCGCCGACAATTCTGATGCGATCCATGGAAGAACGTCCCCTCGGCCGAAAGGCCGGTTTCAATCGTTTGAGTATCGGCCCGTCTAGACCATTGGCCGGCTTGGTTCAAGGAATAGGATTTCCACAGCCTTGGACCAAGTGTGGCCGGCCAGTGTGGCTGATTTGAGTTAATCCTTTCCAGTTTTGCCCGACGCCTGCAGCCCTTCAGGCCGCTCGTCGGCCGCGCCGGTTCGCCGCGAGCGCGACTGCGCCTTGCGTTTCTGCAGATTGGCGCGCAACTGCTCGGCAAGCCTGTCCTTGCGGCTCGCGCCACTCTTTTTCGGTGGAATTGTCTTGTCGTCCATCGACCCGTCCCGGCCGGCGACCCGCCAGCCCGGCATTCAGGGATAGCCAACATTGTGGCGCCGCCATGTCATCAAAAGCTATCCGGCAAAGGCTTTCACAGATGCGTTGCGCTTGGCCTTGCGCTTGCCGGTTCGATATGGCAGAAGCCCCGCCATCGGCGGCTGCGGTAGCTCAGTGGTAGAGCACTCCCTTGGTAAGGGAGAGGTCGAGAGTTCAATCCTCTCTCGCAGCACCAGCCTATCCCCTTGAAATTGCTGAAACCCTTGACATATAAGGCTTCCTGTCCAATCTGATGTTACAAATCATGTAACAAAAGGGAAGGAATCGATGGCGGGGCGAGTTCTACATCTCCTGAATCGAAAGGGCCGCTACTTTGCTCGACTGGTCATCCCGAAGGAGCTTCGGCCCTTCATGGATGGCAAGATCGAACTGCGAACGGCGCTTGGTCCTGACTATAAGACAGCACTGAGGGCCCTTCCAGGCGCGGTCGCCAACCTCCAGCATAAAATAGCACTTGGCGAGCGCCGTGCCGCGGAGGCGGGCAAACCTTCCAAGGTGGTCGGCCGCTATCCGCTGTCTTTCGATCAGATCGCCCTACGCAATTACAACGATCGGCTCGCGCAAGACGACGCGCTTAGGAATGCCGGCCCGCAATGGGCCTCTATCTCCATCAACGACCTCGTCGTTGCACAGTTGCGGCGTGGGATTGCCGGGCAACTAAATGACGCTGACCTTGCCGAACTAGTTGAAAATCGCATCGCACGTTTTCGGCAAATTGGAAACACAACGGCCGAATTTGGGTCGAACGAATGGCGCGAACTCGCGCGCGCCATTTGCATCTCGGAATATGAGGCTCTGTCCCGCGTTGCCGAGCGCGATGAAGGCGACTACACCGGAAAGCCAGCACATCCTCTTATCTCTGAGACTGCGCCAGTCACCGACGAGCTTACGCCAGTTCCGCTGAAAGGGTTGCTGGTCGACTACCTCGAGGCCCGCAAGGCTGTGGGGAAGGGTAGAGAAGCCGAGCGACGCTGGACGCCGGTCTTTGCCGACCTCGCCAAGTTCCTCCGCCACGATGACGCCAGGCGACTTACAAAGCAGAACCTTTTAGAATGGCGTGACGCGCGATTGAAGACGTTGTCGGCTAAGACGGTTGCCGACGTTCTTCCGTTGGTCGCGCCGAGTGGGTGTAGCCAAGGTCTCAATTCCCGAGGCGACGGAGCAGCGTGCTACCCCCGGAGCCCGCAAGTGTGTGGGAAGACACCGGGATCGATCCCAAGCGTTTGTCTACTACAGCCTTCCACGACCTTGCCTATAGGTTGGCTAAGTGCCCTTAGCGGCGTCCTCGATCAGCTCGGCTACCAAGTTACGGAACCGCTCATCAGACCTATCGCCGATGTTTCCCACATCTTTCGCCACGATCCCAGGCGCGGACACTGAGACTCCTCCACTCAACTGAACGCTGACAGTGAACGTCCTTCTGATCTTCTTCTCCGGTCCTCGTTTCCTGTGGATTTGGAACCGAATTGACGGCGTTGACGCTTTGACCTGGCGGCGTGGGGCGGTGTCTATGTCGACAGTTATCTCGCCTGCCACGTCAGCCTTGGCCGCTTCCAACGACGCAACAACGACGTCATTTAGCCAAGTCCTGGCTTGCGCGCCGAAGTCCGCCAAAGGGGCCCCGTGCTCCGCCTTCTCATCGCGGGGATACTCCTCCTGCTGACGGCGAGCTTCCTTTCCGCGCTCAAGCGCTTCTTTGAACTTAGGCATCCTGGTTGCCTCCGATCCTTGTCGCCGAGCCGTCTGTTAAATCGGCCATAGCTCCTCCATCGAGTAGAACGCGCGCAATCGGCATTATGTTGCGTAAGCAGAAAGAGGGCGGTGTGCGCGGCCAGCTTCGTTCGGCATTGGAGGCGGGCATCGGCGAAAATGCGAATGCCTTTGGGGCGCGGCCTGGCGCGGTAGCGTTCCCCCGCTGCTCAATTGCTTTCTGGAACAAAAGCATTCCTGTGTTGTTCTCCAGCCGCCCCGATATTCGACGGGTTGAATCATACGCAAGCCTCGCGGCAAGCGTTCGGCAGGAATGCGACAAGGGACGGCGAGCCATGGATCCTGACGATCCCAACAAGGAACGGATCGTCACTGTGTTCGGCGGAACAGGCTTTCTCGGGCGCAGGATTGTGAAGCGTCTCCTGGAAAGGGGTTTCACGGTCCGCGCCGCAACCCGCCACTCGGCTCGCGTGGGTCCGGTCTTTTCATCGAATGGATGGATGCCCGAAGCAGTCGAGGCGGATATATTGGATGCGTCCTCGATCGGCTCGGCCATTGCCGGATCAGAACGATCGTGAATGCAGTCAGTCTCTATGTCGAGCAGGGCGTCCAGACTTTCGAACGCGTCCATGTGAAGGCCGCGGCTGATCTCGCCGCCGCGGCGCGCGATGGCAAGGTCGACCAGTTCATCCAGATTTCGGGGATCGGCTCCGATCCTCAATCGGATTCGAATTATATTCGGGCACGTGGGCGCGGAGAAGCGGCCGTGGAAAGCGCATTTCCCGGCTCTTTCATTGTGCGCCCCTCCGTCATGACAGGACCTGACGACGCTTTCCTCACGACCATTGTGAGGCTGATACGCCTCCTGCCGGTCTATCCGCTGTTCGGCGATGGTGGCACACGGCTTCAACCGGTCTACGTGGCAGACGTCGCAGAAGCCGTGAGCCGGCTGATCGACGGCCGAAACCACAAGGGTTCCTCAATATTCGAATTCGGTGGCCCGCGCATCTACACCTATAAGGAACTGCTTATTGAGATCGCCCGACAGCTCCACACAAACATTAAGCTGATGCCGGTGCCGTTTGCGGTATGGAACGCCTTGGCTGGCGTCGCGGAGCTCCTTCCGGCGGCGCCCATAACGCGTAACCAGGTCGATCTTATGCGTCACGACAACGTGGCAGCAATCGACGTGCCTGGCCTGAAGGAACTCGACATCGTGCCAAGGGACATCGACGAGGTCATCCGCTTGATCGAACAGCGCGCGTGACGCGGCTGCGCGCTCGGCCGGTGGCTATACCGATACGGTTGGCCCCCGCCCAACGGGTGCCGGCCATCTTTCTCCTGAAATCATCAAGCCCGAACAGCTACTCTGCGGGCGGCGCGTTCGGGTCTGGACAATCAGGGTTTGGCCATTCCTCACACGGAGAGGGTCGATCGCCAACGCCGCCATTACGTTCCACGAGTTTTGCCAATCCGTAGGCGAAGGCGAAAAGAAGCGCCAGGATAACCGCTATTCGGACGGCCATTCGGAATCATAGCAGGATCTCGCTTACGATTTGACCATCTGCAGGTAGAGGCGAGCGCCTAGCGCCTCTTGTCCGGCGTCACAGTATGGTTTGTGAAAACCAGGTTGCGGTCAGGGCGCCCCGCGTCCCGGCACGGCTGGCAGAACAGCACCTTGATCAAATCCCAATGCATACATCCATGGTCGTCGCCCAGGCGCCGGGCTAGCGCCGGCACGTCGAGCACGACATGACGCCGGCACGTAATGCAATCGACTGACAGGCCGGTGCCGATCGCGACTTTCTTGCCGAGCGTGTCCTCGACAAAGGGGTATTTCATGGTCATGGGAAAGGCGATCTCCGTTGAAGGGGTCGCCGCAACGGGAGGATTATATTCCTGATATCGATGGTGCTGGCAAGGGCCGCAGAGGGCTCTTTGCACACACGTCAAAGTTGTGAGATGCTGACCTTGGCCGGCCGCTGGGTGTGCCTAGCGGTCATTCATCGTTTATGAGATAGTCCCGCATCAGCCGTGTTGAGGGACGGCCAATGCCATTGCGACACTACAGCGGAGTGTTCGATCCTGCTGATCTGGACTTGCTCCAGCGGGTGTTCGACCAACTTTGCATGGAGCGTCGCCTAGCCAAAAAAGACACGGAACAGAGGGAAGACCTCGCTGAGGAAATCGTCAGCGTTTTCCGGTGCGGGAGCACGGAGGAAGCGGACCTATTAGAGGCCCTTTCTAAGCGCCGCAGGGCCTGATCCAAGAACTCTCTTCTGCGAGTCGTCATAACCGTTAATTTCGGATCGGTCGTCAGGTTCCCGCCGAAACGAGAGATTCAATTCCGGCTCATCCGATTTGAGAGGCAGAGGAGCTAGCTCTTTGGTTTTACTAAATTAGAAAAGACGTTATAATGGGTTATGCCGACAAAATCCCCTCTCATGTCGGCTAGGCCCGGCGGCCGAAACACCGCACCCAACCGCACCCAACCGCCCTCGACCGCCGGACCGCTGGGTGTGCCTTTTTTAGCATTCCCTAACGTAAGAGCGTCTCTTGGACGGTTCGGGAACGGAAGCAGGCCCGGCCAGCCGGCACCCTATTCGCTCAACGAAAAACCCGCCACGGGAGGGACCACGCGGCGGGCTCAATCGGAGCGGCTACATTCCTGAGAAATCGACCGCTACTGCCATAAATGCACGATAGGCGGGACGATTCCAGACAACTTTAACGATGGGTTTATTATATTAGTGATCTCTTAACTAAGCGGCCGGCCGCGCGTCAACGACCTGTGAAAAGGCCGGTGCAGCGCCCTTGCCAAGCCCCAACTGCACCGGCCCTGCGAGACTAGAAACCCGCTCTGGAGGCATTTTATAGCAGATTAGCAATCTCTCAATTGAGACTGAGGGCCCCAAGATCACTGGGCACAAAGACGCAAGGCGAGCCAGATTACCCAGCCGTAGGGGGACGAAACCAAAAGGCCCCGGCGCTTGGATCTGCGCCGGGGCCTTTGGCATATACGAGCTACACCAGCATGTCCGCTTATGAACGTGCGCTAACATGGTGAAGGAAAGGTGAAGCGCCTCTTCGGCAGCCGCGCCCGCGCCCTCAAAGGCTAGCGGGGCGCGGGCCGATTGGGTCACCCCCAACATGCAGCACCGGTTAGAGGCGATGCTGCTATGTGAACAGTTGTTGATCCGCGCAATAAGTTCAACCGAGCCCGGGCTCATCCGATTTGAGGGAGCAGAACGTGCGCCTTTTGGCCAAATACCAATAAGGCGAGGACGGCCTATAGTTCGCCCGCCGGCGAACTACCCCGTTTTCCGGTAGGCCCGGCGGTCAAAGCCCAAGCCACCCCAGCCCCCCGGCCGTCGGGCCGCTGCTACTGGGCTGTTCAATCCTCTTCCCTGAAATCCTGCAACGACGCGTGCCGCAAATCTTCCTCGCCCCGCAGGTGCTTCACACGGCCGATCAGCCCCGGCTTGACCCATTGCGTCGCCGGCCGCTTCATGCCCTTGGGCGCGGCGCCCGCATGCTCCTGCACGCGCTCCCAGAGGCGTTCGCGCATCTCCCGGTTTAAGGTGATGAAGGCCGAGCCGACATAGCGCCCGGTCCCGCGCTCGGCCATCAGAGCGAAGGCTGGCTTACCGGCCTCGCGTTCGACGCCTAGCAACTCGTATTCGTCGATTCTGTAGCATTTCACCTTCAGCCAGTTGGTCGAGGGGCCGCTTCGATATTTGCTGTCTTTGCGCTTCGATACCATGCCCTCCAGACCGGCCTGATCGACAAGGTGGAAGATTGCCTTGGCCTCGCCCTGCAAAGCCTGACTGAACTGAATGCGACCACCTGTAGAGATCATGCTGACAAGAATGTCGCGACGGTCTTCCTGAGACATGTCGCGCAGATCGTGGCCGTTCAGGTGCAGCAGATCGAAGGCGACGAAATAGAGACGTGCCGGCGCCGCGTGATGGCTTTCCGCAGGGCTGCGAAATCGGACAGCCCCACCTCATTGGTGACAATGATCTCGCCGTCAACGATGGCGTTTTGGACGTTCAATTCTTTAGCCGCATCAACCAAGTCTCGATATTTTGCCGACCAATCCAGACCACGACGGGTGAAGATGCGAACGTCCGCGTCGTCGATGATGATCTGTGAGCGGTAGCCGTCGAATTTGACTTCGTGAATCCAGCCCTCGCCCTCGGGAGGTTTCTCGACCAAGGTTGGCATCAGCGGAGGAATGACGACAACCGGACCCCGCCGGCACGCTTACGCATGGAATGCCCCGCAACATCGAATTTGATTCAATATCGCAGAGCTGTTTCCGTTCCGTTAGCTTTTGCTGAATTAACCAATCGTAGACCGCGCTGTCCTATTCTGAGACAGCGCGGTCAACTACTACCCCTGGCTGCGCTGGCGGCTCCGGCAACCCAGCCCCCGCCGCACTGTCGGAGCCGCTACCACACTTCTCTAAAATACCAGCAATGGTTGAATCAACTGTTACCGCACGTCCTTTCTAGTGCGCTTTCCCGATCGTTAGACTTTGATGCAACCGCCACAAGGATGCCCGCCAGCGCGCGTTCTGCTTGAGATGCGCCTTGCGCCTCCTGACGCGTTCCTGTGGGCGAAAGCTGCCTGCCTGGCGGCGACTGGTGCCAAAGTGACGTGACAAGCCGGACGCCTATATGCTTCGGCGGAATAGGGGAGCCACAATGGCCTACACTGTCAGCTGGTATGGAAGACAGGGCATCGTCGATAAGATGACTTTCGACGCCGAGAAGGTCGCGAAAGACCATGCAATCTCCATGTTCCAGACTCGAAACGGCGACGATGGGATTGTGTCCGATGAAGTTCGCAAGGACGACGGCGCTGTCGTCTTCAGCCACGCGGAGAATTAGGAAGGCCCGCGTCTCGCGCGGCCTGGCGCACAAGCCATTTGGCAGTTCTTCGAGGAGGGCCTTGCCCTGTTTCTGCTGGTCGCGTGTTCGCTTGTTGCAAACCCCGAAAACATAAGCCGCTTGAAATGCGAAGGGAGAAAGCCCGCTGCCTGGGGGGTGGGCTGTTGGGGCGGCAGCGGGCTTCGTTGCTAGCAACATCGAGACCATGAGCCGGCGCTAATGCGGAAGACCTTAACGGAACCCGGACAATTTTACCGATCGGTCCGTCGCCTGTGGATACTGGGCAAACGCTGTGTGGCGACCGTCTAGAGCCGCTTGATGCCGTAGCCGGTCGGGCTGGTGTGGGGAGTGTAGATCGTCCCTAGCGGCGCGTCAGGCCCGAACCGACCAGCGGCTCGACACAGCGCGGGCTGATGACCCTACGATCCTTCTTGTCGTCGCAGCATTCATAGCCGGTGACCGGATCATGGTAGCCGGAATACCAATTATGAGCGACGGCAAGCGCGATCAAAAAGAGGCTTAACATGGCGGCTGGGTGGCAGGCCACAACCTGGGCTACCCCGCTCGGTTGCCGGGCCGCCTGAAGGCAGTTAGCTGAACGAAAAACCTCGCCGCTCCATTCGCGAAGCGGCGAGGCCCCCAACCGCCCCAATTGCCGGGCCCCAACACCCGGCGCTTCTGACACTGCAATTCTGGTGCCAGCGGCAAATGATCCATTGTGGGGCAGCCCGGCGCTCGGCTTCACCAGCGCGTCTTTGCTGGCCGCTGCCCTACGTCGCAGAAGTGCCTCGCGCGTCCTGGGGGTAGCGGTGGCGCACCTCGGGTCTTTGTGCCTAGCGACCGTGGGCCCTCAGTCTGATTTGAGAGATTGCTCATCTGTTATAAAGTGAGTTTAGAGCGGGTTTCTAGTCTCGCAGGGCCGGTGCAGTTGGTGCTTGGCAAGGGCGCTGCACCGGCCTTTTCACACGGCGCACCTTTCAGATTAGCGATTGCTAAATTTCGAGACAATTGGATTGCCGAGGCTTAACTGCCGCATGCCATGATCAGGCGAGTTTCCGACTGGAGATGGTGCGATGCGTGCTCGAACTTGGGTCAGGGATGTGCGGCTCGGCGAGGCCCTCGAACTGAGAAAGCACATAGCGGCCCTCGAGCGAGAGCTCATCGCGGAGTCATCTGGCTCTGTCGGAATGTTGAAACTCGCCGAACTTGGCCAACAATTGCGTAGGCACAAATTTCGGTTGGAGGTGCTGGAGCGGTGCATATCCGGGCTCTCCGAACGAGCGCGGCCCGCGGAAATGGCGAGTGATGCACGAAAAGGCGCCCGCGACCCGGGGGTAAGAGGCAGTTCCGCCTGCTAGCAGCGGCTCTCTCCTACATGTTCATCACCCATGATCTGGCGACGGTTCGCGCGATCGCGGATGACGTCGTTGTCATGCATCGTGGTGAAGTGGTCAGGCAAGGCGAGGAGCCCGTTTTTCATACAGCCTTTCCACGACCCTGCCTACAGCTCGTCTACGTGCCTTTGGCGGCGTCCTCGATCAGTTCGGCTACCAAGTTGCGGAACCGCTCGTCAGACCTATCGCCTATGTTTCCCACATCTTTTGCCACGATCCCACGCGCGGACACTGAGACTCCTCCACTCACCTGAACGCTGACGGTAAACGTCCTTCTTATCTTTTTCTGGGGTCCTTGCTTCCTGTAGATTTTGAACCGAATAGACGGTGTTGACGCTTGGTCCAGGCGTGGGGCGGTGTCTATGTCGACAGAAATCTCGCCTGCCACGTCAGCCTTGGCTGCTTCCAACGACGCAACCACAACATCGTTTAGCCAAGCCCTGGCCTGCGCACCGAAGTCGGTCACAGGGGCAACTTGCTACGCCGTCTCGTCGTGGGCGTGCTCCTCGTGCTGACGCCGAGCCTCCTTTCCGCGCTCAAGCGCTTCTTTGAACTTTGGCATCATGATTGCCTCCGTCTTGTCGCCGCCTGGAGGCCGTCTGTTAGATCGGCCATAGCTCTTCCATCGGTAGAACGCGCGTGATCGGCGATATGTTGCGTAAGTGTATTCGGAAAGGACCGCTGCGACGAAGAGGTGTGTGCGCTGTGCCGCGGACCGATCGTGGACAGCTCGCGCTCCGACCTGCAGATTTTCCTCGTGCGCTGCATTGATGCTTAGAGACGTTGTCGGCGTGCCGATAGAGCACTGAAGAAGACGCTCTCAACTCCCTGGCTGCTGAGATGAAGGCCGATCGGGATCTTATTCAGATTATGCTGAGCGAGTGGCTATCCGCCGGTGCGAACGAGGAAGCGAGATGGACGGAAGCGCCTAGCAATGTTCTGCGATCACACCATACGTGCAGTCGGCCTGTCTGTTACTGTCTGGCGGCGGACTTGATTGCCCGCCTGGCCGACGCCCTTTACCCAAAGCCCCCGCCCAACGGGCGCCGGCCATTTCCCGAAATCGGAGGCTACTCTGCGGGCGGCGCGTTCGGGTCTGGGCAATCCAGGTTTGACAACTGTGCACACGGAGAGGGCTGATCGCTAACGCCGCCATAACGTTCCACGAGTTTTGCAAATCCGTAGGCGAAGGCGAAAAGAAGCGCCAGGACAACCACTATTCGGACGGCCATTCGGGATTATAGCAGGACCGCGCCTAGGATTTGACCATCTGCAAGTAGAAGGTGAGCGCGGCTGGGCCGCTATTTGCAGCAATTTAGATGATCGTTGTTTCGCGAGTCCGCTGGGAGCCTCTCGACCTCCTGCCTATATCGGTTTGGCACGGCACCATTTACCCGACGGCGAGGCCGGCATTATCGACAACAACAGGATGTAGGCGGTGCGGAGTTTTATCGTTTTACACAATCCCCAGTTGCTAGACTTGCGTGACACACCGGGAGTTAATTTTGCCTCAGCGTCAGGAGGAAAAAGGGCGCGAACTGGGAGGTGTAGTCCATGACTGACGATTTCGGCATCGCCAATCAATCTGAAAATCAGCCATATGAAGTTATCTCTTTCGCCCAAAAGCATGGCCTGACGATTCCAGCCGCGGATGCGGTTCTTTTCGCCAAGGGCCCGTCTCGCACGGCGTGCGACGCCGCCGCAATGGCCTTCCTCTGTGCAGTCGCCCAATACGCTAAGAAACAATCGGCCCGCTAGCTTTCCACGCCCATTCTGCGCATGCCGAGCAAGCCGAATTCGCCGCCCACGTTGGCGCTTATCGAGGTCGACGGCATGGCGCACCCGAAAAAGCCCGCCGGCCGAAGCCAGCGGGAGGGTCTGAGGTAGCCAGAGTGTGTCTGGCAGATTGCCAACGGTCTGCAGGGGCATTTGTTTCAGGATTTGCTAAAGCGGCTATTGGCCCGCCGCAGCGCGACCGCAGCAAATGCGGCAGTTGCGCTTCCCGAAAACCTGGCCGTCACGGATTGACGGAAGGTCGATTTTTTTGATGCATGGATGCCAAGGAAGTCCTTACCGCAAAGACCGTTGAAGTCCTCGGTGACATTGCTCAACGAACCGGATGTGGTCCCGGGAGCAATCAGCGATATGAGGGCGACGCCCTTGTTCGGAATGGTGATGGAAATGCTGAAGTCCCTTCCTGCGGCAGCGCTCACAGCCGGTATCTCGGAAGCTCCAGTCACGCGATAGACTTGGGTCGTGATCGACGGGTTGCCGCCGTCGAAAGTGAACGCGATATCTACTGATATGGTGTTTTCCAAAGCATCGCCGGTCCCAGCGGAAACCATCCAGATCTCAGAATTGGCGCTATCGGGCACCTCGTTGCTGCGGACCAGGCGCCTTGCCGGAACGCCTCCAACCGTGACGGCATTCAGCTCTCGCTCTTCGTCGGAAAATTTCCAGCTAATTGCGAGCCAGATATCCCGATTGGCAGCGACACCGCCGAGGCTCTTCGAAGGCGCTGTAACCGTTGGGCCAGGAACGACACCGCTGGAATTGAAGGACGAGACAGCCGAGACCGTGATCCGCGGCGAGGCGCGTCGCGGCTTCTCAAAGCTAAAGCTAAAGATCGCCGCCGTGATCGCTAACGCCGCCAGCAGAAGGGCAACGGCCTTCCAAACAACTGACTGCCTTCGATTTCGTCCCGAACGCATGTCGTCACCATCTGGAAACATCATGGAGGCGATACAGTATTTTGTCGAATCCTGGCGGCCTCAAGCGCCCGATCCTCGACGACTACAAAGTCCCGCCAGCGGGCGTTTTCGTCGGCCAAGCGCTATCGCCACCGCTGTCATGGCGGCAAGTTCTTGTATCGCGCAAAACCGATTCCCGCCCGCGGCCTCGGATTTGCTCCACTGTTCCCACCCGAACTTTTCCGCTGCCGATCTTAAGACGTCTCGGCACGTTCATCCTTGAGGAAGCGAAGTCGGCATTCTACCGGATCGGCACCGGTCGTGGCCGAGCTCATACATTGTCGATTCGATGGCGAACAAGTTGGCGGAACAGCGGGCCCTCCTTGCGAGTTATTCCATTAGGAGTGTCTAATATGAGATTCGTGATCGTGCAGGAGCCGACCGACACTTGGGCCGTATTTGACACCTTCGTGGACGTGCCGGCGGATTTCGCTAACCAATGCCTCATAGGGTTGACGCGCGATGGCGCCGAATGGTTCGCGGCAAGGTGCAATCAACAAATGTCGCGAAGCGCTCGGCGCGTTCGGGACACGCCGCGAAGCGTTGTCTCATCGATGCCCAATGCAGAAGCGGTTCGTCGACAGGCCACATGATGACCGAAGAAGCGCTGGCAGCTGTTTTGGAAGTGAGGAACAAGGAAGCCCAGATCCTGGGTGTGTTCGATAGCACCAACAAAACCGAGGCCGCTATTGACGTTTGCCGTTTGGGTGAGGCCGTCCAGTTTGTCGCCAATGCTCCAATCTTGGGCTACGATGTGCGTGCCGCAATGGTTGTATACGGCGACTTGGGAACTCCAACTCTTCGAGCCAGAGATTGCGAGCAGCTGTGGGCCAAATACGGAAAGGCCCCGCTCGCGTCTTAATGAGATAAGATCAGATCTTGCACGGGATACCCGTGCCCTTATTGGCCGCTGGAATGCGCGCTGCAAACACGCGAGCGCCGGCGTTCCGCGTATTGCGCTACTGAGGTTGCTTATCTCCAGCCTCCGCCGTTTCACCCTTGAAGGTAACTTTTGTCCCCTTCTCCACCATAAAGGCGAGGTCTTCTGCATCCCAGTTGGTCAGCCGGATGCAGCCATGCGAGAAGGTCGTGCCGATCTTGCCAGGTTCGGGCGTGCCGTGAATTCCGTAGCTTTCGATTGAAAGGTCGATCCAGATCGATCCCACGGGATTGTTCGGCCCGGCGGCAATGGTGAAGGGCCGCTTGGTGTTCACTCCCTTGAAAGCGAAGTCGGGATCGTAATGATAGGTCGGGTTGTGCACCACGCGTTTGATCTCTGCCTGGCCGCTCGGCGCCGGCTTCTCGTCGCTGCCGATCGAGGCGGGGTAGACTGCAAGCGCTTTGCCGGAAGGATCGAGAACGCGCACCAGGCGGGCGCCTTTGTCGACCTCGACGCCGGCAGTGGCGGCGGGAGGATCGCCCCGACCAACATCCGGCACCAGCAACCTCGTGCCGACCTTCCTGAAGCGGATGCCCGGATTGAGCCGTCCGAGCATTTGTTCGCTGACATGGAAGCGTTCCGCCAGCTTCTCCGTCGCGTTGTGATAGCCGAGCCTCGGCAGGCGGGCCATCCTCTCCAAGCGAGCCGGAATACGTCTGGTGAAAGGTCCGCGCACATCTTTGCGCGTCAGCTCATAGGCTACAAGAACTGGGCTGGCGGAGGTTGCCATCAGCTTGTCCCAGGTCTCCCGCGTGAGCTTGCCATCGGATGGGAATCCGTTCGCCGCCTGAAAAGCCCGGACCGCCTTGGTGAAGTTCTCTGAAACGCGGCCGTCGATCAGGCCCGGCGAGAAGCGGGCGCGATCCAGAACAATCTGCGCCTTCAGTATGGCCGGGCTGACGCCTTTCGGTTCGCCGGCGCTGAATTGGGCCTGATTGACGGCTGTAGAGTCCAGCTTTGCTGCCTCTGTCCCGCTGCATGCCAGCGCGAGCGCCGCGGCGACGCACAGAACGAACCTAATCATCGATGTGACTCCACGAGAACCTGCTTCTATGACGCGGCAGGGTCTATCTGGTTCCGTCCCTGGCAGCTGCAGGACAAACCGACCAGGCGGGGCATTCCCAGCGCCGAAAAGGCTGAGTGAATACGAAGGTCTATCGGTTCATTGTTATGACCGTCACAATGTTACAAAACGTCACGTAAGCCATTGAAATTATTGAATGAGACTAGAGTTCAATCCTCTCTCGCAGCACCAGTTCTCTCAACCATGACTCGACCAGATCCGTCGCTTCAGCTGCGGTCGACGCCTATGTGCGACAATTCCAGTCCGTCCCGGGATTGCGACAAACGCTCCTCCGCCGACCGGAACATGTCCTCGAAGGCGAGTTCGTGCTCGAACACGACGCCGCCGACGCTGATGGCCAGCACGGCTTCCGCGCCCTTCGGCGCGAAATAGACCTGCGCGACGCGGGCTCGGATGCGCTCGCCGATGTCCTTCGCATCCTGTTCGGTCGCGCCGGGCAGAAAGACGCCGAACATCGACGTGCCGATGCGGCCGACGAGATCTTCCTTGCGCACCGACGATTGTATGGTCGAGGCGATGAGCCGCAGGGCCTCGTCGCCCCATTCCAGACCAAAACGCAGATTGAGCGACCTGAGATGCTCCGGGTGGATCACCAGGAAGGCGCCGGAGCGCGGGCCGCTCTGCGCTGGCCTCGATGCCCGTCTTTCGACCAGCGACGTGAAAACCGGCCCGTTCAGGCAGCCGGTCAGCCTGTCATAGGTCGCGGAACGGTTGAGCTCCTGCCGGTAGCGGCGAAGCTCGATCTGCTTCCAGCCGATCACCATGAAAAGCGGCAGGCCGATCGCCAGGGGCAGAAGCGCTGCCGTGATCATGCTGCGTGCGAACGGCGTCAGCCCTTCGCTGAACAGAAGCAGATAGTTGAGGCCCAGCGAAAGGCCGAGACAGCCGGCGGTTCCCAGAAGGGTCAACCACGCGACTTCTTTCCACGCATGGGCAGCGCTGGTCGTCATTGTTTTTGTCACCGGCCAATCTCCTGTCGAATGCGCTGGCATAAGGCCTGTGTGTTGCAATTTCAGTTTCGAGGAACCGTACAATTTGATGAATGGGCCAAATGACGCCCCTGCCCGAGCCAAAACATCAATCCGCGCTTGCTCCAGGGGGAAAACTGCGCCGCAACGGTTAACAAAAGAAATATCCGGGGCTTCGCGGCCGGCCGACTATTGCGGCGGTCCGAATATGCCCATGCCGGCAGTCCTGGCTCTAGCCTCCGCCTTGCCGTAGATACCGCCGGGCGCCGCCATCGCCCAGCCATTGGCCACCAGCCAGGCGCCGACATCCTGCTTGCCGAGCTTGCAGGGCGCGGCGATGGCGAAACGTTCGGTCTCCGGCGGCACGAAGCACTTCAGCGCCCGCCCGCGCAGCCAGGCATTGAAGGCCGCGCGGGCACGCTGACCGCAAGGCCATGCCGCCTCGCCAAACGAACAGCTTTGGTCCGGATCGACGCCCAGCGTGCCGCTGATGGCCACCGTCCTGCCCATGGCCTCGACAATCGCCGACGAAGTGGCGATCGGACGGTAGAGCAGGGTCTCCCGCCAGTCGTCCGGCATCGGCGTTTCCGGCCATGAGGCCAGACCAAGCTCGCCAAGTGGGAGGCGGGGCTCGATCCGCTCGATTGCCGATACTTCGAGCGGCGGCGGTGCAATGAGGTCCTGGGCGATCTTGCGTGCCGGCTGTTGCGGTCCCGCCTCGGGAGCGCGCGCAACGTCTGGGCTCGGTGGCCCGCCGTCGACAGCCTGTGCCGGCGCAAGATTGGGCCGGTCGACCGCGAGCAGGGCGCCCGCCCAAATGATCAGCAAGACCCCAGCCAGCAGCCCGACGGCCCCGAACGCGATCGCCGGCCCGGGCCTCTGCGCCAGACCCGCGCCGCTCATCGGCCTGCTCGCCTGGCTTGCCGCCAAAGCCGATATCGCCTGGGAAAACGGCATCGATCGTTCGCTGAACCCGTCCGCGCCGGCGATCCTCGCCGTCGGTGCAAGCATATCACAGGCTTTGTGGGCCTGCCGCCGTTAAGCCTTGTGAAATCTCTGCCGCCTAATCTGCGCCTCGGATCGTCGAGGATGACATGAAGCGCAAACCGGTACTGCTCTTTGCCTTCCCAGCCCTCATGCTGCTCATTCTGGCGGCGGAGCGAACGGCGACGTTCCTGCTCGGAGCCTATCCGTCCAGCCCCGCAATGTGGCGGATCTGGCTTGAACTGCGCCCATTGGCAACGATGTTCTGGCAGCAGGTCGGCCTTTATCTGGGTGGCTCGTTCGCGCTTGACGCCGCCATGCTGGCCAGTGCGTCCATTCTTTGCTGGATGGCCTGCCGGGCGAGGGGATCGGCCGCCTTCTTCCTGGCCAACCATGTCGCCCTGCTTTTCGCCGGGATGATGATTGCCGTCGGCAGTCATTCGGAAACGGCGAGCACGATTGCCTCATTCACCGCGCCGAGAGGCATGCAATTCTCGCTGATGGTCGACTTCACCTTGAAAAACAGCCTGGTACTGGCCCTCGGCGCTGCCGCATGCGCCTATTGCCATGTCGCCTTCCTCAGCGAGGCCAGGCAGCGCACCGAAGCGCGCGCAATCCGCATCATGGCCCTGCAGCGGGATCTTTAGAGCAATTCCAGGAAAAGCGTGAAACGGTTTTCCGTCCGGAATTGCGTCGAAACAAACGGATAGCACTCTGCGCCACCAGGCCGGGTGACCTCCGACCTCAGTTGATCTTCCGATAATAGACCTTGCCGTCCGCCTGCTGGATGCGCTGGTAGGCCGGATTTGGCGGCGGCGCGGCGGCCGGGGCCCGCTTTCTCGGCGGGCGCGGCATCTCGATCGCGTCCGGCTCCGCCATGTTTTCGGCAACGGCAGGGGCTTCCTCCGCGGTGCTTGTGGTGACCACCGTCGGCTCGGCGGCGCTCATGCCTTCGTCGCTGGCGGCAAGCGGCGGGTTCTGCTCGAGCCGGGCAATGCCGCGGTCGATCTCGTTGAAATTCGCCTGCAGGTCGCTGTCCAGTTTTTCGAACCGGCTCTGGAAGCCGTTGTTGATCGTATCGAGGCGGGCGCCGATGCGCTGCTCGAACTGCCCGAGCTGCTCCAGCCGGGTTTCGACGACGCGCAAATCGTTCATGCCGCGGTAGAGGTAGACGGCGGCCGTCAGGTTCACCAGGGTGACCAAAGCAGCGCCCGCGACGACGACGCCTATGGTGCCTTTGCGGCTTGGCTTGCCGGCGGCGACTTCCTGCGTGCCGAGTTCGATCGCCGGCATGTCCGGATCACTGATCATAGTCATTCCACCACCACCTTTGCGCCCACCGCGACGCGCTTGAAGAGATCGATCACATCGGTGTTGGTAAGGCGAAAACAGCCCGATGTTCCGTCGAAGCCGACCCCCTTGGGATCGTTGGTGCCATGGATGCGGTAGAGCGTGTCGCGCCCGTCCCGGGAGAGGTAAAGCGCGCGTGCGCCGAGCGGGTTGTAGGGACCGGCTGGCACCATGGCCGGCAGCTCCGGCTGGCGGGCGCGCATTTCCTTGGGCGGCCGCCATTCCGGCCATTCCGTCTTCGCGCCGACCTTGACGGTCCCGGTCCAGCCGAAGCCGTCGCGGCCGACGCTGATCTGATAGCGCAATGCCTGCCCCTGGCTGGTCACCAGGTAGAGCGCCTTCTCGTCCTTGCGGATGATGATCGTGCCGGCCTGTTCGCTGGTTGCGAAGGCGACCGTCTTGCGCAGGCTGGGCCCCATGGCCGGCAGCGGCGGGCGGTCCAGAAGTGCCGACCGGGCCTCGGCGAGACCGCAGGTCGACGCCAGTGCCAGGCCCATCATGCAGGCGCCGGTGAACCCTTGCGCGAAGCGGTGGCTAGCGAGCGGCATCGTCCAGCCGTTCCTTGAACATCAGCTTCAGATCCTTGTTGAAGCGCGCCCGCCTGTCCACCTCCAAAGGCAGGATAGCACGATTGAGCGCATCGGTCAGAAGCGCGTTGTCGAGCGCGACCGATTTGATGTGCGGCGCCTTGAAGATCTTTTCCAGTTCGCTGCGCGAGAAGTGGTTCCCGAACCATTTGCGCTTGTGCTTGTTGGCGACCAGCGTGATGCTCACCTTATTGCCGCGCAATTCCCGGATCTTCTTGTAGAGCCGCTTGCCCTGGCGCAGCGAGGCGACGTTGAGCTCGAAGACGATGAAGATCTCGTCGCTCGTCGACAGCACCGAATTCTGCCAGGGCGTCTCGATGTTCGGCAGGTCGATGACGATGTCGTCGAACCGGTAGGCGACGAGGTCGAGCAGCCTGAACACGAAATCGGCGCCCTGCGGCTCGAACGGCAGCTGCGGCCGCTCGAAGGAATAGAGCGTCAGGCCGGACGGGCGCGACAGCTTGATGACGTCCATCAGCTCGACGTCGAGCCTTTCCGGCATGCCGATGATCCCGGCCAGGTCGAACTGGTTGAACTGGTTGAGATAGGCGCCGCAATTGGCGCTCTGGAAGTCGAGATCGACCAGGCAGGTCGAAGCCGCGCGCTCGGATGATTTCGACGCCAGGAATTCCGCCGCCGACAGGGCCAGCGTCGTCGCGCCGGCGCCGCCGCTGGCGCCGATGAAGGTGATGATGCGGCTCTTGGTGCCCTGGTTGCCGGTGTCGTGGAAGGTGACGGCGTTGAGCAATTCCTTGGCGTCGAGCGGCTTGTGCAGCCAGTCCGAAGCGTTCATGCGCACCAGCGCCCGCGTCTGCTCCGACGTCAGTTCGTCGGAGACCGCGATCAGCGGCACCGATGCCCATTTGGCGCGCGCCTCGACGATGCCCGGCTGGCCGAGCAGCTCGCCATGGCCAAAGTCGAGGATGACGATGCCGGGGCGCGTGTCGGCGGGCGGCCCCTTGAGGAAGTCGCCCGTATCGGAAATCCTGACATCGTAGATCGCCAGCGCCTCGAGCCGGGTGGCGACATCGCGCTTGAAGTTCGGATCGGACGAGAACAGGGCGACCTGCTTGCGTTTTGTCGGAAGGACCTTGGTGTTGATGGCATTCATGACGCGGTACTCTTCAAATCTTCGCCCGTGACCGTACTCAGCATGGAGGGCATTGTGAGGTTTCCGTATCCGAGCCCGCCCAGAAAGAAGAACTGGAAGGTTATGTTCTGAAGATTGACAGTGATGGTCGGCACTGGGCCGCCCAGGCGGGTCTGATAGCCGAGGCCGGTAGCGGAGTAGGTCACGACGACGTTGCTGCGCAGCAAGCCAGGGAAGAAGTGACACATGCCGGGTCGCTGGTTTGCCGAGAGAGGCGGGCAGGCATCGTCGTTGGTGACTGCTGTGTCCCCGCGAAAGATGCGACTGAAATTAGTGGCGTCGAATGCGCCGCTGTTGGTGCAGGAGCCAGTGGCGCCGGCATAGCTGCAGGCGAACGGCCCATAGGCGCCGGCAACCACCGGAGCGCCCGGCGTCGTGGTCGGTGCGGCTGTCGCAAGCGCGGTTGCAACCGGATTGGAAATGGATGCAAGCCGGGCGCCGATCTGCACGGCCTTGGTCGCGGCATTCCACTGATATAAGGCATAGCCGAAATCGACGAAGCCGAGGGTCAAGGTAAGCAGCAGCGTCATCGCGATGGCCATTTCGACCATCGTCGCTCCGTCTTCCGATGTCACGAACCGCTTCATCATCATCAATATCGGATGAACCGCTCCTGATGGCTGGCGGTGAGCGTGATCGGGCCGATGCCGAGCAGAGAGAGCATGCCGATGCCGCTATACGCATAAGTGCCGGAAGCCGTCACAACGCAGACTTGAGATGTCGTCGAGAGGTAGAGAACGACCCCGTTGACGTCGACCGTGTTGTAGCAAGTAGAAGTGTTGATGGTCACGCTTAAACCAGGGACGCGCTCAGTGCCCGTGTTAGAAATATTGCCGCGCTCGGCAATGTTTTCTGCAACGGCGGCACAGTCAATTGTCAGATTGGCTTGAGTGTAGATTTGGCTGTTGCAACGCGCGGCGAAACGCGCTGCATCGTCAAGGCCGGCTTCCATCAACAGCTTGTCATGGATGAGATTGCCGAACTCGAACACGCCAGCCGACAAAAGCAGCATCAGCGGTGCAACTATCGCCATTTCAATAAGCACCGTGCCGCGCTGGTCGCGCCTAAATCTCCGGAGATGGCGAGCTATCAGCCGAACCATTGTCGTCATCACCGGTAAAGCTGCGCTTCGTCGCGCAGGAAGTTGTCGAGCGTTCCTTGTCCGCCGCGGCCAGTAACGTCGACCAGCTCGACCATGACCGAGGCATCGTCAGAAGGCGAAGATACCGGCTCGGTGAGGAAGAAACTGCCGAACGCTTCGACCGGCAGATCGGTGCTGTGGCCAGACAGGTCATTATCCTCTGAGAGCTCGCTGCAATTCAGGATCGCACCATAGATCAGGCGTCGATCGACCGTGGTAACCGGTGGCTGGCAGGAATTCGGCGGCGTTCCGACCTCGCCGCCCGTCGAAGCCGTTCCGACAAGTCCGTTCGCTATCTCGTGCCTGTAGACCTGGTATCGGGTCGGCTTTGTCGTATTCCAGGAAGACGGGTAGCTGGTGGAACCGAAATTGGTGCTCCAGTAGCCGGACAGGTTCCAATCTCCGTCACCCATCCGTCCGCCCATGTAGGGCGTGGTGGCATCCCTGGGCAGGCCCATGTTGCCCGTTTCATTGAACGTCAACTGGTTATACTGAGGGCATTGATTGCCATTTCCGTTCCCGGACGACGCACCCTTGCGGACGTTGGCGGCAGGGCCATATTCTGGGCTGTTGAAATGGCCACCGGCGCTAATCCCAAAACGGACGTTGAACGCATCCTGGACCGGACCGGCATTCTGACCTGTCTTGGTGGTGACCCCTTCCGCGGAATAGCAACCGATGGGCCTGGATGTGGCAATGGTCTGCGCAAGCGCCTGCGCACCGTTGCCGACACCCTCCGGCGGCTCGAGAAAGCCAAAATTGCCAGGACCGGCTGCAGCCCCGTTCCCGACCTTGCGCAGTTCTATAAGTCTCCGGTGTAGTTCAGGGTTGGAGACAGCCTCTTCGAGGGTATGTCCATCAGGATCGTTTTCATAAGGATTGCAGATGAAAACGGGGGTGTAGTCGCAGACGCCGGAGGTGAAACCGGCCACCGAGACGGTGCTGAGATTGTAGCTGGCGTCGGCAGCATTTCCCGAGGAGGCAATCGAAACGGGGAAAAACGGCGTCAAGGTCTCCGGATGTGCTGTTACCTGAATGAACCGGGTCACGATTGCCGATGCGGCATAGTTGGCTGACGTAATCGGGTCGGAGTCGTTTGCTGGAATGGAGGCGAGGAAGCACCATGAAATCTGCCCTTTCGACCGGCACGCCGAATAGGTCGAGTCCACAGTGGTGGCTCCGGTGCCGGTGGTCAGCGGTACGGTGCCTCCATCCGAGAACCTGGTGCTGTTGGAAACGAGATTGGTCAGAGCGTTCTCGGCGCGTGTCCAGGCGTCGGACCGGCCGTTCAGTTCGGCCGCGGCGGCAAGAGCCAGTGCGTCGGTGCCTTTCTGCAAGTCGTTGTGCAGATTGTTCATCCGGCTCGCGTCGATCGCCAACAGCGAGAAGCCGATGATCGCCGGCAGCATGACGCTGACGAGGATCAGCGCTATGCCGCGTTGATCGTTCCAGAACGCACGAATGGTCCCCAACATGACCTTACTCTTAGCTCCCCTGGCGCCAGAACCCCTCGTTCGCCTGGCGCGTATAAAACCGCATCCTTCTGTTCAATTCGTGTTGCCGACATTGACCGTGATGTTCGGCGCCGGTGGTGGCGGTGGCGGAATCTTGTACCTTTGCGCGACACCGGCGGCGCGCGCACCGTCGCCCTCGATGGTGGTGTTCTTCGAATTCGGATTGAGCGGGTCGACCGTCTGCAGCAGCGAGTTGAATTTCTGCGCATCACCGGCTGCCAGCGTCACCGTGTCGTAATTGTTCAGATAGTCGGCGGCGCAGCCCGTCAGCGCGCCGGCGCTCAAGAGGAGGATCAGGACGCTATTTCTTGACATAGAGCATCTTGTCCTTCGATTTGAGGTCCAGCATGTGGCCATAGGGGCCGGTCACGCCTTCGCCGAGTTCATATTTGCGAACCATATCCTTGGTCACTTCCAGCTGCCCGAGGATGAAGAATTCCGGGTCGTTGGCCGGCCGCGTCTTGTCGAACTGCGTCGCCAGCTGTTGGCCTGGTTTTACCGGCCGCACAAGATGCGGGGTGACGATGACGACCAGCTCGGTCTCTTCTTTCTGATTGCTCGAATTGCGGAACAGCGCGCCGACAACCGGCACCTGGCCAAGCCAGGGCACCTGTCGCTGGAGCTTGGTGTTCTTGCTCGACAAAAGCCCGCCGACCGCGAAGCTCTGGCCGTCGCGCAGTTCGACGACGGTCGACAATTTGCGGTTGGTGAAGATCGGATCGCCGGCGCTGGTGAAGCCGGTCAGGTCGCTCACTTCCGGCGCCATAATGATATGGATCTTGTCGTCGGCGAGCACGATCGGCGTGAACAGCAGATTGACGCCAAACTGCTTGTACGTGATGGTGACCCCATTATCCTGGGTGAGGGTGCGAACCGGCACTTCGCCGCCCGCGTTGAAGCTGGCGGGCTCGCCGGAAAGCGTCGTGAGATTGGGTTCGGCAAGGGTGCGCACCACGCCCTTGTCTTCGAGCGCCTCGATGATCAGGTCAACCTTGATGTTGCTGTCGATGATTTGGGTGATCAGCGCCGCGAACGGGTTGGTGTTCGACAGCAGGCCACTGGCCAGATCTCCGGCTCCGAGCACCACCTTGTCCTTGTCAACCGCGCCAATGCCGGTTGCAAACTTGGTTGCATTGCTGCGGCCCACGAACGATACGCCGAGATCGCGGCCGGCATTGCGCTTGGCTTCGAGGATGCGGACTTCCAGGTTGACCTGCTGGCTGTCGTCGACGATGACGGAGTTGATGATGGCGTCGGGCCCATATTGCTGGGCCACCTCCATGATCGAGGCCAGCGTCGCAGCGTCCTTGACGTGGCCACCAAGCCTCACCTTGCCGTTGATCGAACCGATTTCGATGCGCGACTTGGGCGCCACCTGACGGATCGCCTGCGCCATGTCGCTGACGTCGACCCCGACCTCGACCTGGATGACGCCAAGCGAACGCTTGTCTTCGGAAAACAGGTTGACGGTTGTGGTGCCGGCATTCTTGCCGATGACATAGAGCGTCCTGTCGGTCATCGGCTGGGCGTCGGCGATCTTCTCGTCGCCGACGACAATGTCGCCGAGCGTCGCGTTCACCTGGATCGTCACCGATTGCGACGTGGGTATGAAGACACGGTGGACGCTGGGGTTGGACACGTCGATGTTGCGGTCCGCGGCATGTGTCGCAAAGCTGAGTAGCATTGCAAAACAAGCCAAAGCGGTCGTCGCCAGTGGTCCCCAGAACGCACGCATCTACGCTACCCCCTACCGGCTGATTCGGATTCCTATCCTAATATGCCGGTATTATTTCTGTCGCGGCACATCGTATGTTTCGAGCTTTATACCTCGAAAGACACCGACTGTCGCTCGAGCCGGCGGTTCCGGCTGTACATATTTGACCACTTCCTTGACGATTTCCTTCACTTGCGGCGCAGATGCCACAGCCGGGGCCGGCTTGATCTTGCTGAGATCGTCGAGCCTGCTTCCTACCCGATCGACTGCCTGGGCCAGTCCGGCCAGCTTGTCGTCGGCGCGCTTTCGCTCGGCTGCCGCCTCGGCTTCCATAGCGGCCTGCCTGTCAAGTTCCGCCTGCCGTTTGGCGACATCCTCGGGCGTATCGCCGGTCAAGTCCGCGAGTGTGACGCGTTCTGTGGTTTCGCCGTTGCTGGCCGCAGCCTGGCGAAGCGCGAGCGACAACTGGCCTGCGCCGGCTGCCAATGTCAGCTTCTGTGCATCCTTGGTGCTGACTTCGACCGTCACGGCCTTGACCACGGTCGGGCTGTCCTTGCTCTCGTCGGCCACCTGGTCGACGGCAAGCACCTTGACGCTCTGCAGCAGCACGTCGACGAAACTCTTGTCCGCCCCTCCGTCGCTGCGAACAGTCCGTGTCAACAGAACATCGACACGATCACCGGGGAAGACGAAGCCGGCAACGCCAAGCACGTCGTTGACCCTGATCGAAACGGCTTTCATGCCCTCGCTCAGCACTGCCGATAGCGTGGCGCGCTGGCCGGGGCCGGTGATCTTGGTGGCGAGAACAGGTTCGTTGGCCCCGATAGCCTGCAATGCCTGTTTCGTGCCTTCGCCGGAAAGAAGATCTTTGGTTGTCTTGAATGCGCCGACCGGAACTGCACCCACCGGCCATGCGATTTCTCGCAACTTGTCTGCGGTCAGTGTGTCACCGAATTTGAGCGGTACGCTCGCCACAACGACAGTGTCGTGCTTGACTCCGTCGGACTTCGCCAGCGCACTGCGCTGATTTGCTAGCCAGATATTGGCAAGTACCACCGCCAGTACGCCGAACACGCCGGCGAGGACGATCATGATGATTGTATTGGCGCGCATAGACCCCAAGCCCCAAATCTAGTGAATCGCCCGCCCTGGGCGAAATAGGGCCCGGGCATTGCTGCCCGGACCCTGGATACTTCTGTGGTTAGCTACCAGTGCCGGTGAGGCCGCAGCTGCCGGGAACGCCGGCGCCATTCATGGCATTGCAAAGGCCGGTGAATCGTCCCGTCACCCACAACCCGATGCCGACGATGATCAGAATAGATGCAGCGGCGATGATGCCGATCAGGATGGAATATTCGACCATAGCAGCGCCGTTTTCGTCGTCGCGGAACTGCCGGGCCATCGTCATGAGCTTCTTCATGCCAATTTCTCCCTTTGGAGGTTTGAACCCGACGAGACGAGCCAAGGATGAACCCCATACCCAGCATCCCCCGTCGACTTGATCTAAGTCCCGACAAAAAGCGAAGTCAAACGGGATTAACAGTTCCTTAACTTTCGAATACCTGATCGGAAGCAAGTTCGATTTCGACAAGGGATTGATTCGCTTAATTTTTCAAGCGTTCTTAACCATTCGTTCACAATTGTGTCTCACCCATGGCGAAAGCCCCATCATATTAGGGTGTATGCATAGTCCTTTATATGTAAGGGTTTACCGGGGTTCGCGGGCGGCACATTCACACGTTGCAGAGCGAAACGTTTCGTGAGGCTCGAGTTGAGGTGTGCTCCCGGATGCACAGTCTCAAAATAAAACGATTTTTTCGGGGTCTTGTCTTAACTATGTTGTAAGTATTCGACCTTCTCGGCCACCCGCGGCGCTTGTGCCCTGCGTGGTTAACGCTTAGTTTCTGGCCTTGGGGATTCCAAGGGGGACTAGGGCGATATGTTAGGCCGCTTCATCAAGGGACCGAATGAGCCGCGGGCGTTGCAGCCGACACCCGTCGTGGCGGCGTCGAATGGAGCGGCAATCGTTCCGGTGGCAGAGGCTGAACCGTATGGCGATGATTTTCTGACGCTGAAGGTCGAGCTGCACCGCCATCTCATCGACCGGTTCAACCTGACCGCCCTTGAAAGTGCCTCCAAGGACGAAATCCTGAACGAGATCAGGCCGATCGTGCGGGAATTTGTCCGCGGTCGAAATGTGCCACTCAATGCGCGAGAGCTCGATCAACTGACCAGCGACACCGCCGACGAGATGCTTGGATTGGGGCCGATCGAACCGCTGCTCAAGGACGATTCCATCGCTGATATCCTGATCAACACCCACAACCGCGTCTTCATCGAGCGCCGTGGCGTGATCGAGGAAACCGCGATCCGTTTCCGCGACGAGGCGCACCTGCTGCGTATCATTAACAAGATCGTCTCGGCCATCGGCCGCCGCGTCGATGAATCCGCGCCGATGGTCGATGCCCGACTGGCAGACGGTTCGCGCGTCAACATTGCGGTGCGGCCGATTTCGGTGGATGGCCCGCTGGTCTCGATCCGCAAATTCTCCAAGAATCCCTATTCGCTCGAACGCCTTATGGCATTCAACTCGATCCGCCAGCCAATGGTCGACATGCTCAAGATCGCGGTGCAGGCGCGCAAGTCGATCCTGGTGTCAGGCGGCACCGGCAGCGGCAAGACGACCTTGCTCAACGCGCTGTCGAGCTACATCCCAGCCAGGGAGCGCCTTATCACCATCGAGGACGCGGCGGAGCTACAGTTGCAGCAGCCGCATGTCGGCCGACTCGAGACGCGCCCGCCCAACATCGAGGGCAAGGGCGAGGTTCGCCAGCGCGAATTGCTCAAGAATGCGCTGCGCATGCGCCCCGACCGCATCATCGTCGGCGAGGTTCGCGGCGAGGAAGCCTTCGACATGCTGCAGGCAATGAACACCGGCCATGAAGGCTCGATGACCACCATCCATGCCAACACGCCGCGTGATGCGATTTCGCGCCTTGAGCAGATGGTTGGCATGGCCGGCATGCCGATGACCCATGAGTCCATTAGGGCGCAGATAGCTTCGGCCATCGACATCATCGTGCAGACGCAGCGTCTTTCCGATGGCGGCAGGCGGGTCATCTCCATATCGGAACTGACCGGCATGGAAGGCAATGTCGTCCAGCTCCAGGAAATCTATCATTTTGTTCGGCGTGATGTCGGTGCCGACGGTACGATCATCGGAGATTTCCGGGCAACCGGTGTTCGCCCGCGCTTTGCCCAGGAGGCGGCGACGCTGGGGCATCATTTTGCGAAGGATGCCTTCAATCCGCAGGCTGCGCTGTAATGCTGACCGGACAGACGGCGCTCTATTTCATCTACGTGCTGGCTGCCGCTTCGGTGATCCTTGCAGTCGAGTCTCTCTACGTGTCGTACTCGGCGCGGCGTGTAAGGCTCGGTGTCATCAATCGCCGGCTCAAGCGGCTTGGAGAGGAGGGGCCGGCGGAACAGGCCTTACAAGGTCTTTTGCGCGAGCGAGGCTTGAGCTCCACCGGCGACTACCTTTTTGGAGCAATAGGTCTAAACAGGCTTTATACGCAGTCAGGCACCACTGGGAATCCGATCCTCTTTGCGGTGATCTTCCTGCTTGCGGGACTGGTTGTAGGACTTCTCGCTACACTGGTCTTCAACCTGCAGATGGTTGTCGGGTTCATTGCCTTTCTCGTCATCGGCTTCGTGCTGCCCTTGCTGGTTCTGCGGCGAGCACGCAATAAACGAATCCTCAAATTCGCCCGGCAACTTCCCGACGCTCTCGACATGATCGTGCGGTCGCTCAGGGCCGGCCACCCGGCATCGGTGGCAATCAGCTTGGTTTCACGTGAGATGCCTGACCCGATAGGAACCGAATTCGGCATCGTGTCCGACGAGATCACTTTCGGTCTCAGCCTGGAGCAGGCAGTGCGAAAGCTGTCGGAGCGGGTCGGCTTCGAAGGGTTGCATTTGCTGTCGGTGTCACTCTCTATCCAATCCAAGACCGGCGGCAACCTCACGGAAATCCTGGCCAATCTTTCGGGGGTCCTGCGTGAACGGCAAAAGCTTCGCTTGAAGATCAAAGCGCTTACGGCTGAAGGCCGAGTGTCGGCCTGGATCATATCCTTGTTTCCTGTGGTGATGTTCCTGATCCTTCAGCTGACCGCGCCCTCCTACTATGGATTAGTCTGGAACAATCCGCTGATGTTGCCTGCGTTTATAATTTTCGGGGGTTGGGCGCTGTTGGGCGACTTCATCATGTATCGCATGGTCAACTTCGATATCTAACGGGGGCGAAGCACAGAATTGTTCGCGAACTTGCAGGACCTGAGTCTACTCATCTCCATTGCGGTCTTTCTGACCGCGGTAGCGCTTTTCCTTTTCGGAGCGCTCATCATGCTGCCGGCGCTGCAGACGCGAAAACTGGTGACGCAGAGCCTGATTGCCGAAGGCATTCCCAATCGCCGGTCCCTGCTGGGACAGGAGCAGCTTGCTAAGATCGCTGCCCAACGTCCTATCCAAGCCTATTTCCGGACTGTCGAGAAGGAGCACGGCGAACCAAATGCGCTGGAAGCCAAGCTTTTCCGCGCCGGCTTCTATCAAGCCGGCGCGCCGGTGATCTACACCTTGTCGCGGCTCACTGTCGTGTGTCTGGGCTTCCTGGGTTGCTATGCGATTCTGTCGCAGGTTCTGCCGCCATATTTGCCGGCTTTCTTACCCTTCGTCGTCTCCGCTCTGTTCGGTCTCGCCTGCCTGGTGATTCCAAGCGTCATGCTCGACCGCTTTGAAAATGGACAGAAGAAGATCTACCGGCGCGGCTTTCCCGACTTCATGGACATGATGATCACCTGCGCCGATGCCGGCATGAGTCTGGAGGCGGCGGTCGAGCGTGTCAGCCAGGAACTGGCCGGCACCCACAAATGGCTGGGCATTCAACTCGCGATCATGAATCTGCAAATGCGCGCCGGCAAGCCGTTGCGGGATGCGTTGCGTGAACTCGCCGACCGCCTGGGACTTGAAGAGGCACGGGCTTTGGCGGTGCTTTTCAGGCAGTCGGAAGAACTTGGCACCAGCCTGACCGACGCTTTGCGGGTTTACAGCGACGAGATGCGAAGCCAGCGGATCCTGCTCGCCGAGGAGCGCGCCAATTCCCTGCCGGTCAAAATGATGATCCCTTTGGGACTTTGCGTTTTTCCGGTTGTGCTTATGGTAATTCTGCTGCCTGTAATCATCCGGATGAAGGGCGTTTTCTTCTAGTTATGCGTACACTTTGATTCTAATGTGGCGTCGGGGAATCCCTAGGGGAAGTCTATATGAGATGGCAAAATGCGGCCGCAGCCGGCCTATTGATCATGGCGATCGCCGGCTGCCAGACGGACGCCACCGACGGTGTCGTTCGCACCAACGAACCCTCCAAGGGTGACGTGACGGCTTTTGGCGATGCATTCGACGGGCTGAAGACGGTCAGCGATGTCGAATACTATGCCTCCGACCTGGCCGTCGCCGAAGCCAGGAACCAGTTCCGCGCGGAAAATTACGGCAATGCCGGCGCGCTGTTCTACAAGGCGACGCAACTGGCGCCCAATGACGGTGTTGCCTGGCTGGGCCTTGCCGCCTGCAGCGACCGCATCCGGCGCTTCGACCTTGCCGACCGGGCCTATAGCCGGGCGTTCAAGCTGATTGGCGGGACACCCGAATATTACAACAATGTCGGCTATTCCTATCTGCTGCGCGGCAAGCTGCAGGACGCGCGCACCAACTTCCTCAAGGCCTACGAGCTGGCGCCCAAGGATCCGACCGTGGCCAACAATCTGAAGCTCCTCGCCTCCAGCGTGCAGAACGTCGAGCGGTAGAGCGCCTCGATGTTGTTTGCCGCATCGCTGCTGCTGAAGGCGTTGGCGATCCCTCTGCTTGCCAGGATCGCCTGGCTCGACTTCACCACCCAGAAGATATCCAACAGCAACGTGCTGCTCCTGCTTTGCCTGGGCGCCGGCTCACTGCTGTTGTTGGCCCTACCGTCCGGCTCCTGGTGGGACATGGGGCTGAGCGCGGTTGCCGGTCTCTTGCTGTTTGTCGTGCTTTTCCCGTTCTGGGTCTTGCGCAAGGTCGGCGCCGGCGATGTCAAGCTGATGGCGGTCATACCGTTCCTTGTCGGCGGCAGCGGCCTCGTCGTGTTTTCTCTGCTGCTCATGGTGTTCGCCGTGGCCATGGCCGTGGTGATGAAAAACCCGTTTCTGCTGCCGGCAGGCGCTTTTCGCCTCTATGTCCAGCACATGGACCGCAAGGGCGTCGTGCCTTTCGGCGTGCCGATTTCGGCAGCTGCGACTGGCGCTATCGCCTTCCAGATATACGGGAGTTGGGTGCTGGCCAGCAGTTCTGGAGTTCTGCAGCAGCTCAACTAATTCTTGGCTGTTCGCTTAGACCCATCGCCCGCTATATCGCCAGATCATCACAGTTGCGACGATCGCCAGATAGCCGTCGGTGGCGTAGTGCCATCCGAAGTAGATCGAGCCGAACATGATAAGGCCTGCGTAGATCCAGGCGATCAAGCCGGCCCATCGGTTGAGGCTCCAGAGGAAAAGGGCGTTCAGCACAGCGATGGCAACGTGGAAACTCGGCATGGCCGAAATACCGGTACCGATCGACGCTTTGTGGGTCGTGTAGGACGAATAAAGATAGTCGGCGATGAGGAGGATGTCGGGGCCAGCATTGCTCGCCCTTAGCGACGCCATGAGGTCTTCGAACCTGTCAGACCCAAACATCCGGTCGTAGAAGATCGGCCCAGCCGAGGACGCGGCCAACCTCACGATCACGCCCAGCACAATCACCGTGGCGATGAGCGACAGGAAGTAGCGCTGACGCTTCGCTGCATCGTCAAGCCAGGCTGCGACGACAACGATGCCAGCAAGCAGAACGAACCACAGATGTGCATAAAGGACATAGAGCGCCCGATCGGCGAAGGCCGGAATTGGCAGGGCGCGCGCCCATTGCCAAGGATCGCCGAAATGCAAGGCCGCGTCGATGCTCGCCAGGATCTGATCGGCGAAGAACGGCACCATCTGCGAGAATTCGTGCTTGAAGGTTGTGAACGCAGCCAGACAAAGGATGAAGATTCCGAGCGTGCACGCCGCTCCGATGCCTCGTGACTTCAGCTTGTCCCGCAACCAGCTGAGCGGGGAGCGCGGCCGGTTGATGATGGCGGCAATGGCGAGGCCGAGCAATATCAGGAAGGGCAGCATGAGGTAGAGAAGTCTCAGCCTGTAGGTGCCCAGCGCCGCAAAATAGGTGTCGGGATAGAGGTAGGCCGCGAGCCCGGCATAGCATAGGCAGAACACTGCGAGCTTTGCGGAAGCAGAGAAGCGCGGTCGTTCTAGGGCTAGATCAGGCGCCATTTCCATTGCCGCACCGGCTTCTTCTTGACGATGGGGAGAGGCGGTGGTTCGCCGGAGACCGTCGGCCTCGGAGGCTCAAGCACCAGGCGTTCGATGAGCGCAACAGCACCTGCGCTGATCGCGCCAACAAGCGCCACAATGAAAAGCCGCCTGAGAAAGTCCAAATCAGACCCCGCTCCCGACCGGAGAATGCGACCGGTTGCACCAAAACGCAACCAACTTCCTTCGGCTGGCCCGGCCCCCTCAAAACCCCGACGTCGACTTCTCCACCAGCTTCAGCGCGCCCTTCTCGACCCGGTAGAACGGCATCGAGCGCTGGCTGGATCCATCCGCCCTGAACCTGAACAGGCCGGTCGATCCGCGGAAGCCGCTCGGGTTTTCCAGCACCTGCTTGCTGAAGCCGTCGGGACCGACGGCGCTGGCGATGCCGGCGGTCAGCGCAACCATGTCATAGGCGTAGGCGACGTTGACGTCGGGCTGGTAGTTGTATGTCGTCTTGAAGCGGTCGGCGATCGGGCCTGTCTCGCCCTGGTCGAGCGTGGCGATGTAGGCGCTTTCGAACAGCGGATCCATCGGGTGCTCCAGCCAGCGGTCCGTTCCGATGAGCTTCGTCGTCTTGCCCGGGATGCCTTTCGATTTCAGCGCGGCAAGCAGCGGCGCCGGGCCGGCGTCTCCGCTGGCGACGATGACGGCGTCCGGGGCTTCCACCAGCGAGCCCATGTCGGCAATCGCCTTGGCACCGCCGTCGGTCAGCGAATAGGGCAGGGTGACGGCGAGCGACGCGCCATAGATGCTGAGGCTGTTGGCGACCCGCTTTTCGACAATGCCGGCATTGGCGCCCGACGCAACCAGCAGCACGAATTTCTTGGCACCCTTGGCGGCAATGGCCGCGGCACCCGCTGCCGCGCTGTCGGCTTCGGTGAGCCGCACAGCGTAGACGCCGGGGCCGCCGGCGAAATTGTCGGCCAGCGCCAGCACCGGCGGCCGGTTCGAGCCCGACAGCTTGGCGATATGCTGCGCGGCCGGCAGTTCGCTCGGGCCGATGACGACCTTCGATCCCGTCGTGATCGCCTTGACCGCCAGGTCCTTGGCGTAGCCCGAGTCGCCGCGCGTGTCCTCGACGGTCAGCGTGAGGAGGTTGTTGCCGAGGTCGGTCATCGCGAGCCTGGCGGCGTCGAACATCTTGCGGCCGTCCTGTCCCGCGGTTCCCGGGGCCGACAGTGGCAAGAGCATGGTGATCTTCGTCGAGCCCGTGCCGAGCGACTGCGTCGCCTGCGGCGGGGCGGCAGCAGCCATGCCGGCCGGCGCATTTGGCACGGCGATCTGGGCCGGGTCGAGCGCTTCGGTCACGCTGCCTTTCGACTGGCAGCCGGACAGGGTCGCCGCGATCGCCAGCGCGATCGCCCCCGACAGCTTTTTCTTGGCTCTCATCGACTGCCGGCCGGTGTCCTGGCCTTTCCGGTCAGTTCATGTATTCGACCATGCGATCGTGAAAGCACTCGCATTTGTTGAGATAGTCTTCGTCGCGATAATTCGTCTTCAGGTAGCCATAGGCCTTGCCGCAGGCGACCTTGGCTTCCGATGCCCAGACGAAGGCCGGGCGGGCCGAATGGATCCACTCCGAGCTGTTGGCGACGGCGACCGATTCGTCCATCAGCTTGACCACCTGGGTCTTGAGATCGACGATGTTTTCGGTCAGCACCAGATTGGACGTGCCCACGACACGGCAATAATCGCCCGTCGGTCCGTCGATGATGTCGGCGGCAAAGCCCGTCGATCCGGCCAGCAACAGCGCCGCGGTGGAAACCAGTAGTCTTGCAGAACGCTTCATCATGAATGCCCCTCCATATCCCAAATATTGGACCGTGCTAATGCATAGCACGGTCCAATGGTTTAGCGCCACGCCGTTACACCAGATTTGCAGTGGTCGTGTGCGTGGTTGTTCCGTCGTCGTAAAGCAGCGTGATCGTATTGGCCGCGGGCAGGTTCTGCAGCGTCGCAACGTCGACGAAGTTGGCGCCGTTGGCCGTGCCGTCGGCATCGACGCTGAGCGTGCCCGTTCCCGCATTGTAGTTGACGAAGTCGCCGACATTGGCGCCGCCGGGGGCGGTATCGAACAGGGCCGACAGGTCGATCTTGTCGCCGTGCCCGCCAAGACCGCTGTAGTCGACAATGAGATCCTTGATGTCCAGGCCGTCGAGCTTGAACGTGTCGGCTCCCGTGCCGCCGGTCATGGTGTCCTGGCCGAGACCTCCGATGAGAAGGTCGTTGCCGTCGCCGCCGTTCAGAATATCGACTCCGGCAAACCCTTGCAGGATATCGTTGCCGCCGTTGCCGGTCAGCGTGTCGCCATTGGCCGTGCCCTGCATGGTCTCGGCATCAGCCGTGCCGGTATAGGTAACACCGTTGACCACGTGAACGTCCAGTTGTTGTGCCGGTGACGTATCGCCGTCCGCGTCTTTCACGGTGACGTTGAAGGTCAGATCGGCATTCTGGGCCGTCGTCGTGGTGCTGACCAGACCGATATCGGAGATCTTGAACCCAAGATCATTGGTATCGGAGCTCAGGTTTTGGGTTGTGGTGCTCGCCCCGCCGGCACCGATGGCGCCGTTGAGATTGATGGCTGTGCCTGTGATGCCTTCATCGGTCGGTGTGATTTGGGCGCCCACCAGCACGTAGTGCTGACCAGCAGTGTTGTAGTCATTCGATTCGATGATCAACAGGCCGTCATTGTTGTCGAGCGTTACGCTGGAGTAGATGCCCGGACCAGGGCCCGCGCCCCTGAAGATGTCGCCGTTCTCGACATACATTGCCTTGGTTGTATAGGTGCCGGCAACCGTGTCGTAGAGTTTCAGGATGACGATGAAGTCTTCGGAGTTCCCGATGCCATCGAACTTCAGGAACATCGAACCGACCTGGGCATCGGGTGCCAGGCCCGTAAATCCAGTCGGGTTCGTGGTGAAGAAGTCCATGTCAATGACTTCTCCCTTGCCCATTGTATCGCCGGCAACGCCGTTAGCTATTCCGGAGATGGACACGAATGCCGAACTCTGGGTGAGCAGTTCTCCGTTCACATAAGTAAGCGTGCTGCCGTCAATCGAACCCGATTGCAGGTTGTTGGCTCCGGTGCCAGCACCCGGTTCCGAATAGCCGGTGAACTGGATGAACAGGTTTGTATTGACCTGGGCCACCGCCACATCCGGCTGGCTGTTGTCAACCGTCGAGGATCCCGGCTCATAGCCGACGATAGAAGACGAATTGCTCACAGTGCTGATCGTTACCGCGGAGATCGGGTCGGCCAGGTCCACGGTGTAGGTTCCGGCCACCTTGTCGAAAGTGATGGTGCCCGTTTCCGCAGTCGACACTCCACCCGTGAGATAGCTGAAGCTGACATTGAAGACGGCCTCCGTTGACGTCTCGGAAGCCCAGGTTACGGTCGGCGACGTGATCGCGTTCCCGGCCACAGTGCCAGCCAATGTGATGGCGGCAAAGTCGGAATTGACGCTGCTGTACGTCGTACGTCCGTCAGCACCGATGGAGTAGTCGAACACACCGGTTCCGCTGACGGTCCCGCTGTTGGCGAAATAGAGATCCGTCTTGTCGAGAACCGTCGGGCCATCGTCGAGGAAGGTCAGATTCTGGCCGATGTTGAGCGTGGCCGCGGAACTGTCGCCGTCCTTGTCGGTGATGGTTGCCGTCAGCGTCACCAGATTGTCGGTGTTCAGGCTGATCGGTTCGTTCGGGTCCGACGTCGGATGGACGACCGCCCGCTGCTGGTCGAGCGTCACATTGCCCGAGGCATCGGTCGAGACCGTGAACACGATCGGGCCACCGATACCGGCGCGGCCGACCACCTGGCCGCTCTCCAGGCTGAGCGCGACCGCCTGGTTCGTCGCCGTGTCGACCAGCCCGGTCGACCCGGCATTGAAGCCCAGCGCATAGGTGATGGCGCCAGCGCCATCGGCGCCGAAGGCCGAGGTGAAGTTGGAAGCGAAGTTCGCCGTCGCATTCGTCGCAAGCACCGTCTCGTCGACCGTCAGCACCGGCTGTGCCGCTGCCGAGGGCGCCATCGAGGGGCCATCGTCCTTGAACACCAGGTTCCGGCCGATGTCGACCGAGGCCGACTGGCTGTCGCCGTCCTTGTCGGTGATCGTTGCCGTCACCTTGATCAGGCTGTCGGCGCCGAGGCTGACACTGTCATCAGGATTGGCGGTGTTGGGATGGACCACGGCACGGAGTTGATCGAGCGTCACATCGCCATTGGCGGTGTTGACGGTCAGCGTGAACACCAGCTCATTGCTGCCCGCCGTGCGGCCTTCGACGACATTGCCGACGAGGGCGATGTTGACCGCCTGGCCGGTTGCCGTGTCGATCAGGCCCGAAGGCCCTGCCGTCACGTTCAGCCCGTAGACCAGCGTGCCGGCGCCATCGGCGCCGAAGGCCGAGGTGAAGTTGGAAGCGAAGTTCGCCGTCGCATTCGTCGCAAGCACCGTCTCGTCGACCGTCAGCACCGGCTGTGCCGCTGCCGAGGGCGCCATCGAGGGGCCATCGTCCTTGAACACCAGGTTCCGGCCGATGTCGACCGAGGCCGACTGGCTGTCGCCGTCCTTGTCGGTGATCGTTGCCGTCACCTTGATCAGGCTGTCGGCGCCGAGGCTGACACTGTCATCGGGATTGGCGGTGTTGGGATGGACCACGGCACGGAGTTGATCGAGCGTCACATCGCCATTGGCGGTGTTGACGGTCAGCGTGAACACCAGCTCATTGCTGCCCGCCGTGCGGCCTTCGACGACATTGCCGACGAGGGCGATGTTGACCGCCTGGCCGGTTGCCGTGTCGATCAGGCCCGAAGGCCCTGCCGTCACGTTCAGCCCGTAGACCAGCGTGCCGGCGCCATCGGCGCCGAAGGCCGAGGTGAAGTTGGAAGCGAAGTTCGCCGTCGCATTCGTCGCAAGCACCGTCTCGTCGACCGTCAGCACCGGCTGTGCCGCTGCCGAGGGCGCCATCGAGGGGCCATCGTCCTTGAACACCAGGTTCCGGCCGATGTCGACCGAGGCCGACTGGCTGTCGCCGTCCTTGTCGGTGATCGTTGCCGTCACCTTGATCAGGCTGTCGGCGCCGAGGCTGACACTGTCATCGGGATTGGCGGTGTTGGGATGGACCACGGCACGGAGTTGATCGAGCGTCACATCGCCATTGGCGGTGTTGACGGTCAGCGTGAACACCAGCTCATTGCTGCCCGCCGTGCGGCCTTCGACGACATTGCCGACGAGGGCGATGTTGACCGCCTGGCCGGTTGCCGTGTCGATCAGGCCCGAAGGCCCTGCCGTCACGTTCAGCCCGTAGACCAGCGTGCCAGCGCCATCGGCGCCGAAGGCCGAGGTGAAGTTGGAAGCGAAGTTCGCCGTCGCATTCGTCGCAAGCACCGTCTCGTCGACCGTCAGCACCGGCTGTGCCGCTGCCGAGGGCGCCATCGAGGGACCATCGTCCTTGAACACCAGGTTCTGGCCGATGTCGATCGAGGCCGACTGGCTGTCGCCGTCCTTGTCGGTGATCGTTGCCGTCACCTTGATCAGGCTGTCGGCGCCGAGGCTGACACTGTCATCAGGATTGGCGGTGTTGGGATGGACCACGGCACGGAGTTGATCGAGCGTCACATCGCCATTGGCGGTGTTGACGGTCAGCGTGAACACCAGCTCATTGCTGCCCGCCGTGCGGCCTTCGACGACATTGCCGACGAGGGCGATGTTGACCGCCTGGCCGGTTGCCGTGTCGATCAGGCCCGAAGGCCCTGCCGTCACGTTCAGCCCGTAGACCAGCGTGCCAGCGCCATCGGCGCCGAAGGCCGAGGTGAAGTTGGAAGCGAAGTTCGCCGTCGCATTCGTCGCAAGCACCGTCTCGTCGACCGTCAGCACCGGCTGTGCCGCTGCCGAGGGCGCCATCGAGGGACCATCGTCCTTGAACACCAGGTTCCGGCCGATGTCGATCGAGGCCGACTGGCTGTCGCCGTCCTTGTCGGTGATCGTTGCCGTCACCTTGATCAGGCTGTCGGCGCCGAGGCTGACACTGTCATCGGGATTGGCGGTGTTGGGATGGACCACGGCACGGAGTTGATCGAGCGTCACATCGCCATTGGCGGTGTTGACGGTCAGCGTGAACACCAGCTCATTGCTGCCCGCCGTGCGGCCTTCGACGACATTGCCGACGAGGGCGATGTTGACCGCCTGGCCGGTTGCCGTGTCGATCAGGCCCGAAGGCCCTGCCGTCACGTTCAGCCCGTAGACCAGCGTGCCAGCGCCATCGGCGCCGAAGGCCGAGGTGAAGTTGGAAGCGAAGTTCGCCGTCGCATTCGTCGCAAGCACCGTCTCGTCGACCGTCAGCACCGGCTGTGCCGCTGCCGAGGGCGCCATCGAGGGACCATCGTCCTTGAACACCAGGTTCCGGCCGATGTCGACCGAGGCCGACTGGCTGTCGCCGTCCTTGTCGGTGATCGTTGCCGTCACCTTGATCAGGCTGTCGGCGCCGAGGCTGACACTGTCATCGGGATTGGCGGTGTTGGGATGGACCACGGCACGGAGTTGATCGAGCGTCACATCGCCATTGGCGGTGTTGACGGTCAGCGTGAACACCAGCTCATTGCTGCCCGCCGTGCGGCCTTCGACGACATTGCCGACGAGGGCGATGTTGACCGCCTGGCCGGTTGCCGTGTCGATCAGGCCCGAAGGCCCTGCCGTCACGTTCAGCCCGTAGACCAGCGTGCCAGCGCCATCGGCGCCGAAGGCCGAGGTGAAGTTGGAAGCGAAGTTCGCCGTCGCATTCGTCGCAAGCACCGTCTCGTCGACCGTCAGCACCGGCTGTGCCGCTGCCGAGGGCGCCGCCGTCGGGGCATCGTCATTGAAGGTGATGGTCAGCGTGCCCGGTGCCGTCGAGCCGTCGGCATCGGTGATGACGTAGCCCAGATCGACTGTTGCGTTGTTCTCGTCATTGGGACCCTGGGCCTGAAGCACGTTGTTGAGCAGCGTCACATGATAGGTGCCGGTCGCCGGGTCAGTGATCTGGACCTGGAACAGCGGGGTGCCGATGCGATCGCCGCTGGTGGTCGTCGCCGTCAGCGTGTTGTTGAGGGAGTTCCAGCTATAGGTGACGTTCTCCTGGCCGATCGTGCCGCCGGCGCCGTTCAGCGTCGCGAAGGAGAAACCATTGGCGCCGGCACCGTCGCCGCCGACACTGCCGCCCAGCGTGCCCGAGAAGCTTGCTTCGCTGCTGGCGGGGCCGTCGGCATCGCCGATATTGGCATTTATATCGCCCGTCGTGCTCGCCGGATTGCCGCCGGCAAGCGCGTCATCGTCGACAGAGGCCGCCGCGGTGCCGCTCGTCGGCGTATTGGCGTCGGTCACCACAAAGCTGATGCCAGCGGTCGCGGTATCGCCGTCGCTGTCCGTCACCGTGTAGGTCGCCGATGCCGCACCCGTGCCGGCAACCGGACTGTCGGCCGTGAACGAGTAGCTGCCGTCGGCCTTGACCTTGATGAAGCCGTCGCCGATGTCGATCGGCTGCGAGTAGTTGCTGTCAGCCGGATTGAACACCAGCGGCGTGCCGTCGATATGCGTCACCGTGGCGCCGTCGGCGCCGGCCACGAAGTCCAGTGTGCCGGTCAGCGTCGCGCCTTCGGCGACGTTCTGCGAAGCCTCCACGCTCGCCGTCGGCACATCATCGACGATGTTGACCGACAGCGTGCCGTTGACGCTCTGCGCGTCCTGGTCTGTGAGCGTAACGGTGAAGCTTTCGAACAGGCTGTTCTGACCGAGGGCATTGGCATGCGCCTCGTTGTCGACCAGCGTGTAGGTATAGCTCACCTCGCCTGTAGCAGGATTGTAGGCCGTCACCGACAGCGTGTTGCCGAGCGCCGTGCTAAAGGAGCCGGCGGTGAACACGCCGTTGGTGATGAAGGTGTGGCCGTCGATGGTCAGCGCGGCGATGCCGTCGGGCGAGGAAATAGTGAAGGTGCCCGCACCGGTTTCGGCCGTGCTTGCCGGATTGGAGCCGGGTCCGCCCGGCGTGCCGACATTCAATGCCTCTTCATCCACCGTTACGTCGCCGCCATTGGCTTCCGGCGTCAGGTCGGTGATGACGGGCGGCGTGTTGCCGATCGAGATGGTCAGCGTGGTGTGCGAGGTGTCGCCGTCGCCGTCCTTGATGGTGTAGGTGAAGACGTCGTTGACGCCGCCGGGCGTGCCGGCATCGCGCACATAGGAGTAGGTACCGTCCGCGGCGAGCGTCAGCTTGCCGTAGGTGCCCTGGACCTGCACGCCGAGCGTGGCGGCATTGTCGACATCGGCATTGGTGTTGCCGGCCGCGACGCCAACCACCGCCGCGCCATCGGCGCCCTTGGTATCGGCATTGCCGTCCGTTGCGTTGGCGTCCGCGCCATCGGTTCCGCCGGCAAGCACATTGCCTGTCGCCGGGCCGAACTGGCCGGCCGCGATGCTGTCGATGTCGGCGACCGCCGTCGGCACATCATCGACGATGTTGACCGACAGCGTGCCGTTGACGCTCTGCGCGTCCTGGTCTGTGAGCGTAACGGTGAAGCTTTCGAACAGGCTGTTCTGACCGAGGGCATTGGCATGCGCCTCGTTGTCGACCAGCGTGTAGGTATAGCTCACCTCGCCTGTAGCAGGATTGTAGGCCGTCACCGACAGCGTGTTGCCGAGCGCCGTGCTAAAGGAGCCGGCGGTGAACACGCCGTTGGTGATGAAGGTGTGGCCGTCGATGGTCAGCGCGGCGATGCCGTCGGGCGAGGAAATAGTGAAGGTGCCCGCACCGGTCTCGGCCGTGCTTGCCGGATTGGAGCCGGGTCCGCCCGGCGTGCCGACATTCAATGCCTCTTCATCCACCGTCGCGTCGCCGCCACCGGCTTCCGGCGTCAGGTCGGTGATGACGGGCGGCGTGTTGCCGATCGAGATGGTCAGCGTGGTGTGCGAAGTGTCGCCGTCGCCGTCCTTGATGGTGTAGGTGAAGACGTCGTTGACGCCGCCGGGCGTGCCGGCGTCGCGGACATAGGAGTAGGTGCCGTCGGCGGCGAGCGTCAGCTTGCCGTAGGTGCCCTGGACCTGCACGCCGAGCGTGGCGGCGTTGTCGACATCGGCATTGGTGTTGCCGGCCTCGACGCCAACCACGGCCGCGCCATCGGCACCCTTGGTGTCGGCGCCGCCATCGCCCTCGGCATCGCTGATCACATTGCCGGTGGCCGGGCCGAACTGGCCGGCCGCGATGCTGTCGATATCGGCGACCGCCGTCGGCACATCATCGACGATGTTGACCGACAGCGTGCCGTTGACGCTCTGCGCGTCCTGGTCTGTCAGCGTAACGGTGAAGCTTTCGAACAGGCTGTTCTGGCCGAGGGCATTGGCATGCGCCTCGTTGTCGTTGAGCGTGTAGGTGTAGCTCACCTCGCCTGTAGCTGGATTGTAGGCCGTCACCGACAGCGTGTTGCCGAGCGCGGTGTTGAAGGAGCCGGGGGTGAACACGCCATTGGTGATGAAGCTGTGGCCTTCGATGGTCAACGAAGCGATGCCGTCGGGCGAGGAGATGGTGAAGGTGCCGACTTGGGTGGTGCTTTCCTTCGAGCTGTCGGAGCCTGCGGATTCACCAGGCGCACGGATGGCCAGCAGGTCGTCCTCGTTGACGGTGACGTCGCCGCCACCGGCTTCCGGCGTCAGGTCGGTGATGACGGGCGGCGTGTTGCCGATCGAGATGGTCAGCGTGGTGTGCGAAGTGTCGCCGTCGCCGTCCTTGATCGTATACGTGAAGACGTCATTGACGCCGCCGGCGGTGCCGGCATCGCGCACATAGGAGTAGGATCCGTCGGCGGCGAGCGTCAGCTTCCCGTAGGTGCCCTGGATCTGCACGCCGAGCGTGGCGGCGTTGTCGACATCGGCGTTCGTGTCGCCGGCCTGGACGCCAACCACCGCCGCGCCATCCGCGCCCTTGGTATCTGCGCCGCCATCGCCCTCGGCATCGCTGATCACATTGCCGATCGCCGGGCCGAACTGGCCGGCCGCGATGCTGTCGATGTCGGCGACCGCCGTCGGCACGTCGTCGGTGATGGCGACGGCGAAAGTGGTGCTGGCCGAATCGCCATCGACATCCGTAACCGTGATGCTGAAATTGTCCGGAACCGTGTCGTTGGGGTCGAACCCGTTTGTTTGCACGGGATGGGTAACCGACTCGGTCACCGTGTAATTGTATTCGATAGCACCGGTGATCGGATCGAAGGACACGATCGTGATGTAGCCGAACTGGCCCTGGATCTGCTGGCCGACGCCGGTCACGGTGTCGCCGTTGATGACGATCGAGCCGATACCGTCCGGCGCAGTGATGTTGATCGTTCCGATGCTGGACGTTTCCGCGTCGCTCGGCGCGTCGCTACCTGGCGATTGGGCCGGACCCCCGTCCAGGCCGGTTTCGCTGGCCGCCTCGTCCGGGGCGAGCAACGACGTGGCCACCACCGAGACTTGCCTGTCGGCAATCGAGGGAAACAGCTCGCGCCGGTCCAATTGCCCAAACTGCAAGGCAGTCGGGGGCAGCAAGGCCGAAAGGTCGAACCCGTCGCCGATGCCGCCGGGGGGAACTGAGAAGTTGCCGCCGGCGCTGTTCGGGCCGTTGCCAGGTCCGGCCGAGATCGAACCGTCGGCACCGAAGGCGACGTCGACATGGCTTGCTTCCAGCGCCGCGATCAAGGCAACGCGCGGCACCTCGACATCGCCGAGGATGAAGGTTGGCACGTTCAGGGCGCCGTCCTTGATGACGATCACCGAACCGTCGGGCTGTTCAAGCACCAGATTGTGGCCGTCGACACGGATGTTGTCGATCGAGACATTAGCCGGAAGCTTCACGACGTTGCTGGCGTCGGCCACATAGTCATGCGGCTGAGCCGCCGCCGCGTTTGCCGCAGCAGGTGCGCCTTCCGCTGGTGGATTTGCCGCCGCTGCCGCGGGCACTTGCGGCTGCACGGGTGCCCCGCTGCCGACATCGACCGGAACCGGATCGGCGACTGCCGGGGCTGGCTGCCCGGTTGCTGCCTGGGCAACCTGCATCTCTGCCGATGCCGTCGTGGCGGTGTGGTCGCTGGAAGCCGAATGCTCGTTCCAAGAACCCGAAACGTTGTGCGACTCGATATTGGTGGTCATCTCTGAAACCCCTCCGGTATTTCCCGGAAAGAGACAGGGGCGGCCTCTGCTTTGCAACAGTCTCTCAATCTATTTAATATATTGGAATATACAGGCGTGCGCATTTTTTGCGCATGGTAAACTGCTGCCATATAGCCACCTATATCTTGCCCCTCGCGGATCCTTTTTGACGGTGGTCGGGCCGCGATCTCTCAGTAAATATAAGTATAAATTAAATTAGAATTTTAAATAAATTAGACAAAACCAATTTCTGGAAACTTATCTACCTTCCTTTCCAATAATTTGAGACGAGACTGGTAGCGTCCACAGTCAAAGGTGGGCGTTATGACAATAAAAAAGGCTTCTCCGGCATCAGCCCCGTTCAAGATTCTCCTGCTGGCAATCGGCCTTGCGGGCGTGCCGTGTTCATCTTTCGCGAGCCCTATGTCGGGTGATTCGGCGCCTGCTGGCGTGCCGCTCGAAAGGCTCCAGGCGCCGTTCAGCCTTGGCGGCGTATCGCTGGCGCGGCCTCAGCCTTGGCGGCCTGCCGCGCCCTACCGTGTCGGCTCCGTCTCCGGCAGCTATGCTCCTGCCGGGGCGGATGGCGCAAACACCTCTTCGATGGCAGAAGCCAATGCCGGCATCGACCCGATGCAGACCGCGGCGATCATTCCAGGCGTGTTCGGGTCGGTTGCCCTTTCGATGCGCAACTTCCCGGTCGCGGCCCGCTGGGCGCCTGTCTACAAGGCGATCGTCGGCTGTTCGGCGGGCAGTGCATGCGAGCGCAAGAGCACGGCGTTCGTCGCGACGGTCGACGCGGCCAAGGACAAGGGGTTCAGCGACAAGCTGGCCTTCGTCAACACCAGCATCAACCGCCTGATCGCTTACCGGAAAGACAGCGCCGTCTACGGCAAGCTCGATTATTGGGCAAAACCTTCGGAAATCCTCGAGCGGCGCGCCGGCGACTGCGAGGATTTCGCCATCCTCAAGATGACGGCGCTGCTACAGGCCGGCATTCCGGCGCAGAGCATGTCGCTCGTTGTCCTTCAGGACCGCAAAAGGAAGTTCTTTCACGCCGTGCTGTCGGTGAGCACGGCCAGCGGCGCCTTCATCCTCGACAGTCTTGGCAACGCCGTCAGGCGCGACAGCGATCTCCCCGACTATGTGCCGCTCTACTCCTTCAGCATGGATCGGTCCTGGATCCATGGTTCCAGAACTGGTGGCGCCGAGATGGCCGACATCACGGGTGGTTTCACGACGGTCGCTCCCGGCGAAGGCTTGCAGCCGGATATGGCTTTTGCGGACACGTTTTCGGCCCGCCTCGGCCCGCAGTGAGCGGCGCACTTTTCCTGGAATTGCCTAGCCGTTGAAGACGAACGCCATCAGCAATTCCGGTTCGGCCACCGGTGCGCGCACCGCGCTCAGCTGACCCCGGTAGCGGCGCTCGCCGGCGCCGATGACGAAGCCGGTCGCGACCGGCGTTTCGCCGTTGGTCTCGAGCCGCGCGAATATGTCGGCCACATTGAGGTCCAGCGCCAGCTTGAGGTCGGGCCGCGCATCGTCATTTGGTGCTGTTGGCAACTGCCGCTTGACCAGCTGCTGGAACGGCGCGTTGAAGCTCAGGATCTTCTTCGACGACGACAGCGCGAAGGCCGGCGACGGACAGGCGACCAGTATGGCGTTGATGGTCCGGATCGAAGCGAGCTTTCGCAGCGCCAGGTTTTCTTCCGCCAGGCCGCGCATGCAGGCGACGCGGATCGCCGACGTCAGGTTCCCCTGATCGGCATGGCTTTCGGCGATCTCGTCGACCAGCATGCCAATCGTGCATTTGCGGCTTTCGGCCATCTGCTTGAGCGACACCCAGAAGGCGCGTTCCAGGCGAATGCCGCGGCGTATGCCGCCGCGTGCGACGACCCGGAATTCCGGGCCGAAATCATCGGCCGCAAGCGGCAGGAGCGGCCGCTCGCCTTGGATGGCGGGACGGGCGGCGCTATCGCTCACTCATGGCCTCCTGGCGTGCTTTGTTGATCGGCTTCAACAGGTAGTTCAGGATTGTCTTGCGCCCGGTCTTGATGTCGACCGAGCAGATCATGCCCGGAATGATCGAATAGGCCTTGCCGTCCCTTTCCAGCGTCGACGTGTCCGTCGCAACGCGCACCTGGTAGTAGGGTTCGCCCGTCTTCTGGTCGACCAGGCTGTCTGCGGTGATGTTCGAGACCTTGCCTTCGATGCCGCCGAAGATCGAGAAGTCGTAGGCGGTGACCTTGATCAGCGCGTCCTGGTTCTCACGAATGAAGGCGACATCGCGTGGCGAAACCCGCGCTTCGACCAAAAGGGTCTCGGAAGTGGGCACGATGCCGGCGACCACCGCGCCGGGCTGCACGAAGGCCCCGACCGTGTTCAGCTCCATCGTGTTGACGATGCCGTCCACCGGCGAGCGGATGTCTGTGCGCGCCACCTTGTCGGTGGCACCGCGAATGGTTTCGTCCACCACCGAAAGCTCGGCCAATGCCTGGGTCAGGTCGTCCAGCGCTTCCTGCTGCAGCTGGAGACCGAGTTCGTCGACCTGCAGCTGCGCTTCGGTGATTGCCGCCTTGGCCTTCTTTATGGTCTCGCCGGCGAGGTTCAGCTGGCCGTTGAGTTCAGCCTGCTCCCGGTCGACACGGATCTGCTCGGTCCTGGCCATCAGGCCTTTTTTGACCATCGCTTCGACCAGTTTTGCCTCCTGGTCGCTGATGGCAAGGTTCTTTGACAGGCGGTCGGCGTTGGCGGTTGCTTCGTTCAGCTCCTTCTCGCGCTGGTCGAGGCGCGATTTGAGCACCGACAGCTTGTTGTCGAAATTCCCGCGCCGGGCGATGAGCAGTTTCTGCTCGTTGTCGCAGATTTCCGGGGCGACCGACTGGATCTCAGCCGGACACGGAAAGGGGCCGGAAAGGGTGCCGGCCTGCTCGAATTTGAGCCTCGCGATGCGCACCTGTAGCGCGCGCGCCTTGGCCTGCTGCTCGCCGAGGCTGGAGGTGTTGACCGTGTTGTCGAGCCGGATGATGAGGTCGTTCTTCTTGACGATCTGGCCGATCTTCACCGCGATTTCCTGAACCACGCCGGCCTCGCTGGCCTGGATGATCTGGGTCTTGGATGCGGGTATGACCTTGCCGTCGCCGCGCGCGATCTCATCGACTTCGGCGAAAGACGCCCAGCCGACGAACGAGACGAACAGCGCCCCGATGATGAATATGGACGCCGACGCAAACAGCGGTGGGCGGTCTTCCCTTGCAAGCATTTCCCACGTCCCATTATATTGAAATGGTTCAATATAATCCGGTTTGTCAGGCGCTGTTCTTCTGCAGCGCCTGTATGACTTGTTCCTTCGGCCCGTCGGCGACGATCCGGCCTTGATCGATGACGATGAGGCGATCGGCGAGTTCGAGCATGCTGAAGCGATGGGTCGACACGATCAGCGTCGTGTTCCGCTCGAAAGCCACTTTGAGCTGCCTGATCAGCTGCCGTTCCGAGGCAAGGTCCATCGACCCCGACGGCTCGTCCAGAAAAACGATCTTCGGCTTGGTCAAAAGCAGGCGCGCGATCGCCACCGCCTGTCTCTGGCCGCCCGAGAGATTGGTGCCGCGCTCGCCGACATTCATGTCGTAGCCACGCGGATGACGGGAGACGAATTCGTCGACACCGGCAGCCTTCGCGGCTTCGATGATCTCATCGTCCGTCGCTTCCGGGGCCGCCATCAGGAGGTTTTCCTTGATGGTTCCTGAAAACAGGTCGCCGGCCTGGGCGACGATCCCGACCGCGGCGCGAACCTCCGAAGGGTGGTATTGGCGAATGTCGATGCCGTCGAGCAGCAGTTCTCCCGAGGTCGGCAGGAAAAGCCTGCCGATCAGCCGCCCCATCGTCGTCTTGCCCGATCCGATGCGGCCGATGATGCCGACCCGCTCGCCCGGTTTGACCGAGATGTTCAGCCCGCTCAGAACCTCGTTCTCCGAACCCGGATAGACAAAGCCGACATTCTTGAAGACCATCGCGCCGTTGCGGATCGGGCGGTTGACGAAGCCGACCGTATCCGGCCGGTCCTCCGGTTGAGACATGATCGCGTTGACTATTCGCAACGACAGCATGGCCTGGCGGAACCTGGACAGCGTGATGGCGATCTGGCCAAGCGGCGCCACCGCCCGGCTGGCCAGCATGACAGTGCCTATGATCGCGCCCGTCGACACATAGCCCGCGGAAAAGGCGTAGGCGCCGGCCACGACCAGCGCGACGGTCACCAGCTGCTGGATGGATCCGGTGATGTTGCCGGCGGCGGCCGAAAGCTGCTTGATCTTTTCCGACGTGTTGGCAGCATTCTTGGAGTGCTCGCCCCATTTGCGCAGCAGATAGGCCTCGGCGCGCAGCGACTTGATCGTCTCGAGCGTCGAAATGGATTCGACCAGCAGGGCCTGGCGCTGCGCGGCCTCGTTCATCGAGGCGGCGACACGCTTGCCGATGCGGCGCTGCGTGATCAGGCCGACGATGACGGAAATCACAAAGGCCAGAGTCGGTATGATCACCAGCCAGCCGCCTATCGCGTAGATGACCAGCAGGAAGATGAAGACGAAGATCGTGTCGATGAAGACGCTGATGGTGTTGGAGGTGAAGAACTCCCGCACGAACTCGTACTGGGTCACCCGGTTTGCGTACTCACCCGTCGAACTGGGCCGCGCCGACAGTGACGAATTGAGCACTTTCTCGAACAGCAGATACGAAATCCGCAGATCCGCCTTGCGCCCGGCATAGTCGATGAGCGAGGCGCGGGCCGTCTTCAAGAGCAGGTCGAACACGATGACGGCGCCGATCCCGAGCGCCAGGACCCAGAGCGTCGCGACCGCCTTGTTCGGCAGGATCCGGTCATAGACGTTCATGGTGAAGATCGGCGAGGCAATGGCGAGCAGGTTGATGAAGACCGCTGACAACACAACCTTCGAATAGGTGCGCCAGAACGCGCCCATGGTTCCAGTCAGCCAGTGCCGCCTTTCTATCTTCGCCGCCGAACCGACCTTCATTGCCTCGGTGGTGTTGGCATAGGTGATCGAGAAAGAGGCGCCGCCGCTGATGTAGCTTTCGATCAGCTCGGATTTACCGATTGTGGTGCGGCCGTTTTCCTGCGGAGCGGTCAGATAGTCGCCGCCTTCGATCTCCGCGAGCAGGGCGACTGGCAACTGGCTGGCGCGAAAGACGATGGCCGGAAGGTCGAAGCGACCGCGCACGAAATCGCGGTGGTTGAATTCCGCGACCTCCAGGCCGATGCGCTCGGCCAGATGCCTGATGTCGCCGGCCTCGATGCGCGTCTCCGCGATCGGGACACCGGCGAACAGCACTGTCTCCGCGCTCGGCCTGCCGAGATAGGCGGCAATCGCCGAAAAGCAGGCTTTGAAGGCCTCTTTGGGCGACAGGATATTGGGCTGCTGGTTCACGATCCGCTCCCGAAGGACCCGCGATCGATCTTACATCGGCTGCTTTTTCCTGACAGGGGCGAGGATGTCGAACGGCAGATCGTTCTTCTGTTCCGACGGCGTCCGTGCATAGGTTTCGGTGTCGGCGGTTGCCGGCACGGCGAATTCGGACCGCGCATAGGCCGCGGCCTGTTTGGCCGGCTGGATGTTCATCGTCTTCAGCAACTGTCCCGTTGCCGCCAGCAGCCGATACTGGGCGAAAAGCGAGGCGTAGGATGCGGTATCCGCCAGCGTCGCCGTGTTGAACAGCGTGTTCTGCGCGTCGAGCACGTCGAGCAGCGATCGCTGGCCAACCTTGAACTGTTCGCGATAGGACGCGACCAGGCTTTCGCTGGCGGCAGCCTGTTGCCGCAGCGTCTTGGCCAGGTCGGCTTGCCGGAAGCGGCGTTCCCATGAGATCCGCACTGCTTCCTCGATCTCGCGCAGGACCTGATGCAGCGCTAGTCGTTGTTCGCTGGAGCGGCGGATCTGTTCCTGTTCGTTGGCCTTGTCGATGCCGCCGCGGTAAAGGTTCCAGCGCAGCACCAGCCGCGCTTGCAGGTCGTTGGTGTCGCCATCGTCGCCATCGATGTCGGTTCCGGCCCGGGCGAGACCTTCGGCGATGATCGAGGGTCCGAATTTCGCCCGTGCTGCATCCACAAGGGAGGCCGCCGCGTCGATGTCGCTGTTGGCCATGTGCACGCGCGGATTGCTTTCCCGCGCCAGCCCGATTGCTTCATCGAGCGACCTCGGCAGTGCTGCGGAGACATCGCCCGGCCTTGAAGAGTTGGTCAGCGGCTTTCCGACGGTCTTGAAGAAGCGTATCTTGGCCGCTTCCAGTTCCTCGGTGGCTTCCTGCATGCGCGCCTTGGCGGCGAACAACCGCTCCTCGGCCTGTTGCCGGTCGGCGTCGTTCAGCGCCCCGCCTTCGATGCCCTGCCGGATATCGCCGAGTATAGCCTGGTGGAAGCCGAGGTTTTTCTTGGCCTCGACAACGATCGAAGCCTGCAGCATATATTCCAAATAGTCCTGGACAACGGAAAGCCCGATGAATTCGGACCGTTCCAGAACCCGGAACGACGCGCCGTCGACGCGCGACGCCTGACGGGTCAGTTCGGCTCGCCTTGCGCCGCTGTCATAGAGCGTCTGCGAAATCGTAAGATCGGTTTCAACCGGATAGAGCGCGTCGTCCTCGATGGAAAGCGCGCGCCGGGATGGATTGTCGAGGCGCCGGGCGCCTGCCGACGCTTCCAGATCGACGCTGGGAAGGTAAAGACCTTTCGCCTGGCGCAGCTCGAATTCGATTGCTTCGCGGTTTTCAATCGCCTGGCCGATCTCCGGATTGGATTCGACGGCGACTGCCATTGCTTCTTTGAGCGTGAGTGCGCCAGCGCTTCCGCAAGCCAGCATTGACACCGTCACGGCAAGCGCAAAGCGCCAGCCGACGGTCACTTTACCCGTCCTGTTCATGTCTACCCCGTGACTTTCCCCGCGCCTCTATATTTTTTTACAGCGCTTATTGCCCAAGCCTGCCACCAGAGCTTGCGGCGAGTATCTATCAGATTTTTGAAAGATGTGAGCACTTAATGATCTAGACGCCTCTAAAACCCGGAGTTCTCGCCATTAGTCCCGGTGGATGTAGCAAAAATGGCACATAAGCCGTGCGTCGCCGCACTGCCATTCAGCGCGAACCGGGCCAGAAGCACGAGTCTCTTGGGAAAACTGCAGGCGCACACCCGCGAACCCGCCCGGTCGCCGTTACTGGCCACGCTGCAGCATTCGGCAGTAATGCACCCCGTTGGTAAAGAAGTCGGGAGTGCAATGCTTTCTCTCAACGTCAGCTCAGTCCTTTGAAACGATTGGCCTGCGAGCCTGTTTGTTCAAGCCACCGACCAGCCGCCATCGACCAGTATGTTGGCGCCGGTGATCATCGACGCGGCTGGCGAGGCCAGGAACACCACGGTTCCCGCGACATCGATCGGATCGCCAATGCGGCCAAGCGGAATGTGCCCCAGCACATGCGCGTGAAAGTCGGGCTCTGCGAGCGATGGCCGTGTTCCGTCCGTCCAGATGAAGGTTGGCGCGATGCTGTTGACGTTGATCCGGTGCTGTGCCCATTCGGCGGCCAGGCAGCGCGTCAGATGGTTGATCGCCGCCTTGCTCATGCAATAGATCGCTTCGCCCTTCAGCGTCACCGTGCCGGCCTGCGAGCTGATGTTGATGATGCGCCCGGATTTCTGCGCGATCATCAGTTTTGCAACTGCTTGCGTGGTGAAGAACGTGCCCTTGAGGTTGACGTTGACGGTGAGGTCGAAATCTTCCTCGGTGACGTTCTCGGCGAGGTTTTCCGGCCCGAGCCCGACATTGTTGACCAGCACATCGATGCGGCCGAAGGCGGCGTGTGCCTCGGCGACAGCTTTTCGCACCGTCGCCAGATCGGTGAGATCCATCCGCACCGCCAGCGCCCGGCGGCCCATGCGCTCGATCTCGGCGGTCAGTTCGGTCCCGTCGGTCTCGCTGCGCACGCCGACGATCATGTCGGCGCCGGAGCCGGCGCAGGCCAGCGCGCAGGCGCGCCCGATACCGCGCGAAGCGCCGGTGACCAGCACCGCCTTGCCGACCAGGTCGAATTTTGGTGTGACCTCTGCCATCTCGTCCTCCCTGGATGGAAATCTCCCTTCCCGAACATTAACCGGTCGCGCTGCGAAAGCCAGAAGCCTGCAAATCGCTGCGCAAATCTGTTCGGGTTCTGCAAAGCGCGCGCAGGAAATTGCCACGAGCGGCTGGTTTTGTTGGCAAAGCAGGGCGGTTCCCTGTATTGCGGGCCAAAAGCAAAAGCGTGGACGTTCTTGTATGACAAATGTCGCCCTGACCGGGCTTGCCCGCGACCTCGCCAGGCGCGCCACCGAGGGTAAGCCGGTACGCATCGGCGTCATCGGCTCCGGCGAGATGGGCACCGATCTGGTGACGCAGGGCATGCTGATGCCGGGCATTTCGGTCTGCGCGGTGTCGACCAGGCGTCCGCACACCGCCCGTGACGCCATCCGCATCGCCTATGGCGACGAGGCGATGGCGGTGGAAGCGGACACGGCTTCGAAAGTCACCGCCGCAATCGAGAGTGGAAAAATCGCCATCACCTCGAACGAGATGCTGGTGACAAATCCGCTGATCGATGTCGTCATCGATGCCACCGGCAAGCCCGGCGTCGCTGCCGATTTCGATCTGAAGGCGATGGAACACGGCAAACATCTGGTGATGATGAATGTCGAGGCCGACGTCACGATCGGCTGCTATCTCAAGCAGCAGGCCGACCGGCTGGGCGTCGTCTATTCGGTCGGCGCGGGTGACGAGCCGTCGAGTTGCATGGAACTGATCGAGTTCGCCGCCGCACTTGGCTACACGATCGTCTCGGCCGGCAAGGGCAAGAACAACCCGCTCAACCATGACGCCGTGCCGGACGACTATCGCGAGGAAGCGGTCCGGCGCAACATGAACCCGCGCATGCTGGTCGAGTTCGTCGACGGCTCGAAGACCATGGTCGAGATGTGCGCCATCGCCAACGCCACCGGGCTGGTGCCCGATGTTCCAGGCATGCACGGCCCGAAAGCCGACCGCGATGAACTGGCCAAGGTGCTGATCCCGAAGGCTGATGGCGGCATCCTGTCGAAAAAGGGCGTCGTCGATTACACGGTCGGCAAGGGCGTCGCGCCCGGGGTCTTCGTCATTGTCGAGGCGACGCATCCGCGCGTCATCGAGCGCATGGACGATCTCCATGTCGGCCACGGCCCCTATTACAGCTTCTTCCGGCCCTATCACCTGACCTCGCTGGAGGTGCCGCTGACCGCCGCCCGCATCGTGCTCTACGGCCGGCCCGACATGGTGCCGCTGCCGAAGCCGGTGGCCGAGGTTTGCGCGGTCGCCAAGCGCGATCTCGCCGCTGGAGAGACGTTCGATGCGATCGGCGAGACCTGCTACCGGTCCTGGACCATGACCGTCCAGGAGGCCCGCGCGCATCGCGCGGTGCCCGTCGGCCTGCTCGAGGGCGGCAAGGTGCTGAAGCAGGTCAGGAAGGGCGAATTGCTGACCGCCGACAACGCCGCGCCCGACCAGACGACCAGGCTGTTCGCCCTGCGCCGGCTGCAGGACGAGATGCTGTACGGGTCAAATTGAGGGGTTACTTTCCCAGCTCTATCGACCGCAGCCGCGCCGCGTCCACCGCCTCGGTGAGGAGTTTGGTCAGCCGCTCCTCGCCCATCAGCACGGCAAGGGCTGCGGCCGTGGTGCCGTTGGGGCTGGTGACTTGCTGGCGCAGCAGGCCTGGCTCCTCGCCGCTTTCGGCGGCCAGCGACGCCGCGCCATAGACGGTCTGCATGGCCAGCAGCTTGGCGGTGTTGGCCGGCAGGCCGGCCTTCTCGGCGGCAACCGTCAGCGCTTCGATGAAATGGAAGATATAGGCCGGCCCGGAGCCGGACACCGCCGTCACCGCGTCCATCAGGCTCTCGTCGTCGATGGTGGCCACTTCCCCGCTCGCCGACAGCAGGTCGGCGACGAAACGCCTGGCGTCGTCGGAAACCAGCGGGTTGGAGAACACCACCATCATGCCCTTGCCGATGGCCGCCGGCGTGTTCGGCATGCAGCGCACGATCGGCGCGCGATGGCCCAGGATTGCCTCGAAGGTGGCGACTGGTGTGCCGGCGGCGATGCTGACGAAGGTGGTGCGGCCGTCGCCAAAGCGCTTGTAGGCGGCGGTCACGTCACGGATCACCTGCGGCTTGACGGCGATGACGACAAGCGCTGGCACCGCATCCGCCGGAATGGCCGCGGCATCGGCCGCAGCACCGCAGCCCAGTGCTTCGGCACGCTTGCGCAGGTCGGCGTTGGGCTCGACCACGAAGACCGCCTCCGGAGGAAGCTTGCCGGATTTCAGCCAGCCCGAAAGCATGGCGTAGCCCATATTGCCGCAGCCGGCGAGAACGAGCCTGATCGTCATTGAAGGACCTCCGCGAAGATGGCTCTCAATAGACGCTCGCGGCGAGGTGGGAAAGCCCTTGCCGACGAAGCGATCAGGAGGGACGCCGAACCGCGATCGGCCGCAGCGACACTTGCCGCAGGCCAAGCACGCCGAGCACGAAGAACAGCCAGACCGGGTCACCGCGATGGAAGAAAAAACTTTCCAGGAAGGCGTTCAGCGCCGCGAACAGCACCACCATCATGAAGAAGTCGCCGAGGTAGATGTTCTCCTTGCGCAGCGGGATGCGCATGTAGTCGCGCAGCGGCGCAATAAGGAAGGTGTAGACCGCAACGCAGAGCGCCGGGATGCCCATCAGCACGGCAATGTCGAGATAGCCGTCATGGCCGTGCACGATGGTGCGGATGTCCCAGGGCCGGTCGAAGGGCTGGTCCTGATTGAGCAGCAGCGGCGTGCCCCAGAAGCTCTCGTAGCCGTAGCCGGTCCAAGGCTTCTTCGCCAGCATGTCGCCGGCGAACTCCCACAGTGTGGCGCGCCCGGTATAGGTCAGGTCGGGAAAATAGATCGCCGCCAGATGCTTCACCGGCGGCAGGAAGACGATGCCCAGCGTGCCGACCGCCGTGGCGATGATTGCTGCCGCAAACAGGATCGGCGTGCCGAGCCGCATGCCGATCAGGCTCGGCAGCACCACGATCAGGATCGAGAACGGCACCAGGCCTGCCGTCGTCTTGGAGCCGGTATGCAGCATGAAGATCATCGCCGCGCAGAAGATTGTCGCGCCCCACCAGCGTTGCCCGCGCCGGTAGAGATAGAGGCCGGCAAAGCTGAAGCAGGCCATGATCGGCCCGGCGATGTTCTTGTGGGTGAAGACACCGCGCCACAGGCCGGCATGCTCCGGCTCCTGCGAGTCGGCCGTGTGCATGGCCTCGTGCGGAAAGACGATGAGGCCAAGGTAGGAGAGGCCCATGACGACGATGGCGGTGAAGATGATGACTTTCGAGAAAGCCTCGCCGTCGCGCGGCAGCACCAGGATCGTCGCCATCGTCAGGATGCCGATCAACGTAAAGGACGCCGCGCGCATCGCCGACGGCGGATCGGTCGCCAGTATGACCGACAGCATGAAGCAGCCCAGCATCAGCATCCAGGACGGGCTGAGCAGCGAGCGCACCACGCGCGGGTCGGCGAAGGCCATCAGCGAGAAGATCGAAATCGCGCCGAGCGACGAGAAGCCGAGCTGGTTGACGATGTCGCCACCTTCGCCGGTGAGCTCGGCGCCGGCCGGCTGGAAGGGCCGGAAGGACACCAGGATCATGGTGAACAGCAGCGCCGCGATCGCCGTCGCCACGCCCTCGCGCGTGAACGCCGCACTGAGCGGCGCGCGCTCAGTTCTTCTCAGGCTGCCGGTATTGCTCATTGGCATATCCGAATTCCGCAAGCACGCGGCCGAGCGCGACATGGATGGGATAGAGCGCCGTCGCCGGCGATCCGGTTCGCGCCAGCCGGACCGCGCCGCGCAGCGGCGAGGCGGCAAGCAGTGCCAGGCTCTTCGCAAACACCTTCATGCCGGCAAGCGGCGTGCCGGCGCGTTTCTTCTTTTCGACCAGGGTCGAGATCACGCCGTTGCGCAGGCTGCGGGCGCGGATCCAGTCGGCCTCGACACGCCGTGCCGGCACGGTTTCGTGTACCTTGGCCTCGGCGCACCAGCCAAGAACGAAGCCTCTCTGCGCTGCCCGGCTGAGGAAATCGGAATCGCCGCCGCCCATGAAATTGAATCTGAGGTCGAGGAAGGGCGGCCCCATGGCGGTCAGCACGTTGCGTCCGACCAGCAGGTTGCCGGAGGAATAGAGCGCCGCAACACGTCCGGTCTCCCGGTAGGGTGGCGCGAAGACCGGGTGTTCCGCCCATCGCGCATGCGCCGGTTCGGCAAACACGGGCACTTGCGGGCCGCCGACAATGTCGGCGCCGAGCGTCTCGGCCGCACTGCACATGCGCTCCAGCCAATGCGGGTCGGCGATCTCGTCGTCGTCGATGATTAGCAGGTGCCTGAAGTCGGGGAAATGCACGATCGCGCTCTGCCAGCCGGCATTGTAGGCGCTGCAATTGCCGCGCTCATGCGCGACGATCACCATGCCCGCAATATCGCCGCGCTCGAACAGCGGCAGCGCCGCCTTGGCACCGTCGCGCGCCTCGGCCTCGTTCTCCATGACGATGACGGCGAATCGCCTGGTGGTCTGCTGCGCCTTGAGCGATGCCAGTGTCGCCAGCACCTGTTCGGGCCGTTTGAAGGTTGGCAGCGTGACGACCGCTTCGACGGTCTCGGCGGCGAGCCCCGGAGACCGTCCCGCGATCGATACCGAACCGTCCGATGGCAATGGGATCATCCGTGTCCAGCCGCCTGGTAAATCTGGTTTTTCGATAGCACCCCGGTGATAACGTTTCGTTAATCACCTTTTGCGGCGAAGCCCGCAAAACCGAGACTCCCGGCCCCGATTGCGTTCACTTAATCAAGGGTTCACCCCGCTTTGCTATCTGGGCTGCACTGGATAGGTGAGATGCATCTGCTGTTCGCCACATCGATCGTGCCCGACGGCGCTCTCGCTTCGGGCTACGAGATCGCCAACGCTGCGATCATCGCTGCTTTGCGGCGCGCCGGCGCGCGCGTCACCGTGATCGGCTTCACCTGGCCGGGAGAGCCTGCCGCCGATCCGGAAAACACAATCGTGCTTGGCGCCGTCGACGTGCGCACGGAGAGCGCCTCGCCACTGCAGAAGCTCGCCTGGGTCGCCAGGGCGGTGCTGTCGGGTCTCACCTTCGCATCGGTCAAGCTGCGCGTGGTCTCCGACGCGGAAGTCCGCGCCGCCGTGGAACGTGCCGGGCCGTTTGACGGCTATGTGCTCAACTCGGTGCAGTTCGCTGGCGCCTTCGAAAAGCTGTTCGGCGACCGCCCCTCGATCTTCGTCGCCCACAATGTCGAGCATCGGTCGGCGCAGGAGAATGCGGCCGCCGCGGGCAGCGCTTTCCAGCGCCTGCTGTTTCGCCGCGAGGCGAGGTTGCTCGAGACCATGGAAGAGCGGCTCTGCCGCCGCGCGCGCTTCGTCTTCACCTTGGCCGGGGAAGACCGCGCCGCGCTTGGCGTCGCCACCGATGATCGCTCGGTGGTGCTGCCGCTGGTGACCCGCGCCGATGCGCCGGCAGGAACAGGCCAGCGGCGCCGCATTGAATGCGACGCAGCGCTGATCGGCACCTGGACCTGGCAGCCGAACCGCATCGGGCTCGATTGGTTCCTGGACAAGGTCGTGCCGCATCTGAGACGCGACTTCCGCATCAGGATCGCCGGCGGCATGCCGTCCGGCATCACGTCCACGCATCCCGGTGTCGAATTCGTCGGCCGCGTGCCGGACGCACAGGCCTTCGTGCGCACTGGCGCCGTCATCCCGCTGATCAGCACGGCCGGCAGCGGCGTACAGTTGAAGACCATCGAGACCTTCGAGCTCGGCCTGCCCTCCGTCGCCACCAGCCGTTCGCTGCGCGGCATCGATCACCGGCCGGACAATTGCGTCGTGACCGACGATCCCGTCGTCTTCGCCGCGGCGCTCGAAGTTGCCGCATCCGCTGTCAGGGACGTCGACGGCGGCGCTTTCCATCGCCGGCAGGTGAAGGCGCTCGACGCCGCGATAAGGCTTGGCATGAACAAGCTTGGTCCGGTCAGACAGGAGGTGTTTGCATGAATATGCACACCGCCCGCGCCGCCATCGGGCGCGACACGTTGAAGACGATCCTCGGCATTCCGGTTCTCGCCATCCGTTGGGACGACGCCATCGCCCTGCTTGCACGGCTGATCGCCGAGCGGCGCTTCACCAAGGTCAGCTTCCTCAACGCGCACAACGCCAACATCGCCTTTAGCGACCCGGTCTTTGCCGAAGTGCTCGACGACTTTCTCATCCTGCCCGACGGCGTCGGTGTCGACATGGCGTCCAAGCTGCTTTACGGCGCGCCGTTCCCGGACAATCTCAACGGCACCGATTTCATCCCGGCCTTCCTGCAGGCATCGTCACGGCCGTTGACCGTCGGCTTGCTCGGCGCGACGCGCGTCAACGCCGAGGCGGCATCGTCCAAGCTTTCGGCGCTGGCCATGCAGCACAAATTCGTGGTCATCCATGACGGCTATTTCTCCGCCGCCGAGGAGCCGTCGATCGTCGATGGAATAGCGAAACTGCGGCCGGACGTGCTGCTCGTCGCCATGGGCGTGCCGCGCCAGGAATTGTGGATCGCGCGCCACATAGATCATCGCCATTGTACTCTGCCGATCGCTGTCGGAGCACTGCTCGATTTCCTCAGCGGCACGGTGCCGCGGGCGCCGCTGTGGATGCGCCGTCTGCGGCTAGAATGGCTGTTTCGCCTGTGGATCGAACCGGGCCGCCTTTGGCGCCGCTACGTGGTCGGCAACCCGTTGTTCCTGTGGCGCGTCGTCGGGCAGAAGCTCTCGGGCGCCGGAGCAGGCCCCGGAGCAAACCATTGAACAGCCGGTTCGTGCCTGACGCCACCGCAGGGTCCGATCGGTTGCGGCGGACACCGACGGCCGCGGTCGTGACAGCCAGCTATGCGCCGGATTTCGAACGCTGCCGTCTGTTGTGCGAAACGATGGACCGCCAAGTCTCCGGTGTCGCGCATCACTACATCCTGGTCGAGCACCGCGACGTTGCGCTGTTTCGCCAATTGGAGACCGGCAGCCGCACCGTCGTCGACGAGCGGGATCTCCTGCCGCGCTGGCTGCGGGTCGTCGACGATCCGGCAAGCCTGTTTCGCCGCCGCATCTGGCTCAGCCTGAAGACCCAGCCGCTGCGCGGCTGGCATGTACAGCAGCTTCGCCGCATCGCCGTCGCGGCGCATGCGAAGGAGGACGTGCTAGTCTTCTGCGATTCCGACGTAGCCTTCGTCAAGCCGTTCGATCTCAGCGCCTTCTGGCACGACGGCAAGGTGCGGCTGTTCCGGCGCAACGGCGTCCTGGCGATCGACGGGCATGAGGAACACCGCATCTGGTCGCGCAACGCCGGTTCGGCGCTCGGCATCGACAAATCCAAGGTTTCGACCCACGACTACATCTCGACGCTGATCGCCTGGCGCCGCGAGGCCGTGACGGCGATGTGCGCGCGGATCGAGAAAGCCCACGGCCGCAACTGGGTCGAGGTCGTCGGCTCGAAAAGAAAATTCTCCGAATGCATGATCTACGGTCGCTATGTCGACGAGGTGCTGGATGGTGCTGGCCATTTCCACGGTTCGGAAGAGTTCTGTCGCGTCCACTGGACCGGCGAGGCGCTGTCGGACGACGAGTTCCGCCGCTTCGTCGCTGCCATGGCGCCGCAACAGGGGGCGATCGGCATGCAGTCCTTCATCGGCACCGATATCGGCCGCATTCGCCGTCTGATCGGGCTGGATAAGTCTTAGATCGCCTTCGCCGGCCTGCGCATCGCCGAATAGGTGAGCAGCGCCGAGGCGAGATAGAGCAGCAGGAACACGATGTTGAGCGACAGCACCAGATTGGGCGTGTCGGCGATCGCGGTCAGCACATAGGTCAAGAGCACCGCCTTCAGCCCGGCCAGCAGGCCGAGGTTGAGCGCCCTGACCGCCGTCTGGCCGCGCGCGAACAGAAGCTCGGCCTGGTATTCGACCAGATTGCGCAGTCCCGGAACGCAGATCGCCAGCACCACCAGCGGCGCCGCCTCCGCGACATTCCTGCCGAGCGCATTGGGAAAGAAATGCAGCACGATGCCGAGTGCTGCCAGCGCCAGCGTCGAGACCAGGAACACGCCGCCCTCGATGCCGCTCTTGACCGCCAGCCGCGACAGCAGTTCCGGCGCACGCATCATCCGCTGCACCAGCATCATCGAGAAGGTGCGGATCGGGATCGCCGTCAGGTCGACCAGCCGCATGATGATGGCGTAGATGCCGGCAAGGTGCGGCCCGCCGATGGCCAGCACCAGCAGCTTGTCGAATTCCATCTGCAGGTAGAACAGCACCTCGGCGCCGGCGACGTAGATCGAATCGGCAAGCCGCCTGAGATAGAGCTCGGTGCGCAGCCTCAGCCGCTGGCGCGGATAGAAGAAGCCGAAGGCAATGATCAGCGAAACGGCATTGGCGCCGATATAGTACCAGGACCAGACGCCGACCGTGTGTTGCGCCGAAAGCATGAACAGCACGGCGCCGGCGGCCCGCAACGCCGTCGCCAGGATTGCCAGCACGGCGGCGCGGCCGAATTTGCCGAGGCCGTTGTTGACGATCAGCACCACCTCGACCGGCCGCCACAAAAGCGCCTCGGCGAAGACGATGGCCGCGAAGGCCGACAGCGGCACGGTGCTGGCAAAGAAGACCAGGTAGACGCCGTACGAGGCGGCGGCCAGCAACGGCAACGACACAACGCCAAGCAGCAGGAAGCCGGCGGTGAAGGTGCCGATCAGATTGGGCCGGATCGTGGCGGTGCGGTACAGCGCCGAGATGAAGCCGAAGGCGAGGATGCGCGACAGCATGACGCCGGCCGCCGATGCGGTGGCGAACATGCCGAACTCGGCGATGGACAGCGTGTTGGCCAAGGCGATGAAATAGGCGAGCGAGAACACCAGCCGCCCGCCGGCGCCGCTGATGGCGGAGACATAGTCGATGACGAGCTTGCGCCGTGCGGCCACGAAGGTGCCGATCCGGGCGAGGGTCCGCCTTTGCGGTATGTCGCTGGCTTGGGTCATGTGTCCGGCAGAACATAGGCCGGAAAGCTTAACGTGCGGTTCTGGACGCCCGGATTGCGCTCGACAGGCCTGCAATCAAAGCGCGAAAACTCTGCCTTCCCCATCCGAAAATTAACCATTTGTTTCCTATGCCTGTTTAGCGTGGCTTAACGATTGGCCGACCGCCTTTCCCAAGCCGCCGAACAGTAAAGCTCCAAGAAAATGGTCGACAGGGAAAACCGAGACGACTGGAGGCGCGAGCGCTCCCTGCTGGCGCTCGGTCAGGCAATGCGTGGCGAGGACGAGGCCGACGCGTCGCTGGTGTCGATCGGCGACCGGGCCGACCCGGCATGGCGCGAGGATGCGGCCGCCCGCCACCGTCTCGCCCGTTCGCAACGCGAGGCGCGATCGAATCCCCTTTCGGCCGCCGCGGAGCCTGGCCGGTATCAGGCCGTCGGCGAATCCGTGTTGGATGAGACCTTGCCCGACGACGATTGGGGGGCTCGAAGCAGCCACCCGCAGACCGCACCGCACAAAGCACCCGCCGGTCCCTCCCAGGGCTTTCGCTCTAAAGCCGCCTTCGACCCTCGATACGCCGGCGAAGAGCGGCGGCCTGCCGGGGACGATGACGACGGACAGGAATGGAAGCCGCTGATCGATCCGGTTCAGGTCGTTCGCGGCATTGCCCGTTCGAAGCTGCTGATCCTCTCGACGACGATACTGGGCGCGGCGCTCGGCGTCGGCATCGCCCTGTCGACGCCGAAGAAATACGAGGCCACCACCGAGCTGATCGTCGACCCGCGCGACCTCAAGCTCACCGACCGCGATCTCACCCAGAACGTGGTCGCGTCGGATGCGACGCTCGCCATCGTCGAGAACCAGGTTCGCGTGCTTACCTCCGGCACTGTCCTCAACAAGGTCGTCGACAAGCTCAATCTCACCAACGATCCCGAGTTCAATGGAACGGGCAGTGGCGGCCTCGGCGTCATGTCGCTCATCCGCTCGATCCTGTCGCGCAGCGATGCCGGCGGGGCAGCCGACGACGCGCGGCGCCGTGCGCTCGCCGTCGGCAATCTCGCCGAAAGCCTTTCGGTCGAGCGCGGCGGCAAGACCTTCGTCATCTCGGTCAGCGCGACCACCCAGAATGGCGAGAAATCGGCCCTCATCGCCAACACGATGACCGACGTTTTCCTGCAGACCTTCGGCCAGATCCAGTCCGACACCGCCGGCCGCGCCACCGACGAACTGACGGCCAGGCTTGACGAATTGCGCAAGGGCGTGGAAGCGGCCGAGCGCAAGGTCGAGGATTTCAGGGCCACGCACGATCTTGTCGACGCGCAGGGCCATTTGATCAGCGACGATCAGATGCTGAAGCTCAACGAGCAGCTCTCCGTCGCCCGCGCCCGCACGCTGGAACTCAACGCCCGGGCGGCCTCGGCGCGTTCGATCAACGTGAATTCCGTTCTCAACGGCACCTTGCCCGAAGAGATCAACTCCAACACGATGAGCGAACTGCGCTCGCAATATGCGACGCTGAAGCAGGAGGCCGATCGTGCCGCGGTCCGGCTCGGCCCGCGTCATCCCGAACGTCAGGCGCTCGGTGCCCAGCTTGACGGGTCGCGCGAACGCATCGCCGGGGAATTGCAGCGCATCGCCTCGTCGCTGCAGGTCGACCTGAAGCGCGCGGTCCAGCTCGAACAGGACCTCGCTTCGCGTCTGGCACAGGCGAAGGTCCAGAGCGGTGACGTCAACAACAATCTCGTCACCATGCGCGAGCTGGAGCGCGAGGCCGCCGCCAAGCGCTCCGTCTATGAACAGTATCTGCTGCGCGCCAAGGAGACCGGTGAGCAGAAGGACATCAACACCGCCAACATCAACGTCATCTCCAAGGCTTTTGCCCCGCTCGAGGCCAAGGGGCCGTCGCGCGCCGTGGTGGCGCTTGCCGGCCTGCTGCTCGGGCTGGCCGCCGGCATCGGCCTCGGCGGCATGCGTGGCGCCTATGAGAGCCTGCGCGAAACCGCGGCATTCCGGTCCCGGAGCAAGACCGACAAAAGCAGGCCGGCTTTCGAGGACGAGGCTTACCGGGCCGCGCCGCCGCCGGCTGCACGTCAACCGGCTGCACCGCCGCCGGCTGCACCGCCGATTTTGAGACCCCAGCTGATCAACGATGGAACCGAACGGTCCGGGCCGATCGGCGCTCTGCTTTCAGCTATAGGCGGGCTCATGCCTAGCAGACAGCCGAAGCCTGCGGCGGAGATGCGTGCCGACAAGACCGTCTCGCCCCCCATCGCCCAGGCGACAAAGCCGGTACGGGACGCAGATCCGCAACCGAAGTACCAGCAGGATACTCAGCGCCAGTCGATGTATCCGGCTCCTCGGGCGGAGGCCTACTCCGATGCCAGCCAGCCCGACTATCCGCAGGATAGGCATGCGCAGACACCGCCAGACGGCTACTCCAATCAACAGCCAGTGATGCCTCCGGTTGGGCAGGAACCCTATCCTCAGGAACCGGACGCCGATCAGCAGACCCGGATCGATGAAATCCGCGACAGCCTGCGCGAATTCCGCGATGCGGTGCGCGAATTGACCGAAAGCCGTTCAAACCGCCGCTATTTCTAAAACTCCCGGCAACCGATAAAAGCGGCCGGTTTCGAGTTTACGGCATGTGACGGCGTTTTGACGGGATTGCCCGCTGGAATTTTCGTGAAAATGCCGCGCTGCATGGTGCCCGAAACTGCAAGGCGTTTTCGGGTGCGTCGATGTGCAACCAGAGATCGAGCGTCCACGGATAGGCGCGCTCCAGGCAGAACAGTGTTGAAGGTGGTCCATGGCCGAAGTGATTGACGGAAAAAGCGTCGCCGAAGACGTGGTTCAGAAGGTCAAGGCCCTGACCGCGGAACTGGTGGGCAAGGGTGCGGAGAGGCCTGGCCTGGCAGTGGTGATCGTCGGCGAGGATCCGGCAAGCCAGGTCTATGTCGCCTCCAAGTCGCGCACCGCCAAGGAATGCGGCTTTCATTCGCTCCAGCACACTCTGCCGGCCGACACCTCCGAACAGGCGCTGCTCAAGATCATCGGCGAACTCAATGCCGATCAGGCCGTCAACGGCATTTTGGTGCAGCTGCCGCTTCCCGGCCATATCGATTCCGGCAAGATCATCCAGGCCATCGCGCCGGAAAAGGATGTCGACGGCTTCCATTTCATCAATGTCGGCAAGCTCGGCACCGGCGAACTGGAGACGGCCTTCGTGCCGTGCACGCCGGCCGGCTCGATGCTTTTGATCGAGCGGGTGCGCGGCAAGGACCTGTCCGGCCTCAACGCGGTCGTCGTCGGCCGCTCCAACATCGTCGGCAAGCCGATGGCCAACCTTCTGCTCGCCGCCAACTGCACGGTCACCATCGCGCACAGCCGCACCAGGGACCTGCCGGCGCTCGCCCGCACCGCCGACATTCTGGTGGCCGCCGTCGGCCGGCCCGAAATGGTCAAGGGCGACTGGGTCAAGCCGGGCGCCACCGTAATCGATGTCGGCATCAATCGCATCGCCGCGCCCGAAAGGGGCGAAGGCAAGACCCGCCTCGTCGGCGACGTCGCCTATGCCGAGGCGGCGCAGGCGGCCGGCGCCATCACCCCGGTTCCCGGCGGTGTCGGACCGATGACCATTGCCATGCTGATGGCCAACACTGTAGCTTCCGCCTACCTCGCGGCCGGGATGAAGCGGCCGTCCTTCTGACCCGGAAAGCTTGAGCGTTGCCAAACCTTACTGCTTCCGTCGAACGGCCGCTCACGAACGATCCCGTTCAAGGCGGCCGGCAATTTGCCTTCCTGCTGGTCGACAAGTTTTCGATGTTTTCGCTGGCCGCGGCGATCGACACCTTCCGCTCGGCCAACCGCCTGCTTGGCCGCGATTTCTATGGCTGGACGACGGTCTCGGCCGACGGCGACGCCGTCATGGCCTCCAACGGCCTGCCGCTGAAGATCGATTATGCCGTCGCCGACCTGCCGCCGGTCGACATCCTGTTCGTCTCGGTCGGGCTCACCACCGAATTCCCCGGCAAGAGCAAGGTGCTGGCGGCGCTGCGCAACTGGGGCCGGCGCGGCAACGCGCTCGGCGCGCTCTCGGTCGGCTCCTACCTGCTCGCCGAGGCAGGGCAGCTCGAAGGCTATCGCTGCACCATCCACTGGGAGAACCGCGCCGGCTTCATGGAGCGCTTCCCCGACATCAACTGCACCGGCAACGTCTTCGAAATCGACCGCAAGCGCTATACATGCGCCGGCGGCACCACCTCGATCGACCTGATGCTGGAGATCGTGCGTGGCGATTTCGGCTCCAACCTCGCCAACGGCGTCGCCAATCAGTTCCAGCACGAGCGCATCCGCTCCGCTGGCGACCGCCAGCGCGTCGGGCCGGAGCGCGACCTGACCGGCAAGTCGGAGAAGCTGCGGCGCATCGTCGAACTGATGGCCGATCACCTCGACGAGCCGCTGTCGGCGGTGCAACTCGCCAAATCGGCCGGTCTCTCGGTACGCCAGGTTGAGCGCCTGTTCCTGCGCCATCTCAGCGTCACGCCCGGCCGCTACTATATGCGGCTGCGGCTCGAGCGGGCGCGCGAATTGCTGCGCCAGACCAACATGCCTATCCTCGACGTGGCGATCGCCACCGGCTTCACCTCGCACTCCTATTTTGCCCAGAGCTACCGGCTGCAATTCGGCCGCCCGCCTTCCGAAGAACGCCGCACGACGTATTGACGCGTGCTCCTTGCAGTCTCGGACTTGTGTCCTGACGCGGGGTCAAATACCTTTCCGGCGCGGACCAGAGGGCGATCTCAGGAGATTTTGATGGCGGGACTTTTGCGGAGCGTCGCTGCGGCGATCCTCCTTTTGTCGATGACTTCGGTTGGCTTTGCCGCCGGCAAGGTCATCATCGTTCTCGATGCGTCCGGCTCCATGTGGGCCCAGATCGACGGCAGGCCGAAGCTCGAAATCGCCCGTGAATCGCTGCGCAACGTGCTGCAGTCGGTGCCGGCCGACGCGGAAATCGGCTTCATGGCCTACGGCCATCGCCAGAAGGGCAGCTGCGACGACATCGAACTGATCGTGCCGCCGCAGGCCGGCTCGGCCAGCGCGATTTCGGCCGCCGCCGACAGCATGAAATTCCTCGGCAAGACGCCGCTCACCGCCGCCGTCAAGCAGGCGGCCGAGGCGCTGAAATACACCGAGGACAAGGCCACCGTCGTCCTCATCACCGATGGACTTGAAACCTGCGGCGGCGATCCTTGCGCGCTCGGCAAGGAGCTGGAAGCGTCCGGCATCGACTTCACCGCCGACGTCGTCGGCTTCGGGCTGACCGCCGACGAAGGCAAGCAGATCGCCTGCCTCGCGGAAAATACCGGCGGCAAATACATCCAGGCCTCCGATGAGAAAGCGCTGCAGGACGCGCTGGTCGAGACCGTGGCGGCGCCAGCACCGGCGCCCGAACCCGCGCCGGCCCCCGAACCGCCGCCAGCGCCAGAGCCTGCCAAGCCGGAGTTCAATTTCATCCCGACAGTCGTCATGGCCGAAGGTGGCGATCCGATCACCGACGGCAATGCCTGGGAGATCTACAAGGCTGGGTCCGACGGCACGCGCGGCGAGTCCGTCACCACCCAATATGGCGCCTACAAGGGCAATCTGGAGCTGGGCGACTACGTTGTCGTCGCACAGGAAGGCGAGGCCAGGGTCGAGCAGAAGATCAAGATCGAGGCGGGCCAGGTCTACAAGCCGCTCTTCACCTTGAATGCCGGCACGCTCATCATTCATCCGCGGCCGAGCCCGGGGGCGGATGTCGTCGATGGCGCGGCCGTCGTCATCGACTATCCAGGCGCCGATCACCCTGCGACCTACTACGGGACCACGAAAGTCGTGTTGCCGGCCGGCGACGAGAAGGTGACCGTCACGATCGGGCAGGGCGCGGTGACCGAGACGATTGCGCTGGCTGCCGGCAAGACCGTGGAAAAGGACATGATCGCCGGTGTCGGCCATGTCGTCGCCAACGCCTATTATACCGCCGGCGGCGACAAGGCGGACGCGTCAGGCATCGGCTTCAAGGTGCTCAAGGCGAAAAAGAAGATCGACGGAACCAGGGATGAGGTGACCTATTCCTACGGGCCCGACAGCAAGTTCGATCTGCCGTCGGATGACTATGTGTTGATTGCGACGGTCGATCTCGCCGTCGTTGAGCAACCGTTCACCGTCAAGGTCGGCGAGCTTCAGGATGTGAAAATTGCGTTGAATGCCGGCGTGCTGGCGATCACCGCACCCGGAGCCTCGAAGATCGAGATTTTCGAGATGGAGAAGGACATCAACGGCAACCGCAAGTCGCTCGGCTATGCCTACGACCAGAAGTATCAGGCGGCGATACCGGCGGGCGACTACACCGTCGTCTCGGAGAAATCGGATAACAGCTCCAAGGAAGGCACCGTAACGGTCAAGGCCGGCGAGCGATCCGAACTGACGGTGCAATAAGATCGCATGGGCGAATGAAAAAGGGCGGCCGCAAGCCGCCCTTTTCATGTCCTTCAAGCGGTCCCGAAGGCGCTGGCGCCATGGTCGGCGCGGCCGACCAGTTGCCGGAACCCAGCGAACAGCTCGCGGCCGAAACCGAATTCATTGCCGATCAGGTCGGCGTCCGCCGTGCGGCGCAGGGCGAATTCCGTCCCCGGCACCAGCACTTCCAGCGTGCCGGCATCGGCGTCGAGGCGGATGATGTCGCCCTCATGGATCCTGGCGATAGGCCCGTCCTCGACCGCCTCCGGCGTCACATGGATCGCTGCCGGCACCTTGCCGGAGGCGCCCGACATGCGCCCGTCGGTGACCAGCGCCACGCGCTGGCCGCGATCCTGCAGGATGCCGAGCACGGTGGTCAATTTGTGCAATTCCGGCATGCCATTGGCCTTCGGCCCCTGGAAGCGGATGACGGCGATGAAATCGCCGGTCAAAGTACCGGCCTTGAACGCCTCGTTCAGCCCTTGCTGGCTGTCGAAGACTTTGGCCGGCGCCTCGATGAGGCGCCGCTCCGGCTTCACCGCGGACGTCTTGATGACGGCGTGGCCGAGATTGCCCGCAAGCACCTTCAACCCGCCGGTCGGCTGGAACGCCTTGGCGAACGGCGCCAGAACTTTTTCGTCGCCGCTTTCCAGCGGCGAGGCCTCGCGCACCACGCTGCCGTCTTCGCCGAGCCTGGCCTCGACCGCATAAGGCCTGAGACCTTCGCCCCACACCGTCTGCACGTCCTCGTGCAGGATGCCTTCGTCGAGCAGTTCGCGGATCAGGAAGCCCAACCCGCCCGCCGCGTGGAAATGGTTCACGTCGGCAAGGCCGTTCGGATAGACCCGCGCCAAAAGCGGCACGGCTTCCGAAAGGTCGGAAATATCCTGCCAGGTCAGCGCGATACCAGCGGCCGCCGCCATGGCGATCAAATGGATGGTGTGGTTGGTCGAACCGCCGGTGGCGTGCAGGCCGACGACGCCGTTGACGATCGAGCGCTCATCGATCATGCGGCCGACCGGCGTATAGGCATTGCCGAGCGCGGTGATCGCCAGCGCCCGCTTCGTCGCCTCGCGGGTCAGCGCGTCGCGCAGCGGCGTGCCAGGATTGACGAAGGAGGCGCCCGGCGTATGCAGGCCCATGATCTCCATCAGCATCTGATTGGAGTTGGCGGTGCCGTAGAAGGTGCAGGTGCCCGGCCCGTGATAGGATTTGGACTCAGCCTCGAGCAGCTCGGCCCGCCCGGCCTTGCCCTCGGCAAAGAGCTGGCGGACCTTGGCCTTTTCGTCGTTGGGCAGGCCTGTCGTCATCGGTCCGGCCGGCACGAACACCGCCGGCAGGTGGCCGAAAGTGAGTGCGGCGATCACCAGCCCCGGCACGATCTTGTCGCAGACGCCGAGATAGACGGCAGCGTCGAACATGTTGTGCGAGAGGCCGACCGCGGCCGCCATGGCGATCACGTCGCGCGAAAACAGCGACAACTCCATGCCGGGCTGTCCCTGCGTGACGCCATCGCACATCGCCGGCACGCCGCCGGCCACCTGGGCGATACCGCCGGCCTCGCGCGCCGCTTCCTTGATCAGCGCCGGAAACGTCTCGAACGGCTGATGCGCCGACAGCATGTCGTTGTAGGAGGTGATGATGCCTAGGTTCGGCACCCGGTCGCCGCCAAGCGCCACCTTTTCCGACGGGCTGCAGACGGCAAAGCCATGCGCGAGGTTGCCGCAGGACAGCACCGCCCGATTGGCGGTGCGGTTCGAGGCCTCGGCGATGCGGCCGAGATAACGTTCGCGGCCTGGCTTGGAGCGCTGGCGGATCCGTTCGGTGATGGCTTCGATGTCGCGTCTGGCTGTCATGGCGGTCGGTCCTTTCAAGTCCCGGAAAACATCCTCCCACCGTCTGCCGGGACCATTGGCGAGTTGAAAATCAGGGTGCCCAGTAAACCTCTACGGCCCTGGGTGCCGCCTCGAGCACGGCGCGGATCGGCTTTTGCGGTCCCGGCGCCACGGCGTTCTCGAAGGCGCTGCGTTTTTCCTGGCCCTCTATGTGGAGCGCGATGAAGCCGGCGGCAACGATGCGTGCCAGCGACAGCGTCAGCCGCGGCTCGCCGGCGCTGGCTGCGTGGACCGGCAGCACGATCCTTGGTGAGGACGGGTCGAGCAATGTCGCCAGGTCGTCCGCGTCGGGAAAGAACGAGGCGGTGTGGCCGTCGCCTCCCATGCCGAGCACGACGATGTCGAGCGGCCAGGGCAGCGACTGCAATGCCGCGTCGTCGGACGCCGCGGCGGTCTCGATGCCTGTCGCCTCATGGTAGAGCGGCACGAAATGTGCGGCGGCGGCCGCGTTCTGCAGCAGGTTGGCGGCCACCAGTCCGGCATTAGAGCGCGGCGAGGAGGCCGGCACGAAACGCTCGTCGACCAGCGTCACCGTGACCTTGTCCCAGGCGATCGGAATATGAGAGAGCGCAGCGAAGAACTTCGCCGGCGTCGTGCCGCCGGAGACGGCGAGCAGCCCTGTGCCGCGCTCGGCGATCGCCTTGGTCAGGCGTTCCGCGACATGGCCGGCGAGTGCCGCCGCCAGCTCCGGGCGATCGGCGAAGCCGTTCCAGTTGTAGCTGGCGCCGTTCAATTGCTCTCGTGCCATGTCCGCCCGTCGCGTTCGATCAGCGCAATCGAGGCCGATGGCCCCCATGTGCCGGCCGTATAGCCTTGCGCCTCCTGCCTGGCGCTTTCCCAGGCGTTCTGGATCGGATCGATCCATTTCCATGCCGCCTCGACCTCGTCGCGGCGCATGAACAGCGTCTGGTTGCCGCGCACGACATCCATGATCAGCCGCTCATAGGCGTCCGGCGCGCGGCCGTCGAAGGATTGCGCGAAGCTCATGTCGAGCGGGATCTGGCGCAGCCGCATGCCGCCCGGACCGGGATCCTTGATCATGATGAACTGCTTGACGCCTTCGTCGGGCTGCAGCCTGATGACCAGCTGGTTGGCGAAGATCGGCCCGGCGCTGTCGCCGAAGATCGAATGCGGGATCGGCTTGAACTCGATGACGATTTCCGAAACCCGGGTCGCCAGCCTTTTGCCGGTCCGCAGATAGAACGGAACGCCCGACCAGCGCCAGTTGCCGATCTCGGCCTTGATGGCGACGAAGGTCTCGGTGTTGCTGTCCTTGCCGAGTTCCTCGACATAGCCTTTCACCGGCCCGCCGGCCGAGGCTCCGGCGCGATACTGGCCGCGCACCGTGTGCTTCGGCGCCTCGTTGCCGTTGACGCGCTTCAGTGCCCTGAGCACCTTCAGCTTCTCGTCGCGCACCGCGTCGGCGTCCATTGACGAAGGCGCCTCCATGGCGACCAGGCACAGAAGCTGCAGCATGTGGTTCTGCACCATGTCGCGCAACGCGCCGGCCTTGTCGTAGTAGGTGACGCGATCTTCCAGGCCGACCGTTTCGGCGACCGTGATCTGCACATGGTCGACATTGGCCGAATTCCACAGCGGCTCGTAAAGTGCATTGGCGAAACGCAGCGCCATCAGGTTCTGCACCGTCTCCTTGCCGAGATAGTGGTCGATGCGGAAGATCTGGCTTTCGTGGAAATCGTCGCCGACCAAATCGTTGAGCGCGCGCGCCGATGCGAGGTCGCGCCCGATCGGCTTTTCCAGCACGATGCGCGAATTCGGCGTGATCAGATTGTGCTCTTTCAGCTTGTGCGAGATATCGCCGAACAGCGCCGGAGCAACCGCCAGATAAAAGGCGCGGATGCGGTCGCTATCGCCAATCGCCTTTTTGAGCTTGTCGAAGCCGGCCCCCGTGGTCGCGTCGGCCGAGACATAGGACAGCCGCGCCAGAAAGGTCTTCAGCTCCTTGGCGTCGATATCGGCTGGTTTCACATGATCAGAAATCGCCTGCTTGGCGAAGGCCTGGAATTCCTCGTCGGTCATCTTCGAGCGCGAGGTGCCGATGATCCGGGTCGGTTCGGAAAACTGGTGGTCGCGCTGGCGATGGTAGAGCGAGGGCAGGAGCTTGCGTTCCGACAGGTCGCCGGTGCCGCCGAAAATGATGAAGTCGAAAGGATCGACGGGAATAATCTGGCTGGTCATGGTCTGTCCGCGTTGGCGCCGGTCGCATTGACGGGGCTGATATAATCTAATCGATTTAAATTTTCCAGTGCCATGGTGTCACATCCTAAGTGCTGGAGCGTGCCCCTTGACACTGGCACAAGCCGGAGGTCTGTCGACGGACGATGGTTCCGGGAGCCTTCGCACCTGCAACATAGAGCGGGATTGTGACGAAAGCCAAAGGAGAAATTGGCGTTTGCTGCACATCTTTCGAGGGTTGTGGCCGGCGCAATGAGTAGTCTTCATCATGGGTGAGAAAAGCATGCGCCTGGAAAACAAGGTCGCCATCATCACGGGTGCGGCGTCGGGCTTCGGCGAAGGCATGGCCAGGCGATTTGCCGAGGAAGGCGCCAAAATCGTTGTCGCCGACCTCAACGCCAAAGGCGCCGAACGCGTCGCCGCCGAGATCGGCAAGGCCGCGATTTGGACCCAGACCGACGTTTCGCTGCGGTCCGAATTCGATGAGATGGTCTATGCCGCAAAGAACGCCTTCGGCCGCATCGACATCATGGTCAACAATGCCGGTTACACGCACCGCAACGGCGACATGCTCGACGTCAGCGAGGAGACCTTCGACCTGATCACCGCCGTCAACATGAAGGCGATCTATCACGCTGCTCTCGCCGTGGTGCCGATCATGGAGCGGCAAGGCGGCGGCGTCATCCTGACCACCGCCTCGACCGCCGGTCTCAGGCCCAGGCCCGGTCTCACCTGGTACAACGCCTCGAAAGGCTGGGCGATCATCGCGACCAAATCGATGGCGGTCGAGCTGGCGCCTAAGAACATCCGCGTCAACTGCCTCTGTCCCGTCGCCGGCGAGACCGGCATGCTGGAGAAATTCATGGGCGCCGACACGCCCGAGATCCGCGAAAAGTTCCGTGCCTCGATCCCGCTCGGCCGTCTCTCGACGCCGCTCGACATCGCCAACGCTGCACTCTGGCTTGCCTCGGACGAGGCCGCCTTCATCACCGGCGTGGCGCTGGAGGTCGATGGCGGGCGCTGTATCTGAACCGCGACTGCCGGGAGACTGATCGCCCGGCTGTGCCGGCTGCTACCCGGCGCTCAACCGCCACTGCCGATCGTCAGGCGCCGGTCTTGATGTAGGTCTTGTAGATCCAGCCGCGTTTGCCGTTGTAGACGATCTGGCACCATTTCTTGCAGCTTATGACCTGTACCGAAGTCTTGGCCGGCACGGTGAGCATGGCGGCGGCTTTCTGTTTCGGACCGGCCCGCATCGTGACGGCCTTCAGGATGCGTCCGGTGGCGGCGCTCGCTTTCTGTGGCTTGGCCTGGGCCTGGCTGTCGTCGCCTTCGCTGGCAGCAGCACTCGCCGCCGCAACCTGCGGCTTTGGTGTGGGAATGGCGGCGGTCTGTGCGCCGTCCATGCTGTCGTCCGTCGCTGCTTCTTCTGGTGCTGCGACCGCGGATAGCGCAGTCGTTGCGTCGTTTTTCGCTGCTGGTTCGGCGAAGGCCGCCGCCGATGGCTTGGCGCTTTCGTCCGCGGGCTGGTTTGCCGCCTGCCCGGAGGGGGCGGCCGCCGCCGTGCTGGCAGGGGTGGTCGTGGCTTCCGTGTCCGCACCGGACCAGCGCGGGTCATTGGCCGCCAGCGCCGGGATGTTGGCCTCCTTGGCCGCCACCGCCGGTGAAACCGCGTCGGCCTTGCGCGCTGCCTGCGGTGCTGCCACGGCGACCGTCGCGTTCGCGGTCGGGGGCGCAATCTTGGTTGTCTTCACCGGAACGGCTGGAACGGTCTGCTCGGGGCTCGCGATGGCTTGCCGGTCGTTGGCCGGCAATGCCAGCCACAGCGCCACGCCCGCGACGCCAAGCAGTGCCGCGGTACCGACCGCTGCGATCACCAGATGTGAGTTCGAGCGGACACCCTGCCAGAAAGTGGGCCGCATCTCATAACCGAACTGCATGGCGAAGCGCCGCCGTTCCGGCGCACCGAAACTGAAGGGCTCGTTCACTCCACTACCTCCAACATACGGGCCGACGTTCTTTCGATCGGCGCCGGAATCCGGCTTTCGATCGGCATCGGTCCCAAAAACCTAAGCGGGCATGCCCGCGGAAGTCCCCGTTTGATAGCCCAGAACCGGTACCTTTTGCCGGCGATTGTGGCATCAGTGCGCCCTTGGCGGGAATTTTGCACACTTGTTAAGGATTCTGCAACGTGTCGCTTGGGCAAGCCAACAGCAGACTTAACAGTATGATTCCGCGCGGAGATGCCTTTGTTAGATCCTGTCCCGCAGGGCGAACCAATTGAGCGCCAGGAACAGCAGCGGCGTGCGGAAGCGCCGGCCACCCGGGAAGGGCGGGATCTTCAGGTCCTCAATCAGCTTCAGCCGGTCGCGATTGCCGGCGACCGTCTCGGCATAGAGTTTGCCGAAGAAGTTGGACAGCATGACGCCGTGGCCGGAATAGCCGCCGGCCGAGATGACATTCGGCATCACCTCGCGCACGAACGGCTTTCTGGGCACCGTGATGCCGACATAGCCGCCCCAGCCGTGGGTGATCTCGACATCCCTCAACTCGGGATAGAGCTCCGAGATCTGCCGGCGGATGTGGATATGGATGTCCTTCGGATCTTTGACCGCATAGATCTCACGTCCGCCAAACAGCAGACGGCCGTCCCCTGTCTTGCGGAAATAGCGCACGACGAAGCGGGAATCGTCGACGGCTTCGCCGCCCGGCAGCACTTTTGTGTCAGCCCCGAGCGGCACCGTCGCGCCGATGAAGGAGCCGATCGGCATGATGTGTGCAGCGCTCACCGGCTCCAGTGTGCCGCCATAGGCGTTGACGCCGATCAGGCATTTCTCGGCAGTGATCGTGCCTTTCGGTGTCGTGACCCTCACCTTGCCGCCACTGGAGCTGATGCCGGTCGACGGCGTCTGCTCGAACAGCTGGGCGCCCGCTTCCGCTGCCACCCTTGCCGTACCGATCAGCAGCTTCAGCGGGTGGATATGCCCCGTGCCGATGTCGCGGGTGCCGCCGAAATAGGCGGTCGAACCCAGCCGCTCCGCCGTCTCCTTGGCGTCCATGAAGGTCATGTGCGGATAGTTGAAGCGGCTCGCCATGATCTCGGCATGCGCCTTGTAGTCGTCGACGTAACGCTGCTTGTGCGCCACCGACAGCTGGCCCGGCATGTAGTCGATCTCGATGCTGTTGGCGGCGGCGAATTCGAGGAGATGCGCCTTGGCCTCTTCGGCAAGGTCGAACAGCGCCTTGGCGCGGGCAAAGCCGTATTCGGCTTCCAGTTCCTCGGCCCAGGCGCGTTGGCCGGTGCCGAGCTGGCCGCCATTGCGGCCCGACGCGCCGTCGCCGAACCGGTGTGCCTCGATCAGCACGACATTGCTGCCCGACTTGGCCAGATGCGCCGCCGCCGACAGCCCGGTGAAGCCGCCGCCGACAACGACGACGTCGCAAGACCGGTCGCCGTCGAGCGCCGGATATTCAGCTCGCGGCCCTGCGCTATCCTCATACCAGGAGAGGCCGGGGGAAATGGGGGATTGGTAATTCATGATGGTGTCGGGAATGAGAGAGTGAGTAGCGAATAGTGAGTGGTGAATAGTGAATAGTGAACAGAAGCGCGAGGAGAGGTAAGACGGTAGGCGCCGGCGGCGACCAACCCTTACTACTCCCTATTCGCTACTCACTCCTTCACACATTCAATAACAAATACTCCCGCTCCCACGGGCTGATCACTTCCATGAAGGTCTCGAATTCCGCCCGCTTGATCGCCGCGTAGGTTGCGGTGAACGACTTGCCGAGGATCGCTCCCAGTTCCTCGTCGCCTTCGAACAAGTCGACGGCTTCGAGCAGGCCGCGCGGCAGGTCGATCTCGTCTTCGTTGGCGGTCGTCAGCACCGGCGGCTCGGCCTTGATCTTGTTGGTCATGCCGATCAGCCCGCAGGCCAGCGACGCGGCCAGCGCCAGATAGGGATTGGCATCGGACGAGGGGATGCGGTTTTCGACGCGCCGCGCCGCCGGATCGGAGCGCGGTACACGGAAAGCCGTGGTGCGGTTGTCATAGCCCCATTTGTTGTTGACCGGCGCCGAGGCCGCCTGCGTCAGCCGGCGGTAGGAATTGACGTAGGGCGCGAACATCACCAGCGCGTTCGGCACATGCTTCTGCATGCCGCCGATGAAGTGGAAGAAGGCGTCCGTTTCCGAACCGTCCTCGGCCGAGAAGACATTGCGGCCGGTCTTCTTGTCGATGATCGACTGGTGGATGTGCATGGCCGAGCCGGGCTGGCCCTGGATCGGCTTGGCCATGAAGGTGGCATAGATCTCGTGCTTCAGCGCCGCCTCGCGGATGGTGCGCTTGAACATGAAAACCTGGTCGGCGAGTTCGATCGGGTCGCCGTGGCGCAGATTGATCTCGAGCTGACCCGCGCCCTCCTCATGGATCAGCGTGTCGATCTCCAGGCCTTGGCTTTCGGAGAAATGGTAGATGTCGTCGATCAACTCGTCGAACTCGTTGACGCCTGCGATCGAATAGCCGGCGCCGCCGCCGATAGGCCGCCCCGAGCGCCCGACCGGTGGCGTCAGCGGATAGTCCGGATCGGGATTCTTGCGCACCAGGTAGAATTCGATCTCAGGCGCCACCACCGGCTTCAGGCCGCGCTTGTCGTAGGCCGCCAGCACGCGCTTCAGCACGTTGCGCGGCGTGAACTCGACCGAGCGGCCGTCCTGGTGGACGAGATCGCAGATCACCGCCGCCGTCGGATCCTCTTCCCACGGCACCACGGTCAGTGTCGAAAGGTCGGGCATCAGCTTGAGGTCGCCGTCGTCCTCCGGATAGTGGAAGCCGTTGCCGTCCTCCGGATAACCGCCGGAAATCGTCGTCATGAACACCGCCGAAGGCAGAGCCAGCGAGGTGTTGGAGGTAAACTTCTTCGACGGCATCATCTTGCCGCGGGCGACACCGGCCTGGTCCGGCGTGATGCATTCGATATCTTCGATGCCGCGCCATTCCAGCCAGGCGCTGACTTCCTTCCAGTTCTTGACGCCACGTTGGTTTTTCACAAAGGCAGGCGTACGGACACGTCCTCCGCGGCTCGACGGACGGACTTCTTTTTTCGCAGGCGGCATCATTCACCAGATTGGGTTTCGGATTTTGGAGTATAGCCGTGGCTGGTGATGGAAGGGAAGGGGAGCCCGGTTGGGTTCGCCCTGCCAGTTGAAAATCGCTGCAGGCATCTTAGGTTTCGGCCACCGCAGACTCGGGCGGTCCCAGTGGAAGGCGTCGAATGCAAGACACCCGTAAATTGACCACGATCGGCTTCGATGCCGATGACACGCTATGGCAGAACGAGCAGTTCTTCCGCATGACCGAGAAGCGCTTCGCCGGGCTGCTCGCCGATCACGGCGATGCCGAGCACATTTCGGCAAGACTGCTGGAGGCCGAGAGGCGCAACCTTGGCGTCTACGGTTTCGGCATCAAGGGGTTCACCTTGTCGATGATCGAGACCGCGATCGAGATCACCGAGGGCCGCGTGCCGGCGCCCGTCATCGCTGAAATCCTCGCCGCCGGCCGCGACATGCTCAGCCACCCGATCGAGCCGCTTCCCCACGCACGCGAGACGGTGGAAAGACTTGCCGGCGCCTATCGCCTGGTGCTGATCACCAAGGGCGATCTCTTCGACCAGGAGCGCAAGCTGGCGCAATCGGGTCTGGGCGATTTGTTCGATGCCGTCGAGATCGTCAGCGACAAGAGCGCAGCCACCTACGCCAGGATCTTCGGCCGTCATGGCGACGGGCCCGAGAAGAGCATGATGGTCGGCAACTCGCTCAAGTCCGATGTGGTGCCGGCCATCGAGGCCGGCAGCTGGGGCATCCACGTGCCGCATGAATTGACCTGGGTGCTCGAACATATCGAGCCGCCGGCGACCGCGCCACGCTTTCGCCAGATCGCCGATCTCGGCGAACTGCCCGCTCTGGTCGAGAGCATCGCGACATCAGGCTGATGACATCGCGGCCATTGAACCGGCCGCCGCAAATTCAAGCCGTCAGCTGCGGCACAATCCGATCAACCGGTCGATCACCGGTTGTAGCCTTTCGGGTGTGATCGGCTTGGCGACCACGACGTCGATCACGCTCGACAGGCCCAGGCTCTCCGGCGTGCCATTCCTGGTTGAAAGCAGGACCACCGAGGGTAGTGCCCTGCCCGATGTGCGCCGCAGTGCGTCGATGCCGGACAGCAGCGTGTCGCAGTCCTTGTTGTCGGCTCCGCCGTCCAGCACGATCGCGCCGGGGATGAGGGAACGCAGCGCCTTCGCCGCCGTCTCGGGTGATTCCGAGATCGGCTTTAGCCCGGATTTCTCGACGATTTTCGAAACCACGACCCGGTTGATCGGTGATTTCCCAACGACGAGCACCTGTGAGAAGTCCGTTACCATCTCGATGCTCGCGGCGCGTTCCGACAGATTGAGGTATTTTACAGTCCTGGTCTCGCGATTCAAAGGGGACATGGGCGGGCGGGCACTCATCTCTGTTTCAATGCAGGGTTGAAACCTGGAGCACAAATGGCGTGAGATCAATGCCGGTGTCAAGCTGAAACGGCAGGCATCTACAATATTGCAAGAAAAGCTAAAATTTAGTGCAAGTTCTATTCCTGACAGTAGTGCTAGAACGAAAGTCGCCCGCGCGTAACCGCGCGGGCGAGACTGCATCGCTGAAAGCACGCTCGCGAAGCGAGCAGCTGCGGAATCTGGTCAGCCGTGGCTCTGCTGGGTGACGATCACCGGGATCAACAGGTCGCCCCAATTGCCGTCGCCGCCATGGTGCCGCGCCGAGCGCACGAGCTCGACCGAGACGCCGGCTTCGACCGCCTTCATGACCGACTGGTTGAGCCTGTGCAGATCGTTGGCCAGCATGCGGATGGTCGCCTGCTGGTCGACGCTCATCGTGGTCGACTGTTCTTCGGCCCGTTCCTTGACGCGGCTTATCGATGCCATTGGTCTTCTCCTTGTGTCCTTGCCCTCTCGGGCGTTTCCTCTGGTTGTCTTGCCTTGTTATTCCGCTGCTGGCTTGAACTGGGCGTGTTCGGTCGATTCATGCATTGCCGTGGTCGACGACTGGCCGCCGGTGATCGCCATCGACACGGCGTCGAAATAGCCGGTGCCGACCTCTCGCTGGTGCTTGGTCGCGGTGTAGCCATGGGCTTCCGCCGCGAACTCGGCCTCCTGCAGTTCCGAATAGGCCGCCATCTGCCGCGCCTTGTAGCCGCGGGCCAGTTCGAACATACCGAAATTGAGCTGGTGGAAACCGGCCAGCGTGATGAACTGGAACTTGTAGCCCATGGCGCCGAGTTCCCGCTGGAATTTGGCGATGGTCGCGTCGTCGAGGTTCTTCTTCCAGTTGAACGACGGCGAGCAATTATAGGCGAGCAGCTTGCCCGGGTGATGCTTGCGCACGCCCTCGGCGAACTTCTTGGCCTGGGCCAGGTCAGGCTTCGAGGTCTCGCACCAGATCAGGTCCGCGTAAGGCGCGTAGGCGATGGCCCGCGCAATGCAAGGCTCGATACCATTCCTCACGTGATAGAAGCCTTCGACCGTGCGCCCGGCATCATAGTCGACGAAGGGCTGGTCGCGCTCGTCGATGTCCGAGGTCAAAAGCTTTGCCGCTTCGGCGTCGGTGCGCGCGACGACCAGCGTCGGCGTGCCCATGACATCGGCCGCCAGGCGTGCCGCATTGAGGTTGCGGATATGCGCCGCGGTCGGGATCAGCACCTTGCCGCCGAGATGGCCGCACTTCTTTTCCGATGCCAACTGGTCCTCATAGTGGACGCCGGCGGCGCCCGCCTCGATGAAGGCCTTCATGATCTCGAAGGCGTTGAGCGGTCCGCCGAAACCGGCTTCCGCATCGGCGACGATCGGCGCGAACCAGGTGTCGACCGAAAGCCCCTTGCCTTCGGAGGTCTCGATCTGGTCGGCGCGCTGAAGAGTGCGGTTGATGCGCTTGACGAGTTCGGGTGCCGCGTTGGCCGGATAGAGCGACTGGTCCGGATACATCGCCGACGCGGTGTTGGCGTCGGCCGCAACCTGCCATCCCGACAGATAGATCGCCTTCAGCCCGGCGCGCACCTGCTGCATGGCCTGGTTGCCCGACATGGCGCCGAGCGCGTTGACGAAATCCTCCTCGTGGATGAGCTTCCACAGCCGGTTGGCGCCCATTTCGGCGAGGCTCTGGCGGATCTGGACCGACCCGCGCAACCGCTTCACATCCTCCGGCGAATAGGGCCGTTCGATGCCGTCGAACCGGCCTTCAGGTGCGGACGGGACGAGATTGTAAAAATCGGTCATTGGTTACTCCAGATCATTCGATGGTGGTCTCGGAAACGCCGCGTCATTGTAGGTCTGCGTCGCTGGTGTGTGTGACATCATTTACATCGCGGCGCGAAACAAGCGAGGGAAACCGCCGTTTCGAGCGGAAAATAAAAGAAAACCTGTGTTGTGTTTGACTGGCGGGCGCTGTAAATTTGTCATGATTGTAAAGAATGATGCGCCGCCTACCGCGCTGCGTTTGTGTAAAATCCTGTCAAGGATAGACGATGGCCGACCAGAAAATCTTCGCCGGGCCGCGCATCCGCCGCATCCGCAACGCCAAGGGACTGACCCAGACGGCGATGGCCGAGGGCCTCGGCATTTCGCCCTCCTATCTCAACCTCATCGAGCGCAACCAGCGGCCGCTGACGGTTCAGCTGATCCTCAGGCTGGCATCCGTCTACAAGGTTGATCCGCATGAATTGCAGGGCGAGGCGAGGGGGTCGATATCGGCCTTGAAGGAAGTGTTCGGCGACCCGCTGCTTTCGGGCGAACTGCCGGGCGACCAGGAATTGATAGAGCTGGCCGAGGCCGCCCCCAACGCCTCGGCCGCGATGATCAAGCTTTTTCGCGCCTATCGCGAGCAGGCCGAGCGGCTTTCGGATCTCAGCGAACTTCTGGCGCGCGAGGGCCGGGCCACCGCGCTCTCCGGCGCCCGTCTGCCGGTCGACGAGGTACACGAGATTTTCGAGCGCCGGCCGAACCACTTTTCCGCGCTCGAGGAGGAGGCCGAGGCCTTCACCGCGCTGCTCGACCCGGGCGACGACCTGTTCGGCGCGCTGAAGGCCTGGCTGAGGCGCGAATACGGCATCGTGGTCAAGGTGCTGCCGGTCGCCACCATGCCGAACTGGCGCCGCCGCTACGATCGCCACTCGCAGCGCCTGTTCCTGTCCGAGCGGCTGTCACCGTTCGACCAGTTGCGCGAAGTGGCGATGGAGGCTTGCCTGATCCGCATGACGGTCGCGGTCGCCGGGGAGATTCAAGGCTTGAAGCTGACCACCGACGAGGCCCGCCGGCTGGCCCGCTTCGAACTCGGCCGCTACGCCGCGCATGCCTTGATGATGCCCTATCAGGCCTTCCATTCGGCCGCGGTGCGCGCCCGCTACGACGTCGACGTGCTGCGGTCGCGCTTCGGGGTGTCCTTCGAACAGGCGGCGAACCGGCTGACCATGCTGCAGCGGCCGGGTGCGCAGGGTGTTCCATTCTTCATGCTCGAGGTCGACAATGCCGGCAACCGCTTCCGCAAGGCGGGCAGCCAGGGCTTTCCGCAAAGCCGTTTCGGCGGCGGCTGCCCAAAGCTTCCCGTCCACGCCGCCTTCACGCTGCCGGGCCAGATCCTTGTCGAGGCGGTGGAGATGCCCGATGGCGCCGAATTCCTCTGCATCGCCCGCACGCTGGAAGGCCCGCAAGGCTCGTTCTCGGAGCGTCCGCGACGCACCGCATTGCTGCTGGCCTGCGATATCGGTTTTCGCGACGAGATCGTCTATGGCGCGGCCCTTCCGGGTCCGGCCGCAAGCGGCAAGGCGGGACAAAGCGCCGCCGCGGCCACGCCGGTCGGCCCCGCCTGCCGGCTCTGCGAACGCATCGGCTGCCTCGCCCGCGCCGAGCCGCCGGTGACACGCCCGCTCGGTCTCGACGAGATGGTGACCGGGTTGAGCGCCTTCGATTTCCAGTGAGGCGGTTCGCGACGGCATTCCGTTGTCACAACCGCCGCCATCCGGTGGACCTCGCCCGACCTTCGTCTTTGCCCTACGCAATTGAAGCACGTTTCTGTCGTCCATCGCGCATCGTGCCGTCCTGAAAATCGCGACAGTGGCAACCATGACCGATACCGCATCGCCAAGTGCTTCTTCGCCGGTCGTCTCGCCACGCGAGGAACGTATAGGCATGCTTCTGGTGTTTCTGTCGGCGCTGGTGTGGAGTTTTGGCGGCACCATCGCCCGGTTCATCGACATCACCGACAACTGGACGATTGTGTTCTGGCGCTCGGCCTGGGCCGCCGCCTTTCTCATCGCGTTCATGGCCTGGCGCGACGGCTGGCGCGGCATGCTGAAATTGTTTCGCGACATGGGCCTGCCTGGCCTGGCCGTGGCCTTCTGCTTCGCCATCGCATCGACCTCGTTCATCGTCGCGTTGGCCCACACCACAGTCGCCAACATCCTGTTGATGCAGGCCGGCGTGCCGCTGCTGGCTGCGCTGCTTGCCTGGCTGCTGTTTCGCGAGCGGGTGACCAGGGCGACCTGGCTGGCAATCGCCGCCGTCATTGCCGGCGTCGCCATCATGGTGTCGGAATCGCTTGGCGGTACCGTGTCTCCCATCGGCGACGGTCTGGCGCTGCTCATCGCCTGCGTGTTCTCGATCGCCACCGTCATCACCCGACGCTTCGCCTATGTGCGCATGACGCCGGCGACCTGCCTTGGCACGATGCTGGCCGGCGCCTTCGCCGCGTCTCAGGCATCGGCATTCGCCGTTTCCAGCCACGACATGGGTTTTCTGTTTGCCTTTGGCGTCATCAATCTCGGCGTCGGCCTTGTCTTCTTCGCCACCGGCGCCCGGTTGGTCCCGGCCGCCGTCGCCGCACTCCTCGGCACCTTCGAACCGATCCTCGGTCCGATCTGGGTCTGGCTTGTCCATTCCGAGGTGCCGTCGGCGCGCACCATCATCGGCGGCGCGGTCGTGGTCATCGCGCTGCTTGTTCACATCGGGTTCGAATTCACGCGCCAGACCCGGCCCGTGCGGCCAGGCGTCGCCGGCGTGCCATCGCCTAATTGATGCAGCGACGTGGTTGCCCACGCGTTTGCCATTGACAATGGTGTCGCTGGGCGGGCAGGCTGCTTGCACGGCAACAACAAGACAGGCGTATCTTGCCAAGTGTCTCCCCCGGCCCGATCGCGACCGGATCAGATCGTCGTATCCCTGCCCGCGCCGTGGCGAAAGCTTCTGACGGCGGCAAGACGCCCTCAAGATCTTGGCATGGGTACGGAAGCTCATCCTCCGATCGGGCATCGAGCCAGGCCTGCTCCGCCAACTCTGGCTTGCCGCTCTCCGGCAAACCCAACAATCTGAAGCAAATGCCCGGCCGCGCGGCTGTCGCGACGGACCGGCGATGGAACACTCACCAAAGGAGAATAGCATGATCCGCAAAGCGCTCTGGCTTTCGGCGACTTCGGCATTTCTGACACTTTTCACCATAGGCGGTCATGCCGAGGACCGCGTCGTCAACGTCTTCAACTGGTCCGACTATATCGACAGTTCGATCATCGACGACTTCACCAAGGAGACCGGCATCAAGGTCGTCTACGACACCTTCGATTCCAACGAGATCCTCGAAACCAAGCTCCTGGCCGGCGGCAGTGGCTATGACGTCGTCGTGCCCAGCGGCAATTTCCTCGCCCGCCAGATCCAGGCCGGCGTGTTCCAGAAGCTCGACAGGTCGAAGCTGCCGAACATCTCCAACATGTGGGATACCGTTCTGGAACGGACGGCCAAATACGACCCCGGCAACGAGTATTCGATCAACTACATGTGGGGCACCGTCGGCATCGGCTACAACATCAAGAAGGTGCAGGCAGCGCTGGGCACCGACAAGATCGACAGCTGGGACACGTTCTTCAACCCGGAAAGCCTGGCCAAGCTGAAGGATTGCGGCGTCTACGTGCTGGATTCGCCGGCCGACATCATTCCGGCGGCGCTGAAATATCTCGGCCTCGATCCGAACAGCACATCGCCCGACGACATCGCCAAGGCCGAGGAAACACTGCTGAAGATTCGGCCTTACATCAGAAAGTTCCACTCGTCCGAATACATCAACGCGCTCGCCAATGGCGACATCTGCCTGGCGGTCGGCTGGTCGGGTGACGTCTTCCAGGCCCGCAATCGCGCCGTCGAAGCCAAGCAGGGCGTCGAGATCGGCTATGCCGTGCCGAAGGAAGGCGCCCAGATGTGGTTCGACCAGATGGCGATACCGGCCGATGCGCCGCATGTCGCCGAGGCGCTCGAATTCCTCAACTATATGATGAAGCCCGAAGTGATCGCCAAATCGTCGAACTATGTGCTGTACGCCAACGGCAACAAGGCCTCGCAGCAGTTCGTCGACAAGGCGGTGCTCGAAGATCCGGCGATCTATCCGGACGCTGCGACCTTGCAGAAACTCTATACCGTCCAGCCCTACGATCCGAAGACCCAGCGCCTGATAACGCGCACCTGGACCAAGATCGTCACCGGCCAGTAAGCGATTAGACACGACCCCGGCAGCCAGCTGCCGGGGTCAAATCTTTCGGAGCAATTCCAGGAAAAGTGTGAAACGGTTTTCCGTCCGGAATTGCGTCAAAACAAAGAGATAGAGCGGTTCTGCGTTTCCGTGAAACGATGGGGCAAGCAGCAGACGGAGTGGGGATATGAAATCGCTTGGCAGCATCCGCAGGGATTTCGCGCCATGGAATGATCCGAACGCCAAGCCGTATATCCAGTTCGACAATGTCACCAAGAAGTTCGGCGACTTCACCGCCGTCAACAATCTGTCGCTGACTATCTTCGAGCGCGAGTTCTTCGCGCTGCTCGGCGCGTCCGGCTGCGGAAAGTCGACGCTGCTCAGGATGCTTGCCGGTTTCGAGGAACCGACCGCAGGCCGCATCCTGCTAGACGGCCAGGATCTGCGCGGCATCCCGCCCTACCGCCGGCCGGTCAACATGATGTTCCAGTCCTATGCGCTGTTCCCGCACATGACGGTCGAGAACAACATCGCCTTCGGCCTCAAGCAGGACGGCATGCCGAAGCCCGAGATCGCTTCGCGCGTCGCCGAGATGCTGAAGCTGGTCAAGCTCGAGCAGTTCGCCAAGCGCAAGCCGCACCAATTGTCGGGCGGCCAGCGCCAGCGCGTGGCGCTCGCCCGCTCGGTCGCCAAGCGGCCGAAGGTGCTGCTGCTCGACGAGCCGCTCGGCGCGCTGGACAAGAAGCTGCGCGAGGAGACGCAGTTCGAGCTGATGGACCTGCAGCAGAAGCTCGGCCTGACCTTCGTCGTCGTCACCCACGACCAGGAAGAAGCGATGACCATGGCCGATCGCATCGCCATCCTCGACAAGGGCGAGGTGATGCAGGTGGCGACGCCGCCCGAAGTCTACGAGGCGCCTGCCTCGCGCTTTGTCGCCCACTTCGTCGGCAACGTGAACATGTTCGAAGGCAAGGTTGCCGAGCGGACGGCAAGGACAACCCGCATCTCCGGTGCCACCGGAGCCCAGATCGTCGTCGAGAACGCCGGCGATGCCGCGGCGGGCGCCGACATCGTCTTCGCCATCAGGCCGGAGAAGATCAAGATTTCGTCGAAGAAGCCGGCCGAAGCGGTCAATGCGCTCGAAGGCGAAGTCTACGACATCGCCTATCTCGGCGACATGACGGTCTATCACGTCAGGTTGGATGACGGGCAGATGGTGCGGGCGAGCACGATGAACGCGGCGCGCGTGACCGAAGATCCGCTGAGCTGGAACGACCGCGCCTGGGTTTCTTTCCGGTCCGATGCCGGCGTCGTGCTGACACGGTAGGGGGCGATCATGTCGAACGCCGCCGCCGCTGCAACAACGTCCCCGTCGGCAGATGCCGCCAAGTCCCCGCTGGCCAGACTGGGAGCGGCTTTCGTCGGCCGTCTGGTCATCATCATCCCCTATCTCTGGCTGCTGTTCTTCTTCCTCATCCCCTTCATCATCGTCTTCAAGATCTCGCTGTCGCAGACCGCGATCGCCATGCCGCCCTACACGCCGGTGCTTGACTTCAGCGGCGGCATTTCCGGCTTTTTTGATCAGCTCAAGCAGCTCAGCATCGACAACTACACCTGGCTGACCGAGGACGCGCTCTATTTCAACGCCTATGTGACCAGCGTCATCATCGCCGCGATCTCGACGGTCCTGACCCTGCTCGTCGGCTATCCGATCGCCTACGGCATGTCGCGCGCCCCGGCAACGATCCGCCCGACCCTGCTGATGCTGGTCATCCTGCCGTTCTGGACCTCGTTCCTGATCCGCGTCTACGCCTGGATCGGCATCCTCAAGCCCGAGGGGCTGCTCAATCAGCTGCTGCTCGCCACCGGCATCATCAGCCAGCCGTTGATCATCCTCAACACCTACACGGCGATCTTCATCGGCATCGTTTATTCCTATCTGCCGTTCATGGTGCTACCGCTTTATTCGTCGCTGGAGAAGATGGATTACTCGCTGATCGAGGCGGCCAAGGATCTCGGCTGCCCGCCAACCAGCGCCTTCTGGAAGATCACCTTTCCGCTGTCGCTGCCTGGCGTCATCGCCGGCTGCCTCCTGGTGTTCATCCCGGCCGTCGGCGAGTTCGTCATCCCCGACCTGCTTGGCGGCTCGCAGACGCTGATGATCGGCAAGACGCTGTGGAACGAGTTCTTCGCCAACCGGGACTGGCCGGTGTCGTCGGCCGTCGCCGTCATCTTGCTGCTGCTGCTGATCGTGCCGATCATGCTCTTCCAGCAGGCCCAGGCGCGCGCCCAGGAGCAAGGCAAATGAACGCCACCTGGAGCCGCTTCAACATCACCTCGATCATATTGGGCTTTGCCTTCCTTTACCTGCCGATCGTCCTGCTCATCGTCTTCTCGTTCAACGAGTCGAAACTGGTCACCGTCTGGGGTGGCTTCTCGACCAAATGGTACGTCTCGCTGTTCCACAACCAGGGCCTGATGGACGCCGCCTGGGTAACGGCCCGCGTCGGCGTCATCTCGGCCACGGTGGCCACTGTGCTCGGCACCTTGGCGGCGCTCACCTTGACCAGGTACACGCGCTTCAGGGGCAGGGTGCTGTTTTCGGGCATGGTCTTTGCCCCGCTGGTCATGCCTGAGGTCATCACCGGCCTGTCGCTGCTGCTGCTCTTCGTCGCTGTCGGCCTCGACCGCGGCTTCGTCACCGTAACACTTGCCCATATCACGCTGACCATGTGCTTTGTCGCCGTCGTCGTGCAGTCGCGCCTCATCAGCTTCGACCGTTCGTTGGAAGAAGCCGCGATGGATCTTGGCGCGACACCGGTGAAGACCTTCTTCCAGATCACGCTGCCGGTCATCATGCCGGCGATCGTCTCCGGCTGGATGCTGGCCTTCACGCTGTCGCTCGACGACCTGGTCATCGCCAGCTTCACCTCGGGGCCTGGCGCCACAACCTTACCGATGAAGATCTACAGCCAGGTTCGCCTCGGCGTAACGCCGGAAATCAACGCCGCCTGCACCATTCTGATCGCCGTCGTTGCAGTCGGCGTCATCATCGCCTCGCTCGCCAACAAGCGGCGTGAAGTGCAGCGCCAGCTCGACGAGCAGGCGGCGCAGCGCGGCTGATCAAGCTGCAGTAGTCAGATGATGGATCGGGAACGGGCGTTCGGCTGAAGAGGAGGCTCTACTCGCCTGAAATGCCGCGGCTGATCGGCGAGATGAACGGCGTGCTCCAGGTTCCGCCGACGAAGAAGGACGACTGGCTGGGCCCTTGCTGCCCATTCGGCTGCTTGGCCGCCTGTTCCGGCTGGATGACGCCGCCCGACAGCGCCAGGCCACGTCCGGCATAGGAGGCGATGCCGGAAAGCCAGATCTTGGACTTGGCCGAATTGGCCTCGGCCTTGTCCAGCCTCGCTACGCCCCTCGAGATGCTTGCCTTGATCTCAGCGCCGTCGATCGGCAGCGTCCCGTTGGAGACATCGTCGAGCGCGAAGAACCCGCCCTGTTCGGTGCGCTTGAGGAAGGCGGGCAGGTTGAGGCCGGTGAGCGCGCCCGGTCCGAATGTCGCCGTGACCGAGCCGTCGGCGTTTTCGAAGATCGAATCCCAGGATTTGCCCGGCCCTTTCAGTATGACCGAGACCGTTGCGGTTCCGACCGGCACCAGCCGCGTCATGCCGGCCGCGGTGGCGAAGGCGCCGCCATCGACGTCGGAGGCGAGAAGCCGGATCTCGACCTGCGTGCCTTCGGGCTTGCGGTCGAAACGCAGGCTGCTCTGGATGTTGCCCCCGAATGCCGAGGCATCCGAAATGTCGAAGACGGCAAGCCCGTTCTTGACCTGTGCCGTGGCGGCGACGTCGGCAAGCTGGACGGGTCCGGCCGTGGCGTGCGCCGCTGACAGCCGCAGGTCGAGATTGATCTTGTCGGCAAAACTGGTGTTGATTTCGCCGGGTCCGGCTTCGCCCGTCGGCGCCAGCGGCGTGAAAGCGGACAGAAACGACCGGAGATCGAGCGTGTCAAAGGCGAGCGTGCCGGAGATGACGGGCAGGGACTCGCCGAAGGAGAAGTCCAGCGCCCCCATGCCCGGATTGTTGTCGAGCGCTACAGTGGTGTTTTCGAATTTCACCCGGCCGGCCGCCGCCGTCACCTTGCTGGCGACCGAGACGGAGCCGATCGCTGCATTTGGCGCGATGCCAGCCTGCGACCATTCGAGCACGCGCCTCAGCGATGGGGCGGCAAATTTTGCCTGGCCGTCGAAATAGCCGTTCTCCGACATCGAGGCCACGCCGTCGAAGGAAAAGGTCGCCGGTGCGGCCTTGAAGGACAGCGTGATCGGCGCGGCACCGCCGGCAAACAGCACCAACGGGTTTGGCGATGCGAAATCGACGGCGACGCTTTCGCCGCGCCAGATGCCGGTCGCCGACATCGTCGCGTTGCTGTTCATCGCCGCCCAGTTCGCCTGGCCGGTGAGGCTGCTCAGGATTTCAATCTCCTTGCCGCCGACCAAAGCCACGATGCGGCCGTCCCTGAACTCCACCGTGCCGAACGGATCGGCCGGCAGCTTGCTGAGATCGGGTTTGGTCGGATCGGCATTGACCACGCCGCGCGCCGTGTCGATCGAGCGCGTGATGCGTCCGCCGGACGGAATGGCCGGCAGGTAGAAGCCGTTTGCCGCGTGCTGGACCCTGATCGTCGGCCGCACCAGCCGCGCGGTGGAAAACACCACGTCGCCGCGCAATGCCGCCATGGCGGAGAGGTCGACCTCGACGCGCTCGGCTTCGATCACCGGCGGTGCGTCGGTCTCGGTCCACTGCGAAAGCGTCACGTCGCTCAGAATGGCCCGGAATTTCGGCCAGACCTCGATGCGCGGCGAGCCCTGGATGGTGACCCTGAAGCCGCTCCAGGCGCTCATCTCCCAAGCGATGCGGTCGCGCACGATGCGGGTCGAGGCAAACAGCGGCAGGGCGGCGACAACCAGCGCGATGACGAGCACGGCAACGCCGATCACCCATATTCCGCGCCGGATCAAAGATGATCGCATATCGCCCCGGTTGCTTCCATTGCCGACAAATCGCCCGACGGGTGTAACCCAGCGCTGACGCATTTCAAGTCTTTATGGCCCGGCGATGGCATTTGCGCACACCAACAGCCACGGACGTCTGCTTTGCCGGCGGTTTTCCCGATGCGTCATCGCTTGTCGGAACAAAATCTTGCTCTGCTGCGCTGCGATATGCATAAGCGATGCAGCCCGTGGAGGAACGATCATGGCTGCCGACGCACCACTCTGGATCCCGACGCAAGACCAGATCGGCGCCGCGCCGATGACGGCCTTCATGAAGGCCGCTGCGGCGAAAACCGGTCTCTCCTTCGCCTCCTATGCAGAGCTTCACCGCTGGTCGATCGACGATCGCGAGACGTTCTGGGACCTGGTCTGGGATTTTTGCGGTATCGTCGGCGACAAGAGCACCGGTGGGGGCAGCCGCGTGTTGATCGATGGCGAAAGGATGCCGGGGGCAGCCTTCTATCCCGACGCGACGCTGAATTTCGCCGAGAACCTTTTGAAGAAAACCGGGTCCGGTGAGGCGATCGTCTTTCGCGGCGAGGACAAGGTCGAGCGGCGGCTGTCCTGGAATGAGTTGCACGCGCTGACCTCGCGTCTGCAGCAGCTTTTCCTATCGCTGAAGGTGAAGAAGGGCGACCGCATCGCCGCCATGATGCCCAATATGCCCGAGACCGTGGCCGCCATGCTGGCGGCGGCCTCGATCGGCGCCGTCTGGTCGTCCTGCTCTCCCGATTTCGGCGAGCAGGGCGTGCTTGACCGTTTCGGCCAGATCGAGCCGGTCGTCTTCATCGCGCCGGACGGCTATTGGTACAATGGCAAGGCGATCGAAGTCGCCGACAAGATCGCGGCGGTGGCGGCAAAGCTGCCTTCCGTCCGCAAGATCCTGATCGTCGACTATCTCGGCACATCGGCCGATGTCGCGGCGACCATCGACAGGGCGGATGCCCTGGAGGAGGCCCTGTCTCCCTTTGCCGCCAAGCCGGTCAGCTTCGAGAGGCTGCCGTTCGCGCACCCGCTCTACATCCTGTTTTCCTCAGGTACGACCGGCATCCCCAAATGCATCGTCCACTCGGCCGGCGGTACGTTGATCCAGCATGTCAAGGAACAGCGCCTGCATGCCGGCCTGCTCGACGGCGACCGCTTCTTCTACTTCACCACCTGCGGCTGGATGATGTGGAACTGGTTGGTCTCCGGCCTGGCATCGGGTGCGACGCTGCTGCACTATGACGGCTCGCCTTTCTACCCGGACGGCAACGCGCTGTTCGACTTCGCCGACGCCGAGAAGATGACCTATTTCGGCACCTCGGCGAAATTCATCGATTCCGTGCGCAAGGCTGGCCTTCAGCCTGCCCGCACGCATGACCTTTCGACCGTGCGCACCATCTCCTCGACCGGTTCGCCGCTGTCGCCGGAGGATTTCCGCTTCGTCTATGACGGCATCAAGAAGGACGTGCATCTGGCCTCGATCTCCGGTGGCACCGACATCGTCTCCTGCTTCGTGCTCGGCGTGCCGACGGAGCCGGTATGGACCGGCGAGATCCAGGGACCCGGCCTCGGCCTTGCCGTCGACGTCTGGGACGACGACGGCAGGCCGGTCCGGCAGGAGAAGGGCGAGCTGGTCTGCGCAAAAGCGTTTCCGGCAATGCCGATCGGCTTCTGGAACGACCCCGAGGGCAAGAAGTACAAGGCCGCCTATTTCGAGCGCTTCGACAATGTCTGGTGCCACGGCGACTTCGCCGAGTGGACGGCGCATGGCGGCCTGATCATCCATGGCCGCTCCGACGCGACGCTCAATCCGGGCGGCGTCAGGATCGGCACCGCGGAGATCTACAACCAGGTCGAGCAGATGCCGGAGATCCTCGAGGCGCTGTGCATCGGCCAGGATTTCGACAATGACGTGCGCGTCGTGCTGTTCGTGCGGCTGGCCACCGGCGTGGTGCTGGACGCCGATCTGGAAAAACGCATCCGCGCGAAAATCCGCATCGGGGCGAGCCCTCGCCACGTGCCGGCAAAGATCGTCGCCGTCACCGACATTCCGCGTACCAAATCGGGCAAGATCACCGAACTTGCGGTACGCGACGTCGTGCATGGCCGCGCCATCAAGAACAAGGAAGCGCTCGTCAATCCCGAGGCGCTGGAACTGTTCAAAAATCTGCCGCAGCTTGCCGACTGATGCATGCCGCCCAAAAGTGTGTAGCGGTTTTGGGAGAACGGCATGCATGGCTAAAATGGCCATTCGCGCTGGTTAACGAATTATCTCGGTCGAATTTACCTAGATTTCATGAGTGGTACACATTCGTAAATTTTCCGGCCGGCCGGTAAGGATTTGTTAAGGGCCGGCGCCGATAGTCGCACGTAACTTGAGGGAGAAATCCCGTCCTCGTCCCCTGAGGATCAGTTTCGCTCAAGCCCCATTGTGACAGCAATCTCATTACCTAAGGCGTCCACTGGACGCCTTTTCTTTTGCTGCATAAAGCAATGGATCGGGGTCTACTCCGCCAGCACGCGGGTCGAGGGGAAGGCGACTTCGACGAGCGTGCCTTCGCCGGGCGTGGAGTTGATGCTGAACCGGGCCCGGTTGGCCTCGACCATCGCCTTGGTCAGCGGCAGTCCGAGACCGGTGCCATCACCGCGTCCGCGCTTCAGCGCATTGATCTGCTTGAACGGCTTCAGCGCCTGCTCGATCTCGGCCTGGCTCATGCCGATGCCGGTGTCGCGCACACGCATGACGACATCGCCCGAGGTCTCGTAGGCGGTCGAGACGATGACCTGGCCACCGGCCTGCGTGTAGCGGATGGCGTTGGACAGGATGTTGAGCGCGATCTGGCGCACGCTGCGCAAATCCGCCACCACCTCCGGCAGCCGCGAAGCGAAGCTGGAGCGGATGATAACGCGTTCGCGATTGGCCTGCGGCTGCATCATCGCCACCGTCTCGGCTAGCGTATCGTTGAGCGACACCGCCTCGTAGTCCATCTCCTGCTGGCCGGCCTCGATCTTCGAAATGTCGAGCAGGTCGTTGACGAGGTCGAGCACGTGGTTGCCCGAGCGGTTGATATCGCGCAGATAGTCGCGGTAGCGGTCGTTCGCCACCGGGCCGAATTTCTCGTCCACCATCAGTTCGGAAAAGCCGATGATGGCATTGAGCGGCGTGCGGATCTCATGGCTGATGCGCGCCAGGAAATCCGTCTTCTGCGAGGAGGCGCGCTCGGCCACGGCGCGCGCCTGGGTAAGATCTTCCTCGGCTCGCTTCCACTGCGTGATGTCGCGCACCACGGCGCAGAAGCCGCTGTCGCTGGGCAGCCTGCCGATGGTCATGAACAGCGGAATGAAGCGGCCTTGCGCCTCGCGCCCGATCACCTCGCGGCCGTCATTCATCACGCTTGCGACGCCGGGCTCGGAGAGCCCGTTGAGATAGTCGCGCGCCGCGCGCTGGCTCTCGATGGCGAACAGCGAGGCGAACGGCTTGCCGGCCACCTCGTCACTGTCGAAGCCGAACAGCGCTTCCGCCGGACGGCTGATCGAACGGATCGCGCCGTCGCGACCGATCAGCACCACGCCGTCGGTGGCGGTGTCGATGATGGTACGCATTTCGGCAATGCGGCTTTTGAGCTCGGAAACATCAGGCTGGGTCGGCTCGTCCGACAGGCCATGAAGGGCCGCGGCCGGCGCCTCGTCCTCGCCTGAACGGCGCACCACCAGCATCAGCGCCTTGCCGCCGCGCCACGGAACCGAGCGCAGGATGGCGTCGATCGGGAATTCCTGCCCGTCGCGCGTCTTCAGCCTGAGCGCGCGATCGCTTTCGTCGGCAGCGCCGTCGTCGGAGTAATGATCGGCAAACAAGGCGCCGAGGCCTCCGGCATCGGCCAAATCATCGAGCGCGTCATAGCCGGTCAGATGGAGGAATTCGTCATTGGCGTAGTGAAGCTCGTCGCCGGAATGGATGAGCAGCGGCACCGGCAGCTTGCCGATGATCGATGTATCAGGGGCTTTGGTCTCATCCCCGGTTGAGAAAGCCGAGGGCAGGAACCCGTCGAGCTTGAGCGGCGGCACCTCGAGCAGCGGCCGCTCTGGCGGGGGCACGGCCGCGTCGGAGAGGTTGTCTTTTGCCAACGAAGCGGCTTGCTCTGCGGAAGCAGCGGTGTCCTCGCCGGATCGCGCCCAATCCTCGCTGTCCTCGGCGTCGCGGAAATCGTCGGCCGTCATGCTGTCGTCGCCGGCGCGCGTAGCCGGCGTCTCGGCAACGGCCGGCTCGACATCGTCAGTCTTGGTAGCTTCTGGCGCCGTTGCCGCCCGGTCCGGGGAAACCGGCGCGTCGTCGCTATTGTCCGCGACCTGGCCGGGTTCGTCCGTGTGGTCGGCATAGTCGAGCAGCGAACCTGAAACGGCAGACGCCGTCGGCTCCTCTTCGCTGTCTTCGTCCGGCTGCGCGCCATCGAGCCGCGCCAGATCCTTCTCGTCCTCGGCGTCGCTCTTGGGCGGTTCACCCGCTGCCGTTTCGCTTTCCGCCGAGGCCGGCGGTATTTCCCCATCCGCCGGTTCGCTGACGGTCGCCGCTTGCTCCCCGGCATCGGCAGCCGGCCCCTGTGCGGCACCCGACTGCTCAGGCGAGGCCTGGTCAGCCAGCCCGGTCGCCTCGATCGGGGCATCCCTGTCGGCGGCTGGCTTCGCCTCCTTGGCCCGGGTCTCCGCGGCCGGCGGCTGTTCGACCGGGGTCGCGCTGTCTTTCTTCAGGCGCTCGCCGATCTCGCGGAAGGCGCTGCGCTCCAGGGTCGACAGGCCCTTATCGTTGGCCGGTTGCCGATGCTCGGCCAGCCGGATCACCTTGTCGGCGAAGCGGCGTTCCGGCTTCGGCACGATGGTCAGCGCCGGCACTTCGCCCTTGAACGGGTCGGCCGGCTCGGCTGTCTCCCTCTCGGGCGCCTCGACCGCCGGCTCGCTAGGCCCGTGCGTCTCGCCATTTGGGACAAGCGCCATGCCGATCGCTTCCGGATCGGCCACCGCGTCGCCGCTGCGGGCAACGCCGAAACCGCGAAAACCTTCGAAGGCGCGGCTGCGGCCATAGACCGGCAATGCCGCCAGATCGACTGGTATCTTGAGATCGGTGCCGGCCACCGGCCACAGCACCGAACGGCCGGACCAGGTGTCGCGCCGCTCCAGCAGGCCGGCAATCTCGCCCGAGGCATCGAGACCGAAAGTGGCAGCCACATCCTTGAAGCGGCGGCCGATCACATCGGCGGCAGGCTTGCCGACGATCCCGGCGAATTCCGCCGATAGAGCGCTGAACCTGCCTTCGGCATCGGTGCGCCAGACGAAGCGCAGCGGCGGCGCAGAACGGTCGATTGTCGCAGCGGCGGGGCGCTCAGTGGGAGAAGCGGCCCTGCTTTCGGCCGGGGCGTCGGGTTCCGGTGCCTCGACCTGCGCCGGCGTGCCTGACCGGTTCGGCTGTCTCGCCTCATCCCCGCCGGCGTTGAAGTACCAGTGTTCGTGTTGCGCCAGTGCTCCGCCCGTTGTTTGCCGGTCACTGTCGTCCGGGCTCTGCGTCGCCGAAGGGGCAGGCTGCTCGTCGGCCGGCCGCACAACGCTGCCGGCGTCCTGCGTCACTTCCGTTGCTGCACCCGTCGGAGGTGTTGTCGTGGGCTCATTGTCCTGACCCGTCTCTGGCCGGGCAGCCTTGTTGTCTTCTGCCGATGCAGTGTAGGGCTCACCAACGGCCCCTTCATCGTCGAGTTGGTCTTCGTCGATGACCACCAGCAGGTGGCGCGCATCGGTCAGCCGGGCGAGCCCGGCCGGATAGGAATTGGCTCCGCCCGGAACCAGGCGCTTGACGATACGGTCGTCCTCGTTCGCCACATCGGCGACAAGCGCCGCCAGCGTCTCGGGCAGGATCCCGAGCGCCGCAAAGCCGTCCGAGGCGGCCTCGACACGGCCCGCGGCGTTGATGAAGGCGATGAAATGGCCGACCTCGGTAAAGCCGCCAATGGCGCGGCTGGCGATTTCGGCCGGGCTGCGCGAGCCGGTTTGCGCCGCCGGCAACACCAGCATGATCGCATGCTCGCCATCCGGCATCCTGACCGCGCTGGCTAGGAAGCCGACGGCACGGCTGCTGAGGCCGGTCGCCAGCCTGACTGTGATGGCGCGGTCGCTGCCGATTTCCGGAAAGCTGCTGGTCGCCATGATCTGGCGCCGGGCGATCAACGGCAGCCGTGCCGAGGCGCCGATGATGGCCTCGATATCCGGGTAGCCGAACACCGCGGCCCCGGGCCCATTGGCCCAGATCACCTGTTCGAGGTCCGCCGACAATATGGCGATCGCGTCGCCGGCGGCGAAGCGCTGGCGGACCGCGTCGAGCACGGCGACGTCGAGGAAGGAGTAGTTTTCAGGCGGCATGCGCTTGGCGAATCCCTCGGCGGGCAATTTCAGTTAACGCTTTGTTAATAAAAGCCGGCGGGGCGAAGGTCCACAAGCTATGACGTGCAGCGGTCGGAATCTCTGGGCTCTTGGTTAACGGTGGGGAAGAATTTTATGGTGCACCGCAACAAAGATGTTGCATCGCACAAAAAAACCTCTATATTGCCATTATACATGAACGAGACGGCTTTCTGTCAAAGCCGCTACCACTGAAAAGGATGGAAAATGTCCAAGACCAAGACCGGCGAGACGATCGAGAACGTTGAATTCCCGACCTTCGATGCTTCCAAGACCACCGACCAGATTCGCGCTTTCGCCGAAAAGGGCGTCGAGCAGTCGAAAGAGGCCTACACCAAGCTGAAGACCGGCGCTGAGGAGACCCAGAAGGTTCTGGAGTCGACCTACGAGACCGCCAAGACCGTTTCCAGCGACCTGTCGCTCAAGACCATTGCCGCTCTGCGCGCCAATGCCGAAGCCGGCTTCTCGCATCTCGAAGCCCTGATCGGCGCCAAGTCGCTGTCGGAAGTCGTCGAGCTGCAGACCGCGTTCCTGCGCAAGCGTGTCGAGACGACCGTCGAGCAGGCCAAGGAATTCCAGGCCGTTGCTTCCAAGGCTGCCGAGGACGTCTCCAAGCCGGTCAAGACCGCTTTCGAGAAGGCCCTGAAGGACATCAAGGCCGCCTAATATTTGCGCACGTCCTGGCGATGCATCAAAACGTCGCATTTCGTCAGACAAATAGATGTGCGATAAAGTGACCAAGTGAATACCCGGCGAGTGGAACCTCCTCCCTCTGCTCCCCGGGGTGACCAGCCAGCACCTCCTCCCGCTGGCTCGTAACAGGAAAAGGCCGGCACCTCCTCCCGCCGGCCTTTTCTTTTGTCTGGCGGAATCCGGCGCGGTTTGTAGAACCGTACCTTTGCTTCTCAAAGGCCTTGAATTAAGATCCGATAGCCCGTATTGGACGCATCGCCGAACGACAGTTCGGGTCCCGGAGAACAAGCTTCACCTGGATCCTGCTTAGGCAGACGTGCCGTTGTAGCTCAGCTGGTTAGAGCGCCGGATTGTGGATCCGGAGGTCGCTGGTTCGATCCCAGCCAACGGTACCATCGTTTTTCAGTTAAGTTATTGAATTTGTTGCGAAATTTTACATTTTGGCGATTAAATTTGTATCGCAAGACCGCGGGCGCCATCTTGATAGCGAAGCATCATATGCGCGTTGTCGTCGAGCGCCCGCCCTTGAACGAACGTGGCGAGATCTGCAGTAAGTGACTCGAGCTTAATTCCAGAGACGGACCCCGCAAGGTGGTAGGCATGCGTGCCGATGTCGCCGATCGAGCCACCTCTGCCGTTCTTTTTGGGATCGGTACGCCAAGCTGCCTGGACGTTGCCCTCTGTCTCGATCGCAGTCGCCATCCACTCAAGCGGATATTCGACCTGGATGGTCCGGATCTTTCCGAGTTGACCGGTGGCGACCATGTGCCGTGCTTCATGCACCATCGGATAACCCGAATACGTGTAGGTCACGCCCATGACCTGTCGGTGTCGCGCACCAGCTTTTCTAGTGCGATGGCGTCTTCCAGGGTCGCCGTTAGCGGCTTTTCGCAAATGACGTCAAAGCCCGCTTCCAAGAACGCCTTGCTGATGGGGAAGTGCGTGAAATTCGGCGTACAGATGGCGACGGCGTCTATCCTGTCCTCGCGAGACAACTCTCCACTGATCATCGCCTTGTAGTCGTCATAGGAACAGGTGGCATCGAGGCCCTCGCGAACCGCAAATGCTTGGCCGGACAGCCGGCGCGCAAACGGCCGACGAGTCTCCTATGACCTTTGCGTGCGAGCCCGCGGCGTCAGTTTTCAGACCGGGTTAGACGCGCGGGAAGCGCGCATGCTCCTGGAAAAGGCGATCGGACTCGATCCTGACTATGCCGAAGCACATTGCTGGCTGGCCCTCAACCTTTGGCTCGGCTGGCTGTTCTGGAACGAGCCGAAAGAAACCAACCAGCCTCGCTCGCTCGCGGAAGCGCAGCGGGCAGTTGCGCTCGACCCTAACGATGCCGGGAACCGCTGGGGGCTGGGCATCATACTTGGTCACGAACGGCGTTACGCGGAATCGGATGCCGAGTTCGAGGCAACCTTCAAGCTTGATCCTAATCATGCCGATGCCTGGGCGATGCGCTCGGATCTCATCACCCTGAGGGGCGACGCGGTCAAGGGCGTCGAATTCGTGAAGCGGGCGTTGCGGCTCAATCCGCGCCCACCGGGATGGTACTATTGGATGGCAGGCCAAGCCTATTATGCGCTCGGCGACTATCAATCCGCGGTTGAGGCTTTGCGCAAGCCGGAAACCTACCGCACCACGTCGCGGCGCTTGCTTGCGGCGGCCCTCGCGGAGCTCGGGCGCCTGGATGAAGCCCGTCAGGAGGCGGAATTTTTCATGATGAGCGATCCCCATTTCAGCATCAGGCACTGGGCAACATCCCAGCCATTCGACAACGAGGAAGTGCTCCAGCGCTTCGTCGAAGGCTACCGCAAGGCTGGCCTTCCCGACTAAAGAGCGCATCGTTTTGGATCGCCGGCTTGCTCTGGTCAGGACATAGGCTCGTCTTTTGGCTGTGAGGGCAATGCCCGTGGGTTCCATCGATCAATGTCGGTTGATGGCGCGCGAGTACGACGTTGGTGATGGATCCTGCGATGTCCTCTGTGGATGGCTCCCACATTGCAAGAGGTAATTCGTTGTTCTGGCGCATTGGTCGGGTGCAGTCTTCTGTCCGGCCTGTTCATGCAGCCGTTCGAAGCTGCTGGCCCTGATGGGGTCGGCGAACAAGGTCCCAATCTGCTTTGCAGGCTATGATGCCTCCGACATCGCATGGGTTATCCCTGTTCCCGACCTGACCGGTCTCGCCATCACATCGCGTCGCTCTTACAACCTCATGGAGCCGATTGATCGGCTCGATCTGATTTCTGCTTCAGTGTCTCGTCTTCTGCGCAACTTACGCTGCAAGGTTCGGAGCATGACGCGCTTGATAGGTTTCGCCGCGCGCCATGATAGCCCACACCACGCGGGCCATCTTGTTTGCCATGGCTACGCTCGCCACGCGCGCTGGCTTCCTGGCGAGCAACGCGAGGAGGCGCGGATCCGCAGCCTCGGGCTTATGCCTTGCCCGTCGGATCAGAGAGGTCGCGCCGATCACAAGGAGCTTTCTCAGGTACCGGTCGCCCATCTTGGTGATGTGCCCGAGACGGTCCTTTCCGCCGCTCGAGTTTTGCGAAGGTGTCAGCCCGAGCCAGGCGGCAAACTCTCGACCCGAGCGGAACCGACTCGGATCAGCAACCGAGGCCGCCAACGCAGTGGCACCGATCGGGCCAATGCCAGGTATGGTCGATAGACGCCGTGCCACTTCATTCGTTCTTTGCTGGGCAAGGATCGACCGGTCAATGGTCTGGAGCCGGGCATGGGTGTCGAGCACCTGCTCGCACAGGAGACACAGAATCTGCAGTGCCATTGCCGGTACGTCCAATGTGGATTTCTTCGCGGCTATCTGGCGCGCCAGCCTAAGCGCCCGCTCCAAACCTTCGGGAATATCGATGCCGAACTCGGCCAACAGGCCGCGGATCATATTCACCAGTTGCGTACGCTGCTTGACCAGAAGATTACGGGCGCGGTGAAGCGATAGGGCCGCTTGCTGCTCGGCTGACTTCATCACGACGAAAACGCATGGTCGGGCGTGTCACCGCTTCGCAAATCGCTTCCGCGTCCACCGCATCATTCTTTCCGCGCTTCACATAGGGCTTCACGTAGGACGGTGGCATCAGGCGGACTTCATGGCCGAGCTCCGTCAACTCTCGAGCCCAATGATGCGATGTGCCGCACGCCTCCATGCCGATCAGTGAGGGCGGCAACTTGGTGAAGAACGGCAGAACTTGCGATCGGCGCAGTGCCTTGCGAACGACAACGTCTCCAGACGCGTCGACGGCGTGAACTTGAAAAATGCGCTTGGCCAGATCAAGGCCCACGGTGGTAATCTGCATGGCGGATGGCTCCTTGGCTCGGGTTGCCTGACAGCAAACCCACTGTGGCACTGTGATGCCGGGAGCGGGAGCCATCCACCTCATCTGCTTTCGAGAAGCCGGAAAAGCGCGGAGCTGACATTCAAGCGGAGTCATTGTTGTTATCGGGTTCGCCAGACCATACGAGATCATACGAGAGATATGGGTTGGCGAACCAGCCGCTAACATATTGATTTTGTGTAGAAAACGCTGACCCTCCGGGTCCACCATGACCATTGACTTTATTTACAAAATTTTGGCTTTGCCCACGCTTTGCCCGCACCTTGCCCACGGCCCGTGCGACCTGCAGGAATGGGAGCTAAGGCGCCTTCCTTAACCACTTGGCGATTGCTTCTCACCGGGCGATCCGCAAATTCGCCCGTCGCTTCATCTGGTCGCGCTTTCCTCACGCTGGTTGATCGCTCTCGTGATGTCGACGGCTATCCGTTCTTGTTAGCGCCTTGCGTTCCGTGTGATCAGACGTCGCGTCCCCGCAACCACCGACATTCGTGATGTCGCGGCGGAGACAAGGTCACCGCGGATGCCGTCGGCCGCCATCTCCTGACAATCCTCCCAGCGCTTTAAACTGTGCGTGATGACCAATGCCGCTCGGGAAAGCTCCTGCTTATTCCCAGTATGGAGGTCGTGCGCCTATCTCACTAACCACTCGGCGGAGCAAGCCTGCGTGGCGCTGGTGTGTCCGGATGGGGTCAAAAGCGTCGGTTGCGGTCGCAATCTGGAAGCAGCCACCTTATGTGCGTCGAGCCCATGAACCATCGGACCGTACTTTGAATGAGCAAATTAGACAAAAGGCGCGCATTGCTGCTCCTCAATCCCAAGGCGCGGCGCGGCCAGGAGCTGATCGCGCCAGTTGTGGAGCGGCTGGAGGGAGGTCGGCTTTCCGTCACCGTCGAGACGTTCGAGGCGTTGCCTGAGATCGCTCGTGACATCGTTCGCTTACGCCATACGGCCGATCTTGTGGTTGTGTGCGGTGGCGATGGTTCGGTATCGTCGGCGGCGATGGCAGTGATGGAAAGCGGCCTGCCGATGGGCATTATTCCTATGGGAACGGCGAATGACCTCGCTCGCACACTCAATATTCCGATGGATCTCCTGCAGGCCGCCGATGTGATCGCGCGAAGCCAAACCCGGCTGATCGATGTCGGCACGGTCAATGGTCATGCCTTTTTCAACGTCGCGAGTATCGGACTCAGCACCGAACTGGCGCAGAGTCTGGACCCCGCTCTGAAGAAGCGTTTCGGCAGGCTTGGCTATGCGCTGGCGGCGATGAAAGTGTTGACGCGGGCCGCCAGGTTTCACGCGAGGATTACCGAGAAAGGCGCGGCGATCGAAGCCGAAACCTACCAGATCGCGGTTGGAAACGGTCGGCACTACGGCGGCGGCAACGTTGTGGAAGAGACGGCCGAGATCGATGACGGACATCTCGATCTCTATAGCTTGGAAATGACGAATCTCTGGAAGCTGGCGCTGATGCTCCGCTCGTTCCGTTCTGGAACGCATGGCGCCTGGCGTGAGGTACGCACGGCCAGGTGCGTCGAGTTCGACATCGAGACGGAGAAGCCGATGCCGGTCAACACCGATGGTGAGATCGTCACCTCGACACCGGCCCATTTCAAGGTTCACCCAAAGGCGATCTCGGTCTTCGCGCCTCCGATCCTGAGCATTCCAGGCCGCACGGAAATGTTTCGTCGAGCAATCGGCGCAGACCTCGCATTGTCGGGAGATTATCCAGGCGCTGGCGCTGCGCATTAGCTTGTCGCCGGCGGGACAAAACGCCGAGGCACGCATGACGCTCGAATGGATACAAGGACTGCTGATTGGGCCCGACCATACCTATTCGGCGAGTCCGGCCTTGCGATACCCCTCGACGAAATGCTGTACGATTGTCTCGTCACGTGCAGGCTGGCTCGCCGCCCAGTGGCTGATGGTGAATTTTGGGTTATCGGCCAAGAACTGCGCTGCCTCGCGTTTCGCCTCTTCCGTTCTCCCAAGTTGCGCAAGGGTTGCTGCTAAAACGCGTCGGGAGCCCGTTGCGTAGGTCGAGGGGACAGTCAGCATCTCCAACGCGAGCTCGTACTGGCGCGCGGCGTAGTAAGACAAACCATACTCCCAGTAGTACCAAGCTGCTGGATGCGGATTGACACGCAGGGCGCGCTTCAAAAGTTCTATAGCCTCAAGAGGACGACCGTCGAAAGAAAGTGTTTCAGAGTAGAGGACCAGAGCGTCGGCGTGGTTCGGATCAATTGCCAGAGCAGCCGAGAATTCCGATTCCGATTCAACCCATTTTCGCTCATGTGCAAAAAGATAACCGAGCACCCATCGGTTTGCGGCGTCATCCGGATCGAGTTGCACGGCTCGGGAAGCCATCTCCAGCGCAATCGATCTCGATGGCTCTTTCGGCTCGATCGCCAATGCCCAAGCTTGCCAGAGCGCGAATGCTAGCAATCGATAGGCCTCGGCATATCCGGGATCGACAACAGTGGCCTGCCACGCGATCAAACTTGCCTCGCGGGCTGCCGGAGATCCGGCATTGAACTCAATCAGGCTTCTGGCTCGCACACAGAGGTCGTAGGCCAAAATATCCTTTGGTCGGTTTCGTTCCGGCCGTGGAGCGAGACGCCCCGCGAGTTCCTGGACGATGCGCCCCGTCACTTCATCCTGGACAGCGAAAATATCCTCAAGCCCCCTATCAAACCGTTCGGCCCACAGGTGACCTCCTTCGGTTGCATCGATCAATTGAACGTTGACCCGCACCCGGCCTGCGGAGCGTCGAGCGCTGCCCTCCAGAATATACCGCACTCCAAGATCGCGTGCGATCAACCGAACGTCGATTGACTTTCCTTTGTATGCGAAAGTCGAGTGTCGGGCGATCACGAACAGACCTGTGTTGCGCGAGAGGTCTGTAATGAGGTCCTCGGTCAGCCCGTCGGCAAACATATCCTGATCGGTTTCGCCACTCATATTTGTGAATGGCAGGACTGCGATGGACGGCTTTGACGGCAGCGGCAGCTTCCACGAATCGTCGCTGAATATTGCAGTCTGCGTCTGTGCCTTGACCCGGTAAACCTGTACCGGCTCGGAGATGTTTTTGAGAGCCATTGCGCCAAGATCGTCAAATCGGGCTTCAATCTTTTTCCTGACTTGATCGTAGACATTGCCGGCGATGCAGATGTCACCGGGCTGCCCTAGTGCCTCGAGCCGGGCAGCAATGTTAACGCCGTCGCCGTAGAGGTCATCCCCTTCGACGATCACGTCGCCAACGTTGATGCCAATGCGCAGAACCATCCGCGATTTGTGCGGTATCTTGTCGTTTGCCAGCCCGGTTTCGCGCTGAAGCTCAATTGCGCATTGCACCGCATCAACGGCGCTGCCGAATTCAATCAGTATGCCGTCGCCCATGAGCTTGACCAGACGACCGCCGTATCTGGCAATCAGTGGGCTTAGGATGTCGCGACGTTGCGCCCTCAGCACATCAAGCGTTCCAGCCTCGTTCTGCTCCATGAGCCGGCTGTAGCCTGATACGTCGGCAGCAAGGATTGCTACGAGGCGGCGCGGAACGCGATCCTGGGTCATCACGCAAATGCCTTGAGACGGCGACTCTTGCATCCTATGGGTGCGTTGCCGGATAGTCTATCGCTTAGACTTCATAAGAGAGTCGGCTCCGAGAACAATCCGCAGAGTGCGGCTGGAGTCTCAAGTCCACCTCTGGCGCGAAGCAGCCGTTAGCGCCTGGAGTTGCGCCTCCAGCGTGTCGATTGCGTAGCTGATGGCGGGCGTAGCGCGCCGCAGGCGTTTGGCCGCGGCGCTAAAGCTTCCCGTTTCGGCCACTGTCAGCAGACCAGAAGCTGATCGAACTCGCCATCGCCGGGCTTCGCATTTCGAATTCCTTGAAAAGGACCTTCAGTTTTATACGGATTTTGTCGGGTTCAGAGAAGTCCTAGCTTAGGACGCCTCATGTCTCAGAGAAGATCGCAAACCAATTCGGACGAACTGACAATCGAAGTTCGGTGCTGGTGCTCATCGATCACCTGCCATGGATTGCCTGAATGGTTCACTCGATGCGTCCGAGACTAGCCATCTGGCGCTGGGGGCGGTTCAGGGAGGAAGGCTACTGGAACATGCGCCTGTTCGACCAGACAATCGGAGCCCGGGCCATCGGCAAGGAAACCAATGTCACGGACATGGACGAGACTGGATTCGAAACCCTGCAGGGCTTCGCCGATCCCAGCTATCTCTGAGCGGTGACGCTGAACCTGACCGGTATGGTCGGTCTGTGCGAGATGCGGAACCCAATCGAAACAAGAGGCGGTGGCAATCCTGAGGAGAATTCTTGCTGGAGGGGTTCGAGCGATGACATGTGGCCGTGTAACCCGCGCGGCTCTACTTGTGACCTTTGCGGCTATGATGAGTGGGTGCCTTGCAATGCACGATCGCGTGGCCGTGCCGGGGACGCAACTTGATGCCGCCCGTGTCAGCGGCTACGGCGATATCCGATTCTGGGGCGACGAGTTCACGCCAGCGATGGAGGCGGGCATCCGCCGGCAATATGGCTAGGTCAGGGAGTCCGCTCTTGCCGGCGAATTGGGGTCAAGCACCAGGAAAGCCGACTTTCTGGCCATCTCAGGTGGCGGCGGCGATGGCGCCTTTGCTGCCGGCTTTCTCACCGGATGGACCCGGAGCGGTCTGCGCCCTCAATTCGAGGTGGTGACGGGCGTCTCGACAGGCGCACTTGCCGCCCCGTTCGCCTTCCTTGGGCCTCAATATGACGGAGTGTTGAAGGACGTATATACGAAGTACGGCAACAGTGACCTTGTCATCGATCGCGGGATCTTCGGTTTCCTCGGATCGTCCCGGTATGACACGGCTCCACTTAAGCGCTTGATCGAACAATACATGACGGACGATGTAGTAGATGCGATCGCGCGGGAGTACTCCAAGGGGCGTCGTCTGATCGTGCAGACCACCAATATTGACGCTCAGCGCCCCGTCATCTGGGATCTTTCGGCGATCGCCGCGAGGCAGCAGCCTGATCGTCGTGATCTCATCGTTCGGGTTCTGCTCGCATCGAGCGCCATCCCTGGCGCTTTCCCTCCCGTGCGAATACGCGTGAACGTCCATGGACGCACCTACGACGAACTACATGTCGATGGTGGCGTCACGGCTCAAATCTTCTTCGCGCCACCGCGGATAATTTTCTCCCGATTTGAGCGAGTGGCGTTTGGCGGTGCGAGAGAACGAACTCTCTATGTGATCCGCAACGGCAAGTTCACACCCGACTACAAGCCTACCGAGGAAGCTACTTTTCCGCTTGCGATCCGATCCATCGCGACCCTGACAAAATACCAGGGCTTATCGGACTTGCGGGAAGTGGATCGCATCGCTCGCGAAACCAACACGAACACTTTGTTTACCTCCATTCCATCAGAATTCATGAAAGCGGCTCGATCGGAGTTCGACCGCGAGTACATGGAAGAGCTCTTTCTCGTTGGCCAACAGATGGGGTTTTCGGGGCGAGCCTGGCATTCAGGCCCACCGTCGGCGCCTGCTTCAGCCCTATGACAGGGAAGGCATATGTCAGCGCATGGAGGTGATCGGGGCCTACGGCGTTCATGTCGGTACTGTTGACCGTAGGGAAACCGCATCAAGTTGACCAAGCAGGACAACGGCCAGGCTCCATTGGGCGCGCCATCAGTTGCTGCCCGGCCGGCGCTCGGCAGGCCTAGTCCGGGTGGCGCGCTTTGCTTTGGTCGGCTTTGCAATTTCCTGGATAGGCGCCTCGCCCCCGTCCGACAGCGTGACCAATCGCTCGATCAGCCACCGTCCGGCTGGACCCGGCGGAGTATCGGTCATGTGTACGGCCTGCAGGGTATATTCTCCACCACGCCAGTCGGGAAGGTGCAGTCGCACGAGCCTTCCGGATGCGATATCGGCGCGAACGATCGGCTCCGGCATTCCGGCCCATCCGAGTCCGGCGAGAAGAAGCTTGTGCCTCGCTGCTTGATCACCGATGCGCCAGGTATTGAGACTGACAACGCCAAAGTCCCGGCTTTCCCCCGCCGGTTGCTCCGAAAGAACAAGCTGGACGAAATCGCTTGCCTGCCGTGGAGCAGCCTTGCTCGCCTGAGCCAGAGGATGATTAGGCGAAGCCACGGGAATGATCTGGACGCTTTCAATGTCGATGCGGCGAAATCCCGTCATGTCCATGTGCAGTTGGCTTCCCACGCCGATTCGAGCATGACCGTTTCGGACCGCCCGCTCGACCCCGCTAAGGGTCTGCACCAAGAGCCTAATTGGCACCGTGGGGAACTGGGCGTTGAATTCACCAAGCAACCTTGTCAGCCGATCGCCTGGCAGCATGCTGTCGACCACAAGCGACACTTCGGGTTCAAGGTCATCGAGGAATCCCCGGACTCGCGCGCGCAATGTCTCGATGCTGTGGGCAACCGCCCGGGCTTCTGACAGGATCGCTTCGCCATGTTGCGTGAGCTTTGGCTTGCGCGTCGTTCCACGATCGAACAGCGAAAGACCGAGCTGTTGTTCCAGCGTGTCGATCGCGTAGCTGATGGCGGACGTGGCGCGCCCCAGGCGTTTGGCGGCGGCGGTAAAGCTTCCCGTTTCGGCCACTGTAAGCAGCACCAGAAGCTGATCGACGCTCGGTGTGGCTGGACTCCGCATTTCGAATTCCTTGAAAAGGACTTTCAGTTTTATACGGATTTTGTCGGGTTCTGAGAAGTCCTAGCTTCCCCGGAGGGGGGCCTGCACGCCTGAGACAGTTCAGACCGGGAGGAACCTATGGGAATACTCGACAAGAAGGTTGTGCTGATCACCGGCACCGGAGGAGGTCTGGGCCGCGTCGCGTCACAGACCTTTGCGCGAGAAGGCGCAAAGGTTGTCGGGTGCGACATCAAGGTTGATGCCAACAACGACGCGGTCCAGCTCATACGTCGCGCCGGCGGTGAGATGACTGGCATCGCGCCGATCGATCTCACCGTCCCCGAACAGGCGCGGAAGATGGTTGAGGATGCCGCGGCCGCTTACGGCGGGCTCGACGTGGTCTACAACAACGCTGCCATACAATACTTCGGTCCGATGCCCGACTTCTCTATCGATGACTGGCGAGCGACCATAGCTGGCGAGCTCGACATTCCCTTCTTCGTGTCGAAGTTCGCATGGCCGCACCTTGTCCGGCGCGGTGGCGGTGTCATCATAAACGTCGCGTCCGCGGCAGGCATGATCGCCCACGAGGCCCCCCTGATGGTCGGCCACGTCGCAGCGAAGGCGGGCGTCATCGCCATGACGCGACAATTAGCGCTCGAAGGCGCACGCCATGGGATTCGTGCGGTGGCGATCAGTCCCGGGCCGTTCCTGACCCCGGCCGCCGACCGCGACCTTGGCGACAACCAGGCGGCCCGGGACGCGATAACCAGAAAGACGCTTCTCAAGCGCTTCGGTCAGCCCGCGGAGCTAGTGGAACTCGCGGCCTTCCTCGCTTCTGACCGGGCGTCTTACATCACAGGCGCCAACTACCCGGTCGACGGCGGCGAGACCGCTTGGTAGAGCCACGCACTGTCATAGCCTGAGGCGTTGCGGCATCAATCAGGTTGGCATGGCGAAAATTCTGAATAGACTTTTCAATATTGTTTGGATTTTCGTACTAGCGGCGGACCGGTACAACTACCCCCCGAGTGTGCGCCGACCGCGCCCCCACGTGCGGTGGCCGGCAGTCTGTCTGAACAGCGGCGCATCTTGGCCCCGGTTTAGAACTGCCCTTGCTTCAAGGAGAAGACAATTGCTGAATGTGGCGATCATCATCGGAACCACCCGTCCCGGCCGCAAGGCCGAGGTCGTCGCACGCTGGGTCCACGGCATCGCTGCGGAGCGGAGCGATGCCTCTTTCGAGGTCGTGGACATCGCGGCTTTCGACCTGCCTCTTCTCGACGAAGCGCTTCCTCCCTCGATGGGTCAGTACGCACAGCCGCACACCAAAGCCTGGGCCGCGAAGATCGCGACTTTCGATGCGTTCGTCTTTGTCACGCCCGAGTACAACCATTCGACATCAGGCGCGCTCAAGAACGCGATCGATTATCTGTTCCGCGAATGGAATGACAAGGCCGCCGGGTTTGTCGGCTACGGCGGCGTTGGTGGAACGCGCGCCGTCGAGCATCTGCGACTGATCATGGGCGAGATCAAGGTTGCCGTCGTGCGGGCTCAGGTCGCGCTATCTCTTTTTACCGATTTCGAGAATTTTTCCACGTTCAAGCCCGGTCCGCATCAGGCGGCGGCGGTCAACGCCATGCTCGATGACCTCGTCGCCTGGGGCCAGGCGCTGGAGACGATGCGAATGCAAAACAGTGAGCGCGGGATACTTTAGCACCGGCAAAAGACAGTCCTCAATGTCAGAATCCACTGCGCCGACCAAACAGCGCACACGCCGGATCGCATATCGCACCTTCGGCAAGCGGCAGGGACCTATCATCCGGCTGGTGGGCCCACCGACCTTGGCCGCAGGCTGAAGCCGTTCGAGTAGGGCGGCACAGCCGCCGATGACTATGTTCCGCTGATCTTCGCGCCGGGCGAAGCCTACCAGTTCGACTGGAGCCACGAGAACGGGTGACGACGACGATGAAGGTGGCGCATAGGCATTCACGGCGGGCAGCCCAACAAACCCGCGGCAACGAACGGCGCCCAGACCCCGAGCTGGCGCAGCAGCCCCTGCGCCACCGCCGGCAATATCTCGCCCGGCTTTGCCCGGTCGGGCCGCCCCGCGTCGAACAGCGCCACGCGCCGTCCGGGCACGTGGCGACGCAACGTCAGCGCTGCCGCGGCACCTGCCGGCCCGCCGCCGATGACGACAAAGTCAGCCCGCTCGCACGGCATAGAACGACGCCACCACCCCGATGCGTGGATATCGGGCAAATCGCGACCGTGATCCGAGTTCCCGACAATGCCAAGGGCATTGACGAGGTGGCTGTCTGGCACCAGCCCTCAGCGCGGCGGAAAAAAGCAGGGCAGCGAGCAGAGTCGACATTGCGTGGCGATGTCACTATATAGCGGCGGCTTCGACGGCTCACCTTGGGTTGTGTCCGTGAAGGCGCTGTAAACGTGCTACATGTTGTGACACCTATTGTGATGCAAATCGGCCTTGAAGGCCGGGGAAAAGCAAATAGAAACAGCGCGTCGGATCGCTAACGATCCCAGGCAACAGTTCCATTATCCTCAACAGTCAGAACGTGCTCCTTGAACCTTCTTCCTTCGCCTCTGTGGACCTTGGGCACGACCGGCTTGCCGGGCGGCGCCGACTCGGTTGGAATGGGAACATGCATCCTTTGCGGGATGCGGACGTTTATGATTACCAACCGGCTTAGCCGCTAGGGAAGCAGCAGTATGAGTGAACATGCGATCGAGTTTTTGCAGGGGTGGATTGGCGAGAAGGTCCATTGCCAGCCCGTACCGGCGGAGATCGACAAGCAGGCCGAGACCCTTGCCAGGGAATGTGCGGCCAAGGCGGCTGAGGCCGGCATACCGCTGGAAGACATCCAGGAAGAGGTTGGCGACATCCAGGAACTGATTGCGTCGCGTCTCGAAGAGGCGGCCGAGGCCGAAGAGCGCGAAGCGAATTCGAACAAGCCCTGACGAGCCGCCCGGCCGCAGGGTCGGGCAAGGCAGCCCTTTGCGGGCGCCTATCCCTTTGGAAATTTGGCCTGAAGCCAGGCCTTCGGCAGCGCCGGCACGAAATTGCCGTCGCGGCCGGTCATATCCTCATTGGCGACCAGCGCATTGAGGATCGCTTCCTCCACCCCCTGCATGACCGCGTCGAAGAACGGGTCGATATCGACGTCCGGTATGAAATCGGCGTTGGCCATCCGCCCTGACGGCGCCAGCGCGGCTTCCGGATTGGCGGTCGAAAAGGCGAGAAAAATGTCGCCTGAGCTGTGGTAGCCGAAGCCGCCGGTCATGGCGATGCCGAGCGGCACCCGCCGCGCCAGCCGCTTCATCTGATGCGGCAGGAACGGCGCGTCGGTGGCGAGGATGGCGATGATCGAACCCTTCTCAGTGCGCGGCGTGCCTTCGCGGATCTCCGGCTCCGCGAGATCGAGCCCGGCCCGCAGGCCGCGAAGGGTGAAATTGCACCGCTTGCCGAAATTCGCCTGCACGAACACGCCGACCGTGTAGCGGCTGTCCTGCCATGCAACGACACGCGACGCCGTGCCGGACCCGGCCTTGAAGCCGAATGAGATCATGCCGGTGCCACCGCCGACGCTACCTTCCTCGATCGCCCCGCCAGCAGCGGCATCGAGCGCGACTTCAACATGTTCGAAGCTCAGATGATGGCCGTTGATGTCGTTGAGGAAGCCGTCATAGGTCTCGGCCGCCACCGGCAGGCCCCACGCGCTGTCGAGTGCCGCCGGCAGCACGCGCTGCATCCAGCGCAGCGTGCTGTCGCGCGAAACGCCACAGGAATGGGTGTTGGTGACGGTGACAGGCAGGTTGAAGGCGCCGGTTTCCTCGATGATGTGCGATCCCGTCAATTCGCCATTGCCGTTCTGGCTGAAGACGCCGGCGAACACCGGTGTGGCGAGTTCGCCGAGCGGCCGCGGCAGGATGGCGGTCACCCCGGTGCGCACTGGTCCCGTGCCAACTCTAAGCGGCCCGTCGCCTGAGATCAGCGTTGCGTACCCAACCGAAACGCCTGATACGTCGGTGATGGCGTTGAAGCGGCCCGGCGCCCCATCGAACGGGATGCCGAAGGCGCGGGCGCGCGGCTTGCCCGATGGCGTCCGAAGATGCGGATCGAATCCGGTCATGCCGTCCTCTAGAAAAGCGACCCCTGATTGCCCGGTTCCTTCGGTTTGGCGGCGGAGGATTTGGCGGCCGGCTTGTCGACTGTTTTCGGCCGCGCCGTGCCGCTGGTCGCGATCGCATCCGCGCTGCCGTCGGCAAATTCCAGCGAGAGCGCTGCCCCCGGCGCCACCTCCGCCGCCAGCTTGATCACTGCGCCGTCGGCATCCTTGACCAGCGCGAAGCCGCGCGCCAGCACGGCCTTGTGCGACAGTGTCGCCAGCAGCCGATCGGCTTGCGTCAATTTTCCACGCAGGCGGTCCAGCTGTCTGGCAACCGCCTGGTCCTGCCGTCGTGTCAGCCCGGCGAGCGCATCCGCCTGCAGTTTCTGCCGCCTGGCAATCGGCGCCGGCGAGAGCCTGGTCGAGGTGCGCTGAAAGCGGGCCCTGCGTTCGCGCACAATGGCGAAGAACGCCGCCTGCACCCGGGCAAGGTCGCGGCCGGTCAGCGTGCGGGCCTCGTTCATGCGTCGGGACAAAGTGGCCGGCGTCAGCCGCTGCCCGGCAAGCCGTGCCCGCTTGCGCTCGATGCTGACCGAAAGCGCTCGGCCGAGCCGGCTCGTCGCCTCGTCGAAGCGCCGGCGCGGCAGCGCCAGAAGCTGGTCGGGCGAGGGCAGGGCCCGCGCCGCCGCGCGCACCGCCTGGCGCTTGCGCTCGAAATTACGTGAGGCCGCGGCCTTGAGCCGCGCGCCGAGGCTGGCAAGCGTCGCCTCGAGATCGGCCTTGACCGGCACGGCGATCTCGGCCGCGCCCGTCGGCGTCGGGGCCCGCACATCCGCGGCGAGATCGATCAGCGTCCAGTCCGTCTCGTGGCCGACGGCGGAAATCACCGGAATGCGCGAGGCGGCGACCGCGCGGGCCAGGCCCTCGTCGTTGAAGCCCCAGAGGTCCTCGAGGCTGCCGCCGCCGCGCGCCACGATCAGAAGGTCGGGCTGCGCAATGGCGCCATCCCACGCCAGCGCGTTGAAGCCGTTGACGGCGGCGGTCACTTCCGCGCCCGTTGTCTCGCCCTGTACCCTGACAGGCCAGACCAGCACATGCAGCGGAAAGCGGTCCTTGATGCGGTGGATGATGTCACGGATCACCGATCCCGTTGGCGAGGTGACGACGCCGATGGTGCGCGGCATGAACGGCAGCCGCCGTTTGCGGCCGGCATCGAACAGGCCTTCGGCCTGCAGCCGACGTTTGCGTTCCTCCAGCAGCGCCATCAGCGCGCCTGCGCCGGCGGGCTCGAGATTGTCGATGACGATCTGGTAATTGGATTTGCCGGGATAGGTGGTGAGCTTGCCGGTGGCGATCACCTCCATCCCTTCCTCGGGACGGAATTTCAGCCGGCTCATCGTGCCTTTCCACACCACCGCGTCGAGCCGGGCGCGGTCGTCCTTCAGCGCGAAATAGGCATGGCCGGAGGAGTGTGGTCCGCGATAGCCCGATATCTCGCCGCGCACCCGCACATTGCCGAAGACGTCCTCGACCGTGCGCTTCAGCGCGCCGGAAATCTCGCTCACCGTGTATTCGGTGGCGTTGGTGCGTGATTCGGATGCTTCGCTCATGGCTCGATTGGGGAGCGGTTATCGGCCTGCGTCAAGGCGAGGGATCAATCCTCGCTAATATTATAACGCGATCTTAAGCCTGATTTGCTTTGAGTGAGGGCCACTCAAACGGCCAAGGACGCATGAGCGCACGCCCAAACAGCAGCCCGTTGACGCACCAGGTCACGCTGACAGTGCTGATGCTCGCCGCCTTTGCGCTGGCGATGGTCGTCGGCTTTGGCATCTACGCCACCGCCCAGGCCGATCATGTCTCGCTCGAACGGCAGAAGATCTTCTTCGCCAATGGCCTGAAGGATCAGATCGCGGCGGTCGTGCGCGAGCAGGAAAGCGTTACCGTCTGGGACGATTCCGTGATCAACACCAAGGCCGGCAACGAGAGCTGGATCGAGGAAAATCTCAGCGTCTGGATGTATTCCTATTACGGTCACGATCGCGTCTACCTACTCGACGCCGCCAACCGTCCGGTCCATGTCATGCGGGAGGGCAAGGTGCTCGACCCATCCGTCTATGGCGAGGACGAGCCCGCCATCCAGCCGACGATCGCAAAGCTGCGCGGCATGATCGCCCAGCCGCCGAAGGATGACACGTCCGACGCGCCTGCCAAGATGGTCGCCCAGGACCTTGTGTCGCTTGGGGGCAGGCCCGCCATCCTCAGCGTCATGCCGCTGGTGCCGAGCACAGACCGGCTCACGCAGGAGCCGGGCAGCGAATATCTGCACGTGTCGGTGGAATTCATCAACTACGCGGTCATCGGCAGGATTGCCGAAAAGTACCTGCTGGCCAGCGCGCATCTATTGCCGCTTTCGCAGCCGGCCGCCTCGGCAACCATCCCGCTAATGGATTCGCAGGGTGTCATCCTTGGCTATATCGGCTGGGACCAGGAGCGCCCCGGCCTGACGCTGGTGCGCAAGACAGCTCCCGCTTTGATCGTTGGGTTGCTGCTCGCGGCAAGCGTACTGGCATTTCTGCTGCGCCGCCTGCGCCGTGCCTCGTCGGCGCTGCAGACCAGCCAGGACCAGGCACAATATCTCGCTTTCCACGACACGCTTACCGGCTTGCCCAACCGGGCCCTGTTCGAGGACCGGCTGCGGCGGGCCCTGCTCACGACCGGCCATGATACGGGAAGGGTGGCGCTGCTCTATATCGATCTCGACCGGTTCAAGCACATCAACGATACGCTTGGCCATCCGGCGGGCGACGAACTCGTACGCCAGACCGCGGCCAGGCTTCAGCACACGATCCGTGAAGTCGACACCGTGGCGCGGCTGGGCGGTGACGAATTCGCCCTGATCCTCATCGACATCCGCGATGTCAGAGCTGCCGAGGATATCGCCGAGCGGCTGCAGCAGAAACTGCAGGAGCCGTTCAAGCTGATGGACGACCAGGTCTTCGTCAGCGCCAGCATTGGCATTTCGCTCTCGGCCAGCGCCGATGCCGATGCCGACGATCTGCTGCGCAAGGCCGACATCGCGCTTTACGAAGCCAAGAAGAACGGCCGCGGCCGGCATCAGGTGTTTGCCGGCGACATGGACGACCTTCTGCTGCGCAAGCGCAAGGTCGAGAGCGAGCTTCGCAAGGCGCTGAATGGCGGAACCGGCATCAAGCTGGCCTACCAGCCTGTCTTCGCAACCAACGGCAAGACCATCCTGGGCGCGGAAGCGCTGATCCGCTGGGGCCATGAGGTCCACGGCGCATTGCCGGCGGCACAATTCATAGCCATCGCCGAAGAGCGCGGCATGATCGGCCAGCTTGGTGCATGGGTGCTGCTCGAAGCCTGTCGCTTCGCAGTGCGCACCGAACTACCATGGCTCGCCGTCAACGTGTCGCCGCTGCAATTGCGCGACGTTGGCTTTCCCGAACAGGTTGCGTCGATCCTCGCCGAGACCGGGCTGGCGCCGCAGCGCCTGCAACTCGAGATCACCGAAAGCGTGCTGCTGGAGAACAACGACACGTCAAGGGCGGCCCTTGCCGCTTTGCGCCAGTCGGGCGTCGGCATCGTGCTCGACGATTTCGGCACCGGCTATTCGTCGCTCGGCTATCTGCGCCGTCATGCCATCGACAAGCTCAAGATCGACCGCTCCTTCGTGCGGCTTCTCGACGGCGAGGGCAATTCGGCGGCGATCGTCAAGGCGCTGATCGATCTCGCGATCGCGCTTGAGGTCGAGGTCACCGCCGAGGGCGTCGAGACCGAGGCGCAGAAGACGCTGCTGGTCGCCATGGGCTGCCGGCAATTGCAAGGCTTTCTACTCTCGCCGCCGCTGGAGCCGGCCCAGTTGCTGGCTCTGCCGGGGATCTCGCCCGGCGGCGATCAGGAGCCGGCCGCAGCCCGCGCCTGATGCATGTCACCCAAGAGCCCGGAATTTTGGGCGACATGCATGAAACAGGGAACTCTACCAGCCGGGCAGGATCTGGTTCGGCTTGGTCCGCTTCATCTTCGTAAAGGCGAGCGCGGCGAAATCGAAGCTTCCCGTCTCTTCGCCGAGCGGCACGGAAATGTTGTCGAGGCTTTCCGAGATGTGGCGGGCAAGCGCGTCGACGATCTCCGGCTGCGAGGTCTGGCCGCGCATGATGCCGATGCGGCAGTCAGGCAGGATGCCGAAGCCGTCGGCTTCGCCGAGCACGCGCATGCCTGGCCGCAGAGCGCATTCCGGTAGCACCGAAATCGCCAGGCCTGACAGCACTGCGGCGGTGATGACGGTGGCCGAGAAGCTGGTGAACAGGATGCGGTATTCGCGGGCCTGCCGGTCGAGCACATCGACGGCGGCGCGCCGCCAGATGCAGTTCGGCCGGCCGAACGCCATCGGCAGGATTTCCTGCTCATGCGTCGCGTGGTTGGCCGAAGTGACCCACAAAAGCGGCTCGCGCCGCACCACTTCGGACTGGCCGCGCGTGTCGTTGTGCGTCACCAGTGCCAGGTCGAGGTTGCCGCGCTTGATATGCTCGACCAGGCCCGGCGTCGGTTCGCAGATGACGGTCAGTTCGACCCGCGGGTTGGAGCGCGTGAAGCGCGCCATGATCTCCGGCAGGAAACGGTCGGCATAGTCGTCCGGCGTGCCGATGCGAATGGTGCCTTCCAGCCGCCGGTCGTCGAAGGCAGCCAGCGTTTCGCGGTTGAGATAGAGCAGCCGTCGCGCGTAGGAGAGCAGCTTGTCGCCTTCCTCCGTCAGCTTGTTGGTGCGCCCGTCCTTTTCGAACAGCGGCTTGCCGATCCGCTCCTCCAGCCGGCGCATCTGCATGGACACCGCCGATTGTGTCCGGTGCACCTCTTCCGCCGCGCGGGTGAAGCTGCCGGTATCGGCGATCGAGATGAAGGTCTGCAACTGATCGAGATCGAGCGGCGCTTTCATCGGGTCAATCCATCATTGTTGTTGATGCTAAAGATTAGAAACATTCGTTGGATTAATCAATCGGGCCGTGACAAATTCGCATTGTCCACATGAAGGCATGTGAATCGAGACCGGAACGGCGCTGTGCTCCAGCGCCGTTCGGCCGGCTTCGTCTGTTCGAATCTGAAGGAGATCGACATGACCACGTATGATTTCGCCACCGAGACCTCGCGCATCACCACGCGTCCGGCCGTTGCGACGCGTGTGATCAATGCGGTCGCCAACGCCTACCAAGCCTGGAAAAACCGCCGGGCCTTCTATCGCCTCGGCGAGATGTCGGACGCCGAGCTTGCCGATATCGGCCTGACGCGCGGCGACCTGCACGTCGCCATCGACCTGCCGTTCGGCCGCGATCCGACCGCTAAGCTGCGTTCGATCGTGAGCGACCGGATCGATACGATCGAGGATCTCGCCCGCAAGGTGGCTTGATCGCTGTTGCTTGCTGTTTGGGTGCTCATGAACCTTCTTGAGGTTCGGCGCGACCAACGTTTATCGCAGGCTTCCCACTCCCTGCCGGTTCCCCGCCGGCCCGCCTGCATCCTGCCCGGTCCTCCCAAGGACCGGGCTTTTCTTTTTTTGGCTCAGAACTGGTCGATAAACTGGGCGAGCCAGTTGTGAGCAAAGATCAAGGTCCCAAAGACCCAAAAGCTCAAAACCAGTATGGCATAGCCGACACGATTGTTGTCATCGAAGCGTTTCCATTGTGATGGAAGCGGCTTGCCATGCCTTAGGGCGTCGCGGATGTCCCGGTAGCCAGGAGCGTCACGCGGATCAACCAGATCGTATCGAACTACAGAATAGACAACCCCAAGTCCCGCCGCGCCCATCGCACAACTGACAACGAGTTCGCCCAGGGTCATTTTTCGCGTCTTCCGGGCTACCGCCGGTCCATGCCGCGCTTGAACTGGTCGAAGATCGATTCCATGCCCTTCTGATAGTCGTCGCGCTGCTGGGCGCCGGTCTCGAACATCTTGCCGAACAGATCGTCGAACGGGTTCCTCGGCCTGCCGCTCGGATTGGCCTGCGGCTGTGGTGCCTGGCGCGGCTGCGGCGCCTGCGGCGCGGGCTGGCCACCCGGCATGCCGAAACCGCCGCCACCGCCTTGCCGCAGCATCTCCTCGAACATCTTGCCCAGCGGGTTGTCGCCATACGGGCTCTCAGTCTGCTGCGGCTGCGTCTGCCGGCCCTGCGGCTGTTGTGCACCGCCGCCGAACATGTCCTGCAGCACCTTACCGAGCGGGTTGTCGCCATAGGGATTGGGCGCCTGCTGTGGCTGGCTTTGCGGCTGCTGCGCGCCGCCGCCGAACATGTCCTGCAGCACTTTGCCGAGCGGGTTGTCCATCGGGCTCTGCGGCTGCGGCGCCCGCGCGCCGCCGCCCGCCTGCCGCATCATCTGCTCGATGATCTCGCCGAGCGGATTGCCGCCGCCACCAAAACCGCCTGCCTGCATCTGGTTGGTGGTCTGTTTGAACAGTCCGCCCATCATCATCGAAGCCATGGCCGGCAGCATCTGCTGCAGCACCTGCTGGCTGAGGCCGGTCGCCTGCGCCGCCTGGCTGGCCACGGCGCGCGACAGGTCCTTGGAGCCGAACAGATGCCCCAGAATGCCGTTGCCTTCGTCAAGGCCCTGTGGCGAGAATGCCCTGGTTGCGTCCTCGAAATACTTGGCGTGCTGGCCGCTCGCCATCGCCGTCATGAAGGCGCCGAGCCCATAGGGGTCGGCGGTGTTGCGCCGCAGCCCTTGCGAAAAGGCCGGCAGCAGCGCCTCGACCGCCGACTGCGTCTGCTGCATGGAAAGCCCGAACTGCTGGGCAAGCGCCTGCATGCCGTTGCCGTTCTGGGCCTGCGCCAATATGTCGAACAAGGAAGGCATAGGTCTCTCCTCCGGAAATCCTCTTGGGAGAAACCTAGTTCGTTTCCACCGCCGATTGAAGCGGCTTTTACCTGTCAGGCGGCCGGGCCAACCCCCGCAGGGCTAGTACGCGTATTCCATGAACACCGGCTCGATCGAACCGCCCCAGCGCGTGTGGTAGGCCGAAAGCATTTCCTCGGCGCTGGTGGTGCCGCGCGCCACGACTTCATCCAGCGTGTTGAGGAACGAGGTCTCGTCATAGCCGTCGCGGTTCTTCTTGCCGCGGTTCTTCAGCCCCAGGCGCGAAATGACCAGCACGTCGCGGGCGATCTCGCGCAGCGTCGTGTTGCGGAAGGGCGCGGCAATGCCGTGCTCGGGCACCGCATTGCGCATCGCCAGAACCTCCTTGTAGGTCCAGCTCGAAGTCAGCGCCTCGGCGGCGTCGAGCGCCGCCTCGTCATAGAGCAGCCCGACCCAGAAGGCAGGCAGCGCGCAGATACGCCGCCACGGCCCGCCATCGGCGCCGCGCATTTCGAGGAAGCGCTTCAGCCTGACGTCAGGGAACAGCGTCGACAGATGGTTCGCCCAGTCGCCCATCGTCGGCAGCCCGTCGGGCACTTGCGTGCGGGCGGCACCGACCATGAACTGGCGGAAGGTGACGTGCGTCATGTCGTGATAGTGGCCGTCGCGGATGACGAAATACATCGGCACGTCGAGCGCCCATTCGACATAGTCGGCGAAGCCGAAATCGGGCGAGAAGCAGAATTCGAGCAGGCCCGAACGCTGGTTGTCGGTGTCGCGCCAGATGTCGCCGCGCCAACTCTGCAATCCGTTGGGCCGGCTCTCTGTGAAGGGCGAGTTGGCGAACAGCGCCGTCGACAGCGGCTGCAGCTTCAGCGACACCTGCATCTTGCGGCGCATGTCCGCCTCGCTCTCGAAGTCGAGGTTAACCTGGATGGTGCAGGTGCGGTACATCATGTCGAGGCCTTTGCTACCGACCTTGGGCATGTAGCGCGTCATGATCTCGTAGCGCGACTTCGGCATTTTCGGGGTGTCGGCCAGCGACCATTTCGGGCTGCCGCCAAGGCCGAGGAAACGAATACCCATCGGCTCGGCGATCTCGCGCACCTGCGCCAGATGCGCATTGCCCTCACGGCAGGTCTGGTGGATCGACTCCAGCGGCGCGCCGGACAGTTCGAACTGGCCGCCGGGCTCCAGCGAGATCGCGCCCTGACCGGTCGGCTCAACCAGGCCGATGATGCGGCCATCATCGATGATCGGATCCCAGCCGAGCTTCTCCTGCATGCCTTCGAGAATGGCGCGGATGCCGTGCTCGCCGCCATAGGGCACCGGCGCGTTGCCGTCGACATAGAAGGGGAATTTCTCGTGCTCGGTGCCGATGCGCCATTTGTCGCGTGGCTTGTTGCCTTCGGCCAGGTGCTCGACGAGTTCGTCGACGCCTTCGATCGGCCGGAAATCGGTTGTGTCGCGCGCCATGAAAAGCCCTCCGCGGCGGTGGGGACAACCGCCGGGCGCTAGATGGACGAAATGTCAGCAGCCGATCAAGCGAAAAATCCTGAGCCACAGGTCAAGTGGAATTGATCACCAGTCGCCGATCGTCGCCTGCATCACGGCAAGGGCGGCCACCGCCGCCGTATCGGCGCGCAGGATACGGGGCCCGAGCGGAATGGCGGTGACGAAGGGCAGCGACCGCAGCATCTTGCGCTCGTCGTCGGAAAAGCCGCCTTCCGGCCCGACCAGCAGCCCGAATTTCTTGTCCCTCAATGCCTGCAGAGCCGGCAGCGGATTGTTGGTCGAAGCATCCTCGTCGCAGAAGATCAGCTGGCGTTCCTTGTCCCAGCCGCTGAGCAGGCGTTCGAATTTCTCGGCCTCCCGCACCTCCGGCACCGCGAGGATGCCGCATTGCTCGGCTGCCTCGACGACATTGGCACGCAGCCGATCGATGGAGGGTTTCGCCACTTGTGTGTGCTGGGTGATGACCGGCTGCAGGATGCCGGCGCCCATCTCGACCGCCTTTTGCACCAGATAGTCGAGCCGCCCCTGCTTCAGCGGCGCGAAGCAGTAGACGAGGTCGGGCAGCGGCGGCTGCGGTCGCTGCAGGGCGAGCACCTTGAGCCGCACCGCCTTCTTGGACTTCGCGGCGATCGCCGCCGACCACTCGCCGTCGCGGCCATTGAACAGCAGGATCTCGGCGCCTTCGCCAAGCCGCAGCACATGCATCAGATAATGGCTTTGCTGCTGGCCGGCATCGAATTCGATGTCTGCTCCGAGATCGTCAGGCACGAACAGCCGCTGCATCTTGTAATTGGCGCGCATCGCCGAGGAATGGGCGAGGCGAGGGTTGCCGTCAAGTATCGGCGGAAGGATGCCAGACAGGCGGATAGCCTTGCCGCAGCACCGAAATGGTGGTCGCCGGCGTGACGTGGCCAAGCTTTCGGCTGGCCATACTGTCGAAGTCCTTCGCATCGCCATAGCCCGCGAACGACCAGCGAAGCGCCTTGCCGGCGCGCAGGGCATAGGCAGAGGCACCATCCGCGACCATCGTCCCGTCCGGTAGGCCAACAAGGTCTTGCGCTTCGATGGACAGCGGCTGGCCGCCCGAGGCCAACCGCTCCTTGTGCAGGCGCCTGTCGACCATCGGCGCGCGCGGCTCGTCAATGCCGAACGCCTCGCCGAAGCGCCGTACGAAATCGCTTGCCCTCTCGCGCTGGCAGAAGAAGCAGGGGCGGTGCCCGGCGGCGAGCGCCGTCACCTCGTCGAGGAAGAACAGTTCGGTCCAGCCAGGCTTGCCACCCGCCCGGTTGCGGCCCATCGGCTCGCGCCGCGCATTGCGGAATTGGCAGACGCAGATGATCCAGGCCGGCAAGGCCCAGCGTTTCTTTAGCAGCGTCTTGGTCTCGGGGTCATGGATGATGCCGCGATTGCCGGTGAACAGCCCGCGTTCGGGCACGGCGTGGATGGCGCCGAACGGATCGACCCGGTTCTGCAGTGGCATAGCTTTCTCCCCGAATGCGCATCTTGGCTGCAATGCTGGCGCCATGATATCGCTCGCTGCATCGTTTTCATGTCAGCAGGTTTTCGATGCGGGTCTTGGTCGTCCAGAATTTCGACAATGAGGGACTTGGCCAGATTGGTGCGGCCCTTGTCGAGGCGGGCGCCGATATCGACCTGCGCCGCCCGCACCAAGGCGACCCCTTGCCGGACGATGCGGCCGGGCACGATGCGATGGTGGTGCTCGGCGGCGCCCAGAACGCGCTCGACGACGAGAATTGCCCGTATTTCCCCGGCCTGCTCGACCTGACGCGCGACTTTGCCGACAAGGACCGCTCGGTGCTCGGCATCTGCCTCGGCAGCCAGCTGCTGGCGCGTGCCTTTGGCGGCGAGAACCAGATCGGCGGCGCCACCGAATTCGGTTGGCATAAGGTGTCGCTGACGCCGGCGGCGAAGACGGATCCGGTGCTGGCGTCACTGCCCAAAAAATTCCCGATCTTCGAATGGCACGACGATACCTTCGTCTTGCCGGACAATGCCGTCCGGCTGGCGGGCAGCGCCATTGCCGAAAACCAGGCGTTCCGCATCGGGCGTGCCGTCTATGGCTTCCAGTTCCATTTCGAGGCGGATCGCCCGATGGTGCGCGACTGGAGCACGTCCTTCGCTTCGCTCATTGCCGAGCGGCATCCCGACTGGAACGACCGGCTCGACGGCGAGATTGCCCGCAACGGACCGGATGCCGACGCCGCCGGCCTCGCCATTGCCCGCGCCTGGGTGGCGACCATTTGAGCGCCCAACGCCGGCCGCGACCGTTGGATCGCGCAGCGTGACATATTTGGCACGCGGCGCCGGTTCCATCTGGGGAAAACTCCTTTCATCCTTGGTCTGTGGCCGGCCGCCAGCATAGAAGGCGCGCGTTCTGCATCTTCCGTGCAACCGCGATGAACCTTTTGTGTGACCCGCGCGACACATGGCCGATACAGAATCGGCCTAGAAGCGCGAAATCGTCGAAACTTTGAGACGAATTTTTCGTTTCAACGCATTGGTAACCGCCTCGTGCACAGATGCAGCGAGCTCAACAAGAGATGACGTCCGTGAAAGCAGCACTTCTGTCCTTTGTCATGCTGTCTGCCATCGTGCTGTGCGGTCTCGGCATCTATTCGGCCGATGCTGCCAACAACCATCAGGCCGTCGACGGCTACGGCGTCACCGCCGCCCTCCGCTAAAATCCTTCGCCTTCGCCAGTCGCCGTCAGGATACGCTTGTCCGCGCCGTCAATGGCGAGCGCGGTGAGCTTGCCTGAATGCCAGGCGAGCGTGTCGACATTGACGCGGTTGGCCATCACTTCGGCTTCCGGCACCGGCGTGTGGCCATGCACCACGATCTTCTCGTAGAGGCCGGGATGGTCGTGGAAGATTTCACGGATCCAGATCAGGTCCTGCGGGCTCTGCTGCTCGAGCGGGATGCCCGGCCTGATGCCGGCATGACAGAAGAAGAAATCGCCAAACGTCACTGAAAATGGCAGCGAGTGCAGGAAGTCGACATGGCCCTGCGGCACGGCCTCGACCAGTGCTGCATGTCCCCGTCGCACCGTCTCCGCCTTTCCGAACCAGCTGGCATCGGCGGTCAGCGACACGCCATAGGACAGCGCCGTCTGGACGCCGCCAAAGCGGATGAACAGCCCGTCCGCATCGGGGGTGTCAAGAAAATCGAGGAAGCCGATGTCGTGATTGCCGGCCAGCATCAGGTGGCGCGGGTCGCGTTTGCGGGCTTCGATCAGGAAATCGATGACGCCTTTGGAGTCCGGTCCACGGTCGGCATAGTCGCCGAGATGGATGACGCGCCAGTCGGCGATTGGCTTATGTTCGATCTCGCTTTCGATCCTGCGATGCATGGCGCTGAGCAGGTCGAGCCGGCCATGCACGTCGCCGATCGCGTAAAGCCGCATGTCCTGCGGTCCGCGCGCGTCGAGAAAGTGAATGCCGGGCTGGGTCAATGGTTTAAGCGTCTCCGCGACGGAACCGTCACGGGAGACGCTAGGCCCAATCGGTGAACAAGCTCCTAGCGCCGGAGCTGATCCTTACCCATGTCGGTCACCAGGCGCTTCCCGCACAGCGCCAGTGTTATATCCATCTCCTTGCGGATGATTTCCAGCGCCATGGTGACCCCGTCCTTGCCCATCGCGCCGAGGCCGTAGAGGAAGGGGCGGCCGATATAGGTGCCCTTGGCGCCGAGGCACAGCGCCTTCAGCACGTCCTGGCCCGAGCGGATGCCGCCGTCCATATGGACTTCTATACTGTCACCGACCGCATCGGCGATCTCTTCCAACACCGCGATCGACGACGACGCGCCGTCGAGCTGGCGTCCGCCATGGTTGGAAACGACGATGGCGTCGGCGCCGGTCTGGGCCGCCATCACCGCATCCTCCTTGTCGAGGATGCCCTTCAGGATCAGCTTGCCGCCCCAGCGTTCCTTGATCCAGGCCACGTCCTTCCACGACAGTTGCGGATCGAACTGCTCCGTCGTCCACGACGCCAGCGAAGCGACGTCGCCGACGCCCTTGGCGTGGCCGACGATGTTGCGAAAGGTGCGACGCTTCGTGCCGGCCATGCCCATCCACCAGCGCGGGCGGATCGCGATGTCGGCAATGTTGGCCAGCGTCATCTTGGGCGGGGCCGAAAGCCCGTTGCGGACATCCTTGTGGCGCTGGCCGAGGATCTGCAGGTCGAGCGTTAGCACCAGCGCCGAGCATTTCGCCGCCTTTGCCCGGTCGATCAGGTTGAGCACGAAATCCTTGTCGCGCAGCACGTAGAGCTGGAACCAGAACGGCTTTTTCGTCACCGAGGCGACATCCTCGATCGAGCAGATGCTCATCGTCGACAGCGTGAACGGCACGCCGAACTCCTCCGCCGCCTGCGCCGCCAGCATCTCGCCATCGGCATGCTGCATGCCGGTCAGGCCGGTTGGGGCCAGCGCCACGGGCATCGCCACCTTCTCGCCGATCATGGTCGATTCCAGCGAGCGGTTGCTCATGTCGACCAGCACGCGCTGGCGGAACTTGATCTTCTGGAAGTCCTCCTCATTGGCCCGGTAGGTGCTCTCGGTCCAGGCGCCGGAATCTGCATAGTCGAAAAACATCTTCGGCACGCGCCGGCGCGCGAGATCCTTGAGATCGGCGATAGTGAGAATGCTGCTCATGGTCTTTCCCTGCTAGGTCGTTGTCTTGGCGCCGTCGCCGGCTTCCGAGCGCTGTTTGAGCCGAAGCCGCGACACACGCTGCCAGTCGCCGCTGCGCTCGGCCTCGAGCATCGACCGCTCGACATAGGAGATGTGATCCATCGCCGCTTGCCTAGCAGTGGCCGGATCGCCGGCCTTGATCGCGGTGTAGATCGCCCGATGCTGCGCAAGCAGCGCCTCGCGCGCGCCGGGCACGGTGAACACCAGCAGCCGGTTCTGGAACACGCCTTCCGACAAAAGCCGGTAACAGGAGCGCAACGTGTGCAGCAAAATCATGTTGTGCGCGCATTCGCAGACCGCATGATGGAACTCGATGTCGATTTCCGCCTCGTCGTCGAAGTCGCCGGTGCGATGCGCCTCGTCCATGCGCGCCATGATGCGATCGAGCAGCGCAAGGTCGTCGGCGGTGGCGCGCCGCGCCGCGTATTCGGCGGCGATCGCCTCGATCTCGCGGCGATATTCCAGATAGTCGGTCACAGCCTTGCGATGCATGGAGATCAGGTCGGTCACCGGCTTGGTGAACAGCTGGCCGATGACGTCGGCGACATGGGTGCCGCCGCCTGGCCGCGTCGTCAGCAGGCCGCGTCCCTCGAGGGATTTCAGCGCATCGCGCAGGATCGGCCGCGACACCTCGAACTGGCGCGCCAGTTCGCGCTCGCCGGGCAGCCGATCGCCGGTGCGCAGCACGCCTTCGAGGATCAGGCTCTCGATCTGCTGCACCACCTCGTCGGCGGTGCGCGAATGCTCGATCCTGGAGAAAATGTCGCTCAAAGGGGGGCCTTGAAAATCTTGCCGGTGTCGCGCAGATTAAAGCCAGTGTCGCCAACTGGTCAAATTATTTATCCAATTCGCCCGTTCTGGTCGGTTCCCGGGTCGCGTTCGCATATCGGCTGTTGCTAAACTTTGCTGTTTACGTCCTCTGGCGATTGCCTCTAGAGGACGCCATTGCACGAAGGGTCGAAAACAGGGGGACCAGCCGTGTCGGACGAGACGTCCAATCTCGAATTCCAGCCGCGCGCCCAAGGCAGCGTCATGGGCTTTCCGGCGCATGAGGGACGACCGGGCGCGCTCGGCGAGGTCCATGCACGCCCGCATCCGCTGATGGAGAAGCCGCGCGTGCTGGTGCAGCTTGCCTTCATGACCGAGGGCGGTTCCGGCGTCGACATGGCCGTGCTCTCCGAACTGTCACGGCGCCTCGGCATCGCCGCGCCTGACCGTCATGCCCGCCACCATGCCATGAAATGGGGCAAGGGCACGCTGCGCTGGGAGCGGCATACGGAATTCTCGACCTATCTGTGGGAAGGGCCGCTTGCCGAAAGCGGCAGGGCGCAGGAGGATTCGCCCTTCGGCAACGGGTTTTCGCCGCCGGGAACGGTCATTTCCGGCATCAGGCTCGAAATCCGCAAATGGACGCAGGCGAGCGAGAGGCTGATCGCCAGCTTCGACCCGACCAGCCTGTGCTATTCGCTGGTCGAGCGCGGCAACGCCGCCATCATCACCGACTTCCGCCAGGACGGCGACGGCCTGACCCGCATCCTGGTGCTCGATCGCGGCCTGACGCCGGCGCGGACTGGCGCGCTGTCGCAGCGGCTGATCGACATCGAGACCTACCGCACGCTGGCCATGCTCGGCCTGCCGTTGGCCTTGACGCTGTCGGGCCGTGCCCGCCGCATCGAAGACAGGCTGGCGCAGACCACGCTGGAAATGAAGGTCGCCCAGACCCGCGACAGCCAGACTTTGCTCGCCGACCTGACCGAGCTTGCCGCGGAGCTCGAGGCTGATGCCGCCTCCAGCCTCTACCGCTTTGGCGCCAGCCGCGCCTATGACGGCATCGTCGTCGAGCGGCTGGAAGCGCTGGAGGAAGAGGCCGTGCCGGGCTACGACACCTGGGGCGGCTTCCTGCAGCGGCGCGTCGCGCCCGCCATGCGCACCTGCCGTTCGGTCGAGGAGCGCCAGGCCAATCTGTCGCGCAAGCTTACCCGCGCCACCACTTTGCTGCGCACCTGGGTCGATGTCGAGGTCGAGAAGCAGAACCGCGACCTGCTGGCCTCGATGAACAATCGCGCCCGCTTGCAACTGCGCCTGCAGCAGACGGTGGAGGGTCTCTCCGTCGCCGCCGTCTCCTACTATGTCGTCGGCCTCATCTCCTATCTCGCCAAGGGCGCCTCGATCTTCGGCCATGCCTTTGCGCCCGAAGTCGTCACCGCCGCCGCGGTGCCGGTTGCCGTGCTGCTCGTCTGGTGGGGTGTGCGCCGCGTGCGGCGCATGCACGCCGAGCCGGCGAAACATCCGGGCGAATAGGCCGGCCGACCTTGCTACAGATGTGATCGGCGCGCAGCGGCAGATTGCCGCTGCGGAAGGCCGTTCCGCCGCCGGCTTTCGATTTCGACCAAAGCGGGGTTTGCAACAGATGCCTCCATCTGGTAAAAGATTTTTACCAGTCAAGCGATGGAGGCTGCTGATGTCCGGCCTGGCCATGCCGAAGCCAGACGATGCCACGATGCGCCGGCGCGACGAGATCGTCGCCGACATGCGCATCATCGTGCCGGGCGAGGGCGTCGTCGACGCCGAGAACTCCATGCGCGCCTTCGAAAGCGACGGCCTGACCGCCTATCGGCAATTGCCGCTGGTCGTCGTGCTGCCCGAAACGGTGGCGCAGGTCTCGCGCGTGCTGAAATACTGCAACGACCGCAACATCCGTGTCGTGCCGCGCGGCTCCGGCACCTCGCTCTCCGGCGGCGCGCTGCCGCTCGAGGACGCCGTGTTGCTGGTCATGAGCCGCTTCAACCGCATCCTCGAGATCGATTTTCCGAACCGCGCCATCGTCGCCCAGCCGGGCGTCACCAATCTCGGCATCACCACCGCCGTCGAGCAGGAGGGCTTTTACTACGCCCCCGATCCATCCTCCCAGATCGCCTGCTCGATCGGCGGCAACGTCGCGGAGAATTCCGGCGGCGTGCATTGCCTGAAATACGGCCTCACCGCCAACAACGTGCTGGGCATCGAGATGGTGCTGATGAATGGCGAGGTGATACGGCTGGGCGGCAGGCATCTGGACTCAGAAGGATACGACCTGCTCGGCGTCATGACTGGCTCCGAAGGCCTGCTCGGTGTCGTCACCGAGGTCACCGTGCGCATCCTGAAGAAGCCGGAGACGGCACGGGCGCTTTTGATCGGCTTCCCGACCAGCGAGCAGGGCGGCCAATGCGTCGCTGACATCATCGGCGCCGGCATCATCCCCGGCGGCATGGAGATGATGGACCGCCCGGCGATCCACGCGGCGGAAGATTTCGTCCATGCCGGCTATCCCCTCGATGTCGAGGCACTGCTGATCGTCGAGCTCGACGGACCGGGCGTCGAGGTCGACCACCTGATCGGCCTTGTCGAGGCCATCGCCCACAAGAACGGCTCGACCACCTGCCGCATCTCGCAATCAGAGCAGGAGCGGCTGAGTTTCTGGGCCGGCCGCAAGGCGGCGTTCCCCGCGGTCGGCCGCATCTCGCCCGACTACTACTGCATGGACGGCACCATTCCGCGCAAGGAACTGCCGCGGGTGCTGGCCGGCATGCGCGAGCTCTCCGAAAAATACGGGCTCGGCGTCGCCAACGTCTTCCACGCAGGCGACGGCAATCTGCACCCGCTGATCCTCTACGATGCCAACGTGCCGGGCGAACTCGACAAGGCCGAAAGCTTCGGCGCCGACATCTTGCGCCTCTGCGTCCAGGTCGGCGGCGTGCTGACCGGCGAGCACGGTGTCGGCGTCGAAAAGCGCGACCTGATGCCGGAAATGTTCAACCAGATCGACCTCGACCAGCAGATGCGCGTCAAATGCGCCTTCGATCCGAACCATCTGCTCAATCCCGGCAAGGTCTTCCCGCAGCTGCGCCGCTGCGCCGAGCTTGGGCGCATGCATGTGCATCGCGGGCAGGTGGCGTTTCCGGACATTCCGAGGTTTTGAGGGTGATGGCGCCTCAGGTCGACATGTCGGCGTTCCAGGAACGCGGCATCTCCGCACTCGCGGGTGCGTCGCGCCCATGACCACTTTCACCCCTTCCACGCCATCCGAAACTCTCTCCACCGTCCAGTGGGCAGCGGCGGAAGACGCGCCGCTGGAAATCCTCGGCCACGGCTCCAAGCGCGGCATCGGCCGCCCGCAGCAGAGCGAGCACACGCTCGACCTGTCGAAACTCACCGGCGTCACCCTCTACGAGCCAGCCGAGCTGGTGCTGTCGGCCAGAGCCGGCACGCCGCTTGCCGAGATCGAACAACTCCTGGCGCAAAACGGTCAGCAGCTGGCCTTCGAGCCGATGGACTACGGCCGGCTGCTCGGCGGCCAACTGGGGAGGGGCACCATCGGCGGTGTGCTCGCCGCCAACCTTTCCGGTCCGCGTCGGCTGAAGGCTGGTGCCGCGCGCGATCATATCCTCGGCATCAGCGCGGTTGCCGGCCGTGGTGAGGCCTTCAAGTCCGGCGGCCGCGTGGTCAAGAACGTCACAGGCTACGATCTCTCCAAGCTGATGGCGGGCAGCTGGGGCACGCTGGCGGTGCTGACCGACGTCACCTTCAAGGTGCTGCCGGCTGCCGAGACCGAGGTGACGCTCGCCATCCGTGGCCTGCTCGACGATGCCGCCACCGCCGCCATGGCGCTGGCACTCGGCTCCAGCGCTGAAGTGTCGAGTGCCGCCCATCTGCCCGAACGCGTCGCCGCGCGCGTCGCCGGAAGCACGCTCGGCAGCGATGCCGCGACGCTGCTGCGCGTCGAGGGATTTGGTCCGTCGGTCGTTTATCGCATCGCCGCGCTGAAGCAGTTGCTCGGCAAGGCCGGTCCACTGCAGGAGATCGCGGGCGCGTCGTCCAAAGCCATCTGGCGCGATGTCCGCGATTGCGTGCCTTTCGCCGACGGCACGGAAAAACCGGTCTGGCGCGTCTCGATGGCGCCGTCTCAGGCGCACCAGATGGTGCTGACGCTGCGCATGCAGGCCGGCGTCAGCGCCTTCTACGACTGGCAGGGCGGGCTGGTCTGGCTGCGCATGGAGGCGGGGGATCCCGAGGCGAGTCTGTTGCGCGGCCTGATCCGCAAGCATGGCGGCGGCCACGCGACGCTGGTGCGTGCCGCCCTCTCGCATCGCGCCGCCGTGCCCTTGTTCGAGCCGCAGGCCTCGCACCTCGCGGCCCTGTCGGCGCGCCTCAAGGCCGAATTCGACCCCAAGGCGATCCTCAACCCAGGCCGCATGGCGCCGGGCTCAGGCTCTGCTACTCTGAACCCGACAACGGAGGGAGCAGCACCATGAGCAACACCAATCCAGGCCAGAACACACCGCGCCAGACCGACCGCTGGCTGGAGCCGGGCGCGACCAATGCGCTGGTCATCTACATCCTCTATCTCGCCGGCCTCGTCATCGGCATCACCGGCCTTGTCGGCATCGTGCTCGCCTACATCAACCGCGGCAAGGCCGGCGGCTTCGTAGAGAGCCACTATACATTCCTGATCCGCACCTTCTGGATTGGCCTGCTCTACGCGCTGGTCTCGATGGTGCTGATCTTCGTGATGATCGGCTTCCTGCTGATGTTCGCGGTCGCCGTCTGGTTCATCGCCCGCTGCATTCTGGGCATCCAGGCGCTGCAGCGCGGCGAGCCGGTCAAGAACCCGGAAAGCTGGCTCCTTGGGCAATAGAGCATGATCCCGAAAAGTGGGGACCGGTTTTCGGAAAAGATCATGCTCAGAAGGTAAGGACTTCTAGTGCAGACCAATTTCTCAGCTGCCCAGCTTGCCGATCCGCATGTCGCAGAATCGGAGAAGATCCTGCGCAAATGCGTGCATTGCGGCTTCTGCACTGCCACCTGCCCGACCTATGTGACATTGGGCAACGAACTCGATTCGCCGCGCGGGCGCATCTACCTGATCAAGGACATGCTGGAGAACGGTCGTCCGGCCGATAAGCAGATCGTCACCCATATCGACCGCTGCCTGTCCTGCCTCGCCTGCATGACCACCTGCCCGTCCGGCGTCAACTACATGCATCTGGTCGACCATGCCCGCGCCCATATCCAGGAGACCTACAGGCGCCCACTGCTTGATCGGGTGATCCGCGCCATGCTGGCTTTCGTGCTGCCCTATCCCGCGCGCTTTCGCACGGCGTTGAAGCTGGCAAAGCTCGGCAAACCCTTTGTCGGCCTATTCGAAAAGATCCCGGCGCTGAGGCCGCTGGGCGCCATGCTCAAGCTTGCTCCGGCCTCGATCCCCCCGGCATCGCCGATGGCGTCTCCGGGCGTCCATGCCGGGCAAGGCACGAAAAAGGGTCGCGTCGCCATCCTCACCGGCTGTGCGCAATCGGTGCTCGCCCCCGCGATCAACGACACGACGATCTCGCTGCTGACGCGGCTCGGCGTCGAGGTGGTGGTGCCGGACGGCGAGGGCTGTTGCGGCGCGCTGGTGCACCACATGGGCCGCGAGCAGGCAGCCCTTGCCTCGGCGAGGCAGAACGTCGATGCCTGGACGCGCGCCGTCGACCAAGGTGGGCTCGATGCCATCATCATCACCGCGTCGGGCTGCGGCACTACCATCAAGGACTACGGCTTCATGCTGCGCCTCGATCCGGCCTATGCCGAAAAGGCGGCACGCGTTTCGGCGCTGGCAAAAGACATCACCGAGTACCTCGCCGCTCTCGACCTGCCCGAGCCGGTGCGTAAGCCCGGCACGGTCGTCGCCTATCACTCGGCCTGTTCGATGCAGCACGGCCAGAAGATCACCCGCCAGCCGAAGGACCTGCTGACCAGGGCCGGCTTCGTCGTGCGCGAGCCACGCGAGGGACATCTGTGCTGCGGCTCGGCCGGCACCTACAACATCCTGCAATCCGAGATCTCGGCCAAGCTGCGCGACCGCAAGGTCCGGAACATCGAGGCGACCGGAGCTTCAATTGTCGCCACCGGCAACATCGGCTGCATCACCCAGATCGCTTCAGCCGCGAAGCTGCCGGTGGTGCACACGATCAAGCTGCTCGACTGGGCCTATGGCGGCGAGCCACCAAGAATGAGTTGACTGGGAAGAATTCGCCCAAGACGATGCGGCGATGCACAAGCCAGAGCCAGAAGATATCGAAACCGTTGTTCGCCTTCTGTCGGACCAGTCACGTTCGAACTTTCAGGCTCGCTATGCCGAATGCGAAACCGTTGTAGCTCGGCATCTGAAAGATGGATCAGAGTTTCTATTTCAGCTTATCAAGGCGGCTGTTGAAGCCGATGTCCACAGGATCACTCTGATCGAGGATGCAGTTTCGTTTCTCGACGACACGCATTTGGGCAAGCTTGCGTTCTTCCTACAGGGCCGGTCGAAGCGCGGAACCGATGTCGAAGAGCTTTTATCCCATGCCGTTCTGCAAGCGCCCGAGTTGTTCCTGGACAGCGCGCTTGCCGACAATCCCGATTTCGCAGACTGGCTGACGGATGATGATCCACGTTCGCCGCCCGCGTGCCATCACTTTGTCTTTGAAGAGGGCGCTCCGAGCGACATGTCCTTTCCGACACATCGCAATCACCCCACCTGGCATCTGCCGGCGGCGGGGCGGCCATTCACGGTCGGCGGTGAGGGGATGGGCGCATGTCCGGGTTGCGGCAAGAGACTGGTGCATCTCGTTACCTTGGACGATTTTGGCGCCCAGATAGCGGCACCTTTTCCTCGGCTCCGCATCGAGACGTGCCAGGGCTCTCTCGAACCGACCTACTATTCCCATGATACCAATGGAATGCCGACACCGATCGCGCCATTCCATTCCGCCGATGATTTCACATCGGAGCCGGTTACAAAGGAAAGCACTGTCCGTCTGGCACCGACGCCGCCGCGCTGGCTCAGGCAGTCGTGGCTGACGAGCAATTCAAGGCAGAATCTGTTTCGGCTTGGCGGGCTACCGTCGTGGGTTCAAGGACCGCAGTTTCCGCTTGTTCCCAGAACGAACAGGAAAATGAAGTTTCTTCTCCAGTTCGATTCGTTCGCGGGCTTCTTCTGGGGCAGCGGTGGCATGCTTTACGTCTTCTGGGACGAAGAAAGCCGGATCACATGCCATGTGCCGCAATACACGTGACGAAAGCAGTTATTCCGCCGCGAGTTTGTCCGCCACGCCGTAGGTCGCGTTGTACAGCGCGCGCTGGCGGTTGAGTGCCACCATCGTGTTGCGCAGCAGGATCGCGACCGTGATCGGGCCGACACCGCCCGGCACCGGCGTGATCCAGGACGCCACGTCCTTGACGCTGTCGGTGTCGACGTCGCCGACGATGCGGCTTTGCCCGTCCGGTCCGATCTCCGAATTGATGCCGATGTCGATCACCGCGGCACCCGGCTTGACCATGTCGGCCTTGATCAGCCTTGGCTTGCCGACGGCGACGAACAGCGCATCGGCGCGCCTCGCATGCGCCGCCACCGAGCGCGTCATGTGATGACACACCGTCACCGTCGCGCCTTCGCTCATCAATAGGAAAGCGATCGGCTTGCCGACGATCTCGGAGTGGCCGACGATCACCACTTCGAGCCCCTTCAGGTCGAGGCCGGTTTCCTTCAGCAGTTCGACCGAGGCCGCCGCCGTGCAGGGCGCCAGGTCGAGCTGGTTGTAGACGATGTTGCCGATCGAGGCCGGATGCATGCCCTCGACATCCTTCAGCGGATGCACCGCCGCCTGCAGCGTCTTGATCGGGATATGCGCCGGCACCGGCCGCTGAATGATGATGCCGGTGACGCGCGGATCGGCGTTGAGCCCATGGATCGCCGCTTCCAGCTCGCCGGCGGTGATGTCGGCGGCAAAGCGCCGTTCCTCGAAACCGATGCCGGCCAGTTCCGCCTTGGCGCGCTGGTTGCGCACATAGACGTCGACAGCCGCCGTGTCGCCGACGGTGATCGACACCAGCTTGGGCGGGAAACCTTCGGCCCTCGCAATCGCCGCATCCTCGCGCACCGCGGCGATGATGCGCTGGGCAACCGGACCGCCCTTGAGGTAGCGGCTGTCGTCGGGCGAGGCCATGGACTGAACCTTCGATCTGGAAAACGTTGGCGCCGACATAGCAAAAGAACCGCGGGAAGGGCAGCGCGAAACGCGAAACCGCCATGCGACCTATCGTCGAAACCTTGCGGCGGCTGAAGGCGGCGACGCGTTGCGCAAAACGAAAAGGGCAGCGCGGGTTCCCGTGCTGCCCTCTCGTGACTGACCGTATCCCCACACGGCCCGTCCCCCGTTAAATCGTTGCCAGTCTAAGCACGTCCCTCAAAAGCGCGCTATGGCTTGAGGGCAACAGCGCGCCAAAAACCACTCAGCGCTGCCTAACCAGCTGATTCGCAGTGACTATATCACCACCACGGTCGTTCCGACATTGACCCGTTCATAGAGATCGACAACGTCCTCGTTGCGCATGCGGATGCAGCCCGACGACACTGCGCCGCCGATCGTCCATGGCTGGTTGGTGCCGTGGATGCGGTATTCCGTGGTGCCGAGATAGAGCGCGCGCGCGCCGAGCGGGTTCTCCTCGCCGCCGGCGAGATAGGTCGGCAGATAGCGGCCCTTGGCGGCTTCGCGCTTGATCATCACCGCCGGCGGACGCCAGTCCGGCCAGACGCGCTTGTTGGTGATCTTGTGCGTGCCCGACCATTCGAAGCCGGGCTTGCCGGTGCCGACGCCATAGCGCCGCGCCTTGCCGTTCTTCTCGACCAGATAGAGGAAATTCTGCGTCGTATCGATGACGATCGTGCCCGGCTTCTGCGGCCCGTCATAGGCGACTTCCTGCGGCAGGTAGATCGGGTCGATCTGCGGCCGCTTCACCAAGCGCCTGGCCGGCGCCTGCACGGCTGCTGTCCGCACCTGGTCAGGTTGTGCCGGCTGTGCGTAGCGCATGCGCGGCTGCTGCGCGGCCTGCCGGTTCTGCCGCACGATGCCCGGGGCCCGGCCAAGCTGCAGCACCCAGGGCGCCGAAAGGTCGGGGCTCACCATCACCGGCGGCCGGTCGGCATAGCGGTCATCAGCAAAGGAGGAGGTGGTGCCGGTGGCAAGAAGGGCCGCGGCGCCGAACACGGAACGCAAGAAGATATTCATCGGAACGCACCTTGATCGTCTGACACGCGGGGGAAAGTGCCCCCGGTTGCGCGATCCTTGGCGCCAAGCGGCAACCGAAACATGAATCGGAATGCGTAAAATGCCGGTTTGTCAGTAAACCTTTTGGTGTGGTTACCGGCCCGTTCAGGAATCTGGTAAAGCCACGGTAAAAGCAGCGCAAAGGCGCATTAACGAATGGAATTTCGCCATGGAAAACGAAAACACAGGCCTGCTCGCTGGCCCCGATGGCATCTCACGCTGCTTCTGGCACGGCAACCTGCCTGACTATCTGCATTACCATGATCATGAATGGGGCCGGCCGGTGGCCGACGACCGCAGGCTGTTCGAAAAGATCTGCCTCGAGGGTTTCCAGTCCGGCCTGTCCTGGCTGACCATCCTGCGCAAGCGCGAGAATTTCCGCGAGGCCTTCGCCAATTTCGAATTCGACAAGGTCGCCGCCTTCACCGACAAGGATGTCGAGCGCCTGGTCGGCAATTCCGGCATCATCCGTCATCGCGGCAAGATCGTCTCGACCATCAACAACGCCAAGCGCGCCCGCGAAATGGCCGACGAATTCGGCTCGCTCGCTGCCTGGTTCTGGAAATTCGAGCCGGGCTCGGACGAACGGCCAGAAATCGTCGATCTCGCCCATCTGCGCGCCAATCCGACGACGGCGGTTTCGGTCAGGATTTCAAAGGAATTGAAAAAGCGCGGCTGGAGCTTTGTCGGCCCGACCACCGTCTACGCCTTTATGCAGGCGATGGGTCTGGTCAACGACCATCTCGAAGGCTGCGTCTGCCGCAAGGAGGTGGAAGCGGAGCGGAAGAAGTTCAAGCGGCCGAAATGAGCGGCAGTCACACGCCGCTGGCGCCGGTCAGGAACAGGCCGGCGACGATCGCGGCAAGTGCGGCGAAGGCCGGATAAATCACCAGCAGGCCGGTCATCAGCGCATCGCGCGCTGTCGAGCCCTTGCGTTCATCCGCAGTGACCTCGAACGGACCCGCCATCTGGCTTGCCGTCACGGATGCATTGCTGCCCGCCGGCCGGAGCCGTGCCGGCAGTTCGCGGACGCCTCTGTGTTCGATGTCGAACTTTCCTGCCGTGGTCATGGCCCGAACCCCTTGTTTCGGCGTGCTTATCGGCTCTGATTGTGTCGGCACGATGCCGCACCTATGGCGGAATTGTTTCCTTTTGGCGCAGTTTGTTTCAGCAAAGGCGCAAACCCTTGCCGCTCCCGGCTGCATCGGTTAGGACACGCGCGCCGCGGAAATAAGAAATTTTCTACCGCGCAACGCCACGAAACACCGAGTATCCATCCCATGGCCGACAAATCGGAAAAGACGAAAGCGCGGCTGCCGCGCGGCTTTGCCGACCGCAGCGCCGACGATATCCGCGCCGTCGAGAAGATGATGGCGACGATCCGCTCGGTCTACGAGCTTTACGGTTTCGAGCCTGTCGACCAGCCGCTGATCGAATACACCGATGCGCTCGGCAAATTCCTGCCCGACCAGGATCGGCCGAACGAAGGCGTATTCTCCTTCCAGGACGACGACGACCAGTGGCTGTCGCTGCGCTACGACCTGACCGCGCCGACGGCACGCTTCGTCGCCGAGAATTTTGAAAAGCTGCCGAAGCCTTATCGCAGCTATCGCTCCGGCTGGGTGTTCCGCAACGAGAAACCCGGCCCCGGCCGCTTCCGTCAGTTCATGCAGTTCGACGCCGATACGATCGGCACGCCGGGCGTCGCGGCCGACGCCGAAATGGCGATGATGATGGCCGACGTGATGGAAGCGCTGGGCATCAAGCGCGGCGACTACGTCATCCGGGTGAACAACCGCAAGCTGCTGGACGGCGTGCTGGCGGCGATCGGCCTCGGCGGCGATGAGAATGCAGGGCGTCGGCTGACGGTACTTCGCGCCGTCGACAAGTTGGACAAGCTGGGTGTGGAAGGTGTGCAGTTGTTGCTGGGCACCGGACGAAAGGACGAGAGCGGAGATTTTACGAAGGGCGCTGGACTGGACAAGCAACAGATCGAGCTAGTGATGAACTGCGTCGCCGCAGTCGGCGAAATGCACACCAGCAACCATGCCACTGTACAAGATCTGAAAAGCTCTCTCGGGAACATACCGGCTTGTGAAGCAGGCTTGAACGAACTCGAAGAAATTGCGTTGCTTTGCGACGCAGCTGGATATGGACCGGCACGAATTAAGATCGATCCCTCTGTCGTCCGCGGCCTCGAATATTACACCGGCCCGGTCTTCGAGGCCGAGCTGCTGGCAGAGATCCCCAATGAGGACGGCCAGATCGTGCGCTTCGGCTCGGTCGGTGGCGGCGGTCGCTATGACGGGCTGGTTTCCCGCTTCCGTGGCGAGCCGGTGCCGGCGACCGGCTTTTCCATCGGCGTCTCCCGGCTGATGACGGCGCTGAAGAACCTCGGCAAGCTCGACATGTCGGATGTGATCGCCCCGGTCGTCGTGCTGGTGATGGACAAGGACACGACAAGCCTCGGCCGTTATCAGAAGATGGTATCGGAACTGCGCGCCGCCGGCATCCGCTCGGAAATGTATCTCGGCGGCGCCGGCATGAAGGCACAGCTGAAATATGCCGACCGCCGCGGCAGCCCGGTCGCCATCATCCAGGGCGGCGACGAGCGCGCGAAGGGTGAGGTGCAGATCAAGGATTTGATCGAAGGCGCCAGGATGTCGGCCGAGATTGCCGACAACGCCGAATGGCGCGCGGCGCGGCCGGCGCAGGTGACGGTTGCGGAGAGTGAGCTGGTCGGTGAGGTCCGGAAGATCCTGTCGGCGCAAGCAGCCGATCGTGCGAAAGGTGGTGCCTCGCGCCCATCCAACCGATGACCTCCCGCTATCCCGCCATCGCCGCCGACATCGCCAGCCTCTTCGCCGCGCGCAATACCCATGCGGTCGAGGTCGCGGTGCTGCAGCCGGCCGACCCGTTCCTCGACATGGCTGGCGAGGATCTGCGCCGCCGCATCTTTCTCACCGAGAGCGAGACCGGCAAGACGCTCTGTCTCAGGCCGGAATTCACCATTCCCGTCTGCCTCGACCACATCGCCAGCCAGGCCGGCACGCCGCGCCGCTATTCCTATCTCGGCGAGGTGTTTCGCCAGCGCCGCGAGGGCGGCAACGAGTTCTTCCAGGCCGGCATCGAGGATCTCGGTGACCGCGACACACCGCAAGCCGACGCCCGTTCGCTGGCCGACGCGCATGCGCTGCTGTCGTTGGCTCTGCCCGGCAAGACGCTGAACGTCACGCTCGGCGACCAGACCATTTTCGAGGCGGTGCTGGCAGCACTGGGCCTGCCGCGTGGCTGGCGCATGCGGCTTGCCCGCGCCTTCGGTTCGGCGGCGATGCTGGAGGCGGCATTGGCCGACCTCGCCAATCCGCCACGCAACGGCCAGCTGTCCGGCCCGGTGGCTGCCCTTGTCCTAGGTGGCGATCTGGACGGGCTTTCCGCGCACATTGCCGGCGGCATGGAGGAGACCGGCCTGTCGGCGTCGACCGGGCGCTCGCCCTCCGATATCGCGCGCCGCCTGATCGAGAAGGCCGAACTGCGCAGCGTGCGGCTGTCGAACGAGGCGTTCTCGGCGCTGAGGACATTTCTCGCGATCGACGTGCCGCTTGACAGTGCGCCTCAGGCGCTCGAGAGCTTCGCGGCTGGTGCCGGCCTTTCGCTGGGCGCGGCCCTGGACAATTTCGCCGCTCGCGCCAAGGCGATCGAAGCGCATGGCCTGCCGGCCGCGACAATTCACTATGACGCCGCCTTCGGCCGCCCGCTCGACTATTACACCGGCCTGGTCTTCGAGGTCGCGGTGGAAAATGGCGAACGGCCGCTGGCCGGCGGCGGCCGCTACGACCGCCTGCTGACGCTGCTCGGCGCCAAGACGCCGATCCCCGGCGTCGGTTTTTCCGTCTGGCTCGACCGCATCGAGGCGCAGCGGGGGACGGCCAAATGATCACGCTGGCACTGCCGTCGAAAGGCCGGCTCAAGGAGCAGGCGCTGGAAGTCTTGGCCAAGGCCGGGCTTGCCGTCAGCTTGCCCGGCGACGAGCGCAAATACCGCGCCCGCATCGAGGGCATGGACAGCATCGAGGTGGCCTTCCTGTCGGCCTCTGAAATTGCCGGCGAGATCGGCCAGGGCTCCGTCGATTTGGGCATCACCGGCGAGGATCTCTTGCGCGAGAACCTTGCCGACTGGGAGGCTTGTGCCGAAATCGTCGCCCGCCTTGGCTTCGGCAATGCCGATGTCGTGGTGGCGGTGCCCGACATCTGGCTCGATGTCGACACCATGGCCGATCTCGACGATGTTGCCGCAGATTTCCGCCAGCGCCACGGCAGGCGGCTGCGCATCGCCACCAAATACTGGCGGCTGACCCAGCAATTCTTTTCGCAAAAGCACGGCATCCAGGTCTATCGCATCGTCGAGAGCCTGGGCGCCACCGAAGGCGCGCCGGCGGTGGGCTCGGCTGATGTCATCGTAGACATCACCACCACCGGCTCGACGCTACGCGCCAACCATCTCAAGGTGCTGACCGACGGCGTCGTCCTGCGGTCGCAGGCTTGCCTTGTCGCGTCGAGGAAGAGCCGCGCGGCGGCGGATGAAGCAATGTTGCGCGATATTGCTGCGAAGATGAGCGCCCTCCCTCCCCCTTGAGGGGAGGGTGGACAGCCGCCGAAGTCGAATGGACGGGTGGGGTCCGCGGTGACGCGCTCCATCTTTGGTCAAAGCCAAATAAGAGGTTGAGGCAGTTGAGGCGACCCCATCCGCCTCGCTTCGCTCGACACCCTCCCCTCGAGGGGAGGGATCGAGCTTCACTACCATCGACGGGATTTCCACCACCACGGTAGGCTGATAGGTTCGGTATGTCTGCGGAGGAGACGGCGATGGCGATCAAACTCGACGAGCTGAACAACGCCACCAATCTGCGCGGCCCGGGCAAGGGCGGCACCTTCGTCGCGCCGATCGACGGCAGAGCGCATGTGTCGGGCGAGCGCACCATGCCGCTGCTCAACAAGACGATCCCGGCGCTGTTTTCCGATACCGTCAGCAAATACGGCACGCTCGATGCCGCGGTCTTCGTCGACCAGGACAAGCGCTTCACCTGGAGCGAGCTGTCGGACACTGTGGATGCGCTTGCCGCCGGCCTGCTCGCGCTCGGCCTGGAAAAGGGCGAGCGTGTCGGCATCTGGTCGCCCAACCGCTGGGAATGGCTGGTGACACAATTCGCCACGGCGCGCATCGGCCTGATCCTGGTCAACATCAACCCGGCCTATCGGCTGACCGAGCTGGAATATGCGCTGAACAAGGTCGCTTGCCGAGCTCTGGTTACCGCCGTCAGGTTCAAGACCTCCGACTATCTCGGCATGGTCGAGACGCTGGCGCCGGAAATCGCCATGGCCGCGCCCGGCAAGCTCAAGGCGAAAACACTGCCGGCGCTGAAGATCGTCATCCGCATGGGCGAGGACAACTCGCCCGGCATGTACAATTTCGGCGATGTGCTGGCGATGGCGGGCCGCGACGAGCATGACAGCCTCGACCGCATCTCCGAGGGGCTGAAGCCAGGCGAGGCCATCAACATCCAGTTCACCTCAGGCACGACAGGTGCGCCGAAGGGCGCGACGCTGACCCACCACAACATCGTCAACAACGGCAATTTCGTCACCGCGGCGATCAAGCTCACCGTCGACGACCGGCTCTGCATCCCGGTGCCGCTCTATCATTGCTTCGGCATGTCGATGGGCACGATAGGCTGCGTCACCAAGGGCGCGACCATGGTGTTTCCGGGCGAGGGCTTCGATGCCGGCGCGACGCTGAAGGCGGTGGCGCAGGAACGCTGCACCGGCCTCTACGGCGTGCCGACCATGTTCGTCGGCCTGCTCGACCATCCGGACTTTGGCTCCTACGATCTCACCAGCCTGCGCACCGGCATCATGGCCGGCTCACCATGCCCGATCGAGGTGATGAAGAAGGTGGTGTCGCTGATGCATATGTCGGATGTGACCATCGCCTACGGCATGACCGAGACCAGCCCGGTGTCCTTCCAGAGCGGCGTCGACGATCCGTTGGAAAAACGCGTCTCGACGGTCGGCCGCATCCATCCCCATGTCGAGGTCAAGGCCATCGACGCCGAGGGCGCCACTGTCGCGGTCGGGGCGCCGGGTGAGCTTTGCACGCGAGGCTATTCGGTGATGAAGGGCTATTGGGACGACCAGGAGAAGACCCGCGAGGCGATCGACGCCGATGGCTGGATGCACACAGGCGATCTCGCCACCATCGACGCCGACGGCTATTGCAACATCGTCGGCCGGGTCAAGGACATGGTCATCCGCGGCGGCGAGAACGTCTATCCGCGCGAGGTCGAGGAGTTCCTCTATCGCCATCCCAAGGTCAAGGAAGTCCAGGTGTTCGGAATTCCAGATGACAAATATGGCGAGGAGCTGTGCGCCTGGATCGTGCTCAGGCCCGGCCAGACCGCCACCGAGCAGGAGATCAAGACCTTCTGCACCGGCCAGATCGCCCACTACAAGATCCCGCGCTACGTCCGCTTCCGCACCGAATTGCCGATGACGGTGACCGGCAAGCCGCAGAAATTCCTGATGCGCGAGGCGATGGTCGAGGAACTGGGACTGGTGACGCAGAAGACGGCTTGAGCAGGCGAAGACGCTTCGATTTGCCGTCGCGCTGAATGCAGGTGCGTCCCTCACCGAGAGGGCCGAGACCATGCTGCCTTAGCTGGGAAGCGTGATACGCTTCGTCTTGCGCGCGGTGCGCCATTCTTCGACTCGCTGCAGGATGACGAAGAAGGCAGGCACGAAGAGAACGGCGAGGCAGGTGGAGGCGATCATGCCGGAAAACACCGTGATGCCGATCGACTTGCGTGCGCTGGCCCCGGCGCCCGTCGCAAACACCAACGGCGCCACGCCGAGGATGAAGGCGAACGACGTCATCAGGATCGGGCGGAAGCGCGCTCGCGCCGCTTCGATCGCCGCATAGACGATCGGCCTGCCGGCGGCGCGCAACTCGCGCGCCACCTCGACGATCAGGATAGCGTTCTTGGCCGACAGCGCAATCAAGAGGATCAGGCCGATTTGCACATAGAGATTGTTGTCGATGCCGAGACCAGTGAGTACCAGCACCGGGCCGACCAGCGACAGCGGTGCGGCAAGCAAGATCGAGATCGGCGCCAGCCAGCTCTCATACTGGCCTGCCAGAACCAGATAGACCAGCAGCAGCGCCATGCCGAACACAAGGTAGATCTGGCTGCCGACGAGCTTTTCCTGGAAGGAGAGTGCCGTCCAGTCGAAGCCGGTGCCGGGGGGTAACGTGTCGGCCGCGGCCGCCTCCATCAGCTTGATCGCGTCGCCCGACGAGAAGCCCTGAGCCTGCACGCCAAGGATCGATGCCGAGGGATAGAGATTGTAGAGGCTGATCAGCGAGGGGCCGACGCTTGGGGTGATGGTCAACACCGTGCCGAGCGGGATCATGTCGCCGTTCTGGTTGCGCACAGTTAGGCGGCCGATGTCCTCGGGCGCCAGGCGGAATTGTGAATCGCTCTGCACATAGATCTGGAATACGCGCCCGAACTTGTTGAACTGACTGACATAGGTCGAGCCGAGATAACCTGCGAGCGTCTGGAAGACCTGGTCCGTGGTCAGCCCAAGGGTCTGCACCTTCTCGCGGTCGAACTCGACCTTGTATTGCGGGACGTTGGAGCGGAACGTCGCCGATGCACGCTGGATGCCCGACTGCGTCGAGGCGGTCCTGGTCAGCGCGTCCGCCGCGTTCTGCAGCTTTGCGAGGTCGAAACTACCGTCACGCAGCTCGATCTGCATGGTGAATCCGGCAGCGTTGCCGATGCCCTGGATCGGCGGCGGCGGCAGCACCAGAACACGTCCGTCCGCCATGTCCGACAGGCTTTTGTTGAGCGTCGCATAGAGCGACGCGAGATCCTCGCCTTTGCTGCGCACACTCCAGTCCTTGAGGATGATGTAGGCAACACCGGCGTTGGCGAGCGTCGAATTGTTGTCGAGGGCCGATAGGCCTGCGATCGTCACCACCTTGTCGACGCCCGGGGTTGCCTTGGCGATGTTCGAAACCTGTTGCAGCGTGTCCTGCGTACGGCCGAGCGCCGCTCCATCGGGCAGCTGAACCGAAGCCAGCAGGTAGCCCTGATCCTCGATCGGAATGAAGCCGGTGGCGACGCGCGACATGCCGTAGCCCGCCGCGCCGATGATCAGCAGCGCAATGACGCCCATCACGGCGCTGTGACGGACCATAGATCCGATCAAGCGGGCATAGCCGTTCTCCGTGCGCTGGTAGATGCCATTGAAGCCTCGAAAGAAGGCATTGCGCTGGTCCAGCGGCACCGGAATCCTCAGCCAGGTCGCGCACTGAGTAGGCTTCAGCGTTGCCGCGTTGATGGCGCTGATCAAGGCTGTTGCTGCAATCACCAGCGCGAATTGCGCGTACATCTGCCCTGTGAGGCCGGGCAAGAAAGCAGCCGGCAGGAACACCGCCATCAGCACCAGCGTGATGCCGATGATCGGCCCGAACAGCGCATTCATCGCCGCGACCGCCGCATCGTGGCCCGACATGCCGCGCTCCATATTGTGCGCGGCTCCCTCGACCACGACGATGGCGTCGTCGACGACGATGCCGATGGCGAGCACGATGGCGAACAGGGTCGACAGGTTGACGGTAAAGCCGAGTACAAGCATCGCCGCGAACGCGCCGATGATCGTCACCGGCACGGTCGTTGCAGGCACCAGCATAGCCCTCCAGTCCTGCAGGAAGATCAGGATGACAATGAGCACGAGCACCGCGGCTTCGATCAGCGTCTTGTAGACTTCGTGGATCGCCTGGCTGACGAAGATCGTGGTGTCAAAGGGGATCGAGTACACCAGGCCCTGCGGGAACTCGCCCGACAGTTCCTTCATCCTGGCCTCGACCTTGCCGGCCACATCGAGCGCATTGGCGCCTGGCGACAGGAAAACGGCCAGACCCGCCGCAGGCTGGCCGTCGAGATTGAAGAACTGCCCATAGGTCTGGGCGCCGAGCTCGACCCGGCCGATGTCGCGCACGCGCGTCATGTCGCCATTGGCGCCGGTCTTGACGATCACGGCGCCGAACTGGTCGGGGTCGTCGAGGCGGCTGGACACTTCGATCGTGTACTGGAAGGACTGGCCGTCGGGCGAAGGCGGCGCGCCGACCTGGCCGGCGGTCACCTGTTCGCTTTGCTGCTGCAGCGCCTGGACGACGTCCTGCGTGGTAAGGCCGCGAACCTGCATCTTCTGCGGATCGAGCCAGACGCGCATCGAATACTGGCCGGCGCCGAACACATTCACGTTGCCGACACCCGGTATCCGCGACAGCTCATCCTTCAGCTGGATGGTCGCGTAGTTGGCGAGATAGAGGCTGTCGTACTGCTTGTCAGGCGACGTCAGCGTGACGATCTCGAGGATTGCGGTCGATTTCTTCTGAACGGTGACGCCCTGCACCTGCACCGCCTGCGGCAGCGATGCCAGGGCGGTGGACACACGGTTCTGCACGCGCACCTGCGCCTGGTCGAGATCCGTGCCGATGGCGAAGGTGACGGTCAGATTGTAGCTGCCATCCGATGCCGCGAACGACTGCATGTAGATCATGCCCTCGACGCCGTTGACCTGCTGCTCGATCGGCAGCGCCACCGTGTCGATCACGGCACGCGCGCTCGCGCCCGGGTAGCGCGTGGTCACCGAAACGGTGGGCGGCACCACGTCGGGATACTGCGCCACCGGCAGGGCAAAGAGCGAGATGACGCCGATGACGACCATGAGGATGGCGATTGCGTTCGCCAGGACCGGCCGCTCTATGAAGAATTTGGAGATCATTGCGCGGCGCCGTCAGTGGCGACCGCTTCCAGCGTCTTCACCTGCGGTTCGATCTTCTGGCCGGGCACGGCCGTCTGCAGGCCGGAGACAAGGACACGGTCTTCCGCCGCGATCCCCTTGGTGATCACGCGCAACGCTCCGACAAGCTGGCCGGTATCAACAGGACGCTCCTCGACGACGTCGTCTTTTCCTGCGACGAGCACGTAGCGGCCTCTCTGGTCGCTGCCGATAGCCCGGTCTGGAACGAGCAGCATATCCGGCTCTTCGCCCAGCGGCACGCGCACGCGCACGAAATAGCCCGGCAGCAGCGCCCGGTCGTCGTTGGGCAGCACAGCGCGGACCGCGAGCGTGCCGGTGGCGGCGGTGACCTCTGGCGCGGCATAGTCCAGCGTTCCCTGATGCGGATAACCGGTCTCGTTTTGCAAGCCGACCTCGGCCGGTATTTTCTTGAGGTCCTGGGAAGCTATTCCCCGCTTGGCCATGGCGGCGCGAATGCGCAGCACGTCCTGTTCCGAGATGTTGAAGTTGACGTAGATGGGAGCGAGCTGAACGATGGTCGCGAGCGTGGTGGCGCTGCCGGCACCGACGAGCTGCCCCGTCGACACTTGGCGGGAGGTGACGATGCCCGCGAACGGTGCCTTGACCTCGGTGTAGCTGAGATTCAGTTGAGCCTGCTTGACGTCGACCGCGCTCTGCTTCTGCTTGGCAATGTCGACGTCCGCCGCCGCGGCGGCCTGGTCGGCGGTCGATTGCGAAATGAACTTCTGGGACAGCAGCTCCTGCTGGCGCTTCAGGTCGGCACCGGACTGCTTGGCGGCGGCATCGGCTGAACCCTGCCCGGCCTGAGCTTGCTCGAGCGCCAGCTGGTAGGTATCGGGCTCGATCAGGAACAGCCTTGTGCCGGCCTTGACCGCGTCGCCGTCCTTGTAGTCGATTTCCTGGATGAAGCCCGAGACGCGCGCAACCAGTGGCGTCGTGTTCACCGCCGCGGCGCTGCCTGTGGCCTCGAGATAGGGGGTCACGGTCTGCTTGACCGGAAGCGCCACGTCTATCTTGGGCGGAGGCGGCGGTACGTAGGCGTTTTCCTGACTGCACGCGGACATCAGCGCAACAGCGGCAAACAAACCTGCCGTTGGCGCGATTCTAAGCGATACGAAAAGCATTTTGCCCCTCTGCAAACTTCTCAGTATATATCGCATCGTTATGAAAGTGAGTTGAACTTACCTAATTTGGAGGGATTTGTCATGCGGATTGCTTTCAGCGTGCTTTTCTTGGCAACTCAACTTGCAGCCAACACGGCGCTGGCGCAGACAGCTGCCGAGCGTGAGGCCTGCCAGGCGGATTTCGAGAATTTCTGCAAAGGCGTGGAGCCGGGCGGCGGCCGCGTCGTCAAATGCCTGTCCGACCATCTCAGCGAGCTGACGCCGGAATGTCAGAAGGTCGTCAAGGCGAACTCGCCGGGATAGGACCGCCGCGATCCTCCGGCATCCTCTGGAGCCGCAGGTGACGCTACTTGTGGGGACTGGAAACGCCGGCCGATGGGATCTGCCGGCTCGCAATGATATTGGCTAAGGTCACACAGGCTTCCCGCAAGATTCGCAGAACGCACAGGACTTCGATGAGTGGTTTCGCACGATCGGTGACTTCTTATGCGATGCCCTTGGCCGCTCTGGCAATGGCTGTCGCGGTCAGAGCCAGCGGGCTGTCGGTGGACCAAGGTTCGCCGAGCGTCAGGATCCTTGTCGGAGCGCTTTCGAGTGCCATCATGTTTACCACCATTTTCGTGGTGCTCGACCACGCCGAGGCGGTGGCTCGGCGTGTCGGAGAGCCGTACGGCACGTTGGTGCTGACTTTCGCCGTGACGGCAATCGAAGTGTCGATCATCGTTTCCATGATGCTGCATGGCGAGAACAACCCCACGCTTGCGCGTGAGTCCGTCTTCTCGACGGTGATGATCACATCTACCGGCGTTGTCGGCACGTGTCTCACGCTTGGCGGCTGGCGTCATCGCAAGCAGGCGATTGTTCGGCAAGGGACCAGCGCATATCTGGCGGTTCTGGTCGCATTGACCGTCATGACGCTTATTCTGCCGACCTACACGCGTACCACCGATCCCGGCACATTTTCAGCAGCTCAACTTGGTTTTGTGAGCGTACTTTCCGTGCTGCTCTATGCAAGTTTTGTGTTCGCGCAGACAGTTCGGCACCGGGACGATTTCATCGAAGGACTGGCACACGACATTTCGGCGCGAACCGCCCCTCACAAAAACATCTCTGCAAGCGCTCTGCTCCTGGTCATCGGGCTGATCGGAATTGTCATGCTCGCCGAGCAAGTCGCCGCAAGCGTCGAAGATGCGCTCGTTGCCTACCAGGTGACCCAGGCTGACAGTATCGTGGGGGCAATGATCGCGGGGTTGGTTTTGATGCCGGAGGCCATTTCGGCGATCCGTGCTTCACTCAACAACGAGCTGCAGCGCGGCTTGAATGTTGCGATGGGTTCGGCCTGCGCGACGATTGGTTTGACAATACCGGCGGTCGCGGCCGCCAGCCTGCTGACGGGAAGGGGGTTAACGTTAGGGCTCCCGGAGGCTGACGCAGTACTTCTGATCTTAGCGCTTTTCATATGCGGCGTAAGCTTTAGTAACGAAAGAACGACGTTCCTGACCGGCATGGTCCATGCTGTCGTATTTTTTACTTATGTATTTTTGATATTTATACCTTGAAGCTTTGGTGCGAGCTGGCAATCGGACGCATGGATGGGACGGCGACCGCTAGAGCAATTCCAGGAAAAGTGCGGTGCGGTTTTCCGTCCGGAATTGCGTAAAAACAAATGCTTAGAGCGGGTCGGCGATTCTATCAAAAGCTGAACCGCTCTAGGAAATCGCTATCCGACTTGCCTGCATCCTCAAAGCGTCGCCAGCCGCGAATTCGGCATGGTCTTTCCATAGGCTCGGCGCAGCGTCGCCTTCTCCTCCAGCGCGACGATGACTCGTGTGGCAAAATCGGTCTTGTACATGTCGGCGAGCGGTGCCAGCCCGCCTGGCGTAAAGACATTGATCTCCAGAAGTTTGTCGCCGACGATGTCGAGCCCAACCAGAAACATGCCGTCGCCGATCAGTTTGGGGCGTACCATCTCGGCAATGCGCAACATCGTGTCCGTTACCTTGACTTTGCGGGCGGTTCCGGCGGCGTGGATGTTGGAGCGGACGTCGCCCTTGGCCGGGACACGGCGAAAGGCGGCGTAGCTGCCGTCGCGCATCAGCGGCAGGCCGTTCATCAGGAAAAGGCGCACGTCGCCAGCCTTGGCCTCCGGAATGTAGACCTGCGCGATGAGATAGCCGTCACCACTGGCGGCCTCGAAAATCTGGTTGAGGTTGGAATCGGTAGGCGTCGCAATATGGAAGACGTTCTTGCCACCCGACCCTTGCAGTGGTTTGACGATGCAGCCCTTCGAGTGTTTGTCGATGAATGCGCGGATCTCGGCAATGCTGCGCGATATCAGGGTCGCCGGCCTGATCGCTTCGGGAAAGGTCTGCAGGTACAGCTTGCTCTGTGCCTGTGCCAGACCGTCCGGATCGTTGACGACGATGACGCCCTGTTCCGCTGCGAGCCGCCCGAACATGATGCCTGCGTTGGCGGCCCATGGTCGATCGGTGCCGTCGAGCGACGGGTCGTTGCGCAGAAACAAGACGTCGATATCGCCTATCGCGAACGTCTTCTTCTGCTTCGTGGCATCCTTCAGGGCAGCATACAGTTTGTCCGGCGTCTTGCAGGGAGCATCAGGCAGGACCGCGACGCTGACAGCCAGGCTGTCATCCGGACGCAGTATGAAGTCGCCTGGTTCGACATAGACAACCGAATGTCCGCGCTGGGTTGCAGCCAGCGCCAGCGTTGTCGTCGTGTAGCCTGGCGTCTCGCTCTCGATCGAATTGACGAAGAACGCAATGCGCATCGGGGATGCTCCCTCAAGTCTCAACCATATCGATCGGATCGATCCCCGCTATCGCTTTCTTGAGCCGCGGACGCGCCGCGTCGGAAGAGAGGAATGCAGGTTCGAGGCGCGGCGCGCGCAGCAAGCCGCGCGCGTTGAGTTCCTGGATTGCGCCGAAATGCGCGGCCGAGATCTTGCCGATCCAGAACGGCGTGAGGCTGCCGCCATTCCTCAGATGATCGAGGACCTGCACCACGCCGCGCAGATAGATGGCGTCCTTTGCCAGGCCTCCGCCGCGAAACACACGCAGAACGACATTGAAGGCGCTGCGGTCGTCGAGACCGAAATCCTCATGGAGAACGCGGAAGGTTTCCTCGAACGTCGCACCATCAAGCATCGCCCGACACGCGATAACCCTGGCCGCGATCAGCCTCAACCGCGCCGCGGTCATGCCGCCGACCAGATATTCCGCCAGCACGGCCAGACCCTCCTGCATGCCCTCATAGCCGGCGAGCCCGTTGCGGAAGATGGCGAGCCCCTGCGCATCGCCGTTGAAATAGGTCAACAGATGGACACCGATCTCGTGACTGAGCAGCGCGGTGAGACGCTCCGGTGGAAGGTTGGTATCGCGCGAAACCAGCAGCAGGTTTCGAGAGACGAGGAGGCCGGCGGGCAGGTCGCCGCGGATCTCCACGGAAGCATCGAAATCGGAGTAGGCGGCGCGGTATCCGGCGATCATGTCTCGTGCGGCTGCGGCGACGGCGTCGGCGCCCAGTCCCTTCTGCCTCGCCGCCGACGCAGCGCGGGGCACCTTTTCGAGAATGGCGCGTGCTCGAGTCGCCAGGCTCGGCTCGACGCTGCCATAGAGTGCTCGTCCGAGTTCAACGAAGCGGGGCGTCTCGCGTGCCGCGAGCATCGACAGTTGAAGATCGAGTTCCTGCTGCTTTTGCGAGAGCAGCGTGGTCAGCAGCGGATCTTCCAGATGATCGAGCGAGACCGAATAGAGCTTCCGCTTCTGGGCGGCGACCTCGAATTCGAGCGGCCTGTAGAGCAATGCGGGGACATGCTCGAAGCCGCCTGCCTGGAATTCCAGCCAGGCCGGTTCGGCGTTGATCGGTGTGACGGCAAGCAGGAAATCGAATGTCGACGCGACGCTGTCGAGTGCCCGGTCGGTGCGCACGACAGCGTCGATGTAGGCGCGCCGCCCCAGCGAACGATGGGTTGCCGGCTGTTCCAGCTTTGATGCCTTCAGGAAGGCGCTGACTGCCTGAAGCGCGGAATCCACCATGTTGGCGACGACAAGGTCGCGCAATTCGGGATAGACGCGTTCGCTGCCCGGCACCCTGTAGATCGGCGCGAAGCGCACCGTCAGGCCCGCCACATTGCCGAGATCATCCGAGAGCCGCGCTTCGCCGCGTGTCGTGGGAATGAATTCGTCGACGCGCGGCGTGCGGTATTTCGCTTCGCGTCCGGACGCGGCGGCGGTGAAGCGCTTGAGCGCCGCTTTCTCCGCCGCGGTGTCGCCGCTGGACAGTGCAATCTCAAAAGGCGGCAGGAACGGTACGTCCTCCGTCAGGAACCGGTCTTCGGCCAACTCGCCGATGTCGATGACAAGGAATGCGCCGCAATGATCGCGCATCCTTCGCGCCACCAGCCGCGCGACCTCGCTGGCGAGGCCGATGTCGGCCGCGATCAGATAGGAGGCATTCGCGGAAACAATTTGGAACGCCGCATCCTGCTGCGATCCGACATGGACGCAGACAAACGGCAGCGGCCGATCGATATGCAAACGGTTGCCGTCGCCAAACTCGCGGCGGATCGGCTTGCCGTCCCGGAAAAGCGCGTCCAGGTCCGCCTCGATCTCCGCCAACGGAGACGCAGCCTCGACGAGCTTCGGCTTCATGTCATGCCCCGCAGCGCAGCCTCGAGAACGGGCACCGTGGACGCCAGCATGGCGCGCAGCCGTTCGATCGCCGCCCAGTCGGGCTCGCCGCTCCATTCATCCATGAAGATCTTCTTGAACTCGACCGCGATGGCACACCCGGTCTCGGGGAAATTGGCATGGACGAAACGGGTCTGCTCGCCCTTGCCCTGGAAAGACACATTCTCGCGCACGTCGATCGGTTCGGCGTTGAAACGCTGGCCGCGCAGCGCCTCCATGAAGGCGTCGACGACCGGCGCCCAGCGCGCGCGGTCCATCGAAAATGTGCCGATATTGATGTCAGGCGCGCCATCTTGCGACGCAGGCACTGCTTTCGGCCCTGCGCGCCGGTGGTTGTAGCTGTGGACGTCGACAAGGACGAACCTGCCGTAGCGCTTCTCGACATCGGCAAGCACACGCTTGAGCTCGCCGTAGAACGCATCGTGAAAGGCGAGAGACTCGCTCACGATGTCTTCGGCCGGTGGCTCTCGCCATACGTCCAGGCCCCAGGACTGGTCCGGCGACCGGTAGACCGCAGCCTCGCGCGCCCGGTTCAGATCGACCTGAAAGCGCGATCGATGAACGATGATCTGGCTTGGGAAATCGGCGATAAGGTGCTCGGTGAAGGGATCCTCCTCCCGCTGCCGGTCTGGGTCGGGGATACACATGAGCGATTGGCAAACGCGCCCGACGTCGGAGCCGCTGTGGATCGCCGTGCCAATGACGGGAGAATCGCCGAGCTTGATTGTCCAGCCTGCCGGTGACCCACCCGGACTATTGTTGAAAATAGGCTTGCTCACCATCCATCGAAATGCGTGGAGAGGGCGGACGGTTCCGGGTCATCACAAAAGCCCGGCGGGCCTGCTCTTGAGCAAAGCCGAGCTTCCACATGGAGACACAACGCCGAAGATGATCCAATACGCCGGCCTCCATCCTTGGGACTGTCGGAAATGGGCGCTTTGCAGTATGCTGTCCTTATTTAGGTGCGGTCGAATTGGCGGCACGAAATGCCTTGCCGCATTGCAAGGGTGAGCGCCCTCGCGTCCGCTCCCCGGCACATGATCATTTTTGAAAGCGTATTTTTTGTCGGGGAACACGGTGGGGGAAATACTTGATTCCGTTGTCGTAGGCGCCGGCTCGGCCGGGCTCGGCGTAAGCTATTTCCTGAAACAGCAAGGGCTCGAACATTGCGTGCTTGAACGAAGCCGCATCGGCGAGACATGGCGAATGCAGCGATGGGACTCGTTCCGGCTGAATTCGTCGAACATACGCTCGATCCTGCCCGGCGATTCCTACGGCGGGCCGGATCCTTGGGGTGCCATAACGCACCACGAATTCGTCGCCTATCTGGAGAGCTACGTCGAGCGGCACCGACTGCCGGTGAGAACCGGGATTCCGGTGCAGGAACTGACAAGAGACGATGGGCACTATCGGGTGGTGACGCCGCAAGGCCCGGTTCGGGCACGTAACGTGGTGATCGCGAGTGGCAATCTGAATTGTCCGGTGCGGCCGCCCTGGTCCGCCAACCTGCCGCCGGCACTTCGCCAGATCGATTCCTCAGCATACCGCAGTGCGGCCGCACTTGACGACGGCGCGGTGCTGGTGGTCGGCAGCGGCCAGTCGGGAGGCCAGATTGCCGAAGGCCTGGTCCTGGCTGGGCGCTCCGTCTTTCTGGCGACCAGCCGAAACGGCCGCTGGGTGCGGCACTATCGCGGCGGCGGCATGCTCAATTGGCTGACCTTGAGCGGTCATTTCGATGCCCGGCGCCAAGAACTGCTCCTGCCATCCGGCAAGGTGCCATCACGCCCGCTAGCCGGCGCGACGCACACCATCAGCCTGCAGTTGCTCAGCGCGGAGGGCGTCGTTCTGCTCGGTCGATTTCTGGGCGTGGACAACGGCAGCCTCATCTTTGGCGATGAACTCGATGACCATATTCGCTTTGCCGACGAGGTCTCTGCAGATGCCAAGCGCCTGGTCGACCAGTATATCGAGCGCACCGGCCTTCAGGCGCCCCCGGCCGAGGACGATCCGGCCGAAACCGTCGAGCCGCGACTGCCGAGGCCACCCATCCGCTCGATCGACCTAGCCGCAAGCGGGATCTCTTCGGTAATCTGGTGTACCGGCTCTACTGGCGATTTCGGATGGGTTGGGTTGCCGGGCGCGCTCGATGCGACCGGTCAGCCCTTGCACGCGGATGGCATAGGCGTCGATCCCGGCATCTACTTCGCCGGTCTCGATTTCGCATCAACGCGGAAATCGGGCACGGTACCCGGTATTGCCGAGGAGGCAGCCCGTCTGGTTGACCATCTCGCAAAGAGATGAGGCGACCTCGGGTTGGATATTGAAGCAGACGAGGCGCCGCGAACCGGCTGCGATCAAGGGGCAAAAGGTGGACGGGCAATGCAACCTGTAGACAGTCCATTGGCTGTTGTCAGATCGGTGCGACCATCGATCGCCGGGCTTAGAATTCTGGACGTCGGTTGCGGGGCCGGCAACTTTGCAGGGCAACTTGCCGCCGAAGGCGCGCAGGGTGGTCGGCATTGATCCGGGCGTGGACGCCATACGGGCTGCCATGGCCGCTGTTCCGCAGGCCAATTTCGTCGAAGGCATGGCGGAGGCTCTTCCTTTCGACACCGCGACATTCGACCTCTGCACGATGATCAATGCGCTTCACCACGTTCCTGAAATGGCGATGCAAGCGGCGCTGCGCGAAGCAGCGCGTGTCGTCAGGCCAAATGGCGTCGTGATCATTGTCGAGCCGTTGGCGACCGGCACCTTCTTTTCCGCCCTTCGATTGGTCGAAGACGAGACCGTTGTCCGGCTAGCGGCGCAACGCGCGATCGAGACGGCCACACGGTCTGGCGTGCTCGTTCGGAGGGCGACGTTGAACTACATTCGTTGCGATGTCTTTCGAACCGTGGACGGCTTTTTGGATCGCATTGTAGCTGTCGATCCGTCGCGACGCGAAACTGTGGAGCAAAACAAATCGGCCGTCAGAGCTGCCGTGCTCGCGGCGGCAGAGCGCGACAGCGAAGGGTCACTGATCTTCGACCAGCCCATCAAGGCGGATATTCTCGAACGCGCCTGATTTGAGTTCCTATTCCGAAGGTCCCCAAGCGACCCAACGCGCCAGGATCGCTTTCCGCGCCGATTGCCGATCTGGGTCTATGCGGCGGCAGCTCAAGCCGCCAGCACCGCCGCGTCCAGCCCGCGAATAATCTTCGCCAGTTCCACGCATTCGTCGTGGCGCACCTTGTTGCGCCGCCAGGCCAGGCAGATCGTGCGCTGCGGCATCGGCTCCTGGAACGGAACGATCTTGAGATCGCGCATGACGCTGGCCGGCCCTGTCGCCATTTCCGGGATCAGCGTGACACCGAGCCCATGCGCCACCATCTGCAGCAGCGTCGTCAGGCTGGTGGCGCCGTAGCTCGCCATCGCCACCGGGCGCACGCTGCCGCACACCGCGAGCGCCTGCTCGCGCAGGCAGTGGCCTTCCTCCAAAAGCATCAGCCGTTCCAGCGCCGGGCTCTCCGGCGGCACAGGCGGCGAGGCGAAGGCCGGATCGCCTGACGGCACGGCGAGGAAAAAGCGGTCGCAAAACAGCTCCTCGCTGACCAGGCCAGGATGATCGAGCGGCAGGGCGGCGATGAAGGCGTCGAGCCTGCCCGAGGCGCTGTCCTCGATCAGCGAGGCTGTCACCGCTTCGCGCAGTTCAAGCTGCAGGGCCGGGAAATGCCGTTTCAGCTCCGGCAGCACATGCGGCAAGAGATAGGGTGCGACCGTCGGGATGATGCCCAGCCGGAAGCGCCCCTCCAAGGCCGGGCGGCCGCGCCTGGCGGTCGTCTCGACGTCACGTATATCGGCAAGAATGCGCTCGATGCGGGGCTGCAGGGCCAGCGCCTCGTTGGTCATCCGCACTGCTTTGCCGCCGCGCTCGAACAGCCGGCAGTTGAGCCGCTGCTCCATCTCGGCGATCTGCGCGGACAGCGCCGGCTGACTGACGCCGGCGAGTTTGGCCGCGCGGCCGAAATGCAGCATCTGCGTCAGCGCCTCGAAATACTGCATCTGCCGGACGGTGAGACCGATCATAAGAAAATCCTATCGAAAAAAATAGGAAAGGCAATTTGTCTTTATCGGCAAGGCGGCCTAGTCTGGAATCGTTCCAGATTGGCGGCTCGAAGCCGCCCGGAAAAAGATTCAGCAAATCGGAGAGTAAAGATGGACGCGAAAACCGATGACAACAGCGCGGGCAAATGCCCCGTCGTGCACACCACCGCTGCCAGGGCCAACCGCGACTGGTGGCCGAACCAGCTGAACGTGCAGGTGCTGCACCAGCAGTCGCCGCTGTCCGACCCGATGGGCGAAGCGTTCGACTATGCCGAGGAATTCAAAAGTCTCGACCTCAACGCCGTGATCAAGGACCTGCATGCCTTGATGACGGATTCGCAGGAATGGTGGCCGGCCGACTTCGGCCATTACGGGCCGCTGTTCATCCGCATGGCCTGGCACAGCGCCGGCACCTACCGTATCGGCGACGGCCGCGGCGGTGCGGGAGCCGGCCAGCAGCGCTTTGCGCCGCTGAACAGCTGGCCGGACAACGTCAATCTCGACAAGGCCCGCCGCCTGCTATGGCCGATCAAGCAGAAATACGGCCGCAAGATCTCCTGGGCCGACCTGATGATCCTTACCGGCAATGTCGCGCTGGAATCGATGGGCTTCAAGACGTTCGGCTTCGCCGGCGGCCGCGCCGACGTCTGGGAGCCGGAGCAGGACATCTACTGGGGTCCCGAAGGCAAGTGGCTGGCCGACGAGCGCTATAGCGGCGACCGCGATCTGCAGAGCCCGCTCGCCGCCGTCCAGATGGGCCTGATCTACGTCAACCCGGAAGGCCCGAACGGCAATCCGGATCCGCTGGCCGCGGCGGGCGACATTCGCGACACCTTCGCCCGCATGGCCATGAACGATGAGGAGACCGTCGCGCTGATCGCCGGCGGCCACACCTTCGGAAAGACCCATGGCGCGGGCGACGCGAGGCTGGTGGGCGTGGAGCCGGAAGGCGCCGACATCGAGCTGCAGGGCCTCGGCTGGGCCAGCACATTCGGCACCGGCAAGGGTGGCGATGCGATCGGCAGCGGCCTGGAAGTCACCTGGACGACGACGCCGACCAAATGGAGCAACAACTTCTTCGACAATCTGTTCGGCTTCGACTGGGAGCTGACCAAGAGCCCGGCCGGCGCTCACCAGTGGACGCCGAAGGGTGGTGCCGGCGCCGGCAGCGTGCCGGATGCGCACAATTCGGCCAAGCGTCATGCGCCCTCGATGCTGACCACCGACCTCGCTCTGCGGTTCGATCCGTCCTACGAGACGATCTCGAGGCGCTTCCATGAGAACCCGGATCAGTTCGCCGACGCGTTCGCGCGCGCCTGGTACAAGCTGACCCATCGCGATATGGGTCCGCGCGTGCGCTATCTCGGCCCGCTCGTTCCGAAGGAAGAGCTGCCCTGGCAGGATGTCATTCCGGCGGTCGATCATGTCCTGATCGACGAGCAGGACGCTGCCGCACTGAAGGCGAAGATCCTTGCGTCCGGCTTGTCGGTGCCGCAACTGGTCTCGGCGGCCTGGGCCTCGGCCTCGACCTTCCGCGGCTCCGACAAGCGCGGTGGCGCCAACGGCGCGCGCATTCGCCTGGCGCCGCAGAAGGACTGGGCCGTCAACCAGCCGGCCGAGCTGGCCAAGGTGCTGGACAAGCTCGAAGCGATCCAGAAGGAGTTCAACGCATCGCAGACCGGCGGCAAGAAGGTCTCGCTCGCCGACCTGATCGTTCTCGGCGGCGGTGCCGCCATCGAGAAGGCCGCCGGGAACGGCGTGACGGTTCCCTTCACGCCGGGGCGCATGGACGCTTCGCAGGAGCAGACAGACATCCACTCCTTCGCGCCGCTGGAGCCGACGGTTGACGGCTTCCGCAACTATGTCAGCGGCAGGCAGCGCCTGACCATCGAGGAAGCGCTGGTCGATCGGGCGCAGTTGCTGACGCTGACGGCGCCTGAGATGACGGTTCTCGTCGGCGGCCTGCGTGTTCTCGGCGCCAATGCCGGGCAGTCGAAGCACGGCGTCTTCACCAGCCAGCCGGCAACGCTGAGCAACGACTTCTTCGTCAACCTGCTCGACATGGGCACGGAATGGAAGGCGGCGTCGGACGCCAAGGATGTGTTCGAGGGCCGCGACCGCAAGACCGGCGAAGTCAAGTGGACCGGCACCCGCGCCGACCTCATCTTCGGCTCGCATTCGCAGTTGCGCGCGCTGGCCGAAGTCTATGCGACGGCGGACGCCAAGGCGAAGTTTGCGAGAGACTTCGTGGCGGCGTGGACCAAGGTGATGAACGCCGATCGCTTCGACCTCTTGGCCTGATCGCGGTAGTCTTCAAGATCCAACAAAAAAGCGCGGGGCCAAGCTCCGCGCCTTCTTCGTATTCAGGCTTCGAAAATCAGACTTTCTCGAAGATGGCGCCTTGGCGACGACGCCGGCAATGGCGCCGCCGATCAGCGGCGCGACGATGAACAGCCACAGCTGGCTGAGCGCCGCACCGCCCGAAAACAGCGCCGGCCCGATCGAACGGGCCGGATTGACCGAGGTGCCGGTGATCGGGATCATGGCGAAGTGGATGCCCGCCAGCGTCAGGCCGATGACCAGACCGGCAAACGCCGTCGAGTGCTTTTCCGCGGTGACGCCGAGGATCACGGTGACGAAGGTGAAAGTGCCGATCAGCTCCCACAGGAAGGCCGAGCTCATGCCCCATTTCGCCTCGTCCCAGCCGTTGGCGCCGAAGCCGCCGGTATGTCCACCAACCTGGCCGGAGACGATGATCCACAATGCCAGCGAGGCCAGGATGGCGCTGATGATCTGCGCGATCCAGTAGGGGACGACGTCCTTGGCCGGCAGCCGGCCGGCGAGGAAGACGCCGAGCGTCACCGCCGGATTGAGATGCGCGCCCGAGATCGGACCGATCGCATAGGCCGCCGCAATGAGGCCGATGCCGAACGCCAGACCGATGCCTTCCTGGCCGAGCGGCAGCGCGCCGCCGAAGCCGCCGGTGACCACAGCAGCCGTGCCGATGAACACCAACAGAAACGTGCCTAGAACTTCCGCCAGATAAGTCTTCATTGCCCTCACCTCGTATCGATCCGCGGCTGCGCCTTTTCTGCGATGCGAATCATGGCGGTAAGAGTATTCGCAACCGGAAAACTTGGAAAGCAGAGCGCTTGCTCCAGACGGAATGCTTGTACATGCCAGTCGCGCGCATTAGAGATCTTTGATGTATTGATCGAATTGTTTCGTTGTCGCTGGAAACGACTGCTTTTTCTGGCGGTTTGCAAGATGCAGCACATCGGGCACTCGTCGCATTCCGCGCGGGCCGTCTCGCCATCGGGCAAACGGAACTATTTCAATCTGGGCATGAAAGGCTCTAAGAGCAGGGCCGGACATGAATTGTTGAGCATCGGAAGACGAGAATGCGACTGGGCGGAAGGTTGGCGGCGGCCATCGAAGTGCTGGAAGACATTGGCCGGCGCCACCGGCCGGTGGCCGATGCGCTGAAGGATTGGGGCCTGTCGCACCGCTTCGCCGGCGGCGGCGACCGCGCGGCGATCGGCAACATCGTCTATGATGCGCTGCGCCGCAGGCGCTCGGCCGGCTGGCTGCTCGGCGAGGACACGCCGCGCGCCATCGGCTTCGGCGCGCTGCTGCTCGAATGGGGGCAGACGGCGCAGTCGCTGAACGATGCGCTCGACGGCGACAAGTTCGCGCCGCCGCTGCTCGACGCCGAGGAATTGCAGGCACTCGCCGCCCGCCGGCCCGAAGACGCGCCCGAGGCGGTGCGGGCGGATATCCCCGACTGGTGCGAGCCGCTCTTCGAACAGGCTTTTGGCGGGGCCTGGGTCGAGGAGGGGGCCGCCCTTGCCACCCGCCCGCCGCTCGACCTGCGGGTCAACACGCTGCAGGCCGATCGCGGCAAGGTGCTGGCCGAACTCGCCGACACTGGCGCCAAACCGGCGCGCATCGCGCCGCAGGGCATCCGCATCCCGCCGATCGACGGCGATGGCCGGCACCCCAACGTGCAGGCCGAACCCGCCTTCCAGAAAGGCTGGTTCGAAGTCCAGGACGAGGGCTCGCAGATCGTCGCCGCACTGGCAGGTGCGGAAGCCGGAATGCAGGTGCTCGACTATTGCGCCGGCGCCGGCGGCAAGACGCTGGCGCTGTCGGCCGAGATGGGCAATCGCGGCCAGATCTTCGCCCATGACGCCGAAAAGGCGCGGCTGGCGCCGATCTTCGACCGCATGCGCCGTTCGGAAAACCGCAACATCCAGATCGTCAGCAAGCCGGCGGAACTCTCGCCGCTGTCAGGCCATATGGATATCGTGCTCGTCGATGCGCCTTGCACCGGCAGCGGCACCTGGCGGCGGCGCCCCGATGCCAAATGGCGGCTGACGCAGAGACAGCTCGACCAGCGCAAGGGCGAGCAGTCGGTGATCCTCGACGCGGCGAAGGCCTTCGTCAAACCCGGCGGCTTGCTGGTCTACATCACCTGTTCGGTGTTCGACGCTGAAAATAGCGAACAGGTCACCGCCTTCCGCGAGCGCCACGACGGCTTCGTTCCGGTCGATCATCGGGCGCTCTGGAACGGCCATTTTCCGGGCCATGCGGCGGCCGCGCGCATCGGCGCCGTTGGCGGCATTTCGCTGTCGCCGGCACTCAGTGCCACTGACGGGTTCTACGTCTGCGCGCTGCGCCGTGCCGGCTGATTGTTTTGCCGGCCAACAGGGGCGGCTTCGGCTCCATTGGAGCGGAAGGCCGATTGCTGCAGTGCAGCATTAGCGATTGCCTGCCGCCCATGCCTCTGCGATAAGCTTTGCCCAAAGCATTGGACCCAAAAGTGGAAACCGGTTTTGGGAGAATCCAATGCTCAAACAAAAAGAAAGAGTGGCGGCTAAGTCCGCCGCTCTGGAAACAAAGGCGAAGGCCAATGGCAGCAAAGATCGTACCCGCTCCGGATTATGAGGACCGCGTGAGGACGTCTTTTGCGCGTCAGAAAGCAATGACGACCATCGGCGCCGAATTGACCCTGGTCACGCCCGGCATCATCGAAATCGAGATGCCCTATTCGGCAGCGCTCACCCAGCAGCACGGCTTTCTCCATGCCGGCGTCATTTCGACGGCGCTGGACTCGGCCTGCGGCTACGCGGCGTTTTCGCTGATGCCGGAGAATTCCACCGTGCTGACCATCGAGTTCAAGGTCAATCTGTTGGCGCCGGGCAGGGGCGAACGTTTCCTGTTCCGCGGCTCGGTGACCAAACCCGGCCGCACCATCATCGTCGCCGACGGCCAGGCCTACGCCTTCGCCTCCGACGGCGAGGCCAAGCTGATCGCCACCATGACCGGCACGATGATGACGGTGGTCGGGCGTGACGGCATTGCGGGCTGAACGATGAGCAAGGCCGTTCAGGTCGCCGGCAAGTCCGTCCTCTTCGTCATGGCGGTCGAAGCCGAGTACGGTCCGCATCTCAAGCGGCTGTTCACGCCGCTGATGACCGGCGTCGGGCCGGTCGAGGCCGGTGTCAGGCTGGGCGCTGAGTTCGCCCGGCTGAAGGCCGAAAAGGCGCTGCCGGATCTCGTCGTCTCGCTCGGCTCGGCCGGCAGCCGCACGCTCGAGCAGGCCGAAATCTACCAGGTGGTTTCGGTCGCCTATCGCGACATCGACGCCTCGCCGCTCGGCTTCGAGAAGGGCGCCACGCCGTTTCTCGACCTGCCGGTGGCCGTGCCCTTGCCGTTCAGGATTCCCGGCATAAGAGAGGCGACGCTGTCGACCGGCGGCGCGGTCATTTCCGGCGCCGCCTACGACGCCATCGCCGCCGACATGGTCGATATGGAGACCTTCGCCTGTCTGCGCGCCTGCCAGATGTTCGGCCTGCCGCTGGTCGGCCTGCGCGGCATTTCCGACGGCGCCGCCGACCTGAAGCACGTCAATGACTGGAAAGAATATCTGCACGTCATCGACGAGAAGCTGGCCGGGGCGGTCGGGCGGCTTGAGCAGGCGATCGCCTCAGATGCGCTGCAGCTTGGTTCAGAAGGCGTCTGACCGGATTGACGGTGCGGCCCCGCAACCCATTGCGCCGACTCATTTCTTTCTCTAAACGCTCGCCATGAAGACAGCCAATCACCCCGACACCGTCCTGATTGTCGATTTCGGCAGCCAGTTTACGCAGCTCATCGCCCGTCGCATCCGCGAGGCCGGCGTGTTTTCCGAGATCGTGCCGTTCCAGTCGGCCGAGGCGGCGTTCAAGCGCATCAATCCCAAGGCCGTGATCCTCTCCGGCGGCCCGGCCTCGACCTCCGACATCGGCAGCCCGCGCGCGCCGCAGATCGTCTTCGACGCCGGCGTGCCGGTGCTGGGCATCTGCTACGGCCAGATGACGCTGTGCGTGCAGATGGGCGGTGTCGCCGAAAGCTCCGATCATCGCGAATTCGGCCGCGCCTATGTCGAGATCGAGAAGGACAACCCGCTGTTCGAGGGCTTGTGGGCGCCCGGCCAGCGCCACCAGGTGTGGATGAGCCATGGCGATCGCGTCATCTCCTTGCCCAAGGGGTTCGAGGTGTTCGGCCGGTCGGAAGGCTCGCCCTTCGCCATCTTCGGCAATGTCGAACGCAAGATGTACGGCATCATGTTCCACCCCGAAGTGGTGCACACGCCGGACGGCGCAAAGCTGCTGCGGAATTTCGTACACAACATCGCCGGCATCGAAGGCGACTGGACGATGCGGGCCTATCGCGAGCACGCGGTCGAGACGATCCGCAAGCAGGTCGGCAAGGGCAAGGTCATCTGCGCGCTGTCGGGCGGCGTCGATTCCTCTGTCGCGGCCCTGCTGATCCATGAGGCGGTCGGCGACCAGCTGACCTGCATCCTCGTCGACCACGGATTGATGCGCAAGGACGAGGCCGCAGGCGTGGTGGCGATGTTTCGCCAGCACTACAATCTGCCGCTGATCCTGGTCGATGCTTCGGACCGTTTCATCTCGGCGCTGGAAGGCGAGTCGGACCCCGAGAAGAAGCGCAAGACCATCGGCCGGCTGTTCATCGAGGTGTTCGAGGAAGAGGCGCAAAAACTCGGCGGCGCCGATTTCCTGGCCCAGGGGACGCTCTATCCCGACGTCATCGAAAGCGTCTCCTTCACCGGCGGCCCATCGGTGACCATCAAGTCGCACCACAATGTCGGCGGCCTGCCCGAGCGCATGAACATGCAGCTGGTCGAGCCGCTGCGCGAGCTGTTCAAGGACGAGGTCAGGGCGCTCGGCAAGGAGCTTGGCCTGCCCGAGAGCTTCATCGGCCGCCATCCGTTCCCCGGCCCCGGTCTCGCCATCCGCTGCCCGGGCGGCATCTCTCGCGAAAAGCTGGAGATCCTGCGCGAGGCCGACGCCATCTATCTCGACGAGATCCGCAAGGCGGGCCTTTACGACGCCATCTGGCAGGCCTTCGCTGTGCTCTTGCCGGTGCAGACCGTCGGCGTGATGGGCGACGGCCGCACCTACGAGTTCGTCTGCGCCCTGCGCGCCGTGACGTCCGTCGACGGCATGACGGCGGACTTCTACCACTACGACATGGCCTTCCTGGGCGCCGCCGCCACCCGCATCATAAACGAGGTCCGCGGCATCAACCGGGTCGTCTACGACGTGACGTCGAAGCCGCCCGGCACCATCGAATGGGAATGATTCAGACCCACTCAAACGCCGCAGAAAATACGCCAATCTGCGACGTAACGTACTGAAAATAAAAATAAATCATTTCATAGACAATCAGCGACAATCGGTACGCAGAGATTGGCTGTGACGGACCGCTTGACGGACCTCCGGCATATTGCCCACTCCTATTTTTCAAAGTACCGTCACGACCAATGAGGCTCATGACGGTACTTTTTTTGCATTAAAGCATTGAAAGTATACGGGATTTTCTCCCGAGATGCCTCAAGATTGTCCTGACGGTACTTTTTAGGAGGTAGCGGGCATGTTAACGGATGTCGCCCTTAAGGCGTTGAAATCAAAACAGAAAATCTACAAAATTGCGGATCGTGACGGCATGTATGTCAAAGTCATGCCGAGTGGCGCGATCTCGTTTCTGCTGGACTACAGGCTCAATGGGCGCCGGGAAACGGTGCAACTAGGCAGATATGGACGAGACGGAATCTCGCTCGCGCTCGCTCGAGAGAGATGCCTCGACGCAAGGCGCGTCATCAGCCAGGGACGGTCGCCAGCGATAGAGAAGCAGCGCGCGAAGCGCCGCCTGAAAGAGGCGAAGAGTTTTGGCGAGTTCGGGGAGAAGTGGCTCGCTGCCGCGCCGATGGCCGACAGCACGCGCGCCATGCGGCGCTCCGTCTTTGAGCGAGAGCTTCTTCCGATCTGGCGCAATCGCCTCCTGACGGAGATCACTCCGGACGATCTAAGAGCCCACTGCGGAAGCATCGTCGAACGGGGTGCCCCGGCTACCGCTATCCACGTACGAGACATCTTGAAGCAGATTTACAGCTACGCAATCCTGCACGGGGAAAAGGTGGCCAACCCGGCGGATGAAGTCGGGCCCGCATCGATTGCCACGTTCGTGCCAAAGGACCGCTCGCTCTCGCCCTCGGAAATTCGCGTGATGCTGAAGCAGCTTGAGCACATCGCCACACTTCCCACGATCCGTTTGGGAATGCGGCTCTACCTGCTCACCATGGTGCGCAAGAGCGAGCTGCAGGACGCGGTGTGGGACGAGGTCGATTTCGAGAATGCGGTCTGGACGATCCCGAAGGAGCGGATGAAGCGGTCGAAGGCGCATAACGTCTACCTGTCACGCCAAGCGCTCGACATCATGATTGCCCTGAAGACCTGCGCGGGAAATTCCAGATACCTTCTTCCATCGCGGTATGATGCAGATGCCCCGATGTCGCGTGCCACGTTTAATCGGATCACCTACGCAGTCGTCGAACGGGCGAAGGCGAACGGACTGCCTCTGGAGCCGTTTACCGTTCATGATCTGCGGCGAACGGGCTCGACCCTGTTGAATGAGCTTGGCTTCAACAGCGATTGGATCGAGAAATGCTTGGCCCACGAGGACGGGCGCTCATCGCGAGGCGTCTACAACAAGGCCGAGTATGAGCTACAGCGCCGCCATATGATGCAAGAGTGGTCAGACATTGTTGATGCATGGGTAAACGGTAAGAAGCACATACCGGCGCTCATCCCGCCGTCGATGCCGCTCTTTGAACCCGATCCAGCACTTTGACAGGGCGGGTTTGGCGTTGGGTCACATCGGGACCGGCGGCACGCAGAATTGGCGTTGAGCGACGGGCCGCCAACCAGGCCTGAACCTCGCTCAGATCCCAAACGACGCAGCGCGGGGTCAAGGCAAAGCGTCGAGGAAATTCCCCCCGCTGCTCCATCTCGTAGATTGTGCTGTCGGCCAGAGGCACGATGTTCCGCAATTCCTTACGCCGAATGGTCCGACTCATTGTCGTGTCTTTCTTTGAAATCATGAAAACCTCCTGTCCGAGCGCTCGAAGAGTCTGGATTCAATCGATCATCAAGAAAAGGCGCATTTGGGAGGCGTCGTGGAAACGGCGAAAATTGAGTACAGATAGGACATACACGCGTCACCAAGCACCCCCGCTGCGTCCTCTTCCTGCTGGTCGAAATGCATGGACTGGCCGCGCATCAGGCGATTGCAGGAGCGGACCGCCGCGGTCGGGGACAGTCGGTCCCGCGTCCCGGCCTGCGGCCGTCGCTATGCTGACATGGGGTAATTGCGGGCGATGCTAGATTCTTCGCCGTCAATGATTCTCATGGAGGCCACCATGGACCAATTTGTTGGGTTAGACGTCTCGCAGGAGATGACCCACCTTTGCGTTATCGGCAGCGACGGTAAGCTTGTCTGGCAAGGAAAGTGCCTATCGACGCCAGGAGACATAGCCGGAAACATCAGATCCAAAGCACCCGATGTTCTGCGCATTGGGCTCGAAAGCGGTCCCCTGTCCACCTGGCACTGGCACGCGTTGAAGGCGATGGGGCTACCGGTGCTATGTCTTGATTCCCGCCATGCGCAGGCGACCATGAGTGGCCAGGTAAACAAGACCGACAAGAATGATGCATATGGATTGGCCCAGATCGTCAAGGCGGGCTGGTATCGGGAGGTCGGGGTAAAGAGTCTCGACAGCCACGCGGTTCGCTCGATGCTTGGAGCACGAGCTCAACTCGTCGGAATGCGGGTAGAGGTCACCAACCAGATCAGGGGCATTCTCAAAACTTTTGGCGTCGTTCTGTCAAGACGAACGGGCGAGCCGTTCGAACGGCTCGTGGATGAGGCGTGCGACAATAGCGACCCCATGCTCAATCAAACCGTGCGGTCGATGCCGTGCGTCCACTCCTGCCTGAAGGAGCAGATTCGGCAGCTTGACCGCCAACTGATGAGTCGTGCTCGAGGGAGTGCTGTGTGCCGGCAGCTTATGGCCATTCCTGGCGTGGGCGTCCTCACGGCCCTTGCGTTCGTGACAGCGGTCGATGATCCGTCCAAGTTTGCGAAATCCAGCAGCGTTGGCGCGTGCGTGCGGCTCGAACATGATGACATCGCGGCTCACAGACCGGTGTGCAAGCGCGAAGCCTGTCGGCATAGCGCTTGCACAAGGCTACAAGCTGACATTCTGGAAGCCGAGCGACGACGGCTCCGGTAAGGGGCATCTGACCGAAAACGAAGGAACCAGCCAAGCCGGTGTTCTCTACGAGATCAACGTAGATGATCGGGCGGACTAGGATAGCTTCGAAGGTGTTGGGAACGGCTATCGTCGCGAAGACAACTTCCCTGTTCGGCGCGCGAGCGATGGCGAGATCGTGAACGCAGTCGCCTATCTCGCAACCGATCCCGACGAGAGACGCCAGCCCTATGATTGGTATCTGGCTCTGATTGTCACGGGAGCGCGTGAACATGGGCTCGGTGACCATGTGATCGGCAGACTGATCGGCACCCCCTACAATCCCGACCCAATGCCAAGACGCAACGGAGGCTGGAGGCGATTGACCTGCTCGCGAGAGCCGGAACCGATATCGCAACCGCGCTCAGACCCCCGGACGCGCTGCCTGCCTAAATTAGCCCGAACCCGCGCGCACATTCACAACATTGAGCGACCCTCCGGGAAGAGGCCGAAGGAGTTCCGATTCGGGTTTCGTCAAATAAATCCACGCCGCCCAGTCCGGCGGCTGCAACACGACAATTTGGCGATCGTGAATGGGAGCGACGTCTGGGCCGGGTTCAGTCGTCAGCATCGTGAAGGCGGGCGGATGATTGCCCTGGCCCTCACGCCAAAGGCCCGCGATCGCCATAAAGGGGGCACTCGTCAGAGTGAACCGGTACTTGGCTTTTGGGTATTTCTTGCCAGTGAATTCGAAGAAAGCGCTTGCCGGAAGCAGGCAGCGATTGCTGTTGTCGAAGCTTCGCCCTTCTGAACGGAAGTTGAAGACTGGCCCGCCTTTGCCGGAGGGCCGAAAGCTGAAATTCATTGGAACCAGCTCGATCAGATTGCCGGCCGCGCGCATGACCGGCCCATGTCGTTGATCTTGACGTCGTCCGACTGAGGCAGGTCGAGTTCCGTCTGTTGCGTGGGTATGCCGAGCCCCAGGTCCTGCATCATCTTGCAGTATTCGGCCCAGCGGATGGGTTGTTCATAGTCGTTGCACATGACCCAGCTTAGCGACTTTTCATCGCTTTTCGAGGGCCGATCGGGCATCCCCCTGACGGGGTCGGGCTCTCGGCAAACCTGAAGCCCAGCCTGCGACGGGTCTTCACCCATACGGGCTTCCATCCCTGACGCCTGTCATGCTGGCGTTTCTTCCTGTCGCTGATGGTATCGAGACGTGGCGACGAGAGTGAGAGTGCGGACCGGGTTTGCCGTGACGGGTTGAAGGTCGGGAGACAGGCTCCTGGCGCCCGTCGCGGAGAACCGCGATGCCCAGAAACACCGCTAGCGCCCGTTCCGGCAACGACCGGCCAGGCCTCTATCAGGAAATCACCGACAAGATCATCGCCGAGTTGGAAGCCGGACGCATCCCGTGGGTGCAGCCCTGGGGCACGGCGGCGGCAAAGGCGCCGCTCGCCGTGCCGGAAAACGCGTCGACCCACCGTCGCTACTCCGGCATCAACATCCTGATCCTGTGGGGCGCGGTCATCGAGCACGGTTTCACCGGCCAGAGCTGGCTCACATTCCGCCAGGCGCTTGGGCTCGGCGGCAACGTCAGGAAGGGAGAACATGGGACGACCATCGTCTACGCCGACCGCTTCGTGCCCGACGATGAGCGCAAGCGAGTCCGTGAGAGCGGGGACGAAGCACAGGCGGTCCCATTCCTCAAACGCTTCACAGTCTTCAACGCCAATCAATGCGAGAACCTGCCGGAGGACATCGCCGCCGTCGCACCACCACCTCTCCCGGGCATGATCGAACCGCAAGCAGAGGCGCTGATCCGGGCCACCGGCGCGGATTTTCGGATCGGAGGCAGCCGCGCCTTCTACAGCCCTGCGAGCGACTTCGTGCAGGTCCCGCCGCCAGCCGCCTATTTCGAACCGATCAATTGGCACCGCACCGCATTCCATGAACTGGGGCATTGGTCGGGTCATTCCTCCCGGCTCGGCCGTGATATGGCTGGTTCCTTCGGCTCCAAATCCTACGCGCGGGAGGAACTGGTGGCAGAGATGGCAGGGGCCTTTGTCTGCGCTTCTCTCGCCATCGTGCCGACGGTGCGCCATGCCGACTACATCGGCTCGTGGCTGGCAGTCCTGCGCGAGGACAATCGCGCCATTGTCCGTGCCGCCAGCGCCGCCTCGAAGGCCGCCGAATTCATCCTCGGTTTCCAGCCTGGCGTGGATCCGCAAGCGACCGCGGCAGCAGCGAATGACAAACGGGAGGCGGCGTGATGGGCCACGCCGAACCGGAGTCCGGACCGCGCTTCGCCGGCTTCCCGGTTCGGTGGGCAGGAGAGTGAGAGGGGTGCCGGTATTTCATGACGGGTTTGGGTCGAGAGAGAGGCTCTCGGCGCCCGTCGCGGAGAAAACACCATGGCTACTACCGTTCAAAAGATCACCTTGTCGTCCTCGCGCGACATTCCTTTCAACAAGTTGGTGCTTGCCCAGACCAACGTCCGGCGCATCAAGGCCGGCGTCTCGATCGAGGATCTGGCAGCTTCGATCGCCCGCCGGGGCCTGATCCAGAGCCTCCATGTTCGTCCCGTGCTCGATGCCGGCGGCGAGGAGACGGGCATGTTCGAGGTGCCGGCCGGCGGCCGCCGCTACCGCGCTCTCGAAATGCTCGTGAACCAGAAGCGGCTTGCCAAGACCGCACCCGTTCCTTGTGTCATGGGCAGCAACGCTGTCCTGGCGGAGGAAGTTTCGCTGGCCGAGAACATCGATCGCGCTCCACTTCATCCGTTGGATGCCTATCGAGCGTTCAAGGACATGCGCGACAAAGGCATGTCGGAGGAGGAGATTGCCGCCGCTTTCTTCATCTCCGTCACCATCGTCAAGCAGCGCCTCAAGCTCATCGCCGTGTCGCCGGCGCTGCTCGATGTCTATGCCGACGACGGCATGACGATCGCCCAGCTCGAAGCGTTCTCGGTCAGTGACGATCACGCGGGACAGGAGCAAGTGTGGGAGGCGATCAAGAACAGCTGGTCGAAAGAGCCATACCAGATTCGCCGCATGTTGACGGAGAACACTGTCCGCGCTTCCGACAAGCGTTCGGTGTTCGTTGGGCTCGATGCCTATGAGGCAGCTGGCGGCCAGGTGCTGCGTGACCTCTTCCAGTCGGATGACGGCGGATGGCTCCAAGACGCGCTGCTGCTCGACCGTCTTGTCACCGAAAAGCTCCAGGTCATGGCTGACGAAATTGCCAATGAGGGCTGGAAGTGGATCGAAGTCGCGGTGAGCTTTCCCTACGGCGCCGCGAACGGCTTGCGTGAACTCGAGGGCACGCCCGTTGACTTGGCCGACGAGGAGCAGGCAACGCTCGGGGCGCTGCGTGACGAGTTCGACAAGCTGCAGGCGGAATACGAAGAGGCAGACGAGTTGCCGGATGAGATCGACCAACGGTTTGGCGAGCTTGAAGCCGCCATTCGTGCGCTAGAGGCGCGCCCCGTCCACTTCGATCCGGTCGACATTGCAAGAGCGGGTGTCTTTCTCAGCGTTGACGCGGATGGATCGCTTCTCGTCGAGCGTGGCTATGTGAAGCCGGAGGACGAAGCCTCCGTTGCGCCCGATCGCGAGAGTGACTCCGGGGCCGTGGGATCTGACGATGGGGCGACAGCGGGTGTGGTCCAGCGGGCGGTAATCACCGTGGGCGGCCAGCCAGCTCAGCCGCAGGATGATGACGAGGATGGCATCAAGCCATTGCCGGATCGCCTGATCATGGAACTGACCGCCGAGCGCACGCTGGCGCTACGCGACAAGCTCGCGAACGATCCGGCGACCGCCTACCTTGCCGTGCTCCACAAGTTCGTGCGCGACGTGTTTTCCCGCTACAGATCACAGGGTGTCGCGATGGAAGTCTCTGTCCGCGGCACGGTTTTCTCGGCCCAATCTGCCGAGCTTCGTGACACGCCTTACGCGCGCGCGATCGAAGCCCGCCACGAGGCCTGGGAGACCCGTCTGCCTGGGGGTGTCGACGACCTCTGGGATGCGCTTGCGGCGCTCACTGACGACGAGCGAGTCGCGCTTTTTGCCCATTGCGCATCCTTCGGCGTGAACGCCCTTTATGAAAAGGCCGATCGCTACGGCAACGGCGCCACCTCGGCGCATGGCGTGCGGCAGCGTCTCACTGATGCCGATCACCTGGCGCGGGTAGTCGGCCTCGACATGGTTGATGCCGGTTGGCGGCCGACGGTCGGCAACTATCTCGGACGCGTCACCAAGGCGCGGATTATCGAGGCCGTTCGCGAGGGTGAGGGAGAGCGCGCAGCCCAGCTTGTCGACCACCTCAAGAAGGACGACATGGCCAAAGAGGCGGAGCGGCTCCTCGCCGGCAGTGGCTGGCTACCTGAACCGTTGCGGCTCATCGACATCGATGTCGAGGGCGCGTCAAACGCGGACGAGGCAGACAAAGCGCTGCCCGATTTTCTCGCCGGTGACGACGAAGACAGTCGGGGCGACGAGAAGAGTGAGCAGCAACTCGACGCCGCCGAATAGCCTCGGCTTCGCTGATGATCGGGCTGCCCGGCACTCGCAAGAGCGCCGGGCATTTTTGTGTGCGGTGGTCAGAGTGAGAGTTCGGCCGCGACGGGTTTGAGCCCGTCCGGTCAGAGAGAGCGTCGGAAGGGCTTTCCCATGTCGCTCTCCCGAGGACCTTCCCGATGAATGTTTCGTTCCCGACAGCCACCGCCGACCCAGTCGCGGCAATCCACGCGGCAGCCCTGCTTGTGCTTCCCCATCTCGAACGGGGTCAACGCATCGACATAGCGCTTCTGCGCGCGGCGATGGAAGCCTCGTTCGGCGCGTCCGACGCAAGCGGCGCCTGGGATTGGAAGACCGCCTATGACGCATGCGAGGCGGCAACCGTCCTCTTCCTGCGCAAATACGGAAAATCACTTCTGTGCAAAGCCGGATCTTCGGCTCACGCCTTGCCGCTTTTTGGCAGGATCGCTGGCCTACTGCCCACGCAGACGCGCCGCTCCGAGGAAAGTCAGGCGTTGCAGCAGTTCTCGACGCCGATCCCGTTGGGCCTCGCGGCTGTCACCGCTGCCGCTATCACCGCCTCCGACCGGGTCCTGGAGCCTTCCGCCGGCACGGGCCTGCTTGCCATCCTTGCCGAGATGGCCGGCGGCTCGCTCATCCTCAACGAACTTGCCGAGGTCCGCGCCGGCCTGCTGTCCAGCCTCTTTCCGGCGCGCGCGGTGACCCGGTTCGACGCCGCGCAGATCGATGACCACCTCGATCCGGCGATCAAGCCGACTGTCGTGCTGATGAATCCGCCATTTTCCGTCCTCGCCAATGTGCAGGGTCGCGTCTCCGACGCAGCCTGTCGCCACATCGCCTCGGCGCTCGCCCGCGTTGCCGACGGCGGTCGGCTGGTCACGATCAGCGGCGCAAACTTTGGACCGGAAGCGCTTGCCTGGCGTGACGCTTTCATCCGTCTGCAGGAGCATGGCCGCGTCGTCTTCACTGCGGCTATCGGGGGCTCTGTCTACGCCAAGCATGGCACGACGATCGAGACGCGCCTGACGGTCATCGACAAGCTGGCGGCCGACGATCCGTCTCACTTTCCAGTCTCGCCCGGCCTTGCTCCGGATGTTGCAACGCTGCTCAGCTGGATAGAAGAGCGTCTTCCCGCAAGGTTGCCGATCGCCGACACGGTAAAGGTAGCTCCCATTGTTGCGATACCGCGCTCCGTGCGCGGCTATCTCGATCGCTCTACCGCTACGCCTGCTCGGCCGGCGCCTTCCGAACCGGCAGGCGTTGAACTCTCGTATGAAACGATCGACTGGGCAGCCGACGAGAGAGTGCGGCTGACTGACACGATCTATGAGCAATACAGCTTGCAGACGATCCGCATTCCAGGCTCCCAGGCGCACCCAACGACGCTTGTCCAATCCGCCGCCATGGCCTCCGTCGCGCCGCCACAGCCCAGCTATCGACCAACGCTTCGCGGCGACATCCTGACGTCACTCTCCGACGCCCAGCTCGAAACGCTGATCCTCGCCGGCGAGGCCCATTCGGGCTTTCTCGCTGGATCGTGGTTGGTCGACGATACGTTCGATATCGTCAAAGCAGCTGCCGAGGATGCGGAAGGGGCCGTGCGCTTCCGACGAGGGTTTTTCATCGGGGATGGCACGGGCGTCGGCAAGGGCCGAGAGTCGGCCAGTATCGTCCTCGACAACTGGCTGCAAGGCCGCCGCAAGGCCGTGTGGATCTCCAAGTCGGACAAGCTGCTAGAGGATGCGCAGCGCGACTGGTCGGCCCTTGGAATGGAGCGTCTGCTGGTCACTCCACTGTCGCGCTTCCCGCAAGGCCGTCCCATCACTCTGGTGGAAGGCATCCTGTTTACAACCTACGCCACGCTGCGTTCCGACGACCGTGGCGAGAAGGTTTCGCGAGTCAAGCAAATCGTCGAATGGTTGGGCCTCGATTTCGATGGAGTGCTCATTTTCGACGAGGCGCACGCGATGCAGAACGCCGGCGGCGGCAAGGGAGAACGCGGGGATGTCGCGCCCTCGCAGCAGGGCCGCGCCGGCCTGCGTCTGCAGCACGCACTGCCGAGCGCGCGTGTCGTGTATGTCTCCGCGACCGGCGCGACCACGGTCGGCAATCTGGCCTATGCGCAACGACTCGGCCTATGGGGTGGCGAAGATTTTCCGTTCTCGACCCGGGCGGAGTTCGTCGAGGCGATAGAAGCGGGTGGCGTGGCAGCCATGGAGGTGCTCGCCCGTGATCTGCGGGCACTCGGACTTTATACAGCTCGTTCGCTCTCCTTCGACGGCGTCGAGTATGAACTGCTCGAGCACGAACTGACGCCCGAGCAGCGGCGCATCTACGATGCCTATGCTGGCGCCTTTGCCGTCATTCACAACCATCTCGATGCGGCCATGCAGGCGGCTAACATCACGGGCGATAGCGGCACGCTGAACCGCCAGGCGAAGTCAGCCGCGCGCTCGGCCTTCGAGAGCGCCAAGCAGCGCTTCTTTGGTCACCTGCTGACATCGATGAAGACGCCAACGCTGATCCGCTCGATCGAGCAGGATCTCGAGGCCGGTCATTGCGCGGTCATCCAGATCGTTTCCACAGGCGAAGCGCTGATGGAGCGGCGGCTGGCAGAGATACCGACGCAGGAATGGAACGATATCCGCGTCGACATCACACCGCGTGAATATGTGCTCGACTACCTCGCCCATTCCTTCCCGGTCCAGCTCTATGAACCCTTCACGGATTCCGAGGGCAATCTGTCGTCCAGGCCGGTCTATCGTGACGGGCAGCCGGTCGAGAGCCGCGAAGCGGTCGCGCGTCGCACGGCGCTGATCGAAAAGCTTGCCAGCTTGCCGCCGGTCCCCGGTGCGCTTGACCAGATCGTCCAGCGCTTCGGTACGGAAACAGTCGCGGAGGTGACGGGGCGGTCGCGGCGCATTGTGCGGAAGGGAGACCGATTGAGGGTCGAGAGCCGCGCGGCCTCTGCAAATCTCGCCGAGACGCACCGCTATGGCGGATCCGTCGAGAACAGGGCGCGTTTCCTGCTCGAAATCGTCGACGAGCTTATCGATGTTTGGGGAGCTGACAGGGTCGGCGTCCACCTGCGCCCGAGGGGCGAAGAGCACGACATGGGCGACAGCAATCCTAAGGCGATCTTCGGGTATGTCGCCACGGAGCTGAGGAGACGCGGAATCGCCTTCATTTTCGTCCGCGAGATCGAGGCCGATGACAGCCTCCTAGGGGTAATCAAGCGTCTGTTCGGTGGTTCGGTCATCGCCAACGAATTGATGTCCCAGGCCGATGGGGAGCGCTTCATTTGCGAGGGTACTGCAGATGCCCTCGCGTTCGGACGAGACTATATTGCTACTCCGGATCTGGTTGAGCGCGTGGCGAAAAACATCGCGTTCAATACCCCCGACTCATCAACTTTTTACGGAATTGGCCCAAAAGGGTATACCGACTATCCGTTTGCGCGATGAGACCCTTGTTAGGCATTTGGCTCGCATGTGAGGCGTCGAGGTTATCTGAACGTTGTCGACGCTGACCAAAATGATTGGCGGGGCTTTGGAAAATGCCCCCCGCGATGTAGAGGCCGCACCCTTTCTCGCTATCTGGCCTGCTATAGCTGCCTGTTGCCGGGAAGCCCCGCCTCCGAAACTGACTGTCCGAATTTTTGGACAATGTCGCAAACGGCTCAATTTCGTGGCACCGCTGGGCGCCGCAAAGGCTGTGTGCAGGTGTCATAGGCAGCCGATGGCAGAAGAAGCTACCTGCCATTCATCAACTGATCAGTGTATCCGTATCCGTTGTGGCTGCGGCGCATGAACCCGCTGAAGCGTACGCATAGATCAAACTCGCTGGCGCGGAGACCTGTTTGGCTGAAGCGAAGCTAGCAATCTGACACTCCCGCGGCAACAGGCGCCTATGAACCTTTCACGTCAGCTTCTTGTTGGCCTGCTCGTCCAGCGCCTGGCTGAAGGCCTCCGTCGCCCAGCCCGCATCGAGTGCACGATGAAACAGTGCCTGTTGCGTCTCCGGCGCCAGCCCGCCGATCGGCGGGTCGCGGTCGAGGTTTGTCGGGAAGGAATAACCCTCGGCCGTCGAGGCGATTGCGCTCGCGGCGTTCTCCTTGGAGATTGCGCCTGCGGCCAGCAGCTTCTGGATGGTCGGATAGAGCGCGCGGCTCATCCTGGTGCGGTCGACGCTTTCCATCGCCCGGCCGTAGCCTGACGAGACCTGCAGCAGATTGGCCATGCGGCGAATGTTGCTCGAGCGGTTGTTACCGGCGCCATGGAACAGAGCCGGGTTGAAAAACGCCGCATCGCCTTTCTCCAGAGCGAGTTGAACGTGATTCTCGGCGAAATAGGCCTTGAACTCGGGCAGGCCCGTGGCGAGGTAACCGTGCAGATAAGCTTGCGAGTAGGGCAGGTAAAGCGTCGGACCGCTCTCCAGCGGCATGTCGCAATGGGCGACGGCTCCCTGCAACGTCAGCACCGGTGAGATGCGATGCACATGCACCGGATAACGCTCGATGACTTCCGGCGACTGGAAGCCCAGATGATAGTCGCGATGCGCCGATTGCGCCGCGCCGCCGGGGTTCACGCAATTGATCTGTGACGTCATCTGGTAGGCCGGACCGAGCCAAGCCTCGGAGATCAGCGCAATGATCTCATTGCCGTAATAAGCCGCGAAGGCGGCGGGATCGCGCAGGCAGAATTTTTCCAGCGCGTTCCAGATGCGGTCATTGGCGCCCGGCTTGGCGAAATGGTCGCCGCCACCGGTGCCCGTGGCATGCTGCTCGGCAATCATAGCGTTGAAGAGCGTCGTTGCCGCGTCGATCGGCATGGTGTCGGCAAACGCCTTCTTGAACGCCACCACGCCCGGTCCGTCAGTCAGCGCCTCGACCCATTCGGCCAGCAGCGCCTTGCGGGTTTCGGGATCGCCCACCGCCTTGCGCACGGCGTCGCCATCATAGACCGGCACGTTCTTTTCGATGCTCGTGGCGAAGGGATAGTCGGCGGCATCAGTGTTCTGCTCGACGAGCGCGCGAAAATCCTGGATGTCGCATTGCTGCTTGGTCAGCCAGACCTTCGCGGACCGGATCCTAGCTGTGTTGTCGGCCTTCATGACGCATCCTCCTGTTGCGGTTCTGATTGTGATTGCCGTATACAACAGCCTGCTGTGCTTGTTGCCTCGCAAACACCTCAAAAACACCTCAGCTGATGTCGCGCGCATTTCTCCTCAAGGATATCGCTCTCCAGGCCGGGCTCAGCCTCGCTACAGTCGACCGCGTGCTGAATGACAGGCCGGGCGTGCGCGAGCACACGGTGCGGCGGGTGAGGCAGGCCGTTGGCGAACTCGAACAGCAACGCGACCAGATCGGTCTGTCCGGCCGCAAATTCGTGCTCGATGTCGTCATGGAGGCTCCCGCCCGCTTCAGCGAAGCGGTCCGCCAAGGGCTGGAGCAGGCGATGCCCTCCTTGCAGCCGGCGATTTTTCGCGCCCGCTATCATCTGGCCGAAACCCGCAACGTCGAGAATACCGTCGGGATCATCGACGCCCTCCAGCGCCGGGGCTCAAATGGCGTGATCCTCAAGGCCCCGGATGTCGCGGAGGTGAGAGCCGCCGCGGCGCGGCTCGTCGGAGCCGGCATCCCCGTCGTGACGCTGGTGACGGATCTTCCTGATACAGGGCGGCAAGCCTATGTCGGGATGGACAACCGCGCGGCGGGCGAGACGGCCGCCTATCTCCTGGGCGAATGGCTTGGCGGTGGTCCGGCGCGCATTTTGGTGACGATCTCAAGCAACCGTTTCCGCGGCGAGGAGGAGCGCGAGATCGGATTTAGGCGAGCGCTTCGCGAGCGCTATCCTGGACTTGGCATCATCGAGGTCAGCGAAGGCCATGGCCTCGACTGCGATACCGGCCGGCTCGCGCGCGACGCCTTGCGCGAGCATTCCGACATTGCCGGCGTCTATTCGATCGGCGGTGGCAATCTGGCCGTTATTGAGGCTTTCGCCTCGCTTGGCCGCTCCTGCCGCGCTTTCGTCGGCCATGATCTCGATGCCGAAAACATCGCGCTGCTGCGTAGCGGCCGCATCAGCGCCGTCCTGCATCACGATCTAGGTCAGGACATGCGCAACGCTTGCCTGCAGGTCATGCGTGCCCACGGGCTGCTCCCGAAATTGCCTATCTCGGGCATGGCCAACATCCAGATCATCACGCCGTTCAACGTGCCGCAGGCGCGGGCAGCGCCGTAGCTGCCGTCGTGGCAGACAGGCACGAAGGCATCGAGACGACGCTATCGCTCAGATGCGCCTTGCCCGACATGGCGATGGCTGGGGCACTCTCGGCAGCCCATCTTGCCGCCATCCTGTTCCCTCCGAACCTGCGGCGGCTCTATGTCATCCGCGACAACGATCCGGTGACGGTGCCCGAGACAGCCTGCTCGAGCGCGCGACGGACGCCGGAATCGAGGCAATTGTGCTGTCGCTGGAGACGGAGCACTTCAACGAAGACCTCCGCCATTTCGGACTTGCCGCCTTCCGGGCCTCGATTGCGGACCAGCTCATGAGCAAAGATCGCATCCGCTATCTGACACAGGCGGCATGAGCCGTGAGGGGAAGCGCACGGCGCACGGTGCCGGCGCGCCGCATGGATGCGTGGGTCGCCGGCAGAGAACCGCAACCCGGCCTTCAAGAGGGCGATCGGGCCCACGAACTGGCCGGCCAGGCAATGGCGGCGGCCGACTATTTTCCGGCGGCGCACGACTACTCGCGAATAGCAGCGATTGGGCGCGACGCCTTTCCATCGCGATGCAAAATAGCCGGCCGCCGCCATCCTCCGCTGCGCTCCGGCCCTCCGCTTCGCTGCGGGTGTCAGGCCAACCCGCCCGTGGGCTCTCGTCGCCATGAAGGCCGCGAGGGTTGCGGTCAAACAGACGGGAGCATCCCCATGAGCGAGCACGACTACACCGAACCGCACCACGCCGCTTCTCCGACGGATCACATCGTCACCGAACTCCAGCTCTATGGCTGGCGCCCATTTGCCGACGAGCCCGATCCGCGTCCGCTCCCTGGCGGCGACCATGTCGCCGGAGCCGTGGCCGACATCTTTGACGCCCTCATCGCCACCTTGGCCGACACACGCCTCGAACCCGACCTCGATGACCTGCTCTGGTCCGTCACCAATGTCTTCCACCGAGCTGTACAACGGATCGATCGGCAACTGGACGACAACGAGCAGGCCCAGCGCCGTCTGCAGCGCGAACAGGACGGCAGCGAGATCAAGGCGGTCGAACTCGAGAACCTCACCGCCCAGGGCCAGACCATGATCGAACGGCGCGACGCCTTCGAGCTCATGCGTGACCAGGCCGCCGACCACTACGATCAGTACACCGGCTCGGCCTGGCGACCGCGCACGGGGTCGATGGTCAACCACCACCATCTCACCGCCGCAATGATCGATAGCCGCGACTTCCTCGCGGCCAGGCGGCGCGCGGAAACCGAGGTCATGTTACCCGCCGGCCCCAAGATCGCCTTCTCCGGCGGCGATACCGCTGATCACGAGCTGATCTGGGCAAAGCTCGACCAAATACGCTCCAAGCACCCCGACATGGTGCTGATGCACGGCGGATCACCGAAAGGCGCCGAAAAGATTGCCGCCCGCTGGGCCGATCATCGCAAGGTGCCGCAGGTAGCCTTCAAGCCCGACTGGAGCAGACATGCCAAGGCCGCTCCCTTCAAGCGCAACGACCAGATGTTGGCGGTCATGCCGATCGGCGTCATCATCTTTCCGGGCACCGGCATTCAGGAGAACCTGGCGGACAAGTCTCGCAAGCTCGGCATCCCGGTCTATCGGCTCGGTAACGGCGGCGCGTGAGCGCCGCCGGAACCTAAGCGCCCCTATAAATGCCCGGGAGGTACGGCATCCTTCAAGCCATGTCGCTCGTATCCTTTCCCAAAAGCTTCACACCGGACATCGCGCTTGCCGACACCCTCTTACGCATTACCGCCGCCCACCTCGATAGCGCTGACCGGGCGGCGGATCTAGGCAGACACAATGCGGCCCTTCACGCCATCGCCGTCGCCATTGAATTGCTCCTGAAGTCGCATCTTCTCAGTGTCGCGACCGACGATCACTGGAACCGCCGCCATATCGGGCACGATCTCGGCAAGGCGGCTCTTTACGCCTAGAGAACTGGATTGGGCCTGCCACCGCGACTGCACAGCGTCATCGCCCAGCTTCATCCTCATTTTCGGCGAGGCGGCTTCCAACGGGATCCATCGCGATCATGGCCGTCCGGTTCTCCCTCGACGCCCGCCACATCGCGCGGCAGCTCGCTCAGACGCTCCTGGAGCAAGAGCGTCGCCTCAACAGTGCCCGCTGCACCTGACTTGAAGATGACCGCACCCCCGCGATCCATTGCGCTGATCCTTGGTCCAGCCGATGGCCTAAAGCCATCAACCCGCAAGGGGTCGGACTACGCGAAGCGTGCCGCCGCTCCGGCTTCGCCTTCGCGGTGATTGCGGCCATCGGCCGAACACATCGGGCGCCTGTCAGCGGGGGAGGGTCCTCCGCTTCAAACAGGAGCCGGGTCGATGTCCTTCGCCGACGCACATGCCTTCGCCTTCAGCCTCGCCGCCACTCTCATGGTCACCATCGTCATCTTTCGTGCTGGCGACGGCACTCTCTCGGTCGTGCCGGCGAACGAGTATGACGGCAACGACACCGCCATCATCGGCGAAATCGACCCGTTCGCCCCATGACGGGGCGGACATAGCGCCTGGCGATGCAAGAACACCGGCGGGTTTCGCCCGCGCTTTTCCTTTGCTATGCTGTGCACTGCGCCAGGTGGTGGTGGAAGGCGCAATCGCCAGAGCTATTCTCTCGGAGACACCACCATGATAATCCTCGGCATTCTCCTTTGCATCGCGGCCATCGGCATCTTGTGCTGGTTGCTGTTCACGCTTGCTATCGTCGCCCTTCCGTTGTTCGTCGGCGTCAACGCAAGTACATGGGCATTCAACACCGGTGCCGGCTGGTTTGGCGCGATCCTTGTCGGCATCCTCGCAGCCGGATTGACGCTCGGCGTCGGCCAAATCCTCCTCGGCGTCGTTCGCCCCATGTGGGCGAAGCTGGCGATCGCGATGGTCTTCGTCGCTCCCGCGATCGTTGCCGGCTACCATGCCACTCATGGCATCGCGAAGCACATGATGCCTTCGGAAACCTGGCAGATCGTCTTTTCCGTCATTGGCGCGATCGCCGTCGGCGTCGCGGCATTTCTCCGGGTCGCGGGCATGGCCGCCGCCGACTATTCCGGTAGGGACATGGTTCAAGCTTAAACCCGCGAGAGCGAGGCGGGTGGATCAGAGCGACGAAGGCCTTAGCCTCCTCATCATCGGTGGCTGGAGCAATCGGGCTGCATGCCAAGGATCGAGCAACGGCCGCGCCGGCGCGGCCTCGGACTTGGACTTTCTTCGGTCGATGCCGCAAGGCAGGCCGACCAGTCGGTGGCAGGACGGCAGCGCGACCGGTGGCTGCGGCGTTGGAGGTGCGTGGGGTTCCCCGGCGCCTAGAATGCGTGGCCGACGCCAGTGAACTCGTAGCGATCTGCTGGAGGCGTGTTGGACGCCAACGTCTCCGTTGCCAATCTGTCCCAAGAGCGCTCCAAACGGCCTCTTCAATGGGCTGATCTGGCCGAAGGACGGCTGAGGCCTCGACCGCCTAGGCCGCAACGGCGCGTCTCTACTTTCTTCCCCTGCCGGCTCCCACCCCATGCCGCAAGCGCATGGGGACCCCGAGCGCCGCCATTCCTCGCGAGACAAGAAAGTCGTTCCTACGCCGTCCTCCGCGTTGCTTCGGTCGCAAGCGATGCGTCGTCGGTCGCCTCCGGCCAATTGATCGCCATCGAGGCCGCATGGTGCGGGCTCGGGAACAGAAAATGGAGACTTACAATGGCTACCATCGGCACCTTCAAGAAGTCCGCCTCGAACGAGTTCACCGGCGAAATCGTCACCCTCAGCGTCCAGGCAAAGAACGTGCGCATCGTCCCAGACACACGCGCCACTGGCGAGAACGCTCCCAGCCACCGGGTGGTGGTCGGCCGCGCCGAGATCGGCGCCGCCTGGTCGAAGACCTCCAACGAGGGCCGCGACTACCTCGGTCTCAAGCTCGACGATCCGAGCTTCAACGCCCCGATCTACGCCAACCTTTTTGACGATGAGGAAGGTGAGGGCTTCTCGCTCATCTGGTCCCGCCCGAACGCCCGGCGGGGCGATTAAGGCCCCGCGCAGGCCCCGGCCGGAAGGCCGGGGCCTTCTTCTGCGGAGGCCGGTTCATCCCACTCAAGCCGAGGCGATGCCGAAACCGCATCGCGTGATGCTTATCGACCATGCTCCGCTGGCAAAATTGTTTCTATAAAATGCAGTCTTACTCTGTGAAGACGAGGGCGAGCGATGATCGAGCCGTTTGATGACACCGCGCCAACGGGTGACGAACTCACCGAATACGATCAGGAGCACATCAAGCTCTATGTGCGCCTTCTTGACGCCGCCGACGACGGCGCGGACTGGCGCGAGGTGGTCGAAATTCTCTTCGGCATTGATCTGACGAAGGAGCCACAACGCGCCCGGCGCATCCATGACAGCCATCTGGCGCGAGCGCGCTGGATGGCGCGTGCTGGCTACCGCCATCTCTTGCGTCAACCCGGCAGCTAGCACCATCGCTCCTGTCGTTCCCGGGTGATGCCGAAACGGCATCACCCGATGCCCGGCGAGGGTCTTCCGCCAATCGCTGCAACCCGGAATTGTTTTGAGGCGGGGTCTACGCGTTTCTTGCGAGGAGCTCTTGGATGAGGCCGGATACGTCGCATTGGCGAGACAATGCCAGCTATGATTATTTCGATACATTACCCATCGAAGGACTCGCCTGGGAGTGTCTGCGGCGTCACGAACCCTATCAACGGCACTACCAAACGCTCCTGACCACAAGAGCCGAAAAAGCACCCTTCCACCCTCAGACACAGCGGCTGTGGGGGTTACGATTTCCCGGCCAGGCCGGATTTGTCCGCCTTGGCGCAAGACGTTCTGTGGTCGCCTGACGTCGATCCAGCTGTGGTTTCTCTCGTGCCGGCGCCGGAATTCCTGTCGTCCTTGCGATCGGCGCCTTTGACCGGCCTGGGCGGGGTCCACGACAGCCCGGAAGGACGTCACATTGTCCACAGTGCAGGTGTCGCCACCCAACTTCTCCTTCTGCCCGGCAGTGACCCGCACGGCCACCTGGCGGCGCTGATCCCCTTGGATGCAGAAACGTTGGGACGGATCGAAGCACTCACCCGTTTCTGGCGTTCCTTGCGGGGGCGCCCAGCACCTGCGGACACGCGGATGACCGGCCAGCAACGCCGCCGGATTCGTCTGATGATGCAGGCCGCTGACGGCCGTGCGAACGGCGCGAGCTACCGCGACATTGCGGTTGCGTTCTACGGACACAAGCGCATCGCCGCCGATCCTTGGAAGACCTCGGCGTTGCGCGATGCGGTGATCGGCCTCGTCGAAGGCGCCACGGCCATGATCGGTGGCGGCTATTTGCAGATTCTGCGTCATCGCCGCCGATCGTAGCGGTTGTGACACTGGACAGGGGGTGGGGATTTTAGCCTCCCTCAACTTCCCCATCCCTTGCGAAGCCCATTCTCCGCCACCGTGGTCGCAGTCCACCGCTGAACGCCAGCGGCTGCCCAAAACCCACGGAGGCCCGATCCATGCGACCCGATATCGCCGTCCTGCCGCCACGCTTCCTGCGCACCAAGGAAGCCGCGGATTTCCTAAGCCTGTCCGCCCGCACGCTCGAAAAGCACCGTACCTATGGCACTGGTCCTTCCTACCGCAAGCTCGGCGGCCGTGTCGTCTATGCCGTCGACGATCTTCAGGCTTGGGCCGAACGCGGCGCTGTCACTTCTACATCCGATCCACGTGGGTCGGTCCTGCCCGCCAAGCGTCATACACCGACGCTGCCGGCGCATGGCGGACGATACGCACGCTGACCGCGGGCGGATTTCCAAATGACGGCGCGAAACCAGTCCCTTTCGGAGCGCGGGCAGCTCGACCTGTTCCAGGCGCTGCCTGGCGACTTCGCCCCACGAGACGCGCAGGATCTCATGGCCTATCCGTTCTTCTCCCTTTCCAAGACCCATCGCATCACCCCGATCGATTTTGCCGCAGGTAACGTCACGATCCGGGTCGAAGCCGTACCCGACCATGGGATGGCGACCATCTGGGACGCTGACATCCTGATCTGGGCCGCGAGCCAGATCGTCGAGGCGCGCGACACCGGCCTTCGCACATCGCGCCTGATGGCCGCCACGCCCTATGAGATTCTCACCTTCGTCGGCCGCGGCAAGAGCCTTCGCGACTATCAACGCCTGAAGGCGGCGCTTGATCGGCTGCAGTCGACCACCGTCTCGACGACAATCCGTCAGCCCGCCGAAGGTCGGCGTCACCGCTTCTCATGGATCAATGAGTGGCAGGAGCGCATCGATCGCCATGGCAAACCCGCGGGGATCGAGTTGATCGTCCCCGACTGGTTCTACCAGGCAGTCCTCGATGACGCACTCGTGCTGACGATCGATCGTGCCTATTTCGACCTGACTGGCGGGCTGGAGCGCTGGCTCTATCGGCTTGTGCGCAAGCATGGCGGACGCCAGCGCGACGGCTGGCGCTTCGACTTCCGTCACCTTCACCTGAAATCCGGCGGCCTGTCGCCCTACAAGCGCTTTGCCTTCGAACTGCGCGACATTGTCCGCCGCCAGCCGCTGCCCGGCTATACCCTTGCGCTGGAAGTGGAGATTGGCGGCCGGGCGCTGCTCGCCTTCGAGCGGATCGGCTCCTGTGGAAGGCCTGTGGACGGCCTCGTGCTATCAGGAACCGGACCTATCGTGCCATCGGGAACCGCGGGCTCGTGCTATCAGGAACCCAAACCGGGCCTAATCTCCAGAAAGAAAAGCCGAAATCGCGCCCTTAACTTAGAATCTAACCCAGATCCTAACTTTGAAGAGCGCGCGCGTGATGTGCAAAGGGTCATCCGACGAACCAGCGACGCACTCAGCATAGACACCGACAAGACCTCGAATGCGCCATCGGTTTCTGACGGCAGCAGCACGGCAACCAGCGTCTCCGAAGCCCCGAATCCGCCTCTTGATCCGCGCTCGGGAGCCACCCGATGATCGCCGCCACGCACCACGCTCGCGACGAACTCGTCCATGTCGAACTGACCTGGGTGGAGAAGAGGCAAGAGAACTGGATACGGTTCGGCACGCACGCCCAGGAACAGATCGTCGATCGTCGCCGGCGCATTCTGTCCTATCGCCCCGGCACGGTCTTCGCGTTCGTTCGCTGGGCCGCGAACGACTTCGGAACGATCATCTCACGCATAGACATCGTGCGTGCGGTCAGACGTGGCGAAGCCTATCAGACACTACCCTTCGTGCGCCCCGGCGGCGACATCCTGCTGAAGGTCGAGAGCTGGCCCAAGGTCGAGCGCGTGCTGCAGGCGATCGACGCCATCCAGCGCCTCGACATCGAGCCTGAGTTGGTGTCGCCCGATCATTGGCGGCACATCCACAACCGGATAACCGCCGGCCACTCGCCGCGCAGCTACACACTCGACCAACATCGCGCCTTCCTGCTGCGCAAGAGGACCGAGCCGTGACGCGCGCCGGGATCATCCTCGCTAGCGTTCTCGCAACCATGAGCGTCGGCTATCCCGGCCTCACTTCGATGCCCACGAAGCTCATCTGGAATGCATCAGCTAGCGCACCGATCGGCTTCTACACGATCGACTTCGACGGACCGTTCGATGTCACCGATCTTGTGGCCGTCGACGCGCCTGAGCCACTCGTCGCGTTCCTGGCTGATCGCGGCTATCTGCCGAGGGGCGTGCCACTCCTGAAGCGCATCCTTGGTGTTGCCGGGCAACGAGTCTGTCGCTCGAACCTCACCATCACTGTCGATGGTATCGAGGCGGGCGCGGCGCTCGAGCGTGATCGGGCCGGCCGTGACCTGCCGATCTGGCAGGGCTGCCGCCGCATCTCGACCGGGGAAGTCTTCCTGATGAACTGGCAGGTCCGCGACAGTCTCGACGGACGCTACTTCGGCCTCCTCGCCACCAGCCAGATCATCGGCCGCGCCGTCCCGCTGTGGACGGACGAGGGCGGCAACGGCCGCTTCGTATGGCGCGCGCCAACGCGGTGAGCGCGCGACCGGCGGCGCGCGTCGTGCCGCCAGCCTTCATCACCGCAACCACTGAAAACAGGAGCCTCACATGCAACAGATCGGGGAATTCACGCGCCAGAAGACTGGCTATAGCGGGCGCATCCACACGCTCAGCCTCAACCTCGATATCGCCATCGTGGCGGCAGAGGCGAGCGAAACGGAGAATGCGCCTGACTACCGCGTTCACGCAGGCAACGAGGACGGCCCCGAGATTGGTGCCGGCTGGAAACGCTCCAGCGAAAAGGCCGGAGACTACGTCTCGATCCAGCTCGACGACCCGACCTTCGCGCAGCCGATCCGCGCGAACCTCTTTCGCAATGGCGACGACAAGACGTCCTGGTCGCTGCACTGGGCGCGACCGCGCGACCGCTGCGAGAAGGATTGAACGATGCGCGCTCGCCGTCCGTCGACGAGCCATCGCAGTGCGCCCGGGCCGCTTTTCGCTGCCCGGCGCATGGCTTTGCTCCTCCTTTGCGGCCTGTCCGTCGCGACCGTCATGCCGTCGGCGACAGTGGCGCAGGACTTGGCCATCGCGCGATCGTCGCAGCGCGATCCGTTCGGCGCGCACATCAGCGAAGCCTCGCAGCGCTTCGGCGTTCCGACCGCGTTGATACGCGCCATCATGCGCAAGGAGAGTGCGGGCGATGTGCGCGCCGTGTCCAGCGCAGGCGCCCGCGGCTTGATGCAGATCATGCCCGGCACATGGGATGATCTGCGCGCCCACTGGTCGCTTGGCCGCGATCCGTTCGATGCCCGGGACAACATCCTGGCAGGAACGGCGTATCTGCGAGAACTGCACGATCGCTTCGGCTCGCCGGGCTTTCTGGCCGCCTACAACGCGGGACCTGCACGCTACGAAGCCTACCTCGCTGGGCGTCCGTTACCGGCCGAGACCCGCGCCTATGTCGCGACGCTCGCCCCCCTGATCGGTGAAAGCGAGGGTATGCGCCCTTTCGCCGTTATGCCTGCCGAGGCCGTTCCCTGGAGACAAGCCCCGCTGTTCGCAAGGCAACCGGAACGCAACCAAACTGTCGCTTCCGTAACGGACGAGCGCCCGCAAAATGACGCTAGCTCTGCACCCACCGTGCGCGATGTCTCCGCCATCGTGCCGCTGTCCAAAGGCCTCTTCGTGGCGCGAGCGGGCGAAGGGATCCAGCCATGAGCGCGTATGGGCGTTTTCGCCCAACCGCAAGCTCCAGCGCACCGTGGCGTGGATGGAGGCGGAAGGTGGGCAGAACAACCGGAGGATGGCTAGATAAAAAGCCGCGAGGTGCGGCATCGGTCGGTCGGCGGATTTCAAGGGTTCTTGCAGCGATTTCGCGAGGTGCGAAGGTTTCGCGCACCTCGCGGCGATGCCCATTTTTCTTGGATTTCAGCCGCCTGGCGCGATGTGCGGGATCTTGACCATGAGCGCCGAGGACGATCTTCGAATCCGCCCCGGCCGCATCCGCTCGTCCGGTACCCAGCGCGCCAGGCCCTTCATCGCGCAGGCGCTTGCCGCCGCCCAGAAGGCCGGCGCCCGTGTCTCACGCACCGGCCGGATCAGTCCAGGCAATCGTTCGACCTTCGGGCGCGGCCGCTCGGCGAGCGTGCGCGCCAATCGTCTCCTGACCGGACGCTCGCGAACCGTGATCATCAAGACACGGCTGGTGCGCCACCACGCGCGTGGCGCCCCGCTTGCCGCCCATCTCACCTACCTTCGCCGCGAGGGCGTTACCCGTGACGGGGAGAAGGCAAGGCTGTTCGGGCCGCAGGCCGATGCGGTGGATGGAGGTGCCTTTGCCGAGCGGTGCGGCGATGATCGGCACCACTTCCGCTTCATCGTCTCGCCCGAAGATGCCGTCGACATGGCGGACCTCAAATCCTTCGCCCGCGATCTGATGGGCCAGATGGAAAAGGACCTCGGCACAAAACTCGATTGGGCTGGCGTCGATCACTGGAACACCGACAATCCGCACCTTCACATCATCCTGCGCGGCCACACTGATGACGGGCAGGATCTCGTGATCTCCCGCGATTACATCAAGGAGGGAATGCGCGCCCGCGCGGCCGATCTCGTTACCCAGGAGCTCGGCCCGCGCACCGATCTCGACATCCATCGCAATCTGCAGCGCCAGGTCGAAGCCGAACGCTGGACCCAGCTTGACCGGCAGCTTGTTCGCGACGGCCGCGACCGAGGCGTCATCGACCTTGCCACCGCCGCGAACGCCCAGCCCGATGAATATCAGGTGCTGAAGGTCGGGCGGATGCGCAAGCTCGAAACCCTTGGCCTTGCCGAACAGGTCGGCCCGGGCCAATGGATGATCGACGACAAGGCCGAGGCGACGCTGCGCCAGCTTGGTGAACGCGGCGACATCATCAAGCGGATGCATCGCGCCTTGACAGAACAGGGCATCGAGCGCGGCACGGCGAATTATGTGCTGGCGGCGGAGCGCCTCGACACGCCGATCGTCGGTCGGCTGGTCGACCGCGGTCTCGATGATGAGCTGAAGGGCAGCGCCTACGCCGTGGTCGATGGCACCGACGGCCGTACACATCACATCAAGCTGTCCGACCTCGACGCCGCGGGCGACAGCGCTCCGGGTTCGATCGTCGAGCTGCGCAAGTTCCATGACGCGCAGGGACATGGGCGCGTGGCGCTCGCTGTCCGTTCCGATCTCGACATTGAGCAGCAAACGACCGCCGCCGGCGCAACCTGGCTTGACCGCCAGAATATCGCCCGCGAACCGATTGCGCTTTCAGAAGGCGGTTTCGGCGCCGAGGTGCGGCAGGCGATGCAGCGCCGCGCGGACCATCTCGTTGAACAGGGCCTTGGCGAGCGGCAGGGTCAACGCATCAGCTTCACCCGCAACCTGATAGACACGCTGCGTCGCCGCGAACTGGAGGCGCTCGGCGAAAAGCTCTCGGCCGAAACCGGCCAGCCCTTCAACCGCGCCCGCCGCGGCGAGTTCGTCGCCGGTTCCTACCGGCAACGCTTCACGCTCGCCTCCGGCCGCTTCGCCATGATCGATGACGGCCTCGGTTTCCAACTGGTGCCTTGGACGCCATCCCTGGAAAAACATCTTGGCCGCCACGTCTCAGGCGTCGCTCGCAATGACGACGGCATCGACTGGAGTTTTGGCCGCAAGCGAGGCCTCGGCCTCTAACCTCATGTTGAAGAAAGGACCGCTTCCATGTCTGCCACCAAAATACTCTGGGGCCAGATCCTCGCAGTCTTCGCGATCGTACTTCTCACGACCTGGGGCGCGACGGAATGGGTGGCCTGGCGCCTGGCGTTCCAGCCCGAGCTCGGAAGGCCATGGTTCCGTGTCCTGGGCTTTCCATTTTACCTTCCGCCGTCCTTCTTCTGGTGGTGGTACGGGTTCGATGCCTACGCGCCGTCGATCTTCGTGGAGGGCGCCTTTATCGCGGCTTCTGGCGGTTTCGCTTGCGTCGCCGTCGCCATCGGCATGTCGGTCTGGCGGGCTCGCGAGGCCATGAAGGTCGAGACCTACGGCTCCGCCCGCTGGGCCGACAAGCAGGAGGTTAAGGCAACCGGCCTTCTCGGTTCCGATGGTGTGGTTCTTGGGCGGTTTGACGGCGCCTATCTGCGCCATGACGGACCGGAGCACGTGCTGTGCTTCGCGCCCACACGTTCGGGCAAGGGTGTCGGCCTTGTCGTCCCGTCGCTGCTGACCTGGCCGAGCTCCGCTGTCGTCCACGACATCAAGGGCGAGAACTGGCAACTCACCGCGGGCTTCCGCGCCAGGCATGGCCGGGTCCTGTTGTTCGATCCCACCAATCCGAAATCCTCATCCTACAACCCGCTGCTCGAGGTGCGTCGCGGCGAATGGGAAGTCCGCGACGTGCAAAACATCGCTGACATCCTGGTCGATCCCGAAGGCTCGCTTGAGAGGCGAAACCATTGGGAGAAAACCAGCCATGCCCTGCTGGTAGGCGCGATCTTGCATGTCCTCTATGCCGAGCAGGACAAGACGCTTGCCGGCGTTGCGGGTTTCCTCTCCGACCCAAAGCGTCCGATCGAATCGACGCTGTCGGCGATGATGAAAACAGCGCATCTGGGTGAGGGCGGTCCGCACCCGGTCATCGCCAGCGCCGCGCGGGAGCTCCTGAACAAATCCGACAACGAGCGCTCTGGCGTGCTCTCCACCGCCATGTCGTTCCTTGGCCTCTATCGCGATCCTGTCGTGGCCGAGGTCACGCGCCGCTGCGACTGGCGCATCACCGATCTTGTCGACGACAAGCATCCGACGACACTCTACCTCGTTGTGCCGCCGTCCGACATCAACCGGACCAAGCCGCTCATTCGCCTGATCCTCAATCAGATCGGTCGCCGCTTGACCGAAGATCTGCAGGTGAGGGCGCAAGGGCACCGGCTGCTCCTGATGCTTGACGAGTTCCCGGCGCTTGGCCGGCTCGACTTCTTCGAGTCGGCGCTCGCCTTCATGGCCGGCTACGGGCTGAAAAGCTTCCTGATCGCTCAATCCCTCAATCAGATTGAGAGGGCGTACGGCGCCAACAACTCAATCCTCGACAACTGCCACGTCCGGGTAAGCTTTGCCACCAACGACGAGCGCACCGCCAAGCGGGTGTCCGATGCGCTCGGAACAGCGACGGAGATGAGGGCCATGAGGAACTATGCCGGCCACCGGCTGTCGCCCTGGCTCGGTCATCTCATGGTCTCCCGCTCGGAGACGGCTCGCCCGCTGCTCACGCCGGGTGAAGTGATGCAGCTACCCTCCACCGACGAGATCGTCATGGTCTCGGGCGCGCCGCCGATCCGCGCCAAAAAGGCGCGCTATCATGAGGATGCTCGCTTCAAGGAGCGAATCTTGCCGCCTCCGGCGTTGGTGGCGGCAGTGGAGGGGAGACCGGACGACTGGACCAGACTGCCCCTGCCTTCCCGTCCCCGGATTGCCGAAGCCACATCATTGCCCGCCGCCGAGGATGAGGACCTGACCGAATCCGAGCGTCGTCGGCAACCCGAGCTCAGTCGCGTCGAGCCGGTCGTGAAGCCAACGACCGAGAACGAATTCGAGATCGATCACCTCGACGACGTCGAGGACGATGTTGCCCGCAATCGTCGATTGACGCGCCTCATGCAAGGCATTGCGCGGCAGGCGTCCCTCGACCCCGGCGACGGTGTGGATATGTGAGGCTCCGATGGCAAAGTCACCCCGCAAACAACGCCTGTCCGTCTATCTCGATCCTAAGGCGATGAGCAGGCTGGTCGAGCATGCGGCGCGCCGAGATCTTTCACGGTCGCTCGTCGCGGAGGCGGCCATCGAGTCGTTCCTCTCGCCCGATGCCGCCGAGCGACAGGAGGCGGCGATCACCAAGCGGCTCGATCAACTCGATCGCCGTACGGCACGCCAGGAGCGCGATCTCGGAATTGCCGTGGAGACGCTCGCCGTTTTCGTCCGCTTCTGGCTGGCGACAACACCAGCGTTGCCCGAGCCCGCGGCGCAGGCTGCCCACGCCAAGGCGGGCGAGCGCTATGATGCCTTTGTCACCGCACTCGGCCGGCGCCTGGCGAAAGGTCCAAAGCTTCGACAGGAAATCTCCGAGGACATCGATGGCGGCCTGGACACACTCCAGCCCGGCACGCCCGTGGGCTAAATGGACGGGCGGACTGAGATTTTGCTAGCTCGATATGTCAAAACATATCAAAGCGTTGGAATGATATGTTGTTGTCATAGATCACGCTTTGCCGATCTGTCGAGTTTGGCAGAAGAGAACTAGACAGCCGCGGGGTGGGGTCGCTTTGCACGGGAACCACCTTCAGTCATCGCTGCGGCAACAGCGGGACGGATCTAGCGCGAATCCGCAATTTAAGATCCGTGATTGCATGAAGGACCACGCCTTCAAGAGCTTCTACGATCCCTTGGAAAAAACAGCCGTTTTTGACCCGAATCAACTATTTTCGGTGGCTAGGCGGTGTCAGGATTCGTCGTTGAAAACTATAGTCTGTATGCTATAAGGCAAGAGAGAATGAAGAACCAAAAGCCCGCTGTATGGATGGGGTCGTCAAAGGCCGACCTGCGCGAGTTTCCGGTCGATGTTCGCCGGTTGATGGGTGTCGCAATCAACGACGCCCAGAATGGTGAGGAGCACCCGGCTGCCAAAGCCCTGAAAGGGTTTGGGGGCCGCAGCATCCTCGAGGTGGTCGACGACTTCGACGGAGATACCTACCGGGCCGTCTATGCGGTGCGCTTTGCCGGGGTGATCTACGTGCTTCATTGCTTCCAGAAGAAGTCGAAGAAGGGCAGGGAGACACCCAAGCACGAAATCGATCTCGTGACAGTGCGATTGAAGGCGGCCGAGGCGCACTACCGCGAAAATTATGGGAAAGGTACAAAGTCATGACAGAAGACATCACCGCCGAAGTGAGCAGCGGCAACGTGTTTGCGGACCTCGGCTTTGACAATCCCGAAGAGGAATTGCTCAAGGCCAAGCTGGCCCGCGAGATCCGCGCCATTATCAAGCGCCGGCGCCTGACCCAGGCGAAGTCGGCTGAACTGCTCGGAATGAAACAGCCCGACGTCTCCGCGATCGCCACCGGGCGCACGGGCAAGTTTTCAATAGACAGGCTGGTTCGCTGTCTGGACCGCCTCGACTACAAGGTCGATGTGGTGGTTCGCCACAAGCCTCGACGGTCAACTCGTGCTGAAGCCGCTTGATCAGACGGCTTTGCCGACGAGGGCACAATTGAGGGCGAGCGCCGCCCTTGCCTGAAGATCGTCAGCCTTGATTACAGGTCGGCACCGCCAATCTCCTGTATTTGCACGCTACGCTACTACGCCTCGATATAGGTGTTGAAACCACTCGAGATGCGGCTCTCTTAATCATCCCCGTCCAGGGGCCGCCCATGTTCCCCGGATCGAAACGGGGACAGGATGGCAGCTTCGCATCACAATTCAGAAGGTCTGGCGCGCGGCGCACGCATGTTGCGCACAGCGCTCGGACCCGCGATCGCGAGCTATCTCGACGACGCGGGCATCGTCGAAGTGATGCTCAACCCCGATGGGCGTTTGTGGATCGATCGCCTGTCCGAGGGGTTGTCCGACACAGGAGAGCGCCTGTCGGCGGCGGACGGCGAACGCATCGTTCGCCTCGTTGCTCATCATGTCGGTGCCGAAGTCCATGCCGGCGCCCCACGCGTCTCGGCCGAGCTGCCCGAGACGGGCGAGCGGTTCGAGGGGCTTCTTCCTCCCGTCGTCGGGGCGCCCGCCTTCGCGATCCGCAAGCCCGCCGTCGCCATCATCACCCTCGAAGATTATGTCGCGACCGGGATCATGTCGGCGCAGCAGGCGGACGCGCTGCGCCAGGGCGTTGCCAACCGCGCGAACATCCTCGTTGCAGGCGGCACATCCACGGGCAAGACCACGCTGATCAACGCGCTGCTGGCCGAGGTGGCCAAGACCGCCGATCGCGTCGTCATCATCGAGGATACGCGCGAGCTGCAATGCGCCGCGCCAAATCTCGTGGCAATGCGCACGAAAGACGGCGTCGCGTCTCTATCTGATCTTGTTCGCTCATCGCTGCGCCTGCGGCCCGACCGCATTCCGGTCGGCGAGGTGCGCGGGGCCGAGGCGCTCGAACTGCTCAAGGCCTGGGGCACCGGCCACCCAGGCGGCCTCGGCACGATCCACTCAGGCAGCGCCATCGGCGCGCTGCGACGGATGGAACAGCTCATCCAGGAAGCCGTCGTCACGGTCCCGCGCGCGCTGATCGCTGAAACGATCGACCTAATTGCCGTCCTTTCCGGCCGCGGCCCCGCGCGTCGGCTGTCCGAACTCGCCCGTGTCGATGGCCTTCGCCCGGACGGCGATTACCGGGTCGCGCCAGCCGTCCTAGGTGGCGACGACAGCCCGACCTTGCTCATCCAAAGCCCTGAAGGAGAAAATCCGTGATCCAACGCCTGCGCCTTGCGCGCCATCGTCTCGCCATGACCGTTTCCGTTCCCACGCTCATCCTGGTGATGGCCGCGCCCGCTTTTGCCTCCGGCTCGTCGATGCCGTGGGAACAGCCGCTGCAACAGATACTCCAGTCGATCGAAGGCCCGGTCGCCAAGATCATGGCGGTGATCATCATCATCGTCACCGGCCTGACGCTCGCCTTCGGCGACACGTCGGGGGGCTTCCGCCGGCTCATCCAGATCGTGTTCGGCCTGTCCATCGCTTTCGCGGCGTCGAGCTTCTTCCTGTCGTTCTTCTCGTTCGGCGGCGGAGCGTTGGTCTGATGGCGGGTTTGGTCGAACAGGGCGGGTCAATGCCGGACTACGCAGTGCCGGGTTATGCGGTCCTCGTGCACCGCGCGCTGACCGAGCCGATCCTGCTCGGTGGCGCCCCGCGCGCCATTGCCATCATGAATGGGACGCTTGCCGGCGCCGTGGGGCTGGGACTGCGTCTCTGGCTCGTCGGCCTCGCAATCTGGGCGATCGGCCATGTTGTCGCCGTCTGGGCCGCCAAGCGCGATCCGCTTTTCGCCGACGTCGTTCGCCGGCACCTGCGCATCCCGGCGCATCTCACCGTCTGAGGGGGGCCATTGGATGATGAATCTTGCCGAATATCGCAATCGTAGCAGCCGGCTCGCCGACTTCCTGCCCTGGGTGGCATTGGTCGGCGCCGGCATCATCTTAAACAAGGACGGCAGCTTCCAGCGCACCGCGCGCTTTCGCGGTCCCGATCTCGACAGCGCCGTGCCGGCCGAACTGGTCGCCGTTGCCGGCCGGCTCAACAATGCCTTGCGCCGCCTCGGCTCCGGCTGGGCGATCTTCGTCGAGGCGCAGCGCCATGCCTCGACGCGCTATCCCGACAGCAGCTTTCCGGATCCGGCGTCCACGCTGGTGGATGCGGAACGAAAGGCGGGCTTCGAGGAGGCCGGCGCGCATTTCGAGTCCAGCTACTTCCTGACGCTCACCTATCTTGCGCCCGCCGAAGACACCGCCCGTGCGGAAAGCTGGCTCTACGAAGGCCGCGAGAAGAAGGGCCTCGACCCCAACGCGGTGCTGACCGGGTTCGCCGATCGCAGCGATCGCGTTCTTCGCCTCGTCGAAGCCTTCATGCCGGAATGCCGCTGGCTCGATGACGCCGAGACGCTGACCTATCTGCATGGTTGCGTCTCGACCAATCGCCACCGTGTCCGCGTTCCCGAAACGCCGATGTATCTCGACGCCATCCTAGCCGATCAGCCGCTAACCGGCGGGCTCGAGCCGCGGCTTGGCGCGTCGCACCTGCGCATTCTCACGGTCACGGGGTTCCCGACCGCGACCACGCCGGGTCTGCTCGACGAACTGAACCGGCTCGCCTTCCCGTATCGCTGGTCGACACGCGCGATCCTGCTCGACAAGACCGATGCGACCAGGCTGCTGACAAAGATCCGGCGTCAATGGTTCGCCAAGCGCAAATCGGTCGCCGCGATCCTCAAGGAGGTGATGACCAACGAGGCGTCCGTCCTCGTCGACACCGACGCCGCAAACAAGGCCGCCGATGCCGACATGGCCCTGCAGGAACTCGGCGCCGACTATGCGGGCATGGCCTATGTCACCGCGACGGTAACGGTTTGGGACGATGATCCCGGCATCGCCGACGAAAAACTGCGCCTGGTCGAAAAGGTTATCCAGGGCCGCGATTTCACGGCGATCATTGAATCCATCAACGCCGTCGACGCCTGGCTCGGCAGCCTGCCGGGTCACGTTTACGCCAACGTCCGCCAACCTCCCATCTCCACCCTTAATCTCGCCCACATCATTCCGCTTTCCGCGGTGTGGGCGGGGCCGGAACGGGACGAGCATTTTGCAGCGCCCCCTCTGCTCTTCGGCAAGACCGAAGGCTCGACCCCGTTCCGGCTTTCGCTTCACGTCGGCGACGTCGGCCATACGCTGATCGTCGGCCCGACCGGCGCGGGCAAGTCCGTGCTTTTGGCACTGATGGCGCTGCAGTTCCGCCGCTATGCGGGGTCACAGGTTTTCGCCTTCGATTTCGGCGGTTCGATCCGCGCGGCGGCACTCGCCATGAACGGCGACTGGCACGATCTCGGCGGCGATCTCAGCGATGGGGCGATCGATAGCGTCAGCCTTCAGCCGTTCGCCCGTGTTCATCATGTCCCCGAGCGCGCCTGGGCCGCCGACTGGATCGTGGCGATCCTGACGCGCGAGAATGTGACGATCACCCCTGAGGTCAAGGAGCATATCTGGACGGCGTTGAGCTCGCTGGCGTCCGCGCCTGTCGAGGAGCGCACGATCACCGGTCTGGTTGTGCTGCTGCAATCAAACGATCTCAAGCAGGCACTGCGTCCCTATTGCGTCGGTGGTCCCTACGGGCGGTTGCTCGATGCCGAGCGCGAACATCTCGGATCGGCGTCGGTCCAGGCATTCGAAACCGAAGGACTGATCGGAACGGGTGCTGCGCCCGCGGTCCTGTCCTACCTCTTCCATCGCATCGAAGACCGGCTCGATGGCTCGCCGACCCTCCTCATCATTGACGAAGGCTGGCTTGCGCTTGACGATGACGGTTTTGCCGGCCAGCTCCGCGAATGGTTGAAGACGCTGCGCAAGAAGAACGCCAGCGTCATCTTCGCCACGCAGTCGCTCAGCGACATCGATCGTTCGGCAATCGCGCCCGCGATTATCGAGAGCTGCCACACCCGGCTTCTCCTGCCGAACGAGCGCGCCATCGAGCCGCAGATAACGGCGATCTATCGCCGCTTCGGCGTCAACGATCGGCAGATCGAGATCATCGCGCGGGCGATGCCGAAGCGCGACTATTACTGCCAGTCCCGTCGCGGCAACCGGCTGTTCGAGCTTGGGCTGTCGGATGTGGCGCTCGCGCTCTGCGCTGTATCCGCGAAGACCGACCAGGCCGCGATCGCCCACATCGTCGCCGAGCATGGCCGCGACGGTTTCCTCGCTGCCTGGCTCAACCACCGTGGCGTCGCCTGGGCCGCTGAACTCGTTCCCGTCCTGACCAGCAAGGAGAAATCCCCATGAAAATGCGCCGTTCACTTGCCATGCGGTTCGCTGCCGCTCTGCTTGCCGCACCAGCCGCATTATCGCCCATCCTGGCGACGCCGGCACAGGCCTTCATCGTTTTCGATCCCTCGAACTATTCGCAAAACGTCCTGACGGCAGCGCGCTCGCTTGAGCAGATCACCAACCAGATCACCTCGCTTCAGAATGAAGCGCAGATGCTCATCAACCAGGCCCGTAATCTCGCAAGCTTGCCGTTCTCCTCGCTGCAACAGCTCCAGCAGTCCGTGCAGCGTACGCAGCAATTGCTCGGTCAAGCGCAGAACGTTGCCTATGACGTCCAGCAGATCGATCAGGCCTTCCAGCAGAAATACGGCAACGTCTCGCTGTCGGCTTCTGATCAGCAACTTGTCGCCGACGCGCGCTCGCGCTGGGGCAACACGGTTGGCGGCCTTCAGGATGCCATGCGTGTGCAGGCGGGCGTCGTCGGCAACATCGACACCAATCGCAGTGAGATGTCGGCGCTGGTCGGCCAGAGCCAGGGTGCGACCGGCGCCCTTCAGGCAACGCAGGCCGGCAACCAGCTCCTCGCGCTTCAGGCGCAGCAGCTCGCCGATCTCACCGCTGTCGTTGCCGCGAACGGTCGGGCGCAGGCATTGCAATCGGCCGAACAGGCCACCGCCGCCGAGCAGGGCAGGGAGCAGCGCCGCCGCTTCCTGACACAGGGCTCGGGCTACCAGCCCGGCAGTGCGCAGATGTTTTATGGCAAGGACTGAGGCCGGCCCGATGGATGGCAAGATCCTTGCTCGCATCGGCGCGGTCGTCTTCATCGCGGTCGCTTTGACAGTGACCGCGATCGAGATGAGCAGCAAGGACGATGAGCCTGACGCCCCGGCGATGCCGCACCGTTCCATCGCGTCAAAAGACCCGCTCGCGTCCGAATTGCGCCGCTGTTCCGGGATCGGCGAGGCCGGTCCTCGCGATCCCGGTTGTCTGAAAGCATGGGCAGACAGCCGGCGCCGGTTTCTCGGTCAACGTGCACCGGCAACCGTGTCTGCTCCGGTAGCGCCGACAACGGTGTTTCCAAATGTGGCGGCGTCGGCCGACCGGAAAGAAGGAGAGCGGTCGGATGTGACCGCTCCTGAGATGCAGGCCGAGCCGTCCTGGCCGGAGGCTCGCTGACATGGGCGGCATGGGCGTCATCGACCATTTCCTCGAAGTCTTCACGCGCTACATCGACAGCGGCTTCGGCCTGCTCGGCGGCGAGGTCGGCTTCATCGCCACAACCCTGATCGTTATTGACGTGACGTTGGCTGCGCTCTTCTGGTCCTGGGGTGCGGACGACGACATCATGGCGCGCCTCGTTAAGAAGACCCTGTTCGTCGGCGTTTTTGCCTATCTCATCTCCAACTGGAACAATCTCGCCCGCATCGTCTTCGAAAGCTTCGCTGGGCTTGGCCTGAAGGCCTCGGGTACGGGTTTTACCGTCAACGATCTCATGCGCCCGGGCAAGGTGGCGCAGACCGGGCTCGACGCCGGCCGGCCGTTGCTGGACTCGATCTCGAACCTCATGGGCTATTGGTCCTTCTTCGAGAACTTCATCCAGATCGCCTGCATGTTCTTCGCCTGGGCGCTGGTGCTGCTGGCCTTCTTCATCCTCGCGATCCAGCTCTTCGTCACGCTGATCGAGTTCAAGCTGACGACGCTCGCCGGTTTCGTGCTGATCCCCTTCGGTCTGTTCGGCAAATCCGCCTTCATGGCCGAGCGCGTGCTGGGCAACGTCATCTCGTCCGGCATCAAGGTGCTGGTGCTCGCCGTCATCATCGGCATTGGCTCGACTCTCTTTTCCGAGTTCACTACAGGCTTCGGCGGCAACACGCCGTCGATCGACGATGCCATGGCGATCGTGCTGGCCGCACTGTCGCTGCTCGGCCTTGGCATCTTTGGACCGGGTATTGCCAACGGTCTTGTCTCCGGCGGCCCGCAGCTCGGCGCCGGCGCGGCGGTCGGCACCGGGCTTGCCGCCGGCGGCATGGCGGCAGTGGGCGCCGCGACCGCCGGCGCCGTCATGTCCGGCGGTGCGGCTGTCAGCGGCGGTGCTGCAGCGGCGGCCCGTGGCGGTGCCGCGACCGCGGGCAGGGCATCCACAGCCTACAATCTCGGCGCGGCCGGAGAGTCTGGCTTTTCCGGCGTCGCATCCGGGCTCGGCGGTGTCATGAACGCTGGCGCACAGGGCGCCATCTCACCGCTCAAGCGCGCGGCCAACAATGCGGCAGGCAGCATGAAGCACAGCTACCAGTTCGGCGCTCGCGCTGCCTTCGAGACGACCCGCAAGCAGGACCGCTACTGACGCCACCGGGTTCGCAAAGGCAAGCGACAGGAGATAAAGCAAGCCGGCACCCGTTGCGCCGGCAAGTCCGAGCAGCACCGCGCGCTTTGGCCCCTGGGCATCACAAATGCGGCCGGACCAGAAGCGCGAAAGCAGCGATGCGGCAAACTGGCTTCCCGCGACCAGGCCCACGATGAACGGGCCGTAACCGAGGCCGTTGTGGACATGGAGCGGCAACACCGGCAGCGCGATCCCGATGACCAGAAAGGCCACCAGAACGGTCGCCATGATGGGCAACAGTTCCATGAACACCGACGGTTTGGCTGATTGGGTCAAAGGGGTGGCGATCACGTGGTGAGTCATTTTCTTGAATTTCAGCGCCTAAAGGTCCGCTGGACCGTAGCCCGGTTTTTGTAAGGGTGGCGGCCTTGCCGGCGATGTCGGGATCGTAGACTTCTGTGCGCCACGCTGCGGCCGCGGCCTCATCGAAGCCAATCGAGATCGAGACGTCGCGGTAGTTGAGGATGCTGGCCACATCGCGGAATGCCTTACAGAGGTTGCGGTCGCTGCGCTGATCAACGGCCCGAGAGTTTCAGCATCTGCGCCGGATAGCGCTCGCCCTGCACGCCGATCTCGGCCGAGCGCTGTTCGAGTTCCTCGATATCATCGGCGCTGAGGTGCACGGCGAGGGCACCCAGGTTTTCATCAAGCCGTTCGACCTTACGGGTGCCGAACAGCGGCACGATCCAAGGCTTCTTCGCGAGCAACCACGCCAGGGCAACCTGCGCCGGAGTTGCGCCGTGCCGATCACCTACCGCGCGAATGAGTTCGACGAGCGCCTGGTTGGCTGTCCTCGCCTCCGTGGAAAAGCGGGGGATGGAGTTGCGGAAATCGGCACTGTCGAGCGTCGTGTTGACGTCGATCGTGCCGGTCAGGAAGCCCTTGCCGAGCGGGCTGAATGGCACCAGTCCAATGCCCAGTTCCTCAAGCGTCGGCAGGATGTCCGTTTCAGGCTCCCGGGTCCAAAGCGAGTACTCGCTTTGCAGCGCAGACACGGGTTGCACCGCGTGCGCCCGATGGATGGAATCCGAGCTCGCTTCCGACATGCCGAAGTATTTCACCTTGCCTTGCTGGATCAGCTCCTTGACGACGCCCGCAACCTCTTCCATCGGCACGTCCGGGTCGACACGGTGCTGGTACAGCAGGTCGATCTGCTCGACGCGAAGTCGCTTCAGCGAGCCCTCAACGGCCGCCCGGATGTGGTCGGGCCGGCTGTTGACCCCGCCATTGTGCACACCGGTGGCGGCGTCTACGTCCCAGCCGAACTTGGTCGCAACGATCACCTGGTCACGGATCGGCGCGATGGCCTCGCCGACCATCTCTTCATTGGTGAAAGGGCCGTAGACCTCGGCGGTGTCGAAGAAATCCACGCCGCGTTCGACTGCCGCGCGGATCAGCCCGATCATCTGCGCCCTGTCGCGCAGCTGTCGTGCGTCGCTGCTGTAGCCCATGCAACCCAGCGAAAGGGCCGAGACTTCGAGTCCGAGGACCCCGAGTTTGCGTTTTTGCATGATGACAATCCTGCGTCAGGGGTTGCGGGGGCTGATCTTGATCGTGGCAGAACGCGCCCGGCTGCCGACCATTGGAGCGAGGTAGGGGCTCGTCGCGTACTTCTTCTTGTAGGCAGCATCGACCGCGTCGTTTACGGCGCCGTCGACCGGCTCGAAGGCAGCGTCCAGAGCCAACCCTGCGGCGGTTATCTTCCCGGCTCGCTGCCGCACAGCCGCCTGATACCAACGGGACTTCGGCCCGTTGTAGCCACGGACGAAGAGGTCGTTGCCGACGACGACAGACCAGATCCAGGTCAGTGTGCCATAGGTCGTTCCATCCTCGCGGAAGGGCGCGATGTGAAGATCGTCGCTTGCGGCGATCTTCTGCAGCGTTTCGGGTGTCCAGGTCATGCCGTTGCTCTCTGTTCAGACACGGACGGTTGGTATTGCTCAGGGCTGACCTGCTCGAGCCAATCGACGTTTTTGCCGCCGAGCATGTAGGAAATCGCAATGTGGCTCATGCCGGTGGTATCGGTGGCGCCGTGCCAGTGCTTGACCCCCGCCGGAAACCAGACCACGTCGCCGGCCTTGATCTCGTGGCGCTCGCGGCCTTCCTCCTGAACCCAGCCCTTGCCGGAGGTCACCATCAGGGTCTGACCTGCGGGATGCGTGTGCCAGGCAGTGCGGGCGCCGGGGGCAAACGTGACGTGGCCGCCGGTGCCATGCGTGAATTCGGTTGCCGGGAACAAGGGCACAACGACGACATGTCCGGTGAAATAGTCTGTGCTGCCGATCGTCGACGGGCTCGCCCCATTGGGAGTGATCTGGATGCCCTCGGCACCGGTAGGTGCTGCGCCGAATGTTGCAAGAGCGGCCATGGTGGGCGGCTTGTTTTTCATGGGCGGGTCTTTCTTTTGGGTTGGACAGAAGGAGCGCCGGGCGCGGCTACTTCTGTCGGCCCTCGAAAACGTCCTTGGCAACCGGCACCGCCGACATCGCGGCCGGCCATCCGGCATAGAAGGCGACCTGTGACAGGACCTCCGAGGCCTCGTCGCGCGTCAGGCCGTTGTCCATGGCCCGGTTGAGGTGGAACGGAATCTGACCGACGTAACCGGAGGCCATGAGCGCGCTGACGGTCACGAGGCTGCGGTCCCTTGGCGCAAGGTCCGGCCTCAGCCACAGATCCTTGAACAGGACGTCGCCGGTGAAATCGACCAGGCTCTGGGACACGGGCGCGACATTCGTCTGCACACTGGCAGCGCGCGCTTCCTCGGCCTTCTGGTCGAGGGGCAGCAGGGCTGGCGACGCGGCGGGCAACTGTTCAACGCCGACGCCCCGCGCTTCGAAGATGCCCTTGGTCTCGTTGGCGGCGGCCATGGCGTTGCCCCAGCCTGAGTAAAAGGCGAGGTGGGTAATGATTTCCGAAATCTCGGCCGGTTTGACGCCGTTGTCCAAGGCGAAGTCGACCTGTTGGCCAAGCTCAGCCGTCTGTTTGCGGGCGATCATGACGGCGATTGTCACAACGCTGCGGTCGCGGGCCGACAGCGCTTTGCGCTGCCACAGGTTATCGACCAGGGTGTCCTTGCGATACTTCTCAAGAGCCGGGGCGACGATAGCCAGGCTGCCGGAAGCCGGCAGAGTGCCGGCACCCTTCGATGACCTCTCGGATGACGCGGCACCGGCGGCGGCGAGGCTGGTCAATGTGGATGCAGCGAGTGTCTTCATGGCAAGGCCTCCTTTTGCGAGCCGTCTTTGACCTGCACCTGTGTCAGGCGCCGATGAACTCATGCCCGCAATGTAATGCGATTTTCGGTTTGCATTAGGGAGCAAAACCCGCATAGACTCATTAGGAGGGCTTATGAATGGCCGGCGAGAATCTGAATGACCTTGCAGCGTTCCTCGCGGTGGCGCGGGAGCGCAGCTTCACCAAGGCGGCTGCCAAGCTTGGCGTGTCGCAGTCCGCACTGAGCCAGACCATACGCCAGCTCGAGGAGCGGATTGGCCTGCGGCTGCTCACGCGCACGACCCGTAGCGTCTCGCCCACCGAAGCGGGCGAACGTCTCCTGCAGAACGTCGGCCCGCACCTCGACGAGGTGGAAGCCGAAATCGAAGGTTTGAGCGAGCTCCGGGAGAAGCCTGCGGGAATGGTGAGGATCACCGCCGGCGACCATGCCATCGTGACACTGCTATGGCCGAAGCTGAGGAAGGTCCTCGCCGACTATCCTGATATCAAGGTGGAGCTGAGTGCCGACGCTTCCCTGACCGATATTACAGCCCACGGCTTCAACGCCGGCGTGCGGCTGGGCGAACAGGTGGCCAAGGACATGATTTCGGTGCGCATCGGCCCCGACATGCCCTTTGTCGTCGTCGGAACCCCTGCTTATTTTGCCGATCATGCGCCGCCGCTCGTGCCCCAGGACCTGATTGACCACACGTGCATCAACCTGCGTCTGACCACCTTCGGCGGCCTCTACGCTTGGGAGTTCGAACAGGCAGGACAGGAACTCAAGGTTCGGGTCGACGGACAGCTTGTCTTCAACAACGTGTTCCATGTGTTGGACGCGGTCCTCGACGGATACGGCCTTGCCCATGTGCCCGAAGATCTGGTCCGGCCTTATCTCGCCGACGGGCGCTTGCGCCAGGTCCTTGCTGACTGGTCGCCCCCTTGGCCGGGATATCACCTGTACTACCCCAGTCGTCGCCAGGCCTCGCCCGCGTTCGCGATCCTGATCGAAGCGCTGCGCATCCGCAGTTAGGCAAGTGTGTGTTTGAGCCTGTTCGGCTGTTGCCAAAGTCTTGCAGCCGGCGACAGTCCCCCGGCTGGTTGTCGTCGACCACGTCCGCCTTCAGGAAAGTGGCGACGGACGCTGAGTGACTGATATGAGGCGAACTGACATTCAAGTGGACTCATTGTTATCGGGTTCGCCAGACCATACGAGATCATACGAGAGATATGGTTTGGCGAACCAGCCGCTAACATATTGATTTTGTGTAGAAAAAGGCGTCCCTCCGGGCCCACCAACCACTATATATCAGTGGCTTACGCCTAATTCTTTGAGATTGAATTGAGCGTTAGCGGATAAGTCCAAGAGTTTTGAAGGAAATGATTTGGTCCTTTTCGTCAATTTTCTCCTTCTCGTTGATGGCACTCGTCACAGGTAGCTCATGACTCGCGGCTTCGAAAGACCCTTCAGCGATGCGTGCGGTAATCGGCGGCAACGACGTGCAATTAGGCGGGTTCTGACTTCGGCCGAAGGCTCAAAACACTCGAAGGCGCTCGCCATTCGGTCGATCTCGACTCGCCGATGGAACCGAATGTGGCCAGTCCTGCAGGTGTGGCAAAGGCCTGCGGAGGCGTATCATAGCCGCAACGCAACTTCCGTCCTTCGTGGAGGACCGGCTAGTGCGGCAGTAAGGTGGCTTGTCCCATAGTCACCGATTTCTGAAGCGCTGCGGCAAGGCCGTCGCGCACGGCTGCTTCAAAGCCTGCTGCACGCATGGCATCGATTGCTGCCGCGGTGGTGCCGCGGTAGTCGAGGAAGGTCTGGACGATGTCTTTGGGATTTTCTGCGCGGGCCTCGAGGAGTTTTCCCGTTCCAATCAGCACCGCGCTGACGCTCCTTCGGGCAATGTCCGGGCTTACTCCTCGACTGACGGCATCGTCCATCATCGCCGCCGCCAAAAGCGCCGGAAACGCCGGGCCGGAGCCGGTGAGGCCCGTCAGATAGTCGATATCTGCTTCGCTTTTGACTTCATCAGCAGTGCCACAGGCCTCCAGTATCCGGCGAACGAGATTGCGGTCATCCGGGGTGACGCCCTGAGAGCCTATCCAGGGAGTATAGGAATTCCGCACCTCTGCCGCCGCATTCGGAAGCGTACGGACCACGCAGTCGGTCTTGAGACGTCGAGCCAATTGATCGAGAGGGATCCCGGCCATGACAGACATGGCGAGCTTGCCGTGCGCAGAAATGTCGATGGCAGGCCAATCTTGGGGGCGGACCGATACGATGATGACGTCGGATCGATCCACCAGTTCCTGGTTGTCCCGGGTCCAGGTAGCGTTTGGCAGAAAGCCCGGTTGCCCGCTTCTGTAAGAGAGTGTGAGTTGCTCGGGGGTCACAATTTGCGCATCGACGATGGCATCGGCGATGGCGCGTCCAAGCCAGCCGCCTCCGCCAATTATCCCGACGCTTATAGGTCCGCCCATTGTCGAACCCCTCCTCAACCCGCCGAATAGCCGTGTCTGGCGAAGAATCGATCCAGCTCGCGCTGCTGCGGGGCCTCGCCTGTAAAAATCTCCACGTAGCCGGGAATGCGCTTCATGCGGGCCGCGAGATCTTCCTTGGTCTGCATTGAGATGTAGCCGATCTGCACGAGGTAGATGGTGCGCGCTCGAACGTCGGCCGAGTTTTCCTTGTAACCGAAGCGGACGAACATTTGGCTCATCGCGTCGAGACGCGTCTGGTCGGCTTTCTGGACCTCTGCCAGAATGTCAGGAGACTGGAGCGCCCAGCTTCTGACAGCGAATTCGAACTGGGAATCGAACAAGGACGTGTCGAGCCAGCAGTCGAAAACGTTCAGCATCGCTTCGGCAACAGTCTCGGCATACGCCTCCGCCTGCCTGACGAGGTTGCCGGTGTTCTTGTCGCGCCAACGGGTCACGAGGGCAGCCAACAGTTCTTCTCTGTCCTTGAAGAACCAATAGAAGCTGGTGCGCGACAGGCCCAGTTTCTTGGCCAATGGCGAAATTCTCACCGAGTCGACGCCGGATTCGAGAAGCAGGTCGTAGGCGGCTTCAAGCCATCCCTCCGGCGATCCGCGCCACCCGCTATCGTTTGAAACCTGCTCCATGAGCGACCAACCTAACGAAATGTCAAAGTGAAAACCAGCAAAATGTACACCCATGTCGACTCTGTCAACTACCTGGAACTTAAACTTGACATAGGTGTACATTTTCAGATAGCGTTCGCATCTGCCATCCCAGTCCGGAGTCCGTCTGATGTCGAGCGATCCCCTTCTGCAGCCCTACAAACTCAAGCATTTGACCCTGCGCAATCGCATCATCGTGACGTCCCATGAGCCGGCTTATCCGGAGGACGGGATGCCGAAGGAGCGCTATCTTGCCTATACGGTGGAAAGGGCGAAGGGCGGCGTAGCGATGACGATGACAGCCGGGTCCGCGGCGGTCTCGAAGGACAGCCCCCCGGTTTTCAACAACCTGCTCGCCTACAAGGACGAGATCGTGCCGTGGATCAGGCAGATGACAGATGCGGTCCATGAAGAGGGCGCCGCGATCATGATCCAGCTGACCCATCTTGGACGGCGTACACGCTGGGACAAAGGTGACTGGCTCCCCGTTGTAGCGCCGTCCCATCATCGGGAAGCCTCACACCGCGCGTTTCCCAAGAAAATTGAAGACTGGGATATCGAGCGCATCATCAAGGACTTCGCGGATGCCGCCGAGCGAATGAAGGCGGGTGGGATGGATGGTGTCGAGCTTGAGGCCTACGGCCATCTGCTCGACCAGTTCACGTCGCCTCTCACGAACGACCTTGACGGTCCCTACGGTGGTTCGCTTGATAATCGCATGCGCTTCTGCATGGACGTCTTGAAGGCGATCCGGTCACGGGTCGGCGAGGACTTCATCCTGGGCGTGCGCTATACTGCGGATGAGGCTCTTCCCGGCGGCACCGGCAAGTCCGAGGGCATTGAAATCTCCAAGCGCCTCAAGGAAAGCGGACTTGTCGACTACCTCAATGTGATCCGCGGCCACATCGACACCGATGCGGGCCTGACGGACGTCATTCCGATTCAGGGAATGGCGAACGCGCCGCACCTTGATTTTGCCGGCGAGATTCGTGCGGCAACCAACTTCCCAACCTTCCATGCAGCGAAAATACCGGATGTGGCGACGGCGCGCCACGCGATTGCATCGGGTAAAGTTGACATGATCGGCATGACACGCGCCCACATGACTGACCCCCATATCGTGCGCAAGATCATCGAAAAACGCGAAGACGAAATCAGGCCCTGCGTGGGTGCCAACTATTGCCTTGACCGTATCTATCAGGGCGGGGCGGCATACTGCATTCACAACGCCGCGACCGGCCGCGAACTGACCATGCCGCACATCGTCCCCAAGGCAGAAACCCGCAAGAAAATTGTCATCGTCGGCGCAGGTCCGGCCGGCCTCGAGGCCGCCCGCGTGGCGGGTGAGCGGGGACACGAGGTCGTGGTCTTCGAGGCCGCCAGCGACCCTGGCGGGCAGATCCGCCTGACCGCGCTGAGTCCGCGCCGCAAGGAGATGATGAGCATCATCGATTGGCGCATTGCCCAGTGCGAAAAATACGGAGTGACCATCAAGTACAATGCCTGGGCGGAAGCCGAAACCATCGAGGCGGAAAATCCTGATGTCGTCATCATTGCGACGGGCGGGGTGGCGCACACCGACGTCCTTTCCAAGGGCAACGAGTTGGTGGTGTCTTCATGGGACATCATCTCAGGAGACGTAAAGCCGGGAAGCAATGTCCTGATCTTCGACGACGCCGGCGACCATGCCGCACTCCAAGCCGCGGAATTCATCGCGGGTGCGGGAGCGAAGGTTGAGATTATGACGCCGGACCGGTCGTTCTCACCCGAGGTCATGGCGATGAACCTCGTGCCCTACATGCGGTCTCTTCAAAAACTCGATGTGACCTTCACCGTTACCTATCGGCTCGAGTCTGTTGAAAAGAATGGCAATCAGCTCATTGCAAATGTCGGCAGCGACTACGGCGGCATATCCAAGCAGCGCGTCGTGGATCAGGTAGTCGTCAACCACGGCACCATTCCGCTCGATGACATCTATTTTGAACTGAAACCGAAATCGACCAATCACGGCGAGATTTCGCAAGATGAGCTCATCGCTGGACAACCGCAGTCGGTGGTGCGGAATCCGCAAGGACAATTCCAATTGTTTCGTATCGGCGATGCCGTTTCAGCTCGCAACACCCACGCCGCGATCTACGACGCACTTCGACTGGCGAAAGATATCTAACGTCCGGCCACGGACGATACCACCCGCTCACACCAAGGGCTGCGAGATGAACAGAAGTGATGCCCTGCAATATTTTGTAGACACCGCGTTCGTGGCCTTCGACCAGTTCGCACACGACCTGCGATCGCGCAGATCGATCATCCAACTCTTCGCCCAATCGGAGGTTCCCGGGCTGGAAAGGACCAAGGCCGGGAGCCGTTTGCCGGTCTGCTCTTATCTTGGCTCGGCGTTGGCAGAAGAAGCGATCCCGTCCACGCTCCGCAACTTGATCGAACGCTTCAAGGCGATCGAGCCGCTGCTCGAATGGCGGCCGAAATCAAATCCCGCCCAGTCTGCCAGCAGCAATTTCAGCGACGGTCACGCCAACGCGATGATCCTTGGCCCGGGTGGCATCGAGGACAGAAACGATCTGTGGCTCGGCGTCACTTTGATGGCTCCTCACGTCCGGTATCCCGACCACGAACATACCCCGGAAGAAACCTACCTCGTGCTTTCGGATTCCGAGTTCAGGCAGGCTGACAAGGAGTGGTTTTCGCCGGGCATCGGTGGATCATTCTACAATCCGCCAGGCATCAAACACGCAATGAGATCGCTCGATCGACCGCTGTTCGCTTTCTGGGCGCTGATGGTGGATCAAACGCATCACTGAGCTGGCCGAAACCCGCTACGGACTGAGGGCAGGCAACAAGATTGCCGTTCCGATGAGGCATGCAGGTCATCAATAGCTTCATCGTCTCAACGGTCCGGCTTCAACCGAAGTCGGAGGCGGAGTTCCGCGACGACCTAAATAGACATTCCGCTTGTACTCGACCGCTTTGGGCCTGTTGAGCCCATATGACGAGATCACAAGAGGACATCGAAATCAAAGCAGATATCTCTGACCTCGATCCAAAACTCCAACGACTGATTTGGGATGTTTGCTATGCCTCGACTTTCACGCGTCCGATCGGATTGGAGCAGCACGCAAGAATATAACCTTCGGCAACGTCCTCCTCGGTAATGCCGCCGTTATGCACCATATGAACCTGACCTTCGATCTTTCGGATCTTGCAGGTTCCGCAAATCCCCATGGAGCAACCCGACGGGATCACCAGCCCCGCGGCCTTCGCAGCGGCTAGGATCGTATGCGTTTCCGTACACTTCGCGACTATGCCGGACAGGGCAAATTGGATTTCGGCTACGCTTTGTTCATTCGGAACCACATCCTTGGGGACATTCTCCGCATCTGGAGGTTCTGCCTGGAAGCTTTCCTGATGATAGCGGCTCATATCGTAGCCGAGACCCGCAAGGGCCTCGCGCACGGCCCGCATGAAGGGCTCGGGCCCGCAGCAGAACACCTCGCGCTCAAGATAATCCTGCGCCATTAGGCCCAGCATGATCTGGTTGAACATCCCGCGGTAGCCGGTCCATGACCGGAAGGGATCTGCCTCTTCGACGACCCATTTGAGATCGATGCCGACGATGCGCGACGCCATGAGTTCCATCCTGTCGCGCAGAATGATGTCGGATGGGCGGCGCGCGCAGTTGATGAAAACGATGTTCGGCTCGCGCCCGGAATCGTAAAGCCAAGTGGTCATCGCCACCATCGGTGTGATGCCGGAACCGGCCGAGATGAAAAGGTACTTCTCGACCGGATGGTGGACAATTGAGAATTTCCCAGTCGGCCCTATTGCCTTGATGCGCGCGCCTTTGCGCAAATTGTCGAGCATCCATCTGGTGCCGATGGAACCTTCCTGCGCCTTGACCGTGACTGTCAGGGCAGTCGGACGCGAGGGCGAAGACGAGATTGTATATGTGCGATAGACCGGCCCCCCGGGAATGGGCAGTTCCAGTGTGAGAAACTGCCCCGGTTCATGACTGAACAGCGCGCCGGACGGACTCTGAAAGCTGAAGGTCACGACATTCGGCGCTTCCGGAGTACGGGTGACGCATTCCAACTCTTCTGCGTCGGTCCAGAAGGTGAGTTTTTTTAATGCGCTCATCGGTTCATTCCGCTGCAACTTGAAGCGGCGCAAGGGCGCGCTCAAGCCAGGCTGCATACCAATCGACAAATTGTGTCACGCCACTTTCCTGCCCGGGCGAATAGGGGCCAGGGGTGTAAGCTGGTGAGAGGATTCCCAGTTGGTTGGTTTCGACGATCTCGCGATCTTCCTCATTGGTTGCGATCCAGACCTCCGTCAGGCGCTTGAGGTCGTAATCGACGCCTTCGACGGCATCCTTATTCACCAGCCAGACGGTGGTGACCTCGGTTTCCGTGGGACTGATCGGCGTGACTCGGAAGGTCAGAGAGTGGTCAGGCAAGAAGTGGCTCCAGGTTGTCGGATAATGGAACTTCAACAGCGTGCCTGCATCGGGCAGAGCCACCTGGCCCAGATTCTTGCGAACGGCAGCCTTGCCGTCGAGCGTGTAGCTCAGGGCCTTCTGTTGCAGCGGCATCCGCGCCAGACGGAACTGGCCGTTGCCGCCAAGCCGGAACTGCGCAGGGGCACCTGAGGCTTCGCAGCGGTCAAAATGCGCCTGAAGGGTCGCCGAGACCGATCCGTCGGCAGACACGCCCGCCACTTCCGGGTCGAGCGAGAAGGAGTGGCACAGCGACGGGTGGTTGCTGCTACAGTGGTAGCATTCGCGGTTGTTCTCCCACACGAGCTTCCAGTTGGCCTTCTCAATGATGGTGGACGTATGCGCGACCTTCGCATTGTTGAGGTCATGGACCTCAAGGTAGGGAAGGGCCAGGTCGGCAAACGGTTCGAAGTCGGGGGGCGTTTCGGACAGACAGACGTAGATCATGCCGGCTAGATTGCGCAGATGGACCGGCTTCAGGCCGTGTTTGGACATGTCGAAGTCAGGCCCCATGTCATTTGCCCAGATAAGCTTGCCGTCAAGCTCATAGGTCCACTGGTGATAGGGGCAGACGAGTTTGGCCACCTGGCCTTCGCGCGCCTTGCAAATCATCGAGCCTCGATGGCGGCAGGAATTGTGGAAGGCGCGGATTTCGCCATCGCGGGCGCGCACGATGACCACCTCATAGGCACCCACGCGCATCGTCACGTAGCTACCAGATCTCGCTAGCTGGCACGCTGGGGCCGCGTAGAGCCATTCCTGATAGAAGATGTGCTCGAGATCGAGTTGGTAAATTGCCGGCGATGTGTAAAACGGCTGCTCAAGGGCATAGCCCGAGACGCGGCGCGCTAACAGTTCTTGGATGGACGGCGAGGCGGCGTTCATGCGGAAATTCCATAGATGGCGTGCATATTTTGAAATGTATTTTTCTTGCTCGAACGCCTTTTTCGCAATAGCAGTAATTTTCAGCTCGATTTAGTTCAGCTAATCTCTTGCGCCCCGCCCGCGCCAACCATGAGCCAAAAGACGGGTCCAAAGAGGCTTTGATGAGAAGACCGTACGATCTCTCCTCGGTGACCGCTCTCATCTGCTTCGAGGCGGCCGCCCGAAATGCGAGTTTCAAGAAGGCCGCTCAGGAATTGAACGTGACACCCGCCGCTATCAGCCACCAAATCAAAGCGCTCGAGGGTGACTTGGGATGCAGCTTGTTCCTGCGCATGAGCCGCGGTGTCGATTTGACTGAGAAAGGGGCGTTCTTGTTCGTTGCGGTGCAGCGCGGCCTTGAGACGATTTCCGACGCCGTTACTCACATGCGCGATCGCCCGGAAACCGCTGACGTGACCATCCGGACAACGACGGCCGTCAGCTCGCTTTGGCTTACGCCAAAGATATCAACCTTCTGGAAAAGCCATCCCACCATCACTGTCTCACAGATCGTCAGCGACGTGCCTGGAACAGCTATCCGCTGCGATCTAAGTATTCGATACGGGGATGAGCAGGAGCACCATGAGGAGTGTCACAAGCTCTTTCAAGATCGCATTGTCGCGCTCGGGACCCCAAAATTCGCCGCCGAGCACGGCATTGGGCGAGTTGAGGATCTGCTCAAGGCACCCTTGATTCATACGAACAACGAGGAAACGGACTGGACGAACTGGCCGGACTGGTTTCAAGCGCTTGGACACACCATCCCAAAGGGCCGCAGGTTTTCCGTCAACAACTACATGATTGCCCTCCAAGCCGCCCAGGATGATATCGGGGCGGTACTGGGGTGGGATGGATTGGTCAAAAGCCTGATGGAACAGGGACGGCTGGTCACACTGGTGCCCGACAATATTCCCTCACCCAAGGCATTTTATCTGAAAATCCATCCGCGAGCAGGTTCGAAAGCTCGGCTCTTTGCGAGCTGGCTTGCCAAAAGCTCTTGAAAGGCTGGCCTCTTGCTCGCGGACAACGTGTACCGGCTTTACACGACCACACTCGCTATGCCTTGGCTAAGTGGGCGTAACTTGCTGCGAAACGCCCGAATTTGTGCTGGCCACAAGTCACCGGCTTGTAGCGACGCGGGTTGCCATCCGTGACGCAGGACGCCAGCGGTTCGATGATTGCATCGAAATCAGCGTCGATAAAGAACGGGATCGAATAGCGCTCCCGCCCTGTGGTGTTGACCACGCGATGCATGTTCGCCAGATAGACATCATTGGTGAGCCGCTGGATCAGATCGCCAATGTTGATGACGAAGGTGCCATGGATGGGTGTACCCTCTACCCAGTCGCCGTCTCTGTTCATCACCTGCAGACCGCCCACGTCGTCCTGCGCCAGGATGGTCAGATTGCCATAGTCCGTGTGCGCACCGATACCGATGATGTTTTCCCCGACATAGCCACCCTGCGGAGGGTAGTGGAGAAGGCGCTGGATGCTGATGGGGTCGCGCATCAGATTCTCGAAATGATTTTCTCCCAAGTCCAGACTGAGAGCGATGCCCTTCAACAGTGTTTTCGCAAGGACGACCATTTTCTGATGGTATGCGTATGTCAGCTCGGAAAACTCGGGCAGGGCTGAGGGCCACTGGTTGGAGCCAAAAAACGGACCCTCCAGGGTCGAGCGTTCAGGGCCGATGTCAAAGCACTCTTTGAGATCCTTCGTCTTGCCTGGATCGGTGTTTTCCCCGAATGGCTCGATATATCCGCGCAGCGCCACATCGGATTTGCTTACATGCAATTCCATCTTCTGTGGCATCGGCAAATCAAAAAACCGGCGACTCACATCGAACACGGAGTCGACGAACTCCTGGGGGATGCCATGGTTCTTGACGTACAGGAAGCCAGTGTTCGACAGCGCCCAACGTATCTGCTTGGCCACCGCCTGCTTGTTGCTGCCATCGAGAAGGGGCGCGATATCGACCACCGGGATCTTGTCAAAGCTTTCGCGCTTCGCACGCAACTTGTCGTCCAGTCGGGCAACGAGATCTATGGACATTGAACACCTTGTTTGATGGTGGGAGACGGGCCGACCTTGGCCCATTCGTTCCAGCCTCCTCAACTGCAATAATATTGCTGCTGGATTACGTGTAATAATCTGGCGTCACCGGTGCGGACGGCACGGACCATCCGATCCTGACGGATTCAGGCATCTCAAACTGATCGTGCCTGAGACCGGTTGGCGACGAAGACGCCAAGTTCGGCGAGCAATACGGCGGCACGAGGAGCGCTTCGCGGCGCAAGAACTCTAGCTGTCTCGCTCCTGCGCAGCGATTTCTCGTATCCAGCTTCGCAGGATTTCTGCAGCGGGCGAAAGCGTGCGGTTATCGTTCCAGGTTAGATAGTAGCTGCCTGGCGCAGGGAGCTCGAGTTCGGTCAGCCTGACCAGTTTGCCTTCCTCGATCTGTGACTTCACGAGGTGATGCCAGCCTACTGCAACGCCCTGGTTGGCCTGGGCCGCCTGCATGGCTACAAAGAATTTGCCGAAACGGCGGCCGCGGCTCGGACCGTGGGGCACGGCCGCACGACGCAATACCTCGTCCCAGCCCGCCCAGTTTGGATCAACCCAGTCAACATGCAGCAAGGGAAGATCCGGCAAGGACCCTGTCGTCGCGTCTCGATGCACTTTGGCAAATTCGGCTCCGCAGACCGGATAGATGGTTTCGCCGAAAAGAAGCTCGGCATTCTCGTCAGGCCAGGACCCGAACCCGTATCGGATGCGCAACTCCACCTCGGCCCTCCGGTAGTCTCGCGGATTGTCAGAGATCAAATGATCGACTGCAATCTCGCTGTAGCGTGTCCAGAAATCGGGCATACGCGGTATCAGCCACATTGTCGCAAAGGCGTCAGAACAGGCGAGCGTGACGTTCTTGGACCGATCGCCGCGCTTGACGGTGCGGACAATTTCGGCTGCGCGCGAAAAGCCGCTCGCAAGAACGCCATAGAGGTCCTCGCCGGCACTCGTCAGCATCACCCCTGAGCCCAGTCTTACAAACAGCTGAACGCCAAGTTCGTCCTCGACCGCCTTGACCTGTCTGCTGACTGCCCCGGGAGTCACATTCAGCTCTCCCGCCGCCAGCTTGAATGATAAGTGCCTGGCGGATGCTTCGAAGATCGCGAGGGCTGTCAGGGAGGGCAGGTCATAATATCGGCGAACCATCTTGAGCTCCAAACACCCAAAACCACCTGGCGCGGCGATTTCGGCGAGGTGTGCGCGGCAGACCGTTGTGATCTTTGCCATGCATACACCAGATCGCGTCTGGCGAAAGCTGATGCAGTCGGGACTGCCCGCATTTTCATGCGGAATATGGCGACCGTCGCAACTCAGCAAAGATGAGACTTCTGCTGGGCGCGCGTGGGAATGATTTACGGGCTGGCTTTCACTGATTGAGCCGCGTTTCCCATGACGATGCTGATTGGATCAATCGTAAGCGACGAGGCGAAGCCACGGACGTCCGCGTATAAGTCAACACGCGCGTGAGACTTTTGCAGTAGGTCAAATCGGCCGGTTGCAGCAATAGTCGCGCGCGGCCCGGCTGCGGCTCGCGTGTTCTTTTTGGAGGCCCGCATGACCGTTGAAGCGCAAGTTTCTCGAAGGGGAGGACGCGATGCGCGCCGAATTATTCGGACTGCGCCCAAGGTGGAGATGCTGCCGACACTCAAGCGCGGGCTACCTGTAATCGAGCCCATGGATGCAGAGCAGGTAGAACGTATTCACGAAGCGTCGCTGGCAATCCTGGAAGAGGTCGGGGTGGTGTTTCGCGACCCGATCGCTCTTGAGGACTGGAAGAGAGCAGGCGCCGACGTTCGCGGTGAGCGAGTCTATCTGGATCGCGCGTTGGTGATGGAGCTGATCAAAACAATCCCGCCCGACATTGAGTATTTCGCTCGCAACCCGGCAAAAAACGTCCAGCTGGGCGGCCCGAATTCGATCTTCGTGCCGATGACCGGCGCGCCATACATGCGCGATCTTGACGACGTGCGTCGCGGCCCGACCATTGCGGACTTAGGGACCTTCCACAAGCTGGCACACATGATGCCGGCGCTGCACTCATCGGCGCACCACATCGTCGAGCCGATGGATATCGTCGTAGCGCACCGACATCTGCACATCACCTACTCGTCGATGAAGCATTCCGACAAGATCTTCATGGGCATGACCACCTCGCCCAAGAACGCCGAGGACGTGCTCGACATGTGCGAGATTCTCTTTGGCAAAGGCTTCATGGAAACGCATGCGGTCACGACCGGAAACTGCAACGGCAATTCTCCGCTCGTGTGGGACCAGGTCATGCTTGGCGCCATGCGGGCGTTCTGCCGGCGCAACCAGCCAGTGCTGTGCTCGCCATTCGTGCTGGGCGGCGCAAACACGCCCGCGTCGACGGCGGCTGCGGTGGCCCAGCTGAATGCCGAGGCACTGTCCGCACTCGCCTACACCCAAGTGATCCGCAAAGGCTGCCCGGCCATTTACGGGCATTACCTGTCGACGGTCTCCATGCAATCCGGCGCCCCGATGGCTGGAACGCCCGAGATATCGCTGATGAACTTCATGATCGGTCAGATGGCGCGACGCTACAACGTCCCGTGGCGCACATCGAACCTGCTCGGCGGCGCCAAGATTTTCGATGCTCAGGCCGGCTACGAAAGCGCCATGACAATGATGGCGGTGCTGATGTCGGGCGCCAACTACATCTGGCACTCGGCGGGTTGGAACGAAGCCGGGATGCATTGTTCTATCGCGAAGTTCGTCGTCGATGCCGAGGTTTGTGCGATGGGCTATCGCATGACCCAAGGTATCCACTGGGATGATTTCGACGAGGCCTTGGCCGCCATCCGTGACGTTGGACCCGGTGGCCACTATCTCGGCCATCCGCATACCCAGGCCAACTTCGAACGCGCATTTTTCATACCAAAGCTGTTCGACAACAATTCGATCGAGCAGTGGAAGGTCGACGGCTCAAAGGACATAAAGCAAAGGGCGCTCGACCACGCGAAGCACCTTTTGGGAGAGTACCAGGAGCCCACGCTGGACCAGGCCAAAGATGAAGAGCTGCGCGCTTACATCGATCGACGCTCGCGCGAAATCCCGGCGGTTGACGCACTCAACGACGATTACTGAGCGTCGTCATGCGCATCAACAGGATCAACGTCTACTCGATCCGGCTTCCCACCAAGGGTGGCGCCTATAAGATGGCGAGCACGGAAGTCCACTCCTTGGACAGCACCCTTGTCGAAGTTGTGACGGATGACGGCATTACGGGATGGGGCGAAACTTGCCCCGTCGGACCAGTCTATCAACCCCATCACGCGCTGGGAGCTCGGGCGGCGATAGCTGAGATTGCGCCAGGCCTTATTGGAGAGCCGACCCAGTCGCCGCGTCATCTGGCCAAGCGGATGGATGAAAGGCTCAACGGTCACAACTATGCCAAGGCGGCGTTCGACATAGCGTTCCTCGACCTCATTGGTCAGCGTCTTGGCGTGCCGATCTCGACGCTGCTGGGCGGCGCGCTTACGGACCGCGTGCCGTCTTACTACTCCCTGATTGTGGGCTCGCCGGACGAAACCGCGCGTATCGCGGCTGACAAGGTCAGGGCGGGCTACCCGCGCATCCAGATCAAGGTTGGTGGTCGCAACCTGGAAAAGGACGCAGCCACCGTGCATAAGGTCTGGGAGGCCGTGGGCCTCAAGGCAAGCATAGTTGTAGACGGTAATCGTGGCATGTCCGTAGCATCTGCGCTGCAGTTGGATCGGCTTTGCCAAAATATTCCGTTCGTGTTCGAGCAGCCCTGCAACACCATGGAAGAGATCGCGGCGGTCCGGGGCAGGGGTACCCATCCCATCTATCTGGACGAGAACACCGAAGATCTGAATGCAGTATTGCGGGCCATATCATCGGGCATTGCCGATGGTTTCGGCTTCAAAGTCACTCGCCTGGGCGGACTGACCAAAATGATGACCGCTCGCGACATGTGTGCCATCCGGTGCCTGCCGCACACCTGCGATGACGCATGGGGCGGCGACATTATCGCAGCCGCCTGCGCTCATCTTGCTTCCACGGTCGATCCACGTCGCTTTGAAGGCGCCTGGATCGCGCAGGAATACATCGATGGGCACTACGACAATACGAACCCCGTGGTCATTGAAAATGGTCATATCGCCGTGCCACAGGGAACGGGCCTAGGTGTCAAGCCCGAAGCCGGCATCTTTGGTGTCCCGGTAGCGAGCTATGGCTCCTGATGAACGCGCCGGCCCGCATCCACGAAACCAGCAGCCCCGTCCACCCAGACGCTGCGTTTCAGGTGTCAGGGAAGCCGCATGACATTGCCGTGCTCGTTTTGCCGGGATTTTCGCATCTGGCGCTTCACGCTTATCTCGAGCCCTTCCGCATAGCCAATACGGTTTCGCGGCTTCCTCTTTTCCGCTGGCGGATTGCAGGGGTCGACGGCCAAGCGGTTGTGGGCGCCAACGGGATCTCGATACCGGTGGATGTGACAGTCGAGGAGTTGACAGCGGACGGGTCCCACAGTTGCAGACTGAACCAACTCGTCGTCGTGGCGGGCGAACCGGTCGAAAAGCAGATGACGGCTCTGTTGAACTCGTTCCTGCGGCTAGTGGCGCGGCGAGGGGTATCGATATCGGCGATCGGCACGGCAACGTGGCTGCTCGCTCAAACGGGGCTTCTCGGAGATACCCGTTGCACCATTCATTGGTCGCGTCTCGCGGCTTTCTCAGAGGTTTTTCATAAGCCACGCATCCGTGATTCCCTGTTCGTCAGGGATGGCCAATATTCAACGTGCGGTGGTGAATTGGCGGCGTTCGACCTCGCGGTAGATCTCATTGCAAGTCACGCGGGCGCCTTCATCGCCCAAGAAGTGTGCCGTCATGCGACGGTGGAAGGCCAGCGCTCCGGTTCGAACCGGCAGACGGGTCCTTCAGGCCTGGCGTTTGCAGGAGTCAGCGACAAGCTGGCGATGGCGATGCGCATTATGGAAGAGAATGTGGAAGTTCCGCTGTCGATGGGCGACGTTTCAGATCGGGTTGGGATTTCCCGCCGGCAGCTTGAACGCCTGTTCGCAATCCACGTAGGTCAACCACCGGCTCGTCACTACCTCGGGATCAGGGTCGACCACGCCAAGCGCCTGATCGAAGGCACGCGAATGCCCATCATCGACATTGCTGTTGCCTCCGGGTTTCTGTCGGCGTCGCATTTTGCCAAATGCTTCCGCATCATCAATGGCTTTTCGCCACAGCAGTGCCGGACAATGGTGCCGGCTTGGGTCGGGCCGGGACTAGGTTGAGAAGCTCAGCCGCAGCGTGACCCTCCTGCAAGCGAAATGTCGGCAACACATCGAACTTGCCTGGTCGCTGTCTACCGAACAGCTGTTTGCGCAACCGCGCGCGACAAGCGCGCGGGCGATGCTGTAACGCTTGGGCCAGAGGCCTCAATCACCGTGGTTGCAAGCCGCGATGCTTGTCACGCAAGTGTTTGCAACCGGCGTGACCTACACCGCTCAATCAAGAATAAGTTGCAACTGGAGCGCCCAAGACATCCAGGCGCGGCGTAATGCCCAGTCCAGGTGAGTCAGGCGCGCTGACACGTCCTTCAGTTACCACGAAGTCGCCGTCCGCCACCTTTGTTGTCACCATATCTCGACATTCCAGAATGCATCGAAGATTCTTCTCAGGAACGGTCTGTCCAAGGTGCACTATGCCCGCAAACGCGATATCCGATCCTACAGTGTCTTGAACGCTGACGGTGTAGCCTGCTGCAAGGCAGATGTCTCTGTGGCGACGGCCCTTGGTGAGACCACCATTCTTGGAAATCTTGAGGCCAATACCGTCTGCTGCATCGTCTGCAATTATCTGGACGATTGACGCGTCGTTCGTCGCGAGCTCATCGAAAATTATCGGAACGTCAGTCCTTCGACGTAGCGAGACACACTCGCGCCATGTCGCGCAAGGTGCCTCCAAGACGAAGTCGAGACCTTGCGGTAGCAGGCGCAGCATTCTCAGGGCTGTCTCCACCGTCATGCCGCCATTGGCGTCCACGAGAAAAAACTCGCCTGGTTTCTTGTCAGCCATCGACGCCGCAATGCGTTCAGCGTCGATCGCCGGATCGTCGCCGACCTTCACCGAGTGCCCGATATAGCCCTGGGCCCGGTGATCCGCGACACGCCTCCGCATCTCCTCTGGATCGCCCACATAGATAGACGAGATGATCGGCATCCGGACGTTCGTCCGGCCGCCCAGCAACTCGCAAACGGGCATTTCGACGGACTTTCCGAAGATGTCCCAGCAGGCGATGTCGAGAGCTGTCTTGGCATGTTCGTGGCCGACAAGCGCAAAATCCATCGCCTCGTTGATACGGTCGACTCTTCTCGGGTCAAGACCGATGAGACTGGGTGCGATCTCAGCGATCCCTGAGCGGACACCAAGCGCGTGGGCGGCGACATAGGTGGATCCCCATGGCGTACTCTCGCCCCATCCCTCGATGCCGGTGTTCGTGGTCACGCGGACGATCGTCGCATCGAAGCTGGGGTATTCTCGTCCACCTGAAAGAAGGTAAACGCCGCCAGAATAGGGGAGGTTGACTTGGAAGACGTCGATTTTCTGGATTTTCAGGTCGCGCATTTTTTTCACTTTCACGTGGGTATGACGAGAACAAGCTTGCCGCTGATCTTCTTGGACAGGAAATCGTCCTGCGCCTGGACGATGTCTTCCAATGGATAGGTCTTGCCGATGTGCGGCTTGATTTCGCCGCTCTCGACGTAGGACACGAGGTTTTCGAAGACTATGTCCTCCTGGAATGTGCAGCCAAAGAAGCTCAGATCCTTGAGATAGAGCGTGCGCACATCAAGCTCGACAATCGGTCCGGCAATTGCACCGGCGATGGCATAGCGTCCGCCACGCCTCAGTACATCCAAGAGCTGCGGAAACTGTGGGCCTGCGGCGACGTCGATGACAACGTCGACCGAATCCCTTCCTATGGCGTCGACGAGGCTCTCGCCACGCGACACCACTCGGTCAGCACCGAGTTCGCGTACGGTGGCGGCCTTGCTTTGGCCTGCAACCGCGTTGACGATGGCCCCACGTCGCTTTGCCAATTGGACCGCAGCGGACCCGACGCCGCCGGACGCGCCCGTAATGAGCACGGTCTCGCCGGCCCTCACGTCTGCCCGATGCAACATGCCTTCGGCGGTCGAATAGGCACAAGGCAGCGCAGCCAATTCGACGTCGCTCCAATCGCAGTCGACCTTGAACGTCTCACGCGATGGCGCCTTCGCGTATTGCGCGAATGCGCCGTCGCATTCAGATCCAAATGTCCAGCATTCCCAAGGTCGATAGTCCACATAAGTTCGAAGCAAATTCCGTACGATCACCCGTTCGCCGATCCGCCCATCATCGACACCCTCTCCAACAGAAACGATGTGGCCACAGCAATCGGCGCCTTGAATGCGAGGGAAGGACAACGCCATGCCTGTCCAACTCGCGTCGTCATCCTCCGACGACTCAAATCCGGAGGAGCCCCCTTCGGACGTGCCGCTCCTCACGCCTTTGGAATACCAGCCGATCCGGGTATTGATGTCGGTGTTGTTAATCGCAGCCGCAGCCACCTTTATGAGAACTTCGCCCGGTCCCGGCTGTGGAACCGAGAGGTCGGTCTTGAATTGCAGCTTGTCGAAGCCGCCATGTCCGGTCAGCACCACGCCGGACATCGTCGTTGGAATGCGGGTTGATGGGGACAATCTCGCTGCCTCTGCGTTCATGCTCGTTATCCTTATGGGGTAAAATCCGGAAGACGGCGGTCGGTGCGCGATCCGCCGCCTGACTGGTCATTGTGGTAGGCTAAGCTTTGCCATTCGACCGCCGTCGATGGTCCAGACCTGACCTGTCACGAATGACGATTCGTCCGATGCCAACCAGGCAACCAGACTTGCGACCTCTTCGGGTTTTCCGGTGCGTCCCACCGGATGAATTTTGCCGATATCCCGGCGGAACCCTGCCGGATCGGGCATGCTTTCGATGAACTCAACATTCAGGTCGGTGTCGATCCACCCTGGTGCCACGGCATTGCATCGCACACCTTCGGCACTGTGGTCGACCGCTACCGCGCGCGTCAGACCGTGAATTCCAGCCTTGGAAGCGCAATAGGCTGCGTGTCTCGGGTTGGAGCCCAGCCCCTCGATCGAGCCAATATTGACGATCGTCCCGCCAACCGCTCGCAGATGCGGAAGTGCTGCCTTGATCATGGCAAATGGTGTTGTCAGATTGACCGCTATCGTCCGCTGCCAGTCCTCGAGGCTCATGTCCTCCACGAGGGCTTCTTGCATCATGCCGGCATTGTTTATCAAAACGTCGAGCCGTCCGGCACGGTCGGCTACTGACTGCACAGCGCCGGACGCGGCCGACGGGTCGGTGAAATCAACACCTATCCCTTCGAACTCCTGGTCCTCGCCACGTTGTGCCGTGAATACCCGCGCCCCCTCGTCTCGTAACCGGCGTGCAATAGCCAGACCGATACCGCTGCGACCGCCTGTCACAAGGGCGACTTTGTCTGCGAACCTCTTCATCCGACCGGCTTTCCACCATTGACCTCGACCAGCGAGCCGCACATGTAGCGAGCGGCGTCGGAGGCAAGAAACAGGACCACCGCGGCAATATCGTCCGGCTCCGCAATCCGGCCAATCGGAACGGTTTTTCCCAATTCGGCAACGGCCGTGTCCGGGTCGAAGCCGCGTTTGATAAAGCCTGTTCGAAGCATCGGCGTGTTGACCTCGTTGGGGCATACGGCATTGACCCGAATGTTCTGATGGGCGTGGTCCATGCCCATGCACTGGGTCAACGAGGCAATTGCAGCCTTCGTCATGCAGTATACGGCGTGGTTCGGACCCGGTCGAACGCCCCAGCATGAAGACACGTTAACGATCGCGCCACCGCCCCTATCGACCATGATAGGAATGGCGCCCCGGCACACACGAAACGGGGCCTCTACATTCACACCGAGCGACAAGGCCCAGTCGGCGTCCGTTGTGTTGGCTACCGAGCCCCGCGTGATCACGCCCGCATTGTTGACCAAAATGTCCAGGCCGCCCAGTGCCGCAAATGCGGCTGCGGACAAATTGTCCGCATAGCTTGCATCAAGCAGGTCGCCAGGCAGATGCGCCTCAGCGTCCACGCCCGTCACGTCGCGATCTGCGACGGCGACCCTGACGCCTTCAGCTCTTAGCTGTTTGACGATCGCCGCTCCGATGCCGCCGGCGGCACCTGTCACCAGGGCGGTCTTTCCCCTGAAATAACTCATCAGTCCCTTCCTGCTCATTTTCAACTAGGGTTAGTCCTGGCTGTCCGGCGTGTTGTCGAAATGCTCTCGATAAAGGCCTTCGAACAATGCGATGTCGAAGTGAGCCTGCGTGCAAGAGCGATTTCTTGGTCCTCAGGCGATATAGGCCGGTCTCGCTCGATCAACAGCTCCAACTGCCTGGAAGACATGCCAAGCCGGTGAATGAGCTCCGGATCGCTGGTCCACGCCCGATGTACTCGTCCATGATGTCACTCCGCCAAGGCGGCTATCTCGTTGCTGCGGCGAGATCGTGCCCATGGCGGCGGGCGAGGGGGCAAAATAGGTTGCGGGGCGCTGCTTGGGGCGCGCCCCGCTGTGGACAATCATTTCACTGTTTCGCGGGCTGCTTTGAGCCAGCCGTCATACGCATCGCGGTGCGCCGCGATCCAAGTGTCCACATGTTTGTCGATGTCGGCGGAGTTCTTTTCCCCGTCAGCGATCAATTTGTTCTCAGCCGAGATGTCTTTGATGTCGATCTTCGCGAGTTCAAACAGCTTGGCCGCCGCCGGGTTGTCCTTGAGGAAATCGTTGCGAGCAACAATCCGCAGGCTGTCCACCGCGAAGCCGAGATTCTTGCCATCGAACTCGGTGTTCGCTTTGGCACCATCCGGCAGAGAGCTGTAAGGCACGCTCAGCCATTCCACATCCTTGCCTGGAACCAGCGCGCCCGAGACCCAGTAGGGCGTCCAGGTGTAGTAGAGGACGGGCTTACCGTTCTTGGCACGTGCGATCGTATCGGCGATGATCGCGTTGTATTCGCCCTGGTTGTGCGTGACCGTGTCCCGAAGCTTATACTCGGTCAATTGATGCTCGATCACGCGTTCGCATCCCCAGCCGGGCACGCAGCCGGCGAGGTCCGCCTTGCCATCGCCGTCCTCGTCGAACATGGCAGCGATCTTGGGGTCTTTGAGATCGCCCAGATTCTTGACCCCGGCGTCGTAGCTCTTCTTGTCGACCAGATAGCCCTGGAGGGCGCCTTCGACCAAGGTGCCTACTTTGCTTATCTTCTCCGGTCCACCCGCTTCTTTGAAGAACGCTTCATGGAGCTGATCCCAGCTATCGGTGAAGAAATCGGCATCTCCGGTGCCAACGGCGAGATGCGCGGTCTGGGCGATGACCTCCTGTGGTTCGGCAACGGTATAGCCAAGATCCTGGAGCGCGCGGAAGACGATCCGCGCCTGGAACATTTCCTCGATTGCCGGCTGTATCACCGGCCGTACGGTAACGCCTTCGCCCGGCTTGTCTTTGGCAAAGAGCGGACTTGCGGTAAGCGATAGGACAATCGCTGTAGTCACAGATAAGAGTTTCATGCGCTTTCTCCCTTGTTGCGTGTGAAATTGGTTCTCGTCAGGCATGCCTGTGGAACAGGTTGGCGATCAGCCCGACAGGCCCGCTCTGCCACCAGTGGCGATGGCCTCTTTCGCGCCTCGACTGATTCAGGCCTTGGGTGATGCGGTCGAGGACGATCGCCAGGATCACGATGCCAAGCCCCCCGACGATGGCCTTTCCGGCATCGAGTCGTCCCATGGCGCGCAGCACTTCGTTGCCAAGGCCGCGGACCGAGATCATCGACGCGATGACCACCATCGACAGCGACAGCATGATGGTCTGATTGAGGCCCGCGAAAATGGTCGGCGTGGCCATCGGCAGCTCGACCTTGAACATGATCTGTGATGCTGAGGCACCGAACGCGCGGGCCGCTTCGACGACGCTTGGATTTACCGTGCGGATGCCAAGTGAGGTGAGTCTTATCAATGGGGCGAGCGCGAATATGACCGTAACCAAGACGCCCGAGACATTGCCAATTCCGATCAGCATGACGACCGGAACCAGGTAGACGAACGCTGGAATGGTCTGCATCGTATCCAGGAGGGGCCGAAGTACAGCTTCGAAACGATCGCTCTTGCCTGCGAGGATTCCGAGAGGAAGGCCGATGATCACGGAGAGGATCACCGCAGCCATCACGATAGCCAGCGTCGTCATCGCCAGTGACCACGCTTCTGGCGAGAGAAACCCGAGGACAGTCAGAGCGACTGCGACGTAGATGGCGGTCCGGCGGCCCGCGGCCTGCCAGGCGATCAACACGATGATGGCGAGCATGACGAGCGGCGGAACCGCCAAGAAAGCTCGTTCGATGCTTTGAATCACGCCATCGAGGAAGATTTTGAAGGGCTGGATTGCTTCGCGGTTGTCAATCGCCCACTGCTTTATGCCGTCGGAATGATCAGCGATTTTCAGATCGACGCTCTCGAACGGATTTAGCCAGTTGAAGGTCTTTTCATCGGCCATCAATTGATCTCCCGTTTAGCCGGGCCGGCGTGGTCCCGGCCTTGAATGCCCCGCAGCAAAGCGTCCTTGGTCACGACACCGGCAACGACGTCGCCGTCTCTCACCAGGATGGGATGGGCGGTTCCGATAGACAGGTTTACCAATGTGTTGAGCTTGTCGTCGGGCCGGGCGACTGGCCAATTTGCGGTATCGGCCGAGCCGTTGGTCTGTCGGTACTGCTCAAGTGGCAGCATCACCTTGGCGGCGGTGACAAGATCTAGTTTGGAGATGCCACCGACGAATTGCGCGACGTATTCGTCGACGGGGTTTGTGACGATCTCCTCCGGCGTGCCGATCTGCACCAGAACGCCGTCCTTCATGATGGCGATGCGGTCGCCGATGCGGATCGCCTCGGACAGATCATGCGTGATGAACACGGTGGTCTTATGGAGTTCGGCGGAGAGCTCCATGAAGGTGCCCTGCAACTGGTGGCGGATAAGCGGATCGAGCGCGGAAAACGGTTCGTCCATCAGCAGGATCGACGGATTTGCCGCTATGGCGCGCGCCAGACCCACGCGCTGTTGCATGCCGCCGGAAAGCTCATCGGGGTATTTGAGGTCCCACCCCGTGAGTTCCACCGCCTCGATCGCCTGCAGGGCAACCTCACGGCGCTTGTCTTCAGCGACGCCTCTCACTTCCAGCGCGAACGCTACGTTGTCCCGAACGTTGCGGTGGGGCATCAAGGCCATGTTTTGGAAGACCATGCCGATGGTTTCGGCACGGATCTGACGCAGTTCCTTCGCGCCCATGGCACTGACGTTTCGGCCTTCAATGTAAATCGCACCGTCGGTAGGCTCGATCAATCGGTTGATGTGTCGGATCAGGGTCGACTTCCCTGATCCCGAAAGCCCCATGATGCAGAATATCTCACCGCGGCCGACGCTGAAGGTGGCGTCACTGACCCCAACGACGCAATCGAGCTTGTCGCGGATTTGAGCTTTGTTCAGCTCTCCAGCCTTGACGGCTTGGATCGCCTCCTTGGCCTTGGCGCCGAATACCTTCCAGACGCCATCGCATCGAATGACGGGCTCTTCACCCTGAATACTCATTGCTGTTCCCTTATTGTCGTTTTTTCTACCTGTTCTGCATCCATGGGCTCGAGCACGGGTAGCTCGCGCTTGAGTGTCGGCAGCATCTCCACTTGCACCGCGGTCCGAATAGTCCTGCGCGCATTGCGTTCTCGCCTTCGAGAAACTTGCGCTTCAACGGTCATGCGGGCCTCCAAAAAAACTCGCGAGCCGCAGCCTGGCCGCGCGCACCTTTGCTGCAACCCGCCCATTTGACCAACTGCAAAAGTCTCACGTGCGTGTTGACTAAAATGCAGACGTCCATGGCTTCGGCTTCTCGCCCACCATTGATCCAATTCGGGTCGTTATTGGAAACGCAGCTCAAACCACTGAAGGCTGGCCAGCAAACCATTCTCACGCGCGCCTGCAGAAGTCTCACACCTTGGTTGAGTTGCGGGGATCCTCAGATTGCACATGAAAATGCCTGCAGTCCCGACAGCACCAGCTTTCGCCAGTTGCGATCTGGGGTATGCATGGCAATGGAGTTCTTCCGCCCGGAGCGCTCCTCGTTCAAATCGGCGATCCTGTCACCAACTTTGGATAGGCAGGGGTCTTCGTTGCCAGCCTGTCTTGGGCAGGATCAATTTGATGCCGGAATCCATCAGGACCGATCAGTGACGCCAGATTATTAGAAGTAATCCGACAGCAATATTTTTGCAGTTGAGGGGACTGGAACGAATGGGCAAGGTCGGCCCCGTATCCATCCATAAAACCAAGGTGCTCAATGTCCGTAGATCTCGTTTGCCAGTCTGGATGGCAAGCTGCGTGCGAAGCGCGAAAGCCTTGACAACATTTCGGTGGTCGACATCGCGCCGCTTCTCGATAGCAAGCAGCAAGCAGGCAGTGGCGAAGCAGATACGTTTGGCGTTTTCGAACACTGGGTTCATCCCGCAGGACTTTCTGACGCGCGCTGGAGCAGGGCGGGAAATTCATTTAATGCATCGCATCACAACTCCCTTCGGAGGGTTCAAGTCTTCCGGCTTCGGCGGTCGCGACAACGGCATCCACGCCCCCGACAAGTACACCAGAATCAAGACCAGCTGGCTTGATCTCACCGGTGACGCAGACGAGGCGGTCGCGTGACCGTCCACAAGGCTGAAAGGCTGCCGGTCCAACGGGGGCCAGCAGCCTGGAACGCCATCCTCCCGGCCCAACCCTGTTCTGCGCCCCTTGAAGGCAACATTCGTGTCGATGTCGCCATAGTTGGCGGCGGCTTCGCCGGTCTTTCAGCCGCCAAACGCCTGCGCCAACAAGACCCGAACCTTCGTATCGCCGTTCTTGAGGCTAGTGGTCTTGCGGAAGGCGCTTCCGGCCGCAACTCCGGCTTCATGATCGACCTGCCGCACGATGTGCAGTCCGATGATTATGCCGGAAAGGGTGTCGAGGAGGACGAGAAAATGATCGCGCTGAATCGCGCCGCCATTAGCTTCGCGAAGGAGTGCGTCGAAGAGTACGGAATCGACCCCGCCTATTTCGATCCAGCGGGCAAGATCAACGGAGCAGCCAGCGAGACCGCGCGCGACCTCAACGCAAGCTACGCAAAACACCTCACCGAATTGGGCGAAGCCAGTGAAATGCTCGACGCCAAGGCTATGCATGAGGTAACGGGAAGTCGCCACTACACGTCTGGCCTTTACACGCCCGGAACAGTGATGATCCAGCCGGCGGGCTATATCCGGTCGCTTGGTACAGGTCTTCGACGCGACGCCGTGTTCGTGTTCGAGGGATCCCCTGTCTCAAAGCTAGCAAGAGTGAACCAGGATTGGGCGCTTACAACGCCCAATGGCCATGTCACCGCGGCGAAGGTCATTCTTGCCAACAACGGGCACCTTGAGAGCTTCGGCTTCGCCCGCAAACGGCTCATGCACGTTTTCCTGTACGCCTCGATGACTGTCGAGCTCGACGCTGAAGTCCTTTCCAGGCTGGGAGGGCAGCCTCGTTGGGGCATTACGCCGTCCGACCCGATGGGTACGACTATGCGGCGCATCGACACCGCACAGGGCGGAAACCGCGTCATCACCCGGACTTGCGCCAGCTATCTGCCTGGGATGGTGCCGTCGAAGTCAGCTGTCGCCCGTGCGGCAAAGGTCCATCGGCGAAAATTCGCGGACCGCTTTCCTGCCATCGCCGATGTTCCCATGGAATACAGTTGGGCTGGACACCTCTGCCTGACCTGGAACGGCGTCTCGATGATGCACGAACTTGATCCAGGTCTTTTCTCAGCCTGCTGCTGCAACGGACTCGGAACGGTGCGTAGTACGCTAACCGGCATCGCTGCGGCTGACATGTTGTTGAACCGTCCTTCGAAAATCTCCGCGCATTTCATGGCTGAAGCAGAACCGTCGAAGCTCGTACCGGCGCCCTTCGCGGAGATCGGCGCGAACCTCTATTTCCGTTGGAAAGAATGGAGAGCGCGTGAGGAATAGCAATACCCAAATCACTAACTGCGCTGGGCCGATCGTTTAACCCGACGTTCACACGCTTTGCCTCGCGAAAGATATTGCTTCTGATTGGAACGACATGAAAATCAAGGAAGTCCACGTCTTCGCGCATGATCTGCCGGTTAAGAACGGTCCCTACACAATGGGCGGCGTCAAGGTGTATGCGCTCGATACGACGATCGTTAAGATCGTGACCGACAACGGTCTCATCGGTTGGGGCGAAACCTGCCCTGTAGGCCCGACCTATCAGCCGCATCATGCAAAAGGTGCACGGGCTGCACTGGATGAGATGGCACAGGGACTGATCGGAGCCGACCCACTTCAGCCAGTAGCCCTTCGACGCCGGATGGATGGCCTCCTTAGTGGCCACCGATACGCAAAGGCGGCGGTGGATATGGCGGCATACGACATCATGGGCAAACAGTTCGGCATGCGCGTCGCCGACCTTCTTGGCGGTGCCGTGACCGAACGGGTTCCTTCATATTACGCGTTGGGCATAGGCGAGCCAGATGAGGTTGCGCGTATTGCGGCGGAGCGTGTAGCGGAAGGTTATCCGCGCCTCCAGATGAAGATCGGTGGTAGACCGGTCGAGATCGACATTGCTGTCGTGCGCAAGGTCTGGGAGCGCGTCGGGGGACGCGCCCGACTTGCGGCCGACGCCAATCGATCGCTGACGACGCGCGACGCGCTGCGGCTCAGTCGCGAATGCCTCGATGTTCCGTTCATCCTGGAACAGCCTTGCAATACGTTCGAAGAGATCAAGGCCATCCGCAATCAACTACACCACGCAGTGTATCTCGACGAAAACACCGAGGACCTTTCCACTGTGATCCGTGCGATCGGAGAGGGGGTATGTGACGGCTTTGGGATGAAGGTGACTCGCATTGGTGGTCTGCATGCAATGGCGACGGTGCGTGATCTTTGCGAGGCACGATCAATGCCGCACACTTGCGACGATGCATGGGGTGGTGACATTCTCGCCGCCGCCTGTGTTCACATCTGTGCAACTGTCAGTCCGCGCCTGAACGAGGGCGTCTGGATCGCGGCACCATACATCGAAGGCCATTATGACGAGAAGAACGGTGTGTCCGTCGAAGATGGACATATTAGTCTTCCGAATGGGCCTGGCCTGGGAATTCTTCCGCAGGGATCCTATTTTGGCTCACCGGTGGCATCTTATGGTTGATCGGCGGAGACTCTCAATCGGACAGGATTTGAGCGACATGCCAGCCGCGACGGCGATGCTTCAGCCGCCAATGCCGCTAGCATTGAAACCATATCCTGATGGGCCGCCGTATAAAGGTAGACCGGATCGGCGGTCGGGGTTGGCACATAGGCTTTTCGCATTCGGAAGATCGGCCAGGACCGGGACCAGGAAATCTTCTCGCGGAACTTCGGCAAAGCTGTTTCAACACGCTCAAAGCGGAGCCTCGCTGTGCATGCGAACTGCGATACAAGATGGGCGCTTCTAGCTGGAGTATTCCGCTAGGTTGCGCATGGCATGGATGCATCGGAAGTCACGGGAGCAGAAGTCGTTATCCTGAAACAAATCTAAGGCGTTTTGCGATGAATTACACTCATCTAGGCCGGACGGGCATCAAGGTCAGCCGAATAGCCCTCGGCACGATGGAATTCGGCTGGCAGATCGATGAGTCGGACAGTGTCACGATCATGGACGAAGCTCTCGACGCCGGCATCAATCTCTTCGACACGGCGGATGTTTATGGTGGCCCGCAATCGCCCGAAATGGAGAAGGGCTACGGCATCTCCGAGGAGATCATCGGCCGTTGGCTCGCGCAGGGCGGCCGGCGCAACCGGATTGTATTGGCGACGAAGGTCTACCAGCCGATGGATACTGGTCCCAACGATCGCCGTTTGTCTGCCTATCACATCCGACGCGCCTGCGAAGCCAGCTTGCGGCGGCTGAAGACCGATCACATCGATCTCTACCAGATGCATCACGTCGACCGGGCCACGCCGTGGGAGGAAATCTGGCAGGCGATGGAGCAGCTGATCCGCGAGGGCAAGATCACCTACGTGGGCAGCAGCAACTTCGCCGGCTGGGACATCGCCACTGCCCAGTGCACGGCCGCGTCGCGCAATCTGATGGGATTGGCTTCCGAGCAGAGCCTCTACAACCTCGCGCAGCGTACCATTGAGCTAGAGGTGATTCCGGCGCTTCGTCACTACGGGGTGGGCCTCATCCCATATGGACCGATCGGCGCTGGGTTGCTCGGCGGCGTGCTCCGCGGGGCAGCCCAGGGGCACGGCTCGTCGACGCCGCTTCAAACGCGGATCGTGGAACTGCGCCCGCAACTGGAAGCCTATGAAGCGCTCTGCGATGAACTGGGCGAAGCGCCGGCCCTCGTGGCCCTCGCGTGGTTGCTTCACAATCCCATTGTCAGCGCGGTGATCAGCGGCCCCCGGGCGGTGGTGCAGCTCCGCGAGAACTTGAAGGCACCCTCACTGAACCTCTCGAATGACACGCTGACGAGGCTGGACGAAATTTGGCCAGGCCCCGGCGGCGAAGCGCCGGGGGCCTACGCGTGGTAGGCTATGGAAGTGGCTATGGTCGTATCTCTCGTTTAGGGAACGACTAGTCGAGGCGGCGCTTACTGCGCCGCGTCGGCCACACGATCTCGTCCGGCATCTCCAACGTCTGAAGATGGTCGACAACAGCGGAGCGGGCCATCCGGGTTTCGTTCCTCAGGACAGCGCAGAGACCTTTCCATGCCACAGCTTTGCACCTCATTGCGGACCTATTGTCGACTGACGCCAAATCCCAAGAGCGGCAATTACCGAGGGACGGTCGCGATTGCCCCAAAAGCGGCTAACGGCTAATCGACGAACAGTTGCACAGCCGGACAATCCTAGATCATCAAAGCTCGATCAAATGGGCATTTTGTCAGGTTTTCAAAGCCGCTGTCCGTGATCAAAACCTGCTCTTCGAGCTTCACGCCTTCACGGCCACCAACGGCACCGATATAGGCCTCAACGCACAACGTCATCCCCGGCTCGAGAACATAGTCGAATACTCCAGGGATAAAGTCTTGAGGATAGAGGATCGCGGGATACTCATCGCATAGACCGATGCCATGCATCATGACGCCATATCGCTGATCCACGAACTCGGCAGGGAGCTTGTGGCCGCGCTCGGTTAGTTCGTTGAATGATACTCCAGCTTTGAGCATGGCCATGTTGGTCATCACGTGCTCGTACGCGATGGCGTGTAGCCTTCGCTGTTCGTCGGTTGGCCTGCCGTCGCCGCAATACCAAGTGCGCGAAAAATCCGCACACATGCCATAGGGCCCGACCATGTCGGTGTCGAAGGCGACCATATCCCCTGGCATTATGCGTCGAGGACCGGCCTCTTGCATCCACGGGTTCGTGCGTGGGCCGGAAGTCAAAATGCGCGTTTCGATCCACTCGCCGCCGCGGGCGATGTTTTCGGCATGAAGAACCGACCACAATTCAGTTTCCGCTATGCCGGGTCGCAAACGCTCGCGCATTTTGCCGACAGCGATTTCGCATGTGGCTAGCGAGCAGCGCATAGCGTTGATCTCGTCGACACCCTTGATGGCCCTCGCGTGCTCCATAAGTTGCATGCCGTTGCAGACCTCGACACCGACTGCTTCCATCGCGCGCAGGCCGGGAATTTCGATCTTGTCGACGGCAAGACGTCGGTTCTTGCCGGCACTCCGTCGCATTAATTCATCGATCTGCCCCGCGAATTGTTTGGCGATTGCTTCCTCTGCATCGCCGGCAACGAAATAGTAGAAGCCCGCCCCACCGTCTCGGATCTCGTTGATCAGCGGTAGGTAAGTCGAGAGATGACTGCAGCGGTGAAAGTCCCAAAGCACGACATAACCGTCCGCTGACACGAACACGGCTCGCGACGGGTTGTGCATGGTCCAGATATGCATGTTCGAGGAATCGGTCGCATATCGAATATTCAGCGGATCGAAGCAAAGCACGCCGGCGTAATCCCGTTGGCGCAGCTGTTGCACGAGGCGGTCTAGCCGGGTTTTCCTCATCCGCTCCAGATTGGGGGCAGTGAGTCCCAGTTGCTCCCATTCAGCAAATGCCACGTCAGTCGGGCCGATTTCCACACGATCGTTGTTGTCGATGCTCCCGTCCGCCTTCAGTGCCCTTGCACCTCGCGTAGGATCAATCTTATGATTCACGATCGAAAATGAAGACATGATGACGGTTCCTACTGCCGAATATGCGTGTCGATGGCTCCGCCGCATTCACTGTCACCGCGAGATCAGGATCGACAGGCACTTGGATTGGCGCCGAAGGCCTGGCGGAAGCATTTCGAAAAATGCGAGGCCGACGCGAAACCGCATGCGATTGCGATCTCGACCACGGGCAGTTCTGTCTGTTCAATGAGACGCTTGGCGCGGCTAAGTCTCAAATGCAGGTAGAATCGCATGGGAGACGACGTAATCGACTGCTGGAAAAGCCGTTCGATCTGACGCTGCGAGCGGCCGACGCATTTTGCGATGTAGCGCAGCGGCAGCGGGTCTTCAATATGCTCCTCCATGATTCGAATGACGTCTACCAGCGCCTTACAGATGCCGGTTTCACCAGCATTGATGGTCGATTGTCTATCGGAGGCGGGGCGCCAATGCCCGGCAGTCGTATGTCGGCAGACTGCTAGCGCAATGTCTCTGCCGAGGCGCTCGCTGATCAGCTCCATAACCAGGTCGAAGGACGCGAATTCTCCTGCGCAAGTCAGGAGGTGAGGATCGCGGACGAACAGTTGGTCGATAACCTGGAGGCGGCCAAACTTTTCCGACAGGGCGGCCCTCTTGTCCCAATGGATTGTGCAAGCGGTATCGTCGAGTAATCCACTTTCCGCCAGCAGCCATGTCGCGGTACCCAACGCCGCGATTGGAACTCCGTGCCGCTTACAAAGCCGAAGAATCTTGGTGAGGGAAGTCGACATCTGCTTTTGGACCGGCTCGCCTGCGCAGACGATGACCATGCTTGGTCCCTTGCCGGACTGAATGCATTCTCCAGTGTCGGCAAAATTACTGCCGACCGAAAGGATGAACCCGCTGGCGCATTCAACCGGCTGGCCATCCGGGCTCGCAATCGTCCACTCGAAGGAGGATCGCCCGGAGATGGAATTGGCAAGGCGAAGCGGATCCACGAAGGATGAAAGGCCGAGCTGGGAAAATCCCGGAAGTGCGAGAATGACCAGGCGGTACACGTCGTCGGTGTCGATCACCTGCCGGTTGGGATTCCATCCCACAATCCGCCAACTGTCCCTCGCTGAAAATGGCGCATTCATAAGGTCATACATCCTCGTTGACGGTCATCAACATCGAGCGGGGCGTTGGCACCAGCGTCTTGCAGGATGGACACCGCCGCCATCAACCGCGGACGTTGTGCTTGCGCTTCATGAAGTCCTTGGCGGTCTCGACCGCCACCGCGGCGTCGCGGCAATAGGCGTCGGCGCCGACGGCCTTGCCAAATTCCTCGTTGAGCGGCGCGCCGCCAACCAGGACGATATAGTCGTCGCGAATGCCCTTTTCCTTCATCGTGTCGATGACGACCTTCATGTAGGGCATTGTCGTGGTCAGCAGTGCCGACATGCCGATGATGTCGGGCTGATGCTCTTCAATCGCTGCCATGTATTTCTCGACGGCATTGTTGATGCCGAGATCGATGACGTCGAAGCCGGCGCCCTCCATCATCATGCCGACGAGGTTCTTGCCGATGTCGTGGATGTCGCCCTTGACGGTGCCGATCACCATCTTGCCCTGCTTGGGCGCGCCGGTAGCGGCGAGCAGCGGGCGCAGGATGAACATGCCGGCCTTCATGGCGTTGGCGGACAAAAGCACTTCCGGCACGAACAGGATGCCGTCGCGAAAATCCTCGCCGACGATGCGCATGCCTTCGACCAGCGCCTCGGTCAGCACATTGTACGGCACCCAGCCGCGCTCGATCAGGATGTTGGTGCCTTCCTCGATCTCGTCCCTCAACCCGTCATAGAGGTCGTCGTGCATCTGCTGCACCAACTCGTCATCGGAAAGCTCGGAAAGGATGATCTCGTCGTCGGACATGTCGGGTCGCCTCATGCATGGTTCAAAGAAGGTCGGCACCCCATGCTCGATGGGGCGCCGACCAGGCTTCCGGTTGGAGCCTTGGGAGTCTGCTAGGCTGCCAGCCAGACTTTCTGCAAATCCATCTGGAAAGTCTGGTGGATTGCATAGTTCTGAACTTTTTTGTTCATGTGACCAAAGAGGCTTTGCCAGAACGGCTGGATGATGACCCCAGAATCCTGCAGCATGTCTTCGATATCCTTCATCAGTTCCTTCCGCTTGGCGGCGTCGCTGACCGAGAACGCCTTCTTGAGTTTGGCGTCGAAGTCCGGGTTTGCGTAAGCAGTCTCATTCCAAGCCTCGCCAGTGCGATAACCCAGCGCCAGGACCTGCACCCCGAGCGGCCGCATGTACCAAACGGTCAGCGAATAGGGATACTTCGCCCAGTCGTTCCAGAAAGTCGAACCCGGAAGCACCGTGCGCTTGACCTTGATGCCGGCTTCGCGCAGCTGCGCCGCAATGGCGTCACCAGTATTCTTCTGCCAGTCTTCGTCGATCGAAATCAGCTCGTGCTCGAAGTCGGCATTTCCGGATTCAGCGATGAGTTTCTTCGCGCCCTCGACATCCCGGCTTTTCTTAGGCAGGGCAAAATATTCCGGGTGGATCGGGCTGACGTGATGGTTTTCGCCGACCGTTCCCCGTCCTGCATAGCCGAGTTGAAGGATAGTGTTGTTATCGACCGCCATCTGCAGCGCGTTACGGACCTTCTTGTTGTCATATGGTTTGTTGGTCGTGTTGGTGCGGCACACCAGAGTCGTTGCGGTAGCGACCTGCGATTTGACCACGTCCATCTTGTCCAGGATGTCGATGAAGTCAGCCGGCGTCTCCATATTGACGTCGATCTCACCGGAGTCGAAGGCAGCCACCGTTGCCTGGAAGTCGGTGCCATAGTCGATGAATTGCACGCCATCCAGCAGAGCTTCGCCGCCCCACCATTTGCCATTCTCGCGGCGTTTGACTTCAGCCTTGCTGCCGACCGCATAGGATACCAGTTCGAATGCCCCCGTTCCGATCGGCTTTGCGACCGGGTCGGCGCCGCCGGCATCGAAACTGCGATGGACGATCAGTCCGGGGTAGTCGGTGAAATTCGCGATGATGGCAATGTCCGGCTCGCTCAGCTTGAGTTTGACGGTATGGTCATCGACCTTGACGATAGCTCGATCTCTTGCCTTACCGGTCTTGGCATCGATCAGTCCCCCGACGCGCGCGGCCATCGAATTGCCGGAGACGCCCTTCTCGCACCAGCGGGTGATGTTGAGGACTACGTCATCGGCGTCGAAAGCGTCGCCATTGTTCCAGGTAACACCCTTTCGGACATGGAAGACATATTCGGTGGCATCGTCATTGACCTCCCAGCTTTCCAGCAGGACAGGCTCAAATGTGAATTCATGTGTGTAGCGAACCAGCGGCTCGAGCCAACAGCGAGAAATGTTGGCAAGTTCCACCCAATCATAGGTACGTGGGTCTTTCTGCGCCTTGACGGGCATGGACACGCGGAGGATTCCGCCCTTCTTGGGCTCAGCGGCGCGTGCGGGCTGGGGCAATGCTACGCCGATCAAGCCGTAGGCCATGGCAGCCGAGGCGCCGAACGTGCTAGCAAGCGCGAGAAACTCGCGCCTGTCCATTTGTCCTGCTTTGACGTCGCTCGCCATCTTTTCGATGGCAGCTGGAACGCGATTCCCATTGCTTCTGAAAAGTCCCATTTTTGTCTCCCTTGTTGGTGTTCCCGGATATTGACTGCATGGGCTCGTGCGCGGACCCTTAGGCAAGGCTTGGCGAAATTTCCTCCTGGCGTTGCGTCACGAATGCATCGAGTTCCTCGCGCACGGCCGGATCCATCGGCGGTTGCTCGTAACTCGCGATGATCGATTTCGCCTTCTCACGGCAGCGCTCCGCCATGTCCTTGGAGCCTTTGACCTTCCACTGCTCGTAGCTGAGGTAGTCGAGGATCTCCGGCGCGAAGAATGCGTCCTTGAAGCGCTTGAGCGTGAAGGAATCTCCCAGATAGTGGCCGCCGGGGCCAATGCGCCGCACTGCCTCAAGAGCGTCGACGAAATGCTCGAACGAAATCCCCTGCGCGTATTTTTCGATCAGCAGGTTCTGTTCAGCGTCGGCGACAAACTTCGCCATGCAGCATACGAGGCCGGCCTCATCCCAGCCGCCCGCATGCATCATCAGGTTCGCGCATGCGCTCGCTCCCGACATGTAAGCGATCGCCGACTCGTATCCGGACTGAGCATCAAAGGTCTTGGCAGACGACTGGGATGCAGTCGTTCGCCACGGCAAACCATACCGTCTTGCCAGTTGGCCGATGACGGCGTTGATCAGAGTGACTTCGGGCATGCCGGACATCGGAGCGCCGCTGCGCATCGAAACCGAGACTGAATATTGCCCATAGATCATTTTGGCGCCGGGCCTGACCAGTTGGGTGTAGGCGAGCGCTGCGAGTGCCTCGGCGTTCAACTGCGCGATTGTGGCCGGGATGTCGGCGGGAGTGTTTGCGGCGCCGAGCACAAAAGGCGACAGCAGGACGACCTGGTTCGCCTCGACGAAAGCGCGGAGCCCTTCCAGCATGGTCGAATCCCAGACCAGCGGCGAGTTTCCCGATACGTGACCGAGCATCACCGCGTTCTGATCCATAAAGGCCTTGCCGTGCACGATCTGCCCCATGGCGATCGAGTCCTCGGCTCGCTGCTTCCCGGTCGTCAGACCGAAGAAGGGCATGTTCGTTTCCACCAGGCTCGAATGGTTGATGTGCAGATGGCGCCATGGAACAGCGATGTCGGTCGGCTCACAGGTGAACCCGCCGGCGATATGGAACCCGGGCAGCATCTGGGTCAGCCGGTTCATGTTCCGCAGATCCTCGATCGTGGATGCGCGTCGCACACCCTGGAGGTCCCGGACGTTCGGCGCGCCCTGCATGGCGCTGAAGGTCATTGTGTCCGGCGCGATCTCGAAACGCTGTGACGGATCGCGAGACGTCATCTCAAAGCGGGATGGGGCCTTGGAGATGAGATGCATCAGCATCTCGCCATCGAGGCGCACACGTTGGCCTTGGACGTCCGCGCCCGCCTCCTTCCATTGCCGGATCGCTGTCTCATCCCGGAATTCGATTCCGATCTCGCGCAAGATCGCCAACGAAGCCTGGTGAATGCGCTCAAGCTGCTCAGCAGTGACGGCTTCCACAGGTCGAATGCCGTACTTGATAGTCGAGACGCGAGGCCTCCTCTCTGCTTCCCGGGCAGCTACGACCGACGCGCGTCCTCCGCGGCGGCGGATTGCGGGTGTATCAGTGTCCATCATCGTGTTTCCCAGAGGGCGCAAAAGGTCCCCGTCAACAGAACTTTCCTCGGTCCGCGTACGGAACGCGGCCCTGCTCATTGACGTTGATGATAGGGGCGAACAATTATCCTGAGAATTCGCAAAAGGTTTCGCTGGCGTTAAACTCAGTTTATGTCTGGGTCGACAGCGCAGTCACTCGCTACCTGGGAAGAACAGCCCGAAAAGCGACGCGGAGGTGGGTATGAGAACCGAGGGAGCGTTGGCCGGTAGCCGTCTAGTCTAAGGGCGCAATTCCTTCGACTGAGCGAGGAACCAGTCCACCAGAACCTTGCACCTCTTGTTTTTGCCAGGATCTTCATTGGACAAGAGGAAGAAGGCGCGGTCGGTCTTGATCTCAGTCGCGATGGGCCGAACCAGCAGGCGGTTGTTAAGCAGGTGTTGGGCGGTCAGGGACCATCCCAGCGAGATTCCTTCGCCTGCAAGAGCTGCCTGGAGCGCCAGCTGATAGTCGTTGAATACAATGTTCGGTTTGGTCTCGCTGGCATCTCCGCCTGCAAGCTCGACCCATTCGGGCCAACTCATTCGCTTGCGAAAGGCATCGGACGAATGAATGAGCTGGTGTCGAACCAGCTCATCGACGCTCTTTGGAGCGGGGTGCGCCAGAAGATATGCGGGGGAGCAGACGGGGAAAATGATCTCGTCGCATACGAACCAGCTGTTGGCCCTATCAAAATCCCGTGGCCGCACCCACACGGTGACGTCTACTTCGTGATCGGGCTCGATGTCCCGATCGGTGCCGACCACCTTGATCTTAACGTCCGGATGCTCGTCCTGGAAATGATAGAGCTGAGGCGCAAGCCAATGTGCCGCGAGGGATGTCGACGCCGCAAAAGTGACGTACTTCGTTCCGCGATCGGAAATGGTCTCAAGTCGCTGTTCCAGACGGCGGAAGCTAGTGCGCACCTCATCGTAGAGCTGCCTGCCAGCCTCCGTCAGCTGCACTCCTCGATTGTCACGGGCAAAGAGCGCGGTCCCGCAATGCTTCTCGAACATCTTGATCGAGTGCGAGACACTCGGTTGCGTCACGCTGAGCTCGCTGGCTGCGCTTTTGAAACTTTGGGTTCGGGCAGCCGCTTCGAAGACAAAGAGCGAATGCGTCGAGGGCACCAGGCTGCGAAGCTTTGACATGAAGCAGGTCTATATCAGACGCTATCTTTTCCGTCTACGAAACACCCGCCAAGCGGTCTATTCCAAACAGGACACAACGCGACCGCCGATCGTAGCTAAGGCTTCGTCACCGGCCGCCTTAACCCAGCGAGTTGGCAGTGAATTCGTTCAACCAAACAATGGCCAATGAGCGCAAAGTCGTTCAGCCACCTCATCCCGAACCGACTATGTCCGGCTGGTACACTACGGCAGGGCCGGAGTTGGCGCTGGTGCCGCAAGAAGGCGACGTTGCGTGTGATTGCCTCGTGATTGGCGGCGGCTGGATGGGGCTACACGCGGCCCGTCGATTTGCCGAACTCAACCCTCAGTCTTCGGTTGTCCTCGTAGACGCCGGCCGCATTGGGAACAATGCATCCGGACGGTGCATGGGTTTCGTCATCGATCTCGCGCACAATCCTCGGAAGCGCGATTTCGTCGAAGACATCAAGGGGAACAAGGAAGAGCTGTTCGTTAACCTGGACGGCATCGCCTACATCCGAAGCGCTGTCGAAGAGCATGGGGTCGATTGCGACTGGGACGCGCAGGGAAAATACCACAGCGCGGCCACCGCTCACGGTGCGGAGGATCTGCACCGCTTTTCGAAGGCGCTGGATAAGCTTGGGCAGAACTACAGCTGGGTCGAGACCCCCGAAATCCAGGCGATCACCGGCAGCAAGCACTACATCAAAGCCTTGCATCATCCTGGCACCGTCTTGGTCCAGCCTGCGAAATATCTCAAGAATGCGACAAGAAGCCTGCCCGACAACGTCACCGTTCACGAAAACACGCCTATCGTAGCGGTGCAGTTCGGTGCGCCGAAGCACATCTGCGAGACGCCCACCGGAACAATCAGGGCTTCGAAGGTCATCATCTGCGCGTCAGGCTATCTGACGAAATTTGGCTTCTTCGACAACCGCGCCATACCGCTGTACACATTTGCGAGCATGACACGACAGCTCACGGAGCGTGAGCTTTCGCGGGTGGGAAACAAGAACGCCTACGGACTTATTCCAGCCAACAGCTTCGGCACGACGGTTCGTCGCACGATCGACAACCGGCTTTTCCTTCGCAACGTCTATTCCTATGCGACGGACTTCAAGACCACCACGCAGGACGTGATGAGGGCTCGGGTGCAGCAGCAGATCGCCTTCGATCGGCGGTGGCCGGAGCTCTCGTCGATCGGCTTCGAGGCCAGCTGGGGCGGCCTTCTTACCCTCGCGCAAAATGGCGGAATGGTCTTCGGCGAGTTGGCGGAGAAGGTTTACGGCGCCGCATTCTGCAACGGAACAGGCGTCGCGCGCGGAGCTGCCTTCGGCAAGGCCGTAGCCGATCTGGCGTCAGGGAGATCATCGCCGGTGGTCGATATCCTGAAGACGCGAGCAAGTCCCAGCAAGCCCTATCCCAGGCCTGTCACAGCGATGGGCGTTCGCATCGTAACCGCGGTCCGTTTCCGACAGGCCGGCGCTGAAGTCTAGATAAAACGAGAGAGATCATGGCGGACCTGAAGGGCATAAATCTGGCAATGCAAACACCGTTCGATGAGAATGGTGCGATCAACTATTCGATTTTCGAGGATCTGATCGAGAAGTACGTCGCGGCAGGTGTTCACGGGCTAGTGCTTGGCGCAGGGACCGGGCAACACCCCTATCTTACCGAGGCCGAGTGCAACCGCCTCTACGAAGTAGGCGCAAAGCGAATAGCTGGTCGCTGCAACGTCATTTGCCAGACCTCCGCCTTGAATATGGACGAAGTCATCAGAAGGTCGCGTCACGCGGAGTCCGTCGGCGCCGACGCATTGATGGTACTGCCACCCTACCTGGAGGGTCCGAGTGATGAGCAGGGTATCTTCGACTTCTACAAAGCAATCGATGCTGAATTAGGTATCGACCTGGTCGGCTACAACATCCCACAGGCCACCGGCATTTCGGTTTCACCACAGCTGTTTGAGCGCCTGAGCCAGTTGAAGAATTTCAACTACATCAAGGACAGCGCAGGTGACTTTACTGTCCATCAGGAATACCTGCAGACAAGCGGAACGGTGCTCAATGGCTGCGACACCACCACGCTCTACGCACTGATGGCCGGGGCACGCGGCGTCATATGGGGTGGTGCGAATTACATGCCTTCTGAAGCGGTCGAGCTATATAGATTGGTGGACCGCAAGGAATACGAACAGGCGCTAACCCTCTGGCAGCGCATGTTGCCCTCGTTGCTCTTTATCTGGAGGTCGCCCTATACGCCGTCAGTACTTCGAGCGGCGCAACTGCGCGGCTACGGAACAGGAAATCTTCGCAGCCCACTGAGAAAGCTATCGGCAGATCAGGAAGCGGAGCTTCGCCGTTCGCTTGAACCGTTGGGCGTCTAAGGCGAAGAGAGGCGAGGGCTTCGTGAGGATCGTTCATGTTGGTGCGAGTGGCGTGATCGGCAAGGCCGTGTCGGCCGAACTCGGCAGGCGGCATGATGTCATCGCTGTCGGCCGAAGCACCGGCGATTTCCAGGTCGATATCGACAATCCCTCGTCCATAAGTCGAATGTTCAGCCAGATCGGCGAGTTCGATGCCCTGATATGCACAGCGGGCACGGTTCATTTCGCGCCGCTCGCCGAGTTCACCATCGAGCAATATGCAATCGGCTTGCAAAGCAAACTCATGGGGCAGGTGAACCTTGTCAGACTTGGACTTGGATTCCTTCGTGAGGAAGGATCGTTCACATTGACCTCCGGTCCAACGAACGACGATCCGATATCGCTCGGAACATCCTCCGCGATGGTCAATGGCGCGCTCGAGGGATTTGTCCGAAGTGCTGCAATTGAGCTTCGCCAAGATCGTCGGATCAATCTGGTGAGTCCGACTATGCTCGAGGAGTCCTCTCCGCTCTACAGCCCTTACTTCCAGGGTTCGAAGGCCGTCGCGACGAACGACGTGGTGCTTGGTTACGTCAAAAGTGTCGAGGGCAGGCAAACAGGATGCGTTTACAGGATTGGATGGTCACGAGATCGCTGACCTGAATGCGGCACAACGGGCTGATATGCGAGCCGGAGTGCGTGTCGGCGGCCGGTTTTGGTTGCCCGCACTGGCATCGGCTTATCCGACATAGATTGGTCTGGTAACGGGAGTAAGACCGCTTGATTATTCCGTCCAAAGCCCGCGCCGTCATCATCGGCGGCGGCGTCTCCGGCTGTTCGGTCGCCTATCACCTGGCCAAGCTCGGCTGGACCGACATCGTGCTGCTCGAACGCAAGCAGCTGACATCGGGCACAACCTGGCATGCCGCCGGCCTGATCGGCCAGTTGCGCGGCTCGCAGAACATGACGCGGCTGGCGAAATATTCGGCCGATCTCTACTTCAAGTTGGAAGCCGAGACCGAGGTCAGCACCGGCATGCGCCAGGTCGGCTCGATCACCGTGGCGCTGACCGAGGAGCGCAAGCACGAAATCTACCGGCAGGCATCGCTGGCCCGCGCCTTCGACGTCGACGTGCGCGAGATTTCGCCCAGCGAAGTCAAACAGATGTACCCACATCTGAACATTTCGGATGTCGTCGGCGCGGTGCACCTGCCGCTCGATGGCCAGTGCGACCCGGCCAACATCGCCATGGCGCTAGCCAAGGGCGCACGCCAGCGCAGCGCGACCATCATCGAGAACGTGAAAGTCACCAAGGTTCACACCAAGAATGGCCGCGTTACCGGCGTGTCCTGGGCGCAAGGCGAAGAGCAAGGCACGATCGATACCGATATCGTCGTCAACTGCGCCGGCATGTGGGCGCGCGAGCTCGGCGCGCAGAACGGCGTCACCATCCCGCTGCACGCCTGCGAGCATTTTTACCTGGTCACCGAGCCTATCCCCGGCCTCTCCCGCCTGCCGGTGCTGCGCGTGCCCGACGAGTGCGCCTACTACAAGGAAGACGCCGGCAAGATGATGCTCGGTGCCTTCGAGCCGGTGGCCAAACCCTGGGGCATGGACGGCATCCGCGAGGATTTCTGCTTCGACCAGTTGCCCGAGGACATGGAGCATTTCGAGCCGATCCTCGAAATGGGCGTCAACCGTATGCCGATGCTGGCGACCGCCGGCATCCATACGTTCTTCAACGGTCCCGAGAGTTTTACGCCTGACAACCGCTATTATCTCGGCGAGGCGCCGGAACTGTCCGGCTACTGGATGGCGACCGGCTACAATTCGATCGGCATTGTTTCGTCGGGCGGCGCCGGCATGGCGCTGGCGCAGTGGATCAACGATGGCGAGGCGCCTTTCGACCTCTGGGAAGTCGACATCCGCCGCACCCAGCCGTTCCAGAAGAACCGCCGCTACCTGAAGGAACGCGTCTCCGAAACGCTCGGCCTGCTCTATGCCGACCATTTCCCCTACCGGCAGATGGCGACATCGCGCAACGTCAGGCGTTCGCCGCTGCATGAACATCTCAAGGCGCGCGGCGCCGTGTTCGGCGAGGTTGCCGGCTGGGAGCGTGCCAACTGGTTCGCACGTCAGGGACAAGTGCGCGAATACCGCTATTCCTGGAAACGCCAGAACTGGTTCGACAACCAGCGCGAGGAACATCTCGCGGTCCGCAACGGCGTCGGGCTGTTCGACATGACCTCGTTCGGCAAGATCCGCGTCGAAGGCCGCGACGCCTGCGACTTGCTGCAAAGGCTTTGCGCCAACGATATGGACGTCGCGCCGGGCAAGATCGTCTACACGCAGATGCTCAACCAGCGCGGCGGCATCGAGAGCGACCTCACCGTGTCGCGGCTGTCCGAAACCGCCTATTTCCTCGTCGTGCCTGGCGCCACGCTGCAGCGCGACCTCGCCTGGCTGCGCAAGCACGTGGCCGATGAATTCGTCGTCATCACCGACGTCACCGCTGCCGAAGCCGTTCTTTGCCTGATGGGACCGGATGCGCGAAAACTGATTCAGAAGGTGAGCCCCAACGATTTCTCCAACGAAACCAATCCGTTCGGGACGTTTCAGGAGATAGAAATCGGCATGGGCCTGGCCCGCGCCCATCGCGTCACCTATGTAGGCGAACTCGGCTGGGAGCTGTATGTCTCGACCGATCAGGCAGCCCACGTCTTCGAGGAGATTGCCGATGCCGGGGCGGATGTCGGGTTAAAACTCTGCGGCCTGCACACGCTGGATTCCTGCCGCATCGAAAAAGCCTTTCGCCACTTCGGCCACGACATCACCGATGAGGACAATGTGCTGGAGGCCGGCCTCGGCTTCGCGGTGAAGACGGCCAAGGGCGAGTTCATCGGCCGCGATGCCGTGCTGAAGAAGAAGGAAGCTGGATTGAACCGCCGGCTGGTCCAGTTCCGTCTGAAAGACTCGCAACCCTTGCTCTTCCACAACGAAGCGATCCTGCGCGACGGCAAGATCGTCGGCCCGATCACCTCGGGCAATTACGGCCATCATCTCGGCGGCGCGATCGGGCTGGGCTATGTGCCGTGTCAGGGAGAAAGCGAGGCGGATGTGCTGGGATCGTCCTACGAGATCGAGATCGCCGGCGAGCGCTTTGCCGCCGAAGCATCGCTGAAGCCGATGTACGATCCGAAGTCGGATCGGGTGAAGATGTAGCGCGGTCCACTGCTCGACGTTGAATAGCCGAACGGGAGACCTAGGTCGGCATGGGCGTGCTTTTTCTCCAATACGGCTCGTCTTCGTGCGTTGAGCTCGAAAGTCGATACAGATTCATACCTTGTTTGAAAGAGTGGACTGGATGACGCGATCTGAGTTCAACACACAGGCGTTTTTGAAGGCGCTGGATCGAAAGAAGTCAGATAGAAGACTGAACTGGAAGCAAGCCGCTGACCTTTCAGGAGTCAGCGCTTCAACATTGATCCTTATGGCGCAGGGACAAAGGCCAGATGTCGAGAACCTGGCTAGGCTATTCCACTGGTCGGGTTTGAATGCCGAAACATTTATGGGCGCTGGACAGGGACACCGTCTTTTTACTGAGCCGTTCAGCCAAATCGCCATGGTCATCTGTTCGGACAACTATCGTGCCGACAATGGCCGCAGCACGGTGGTTGGCACCATCACTGGTATTTGTGTGCGTATCCGAGACAAACGCCACCACGGCTAGTCTAGCGGGAAAGGATGGCTCTGGTACCCGCTTTGACGAGCACGGGCGTCGTCGAGCGCCAGCGTGGTGCTCCCGTTCCCCAGGATCGCCGGCCCCCGTCATGAGAAGACGGCCTTTAGGGGTTTGGTTCATCGGCGTCGCAAGCTTGTAGGCCTTCGCCTCCGATCTTCGGCTCCGTCGATCAGTTAGTCCGCGAATCCGTTGGATGGTCAGCTACTGGTCTAAAGCGGAATGACCATGACCTCGTCCTGTGAGCTGGCAGGCCGCTTGCGGCCCAAAAGCCCTGTCCGAAAAGCGCCTCATCTCGGCCGTGAAGTTAGCTCGGCCACTGCCTTGAAACGGACACTACCGGCAACCTCGCTTGAGATCGCGGTTGCGCCATGAGGTCGCCGAATTGCAAAAGAGATTTGATGGGCCGATATCATCGACCACGAAGCAACGTCGCAGCGAGCGGACGGCTCAACACACCAAACGTGACCTACGCGGCGCGTCGTTGAGCCAACCGGAGACCCGAACGGGCTCGACGAGGGTCGACTGCCGTCACGATGCTGTGGTGGTGATCGCAGTAGACGCGATCCGGCGAAGTTGGCCCAGCACAAAAACGGTAGCCGCCGGGTATGGATGCGTCTTCGCTCACCGGGAAGCGGCACTGATAGACGCCTAGGTGAATGAGGGGGACGTCTCTCGCAGTCAGTCTGATATTTTCAGGCATGATGGTTTTCAGGCTCCTAGTTCATAAGTCGATGCTGGCTGACGGCCGCGGTGCGACCCCGCCGAGGCGAGCTTCTCTCGTTTTGGAAGGCTATGCACCACCATATGGTGTTGGTCGCAGCATCAATGAAGCCCGAAGCCATGCTATACGAAGCCAATAGTTTGCGACTTAAGGCCACACCTGCGCGAGTAAGAACGTTCGGCAAATGTCGTAGCAGGCTACCTCGGGCACTAGCCCTGCCAGGGTTTGTCGGCGGCGGGGGGTAGCGGCTCTGTGGGGGCCTAACAGGCGCGCCCAGTCGTTGACCTTCAGGACGGTGATCGGCGCACGGCTCCGAACGTTCGCACACGAGGTTAGCTACAATCGACTATCATGCGTCACGAGGCCATGCGGAACGATACGGGAAGATTTCTGATTTTGGCACACGAAAAACTCAACAAAATCAACGTTTGCGGCACATCCTCCAGGCCCACAAAAATACCCATCTAACTTACTGATTTTATTTATTTATTTTTTCTTTGACCACACCATGGACTCGAACCCCTCCCATAAAGGTCAAATCGGGTTGTGTTCGAGAGCGATTTCGGGGCCTGTCGCGAAGTGAATTTTCAAGCCACTCCGGATATGCCCGACTTGACCCGTAGCTGACCTGCGCCGGCCGCAAGAGGGGCGGCGGCTTTGCGCCTCATGTCGGCTAGTCCTCGCTAAGCGCGACTTTTACGAAAACGGTCATCATTCAACCTGCGACCGTACTGAGGTTTAGTCTAGCAGTTTTGGCTGCCCAACGGCGCTGTCAACCGCCGAGGCCGTCGCGGATGGCCGAGAAATAGCGGTCGGCTCCGACCTGCCCACCCTTCAGCGCCACCTCCAGCCCGTCGATCGCCGCGATGCGCGAATGGGCGACGCACAGCGGTGACCCCGGCGAGGCGGGCAGCGGCATCCTGACCGTCAGCGCATCGACGCCCATCTGTCCGAGCGCATGGCTTGACGTGTCGCCGCCGGCGATGATGACGCGCTTCAGGGCCTGCTGCTCGGTCAGTTGCCGAAGCAACATGCCGAGGCCTCGGCCGAGCTTGTGGCGGGCGCCATCCTGGCGGTCGATCTCGGCGCCGCGATCCGCCGTAGGCCCGAGCGCCGTATAGAGGATGATACTGCGCCCGGCCTGCAAGCTGGTGCGGCCGCTTGCGGCCGCACGCGCGATCGCGTGTTCGGAAGCCTCCGAGACCAGTTCGATGGGATCAACTTCGATGCCGTCGAATCCGTCGGTCAGCGCATGCCGGATCTGCCGTTCCGTGGTCGGCGAGCAGCTGCCCGAAACGACAGCGACGCGATCGGCGGCGCCCGGCGGGAGAAAGCGAGGTTCCGCGCGGACTGTCCCAATCTCCGCCCATTCGGTGAGCAGCGCATATTCGATGCCCGAGGAGCCGACGACGAAGGAACCGCTTGGCTTGCGCGTGCGCCATATCTCCTTGCCGGCGAACGCCTGGCTTTCCGGACTGTCGACATCGATAAGCACGATCGCGGCGCCATCTTCGGCGAGGCGATCGAAAGCTGCCGAGCGGTCGACCGAGCCCAGCGTCGCAAGGTCAAGCAATCCCGAGGCAAGCGCGGTCTGCCGCGATAGATGGATCAAGAGGTCCGCCTCATCCATCGGCGTCGTCGGGTGGCGGCTCATCACCGGATGGCGGTCGATGCGGTAGTGTCGGTCGCGATAGGCGGCGAACAGATGGCCGAAGGCCGTGTAGCGTTTGAGCTGCGGCGCGCCGACCACGAGCGGCACGCTCTTCTGCGTAAACACCGAACGGCCGATCTCGATCGCCCGGCCGATGCTGCCGATCGTCGGGCTGGAATCGAAGGTCGAGCAGACCTTGTAGTGGCAGATGGCGGCATTTAGCGTCTTCAGCCAGCCGAAGGCATCCTTGAGATGCATGTCCATCCACTGCGGCGTCTCGCTGCGGCTGGTGCCGGCCAGCCCAACGGCGCGGCAATGCGAAAACCGCGCCAACTGCGCCGCGTCCGGCTGCCGCATGAACAGCACGGTCGGCACGCCGCCGAGCTCCAGCGCCTCCATCACATCGGTCGAGCCGGTGAGGTCGTCTCCATAATAGCTGAGCAGAAGGTCCTGCATGCTTCAGGCCGCCTTGCCGTCGCCGAATTTCTCGATCGAGCGCGCCAGCTCCGCATGGCTCTTGGCGAAATCCTCGAGCGGAATGCCGTCGACCGCCGCTTGCCAGGCCTGTTGCACGGCGCGCACGCCGGCGCCCGGCCCGTCCGGATGGCTGACGATGCCGCCGCCGCAGAGATAGAGCAGATCGACCGTGCGGCCGGTGCGCTCATAGGTTTTGGGCGCCTGCCCGCCCCACTGGCCAGAGCCCGCCACCGGCAGGGCGCTATCATCAGGCGAAAAGAGCGGCGTCGTCACCGCCTCGAAGGAGCGGATGAAGGAGTCGTCCGGCTCCCAGTATTTCGAGGCGATGCCGTTGATCTGGAACTGGTCGACGCCGAGCAGCCGCCAGAACTGCTGCCAGACCTTGAAATCCATGCCGAGCCCAGGATGGCGGGTGAGGATGTCCCAGCCGTTGCGATGCGCATGCAGCACCAGGCCGGAGCGCTTCCTCAAGAAAGCCATGCCGCCGAAGCCGATGGAGTTGATGTTGATCACCGCGCAATTGCCGCCGGCTTCGACCACAAGTTCATGGTTGCGCATCAGTTGGTCCGGATCGGCATGCGAGATGCCGAAGGCATACATCACCTTCTTGCCGGTCTTCTGCTCGTGGTCGAGGATCAAAGGCATGATTGCCTTCACCCGTTCGGCCAGCGGCGAATAGGCCGGGTTCATCAGCTTCTCGTCGTCCTTGATGAAGTCGACGCCGGCCTCGATCAGCTCGCCCACCATAGCGGCCGTCTCATGCGGCCTCAGCCCCAGCGCCGGCTTAACAATGGTGCCGATGATCGGGCGATCCGTTACCCCGGTCAGCCTGCGGCTGCCGGCGACGCCGAACTGCGGTCCGGGATGCGCGCCGCGATATTGCTCCGGCAGCTTCATGTCGACGACGCGGATGCCGGACAGGCCTTTGATCGAATAGGTGCCGCCGATGGCGATGGTCATCAGCGCTGCAAGGTCGGTGCCGATGGCATCGAAGGGGAAGGCGATGTCGACATCGGCGCGCTTGAACGGCCCGTCGCCCGCTTCAGGAATGGATGGCCGCTCGGCATCGGGCAGGGGCCGTATCGCCAGCACCCGCGCTGCCACCCGCGCCTTCAGCTCCTCGGTCTCCCCGGGCAGCGAAACGAAGGTACCGGTCGACTGGTCGCTGGCTATTTTGGCCGCCAGCGCCTCGATGCTGCCAGAGGTCTCTATGCGATAGGTGAGGGTTATCATGGTCCGCAGTCTCAGGCCGAGGCGTTCGAAAAAAGTTCACCGCTGCTCGAAATCTGGTATAATGAGTACATAAGTATTGCAAGCAATATCCGGCTGGACGTTTCAGCTCGGTCGAGGGACAGCAATTCCGGGAATTGCGCCGGCGGTGTTAGATAGGGCCGGGTCAAGGGAGTGATTCGCGACGATGAACCGTTCGGAACCGATCGTCCGGCGCAAGCTTTCCGACGAAGTCTTTCTGCGGCTGAAGCGGCTGATCACCAGTGGCGAATTGATGCCGGGCGACGATATGCCCTCGGAGCGCGAATTGATGGAGCGCTTCGAGGTCGGCCGTCCTGCCATCCGCGAGGCGATGCAGGCGCTGAGCAATATGGGACTGGTGGCGATCTCGCATGGCGAGCGTGCCAAGGTGCTGCAACTCACCGCCAAGTCGATCATCAAGCAGGTCGACGGCGCCGCCAAGATCATCCTGTCGTCGTCGAAGGACACGCTGGAGCATTTGAAGAGCGCGCGCATCTTCTTCGAGCGCGGCATGGTCAGGGAAGCCGCCGAGAAGGCCACCGCCGAGGATGTGCAGCGGCTGCGCGCCACCGTTGCCGAGCAGCGCGGCTTTCGCGGCGACGCCGAGGCCTTCATCTCCGCCGACATGAAGTTCCACACCCAGATCGCGGCGATTTCCGGCAACCCGATCTACGTCGCTGTCAGCGAGGCGATGCTGGGCTGGCTCAAGGAATACCACACCGAGATGCTGATCTGGACCGGCAAGGAAAAGTTCACGCTGACCGAGCATGAAGAGATCATCGGCCGCATCGAGAAGAAGGATGCCGACGGCGCCGAGAAGGCGATGATCAAGCATCTCGAACGCTCGCGCGCGCTCTATGTGATGAACACCGGCAACTGACTTCGCCGCCTCAGATCCGCGCGATGGCGTGAGGCGTCATCACAAGCTGGCTGCGGCCAAGCGCTGAAGTGTCGACCGCCACATTGTCCGCTGTCAGGTTGGCCAACCACACAATGGTCTCGCCCGAAGCATTGCGGCCGGCCAGCGCCAACACCTTGGTCTCATCGCTTGTCCTTGCCGCAACATGTGCAAGGCCAGCCAGTTCGCAGAGCCCCTCGATGGCCTGGAAGATCGGCCGCGGCGATCCTTCTGCGACCGGTTCCCCGGACGCCGCCAGCACACCGAACGGCCCGGCGAAACCGGAAAGCGTCAGCATTTCCAACCCAGCCGGCGCTACGCGCGCGGCATAGCCGATCGTCCATGCCGCCGTGAATTGGCCGGCATGGCGCGGGTCATGATTGGCCATGGCGATGCGCTGGCCGTCAAAATTGTCCTTGGTCGCGCCGCCATAGGGGTTCTGGCGCATGGCAATCGTCGACGGGCCGATACGGTATGGCTTTGCGCCGAAGATCGCCCGCGCCGACTGCGTGATGAAAGGCAGCGCTTCCAGCGATTGCATGACGCTGAGATCGTCCGCCGCATGCACGATCGGGCAGGTGCAGTGGGTGATGAAATCGAGCGGGCCGGCGGGCACGCGCTTGCGGTTCAACTCGGTGAAATAGCTGAACATGCCGCCGCCAAGGCGAATGTCCGGAAAGGCGCGCCGCGCTGCCGCATAGACATCCTCGAGCGGCGGGCATTCCGGCCACGCGCTGCCCGGCGGCGTCGACTGCCGGTCGATCGAAGGCGAGACGGCAATGGCCGAGAGTTTCAGCCCAGCCTGAAGCACCATGTCGGCGACGCCTGAAAGCTCGGCGTCGAGATCACCCATGCCGACAACGACGCATTCGAGTGTCGTCTTGGCTGGGTAGGCGAAGGCAAGCCGGGCGAAAGAGCGCAAGGCGTCGAGCCCGTGGCCGCGCGTCGGATCGTAGTGGAAGATCAGCTGCTGCGGGCCGAGGTCGGACAGCATCGAAAGGTTCGCAAGCGCTGTCTCGACATCATCCGGATAGATGATCACGCCGACATCCGGCAGCGCCGAACCGGGCTCGCCGAGCGCGACGCGAACCGGCTCGCCCGCTGCGATGGCAGCCGGCGCTTTCGCTTCACCCGTGATGTTCAGGCTGATCGTTTGGCGATTGGGTTGCCCGGCCGGCAGCACATAGGGCCACGGCAGCGCCAGCGGCCGCACATAGGTCTTGTAGGAGGCATCCGACCAGTTGCGCTGGTCTTCCATCTCGAAAATGTCGCCTTCCATCCGGCATTCGGCACTGACGCCGGGACGCACCTCATGCGTGATGGCGCGAATGTCCTTGAAGGGCTGCCAGGGATCGATCAGCAACGGAAGTTTTGTTCCCACGATACGGCCATCTGTATGTTCGACCGTTACCGGGCTGCCGGCGAGGCCGGCGATCGGGTGCAGGATGCAGAAGCCGCAGCGATTGGTCTCGAAATCGCTTTCGGGGAGCGCACTGACGTCGAACACCAGCTCGCCGCTCGCAGAGCCCTTGATCGTGGCGCGGAAGCCGAGCCGGCTTCCGCCCGGTCCAACGCAGCTTGCCGAATAGCTGACGAAAAAGGTTTCCTCATTCTGGTCGATGACAAGGCCGGTCAGTTCGGGCTCGTAGGTGCCCCAGTCGCGGTCGCGCACGATATAGGCGATGGCGCGCAGCACTTCGGTGCCGTCGTGGCGGATCGTGCGCAGATTGCCGTTGACGAAGTCGGCACTGAGCAAGCCCGCGCTCAGCCTGACCGATCCGGCCTCGACCGCCGATGTGCCGTAGAGGAGGAAAGCGTCGGCGGTCATCCGAGTAATGTATCGAGCCGCACGGGCTCGCGGCTCGCAGCACCCGCATAGGCGGCCTCGACCAGCGCGAACGTTTTGAGGTTGTCGGCGCCCGAGGTTGCCGGTTCGATCCCCTTCGCCAGGCAGTCGACCCAGTGCTTCTGGATGGCGAGGACGCTTTCCTGGATGTTGTGCCAGGGACGCGACGCCCAGGGCAACAGCGGCGGCGAAACGTCACTCACGGCGGTTCCTTTCTTGCCGGTGACGGTGAGCTTGTAACCCTGCGCCAGCCGGATCGTGCCGTCACTGCCGTCGATCTCGATCAGCGTTTCGGGAAACGGCTCGACGGCAAGTTTCGTCGCGTAGCTGCAGTCGACCACCGACGTGACGCCGGAGTTATGATCCATCAACATGGTCGCGACATCCTCGCCGGCGATGGCGGGGTTGATGCGCGCGGTTCGCGTTGTGATCGTTGAGACATCGCCGAACAGGAAGCGGGCGATGTCGATTACGTGGATGCCGAGATCCTCGATGATGAAGCGCTTTCCGGTCGCCAAGTAAGGCTGGCCGGAAAACACGTCATAGGCCGAGCGGAAGGAAATCCGTCCAAAGAACGGCGTGCCGATCTCACCGCCGTCGAGCACGGCGCGCACCGCCTGGATCGGCGACTGCCAGCGGAAGTTCTCATGCACCATCAGCGGCACGCCGGCCTCAGTGCACGCCTGCACCATGGCTTTGGCATCGGCGAGCGTCGGCGCAAACGGCTTTTGGCAGATCGCCGGAACGCGGTTGGCGGAGGCCAACTCAACCAGCGGCCGGTGGCTGCCGACGGTGGTGGCGATATCGACGAAGTCGAGTTTTTCGCTGGCGAACATCTCCGCCGCGTCGGTGTAGCGCTTCGCTATGCCGAACTGGTTGCCAACGATCTGAAGCCGCTCCGGATCGCGGTCGCAGATGGCGACGATCGCTGCGCCTTCGATGTCGCGCCAGCCATGCATCTGGTTGACGGCGAAGAAGCCGCAGCCGATCAGCGCTCCGCGCAGTTCCGCCATGCTCAGCCCACCTTCGCCATCTGCATCAGCGTTACGCGGCTTTGCAGCCGGCGCTGCGCCTGGTCGACGACCACGGCGACGATGATGACGAGACCCTTGATCACCATCTGCCAGAAAGAGCTGACCCCCATCATCACCAGCCCGTCCGAAAGAATGCCGATAACGAAGGCGCCGACGATGGTGCCGCCAATTGTGCCGCGTCCACCTGACATCGAGGTGCCGCCGAGTACCGCCGCGGCGATGGCGTTGAGCTCGAAGCTCTCGCCTGTCGCCGGATGCGAGGCCATCAGCTCGGACGAGATGATCAGGCCGACGATCGCCGCGCAGAAGCCGGAGAACATGTAGACGAACATCTTCACCATGTTGACCCGGACGCCCGAAATCCGCGCCGCCCGCTCATTGCCGCCGACCGCGAAGATGTGCCGGCTGAGCGGCGTGTATTTGGCGAGATAGGCCGCGCCCAGCGCCACGACGATCAGGATCCAGATCGAGACAGGTAGGCCGAGCAGCTTGCCGGCGCCTAGATAGCCGAAGCCGGTGGTGCCGAGTTCCGGCTTGCCGACGAGATTGGGGAAAGTGCGGCCGTCCGACGACAACAGCGCCAGGCCGCGCGAGACATAGAGCACGCCGAGCGTGGCGATGAACGGCGCGACGTTGAGTCTTGTGATCAGCAGCCCGTTGACGGCGCCGATCAATATGCCGACGGCAAGCGTAATCAGCGCGATCTCGACGACGTTGAAATAGATCGTGTAGCCGATCTGCAGGTCGATGCCGTTGAGCACCAGATAGCCGGCGACCATGCCGCACAGGCCGACGATCGAGCCGACCGACAGGTCTATGCCGCCGGTGATGATGACGAAGGTCATGCCCATGGCCAGGAAGGCGTTTAGTGCCACGTGCTTGGCCATCAGGATCAGATTGGCGGCCGACAGGAAGTTCGGCGCCGCGATCGAGAAAAACACTAGCACGGCAATCAGCGCGATGAAGGTCCTGAGCTTCATCAGCGTCAGCAGCACGGAGCCGCTGGACGCGGAAGGGGCAGCCGCCTTGGCTGGAATGTCAGTCATGGACGTTTTTCTCCGTATGCCCTGCGGGTCCGTGGCCAAGCGCTGACGCGGCGATGATCGCCGCCTCCGTCGCCTCGGCGCGGTCAAACATGCCGGTCAGTTTTCCGTTGCTCATCACCGCAATGCGGTCGGACAGAGCCATCACCTCGTCGAGGTCGGAGGTGGCGAAGAGGATGCCGAGCCCATCACGGGACAGCTTGCGCATGGTGCGGAAGACGTCGGCCTTGGCGCCGACATCGATGCCGCGGCTGGGCTCGTCCATCAAGAGCACTTTGGGTCCGGTGAGCAGCGCCTTGCCGATCACCACCTTCTGCTGGTTGCCGCCCGACAGCGAGGAGACCTCCTGCGCCGGGTCAGCGACCTTGATCGCCAGTTCGCGCACCATGCCGGTCACCGCCTGCCTTTCCTCGGCGCCCAGGATGTGGAACAGGCGGGCGAAGCGCGACAGGCTGGCCAGCGTCAGGTTGCTGGCGACCGAAAGGATCGACACCAGCCCTTCACGCTGGCGGTCTTCAGGGATCAGCGCCAGGCCGCGCCGGATGCGCCGCGTCGTGTCGCGCTCGCGCACCTTTTTGCCGGCGATGAAGATCGAACCGGTGGAATGCGCGTGGCGGCCCATGATGCAGTCGAACAGTTCACTGCGCCCGGCGCCCATCAGGCCGTAAATGCCCAAGATCTCGCCGGCGCGCAGCGACAGCGAGACATGGTCGACGGCAAGTCCACCGGTCGCGCGCGGCAGGCAGATCTCCTCGGCACGGAATATTTCCTCGCCCGGCAGATGGCCATCGGCCTTGGCGAAATCCTTGGCGTCGGAGCCGATCATCTGCCGCACGATCCACTGCGTGTCGACGTTTTTCATCCTCTCCTGGCCGGTGATGCGGCCGTCGCGCAGCACGGTGATGTAGTCGCCGATGCGGATCAGCTCCTCCAGCCGGTGCGAGATGTAGACGATCGCCACACCGCGCGCCTTGAGGTCGGCGATCACCTTGAACAGGATCTCGACTTCGGCAGCGCTTAGCGCCGATGTCGGCTCGTCCATGATCAGGATGCGCGCGTCGAGCGAGACCGCCTTGGCGATCTCGACCAACTGCTGCTGGCCGATGCGCAGATCCTCGACCAGCATGTCCGGCCGGATGCCGGCCTGCAGCCGTTCGAGGAATTCCGCCGCGCAGCGCTCCTGCGCCTTGCTGTCGATCTTGCGGAACCGGTTGGTGATTTCGCGAGTGGCGAAGATGTTCTCGGCGACGCTCAAATTGCCGAACAGGTTGAGCTCCTGGAACACCATGCCGATGCCGCGGTTCACCGCATCGCCGGATGACCAGAACGAGACCTCTTCGCCTTCCAGCAAGATGCGCCCGGCCGTCGGCCGTTCGACGCCGGCGATGATCTTCATCAGCGTCGACTTGCCGGCGCCGTTTTCGCCGACCAGCACGTTGACCGCGCCCTTGCGCACCTCGAAATTGGCGCGCTTGACCGCGACGGTGCCTGAATAGACTTTTGACACGTCCTCCAGCTTAAGGATGACGTCGCGCTCGGCGCTCATGGCTTCGGCCCGATCTCTGCCTCCGCCGGCGTCACCAGCGGCAGGTCCTGGCCGCTGCCCAGCGTATAGGCGCCGAGCACCTTGGCGCTGCGGCCTTCCAGCGCTTCGCGCGGCAGCTTGGATAGCACCGTCTTGTCGGCATAGGTGTTGAATGCTTTGCCGAACTGGGCGAAGTCGATCTGGTTGGTGAAGTCGTTGAACTGGACAAAGTCGAGGCTGTCGCGCAGCGCGGTGCCGCGCACCGCCGGTCCGATCTGCACCCGCGCGTCCGCCTTGCCGTCGCCGTCGACATCGACGTCGATGGTCGCCGCGCGCGACTGCGTGTTGGCGGCGACGATCTTGCCCTCCACACGCACCGCGAAGGTCCATGGCGAATTCGCCTGCTTTTTTGGGTTGCCATATTTGGCGCCGGCGGCGGCGGGATCGGCAGTGGCCAAAGCGTGCACTTCGGGGAACGCTCCGCCCTTCTGCTGCAGGTAAGGGATCACCTTCACCGCCCAGATATCCTCGACCATCTTGTCGGGATTGAAGGCGGGCGTGTTGCCACCGTCTTGCGCCGACGGCGTCGGCAGGATCTTGCAGGCGGTGAGCCCGAGGCCCGCCATTCCGGCTAGTATTGGCACGGCGAGGCTCAACCAGGTCAGCTTGTTCGGCATGGCGGTCAGGAAGCACCCACGAAAATGGAGGCAAGGGACGAACCGGAAGCCCGCCCCTTGCGATTGATGTCATGCCGGCTCAGTTGGTGAGCGCGAAGGTCTCCAGCTTCTTGGCATTGTCGCCATTGACCAGCACGCAGTCCATCAGCTGCTTTTCCTGGGCGGGAGATTTTTTGTTCTTGATGAAGTCGTCGGCCTGCACGACAGCCATCTGCGCCTGCGCGAAGGCGGGCTGCAGCACGGTTGCCTTGATGCCGCCCGACGTGATGGAGTCGCGCACGTCGTTCGATCCGTCGAAGCCGACGACGATGACGTCCTTGCGGCCGGCGGCGGCAAGTGCTGCGTAGGCGCCCATCGCCATCGTGTCGTTGCCGGAAATCACGCCCTTGATGTCGGGGTTGGCCTGGAGGATCGATTCCATCTTGGAATAGGCTTCCGTCTGGCTCCAGTTGGCCGACTGCTGGGCGACCATCTTAAGGTCCGGATAGTCGTCGATGACATCGTGATAGCCCTTCGAGCGGATGCCGGCATTGGTGTCGGATTCCTTGCCGACGAGCTCGACGAAATTGCCCTTCTCGCCCATCAGCTTGACGAACTCCTGCGCGCCGAGCTGGGCGCCCTGGTAGTTGTTGGAGACGATCTGCGCTACGGCGACGCCGGTGGCGTTGATCTCGCGGTCGATCAGGAAGGAGGGGATACCGGCGTCCTTGGCCTTCTGTACGGCAGCGACGGTGGCGTCGGCGCCGGCATTGTCGAGGATGATCGCCTTGGCGCCGCGGCCGATCGCCGTGTCGATCAGTTCGGACTGCTTGTTGGCGTCGTCGTCATGGACCAGCACCAGCGCCTCGTAGCCGAGTTCCTTGGCCTTGGCTTCGGCGCCGACGGCCTCCGCCTTGAAGAACGGATTGTCGTGCGAGGGCGTGATTATGGCGATGAGATCCGCCGCGTAAGCGGGCATTGCCGTGCCAAGCGTCAGCATGCCGGCGAAAGCCGCAAGCGTCATTCTGCGAGTGAGTTTCATGAAGTCCTCCCGTTGAAAAACTCTGCCTCGGGCGACCGAGGCCAATGTCTGCATTGAATTCGTCAGGCAGTGCATGCAGCGCGTCGCTCGGGTTTGAAAAGCCGTTCGCCGGCTTCATCCGAACCGATCTTCGCTTCCGTTCCCCGCCATCCTCCACCCGTCCCAACTTCGATTTTCTAGCGAAGCATGATCGATCCAAGCCAGTTACTAGCTAAAGCCAACTGGTATGATGAGTCAACCACAAATTCAGGTGATATGTACCCGATGAGCGGTTTACGGCTCTCCCTTCTCCCACAGGAGAAGGCAGGGCGGTCCGCCTCAGGTAATGCGCTGGATGCTGGCGGCGATCTCTTCCGGCTCGAAGACGCGCTTCCAGTCGTCGCGCATCAGCACCGGCTTGCCGAATTCGATCGCCTTGTTGCAGGCATCCGAGAACACACCCTTGGTCTCGCCGAAGATGACGGCGCCAAGCACGTTCATGTGGCCGAGCAGGAAGTCGAGCGCCGCTTGCCTGTCGACACCGCGCGCCACGACTTCGTCGAGGGCTTCCTTCATGACGACCAGCAGCGAGGCGCACACCGTTTCCGACAGGCCGGGCTCGAGCAATGCCATCTGTTCGACGGTGACGCGGTGCGAGCGCATCACCGGGGCCCAGATGATCTGGGCGATCGCCTCGCCCTTGGCGTAATGCTCCTCCGGCCCTTGCATCAGCGCGCTGACGAAATGCTGCTTGGCTTTGACGCCGCCAAAAAAGTCCTTCTTGGCCGCCATGTCGGTCTCGTCGTTGAAGATCGGCGGATGGCAGGGATGGGTGACGAAATAGGTGAGATCCGGCCGCTTCGGCAGATGGCCGGCGAACGGGGCCGCCGCGTCGAGCACCACCACCATTGTGCCCGGCGCTAGCTTGCTTTCGATGCTCGCCGCCACCTTGCCGATATGCGTGTCGGGAACGGCCAGGATCACCACATCGGCACCGTCGAGCGCCTCGTCGGCGCTGATCGCATCGAAGCCCAGTCCGGTCTTAAGCCTCTCGCGGCCCGCCTCGCTGACCTCGACATGACGTATCGTGTAGGGCGATCCGCAAAAATTGGTCGACAGGCGGTAACCCATTTTCCCGCCGGCACCGAACAGCGCAATCGTTGTCATCTATGCATGCTCCCGATTTCCAACGATGGCCGCGCCGATCGTCACGTTATCAACTGGTATGATCACTCTACCACAACACGGTGGTTTGACCAGAGCTTTCGTTGCCGCCTCATGCCGGCCGGTCGCCTGCCTGCGTGGCGGGATCGGCATCGTCGGCTACCGGTTCGGCCGGCGCGCGCCGCGTCAAGGCCTGGCGTCCGGCCAGCGCCAGCACGAAGATGACGACGATGCCCTGGAATACCCGATATCAAGGTGGTAGCCACCGTCTATGGCCAGGCAACCGCCTCGAAACGGTTCGGCGGGGTCGCGCAGGCGCGCCTGGATCGCCGATTTTATCAGTCGCGCGCCGGGCAAGGCGGTCATTACTCGTAGATGAGGCCCTTGCGCTGCAAGCGCTCGCGCATCTCGTTGACATCGAGGCTTAGCTTACCGGCTGCGTAAAGGCTTCGCTTTTCTTCTTCCATCGCCTCGCGCTTGCGGGCTTCCTGATGGGAGCGACGATCGGGGCGCATGTTCCGTTCTGGGATCAGCAGGACGAGTTTGGGGATACGACCTTGCTGGTGGTCAAACCGGAAGAGGGGCGTTCGCTGGCGCGGGCACTTGGCCAGAATTCGGTCGTGTTGATGAAACGGCACGGAGCCACCTTTGTCGGGGCCGATCTGCCGGACCTCGTCTTTCGCGCCGTATACGCCTGCCGCAATGCCGAGGCACAATCGGCTGCCACGCGTTGGGAACAGTTGCCGCCCTGTCGCCGGGTGAAATAGAGCATGCAGGCGCTCTCTGCTCTCGCGTCGGTGGGTTTTCGTCGCGAACCTGGGACTTCTGGCAGCATCAGCTTGAGCTTGCCGGGAATAGCCTGACGGAAGGCTGATCCCATATTCTGTGTCGCAATCGAGACGATCAAGGGCAGGCGCATCCTCATCGTGGCCGATGAGGATGTGGCCGAACTTTGGCCCACGCCGCCCGCATTCAGCTGGACCTTTGACATCACCGACGAGATGCATCCCGTGCCGATCTCGACATTTCAGGTGCCGGGGCTGGATCGCGATGGCAGTCCCCAACCTCACATGACCGGCTGCCATCAGCCATCCGAGCGACTTAAAGGAACGGTCGTGCCTTTCGCATGGTTTGCGCAGGGGCTGCGACTGGTCGATTTTGCCGATCCCTTCTTACCGAAAGAGGTCGGTCATTTCGTGCCAGAACCTGCGCTAGGTGAACGTCGACCGTCATCCAACGACGTAACGCTGGATGATCGTGGCCTGATCTACCTTGTCGATAGGGTCAGGGGCGTCAGCATTATCGAGCCGCTATTGTTCGCATAGCGTGGTCGCTCGGAACAAGACCGCGATGTTGCGCCAAAAATACTCACGATCGCGCTGCTCACGTCGCCGAAGCAAGCTGTGGCGTTGTTTCCTGCGATGTCCGCTTCGGGAGGATCGCAAGGCCGGCGGAATGACCGAAATGGGGGCGGGTTCAACCGATCGCTGCAACACACTCAGCGAACTTCTCCGCTGGGGTCTGATAGAGCAAGGTCTTTCTGGGGCGTTCGTTGAGCTGCCGCGCGATGGCGCTGAGCTTTGCCTGGCTGTGCAGGGACAGGTCGGTACCACGTGGCAGATATTGGCGCAGCAGTCGGTTGGTGTTTTCATTCGAGCCGCGCTGCCAGGGTGATCGAGGATCGCAGAAGTAGACCTCGACATCCGTGGCCAGTGTCAGCCGCTGGTGGTCGGCAAGCTCTTTGCCTCGGTCCCACGTCAGCGATTGATAGAGTTCCCCGGGCAATTTCTGCGACTGCTTGATTAGGGCTGAGACGACGCTTTCGGTATCTTTGTTGGCGACCTTGATCAGCATCACATAGCGCGAGTGACGCTCGACCAGCGTCGCCACGTAGCTGTTCTTGGACCCGCCGATGAGGTCGCCCTCCCAGTGGCCGGGAACTGCTCGATCTTCGACGGTGGCGGGCCGTTCGCTGATGGAGATTGCATCCTTGATCTGGCCCAACCCACTCCGCTTCATGCTGGCGTGCCGGGAACGGCGGATCGTGCGCCTGGCTCTAAGATGCTCCAGCAGTTCCTTTTTCAGCACTCCACGTGCCTGGATGAACAGGCTGCGATAGATCGTTTCGTGCGACACCTGATTATGCGGCTCCCCTGGGTAGGTGCGCTTGAGCCAGCCGGCAATCTGCTCTGGCGACCATTTCCGCTGCAGCTTGACCGATACTGTCCGGGCTAGGGACGGACAGCAAGCCAGCTTGCACAGCTTGGGGCGCAGGGCCCGATCCCAAGCGGCGTGATCGGAACGTGCTGCTCTATACCGATCAGGCCCGCCATTGCGAAGGACCTCACGACTGATCGTGGACGGCGATCGACCCAGTGTGTGGGCGATCGAACGCAAAGAGCACCGCGTACTGAGCCCTCGGAATATCTCCTCCCGCTCGCCCAGACTGAGCGCCTTGGGCGCCCGTCGCCGCTCGGCTGGGAGAATGCCGCCGGCTGGGGAGATCACCGAGAACACCGATGATGACGCCCGATCAAACCGCCGCCCAATCGACTTCATCGACTCGCCAGCCTGCCACCGATCCCAGATCTCCGATCGCTGGGCAGCAGAATAATAGATGCGACGTCGCTGCTTCATGGCCCACACTCCATCTTTGATGAAAGACTAGTGTGTTGCCCTCAGCGATTGAGCCCACCGGCGAAACCGGTCATCCGGCGCTGAGTTTCTGGACGTCGCTCTTGTAGGGCACATCCTGAGAAATTTTGAAACAGCCGAATTGATTAGAGACAATTGTCACTTGGAAATGAAGTTGGATGGCGATCTGTCGTCATTCCTCCTTTCGATTCTCGGGTTCGCCAGACCATGCGAGATCATACGAGAGATATGGGTTGGCGAACCAGCCGCTAACGTATTGATTTTGTGTAGAAAACGTTGACCCTCAGCGACCAACATGATCTTTATCTATCAATAACTTAAGAGGCGGTTCGCCAGTTTCGATTCAAGAGGTGGTCCAGCTCCTCGCCGATCGCATTGTCTTCTACCAAATGGCAGCTTTGCGCCTCATGGCAGTCGTTCGGGCCAGTGGCAGTGTTTCCCAGAAGCGGACGCTCACAGCAGTCACGTATTTGCTGGCATTCTCTTGGCAATGCGCGCGCACGCGGGCGAGCCAGCTGTCGAACCAGACCCACGTGTTCTTGTAGTCACCAGCCTTGCCGAACCCCTTTGCCGGGTCCTTCGCATCCAGTTCCTTCCATAGCGCAGTGTACGCCGCTTGGTTGAACTTCGGATATCCTTCGGCGTGCATCGAATCGACTACCTGCCCGGCAGTATAGCGCGCCTTGTGTCGACCTCCTTGAGCAGTACAGCATTGATCGCCCGCGCTTCATCTGAATTCGGCTTGATAAATTCGACGGCGGTGTCTGATTTGCTCGCCTTGCTGCCGAGCTTCGGCACGAACGCGACGCGATAGGTGAACGCGGGGTCCTTGAGCTCATTTTCGCGTGGAAGGCATCCATCGTGGACGCGATCGTTGGAGGAAGGGAAGGGGCCTTCTTAAGACCAGCTGCCTGTGCGGCATCAAACGTGACGAATTGCAGCGCGATCGGCAAGCGGCGCTCAAGCCCGAATGCGCGCCGAACCAAGATCTAATCGCCTCGTTATAGTTGAGGCAAAACGTTTGCATCAGCGGCCCGAGCGCATAGAGAACAGCGCCCCTGACAAATCACCTGTATTTGCGTTGGCAACCGCTTCTTGCAGCCACCCACAGGCTTCGAGCACCTCGATTAAATTGCGGATCGCCTCTCCGTTTCGACTGCTGCGACAGGTGGGATATCCCTGCAGACAACCATCGGAGTGGATCGGTATCTGTGATTTGTCTGTCGCACAGAGGTCTTGCAGTATCCTCTAGTCCTTTTCCTGCAAACCAGGCAGCGGCCGTCACAGTTTCTGGAACCAACACCGCGCGGGCGTACGAGCATTGAGCCGCGCGATTCGAAGCGGTCATGAAGGCCACAGAGTATTCAGGTTTACTCGGCGAAAAGAGCACCCGAATTGGTAGTCGAATAGCCCAGCGCCTACACGGTCATAGAGTGCGGAACTCCGCGCGGCAAGCGGTACACCTGGATCGGGCCTCGTCCGGGGCGGGATGTCCTGCCGCCTTGCAACGTTTACAGCGCCAACCGAGCAGGCATAGGGAGCCGGATGCTGTAAATACATTGACACTTTTCTTCGCGCGGTTCACGTTTATGCCGATTTGTGCGTGAAGTGAGGAAGTTTTGTCCTACCTATTGCTGGGGGAGCGTCAGTCTCTCATAAAGGGCCGTCTAAGCGCGCGGGGGCGGGTGATCGCAGCCGAATTGGCGCAGGAACTCGGAGTATCCGAAGACACAATCAGGCGTGATCTGAGAGAAATGGCTGCGGCGGGGCTGTGCCGGCGGGTGTATGGCGGCGCCTTGCCGATTTCCCCAGGGTCGGTCCCAACTGTGAAACTACACACAAGTCTTGCTAACCGGAATGCGATTTTAGGCATGGCGGCAGCCAAACTTGTCCCTCCCGGCAGCACGATCTTCGTTGATGCGGGCTCGACAAATGCTGCTGTGGCGATGGCACTATCGAACGACAACAACATCACCGTGGTGACGAACTCGATCGTCGTCGTGGGGGCGATCGCCGACCGATCGAACATCGAGGTCATTGTTATCGGTGGGCGCCTTGACCAAAGAAGCGGAGCTATTCTGGGTGGAAGAGCAATCAGGGACGTCGAGTCCATTCATACCGACATATGTTTTCTTGGCGCGTGCGGCGTTGACGCAGAAGCAGGAATAACGGCTTTCAGTTTTGAGGAAGCGGAAATGATGCGGGCGGTGGCGAGGGCGAGTCGTTCGATCGTGGTCGCTGCCACTCTCGAGAAACTTGGCACCACGGCCCCGTTCGCTGTCGTAGGAGGTGACGAAGGCTACACGTTGGTGGCGGAGCACGGTCTCGGCGTCCAAGAGGCTGCCGCTTTCGAGCGTTGCGGCGTCCACGTAGTCAGAGCATCGGCTATGAAGGTTGAAACGATACAGGCTACCTGACGCCCATCTGTGAGTGATTGCGGACAGCTCAAATCAGCCAATCAATGGTAAAAAATGTCCAACCGTATCAAATCGCTCACTGACTCTGCGACGGCCCGCAGGATCGCCCCGCGCCTCCCCGACGCTCTGGCAGCGGCCCGTTTTACAAGATCGGACGCGTGGCTCGCCCCATGTTTGTCAACAAGGCGACGAGCAACTTCGTGAACCCTAGCCAAATATCGCCATCTTTGAGGTATGCATCCGGTGAACAAGCCGATGTCCAAATGACGCAATGTCAAGCTGTCCAGCGCTTTGATTCGCATTTTCGATCCATCGATGAAATTTTACGGGATTGACCTGAGGTCTGTCTGCGCTTGCGGAACTTCCCTGCCTTGGTGAGTTTTATCTGAACGGCTGTTTGTTGTATTTTTGGAGATGGACGCCCTTCGAACGTGGGCTCAGTCTAGGAGCCCTTCTGCCGATTCCGGTAGACATCAATGGTCACGGCCGTAACGATGATCAGGCCCTTGACGATTTCCTGGTAGTAGGCGTCGACCCGCAGAAACGTGAAGCCCGACGACATCACGCCCAGGATTACGACGCCGATAACGGTACCCCCTATCCGGCCCACCCCGCCGGCAAGCGACGTTCCGCCGATCACGGCTGCGGCAATCGCATCGAGCTCATACATATATCCCATGCCCGATTGCGCCGTCTGCGCGCGCGCCGCGGTGACGATGCCGGCGAGCCCGGCGAGCATTCCGGCGATCGCGTAGACCTTCACCAGATGCCTTTCGACATCTATGCCGGAGACCCGCGCTGCCTGGACGTTAGCGCCAATGGCGTAGGTGTACTTGCCGTATCGGGTGTAACGGAGCGCGACATGGAAGACTATGGCAACGACAATGAAAACAAACACCGGCCACGCAGACGAGCCGATGGCGGTGAATTGATCGGTCAGTCCCGAAATAGGCTGGCCTTTTGTATACCATTTCGAAATGCCCCTTGCCGAAACCATCATTCCAAGCGTTGCGATGAACGGCGGGATTCGCGCATAGGCAACAAAAACGCCGTTGACTATGCCTGCAACCAAACCGATCAGGATGCCGATGGCGATCGGGAAGATAGCGGGCAAATCGGTCAGTGATGGATAGAGAGCCTTCGACCATTCCGCAGATTGGGCAAACCCAGCCGCCATCATCGCGCTTGCCGCCACGACGGACCCGGAAGACAGGTCGATCCCCCCGGTAATGATGACCTGTGTCACGCCGATTGCGATAATCCCGACCACAGACACCTGGAGGATGGTGATCGTGAGGCGCTGCGGATTCCAGACGAAACTCTGCCCGATCAAAAGCCAACCGCACACCTCGCACAGAAGAACGATCCCCACCAGGACCAGGAAAATATTGAGTTCCTGAGGTTTTCGCCAACCGCCAAAGCTGCCACGGTACCCAGGAACAGCGGCGGCTGTTGTGTCTTTTCCCATCGTACAGTTCCTCTATTCCTCGCTTACTTCGAAGCGAGTTCCATTATTTTGACCTGCGTCGCCTCATCACGATCCAGAACGCCGGTGATCTTTCCTTCATGCATCACCATGATCCGATCGCTCATTCCAAGGATCTCCGGCATCTCCGAGGAGATCAGAATGACGCCCGCGCCCGCGCTGGCGAGCGATGACACCAGCGCGTGAATCTCGGCTTTGGCAGCAACGTCGATGCCGCGTGTCGGCTCGTCGAGGATGAGGATGCCCGGTTTGGTCAAAAGCCAGCGCCCGATCAGCACCTTTTGCTGGTTGCCGCCCGAGAGGTTTTCGACTGTGGTGTGGATCCCGGAGCTCTTGACGCGCAAGGTCGTGCTCATCTCGCTGCATGCTGCGGCAATCACCTTGCTTTGGACGAAACCGGCTTTGACGAATTGGCTTTGAAGAGCGGCAACCTGCATGTTCTCGAGGATGTCGAGGACGAGAAAACAGCCGCTTTGTTCTCTGTCTTCTGTCAGAAAGGCCATTCCGTTGGCGATCGCATCGCGCGGCGACTTTAGAGCGACGCGTTGCCCCTTTATCCATATCTCGCCGCTGGTGGCGGGCGTCACTCCGAAGATCGTCTCGGCAACGTTGGACCGCCCCGACCCGATCAGGCCGGCAAGGCCCAGTATTTCGCCCGCCCGCAGATCGAAAGAGACCCCCGAGAAGACGCCGCGCAAAGTGAGGTCCCGAACCGAAAGCAAGATATCGTCGGTCGGCACGTTCTCTTTCGGAAACATTTTCGAAATGTCCCTGCCGACCATCATGCGGATGATCTCGTCTCGGTTGGTGGCGGCCGCTGGATGGGTGCCGATATACTTGCCGTCACGAAAAACGGAGATTTCGTCGGCGATCTCGAATATCTCGTTCATCTTATGCGAGATGTAGACGATGCCGATGCCCTGGGTCCTCAGGTCGTCTATTATCTCGAAAAGGTGGGCCGACTCGCGCTCTGTCAGCGCCGAGGTGGGCTCGTCCATGATCAGGACGCGAGAGCGGTAGGAAACTGCCTTGGCGATTTCCACCATCTGCCTGCTGGCGATCGACAGATGGCGCACTTCCATCTCTGGATCGAGGTTGATTTTCAGCTCCGTCAGAAGATCTCGCGACAGGCGATTCATGCGCCGATGGTCGACGATCCCAAATCGATTGCGTGGCTCTCTGCCGATCCAGATGTTTTCCGCGACCGTCATCGAGGGCATCAGGTTCAACTCCTGATGGATCATGCCGACCCCCTGCACCAGCGCGTCGAGCGGCGTCTTGAACTGGGCGGAAACGCCGTCTAGGCGGATCTCTCCCGCATCGGGCTGATATATTCCCGCCAGGATCTTCATCAGCGTGGATTTCCCCGCGCCGTTCTCGCCCATGAGTGCGTGGACGGTGCCTCGCCTGAGTTGAAAGCTCACATCGTCAAGCGCCACCACGCCCGGAAACGACTTGCTGATCCCGGTCACGCTCAGCAGGCAGGGCTGACGCTTCTCCTCAATGCCGGGTGGGGGTGGCGTAACGGCGACTGTGGTCTGCATGGAAGTGGTCCCCAATCCAGATCGAACGGAACAGTCCGCGCGCCGATAAATGACCGGCGCGCGATGCTGGCGATCAATTCCTGTTCAGGTACTTGTCCATGTTGTCCTTGGTGACGAGTTCGAGCGTCGTGAAGACCTTCCTGTCGGTCTTTTCGCCTCGCGCCAGCTTTAGAACCGTGTCGAGCGCACCTTTTCCCTGGCTGATGGCATCCTGGAAAACGGTCACCTTGAGGTCGCCCGACTTCATGGCCGTTAAGGCGTCCTGCGTCGCATCGATGCCGGCAATGACGTAATCGCTGGTTGCTCCGCCGCTTGCCTTGATGGCCTGAAGCGCACCGAGCGCCATCTCGTCATTGTTTGCGATGACAGCGTTGAAGTTGAGCCCCGCCGACAGCCAGTTTGTGGTCAGGTCGAGCGCTTGCGTGCGCGACCAGGTCGCCGTCTGCTCTTCGACGATTTCGATGCCCTTGCATTCGTCGGACTTGAAGACCTCGTGCACCGCCTCGGTGCGGCCACGCGCAACCAGGGTTCCGAGCTCGCCCATCAGAATCACGGCCTTGCCCTTGCCGCCGAGCAGGCGACACACCTCGCGCGCCTCCAGGCTGCCTGCCTGGATCTGGTCGGACCCAACGAAGGCCTGCCTTTCTGGCAGCTCATCGACATTGGACGGCTGATTGTTGGCGAAGACCAGAGGGATTCCAGCCTTGTCGGCAGTCTTCGACATCGCGACGCCAGCGTCGGCCTCGACCGGAATCACGATCATCCCATCGACCTTGGCAGCAATGAAATTGTCGATCTGGCTTTGCTGCCGGGCGATGTCGCCCTGCGCATCCTCGATCAACAAGGTCACGTTCCCAAGGTCTTTGGCGTGTGCCTCCAGGCCGCTGCGAAGAATCGCAAGAAAATTGTCGTCGAACCGCTGCATGCTGAAGCCGATGGTTTCAGCCTGAACAGGGACACCGAGTAGCGTTAGGCAAGCGGCAGCAAGCAAAATCTTTTTCATGTTCCGTCTCCGTCGGTTTTTGATGATTGAAAGTTTTGTCATTGCCGACTTCGCCCCGGTACCCGTCGGACTAGCGGCGGCATCGCAAAAAACGATCGTGCAAGTTTCAGGCGTGGCGTTGCCCTGTGCGAAACATGTCTGGCGCCGCTAAGCCTGCTGCGAAGCTCTTCGGCTTGCTTACAGTAGGTAAAACGATACACTAGATTTTTTTCACCTGTCAACTGCCACTTGACGAGTTTGCCCCCCATCAGAATCAAGTGCCTCCTGCAAATCTCACAATACCAGCGGTATGAACCGGCGACGCCCCATAGATCGACTCCGATTGACACAGAGAATTTTTAGTGTACCGTTTTACCAACTTTCTCGATCGCAAAGCTGCGGGGCCGGACTCGCAACCATCGAGGTTTCGTTCTCCCGCGGGAGTCGTAGAATGAGGGGCTCTGGGACCTTGGGAGATTTGAACGTCATGCCGCCGAAGAGTGGATCGCCCACAGATGCCGCGGACCGCGCCACCATTCAGGACGTCGCGAAAGCGGCAAGCGTATCGGTGAGCAGCGTCTCGAATTACATGAACAATCGATTCCACCGGCTGGGTGCGGAGACCCGGACGCGCATTGCGACGGCAATTGCCGAGCTCGACTTCCGACCGAACCAGGCAGCGCGCCAACTAAAGACTGGCAAGGCCAAGGTAATCGCCCTTGTCGTGCCCAGCATCGTCAACCCCTTCAACGGGCAGATGGTGTTCTCGATAGAACAGGCTGCGGTGAAGGCGGGTTACCGGGTTCATCTGTGCAACACCATGCGCGATCCGAAGCTCGAGAAAGAGTTTTTGGACAATCTGGCTGCCATCGGCGTTGCCGACCTCATCACCATCGCACCCCTGAACACCAGGCGGGGATACTACTCGGCGTGGAGCGATCTTTCGATCGTTGCCGTGGACGCCAACAGGCTCGATTTGAAGCTTGCTCGGCTCGATACGGTCAATCTCGATCACGAGGCTGCAATCGGAATGGCTGTGGAGCATCTGTTTGCTCTCGGTCATCGCCGGATAGCCTATGTGACCGATCCCCTCATCACCCACAGCCGGGTGATGCGGTTGTCCGGTTTCAAGAAAGCAATGAAGGACCACGAACTCGACGACAGTCAGGCTGTCGTGCTCGAGCGTCACCAAAGCGCGCTTGATATCGCAGACGCCCAGATGGTCGAGGTCGGTCGCGACGCCGCTTCCGATGTGGCGGCGCTGTCGCCCAGGCCCACGGCCATTATCGCGTTCAACGACATGATCGCCCTGGGGTTGCTGGCGAGTTTCCGTTCCGCCGGCATTGCCGTTCCAAAGGACATTTCGATTATTGGCGTGGACGATGCCTGGATCAGCCAGCTGTCATTTCCTGCACTGACGACCATACGTCAGCCTATCGAGGCGATGGCCAGCGCTACCGTCGAGCGTGTTCTCAAACCGAATGCGTCGCCGGCCAACGCCGGCTCCGACACGATTTTTCTGCCCGAACTCGTCATTCGAGACACATGCGCGAAGCCACAGGAAGAGGCTGCCACGCGTGTCCGGAAGCGACAATTGGAATAGCAGCCCCAAACAGCGCCCTTCTTCCAACAACCCCAGAATATCCGGCCGGATTCATCCGCGCCGGCACGAAAGAGGTTTGCCTTATGGACACCCACGCCACCCAGACCAGATCCAGTGCACATCGTCTCAGGATGGCGTGCGACACCGGTGGCACTTTCACCGACCTTGTCGTTGAAGACGGCAACGAGATCAGACTGTTCAAAGCGTCGACGACGCCTGATGACCCGGTGCGCGGCGTGCTCGATGCCTTGGATCTCGCGGCCAAACACTACCGACTGGAGCTCGGGGATTTCCTGAACCGCGGCGCAATGTTCGTCCACGGCACCACCCGGGCTATCAACGCGATCATCACCGGCAAGACGGCGAAAACAGCCTTCATCACGACCAAAGGTCATCGTGACATCCTGGTCGTGCGCGAGGGCGGACGCATTGAACCTTTCAACTTTACGGTCGCTTACCCTGAACCCTATGTGCCTCGGCGGTATACGTTCGAGGTGGATGAACGCGTCGATGCTCGCGGCAATATCATCGAGGGACTGGACGAAACCGACTTCATCGCGACAATCAAGAAACTGCAGGCGCTGAAAATTGAAGCCGTTGGCGTTTGCCTGCTGTGGTCGGTCGTCAATCCCGTTCATGAGCGGCGTATCGGAGAACTGCTTAAGGAGCATCTGCCGGATGTTCCATACACGCTCTCGCACCAGTTGAATCCAACCCTGCGCGAATATCGTCGAGCTTCCGCGACCGTCATTGATGCCTCGCTCAAACCGCTGATGTTTGATTATCTCGATGGCTTGACCAACAGGTTGCGAGACGCCGGTTTCCACGGTCGCACACTGATGGTTACTTCAAGTGGCGGCATCATGGATGCGACGACAGTTGCACGTGCTCCGATCCACTCGATCAATTCAGGACCGGCGATGGCGTCCGTTGCAGGCCGCTACTACGCACAACGCGATTTCGGCAACGCCGTCGCGATTGTCGCGGACACGGGTGGAACCACCTTTGACGTCAGCCTGGTGCGCGACGGGCGCATCCCCTGGAGCCGCGAGACGTGGATTGGCCAGCGCACGCGCGGCCATATGACCGGCTTTCCATCTGTCGACATCAAGAGCATCGGCGCCGGAGGCGGCTCGATCGCATGGGTCGACAATGGCGGAATTCTGCAGGTCGGTCCACAGAGCGCGGGTTCGACCCCGGGGCCGGTAGCATACGGCCGCGGTGGAACCGAACCTACCGTCACGGACTGCGCCTTGATCCTGGGCTATATCGATCCGGACTTCTTCCTGGGTGGCGCCATGGTCCTCGACCGGGAGGGGGCGACCCGGCAATTGCACATGAAGGTCGCCCAGCCGCTCGGCATCAAAGTTGAGGAAGCCGCTGCCGCTGTGTTGAGGCTTTCAACCGAAAAGATGGTTGGAGCGATCGAGGAGATCACGGTCAACCAAGGCATTGATCCCACCTCGGCGGTTATGATCGGCGGCGGTGGCGCCGCCGGGCTCAACGCAGTAGCGGTTGCCAGGCGCCTTCAATGTGCTGGTGTCCTCATCCCCGAAGCAGGTGCCGTGATGAGCGCTGCCGGGGCCCTGATGTCGGAGCTTTCATCGGACTATGCGCAACTGCAGTTTACAACCAGCGCCAGATTTGCGGACGACAAGGTCAACGAGGTTCTGGCGGGCCTGCGGAAGCGATGCCTTGAGTTCGCGGAAGGACCCGGCGCCGGGTCCCTCGACTGCCACATCGAGTATTCCGTAGAGGCGCGGTATCCGCATCAGATCTGGGAAATCGACGTTCCTCTCCCGCTTGATCAGGTGAAGAGCGAAGGAGATTTGAAGCAGGTCACGGATGCCTTCCATGACACCCACCAGCGTATTTTCGAAATCAGCGACCGCAATTCCCATGTCGAATTCGTGACCTGGCGCGCCAAGGTCAGATGCAGGCTGAATGATCGGGCTACAGGCACGCTCCCTCCCGAAGGCGATTTTGCCGGCGGTCGCGCAAAGCGGCCAGTCTACTTCTCTGAACTCGGCTGGAGCGATGTCGCGGTTCATCGCTACGAGGCCATGCAGCCGGGTGAACCGGTTGCCGGCCCTGCCATCATCGAATCTTCGTTCACGACCGTCGTGGTCGATCCGGGCACAGTGGCAGAACGTACGGCCAGCGGTGGCCTGCGTGTGACATTCTAAGGAGGCGCTTACACATGTCTGAGCAAACTTTGAAGACGGCGCCGGACGGCGTTCAGATGGCGATGATTTCCAGCCGTATGGAGACCATCGCCCGCAAGATGCAGAATACTCTCTTCCGAACCGCTCGCTCCGGTATCCTCAACACGGCCCATGATTTCTCATGTGTGGTTCTGACTGCTGACTGCAAGCTTCTGGCGGCTGCGGAAAGTCTGCCGAACCACACCCTCATCGGCCCTGACTTGATGTGCCAGGCGGTCCTCAAGCACCATCCCGTGCTCAAGCGTGGCGACTGCTTCCTTCACAATAGTCCATATGAGGGAAACTCCCACGCGGCCGACCACTGCATGATCGTCCCGGTCATCGACGACGAAGGCATCCTGCGCTTCTTCGTGCTGGCCAAGGCACATCAGGCGGACTGCGGCAATTCCCGCCCTTCCAGCTATCTGGCCGACGTAAAGGACCTGTACGAAGAGGGGGCCCTGATTTTTTCTGCGACGAAGATACAGGAAGACTACGAGACCAACCACGACATCGTGCGCATGTGTCAGGCCCGTATCCGGGTTCCGGACCAATGGTGGGGCGATTTTCTTGCAAGCCTGGGATCTGTCCGCATCGGCGAACGCGAACTGCTCAACCTCGGCCGCGAGATCGGCTGGCATATGCTTGAAGGCTATGCCGATCGCTGGTTTGACTATTCCGAACAAAAGATGATTGAGGCAATCAGGAGATTGTCTTCAGGACGGGTCGTTTTGGTGTCTGCTCACGACCCGTTCCCCGGCATCCCGGACGGCATTCCCGTCAAGGTGGACGTTGAGGTTGATACGGCCGAGGCCAGGATCATCGTCGATCTGCGCGACAATCCCGATTGCCAGCCCTGTGGCCTCAATCTTACGGAGGCAACCGCCAAAAGCGCGGCGATGATCGGGATTTTCAACGGCATCCTCGATCACCATGTCACCGCCAATGCGGGCAGCTTTCGACGCATTGACATTCGGGTTCGCGAAAACTGCTGCGTTGGCATCCCGAGGCATCCGGCGTCCTGCTCGGTGGCGACGACCAATCTCGCCGACCACGTCACCAATCCGGTGCAGCGCGCGATAGCGGAGCTTTCGCTTGGCTTTGGGCAAGCCGCTACCGGTCCGATCCAGCCTCCAGGAATGGGTGTCATTTCCGGGCGCGACCCCTACAACGATGACGAGCCCTTCATCAACCAGGTCCACATCGGTATCAGCGGCGGCGCCGGCACGCCGGTCACCGACGGCTTTCTAACCATGATCCATGCCGGTAACGCGGGCATGTGCCATATCGACAGCGTTGAAGTCGATGAGCTCCACCATCCAATCATCGTCCACGATCGCCATATCCTCGACGACACCGAAGGGGCGGGCACGTTTCGCGGCGCACCGTCGGTCTATAGCGAGTACGGGCCGTGGGGCGGAAACTCCCTGACCGTCCTCTACACCGCCGATGGTACCATCACGCCTGCCGCAGGCGCCCGCGGCGGTGGCGCCGGCGGTGTATCCAGAGCGGCAATGCGCAGGGCCGATGGCTCGGTCGTCGATCTTCCCCCCTGCTACGGGGTCACGCTGCAGCCAGGCGAGCATATGATCTCTCACTCCGCAGGCGGCGGTGGATATGGTTCGCCCCGGGAACGCGACCCGGCACGGGTGCTGCACGATCTTGCCGAGGGGTGGATCAGCGTGCAGCGCGCACGGGACGTCTACGGAGTAGCGGTCAAGGGGTCCCGCGAAGACGACAATCTTGAATTGGACATCGTCCAGACACGCATCCTGCGCGCCGGCCGGAGCGAACTGGCGGTAGCCGTTTAGCCCGCCCGATACCCCAGTTTTTTGTCAGGCTGCCCGACAGCGGGCACGATTCAGATCAAGGAGAACTACGATGACAAACGTCGATTGGTCCGCTGGCGCGGCCTACATTGATGGTGAATTCATGCCTCTCAAGGATGCCAAGCTCGGTATCACCGAATGGGGCTACCGCCGGTCCGACGTTACCTACGATGTCGCGGGCGTCTACTACGGCGCATTCTTCCGCCTTGACGATCATGTCAAACGCTTTCGCACCTCGATGACGAAGTTGCGGATGAATCCGAAGGAAAGCGACGAAGAGATCAAGAATATTCTCGCCGAACTGGTGCGGCGCACCGGGTTGCGCGAGGCCTATGTGGCGATGGACTGTGTGCGCTCCCGCCCGCCGCGCGGCGTGCCGCTTCATCCCGTCAACGGCCGCAGTTATTTGATTTGCCATGCCATGCCTTGGGTGTGGGTGTTCACGCCTGAGCAGCAGGAACGTGGCGTGCACGCCATGATCGCATCTCCCCAACGGATCGCGCCGGAGTCACTCGATCCGACGATCAAGAATTTTCATTGGGGCGATCTGACGCGCGGGAACTTCGAGGCGCACGATCAAGGCGCTGAAACCTGCATTTTGCTGGATCGCGATGGAAACGTAACCGAAGGCCCGGGTTTCAATGTCTTCGCCGTCATCGATGGCAAGGTCGCCACGCCGAAACATGGTGCGCTCGAGGGCATCACTCGAAAAACAGTAATCGAACTGTGCGACGAATTTGGAATTCGTTGTGAGGTCCGGGATATCTCCCGGAGCGAATTCGAAGGCGCCGACGAGATCTTTTTCTCGACTACGGCCGGCGGCATCATGCCGGTAAGCCGTCTTGGAAAAAGGATCCTGGGGAACGACCGCCCGGGTCCGATCTCCGCGCAACTGAGAGCGGCCTTTTGGGAGAAGCGGAAGGACGGCTGGCACGCGACGCCGGTGTCCTACGCTTCGTGATCGAGAGCGGCGTGCCGGTGCAATCGCTTTTCACCCTCAAAGGCAAAATCGCCTTGGTTACGGGCTCGGGCCAGGGCATCGGCCTGGCTCTCGCCCGCGGCCTGGCCGAGCACGGCGCCTGTGTCGTCCTGAACGGTCGCCGCGAACAGCAACTGACGGACGCCGCCAAAAGTCTGATCAACAACGGCCTGTCGGTCAAGGTGGCGGCCTTCGACGTGACAGATGCCCCAGCGGCTCGGCAAGGGGTCCATGAAATTGAAAAATCGATCGGCCCGATCGACATCCTCATCAACAACGCCGGCATGCAGCATCGAACAGCATTGCAGGATTTTCCGGAAGACAAATGGGACGAGCTTCTGCGTACCAATCTCTCCAGCATTTTTCATATGAGCAAAGCCGTGGCGAAGGGCATGATCAGCCGCGGCAGCGGGAAGATCATCAATATCGGCTCAGTCCAGAGCGAACTGGCTCGTGCGGGCATCGCGCCTTACACCGCGACAAAAGGGGCGGTCAGGAATCTGACCCGAGGCATGTGTGCGGACTGGGCAAAATATGGCTTGCAGGTCAACGCCATCGCCCCTGGCTATTTCAAAACGCCGCTCAACGATGCGCTCGTTCGGGATCCCGAGTTTTCCGCGTGGCTGGAGAAGCGCACACCTGCCGGTCGATGGGGCAATGTTGAAGAACTCATCGGGGCTGCAGTGTTTCTTGCCAGCCGAGCTTCCTCGTTCATCAACGGTCACACGCTCTTCGTTGATGGTGGCATCACCGTGACGGTTTGAGCGCGTGACGTCACCTCGGGGCTGCCTGTCTGACTTGCTCCCCCACCATCCAAAAATGAAAGCGGAATTCAAAATGCAGGCAGTTCATTCTCGGTCATACTCGGCCTCTTACCCATCGCTCGAGGGCAAAGTCGTCTTCATCACCGGAGGCGGCTCTGGCATCGGCGCAGCGCTTGTCCAAAGATTTTCCTGGCAAGGCGCCAAGGTTGCCTTCGTGGATATCGAGAAATCCTTGTCCGAGGCGCTCGTGACGTCGCTGAGCGAGCACGTATATCCGCCTGTGTTCATCGAATGCGACGTCCGCGATATCCCCGCGCTCCAGATGGCAATAGAGCATGTCGGGCGAGATCTTGGTGACGTCTCGGTCCTGGTCAACAATGCCGCCAATGACACACGGCACAAGATCGAGGATGTCACGGTTGAATATTGGGACAACAGGATGGCGATCAACCAGCGGCCGATGTTCTTTGCTGCACAGGCCGTCATCCCGCAGATGAAGCGTCTCGGCGGCGGGTCGATCATCAACTTTGGATCAGTGAGCACCCGCATAGGGTCGAACTTCCCCGCATACATGACCGCCAAGGCTGGCGCGCATGGTCTGACAAAGGGCCTGGCCCGTGACCTCGGTCCTTTCAACATCCGGGTCAACACGCTTCTTCCGGGATGGGTGATGACGGAAAGACAGAGGCGCGAACACCTCACGCCCGAAGGAGACGCCCGCATTGACGCCCTGCAGGCAATTCCAACGCGAATCCAACCCGACGATATCGCAGCGATGGCGTTGTTTCTGGCCGCTGATGATAGTGCGTTGTGCACGTCGCAAGAATTTATCGTGGACGGCGGCTGGATCTAGGACCTATCCACTGTTCGCGGCGCCCCGCGAACAGTGGATATCTCAAATGCTGCGGGCGTCCGCTACCGACTTGGTTTCCAGAGGAGCTTTGGCGCATCCGTCTCGTAGGCCTTGCCGTCTGGATAGCTGATCAGTTCCATCTGCAACCCCCACGGTGCCTCGAAATAAACCCAGGATTCGCCGGCTCCCGGTCCTTGCTTTTCGAGTTCGGGCCGGTCGAAGACCTTGACGCCTTTGCTTGTCAGATAGCCGGCGGCGGCCTTGATATCCTCGACATAGAAGCAAAGGTGGTAGCCGCCGATACCGCTGTTCCTCGGATAGACCCGCTTCTGGTCGGGCGCCTCGAAGTCGAACAGCTCGATGTTGCTGCCGTTGCCGCAACGCATGAAGACGACTTCCTTCATGTTGGCGCGCGGATGGATGTTCATCTTGTCCTGCATAAAGGTGCCGCTGTCGTCCTTCATCGAGCCGCCGGAATAGATGAAGTCGCAGCCGATGACATCTCGGAAGAAGGCGATCGCCTGCTTCATGTCGGGCACCACAAGGCCGATATGGTCCATGGCGGCCAACCCCGGCATTCCTTTTCTGTCGCTCATTTTGTTGCCTCCTGCATTAAGAAACTAGTCTCGGTTCAGTGCGGTTGCGGCGGCGACGTATGAAGTCGGCGACGCGTTCGCCGACCATGATCGATGGCGCGTTGGTATTGCCTGAAGGCACGCTCGGCATGACCGAGGCGTCCGCGACGCGCAGGCCATCGATGCCGTGCAGTCGCAACTCGCTGTCGACCACCGCCATGCGATCCCTGCCGATCCGGCAGGTGCCGGTCGGATGCAGCGCGCCCTGCGCCATGGACTTGACGTAGTCGCGATAGTCGTCCTTCGAGCGCATCAACCGTCCAGGATATTGCTCGCGCTTGACGATCGGCTTCAACGCCGGCTGCCCCATGATCTCTTGGCCGAGCCGTACCCCCTCGGCCATCGTGTCGAGGTCGTACGGGTCAGACAGGTAGTTCGGCACGATTCGTGGAGGTGCGAACGGATCGGGCGAACGCAACTCGACGAATCCACGCGACCGCGGCCGTGTCTGACACACATTGAGCGTGCATCCATGGCCGCTTTCGACCGTCGCCACACCTTCCTCGACGCCCGAACCGGCAAGGAAGGCATACTGCAGGTCGGGGTGCGGATCGTCGGCATTGCTCCACCAGAAGGCGCCGCCCTCAATGATGTTGGAGCAGACAGGTCCCTGCCGAAACAGCGCGTATTGAAGTCCAGCCCACGCCTTCCAATGCAGCTTCTTGTACTTGTCGTAGCCGTGGGGGCCGTTCAGCTCATAGATCAGGTAGCAATCCACATGATCCTGCAGACCGCGTCCGACACCGGGAAGATCGTGCACGACGGGTACGCCGATCTTCTTCAGATGCGCGGCCGGGCCGATGCCTGAAAGCAGCAGCAGGCGAGGCGAGTTGATCGCGCCTGCCGACAATATCACTTCACACTCGGCACGTGCAACGAGTGTGTGTCCACCTTGGAGGTACTCAACCCCGACGATGCGATTGTTCTCGACCAGGATGCGCGTAGCTCGGGCGCCAGTCTGCACCTTGAGGTTCGGTCGCCTGCGCGCCGGCTTCAGATAGCAGACCGCGGCGCTGGCGCGGCGGCCGTTGCGCGCCGTGATCTGGTAAAGACCCGAGCCAGCCTGCTCTCCGGCGTTGAAATCGGCGACATAGGGTATCCCCGCCTGCTGGCAGGCCTTGAGCCAGGTCCTCGTCAACGGGCTGACATATTGCGGAGACGATACCTTCAGCGGCCCGTCCGATGCATGCGCCTCGCCCGCCAACGTGTCGTTGTCCTCGGCGCGCAGAAAGAAGGGCAGCACGTCCTTGTAAGTCCAGCCCTCGGCACCCTGATCGGCCCAGCCGTCATAGTCCGACGGAATGCCACGTATGTAGAGCATGGCATTGACGGAACTGCCGCCGCCCAGCACGCGCGCCTGCACCATAGTCGGCGGCGTCGTCCTTGGGTTCTCGGCGGTCGGCTCCTGTTCAAACCGCTGCAAGAGGTTGCCGGTCGCGGTCTTGTAGACCATCACAGGCAGATGGATTTCAATGGCCCGATCTTCAGGCCCTTCCTCCAGCAGGAGCACGGAACTTCCAGCATCCTCCGACAGCCGCGAAGCGGCTACGCAGCCGGCGGAGCCGCCGCCAATGACGATGTAGTCTGGCATTGGTGCTGCCTCTGTTGCACAAGCTGTGCGGTAAGAGGGCGGCAGCCGCACACGCACGGCTGCCGCCTCGCAGAGCAGCGCTGGGAGGATGCGCCCCTCTGGTTGGATGTGTCAGAGGCGTCAGCCCGCCTTGAATTCGTTCCAGGCGGCGACCCAGTCGGCGTACGTCGCATATTGGTTCGACTGGAGCGGCGGAATGCCGAGAAGCGGCGCGGCCTTGAAGATGCCTTCGACATCGGAATAGTCGAACAGTGCCTTGGTCTCGGGCGGCAGCAGGTTGACAGCCTTCGATGAGACGACACCGGCTGCATTGCGGGTGACGACCTTGGCCTGAACCTCCGGTGAAATCGCTTGGTTGAAGAACTCATAGGCAGCGTCTTCGTTGTCGGCTCCAGGCGGCATGAACCAGGCGTCGCACCAGGTCGCGGCGCCTTCCTTGGGGATGGTATAGATCGTCTCGACATTCTGCTTGGCGGTCTCGGTCGGGATGCCGGTCCAGCCGGCGAAGCAGGCAGCGACCTCGCCGGACACCATCAGCGACACCACGTCGCCATAGGTTAGGCTGATGGTGCGGGCCTGATCGCGATAGAGCTTCAGATGCTCGAAGGTCTTGGCCATCTCGTCCTTGGTGAGGTTCGGAAATGTCGTGAAACCCGCCAGCACCGCCGCGACGGGCCAGGTAACCAGCGTGTCGTCGACCAGCACGATCTTGCCCTTCAGTTCCGGCTTCAGGAGATCCTCGTAGGAGGTCGGTTTTTCCATCATCTTTGGATTGTAGACGATAGTGTTCAGGCCCCAGGCGTAGGGTACGCCGTGCAGTTCGCCGTTCCGGAACCAGGTCGGCTTGTCGTAGAAGACGTCGAAAAGGTTGTCGGCGCTGTAGTTCGGCAGCTTGGACTTGTCGAGCGGCTTGGTGATCTTCAGCACATCGAGATAAAGGTCGGCATAGCCCTGGTTGTATTCGGCAGCGTCGAAAGGCGGTGGGTTCGGCACGCTGAACTTCGTGGTTACGTCGTCCTGGTTGCCCATGGCCGAGACCTCGACGTTAAGATTGTTCTTGGAAATCCAGTCGGCAAGCTCGTCGGTCAGCTCCCAGCCTTCCCAGGCCATGATCTGTAGATCGCCTGAGGCGGCATGCGCCAGATTGGGAATGAAAGGCGCGAGCATCGCGCCGCCGGCTAGCGCCGTTGCGCCGCCAAGGAATGATCGGCGGCTTGTTGCGAATTGCATGACTTCGTCGGTGGACCAGATTTTTCTCATTGTCGAATTCCCCTTTTGAGATCCGTTAAGAGCTTGATTGTGTTGGCTGTGCTCGCGAGAAACAATTTCGCATGGTGCCGAATGCCGGCGCTTCATGGCGCGTTGTGTGCGTCAGTGTGCGAAAGCCCTCGTCGGAGATGCACAAGTTCTGGCGCCGCATCAGGTGTGCGGGAGCATGACGACGCTGGCCGAGTCCCAGTAGACGCGGGTACGGTCGCCAATCGACGGTAACGCAAGGCGACCGTTGCGCTGCACCTGGATGCGGACCGGGGACTGGTCGTCGAGACGCACGGTGTAGAACGAGCGGCTGCCGATGAAGACGACATCCACGACTGTGCCTTCGGCCGATTGAGCTGCCGTCTCACCGCCCTGGAAACTCAAGGATTCCGGGCGAATGGAGACAGTAATGCGTTCCGATACGTGGCGATCCGCGGTCTCGGCGCCGAGGAAGGGGATACCGGCAGGCGTGACCGCGGTGGTGCCAATGCCGTTGACTGCGCTGACGGTCGCATCGAACAGGTTTGTCTCGCCGAGGAATTTCGCGGCAAACAGCGATTTCGGCTTGGCATACATGTCCTCGGGCCGGTCGATCTGCACGATGCGGCCCTTTTCCATCAGGACGACGCGGTCCGACAGGATCATCGCCTCGTCCTGATCATGGGTGACATAGACGAAGGTGGCTCCTGTCTCGGTGTGGATGCGCTTCATCTCGGCCAGCATGTGCTGGCGGATCTTGAGGTCGAGCGCCGCCAGCGGTTCGTCCAGCAGGAGCACCTTGGGGCCGTTGACCAGGGCACGCGCCAGCGCCACGCGCTGGCTCTGGCCGCCGCTGATCTCGTCGATGTAGCGGTTGGCGAAATTGTCGAGCTGCACGATGTGCAGCATCCGGCTGACCCTCTCCTTGACCTCGGCCTTGGGCATGCCCTTGACCTTCAGGCCAAAAGCGACGTTTTCGAAGACGTCGAGATGAGGAAAGAGCGCATAACGCTGGAAAACCATGTTCACGGGGCGGCGTTCCGGCGGCGTACCGGCGCAATCGCTGCCGTCGATGCCGATGGTGCCCGAGGTCAGCGTTTCGAAGCCGGCGATCAAGCGCATCAGCGTGGTCTTGCCGCAACCGGAAGGTCCGAGCAGCGTCAGGATCTCGCCTTGGCGGATCGAGATATTAATGTCGGTCAACGCAGTAAAATTGCCGAAGACTTTCTTGCCATCGCGGATTTCGATGATCGTCTTGGGATTGGTCATGGCAAAGGTTCCAACTGTTCGAGGCGGCCGGCGATCGCAGAGCGCCGGCGCGCCTGACCGATCACCCAGGACGCAACCAGGATTGCGATCGAGAAGAAGAGGGCGAGTGTCGAGATGGCGTTGACGAGTGGCGTCACCGTGCGGCGCATCATCGACCAGATGTACATGGGCAGGGTCGTTTCCGTGCCGGCGACGAAGGAGGTGACCACGAACTCATCGAAAGACACGGCAAAAGCCAGGATCGAGGACGCGATCAGGGTCGGCGCGATCAACGGCAGGGTAACGCGGGCAAAGGTCTGCAACTGCGAGGCGCCGAGGTCACGCGCGGCCTCCTCCAGCGAGGGGTCAAACAGCGCCAGTCGCGCCTTCATCGCCACGATCAGGATCGGGATCGCGATGACGACATGGGCGATCACGATCGTGGCGGTCGAGAGCTGGGTGCCCGACTGCGCGAAGAGTACGAGCAGGGAGACGCCGACGAACAGGCCCGGCAGCGCGATCGGCGTCACGGTCAGCGCCTCGATCATGCCGCGGCCGGCGCGGCCGAAGCGCAGCCAGGCCAGCGACGCCGTGGCGCCAAGCAGTAGGGTCACCAGCGCCGTGAGGAGGGCGATCGTCAGGCTCTTGATGACCGCAGAAGCCAGTTGCGCATTGCCGAACAGCTCCTCGTACCAACGCAGCGAAAATCCGGCAAAGGGGAAGGACAGCGCTGGCGAAGCGTGGAACGAGAACAGCACGATGATCAACAGCGGGGCGAGCAGGAAGGCCAGGATGGTCCAGACGATGATCCGCAACAGCACAGTCAGATCTCCCGTTCGGTTTTCGCTCGCCGCTTGACGATCAGGCCCGTGGCGCGGCCAAGCACCGTGATGACGACGTAGAGGATGATCGAGACACCGAACATCAGGAAAGCCTGCGCCGCGCCGAGCGGCCAGTTGCCGGTCTTGCGGAACTGGTCGGCGATTAGGAGGCCTGTGGTTTGTCCCGACGAGCCCCCCAGCATCTGCGGCGTCACATAGTCGCCAGCAACAAGGATGAAGGTCAGCATGAAGGCGCCGACCAGGCCGTTGGCCGCGTTGGGCGCAATGACCTTGAAGAATGCGCCAATCGACGACGTACCCAGGTCACGCGCCGCATCGACCAGGTCGCGCTTGATCTCGCTCAGCGAGGACACGACCAGCAGGATGCAGAACGGCAGGTAGATATGAACCAGCGTGATCGTCACCGCGAAGGGGCTGAACAGGAAAGCCGAGACCGGGTGATCGATGACACCGAGCTGCAGGAGTACGGTGTTGAGCACGCCACTCGTGCCAAGCAGCGTGCGCCAGGCGTAGATGCGCACCAGATAGCTCGAGAACCAGGTGATAAGGATGAGATAGAGGATCGTCTGCGAACGGCTGACATAAACCAGGTAGTAGCTGACCGGGATCGACAGGATCAGCGTGATCGCGGCGGTGAAGAGGCCGATGCGGATGGCGTTGAAGGTGACCTTCCAGAAGACCGGCGAGGCCAGCGAGCCAAGATAGTTCTGGAACTGAAAGTCCGGCACGATCCTGTAGGACGCAGACGACCAGAAACTATAGGCGAACAGGATCAGGCTCGGCACGACGAAGAAGACGAGCATGTAGAGTATCGCTGGCGTGGCCAGCAACGCTCCCGTCCTCGTGCGTGAAAGGCTCATTCGCAGCACTCCCGCAAAGCTTCGTCCATCGCCCGCCCGTTCAAGCCAGCTCTGTCCGCTGCTGTCCGCGCCGATCAACGGCGCCTTCGTGGTTCCCGTCGGCAGGTCGTCAGATCGATCGACCCGTCGCCTGCTCTTGCCAGGTGATAGTCCGCAGTTTCGGGCCGGTTAACAATTTCGCACGACAGGGTTTCATGAAGCGATGTTGCGCACGATGCGCGAAGTATCGCTTCCAAATCGAGCATCAGCGCTGGGACAGAGAAGCCGTCAGACGTTCACGTCGGCCGCATCGAGAGCGGCAGCGATCGACGTCGCGGATTTAGCCGCGACCTCTTGGGTCGACATGGCCACCAGCATCGGGGAAAAGACCTCCGGTCCGACCTGGTTCAGGCCGCCGCCTTGGGCCAGGATCCGGATGATCTCCGCGTTGGGAAAGTCGCCGTCCCCGGGAAATAGCCTGTTGTAGCAGTCATCCTTGATGGAGACCCCGGCAGGAAGGTCGAGCGGTCCGTCATTCAGCTGCAAGCAGTGGATCATGCTGCCGGGAAGCTGGCGAAGGGTGTCGAGCTTCGAGCGGCTCCGCACGAAATGCCAGACATCGAAAACCAGACCGGAATTCGGCTGGTCCGCGGCGCTGACGATTTGCCAGGCCATGTCCAGCGTCGGCACGCCCCAAAGCGGAATGAATTCAAGATCGCAGGTGACTCCGTGCGCCGCGGCGCGACGGCAGATAGCGACGTAATGCTGGGTGATCTCGTCGATCGACATGGCATTCAACGGGAACGTGGCATTCAGACTCATATGCGTGCAACCCAGTCCATCGGTCAGCCGAAAGAAGGCGTCCGGCGTCGTGTCGACAGTGCGGATATAGGCTTCGTCCATGTTGTCGGGACGCCAGATGCGCGGCCAGGTGTTGAGCGGATCGAGCCGGGTGATCGAGACGCCCTGGTCGGTCGCGCGGGACTTCATCTCGGCAAAACTCATGCCGCCTTCCAGCAGGCGCTCGACGTCCAGGGGCATCAGCGAAAGTTCGCCGAATCCGGCCAACCGCGTAGCGCGCAGTTTTTCCTCGAAGGGCAAATGCGCCACGTTGGAAAACGGCATCATGGTCGAGTTGACGGTGCCTACCAAGATCGCACTCCTTCTGACCGGACGTTCGGCACTCTGCCGGACCCGCGCCAATTGACACGGCTGCGCACGCTTCGGCAATTTCGTGGCGAACATATTGGCGAGTGTGTTTGACGCTTTGGCCGCGTCGGATTGCGTCAGCCGAGCTGGATCATTTCGGAGCCGTCGCCGAGGAATTGCAAGGCCTCGCGCGGGATTGAGGGGTCGCCGCGGTCGAGCACAGTCAGTGCCTCGAGGTGCTCGCGCTTGAGCAGCCCGGGTCCCCGGTAGTGCAGCGCCACCTTGGTCGAATAAGGCTGGCGGAACATGGTGGCCGCGATGCCTGTGGCAATGCCGAACATGAATTTCGATGAGCTGCGCTTGACCGGCGCATAGACGCCGAAGGTCAGCTCGTTCCGCTGAATGCCTTCGAAGTCGGCGGTGAAAAGTCGGCCGGCCACCGGAAAGACGAAGCCGTAATATTTGAAAACATATTCCGTCTTCGTCGGATCGTCGTAGCTCGGAAACCGCTCGATGTAGTAGTGCTGCAGGAACTGGTTGTTCTTGTAGATGCAGAACGCCGAGCGCAGGACGAACCCCTTGTAGATCGACGAGTACTGGTAGCGGTCCCAGACGCCAAGGACCTCTTTTTGGTCGCCGCTCGATTCGACGATCATCGCCTCGACGAACTTGTTGAGCTCGGGCGAGCGGCGCACATTTTCCATCGCGTGGAAAAAATTTCCCTCCACGAGGGTGCGGAACTCGTCCGGCTGCGAAAACAGGATCGGTACGCTCAGGCCGAAGTAATTGGCGATCAGCCGCAGGTTCTGTGGTGAGGGCATGTGCAGCCCGGAAAGATATTTGTTGAATTGCTGACGATTCAGATTGATCTTCCGGCAGACGGCGGAGATCGAGCCGTGACGCTCGCAGAGCAGGCGCAGGTTGGCCGAGAAGTGGGCCACCTGGTTTTCGTCGTGTTCCATCGAACTCGCCCACTTTAAGTCACATGTCGCATATGTTGCGTCATGTCGCGTCAATATTCAAGTGTCTGCGAAATTGTGCGTCAATGACAATTTCCTGAAACTCTGCCTCGATCCTGCCGCCGGGCCCCCGAGCCCATCGACCCGCCGGCCACGCGAAAACTGAGGTGGAACCCATGAATTTGACGGGCGGACAAATCGTAGCACGAGCGCTGAAGGAGTACGGCGTCGAGTATGTCGCCGGCGTCCCCGGCCACGGCATCTGGTCCTTGTTCGACGCATTTCTCGAGTCCGGCTCGCAGATCCCGTTCATCCAGGTCATGCACGAGCAGAGCGCCGTGCACATGGCCGACGGCTATTTCCGGGCTTCGGGCAAGCCGATGGCGTGCTCGACCTCGATCGGCCCGGGCGCGACCAACACAATCATCGGCTTGGCTACCTGCTACACCGACTCCATTCCGGCCTTCTACGTTTCCGGCGGTCCGGCGACGCATATGAAGGGTCATGGCGTCATGCAGGAGCTGGAGCGCCAGCAGGAGAACGCGTTCCCGCGTATCACCGAGCAGGTGACAAAGCGCGTGTACAAGGCGGGCCGCGTCGACGAACTGCCCTTCATCATGCACCGTGCCTTCAACACAATGCTGTCGGGCCGTCCCGGGCCGGTGCATGTGGAAGTGCCGATGGACCTTCAGACCGAAGCGGCCAACGTCACCATCCATCCACTCGCTTCGCGCATGGCGATCGGTGTCGCCTATCCCGATCCCGCCGCCGTCGAGAGGGCGGCGGCGTTGCTGCTGTCAGCCGAGCGACCGGTAATCATCGCGGGCGGCGGCGCAATCAGCGCCAATGCCTCGGAGGCGTTGCTTGCGCTGGCCGAGAAGGTTGGGGCGGCCGTTTCCTCTACCTGGAATGGCAAGGGCGCCTTCCCCGAGGATCATCCGCTGTCGATCGGCGCCATCGGCCAGACCGGTACCGCCTGCGGCAATCAGATCACTGCCAGCGCCGATGTCGTCATGTCGGTCGGCTGCCGCTTCACGGACTGGTCGGCGTCGAGCTATCGCAAGGGCGCGTCCTTCTCCATCCCGCCCGGCAAGCTCATCCATATCGATCTCGACCATCATGAGATCGGCAAGAATTATCCGACCGAAGTCGGCATCGTCGCCGACGCCCGCGCCACGCTCGAGGCGATGCTGGCATTGATCTCGGACCAGCAGTCGAGCCGCGCGCTCGGCCGGCGTGACCGCTTCCATGCCGATGTCCGCAAGGCCAAGGCCGAATGGGAGGTGATGCTGGCGCCGCGCCGCGACTCGAACGAAAGCCCCTTCACGTCGCAGCGGCCGCTCGGCGCGCTGCGCAAGGTGATGGACCGCTCGGGCATTGTCGTGGCCGGGTCGGGCAACACGCAGGGCGCAGTCAAGCAGACGTTCCCGGTCTATGAACCGCGAACGCACCTCACTTCGGGTTCATTCTCCCCGATGGGATGGGCGGTACCGGCAGCACTCGGCGCAAAGCTCGCGCAGCCCGACCGCCAAGTGGTTGCAGTGGTCGGCGACGGCGATTTCATGATGTCTCTGCCGGAGATGGGCACGGCTGTGATGAACGACATCCCGGCCGTGTTCCTGGTCCAGAACAACCGCGGTTACATGTCGATCCGTGGCGGCCAGCGCAAGTTCATGGGGCGCCATGTCGGCAGCGAGTTCAACCACCACAAGGGCAATGGCGAGCCCTACACCGCCAACATCGCTGAAGTGGCCAGGAACTTCGGCATGGAAGCCTGGAAGGTCGAGGACTCGGCCGATCTGGAAAAGACGCTGAAGGCGGCGCTCGATTGCGGTGCGCCAGCTCTGGTCGAGGTGACCACCTCACGCGATGCGGCCGGGCCGTTCGTCACCGGCTGGTGGGATTTCCCGTCGCCCGCCTACTACGAAAAGGAGCAGGCGGAATACGCCGCCGGCCGCGAACTTGAACAGCATATGTGAGTCCGGAGAGCGGCTGCCTTTCTAAAAGGCGCCGCTCCGGCTTCGCCCTCGAATGAGGGGCGACAAAAACGCCTCGGCAAAAGGTCCAGACATGATCAGACAGCTGAAATCGTCGAAAGCTGCCACCGGATTTGCGCAGGATGCCAAGCTGACGGCGACTGTGGAGGCGCTGCTGGCGGATGTCGCAGCGCGCGGCGATGCGGCGGTACGGGAACTGTCGACCAGGTTCGACGGGCTTGACCGTTCGTCCTACAGGCTGACCGACGCCGAAATTCAGGCGTGCGTTGACAGCCTCACGGTTCAGGAGCGCGATGACATCGGCTTCGCGCAGGAACAGGTGCGAAACTTCGCACAGGCACAGCGCGATTCCCTGCTAGACATCGAAGTCGAGACACTGCCCGGCGTGATCCTTGGCCACCGGCACATCCCGGTCGAGAATGTCGGCTGCTACGTACCTGGCGGGCAGTACCCGCTCCTGGCCTCCGCACACATGTCGGTTTTGACGGCGAAGGTCGCCGGTTGCGACCGCGTTATCACCTGTGCGCCGCCTTTCAAGGGCCGCCCGGCGCCGCTGATCGTCGCCGCGCAGCATCTTGCCGGCGCCGACGAGATCTACTGCATGGGCGGTGTCCAGGCGATTGGCGCAATGGCCTATGGCACCGCGACCATCAAGCCGGTCGACATGCTGGCCGGACCGGGCAACGCCTATGTTGCGGAGGCCAAGCGCCTCCTGTTCGGCCAGGTAGGCATCGACCTTTTCGCCGGGCCGACTGAAACACTGGTCATCGCCGACGACACGGCAGACGGTGAATTGTGCGCCACCGATCTGCTCGGCCAGGCCGAACACGGCGTGAATTCGCCGGCGGTGCTTTTGACCAATTCCGAAAAGCTTGCCCGTGACACGATGCGCGAGATCGAGCGGCTGCTGAAGATCCTGCCGACCGCAGCCATTGCCGGCAAGGCCTGGGAAGACTGCGGTGAGGTGATCGTCTGCGACACGCTGGAAGAGATGGTGGAAGAGGCCGACCGCATGGCTTCCGAGCATGTCCAGGTGATGACCGCAGATCCCGATTACTTCCTCGCCAACATGACCAATTACGGCGCGCTGTTCCTCGGCCATCGCACGACCGTGGCCTATGGCGACAAGGTGATCGGCACCAATCACACGCTGCCGACCAAGACGGCGGCGCGTTATACAGGCGGCCTCTGGGTCGGCAAGTTCCTGAAGACCTGCACGCATCAGAGGATCGTCACTGACGAGGCTTCGGCGATGATTGGCGAGCGCTGCTCCAGGCTTTGCATCATGGAAGGCTTCGCCGGCCATGCCGAGCAGGCAAATGTGCGGGTACGCCGCTTCGCGCGCAAGAATGTCGGCTATGGGCAGGCGGTCGAGGCAGCATGACCAACATGCGGCGGGCATCGACGAGGCATGCGCAGTGACAAAGCTTTCCGCCGACATCGTCATCATCGGATCGGGCATCGGTGGCGCGACGGCTGCGTCCGTGCTTGCCGACACGGGAGCGCGGATCCTCATCCTCGAACGCGGCGAGCAGCTTCAGGATACGCCCGAGACGCGCGACGAGCGCGCAATCTTCCAGCGCAAGCATTTCCGCACCAAGGAATCCTGGCTCGACGGCTCGCGGATGCCGTTCAGCCCCGGCAATTTCTACAATGTCGGCGGCAATTCGAAATTCTACGGCGCGATCATGTTGCGCAACCGCGCGGAGGATTTCGCCCCGCAGCAGCACATGGAGGGCTCGACGCCGGGCTGGCCGTTTTCCTATGACGAGATCGAGCCGTGGTATGGCCGGGCCGAGCGGCTGTTTTGCGTACGCGGCGAACTGGGCGACGATCCGACGGAACCGCCGCATTCGACCGGCTACGATTTTCCGGCCGTTCCGGACGAGCCCTCGATCGGCAAGGTCCGCCAGCGGCTGAAGAGGATCGGCATTCATACAAGTTCGCTGCCGATCGCGATCGATCATGTCGCGTGGCTGAAGCGCGCATCGACGCCATGGGATGCCTTTCCCGACACCTTCACCGGGAAGATCGACGCCGAGACCGGTCCGCTCGCAGCGGCACTCGCCCACGACAATGTCGAACTCTTGACCGGCGCGGACGTGCTGCGCCTCGACACGGACGCCTCGGGCAAGACGATCAAGCAAGCAATGATCCGTTACAAGGGGCAGGACGTGCCGGTGCGCGGCAAACGCTTCATCCTGGCCGCAGGCGCGGTCAATTCCGCAGCGCTCCTGCTGCGCTCGGCGAACGGGCAGCATCCGAACGGTCTCGCCAACGGCTCCGACCAGGTCGGTCGCAACTTCATGAACCACAACTGCAGCGCGATGATCACGCTCGATCCTCGCTTGCGCAACACCGCGGTCCATTCCAAGACCTTCGGCTTCAACGACTTCTATCTGCACGATTCCAAGACCGGTTTTCCGCTCGGCAATGTGCAACTGCTCGGCAAGATATCGGGACCGATCTTCAAGGCCAGCATGCCCAGCGTGCCGGAGTTCGTCACGGGGCTGATCGCCCGCTATTCCTTCGACTGGTACGTCATGAGCGAGGACCTGCCCAATCCGGAAAGCCGGGTGATGGTTGACGGGTCGGCGATCGTGCTCGACTGGCAGCGCTCCAACATGCTCGGTCACAGGGCGCTGGTTGAACGAGTGCGTGGCGTGTTCAAGGCGGCCGGATTTCCGATCGTGCTGTCGCGCGCTTTCGATCGTCGTACGCCGTCGCATCAGTGCGGCACAGCCAAGTTGGGCGCTGATGGCGCGACCTCGGTCGTCGACACCCATTGCCGATCGCATGACGTCGAGAACCTTTACATCATGGACGCAAGCGTGCTGCCGACCTCGGCCGCGGTGAATCCGGCGCTGACCATCGCCGCCGTGACACTGCGCGCTGCGTCAAAGCTGCGTGCTGAGCTGGTCCAGTAATTCGAGCGGACAGGAGAGGACCAATGAGCAGATCCGTGAAAGTAGCCGTTCTGGGCGCCTGCGGCTGGATGGGCAAGGTCCACACCATGTCCTATCAGAACATACCGTTCATCTTTGGCTCGGACAAAGGCACGGCTGAAGTCGCCTGGCTGATCGACGGAAGTGCTCAGGCGCTGGAGAAGGCGGGCAAGCTGGTCCCGAATGCCAAGCTGTCGACCGACTGGCGCGCAGCGGTGGCCGATCCGTCAGTTGAGTTGGTCGATATCTGCCTTCCCGATAGTCTGCACCACGAGGTCGCCAAGGCGGCGCTCCTCGCCGGCAAGCATGTCTATTGCGAAAAGCCGCTTGCCAACACGGCGGCCGAGGCGCGCGAGCTCGCCGACATCGCGGCCGAGAAGGGCCTCATCACGCGTGTCGGCCACGCGTTCCCGCGCAACCCGATCCACGACGTTGCCAAGGACATCATCGATTCGGGCGAGATCGGTGACATCAAGCTGTTCAGGGCGTGCCAGCATGTCGATGTGCTGGGCGATCCGAACGCACCCTTCATGTGGCGTGCGGACGGCAAGCTCGCGCCGACGGGCATCGTCGGCGATACCGGCAGCCACGTCTTTTCGTTCATGGAGCGGCTGGTGGGACGGGTGTCCGAACTGATCGCCGATTGCGCGATCGTCACGCACAAGCGCCCCGTCGTCACCGGGTTCAACTATGGCAGTGGCGCTGAGCTAACCGGTAACGAGGAAATGGCCGAAGTGACCAACACCGACGCCACGAACCTGCTCTGCCGTTTCAAGAACGGCGCAATGGGCATCGTCGATTTCAGCCGTGTCGCGACCGGCCGCAAGTTCAAGCAGACCTATGAGATCTACGGCACGAGGGGCAGCATCGCCTACGACTATGACGAGGTAAACCGCCTGCGCTTCTATACCAATGACGACCGCATCGGCCGCAGGGGTTTTCGCGAGATCGACGTCGGGCCGGAGAACACCACTTATGCCGCGTTCCTCCCCATCGCGAACTTCGCGCTCGGCTACAATGAATCCAAGCAGATCGAGATCGCCGAGGTGGTGCGCTCCATCGTGACCGGCGAGCAAATGTGGCCAACCTTCGAGAGCGGCCACCATATCACCCAGATCGTTGACGCCTGCCTCGATTCCTCGCGGCTTCGCCAATGGGTCTCGATCACCTGACTGGAAGTGTTCCGATGGCCCTGCGCAAAGCGAAAAATACCAGACATGCGGGTTTGGCTCCGGCCGGGCCTCTGACGGTTGCCATTGAGGCCCTCGACGGTTTTGGCTGGGGTCTCATCGGCGCCAGCACCATCGCGCGCGAATACATGGTCGACGCGATCCGCCGCACCGGCGGCCGGCCCCTGAGCGTGATGAGCCACGACGGCGCGCGCGGCGCCGCCTTCGCGCGCGACCTCGACATTCCGGACTCCTGCTCCGATCTCGACGCGCTGCTCGCCAACCGGCGGATCGGCGCGGTCTACATCAGCTCAACCAACACGCAGCACCGACACCAGGTGCTGGCGGCGGCGGCGGCTGGCAAACATGTGTTGTGCGACAAACCGCTGGCCACCCGCTCCACGGATGCGCTGAAGATGGTGCGTGCGTGCGAGAAGGCCGGCGTGGTGCTTGCCGTCAACCACCATCTGCGGTCGTCACCGGTGCACCAGACGATGCAGCGGATGATCGCAGCCGGCGAGATAGGTGTCGTCCGCTCGCTGATGATCGTCCATGCCGGTTATCTCCGACCCGTTCTGCAATCATGGCGCATCAAGGACGCGGCCGAGGGCGGCATCTACCTTGATCTCAGCGTTCATAACATTGACCTCGCTTCGTTCCTGCTGGAGCAGACGCCGGTGACGGCGGTCGCGTTGGGCGCGGGCGTGGCGCTCGGTTCCAACACCGTGCACGATCATGCGATGTATGCGCTGAAGATGAGCGGCGGTACCTTCGTTCAGGTGCACGAGAGCTTCGTCACGCCTGACGTGGAAAGCCAGGTCGTAGCGCTCGGCTCGGAAGGAGCGCTGATCGCGGCCGGCACACTGGCGCAGCGTTCCACGGGAACGCTGACGCGGCGGGTGAATGGGCGCAACGAATCGATCCCGCTGCGGGCCAACGATCTCTACGCGGATACGGTCGAGCAATTCCTGGGTGCCATCGCTGGGACTGGCAGCCCTCGTGCCACGGGCCGCGACGGGCTGGCGGCGCTCGCTGGCGCTGAAGCCGTAGGAAAGGCTGCCGCGACCAGCAGGGCGGTTGCCATCAAACGTCACGAATAGGCGTCGATCCCGGCGAACAACGGATGGCGATCGGTGCCGTGGTCCCTTTGCAGGCGCATCTACCGGCTCGCCAGCCCTCTCATCCATGGGCCATGCCGCCACAACCGGCCGATCCCGTCGGCAAGCAGGATTCCAATGATCACCGCCGAGAAAAAGTCGCCGTCACGCTTGGCCTCCTTCATGGTTTTTCTTGCGGGCGGCATTGGCATCGGCGCGTGGGCCGCCAGCCTGCCGTCCATCAGCGCGGGGCTGCAGATTGACAAGGGCACGCTAGGCTTCGTGCTGCTCTGCTTCGCGACAGGCGCCATCATGACCATGACCAACGTCGGCCGACTGGTGCCGCGGTTTGGCACGCGCATCCTATGTCTGGTCGCCTGTACCGGCTTCGGGCTGGCGTTGATCGTTGCACCGCATGCGCCGAGCGTGATGTCGTTGGGGCTTGTCGTTGCCTTCGCGGGCGCCTCGTTCGGAGCGCTTGACGTGTTGATGAATACGGATGCGGCCTTCCTGGAGCGACGCGTCGGCCGCCATATCATGTCGTCCTTCCACGCATTGTTCAGTGTCGGCAATCTGGGGGGCGCCGGCATCTGTGGGCTGATCCTCTCTACTGGCGGCAATGTGCAGGCGTGCCTCGGCGTCACCGGAATGGGCGTGATCCTGTTCGGCGCTGCCGGTTGTTGGCTGAGCGAACCGCATGTGTCAGTTCGCAAGAATTCGAACGAAGGCGCGGCGCGGCTCGACCCCGTCCAGCGACGACGCCTGGTACTCGTCGGTGTGGTCTCGTTCCTGGCGTTGTTTTCGGAAGGGGCGCTGATGGACTGGACAGCCATCTATCTGGTCGGCAATGCCGGTGCGTCGGAGAGCACCGGCGCTTTCGGCTTTGCGGTTTTTGCCGGCATGATGGCGGTCGGTCGGGTTGTTGGCGACGCTATGGCCATTGCGTTCGGGCCGGCACGGCTGTTGCGGCTCGGGGCCGCGACAAGCGCTCTTGCGCTGGTGGTGATCCTTGGCATCTCGACGGTGCCGGTCATCTTCCTGGCGCTCATCTTGTGCGGTTTCGGCATCGCCAATGTGGTGCCGTTACTGTTTGCCGCAGCTGGGCAGATCGGCGGCCATGCGGCAGGCTCGGCGATGTCGCTCGTCGCCACGCTCGGCTATGCTGGCCTGCTCGTCGGCCCGGCTTTCATCGGCATGCTGGCCCAGGCCACCTCACTGCGCGCCAGCCTGTGGGTGGTGTTCGTCGCCTTGGTCGTCATCGCACTGGGTGCCAGCGCGACCCGCCCACACAGGTCAGCCTGACGCTAACTGACGCATAATTCGCTTGCTTCTGCGCCAGGAATACGCTCGCCGCGAAATTGAACGGCGAGGTGGAGCGTGGTTCCATCCGCCAGAGTTGGACGCATGGAATTAGGATACCGATGGCTTATCAAGAGAACGCATGTCGCAATCTGGCTTTTGCCGATGATTTCATCTCGGCGTCATTGGTCGACAATGTGCGCGACTTCGCCGTGGAAGACGGTGTGGTCGTCAACCTTTCGCCAAAGCCGATGGTGACGTCGGGATCGGCCGTGCCTGGCATCGTGCCGGCCTGGAAGTCGACCGCGCTCAAGGGGGCGAAGATCGTCAGCGCAGAGCGTGCGGCGGTGCTGAAGATGAACAAGACAACTAACCTCGGCGGCGTTGCCCTGCGCGGCTGGGACTGGCTCGGCAACCGGATCAGGAGCTTTCCGCGCGACACGCCCCTCTACATCTCGGCGCAGGACACGATCGGCACCGTGAGGACCAATCCTCTCGCCTTTACCAACGAGAATCCGACTGTCGCGGCAAATCAGGAGTTCGAGCTGAAGCTAAACCTGTGGTGGTCGCCGGGAGAGACCGACTGCTTCATCCACAATGAGCACCCGTTCCTCGAAGTGCACACCCAGATCCATGGTCTCGGCCGCATGCAGAAATTCCATGAGCGGGAGCAGTCCGCGCTCTATGAGGATATCATGATGCCGGTTGGCTACACGCATGACCCATTCTGTCGCGTCGCCGGCAAGAACCGGTGGGAGTATCCGTGGCATCGCTATTATGCGGACACGGACTCGATCTGGTTGGCTATCGAGTTGCACCCGATTTCCTAGATGGCTGTCCCGGCGCTGGAGAGGGCCGTGTTCTGCCTATTGCATGGAAAAGCCAATGTTGAATCGAACCCGAAAAAGGCCTTCAATTCCAATCGCAGCTCTGGCGAGCCTGATATTGTTTTCCTTGGCGGGGTCATATTTTTTCGGGGGAAAAATCGTGGCTTTCATAAACCGCACAAATCAGGAGAACGTTGAGTTATCCAGAATTAAGTGCTTGGCGTATTCTGAAGTATCCCATGCGTATAGCGAGCAACTTTGCGAAGCGCCCGTTGACGCGGAATAAGCGCGAGAAGAAGTCTGTGGTCAACGCAAGGCCAGCGCCTCGGGGCGGGATGGAATGATATCGCTCAGACGCGCGGCTGCCGCAAGCGCCGGGCGGAACGTCAGAAAACCGTGACTGTATCCAAGCTTCAGGCCGAAGCATTCTCATGCGCACGGCCGCGGCAAATTCTCTGGTTCGAACACATTTGCAAGGGACAAGACCGTGGACAGCATCGAACGCAACGCCCGCGCGGTCCTCCTTCCCGCTATCGACAGTCTGGAATTGACTGATGATTTGAAGCGCTATTTCGACGAAGGTGGCCGATCTCTGCTGCTCGGCGAGACACGGGCCGAATATGTTTCGCGTCGAATGAGCGATGCCAGACGCGCCTCTGAAAGAGCGGAAGACTTCCGCGGTCTGGCTGGCGAAGTGGCCAGCCGCGCCGACAGGGTGATGATCGCGCTTGATCAGGAACCAGCCGGAATCGAACGTCTCCATGGACTGGCGCCAAGCTTTGGTGATCAGGCGGAGCTGCTCTCGATGCAAGATGAGGCCATTCGCCAACGTGCGCAGGAAATTGGCCGGAGGGCCAGGGAACTTGGGGTGGGAATGTTCCTCGGTCCCGTGGTCGATGTCCTCACTGGTCGCAATCCCTGGCTGCATGGACGAACGCTTGACACGGATGCGCTTCAGGTTGCTCGCATCACGAGGGCGTTCATCAGCGGGGTCCAGAGTGCCGGCGTTCTGGCTACGGCCAAACACTTTCCCGGCCACCATGACGTCACAGGTGACCCGGCAATCGAACTCGCGGATGTTCGAGGGACAGCAGAAGATCTTCTCCCGGGATTTGACGTTTTCCGCTCGGCGATCCAGGCCGGCGTGCGCGCGATCATGACCGGCCCGGCGCTGGTGCCCGCCGTCGATCCGGAATGTCCGTCCTCTCGCTCGGAGAAAACCATCAATATGCTGCGCCGCGATTTTGGCTTTACCGGCATTATCGTCAGTGACGATATTGATGCCGTTGCAATGCTGCGAGGCCTCTCTGATGGCGAAACCGCGGTCGCCGCCGTGAAAGCGGGTGCCGACCTCATCCTTCTTCCGGCAGCCGGGATTGAGGAGATTGCCAGGCACATCGTCGCGGCAATTCGATCAGGAGACTTGCCTGAACACCGGTTGGCCGACGCGGTACGAAATGTGGAAACCAACAGCGATGCCCTGGACGTCCATTAGACCGTGCTCGACCGTCGTGATGATCGGATGTGACGGGTCAAATCTGTTCGAAACATTCTGGTCCGGATCGTCGGCATGGTTGCCATGAATGCGAAAGTTGCGCATGCGGCACTTTGGACCGCCGACCTGGAAACATCCGCGGCTTTCTGGTCACGCTATTTCGACGCCAAGATCGGCGAGCGGTATGAAAGTCGGCGGCGCCCAGGCTTCGCATCTCGCTTCGTGGAATTGGACAGTGGACCATCCATCGAATTGATGACCGGTCCGTGGGTTGCCGATGACATGGCGCGCGCCGGCGCGGAAGTTCCGGGCTGGGCGCATATCGCCGTCTCCGTCGGTTCACATGAAGCTGTAGATACCCTCGCCAGACGACTTGATGAAGACGGCCTGCTGGTCTCGCATCCGCGCATGACCGGAGATGGCTACTATGAAGCGGTCGCCCGAACACCGGATGGCTCGCTGGTGGAGATCACGTCCTGACTTCTGTGAGGCGGGTGCAAAGTTGGCTCTGGCGCAATCTCGACGAGGCTCGCGATCATGCGGCGCAGTCAGGTGTGCATTGGGTAGATGCGCCTGTCGGCTCCACCTCGAATTGCCCGGTGTTCTTGCAGGCAACGATGAAGCGATTGTCAAGACTGTCTTGGAGCAGTTCAGCGACGTTGGACCCTCTCGCCGATGCGGGTAGCTGGATGTCTCTCGCGCCGAAACGACCGGGGACCGACTTCAACCATCTCCATTGTTTGCGAGATTTGTGGCATAGAGGCCGTATGCAGATCTCGGGCATTGGCAGGATCATCTTCTGGTCTGGCGGAAGTCTTTGGATCGGGCAAGCAGTTGGCCCGATTGAGTGTCACTCCCACCATGCCATTCAGGTCAGCATGGGCCTATCCGATCGCGTGCAATTCCGAACGAGTGATGCGGCGGCTTGGGTATCCAATGGCGCGGCTTTCATTCCGTCCGACCTTGCGCACTCGTTCCAGGCACCGGGCAAGACGGTTGCCAACCTCTTCTGCGAGCCCGAGTCGGCGCTGGGCCGCGCCCTTTTGGCCCGTTTTGGAGGCGACCATATCGTTGGAATCCCTACCGTCGACATAGCGCCACACGCCAAGGCTCTTCGTTCTGCGTTCGACGACGGAAACCTCGACGAAGAGCTCGAGGATATCGCGCTGGAGACGCTTTACGCTCTTTGCGGAGGTGTTCCGGCAAGCCTGGTCGATCAGAGGATTATTCGCGCCACCGCCTATATTGCTGCAAAACTGGGGGAGCCGCTCATGCTCGAAGCGGTGGCCCATCATGTTGGGCTCTCCGCGGGGCGCTTCAGACACCTTTTCGTCGAGGAAACGGGCATCTCGTTCCGAGCCTATCTTCTTTGGACGAGGCTCAATCGAGCGCTCGAACTCGGCTTCGGGGGAACGTCTTGGACCGATGCAGCTCATGCGACGAACTTCGCGGATTCTGCCCATCTGAGTCGAACGACGCGTCGGATGTACGGGCTCGCTCCAAGTTCGCTGCGCCAGCAACCTCCCTCGGCATCCCGACCGATGACGGCTTAGCCCCCTCATTCAAGTCTAGTTCAGGCGACAGGTCTATCGAGTTCGTGCAAATCGCAACTCGAGGAACATCGCCATGTTTGCCAAATTCTCCGAACGCCATCTGCTGAACGCCAACGACTCATTCGGCGTGGAGCAGGCGCGATGATTGAAATAGCGGCGCTTCGCCAGCATCTGTCGCTCGAGCAGCGGAGTCTCACCGAGATCGCTACCGGCCTGTCGGTCACTGCGATGGTCGGCGCGACGCTCTACAATCTCGGTTTCTTTGCGCCGGTTGAGTGGAGCCTCATCTCCGTGCTTACCGTGCAAGACCTCTTGATCGGAGCATCGATCGCACTGCTCCCTATGTCGGTCGCGGCGTGGCTAGCGCTGCTCATTGCTCGTTTCATTGCGGATGCGCCAAGGCGCCGAATGCGCACGATAGTGATCTCAATCGGGCTGATTGCGCTCGGCCTCGCTGGGTCCTGGTACTTCTATGAGGGACCTCACCAATCGACTGGGGGTCATCTTGCCTTTGCCTATCTGCCGCTCGCTGGCCTAGCGGCCATTGCCAATCTGATATTCAGGACGCGAACCGTCGGTCTGGTTTGGCTCGCCTTCTCATTGATTTACGTCCCCTTTTGTTGCGGCGCCGCTGATAGTCTTCGTACCATCTCCAATATGTCGGCCGCGACAACCGAGGTCGAGACCGACAAGGGGGTGATCAGTGGTCGGATTCTGAGGATGACCTCGGGATTCGCCATCATCTTTGACGGGTAAGCCATTGTGGTATTGCCTCTGAACAAGGTCCGAAACATGCGGCGACTGTACACCGCCACGCCTGAGATCGACTACCTGAAGGGCGGCATGCCGGGCTGACCTAAGCTCTAGCATTCTGACGCCGGGACGCTCGTTAATGCTAGTGCGTCCGACGCCGGCAAGCCGAGCGTAGGCTGTCGCGATCTGTTCGGTGCAAGCAATCGAATAGAATTATCCGGGTCGATTTTGACACCTCCAAAATCAGGCCAAATTTCGTGATAAATCGCTGCGGTCAGACGTTCCAACTTGAGGTGCTCTTGGATTGATTTAAGATAGGAGTAGCCAAATTCGATCGTGAAAGCCTCGCGGAACCATACGAAACGATACGGGAAGACTTCTGATTTTGACCCACGAAAAAGCTAGTGAAATCAATAATTTTAGGATGTCCTCCGGGCCACCAATACTTTAACTTATTGATTTTGTTATACTTTTTGGGATGTTTAAGGTCGCGTTTTGGACTCGACCCCCCCATCGAGAACTGGAGGTTCATAGGTGGAGGCTGTGGGTTTCGTAATCGTACGCGAGGTGCTTGGCGACACAACGACACAGTTCGGCGCGACGCTTCCTTGCCGAGCCGGAAGTTCTGATCCAAACCGCTCGCTCTGGGTGGCGCTCTCCATCGCTCGCCTGGACGCCTGCGCCGCCAGGTCGTCCTTTGACTCGAATTGCTTGTAAAAGGCGCCCTGGGTCAGCCCGGCACCCTTCATCAGATCCTTGAGGCCGATGCCGTCAAAGCCGCGCTCCCGAAAAAGGCGGCTTGCCACATTGATCACGGTCTCGCGGTTTTCTGCGGCTTGAACGCGGCTCACGCGCATCGTCGATCTCCTATTTTTTGATTGCGTTCGTAATCTATAATCGATATAGAGGGCGAACGCAATCTATTTTGAGATGAGGCGACGAGCGTGAAAAAGAGAACCGTTATCGTATTGGGATCGACCCTCACGGCGATGTCATGGGCGGCGGCATTCGCCACGCTTGCTACTCCTGCGCAGGAAGCCCCTTTGGTGACCGACCCGAGGCAGGAAGCACCATTCGTCAGATTGGTGTCGGCAGCGCCGGTGACCGGATCAGAACGCGGCTTCACCGGCATCATCGGGGCGAGGGTGCAGAGCAATCTCGGCTTTCGGGTTCCCGGCAAGATCGTGGAACGGTTGGTGGACGTCGGTCAGGAGGTCAAAGCCGGTCAGCCGCTGATGCGGATTGACGATACCGATCTGCGCCTTGCGCTTTCGGCGAAACGCAATGCCGTTGCGGCAGCGCGTGCAACCGTCGTTCAGACACAGCCGGATGAACGGCGCTACGCCAGCTTGCTCGGCAGTGGGTGGGTTACACCCCAGCGCTACGAGCAGGCGAAGGCTGCGATGGATACAGCCCAAGCGCAACTTGCCGCCGCCGAAGCCGATGCACGGGTCGCTGAAAACGAGGCGGCCTATGCAGTCCTGTTGGCGGACGCGGATGGAACGGTGGTTGAAACGCTCGGCGAGCCGGGGCAGGTCGTGGCTGCCGGCCAGCCAATGATCCGGATCGCCAAGGCCGGCCCCCGCGAAGCGGTTGTCGCGCTTCCCGAAACGATCCGGCCGGCGATAGGCTCGGCAGCCGAGGCCAGCGTGTATGGTGGCGATGAACGTCGCTATTCAGCGCATCTGCGGCAGCTGTCGGACTCCGCCGATGCCCAGACCCGCACGTATGAGGCGCGCTATGTGCTCGACGGTGAGGCTGCCGCAGCACCGCTTGGCGCGACGGTAACCGTTCGGCTCGCAAGCCAGGTGAAACAGCCGGAGGTCCAGGTGCCACTGGGAGCCGTGCTCGATGACGGCCGCAAGACTGGCGTTTGGGTGTTGGACAGCGCCAGCTCAACTGTACACTTTCAGCCCGTCCAGCTTGTTCGTGTAACCAGCGAGACCGCTGTGATCTCCGGATTGAACTCCAACGTTCCCATTGTGTCGCTCGGCGCCCACCTCCTGCAGGAGGGCGCTCGCGTCCGGACCGAGTCCGAAAGCGGGAGCAACTGATGAGCTTCAATCTGTCCGCGATCGCCGTTCGCGAACGCGCCGTCACCCTGTTCTTCATCCTCTTGCTGGTGGCTGCTGGTGCCTACGCCTTCCTCATGCTCGGCCGGGCCGAGGACCCTAGCTTCACCATCAAGACCATGACGGTTACGACGGCATGGCCGGGCGCGACGGCGCTCGAGATGCAGGATCTCGTCGCCGAACCGTTGGAGAAGCGGCTTCAGGAATTGACCTGGTACGACAGGGTGGAGACGACCACACGGCCAGGTTATGCGTATATGACGGTCACGCTGAAGGACAGCACACCGTCATCCGTCGTGCAGGAGGAGTTCTACCAGGCTCGCAAGAAGCTCGGGGATGAAGCCCGAAACCTGCCGCCCGGCGTCTTTGGCCCCTTCGTCAACGACGAATATTCGGATGTGAGCTTCGCCCTTTATGCGCTGAAGGCCAAGGACATGCCGATGCGGGAACTGGCGCGGCAGGCGGAGGTGATCCGCCAGGACCTCCTGCACGTGCCCGGCGTCAAGAAGATCAACATCCTTGGTGAACGTCCCGAACAGATATTCGTCGAGTTTTCCTACGCCAAGCTGGCAACCCTCGGCGTGTCGGCACAGGACATCGTCGCCGCCTTGCAGCGGCAGAACACCGTCACGCCCGCAGGCTCGATCGACACCCAGGGGCCGCGGCTCTTCATTCGGGTCGACGGCGCCTATGACAGCGTTCAGGCGATCGCCGACACGCCGATTGTCGCCGCGGGGCGGACACTGAAGCTCTCCGACATCGCCGAGGTCAGCCGCGGCTATGAAGACCCTCCCACATACCTCATCCGGCGTCAGGGCGAGCCCACCATCATGCTCGCGGCGGTCATGCAGGAAGGCTGGGATGGTCGCGCGCTCGGCAAGGCGCTGGAGGACAGGACTGCCACGATCGCAAAGACACTGCCGCTTGGGATGACGTTCGACAAGGTGTCCGATCAGGCCGTCAACATCACCTCGGCGGTTGACGAATTCATGTTGAAGTTCGCGATGGCGCTCGGCGTCGTGCTGCTGATCAGCCTGCTCAGCATGGGCTGGCGCGTCGGCATCGTCGTGGCGGCTGCCGTCCCTCTGACGCTCGCCGTCGTGTTCCTCATCATGCTGGAAACCGGCCGGTTCTTCGACCGCATCACGCTCGGTGCCCTCATCCTGGCGCTTGGTCTTCTCGTGGACGACGCCATCATCGCCATCGAGGTGATGGTGGTGAAGATGGAAGAGGGCATGGACCGCATCAAAGCGGCGGCCTATGCATGGAGCCACACCGCGGCGCCGATGCTATCCGGAACGCTGGTGACGATCGCCGGCTTCGTGCCGGTGGGTTTTGCGCGCTCGACGGCCGGCGAATACGCCGGCAACATTTTTTGGGTCGTGGGGTTCGCCCTGATTGTCTCCTGGATCGTCGCGGTGGTCTTCACGCCCTATCTCGGTGTCAAGATGCTGCCCGCGATCAAACCGGTCGAAGGCGGTCACCACGCTATTTACGACACGCCTAACTATCGACGCTTGCGGCGGCTCATCACCTTTGCCGTACGCCATAAGTTCGTAACCTGCGGTATCGTTGGCATCGCCTTCGCCCTTTCCGTCGTCGGTATGGCCGGCATCAAACAGCAGTTCTTCCCGACATCCGACCGCCCCGAAGTGTTGGTGGAGGTTCGCCTGCCGGAAGGTGCCAGCATCGAGACGACGACCGCCGCAGTCGAGAAGCTTGAACATTGGCTGGACAGCCAGCCCGAGGCCAAGATCGTCACCAGCTATGTCGGTCAGGGCGCCCCCCGCTTCTTCTTCGCGATGGCCCCGGAACTGCCTGATCCTGCCTTTGCCAAGATCGTCGTGCTGACCCCGGACGCCGAAGCGCGTGAGTCTTTGAAGCACCGGCTCCGGGAGGCGGTGGCGCAAGGGCTTGCGCCCGAGGCGTATGTCCGCGTTACGCAGCTCGTGTTCGGCCCCTACACGCCGTTCCCGGTCGAGTTCCGGGTCATGGGACCCGATGCGACGCAACTCTACAGCATTTCCGAAAAGGCCCTCGACATCATGCGGGGCGTCCCGGATGTGCGACAGGCCAACCGCGACTGGGGCAATCGCACGCCCGTGCTTCGCTTTGTCCCAGATCAGGATCGACTGAACCTCATCGGCCTCTCGCCGGCGGAGGTGGCCCAGCAACTGCAATTCCTTCTCACCGGCATCCCCGTTACGCAGGTTCGCGAGGACATCCGCAATGTCCCCATCGTGGCACGCAGCGCCGGCGGCGAGCGGCTGGATCCGGCACGTCTGGCGGATTTCTCGCTCGTGAGCCGAGATGGCCGCTCGATTCCGCTCGACCAGATCGGGCATTCGGAAATCCGTCAGGAGGAGCCAATCCTGAAGCGCCGCGATCGCACGCCCGTTGTCACGATCTGTGCGGACATCAATGAGGCGACCCAGCCTCCGGAGGTCTCCAAGCAGATCATGAAGGCCCTTCAGCCGCTGATCGCGTCCCTTCCGGTCGGCTATCGCATCGAAATGGGCGGATCGATCGAAGAGGCTGAAAAGGCCAACACCGCGCTAGGCAAGGTCTTCCCGGCCATGATAGCCGCCATGTTGATCGTCATCATGCTGCAGGTGCGATCCTTCTCGACGATGTTCATGGTCATGCTGACGGCGCCGCTTGGCCTTGTCGGCGTCGTGCCGATGCTGCTCACCTTCCACCAACCCTTCGGGTTCAACGCCATTCTGGGCATGATAGGACTGGCCGGCATCCTGATGCGCAATACGCTGATCCTGACCGAACAGATCAAGGAGAACCGTGCTGCCGGCATTGACGACTATCACGCGGTCATCGAGGCCACGGTGCAACGCACACGGCCCGTCATTTTGACGGCACTTGCAGCCGTGCTCGCCTTCATCCCCCTCACGCACTCCGTCTTCTGGGGTTCAATGGCTTATACGCTGATCGGCGGAACGGCCGCCGGCACGGTGTTGATCTTGCTCTTCCTTCCCGCGCTCTACACTGCATGGTTCCGGATCAAGCCGACTGCGGGTGAGAGCCAGGAGGTGTCGACGGAGCAACCGGAACCGCAACTAGCAATGGCTGCCGAGTAGGCACTGTTGTCGAGCCTCGTTTGTCTACACGGGCGACTGGCGGATTCGCTTTGTCGATGCGAGCAGCTGACGGCGGGACATCCGGGGAGTGCTGATGATTTTGAGCGCTGCCTCGCACGCCTTCGGTCAGCTGGACGTCCGCACAATCAGCCGCCCCGGCAAATAGGTTGTCGCTTTCTCCCGGTGGCCCAGAAGCATGGCGATCATGACGTCAACCATTTCGGACTCCGGCTGCTCATAAGTCGTGAGGTCGTAGGTCGGGGATCCTGAAAACGCCGTGTTGTCGAAACCGACGACGGCAATGTCCTGCGGTATTCTCAATGCGTATTCGCTGCGGATCACGTCCATGGCGCCGAACGCCAGCGCATCGTTCTCACACATCAGCACATCGATGCGTTCTCCCGCCGGTGTTCTCTCGAGATAGGCACGCGCCGCTTCCGCGCCGGCATCGACGCTGTAGCGTTCGGCCGCGATTTCCATCAAGTCGACATCGCGCTCCCGACGCCAGAATTCCTTGAATTTGCGGCGTCGTCCGAGCGCCGTCGACAATGTTTTCCGCCCCGCCATGAAACCCGGTCGGCGGTAGCCCCGCGCCAGAAGATGGCGGCCGATTTCCTCCATGGCGATATCGGTATCGCAGGTAATCGCCGGCACACCCTCGATCTGGCAGTCCCTGGCCACGACGAAAAGCGGGGCGCCGTCGCGTCCGAGTTTTCGATCGTTCAAAGTCTCGTCACGAAAAGCGGTGCCGAACAGAACGATCGCATCGACCTGGCGCTGATCGGCGTTGAGGATTGCGTGGATGTGATTGTAGTGGTCGTTGATGTTGATCAGGACCGCCAGCAATCCTTCGGCCTGCAGCCCTAATGTCAGCTTTGCCAGGAAGGGAAGCTTGTGGGGGTTCTCGAAGTCGTCGACGAGAACTGCGACCTGATGCGTCAGGTTGGTGGCGAGGCTGCGTGCCAGAAGGTTGGGGCGGTAGTTGAGTTTCTCGGCGGCGGCCAGCACCTTCGCCTTGCTCGCCTCCGTGATCGATGCGCCCTGCGTGAAGGCCCGTATCACGGTCCATTTGGATACGCCCGCCTCCGCTGCCACGTTCTGAGCCGTCGCCCGCTTCATGCCCGAGTCTCCTGCCTTCGGAATGTATATTCCATATTCTCGAAACTCGAAATGAACAGTTGATTTTTCGACAGCGCGATTTTATAACGCATCTAGTTTGCTACCGGTAGCAAGAAAGTTTGCACCCGATAGCAGACGCGCCGTGTGGGGCGCAACAATCGTGCTCGTGCCAGGAGGCGCGGGGCATTCTTTTGGGAGGAGTTCTGAAATGAAGTCGTTTCTTCGTAACATCATGCTTGGTGTGGCGTTCGCGGGCGCGCTTGGCGCCGCTTCGAGTGCCGCCTCTGCCAAGGACATTTCCATCATTGCCGTGACTCACGGCCAGGCCAACGATCCTTTCTGGTCCGTGGTCAAGAACGGCATGGCGGCTGGCGCCAAGGATTCCGCCGTACATATCGACTACCGCGCACCGGAAACCTTCGACATGGTGGCCATGAGCCAGCTCATCGATGCGGCGGTCAACCAGAAGCCTGATGGCCTGATCGTCTCGATCCCGGATTCTTCGGCATTGGGGCCATCTATCCAGAAAGCTGTTGCCGCCGGCATTCCGGTCATCTCGATCAACTCGGGCTCCGATGTTTCGAAGTCGCTGGGTGCGCTCCTGCATGTCGGTCAGGACGAATACAGTGCCGGCAAGGCGGCCGGCGAAAAGCTGAAGGAACTGGGTGGCAAGGTCGCAATCTGCGTCAATCAGGAAGTCGGCAACGTAGCGCTCGACCTGCGCTGCAAGGGTTTCTCCGATGGCTTTGCTGGCAGTGCCACGGTGTTGCCGGTTTCCAATGATCCGGCTGATGTTCGTGCAAAGGTGAAGGCCGCGCTCAGCGCGAATGCTGAAGTCGACACCATCATGGCACTCGGTGCCAGCACCGCAGGCGAGCCGTCCCTGGCTGCTGTTGCCGATGCCGGCATGACCGGCAAGGTCAAGGTGGCCACATTCGACCTTTCGGCAGACTTCCTGAAGGCTGTCGCCGCCGGCGATGCTGCCTTTGCCATCGATCAGCAGCAGTTCCTGCAGGGCTATCTGCCCGTGGTCTTCCTCGCAAACTATGCCAAGTATGGTCTGATCCCCGGCGGCAATGTGCCTTCTGGTCCGAACCTGATCACCAAGGACAAGGCGGCGCAGGTCGTCGAACTCTCGGCTCAGGGCATCCGCTAACCCAAGACTGCTGAACGCGTGATCGTCGGCAATCCCTCCCCGGTTTCGGGGAGGGCCTTCGGCTGACGACATGGGCGATGAGGATTGCCCGCGATGCTTCAGCAGACTTGCAATCCATTGGGAGGTATCATGGCTGCGGAACAGAAAGCTGCGGATGCGGCAAAATCCGACGAACGCATCAGGCAGGTGGGAATTCTCACACAGCTGATGCGTCGCCCCGAGCTCGGCGCTGTTGCCGGTCTCGTGCTGGTGGTGATCTTCTTCTTTTTCACCGCCGATCGTTCGATGTTTTCGCTCTCGGGCGCAATGACGATCCTGGCTCCTGCGTCGCAGTTGGGAATTCTCGCCATCGCCGCCGCCTTGCTGATGATCGGTGGCGAGTTCGACCTGTCCATCGGTTCGATGGTGGCTTTCTCTGGTCTGATCTTCGGTTCTGCATTGACCAATTTCGGTCAGCCCGCCTGGATGGCCATCATCTTGACGATGCTGCTGGCCGGTGCCATGGGCGCGGTCCATGGGCAGATCGTCATCAGAACCCGATTGCCTTCGTTCATCGTGACGCTTGCATTCCTCTTCATTCTGCGCGGCTTGACCCTCGTTGGCCTCAAATGGGCGACCGGCGGCTCGACACAGCTTCGCGGGATAAATGACCTCGTTGGCGACGGACCTCTGAAGCGGCTGTTCTCCGGAGTTGCCTTTCAGGATCTCTTCAGCTGGCTTGCTGAACACGGCCTGATCGAGAAATTCGACAATGGGGTGCCGAAAGTAACCGGCGTACCGGTGTCCGTCGTCTGGTTCGTGGTCATTGCCGGCGTCGCAACATGGGTGCTTTTGCGCACTCGTGTCGGCAACTGGATCTTCGCGGCCGGTGGTGATCCCAATGCCGCGAGAAACTCCGGTGTGCCGGTCGATCGCGTGAAGACGGGGCTTTTCGCCCTGACGGCATGCGCCGCAGCGCTCGTCGCTATCATCACCGTGCTCGATGCCGGCTCGACCGACGCGCGCCGCGGCTTCCAGAAGGAATTCGAGGCGATCATCGCCGCCGTGATTGGCGGATGCCTGCTGACGGGTGGCTATGGCTCGGCGATCGGCGCCTTCTTCGGCGCTATCATCTTCGGCCTTGTCTCCATCGGCCTGACCTACACCAAGTTCGACTCCGACTGGTTCCAGGTGTTCCTCGGCTCGATGCTGCTGCTGGCCGTCCTCTTCAACAGTTTCATCCGCCGCAAGGTGACCGGGGAGCGTTGATCATGGCTGAGAGCAAAGTGGAAACTGTCCCCCCGGTCATCGAAGTCCGGGACATCGTAAAGCACTATGGTTCCGTCATCGCGCTTTCGGGTGTCTCGATGAAGGTGTCGCAAGGCGAAGTCCTGTGCCTGCTTGGTGACAACGGCGCCGGAAAATCCACCTTGATCAAGACCCTTTCGGGCGTGGTCCGCCCGTCCAGCGGCGATTTCCTGGTCGATGGCAAACCGGTCGCGTTCACCAGCCCACGGGATGCGCTCGATGCCGGCATCGCGACCGTCTACCAAGATCTGGCGATGATCCCGCTGATGTCGATAACGCGCAATTTCTTCATGGGTCGCGAGCCGCTCAGGGGTTTTCCGCCGTTCCGCAACATCGATTTCCGTCACTGCGATCAGGTGACTCGCGAGGAAATGCACAAGATCGGCATTGATGTTCGTGATCCGAGCCAGGCGGTCGGAACGCTTTCGGGCGGCGAGCGGCAGTGCGTGGCAATCGCGCGGGCCGTCTATTTCGGGGCCAAGATCCTGATCCTCGACGAGCCGACATCGGCGCTCGGCGTCGCCCAGACTTCCATGGTCCTGAAGTATATCCATCAGGTTCAACAAAAAGGCCTGGGCGTGATTTTCATCACCCACAACGTCCGCCACGCCTTCGCGGTCGGCGATCGCTTCACGGTTCTCAACCGCGGCAAGACGCTGGGCACTTTCGACAAGGGCGCGGTCTCCATCGAGGAACTGCAGAACCTCATGGCCGGCGGCAAGGAACTGCAGGTGCTCGCCGGCGAGCTCGGCGGCACAGTCTGACCCGCAAAATTCAGGAATCGACCTTGACCACAACAACCACATCCTCGCCATTCACGTTCGCAGTTTGCGCCGAGATGGTGTTTCGCTCCCTGCCGGTGCTTGAGCGTCTGAAGCGCATCACCGAGCTCGGCTTTCAGGCTGAGATCTGGGACTGGACGAAGCATGACATCGCAGCGATCGCGAAGTCCGGTGCCACCTTCTCCTCGATGACCGGCTATGTGACGGGCACGCTTGCCGACGATGCCGGCGCCGACGAGCTTCTGCGCACCGCGCGGCTCTCGGTCCCCGTTGCGAGGGAACTGAACTGCCCGCGTCTCAATCTGCACGGCACCGGGCTCGACGGGCAGGGCCTGCCGATCGTCAAGTCCGAGGTTGTTTCCGGGGCCATGTGGTTGAAAGCCGCCGATACGCTCAGGCGGATCGCCGATCTCGGAGAAGAGGGAGGTGTCACCTTTGTCCTCGAAAACCTCAACGAGGCCGTCGACCACCCAAAGACGCCATTCGCCAAGGCCGCCGATACGATCGCGTTGGTGGCCGCTGTCAATAGGCCGTCGCTGAAGCTCAATCTCGACCTCTATCACGCGCAGATCGGGGAGGGGAATCTCATCGAACTGTGCCGCCAGGCGCTTCCCCACATCGGCGAGATCCAGATTGCCGACGTCCCAGGCCGCAAGGAGCCGGGAACCGGCGAGATCAACTATCCCGCGATCGCCCGGGCACTCAATGAGATGGGCTACCGCGGAACGATCGGAATGGAGGCCTGGCCTTCGGCCGATGACGAACTCGCGCTCGCGCGCTTCCGCAACGCCTTCTCAATCTAGCCAGACGACAGAATTCAGGAGTATTCCATGCCCAACCATCGTCCCGTCAACATCGGCCTCATCGGTGCAGGGCGCATTGGATCTTTCCACGCCGAAAGCGTCGCCCGTCGCCTTTTCGACGCCGATCTCGTCGCCATCGCCGACCCGGCGCCCGGCGCCGCCGAGAAACTGGCCGCCAGGCTCGGCGCGCCAAAGGCCTATACGAGCGTCTCCGAACTTCTCGCCAACCCCGAGATTGAAGGCGTCGTCATCGCGACGCCGGCGCGCTTCCATACCAGCGTCGTCGTCGAGGCGGCAAAGGCCGGAAAGGCGGTGTTCTGCGAAAAGCCGATGGCGCTGACGCTTGAAGAGGCGGATCAGGCGATAGCCGCCACTGCGGCTGCAAAGGTGCCGCTTCAGGTCGGCTTCAACCGGCGCTGGGACCAGGCCTTTCACGAGGGGCGCACCGCCATCGACGCCGGCAAGGTCGGCTCGGTCCAGCTGCTGCGCTCGCTGACGCGAGATCCCGGACCGTACGGCGGTGATCCGGCCAAGACGCCGTTGTGGACGATCTTCTACGAAACGCTGATCCACGACTTCGACACGCTTTTGTGGCTCAACCCGGCGGCGAAACCGGTCGAAGTCACCGCCATTGCCGACGCGCTGGTGCGCCCGGACTTCGCCGGCCGGGGTTTTCACGATACCGCCGTTGTCACCATCCGCTTCGACAACGGTTCGATCGCGGTCGCGGAAGCGAATTTTTGCGCCATGTACGGCTACGACATCCGCGGCGAGGTCTTCGGCTCGGGCGGCATGGTGACGATGGGCGATGTGCGTCGCTCCTCCATGACGCTGTACGACAACAATGGCGTCTCGAACGACACCTGGCGGCGCGACACCGATCACTTCGTGCACGGCTATACGGCGCAGCTCGCCTCCTTTGTCGAAGCGACGAGGACCGGCACCGTTACCGGCCCTACCGGTAAAGACGCCCGCAACGCGCTCGCCATTGCGCTTGCCAGCATCAAGTCGGTTTCGGAGCGACGGACAGTCCAACTTTCAGATGTCTGACGGACAGCGATGGAGGCGGAGTGAAACGAATGCCAAGACATTTGCGCGTTTTGGACACTCCGCCTTTGAGTCTCGAGGAACTGAGGCGAGCGATCGCCACACGTCAGGTAACCTTTTCTCATCACGTTGAGAGTGTGGCGAGGAGGGTTCTGGCCGAGCCGGAACTCATGGCCTTCGAAAGTGCTCCCCGGATCGCCAAGCATATCGGCGTATCCACTTCCACCGTGATCCGCTTCGTCACCCATATTGGGTTCCGCAACTTTGCCCAGGCGCGCGGAATTTTCCAGACAGAGCTTCGACGTCGTTTCAACTAGGAGACACATAACCGCGGCGGTATCCAATTTATGGCGCTGTTCTTTCGACCCGTTTCGGAAATGTTCAAGCCGCGTCACCCGTGTCGGCCCGGTCGGAGCAGGCAGTCTAGCCAAGCTGGCGAACCAGCTGATCGTCGCTAGTAACATTTGTGCGGTCGCCGAAGCGTTGCTGCTTGCCGAAAGAGGTGGCGCCGACTGCGCCACGCTTACCCATAGGAAGCGCCGGACCCGTGGTCGAGTCGATCGCTGTCCGCTGAAATTTGCGATGCGACACCTGGCCGGAGCCGTCTCCGTGGTGACTGCAGGTATTGGCGACGAACGGACGGGCGCAACAGTTACCACCGCCCACTCCTTGTCGGTCGAACCGGAGGTGATGGTCGTCAGCATCAATCTGAGCTCGTCGACATGGACGGCCATCAGCCGGCATCGGCATTTCTGCGTGAATGTGCTGCGCGCCGACCAGATTGCGATTGCCGACCGTTTTGCTGGCCGCGGCGGCCTCAAGGGGCAGGCGCGTTACGAGGGTGCACGCTGGTCCACCCTTGCAAGCGGTGCACTGGCACTCGACGGGGCGCTTGCCGCTGTCGACTGCACGGTTGAGGACACGATTATCCGCCACAGCCACGCACTCATCCTCGGCAGCGTTCGGCATGTGGTGAGCGAAGAGCCCGGTCCGGCACTAATCTATCATCACGGCGCATATGGGTCATCGTGAGCGCTGTCGGTTCTCCGCGTCAGGATCGAACTCCTGGTCCTCTCGTGGCGCAATGTGTTAAGGTTGCCAAACCTTGAACCCTCCCAGAGTGAGAGTGGGCCTCCAACGAAGTGCTGGTATTTTTGTTGGCACTTTCTGAACCTCTGTGAATGGCATTGATTTATTGATCTATGGCGGGCTCCCGAGGGCCGCCAGTCGATTTGCTATACAAGACGGGCGACGTGAAAGGGATCGAACTGCCGCCTGACTTGAGGGAAACATCCCGGTCCAGAGCCAAACCTCAGCAATTGTGTTTCCGAGCGTTCGATCACCGACCAGATTGCGGTGACTCTGCACCTGCGGCGCCCACGCTGCGAAACCAGTCAAGCTTGGCGAAGCGTTTTGCGCGTGACATTTGGGACATGAAGCGAAGACATCAATCGTGTGTGAGGTGGCTAAGGCGCGGCTCTTGAAGCGGTCTGGTTTCCTGTCGAATCGACGTGATACGGGCGACGACAAACTCTGTGAAAATGCTCTTCGACCCAGCCCACAAACGCATCGCGTGGGAGATTGATCAGGAAATGTTCGCATCTGCACTAACGTTCAACATGGATCAGCTACTGTAGATCCGGCGGAGATGCGCCTTGAAATTTTCTTTCACACAGCGACTGCGAGTCCTCGACTGACGGATTCGCCAATTTGCTGAATTTTCCGGCAGAAAAGCCTGGTGAAGTTGCGCCTCTGCATATGTTTTGGCAAAATTGTGCCTGCCTGTGCCCACATCAGCGGCAGATAAGCTTTGCTTATGATTGGAATTTTCACTTCTAATTTGGCGCATCGCGCAAAAACTATATCCTGCTCCCAGCAGACAGCCAGACATCGAAAGAATGTGGATTGCCGACGAGAGGTTCGGCATGCAGGGGAAGGGTTTGACCATGAAACAGGTGAAAGAGTCGACGAATTCACTGACAAGAAGAAAGTTTCTTAGAGGCAGCGCGGCCGCTGCCGGGGCTGCCGTCGGATCCGGTGCGATCGGCGGGTTTCCGACGATCTGGGCCCAGGAAATCAAGGACATTGAACTGCGCCATCTCGGCGTTTCATACTCGGTGGTGAAGGCAATCGGCGACCAGGCCGCCAAGGATCTCGGCTTCAAGGTGACGATGCAGAATCTCGACACCTCGGCAGCCATCAACCGCTTCATCACCCAGCCGAATTCGGTCGATATCGCCGACCTCGAAGGCTGGCAGGCCAAGCTCGCCGCCAAGCGCGGCGTGATCCAGGGCATTGAAGCCAAGAGGATCAAGGAATTCGACAATTTCCTGCCGATCTTCACCAAAGGCGAACTCGACGGGCACAAGATCCCGCGTCAGGGTATCTCCCCCTATGAGGCGCTCTACATCGAGAAGCCGGAGTCCACCGAACTGCATGACGGCGTCACCGAATGGCTGACAAATGTGCCGCAGGTCTACAATGCCGATTCCATTGGCTACCGTCCCGATCTGGTCGGCCATCCGGTCACCGAATGGAAGGAATTGATCGACCCGAAGTTCAAGGGCAAGGCGGCGATCCTCGACGTGCCGGCGATCGGCATCATGGACGCCGCCCTTTGTTTCGAGAGCGCCGACCTGATCAAGTACGGCAACAAGGGAAACATGACCAAGGCCGAGATCGACTTCACCATCGACAAGCTGATCGAACTGAAGAAGTCGGGCCACTTCCGCGCCACCTGGACCACATTCGACCAGTCGGTGCAGCTGATGGCGGCCGGCGAGGTGATCATCCAGTCGATGTGGTCGCCGGCCGTTGCCGCGGTGCGCGTCAAGGAAATTCCTTGCGTTTATGCTCCAGTCAACAAGAAGGGCGACAAGGAAGGCTATCGCGGCTGGTGCAACGGCATGGGCCTGATGAAACATCTCACCGGTAAGAAGCTCGACGCGGCCTATGAATATATGAACTGGTACATGTCGGGCTGGCAGGGCGCCTTCGTCAGCCGCTACGGCTATTACAGCCCGGTCCCCTCCACGGCGAAGAAGTTCATGACGCCGGCCGAATACACCTTCTGGTACGAGGGCAAACCGGCGCCGGAAGAGGTCAAGGATCCTTATGGTGTGCCCATGGAGAAGGTGGGCACCGTCCGCGACGGCGGCTCCTTCGTCGAGCGCGTCACCAACATCTCATGCTGGAACACGCTGATGGACGAGGCGGCCTATATGAACAAGCGCTGGAACGACTTCAAGGTCGCCTGAGGCGCTAGACCTTTGAGCACGATCTTCTCCAAAAACCGGTTTCCACTTTCCGGGATCATGCTCTAGCCCCAACCGGATCGGGCGCGCCGTGCCCGATCCATACCTTCATCCGAAAATCTTCGGAGAGCCGCGATGGCGCAAAGCGCTGCGTTCAAGCGAAATCTGGCCGGATGGGCCTATGTGGCCCCGCTGGTCGTCGTGCTGATCCCGTTCTTCGTGCTGCCGCTGATCGCCGTGGTGGCCGCGAGCTTTTTCGAGACCGACGGCTTCGGCGGATTGTTCCCGGCCTTCAACCTCGACAATTACACCGAGATCCTGACTTCGGAACTGACGTTCAATCTCTACTACGAGACGATCAAGTTCACTGTGTTGACCTGGTTCTTCAGCCTCCTCATCGGCTTCTTCGTCGCCTATTTCCTCGTCTTCCATGTCAGGAACCAATTGCTCGCGCTTGGGCTGTTCCTGCTCTGCACCGTGCCGTTCTGGACCTCGAACATTATCCGGATGATTTCCTGGATCCCCTTGCTCGGCAAGGAAGGGCTGGTCAACGAGGCTTTGCTCAAACTCGGCCTGATCGACCAGCCACTCGAATTCCTGCTGTTTTCGAGTTTCGCGGTGGTGGTTGCCTATGTCCACCAGCTGACGATCTTCATGATCGTGCCGATCTTCAACGCCATGGGCCGCATCGACAAGCGCGTCGTCGAGGCCGCACTGGATGCCGGCGCCAGCCGCTTCGACATCATGCGGCTGATCATCGTGCCGCTGTCGAAGAGCGGCATTGCCCTCGGTTCGATCTTCGTCATCTCAATCGTCATGGGCGACTTCTTCGTGGTCAAGGTGATGTCGGGTGGCGGCTCGGCGTCGGTCGTCGGCGCCTTCTACGAGGACATCTCGGTCCTGCAATATCCGACCGCCGCGGCGAGTGCTGTTCTGCTGACGATAATCCTCGTCATTGCGGTTGGGCTGATCATCCGCTTCGTCGATATCCGCAAGGAGATCACGCGGTGAGCCTGGCCCGCGTCTCGGACGAGGTCGCCACCAGCGCACCGGCGCGCAGGAGCCGGGCGATCGCGCCAGCCAGTGGACACCGGCCGTGGACCTTCTACGTGCTTGCCACCCTGTTCACGGTCTACCTGCTGGCGCTCTACGGTCCGATGGCCTGCATCTATATCCTTTCCTTCCAGGATCTGCGCGGCGGGCTGGTCTTCCCTATGAAGGGCTTCTCGCTGCACTGGTTCGTCGACCTGTTCACGCAGGTCCGCACCGGCGACGTCCAGGGCTCCTTCGAGCGCTCGTTCGAGCTTGCGCTGGTGGTCACGGTGCTGACCGTGGTCGTGTCCTTCCTGGCCGGACTTGGTTTTCGCAAACGCTTCGCCGGCGACACGGTCGTTTTCTATATGATGATCGGAAGCCTGGTCGCTCCCGGCCTGGTGCTTGGCATCGGCGTCGGGCTCATCTTCAACGCAGTCGGCATCGACGCAAGCCTGTTCACATCGGCGCTTGGCGCGCAGCTTACATGGACGCTGCCTTTTGGCGTGCTGGTCATGTTCGCCGTCATGTCACGCTTCGACCATGCCTGGGAGGAGGCGGCACGCGACCTCGGCGCCTCGCCATGGCAGACGATCCGACTCGTCGTGATCCCGGTACTGGCGCCCGGCATCGTCGCCGTCGCGCTGTTCGGGTTCACGCTCTCCTATGATGAATTTGCCCGGACGCTGCAGACGGCCGGCTCGCTCAACACGCTGCCCCTGGAGATCTGGAGCATGACGCTGAACATCACCTCGCCGGCGCTCTATGCGCTTGGCACCGTTACCACGATCGTCTCTTTCATAGTCATCGGCGCAAGCCTGGGCACGATCGCCTTCATCCAGAAACGGCGTGAGGCGCGCGCCCCCGGCCATCGGGGAGGTGCGGCATGAGCCTCGGCAAGGGCCATATCGAGATCGCCGGCGTCGCCAAGAGCTATGACGGCTTCACCTATGCGGTCGACGGCGTCAATCTGAAGATCCCGGACGGCGCCTATTGCTGCATTCTAGGCCCGTCCGGCTGTGGCAAGACCACGATCCTGCGCATGATCGCCGGCCATGAAGATCCGACCGTCGGCGAGATCCTGATCGGCGGCGAGAATGTCGTCGGCCTGCCGCCGGTCGAGCGCCGCACGGCGATGATGTTCCAGTCCTACGCATTGTTTCCGCATCTCACGGTTCGCGACAACATCGCCTTCGCGCTCAGGGTTCGCGGACTTTCGAAGACCGCGCGCTACGCCAGGACCGACGCCATGATCGAGAAGGTGCGGATGACCGAGTTCTCCGACCGTCTTCCGGCGCAGCTTTCCGGCGGCCAGCAGCAGCGCGTGGCGCTGGCCCGCGCGGCCATCACCGAACCGCGGGTGCTGCTGCTCGACGAGCCGCTATCGGCGCTCGACGAACATTTGCGCATCAGGATGCGCGCCGAGCTGAGGCGCATGCAGCGCGAACTCGGCATCACCTTCGTCCATGTCACCCACACCCAGCTTGAGGCGATTGCGCTCGCCGACATGGTCGTGGTCATGGAAAACGGCAAGATCAAGCAGTCGGGTCCGGCGCGCGAAATCTATGCCGCACCGAAGGATCGCTACGTCGCGGAGTTTCTTGGCGGGCAGAATGTGCTGAGCGGCAAGGTCGGCAAGATCAACGGCACGCGGGCGATGATCGCGAGCACCGAGATCGCCGGCGTTCAGATTCCGATGCACGCCGGTGCCCGGCTTGAGGCCGGCCAGGCAATCGACATCGCGGTGCGGCGCGACGATGTCGAGCTCTTCCGCAAGGATACGGCACTCTCCGAGGACATGGCGTCGGTGCCGGCGACGATCCTCGGCATCGAGTATCAGGGCAATTTTGTCAAGGTGATGCTGGACGCGGCCGGCGAGGAGGAATTCGTCGCCTATGTGCCGGAGCGCCGTTTTTTCGGGAATCCGTTCGAAGTTGGCGACAGCGTGCTTGCGGCATGGCTGATCGACCGCGCACATTTGCTTGCCTAGAATTTGGAGCCCGTCATGGAAATCAGTCTCACGCTCAATGCACGCCCGATCAATGTTTCGGTCGAACCGGCGATGCTGCTGGTTGAGCTGCTGCGCGAGCAGCTCTCGCTGACTGGAACGCATGTTGGCTGCGACACCAGCCAGTGCGGCGCTTGCCTGGTGCATTTCAATGGCGAGTCCGTGAAGAGCTGCACCATGCTGGCGGTCTCTGCGGATGGCGGTTCGGTGATGACGGTCGAAGGCCTGGCGGGTGCCGGGCAGGCGAAGGTGCATCCGATGCAGCAGGCCTTCCATGAAAACCACGGGCTGCAATGCGGCTTCTGCACGCCGGGCATGCTGATGAGCGCGGTCGACCTCGTCGGACGCAATCCCGACCCGAGCGAGACACAGGTGCGGGATTGGCTGGAAGGCAATCTCTGCCGCTGCACCGGCTACCACAACATCGTCAAATCGGTGATCGCTGGCGCTGCCGCCATGCGCGATGCGAAGTGAGGGGCTTATGAACATGTCAAAAGTGATCGGCATCGGCGCGTCGCCAAAGCGCAAGGAGGATCTGCGCTTCGTCACCGGGCGCGGCAACTACGTCGCGGACATCAAGCGGCCGGGAATGTTGTTCGCCGCGTTCCTGCGTTCGCCGCACGCACATGCCAGGCTTGGGGCGATCGATGTGACAGCGGCCCGTGCCATGCCGGGCGTGGTGGCGATCTATACCGGCGAAGATCTGAAAGCCGACAATGTCGGCGGCCTGCCGGTCGGCTGGGGCATCCATGGCAAGGACGGCAACCCGATGAAGGAGCCGCCGCACCCGCCAATCGCGCATGGGAAGGTGCGCCATGTCGGCGACGCCGTCGCCTTCGTGGTGGCGGAATCGGTCGAGCAGGCGCGCAGCGCCGCGGAAGCTATCGAAGTCCAGTACGAGGTCCTGCCCGCCGTGGTCGGCGTCGTCGAGGCCTTGCAGGCGGGGGCGCCCGCCGTCTACGACGACATTCCGGACAATCTTTGCTGCGACTGGGAACTGGGCGACGCCGCCGCGGTGGAGGCGGCTTTCGCCGACGCTGCGCATGTCGCCAGTATCGAGTTGGTCAACAACCGCCTGATCGGCAACCCGATGGAGCCGCGCGCGGCGATCGGCGAGTACGACTTCGCCACCGGCCAGCACACGCTGTGGACCACCAGCCAGTTTCCGCACGTGGTGCGCTTCCTGATGGGCGAATTCGTGCTTCATATCCCGCAGCACAAATTGCGCGTCGTGGCGCCCGATGTCGGCGGCGGCTTCGGCGTCAAGCAGTTCCACTATGCCGAGGAAGCTGTCGTCACGTGGGCGGCGGCAAAGCTCGGGCAACCGGTCAAATGGGTGTGCGAGAGGTCGGAGGGCTTTGTCTCCGACGCCCATGGCCGCGACCATTTCACCGAGGCCGATCTGGCTCTCGACGAGAGCGGCAAGTTTTTGGGTCTGAGGGTGCGCACGCTCGCCAATATGGGCGGCTACCTCTCGACCTTCGGACCCAACATCCCAACCAATCTTTACGCGCCGCTGCTGTCGGGGGTCTATCGAATGCCGGCGATACACTGCTCGGTCAAGGTGGTGTTCACCAACACCGTTCCAGTGGATGCCTATCGCGGCGCCGGCCGGCCGGAAGCGACCTTCGTGCTGGAACGTCTGGTCGACGTAGCGGCGATCGAAATGGGCATCGACAAGCGTGCCATCCGTCGCCGCAACATGATCCCGACGGAGGCCTATCCCTACCAGACGCCGGTCATCGTCGAATATGACAGCGGCGACCCGATGGGCTGCCTCGACCGGGCCGAGAAACTCGCCGATGTCGATGGCTTCGAGCAGCGGCGGTTGGAATCGGCGCGCCGCGGCAAATATCGCGGCCTCGGCCTCTCCACCTATGTCGAAGCCTGTGGGCTCGCACCGTCGCGGCTTGCCGGCAGTCTCGGGGCGCGCGGCGGCCTCTACGAAAGCGCAACGGTGCGCGTGCATCCGACCGGCGCCGTCACTGTGCTGATCGGCACCCACAATCACGGCCAAGGCCATGAAACGACCTTCGCGCAGATCGTCTCGGATCGTCTTGGCGTGCCGTTCGAGGATATCGACATCGTCTGCGGCGACACCGCCAAGGTGCAGTTCGGCATGGGCACTTACGGCTCGCGCTCGCTGGTGGTCGGCGGCGCGGCGCTTTCGAAGGCGGCCGACAAGGTCATCCTGAAGGGGAGGAAGATCGCAGCCCATCAGCTCGAGGCCGATCTGGGGGATATCGTCTTCGAAGCGGGGGAGTTTTCCGTCGCCGGCACGGACCGCAAGAAGAAGTTCACCGAGATTGCCGGCGCCGCCTATGTGCCCTTCGACTATCCGCTGGAAACGCTGGAGCCCGGGCTTGAGGAGCAATCCTACTACGACCCGGTCAACTTCACCTATCCCGGCGGTGCGCATTTCGCCGAAGTCGAGATCGATCCCGACACCGGCACGGTGGCGCTCGAGCGCTATACCGCCGTTGACGATGTCGGCACGATCATCAACCCGATGATCGTCGAGGGCCAGCTGCAAGGCGGTATCGCCCAGGGCGTCGGCCAGGCGCTGTTCGAGCACGGCGTCTATGACGAGAGCTCCGGGCAACTGCTGTCCGGATCGTTCATGGACTATTGCATGCCGCGCGCCGACAATCTTCCGGCGATCGTCGTTGCGCCACACTCGACCACCTGCACCCATACGCCGATGGGGGTGAAGGGCTGCGGCGAATGCGGCACCATCGGTTCGCCGGCTGCCGTCATCAACGCCGTGGTCGACGCCTTGCAGCCGCTGGGCATCACCCATGTCGACATGCCGGCCACGCCGAACCGGATCTGGAACATCATCCGCAATTCGCGCGCCGCGCTCGCGGCCGAATGAGGGGGCTTCGATGAAATCCTTCGCCTACATGAAGCCCGAGACGACCATAGCAGCAGCCACTCTGCTTGCCGAACATGACGACGCCAGGATCTTGGCCGGCGGCATGACCCTGCTGCCCACCATGAAGCAAGGCCTGGCCGCGCCGGCCGCAATCATCGATCTCGCAGCGGTGGCCGTGCTTCGTGAGATAGCATTCGAGGAGGGCGCCCTGATCATCGGCTCGATGGCACGCCACTACGATGTGGCGTCCTCGGCGCTGGTGCGGGCGCATATCCCCGCACTGGCCTCGCTCGCCGGGCAGATCGGCGACCCGCAAGTGCGCCATCGCGGTACTATCGGCGGCTCCGTTGCCAACAACGATCCAGCCGCCGACTATCCGGCGGCGATCCTCGCGCTCGATGCGACCGTGGTCACGACCATGCGGACCGTCACTGCTGATGATTTCTTCGTCGACATGTTCGAGACGGCGCTTGAGCCCGGGGAAATCGTCACCGGTTTTCGTATCCCGGTTCCCGAAATGGCGGCTTACGCGAAATTCCGCAGCCCAGCGTCGCGCTATGCGCTTGTCGGCGTGTTCGTCGCACGGACGGCCGGAAAGGTGCGTGTCGCCATCACCGGTGCGGCCTCGTCCGTGTTCAGGGCGCTCGACATCGAGGCGGCGCTGCAGGAACGGTTCGATCCGGAGCAGCTCAGCCGCGTCTCGATGGATCCGTCGGGATTAAACTCCGATATCCATGCGGATCGCGATTATCGCGCCAATCTGGTGATGGTCATGGCACGGCGCGCGGTAGCGGCCGCGCTTCAAAATGCCGACCAGAGTGCAACAAAAGGACAATAGCGGCCGGCCGGCGCGGTTCGGCCGCGCGAGTCCGGCCCGGGAGGGCATATGACCGTCAATCCAGCCAATTTCGGCGCGGCCAGCGCGCCGGGCGACCTTGCGCGTCTTTCCGCCGCCGACATGGTCGCGGGCTACAAAGCCGGCCGTTTCGACGCTGTCGACGTGATCGACGATACTGTGTCGGCGCTCCGCCGCTCGGACGCGGTCTGCAACATCGTCGTGACCGACCTCTATGACGATGCTGTTTCGGCGGCCAAGGCGATCGCGCAGCGCTATCGAAAGGGCACTGAGAACCGCCCACTGGCGGGCGTTCCGGTTACCGTAAAGGATCTCGTCTTCGTCGCCGGCAAACCGGCTAAAGCGGGCGCACCCTCGCTTGCCGGTTTCGTGCCGCAGGTTGATGCGCATGTCGTGCGCCGCCTGCGCGACGCCGGCGCCATCGTAACCTGTAAAACGACCACCTGCGAATCCGGCTACAAGCTCACCGCCGACAGTCCCGTCAGCGGCATCACCCGCAATCCCTGGTCACCGGATCGCACCAGCGGCGGCTCCAGCGGCGGTGCCGCCGCTGGTGTCGCCGCCGGCTGCGGCCCGCTGGCGATTGGCACCGACGGCGTCGGTTCGATCCGCGTGCCGGCTTCGTTTTGCGGGGTCTTTGGTCTCAAGCCGACTTTTGGCCTCGTTTCGCGCGCGCCCGGCTTCTTTCCGCCGTCATGGGGATCGCTCGCGCATACCGGCCCTATTGCACGAACGGTCACTGATGCGGCCCTGCTGTTGGAGACAATTGCAGGCTACGATGTGCGCGACGCCGCCTCGCTCGCCTTGAAGCCACAGGAATATTCGAGGATACCGTCGTCAGCGAAGGGCCTGCGCGTCGCCTTCTCGGCCGATTTCGGCTACGCGTCGATCGACCCGCAAGTCCGGGCGGCATTTACCACCGCGGTAGATCTCGTGGCCTCCGCCGGGGCTGAACTCGTCGAGTTCCCTTTTATCCTCGACCCGCAGATGCTGGACAAGGTGCTCAAGCCGATCGCCTTCACCGAACAGGCGGCATCGGTCGGCGATCGCGGTGAAGATGCGTTTGTCGATTCGGACGATGAGTTCCGCGCAATTCTTCAAAAGGGCCTCGGCTACAGCGGTGCGGACTACATGGCGGCGACGCATCTGCGCACACGGTTGAGGAGCCAGTTCGTCGAACTGTTCCGCACCGTCGACATATTGCTGACGCCGACGGTCGCAGTCACGGCCTTCGCGGCCGGTACGCTCGGCACATCCCGCGTCGACGGGCGGCCGGTCGACGCGCATCTGGGCTGGTCGCCCTTCACCTGGCCGGTCAATCTGTGCGGCCTGCCAGCCGCGACGGTTCCTTGCGGGCGCGATTCCTCGGGCATGCCGATCGGCCTGCAGATGATCGCGCCCTGGATGCGGGAGAGCTCTATCATTGCGCTCGCTGGGGCCTTCGAGGAGGTGCGGCCCTGGGCGCAGGAATGGCCGCCGCTCAACTTCCAGTGAGGGGTTCTTCGCTTTCAGCTTCACGCATGTCCGGCATCAGCACACCGCCGATCTCTCGGCTGATATCGAGATAGTGCGAAAGATAGTCGTATAGCGCCCTGGCGGCCGGCGTGGTCGCGCCCTGCGCCTTGTAAAGCAGCAGATCGACTTTCGGCAGCGTTGGGAATTCGCCGCTGGCGACGATTTCGCGCATGCCCGAAACGAGCGCGCTGCGGCCTAGAACGGTGACGGCCATACCCGAAAACACTGCAGCCTGGAGCCCGCTGACGCTTTCGCTGACGCAGGCAATGCGCCAGGCTCGGCCCGCCATTTCGAGGTGCTCGATGGCGTGATCGCGATAGATGTTGCCCGGCGGCAGCAGTGCCAGCGGCAAGGGTGTCTCGACATGCGCCGTTGAGTGTTCGCCGGTGATCCAGACGAGCTGTTCCTGACGTACGACCCGCCCGCCGATGAAGTCGTTCATCCGGGTGACTAGCGCGATGTCGATTTCGCCGCGATGGACCTGCGCGACCAGCGGCGTCGACAGCGAGCATTGAAGCTGGACCTGGACGCGCGGGAAGGCGCGCTGGAATACGGCCAGGATCGACGGCAGCAGATAGGCAGCGTAGAGGTCGGGGGTGCCGAGGACCACCTGGCCTTCGATGTCGGGCGACGAGAGCCGCGACAGCAGCTCGTCGTGCAGGCGAAGAATCGAATTTGCATAAGAAAGCACCAACCTGCCGTCGGAAGTGAGCACCATCTTGCGTCCGTCATGATGGAACAGGTTGCAGCCGCAAATGTCGTCGAGCCGCTGCAACTGTAAGGTAATGGCCGGCTGCGATCGGCTAAGGCGCCGCGCCGTCTCCGTAATGCTGCCGGTTTCCGCGACACATTGCAGCGATCGGAGCATTCGTATGTCGACGCTGATGAGGTTCATATTCGTGCCCCGGGCCAGATCCGATGCGCCCAGTCGATTTTAAGCAAGATTCATTCCAAATTTTCTGTGTGGCATGTTGCGGCTGTACTCATGGCGGCGGCCGCCAGATGCATGTTCTGGGCATCTCCTCTCTCGCCGTCGGCCACAAAGCGGGTAAGTCTAGAATTTGTGAATGAAATGGTTTTGGGCCGTTCGTCGATTTTCTCCGTCTTGTTGATGGCACCCGTCCCACGTAGCTCAGCACTCCCGGCTTCGAAAGGCCTTGTAACGACGCTCGCGGTAGTCGGAGGCAACGACGTGCAATTGGGCGGGTCCTGACTTCGGCTGCAGGCTCATTGCCCGTAAGTATGCCGGTCACCGATCCCAATCGGCTGGAGAAGCGTCCAGGCGTTTGGAGATCGAAACGATCCAGGCACGAAGTTCTGGTGCAAATGGTTTTTCTAGCGCCGCACGGTCCCAGGCGAGGAAATAGGCGTCGGACAACCTTATTCGCTGATCGAACGGCACGATGAGCCGACCCGCAGCGATATCGTCAGCGGCCATGGACAATTGCGCAAGCACAAACCCCTTTCCATTTATCGCAGCGTCGATCGCGGCGCTCGATAAGGAAAAGGCAACTTCACCGGAAATATTTGATTTTGCTAAGCTTTTCTGAGGCTGCCCCGCAACGTGGACGCGAACCCCTCCATCTGAAGACAACTCATCTTGGTATACGGTCGTTGGTGTCGATCATCGGTGAGCGTTTGTAGCCTGTTGGGGCGACCAAACATTGAGTCTAGATCTTGTGCCGACGCCGTTCCCCCGTTGCGAAATCGTCGTCAAACGCATTCGTTCCCACAACGCGCAGAAGTAGCCAAGGATCGTATTGACAAGGCTTCGCTGATATGAACATTTGACTTTGTAAAAGTAACGATGTTCATGCTGAGGCAAGCTTGCCACGGCTGAAATCGGCGGAGTTGGGAGGCCCGATCACATGTCTCATTACAATTGTGCCGTCCTGGAAATCGAACGGGTGCGGCCGTCCGGACTGCTTGCGGACCCGACGGGGTGGGCTGTGACTGGGTAATCAATGTGGGTCTGGACAGGCCCGCTTTCGAACCTGGCATCGTCGTTGGCCCGCAAACGATGCATGATATCTCTGGGCGGGTGTTTGGGAGGATTTGCAATGCCTGTTGGAAATAAGAAGGACGTATCGCGTCGGTCGTTTCTGATGTCGACGGCAGTCGTCGGCGCATCGGCCGTGGCGGCTGGCGGTGTCTCGCTGTTCAATGTCCGGCGCAGCTTTGCGCAGGAAGCCGCCAACCCCGCGGACATTCTCGCCAAGATCAACGTCGGCGGCTACGTCAAGAAGGAATACCGCGACCTCTACAAGCTCGCCGATGGCGACGAACTTTGGGATCCGGCCAAGGACTGGATCCGCACCGTCGACTGGGAAAAGGTGCGCAGCGAATTCGCCGGAAAGACGGTCAAGTTCGCGATCGGTGCTGCTGACATGGAATCGGCTGCGGACGGGTTGAAGCCCTTCGAGCAGCTTTCTGGAATGAAAGTCGAACTCGTTCCGATTCCCGACGATTCCATGTACGACAAGGTGCTGGCCGAATTCATCTCGGGCAATGCCAGCTTCGACGCGCTGCAGTTCTTCTCGCCCTGGCTCGGCGACTTCGCCGGTCCGGGCTTCCTCGCCAAGCTCGACGACTATGCTGAGAAATGGAAACTGCCGCTCGACGATTTTTATGACACCTACCGCCTGAACTACGGCTATTTCGGCGACAAGGGCCTCTACGGCATTCCCTTCGACTGCGACATCCAGATGGTGCATGTCAGGCCGTCGCTGCTGAAGAAGGTGACAGGCAAGGACGCAGACGCCAAGCTGACCGTGCCGACCTATGACGAGATGATCCGTCTGTCGGCCGAACTCAACAAGGTGGAAAAGGGCGTTGCCGGCGTCGGCATGATGGGCGCTCGCGGCTTCTGGTCCACCTACACCTGGGAGCACATCGCCGCGCAGCATGGCGTCGACCTGTTCAACGATTCCTGGGAGCCGGTGTTCAACAGCGACGCAGGCATCAAGGCGCTCGAAACCATTCTCGCGCTGAAAGCCTCTTCGGCGGAAGGCGTTGCCGGTTGGGGCTGGGGCGAGAACCGCGCTGCCTGGCTTGGCGGCCAGCTTGCCATGAATATATCGTGGCAGGATTCCGGCACCCAGGCGACGCGTCCGGACCAGAGCCGCATCGTCGGCGACGTGCTGACCATCTATGAGCCGCGCGTACAGATCGAAGGCGCTCGCTTCGCGCCGCCGAACATCGCCGGATCGACCTCCTGCGTGACAGCCACATCGCAAAACCCGGAAGGCGCCTTCCTGATGCTTGCCTTCCTGACCTCGGCATCGATCATGGCGATGAACGAAGCCAATGCAAACGGTGTCGCACCGGGCTATAAGTCGGTGCTGAAGAACGAAAAGCTGCGCTCGGTGTCTCAGCCTGCCGCCGTCTGGGCCGACTCGCTCGACTACGCCTGGTGCGCGCCGCGCATTCCCGGCATGTTCGAGATGGAACAGGCGCTTGGCAACGAGATCAACAAGGCGATCGTCGGCCAGGCGACCCCGAAGGAGGCTCTCGATGCCGGCGCCAAGGCCTGGAAGGAGATCATGACCAAGAATGGCTTCTTCTCAGACAAGGAGCCCTTCAAGTATGCTGCGGTGGCGCCGGCGACCTGGGCCGGCAAGGGCAAGACCCCGCCGGTTTGACGGTCGATTGATACTAGCTTGCCCACAGGTCCAGGGAGACTTCACGTAATGCAGGACTCCATGGTCCAGAACAGTTCAGGATGGGCGGCGACAGCCGCCCATCCCGGCATCAGGCCCCGACCCCGGAGCCGGTTGCGCCGCAAGGCGTTTCCCTATCTCCTGGTGGCGCCGGCGATGATCTTCCTGCTGGGCATCACGCTCTATCCCGGCGTCTACGCCATGTATCAGAGCTTTTTCTACGTCCGCTTCAACGACTGGTCCTTCGCCGGGCTCGCCAACTACACCAAGCTCCTGTCTGACAACGAGTTCTGGCAGGCGTTGTGGAACACTTTCGTCATGGGCGCGATCGCGCTCAGCCTCGAATGCGTCATCGCCATCAGCATCGCGGCTTTCGCCTATCGCGATCCCTGGGTGCGATCGTGGCGCATTTTGTTTCTGATGCCGATGCTGTTCATGCCGTCGGCGGTCGCTTTCATCTGGAAGCTCGCCTTCAACGATGGGCGGATCGTCAGCGATCTCCTGATGCGCCTGGGGCTGATCGACGGCAATCTGGATTTTCTGGGCTCCATCTGGCTCGCCCGGCTGACCCTGATCGTCGCCGACGTCTGGCAGTGGACGCCGTTCCTGTTCATCATCTTCGTCGCGGCCCTGCAGGGCCAGGATGCGGAGATGGAAGAGGCGGCAAGGCTCGATGGTGCCAAATGGCGGCAGATATTCTGGAACATCTCGCTGCCGCTGATGATGCCGATCGTCGCCGTCGCGCTCATCCTGCGCGGCATCGACATAATCACCATGTTCGCTTCGGTCTTCATCATCACCGGCGGGACGCCCGGCGGCGCCACCGAAACGATCAGCTATTTCATCTATCGCATCGGCTTCAAGACCTTCAATTTTGGCTACGCCTCAGCCATCTCGGTGGTCATGCTGGCGATAACGGTCACGGTTGCGCAGCTGTTCGTGAAACGCTTCTTCCGCTCGGGACGGGAATAGAAGATGGCCAGAAAAAGCAAATCGTCCGAGAGCCTGTTCTTGCGCTATCTCGTGCTGTTCGCCTGGGCCGTTTTCTGCCTGGCGCCGATCCTTTGGTTCCTGTCCATCGGATTGCGGCCGCGCACCGAGATCATCGCCGCCGAGCCCATCTACTGGCCGACCTTTTCCCTCGACGCCTGGAACATGATCTGGACCGACTGGCCGATGGGCAATTATCTGCGCAATTCGCTCGTCGCGGTCGTCGGCAGCGTCGTCATCGACCTGCTGCTGGCGATCCCGGCCGCCTATTCGCTGGCCCGCTACACCTACCGGTTTCGCGAAGACATCGGCTTCTACATCCTGTCGACCCGCATGATGGCGCCGGCCATCGTTGCCATTCCGATCTTCTTCCTGTTCCGGAACATGGGACTGCTCGATACGGTCTGGGCGCTGATGCTGGTCTATGCCGCGATCAACCTGTCGCTGGTGACCTGGATTATCCGCTCCTACATGCTCGACATACCGCATGAGATCGAGGACGCGGCCCGCACCGACGGCGCCTCGGACCTGCGCATCCTGGTGTCGATCATCGTGCCGATGTGCTTGCCCGGCATCATCACCGCTGCCGTCATCGCCGTCATCTTTGCGGTCAACGAGTTCCTGTTCACTCTGCTCATCGCCTCGACCAAGAACGCCTACACGCTTTCCGTCGCGCTCGCCAACTTCACCGGCGGTTCGGACGGCATCATCTACAACGCGATCGCCCTTGTTGCCTTCCTCGCCTTCGTTCCGATCATGTTCCTGGTCGTGCTGATCCAGAAGCATCTGTCGCGAGGCCTGACCATGGGCGCGGTCAAGGGTTGATATCAGGCGCGGCAGCAATTGCACTGCCTGCGTTGCGCGGCCGGCCGGCGAAGAAAAAATGGAAAGAAGTAAATGGCTCAGATTCAACTGAAGAATGTCACCAAGGGGTGGGGAGCAGTCCTTGGCGTCGACAAGGTCGATCTGGACATACGCGATGAGGAGTTCATGGTCTTCCTCGGGCCGTCGGGCTGCGGAAAAACCACGACGATGCGCATGATTGCCGGTCTGAACGATCTGACGTCGGGCGAAATCTGGATCGACGGCGAACTGGTCAACGATTTCGATCCGCGCGACCGCGACGTCGCGATGGTGTTCCAGAGCTATGCGCTCTACCCGAACATGACCGTCTACGAAAACATCCGCTTTCCGCTCAGGATGCGCGGCATCCCCAAAGCCGAGCACGATCAGCGGGTGCGCCGCGCCGCCGACATGGTCGAACTCGGCGACTATCTCGACCGCAAGCCCGGCGCGCTTTCGGGTGGCCAGCGGCAGCGCGCGGCACTTGCTCGAGCGATCGTCAGGCAGCCGCGCGTCTTCCTGATGGACGAACCGCTGTCCAACCTCGACGCGAAGCTTCGCAACGCCATGCGCGTGCAGCTAAAGCACGTCCAGCGCCAGTTGAAGATCACCACCGTCTACGTCACCCACGACCAGGTCGAGGCGATGACGCTGGCCGACCGGATCGTCATCATGGACAAGGGCCGCATTCAGCAGTTGGGCACACCCGATGAGATCTATTCGAACCCCAGCAACACCTTCGTCGCCGGCTTCATCGGTTCGCCACCGATGAACCTGATCAAGGGCGCGGTGCGCGGCAAGCGTTTTTCCGCTCCCGGAGTGGAGGTTGCCGGTGTGAACCTGCCCGACTCGCAAAGCATCATTCTTGGCGTGCGACCGGAAGATGCAAAGGTCTCCACCGGCGCGGCCACCCATCTGAGAGGGACGCTCTACGGGCTGGAGCCGACCGGCGACCAGACCTTCCTTTCGATCCGCACGGAGGCGATGGTCGTCGAGGTGAAGGCCGATCGGGATTTCCGCCAACCGCTCGATACGGCCATCGCCATTGAGCTCGACCTCGACCGCCTCTACTTCTTCGATGCAGAATCAGGCCAGCGCATTCGCGCAAACTGACGGGATGTGACGGTGCTCTACGACTACGCTTCCATCGGCTTCTTCACCTTCGATTGCCTCGGTCGGCCGGTGCGCCGCATCCCGGGGCCGACCGAATTCGATTTCCTGGAGGAGATCACCATCGCCGTTTCCGGCGCGGCGGGTGCCGCGGCAATTGTCGCCGCCAAATACGGAATGAAGGTGCTGGGCGTCGGCGGCGTCGGCGCCGACGACATGGGCGACTGGGTGCTCGGCAAGCTTGGCCAGCACGGCGTCGAGACCAGCCTGATGCAAAGGATCGAAGGCGTCGGCACCTCGTCGAGCATCGTGGCGGTGCAGGAAAACGGCCAGCGGCCGGCCATGCACATGCGCGGCGCGACCGGCTCGTTCGAGATCGCGCCGGACCAGTTCGACAAGGTGCTGGATGCGACCTTCGTGCATATCGGCGGCGCTGGCCTGATGGACCGCATGGACGGCGAGCCGACGGTCGCCCTGCTGACCCGCGCCAAGCAGCGTGGCTGCACGACCACGCTCGACGTTGCATCCGCCCGACACGAAGACATGCCGATGATCGCCAGGCTGCTGCCGCATGTCGATTACTTCCTCCCCTCGGTCGAGGAGGCGCGCCTGCTCTCAGGGCTATCTGACACGCGCGACGTGGCGCGCTTCATGCTCGACCGCGGCGTGCGCTGCTGCATCCTGACCCTGGGCGAGGACGGCGCCTACTATCATCACGCCGACGGCACGCGGTTTCACATTCCCGCATTCGAGGTCGAGGTGGTCTGCACCTGCGGCTGTGGCGATGCCTTCAACGCCGGCTTTGTGGCCGGGCTGCATCGCGGGCTTGGTCCGGAGGACGCGGTCACCCTCGCTCAGGCAACGTCGGCGCTCAACGCCACCGGGCTCGGCAGCCAGGCCGGGGTTCGATCCTTCGACCACACCATGGAATTTGCCCGGCGCACGAAGCGAAAGACCAACACGCTCGCCGCTTGAACTGGAGCATGATCGCGAACCGAAGGCCAGCGCAGCAAAAAGTGGTTTCCGGCTTTCAGAAGGGTCTATGCCGGCTCGTTGCTCTTCTTCTGCCCTCGCCATCCGCGCAGCTGCATTTTTTCGATCATGCTTGCCGCGGTCACTTCATCAGTGATGAAAACCGTCGGCTCGACCAGCTTCATCACGCCGATCAGCGCGCCCACCTTTTCGGGTCCGCCGGACGCCAGCAGCCGGATCGGTGCCCTGCGCAACCGGTCGATGCCGACCGACATCACGCGGTCGTTGATCTCATGATCGACAAGGTTGCCGTGTTCGTCGAAGAAATGGAACAGCAGATCGCCGATGGCGCCGGCCGAAACCAGCGAGTCGTGCTGGGCGTCGGTCAGGTAGCCAACCCGGTAGGAGGTGGCCGTCGACGTCGTCCCGCCGACGCTGAGAAGCACGGCGTCGAGGTCCTCAGCCATTTCGAAGATGGTGTTCAGCCCGCAGCGCTCGATCAGGGTGCGCTTTGTCTCGACGCTGTCGACGATGGCCGGCGCCGGCACCAGGAAACCCTCGCCCTGGAAGAGTTCGGCGAGTTGCCAGGCGAACTCGGCCGGGTTGAAGCGGCGCGCCTGGATGATACCGCCGAGCAGCGAATAGACGCGAAATCCGGTCAGCGTCTGGCCCGTTATGAAGGGCAGTGTGTTGTAGAGCGTCCTTCCCCAGCCGACCCCGACGCGCATGTTCGAGGTCGCAATCTGCGAAATATAGTCGCCGGCGGCGGCGCTGATCACGGGCACCGGATCGGCCTGCGGGCTCGACAGCGGCGCCACGATCGCCTTCTGGATGCCGAACAGCTCTTCCAGGCCGCGCTCAAGCTCCGTCGTGTCGGCGACTTTCGCATTGATCGTGATCTTGATCTCGTTGCGAGCTCGTGCATCCGCCAGAAGCCTGACGACAGTCACCCGGCCGATTTTGAGGATCGCGGCGATCTCGCTCTGGGTGAGCTGCTCGACATAGTACATCCAGGCGGTGCGCACACGAACGCGATCCGCCTGACTCGAGCCGCGAACGTTCTCGCCAAACATCATCTCGGGGTCTTTCGTCCCCCGTTTCCCTTGGCGCATGGTTCCCCTGGCTCCATCGTTCCGGCCCACCTGTCACAGCCGGAATACAGGATGCGCGGATGATCATGTCATAGCTTTGCGGGCCATAATTGTCTATCATTCCAGGGACCGTACAAAGCAGTCATAGGGACGGAAGCATGGCATCATTCTTGCCGGAGGAACTGCGGACGAAGGTGAAGGAGCGCCTGCGCGACGCCCGTTTTCTGGCGCGCGAGATGCGCGCTTCCACGAGAAAGGGTCAAGACAGCCAAGTGCCCGAGGGGGTCGACCATGCTGCGGGCCCGACCGGGCTAGTGACCGCGATTGCCGACTTCTCCGACAGTGCGCTTTCGGCGCTGGAATCGGTCGCTATAGGGCTGCTCTCTTCCGATCCCAAGGCGCATTTCGGCAATGCGTCCGCCTATCCGCTGAGCCGTTATTTCGACGGTGAAAGTGCAAGCGCCCAGACGATGTTCGCGCGCGATTGCTATTTTGCCGCCAAGCAGATCCTGTTGGCGAAAGGCATCTCGAACCCGCACCTCAGCGAGGAACTCTTCGCCGAGGCCCATCGCCTCGCGGCCAAAGGCCAGCAGCCGCCGCCCGGCAAGGTCGCGGACCCGGATGCGTCGCTCGACGATATTTCGCTGCGGGCCGCGGTCATGGCCACGGCCATCCTTCGCGCCCGCCCGGTCGAGGCACCCAGGCACATCGATGATGCGGCCAACGGCCGTATGCTGGACAGCAACGTCTACAGCGCGGCCGCACTTGCTTTAGCCATGGCGGTCGCGAGCTACCACGAGGACGTGACTGTCGACGACGATATCTATCCGGGCGTCTGCGCCGCAGTCGACGCACGCTATGCGCTGTTCGCAAAAGCCCTGGCGAGCCAGGACCGGCCAGAGGACCTGGCGCGCGTTTTCGCCGATCTGATCCCGCATCTTCCTTAGTTTGGGGTCTCACGAAAGGGCCGGGCCATAATCGAGCGAAGCTTTGAACCTTTGCCTTTTCGTGGAAACACATGTACATGTGTGGCGACCTCAAAGCCTGAGCAGATATGAACGTCGCCGGGGATGGAACGAGACGATGGACCTGACGCCGAAGGACAAATTGTCTTCGATACCGGACCTCCGCCACCGGCTCCGGCAGTTGCGCTGGTTTTCCAAGGCGTTCCGCAACAATGCGGAATTGGTGGAAGCGCATTTCGGCTTCACCTACCGGGTCGATGAAAAGCTGTTGAACCAGGTCTTCTTCGACTGGCTCGCCGCAATCGACGCGCAGGATGAATCAGCGGCGGTTGACCGGGCCGACTACATCGTCTTCGTGGCCGGGCTTGCCTTGCGGGAACTGATCCGCACCAAGCCTGCGGTTATGGTTTCCGACGCTGGCAAGGGACGGGTGGACGACCAGGCGACACTTGAGATCGTGCGTTTCTGGCCGGAAGGCTTTCTGTTCACGAATTTCTGCGTCTGTGCCATTGCCGCCGTTCAGGAACAGGAATTCGGCGTGTCGCGCGATCTCGAAAAGGCTGCCTCCGATTTGCGTGTCTGGTGGTCCTACCGGGAGAACGCGGTGGAGGATCCGAACATTTCAATCGCGTTCCTTGACCAGTTCGTCGGTCTCGAGCCGAACTGGCTTTTTCCCGCAATGGTGCAGGAGAGGGCGGCGATCAAGAAGGCTCTCAGCGCCTCTCGCGAGGCCGTGCTCGGTCGCCTGTAGCCTTCGATGTAAGGTCCTCAGGATTCGTTTTCCCATCGATCAGCGCTTCGGTTTCTGACGCGACGTCCCCAGTTTGACCGCGGGTCGGATGTCACCGCATCCAGGGGCTTGCGGTCGGCATCGCCGTTGCGCCTGCCATATTCCATCCTTTGCGACGAAGATTTGAACATTCGTCTTGATATGGAGACAGATGTTCAGTATTTGTTTGACCGAAGAAAAGTTGCCTATGGGAGGATATCGCAATGACCATCAACGTCGCGCCGACCGGCCTTGCGCGCGATCTTGCCGAGCGGGCAAAGTTCGGCAAGCCGATCCGCATCGGCCTGATCGGTTCCGGCGAGATGGGCACCGATATCGTGACCGCGGTTGCTCACATGACCGGTATCGAGATCGGAGCGATCTCGGAACTCAAACTTCCGGCGGCGGCCAAGGCGGTCGACGTCGCCTTTCAGGAAGCCGGGCATTCGCGCGAGGTGTCCAGCGCTTCCGCCATGACGGCCGCGATCGAGGCCGGCAAGGTCGCGGTGACGGGCGACGCCGACCTCATCATCAACAGCGAGCTGATCGACGTGGTGATCGACGCCACCGGCGTTCCGGCCGTCGGTGCCGAAATCGGCTTGCGCGCCATGGAGCAGGGCAAGCATCTGGTGATGATGAATGTCGAAGCCGACGTCACCATCGGTGCCTATCTGAAGAGCGAGGCCGACCGGCTGGGAGTCACCTATTCGCTCGGCGCCGGCGATGAACCGTCCTCCTGCATGGAACTGATCGAATTCGTCTCGGCCATGGGGCATACGATCGTCGCCGCCGGCAAGGGCAAGAACAATCCGCTCAACATCGATGCGGTCCCGCACGACTATGAAGAAGAAGCGAAGCGCCGGCATATGAATGTGCGCATGCTGGTCGAATTCGTCGATGGCTCCAAGACCATGGTCGAGATGGCGGCGATCGCCAATGCCACCGGGCTGGTTCCCGACAAGCCCGGCATGCATGGCCCGGCGGCGACGCTTGGCGAACTGTCCAAGGTTCTGGTGCCGCAGAAGGATGGCGGCGTGCTGTCGAATGTCGGCGTCGTCGACTACTCGATCGGCAAGGGTGTCGCGCCCGGCGTCTTCGTCGTCGCCGACATGTCGCACCCTCGCATTTCGGAGCGCATGGAAGATCTGAAGATGGGCAAGGGCCCGTATTTCACCTTTCATCGCCCCTATCACCTGACCTCGCTCGAGGTGCCGCTGACCTGCGCGCGCGTGGTGCTCTACGGCAAGGCGGACATGGTTCCGCTGGCCACGCCGGTGGCGGAAGTCTGCGCCGTCGCCAAGAAGGACATGCAGCCGGGCGAACGGCTCGATGCGATCGGCGAGTATTGCTACCGCGCCTGGATCATGACCGCCGAGGATGCACGGGCGGCCAAGGCGGTGCCCTGCGGCCTGCTTCAGGGCGGCTCGGCGACGGCACCGATCAGCAAGGGCGATCTCATCACCTACGCCAACGCAGCACCCGTCCCCGGCTCGAAGATCGCCGAACTCAGGGCGCGGCAGGACAAGCTCGTTTACGGCGACAAGGGAGCATGACGATGGCCAGGAAAGCCGTGATGGAAAAGGCTGAGCCCACCAATCTGCCCTTCGCCTACCGGCAGTATGATGCCGGGCAATTGAAGGAAGTGCTGCGCAAGATGTACCTGATCCGGCGCTTCGAGGAGGGCGCCGAGGATTGCTACACGCGCGGTCTGATCCACGGCACCATGCATTTGTCGATCGGACAGGAGGCGAGCGCCATGGGCATCTGCATGCCACTTGCCGAGGATGACCAGATCACGTCCACTCACCGCGGCCACGGCCATTGCATTGCCAAGGGCGCCGAGGTCAAGAAGATGTTCGCCGAGTTCTTCGGCAAGACCACCGGCTACTGCAAGGGCCGCGGCGGCTCGATGCACATTGCTGACGTCGCCAAAGGCAATCTCGGGGCCAACGGCATCGTTGCCGGCGGCATCCCGATCGCCGTTGGCGCCGCACTGTCGGCCAAGCGGCTGAAGACCGGCAAGGTCGTCGTCTCGTTCTTCGGCGACGGCGCCAACAATGAGGGCGCCTTCCACGAGGCATTGAACATGGCGTCGATCTGGAAGCTGCCGGTTATTTTCGTCTGCGAGAACAACGGCTACGGCATGTCGACATCGACCGCGCGCTCCACCGCCGTCAAGAACATCGCAGACCGGGCGGCCGCCTATTCGATGCCTGGCGTCATCGTCAACGGCAATATCTTCACAGAAGTCGCGGAAGCGTCGCACGCGGCGATCGAGCGGGCTCGCGCGGGCGAAGGACCGACGTTGATCGAGTCCAAGACCTACCGCTATCGCGGTCACTCCAAGAGCGATCGCAACCGCTATCGCACCAAGGAAGAGATCGAGGACTGGATGTCGAACCGCGATCCAATCATGCTCTTTGAAGCCGAATTGAAGGAGTTCGGCATCATCGACGACAACGGCATCGAAGCGGTGCGCGATGTGGTCAGACAGGAAATCGCCGAGGCCATCGAATTCGCCAAGGCCAGCCCTGCTCCTGAGATCCGCGACCTTCAGAACTACGTTTATGCGGAGCCCGCGTGATGGACGCCATGGTGCGCGAACTGAGTTATGCCCAGGCGATCCAGGAGGCGATGGCGATCGCCATGGAGGCCGATGAGCGCGTCTTCCTGATGGGCGAGGACATTGGCGTCTATGGCGGCGCCTTCCAGGTCACGGGCGATCTGGTCGAGCGCTTTGGCGCCGACCGCGTCATGGATACGCCGATCTCCGAGCTCGGCGGCGCCGGTGTCGCCGTGGGCGCGGCGATGACAGGGTTGCGGCCGATCTTCGAGTTTCAGTTTTCCGACTTCGCCACGCTTGCCCTGGAGCAGATCGTCAACCAGGCGGCCAAGATGCGCTTCATGCTGGGTGGAGAGGTTTCCGTGCCGCTGGTGATGCGGTTTCCGGCCGGCTCAGGCACAGGAGCGGCCGCCCAGCACAGCCAGAGCCTGGAAGCCTGGCTAGGTCACGTGCCGGGGCTGAAGGTCGTCCAGCCGGCGACGCCCTATGATGCCAAGGGCATGTTGCTGGCCGCCGTCGCCGATCCTGATCCGGTCATGATCTTCGAACACAAGCTGCTCTACAAGATGAAAGGCCCGGTTCCGGAAGGCTATTACACGGTGCCGATCGGCACGGCCGACATCCGGCGCGAGGGCCGCGACCTGACCATCGTTGCCACCTCCATCATGGTGCACAAGGCGCTGGAGGCGGCGCAAGTGCTCGAGGCGGAAGGGATCGACATCGAAGTGGTCGATCTCAGAACCGTCCGGCCGATGGACAAACAGACGATCATCGAAAGCGTCAAGAAGACGTCGAGGCTACTTTGCGTCTACGAGGCGGTGAAAACCCTCGGCGTCGGCGCCGAGGTCAGTGCGATGATCGCCGAAAGCGAGGCGTTCGATTTCCTCGACGCGCCGATCGTGCGGCTGGGCGGCGCCGAGACGCCGATCCCCTACAATCCCGAATTGGAAAGGGCGACGGTTCCGCAAGTACCCGACATCATTGCCGCCGCCCGCGACCTCGTGAAGGGGGCTCGCTAGCCGATGCCGGTCGAAGTCATCCTTCCCAAGGTCGACATGGACATGGCGACCGGGCAGATCTCACGCTGGTTCGTCGCCGAAGGTGCTGATGTCAAGCAAGGCGACGTGCTGTTCGAGATCGAAACCGACAAGGCGGCGATGGAAATCGACGCGCCGGCTAGCGGCACGATTCGCAACATTACCGGCAAGGAAGGCATAGATATTCCGGTCGGCGAGGCCGTCGCCTGGATTTATGCAGCAGGGGAGGATGCGGACGCCGCGGTAATCGCTCCCGCGCTGGCCGCAGCATCAATGGTGCTGCCGAGCAGCACTGATCAATCTGAATCGTCCTCCCAGGACAGTCCCGCTCGGGCTGCGCCTGCCAAGCAGAAATCGTCTGCACCGGCGGGCGCAGCCCGCGCTTCGCCACTGGCCCGTCGTATCGCCAAGGATGCAGGTGTCGATGTGGCGACCGTCACCGGCTCAGGCCCGCATGGCCGTGTGGTGAAGGCCGATGTCGAGGCAGTGATTGCCGGCGGTGGCGCCAAGGCGGCGCCGGCTGCGAAAGCGGCGCCTGCCGTTGCTCCGGCTGCTGCCGCACCCGCGCCAAAGGCGATGTCGGACGAACAGGTGCTGAAACTGTTTGCCGAAGGCTCCTACGATCTCGTCCCGCACGACAACATGCGCAAGACCATCGCGCGGCGGCTGGTCGAGGCCAAGACCACCATCCCGCATTTCTACCTGACGCTCGATTGCGAGCTCGATGCGCTGCTGGCGCTGCGCACGCAGCTCAATGCGGCGGCCCCGGTGAAGAAGACCGAGAAGGGCGAAGTGCCGGCCTACAAGCTGTCGGTCAACGACATGGTGATCAAGGCGATGGCGCTGGCACTGAAGGCAGTGCCGGATGCCAATGCGTCCTGGACTGACAGCGCCATGGTCAAGCACAAGCATGCCGATGTCGGTGTTGCCGTGTCGATCCCAGGCGGGCTGATCACGCCGATCATCCGCAAGGCGGAAGAAAAGACGCTTTCCGTCATTTCCAACGAGATGAAGGACCTGGCCAGCCGCGCCCGCGGCCGCAAGCTGAAGCCGGAGGAATATCAGGGCGGCACCACGGCGGTGTCCAACCTCGGCATGTTCGGCATCAAGGACTTTGCCGCCGTCATCAACCCGCCGCATGCGACGATCTTGGCGGTGGGTGCCGGCGAGCAGCGTGCCGTGGTCAAGAATGGCGAGATCAAGGTCGCCACCGTGATGTCGGTGACGCTCTCGACAGATCATCGCGCCGTCGATGGCGCGCTCGGCGCCGAACTGCTGGTCGCCTTCAAGCGGCTGATCGAAAACCCGATGGGCATGCTGGTCTGATGCAGAATACAGGGTCGTCGTTTCGCCTGGCCCAGCCAGTACGACGATGGTGAGCACGCGACATCGGGAGCCTGCACAGCGCCTGTTGGGCTGGCACTGGCATCACGGAGGTGATCGACGCAGTATATGCCGCACCTCGCGGCCGCCGACTATGCCGGCATCTTAATCGCCGAGCCGGTTCAGCGATCCCCGGCGTCGTGTTGCATCGTTTCGGCGTTCTCAACCGCGGCGACTCCCTCAAGGTGTGCTTCCTCGAAACAGTGCTCCGTGACTGGCGCGAAGGGCTTGTCGCCGATCTTCTGATCGATGAGGTGGAGCTGACACAACGGCGCTACGCGGAGTTACGAGCACAGCAGAACTTCGACTTGTTGACCTCAGAGGCGACAATGCCGTCAGGATTGGTGTGCCGACCGACGTCGTTCGAGCACAGCGCTATCTGGCACGCCGGTGGTCGCTGGCGAGCACCCGTTTCAGCCTGATGGGATCGTTTACCCGTTCGAGCGCCAGAGAGATGCCCTGAGGCGCTGCTGTCAGGTGAGATGGTTGCCGCGTAGGCGCGGTCCTCCGATGGCTCATGGGCGGCTTGAGACGCTGGTCGCGGGATAGTCGGTATAGCCGGCGGGGCCGCCGCCATAGAGCGTCGCCGGGTTGAACTCCGCCAGCGGCACGCGTGTCTTCAGTCGTTCAACAAGGTCGGGATTGGCGATGAACGGGCGTCCGAAGGCGAACAGGTCGGCCTTACCCTCGGCGAGCCGCGCTGCTGCGAGTTCGAGGTCATAGCCATTATTGGCGATATAGGTGTTGTTGAAGCGCCGGCGGAGCGATCCGAAGTCGAATGGCGCAACATCGCGCGGTCCGCCCGTGGCGCCCTCAACGACATGGATGTAGACGATGCCCAAGGCATCTAGTTGATCGACAATATAGTCGAACTGCGCCTGGGGGTCGCTGCTGGAGATGCCGTTGGCAGGCGAGACGGGCGAAATCCGGATGCCGGTGCGCTCGGCGCCGATCTCGTCGACGACCGCGGCTGTGACCTCCAGCATGAGCCGGGCGCGGTTCTCGACCGATCCGCCGTATGCGTCCGTCCGGACGTTGGCGCCGTCCTTGGCAAACTGGTCGAGCAGATAGCCGTTGGCGCCGTGGACTTCCACGCCATCGAATCCCGCCGCGACTGCGTTTGCGGCTGCTTTGCGAAAGTCGTCCACGATGCCCCGCAGTTCATCCAGTTCGAGCGTGCGCGGCTCGGAGACAGCGACGAAGCCATTGTTGACGAACGTCTTGGTTTCGGCCCGGATCGCCGACGGCGCGACCGGCGCCGCCCCGTTCTCCTGGAGGTCGACGTGCGAGACGCGGCCGACATGCCAGAGCTGCAGGAAAATCCGCCCACCCTTGGCGTGCACGGTGGTCGTGACCTTGCGCCAGCCATCGACCTGAGCCTGGGAGTAGATGCCGGGCGTGTCCTGGTAACCCTGTCCCTGCCGCGAGATCTGCGTGGCCTCGGAAATCAGCAGGCCGGCCGACGCGCGCTGGCCGTAATACTCCACGGTCAGATCGCCTGGAACGAAGCCCGCGCCAGCGCGATTGCGCGTTAGGGGCGCCATAACGATACGATTGGAGAGGGTCAGCGAGCCGAGAGTATACGGCTCAAACAGCGTTTTGCTCGTCATAGGTCACCTTTAGTTGTCGTCCCTGCCGTGGCGGGCTCATTTATCGAAACGTCTTCGTTGGTGCTCAAGCGACCGTGCGGTACCGCTCGGCGGGATGTTCGTTCCGATAGTTCGGAAGCATGGCCTGGCGCGCGGCCTGAAGCGCGTCCCACTGCCCGGCATCGGGAAGCGGCGGGATGGTCACTGGTTCGCGGCGGTCAAAGCCGACCAGCGCCGCATCAACCAGATCGTCCACCTCCATCACGTTGGAAAGCGTGTTGATGTCGGCGCCGACGTGTTCCCAGATCTCCGTTCGCGTCGTAGCGGGAAGCACGGCCTGGACGTAGACACCCTTCGGCCCGAGTTCGAGGCTGAGTCCCTGCGACAGAAACAGCACAAAGGCCTTGGTTGCGCCGTAGACCGTCATGCCGAACTCCGGCGCCAGGCCGACCACGGAACCGATGTTGACGATCGCTCCTTCGCCGGCCTTCGCAAGACGCGGGGCCACGGCGCTGGCAAGCCGCAGAAGTGCGGTCGTGTTGAGCGTAACCAGCCGTGCGACGTCATCGGTGCTCTGCTCGATGAAGCTTCCGCCGATGGCCGTTCCGGCATTGTTGACGAGGATCCCGATGCGGGCGTCGTCGCGCAGCCTCGTCTCTACCGTTGCAAGCTCGGCAGGCTGCGTAAGATCAGCCCGGATGATGTCGATCGCCACGCCATTTTCCTGACGCAGACGGACCCCCAGAGCCTCCATTCGTGCCATGTCACGGGCAACCAGCACGAGGTCGTGCCCGCGGCGCGCGAAGCGCTCGGCATAGGCGGCTCCGATGCCGGTGGAGGCGCCGGTGATGAGGACTGACGGAAGGGTGGTCATGGCATTGCTCTTTTCTCTGATGGAATCTATAATCATGACAGTCATCATGATTGCGCTTAAATATGATACCCATCATGTAAATGTCAACGGTGCCGGCGGAGTATTTTGAAATGAAGGTCAGTCGAGAACAGATGGCGGAGAACCGTCGCCGGATTCTGGATGTTGCCAGCCTGCTGTTTCGCGACAAGGGGTTCGACGCGGTCAGCGTGGCGGAGGTGATGAAAGCCGCCGGGCTCACCCATGGCGGCTTCTACGGCCATTTCAGTTCGAAGGACGATCTGATCGCGCAGACCCTTGCCCATGTCCTCGCCGTCGAAGCCGGCGGAGGGGGCGATTTTCGCGCTTATGTGGATGCCTATCTTTCGCCCCGTCATCGCGACAACGCCGCCGGTGGTTGCCCGACGGCGGGCCTTGCCGCGGCCATCCGCCATCAGACCCCGGCTGCACGCTCGGCCATGACGGAAGGCCTTCGATCGCAGATCGACCGTATCGGCAAGGCGCTCCCGGAGTTGGATGCGGCAGACAGACGCCGCGTGGCGATCGGAAGCTGGGCGGCGATGGTGGGGGCAGTGATCCTCGCCCGGGCGATCGACGATCCCACGCTTTCGGATGAGGTGCTGGAACAGACACGTGCCTGGGTTGATGACGGGATCAACCAAGCGACTGCCAGCTAGGCGGTCTGCGGCAAGAGTGCTCTTGTCGAGAGCAATGCGGCTGTCGGCGGTGGTCGGCAACCTCGGGGCCGGAAGTGGACCGGACGCTTCGAGGATGGGACCTTCAAAAGCGAACTCTCAGTTCGGCGGGAGCATCGTAGTGACGTGACCAATCCAGACACGGTCGCTGCATCAGAATCGGGTAGAACGTTCTGCTGGTTGAGGCGACTTCAAACCCTGGCAAGAGCATTCCGGATTGGCTGGAAGTCGGGCCGCGGTCTCCAGCGCGACCCGCGAGGCCGTCATGGAGAGGTTCGGCAACACGTCCTCCTGCAGCAATTCCTGGCGATTGCGGTCCATATAGTCGTTGAAACCTGCCGTTACGAACGCAAGAGGCACGAAACACGAGCCAATCTCGCGCGATAAGGTCGCCTCAGGGGCGATCGAATGGTTGAGCACATCCGCTCCCATGCTCCGAAACGCCAAGGCCTCGGCCGGGGTGGTCAGTCGCGGCCCGTAGCAGTGGGCAGCGACCAACTGCTGTTCGATACCATGAACGCGGCATTCGGCTGGCCAATGACGGCGGGCGGTTTCGACCAGAACGGCCGCACATCTGGGACATACGATCTGCTTGCCCGAGCAGTCGAAGCTCTGGCGGCCGGGAAGCAGCGAAAACGGGGTCTGTGTCAGTTCGATGATATCGGCGTTCACCACCATGTCGCCGGGCCTGATCGCCTTGTTGACCGCGCCAATGGTCGAGCAGGCGAGGACTTGCCTTACACCCGCTTTCATCAAGACCCAGAACGCGCGGCGATGGCAGGAATGGTCGATATGGTCGCGGGGATTGCCGTGCGAATACATGCACAAGGCACGTTTGGGTTTGCCTTCGACGGTGATCGACGCGTCGAACTCGAGCAGCTTCCAGTTGTCGGTGCGACCGAAAGGCGTTTCAAAACTCATGTTCCGCCGCAAGGTGCGCACGCCAGCGACTTCGACATCTTCCGGGAAAGCTAGCCCCCAGTTTGCCGACCCGGTGATGATCGCCAAGCCGACCTGAGGGATGTCCGTTGAATGATACGCCGGATCGTCGGCTGCGTGCTGATTGGTGGGCATGTTTCCAGTCTCTGTCAGGATTTTTGGCGAAGGGTCACGATCAGGACGGCGACCAGGACGATGGCGGTCCACAATGTGGAGATCGCCGCAATGGTCGGATCGATCTGATCGCGTAGCGACAGGAACATGAGCTTCGGCAGCGTGCTGTTTTGACCGCTGGCGACGAAGATCGAAATCACAGACTCGTCGAGCGAGGTCAGGAAGGCCATCAGCGTGGCCGACAACAGACTGATCTGAAGTTGCGGGACAATTATTCCGCCAATGGCTCTCGCCCAGTTTGCGCCGAGGCTGCGCGCCGCCTGAACCTGGTTCCAGTCAAAGCGGGCCAGAGCGGGCAACAACACAATGCACGCGACCGGGATGGCCAGCACCACATGTCCGACCAGGACGCCGAACAGCGTCCCGACCAGACGTTGCGCCGCCAGAACAAAGAAGAGACCGATCGCGAGCAGGATGCCCGGCACGATGGACGGGGTGAGCAGAATGCCTTGAATGGCTACGGCGGCCTTTCCGCCGAGCCTGTTCATCGAGATGCAGGCCAGCAGCCCCAGGGGCACTGCGATCATCGCCGTCAATGTCCCAAGGATCAGGCTCGTCCTGAGTGCGGCCATCCATGTCGCCGAGCCGAAGAAAGCCTCGTACCAGCGCAACGAGTATGCGCGCGGTGGGAACTCGAGGAGATTCGACGCCGAAAAGGAGAGCGGAACGACGACGAGCGTCGGCAGCATCAGGAACGCCATTACGAGCGCGCAGAAACTCCACAGGAGGATGCGGGCCAGCCTGTTGTCTGGATAGGCTTCAAGCATGGGCTGTACCGACTTTGCGCCCGGCAATCAGCCGCCGTGCAGCCAGGAACATCACACCCATCAACGCCATCAAGATGAGGAGCAGAATACCCAGGACGCTCGCCGACCCCCAATCCTGAAATGTCGACAGCGTGCGCTCGATCCGGATGGAGAGGGGATTTACCTTGCCGCCGCCAAGCACCGCCGGCGTGATGAAGAACCCTATGGTGTAGATGAAGACGATGATCGAGCCCGAGAAGATGCCGCCGGCCGAAAGTGGCAGAATGACCGTGCGGATCGTTTGTCCGAGAGTGGCGCCCATGCTCGCCGACGCGCGGACGAGGTTTGCGTCGATATCGCGCATCGCCGCATAAACGGGCAGCAGAAAGAGCGGCAGCATGTAGTGAACCATGCCGATGAGTGTTCCCGTGAAGTTGTAGACCAGCGGCAATGGCTCGGCTGTCAGGCCTGAGCCGGTCAAAGCCGCGTTGATCAGGCCATCGCGCCGCAAGAGCACGAGCCAGCCATAGGTGCGCACCAGAATGGAGGTCCACAACGGCAGCATGACGAAGGCCATCAGCAAATTGGCTACCCTTGGTCTGGCGCTGGCCAGGGCGAGCGCCAGGGGTGTGCCGAGTAGAATGCAGATCGCCAGCGTGCCCAGGGACAGCTCAAGGGTTGTGACGAGCGCCGACCATGTCAGTCCACTCGACAGCACCTTCTCGTAATTGCCGACGGTGTATTCGCCCCCGGTGGTCAGGAAGGATTGCCGGATGATCCAGAGGATGGGCAGTATCGCCGCCAGTCCGACGATGAAAAGCGCAGGCAGTGAAAGCGAGAGGAAGAACCGCCGCTCGCGTCCAGCGTCTGCCGCCAGCGCAGGATCGGCAAGGACTGTCACGCTCTCGCTCCGGGTATCGCGTGAACTTTCGCTGCTGGTGCATACGCGGTCACCCGCTGACCGGTGACAAGCTCGGCGCAGCCACTGGCCAGCGCCGCCGGAATGCAGACAAGAATCTCCTGCCCGCCGTCAAGCGACAGCGTCAAAAGCCAGTTCTCGCCGCGAAACGCCTTGGCGCGCAGCGTTCCCTCAAGCGCCACCCCGTCTCGCCCCACGAGCTTCGCATCAAGATGGAAGCTTTCCGCGCGGATCATCAAAGCTTCGCTTGACGCATCGGCGCCGTCTATCCTGCGCACCGAGCCCGGGGCCACAATGTTGGCCTCCCCCATGAACTCCGCGACGAAGCGGGTCGATGGACGATCATAAATCCGCTGTGGCGTGTCGATCTGCTGAATGCAGCCGGAATTCATCACCGCAACCCGGTCTGACATAATCAGTGCTTCGCGCTGGTCATGCGTCACATAGATTGTGGTGATCCCCAGATCATCGTGCAGACGCCGGATCTCGTACTGCATGGTTTCGCGCAGATTCTTGTCGAGCGCCGACAAAGGCTCGTCCATCAGCATCACGCGTGGTTCGAAGACGATCGCCCGCGCCAGCGCCACCCGCTGGCGCTGGCCGCCGGACAATGCGGCAATGTTGCGCTCCGACAGACCTTCCAGCTTCACGCGAGCCAAGGTGTCAAGCGCCCGCTGGCGGGCCTCCGCTTTCGGCACCTTGCGCAGCGCCAACGGATACTCGACATTTGCCAGAACGTTCATGTGGGGAAACAGGGCGTAGTTCTGGAACACTATGCCGATGTCCCGCTTGTTGGGGGCCAGTCGGGTAATGTCGCGATCACCCAACAGGAGTTTACCGGAATCGGGCCGGACAAACCCGGCCAGAGCCATGAGCAGCGTGGTCTTGCCCGACCCGGACGGCCCCAGCAGCGTGAGGAATTCGCCGGCCCGAATGTCGAGCGAGACATCGTCCAGCGCGACGTAAGAACCATAGGTCTTGCGCACGCTGTCGATGGTGATCGGGAGCGACTTCATCATGTGCTTCAGCCTTGGAGCTGATGAATTCGAGACTCAGCGGTTCATCATTTCATCGAAGGCCTTTTGGGCGGTCTCGCCATTCTTGACCCACCAGTCGGCATTCGAAAACACCGAAGTGCCGGCATTTTCAGGCGCGGTCGCCAGGGTCTTCAGACGGTCCTCGGGAATAAGGCCACCCTCATAGCCGGCAGGATTGACCGGGCCATAGGCTATGAAGTCGGTCAGCTTCGCCACGCGCGCGGGCTGCGTCATCGCCGCGATGAGCTTCATGGCTGCTTCCTTGTTCGGCGCCCCCTTCGGCACCGCAAGACAGTCCGTGCCGATGACGGAACCCTTGAACGTGTAGTCAACCGTGCCGCCATCGGCTTTCGCGGTCTGCGCCCGACCATTCCAGGTAACGACCAGATCCGCCTCGCCGTCTTTCAGCAACTGCGCGGACTGCGCTCCCGAGGTCCACCAGACCGAGACATTCGATTTGATCGCTTCAAGCCGCTTGATAGCACGCTCCAGACCTTCCGGCGTGCTGAGCACGGTATACACGTCGGCCGGCGCCACGCCATCGGAGAGCAGCGCGATCTCGATCAGGTCCTGCGCATTGGCGCGCAGGGCGCGACGGCCCGGGAATTTGGCAACATCCCAGAACTCGGCCCAGGTCTTCGGCGGATTCTCGCCATAGGTCTTGGTATTCCACGACATGACGGTGCCATAGGAGTCGAACGGATAGCAGTAGTCGGACTTTGCGCCGGCCGGCACGGAGTTGGCATCGATGATTTTGTAGTCGAGCGGCTCCAGCAGCGACTGTGCGGCCGCCTGCGCGCCTTCCGGTGAGCCCAGGTGGATAATGTCGGTGGTGACTGCACCCGAGGTGACCTGCATCTTCAGTGCGGCCAGGCCGTCGCTCTGTGTCTCCTCCCGGACATCATAGCCAAGCTCTTTTGCAGCGGGGGCCCACATGGCCTCCTTTATGGCGTTACCATAGTCGCCGCCCGCGGTCGTGATGGTGACGGTTTGGGCATAGACGGGCAAGGCAGCCGAGACTGCGATAGCTGCCAGGGAAATGCGTAGCAACCAGGACATAATTTCTCCTCCTCCGGATTCATCAAAATGCCGATAAGATAGGCTTTTTTGTTAATCGTAACGTTACGATTGCCGAAAAACACCCCGGAGTCAAGCTGGTGCCGGGCGGGTCCGTTCAGGTTCGGTGGGCTTGGATTTGACCCTCTGGTCGAATCCGGTAACGTTACGACGCCCAGCAAAATCAGCCGGCGCTTTCGCAAATGAAGTCGGGCGATATGGCCAATCTAAAACAGATCGCGGCGGAACTTTCCCTTTCGGTGACCACGGTGTCCCGCGCTCTGAAGGATGGGCCGGAAGTGCAGCCCTCGACCATAGCCCGCGTCAAGGAGGCAGCGAAGCGGGTCGGCTATATCCCAAATCATCATGGGCGCGCGCTGAAAACCGGACGAACCCTGACGCTGACGGCAGTGCTGCCGATGGAGACGAGCGACTACCTGTCCGATCTGGCAAAGCTTCCCTTGATCGAAGGCATGACGCTGGCGGCGCGGCAAGCGGGTTATAGCCTATCCATCTATTCGACCACGCCCGATGACGATCCCGTCGAAAGCGTGCAACGCCTGCTTGAGGCGCGCAGCGCGGACGGCCTGATCATCACGCGCATGGTCTCGGGTGATCCGCGCGTCAAGCTGCTGCTGGATCAGCGCATCCCGTTCGTGGCGTTTGGAAGAACCGACCTGGACATCGCGTATCCCTATGTCGATATCGACAATGAGCAGATTGCCTACGATGCGACCCGACGGCTCATGGACAAAGGCTGTCGACGCATTGCGCTGCAGCTTCTCGTGGCGAAGGATCAGGCGAGCGCAATGCGTCTTGCGGGCTATGGAAGGGCGATGTCCGAGGCCGGTATTCCTATCGACCAGTCGCTGATCGGTCACGGCACGTTCACGATGGAATCGAGTGCTGCCTGGTTCGATCGCCTGCTGGCGTCGTCAGATCCGCCGACGGGATTGGCATGTGCCAACGAACTGGGCCTTCTGGGAGCATTACACGCTCTCGGCAGGCGGGGTCTTGAGCCGGGCCGTGACGTCCACATCGTCACCCGCGACAACACGCGTCTGGCACGCTTTCTTCCGGCCAAGATCGACGTTCATTCCGTCGACATGGCAGATGTCGGACACAAACTCATCGAGGTTCTGGAAAGCCGGATCGCAAATCCGCTTGGGCCGGTCGCGACAGTCTTGTTCAAAGGTGAGTTCGACCCTGGCGAATAGTCGGACCGGAAGAAGTCGGACTGAGTTAGATACTCAAAAAGGGAAAAGCAGACATCCGTATTGCCCTGACAACTATCTCGGTTTGATCCTGGGCGACCTTGACAGTGCAGTTCGCCAATGATGCCGAGCCTTTTCCGTTCCGCAGATACGGCCCTCAGGCGGCCACCTCGTCTTAAGCCGACTGGATCAGCGCCTTTGCGGCATTTGCTCCTGCCGCAAGGATGCGATCCGACAATTCCGTCCCTGCCACCGCGCGTGCCAGCTGAAGCGCGCCGATGAGGGTTGCAAAGATGGCGAACGCAACGCCCTCCGGATCCCTGGTCGACGGCGGCAGATCCGCCGACACCTGGCGCACCAGAGCCAGCAAGCGCTCGGTATAGAGTTGACGGGATTCGGCTGGTTCACGTGCGATTTCTGGCAACAAGGCGGCAGATGCGCAGCCCTTCCCGGGACTGTCTCGGTGCGCAGCCGCCAGATAGGTGTCTATGGCCATTGTCAGACCGCCGGAGGCCAATGCTTGCCCAATCTGGTCTGACTGATCCTCCAGTGCCGCCGCCACCGCTTCGCGGACAAGTGCCTTCTTGGATTGGAAATGCGGATAGAAGGCTCCGTTCGTCAGCCCGGCGTCGCTCATGATTTTTGCGAGCCCTGACGCAGCTATGCCGTCATTCCGAAAGCGTTCCGCGGCGACCTCCACGATCCGATCGCGTGATGCGTCCTTTCGGCCCTTTTCGTAGCGCATGGCTGCTATTCCTCTTTGCTATTGCATTATGAGCGTAATGTGATATTATGATCGTAATTCAACCAATGGCAAAAAGCTAGCCCTCATATCTCTGGAGTATCAAATGAGTGCCTTTTCGGGAAGAACCGCGATTGTGACCGGAGCCTCCTCGGGCATCGGCCGTGCCAGCGCCGAGGCCCTGGCCCGGGCAGGATTTACCGTCTTCGGGACCAGTCGCAGCAAGGCCGGCAGCAATCCAACGCAGGTGTCCATGCTGACATGCGACGTGACGGATGGTGACTCCGTCAACACCCTCGTTTCGACCGTGCTGGCGCAGACCGGCAGGATCGACCTGCTGGTCAACAATGCCGGTGTCGGCCTGCTTGGTGGCGCCGAGGAATCCTCGGTCGCACAGGTGCAGTCCCTGTTCGACGTCAATCTGTTCGGCGTCATGCGCATGACCAATGCGGTGTTGCCGTCGATGCGGCGGCGTGGCCAAGGGCGCATCGTCAACATCGGCTCGATTCTGGGATTGGCACCCGCGCCATACTCAGCTCACTACTCGGCGGTCAAGCACGCGCTCGAGGGCTATTCGGAATCGCTCGATCACGAGGTTCGTGCCTTCAACGTTCGCGTCTCGGTCATCGAGCCGGCGTTCGTCCGCACCGTCTTCGACCAGAACGGCATCGAGCCGGATTCTCTCTTGAAGGAATACGATCAGGCGCGAGCCGGGCTCAAGGCGCTGCTTGCCGATGTGATGCCCAAAGCCGATCGGCCGGAAGTGGTGGCCGATGTGGTCGTCAAGGCGGCGACCGATGCCCGTCCGCGACGGCGCTATACCGCTGGCAAGGCAGCGCGCCAGGTCAGCCTGCTGCGCCGCTTCGCCCCCGCACAAATGTTTGACAAGACCTTGCGCAAGCAGTTCCGCCTACCGGTCTGAACCAGGCTAAGGAGTTCACGCAGATGAGACTGGCAACCACAACACAATTGGTCAGACACCACAGCACGGAGGTGTTAAACATGCCCCATACATCCAACCAGTCGCCCCATTCACGGGTATCGTTCCAGGACGCGCCAACGCGCTCTGTCGATGTCGGCGGCACGGCATTTGTCTACAGGGAACTCGGACCCAGGACCGGTGTGCCTGTGATCCTGCTCAACCATTTGGCCGCTCAGCTGGATAACTTTGATCCCCGTATCGTCGATGGTCTCGCCGCGACCCGGCGGGTGATTGCCTTCGACAATCGCGGCATCGGTGCTTCGGGTGGCAAGACGCCGTCAAACATCTCCGCGATGGCGCGGGATGCCGTCGCCTTTATCCGGGCGCTGGGGTTCGAAGAAGTCGATCTCTTCGGCTTTTCACTCGGCGGCTTCGTGGCGCAGGAGATTGTACTGACCGAGCCCACACTTGTGCGTAAACTCATCCTGGCCGGCACGGGGCCGGCAGGCGGCGAAGGCATAGACAAGGTGACGCCGTTGACGATCGTGGACATGATCAAGGGAGCGCTGACCTTTCGGGATGCGAAATACTATCTCTTCTTCACAACGACGCCGAATGGCCGCCGTGCCGCAAACGCATTTCTGGATCGGCTGAAAGAGCGCAACAACAACCGGGACAAGGCGATTTCGCTGAGCGCGTTCGGCGCGCAACTGAAGGCGATCAAGGCCTATGGACTGCAGGCGCGGCAAGACTTGAGCACCATCCGCATTCCTACCCTCGTCGTTATTGGCGAGGGACGATCGCCGGCGATCGAGAAGCAGCGCGACAAGCGCCGCCTGAAAGAGGCGACGAGTTTTGGCGAGTTCGGGCAGAAGTGGCTCACTACCGCGCCGATGGCCGACAGCACGCGCGCCATGCGGCGCTCCATATTCGAGCGGGAGCTTCTTCCGGTCTGGCGCAATCGTCTTTCTGACGGAAATCACGCCGGATGATCTAAGAGCGCACTGCGGCGCCATCGTTAAAAGTGGTGCTCCAGCGACCGCTATCCACGTACGAGACATCCTGAAGCAGATTTACGGCTTTGCCATCCTCCACGGAGAGAAGGTGGCAAATTCGGCTGATGAAGTTGGGCCCGCATCGATTGCTACGTTCGTTCCAAAGGACCGCTCGCTTTCGCCCTCGGAAATTCGAGTGATGCTGAAGCAGCTTGAGCATTTTGCCACACTTCCCACGATCCGTTTGGGAATGCGGCTTTATCTGCTTACGATGGTGCGCAAGAGCGAGCTGCAAGACGCGGTGTGGGACGAGGTCGACTTCGAGAATGCGGTCTGGACTATCCCGAAGGAACGGATGAAGCGTTCCAAGGCGCACAACGTCTACCTATCGCGCCAGGCGCTCGACATCATGATCGCCCTGAAGACCTGCGCGGGAAATTCCAGATACCTTCTTCCATCGCGTTACGATGCGGATGCCCCGATGTCGCGCGCCACCTTCAACCGGGTCATTTACGCCGTCGTCGAACGCGCAAAGTCCGAGGGGCTGCTCCTTGAGCCGTTCACGGTTCATGACCTGCGGCGAACCGGCTCGACGCTGTTGAATGAACTTGGCTTCAACAGCGATTGGATTGAAAGGTGCCTGGCCCACGAGGACGGACGCTCGTCGCGTGGCGTCTACAACAAGGCCGAATACGAGGTGCAGCGTCGGCACATGATGCAGGAATGGTCGGACATCATTGATGCCTGGGTGGATGGCAAGAAGTACGTGCCGACGCTCATCCCGCAGTCGATGCCGATCTTGGGGCTTGATCCGGCTCTTTGACCGGCCGGGATCGGCGCTGCTTCACGTCCGGTTTGGGGGCGCGGAGAATTGGTTTTGAGCGGCGGGCCGCGAGCCATGCTTGAACTTCGCCCAGATCCCAAACCACGCATCTTGGGGTCAAGGCGAAGCGTCGCGGAAATTCGCCCCGCTGCTCCATTTCGTAGATCGTGCTGTGCTGAGTGCCGCAGGGCATGATGCCTACCATGTCTAAAAAGTCGCCCCTGCAGCCATGATTTTCACTCCCTGCAGGAATGGGATCACCCACAACGAGGCGGAGCACATCGAACTCGAATACACCGTCCCTGGTGTCAACGTGCTTCTGAATGCCGTCGTCCGCCGAGCAAGCACGTAGGCTGATCGGGATCTGCAATGTACACACTCACCGACCCTGGCCTGCTCAAATCACAGGCGCGGGGCTAACAGCTGCGGCAACTGGACGAAGACCGCAGTGCGTGGCGCATGACGGCATCATAAATCCACAGCGACGGAAGCGCAGATGGATGCTGCGGGCCAGCGGCGTCACCAGCCTCAGGCCGGCGAAACCGATGCGTGGGGAACAAGCGTGACAAACAGAGTTAGAGGGCGTATGTTGACATAAAGATGTCTTTATGTGACTTGAGTGCGACTGTCGTCTTGAGGATGAAAAATGTCGCAAAGTTCCTCATCGCTGGATGACCTGTTCGGCCCCGCCGCGGCAAAGCCCGACGGTTCGGAAGTGCTTGCTGCGCTGACCGCAGCGGCGCACGAACGCATCCTCATCCTTGACGGCGCCATGGGCACGCAGATCCAGGGCCTAGGGTTTGACGAGGACCATTTCAGGGGTGAGGCCTTCGCCGGCTGTGCCTGCCACCAGCAGGGCAACAACGATCTGCTGATCCTGACGCAGCCCGGGGCGATCGAGGAGATCCACTATCAGTACGCCATCGCCGGCGCGGATATCCTTGAAACCAACACCTTCTCCTCGACCTCGATCGCCCAGGCCGACTACGGCATGGAGGATGCGGTCTACGCATTGAACCGCGATGGCGCGCGACTGGTGCGCCGCGCCGCTGTTCGTGCCGAGCAGGAGGACGGCAGGCGCCGTTTCGTCGCCGGCGCGCTCGGGCCGACCAACCGCACCGCCTCGATGTCGCCCGACGTGAACAATCCCGGCTACCGCGCTGTGACCTTCGACGACCTGCGCCTCGCCTATGGCGAGCAGTTGCGCGGGCTGATCGACGGCGGCGCCGACATCATCCTGATCGAGACCATCTTCGACACGCTGAACGCCAAGGCGGCGATCTTCGCCTGCAACGAGATATTCATCGAGAAGGGCGTGCACCTGCCGGTGATGATCTCCGGCACCATCACCGACCTGTCCGGCCGCACGCTGTCGGGCCAAACGCCGACCGCCTTCTGGCATTCGGTGCGCCACGCCAGCCCCTTCACCATCGGCCTCAATTGCGCGCTCGGCGCCAGGGCCATGCGCGCGCATCTGGCCGAAATATCAGGCGTCGCCAACACCTTCACCTGCGCCTATCCGAATGCCGGCCTGCCCAATGAATTCGGCCGCTATGACGAGAGCCCGGAATTCATGGCCGCGCAGATCGAGGATTTCGCCCGCGAGGGGCTGGTCAATGTCGTCGGCGGCTGCTGCGGTTCGACGCCGGATCACATCCGGGCGATAGCCGAGGCGGTGCGGAAATATCCGCCGCGCGCCATTCCGGACATCGAGCCGAAGATGCGCCTTTCCGGGCTGGAGCCGTTCACGCTGACCGACGAGATCCCCTTCGTCAATGTCGGCGAGCGCACCAATGTCACGGGGTCGGCCAAGTTCCGAAAACTGATCACGGCGGGCGACTATGTTGCCGCGCTCGACGTGGCCCGCGACCAGGTCGCCAACGGCGCCCAGATCATCGACATCAACATGGACGAGGGGTTGATCGATTCGAAGAAGGCGATGGTCGAATATCTCAACCTCATCGCCGCCGAGCCGGACATCGCGCGTGTTCCGGTGATGGTCGACAGTTCGAAATGGGAGATCATCGAGGCCGGCCTGAAATGCGTGCAGGGCAAGCCGCTGGTCAACTCCATTTCGATGAAGGAGGGCGAAGAGGCGTTCCTGCATCATGCGAGGCTCGTTCGGGCCTATGGCGCGGCGGTGGTCGTCATGGCCTTCGACGAGGACGGCCAGGCCGACACCAAGGCGCGCAAGGTCGAGATCTGCACCCGCGCCTACAAGCTCCTGACCGAACAGGCCGGCTTTCCGCCGGAGGACATCGTCTTCGACCCCAATGTCTTTGCCATCGCCACCGGCATCGAGGAGCACGACAATTACGGCGTCGACTTCATCGAGGCGACGGGTGAGATCACCGCGACGCTGCCGCATGTTCATATCTCAGGCGGCGTGTCGAACCTGTCCTTCTCGTTCCGCGGCAACGAACCGGTGCGCGAGGCCATGCATGCCGTGTTCCTCTACCATGCCATCCAGCGCGGCATGGACATGGGCATCGTCAATGCCGGCCAGCTTGCGGTCTACGACACGATCGAGCCGGAACTTCGCGAGGCCTGCGAGGATGTCGTGCTCAACCGCGTGCCCAAGGCGGGCGGGACTGCCACCGAACGCATGCTGGAGATCGCCGAACGCTTCAAGGACACGGCCGGCCAGGAGGCCAGGGAGCGCGATCTCGCCTGGCGCGAATTGCCGGTCGAACAGCGGATCAGCCACGCGCTGGTCAACGGCATCACCGAATTCATCGACGCCGATACCGAGGAAGCGCGGCTGGCGGCCGAGCGCCCGCTGCATGTCATCGAAGGCCCGCTGATGGCCGGCATGAACGTCGTCGGCGACCTGTTCGGCGCGGGAAAGATGTTCCTGCCGCAAGTGGTGAAGTCCGCGCGCGTGATGAAGCAGGCGGTGGCCGGATTGCTGCCGCACATGGAAGCCGAGAAGGTGGCGAACGCCGCCAACGGCATCGACAATGGCGAACGCCAGACGGCCGGCAAGATCCTGATGGCGACGGTGAAGGGCGATGTCCACGACATCGGCAAGAACATCGTCGGCGTGGTTCTGGCCTGCAACAATTACGAGATCATCGATCTCGGCGTCATGGTGCCGGCGGCAAAAATCCTGCAGACGGCGCGCGAACGGAAGGTCGACATCATCGGCCTGTCCGGCCTGATCACGCCGTCGCTCGACGAGATGGCGCACATGGCCGCCGAGATGGAGCGCGAAGGCTTCGACATTCCGCTGTTGATCGGCGGCGCAACGACCAGCCGCGTGCATACGGCGGTGAAGATCCATCCGCGCTATACCAAGGGCCAGACGGTCTATGTCAACGACGCCAGCCGGGCGGTCGGCGTGGTCTCGTCCCTGCTGTCGAACGAAACCAAGGCCGGCTATGTCGACGCCGTGCGGGTCGAGTACAAGAAGGTCGCCGACGCGCATGCCCGCTCCGAAGCCGACAAGCAGCGGCTGCCGTTGGCCAAGGCGAGGGCCAACGCGCATCGGATCGACTGGTCTGCCTACCAACCGCCGAAGCCGTCTTTCACCGGCGTCAAGGTCTTCGAAAACTGGGATCTTGCGGAACTCGCGCGCTACATCGACTGGACGCCGTTCTTCCAGACCTGGGAGCTGAAGGGGCGTTATCCCAAGATTCTCGAAGACGAGGCGCAGGGACCAGCGGCGCGCCAACTGTTCGAGGATGCGCAGGCGATGCTGAAAAAGATCATCGCCGAGAAATGGTTCGCGCCACGCGGCGTCATCGGCTTCTGGCCGGCCAATGCCGTCGGCGACGATATCAGGCTGTTTACGGACGAAGCGCGATCGCAGGAATTGGCGACCTTCTTCACCTTGCGCCAGCAACTGACCAAGCGCGACGGCAAGGCCAATGTCGCGCTGTCGGATTTCGTCGCCCCGTCGGACAGCGGCAAGCCGGACTATATCGGCGGCTTCATCGTCACCGCCGGCATCGAGGAGGTGGCGATCGCCGAACGGTTCGAGCGGGCCAATGACGACTATTCGTCGATCATGGTCAAGGCGCTGGCCGACCGTTTCGCCGAGGCCTTCGCCGAGCGCATGCACGAGAAGGTGCGCAAGGAGTTCTGGGGTTACGCAGCCGATGAGAACCTAGCGCCCGAAGAGCTGATCGGCGAGCCCTATCGCGGCATCCGCCCGGCGCCCGGCTATCCCGCACAGCCCGACCACACCGAGAAGGCGACGCTGTTCCGGCTGCTCGACGGCGAACGCAATGCCGGGGTCAGCCTGACCGAAAGCTATGCAATGTGGCCGGGCTCGTCGGTGTCGGGGATTTATCTCGCGCATCCCGAAAGTTATTATTTCGGCGTCGCCAAGGTCGAACGCGACCAGGTCGAGGATTATGCGCGCCGCAAGGCGATGCCGCTGGCTGAGGTCGAGCGCTGGCTCGGACCCATTCTCAACTATGTGCCGGCACACTATGCCGAGGCGGCTGAATAGCGGCGGCAAGCTCTGTCATTTTCGCTCTGACAGCGAGCGGTGACGGTACTTTGCGAGACTGCTTGGGCGCGCCGTCGAACGCCGCGGCGAGCAACGACATCTATGTCCGTTGTTGCCCTACCTTGAAGAAACTGATGTTGCGGTGCAAGCCGTCATCGTTCCGAGCCAGACCGTTTGCGCCGGGTACTTGGCGTTGTTTATTAGCCGCCGGGGGCAGGCATTCCGACTTCGGTCCAAATGGCGATTGCCCGCGCGCTGATGGCGCGGCCTGCCGGCCTTTTGCTCGACGAGCCGAGCATGGGGCTGGCACCAATCCTGGTCGCGCAAATCATGGATGTGATCCGCAATTCGAAGACGCTGGGCATCATGGTGCTTCTGGTAGAGCAGAACGCGTGTGCCGCGTTGGGCATCGCCGACCGAGGCTATGTGATGGAAACTGGGCGCATGACCATCCCGGGGCCGCCCGAGTGCTCCCGCGACCTTCATCTCATGCGACTCCCAGCGCCCTCCAAGCTGAACATGAAGATTGAGTTTACAGCGCCCTAAACCCGCTTGGCCGGGAGCGACAGCGTGGCCGTCAGGCCAATCGCCTTCGCGCTGCAATGCCGCTTCGGATGGTCGGGATATCTGCCGCCGGCGTCCAACTGAGGCCGCGCAATGCGATCCAAAGTAGGACGGCTTGACCGGCGATTCCGACGACTATCGAAGTAACAGCTATTCCCGAGATGATATCAGCATACATGTGTGCGAGCCCCCGCTCTGCTTAAGCTACGGGCATGAAGTATTGGCCGTGACTCGCGTTTGAGTCGAGGGCCGGCACCTACTCCGAAAGGGGTACATTGTGGCCGGCGAAGCAGCAGCCAAGGATACCAGCGAGAGCCACGCCGAACACTATCGGCGCTACTTGGGGCGTCACCTCGCAACCGGCGCCGCGTGGCATTGCTGCTGACTGGCGAACCCGGAAGCGACGACACCGATCGGTCTCGGCTGCAAGGTCTGTGAGCGCGAGAACTGCCCGCAGCGGGCTTTCCCTGCCATTGGCCGGTCTCTTGTGATCGACGAAAAACGCAGAGACTTCGTTCCTTACGGAGCGAGCAGTGGGTGAGCAGACACGTGCGTTGGAACTAACGCCAAATCCTCGCTACGCTCTTCGCGCAAACTCCACCGTCAGCTGTTTCCTGTTTGATGATCTAAGCGTTGATCAGTGAGATGATAGCCTCTCTGATCCAGCGTTGGCCGCTGTGTCCGTGACTACGCTCGTGCCACACCATTCCTACAGCAAACCCCTCCACGAGGAACGGGGAGTCAATCACCTTGAGCTTGTCGGCACGGTCGCGCACCAGCCGTTCGGGGACCAAGGCCACGAAGTCCGACTGAGACACGATCTCGGGAACGAACAGGAATGAAGCCGTGGAAAGCACTACGTTGCGACTTTGTCCGAGGGCAGCCAGAGCGTTGTCCACCGGAGTGACAAAGCCGCCTCCGACAAGGGACACGATCACATGCTCCAGCTGACCAAATTCCTCGACGGTGATCCCGTCGCGTAGTCGCGGATGATTCCGGCGGCCGATGAGCACATAGCGCTCGTCGAACAGATGCCGGGTGCGAAGACTGGGCGGTGCGACTTGCGGAGTCATCAGTGCTAGGTCGATATCGCCGCGCGCCATCTGTGCTTCCAATTGCTGCATGTCCAGATTGCGCAGCGCTACACGCACCCCGGGCGCCCTCGTCCTGAGTGCGACGACCAGCGTCTTGACCACCGCCGCCTGCAAGTAGTCCGTACACGCGACAGCGACGGTCAGCTTGGCCTTTGCAGGATCGAAGTTCCTGTGCGTGGTGAGGGTGGCACGAACCTGGTCGAGGGCTTGGCGCAACGGGTCGAGCAGTTCAATTGCCTTGGCAGTCGGAGTCATCCCTCGTTGTGCGGGAATTAACAGTGGGTCATCGAACACATCCCTCAGACGACTCAACTGGGCACTGACCGCCGGTTGACTCAGGTGCAGGCGGGCAGCCGCTTTCGACACGTTCTGCTCCACCAGCAACGTTTCCAGTGTGACCAGCAGATTGAGATCGAGACGCTTGCTATCCATGAAATGGATAGTAGCCGAACATTTTCGCGATTTCAATTGTAGCTCGGAGCGACCGAGACTTCGTGGTCTAGGTCAGACCTCGTCGCGCTGACTGCTTTAGCGGGCTCTGATGGGGAACGATCGGAAACAGTCTACGCCCTCAAGACTAGGAGAAATAGCATGACCCAAGCCGATAAGCCTTTGATCACTATTGTCGGTGCCTCGAGTAAGCAAGGCCGCAGTGTCGCCGATGCCCTGCTCGATAGTGGGCGCTACCGGGTACGCGCCCTGACTCGGCGCCTCGATAGCCAGCCCGCGCAAGCCTTGGCGCGAAAGGGTGCCGAAGTCGTGGTGGCCCCCCTTGAAATCGGCAGGCAGGCCGAGCTAACCGAGGCCCTGAAAGGCTCGGCCGGTGCGTACTTGATGACGCCGAACATTGTCACGGTGGAGCCAGAGGAACCCGAGTTTGCCCTCGGCAAGGAGTTGGCCGATGCGGCGGTGGCCGCTGGCGTCGAACATGTGGTTTTCAGCTCGCTCGAAAACGTCAGAACGCGCACTGGCGGCACCAAGTGGGCGCCGCACTTCACGGACAAGGCGAGGGTAGAGGACTACATTCGCAGCCTGCCCATTCGTAGCTCGTTCGTGTACCTGGCGTTTTTCTACACCAACTTCCTGGAATACTACGTGCCGCAACGCGGGAAGGACGGCACAACGTTCGCCATATACTTGCCGCCGGACGTCCCCATGCCCTTCTGTGATCCGCTCACCGCGGCCGGGCCGGCGGTGCGCGAGATGTTCGATCACCCGGCGCAATACGCTGGCAAAGCCCTGCCGGTTATCGGCGAGCTTATCTCGCCGCAGGAAATGGTGAACACGTTTGTGCGCGTCACCGGGCAGCGGGCGCGATACGCCTCCGCGTACTCGCGCGAAGACCTGTTGCGCCACTTTCCGATGTTTGCTGCCAACGAGCCTTTCGTGCGCGAGTTGGTGGGCATGAACGAATACGCCGTCGAATATGGCTATTTCGCTCCCGAGCGCGACTTGACTTGGAGCCGTAAAATCGATCCGCATGCATTGACTTGGGAGCAGTTCCTCAAACGCAGCAACTGGCAAGGCGATCTGCTGTCCTATGGTGCCATCTCTGAGGCCGCCTGAGAGCGGCGACACCTGCACCTTTGACGTTGAGAAGATAGTCCGCGGGTGGACTAGGCTAGGCGCTTCGTCGAGCCGCTGCCCTTCGTGCTGACGTGCGCTATTGTGCGCTGAAGCCGATTACCGCTCTCCAGGACCTCTTCGCATCGCCATAAAGCGGGATGCTCCGAACGGCACTGACCGAGGTGCCGTCTTGGCGGCCGGCGCCTGGGTTACAAGCCTTTTGGGGCGCCTTCCCGGCAATCGGTCCCGGCCTGTGGAGTGTCTTCCATCTCTGCAACCCGCAAAAGGCGAGAGGGGGCATCATCTTGCGAACCGAACTGATCGACGTTGCCGAGTCGCGTGAACACCTCTGGAACGGTGTCGTATGCACCCGCGAGGGGCGCCTGTTCGCCAGCATGCCGGCACGGTTTGGACCTTCGACGCCGGGCGTCGTGGAAGTGTTTCCTGACGGCAGTTTCAGACCGTTTCCGGGCAACGAGTGGAATGCTTGGCGCGACGGAAAAGATCCGCCCCGCTCCTTCATCGACATCAACAGCATCATCCCCGACGGCAAGGGCAGCCTGTGGTGTGACCGACCGCACGCGGCGTTTCGTACGAGATCGTGGATAGGGAGCAGGAGACCTATCTAGCAGAATCCGAAACTTGGAGTGAGTAGCGCGTGTGCCTACGCTCCCCGGCTTTTGTTAGCGCACCTTTGGCAACCAGATCCTGCAAGTCCCTTGTCGCTGTTGCGCGTGACGCCTGTGTGATGGCGATGTAGTTCTCGGCGCTGAGCCCTCCCTTGAAGCCGTCGATGCCTTCGCGGAACATCCGGGCGATGACCTTTTCCTGACGCTCGTTGAACTGGCCGCGGTAGCGTTCGTAGAACTTGGCCTTGGCGACGGAGAATTCGACACGGGCAAGCGTTACGCGCTGCGCTTCAAGGATCGTGTTGGCGAAGTAGAGCAGCCAATCCGTAACCGCATTGCTCTTGTTGCTAGCCTCCAGGCCGTCGTAATAGGCCTTGCGGTGGCGTTCGATCGTGTACGCCAACGCGATGAGGCTCGGTTCACCCAGGTTTTGCGCCAGCGCCTTTTCGCAAAGGGCACGCCCTATGCGACCGTTGCCATCCTCGAACGGGTGAATGCTCTCGAAATAAAGGTGCGCGAGACCGGCACGCGTCAACGCAGGCAGCGGCGTCTTGCCTTTGGGTGAGGTATCATTGAACCAAGCGGCGAAGGCGTCCATTTCGGTTTTCACCCGCGCTGAAGGTGGCGCTTCGAAATGCACTTTGGGCTTATCCAGCCGATTGGAAACGATTTGCATGGCATCTGCATGCTGGCGATAGTTGCCGATGGTCCCAATACGCCGCTCGCCCGACATCACCATCTTGTGCCAGGCGTAGAGAGTGCGATGCGAGAGGGCATCGGCAAAATGCAAGTACACATAGACCATCATTTCAGCGATGCCGCGCTCGGCAGGCGGAATGCGCTTAGCCTCGCCGCCCAGACCAAGTTGCTGGCGCAGGGATGATTGCAGGCTCTCGCGGTTGAGGTATTCCCCTTCAATCGCGGATGTCTTCAAGGCCTCTTCGCTGATAAGATCGATGCGGATCTGATCGCGATCTTCGGAACCGACATGACGAAAGACGCCCAGGAACTCGCCCGATCGCAACAGGAACTCACTTTCCAGCGGTTCCAATGCCTTCTTATCGTAGGTAAAATGCGGCCAGTCAGCCTGCTCCCAATTCCATACCATGAGTTATAGACCACCTTTCTATAACTCATGATGTCATGAATGGTGAGCTATAGCAATCTTCGCTATGCCTCAGAAATCGAGGCTACCCCGGCGCGATCACACAACTAACCATCCAGGTCAATTTCTTCGAATGGTTGCGCGATAGCGCCGACCAGACAACGGGCGCGCGCGCTGGCTAGATCCAAGACTAGGCAAAGTGATTAGGAACACCCGTGAGCTGGCTCGATTTGAGCATCGTAGCGCCTCGCTTCGCAACGGATTGCTCCGCTTCGTTCTTGCAACATGTGTGCCCAGAGTCTGTAGGTCTACGAAATTCGCCGTACTAATTGCCGTGGTTAGTTCGCAAAAAAGTACAGCAGTTTCCAATCTAAGTCTTTGAAATCGTTGGTGATACAGACAAAAATCGAACCTGTGACCTACAGATTAGGAATTCAGAGGAGTGCTCATTTGGAGCTCTTACCAGGTTCGCTACCCAATACGAGAACATACGAAGGGTACGGTTTGGCGCACCCGGTAATGAGGCCAATTGATAGAGACTCCACCCGCCCAAGGAAACTGCCATGATAACTTGTGTCGTCCACTATGAGGTTGATACGGGGCAGCTTCAGGCTTTCGAGAAGTTCGCGAGAGCATGGATATACCTGGTCAACAAATATGGTGGCATACACCATGGCTATTTCTTGCCATCCGAAGGCGCGAGCGATCGGGCGCTGGCACTATTCACCTTTGAGAGCCTAGCCGCCTGTTCGGAAAGAATGAGGAGTTCGTCAAAGCCGATCGCATTCGAGACAACAGCGGTTGCGTAATCCGGTACGAACGAACCTTCATGCGGCCGCTACTTTCTACTGATGTGAAAGAGAAGCCGGACGGCCTCTGAAGGTCTGTGTTGGACGCGAATTCGGCGTCAGGCGACCTCGATTTGCAATCGCTCAGGATCGCGTGCGCTTCAAACCGCGAGGTGTTTCCCCGATTTCGCGGCGCATCCAATGAGCAAGATGGGACTTATGGGCAAAGCCCGTCAGATGCGCAACCTCACTGATGCTAAAGTCGCTAGCCAGCAACAATAGTCGCGCCTTCTCGATCCGACGACGAAGCACATAGCGATGAACTGTTAGTCCTGTCGCAGCCTTGAACCAGGTCCTAAGATGTGAATTGCTAACGCCCGCGACCTTGCTCAGCGTGTCCAAGGAAAGCGGCGTTTGAATTTGGGCTTCAATGAAGTCCAGCACACGCTTCAGTTGGAGATCAGACAAACGGCTCGTTCTCTCGGGCTCCTTTTCCTCAAGTTCCAGCAAGCGAACTGCTAGCGCAATGCCGATGCTGTCGGCGAACAACGCTCCACTCGGCGAACCCACCCGGAAATCATTTTCGAGCGCGCGAGCGAGGTGCTCAATCCGTTCGTCACGAAGAAGATGGCGCGTTTCAAGCCGTCCGAAGCTTCCAGATCCCAGTTCAGTCGCGACGTTTTCAATCAAAGCGGGGGAGAGGCTAAGCTCCAGGGTCTTGAACTGAGTCTCCGCTTCAAACCCTCCCTCTTCGCCTGCTGGTACCAAGTCGATATCGCCGGCCCGCCGTACAAAATGTCTTCCAACTTGGCCGCAATAGGACCGCGTCGCTGCGCTGACGTGGATGAGGACGCGGTGCCGATTTGCTTGAGGCAGCTGAAAGCTGCCGGCCTCAATCTGCAATGGCGCGATTGTAACGGCTTTGGCCTCGGGCGCAGCAGACTGCTCATGCATGGGAGCCTCAACGTTTAGCGGAACATGCTGAAGATTTGGCGATTGCCGCGCGATTTTCAATGCGATGCCTCGCAAACTGAACGGTATCGCAGCCGTCGAAAGGATTGATATGAGTACCTATGTTGTTGTGGGCGCCGGCCCAGTGGGCGTTGAAACGGCTCGTCTCCTTGGGGAAGACGGGCATAATGTTGTTCTTACAAGCCGCAGCGTCGGCCCGACTGATCTGAAGGACGTGCGCACGGTCCAGGCGGACGCCACGGATGCGGCAGCGCTTGCCCGGATTAGTCAGGGCGCCGAGGCGATTTTCATGTGCGCCATGGCCCCCTATCATCGTTGGCCAACCGACTTTTTCCCGATCATGGACGGAGTCACGCGCGCAGCGGAAATCGTCGGCGCAAAACTCATCGTCCTTGGCAATGTTTATGGGTACGGCGCGAATGCCACGGGTCCGCTTCGCTTCGATCAGCCTCTCGATCCGACCTCGCGTAAGGGATCGGTCCGAACTATCATGTGGCAGCGAGCCCTGCGCGCTAGCGTCCCGGCCATAGAGATCCGGTCTAGCGACTATCTAGGATACGGCGCGGTCACTTACTTCTCGCTTCTTGCACTACCTTCGCTGATCGAGTCGAAACCCGTTACGTTCCTGGGTGATCTCGACGCAAATCATGCCTGGGCGTTCACGAAGGACGTAGCCAGAACTCTCGTGGCCGCCTCCTCGTATAGCGGGGAATGGGGGCGCGCATTCCACGTTCCGTCGCAGCACATCTCGCCTCGGGAACTCATGCGGAGGACTGCGGCGATGCTCGGCAAGGAGCTTCCCGACGTCAGCACTTACTCGCACGCCCAGATGGAAGCATTCGGCATGCATGAACTCGTGGAGATGAGCTATCTGTTCCAAAGCCCGTTACTCGTTGATTCCTCCGATTCCGAGGCTATCCTTGGCGTTAAGGCGCAGAGCCTCGATGCAATGATTGCCGACACGCTTCGCGATCAGATTTAGGGCACATGTCCCTATCGTCTGCGCGCTGGAACGCCACGGAAGCCGTCGACCTCTACGGAATCGACGCTGCGGTCACCACTCGCCGTACGGTGGAAGTGCGCGACTGTTCAGATCTTGCAACATTATTTGGCCGAGATTGGATGGCGCTCAGGTATCGCGCCCCGTCTCGGTCATAAGCCATTCTGAAAAGGCGATCGCTCCGGCTGATGAGCCTCGGACAGGCATCAATACCCAGTATCCGATCCTATCGGACGTTACTTCATGCGAAACGGCCGGATCAGACGCCCGGTTCGGAGATAGTCTTTGACCAACACCATGCGTCCCATCGCTACGCGCTGACCATCCAGGGCGGCCTGGATTGCGATGTTGTAGTCAGTCAGCTGTACAGTCGTGGCGCTCGACATGTCCAAGCCAACAGACGCGGCCCACACGTCCCAATCGGCAGTACTCTTCCTGAAAGCGGTCTCTCGGCTCATCAGCTCTGGACTAATCACCGGCGTAAGGTGCTCGGGCATTAAAAAATGCGCCTCCGCTCCCTTCCAGGTGCCTCCCCCGTAACGGATCGCCAAATCGGCCTCGCTAGCGGCCAGATCCGCAAGCTGAGTTGGTATCATTTCGCTTCCACGACCCGACGCCCACACCACGGCTGCCGCCGATCACCACGATGTTCTTGCCAGCGAGCTGAAGCATTCTACCCTCCTTGCACCCAATGGTGCTGTGAATGTTGATCTGAAGGGTAAGACTGGTACGCTCGATCAAAATCATCGGTGCCGGCTCATTTTTTTGATCTCATCGGTAACTCTCTAGCAAACACATCTATCTGCTCAGCAGACGAGGCATCTGATCCGCGAGCGCGTCGACCGCAGCTCTGACCTTGGTGAAGATATGCTGCGCCTGTTGCCGGACAGCAAAGACGTCATTGCCGATTGCGCGGTACTCCGTCAGGATCGGCCTGAGACTCCCTTCGCCAATGCGACCTTTCACCAGCCAACTCGGCTGGCACGTAATGCCTATGCCGTCTACGGCCGCATCGACGATCGAATCGAGATCGTCGAACCGAATTCGCCATTCTGTCGCAAGCTCAGTCGTGGATCCGTCTGGCGCCATGAAGCGCCATGGTTCGGGCCGGCCGCCGCGACGGTAAAATGGAAGGCAATCATGTCTGGACAGATCCTCGGGCGTTACCGGACAGCCGCGCTTCGCAAGATAGGAAGGCGCCGCGCACGCGATCATGTCAAATCCTCCGAGCTTGCGGGCGATCTGTCCGGCTCTGTCAGGCAGTGGCCCGATCCGAACCGCAACGTCGATGCGATCTTCAACGAGATCGACGAACTGATCGGAAAAGCGAAGGTCCACCTCGAGCCTCGCGTGACGCTGGCTCAAAGCGATCAGGATCGGGGCGACACAATGCCGCCCCAGGAGAACGGGTGCGGAAACGCGTAAGACGCCCGACGGCGACGAACCGGCTTGATCGAGGGCCGCTTCGGCTGACTCGATGTCCGCCATAATCACAAGACAGCGCTCGTAGAATGCCTGGCCACTGTCTGTAAGGCTCTGTCCCCGTGTCGTGCGGTGGAAAAGACGGGTCTTGAGCCGCTCCTCCAGCCGCGCGACAGCTTTTCCGACTGCCGATCGGGTGAGCCCGAGCTGTTGCGCAGCCTTGGCGAAACTTCCCGCCCCGGCCGCTTGCACGAAGATCGTTATACCACTCAACCGATCTACCAAGAGAATGCCTCGTAGATATTTTCGCTACACTGAAGGGACAATCTCTCTGCTTATGGAGACATATATATTCCAATACCATTGGGCCGCTCTACAATGGAAGGGATGCAATATGAAAACTTGGCACGTGACCGGACCCGGAATTGAATCTCTGCGGCTTGCAGAGGTCGACGTGCCGATACCGGGTTGGGGAGAAGTGCTGGTTCGTGTGGACGCGGTCTCCCTGAACTACCGCGATCAGCTTCTGATCGCGAATGATGGCTACGCACGTTTCGGCCTGCCTTTTACGCCCTGCTCGGACATGGCTGGCAGCATCGAGGCTGTAGGGCAGGGGGTTTCGCGCTTTGCCGTCGGAGACCGGGTCATCAACAACTTCAACGGCGGATGGATTGATGGCAACCCGCCGCGCCGCGATGGTGAGATTGCAAGTTTCGGCGGCCCGCTGCCGGGCACACTCACCGAATATATGGCGCTGCCGGCGGAATGGCTGGTCAAAGCGCCGTCTTCCTGGTCGGATGCTCAGGCAAGCACTCTTCCCTGCACCGGATTGACGGCCTGGATGAGCCTGATTGAGATCGGCCGCTTGATGCCCGGGCAGACCGTCGTCGTCCAGGGAACCGGAGGTTTTTCGCTGTTCGCTCTGGAACTGGCGCGCAGGGTCGGAGCCGAAGTGATCGTCACGACGACCAGCGCTACCAAGGCTGAACGTGCCTATGCGCTGGGAGCGACACATGTGGTTGACCGCAACGATGGAAGCAAATGGGCGGAGCAGGTGAAGGCGATCACCAAAGGACGCGGGGCCGACCATATTCTTGAGGTGGCAGGTGGCCGCAATCTGGAAAGCTCTGTTGCGGCACTCGCGCCGGGTGGCCACATTTCCCTCGTCGGTGTCATCGAGAGCTTCGATTCCACGTTCCCTTCAGTGCCCGCAATCCATAGTTTTGCGACCATCCAGGCGATCTATGTTGGGCATCGTGCTGGGCTTGAACGGCTGGTGCGTGCAGTAGACACGTGTGGCCTTTCTCCAACCATCGATTCCGAATTCGATTTTGCAGAGTTTCCTCATGCGCTTGCTCGGCTACAGCAGGGACCATTCGGAAAAGTCGTAGTTAGGCGTTGATTAGTGCGGATCGGCAGCGGACAACGAATTTGCTAGTCCATATGCAAAGAATGAGCCGACAGACCTTCGTCAAGTTGGCACAGCGAAAAAATGCCCTAGTCGGAGCGCTGACGGTACTTTTCGAGACGGCTTGGGCGCGTCGTCGGACGCCGTAGGATGCAAAAAAATCGTCCGATTGATCCCGATAGTTGGTGAAACCTCAAAATACTTTTTGCGGCGATTTTCCCTTTAAAATCAAAAGCGTAACTTTTTGACGGACCATGCGTCGGCTTTCGGTGCCGCAAGCAAGAAAAAGTCCAGCTAGATCAGTGACCTAGCTGGGTTGAAAACAATCGAATGGGAGTAGGGGAGGCCGCAGCGTAGAACGGCAGCCCTTGTGATTTCGGCTTTTGGCGCACGTCAGATGCCGTCAGCCATTTCCTCCGCTCCTTCCTGACCGTTTGGCTGATGTCGTTGCGTCCGAAGTAAATCTCGCTCAGTTTCTGCTTCGCGTCATGACAGCCATTGTTTCTGAAGCCTCTCGAAAACAAACCGCTTGCCTTTGCGCACGCTGTCTTCGAGTGGGCTCGCATTCGCCAGATGTGCCGCAATCGCGCTGGCCAGCATGCATCCAGTCCCGCGCATCGACGCTTTAAGGCGCGGTGTGTCGAAGAGGATTGGTTCTTGACCGTGGCGCAACAGACTATCGGTAGATCGGGGTCCCACTGCATGGCCGCCCTTGATCAGAATCGCCTGCGCGCCGGCGGCCAAGAGTTCCTGGCCTTGCCAGACCGCGTCATCCTCATCGACCGCTTGCTCCGCGCCGATAAGGAGCGCCAACTCGATGAGATTGGGTGTGGCCAGGCGGCAAAGCGGCATCAGGTCGCCCTTCATGGCGTCGACGGCTCCGGCTTCCAGGAGCGTCCGACCTGACGTGGAGGCCAGCACCGGATCGAGCACTGCCGGTATCCGCGGATTTTCGCGCAGCACGACGGCGACCGCAGCGATGATGTGCTCCGTCGCGAGCATGCCGATCTTGATGGCCGCCACCTTGTTGGCCTGCAGTGCAGCGCGCATCTGATCGGCCACAAGATCGGGCTGCGAAGGATGGATTTCCCTGACGGTGTCGTGTGTTTGCACCGTCACCGCAGTGACTGCGAGGCAGGTGCGCACGCCAATGGAGGAGATCGTCTCGACATCGCGTGCAAGTCCGGCACCCCCGCTGGAATCCGATCCGCCAACCACAAGCACATGCGGTTCTCGCCTCAGCGCCATTGGTCCGTCTTTTCAATCCATTCCCGCGTGCGCGCTTCGGGGTCGTCGTTCAGCGTGATGTCGGTCACCACCGCCGCGCTGTCCGCACCAGCCTCAAAAGCGCCGTCGAGGCGGTCAGGGTTGAGACCGCCAATGGCGACCAGGGGAATCGGCGCGACCCGGCACTTCCACTCGCCGATCCGTTCGAGCCCTTGCGGCGCCCATTTCATCTTCTTCAGGATGGTCGGGTAGATGGGACCGAGCGCGATATAGTCGGGCTCGGCAAACATGGCCGTCTCCAGTTCGACATGATCATGCGTGCTCAGCCCGAGCCTGACACCGGCTGCCCGTATCCGCGCGCGGTCGGCGGTCTGCAAATCCTCCTGGCCGAGATGGACGAAGTCGCAGCCTTCCTCGATTGCCAGGCGCCAATGGTCGTTGACGATGAGCTGGCTTTGGTGCTCGGCGCACAAGGCCTTTGCCTTCCGGATTTCGGCGCGCAGTCGGTCCTCGCCCATGTCCTTGATGCGAAGCTGAACCAGCTTGACGCCGAGTGGTGCCAACCGCCCAATCCAGGCGGCGCTGTCGACGATCAAATAGAACGGATCGAGCTTCATGAGAAAACCGCCCTGCCGAATATCGGCGTCGACGGCACGGCGACATCGCGCGGCTCGAGCAATCCCGAACTGAAGGCTTCGCGACCGGCATCGACCGCCTTGCCGAACGCACGCGCCATGCCGACCGGATCGGCCGCCCTGGCGACCGCCGTGTTCAGGAGCACGGCGTCAAAGCCGAGTTCCATGACGGTTGCCGCATGCGACGGTCGCCCGAGCCCCGCATCCACAATCAGCGGGACGCCTGGGAAATGTCCGCGCATCGAGCGTAGCGCCATGATGTTGACCGGTCCGAGGGAGGAGCCAATCGGCGCGCACCACGGCATCAGGACCTTGCAGCCCGCTTCCAGCAGCCGTTCGGCCACGACAAGATCGTCGGTGGTGTAGGGGAAAACCATAAAGCCGTCCTCGCACAGGATGCGGGCGGCTTCGACCAGGCCGAACACGTCTGGCTGCAGCGTGTCGTGGTTGCCGATCACTTCGAGCTTGATCCAGCTCGTACCGAAGACGTCGCGCGCCATTTTCGCAGTGGTGACCGCTTCCTTGACGGAGTGACAACCAGCAGTGTTGGGCAGGATTCTGACGCCCAGCGAGCGGATCAACGACCAGAATTTCTCGCCGGCCCTGCCACCTGCCATCTCACGGCGCAGCGAGACGGTCACCACCGACGTGCCCGATGCCTTGACCGCATCGGCAAGGATGGTCGGCGAAGGATACTGCGCGGTGCCGAGAAGCAGGCGGGAAGGAAGCGTCGTCCCGAGAAGCTCGAACATGCTAGCCTCCCTGCATGGGCGAGAGGATTTCGATCCGATCGCCGTCTCTCAACCGGAATTCCGCTCGGTTGGCTTTGTGCACGAGGTCGCTGTTGACGGCGGTCGCCAGCCAATCGCCCTCATAGTCGAGCGCGGCAAGCAGCTCGGCCAGGGTGGTGGCGGCAACCTCATGCGCTTCGCCGTTGACCAACAGTTTCATGAGCAAGCTCCTTGGTTCCGTCTTGATTGAAAACCAGGTCGGCCGCCTGGCGCGCCATGGCGGGCGCGAGTAGAAAGCCATGGCGATAAAGCCCGTTGATCGCGACGGCGCTTCCGCATGCCTCGACACGCGGCAGATTGTCGGGAAAGGCTGGACGGATGCCGACACCGGTTTCAACGATCTCGGCCTCGCCAAAGGCCGGATGGAGGGCATAGGCGGCACCCAGAAGCTCCATCATCGAACGCGCCGTGACCGGTCCCCCGGATTGGCTTTCGATCATCGTCGCCCCAACCATGAAATGGTGGTCGGCACGCGGCACCACATAGAGCGGAAAGCGCGGATGAAGCAGACGAACCGGACGCGACAGCGAGACATCAGGCGTGCGCAGGATCAGCATCTCGCCACGAACACCGCGCAACCTGTCATCGGCGGCGGCCATTCCCGTGCAGTCGAGCTGACCATCGAAACCGCAAACATGCCGGGCCTTGGCGCCGAAGTGAAATTCGACTCCCATGACTGCGAGTTTGTCGTGAAGCGCAGCCATCGCCCGGCGCGGGTCGAGATGGGCTTCGTCGGGGAAGAACAGCGCACGGCGGAAACGACCGGCGAGGTCCGGCTCGAACTGTGCGATTTCGTTTTCATCGACAGGCCTGTACCCCGACGTGCGACTGGCAAACCGGTCGAGCTCGCCTGCATCGCGCGGCGCGGCCACGACCAGTGTTCCGGCCCGCGTCACCTGCCCGGGCGTTGCCGTATCCCACCAGTCGGCGGCGTCGCGTCCGAGATCGAGCACCGGCTGCTCGGCGCTTTCACGCTCGCACCATGGCGCCAGCATGCCGCCGGCGAACCACGACGCATTGCCGCCGAGGCTAAGTCTCGTCTCGGCAACCGTCACCGCCGCGCCGCGGGTGGCGAGTTCGAAAGCCGCGGTGAGGCCGGCGACGCCGGCCCCTTTGATCAACACCTTCATGATGTCTCATGCGCCTCCGGCATGAGCGGTGCGCCGCTCTCTTCCGCTGGCACGTAGAGATCGCCGCCATCGCGGTATTTCGCCGCCATCGCCGCCATGCCCTCTTTCTGAGCCTCGGCGCGGATGTCGTGGGATATTCGCATTGAGCAGAATTTCGGCCCGCACATCGAGCAGAAATGCGCCAGCTTGTGGGCCTCCTTGGGCAAGGTCTGGTCGTGGAAGGACCGCGCGGTTTCGGGGTCGAGCGACAGGTTGAACTGGTCTTCCCAGCGGAACTCGAAGCGCGCGCGCGAAAGGGCATCATCCCTGGTTTTCGCTGCCGGGTGGCCCTTCGCCAGGTCGGCGGCATGGGCGGCTATCTTGTAGGTGATCACACCAATCTTGACATCGTTGCGATCGGGAAGGCCGAGATGCTCCTTGGGCGTGACGTAGCAGAGCATGGCGGTGCCGAACCAACCGATCATCGCGGCGCCGATGCCTGAGGTGATGTGGTCGTAGCCCGGCGCAATGTCGGTCGTCAGCGGTCCAAGCGTATAGAATGGCGCCTCGCCGCAGACGGCGAGTTGCTTGTCCATGTTCTCCTTGATCTTGTGCATCGGTACGTGGCCGGGCCCCTCGATCATCACCTGGCAGTCTTTTGCCCAGGCGATCTTCGTCAGCTCGCCGAGCGTTTCCAGCTCTGCGAATTGCGCCGCGTCGTTGGCGTCGGCAATCGAGCCCGGACGAAGGCCGTCGCCGAGCGAAAAGGACACGTCATAGGCGCGGCAGATGTCGCAGATTTCGGCGAAATGCTCGTAAAGGAAGCTCTCCCGGTGATGGTGCAGGCACCATTTGGCCATGATCGACCCACCGCGCGAGACGATGCCCGTGACCCGGTCGACGGTCAGCGGGATGTAGTGCAGCCGCACGCCGGCGTGGATGGTGAAATAGTCGACGCCCTGTTCGGCCTGTTCGATCAGCGTGTCGCGGTAGACCTCCCAGGTCAGGTCCTCGGCAATGCCGTTGACCTTTTCGAGCGCCTGATAGAGCGGCACCGTGCCGATCGGCACCGGCGCATTGCGCACGATCCATTCGCGGATGTTGTGGATGTTGCGGCCGGTCGAGAGGTCCATCACCGTATCGGCGCCCCAGCGGATCGCCCAGACCATCTTTTCCACCTCCTCGGCCATCGACGAGGTGACCGCTGAGTTTCCGATATTGGCGTTGATCTTCACCAGGAAATTGCGGCCGATGATCATCGGCTCGCTCTCGGGATGATTGATGTTTGCGGGAATGATCGCCCGGCCGCGAGCCACCTCGTCGCGCACGAATTCCGGCGTGACGAAGTCGGGGATCGCCGCGCCGAAGGCTTCGCCGTCGCGCTCAAGCTTGCCGCGCAGGATCTCGCGGCCGAGGTTCTCGCGGATCGCGACGAACTCCATTTCAGGCGTGATGATACCGGCGCGCGCATAGGCAAGCTGGGTGACCGCCTTGCCTGCCTTGGCCCTGAGCGGCCGGTTACGAATGGGAAATTCCGGCGTCAGGCGCTCGCCGGTGGCGAACCCATTGTCTTCCGGCCGGACATGGCGGCCGTCATAGGCTTCGACATCGCCGCGCGCCGTGACCCATTCGTGGCGAAGCCGGGCAAGGCCCTTTTCGATGCTGGTTTCGAGAGCAGGGTCGGTATAGGGGCCGGACGGATCGTAGACGGTGACGGGCGGCTCCCCGGCCGTCGGATGGACTGAGATTTCGCGCATCGGCACTTTGATGTGCGGATGGAGGACGCCGGACTTGTGGATCTTCCGCGAGGCGGGCAGTGGTCCCGTCGACACGGCGGGGGTGAGGGCATTCATCGTGAGGCTCCTTTGCTCATGCATTGGAGACCCAGTTCTGTGCCGGAAGGATGAAAAGACGCTTCTGTCGACCTGCCGAAACAGGATCTCGGGCGTAAACTCCCGCAAAGCGCTTGCACCGTCCCTACGCCAGTATGAACTGGATCAGGTTCAACGGGTCACTGCGCCGCGAAAGCCAGCAGTATCTCAGCCCCTTGCCGGGACTCCCCTGGTGAATGCATCGAATTGAACGGGCCGGCGCTGTCTTGTCAAGCGCATTCGGCCCGCTGCGGTGATAGGCGACCAATCAAACGCAGCGGAAATGCACGCGCGGGTATGGAGAGCAAGTCACGCCCCGGAGACCAGGGCGGGAATGGCCAAAGCCTCATTCGCCTCGTCAAGGACGGAAAAACTGTACCGGCCGTGCGTGTCAAGATCGACCGAGTAGCTCAGGCGGTCGCGTATGTGGTTGTCTTGGTCGAACGTGACGATCCGCGGCTTCAGTGCGGTGATCCGCGCTTCGTCCACGTAGAGGGAGTTGCAGACGATGATTTGGTCGCCGGGCTGGCAGGTGCGGGCGGCCGCACCATTGAGGATGCAGCATCGTGAGCCGCGCTCGCCGAGAATGACATAGGTCGAAATCCGCGCACCGGAATTCTTGTTCCAGATCTCCACGAACTCCATGGGCAGGATCCCCGCTGCTTCACAGTGGTCAGGGTCCAGCGTTATCGATCCATGGTAATTGAGGTTCGCTTCGGTGACATGGATGCCGTGCAGCTTGCCGGCGACTATTTTTCGCATTGGTCCGGTGCCCTATTCGTGTCGAGAAGAAGTCATTCAGCTGCCGACGGCCAGGCTCGACGGTCAAAGCTCACGGTAGTCGAGCCCGATGTCGAGGATCGGCGCACTGTGGGTCAGCCAGCCGATGGAAATCAGATCGACACCGGTCGCGGCGACGGCTGACGCCGTATTGACGGTGATCCTGCCTGACGCCTCGGTGATTGCCCGGCCGGCAACCATGGCCACCGCCTGCCGCAACGCGTCGACCGACATGTTGTCGAGCAGCACTGCGTCGGGGGCGAGAGGCAAGGCTTCCTCCAACTGGGCCAGCGTATCGACCTCAACTTCGATCTTGACGAGATGGCCGGCGCCGGCCCGCGCCCGCTCGATGGCGGGGCGAATTCCGCCGGCGACGGCGATGTGGTTGTCCTTGATCAGGATGGCGTCGTCGAGGCCGAAACGGTGATTGGCGCCGCCGCCGGCGCGCACGGCGTACTTTTCGACCGCCCGCAATCCAGGCGTCGTCTTGCGTGTGCAGACGATCTTCGCAGCGTGGCCCCGAACAGCCGCGACGACCGATGCGGTCGCCGTGGCGATGCCGCTCAAATGACAAAGAAAATTGAGCGCCGTCCGTTCCGCCGTGAGTATGGCGCGGGCCGGACCGCTCACCGAGGCAATGATCTCGCCTTGCGCGACGGCGATACCGTCAGGCAGATGCACTTTCACGTCGACGCTCTGGTCGATGAGCCGGAAGGCGAGCGTCGCCAGATCGAGCCCGGCGACAGTTCCGGCCTGACGCGCAGTCAGCACTGTTGTCGCATGATGATCTTTCGGTACGACGGCGTCGGTGGTCAGGTCGCCGGCCCTGCCAAAGTCTTCGAGGAGCGCTGCCCGCACCAGAGGCTCGAGCATGATTGCGGGAAGTGGTGAGAGATGCATCACAGGACACTTTCCAGCGTTGGGGAGAATGCGAGGTCCCGCGCTGCCGCCACTGCCGCGTTGAGCGTGATTTCGGAACGGCGGGCGACAGCTGCATGATGCGGAAAGTCCGACCGGAAATGAGCACCGCGGCTTTCCCGGCGCAGCAAGGCGGCAATGGTGATCATCAATCCAATGGCCGCGGGACCGGACGCCGCGTCGTGCCGCTGCAACAGCGGCAGCAAGGCCCGCGCGGCCTCTTTCAACCCTTCGCCATCTCGCATGACGCCGAGGGCACGCGACAGGAGAGGGCGCACAGGCCTTGGGTCCGGCGTGGGCAGGTCAGGTGCCGTCGCTGGTTTTCCGCTGCCGTCGGGCGAACCCGCTACACTCTCGGCAACCCAGCGCGCGCAGACGACGGCCTCGGTCAAGGAATTGCTGGCAAGCCGGTTGGCGCCGTGCAGCCCGGTCGAAGCGACCTCGCCGCAAGCCCAAAGTCCCGGAACGGAAGTACGCCCGGCCAAATCCACTGCGACGCCACCCATGTGATAGTGCTGCGCTGGCCTGATGGGGACGAGATCACGCGCCGGATCGATGCCGGCCCTGCCACAGGCCGATGCGATGGTCGGAAAATGCTGCGCGAATGTCACGCCTGGCTTTTCGCGTGCGTCGAGGAAGACGCGATGGCCGTCGGCAAGATGGCGCCAGATGGCGCGCGCGACGATGTCGCGCGGTGCGAGTTCCGCCCCTCGCACGCCGTCGAGGAAACGTCGGCCTGTCTCGTCGACGATCACCGCGCCTTCGCCGCGAACCGCCTCGCTGATCAGCGGCATCGGACGGCCCGGCCCATCGAACGCGGTCGGGTGGAACTGGATGAACTCCAGGTCGGCAAGGACGGCACCCGCATGCGCAGCGAGCGCCAGGCCCTGCCCGCAACTGCTCAGCGGGTTGGTTGAATCCTGAAACAGCCCGCCAATCCCGCCCGTGGCGAGGACGACCCGTCCCGTGGCGAGGAACACCGGACCTGTCGAACAACTCGCCAGCACCCCGGTGACCCTGCCGTCCTCCACGGCCAGCCGGCGCGCTTCGAAGCCCTCGACGACCGTTATGGTCGGCGTCGATCTCACGGCGGCGACCAGTGCGCGCATGACCTCCCGGCCGCTCCCGTCGCCTCCGGCATGAACGATGCGGCGCTGGCTGTGCGCGGCTTCCAACCCGAGACGAAGAACGCCCGCCGGCGTCCGGTCGAAGCGAACCCCAAGCCGCGCCAGATCCTCGATCGCGGCGGGCGCGGCGTGCACGATGCGCGTTGCTGCTTGCTTATCGCAAAGACCATCACCTGCTGTGAGCGTGTCGGAAAGATGGAGCGCTGGCTCATCATCGTTGCCCAGGCTGGCGGCAAGCCCACCCTGCGCCCACGCGCTCGACGCGTCCGCGCCAAGCGGTGATCTCGACAGCAGAAGCACCGGCTCAGGCGCCAGGTGCAGCGCCGTCATCAGCCCGGCTACGCCGCCGCCAATGATCACCGGCCGGCCGGCGAGATCGCGGACGTCCATGTTCATACGGCCAGCATCCGCTCGACGGCCAGCCGCGCGCGCCCGGCAATCTCCGGCTCGATTGTCACAGCGTGGCGGTTCTGTTCGAGCGCCGAACGAATGTTGGCGAGCGTTATCCGCTTCATGTGCGGGCACAAATTGCAGGGCCGGATGAACTCGACATCGGGGTGTTCGACCGCGACATTGTCGCTCATCGAGCACTCCGTCATCAGCACGACGCGGGGCGGTTTTTGCCGTCCGACGTAATCCGACATGGCAGCGGTCGAGCCTGAAAAATCGGCCTCAGTCACTACTTCGGGTGGACATTCGGGATGGGCGAGTACCGTCACACCGGGATGGTCCTCGCGCAATTGGCGGATGTCGGCAGGCGTGAAGCGCTCATGCACCTCGCAATGCCCTTTCCAGGCGATGATCTGCACATCGGTCTGTGCGGCGATGTTCTGGGCCAGATACTCGTCCGGCAACATGATCACCCGAGGAACACCCAGCGACTCGACCACGGCTTTCGCATTGCCGGAGGTACAGCAGATGTCGGACTCTGCCTTCACAGCCGCGGAAGTGTTGACGTAGGTGACGATCGGTATGCCAGGATAGCGCTGCCGCAGCAGGCGGACATCCTCGGCCGTAATGGAATCGGCGAGCGAGCAGCCGGCTTGCGTGTCCGGGATAAGCACTGTTTTGCCCGGGTTGAGCAACTTGGCCGTCTCGGCCATGAAATGCACGCCGGCGAGAACGATGACATCGGCATCGACTGCCATTGCCTTGCGGGCGAGCGCCAGGCTGTCGCCGACGATGTCGGCAACACAGTGGAAGATCTCCGGCGTCTGGTAGTTGTGCGCCAGGATGACGGCATTGCGCTGCCGTTTCAGATCGAGGATGGCTTCGATATCACCGGTGAAAGCCGGCCATTCGATGGGCGGGATGACGCGTCGCACCCGATCATAGAGCGCAACCGTACGTGCGGAGGTGCTGAGCATGGTCAACCCTATTATTCTCCAAATGAGTATAACTAGGGCATATACTTATCCTGAGTATAAGGAATGTCAAACGCGTGAGAGGGGCAATTTCGTCCCTGCGACAGTTCGCTCCGCCAGAACCGTTTGGCGAAAGCGGAAGCGCTTCGCTGGGCGCCCCCCGGTGGCGGACATTGTCTCGCCTGTCTCCTCGACCAGATCTTGCTCTTCGATGATTCGCCGAAAGTTTGGCTTGTGAACGAGCCGGCCAGCCAGTGCCTCCACGGTTCGCTGCAGTTGCAGCAATGTGAACGTCGCTGGCATCAGCTCGAACACGACGGGCCGGTACTTGATCTTGGTGCGAAGCCTGGCGATCCCCGTTGCCAGAATACGGCGATGATCGGCAATCATCGGACGGCCGGGAACTGACGGCGCGCTGCCTGTGTTGCTGCTGCGTCTGGATTCCGCGACCAGCGCGGCTTCGTAGAGCAGTTCGTATCGCTGCAGGACGAGTTCCTCGTTCCAGTGGCACTCATCGAAGCCAAAAGCGATTGTCGCGCGCTGCCAGCGGTCGTGACGCGTGTCCGGGTCTTCGGCCTCATCGGCCCAGGCCCGCAGTTGGGGCATGAGAATGCCTGACACTAAGGTCGGCACGCCTGCGCGGTGATCCTCCCACGGAAAATAGTCGTACCAGCCGTGCCATCCATTCGCTGGCGACCTCTCCGTCTGCTCTTCCCGCGTCAGGCCGAGATAGCTGATAGAGATCACGCGCTGCACGTGCTCGTCACCGATCCGGTCGCGGTCGGCGAAGGTGTAAAGCTGTTCGATATAGCCCAGCGGATGACCGGTCTGCCGCTCTACCCAGGCTCTTAGGCCCGACTGCAAGGAACGGTGGCCGAGTTCAAAGGGTCCGGATGGCAAAGCACCGGCGGCCTGTCCGATGGTCAGCACGCGTGGCTCACCATTTGTCACGGCGATCACAACAGCGATCAGGTCCGCGCTGACGGCCTGGCCGCGGTCGCTTTTTGCGGTCTCTTTCTTCGCCAGAGTTTTCCTGTCTTGCATAGGGATTTGATCGAATTCCAATTATCAAGTCCGTCCCGGAGGGACCAATGTGAGAAGGGTGAACTGCTGCCTGCTGCCCGTCAACGTCGTCAAGGACGGCGCATTCGACCACGTCTTGGTCTTTGCCCTTCGCGTCGGCGCATTTCTATACCAAATGCGACAGCCAGATCGCTCACCCTTAGAAGTTGCCTGTTCGAAGGCAAACGCCCCTCTGAAGATCTCTATGAAGGCGCGCCTTCCATCGGTACCCTCGGCGTAAAGGGCGCTGGCGAGGTGCCCATTCTCAATCCGCCTGCCGCAGTCGCCTGCGCCGTCGCAAACGCGACAGGGTGCCGCGTGCAACAAATGCCACTCACACCGCCGCGTGTGCTAGGGCTCTTGTTGGGCAGGGAGCCTGCTGTCGAACTGCCTCACATCGCCGATAACTGGTGGGACAATGTGCTGATGAGGCCCAAGACCCCTGATCGATGATCAAGGACAGAGTCCATGAGGAAGGACGGCACCTGGGAGAAGTTCGACAACTATGCTCTTTTGGACGCAGTCCGCGGATTCAAGGCGCCATGTGGCCACAACGCAAGGAACAGGATGGAAATGCACGCAGCGATTTCGGAAAAGACCCTGCCTGAAGTTCAATCCTTCGACGGCGGCCGGATGTGGACCCTGGAAGAAGCCCAGGCCCTCCACAACGCACCCTTCAACGACCTTTTGTTCCAGGCGCAGACCGTTCATCGCCGGAATTTCGATCCCAACAAGGTCCAGCTCAGCCGGCTTCTCAGCATCAAGACCGGCGGATGCCCCGAGGATTGCGGTTATTGCAGCCAGTCTGCGCATCACGAAAGCGGTTTGAAGGCGTCGAAGCTGATGGAGGTCAGGCGCGTCATCGCCGAGGCGACCAAGGCGCGCGATGCCGGAGCCACCCGCTATTGCATGGGTGCTGCCTGGCGAAACCCCAAGGCGCGCGACATGGATGCGGTGGTGGCGATGGTCGAGGGTGTCAAGGCGCTCGGCATGGAGACCTGCATGACGCTCGGCATGCTCGATCTTGAACAAGCCTCTCGTCTGAAGCAAGCTGGTCTCGACTACTACAACCACAATATCGATACGTCGGAACGCTACTACAGCGAGATCATCTCGACCCGCACTTTTGCTGACCGGCTCGATACGCTCGCCAATGTCCGCGACAGCGGCATCAAGGTCTGCTGCGGCGGCATTGTCGGCATGGGCGAAGAGCCGGTGGACCGGATCGACATGTTGGTGACGCTGGCCAATCTGCCGGAGCATCCCGAAAGCGTTCCAATCAACATGCTGATCCCGATCGACGGCACCCCGCTAGCCGACGCCAGGCCCATCGAGCCGATCGAATTCGTGCGGGTGATCGCGCTGGCGCGCATCATGATGCCGAAATCGCACGTTCGACTTTCCGCCGGCCGCACCGCCATGACCGACGAGATGCAGGCGCTGTGCTTCTTTGCCGGCGCCAACTCGATCTTCGTCGGCGACACGCTGCTGACGGCGGACAATCCGGGCGAAGACAAGGATACTCTCCTGTTTCGCCGCCTCGGCATCGAGCCGATGGAACGCGAGACGCAATGAGCGGGGCACCTCTTGCCCGCTATGACGCAACCTTGCAGGGGCTGGCACGCAAGGACCGGCTGCGGACGCTGTCGCCGCGCACCGGCCTCGACTTCTCTTCGAACGACTATCTTGGGCTTGCCGCCTCCAAGAGACTGGGCGACGCGGTTGCGGCGGCCATCGCGCAGGGCACGCCGGTCGGCGCCACCGGTTCGCGGCTGTTGCGCGGCAATGCACCAGAGCATGAGCAACTGGAGGCGGACGCCGCGGCATTCTTTGGCGCCGAACGCGCGCTGTTCTTCGGCAGCGGTTACATCGCCAACTTCGCACTGCTGACCGCGCTGCCGCAGAAGGGCGACCTGCTGGTCCTCGACGAACTCGCCCATGCCAGCATGCATGAGGGCGCGCATGCCGGCCGCGCCGAGTTCGTGCTGGCCGCGCACAGCGACGTCAACGCTGTCGAGGACGCGATCACGCGATGGCGCGCCGAAGGCGGCATGGGGCGTATCTGGATCGCGGTCGAAAGCCTCTACAGCATGGATGGCGACTGCGCGCCGATGGAGAGCCTTGTCGCGCTTGCCGATCGGCACGAGGCATTCATCGTCGTCGACGAGGCGCATGCCACTGGCGTCTGGGGACCGGACGGCCGCGGGCTGGCCGCCGCGTTCGAGGGCCGCGACAACATCGTTGCGCTGCATACATGCGGCAAGGCGCTCGGCGCGTCCGGCGCGCTTGTCACCGGGCCGGGAACGCTGTGCGACTATCTCGTCAACCGGTGCCGGCCATTCATCTACGCCACTGCGCCGTCGCCGCTGATGGCGGTCGCGGCGCGCGAAGCGCTCGCCATGCTGTCCGACGAACCGATACGCCGCGTTCAATTGCATGAGCGTGTCGCTTTCGCGGGCCGCCAATTGGCCGAGCGCTGCGGCGTGGTACCCAGCGGCTCGCAGATCCAGCCATTTGTCATCGGCGAGAACAGGCGCACCATGGCGGTAGCGGCAAGACTGCAGGCCCGCGGCTTCGACATACGCGGCATTCGTCCGCCGACCGTACCCGAGGGCACATCGCGCCTGCGCATTTCCCTGACGCTCAACGTCGACGAAACCGACATTTCCGCCATGGTCGAGGCGCTTGTCGAGGTGTTGGCCACGGCATGAGCAAGCGCATCGTCATCACCGGAACTGACACCGGAATTGGCAAGACAGTGTTTTCGGCAGGGCTCGCCGGCCTGCTCGACGGCTTCTACTGGAAGCCGGTGCAATCGGGCCTCGACGAGGAGACGGATAGCGAGGTGGTTGCCCGGCTTTCCGGCTTGCCCGCCGGGCGCGTCCTGCCGGAAGTTTACCGTCTGAGGATGCCGCTGTCGCCGCATCGTTCGGCCGAAATCGACGGCGTCGCGATCGAGGCGGCCAAGCTCTCACTTCCAGACTTGCCGGGTCCGCTCATCATCGAAGGCGCCGGCGGGCTGATGGTGCCGCTTAATCGACAGACAAGGGTCATCGACATTTTCCGGGAATGGCAACTGCCAGTCATCCTTTGCGCCCGCACCGCGCTCGGCACAATCAACCATACCCTGCTGTCGATCGAGGCTCTGCAGGCCCGCTCCATCCCGCTCATCGGCATCGCCTTCATCGGCGAAGAGGTAGCCGACACGCAAAGGACAATCGTGGAATTCAGCGGCGTGCCACAACTCGGCAGGCTGCCGCGCCTCGATCCGCTGACGGGTGAAACGCTGAGAGCAGCGATGGTTGCCGGCTTCGACCTTGCCTTGATTGCCGGAGGCGACTAATGGCGCAATCTCGGGTCTGGCATCCCTTCACCCAGCACGCACTCGAACCAGCGATCCCTGAAATCGTCCTGACGGAAGGCGCCTATCTCCACAAGGCCGACGGCTCCCGCATCCTGGACGCCATCTCCTCTTGGTGGGTTGTCACCCACGGCCACCGCCATCCCCGCATCATGACTGCGATCGAGACGACCGCGTCGAGCCTCGACCAGATCATCTTCGCGGGCTTCACCCACGAGCCGGCCGAACGCCTGGCCGAGGCGCTTGTCGGCCTTGCCCCGCCCGGCCTCGACCGGGTGTTCTATTCCGACAGCGGCTCGACCTCCGTCGAAGTCGCGTTGAAGATGGCGCTCGGCTATTTCCGCAACATCGGCGCGCCGCGTTCGCGCATCGCCGTCATGGAGCACAGCTATCACGGCGACACGATCGGCACGATGAGCGTCGGCGCCCGCGGCGTGTTCAACGCCGCTTACGAGCCTTTGCTCTTTGAGGTCGACACCATTCCCTTCCCGGCCGCAGGGCGCGAGCAGGACACACTGGATCGGTTCGAAGCGGTGAGCCGCGACCGGCGCGCCGCCGCGCTGATCGTCGAGCCGCTCGTGCTTGGCGCCGGCGGCATGCTGATGTATCCGGCCTCGGTTCTCACCGAAATGAAGAAGATCGCCGAAGCCTCCGGCACGCTGCTGATCGCCGACGAGGTGATGACCGGCTGGGGGCGCACCGGAACCATGTTCGCCTGCGAGCAGGCGTCCATCTCTCCTGATATCCTGTGCACCTCGAAGGGCTTGACCGGCGGTGCCATCCCGCTGGCCGCCACGCTCGCCACCGATGCCATCTTCCAGGCTCACTATTCCGAGGACCGGCAGAAGACCTTTTTCCATTCGAGCTCCTACACCGCCAATCCGATTGCCTGCGCGGCAGCACTTGCCAATGTCGAGATCTGGCAGGACGAGCCGGTGGCCGAGCGCATTGCGGCCCTGAGCGCGAAGCAGGCCGCCGGGCTTCGACGCTTTCGCGACAATCCCTTCTTCACCGACTGCCGGGCGACCGGCACGATCGCCGCCCTCGATCTGCGTACCGACTCTGCCGGCTATCTGGCCGAGATCGGGCCGAAGCTGCGCGCCTTCTTCCTCGAGCGCGGCCTGCTTGTGCGCCCGCTCGGCAATGTCCTCTACCTTCTGCCGCCCTATTGCATCACCAGCAAGGAGCTGGATGGGCTCTATGACGCGATCGAGGAGGCCGGCGAACGCTTCGGCTCGCGGCCATGAGCCGATCGTCGCGCATTCTCGGGTTTGGCCATCATGCGCCGGCGCGCAAGGTCGAGAATCCGGAAATCGAAGACCGTCTCGGGCTTGAACCCGGCTGGATCGAGCGGCGCACCGGAATTCGGTCGCGCTTCTGGGCGACGGACGAAGACACGCTGTCGGGCCTTGCCGCCTCTGCCGGCGACATGGCGCTGGCAAATGCGGGCATCGGGCGCGGCGACATCGGCCTGTTGTTGCTCGCCACCTCGACGCCCGATCACCTCCTGCCGCCCAGCGCGCCGCTGGTCGCACATCGGCTGGGACTGGGGCGCGCCGGCGCGATCGACCTCACCGGCGCCTGCGCCGGTTTCATCTATGCGCTGATGTTCGCCGACGGCTTCACCCGCCTGCACGGCAAAGCGAGCCTTGTCATCGCCGCCAACATCCTCAGCCGCCGCATCAACCCGGCCGAGCGTGCAAGCGCTGTGCTGTTTGCCGATGCCGCCGGCGCCGTGGTGATTGGTCCGTGCAATGACCCGGATCGGGGCATTCTCGGCGCCTCGGTGGATTCGGACGGCTCGCGCTACGGGTTGATCCAGATTCCTGCCGGCGGAAGCAACACGCCGTTCCATGGCGACCTCGACCTGGCGCAGACCCGGATGACGATCACCGACGGCCGCGAAGTGTTCGCCAAGGCCGTGGAGATGATGGCTGCCTGCTCGCAGGACGCGCTCACTGCTGCTCGAATGCGGCCGCAGGACATCGATCGGTTTGTGCCGCATCAGGCCAATGCCCGCATTTTCGATGCGGTCGGGCGAAACCTCGGCATAGCCGATCACGCGATCGTCAAGACGATCGCCGACTACGGCAACTCTTCCGCCGCGACGATCCCGCTCTCGCTGTCGCTGGCCCATCGGATGCAGCCGTTTCGGCCCGGCGAGAAAATCCTGCTGGCGGCCGCGGGTGCCGGTCTCAGCGGTGGCGCCCTCGTCGTCGGAATTTAGCGGGGGGAACCTCCATCGCCCGGTCGGTGCTGGTCGAGATCGAAAATTTGTTGAGACTTTAGAGACCGGTGAATTCAAGCTGCCCCGCATGAGGGGTAAAATCGTCAAACACGCCTGCTGGACTGACGATTTTGGCATTCACCATGGTAGTGCTGAACGGTCTACTCGGCGGCGCTTAGTCTCAAATCTTTACGATGAGCGAATGTCGGTATCAGTGGTTGCCCCTGAAGAGCGGCCGCGTGACGTCGATACGAATCCAACTCGGGCGCGGCGTTAGCATTGGCGTCCAAAGGCGCCAGATCAGCTCATGTCGCGCGGCTAGCAAGATTCCAAGAGTCGCTAAACTCACGGCCATGCATTGGATACATGCAGCGACGAGGCCGACCTGGAAAACCTCCACATGGGAATTCAACCTGGGAGAACACCAGCCTTTGAATTTACCCCCTCAAGCAGGCTGAGCAGGCCTTTCAGAATTTCGATTGGTGGCGGCGGACAGCCTGGAATGTGCAGATCCACCGGCAGCACCTCTGACACGCCTCCCACGATCGCATAGCTGCCAGCGAAACAGCCGCCGTTCCTGGCGCAGTCGCCAATGGCAACCACCCATTTGGGGGCCGGTGTCGCGTCATAAGTCCGCTTCAGCGCCTCGCGCATGTTCTTTGTGACCGGGCCCGTGACAAGCAGCACATCGGCATGGCGCGGCGACGCGACGAACCGGATTCCGAAACGTTCGACGTCATAGAAAGCATTGTTCAGCGCGTGCATTTCGAGTTCGCAGCCATTGCAGGAACCGGCGTCGACCGCCCGGATCGACAGGCTACGGCCCAGTTGCTTGCGGGCAGCGCCGTTTAGCGCGCGGGCGAGTTCGTCGATAGCCGTCTGGCTCGCCTCAGGCGGACGCTCGGTGAGAGGGGTCCGTGTCAGGCCTTCGAAGAGGTGCTTGCGCATGGCAGAATGCCTTAGAGATCGTGACCAGAGTAGGAGCAGTTGAACGATTTGTTGCAGAGCGGGAAGTCGGCGACGATATTTCCCTCGACCGCTGCTTCAAGAAGCGGCCATTGAAACCATGATGGGTCACGCAGGTGGCAGCGCTCGATATTGCCGCTCTCGCCGATGCGCAGCCAGGCCAGGATGTCGCCTCGAAAACCCTCGACCAGCGCCATGCCTTCGCGCGGCCCGTCAGGCCCGGCGACATCGACGCGGATCGGACCGCCGGGCAGCCGCTCCAGGATCTGCTCGATGAGCGACAGGCTCTGCTCGACCTCGCGGATGCGGATCCAGACGCGCGCGTTGACATCGCCCTCCTGGAGGACGGGCACGTCGAAGGTGAGTTCATCGTAAGGCGCATAGCCTGGCGTGCGCCGCGCATCGAAATTCCGGCCGGAGGCCCGGCCGACATAGCCGCCCGCTGCATATTGACGGGCGAGCTCGACCCTGAGCCGGCCGGTGGCGACGGTGCGGTCCTGCAGCGACGCCGTGTTGTCGTAGAGCTCGACCAGATGAGGAAAGCGCCGCCTGATCTCCGCGATCAGCGAGCGGACGGCCTCCGTCCCCGCTTCGTTCAAATCGCTTGCCACGCCCCCGGGCACGATGCGGTCGCGCATCAACCGGTGGCCGAAGGCCGCATCGCTGGCGCGCAGCACACGCTCGCGCAGCACGCCGCAATGAGCATGCATGATCGCGAAGGCGGCGTCGTTGCAGATGGCGCCGATATCGCCGAGATGATTGGCAAGACGCTCCAGTTCGGCCATCAGCGCCCGCAGCCAGATTGCGCGCGGCGGAACCGCAATGCCGAGAGCCGCCTCGACGGCGCGGGCAAAGGCAAGGGAATAGGCCACCGTGCTGTCGCCGGAGGTCCTGCCCGCCAGCATGGCAGCGCGCTCGATGGTCGCCCCTGCCATCAGGCCTTCGATACCCTTGTGCACGTAGCCGAGGCGCTCCTCCAGCCGCACAACTGTTTCGCCGCTTGCCGTAAACCGGAAGTGTCCCGGTTCGATGATCCCGGCATGCACTGGTCCGACCGGGATCTGGTGGAGGCTCTCGCCTTCCGCGGCAAGGAACCGGTAGGAGGAAGCGGCCGCCGGCGGCTGAGGTCGCGCCGCCAGGGGATGGCTGACGCCCCATTGGCCGTGGTCGAGCCAGCGACGGCTATCGGGGAGCCCCTGCGGCGACAGCCCGAAGAGGTCCGCCGCGGTACGCTCGAGGCGCAAGGCCGGCGAGTGTCGTTCGCCGACAGACGGGTAGCGGCCGCGGCGGCATTCCAGGCTGATAACGCCGATGTCTAGACCTTCGCCGAGAAGCGTCATATGGATCCGGTCCGGCTCCCCCCAAAGGCCGAGCAGGCGCCAGCAGCCTTCGGCAAGCTGGTCTACCGCAAGGGTCCAGGCCTTTGGGGTCACAACGGCGCGCCGCCAGGGAGCGTGGTTTCCGACAGGCCGGCCGGCTTCGATGAGATCAACCAGTGCGGGTTTCTTGTTCATGCGCCTCACCCCAGAATGCTCGCGACATGCTGGAACCACGCAACCAGGGGCGCCGGCAGATAGATGCCGGCGGCAAACACCAGCGCCAAGTGGGAATACATCGGAATGTAGGACGCCTCGGCGGGCGCAGTGCTGCCGCGCGGTTCGCCGAAGGCGACGCCGGTCAACCGAAGCAGCAGGGCGCCGAAAGCGAGCAGAATCCCGAATACCAACGGCATCGCCAAAAGGGGGTGTCTTGCAAATGTCGAACTCACGACCAGGAATTCGCTCATGAAGATGCCGGACGGGGGGAGGCCGGCAATGGCAACAACGCCGATGACGAGCGCCCAGCCAAGCGCCGGATGGGTCACCGTCAGTCCCCGGATCTCGGTGATGTTCTGTGTTCCCTTGACCTGCGCAATGTGTCCGACCGTGAAAAAGATCGCCGACTTGGTCAGGCTGTGCATGACCATGTGCAGCAGGCCGGCAAAATTGGCGAGCGGGCCACCCATGCCGAAAGCGAACACGATGATGCCCATGTGCTCGATAGAGGAGTAAGCGAACAGACGTTTGATGTCGCGGCGGCGGTAAAGCATGAAGGCCGCGAAAACAAGCGACGTCAGCCCCATCGTTATCATCAATGGCCCGGTCGCGATCGCCTCCGGGCTTGCCGCGAGCAACAGCTTGAAGCGCAGCACGGCATAGAGCGCGACGTTCAACAGCAAGCCCGACAGCACTGCGGAAATCGGCGTCGGGCCTTCTGCGTGCGCGTCGGGCAGCCAGGCATGCAAGGGCGCAAGGCCAACCTTCGTACCGTAGCCGAGCAGCAGGAAGACAAAGGCGACGTTGAGCAGGGCCGGGTCGAAATGCGCAGCGTGCTCGATAAGCACTGTCCAGACCATGGCATTCGTGCCCTCGCCAACAACTGGCTGCGCGGCCATATAGACGAGGATGGTTCCGAAGAGTGCAAGCGCAATGCCGACGCTTCCGAGAATGAAATATTTCCAGGCGGCTTCCAGCGCCTCATGCGTGCGATAGATGCCAACCATGAGCACGGTGGTCAGCGTGGCAAGCTCCACCGCCACCCACATCAAGCCGATATTGTTCGACACGAACGCCAGGTTCATGCCGAACATCATGATCTGGTACATCGCATGGTAGAACCGCAGATTCGCCACGGTCAGCCGCCCGGTATCCAACTCGTGCGCGATGTAGGAGGCGCTGAAGACGCTGGTCGTGAAAGCGACGAATGTGTTGAGCACGATGAAAACGATATTGAGGTCGTCGACGAGCAGGTATTGACCGGGCTGTGGCCGATCCGTGACGAGAAGCGACACTGCGGCGAGCAAGGTCAGCAAGCTCGCGGCGACATTGAGGCCAGCCGTTATCCGGTAGTTAGGCAGCGCCGCCAGAAGTGCGGCCGCAACGACTGGTATCAGCAAGATGGCCGCCACCGCATCGAGGGAAAACACGGTCAACGGTGTTCTCCCCTGTAGTCGTCGAGCGCGCCGACATCCACCGAATCGAACCTCTCGCGTATGCGAAACAGGAAGACACCGATGACGATGAAGGCGATCAGAATCGAGAAGGCGACGCTGATCTCGACAACCAGCGGCATGCCCTTGGCCCCGGTGGCGGCGAGAACCAGGCCGTTCTCGAGCGACATGAATCCGACAACCTGGCTAACGGCATTCCGGCGGGTGACCATCACCAGGAGTCCCAGCAATATGATGGACAGAGCAAAGGCAAGATCCTCGCGGGCGAGGGGGTCGGCTTCAGGAGTGACCCGCAGCATCAGGACCATGGAAAGAGTCACCAGACCAATTCCCGCAAGCATGGTCGGACCGATGCCGACGGCTGTCTCGATGTCGCGATGGATACCGAGCCGCTGAATGATGCGATGAAGCCCGACGGGAATGACGATCGCCTTGAAGATGAGGGCGATCGCCGCCGTGACATAGAGATGATGGGCGTCCTGAATGTAGGCCTGCCATGCCACCGACAGCGCGAGCACGATTGCATGAAGCGCAAAGACGTTGATCAGCGCAAAGAGGCGATCCTGATACAGCATCATGAAGCTGACCAGCACCAGGCCACCGGCGAGCAGATGAGCGATGTCGAAGGTGAGGCCGTTCATCACAGGCTCCGCGAGACGAACAGCAGGAGTGTGCCCAGCAGCGCCAACATGAGTGCTGCGCCGAGGAAATCCGGGACGCGGAACACACGCATCTTGGCGATGGCTGTCTCAAACAGGGCGAGGAGAATGCCGCTCACGGCAAGTTTGCCTATATAGAAGACGACGCCCAGAACATAGGACCCAAGTCCGGCTCGGGCTGTCACCAACCCCCAGGGTACGAAGACGCAGGAAATCAGGGACACATAGAGCAAAAGCTTGAGGAAGGCGGCAAACTCAATCATCGCCAGATGGCGACCGGAATATTCCAGCACCATCGCCTCGTGAACCATGGTGAGTTCCAGGTGGGTCGATGGGTTGTCCACTGGTATGCGGGCGTTTTCGGCGATCGCCACCATCACGAGGGCGATGAGCGACATCCCGAGCGATACCCTCAGGCCAACCTCCGGTGAGCCCATGAAGGCGGCGACCGTCGAGAGTTGCGTCGCGCCGGCGACGAGCGCCAGGCTGAATACGATCAGAAGCATCGCGGGCTCGGCCAGCGAAGCGATCATCACCTCGCGGCTCGAGCCTATGCCGCCGAAGCTCGTGCCGACATCCATCCCTGCCAGCGCCAGGAAGAATCGCGCGCTTCCAAGCAGTGCGACGATGGCTATCAGATCGGCGGTCCAACTGAAGGTCAGGCCAGTTGCGAATGTCGGGATGAGTGCGGCCGCAACCCAGGTGGCGGCAAAGATCAGATAGGGTGTCACGCGAAACAGCCAGGATGCGTTGTCCGCCAGAACGACTTCCTTGCGCATCAGCCGCAGGAGATCGCGGTAGGGCTGGATCAGGGATGGTCCCTGACGCCGTAGCAGTCTCGCCTTCACCTTACGCGCGAAGCCGGTCAGGAGTGGCGCCAGCAAAAGCACCAGTGCCATCTGCGCGCCCTGAACGGCCAACTCAAAGATCAGGGCCATAGTGCGAGCACCAAAAGCAGGACAATGAGAAAGAGAAAGACGAGGGTCAGGTAACGCCGGATCGTCAGGAATTGCAGATGGTTCATGCGGTCGGTCGCAAAGTCGAGGGCCTTGCCGATAGGCAGATACAGCGTCTCCCAGATCACATCATGCATTTCGACATTCAAACGAGCCGGGCCCGTCTTGCCTGGCGGTGGCATTTCGACGGTTTCCCTTGCACGGAATACGAACGTGCCGAAGACGCGGCGGATAGGCTGCGCGAAGCTGACGGCCGTGTACTGCGAGGTTGGGATCACATCCGGGAAGCCACAACCCCAGGCGGGACCTCGACGGAGTGCATGCGACGCGAAGCGATGAATCACATATGCCACAGCGGATGCAGAAAAGGCGATGAACAGAAACACCAGCAGGCCGTTGTAGGAACTGCGGCTCGCTGCAATCGGCACGATCGACAGCCAAGGCTGCGCCATCTGCACAGGCATCCGGCTGCCAATCAGCGGGAGTGTCACCGATGACAGGCCGTCTATGACAAGACCCGGCAGGATGCCGGCAACGAGGCAAAGGGCCGCGAGGATGAACATTGCCGCCAGCGAGTAGCGGTCGACCTCATGCGCCACTTCCACCGCGGCCGAGCGTGGCCGGCCGAGGAATGTAATCCCGAACGCCTTTACAAAGCAGGCTGCGGCCAGTGCCGCAGACAGCGCCAGCAGGCCGCCAACGGCGGGCACCATGACCTTCAGGCCCCATTGCGGCAGATCGGGGCTCTGCAAGATAGCCTGGAAGGCCAGCCATTCGGAGACAAACCCGTTGAAGGGTGGAAGTGCCGAGATCGCGACGCAGCCGACGAGAAAGGCGAAACTTGTAAAGGGCATGCGATGGATGAGACCGCCCAGCTTCTCCATATCCCGCTCACCGGTTGCCGTCAGCACGGCGCCTGCCCCGAAAAACAGCAGGCTCTTGAAAAAGGAATGGTTGAGGACGTGGAACAGCGCGGCGGTGAGCGCCAGCGCTGCGGCCGATGGCATCACGTTCGCCTTGAAGGCCAGCGCAAGGCCAAGGCTTGCGAAGATGACGCCGACGTTTTCAATGGTGCTATAGGCAAGAAGCCGCTTCAGGTCTTTTTCCATCAGCGCGTAGAGGATGCCGAGAACCGCCGTCAGGCCGCCGAGGAAAAGCACGGCAACACCCGACCACCATGCCGGCTCGCCGAGGAGATCGAAGACAACGCGTATGAAGCCATAGACGGCGACCTTTGTCATGACGCCGCTCATGAGAGCCGAGACGTGGCTTGGCGCGGCCGGGTGAGCGAGTGGAAGCCAAACGTGCAGCGGTACGAGGCCAGCCTTGGAGCCCGCTCCCAGCAGCACGAGGGCCAGGACGAAAGTGGCGACGAGCGGTGTGGCACCCGCAATGCGCATCGCTTCGAACGTGTAGTTTCCGCTCGGGCCGGACAGAAGGCCGAACGCAAGCAGCAGCGCGAGCGTGCCGAAGCTCGCCATCACGAGATAGATGTAACCCGCCCGTACATTGTCCTGTTCGCGATGGTGGACGATGACCAGCGCCCAGGAAGAGAGCGACATGAATTCCCAGGAAAGCAGGAAAGTGAAGGCGTCATCCGCGAGCACGACCAGATTCATTCCGGCGAGGAAGGCAGGGAAGAACGGCAGCACCCGATGCGGCGAGGGCTCGTGGCTGCCATAGCCGAGGCCGTAAAGACTGGCCATGGCGCCGCCGAAATTCACGACGACGAGGAAGAAGGTCGAGAGCGCATCCAAACGGAAATGAGCGCCAATCCATGGTAGCCCAAGCGGCAATGCGGCAGTCGACGGGGTGACAGGATCATCGATGATGCGGCTCGCGAGAACCAAGAGTACGGCCGCCGAAATACCGAGCGTCAAGCCGTAGATCAGGCGCGTTCCCAAGTTCGGTGTGCGGCTCAACGCAATCGCAAGCACCGCGGTCCCCAGGAGCGCGGCAACGCCCCACAGAAGGAACGCGGCCCCCAAATTCACGCCACGCTCCTCACACCGAATTTGGTGTCCGTATCGACCCCGCCCAGAATCTTGGCGGGGTCAAAATCTGCTTTCAGTCGCACGCCGCGCCCGCCGATTTGGCTTGAGGCGCCATCAGCGATCAATTCGACGCCAGCGAGGTCAAGTGCCCCGATCAACTTCATGAGGGAATCGACATTGCCCCGGATAATCGACTCGCTGGCTTCCATACGTTGAATTGTCGGCACCGATAGGCCTGACAATTCGGCAAGCCTTCGCTGGTCGATGCCAAGGAGCGCCCTCGCGGCACGCAACTGTGGAGCAGTTATCACGGTCGCATCCCCTTTTTTGTCAGCTTTGAGATATTATCTCTACGCGTTGCAGCATATATTAAAATGTGGGGCATTCAAATAATGATGCGTGACGCATCTGCGAAGCCTGCCAATGACGGAGGAATCCCCCGGCTCCGCATAGGCTCCTGACGGATGGAAAGTTCGTGAAGCCAGCCGAGCGGCGGATTTAGGAACTTAGTTGTTGGTGACAAGGTCATGATCCGCGTTGCGAAATATCATACCGATTTCGGCAACATCGAGGTTCTGCGGACCAAGGACTCCGGTTCGTTCATTTATCGCCAGGGTGGCTGCTATCAAAGCGAGTGCGACCCGAATGGCGTCAGCGTCGCGCCCTATATACACGCGATCTTTGGTCTTCTCGCGCAAGCGCAAGTGTCCGATGTCCTCATGATCGGTTGTGGCGGTGGCAGCTTGGCCACGATGCTGGATAGAGTTGGCGCGCGCGTTACGATCGTCGACATCAATCCAAAGGCTTTCCAAATCGCCCAACAGTACTTTGGACTGCCTGGAGGGGTTCACTGCTGCACCTCCGATGGGCGAGATTTTCTACGTGCTGACCGTCATCGCTACGACGCTATCGTATTGGACGCATATTCCGGGCAGCGCATTCCAGATCACTTGTGCGCCGAGACATTCTTCGGTCTAGCGCAGACACGTCTCAAAAACTCTTCAGGCATTCTGATCGGGAATGTTCACGCTCGCCACGACCTTGACACCATGCCGGATCGGGTTGCCGCGAAACTCAGCAATATCTGGGCGAATGTGAGGCTGCTCGACAGCCGCGGTGCCTCGGATCGCAACGCAGTGGTCATGGCGGGCAAGGTGGGTGATTTCGTCCAACCAGTGCTGCTGATACCGCCGTCGGTCGGAGCCGACGAAATCGAACATGAGCTTGGCCTCCTGGCGTTCAGGCCTTGGCACGTACCGCGACGGCAGCATAAGGCGTAGGGCGGGGCGCCCGTTAGGGGCAGGGCTCGTCGTGGCCCTAACGGCAGGGCCAGCCAAAACAGATAGTTGGCGAAATCTGAGAACAGCGCCTTGGCACATGTACTGCCAAATCCGGCCCCGTGACAAAGCCCTGCCGAGCTATTGCCAGAACCGCTTCATACGAACAGAGACATCCTCCAAGACTGGCATGGTGGCTAGCAAGAGGAGAATGGCTGCGAGAAATAGCGTTGCTGCAAAGCCGACGTGCTTGAAACCCACAGCGCCGATGACGCCGCCGACAAAGAACAACGCAACAAGCGACGCAAGCAGTCTCAGCTTCCTTCGATCCGCTCTCACGAACAGTCCGTCCGAGTCATTTGCTGAGATGTTCCAATACAGCAGCTTGCCGAGTTCGATGCCCATATCAGTCACCAGGCCAGTGACGTGCGTCGTCCGGATTCTGGCTTCAGATAGCTTGGTGATGATGGCGTTCTGCAAGCCCATGATGAAGCAAAGCAGCATCACTGTCATCGGCACAAACAGCGCTTCATGACGCGCAAGATGGCTGCCGACCAGACCGAAGCAGATCAGCAGAACCGCTTCCAGGACAAGCGGGAACGCGTACTCGCCCTGCAGGCTCTGCCGCCTTCCCCAGTTGACCAGCACCGCTGAGCAAGCGGCGCCTGCGACAAACGACAACAAGGCCCCCAATCCGGAAAGCACCAGTTCGATGTTGCCGAGTGCCAGGTGATCCGCCATCGACGAAACGATGCCTGACATGTGGGATGTGTACTGTTGGACGGCCAGAAAACCGCCAGCATTGGCGGCTCCTGCGATGAACGTCAGAAAGCGAGCGAGGTGCCGGTCGGATCTTTCGCTACGCTCTTTTCCCGTCAGCCGGCGCAGATACAGGATCATGAGCGAATCCTGCCTTTTGATGCAGCAAATCGTGACCAAAAGTGGGGGTGCCGAGGAGGGTTCATCGAGAGGTTCTGGAAGCGAAAGCAAAACGAGGGATCGGCCAACGCGTGGGTGCTGGCGTGAGCGAAGGTGAGCGTTTTTTGGCTTAGTTTGGCCTGCCGATCAGCGTATCCGGATGCCGGAACCTGACGCCACGGCCGCCGTCAGCGCTGCGCACATGTTCGCTGAGAAGTTCGACGCCGGCCCGGTTGAGCGCATTGATCACTTTCATCAGACTATCGACAACGCCTCGCACATTGCCTTGGCTGGCTTCCATTCGTTGGATCGTTGGCAGCGAGACGCCTGCCATTTCCGCCAAGGTTTTCTGGTCGATGTTGAGAAGGGCGCGGGCGGCGCGAAGCTGGGAAGCGGTGATCATCAAGGTATCAGTGTCTGAATATGAAAAATGATACTCATCATGGTATCATTGATGTATGAAACATCAATACAGAGTGGAAAATAATGATCCACCCTTGGCACGGAGAAACTCGGCGATTATCGTGTCCGGATGACTCAACGTTACAAACCATGTCAGGAGCCTACTGGCACCTGGACCGTCAGGGATGCACGCACCGGGCGGCCCGCCGAGATGGGCAGCCGAACTATCATTGGAATGAACCAGCAGGATGCCGAGGAACTCGCTGATCTCCTCAACGGGCTGAATGCACAAAGGCAGGAAGCGAAATCATGAATGTCAAAGATAGCAATGGCACTCCGCTGAGTGACGGAGATTCCGTCACGCTCATCAAGGATCTCAAAGTCAAGGGCACCTCCGTCACCCTGAAACGTGGAACGCTGATCAAGAACATCCGCCTCACAGGCAACGAGGATGAGGTGGAGTGTCGGGCTGAAAAGGTCAAAGATCTGGTGCTGCGGACCGAATTTCTGAAGAAAGCCTGAGCCAATGCGGGCTCGGGATAGATGGCGGATTAAAGTACTGGGCGCCATCACAACTTACCTGCCGGAAAGGATAGTCGAGTCCGCCCCCCACGGCAGTATCAACCACGGATCTTTCGCACGGGTGATCGATGGTCGTCCATGTCCCGGGATCTGCCGTGAACCGCGGATCATTCGTAGCTGTCGCTGGAGAACAGCAAGATTCCTGATGACAACCAACGACATGCTCCAAAAGCTTTCTTTAAGCGGCGCTGCTGAAGCGATCGATCCTGAAATCATCGAGCGGCGTTTCGCAGCGGTCGGTCGTGATGAGCTCGGCCATGGCGTCGCCCACGCCTGGGCCGAGCTGGAAGCCGTGTCCGCTGAAGCCGAAGGCGTGGAACAGACCTGGCGTCGTCGCCGAGCGTCCCATGACCGGCAGCATGTCCCGCATATACCCCTCGCAGCCGGACCAGGTGCGGATGACCGCGACCTGTGCGATCGCCGGCAGCAGTCGAGCGACCGCGCGCAACTGCAACGGCAGGCGCATGGGATCGGCGGCCGCATGGCCGGGATCGAGGTTCACCGGTACCCTTTCGGTCGCGCCGCCGAAGACGATGTTGCCCCGCTCGACCTGGCGCAGATAGGCGCCATGGTCCTTGTCGCGCGTCCATATACCCACCACCGGCAGAATCCTATGCGGCAGCGGCTCGGTCACGCCCATCTGCGGGCCGCGGGCGTCGAGCGGAACCTCTTCGCCGAATTGCGCGGCGATGCGCGCGCCCCAAGCGCCGGCGGTGTTGAGCAGGCACTCGGCGGCGAATGTGCCCTTTGACGTGGCGACAAGGAAACCGGAGCTTGTGTGCTCGATCGTCTCGACCTCAGCCGCCTCGACGATTTCCGCGCCGAGCCTTCGGGCCGCCTCGGCAAAGGCCGGCGTGATCAGCCGCGGATTGCCGCTGCCGTCATTCGGCGAGAATGACGCCGCGATCGCGTCGGGACCGAGGCCAGGAAAGCGGGCGCGAATCTCGCTCTGTCCGAGTTCCTCCAGCTTGAGCCCCCAGGGCCGCGCTGCCTCGGCATAGGTCCGCATGTCGGTAAGACTAACTTCATCGAAGATCAGCCGGATATGACCGGTGGCGCGGAATTCCACGTCGCGGCCCAGCATCTTATCGGCCTCGCACCACAGCTTGAGCGAGCGGTGGGCCAGCGGAAGCTGGGACAGATGACGCCCCGTGCGCCGGATGTTGCCGAAGGAGGCGACGGTCGCTCCGGTGCCGATCCGATTGCGCTCGATCAGCGTCACGCGCGCGCCGCGCCTGGCAAGGAAATAGGCCGAAGCCGTCCCCATCAATCCGCCGCCCAGCACGATCACATCCATAGTCATTCCTTGTGCATATCGGATGATCCTTGAACGTCAATCTTGTCCGCGCCGCCACATTGCGTCAAAGATGGGTTTGAACAAGGGCCATAAGCTTTACCTATGGAGTGGCAATGCGGGCGCGGCAGCTCGAAGTGTTCATCGCCGTCATGCGCGCGGGCACCGTGACCGCCGCAGCGCGGATGCTGAACATTTCCCAGCCTGCGCTCAGTCAGATCCTGCTTCACACTGAGGACGAACTCGGCTTCGCATTGTTCGAACGGGTGAAGGGCCGGCTACGCCCGACTCCGGAGGCTTTGGAGATATTCCCCGATGCCGAGAGGCTGTCGGCAGGGCTCGATGGGCTGCGCCGCAAGACCACGGATCTGCGACTGGGGCGCGCTGGGCTGGTGCGGGTTGCGGCGTCGCCGCCGCCGGCCATGGCAATACTGCCGCGCGCGTTCACCAGGTTCCGGGCGCGGCATCCCAACATATTGCTGCGTTCCCATAGCGCCCCGATCGCTGCGATCGTCGACATGCTGCGCGCCGGCGATGCCAGCCTCGGCGTGGCCATGGACGACCGCCTGCCTCCCGACATCGAGGCCGAGGTGATTGGGAGCATCGGCTTCGCGTGCCTGCTGCCGGCCGGGCACGTGTTGCAGCAAAAGACCGAGCTGACGCTCGCCGATCTCGTTGGGGAAGAGTTGATATCCTATCGCGGAAGCACCCGCCCCGCCGACGAACTGGCCCATGCAGCCCGCGCGCAAGGTGTGGCGCTTTCGCCGTCGCTCGAGATTGACGTATCCATCTCCGCGGTCGGTTTCGTCCAGGCCGGTCTGGGCATCGCGCTTGTCGATGGGCTGCTGCCTTGGCACCAGTTTGCCGGGCTTGCCGTCAGGCCGCTGGCGGCGGGACCGGAATTTCCGATCGCACTGCTTACCTCGCGTGCACGAGGGCTTTCACGAGCCGATGAGATGATGCGCGATGAAATCCGCGCAGCCTGTTCTGCCATCCTGGATGAAGATCCCGCGTTGGCATAAGCCAGACTTATATCCTTGCCCATCATACATCTTGGACCCCGGACCACCGGTCATGCCAGCTTTGGTTGGCAGACAGGAAGGGACGCATCATGGACGGTGCCATCGCTCGCGCGGCGGATCAAGTGCAGAACGGAGCCGACTGGAAGGTCGGCGTCGATATCGGCGGGACATTCATCGATTTCTGCGCGCTCGAAGCCCGCTCCGGACGGGTCGCCTCGCTGAAAGTGCTGACGACGCCGGAAGATCCGGGTGCCGAGCTGATGACGGGTCTCACCCTTCTCGCCGAACGCGAAGGTTTTGATGCTGCCCATATGACGCGCTTCGTGCACGGCACGACCGTCGGCATCAACACGATCATCCAGCGCAAGGGCGCGCCGCTCGCGCTGTTCACCAATGCCGGCTTCGAGGACGTGATCGAACTGGCGCGGCTTCGAATGCCGGACATGTATTCGCTGTTCTGCTCGCGGCCGGACCCGCTGATCTCGCGCGACATGGTCTTCGGCATTCCGGCGCGCATGCGTGCCGATGGCAGTGAATCCCGGGCGCCGGACATGGCGGCCGTGGAGGGGGCGGTCGCGGCGGCCAAAGGGAACGGAGCGCAGGGGATCATCGTGTCCTTCCTCCATGCCTGGCGCAACGACGCGCAGGAAGCCTCGGTCAAAGCGGCGATCGCGCGTCTTGCGCCCGACCTCTTCGTCTTCACCTCGGCCGAGGTGTGGCCGGTCATCCGCGAATACGAGCGCAGCTCGACCGCCATTCTCAATGGCTATGTACATCCGCGCGTCTCGGGCTATCTGACGGCTCTTGAAGAGCGGCTGAAGGGCCGCGGCGTGCCGGCCCGTCCCATGCTGACGAAGTCGAACGGCGGCCTGATGAACGCCGCCGAAGGCAAGCGCGCCTGCGTGAACATGTTGCTGTCGGGGACGGCTTCCGGCGTCATCGGCGCCTCGTGGCTGGCGCGTCAGGCCGGGGAGGACAAGGTCCTTACCCTCGACATCGGCGGGACCTCGGCCGACTTCGCGCTCATCATCGGTGGCGAGCCGCAGTTCGGGACCGGCGAGCTGATTGGCGAATTTCCGCTCCACATTCCTTCCGTCTCGGTGAGCTCGATCGGCGTCGGCGGCGGTTCGATCGCCAGTGTCGACGCGCAAGAGGTACTGCGCGTCGGGCCGGAGTCTGCCGGTTCGACGCCAGGACCGGCATGCTACGGTCGTGGCGGCGAGCGGCCGACGGTGACGGACGCCATGGTGGTGTGCGGATGGCTCGGTCACAGCGAGATGGCCTATGGCCAGCTCAGGATCGACACCGGACTGGCGCATCGCGCGGTCGGCGACCTTGCCGCCCGGCTTGGCCGCCCGGTCGAGCAGACCGCGCAGGCGATCCTCGACATCGCGGTGTCGGAAATGTTCGTCGAAGTCGAGAAGCTCGCGTCGCGGGCCGGCGTAGACCTGCGCGATTTCACGCTGATGCCCTTCGGCGGCGGCGGCCCGATGCTCGGCGCCTTCCTTGCCCGCGAGCTCGGGATGAAGCGCGTCATGGCGCCCCGCCGCCCCGGCGTGGTCTCGGCGCTGGGCGGACTGGTGGCGGATCTGCGCGGCGACTTCATTCGCAGCGTCTTTACCCCGCTGTCGGGCGCGTCGCTCCCCGGGATCCGCGAGGCCTTCGAGGGGCTCGCGCGTGACGGCCGCGATTGGCTCGCAGCGCAAGGGCATGATGCGGTCGCGGAACTCAATCTCTCCTGCGACATGCGCTATGTCGGGCAGAGCTATGAAATCGAGGTCGTCCTCTTGCCGCAATGGCTGGCGGACGGCGACACGGCCGCCATCGAGCAGGCCTTCCACCTCACCCATGAGCGGCTCTACGATTTCCACGATCCGGACGGCGAGATCGAGCTTGTGAATGTCCGGTTGTCCGCCATAGGAGCGGGCCCGCCACTCTCCTTCCCGGAGATCGACGCGATCGAGGCTCCGGCCATTCCGGCGCGTCAGCTGCCGGTCTACACGGGCCTGAGCGTCGAGAGCGTCGACCTACACGACCGGCAGACCCTGGTACCGGGCAGCACATTCCACGGACCCGCCGTGGTGGTGCAGGAAGATACCACCTTCGCCATTCCCGCGGGAACCCAGGCACGGGTCGACCGCCACCTCAACCTTCTTCTGACTTTCGCGGAGTGACGCCTTGTTTGACCGAACAAACCTTCAGGTTCTGGCGAACCATGCCCGCGCGGCCGCCGAGAACATGGCCCACACGCTGCACCGCACCGCGCACTCCGCCTTCGTCAAGGAGACGCAGGACTTCACGGTGATGCTGATGGACCGCTCCGGCGCGACCTTCGCAGTGCCGATGGAACTTGGAGCCACCTGGTATCCGGGGCTGTCGTATCACCGCGCGATCGCTATGGTGGGCGACTACCGGCCGGGGGACGTAGCCTTCACCAACGATCCTTACTCCGGCTACGTCGCCACGCACGCGCCCGATACACATCTGTGGAAGCCGGTCTTCGTCGACGGCGAGATCGTTGCCTGGACCGGAGGGCACATCCACAACACCGACATGGGCGGGGCGGTGCCGGCTTCGCTCAGCCGGGCGCTGACCGAAATCCATCAGGAAGGCATCCGCTTTCCTCCCATGAAGTTGGTGAGGGAGGGCGTCTTCGACGAGACCATCCTGCGGATCATGAGCACCAATGTACGCAAGCCCGACCTCAACATCGGTGACATCAAGGCGCTGGTCGGCGCGCTCAACACCGGCGAGCGCAAGATCCAGGCGATGGTGAGGAAGTTCGGCAAGGCCGGCTTCATTGAAGGCGTTTCCGCACTTCTCGACCATGCGGAGGCGCAGGCGCGCGATGTGCTGCGCTCCATGCCCGACGGCACATGGGAATTCGCTGACTATGCCGACGAGGATTCGGTCGAGGCCAATCCCTGCCGGTTGAAATTGACGCTGACGATCAGGGGCGACGAGGCGGTGCTCGACTTCACCGGCTCCGATCCGCAGCTCGGCTCCTCGCTCAACGTGCCTTCGGGCGGTGACCCGCGCCACACCATGCTGCTAGTTGGCGTCTACTACGTGCTCTACACGCTCAACCCGAAGATCCTGCTCAACACGGGCCTCACCCGGCCGTTCACCTGCACCACCCCCCGGGGTTCGGTGCTGAACCCGGTATACCCCGCCGCCGTGGGCATGCGTTCGCTCACTTGCGCCCGGCTGCGGTCGGTCATCTTCGGCGCCTTTTCGCAAGCGGTACCGGAGCGCCTGCCCGCGGCTCCGGCCGGCAACAACTGCATCGTCAACGTCATGACCACGGACGAGCGCACCAGCCGGACCGTCATCGCGGCGGTAAACCCCGTGGTGGGGGGCGGCGGCGCGATGCCGCATCGCGACGGGACCAACGGATCGGGCGCCGACGCCGCCTATCTCAAGAACACGCCGATCGAGATCACCGAGACGGAAACCCCGGTCGAATTTGTGAAATACGGACTCGCCCGGGATAGCGGTGGGGCGGGCCGCTGGCGCGGCGGGCTGGCAACCGAGATGGCCTTCCGCGTCTTCGCGCCGGACTCCCGGATCACGGCGCGCAACCGCGACCGCAGCTTCTTCCGGCCCTGGGGCGTGCTGGGCGGCAAGGCGGCTGGCCTGTCGGACATGGTTGTCAATCCGGGGACCGCGCACGAGCGGCGGCTGGGCAACATCGACACAGCGGTCCTGCAGCCCGGCGATGTGCTCGAGATCCGCTCCGCCGGGGGCGGCGGGCGCGGCGATCCGCATCAGCGCGAGCCCTGGCGGGTCGCGCAGGATGTGCGGCGCGGCTATCTCTCACCGACAGCTGCGGAGCGCGACTATGGCGTTGTCCTCCGCGACGGCGAGGTCGACCAGCAGGTGACGGAGCGTCTGCGCGCACGCAAGGAGCCATCCGCCGGCCATTTCGATTTTGGTCCGGAGCGCGAAAGCTACGAGGCGCAGTGGACCCCGGCGGCCTATGACCGGCTCACTGCCATACTGAGGGACTTGCCGATCCACTGGCGGTTCTTCGCCAAGACGGAGATCTTTCGTCGAATGAAGGAGCGCTCTGGACCGGAGGGCGTCCAGGCCGCTTTCGATGCGGTCTGCGAACGCTTCCCCGAGCTGCCTCGTCCAGACCCGGTGCGAGAGGCCGCGGAATGATCACCGCTGGCCGCATCGTCCGGCTGGCCGAGCGCGACCGGGCAGAGGTGCAGTTTGTTCTCGACGGACAGATGCGGAGCGCGCTTGCCGGCGACACCGTGCTGACCGGCATGCTGGCGTCAGGCTACGCCTTACGAAACTGCGAGTTCGGGCCCGAGCCGCGAGCCGGCTTTTGCCTGATGGGAGCGTGCCAGGATTGCTGGGTGTGGCAGGAGGAGGGACCGCGCCTGCGCGCGTGCACAACCCTTGTCATCGAGGGCATGCGGCTGCGCACGATGCCGCCGGAGAACTGGCCGTGATCGAGACGCGAGCGCCGCGGATCGCGATCGTGGGTGCCGGTCCCGCCGGCATAAGGGCCGCCGCGACGCTGGTCGAGGCCGGGCTTCATCCTGTGGTGATCGACGAAGGGCATAGCGCGGGCGGGCAGATCTACCGCCGCCCACCTGCCGGGTTTACCCGCACGCCGCAAGAGCTCTATGGGTCGGAGGCGGCGAAGGCGTGCGCGCTGCACGTACTGTTCGACAAGCTGGCCGAAGAGGGGCGGCTCACCCATTGCGCGCGTAGCTCCGTCATCGCAACGCATAAGGATCGACTGTACGTGCTGGGGGAGGGCGGCGTGCAAGTGATCAGCTATGACCGCCTGATCCTTGCTACCGGCGCATCCGACCGCGTCGCGCCTGTCCCTGGCTGGCAAGGTGCTGGCGTCTACAGCCTTGGCGCAGCGCAGATCGCACTCGAGGCGCAGGGCGTGGCGCTCGGGCGGCGTATCGTCTTGATCGGATCGGGGCCTTTGCTGACCCTGGTCGGTGCCCAACTCGTCAAGGCTGGAGCCGAAGTCGCGGCAGTGCTCGACACCTCCTCCTGGCGCCAGCAACTGCAAGCATTTTGGCAGCTTGCCGCCCGGCCGGTCGTCGCGTTGCGCGGCCTGGTCCTGCGGGCGAGGCTGGGCGATCGCTATCATGCGGGTGTGACGCTGGAGCGAATCGAGGCCGACACCTCGGGCGTGGCAGCGCTGCGCTGGCGCGATGCCGGCGGCCGGGAACGTCTCACGCCTTGCGACATGATCGGCATGGGCTGGCACCTGCGGGCGGAGGCGCATCTGGCCGATCTGACAGGATGCGCCTTCATCTATGACGAGCAGTGGCGGCAATGGCTGCCGAAGACCGATGAGATGGGCCGGGCCGGCAACGGCGTCTACCTTGCCGGCGACGGGGTCCGTCTGCTTGGAGCGGACGGCGCGGAGATCGCGGGACGCCTTGCCGCGGTGGCGTGCCTTTCCGATCTCGGATGTCCGGCGCCTCCCGTCAGCGCCGATCTGCGCAAGCTCGCGCGGCTCGAGCGCTTTGCCCGCGGTCTGGCTTGCGCCTTCCCCTGGCCTGACGAAATGGTGCGGGCACTGCCCGACGACGCGATCGTCTGCCGCTGCGAAAACGTGAGTGCCAAAGCCGTGCGCGAGAGCGCGGATTTCGGCGGCGGCGAGGCGAACAGGGTGAAATCCCTCTCACGCGTCGGCATGGGGCGTTGCCAGGGGCGCTATTGCCAGTTGGCTGCCGTCGAACTCGTCGCGGCGCAAGCCGGCTGCGCGCCCAACGCGGTGGGCCGGTTTCGCGGGCAGGCTCCGGTCCGGCCGGCACCTGTCGGTGCGTTTCTTCGCGATGGCTGATGCGAACGTCACATCGCTAACTGAGGTGGGGTTCTGCCGCTCTCTAGAAGTCGGCGACCTTGCCCCAGGCCGACGCCTCGAAGCGCCGTGGATCATAGGATGTCGGATCGACGATCGGTTCCGATCCGGTCACCAGATCGGCGACGAGATGCCCGGCGCCGGGTCCGATGCCGAAGCCGTGTCCCGAAAACCCGGCAGCCAGGAAGAAACCGGGAATGGTATTTATCTCGCCGATGGCAGGCACGCCGTCCGGCGTGCTGTCGATGTAGCCGGCCCAGGCCGCGCTGATCCTGGTTTGGCGCAGAGCCGGCAGCAGTTCGAGCGCCCGGGCGTGGGTCAGGCGGATGGTCGCCCGATCCGGGACCGGATCGAGGACGCGCATCCGCTCCATCGGTGTCGGCCGGTCGAGCCGCCAGCGTTGCAGAGTTTCGTGGCCCGAACGCATGCCTTGCAGGCCGCCGGGCGCGAGACTTCGCCACCGCTTCAGGAACATGGGCAGGAACTGCGACGAGAAGCGCAGCTGCTGCGGTGTCACGTCCACGCGGCCGCGTCCACTTATGGCAAGCGTGTAGCCGCCGTCGCCGCGACGCGTGGCCGAGATCCGTGCCGTGTGCAGGGCAGCTGGCAGGCCCTCCGCGCCGGGCGAGACCGACAGGATGGAGGAGCGGACCGACGCCTGCGGAAAACGGAAGCCGAACTGATGGCAAAAGGAGGACGCCCAGGCGCCGCCGGCCAGGATTGCCGTTTTCGTGCGGATCGTTCCGCTCTCCGTGACCACACCGCTGAGCCTTCCGCCCTCGGTCTCGATGCCGCGCGCGGCACAATTCTGGTGTACGGTGCCGCCAAGCTCAAGGATGGCGCGGGCTACCGCAGGTGCGGCCCGCGACGGATCGGCGGTGCCGTCGGTCGGCGAGAAGACGCCGCCCTTCCAGATCCGCCCGGTGGTTCGGCCCCGCTCGCTGGCCTCGGCGCTGTCGAGCATATGCGTGGTGACGCCGGCCGTTTTGGCGAAGTCACGCCAGCGCGCCCAACCGGCCAGTTCCGCCTCGTCATTGCTGAGATAAAGCAGGCCGCAGCGTCGAAAGCCGGTGTCCTCGCCGGTTTCAGCCGCGAAACTGCCCCACAGATCGAGGCTGCGGGTAGCCATCGGCAACTCGCGGGCGTCGCGGTTCTGCTGGCGGCACCACCCCCAGTTCCTGCTGGACTGCTCGGCGCCGATGCGCCCCTTTTCGACAAGTGCGACCTTCATGCCGCGCCGTGCCAGATAGTAGGCCGCAAAGACACCTACGATGCCGCCGCCGATCACCACTGCGTCCGCGGACTGCGGCAGTTCGCCGGACGTCTCGATTTGCTGCAGTGGCGCGCGCATGGTCCTCTTAGCCTTTAGGCTTCAGTCTACCGCGTTGCCGACGCAGCCGCTGCTGCAGTTAAGAACGGGGCAGAATTTTATTTCGACCGTCCTGTTGAAATCGGGAGTCCATGCGTTTCAAAGCAGTGTCCGCTCGCATGGACAGGCCACAGGGCTGTGGTACTGTCGATGGTGATTGGCAACGCGGCATTTTGTGCTGTGACGTGCGTTCTGTGGAGATGGCCGTGAAACTGGATCGGATCGACATCAAGATTCTGCACGAACTGCAGAAGAACGGCCGCATCACCAATGTGGAACTGGCCGATCTGGTGCATCTGTCGCCGAGCCCATGCCTGATGCGGGTGAAGAAGCTCCAGTCGGAAGGCTATATCGAAGGCTATTCGGCGCAGGTCAACATCGGCAAGCTCGGCCAGACGCTGACCGTGTTCACAGAAATCACCTTGAAGAACCACCGTCAGATCGACTTCGCACGCTTTCTCGCCGTCGTCGAGAAGATCGACCAGGTCATCGAATGCCACCTCGTGTCGGGCGGCTACGACTACCTGATGAAATTCATGACCGCCGGCATCGGCGAGTACCAGACGATCATGGAGCGGCTGACCGACATGGATATCGGCATCGACAAGTATTTCAGCTTCGTGGTGCTGAAGTCCCCCATCGTCAAGGCACACATGCCGCTGCCCAGCCTGTTTCCGATGTAGTTAGAGCAATTCCAGAAAAAGTGTGAAACGGTTTTCCGTCCGGAATTGCGTCAAAAACAAAGAGATAGAGCGGTTCGCCGTTTCCGTGAAACGGCGAACCGCTCTATCGGTGGCCGTACTGGCTGACGAGCTCGGGATCGCGGACGAGGCCGTCGAGCCACGTCGGGTCGAGTTTCGGCACTGACGAGAAAAGAAGCTTGGAATAGGGGTGGGTCGGGGCCTTCACCTTGTCGGGCGTGATCTGCTCCACCCGCTCCCCATTGTACATGACCATGATCTCGTCGCAGATGGCCTCGACGACGGAGAGGTCGTGGCTGATGAAGATGTAGGAGAGTCCCAACTCGCGCTGCAGCTCCTTGAGCAGCTCGATCACGGCGGATGCCACCACCGTGTCGAGGGCCGAGGTGATTTCGTCGCAGATGATGAGCTTGGGGGCGGCCGCCAGAGCGCGCGCGAAGTTGACGCGCTGCTTCTGGCCGCCCGAGAGCTCCGATGGGTGCCGGTAGCGCAGCGTTCTCGGCAGGCGCACCATATCGAGCAACTCGTCGACGCGCTTCGAGCGCGCCTGCCTGTCGAGCCGGTGATAGAAGGCCAGCGGACGGGAGATGATGTCTTCCACCGGCTTGGCCGGATTGAGCGCGGTATCGGCATACTGGAACACGATCTGCATTTCGCGCAGCTGGTCCTGGCTGCGTTTCCTGGCGGCGCGCTGCAGTTCCTTGCCGTCGAAGACGATGTCGCCGGCCGCCGCCGGATGGATGCCGGCGATGACGCGCGCCAGTGTCGATTTTCCGCAGCCGGATTCGCCGATGACGCCGAGATTGCGCCCCTTCTCGACGACCAGGCTGACGGAATCGACCGCGCGGATAAGTGGCAGCCCGTCTGCTCGCACAGCGCCATAGCCGGCCGTCACATTGTCGATACGCAGCAGCTGCTTCGTCCCGGCATCTGCGTCCGCCTGTGCTTGCCGCGGCTTCGGTTCGAAAGCGGCCAGCAGTTCGCGCGTATAGGGATGTTGGGCAGCCGAAAGGATTGCCGCCGTAGTGCCGGTCTCCTGCACTTCGCCGCCCTTCAGGACCACGATGCGGTCGGCGATCTGGGCGACGACCGCGAGGTCGTGGGAAACATAGACACCCGCGACCCCGCCCGCCCGCATGACCGACTTGAATGCCTTCAGCACGTCGATCTGCGTCGTCACGTCGAGTGCCGTCGTCGGCTCGTCGAAGATGACCAGCTTGGGATCGCTGATGAGCGCCATGGCCGCCGACAGCCGCTGCAACTGCCCGCCCGAAACCTGGTGCGGATAACGAGCGCCGATCCCTTCCGGATCCGGCAGCGACAAGGCCCTGAAAAGCTCGACCGCGCGCTGGCGCGCCCGCTCGGGCGGCATCAGCTTGTGAATCCGCGTGACCTCGATCACCTGCTCCATGATAGTGGACGAGGGGTTGAAGGAGGCAGCGGCACTTTGCGGAACATAGGCGATATCGGTGCCGCGCAGCCTGGCACGTTCCTTTTCGGAAAGTGCTGCCATGTTCTTGCCGTTCACGTTGATCTCGCCGCCGGTGATCCGGCAGCCGGGGCGCGCATAGCCCATGAGCGAAAGCGCCACCGTGGTCTTGCCGGAGCCGCTTTCGCCGATCAGGGCGACGATCTCGCCGTCGGCGATGTCGAGGCTGACGCCCTTGATGATTTCGACAAGCCGTCCGGCGTCGGTCTTCGCCTCGATCTTCAGGTTCCTGACCTCGACGAGATTGCTCATGCGTCCCGGTCCCTGATCTTCTGCGGCAGGTTGTCGATCAGCAGGTTGACGCTGATGGTGAGGCTGGCGATGGCCAGTGAAGGCACGATGACGGCGGGGGCCGCGAAGGGCAGGCCGCCGATGTTCTCGCGCACCAGCGCGCCCCAGTCGGCGAGCGGGGGCTGGAGGCCGAGCCCCAGGAAGGACAGGCCGGAGAGCAAAAGCACGATGAAGACGAAGCGCAGGCCGAAGTCGGCCAGCACCGGGCGGATGATGTTGGGCAGGATCTCGGACCCGATGAGATAGACCGTGCTCTCGCCACGGACGCGCGCGACGGTGATGAAGTCCATGGTGTTGATGTTGACGGCGAGCGCGCGCGCGAAGCGGTAGGCGCCGGGGATGTAGATGACGGCGAGCGTCAGGATCAGCACCGGGATCGACGAACCGACCGCGGCGACGACCACAAGGCCAAACAGTTTGCTGGGGATGGAGTTCATGGCGTCCAGGAAACGGCTGAGGCAGGTGTCTAGCCAGCCACCGGTGACGGCCGCGATCATTCCCAGCACGACGCCCGAGAAGCAGGCGATGGAGACGGCGGCGAGCGATATGCCGACGGTGTAGCGGGCGCCCATCAGAACTCGCGAGAGCATATCGCGGCCCAGATAGTCCGAGCCGAGCCACAGTCCCTGGCGCATCGGGCCGAAATAGTCGTCGTCGACGATGTCGCCGATCGAATGAGGAATAACGTAGGGCGCCAAGATTGCGACGAGCGTCCACGCCAGAATGACCAGCGCGGCCACGACGCCCACGAGGCTGTAGCTATAGCCCAGGAAGGACCGTCGGGGGGTTGTCGCGCGCGCTATCGTCATCTGAGCCTCGGGTTGGACATGATGGCGACGACGTCGGCGGCGGTGATGAGGAAGAGATAGCCGAGGCAGAAGATCATCGCGCAGCTCTGGATCAGCGGCAGGTCGCGGGTCGCGACCGCATCGACCATCAGCTTGGCAATGCCGGGATAGTTGAAGATCGTCTCGACGATGATGACGCCGCCGACCAGATAGGACAGCGAGAGCGCGACCGCATTGACGATCGGTCCGAGGGCGTTCGGAAGGGCGTGCCTCAGCACCATTCGGCTGCGCGAGGCACCTTTCAGAAGCGCCATCTCCACATAGGGCGTGGAGAGCGTCTCGATCACCGCGGCGCGGGTCATGCGGATCATCTGCGCGGAGATGACGAAGGTGAGCGTGATCACGGGCATTGCATAGATGCGCACGAGGTCGGTCAGCGAATGCGCCTCATTGACCGAGGACAGAGCCGGCAGCCATTTGAGATAAACGGCGAAAAGCAGGACCGCGAGTGTCGCGACCATGAATTCCGGCACCGAGATGACACCGATCGAAAGAATGGTGACGGTGCGGTCATAGACAGAGCCGCGCAGCATGGCGGCGGTGATGCCGAGCGTCAGCGCCAATGGCACCGAGAGCAGCGTGGTGATGCCCGCGAGCTTCATGGTGTTGACCAGGCGCCCGCCGATCAGTGCCGCGACCGGCATCTCGTTGGCATAGGAGGTGCCGAGGTCGCCGTGGAGCAATCCCACAAGCCAGAGCAGGAAGCGCAGGATCGCTGGATCGTTGAGATGCATGGCCTCGCGCAGGCCAGCGACCGCTTCCGGAGTCGCCGCCTGGCCGAGCAGGATCGACGCGGTGTCGCCAGGTAGCATGCTGGTGGCGAAAAACACGGCGAACATGACGATCAAAAGCGTGATGACCGCGATCCCCAGTCGCTTCAGCACGAGGTTCAGAACCCCAGACTTCATGGAAGCGCTCCCTCCGGTTGTTCGGCCAAGCAATCTTGCGCAATGCAGTGCCGGGGGCTGGCTGACCGGCCCCCGGCAGGCTTCTCCTAGGCTTCGAGCCAGAGATATTCCGCCATTGCGTAGCCCATCATGCCACCGAGCGGGTTCGCCTCCAAACCCTTCACCTTGCTGGAGAGGGCATCCACGTTGGAAATGTAGGCCGGGATGATGGTGCCGGCCTCCTCGGAGACCATAGCCTGCATCTGGCCGTAGATCTCCTTGCGCTTGGCCTGGTCGAGCGAACCGCGCGCCTCGATGAGCAGCTTGTCGAACTTCTCGGACTTGTACTGGCTTTCGTTCCATGGCGCGTTGGACGCGTAAAGGAGCGAGAAGAGGATGTCCGGCGTTGGGCGCGGATTGATGTTGCCGAAATGGATCGGCGCCTTGAGCCAGTAATTGTCCCAATAGCCGTCGGACGGAACGCGCTGGACGTCGAGCTTCATGCCGATGTCCGCGCCGGCAGCCTGGATGATCATCGCCATGTCGATCGACGAGGTCGCCGCGTCGGAAGCGATCACCGGGATGGACTGGCCGAGCAGGCCTGCCTTCTGGAAGTGGAACTTCGCCTTGTCCGGGTCGAAAGCCTTCGGCTTGACGTCGGCGTTATGAAAGATATTCGCCGGCGAAACGGGCTGGTCGTTGCCGATTTCGCCGAGGCCGCGCAACGCCGATTTGACGATCTGCTCGCGGTTGACGAGATACTTCATGCCGGCCACGAAGTCGGCCTTGCTGCCGGGATCCATGTCGAGCCGGATGTTCAGGTCGGTGTAGTTGCCCGAGGTCGTCTTCGACAATTCGAAGCCCTGCTGGCCGCCGATGAGCTTCATCGCGCGCGGATTGATCGAAGCCGCAAAATTGATGTCGCCGGAAAGCAGTGCGTTGACGCGGGCGCTGTCGTCGCTGATGGCGATGAATTCGAAGGACTCCAGGTAGGGCTTGCCCGATTTCCAGTAGTTCTTGTTCTTGGTGACAACCGAACGCACGCCCGGTTCGAATGTCTCGAGCACGAAGGCGCCGGTGCCATTGCCCTTGGAGAAGTCCGTGGTGCCGTCCTGGACGATCATGAAGTGGTGCAGCGCCAGGATGGTCGGGAGGTCGGCATTCGGATCGGCCAGCGTGATTTCGACGGTCGACTTGTCGACGGCCTTGAAGCCGGACATCTGGGCGGCGATCTTGGCGACCTTGGAACCGACCGCCGGATCAAGATGGCGCTTCAGCGAGTAGACGACGTCGTCGGCGGTGAGGTCCTTGCCGTCGTGGAAGGTGACGCCCTTGCGCAGCTTTACGGTCCAGGTCTTGGCGTCCTTGCTGTCGAAGCTTTCGGCCAGTTCCATCTGCGTGACGCCATCCTTGTCGAGGAAAGTCAGGCGGTTGTAGAGCGAGCAGCAGCGGACATAGTCGGTGGAGAGCGACGCCTTTGCAGGATCGAGCGTGTCGGCGGTCGATGACGACCAACCGGCCGCCTTGAAATTTCCGCCGGAAACCGGCTCGGCGGCGACGGCATTGGTGGCGCGGCCGAGCACCACGCTGCCCGCGGCAACCGCGGCGCCGCCGGCCAACAGCATCTTGAGAAGTTCGCGGCGGCTCGCGCCCCGCCGAATGGCATTTTCGACCATGGCATCGTCTGCTCTGGTCCAGTTCGAGATCTTGTCGGTCATGTTATTCCCCTTTCTGTTTGTTTGGTCGGGATGCTCGTCTTGTCGCGGCTTTCCGGGCTTGGGCTCAGGTTCGTTCCTTCAGGCTTTCCCGCACGGCCGCTGCAAAGGAGGCCATCGAGGTGAAATGGTAGTCCGGCACGGTGAAGCGCTCAGGCTCGATCGTGCCGCCATAGCCCTTCTGGGCATGCCGGCGCTCGATCCAGCAATTGGTCAACCCAAGCGCCCGGGATATGCCGATATCGTGATACTGGCTTTGCGCGACGTGCAGGATGTCGTCCTTGCTATCACCCCGGGAGGCGACGAAATCGAAGACCTTCTGGAAAAAGGCCGGGTCCGGTTTTTCCGTGCCGGTATCGTCGGCGGTGAAGGTGGCGAAGAAGGGCGATCCCAGCTGCTTCTCGAAATGGTCGAGCGCCCAGCGCAGGGCATTGGTCATGGCAATCAGCTTGTGGGATTTCGCAAGCTCGGCCAATGCCGCTGCGCTGTCGGGGAAACCTTGCCAGGTGCTGGCGGAGTCCCGCAGGCGGACGCCGTATTTCTCCTCGGCCGGCAGGCCGAGTTGCGGCGCGATGACCATGTAGACACGTACGAGATCGTCGGGAAACAGGCCCGCATCGGGCATGTAGCGCGCTTGCCGGTACAGGGCCAGCGCTGCTTCGCCATCGATGGAAACGCCAGCGTCGGCGGCAATCCCAGCCAGGCAGGTCGTGATGCCGCCTTCGAAGTCGATCAGCGTGCCGACGACATCAAAGGTCATGTATTTGAATTTGCTAAAGCCCCTGGCCAAGACTGGCTCTCCTCTGCGCACGGCCGAATTTGCATGGTGCTGAACAGAACAAAATTCCGTGCTGTCCGGCGCGTCGGCCTTTTCAAAAGCCCGGAAATTTGGGCCTTCTGGCCTTGCCTTAAAAGCAGTCTGGCACTTCCCCCGCGCTGGATTCGCCGAAAAGGCGCAGGGCTGCGGCACAAAATTGCGAAATCATCTGCCCCGGCGATATTTCGAGACACGACATATTCGTCATCCTTCATGCCAAGGCCTGGCGGACATCGGGATCGTCCAGCGTCTGGTCAAGCGTCCGGCGTGTGCGCTCGACGATCGCATCGATGTCGCTATCGGTGCAGCAGAGCGGGGGGGCATAGCCGATTACCCCGTGCGCAAAGGCACGGATGATGAGGCCGTTGTCCCACGCCCTGTCGAAGACCCGCCGCGCCGGCATGGCCGACGCGGGAAGCGGTGTCTTCTTCTGCTTGTCGACCACCAGTTCGAGTGCGGCTAGCATGCCGCGACCGCGCACCTCGCCCACCAACGGGTGGTCGCTCAGGCTTGCCAACCCGGCCATCAGGCGAGCGCCGGCTCGGGCGCCGTTTTCCAGAAGGCCGTCTTCGTAGAGCTTCAACACTTCGAGCGCGACGGCGGCGCTGACGGGATGGGCGGAATAGGTGTAGCCGTGGCCGACCGCCGAGGCGCCCGCGCCATCGGCGATGACGTTGTAGACATGATCGGCCATGAACACGGCACCCATAGGAACATAGCCCGATGTCAGGCCCTTCGCAGTCGTCATGAAGTCGGGAACGATGTCCTCGTCCGTGCAGGCGAACAGGGGTCCTGTGCGGCCGAAGCCGGTGATCACCTCGTCGGCGATGAACAGGATGCCGTACTCCCGGCAGAGTTCGCGCATCGCCTTAATCCAGCCCTTCGGCGGGACGATGACGCCGCCCGAGCCCTGGATCGGCTCGGCATAGAAGGCAGCGACGCGCTCCGGTCCGATCTCCTCGATCTTGGCCTTCAACGCAGCGAGCGATGCAGCGATGATCGCGTTCCCGTCCTCACCTACCGGGTTGCGATAAGGATAGGGGGAGGGGATCTTGTGCTGCCATTCGAAGGGAATGCCGAAGCCGGCGTGAAAGGCGGGCAGGGCGGTCAGGCCCGCGCCGACCACCGACGACCCGTGATAACCCTGCTCGATGGAAATGAACTGGTCGCGTTTCGGCTCGCTCATGGCATTCCAGTAGTAGCGGACGAAACGGATCGTGCTGTCGACCGCGTCCGATCCGCCGAGCGTGAAATAGACGTGATTGAGATCCCCGGGTGCGCGCTCGGCCAGTTCCGAGGCGAGCCGGATAGCCGGCTCCGAGCCGATGTCGAAATAGGCGGTGGCGTAGGGAAGCTCGCGCATCTGCCGGGCCGCCGCCTCGACGATGCTGTCGTGGCCGTAGCCGGCATTGACGCACCAAAGCCCGGCGAAGCCGTCAACGAGCTGCCGGCCGGACGCTTCGGTCACGGTCGCGCCCTTCGCCGATTTCAAGACGCGCACGCCGAGCGCCTCGTGGCCGCGATATGAGGAAACCGGATGGATGAGATGGGCGCGGTCGAGTTCGATCAGGGAATTGGCGAGCATTGTTGTCCTCCGGACTAGCCGAGCGCCTGGTTGGCGAGGGCGTAAACTTTTGGTCTGGCCCGTTCCGCGCCATTCTTGGGCGGGCGGTCCATGGCCACGCCGCCGCCGGCATGGGCGAGGCCGATTTCCTCGAGCCAGCCGGCAATGCCGGTCCTGCTGTCGGTATCAACGCGCAGGAAGGCGCCGGGACGCGCGGCGGCGAAGAATCTGATCAGGTCTTTGGCGGCGTCGGCGCTTCCCGCGATGACCGGACCGATCACCTCGCCGCGTCCGAACGGGCGGATCGCGGCATAGGCCTCGATGGCGCCGTTGCGGCGGATGACGGCGAACTGGCCGCGTTCGGCCAGCGCATCGATCAGAGCCTCGCGGTCGGCGCCATAGGCGTCGCGGTCCAGCGCCTTGATGTCCGGCAGATCGTCGGTGCCCGCTGCTTCCACGCCCTCGGGCACGTCAAGCGCTGCAACCTTTCCCTGATGCTGCAGGATCGTGCCGGAGGGCACAAAGCCCAGTTTCTGATAGAGAGGCATGCCATCCGCTGTCGCGACGAGCCGTAGCGGACGGTTCTCGGCAAGAGCGAAAGCCTTTTCCATCAACCGGCGCCCCAGCCCCTTGCCACGCTCGTTCCTGTCGACGATCACCATGTTGATCATGGCGCAATCCGCGCCGTAGGGCGTTACCAGAATGGTCCCGGTGAGCCGGCCCTGGTCGCCGATCACGACCGCGCCCCTCGAGAGCTGCAGAGCCATCTGCCAGTCTTGCGCACGATGCGGCCAATTCTCCCGACGAGAGAGCGCCACCGCGCCCTCGATATGGTTCGGTCCGAAGTCCCGGATTTCGATCTCGTCCTGCTGCATGTGGCGTCCTTCCGTCTGCGCTCAAGTCTCGGCCATCGGCGCGCCACAGATCGTCTGAAGGCTTCGATTGCGGCGGTATCTTTCGCCGTAGCACGGGGGATGCGCCGCATCTTCTGCTGGCGCTGTCCCCGGCGGATGCGCTTCACGCCGCAGCCGGCGCGTGATCGGCCATCAAGATGCTACAGCATGCCAAACCGGACGCCGGATACGGAACTTTCTGCTTTCGAAAGGCCCATTTCGGTCAGGTGGCTCGCCGCCTGCCGGCATATGATGAAATACATCCCAACGCGGATGTGCTTCCACCGGAGATCGACGGACATGGCTTCCTTCAGGCCCAAATACATCACCTTCGACTGCTACGGCACGTTGACCTTTTTCCAGATGGCGGAAGCGGCGCGCGACCTCTACGGCAGCCGGCTCGACGAACCGCGCATGCAGGAGTTCATCAAGAACTTCGCGGCCTATCGGCTCGACGAGATCATGGGCGACTGGAAGCCCTATGCCGAGGTCGTCCACAATGCGCTCGAGCGCTCCTGCAAGCGCAACGGCGTCGCCTTCATCGCTGACGACGCCAGGATGGTGTATGAGCGTGTCCCGACCTGGGGCCCCCATGCGGACGTTCCGGCCGGCCTTGCCAAGGTGGCCAAGGAAATTCCGCTGGTCATCCTCTCCAACGCCATGAACGCGCAGATAATGTCCAATGTCGAAAAGCTCGGCGCGCCGTTCCATGCCGTCTACACGGCCGAGCAGGCACAGGCCTACAAGCCCCGCTTCCGAGCCTTCGAATATATGTTCGACATGCTGGGCTGCGGCCCGGAGGACATCCTTCACTGCTCGTCGTCGTTCCGCTACGACCTGATGTCGGCACACGATCTCGGCATCAAGAACAAGGTCTGGGTCAATCGCGGCCACGAACCAGCCAACCCGTACTACGGCTATATCGAGATATCAGACATTTCGGGTCTTCCAGGCGTGGTCGGTCTCTGAAACAGGCGGATTGCCGATGAAATTGGTCTCCTACTGGCACGACACCGCCCCTGTCTTTACCGGCGGGGCGCAAGGCCCGGTCGAGGGGCACTACGATGCCGCCATCATCGGCGGCGGCTTCACCGGGCTCGCCGCGGCGCGCCAACTGGCGAAGGCCGGCGCGAAGGTGGCGGTGCTGGAGGCGGAGCGCGTGGGCTGGGGCGCATCCGGTCGCAATGGCGGACACCTGAACAACGGCCTCGCCCATAGCTACCTTTCGGCCAAGGCGGAGCTCGGCAAGGAACGCGCAATCGCGCTCTACCGGGCGCTGGACGACTCCATCGACACCATCGAGGCGCTGGTCGCCGAGGAAGGCATCGACTGCAATTTCCGCCGCGCCGGCAAGCTGAAGCTCGCCTCCAAGCCGCAGCATTTCGAAGCGATCGCCCGCAACTACGAAGCCCTCCATGCCGAGGTCGATCCGGATACGGCACTGCTGTCAGCGGCCGATCTCGGATCCGAGATAGGTTCGCCCTTCCACGGCGCGATGCTGTCGAAGAAGAGCGCCATGATGCATATGGGCCGCTATGTGGCAGGCTTGGCCACGGCCGCCGCCCGCCACGGTGCGATGATCCACGAGAACGCGGCGGTGACCGACCGCAAGCTGGCCGCTGGCAGGCACGAGCTCACCACCTCCCGAGGCCGGATCAGTGCCGACAATGTGCTGGTGGCGACCGGCGCCTACACCACGCCGAATTTCAGTTACTTCCGCCGCAGGATCATTTCCGTCGGCAGCTTCATCATCGCCACCCGGCCGTTGAGCGACGCCGAGATCGCCGCGACCATGCCCGGCAACCGGACATGCGTGACATCGATGAACATCGGCAACTACTTCCGGCTTTCGCCGGACAGGCGCCTAATCTTCGGCGGCCGCGCACGCTTTTCGGCGACATCGGACCAGCGCTCCGATGCCAGGAGCGGACAGATATTGCGGGCGGGCCTCGCGGCGATCTTCCCGCAGCTCGCCAAGGTCGAGATCGACTATTGCTGGGGTGGGTTGGTCGACATGACCAAGGACCGCTTCCCGCGGGCCGGCTACCATGACGGTGTCTGGTACGCGATGGGCTATTCCGGCCACGGCGCGCAGCTTTCCACCCATCTCGGCATGATCCTGGCCGATGCCATGCTCGGCCGCGAGGACCGCAATCCGATGAAGGGGCTCGATTGGCCTTCCATTCCCGGCTATTCCGGCAAGCCCTGGTTCCTGCCGATGGTCGGCCTCTACTACAAGGCGCTCGACCGGATCCAGTGACCGTCGATCCGGCCCGGTCGGGCTTCAGCCAAACTGCCTCAGCTGAGCCCGCCCATGTGGAAGCTCTTCATCTCGAGATACTCCTCGATGCCGGCCTGCGCGCCCTCACGTCCGAGGCCGGACTGCTTGACGCCGCCGAAGGGGGCCACTTCCATCGAGACTGAGCCGGTGTTGAGCCCCACCATGCCGAATTCCAGCGCCTCGCCGACGCGCCAGGCGCGTTTCAGGTTCTCGGTGTAGAAATAGGAGGCAAGCCCGTAGGGCGTGCCGTTGGCCAGCGCGATCGCTTCCTCCTCCGTCTCGAAGCGGAAAAGTGGCGCGACCGGGCCGAACGTTTCCTCGCCGGCGAGCTGCATCTCGTTTGTGGCGCCGGTCAGAACCAGCGGCGCGACATACTGAGGACCGTCAGGCAACGCCGGCCTCTGTGTGACGATGGCGGCGCCTTTGGCGAGCGCGTCTTCGACGTGGCGGTTGATTTTCTCGACCGCCGCCATGTTGATCATCGGCCCGATGGCGACGCCGGGCTGTGTGCCGGGCCCCACCGTCATGGCGTTGACGCGAGCGCTGAGCTTCGCGGCGAAGGCTTCATAGACCCCGGCCTGGACGAGGATGCGATTGGCGCAGACGCAGGTCTGGCCGCCATTGCGGAACTTCGAGACGAGCGCGCCCTCGATGGCTAGGTCGAGGTCGGCATCGTCAAAGACGATGAAGGGCGCGTTGCCGCCGAGTTCGAGGCTGAGCCGTTTCACGCTGTCGGCCGCCCCGCGCATCAGCAGCGAACCGACCCGCGTCGAGCCGGTGAAGGAGATTTTGCGAACGGTCTCGTTCGCCATGATCTCGTTGCCGATCTCGGCCGGCATGCCGGTGACGATGTTGATGACGCCGGCGGGGATGCCCGCGCGTTCGGCAAGCACGCCGAGCGCCAGCGCCGAATAGGGCGTGAACTCGGATGGCTTGATCACCACTGTGCACCCGGCCGCCAACGCCGGCGCGACCTTGCGGGTGATCATCGCGGTGGGAAAGTTCCACGGCGTGATGATGCCGCACACCCCGACTGGTTCCTTCAGCACGATGATGCGCCGGTCTGGCGTCGGCGAGGGGATTGTGTGGCCATTGATGCGACGCGCCTCCTCCGCAAACCATTTGACGAAGGAAGCGCCGTAACGGATCTCGCCTTTGGCCTCGTCCAGCGGCTTGCCCTGTTCCGTCGTCAGGATCAGCGCCAGATCGTCAAGATGGGCGAGCATCAGGCCATGCCAGGCCTCCAGGAGGCTAGCGCGTTCGGCATTGGTCTTTTTCTTCCAGTCGCCATAGGCGGACGCTGCGGCCTCTATGGCCGCACGCGTTTCCGGGCCGGCCATGTCGGGCACCGTGCCGATCGCGGCCTGGGTCGCCGGATCGACGACATCGACTGTCTTTCCGGAAGCGGCCGCGACCCATTTGCCGCCGATCAGGCCGGCCTCGCGGAAGAGACTTTTGTCTTTCAGGTTCTTCATCGAAAACGACCTTGCAATCAGATAAGCGCCGCAACGACCGCGGCCGTGATGGCTTCCGTCCGGTCCTTGCCGGGAATGGTGCCTATGCCGCTGCCGGTTGCGGCCTCGACCGCCTTCATGACTCGGCCGGCCGCAACCTTTTCGCCGAGATGATCGAGCATCATGGCGCCTGACCAGATGGCGGCGATCGGATTGGCGATGCCCAGATGCGCGATGTCGGGCGCCGAGCCGTGCACAGGCTCGAACATGGAAGGCGCCGAGCGGTCGGGATTGATGTTGGCGGAGGCGGCATAGCCGAGCCCGCCCTGGATCGCGGCGCCGATGTCGGTCAGGATGTCGCCGAACAGGTTGGAGGCGACGACCACGTCAAGGCTCTCCGGCGCCATGATCATGCGCGCGGCGAGCGCGTCGACGTGATAGCTGGTCACTTCGACCTCCGGATAATCCGAAGCCAACTTTCGTGTGATCTCGTCCCAGAACACCATCGAGTATTTCTGCGCGTTGGACTTCGTCACGGAGGCAAGCTTGCCCTGCCGCGACCGCGCCTGCTCGAAGCCGAAGCGCAGGATGCGCTCGACGCCGGCACGGGTGAAGATCGAGGTCTCCACCGCAACCTCGTCCAGCGTGCCTTGATGCACGCGCCCGCCGGCGCCCGAATATTCGCCCTCGGTGTTCTCGCGGATGCACAGGATGTCGAAGCTCTCGGCCCGCAGTGGGCCCGTCACGCCCGGCAGCAGGCGGTGCGGCCGGATGTTGGCATATTGCACGAACGCCTTGCGGATCGGCAGCAGCAGACCGTGAAGCGAGACGGAATCCGGCACCTCCGCCGGCCAGCCGACCGCGCCGAGAAGGATGGCGTCAAAGCCGCGTAAGGTCTCGATGCCGTCCTCCGGCATCATGTGGCCGGTATCCTTGTAGAATTTGCAGGACCATGGGAATTCGGTGCCCGCCAGGGCAAAGCCGGATTGTCCGGCCACCGTTTCCAGCACCGTCCAGGCGGCCGTGGTCACATCGCGGCCGATGCCGTCACCGGGGATCAGGGCAATCGAGTAGGATTTCATCGGCATCTCTCTTCAAAGGCTGATCAGGACGCTCTTGGTCCTGCGGTTGGCGAGATAGGCCTCGCGGCCGAGATCCTTGCCGATGCCGGAGCGCTTGTAGCCGCCGGTCGGCAGGATATGGTCGCGCGAGCGGCTGTAGCGGTTGACCCAGACGGTGCCTGCTTCGAGCCTGCGCGCGAAGCGGATGGTGCGGGAGAGGTCGGTGGTGAACAGGCCGGAGGCCAGCCCGTAAGTCGGATGGCTGGACAGCGTCAGCGCCTCTTCCTCGGTCTCAAAGGTCTGGACGGTCAGGACCGGGCCGAAGATTTCCTCGATGATTGCAGGATTGGCCTGATCGACGTTGGTGATCAGCGTCGGCTCGTAGAAATAGCCGGGACTGTCCATGGCGGTGCCGCCGGTCAGGCATTCGCCGCCGGCCGCGACGGCGGCCCGCACGATGCCGTCGACACGCGCCCGCTGCCGTTCCGAGATGATCGGCGAATAGTGCGTAGCCTCTTCCCAGGTCGGACCTGCCCGCACCACCTTCATCCGTTGCAGGATGGCGGCTGTAAGCCTGTCGGCCACGCTCTTCTCGACGATCAGCCGCGTGCCGGCCACGCAGGCCTGGCCGGCATTGAAGGTGACGCTGCCGGCGATCGCTGTCGCCGTCTTGTCCAGATCGGCATCGGCAAAGACGATCTGCGGGCTCTTGCCGCCGAGTTCGAGCGTCATCGGCTTGACGCCGGTGCGGGCGACGTTCTCCATGATCGCCGAGCCGGCGCGGGTCGAGCCGGTGAAGCTAACCTTGGCGATCTCGGAATGGCCGGTCAGCGCCGTACCGGTCGTCGGACCATCGCCGAGCACCACATTTATGAGCCCTGCCGGCAGGCCAGCCCTGATCGCGAGCTCTGCCATGCAGACAGCCGAGAAGGGCGTCATTTCCGACGGCTTCAGCACGACAGCGTTGCCCGCGGCCAGCGCCGGGCCGAGCTTCCATCCGGCCATGGAGACAGGGAAGTTCCAGGGTGTGATCGCGCCGACCACGCCATAGGGCTCGCTCATGATCATGCCGAGGGTGGTGTCGTCGGTAGGCACGAGCTCGCTGCCTTCCTTGTCGGCGAACTCGGCGAAGAAGCGAATCTGCTCGGCGGTGACGGCGATGTCGCCGGCGACGAGCTGGCCGACGGGCCGGGTCGAGCACAGCGCCTCGATTTTTGCCAGCGTCTCGGCTTCCGCCTCGATCAGGTCGGCCCAGGCCTGGAGTGCCCTGGTGCGCTCGCGCGGCCGAACGCCGCCCCAGTTACTGGCCTTCAGCGCCGCCTTGGCGCTTTCCACCGCACGGTCGACCATATCGACGTCGGCCATGGGGCTGGCGGCGTATGCCTTGCCATCCGACGGTCGGCGCATCTCGATCGCACCCTCGGCCGCGATTAGTTCTCCGCCAATGAAATGGCCAATGGGGAGGGGAACCGCGTCCGGATCGAAGCTCAGGTTCATGGGCGACCACCTTGCAGTATTCTGGAGGAGCCTAGCGCGAGCAGGAGCGCAGCGTGCACCGTTCGGCGATCAGTCGCGGATGATTGTTGCGTGTTGGCGATGAGGGACGGCAAAATCTGTTGCGGGGGCACCTCAGGCGGACCCCATTACCCTACCGTCACGTAGATCTTGCGCACCGTTTCGATGGTCTTCCAAACACCGGTGAAGCCAGGTTTCATCACGAAGCTGTCACCGGCGCGGTAGGTCACCGCGTCGCCGCCATCGGGCGTGATTTCAATCACGCCGGTGAGGATATGGCAGAACTCGAAAGTCTCTCCCTTTATCGAGCGCGTCTCGCCGGGCGTCGCTTCCCAGACGCCGGTGTGGACGAGATCGCCCTTGGCGACGTCCTGCGCCCAGGTCTTGAAGGCGGGGTTGCCGGCAGTCAGCCGTTCGGGCAACGCCTTCGATTCGCGCGGCGGCGAGGCAGGGCTGGTATCGACGGTCTTGAGCAGGGACAAAGGATGGCCTTTCTGGTTGGACTTCAATAGCCGCGCGACCGGTCGACGAGCCCGATGGGATCGAGCCCGGCGCGGTGGCGTCGGATGTTTTCGATAACGGCCCGCGCGGCGGTCGCGGGCTGGGTGACGCTGGCGATATGCGGGGTCAGAATGATCTTCGGATGCGACCAGAACGGATGGCCCGCGGGCAGCGGTTCGGGATCGGTGACGTCGATCATCGCCGCCGAGAGTTGACCGCGGTCGAGCGCGGCGACAAGCGCTTCGTGGTCGAGCTGCGGCCCCCGGCCCGTGTGGACGAGCGCCGCGCCTTTTGGCAGTTTCGCTAACAGGTCGGCATCGAGGAAGCCGCGCGTGTCCTCGGTCAGCGGCAGCAGGCAGGCCAGTATGTCGCTGGCCGCGAGCATCTCCTCCAGCCCAAGCTCGCCATGATGACAGGTCACGCCCTCGATCCGCCGCGGCGAGCGGCTCCAGCCGGCGAGCGGGAAACCGAAGGGCTTCAGCCGATCGAGGACGGCCTGGCCGAGTTGCCCGAGGCCAAGCACGCCGAGCCGGCGCGACCCGACCTGCGCCTGCGGGATATCGCGCCATTCGCCAGCGCGCTGCTGCGCCAGATAGGCAGGCAGGTTGCGGTGGAGCGCGAGCACGGCCAGCGTCACATATTCCTGCATCATGCGCACGATCCCTTCCTCGATCATGCGCACGATCTTCACGTTCGGAGGCACCGCATCGAGGTGAAGCTGGTCGACGCCAGCGCCGATGGAAAACAGGATTTCCAGGTTGCTGTAGCGGGCGAGGTTGTCCGGCACGGTCCAGCTGATCAGATAGTGCACGGCGTCGGGATCGACCGTTGCGGCATCGATCGTGAAGGGGACGTCCGGTAGTTCCCTCGCGAAGGCATCGGCGAAGATCGCCCCGCGGCGCGCATCCGAATTGAACAGGAATGTCATTCCGATTCCCCTTCAAGCAGCGCAACGGGCGCCCAGCGCCTCGATCAGTCGCTGGCACGCGGCGAGTTCGCTGGTGAGAATGTACTCATCCGGCTTGTGGGCGCGGTCGATGTCGCCGGGGCCGCAGATGATCGCATCGAACCCGGCGGCCTGGTAAAGTCCGGCCTCGGTGCCGTAGCTGACCGCGGCAAGCGGCACCTCGCCTGTCAGTTCGCGCAGCAGTCCCGCCAGTGCCGCGTCTTGTGGCAACGACAGCGCCGGATAGGCACTCATCGGCGTCCACTCGATCCGAAAGCCATCGACCGCAAGGGTCTCGGCCCGTGCCTTGACGGGCGCGAGCAGGCTGGCCGGGTCGATGCCGGGTATGGCACGCGCCTCCAGGTCCAGCGTGCACGTATCGGGGATGATGTTGACCGACTGTCCGCCCGCGACCACGCCCGCTTGCAGTGAGGAATAGGGCGGCTCGAAGGCAGGGTCGAGCGGACCGCGCGTCAGCCGCTCGGCTTCGCTCACGGTCGCGCTCAGTGCGCTGGCCATGGCATGGATGGCGTTGAGGCCGAGATCGGGCCTCGAGGAATGGCCGGAGCGCCCGTTGATGATCACGCGGGCGGCCGCCTTGCCCTTGTGGCCGCGCACGGCGCGCATGCCGCTCGGCTCGCCGACGATGACGCCGAGCGGCTTCGCGCAAAGTTCGGGAAGGCGGGCGATCAGGTGCGGCACGCCGCGGCAGCCCACCTCCTCGTCGTAGGAGAAGGCGAGGTGGATTGGCCTGGCAAGGCGAAGTCCCGCCAGCACAGGCACGGCCGCGAGTGCCGCGGCAAGAAACCCCTTCATGTCCGTGGTGCCGCGTCCGTAGAGCCGTTCACCTTCCCGGCGCAGCGCGAAAGGAGCCGAACTCCATTGCGGCTCGCCGGCGGGAACGACGTCCATGTGGCCGGACAGGATGTAGCCCGGGACATCGGCGGGGCCGATCGTCGCGAAAAGATTGAAACGGTCGCCTTCCGGCCCTGGTAGAACGGAGACCTTCGTCCCGTGTTCTGCGAGCTGGGTCTCGATCCAGCCGGCAATGTCACCGTTCGGCTTGCCGGCGACCGATGGAAAGGCGACGAGACGGTCGAGGATATCGAAGACGTCCATTCCAGCCCTCAAAGCATTTCAGGTTCGCCGGGATCGGTGCCGTCGACTGTATGCTGCTAGATTTCCGGAGAGGATGTGCGCGTTCTTTCGCGATTGCGTGCCGAAAGCGGAAGTGTTTCAGTTGAATCTTGCGTTGGTAGGCGGCTTTCGAGCAAATCGTACGGGCCTGGTTGTTTAGCGTTGGCCGGCAGGGAGCGGCCCAGGTGTGTCGCCCTCTAATACGGGAATCTTTCAGGGGCATGGAATTGAAGCCTTCCGAAAGCTTGAAAATCGATACCTTCTCGATGCGCGTCGACAGCATCGAAGGCGTCGAACTGGACAGGTTGCACGCGCTATCTCTGTCCGTGGGATGGCCGCATCGGGCCGAAGACTGGCAATTCCTGCGCGAGTCAGGACAGGGGTTCGTGGCGCTCGATGACATCGGCCGGGTTCTCGGTTCAGCCATGTGGTTCGCGCATGGCGCCGGTTTCGCGACCGTGGGCATGGTCATCACCTCGCCGCGACTGCAGACGCTGGGAGCCGGTCAGTGGCTGATGAAGCGGGTCTTCGACAATGTGGTCGGGCGCGACTTGCGCCTCAATGCGACCCGGGCGGCAAAGCGGCTCTATCTTTCGCTCGACTTCAAGCCTGAGAAGACTGTCTATCAGTGCCAGGGGATTGCCCGCGCCACCACGGCGGCTGGAATAGACAAGCCGCGTGGCGAGCTCCGTCGGCTGCGGGCCGAGCACTTGCCGGCGATCATCGCACTCGATGCGGCTGGTTTCGGGGTGCACAGATCGGCACTTGTTGAAAAGTTGTTCGACCAGTCCGTTGGCTACGGGCTCTTCGACGAGGGCGCGCTCAAGGCCTTCGCCCTCTGCCGGCGCTTCGGCCGCGGCCACGTCATCGGTCCGGTCGTGGCAGAGGCAGATACCGATGCCATTGCGGTGGTCCGGCCGCACGTGGCTGACCATTCGGGCAGCTTCCTGCGGGTGGATACTCATATGGAAAGCGGCGAGTTCGCCGCATGTCTGTCGTACAGCCGAATGCCGGTCTTTGACACAGTGCTGACCATGTCACTGGGCAAACGCCTCGCTGACTTTTCCGTCGGCGGCGCGGCTACACCGAGGGCCTATGCCCTTGCCAGTCAAACTCTCGGCTAGTTCAGCCCAGGACGCGCTCCGATAGTTAGTCGACAAGAGAGCCGGTCCGACGTTCAACCCGATTGCCAGACGTCCGGCCGCAATGTTGCGTGCAAAGCCTTCAACTCCGCTTGCATCTCGGCAATCATCCAAGCGCAGATCTCGGAGACGACAGGCCGCAGCAGCCTCGAGCGCGGCGCAACTAGGTGATGAGTCCGGCCGGTGTTGATCTGCCGGTCCGAAGCCGGAACAAGTGCTCCCTGAAGCAAAGCCCTCGAAACATTGCTGAGCCAGCCGAGCGCGACACCTTCCCCGTTCATCGCGGCCTGAAGCACAACCGCGTAGTCCGAGAATTCGAGCCACTTTGCCCTGCTGGTCTTGCGGTCGGCGACCTGGCCCCAAGCGTCCAACCACTGCAATTTGGGATCGGTGAGATGGAGCAGGACATGACCTCCGCCGTCCGCGTCGTGCTTCAACGGGCCACGAGCCGACAGGTAGGACGGACTGCATACCGGAACGATGATTTCCGGCGAGAACGCCCAACGGTGATAGCTGGTGTCGTCATCGGCCAGGATTCTTGTGGCAAGGTCGACGTTTTCAGCCGGCCCGCGCAGAACGCCCGCGATCAATTCGAATCTCAGGTCAACGTCTGGGAATCTGGTATTGAAGGCGCTCAGCCTCGGAACGAACCAATGCGTCACCAGCGAACTCGAAAGGGAGAGCGTCACGACCGGCTTTGCGGCATTCTTCTCCTTGATCCTGTGGATGACCTCCTCGATTCCGTCAAATCCTTCGCGCACCGCCGCATAGAGCGCCCGGCCACCTGCGGTCGGGGTCAATCCCGTCGTACTCCGGGTGAAAAGCGAGACGCTGGCGCCACCCGAGACGGTTCCCGGTATCGTTCGCGAACTCGGGGACAAGGGCACGCGGGCAGCAGTCGTCATCACCGCTGGGCTGACGCGCGAGAACGGATTGCGCCAGGCGATGCTCGACGCCGCCAAGCCCACCCTTTTCCGCATCATCGGGCCGAACACGCTGGGTCTGATGATCCCGCCAGTGAAACTCAATGCCGGGTTCGCGCATATGGCAGCCAGGCCAGGCAATATCGCGTTGCTGTCGCAATCCGGCGCCATCGCGACTTCGCTGATCGACTGGGCGGCGCAGAACAATGTCGGCTTCTCGCAGATCGTCTCTCTCGGCGACATGGCGGATGTCGATGTCGGAGACTGTCTCGACATGCTGGCGGGCGATGCGCACACGCGCGCCATTGTGATGTACCTCGAAACCATTCCCGATCCGCGCAAGTTCATCTCGGCCGCACGTGCTGCGGCGCGCCTCAAGCCGGTGATCGCGATCAAGTCCGGCAGGCACGAGCAATCGGCGAAGGCTGCTGCGACCCACACCGGCGCGCTATCGGGTGCCGATCGCGTGGTCGATGCGGCATGCTGCGTGCCGGCATCCTGCGCGTCAAAGACCTGGCAGAGCTCTTCGATGCTGCCGAAACGACTGCTCGCTTCGCGCCGCTCGAACGAGCCCGCGTCGGCATCATCACCAATGGCGGCGGGGCAGGCGTGTTGGCCGTCGATCAACTCATCGACTGCAAGGGCGAACTGGCCGAGTTTTCACCGGTGACCATAAATCGCCTGAACGCTGTGCTGCCGCCCACCTGGTCGCATGCCAATCCGGTAGACATCATTGGTGATGCTCCGCCAGCGCGATACAAGGCCGCCGTTGAAGCGGTCGCGGCCGATCCGGGAACAGATGTCGTCCTGGTGATGAATTGCCCAACGGGGCTTGGCTCGCCACTTGATGCAGCAAGCGCGGTGGTTGAGCTCACCAGGGAAGGCAAGATAGGCCAAAAACCGGTCCTGACCTGCTGGCTCGGGGAGCATACGGCGCGGGCCGGACGGCTGATCCTGCAGGATGCCGGCATTGCCAGTTTCGAGACGCCTGCGGATGCTGCAAAGGCAGTCTCCTACCTGAGCGAATGGTCGCGAGCCCAACGGGCGCTGATGCGCACGCCGTCGAGCAGCAGCGAGGACACCACCAGTGACCGCGAAGCCGTGCGTGCCATATTCAGGCAGGTCGCGAAGGAAGGCCGGCGAATGCTGACCGAGCCGGAAGCCAAGGCGGCGATTTCCGCCTACGGCATTCCGGTGCCCGAGACGATCGTCGCAAAATCTCCTGCCGAAGCGGAGATTGCGGCCGGCCGGCTCCTCAAGACGTCCGAGCACGTCGTGGTCAAGCTGCTGTCCAAGACGATCTCGCACAAGTCGGACATTGGCGGGGTGGTACTCAACATTGCCACCGCCGCGGCCGTCGGGGAGGCCGCACGCTCGATCGAGGCGCGGGTGCGCAAGCACGCACCGAAAGCCGACATTGAAGGCTACGCCGTTCAGCCGATGGTGGTGCGAAAACAGGCGCAGGAACTCATCCTCGGCATGAACCGGGATCCGATCTTCGGCCCAGTGGTGCTGTTCGGTGCCGGCGGCGTGGCGGTCGAGGTGATGGACGATACGGCGATCGCGCTGCCGCCGCTCGACGACGTTCTCGCCAGTGACCTGATCGGGCAAACGCGGATCGGCCGCCTGCTCGCCGGGTTCCGCGACCGCCAGCCGGCCGATCGTGGTGCAATCACTGCTGCGCTCAACGGACTGTCGCAGCTGATCGTCGACTTTCCCTGCCTCGTCTCCATGGACATCAATCCACTGCTCGCCAACACCGATGGCGTGATCGCGCTCGATGCCCGCATCGAGATCGAGCCGGAACGCGTGGACGAGCCGGGGCCGAACCCGGCGCTCGCCATCAGGCCCTACCCGTCGGGCTGGACCAGGGACTTTGTTGCGGGCGGCGCGCACTGTCACATCCGGCCGATCAGACCGGCCGACATCGCGCTCTACCCGGAATTCCTCGCCAGGATTTCTCCGGACGATCTGCGCCTGCGGTTTCTCTCGCCGCGTAAAAGCTTCTCCGACCAGATGCTGAAGCGGCTCACCCAACTCGACTACGACCGCAGCATGGCTTTCGTCGCGTTGGAGACAGCAACTGGCGCGCTGGCAGGCATCAGTCGGCTTTCCTGCGATCCGGATCGCTTCGCTGCCGAATACGCCTTGCTGGTGCGCACGGATCTGCAGGGTCATGGCCTCGGTTGGGAATTGCTCAGGCAGATCGTCGATTATGCAAAGGCCGATGGGATCGGTCGGATCGAAGGCATCGTGCTCAGCGAGAACAGCAAGATGCTGACCATGTGCCGCGAATTCGGCTTCAAGGTAGCGCATCATCCGAGCGAACCCGGCCTTCTCGAGGCAAGGCTCGACCTCCGTTGAGGTCGATCACCCTGCCGCCGTCACGAGGCTGAGCGAAGGGGTAGCCCCGGTTCGGAAGCATCTCCTTCGGAGAACCTTCGCAATTCCGCGACGATGTCGGCAAGCTTCCGATCGGCGTTGACCTTGCGCCAGCTGGACTGCGTGGCATTTCGCTGCAATTGCCGCGAGAGGATATCGATGTTGGCGTCGGAAGGACCACCGATGCGCTCGCTGACCCGTTGCCAAAGGACAAGCGGATCCGCTTGCAGCCAGAATCCAGAGAATGAGACGTTCCTGTCGCTTGCCGTCTTCTCGATCCGGCTTCGATCAGCTGGCCTGTCGAACACGGCATCGGCGACCACCGACCCGCCTTCGGAAAGGATCAAACCGGCCCGCCATGCCATTTGGCGATAGACGCGTTCGGATACTCCCGGTCGATAGGCCTTGTCCGGCAGCCTCGTTTCTGCAGGAACGCCATGCATCGCTTTGCGAATGCGGTCGCTTTCGACAATGCGCGCGCCGGGCGGCGCACCGACGCGGGCGGCGAGGGCCTCTGCAACGGTCGTCTTGCCGGAACCACTCAAGCCGCCGATCGCAACGAGTCGCGGCGAGGTCTCCTGGAGAAACGTTCGGGCAAGCTCGAAATAGGATCTGGCCTCGACAATCAACTTGTCGGTATAGGCACTACCCTCTTCGACCTGCGTTGCCGTGACATGCGCGCGCACAGCTGCCCGGACCGCCATGAAGAAGGGCAGAAGGGCAAAGCCATCCTCATCGTCGGCTTCGTCGAGATAGCGATTCATCACAAGATTGGAGAGCTCCGGAAAACCGCGATGCCACAGGTCCATCAACAGGAAGGCAAGGTCGTAGAGCACGTCCACAGTCGCGATCTGGTCGTTGAATTCGATGCAGTCGAAAAGCCGGGGCTCGCCGTCAAAGAGACAGACATTGCGCAGATGCAGATCGCCATGGCACCGGCGGATCTTGCCAGCTGCTTCGCGACGGTCGAGCAATCCGGAATGCCGGGCAAGCGCGGTACGGAAGGCCTCGGCAAAGGTCGCGACCTCGGCCTTGCCGAAGACATGGCTGGTGGCAAATCCGGCCTCGTTGATGTCGAGCACGCCAGCAAGGTTAGAGGCGCCACTGCCATTGCGGATTTCCGGTACGCCGCGATGATAGTGCACGATCATGCGCGCAGTCGCCGTCATCAGCGCAGGCGTCAGTTCGCCGGCGATTGCCATCCGATCGAGGAGCTTCGATTGGTCGAAGCGAACCATTTTGATCGCTGCATCGACCAGTTCTCCCGAGCCATCGAGGGCAAGCTTGCCTGCGGCCTCTCGCGTAATGCGCCGCACGCCCAGATAAAGGCCAGGTGCCGTTTTCGAGTTGAGTTCAACCTCCTTCTCACAAGCGGCGAGCCTGAGTGCCGGTGTCGAGAAATCGACATAGGGCAACTTGACCGCTCGCTTCATCTTGTAGGCGTGTTCGCCAACCAGGAAGATACGCGAAATATGGGTCTCGATCGCCTCAACCGGTCCACTCTCGCCATACGTGGCGGGATCGAGCAGTAGCGCGACCACGGCTTCCTGGTTTTCAGCGATCATGGTTCTGCCTCCTTGAGCCCGCGATGCGAAAACCTTGCCGCGCCCAATGCCTACCGCTGCAGTGTCTGGACATAACCGGCCAGGTTATGGATGCGTTCCGTGGTGACGATTTCTCCGGCGTTTGGGCCGTACTTCTTCACGTCATCCGGAAGGAATTGCCGGCCCCAGACCGGCATGTCGCGCTCGCCGTGCTCCGGCACCATGGTGCGGCCGTCGATCATGGCAAAGACGCGCCAATACGGAAATTCGCCACCATTCCTTTTCGATAGACGCGTCAGGTCGGCTGGGCGCTTCACCAGCTCGTCGCCCAGGGGGCCATCACCTTTGCCGTCGACACCATGGCAGACCGCGCAGGAGTTCAGGTATTCCGCCTGGCCGTAGCTCATTTCCTGCGCCGTTGACGCATTGACAGCCAAGCTTGTGAAAACTGCAGCGATCAAAAACTTCATTTTCGTGTCCACCGATTGATTGGCTGAACCTTACTACCTCGGTGTGCACCCCTGTTGATCCGGATCAAATGGGCGCCGAACGTGATCTTTGATTCAGCGCAATGAGCGCCGCGACCCGTCTCGTTACGGTTGCAGGCACGATTGAAGCCAAACTCAGAGTCAGGAGCACTGCGATGTCATTCAAGACGATACTCACGGTCACGGAACCAGGCATGAGCGACGGCGATCTGCACCTCGCTGCCGGCCTTTGCGAGGAGGTCGGTGCGCACCTCGCTGCTCTCGTGGTGGTGCTCGCCGCGCCACCGCCTGTTGGAGAGTTTGCCGCGATCGTTTCAGAAGACTGGCTGAAGGAGCGCCAGGCAGATGAGAAGGCCCTGAAGAAGACAACGGCGGCCGTGTCGGCGTTCCTGGCTGGTCGCGCACTTTCGGCTGACACTGTCAGCGCATATCCGGAAGCCAGCTGGGCCGACGAAACCATCGGTCGCCGCGCCCGCTATGCCGATATCACCATCGTGGGACCGGAAGTGCTTGCCGGCGAGACGCTGAAAAGCAAAGTGATCGAGGGCGCATTATTTTCCTCTGGAAAGCCTTTGCTGCTTGTCCCCCAAGGTTCGCGGCCGACGCTGAAGCCGAAATGCGTGATGGTCGCATGGGATTCCCGTCTGGAGTCATCGCGCGCCCTTCGCGAGTCGCTCGACATGCTGATCCGCGCCGAAGAAGTGCATCTTGTCCTGGTCGATCCTGTCGAGGGTGAAACCCACCACGGGGCCGAACCGGGGGCCGATGCTGCAGCCTATCTTGCCCGGCATGGGGTGAACGTCACGGTCGACCGGTTGCCGAGTGCGAACCGTTCCGTTGCCGACGTGCTTCGCCAGCACGCAATTGATGTCGCCGCCGACCTGCTGGTCATGGGCGCCTACGGGCATTCGCGGCTGCGCGAGCGGATCTTCGGCGGCGTCACCACGTCGATGCTCGAGGATCCATCGCTGCCTGTCCTGATGGCGCGGTAGCAATTGAAAGCCAGAAAAGGGAACATCACAAAAAAGGGCCGGCGAGTTTGCGCCGGCCCGTTTTGTTTCTTGGCAGCGAATGGGCTGTACGACCTACTCGCTCGCTTCCCGGCCCGACACCTGCTCGATGAGGATCCGGAAGAAAACGTGGGGTTCGCTATCGGGCTTGGGAGGAGTGACTGGCTTGAGGGCGCCAGGCTCCCACCAGTCGGGGTGCTTGCTCAGCACTGACCACGCGTGATCGCGCTGAAGCTTGTGGCCGACCCGGTCAGGCAGTTCTTCATAGCGGCCGTCGACAACCACGCTCCTCCAACCTCGGCCTTGGCCGTGCTCATCGACCTGGACCGATACTAGAGGGTTGGCTCGCATCCAGTCGACCTTCTTGCCGGGCATGGAAAACGCATAGAGATGATTGTCTGCGTGCGCATAGTACAACGGCACGACGTAGGGCTGCCCGTCCTTCGCGCACGCCAGGCGGCCCACGCGGTTGGCCGTCAGCAATTTGGTGCATTCCAAAGTAGACAGTGTGCGGATCAGCATCGTTGCGTTCTCCTAACTCTTGGCAACTGTCTTGTGCCGTTGTCTCCTTTTGGCGTCCATGGCGGGGCGTTTCGAATTGCCAAGTCGGCCAGCGCTATGCGCGCGAGCAGCCTCAGCCACGACTGCCAGCACTTCGCTATCGGAGAGCTGCGGGAAATTGAGGTAGTGTTGACTGAGAGCGCGAAAATGCGCCGGTTGACTGAGGCAAACGGTGCAGTCCGCTTCCTGGGCAAGTTCAGTCAACGTGTCAGCAGGTGCCACGGGAAGCGCGACAACGATTTCCCGAGGCGAACGCCTCTTCAAGGCTCGGATCGCGATCTTCATTGTCGTTCCGGTTGCGGCTCCGTCATCGACGATGATTGCTGTTTTTCCGGACACCGACAGGGCCGAGTGCTTGCCGCGATAGGCCAGGCGTCGTCGTTCCAGCTCAGGGCGCTCTTTGGCGATCAATACGCGAAGTTCGTCATCGTCGAGTGAATAGGCTTCGACGATGTCCCGGTTGAGTACGACATCTGGAGGATCGCCGTCGACGATCGCGGCAACAGCCAGTTCGGGATTCCCCGGCGCCCCCACCTTGCGCACGATAATCAGGTCAAGCGGGGCCTTCAGCGCCTTGGCCACCTCAGCAGCGACGGGAACGCCGCCCCGCGGCAAGGCGAGAACGATTGGCTGATGCAGCCGGAGTTTCTCCAGCTCGATGCCAAGCTTTTGTCCGGCGTCCTGACGGTCACGAAACATCGATCAACCCGCCGGCCACAGATGACGAAGCGATTTCTTCATCGAGTTTCTTACCTGCACGATCTCGCCATGCGAAATATGACGGTCGAGAAGTTTGAACACCGCGTTGATCGCCACATCAAAATCGACGGCCTCATCATAGCCGAAACTGTTTCTGACGCTGAGGACAAAATCTCGCTTCTTGTGCTCAGACTCAGGCGCCGATGGATTCCAGCCTTCGAAGTAGATGCCCCTGATGAGCGTCGGCAGCTGGGCGGAAAGATCGGCCATTTCCGCAGGTGACAGCCAGTCCCGCAGTGTGTGCAGGACGGATCTCAGGAGCCGGTAGGCGCTCTGCTCGCTCCAGCCCAGGTCCCTGGCCAACTCACTCACCCATTGCTGGGCCTGCTCGGCCGCGTGAGCAAAACCAATTGCCGAGGTGTGAGCCATGCGAGTACTCCTTCACGTCCGTCGCGCCATCTTGGCCAACGGGAAGATCCTTGCATTGAGCCGCATCAAATTATTTGGCGCCTGCCGGAGGCTGCCGCCATCGTGATGCGGAGCCTGCTGTTAATCGCTCCGGCAGCAGGCTTCTCCTTCCCGATGTGAACGACCGAACCTGCTTGGATCCGATCGTCAGGCCGTCCATGCAAAGAATGAAATTGCTCGCTACAGAGCCCGACGGGGCGGTCAGGATCTTGTAGGTTCGCATTTCCGAATTCGGTTCGTCGCGGGAGAATCTCAATTCATAATCTCCGGCAAGCACGGCATTGATGAATGGAGCGGCGAGCTTGGCGTTGTCCGTCGTCGCCATTATTGTACCGTCATCAAAGGTTTCGGAGCTCAGCTGCCCCGGCGAATTGAAAGTCGCGGAATTGAAGGCTGCGTTTGAAATCGGCACGATCTTGGACTTTTCGATTGCAGCGACATCGATTGCCGCCATGAGAAAGCCGGCCAGAACCGTACCGTCGGACCTGTCGTATCCACCAAATGTGATGAATTTGACGAGTTCGCGCGATGGCGGGTTGCTGATATCGACGATGATTTCGCAGAACCGGGTCTCTTCGGTCTCTTCAGTCCAATTGCTGTAGGTCACGCCTGTTGGAAAGATCGTCGAGCCGGCCGCATGAGTCATGCCGAGCACAGACAGTGTCCCCAGAAATCCCAGAAGCCGAAACAGAACGAACACGCGCTCAGCTCCTCCGCAGGCTATCTGCATCAGTCCATGTCTCCTCAAGCGAAGGGAGACTACCTGAACATCATTCCAGGCCCGAAGCCGCCCGATCGCCCCATGCCCATCCCCATCATAGGCAGTACGATCTCGTCGGCCGCCTTCTTCTGCTCGTCGCTGAGTGTTGCGTATAGGTTTTCGGCGGCCGTCCTGACAGCCTTTACCTGTTCCAGACGGGCTTCGAGATGAGTCTGTTGGTAGGCCAGCCGCTCGGGCAGGGGCTTTTTCAGGAAGTCGCCTTCCTGGAACTCCTTCATCATGGCCTGCATCAGCGCGTTGTGCGTTTCGGCTGTGCTGCGAATGACGGCGGCCAGCTGATCCCAGGACGGCGCCTGCTCGTCGGTGATCTTCAGTTCCGCCTTGAGGAAAGCGAGGCGTCCGTCAATTCGATCGAGCATCTCGCCTGAGTCATAGCCACCCATCGGGCCGCTCATACCCCATTGACCCATCATCATTCGGCCCATGCCCCACCGGGGCCACCAGCCAGCATCGTCGTTTTCAGCGCCCGCCAGAGCAGGCATTCCTGTCACGACCATCATAAATCCTGCGGCTAAGGCAGAACGCCAAGTGAACATGGGATGCTCCATTCAGACGGTTTGCGTCGTCTGCCACAAATCACGCGATTGCGGGGCGCGCATTGATCTGCGTCAAAACAGCTGGGACTGCCCACGATGTTGGGAGTAACGTATATTCAGTGTTTTCCGTCCGGGCGTTGAGGATGTCGTGGACCGATTTATTGCGCGTGCCAATATCGCCCACTTCGAGGATCTGCTCGCTCGCGCATCCGTTGCCTCAATTCGAGATCAGCCGATGGAACGATCCGGTCTGGAGCAGTGAGCGCGTCACGCCGCCAAAGGTCATTTCCCGGACCCGGCTATGACCGTAGCCGCCCAGAACGATGAGGTCGGCCGCGATTTCTTGCCCGATCCGCAGGAGAATTTCCGCTGGCTCGGAGCGGCTGGCATCCAACACCTCGGATCGAGCCTTCACCCCGTGGCGTGTCAGGAAAAGCTCGACGTCCGCCGCATTTTCCCGGGACGAGAATTCTCCATCATTCACGGTGGCGATCACCACATCGCTCGCGCGGGTCAGGAAGGGCAGGGCGTCGATGACGGCACGTCGCGCCTCCCGCGTGTCATTCCATGCGATCAAAATACTTTCGGCCTTGATCGGGGCGGGGCTTTCAGAAGCCACGAGCACCGGCCGGCCCGCCGCGAGAATAAGACTGCCTGGATCCACGGTGCGGTGGCGGTCGATTACGAAATCCGGCGCCGGGGATCCGATGACGATCAGATCGGCAGCACGTGCATTGAGCGCAAGCTGGCGCGTTGGATTTCCGATCTCGCCGCGCCACGAGGCACGGTTGTTGCCGTTGACTATGTTCAGGAACTCCTCTCTCAGGCAATCAAGGCGGCCTTCTATCTCTTCCACCTGAGACCATATCGCCCTCGTGGCGGCCCTGTCGTCGGTGCCGGTGGGCATGACAAAATGTGGCTCGGCCGCACAGAAGCCGATCAGCTCCGCATCATGCCTCCGAGCAAGATCCCACGCGACTGAAATGCGTGGCGCGGCGAGGGCGTCCACGTCCAGCTGTACCATGATCGTCTTGAAAGCCATCGTTGCCGCCCTCTTGTGGTCGAGGCAAGCCAGCCACGAAAACGGGGCAAGGACCTTGATGCGCGTCAAACGGTGCACCAGGGGCACACCGGTTGCTCGCAGTGCCGGCAAAGGTCTTGGACCTGTTGATCCTGATCAACGACCCCACGGCAATTGGCGATAGCGTTGCATGCAGACAATTGTCTGCACCGCTCAAAAAGGAGTACCGACATGCAAGCCCATCTCGAGCCATTCCAATTCGGCATACTATCTTTGCCGACGGCGCAGAATGCACAGAATGCACAGAAGCTTATCCTCGCCGCGGCATTCCTTCAGGCTCACACGTTCAAGGCAATGATGCGTTATCAGATCGAGACCCTTTCGTTCTTAAAACATCGGTGCGAGCAGGATGTTCGGCTGGCCGAGGATCTCATCGACGGCAGCGACTTCAAAGACGCTTTCGATGTTTTCGCGAACTTCCTCCAGAACGCGACATCGCAATACGCCACGGAAGCCGGTAAGGTCGCAGCGCTAACCTCGAAGCTCGTTTCGGAAACGGCCCGGCGTGTGCGCAAGGAAGCCGAGACTGCGATCGAGGACATGGCGGCCAAGACGGTCGCGTAGAATTGACCATTGCAGAGGCTTGCAAGCATGAATGCCTATATCGGCAATGAAAGTCGTCGATCGCGAGTTTCCATCCTTGCGGCGGCGTTGCTTGGTGTTATGTCGCCAGCCCTGGCCGACAGCGTGACGGAACACGGCAAGGCCTTGGTGCAAGTCAATTGCGCACGCTGCCATGCTGTTGGAAAAACCGACGTGAGCAGCCATCCGGACGCTCCCGCCTTTCGCACCCTGTCGAAGCGCTATCCGCTCACCGATCTCGAAGAGGCGCTCGCCGAGGGCATTTCAACCGGCCACGCTGACATGCCCGAGTGGGTTGCCAGCCCCGATCAGATCGAGGCGATCATCGCTTATATCGCCAGCTTGCAGAAGCCGTGATCGGTGACAGGAACAAGGCAAGCAATGGGCAAGAGCGCGACGCAGATCTGATCTTGGTCCATGCGCAATCGGCCTCGCAGCCGATTGCGGGCCAGCCAAACCCGCCGCAACTGGGGCTAAGGCAACATACAGTCGGCGGCGCGGAAGAACGATCGAGCGTGCGCAAAGATCAGCGCTTCCGTGGGATGATCCGCCGCTTCGACGGCGACAATGCAATCCCTGTATTGTGGATGGTGGTGCACCCCACGAGGGTCCCCTCTGGCAACCGATCAGTCGCTGTCATCAACCGGGAAGAAATGGGTCGCCTTCAACGTGATCGGAAGATCATAGCCATCGATCAGCACCGTAGCCCACTGGTCCCCTAGATCATCCTGCCAGGTGTTGGTGACGCGGCACCTCACCGCCACATCCATGCCAATCTCTATCTTGTCCGATCTCTTAACCATGCTGAACTCCCTTAGCTCTCCCTCGGCGCTCTCTCAAACCGTGACGCGCTAAACGCCATCAGCCGGGTCGCAACGAGTCGTCCAATGTTGCTAGGACTGAACCAGGTTCGATGACAGCGTTCACTGTCGCGACAATCGTCGCTCGCCCGTTTGCCGGCGCGACAATCTCGTGCAGCGCATCTTCAATTCTAACTTCTGCTATTCGCTCGCCAGCCCTGACGGTTTCACCGCTGGCGATGAACCAGCGCTCCAAAATGCCCTCGGGCAGCATGCTGGACGCCCACAGCGCTTCATCGACCTTGATATCCTGCATCGCAATTCTCCTTTGAGCTGGCAGGATATCCCGATCGCTGCATCGGTCCTTGATCACGATCAAGGGGAAGGCTGCGGACGAAGAACCAGGATAATGGAACGACCGGACCGCTTACGGCCTTGCGACCAATTGCCTGCCTGGGAACATCGCAAGAAGTATCGGCACTAACCTGCCCTGCGGCTTGCGGTCGTACCGGCAACTTTTGAAAATGATGCAAATCAAGGCGCGGCTTGCCGATGCGAGTCGGCTCATTTGCCAGAACGAGATCGTGCGCATTCGCCATCCAGCAAGTGTGGCGGCAAGCCGAGTCGCACCGAGTTATCAACCACGGTTGCCTCCTCTGGTGACGTGGGTGTCCCAACCGGCCGGCTGACTGAAAAGGAAATTCATCGGCTTCTTCGTCCGATCACAGTGCTTGTGGCTTGCTACTAGCGACATATTTCTCGCGATCGTGGTAAGGCACCTCGACCCCGGCCTTCATCTTCGCCGACAGCCGTCGCATGTAGTTGTCCATGTGGTGGTCCTTCAATTCGGCGATGCGCATCGAGCGGGCCAGTTCGCCGATCGAAATGCGAGTGGCGTCGTGGGTTTGGAGAAACGCAAAGCGCGGTCCCTCGAGCAGAATGAGCTCGGGTCCGACATGCTCATACGTCCCGTACTCCCTGTTGCCGAGTGTGGTGGGCGGGAGCATGGGAACGATATCGTTCTCGTCGACCACCCTGGTGATGGGCAGCATGGCGAGTTTCGCCACCCCCGCTGCGGTGGTGAACTTCGGCTGGCCGAACGTGATGACCTTGACGACCTTGTGGCCGTCCTCGATCAGATAGACTGCAAGCAGCGCGGCGACGGCGCCGCCGAGCGAATGGCCGGTGATGTAGGTTTTGTAGCCCGGTCTCAGGTACGGCTTGACGTCGGCGTAGATGGCCAGGGTGGTGAGGTCGAAGCCGGTATGGACGGGAATTGCTATCTGCCGGTCCTCGCGAATCTTGACCTCGATATCGTCGTGGATATCTATCTTGCTAGCCGTGCCGCGGATTGTGATTGTCTGCGTATGCTTCTTTTGGTCCACCTCAAGGAAGTAGCGCCCGTCCGTTGTCCCGGGGTCGGCCACTCTCGTGGTTGCCGGGAACTTGGAGCGGATGACATCCTCGGCTTCATACGCGGTTTGGGAGCGGTCGGCGAAAGCGTAGAGCACCTCAAAGTCTATCTTCTCGTGCGTCGAGGTGGTCCCGATCGTGCTGAGTTCAGTCGCAGAAATGCCGACGCAGGCTGTCAAGGCCAAGACGCAGAGGGCAAGCAGGCAAGCGAAGCGCAATGTCAATTCAGACATCCCCCGCACCCGACGGGCACCAAACTGTGCGACTGGCCCCGCCGCCGAGGCCAGCGTAGTCGCAAACATGGTTCGGTTCACGCCCTATCCTCCACCAGTGGATCGCTTCATGTTACTGGCTTTCCCGCGTTGCCTGCCGCAACCCTAGGGGTAGAGGGGGCGACACGCCCGTAGCATCTGGTATGTTCTAGCGCATCGGTCCGGCGGCATCCATAGCGGTCGCCTTTGTCGCCACGCTCGCTGCGGGACTGCCACGGGGGAGGAGTGTGGCTCGCGGGTTACCTTTGGCGTTGAAGCTCTCAAGCCCAGCTATTGGTATTCATCAGCCTCATTGACACTGATGCGAGCTTCTTGGGCGAAGCGAAACAGTGCAAAACCCAGGAAACACGTAGCAGTCACAAAAAGCAGACCAGCGCCATACGAGTACTCCAGGCCGATGAATTCAGTTATGAATAGGATCGCCAGTAGCAGAGTTGCACAAAGGCCGCCGCGCAATGCCGCTAGTATGCCACTGTTTAAGAGATGCGCCCGGCGTCTCAACCGTTCAACGTCGGACTTGAGGTGGGCGCGAGCGTGGTCATCGTCGGCTATTGCGTTCAGAGTCCGTACACGCTCCATGACGCCTGACAGCCTCGAAGCCATGAGCGAAACAAACCCCGCCACCGCGCCGAGAAAAAAAGTTGGGGCGGTGGCTTGTGAAAAGATTTGAACTAATCGTGCCGTGTCGGGGATGAAATCGAACATTTGTAGCCCACCCTTTGACTGAGTAAGCGCGGTTACGCCTCACCGCCTCATCGCATTCCGGGCTGTGTGCGCAGTCGAACTGGTAACGCGACCGTGCTTTTCCGGCGGGGCAATCACTGACGCCTGAATAGACGCGGCGTTCAAAAACCCTCCAACCGGCATCGGTCATGATCGGTAGGACATGGGAAGGCCAACGGCGAAACCCGCTGACCTTTCGATACTTCATTCGCGGAATTGATGGACGCACGGCCTTAAGTCAGGCGCCAGCCCGGCGTTCGAACAGCATCTTCCAGAGCCTGCCTTCACCGAGGACGACGTCAAGCTCTTTGGATGCCAGATATGGGATGAGTATCAGAAGCATGATCAGGCTTGCTGCGAGTGTCTCGGGCAGTTTGCCACCTACGTGTTCAGCAAGCGAAGCGGCGATTTTTTGGCCGTGAATGATCGCCACCACGGCTTCCTCAACAACGGAGAGAACGATCAGCAGAGCAAGGTAGAGCAACCCCTTGTAGGCTATGAGGTAGACGATCCTGTTTCTCTCGTGCCGATCGCCCAATCGGACTGCCTGTCCGAGTAGTACAAACTTCCCCAGGATCAATGCCTTGATGGCCACCAACCCGAACGGCAGATAACCGACACCTTCCCCATTGAGTATCGCCATTTTGTAGAGAATGAGTGCACCGAAACAAACGTAGAGATACGCTGAGAGCAGTGCAAATTCCCACAGCTCGTGCTTCGCCCTCTGGGCAACGGTCATGGGAGTCGACCTATTGATAGCCATTAGCAATCTCCAACATTGCTGCCTTAGCACGCGCCAATTACGACGGTTCGAGTTTCGGCGAGCCTCCTGTGATCTGTTGGGCGCCTGCCTGCGTGAAGGCTGCTGTGGTTAAGTCCAAGGTCGAGATCAGCAGAGCGGTAATCTTCATTGTCGAACATCCTCCGAAAGGCACTCTTCATCGTTAGGCCCGTTCGCCCACGGCGATGCAGTGGTGCTGCCGCTACGATCGAGCTCGCATTACTGAAAGGGAAAGTAGTCAGTGCGCGTAGCATCTGGTATGTTCTGCTCGGCAATCATAACCCGACACAGGGCAGGCAAAGCCGGTCGATCAAATAATCCATCTTATTTCTTGTCCGGTAGTCGTCGGCCAGCGAGGGGAATGACATTGTTTGTCGCTTCCTCTGCACTGATTGACGCGAAGGTTAGCGGACGTGGCGCGTGCACGCGCGTAGCATCTGGTAACCTACTCCCTGAACACCCACACCATGCACGATGGTGCCTTGAGACCTGCCGGTGATCAGACGAGTTCCATCGACATGCTGTAAGACTTGTCTGCCAAAGGCCGAATAACAGCCTTTGTAAGTGCTGGCGTCAGGAGGCGAACACGATGCGCGCTCTTTTTCTTGCTGTCTTCATGCTGCTTGGGGTCATGCTCCCGGCTCGAGCGGATACCGCGCCGTCGAAGGAACAGCTGCCGCCGAATATCGATGCAATCCTGTCCCTGCTGGCCGATCCTGGAGTTCAACAATGGCTTGAGGGGCACCGAGCCACACCGGCGACGACGCAGGTTCCGGGCGCACCGACCCCGGTGCCGCCTCCGTCTCACCCGCTGGCCGACTACGTCAGCGCCATTCGGGCGCACATCTATGGCCTCGCCCGGGCACTGCCGACGCTGCCCGATCAGTTTGCAGCAGCCTGGTCCATTCTTGTAGCGGATGTTGACGATATTGGTCCGGCTGGCCTCGTTGGCCTTGTCGGGGCGCTCGGGGCCGCCGGCTTCGGGGCCGCGTGGCTGTATCGGCGAGCCACATCGGGGTTTGAAGCCCACATCGCACGCCTGCCGGTGAACACAAGACGCCGTCAGCTGGTCGCACACGGCAGCCGATCCGCCAATGAGCTAGGGCGCGTCGCCATCATCGCTGCGGCTGGCGTCGGCACCTTCCTTGTCCTGGACTATTGGCCCGACACCGTCGAGAAGATCGTGCTTGCCTATCTGCTCGCCTTCATCATCGTGCTCGTTGCACGCGTTTTGTTCCGATTTCTTCTACCGCCGCCTGGAAGCGACGCGAACGATTTTCGGATCGTTCCCATGGACGGGGACTCGGCCAAGTTTTGGAGCCAGCGGCTCGGTTTGCTCGTCGTCATCCTCGCCGTCGGGTATGCAACAACACTGTCGTTGAACCTCCTCGGCTTCTCGATCGAAGCCCGTGAGATCGTGGCCTATTCGTTCGGCTTAGGGGTGCTCGCCGTCGGCATCGATACGGTCAGGCGGGCCCAGCAGCCAACGATTGAGGACGCTGGAACGGATGAAGGGACGGTGGTGCGCTCGAAGACGTCGGCGGGTCTCCTGTCGGCCTATCTCGTCCTGCTGTGGTGCCTGTGGGCGTTCGGCGCAGTGCAGCTATTCTGGCTCGCGACAATTGCGGCAGGTCTCGTTTGGGCCAATGCTGTCGCGCAACGCAGCGTCGTCCACATCCTACGACGGCCCGGTGCTTCCAGTGTCGACGTGGAGACGTCTAGCGCTGGCGCAACTCTTCTCGGCCGGAGCATCCGGTTCATCCTGATCGTTTCCGCTCTCCTGCTCCTCGCCTGGGCATGGGATATAGATCTCATCACGCTCAGCGCGGGTGACACGCCGTCGCGCCGGGCCGCTCATGGCGTCATCAGCGCGGTCATCATCCTGCTCGTGGCCGACCTTGTCTGGAGCGTTACGCGGACCCTGATTGACAATCAGATTGCCAAAGTGCGCGATACGGCGGTCGATCAAACGGAGCAGTCGCAGAGGCGCAGTCGGCTCGGCACGCTTTTACCGATACTGCGGAATTTTCTTTGGGCCACGCTCGCTGTCGTTGCCATATTGATGGCATTGTCGGCGATGGGGGTTGCGATCGGGCCTCTGATTGCCGGCGCGGGCATTGCCGGCGTTGCGATCGGCTTCGGTGCGCAAACACTGGTAAAAGACGTTCTCAGCGGCGTCTTCTATCTGCTGGATGATGCTTTCCGTGTCGGTGAATATATCGAGAGCGGCAGCTACAAGGGCACAGTCGAATCCTTCAGCCTGCGCTCGGTGAAGCTACGTCACAACCGGGGACCCATATTCACCGTGCCGTTCGGGGTGCTCGGAGCCGTCCAGAACATGAGCCGCGATTGGGTGATCGAGAAGCTGTCGCTCACCATTACCTATGATTCCGACTTGGAAAAGGCGCGCAAGCTCATCAAGAAGATCGGGCTTGAATTGGCCGAAGACCCCGAGCTCAAGGCGATAACCATCGAGCCGCTCAAGATGCAGGGAGTCGAAGATTTCGCAGACCTTGGGATCAAGCTGACGCTGAGGTTCAAGACCAAGCCCGGACAGCAAACGACCGTCCGCCGTCGCGCCCTCCTCATGATCAAGACAGCGTTTGATGAAAACGGCATCAAACTCGCGAAATCCGTACTGGCTCAGAGCTCTGCCGGACCGCAACAGGAAGCAGTGGTCAGTGCGGCTGCGCAACAGAAGGAGGCGGCGGCGTGATACTTTGGCTCGCCGCGCGTTGTAGCATCTGGTATGTTCTGTGCGGCCAAGGGCTGCTCCGCTTTGCGAGGCCTGCGCCAGCCATTGAGCAGCTTTCGCTCACTACTGACTTTTCGGCCGCCGGGCCGGGAGCGGGATAATGGTGGCTGTATCCAATATTGCTTCGATCTCCTTGGCCAGGTCGTTGACAAGCGCTAGGTATTCGGCGCGACGCTCATCACGCTTTGGTGCGTCGGAATTCTCCCAACGCAGGGCCGCACTTTCGGCGTCAGCAAGGTCGATACACAGCGAGCGGAAATCCTCATCGCGGACGGCGAGTTCCTCGATCGCGCGCTTTCGCAAGGGAAAGCGCCGTTGGGCCGCCTCGATTTTTTGATCCATATCAATGACGCCCATTCCGCCGCCGGCGATGCTCCTGAGCAGCAATGGAGCATAGGCGTGTCGCAGCAGTTGCGGGCGTAGGTTACTGTAGCCAACGCTGGAATGTATGGAATCGTACTTAGTCGTGGACGGAACGGAATGCCGGGAGTACGCTGCTTAACCAGTTCCTACTTCAACTCCTAAGCCAATGCCCGACGGCAGGTCGGGACAGCCCTCAAGGTGGGGTACGAGGGGTTATGGAATGAACGCCTTTGATCCTGGGGTTGCAGCGCTAGCACTGACTTCGGGAGTCCGACTGCCACCCTCTCCGGAGGAGGTCCGCGCCGAGCTTGAGCGCATTCTCTCAAGTCCCGAGTTTTCGGTGCCGGCGCGCGCTTGTGCTTTCCTACGCTACATCGTGGAGGAAACGCTTTCTGGGCGCGCTACGCGGATCAAGGGTTATTCGATCGCCATCGAGGTTTTCGACCGGGACGAAAACTTCACGCAGGACGATCCGGTGGTGCGGATCGAGGCGGGTCGGTTGCGCCGCGCGCTTGAGCGGTATTTCTTGCTGTCGGGATACACCGATCCGATCCGCATCGAAATCCCCAAGGGCGGGTACGTGCCCGTTTTCAGCTGGAGCGTCTCGAACGCAGTCGAACTCACGCCAGTCGAACCTGCAGCGGCTCCCGAGATTTCGAAAGCGGCTTCGATTTCATGGGAACGAGTGCATTGGCTCGCCACGGCAGCGCTCGCAGTCGTCGTCTGCCTCCTCACCCTTGCATATTGGGCCTCCAGCCAGCTAGGGTCGCAGACCTCCTTGCCCTCGGCGCGGGCGGCCGGTCCCGAGGGACCAACGCTGGTGATCGCGCCATTCGCCGATCTCGGCGGAGGACCGGAAGCCAAGCTTTATGCGATGGGGCTCACCGAGGAATTGCTGAGCATCCTGCCGCGCTTCAAGGAACTCACCGTGTTCGGCCGCGAGACCTCAGAGGCCTTGCCATCGCAAGTCGCCCCTTCGCACATCCAGCAACTCGGAGCCGGTTACCTTCTGACCGGCGGGGTGCAGATCTCCGGCGCGCGCATCCGTGTCACAGCCCGTCTGATCGAAACCGAAAACGGCACGATCCTGTGGTCTCAGACCTACAACGACGATTTCCGTTCCCGCGATATCTTCGCCATTCAGTCCGATGTCGCTGCCCAGGTTGCAACAGTAGTAGCGCAGCCCTACGGCGTCATCTATCAGGCCGACACCGCGAACGGTCCGCCCGATGATCTCGATGCCTACCGTTGCACGCTTCAGTTTTACGCCTATCGCACCGAGCTGAGTGTCGAACGGCATGCTGCGGTCCGCGACTGCCTCGAGAGCGCCGTCGCGCGCTTTCCATCCTACGCTACCGCCTGGTCGATGCTGTCAATTGCTTACGTCGACGAGGACCGGTTTGGCTTCAATGGGCGAAAAGGCGCGCCCACGTCGGTTCAACGTGCACTCGCTGCAGCGCGTCGGGCGGTCGAGCTGAACTCGGACAATATGCGCGCACTTCAGGCCTTGATGACGGCCTTGTTCTTCAATCAGCAATTGGCTGAGTCGATGGAAATCGGGGAACGGGCACTGGCCCTCAATCCCAACGACACCGAGTTCCTCGGCGAATTCGGCACACGACTGGCACTCGGAGGGCAATGGCAGCGTGGGGCGGAGCTCGTGCAGCTAGCTCTTGACCGGAATCCGGGGGCCGGCGGGTACTACCACACGGTGCTCGCGCTCGCGGCCTATATGCAACATGAGGACCAAAAAGCCGTGGCCGAGATCCGGCAGGCCAATCTCCAGAAACTCCCAATCTACCATGTGGTAGCGACCGCCATCTATGCAAAGGCGGGGATGATGGCGGAAGCAACCCGGGAGGGAGAAATGTTTATGAAGATGAGCCCAGCGTTCATCCCCAACATTGAGGCCGAACTCGTGAAGCGCAACATTCAGGTGGGGGATCGGGCGCGCATTATCGCGAGCCTTCGCAAGGCAGGCTTGCCCGTGCCGCCGGACGCGCCGTCAGGCTCCTCAGTGCCTGCCATAACATCTGATATGTAGTCGCGCGGGTAAGTGCGGCTCTGAGCGTCGGTCTGCGCTGTCGCGCTGGCAGGCCGCCGCGCCATAAAAGTAGCGACCATACCAGAACCTACCCGATGTTACGGGTGCTCCTCCGCTTCCCCGACTATAGTGCCGAAGCAACCTTGAAGGAGGCACTCAGATGAAAAAAATACCACGAAAATCAAGGAGACTCGCCGCCGCATCTACAGCGGCGATGATCTTGGCGATCGGCTGGGGAGCGCCTGCGACAGCGGATGACGCAGAGGCCAAGAGCATGCTCAAGGCGATGTCCGACTACATGGCGGCCGAGAGCTCCATTTCCTTTGGATACGACACCAACTTCGAGGTCGTCACCAAGGATCACCAGAAACTTCTGTTTGCCAGTTCGGGGACGGTCGTCCTCAACCGGCCCGACAAGATCCGTGCCACGCGCAGTGGCGGTTTCGCCAATGTCGAGATGATCTTCGACGGCAAGACCCTCACGCTGCTAGGCAAAGACGCCAACCTCTACACGCAGGCCGAGGTGCCCGGCACCCTGGACCATCTGGTCGACGAATTGCGGGATAAGTTCCATCGGCCCGTCCCCGGTGCTGACCTGCTTATGTCGAACGTCTACGAGGAACTGATGCGTGACGTGAGCGACGTGAAGGACCTCGGCAGCGGCGTGATCGGCGGCACCGAATGCGACCACCTGGCGTTTCGGGCCAAGGAGGTCGATTGGCAGATCTGGATCGCCCAGGGCGAGCACCCCTATCCCTGCCGTTATGTCATTACCAGCAAGGACGTCGATCAGGGGCCGCAATACAGCGTCCAAGTTAGGGACTGGAAGACCGGGAGCGACGTTGCGGCCGATGATTTCGGCTTCAAGAACGGGACCGACGCCAAGAAGGTAGAGGCAAAGGAACTGACCGACACCGATGAACTGCCCGCACAGTTTTCACCAGAAGGTGCACAATGACCACGACAAGGAAACTGAGAATTATTCTGCTCGCCGGAACCATCGGGTTTATCGGACTCGGAGCCTCGGAAAGGCCAACGGTTCCCGGCGCCTATGATCTGATCTCGACCGCTGAGGCCAGGGTCGGACGTCCGCTAACGCCTGTCAGCGTCGCCGGGGTGGCACGCCGCACGGTACGACGCTGCGCGGTTGGCGTATACTACTGCTAAAAGTGCGCTCTGCCGCCATGTCGGTTGCGCGGTTGCTTGCGGTGGCCGCCATCATAGAGGCTGCCACCGGCATCGCCCTGATTGTCGTTCCGAGCACGGTCGGCTGGTTGCTGCTCGACGAAAGCCTGTCCGGCGCGGGGTTAGCCGTCGGCCGCGTCGCCGGCGTCGCACTGCTTGCGCTGGGCGTGGGTGGCTGGGTCGGCCGAAAGCAACATGGCAAGAACTCGGCACTGGCGGCTATGCTGACCTACAACGTCCTGACGGCCATTTACCTTGCCTATCTCGGGATCGAAGGTGCCCAAGCGGGAAAACTGCTGTGGCCAGCGGTTGCGATCCATGCCGCGCTGGGCCTGCTGCTCGCCCGCGCCTGGTTTTCGCGACAGATCTAACGACCATTGGAATGGCAGCATGGCGTGCCGGAAGGGAACGCCGATACTTGCGCTCTGCTGTGTGCCCGGCACCCAACTGCGAACGTTACACAAGACGCTCCTACTACAGAACATACCCGATGCTACGGGCCCAACGACAGGGCAATCCCCTAATGTTTCGGAAGCTAGTGAGGCGATTGCAAATGGGCATAGGCTGCCGGCCCGTTTCGGGCAGCCGGGAGGAACGTTCATCGTGAGTATGATCAGGAATATCTCGCTTGGGCTGCCGCTCGCCCTTGCTTCCTTTACGGCCGCAAGCATGCCGGCAACCGCGCAGGACCAGAAACCCAACATCGTCGTCATCATGGGCGACGACATCGGCATCTGGAACATCGGCGCCTACAACCGCGGCATGATGGCCGGGCGCACGCCGAACCTCGACAAGATCGCAGCCGAAGGCATGCTGTTCACTGACTATTACGCCGAGGCAAGTTGCACGGCCGGCCGTGCAAACTTCGTCACTGGCGAACTGCCGATCCGCACCGGCATGACCACGGTTGGCCAAGCTGGCTCGCCGGTCGGTATCCCGGCTGAAGCGGTAACCATCGCAACGGCGCTCAAGTCGATGGGCTACGCGACCGGGCAGTTCGGCAAGAACCACCTCGGCGACCTCAATGAGTTCCTGCCGACCGTGCACGGCTTCGACGAGTTCTTCGGCTACCTCTATCACCTCGACGCAATGGAGGACCCTGCGCACCCCGCTTACCCGCAGGAGCTGCTCGACACGGTCGGCCCGCGCAACATGGTCCATTCCTGGGCCACGGACGTGGATGATCCGACGGTGATGCCGCGCTGGGGCAAGGTCGGCAAGCAAAAGATCGAGGATGCCGGCACGCTCTATCCCAAGCGGATGGAGACCGTGGACGACGAAATCCAGGATCTCGCCTTCAAGTTCGTGGACAAGGCCAAGGCGGACGGCAAGCCGTTCTTCCTCTGGCTCAACCCGACGCGCATGCACATCGTGACACACCTGTCGCCGAAGTATGAGGCGCTGCGCAATTCGGAGAATGGCTGGACCATTCACGAAGCCGGCATGGCTCAGCTCGACGACATCGTCGGCGCCACCATGCAGAAGCTCAAGGACATGGGCGTGGACGACAACACCATCGTCGTGTTCACCACCGACAACGGCACCGAAGTCTTCACCTGGCCCGATGGCGGTCAGACTCCGTTCGCGCAATCCAAAGGCACAGTCATGGAGGGTGGCTTCCGGGCGCCGGCGCTGCTTCGCTGGCCTGGTCATGTCCCCTCGGGCGCAGTGTCGAACGGCATCATTTCGGGGCTCGACTGGTTCCCGACTTTCGTCGCCGCGGCGGGCGATCCCAACATCGGCTCGGAGCTGCTGACGGGCAAGGAACTCGCCGGGCGGACCTACAAGATCCATCTCGACGGCTATAACCAGATGGACATGATCACCGGCAAAGGGCCTTCAGCCCGCCACGAAATCTACTACTTTGGCGAGAGCTCGCTTGGCGCAGTGCGTGTCGACGACTTCAAGTATCGCTTCATCGACCAACCCGGCGGCTGGCTGGGTGAGAAGACCCGCCCTGACGTGCCATACCTGATCAATCTTCGTCTCGATCCTTTCGAGCGCACGGGCTGGCCGGACAGCGGGACGAAAACCGGCTCGCAAAACTACTTCTCCTGGTTCCAGTATGAGTTCTGGCGCTTCGTGTTCGTTCAACAGGTGGTGTCGAAGCTGGCCATGACGGCCATTGAGTATCCGCCGATGCAGAAGGGCGCCAGCTTCAACCTCGATGCGGTGAAAGCGCAGATCGAGGCAGCTATCAAGCAGCACGCGGGGCAGTAAGCCTTGGCGCAATCCGGCGGCCGGTCGCGATTGCGGTCGGCCGCCGGACGAATATCGATGTACAAATCTGAAATATCGTGACCACGCCTATAGAACAATTAAACCTGCAAACACGGGGAATTAAAATGCGATCCTTCATGACACTCGTCGCGGCAACATCAGTAGCACTTTCGTCTGCGACGGCAGCCTACGCACAAGATCAAAATCCCCTTCCCAAAGCCAGCGATGTGCTTGTCCGGTACGGGGACGACATCGAGGGCTGGACGGTCTATGCAAATCAAACCCGCGGAGATTGCTTGATCGTGCGCCAAGATGGGCCAAGTTCGGTGCAAATGGGCGTTACCGCAAATCAGGAGGTCGGGTATCTCGGCGTGTTCACGAAGGTGGATATCGGCCTCCAGGATGGGAACAAGTCGGAAATCTTCGTCTCCATCGCCGGCCATCTCTATGAGGGTGTGGCCACTAGCTTGAGCGGCGAACTCAAGGGCGGATATTCTGGCGGCTACATCTTGACAGAGGACCCGAATTTCAAGCGCGACGTGGCGAAGCAATATGAAATGATCGTGTTTCCGGAAACCAAGGGGACCTTTGTCGTCGATCTGAAGGGCACTTTCAAGGCAATGGCAATGGGCCTCAAGTGCCTCAAGCAATGACCCGCCCCGCTCGGCAGCGGCGCCGAGGACAATTGTAACCGTCGTGCGGCATATTCAGCTGATCTGTAGTGCGAAGGTGCCAAAATGCCCCGTACGACGAGCCCTGTGCAAGCTGGGAGCAGATATCCCGGCGGCGGCGTAGGCTCTCTATGGCAGTGACAGCGGAGCGCGCCTTCACCTCGCGCTCGACCTTCTCGACGCGAGGGCCTGCGCGCCGATGCCTACGGCGAGCGCATCCGCCTTGTTGCGGAGGCATCGCACGTAGCGCGTGCATTCGATCAATACGCCTGTCCCCTACTCACTCCGAGCCGGAGACGGCACACCAACCCGGATCAACCTCGAAAAATCGGCCGAAATGCCTGACTTTCGCGCACGGTCGTCGATGTGGGCCAACTCCCTAAGAGTCGACAATGGCAAGCGGGTGTCGAGTGCACCCCGTGCATAGGCATAGTCGGGAAGATAGCCGTTGACGATGAGGCGCCAGTCGAGAGGGACCACGTCACCAACCGCTCTCATCATCTTGACGATTGTGGTCGTGCAGTTGGTGGTAATGGAATTGTAGAATTCTGGAGTCGCGGAAAGCGCATTTGCGTCAGAGAGATATTCCAGAAGGAGCGTCCGGGCTGCGTCCGGCGACGCCCTTAGTCGATAGATCTGGACGTCCTCTCCCCGAACATTCGACCTGACGCCGATCACGTCTCGCTCGTCAGCCGCGATAATGACCAGAGGATTGCTCTTGAACAGGTCCGCTATGGGCGAAAACTTGCCACCGTTACTTCGCCGCACCTCGATGGACCAAGCAAGATAGTCACCTCCTGCAAAGCCGAAGCTGATGATGACATGAGCGATTTTGGTTCCAGACCAATAAGACATGAAGAGGTCGACGGTCTGGACGCTGGAGAGATCGTAGGTCCTGGTTGTCCAGAGCTCGGTGAAATCAGTGTCGCTACGCCATTCGAAGGCGCGCACATCTTTTAGCGTCAACAGATTTCCGTCGTGGGTGCCGGTTACCTGACGGGCGACATCTGGCGCCCAGTCGGCGTCGCCCACAGGCTTGATCGTGCTCCACCAAACCAGAACCGCGGCAAACACAGCGAGGAACAGTGCAAACGCCTTGATGCGAAAATGGCTGAAGAGCGCGACGACGATGCCGCAGCCGAACAGGACGAAAAGGGCACAGGCTACAGCCCGACCAAGCTGTTCCACAGGCAGGCGGTACCACATGGCAAGTCCGGCCCAGGCAGTCAAGATTGCAACGGCTAGTGAAAGGATGATGGCAAGTGAGATTCGCGCGACGCGACGCATTCATTCCCCTTTCAGCCGGACGGCAGCGTTCCTGCGGATGCGCATGGTCTACCTTTCATCGGCTTTAGTACTGCCGCTTTGGTTTCGACGAATGGTTATTTCTTGCAATCTTTCCCCGTCGGAGAGGAGACAACGCAATTCTTGCCAGCCTTCGCTTTCTGGCTGTTCTGAGAACCCGCGAGAGCGTTGACGTGGTTGCCGTAGTTGTCGCGCGTATTCTGATCGACCACCGCTACGGGTGCCGAAATCACCAACCCTGCTGCGCTGCCCGCCGCAGCTGCTGCTCCGGTCGTTGCCTGAATGATCGTGTCGCCCAGGCCAACCCTGCTGTCGGTGAGATTCTGGCCGCTGGCCATCCGCGCCCCTATCAATTGCACGATCTGCGGTGACTCGGCGAACTTGCCATGGTTTAACTTGTCTCCGGATTTGACTTTGGTCAGGTCGATGACGGTTACATTGTTTGTCGCGAATTCCTCTTTGTAGGGGGTCTGCTCCGGGTTGATCGATCCGAGCCGCGGGATATCGCCCCAGACCCGTTTTGAAATCGCCAGCGCGCGGTCATCCTGCGAAACAAAAAGGGTGAACTGGGGGTGCTGCTTGCCCATGTCGGCAATCTGCGTGCGAAACACGTCGACATCGACGTCTGGCGCAGCCAGCATGACGTTCTTGAATTTCGCCGGCAGCCCGCCGTTGCGGATGGCCATCTGGCGCAAGGCTTCCAACGCAAGCCAGTTGCCCATCGAATGAGCGAGTATCGAAACCTCTTTTACTTCGGGATCATGCGCCAGATACTGGAACAGCTTCTCAACCGCATCCCGGGTGTAATTGGTGCTTTCCCGGTCATAGCCGTAGGCCAGCGTACTGCCTCGGGACGGCCACGTTACCAAGATCGGAGCGCTGTCGGTGCCCGTATCGTGGGCTATCTGCGCAAAGCGATATAGGGAGTCTTCGAAGCGGTTGTTGAAGCCATGGATGAAGACCAGGACGCTGTGGTCCGGGCTCTTTCTGACTGAGGCTTGTAACCACGCCTTCGCGCCCTCCACCGATAATTCTTGGGCTTTCAGAACCGCGAAATCCTTAGCCGGGTTTGATGGCAGCTTCTTGGGCCACGCGACCTCGCCGACCTTGCGCGCCGATGTCGGAGGGATCGACACCGTAATATCCGCAAACGACGGGGCTAGTCCTCGCTCACCCGTATACATCTCGGCCGGATTGGAGGAACGACTGCGGGTCGTCGCCACCAACATCTCCACCCTACTGGACGAAGGCGACGTATCGGCCACTGGCAGCAGCACGTTGGTTGGTCGGGACGCACATCCGCACACCAGGCCAAACAACGCAGACGCCAACAAAACGTTGCTGATACGCCTGACTTTGGACAGACTCACGAAACAATTTCCCAAGCTCTCCTCCCGTTTCGAAGTCGTCCAAGGCGAATGCCCGCTTGAAAGCAGTCCGGCGTTGATCCATGACGCAACAGCAGGTCGCGTGTAGCTGGCTTTGTGTGCGCGAAGATAACACGACGGGGGGCAGTGGCGGTCCCGGCCCGACGGCACCAACACGAGACCAAGCCGAGGCGCGTGTCACGCCGGCATCCGCGCGCGCCCGCATCAACCATACATCGACAAGCTGCCGATCCACAAGTGTCGCCGCCGTGAGCTGCCTGAGAGGCGTCCCAGCGACAATGCGACCCGCCTGCAGCTCTTCGCTGCCATGATCGCCTTTGGCTGCAGCGCATCACCAGCCGCGCCTGCCGCACCGCCATTCCGACCCTGCTTCACCGACCTGGTCGCCCGATGCCTGTTTGGGCAACGAAACTTCTTCGTATCAACCGGCTTTCGCCTATGAACAACTTTCCCCGGACAGCCCTACTTGCGACGGGGAACTCCGCTTGCTGTCTCGACCTTACTAGTGCCGAAACAGCTGGATACGCATGCACCAAAGTACCTCTGTTGGCAAAGACGAGGTCCAGGAGATCATCGCAACGTTGGATGTAGCCGCGATCATCCTCGCCGAGGCCGAATCTATGCACATCAATGGTTGGTTCAGGCCTTGTCAGGGCGGACCAACCCTTGCCGCACCGAAGATACCAGATGCTACGCGATGCTACGCGATGCTACGCGCGTATATGGGCTGGATCGTTTACATTATTTATTCAAATCGCACGCTTGGGAAAAGCAGTCGCCGGTCAAGTCGGTATCGATCGACGCGATGGTTACGCCACTGAAACCTTGAGGTGCGTTCCGCAGGGAAGTCACTCACCGACGCGCTACTAATTGGTATTGCCCAGGGCGGCTCCAATTCGGGCAGGTATGGGAGAACGTGGCAATGACGAGAATTGGCTATCTGCTTCTCTTCACCTTGAGTTTGACTACAGCTCCTTTCACTCAAGCAAGTGCCCAACAGGTGACCGGCGAACCTGGTTCGCCGGGCGCGACGACCACGATCGACGGGAAACAACTTCCGCCGCCCCCGCCCAAATTCGGTGGCGTGATCAAGGAAAAAGCCTCCGAGTCGACGCCGTGGTGGCCGCCGCGCATCGTGCCGCCGAAGGGCGCGCCAAATGTGCGACACCCGCCATGGATCGCATCGCCAAGGAGGGCTTGCGCTACACCAATTTCCATTCGACCTCGCTGTGCTCGCCGACGCGGGCTGCGCTGATCACCGGCCGCAACCATCATTCCGTCGGCTTTGGCGTGGTCGGCGAGATTGTGACCGGGTTCCCGGGCTACGACTCGATCATCCCGCTGGAAAAGGGCACCATCGGCAAGATTCTCAAGGATAACGGCTACGCCACGTCCTGGTTCGGCAAGGACCATAACACGCCCGGCTATCAGTCGAGCCAGGCCGGGCCGTTCGATCAATGGCCGACCGGAATGGGCTTCGAGTACTTCTACGGCTTCGTCGGTGGCGACGCCAGCCAGTGGCAGCCGAACCTCTACCGCAACACCACTGCCATCTATCCGTTCGAGGGGAACCCCAGCTGGAACCTCGAGACCGCGATGGCCGACGATGCCATCCAGCATATCAAACAGCTCAAGGAGATCGCGCCCGGCAAGCCTTGGTTCGTCTACTACGTACCGGGCGCCACCCATTCGCCGCACCATCCGACGCCGGAGTGGATCAAGAAGATCGGCGACATGCACCTTTTCGACGACGGGTGGAACAAGCTGCGCGAGACGATCTTCGCCAACCAGAAGCGGCTGGGCATCATGCCCGAGAACGCCACCCTGACTGAATGGCCGAAGGGACTGCCCCAATGGGATTCCCTTAGCTTTGAGGAGAAGAAGCTCTTCACAAAGCAAGCTGACGTGTACGGGGCCTACCTTGCCTATGCCGACAATGAGATCGGACGGATCATCCAGGCGGTCGATGACCTCGGCGAACTCGACAACACCTTGATCATCTACATCGGCGGCGACAATGGCGCGAGCGCCGAAGGCATGATCAACGGAACACCGAACGAGTTCACGACTTTCAATGGCGTATCGGTGCCGGTCAAGGATCAGTATCTTTGGCACCCGTTCTGGGGATCGGAACGGACGTTCCCACATTTCGCCGCTGGCTGGGCATGGGCGATGGACACACCGTTCAAGTGGGTGAAGCAGGTGCCGTCGCACTTCGGCGGAACGTCGCAGGGCGTGGTCATGTCCTGGCCAGGCCACATCACGGATGTGGGCGGCATACGCCGGCAATTCTCGCACGTCATCGACATGGTGCCGACCATCCTCGACGCGACCGGCATACCGGCGCCCGATGCGATCGACGGCATCAAACAGAGCCCGATTGAAGGCACGAGCATGGCCTATACCTGGGACAAGGCGAACGCCGATGCCCCGACCAGGCACACGACCCAGTACTTCGAGATGCTCGGCAATCGCGCGATCTACAACGACGGTTGGGTGGCCGCGACGACGCCAGCGACTCTTCCGTGGGAACTGAGCACGGCCACGCCTCCGGACGTGATCACCGGCTACAAGTGGGAGCTCTACAACGTCAACGACGATCCGACCCAGAACGACGATCTGGCGGCCAAGATGCCCGATAAGCTCAAGGAGCTGCAGGATCTCTTCTATTCCGAGGCAGAGAAGTACAACGTGCTACCGCTTGACAATTCGACGTTGGCCCGCTGGAACTCGCCGCGACCCAACCTCACGGCGGGCCGGACCGAGTTCACCTATTCGGGCGAGCTGATCGGCACCCCGGCCAGCGCCGCGCCGAGCATCCTGAACAAGTCCTTTACCATCACCGCCGAGGTCGAAATTCCTGACACCCTGTTGGGTGCCGAAGGCATGATCGTCACCGAAGGTGGGCGCTTCGGCGGCTACGGACTGTTCCTGAGCAAGGGCGACTTCGGCGTCGGGCGAGGCAAGGTCGTGTTCATGTACAACCTGCTCGACCTCAAGCGCACAATGTGGGAGGGGCCAGAACTGGAGCCCGGCAAGCACACCATCGTCTTCGACTACAAGCTGAACGGTGACACCATCGGCAGCGGCGGCACGGGCGTACTTTCCGTGGATGGAAAGGAGGCTGCCACGAACACGATGGAGAATGGCATCCCAGTCACCTTCCCGGAAGACGAGACCTTCGACATCGGGGCGGACACGCGAACCGGGGTCGCTTTGCTGGAGTATCGCTACGATGCCCCGTTCAAGTTCACCGGCACGATCGACAAGCTCACCTTCAAGCTTGGGGCGGAGGCTACCAAGCCGCCCAAGTAGCCCTGAGCGGTCCCGATGCCTGGCACGGCGCTGAAATGGGTGCTCCCTGCCGCCGCCATTGCCGAGGCGGCGACAGGCGTTGCGCTGGTGATCGTTCCTGCGCTGGTTGGGCAGTTGCTACTCGGTGCGGAGCTTGCCGGCGCCCCCTGGATGCCGCTCAACGACAAGGAGCCAAACTGCAGCCTGTTCCGAAGGTTCGTTCAACATTACCATCCGCAACTACTGGCCGGAGGAAGCGGCGCTCGACGGTACCTACAAGAACGCGCCAATAAAAAAGGTGTCGCAGCAGCCTGACGGCAGCGCCGTCTTGCTGGCGGACGCCCGCTCGGCGCTGCACACTGGAAGCGGTCAAACGGGCGCTGGAAACTGATCGATCTGGGAGGAATGGTCCACCGATGTTTGCTTCGAACAGCACTTTGCTCCTCCGAGTGTCAGGGGTCGGCGAGGCCGCAACAGGCATCGCGTGCATTGCGGTGCCTGCTGTTGTGTCAGATCTCCTGCTCGGCTCGGCGGAGCCATCACCAGTGGCGCTTGTCTTCGCGCGCCTGGCAGGGGTCGCGCTTCTTTGCATCGGCGTCGCAAGCTGGTTGTCGAAAGATGCCGGTCGCGGCGCTGCCCAACGGGCGCAACTCGTCGGCTTGACGATCTATTACGCTCTTGGCGCGATCGTCCTCGCCTATGCCGGCGTGACCCTGAAGCTGACCGGCGTCCTGCTCTGGCCGGCAATCCTGATACATCTGTTGTTTGCCGCATGGTGCGTTGTCGGTTTACGCGAGTCCAGTACGTCCCCTGGTCCGGTCCGATGAGCCGGGGTCCGCAATGTGACCTGCGCCTACAGAAACTACATGCGCTCTCACCACGCCGCGCTAAGCAGCTCCTTGACATGTCCCAACGTGAAGTAGGGAACGATCGAAGCGCTCGAAGTGCGTCGCAGTGACCATGGGGAATCGCAAACCAATCAAACGGGAGGACGAAAATGAATGGTTTTGAAGACAACAAATGTGTGGACCAAACCCGCCGGAACCTAATTCCCGCCTTGGCGGCTATCGCCGGCATGGGATTGCCGCTTGCTTTCGCAGCGGAGGCGAACGCCGAGGAAGCCAAGGTCCAGCTGATGTTCGTTCAGGTGTCGGAGGGGCTCAAGGTGGACGAATCCGCGAAAACCATGCGTCTTGTGAATGCCAGCCCGCACACGCTTTACTTCTCCGACCGGCCGGAAAGGATTGCCGGGCACATTAAGATGGCCGCCTATCTTGAGGAATGGACTTCCAAGGCGGGAAAGGACAATTTCGGTAAGGATCCACCCAATGCCACGCTGTCCGTTTATGAGCCGGGCCAACCCAACAACACGGTTGCTGTGATTGAGATTACAGACCCAAAGGTCGACGGTCACGACCTCGTCTACGGCTACAAGATCATCGAGGGCAAATTGCCGGCAAGCGGCGAGGAAACGGTTCTCTTCATCGACTGGATCGGGGCCGGCGGTGGCGTGGGTGTAGGCTTCCACGGTGTCGGCGTGGGCTTGCGCGGGCCCGGGCGCCTGTGATCCCAGAGCCTGCCATGCCTGTAGCACCGCGACTTGGGATGCCCGTTCGCGATTGAGCATGCGGGGGCTGTTCCTCACCGCATTCGCGACAACGCCTCGAGTTGCGACGGGAGTGCCAGATGTGGATGGAGCTCCGATATCTTCCGGACAGTTTCGCGCGCGCCAAGGACATCGCCTGAGAGGAACTGCCGCAGCGCCTGGAGAACCAGCACTTCGGCGCGGTCGGGCGATAATGAGCGCAACACGTCGATTTCCGTTCCGGCGGCCGCGAGATCCCCGGTACGGAGCAGCGCTCCGGCAAGTGCGATCCGCACGTTCTGATCCTCCGGGTGCGCGGTTACCGCCTCGCGCAGGACCGCAGCGCCATCCTGACCCTGGTTGGCAAGCAGAGCCGCCAGATCGGTCGCGATCCGGGTGTCGCCAGCATTCCTGCCATAGGCCGATCTGAGGATGGCTGTAGCTTCGGCGGGATCACCCAACGCATCCGCGATGCGCGCTCGCATCAGCCAGGCATCGACAAGCTGCGGATCCATCAGCGTCGCCTCCGCGAATGCTGCCTGGGCGGCGTCCCAGTTGCGCGTCGCCAGGGCCAGCCCGCCGATAGCGAGCTGGCCTTCCGGAAAATCGGCGTTGGCGGCCATCGAGGACTTCAGTTCGCCGAGTGCTGCCTCCAGGGCCGCGCGCCGCTCGGCTGGCAGGTCTTGAGGCGCGACATTGGCAAGTTCCAAGGCGGCGGCTATGCGAACCGAAGCGACAGGATCGCCGAGAAGCGGCTGAAGCCTTCCGACGCGGTCTGCGGCTGGTGCGCTGCGCCACAGTCGGATCGCCGCTTCTCGCACCAGTTCACTCTTGTCGGAAAGCAAGGCGGCGAGCGACGCCGCAGTTGCGCCGTCTGCCACGTCAGCCATCTCGTGAAGTGCGGTGGCACGGGCGATGGCAGGCTGAGCGGAGTCGCGTGCGAGAGCCACCAATTGTTCCATAGTGCCGCGGTCCACGCCTGCGCGGCGCGCGCTGGCGAATACCTCGCCGTAAGTTGAGGCAGGCGACACGCGGTCCGGCGCCCATTGCCTGATCTCGCCGGCAGCCCATTCTGCCGTCTGACCGGAATGGCAGGAAATACATGCATCCGGCGAGCCAGTCTTTTGTGACAGCAATGGATCGGGTACCCGGAAGAAATGATCGCGCCGCCCATCGATCATCATGTAGTTGCGCTCGGGCATGTGGCAGCTGACGCACTGTGCTCCTTCGCTTCCTGGGGTGTGATGATAATGGGACGGTGCATCGAACACGCGAAGCTTGAGGGTCGGAAACTCCGCGCGACCGGTCTCGTTGTGACATTGCGTGCAGACCGCATTTCCGGTCGCGACCAAGCCACCCGAATGCGGGTCGTGGCAATTGGTGCAGGTGACGCCCTTCTCATGCATTTTCGACTGAAGGAAGGAGCCGAGAATATAGACTTCGTCATGCTGCTGTCCGTCGGGGAAATAGAGTCTGTCTTCCAGCAGCGACAGCGCGTAGTGATCACCAAATGAAGCTTGAGGCGGCGCACTGTCAGGCCCCAGCGCCTGACGCCGCGAATGGCACGGGCCGCACATGTCTGCTTCGATGGCCTGTTTGCCGATCCCGCTTGGGTGCTGCCAGCCATGAGGGTCGACACCGGCGAATTGCGAGGTGGTGGCGGCGGGAGCCCGTAGCGCCCAGGCGACGTGAGCCTCGCCCGGCCCGTGACACGCTTCGCAACCGACCGTCAGCTCGCTCCATTCGCTATGGTAGCTACGCGCCTGGGGGTCATAGTTCTTGCGAAAGTCGGTCTGGTGGCAGATCGCGCAGCGCGCCTGCCAGTTCTTGTAGGATCCCGACCAGTGCAGTCCGTTGCCGGCGCCGACCTCCTCATTTGGGTACAGGTGGAACCAGCGTTTGCCGATCGTATCCCAGGCGATATCGAGCGCCTGCAGTCGGCCGCGGTCGAGTTCGACCAGATACTGCTGCAGAGGCGCGACGCCGACGACATACTTGATCTCAAAGGTCTCGAGCTTTCCCTCTGCTGCGTCGGTCTCGACGAAATAGTGCCCGTCCTTCTGGAAGAACCGCGACGTCAGCCCTTTGTGCTCGAATCGTGCGTCCTTGAAATCACCGAGGACGCTTTCCGCGGTGGGCACCCTCAAGGCCCAGCTGTGATCGGACGCCGACCACGCTTTTGTCTCGGCCGCATGGCAGCCGTCGCAAGTGGCAGAGCCCACAAAGCCAGGCGACTCGGCGGAAGAGGCTACCGTCACCGAAACTAGCAGCAATACCGACAGGCAGATGGATCTGGTGGCGCGGGCCGCAATCGCGAGGAGCATCGGTGCTTTGGCTCTTTGGCGCCGCGACAACAAACAAACATCGCCGGCACATAGGCTGAAATGAATCTTCATCGCGAGCGAGTTAGTGGTGAGCTGGTGCCCGCACAGGCAGGGAGCTTCTGGCCACCAGCGGAACTATGCATCCTCGGTACGAAGGCCGCCCGCGCTACCAGGGGCGAATTGATCAGCACGGAACTGCCCGAGCGAACTTCGCGATGATCCTACCTCCTTCTCTCAAAGACGAGGCCGTGATCTATCTTTGAATCCCCGGCGCAGATCCGATCAGAACCGAAATCTGGCACCGATGATTGGTCCCTGCATTGCTATGTCAAACACAAATCCGTCGTTGTCGTAGTCTACGGCAAGATAGCGATAGCCCGCTTCCAGCGTGACCGAATCACTATACCGGTATTGAAGGGTGCCCTGCACTTGCCAATCGATGTCGGCGCCAACACCGAAGCCACCGACATCGGCCTCGCCGTGGAGGCCGAATCCGTTGCCGAGAGCAACATTGCCGGCCACACCAATCAGGGGATCGACCCAAGTCTTGCTGCCGCTGGCCTCCCTTACGGCGAGAGGGCCAGTAACAGTCAAATCCGTATCTAGGTACCAGAGCCGTCCTCCAGCCAGAACGTCCAAGGTCGCGGTGCCAGTGTCGACGACCCGATAGGAGCCGCCGAAGGTCCACACCACCGTGTTCATGTCCGCGTTGGCCGAAAGACCCAACGGGCCGGCTGACGTGCCATCAGCCTCAAGTCCCAGGTAGATGAAATCTGTGAAAAGAGCGTAGCGGCCATTGCGCGCCTCACCGGCAAGCATGACCGGCGGGGGAGACCAGTCAATGTGGTTGAAAATCTGGCTGAAATCGACATCGATATCCGCCGGCTCCAGGCCCCTGACGCCGACCCTGCCGTTCATGCCTGCCATCCAGAAATAGGGCTCTACGGTGAAAGTCCAGACCGGTGCGGGCGCAGCTTCAGCAGGCGCGGGTGCGGCTTCAGGAAGTTGCGTCCCAGCGTCCGCCGCGATCGCCGGCGCCGCAACCAGCACTGCCGCTATCCCCGCCAAAGCCGGCACGAAAGCTCGGAAGATTCCCATTTCGAAGTCCCCTCTAATACCGCTTTTAACTTCTTATCCGATGCGATCGTCTTGCGCGGCAGTCACAACATATACGTATTCGCAGCTTAGCCAATATGGCAGCAGCTTCCAAATAGATCTTCGTGCGGACGTCGCATGACGGCGCCTTCAGGGCAGCGGCCTTGAAGGGCTCCTCCCGAATCCGAACTATTTGACCAGCCCGATATTGAGCAATTGGACCCGACGATTGTCCGCCGCCTTCGGGTTGGCGGAATCGACCGGCATCTCTGATCCCACTCCGACCGAGAACAGGCGAGTCGGCTCCACCGAAAAAGTCGTGCTCAGCGCTTCCGCAATGGCTTCAGCGCGCCGTGCGCTGAGGTCAAGATTGTGTTTGGCATCGCCTGTGGCATTGGTGTGCCCAACGACAAGAAATTTGTATTGACGCAGCAGCGGATGGTGGAGTGCGTCGGCGATCAAGCCGATCGTCCTATAGGACTCGGGTTCGATCGCTACCGAGTTGTTCTCGAAGTTGATTTCGACAAAGAACTGCGGGAGGGTCGCCAACTGGCTCCAGTGGGGCAGACCGGCAATCCCCTTGCCCGGATTGGCAGCTAATTCTTGCGTAAGCATAGCCACATCGACGGCTGGTGCAACTGAGGCGACTTGTCCCAGGGTGTCGACAAGTTGATGTTCACTCAACTGCTGAGCCCCGGCGTCGCTGGCAGCGGCCAGCAGAGCGGCCAGCGCCAAGGTATTGCGAAATCGACGAATAGACATTTTTCTTTCTCCAGGTCTCAACATGGGGTCACCGCCATCCGGCATCGGTGATAGCCTGACTGCATTTCGCGCCGACGATACGCGTCGCCTTCAAGAGGCATCCAAGTATGTGCGCTTTGCCCGGCACTACCCCTCTACACGCCCGGGCCGCGTCACGCGCACAGATCTTGGTGACGCTTTCCTGCGCTGCCAGTCGTAGCTGGATCGAGGCGATCACGCCGGCCATGGTCGAGGTGCAGGTGGGTGAGACCTTCGCCTGATGCTGCGCGAGGCAGTTCTGGATTTGCCCGTTGCCGAGATTGAGGCCTTTGCAGAATTTCTTGACATCGGCGCCACAATCATGGGTAAGCAAAGTCATCGCATCGGCGTAGCTGATGGTTTGCGCGCGGGTGATGCCCGTTTGGGCGAGAACGCTGATCAGGATCGCCCCACCAAAAACACCAAGTTTCTTTGTCATGTTTCGCTCCCATGCGAAGGTTGGGTTTTTGCTCATGTGATGTTGCCCCTCATCGCGGTCGGGCCGAGCGTTTCATAGGCTAATCGACAAGACGCGAGACGGCCCGTAGCATCTGGTATGTTCTGTATTCCCGAAGCACTGGCTATCAGCCCGCCGCTTGGGCCGCCCTTCGGCTTGCCACTCTTCTCGAAGCCCGGGCCTCGATCAGCGTGCCGTCGACCGAGAAGTGACCGTGGACAGGAGCTTATTGACTTTGGGCTGCCGCCAGCACGGCCACCAGGAACTTCGCCGGGGTATCGCCCTCCAGCGGCCGGTCACGGTTTTTTGGAGCACACCGAATGGTCCCAGGCTGCGTCGCCGACGCCGATGCCGACGAACCAGCGGAACAGGAGGTCGTATTCCAGCCGCTCCATCAAAAGCCGCTCCGAACGGATCGAATAGAACGCGTGCAAAAACATCGCCGGCAGCAGCTTCTCCGGCGGGATCGATGGTCGTCCGATCGGCGAACACAGCGCCGCGAGCTCACGCGCCAGCGTCGACAGGGCTTCTGTCACGATCGTCCGGATTGCCCGTAATAAATGATTGCGCCGAACCCGGACTCAAGGCCCACGTAGCTGAACAGTTCGCTAGTTCGATCGTCACCGCCGCGCACTCAGCTCCGAATCCCTTCAAAGCCAGTGAATTATCGCTGCGGTCCGGTGGCGAGGGCCTTTTTCAACAGCCTGCTAGACCACAAAGCCGACAACTCGTGTGATGAGCCAGCCTGCAGCCATTGTGCCTATCAAATAGGCTGCAGCAGTCCGTGCAGGTACAACCGGCATAGTGATCAGGCTGGTAACGATCCTAAAGGCGATCAGCACCGCCGCTACAAAAAGCATCTGGCCCGCTTCGACGCCCAGATTGAAGGTGAGAAGGGCGAGCGGCACATCCACCTGCGGAAGGCCGATCTCCTTGAGCGCACCAGCAAAGCCAAAGCCATGAAGAAGACCGAAAGCGAAGGCCACCATCCAAGGATAGCTTTCGGACAGCCGCCTTTCTCCCGGCTTGATTTTGGTGAGCTCACTGGCCACGAAGACAATGCTAAGCGCAATGGTGGCTTCTACCGGTTTCTGCGGTAGGCTGAAGTAGCCCAATGCCGCCCCTGCAAGCGTGATACTGTGGGCAAACGTAAAGGCAGTGATTGTTTTCATGAGCGTCCATCGATTGTGGATCAGCAGCATGAGAGCCAGCACGAATAGAAGGTGGTCGATGCCGGACAGGATGTGATCGACACCCAACCGGAAATAGGTTTGCGCCACCTCGAAGCTGGTCTGAGCGCCCTTTACGACAGCGGTCGGCATATCTGGTTTGAGGCGGGCAATCTCCGTCGTCCCATCGCGGTAGGCAATATGGATCAGGGCGTCGGTCAGGGTTGAGCGCAAACCGTCGATGGTGATCTCATGGCCCTTGAGGCCGCCGTCGCAAGCGGCGGTCCATACCTCAGAATAGACGCCGCCGTCGATAGATCTCGTCGGCCCGTTCTTTGCCCTGCACGTTTCCGGCAAACGCGCATAGAGGCTAAGCCGCCTGTCGCCCAGGGCCGGCACTTTCCATACCACTACAAACACATCGGGTTCCGTCTCCCGAATGTCGAGATAAGCGGGTCGCACCTCATGCGCTGTTGCAGGTGCGGATTGGAACAGCTGCAAAAGAACCGTCAATAGCGCTGCGAAGCGAATCATGGGGTGGCGCCCGATTTTGCGGGGTACTCGATCGTTACCGCATACCGCTTCAGCAATTCCTCAAGTCGGTGCTCTTCGAATTCCTTGCGTTTGTCATTCGCCCACTCGCGCGCCACGTCATCGCGCACCTCGTCAAGCGCGGGCAGACGGCCCGGCCTGCGCTCCGACAGCTTGATCACGTGAAGTCCGAAACTTGATGTAATGGGACCCGTCCACTGGCCCGGCGTTGCCTTGTCGAGCGCTTCAGCGAAGTCCGTGCCAAAAGTCTGGCCTATAGATGATTTGGTTGTCAGCGGCAGCTCTGCGGGAAGCAACGACACGTCACCCAACATCGTCGGATCGGTCGCGGGATTTTCCGTCAATGTATTCAATATGGAGGCCGCGTCCTGACCGGTCTTGTCGCCATGCTGGTCTGGGTTAACGAAAACCTGTTCGAAGGCCAGCATCGGTTCGATCTCGAATTTGGTAGGGTGAGCCTTCAGATAGGCATCAAGCTCCCCGCTGGCCGGCGACTGTGCATCGACGAAGGAGGCGTTCATAAACCCCATCTTCAGGCTTAGGCGGCGGCGGATGACGGCGTCATCTTTGTCGAGCCCCAATGCCAGTGCCTCGCGGACGTTGATCTCTTCCTTGACGTAGTCGTCGACCAGTCCCTTGAATTCTTCGACGGTCGGCGGTCGCTGCCAGGTCTTGCCGAAGACTTCAGTCAATTGTTCGATCTTGGGGGCCGTGACGATGATCCGGTCCGGCGCTTGCGCTCCCCCGCGGTTGAGCAGGCCATACACCGCGAAGATGGCCAGAGCCAAAATGATGAAGTGCGCCAATGGCTCTCTCAGCAGACGTTTCAGCAAGATGATTGGCTCCGCTGGCCAAGGACAAGCAAAGGTGTTGCGGCCGTCAACAAGGCCGCCGCACCGAACATTCAGGTCAACTCGTGCATGACGATCAAGGCGTGTACCAAATAGGCGACGTGTAGGCGCGCTCCGTCACCGTCATCGGTGTCCCCTCCAGCGGCTTCGTGCCAAAGCGCTTGGCGTCATAGGCGGTCCAACGCGGCGTCGGGATCTCGATGACGCGACCGTAGTAGAAAGCCTTCTGTTTTGGATCAAATGCTGGGTCCTTCCAGACCGCAATCAGTTCCGAAGCGCCTATGGTGTTCTTCCACGTAGCATTTTCGACATCCACCGTGCTGCCGACCGATGGGAGCTTGCCATCTGCGCCGAACTTGCGGTCGCCACCCCAAGCTACGTCATAGACCTGCTCATGAGTTTGATCCTTGTCATCAAGCCACCCCTTGACGATCTGGTAGCGATCGAGATTGGCGCCGATCGGATCTTTGAGTGCAGCCACGAGGAACGTCGGTACCTTGCCTTCCGGTGCTGCCGTCAAGTCGCCGCCCATGGGCACGCCTTTGGCATAGCCGATAGCGCCCGGATTGCGGGTCTCGGCATCTGCCTGCTCGAAGTCCCAACCGCCGAAGAAGCGCACGGCCATGCGCGGTCCCGTGGTGGCATAGGTTTCCTTGCGCTGCATGGCATCCCAGAGGGCTTCACGGGTGTTTTCCGTCGCCCACACCGCGGCATAACCCGAGGCGCTGACCTGCCAGTCCATGACCTTTATGTTCGTTTTTGGATTGCTGAAGAATGTGTTCAACATGCGCTCCGGGCTCGGCTCTTGCGGCGTGGTCTTGCCGAAGAAGTTTTCCTCTTCCAGTGCGGAGAGGCCAGTGTGAGCATCGGAACTGCCCACCATGCCGAACTTGTAGGGGTTGGTGCCAAGCTCGGCCTCAAGCTTGAGACCATTCCGCAGTGCTGAGCGCGCATATTCGAACTCCAGCATATCGGGTGTCTTTGCCACGCTGCCATCAAGGTTGCCAAAATCCCATCGTTCGAAATTGGCAAATTCGTCATTGGGTGACAGGGTGGGGTGGGTTTCGCCGTCGCCCTTGGTCTGGGTGGCCTCGTAGAGCCGCTCCCACTTTGCGCGCTGCTCCACATATTCCTTGTCCACCGGCTTGTTGGTGAAGGACTCGATCAGCGGGAACATGCGGCCATTGGAAAGGTTGCCATTGTGAGCGATGGCCAGCACGCTGCCGCCCGTCTTGTTCTCATACGTCTGCATCCATTTCCACAGATCGCGCGGATTGTCGCTGCCGAGGGGCTTCAAAGTCGTGTAGGGCACGATCTGGTCGGCCTTGTCGCCGTTGTCACGGAAGATCACGTTGCGATGCAGATTGTTGCCCGCCGTGTTGGAGGTCCATTCGTAGCCTATGACAGCTGTGAAACGGCCCGGATCATTGTATTCCTCCGCCGCTTTTATCGTATCCTGCCATGCGTTTTTGTAGGGACGGGTTTCAGGTCCATAGATCATGCTCTTTGGAAGCGTTCCCGAGCTGAAGGCCCTGATGATCTGGATCGCGGCATCGCCGCCTTGTCCTGACTTGATCATATCGTACCAGGTCTTGGCCTGAGGGTCGGCAATAACGTCCGGCTTGCCGGCAAACAGGTCCGGGAACATGCCCATGTTGTCTGAGTGGTCGGTAACGACCAGGAAGTCTAGCGGCCGCGACAGCTTGGCCGGTTGACCGCTCGACGCCGTGATTTCCTCGCCTCGCGCAAAGCGATACGCATCGCGCGGTGTCAGCCGCGCGCCGAATGCGCCTGCATCGAAAGAAGCCGCGGTGTGAAGATGCGTGTCCCCGAAGAACGGCCGGGTAGGAAAATTTCGACCGGCATAGGGCGAATAGACAGGCTTCGCGGCAAAGACCTTTGCCGCCTTCTCTGGTGAAAGTGTACCAATGTCGTCATCAGCAAAGGCTTGCGCCGACAGGCCGAGGATGGTCGCACTCAGAAGAATGGACCTAAAAGCAGAACTGCGCATAGTCTTGTTTCCATTCGTTGAAAGTTTTGATTTGATTCATTTGGCTGCGAAACTGCGGGGCGTCGAATTTTGCGCGACTGCTTCGATGATAACCGTCTCCCTAGTGATGTTACCTGGCAGGCCAATAGACTATCCGAACGGTCGCCTTTTTTGTTTCTGCTCTCGTTTTTGTCGGCGTTGATGCAGATCAGCTCAGCCTCGAGTCGAGTTCTTGCGCGAAAGCGTCAACCGGATATCCATCGCGCATCACGGCCCACATTTCGATCGCTCCCATACGAAGGTTTGGGTCTTGCTTATGTGACGTTGTCCCTCATCGCGGTCGGGCAAAAAGCATCAGCCGAGCGTTTCACAGGCTAATCGACAAGGCGCGAGACCGCCCGTAACATCGGGTATGCTCTGTGCTCTGAACGGTCGTTTGTTACGGTCCCGGTTCGCCTAGAGCCGCCCAACCCCAACCCATGCGTGAGCGAGAAGCAGGCCGAGCACGGCGTGAATCGCAACCGCCGGCCACGACAGTTCCCCACTTGCGCGCCTCGGAGCGTATCGCGAGTCAGTGGCGTGCCGTGACGTTCAATTGGGTGAGCTTAGGTCGGGAAAGGCAAGGCCCGCCGGCGGTCAGTCCGCCACGTTGAAGCCGGCTTTCCTCAGTGAACGTATGAAAATTTCGACGTCTTGCGAACGGGCTAGGCGCATCGTAACCACTTGGCGCATGTTCTTCGCCCAAGCCGGTTGATTTTGCTCCAGCCAGGCGCGCTCGCGATCAGCCTCGATCTTGTAACCTCCTTCGCTCAGAACGGCGGCCGCAACGATATGATAGATCGGATTCGATCGAACCGGCGATTTCTTCATCCACATAACCGCTTGCGGATAATCGCCGCTGAAATAAGAGCAAAGAGCCAGATCCACCTCATAGTAGCCTAACGACCGCGGATTTTTTTGGCGCGCCTCCGTTATCAACGCGCAGCCGTCACGCCAATTTCCGGAGACTGCCAGGCGCTGTCCGTATTCACCCATGAACTCGGTGTCGTTGGGGTTGATGGCCAAACCCCGTTTGCCCACTCCCAATGCCAGATTGATTTCCTTGCTGAAATAGAGCGCAAGCATTTCTCCCTGAAGCCCTCTTACATTGAGAGGGTCGACTTCCACCGCCTGCCTTGCGGCTGCCAAGGCGCGATCGAGCGCGGCAGCGGACAATGTGGGGTCGCTTGGAAATTCGAACCGATAGTCATCGATGTAGACAAGCGAAAGAAGACCCCAGGCGGTGGCGTAGTTCGGGAAGCGCCCCACGGCCTTCTCGAGGCACGTACGTACGGATGCACGGGTTTCTGGGCTGAGGTTCACACGATATGCGTAGAAAGACAGCGTACAAGAATATGCCACCCAATCGTCGGGCGGATTGTCGACATGGAGATTGGCATCCGCCTGGAAGATGACGCCATAGGCTTGAGCCAAGCTCGTCGATACATTCCGCGCGATGTCCGCCTGAGCTTCGACAAGTTCCGCGACTTTCATCCGGCCATCATAGCTGTTTGCCCACAGAACCGAACCGTTGGCTCGGTTGATCAACCTGACCCGAAGCAGAAAGGTATCGACCGACAGGTTGACGCTTCCGGCAAGGACGAATCGCGGTGGCGAGGTCAACGTATCGCCGTCCTTAGGCGCCGATTCCATGACTACAATATCCCGGAACTTCGAAAGCTGACTGACAATTTCCTGCTTCAATCCGCTCGCAATGGCTGCCGCCGCGGCGTTGCCGGTCAGATCGTCAAACGACTCAACAAGCACACGGGGCGTTTCTGGCACGCTTGACCTGACAGACGTCCACGACCACGCCAACACCGACGCTCCAGCCGCGAGAATGGCTGCAAGCATCGCCGGCAGCAGGAACGCAATCCATCGGGCCGGAGAGTGGGTGATTGTTTGAGAAACAACGCCCACTTGCGGCTCAGCCAACGAAGGCTGCGAACGAAGCACGAAAACAGGAGCATACCCTCCCTTTGGAATCGTGATCAGGATTGGGTCTGTGTGTCCGGCCGTCAGATAATAGCGCTCGAGCGCGCGCCTGAGGTGGCCAGCCTCGATGCGAACGATCGGATCCGTTTGCGGGTCGAACGACTTGCCGCGACCAAACACTTCGACTGCGATCGAATAGGCCTTGATGCGGTCGCCTCGTCCCGACAATGCCTCTTCCACCACATGGCTGAGGAAGCGGCGCTCGCGGCCGGTGGCATCGAAGTCCGTACTGTCGAGGATAAGGGCAAGTTGGGCGCGACAAGCCTCGATGGGGAGCTCACGCTCCCCCGGTGCGGGCGTTTCCGCCTGGATCGCCATGTCTTCACTTGATCCCTTGCAACCGCGTTCTTGTTGTTGTGCGGTTACATGCTTACCCACGTAACTTACCTTCTGCTGCCCTCTCTTTGCAATATGATTCCGTCAGGTTGATGAACTGGCGTCATGAACACAAAAGGCGGATCGTCTGACAGACACCGAGCGGTCTCGGCGGCAGTACGCCGATACCCCCAGTTTGAATTGACGATCCATCGGCTGATGGACCGAAGTGAGACCTTTCGCGACATCTGCGAGGAACTCGCGGATGCAGAGTTTGCGCTTTCGAAGGTCGACGAGGCCCCGCTGGAATTGCGCGAAGCCAGACGAGCCGAATGGCAGGAACTCGTGGATCGCTTGGTTGGAGAGGTAGGAGCAGCAGTGCTGAACACCGACGCCGCCCGCAAATCGGGTATCAACCCATGGCCGCCACGGTGAACAGCCATGAGTGCCGGGCCGACAGCGCGGGAAACATGCCAACACTCCCGTTTCCCAGAGCAATAAAATCAAGCATATGGTGGTGGAACACAGGAGGGGACCCTGACATGATGACTTTCTATCGGACACAAGCCCTGCGTTGTGTCGTTCTTTCCCTCCTTTGGCTTACCCAGCCGCGGATGCGGTCTCACCAGTGACGCCGGACCTGAAGCCGGTGGTCACCGAACAAGGGTGGACGTTCTCCGTCGCGCCGTATTTCTGGGCGGCTGGAATGTCGGGGGAAGTGGCGCAGTTCGGTCTGCCCCCCATCGACGCTGATGCGAATTTCAGCGACATCCTGAAGGATCTCGACTTCGCCGCGATGGCCGTCGCCGAGGCCCGCTACGACCGCTACAGCATTTTCGGCGACCTCCAGTATGTGAAAATATCTGGAGAAAGCGGCACGCCGAGAGGCGTCGTCGCAACCAGTGTCGATCTCACCTCCGAAACATTTTCAGGGCTGGTCGGAGCTGGCTATTCAATCCTCCAGAGTGATGCCGGACGTCTCGATTTCGTCGGCGCGATGAGGGTCTGGTCCGTAAACACGGACCTCGACTTCCACGGTGGCATCCTCGACGGTGCCTCCGGCAGCGACGGAGCGACCTGGGTGGATGGCCTGGTTGGCGTTCGCGCGAATTACTCGCTTACGCCCGAAGTCTATCTGACGGGCTGGGGCATGGTTGGCGCAGGCGGTGCCAATGTCGACTGGGATGTCGCAGCCGCGCTGGGCTACCGCTTCAACGAACGGTTTTCGGCGGTCGCCGGCTACCGCGCGCTCGGCGTCAACTACCGCAATGACGGCTTCGTCTTCGATGTCGTCCAGCAAGGACCGATCATGGGACTGGTCCTTCCGGAAGGCTAGGCAGGAACATTTAGCGGAGGATTGACCCCTCGCTGGCGCCGGCGAAAACGTCGGAGTGGCGATGCCTGCCTGGAGGATAGCGCAGCATGACCAGCAACAACATCCGGTACGTCATGTTGATGGTCGTTGAGACTGCTGCGGCGATGTTCCTGTATTTGACGATTTTCCCGATCTTCCGGCAAGTGATCACGCAGTTGGGAGAGCCACAGGACATCAGTCCCTATCACCAGGTCGCGGTGGCTTGCGGTGCGCTCGTTCTGCAGGCCTGCTACTGGGTCAGGTTTCGTTGGGTTGCGGTCCCCGCACCATTCCGCAATGCCTTGGTGAGGCACCTGTTCCTGTTTGCCAGCCGGGTCAGCTTTTTCTTTGGCGGCGCTTTGTTTTCGGTCTTCTTTTTCCGCCATGTACCGGAACTCGATCAATTCCCTTCCTTCATACAGGGAGCAGTCAGGCTGTTGGAAGTCCTGCTGGTTCTGTTCAGTCTGTTTTGCTATTCGCTCGAAATAGAACGGTTGGGCAGGGCAAGGGAGGACCATTCCGCCGCATCCGGCCGCACCAGATAATTCAAGCTGGCCAAATCCAGTCCGTTACAAGCGTGCACGATGGTCGGCGGCCTTGCCTGCCTGTCAAACGTATGGAGCGGCTTCAGGCATTGGCAGGTCTCTGGAACAATTTCGGATCGACGACGTTTCCTTTAGTTAATGACGACGTTTCGCATACGGCAAATTGCCACCAGCGAGGACTCGATCATGAGGTTCCTGTCAGGCATAGCGACCTCCCTGGTCGCAACTTTTGCACTTACGAGCACTGTTCCAGTTGATGCCGCGCCGATCTTCGTGCCCAGGGCACCAGGCGCGCAGTCCGATGTCATCCAGGTTCGGGATGGCTGGTACAGGGGCTATCGCGGCCACCGCAACTACCACCGGCACAACGACTTCTGGGTCCCCGGCGGTGCATTTGTCGCCGGGGCGCTGCTCGGCAGCGTGATCGCCAACAACAACGGCTACTACGGCGGGTACTACGGAAGCGGCTTCTACGACGATCCGTATTATGGCGGACCCTACTACGGCGATCCCTATTACCGCGACCGGTACTATGTCGATCCGTATTACCGCGACCGGTATTATGGCGACCGCTATTACGGCAATAGGTATAGGTATCACTCAAACAGGTCCTATCGCCCATGCTCGCCCAGGGAAGCGGATTCCGGCAATTGCTATTAGCGATCGTCGTCGCGGGCAGCGGCGCCTTTTGGACCGATTTTGGTCGACACAGCTCGATATTGAGCCGCCGATGGCGTCCAGCCTTGCATGGCCATCCGCGACGAGATTCCACCCGCCGTCGAACGGCCTTGCAGTCAGAAAGTTACCCTGCCCTCCACGTAACTTACGTTCCGCTGCCGGTTCGGTCCGGTAGTCTCGGGGACAACAAGAACCAACCAACGGGACGGAACGCCGTCGGCTGGTACACAAAAGCGGCCTTGGCGGCGGTGCGCCAGTTCTGCAGTTTGTCGTCTTTGACGACGATTGGTTTTACAGGCTGGTGCTTGCCGCGGCAGATCGGGAGTTTTTCTCGTTGCCGCCGCGGTTGATTTCAGTCCCGACGCAAGGGGGAGAAAATGGACAGTCGATTTCGGCAGCATATGCTGAAAGTGTCGCTAGCGGCATTGACGATGCTCGCGGTACATGCCCCGGTCTTAGCGGCGGATCTCCTCATTGCCATGCCGAACTGGCCTTCGGGCCAAGCGGCGGCCAACATCATCAAATACGGCATCGAGCAGAAACTCCAACTCGACGCCGACGTGCGCGAGATGGGCTCCATGACCGCATTCGCCGGAATGGATACCGGTGAGGTCGACGTCTATCCGGAAGTCTGGCTTCCCAATCTCGATTCACTGGTCAAGAAATACGTCGACGGGCGCAAGTCCGTGGACCTCAGCCCCAAGGGTGTGTCGGCCACGCAGGGCATCTGCGTCACGCGCGAGACGGCGGACAAATACGGCATCAGGGACATCTCAGACCTGGCCGATCCGAAAAAGGCGACCGTGTTCGATACCGACGGCGATGGCATGGGGGAAATGTGGATCGGTGCACTAGGCTGGTCGTCGACGAGCATCGAGAAGATCCGGGCAAAAAGCTACGGCTACGAAAAAACGATGACGCTCCTTCAAATGCCGGAAGACATGGCAATGGCCGCTGTCGATGCGGCCGCGGCAACCGGGCAACCGATCGCATTCTACTGCTACAGTCCGCATCACATTTTCGAGCTCCATGATATCGTCCAGTTGACCGAGCCGAAATACGATCCCGCCAAGTGGCACATCGTGATGCCGAGCGACGACCCTGACTGGCTGTCGAAATCGGAGGCACCGGTCGCGTGGGACGCATCGCATTTCTACATCGGGTTCGCGTCATCGACGGCGAAGCGCCTGCCGAAAGTGGCGGCCTTCCTCTCCCATGTCGACTTCACACCAGAGGAGGTCACCGAGATGAGCTACGCATTGCAGGTTGATCGGCAGGATCCCGCCAAGTACGCGCAGGCCTGGGTTGCAAACCATCAAGACCGGCTGAACGCCTGGTCGAAATAGGGATAGGGACGAACATGACCCTTTCGCTCGCAAACCGGTCCATCACTCCGAAAAGCAATAATCGCAGAATGGCTGGTCGCCGCCTGGTTCTTGGCGCAGCGATCATCCTGACCGCGATCGGCGTGACACTGGCGTATGCCGCTCAAACGCAGGTATTCGATCCGCAGACCCACAAGTGGGTCGATTACGACAAGAAGAAAGCGCGAAAATACTACGCCGCCCACAAGGAGGTGCCCGAGGCATTTCGTCCGCAGATGGTCAAGTTCCGCACCGCGGAGGTCCCCGGCACGATCATCATCGATGGCAACAAGCATTTTCTCTACCTTGTGCAGTCAGGTCAGCAGGCCATGCGCTACGGCATCGGCGTCGGTCGGGAAGGGTTTGGATGGGCCGGTATCGTGCGCGTCGGCCGCATGGCGGAATGGCCGACCTGGACACCGCCTGCCGAAATGGTCGCCCGTGATCCGAACGCGGTCAAATATGCGGCGGGCATGCCGGGAGGCCCCGACAATCCGCTCGGCGCCAGGGCGCTCTACCTCTACGAGGGCGATCAGGACACGATCTACCGGATACACGGCACGCCGGAGCCCTGGACGATCGGACTCGACGTGTCATCAGGGTGTATCCGGATGCGGAACGACGACATCACCGACTTCGCTGCCCGCGTCAAGGTCGGCGCCAAGGTCATCGTTCTCATGCAGGGGGCGGCCCTCTACAAGGGCGTGTGAGGCGGCATTCGGAGAGGGACAAGCAATGTCGGCAAAACGTGCAGTGAGAAGATCGGTCCTGGTTGTAGCTCTTGGATTCATGGCACAGAGCTTGAGCGCTTGCGTCAGCACGCCGCCGCCTGCTCCGGAGCAGATGTCGAGGACGCAGGTTGAGACGGCTCCGGCGGATCTGCAGCTTCTTTGCGCCAGCGCGGTCGCCAAGGCGAGCGGCGTCGACAGCGCCAAGATCCTTCCGGTCTCCTCGAGCAAGATCGATTCCAAGACCTATCAGGTCGAGCTCGATGCCGGCGGCAAGAAGACAAGTTGCCTCGTGGATACGGACGGCGCTGTCAAATCGGTTGAGCCCATCTGATAGGCTCGGGTCGGATTCTCGTGTGATCGCTCCAGCGACGGGAATTGGTGACAATATACGACTAGGCAAGGAGGCATAGATAATGAACCCTAACTCCGATCACGCGCATCCGCGTTCGACCATGCTCGATGCTGCACTTCAAATCGGACTGTTGGCCTTGCTGGTTTACGCCTGCAGCCGGATCATATTGCCGTTTGCCGGCATCCTGTTGTGGTCGGTGATCCTGGCGGTAATGCTGAATCCGCTGCATCTCCGCCTGACCGTCCGGCTGGGCAATCGATGGTCGGCGCTGTTGATCGGACTGGTCAGCGTTGTGGTGATGCTGGTGCCGTTGGTCACGGTGGTGACGTCGCTTGGGTCTTCCATATTCTCGCTCGTCTCGGGCTTGCAGAACCACAGCCTGACGGTGCCGCCGCCGCCGCCATGGCTCGCCGATCTCCCGCTGGTCGGCCAGAAACTGACGGAGACGTGGGCGCTCGTCGCCACCAACATGCCGGCGGCGCTTGCCAAATACGGCCAGATGTTGAGCGGGCCTGCGGCATCGCTGATGTCGTTCGCCAGCGGACTGGCTGCCGGTGAGCTATCGTTTATTCTTTCGTTCGCGATCGCCGCGGTGCTCATAGCCTACGGCAAGGGTGCCGCCGAATTCGCCAGGCGCCTGTTGGAACGTGTCACCGGCAGCACGGCGCGCGGGGCCCACCTGGTTACGCTGACCGCCGCCACGATCCGCGGCGTGGCACTCGGCGTGGTCGGCGTGGCGGTGATCCAGGCGCTGCTCGTCGGCATCGGCTTCTTCGCCATTGGCATTCCGGGAGCCGGACTTTTGACGCTCGCAACGCTTCTGCTGGCCATTGTGCAGGTGCCGGCGGTGCTGCTGACCCTGCCTGTCATAGTTTATGTCTTCTCGACGGAAGCAACCACGCCTGCGATCATCTTTGCGGTCTGGAGCCTTTTCGCCGGGCTCAGCGACAATATCCTCAAGCCATTGATGCTCGGCCGCGGACTGGAAGCGCCGATGCCGGTAATTCTGATTGGTGTCATCGGCGGCATGCTCGTCGACGGCCTGCTCGGCCTGTTTGTGGGCCCGGTGCTGTTGGCCGTTGGCTATGTGCTGCTCAATGAATGGCTGAGCCAGCCCCCGGTCGAAGGCGAGCCACAGATTGAGGGTCCGGCGCCGTGATTACGGTTCTTGTGGTCGGCTTGCTGGCGATGTCGGTATGCCTTGCACTGCAGGCTCTGGCATCGATGCTCGCCGCACGCTACTTCGCCAGGGCCACCAAACAACCGCTGGGTCCCAAGCCGTGGCGGTCGATCTTCGTGCAATTCTCGATACTGATGATCGTGCTCATGATCGGCAACATCGTCCAGGTCGCGTTCTGGGCGCTGCTCTACAGGTCGCTTGGTGCCTTTGAGGATTTTGAAACGGCGGTGTACTTTTCGGGCGTCACCTTCACCTCGCTTGGTTATGGCGACGTGGTTCTCACCGGCCGCATGCGACTACTTGCGCCGCTTCAGGCCGCCAATGGGCTGATGATGTTCGGGGTTACCACGGCCCTGTTCATCGCCGCGGTCCAGCATGCCACGACCGAATGGTCCGCGACGCATTCGGCCGGCGCGCAGGATGCAGGTTGAAGCTCTTCATGCCGAGGGCGCGCTTCCGCGGCATTGCGAGATCGAGCAAGCCGCCAACCTATGGTGTACCCGCGAGGACGTTTGAAGGCGCCAACTCAGTGTGCGGCGCTCGCGGTGATGATCCCAAGATTGACCAATCCGCTAACGACCAGTTGGACGGCAACCGCGGTCAGCAGAATGCCGAAGACAACCTCCGAGACGATAAGACTGGCCGGCTTCATTCGCTTCGCCAGCGCGTCGATATTGGTGAACACTAGATAGTCAAATGCGGCGACGAGCAGGATGAGCCCCGCAACCAGCGCAGCACTGGCAACCGAGACGACTTCGCCAGAGGCAATGAGAATGACCGTGATGCCGACGGGATTCAGCAAATAGGGGACAGCAAGGGGAAAGACGGCTATCTTTGCCACGTCTACCGGCAATCCGAGATCATGCTTTTCGGTCGGTCCAGACGCCATCTTGATCGCAAGGAGCGCCAGGATGATGCCGCCGCCGACCGCCACCGCACCGCCCGTGATGTGCAGCAGCCGCATCAGCAGTGCGCCCGTGGCAAGAAGGATCAGAGCCGTGACAAGAGCCGTCAAAACCATCTGGCGGCCTATCGAGACCTTCGTCTCGGCATCTAACTTCTGGGTCATTTCCAGAAATGGCACCAGCGCGATCTTCGGTCCAATGCCAATCGCCAGGAGCAGGAGAAGTTTTGTCACGAGAGCGGCATCAATGACTGTGAAATCCATCGGAAATTCTCCCCAACGCTGCCTTGAATAACTGTCGACTATCCGAAACGGATTGTCTAGCGAATCGGGAAAATTCTGCCGCCGCCAAGACCTATCAAACCGCCCTACATTGCACGGCGCCAGCGCCCGCTCAGCTTGTCATGAGAATTTGGCCGGCGCTACCACGTAAATAACACCCCAGTTGGCTGGAACCGTCAAAAGAGGTGTATAGTGTAGGCACGGTGCGGGGTCACTTACGCCAATGAAAACCAGGCCGCGTGGTAAGGGTCATGATTGCTCGTGCCTGTGCGCCGGGTTCCCCCCTGGGCCGAAGACTGACTAGGAAGCAAGTTCCGTCGGCGGCGCGATGCCCGCTTAGTCTGACAGAGAGAAGATGCCATGGCGTCCGACGCAACCGGGACCTCTCAAGGCAACGCTGCCGACGGCACTGACACGCAGGCGACGAAGGGCAACCCGCTGCGCAGGGTTGCCCTTACCGTGCTGCTGCTGGCTTGCCTGCTGTTCGTGGTAGCGGTCTTCATGGAAAGGCGCACGCCTATTTCATCGCAGGCGACCGTCAGCGCCTATGTCGTCGGCATCGCGCCGGAGGTCACCGGAAGGGTCATTGAAGTGGGCGTGGCCGACAACAGCGGCGTGATGCCCGGCCAGATGCTGTTTCGCATCGATCCGCAGCAATACCAACTGGCCGTCGCCGAGGCTGAAGCTCGGCTTGCCCGGGTAGGCCAGACGATCGGCGCTTCGACAGCCTCCGTCGATGCCGTCCAGGCACGCCTTGTGGAAGCAAGGGCAGTTCGCGACAACGTCCAGGAGCAGGCCAGCCGGGCCATGGAGTTGGTCAAGCGCGGCGTCTATGCCATGGCGAAGTATGACGAGGCGAAGGCGGCGGTGGACCAGGCAAATGCCTCGGTCGTCGCCGCGGAAGCGGACCTCAAGCAGGCGCAGGAAGAGCTTGGGCCCGCCGGCGCCGACAATCCGCAGCTGAAGGAGTCGCTAGCCGCGCTTGAACGCGCGCAGCTTGATCTCTTGCGCACCACGGTTCTGGCGCCGGCCGAGGGCGTCGTCACCAACCTGCAGCTTTCCGTCGGAGGCGTGGTCGGCGCCGGCCAGAGTGCTATGACCTTCATCGACGTCGGCACGGTGTGGATCACCGCGGCGTTCAAGGAGAACAGCCTCGAGAACGTCGCAGCCGGGAACCACGCGGACGTGTTGTTCGACCTCTTGCCCGGCCAGGTTTTCGGCGCGACGGTCGAGAGCGTCGGGATGGGCGTGGCCCAGGGAAGTGTCGACCCCAAGACCGGGCTGCCGAAGATTACCACCGAAAGCGGATGGGTGAGAACGCCACAGAGCTTTCCGGTCCGCCTGGTCCTCGACGAAGGCAGGCCGAAGGGCGTGCGCTACGGCTCGCAGGCGAACGTGGTGATCTATACCGGCGACAATCCGGTGACGAACGCGATCGGCCGCATCTGGATGCGCGTGTTGTCGGTCCTGACCTATGTCAGCTGATGGCGAGCTTGCGCACGCCAATGCCAAGCGCAAGGGCCTGCGCATCGCGCTGGCCGTAGCCGTCGGCTTCACGTGGTCGGTTTTGTCGGGGGCGATCATCCCCTTTCTGGGACCATTGTTCGCGGCTCAGTTCCTGATCTCCAGTTCCCGCCCGCTGCCGCTGAAACAGGCCTTGGGAATGGCGATCCTCATTGTTGTCGCCGGCGCGCTTCTGCAGGCCGTCGCGGTACTGACAGGTGATCGGCCACCAGTCCTTTTGCTTCTGCTCGGGCTCGTCTATTTCGTCTGTTTCTACCTGCAGGCGAACGGCAAGGGCGGCGGGGCGATCTTTCTTGTCCTGGTGGTCGGCGTGATGGTGCCGCTGCTGACCGTGCTCAACCGCGATCTCGGCGATTCCATCCTGTCGATCTTTGTACAGGGTGTGGTCACGGGCGCGATCCTGATGTGGATCGCCCATGCGATCATACCCGACCGAGGCAGCGCCGATATTCAGGCCCCGGCTCCAGCCGCAAACCCTCGCGCTACGCGCTTCGCTGTCGCCAACACCGCCATCCTGCTGATCGCCATGCTCGCTTGCCTGACGCGGGACGGCCTCGCCACGGCAATCGTCATTCCGATCACCGTTGCATCGTTGTTGTCGCAGCTCGATGTCATCGCAAGCGCAAGGGCGGCGTTCGGCCTCGTTGTGGTCAATCTCCTCGGTGGCGTGGTTGCATCCTTTGCGTTCGCATTGCTGCAGGTTCGTCCCACCACCCCCTCGCTGTTTGTGCTGGTGCTGCTCGCCGGCTTGGTGTTTGGCGGCCGCGCCGCGCTGAGCAACCCTGCCGCCAAGCTCTACGCGGGCGCGCTTACAATCTTCCTCATCCTGTTCGGAACGGGCGTCTCGCCGCTTCCGGGATCGGCAGCGGAGTCTTTTGCCACGCGGGTCAACTACATACTGGTGGCCATCGCCTATACGATCTTCATGGCGGCGTTGCTTTGGCCAGGACCGAGGCGAAGCGCTGAAGACAGGATACTGTCATGAAGGCCTGTGACCGCTCGGGCTTCGCCGAAGCAGCCGAGCACAAGCCTAGCCGATCGCCGTCGAAATCGCCGGTCGGATGCTTTGCTTCGACGCCCAAGGAAATCTCACGGTTCGGGTCCAGCCGGTGTTCTGCGCCGCGCCCTCGAACACTGCTGTTTGACGGGAACATTCGATCCGAAAGATGGCCTCGACGTCGACTGATCTGCTGGCAGGGTCTCTCAGTTCTGGGCGTAGCATACAGTTACTTACCTTCCGCATCGGCAGGCAATGCGCCAACGTAGCACCAAGGCAAGAACATCGCCCTGGACTTGGCGACAAGACGTCGCTGACAACCGGGTTGATGCAACCTGGGAGGATGACAATGGAGATCAAGTTTCCGCGCTGGCATGCTGGCGCCGTGGCGATGATCGCGATCTTGATGTGCTCCGGTCAGACCTCTTTCGCGGTTGCTCAGGATCAGGCCGCTGCTACCGATGGCGCGGCGGCAACCCAAGCTCCCGAACCGCTTGACGAGGATGAACTCGAAGTCCTGGTAGCGCGTATCGCACTCTACCCCGACGAGCTTGTCGCAGTAATTTCCGAAGCGTCGCTGTATCCACTGCAGATCGTGGAGGCGAGCCGGTTCTTGGATCAGGTCGCCAAGAACGCAAGCTTGAAGCCGAAGGAAAGTTGGGACGGCAGCGTCGTCTCACTGCTCAACTATCCCGAAATCGTCAAGATGATGAGCGACGATCTGGAGTGGACCCAGGCGCTTGGCGACGCACTGACATATCAGCAAAAAGACGTGCTGGTCGCCATCCAGCAGTTGCGCGACACGGCTGTCGCCAAGGGCGTGATCAAGTCCGACGACAAGATCAAGGTTGTCGAGGAGAACGACAATGTCGTCATCCGGTCCGCCAGCGCCGACACGATCTATGTTCCACGGTATGAGCCGGAAATGCTCTATGCTACCGATTATCCGGTTGCTCCGATCTCCTATTATCCCGACCCCTACCCGAGCTACTACTATCCCAACGCGCCCTATTTTGCGGGCGTCGTCACTGGCGCAATCTGGGCCGCGGCAGTGGATTGGGACGACTGGGGTGTTTGGGGCGGCCGCTGGGACGGCAACGATATCGATATCGACTGCAACAATTGCTTCAACAACAACATAAATGGCAAAATCAATCTCAACGACGTCGATTGGAAGAACGTCGACCGTTCGAAACTAAACTTCGACAGGAACCAGTTCGCCAACTTCGACAAAACGAGCATGCGCGACCGGGTCAAAACGAACGATCGCAACAGTATGCGCAACAAGGCGTCCGATCTCAAAAAGGACCGGATGAGCACACTGGCCGGAAAGTCCGGCAAGGTGAAGGACGTTCGCCAACGCGAAATCAGAGAGGGTTTGAAAAACCGGCCGCCGGGGTCAAGGCCGGATTTCAAAAAGCCAACCAACACCAAGCCAATTGCTTCGGCACGAAAGAATGACCGCCCTGCCGCCAAGGCGTCAGGGAAAATCAATCGCGCGGTTGGCAAGCCGAAGCCGGCAATGAGAGCGGACAACAGGCCGAGGAAGCCTTCGGGCCTTGGCAACGTCAGCTCCGGAAAACGCCAGCAGATTGCCTCCAACCGCGGTGCGAGGAGCATGGGAGGCGGAATTCGCAGCGGCGGCGGCGGCGGCGGCCACAAGATGATCAGGCAGGGTGGTGGCAGGCAGGGCGGTGGCGGGCGCGGCGGTGGCGGGCGCGGCGGTGGCGGGCGCGGCGGTGGCAGGCGTTAAAACTTTGGCGAGAGGAAACCGACCATGAAAACGTGCGTCCGGAGTCTTGTTCTGCGTTCGCTGCTCGGTGCCGGAATGATCTTGAGCATTGGCGCAGGTTCTACAAATTTTGTCAGCGCGCAGGAGGTGCAAAGCCTGTCGGACTATGTGGCCGAAAAAGATCCACCGGTTTTCGATGATGCCTCAGCGGCGGCGGAAGCGTTCAAAGCGGTCCTGGCGAAGGACGATTTCGATGGACTGGCGGCATTGCTTGGGCTGGATGCCGCGAAGCTGCGGACAAGCGAAGGCGTGATGGATACCTACGCGCAGATCAAGCAGGGCGCTGCCAAGACGGTCATCGTGCGCGATCTCGGCGACCGCAAGGAACTCAATATTGGTGACAAGCTATGGACGCTGCCATTCCCTATCACCAAGGGCAAAGACGGCAAATGGGCGTTCGATACCTACGCTGGCATCGAAGAGATCATCAACCGGCGTGTCGGCGAAAATGAGATCGCGGCGATCGAAACGGTCCGCGCCTACGTCGATGCTCAGCGTGATTACGCCGCGGAAGACCGCGACGGCGATGGCGTCCTGGAGTACGCACAGAAGCTGTCCAGCAGCGAGGGCCAGGCCGACGGACTATACTGGCCGTCCGACGAAGCCCATGGCGTCAGTCCGGCAGGCGACTTCATCAACCAGGCAGCTCTCGACAAGGCGAAGAAAGGCGATGGCTATTTTGGCTATCGCTTCCGCATCCTGACCGGCCAGGGCAAGAATATCGCCGGCGGCGCCTATAACTATGTCATCAACGGCAACATGATCGCCGGTTTCGCGCTTATGGCCTGGCCTGTGAAATATGCTGAGACGGGCGTCAAAACCTTCGCGGTCAATCACCAAGGCATTGTCTATGAGGCCGACCTGGGCCCGAAAACGGAAGCTGTGGCTGGCGCCATAAAGCAATTCAATCCTGGTGACAAATGGCAGCTGACAGGCGACTAGCCTCAATACCTGGAAGGCCGCCTGCTCGAGGGTATCGCGCGGCTTTTCGGCTCCAACGTACGTGTACTGGCCTATCCATGCCCTCGCGAGGAGTTGCTTCCCCTGCTCGAAACTGAGCTGGGACGCGGATGGGAGGTTGACGGTAGCCGGCAATGGATAACTGCCGATCAGTTGCGCCCCGCACCCCCTCTACGGCATCTTTATGAATATCTGCTGGCCAGTGGCTTCCTGGTTGCGATACCTCCCAGCTAGCGATGGTATGTCGTGCAAACTTCTCATCACTCCCACTTTGCTACGATGAAACCACTACCGTCGAATGGGCCATTGTCGTTTGGCAGCGTACTTGCTTACGGAGAGGTGTTCAAATAGAGAGCTGAATGAGATGTTGGCTTTCCGAAAGTCGAGCAGAAGAAAGCCACAGAAAACGCCTGATAGGCAGCGGAAATCAGACCTACGACATCGACGCGGTCGTTGCGCTCTGGGCCGACAAGTTCAGTGCGCTCGGACCCGCGCGGGGCAAAGGGCCGGGCAAAAAAGCTTGAATTGTTCTACGGTCGGGCGCTGGATAGCGAGACAGCGGCCGACGAGCGACCGCCGGAACTGGCTTCCGAGGCGCTGAAGGGGGAAATCGTGGACAATACGGCGGAAACGGACGTTACTTCGTTGATTTGGGGCTTCGAACAGCTAGCCGAGCGTTTCGTCTCCGGACTGTTCGCGCGGTTTGCCGCTTTGACCAACGTCCCCGTCGAGCTTCAAAACCTGAAGGCCTCGCTTGCGGCCGGGGGAACATCTCTCCTTGTGCTCCTGTTCGAGATTGTGTTGGTTGTTGCGCTCGTCGCAGGCGTGTTCATCCTGCTCGCCCGGCGGTTCAAGAAGGCGAGTGCCACAACTAGTGCATGGCGCAGATTCTTCGCGGGCGTGGCGGCTACTGTGGTGGCGCTGGTGATCGGTTTCATCGCTGCGCGGCTGCTGGCCGGTTCTGGCGTGCCTTTGCAAACCCTTCGCCTTTGGACGGTAGCGACCGTGCTCGGCCTCATCATCCTCGCCGCCGTCAGATCACTCTTGATGGCATCGCGGCGAACCGAGTTCGCGGAGCGCTCCGTCCATCTGGCGGCGCTCGTGCGCGACCTCTCGCTTGCTATTGGATTGGCGATCATCGGCGTTGCGCTGTTCGCGACGTTGCGGCTCTGGAGCGTCGGGCCGGCCTTGGGGGATCTGCTGCGAACAGGCTTGGGAATTCCGATCTACCTTCTGTTTGCATGGGCGGTATGGCGGCACAGACGCACAATGGCAGCCGCCGTCGCCGGTCCGCGCCCCAGAAGCCGCTGGCGCACCCGTCTCGCCAAAATGTGGCCGGCAATCGTGATCGCGTTCCTGATAATCACCTTTCTCAGCACTCAGGCCGCGCTGACCCTGGGAGCATCGCTTCGTGGGTCGGCCGTTCTGCTGACCGCGTTGATGTTTCTCGCCGCGCCGCATCTCGACGCAATGATCGGGAACTGGGCGCAGCGCGGATTGGAGTCTCCTGATATCTCGATCTTGGCAGCGGCAGGGCGACAGACCGCCCGCTTCACCGTCGTGGCGATCATGATTGCCATGCTGGGAACGCTATGGGCGACACCGCTGGCTGCCGGGTTCGGCATAGATCTGCGAGAGGTCGCCAAGGGCGCATCCGGTTTGGCGCTGATCATGTTGGGGGCGGCGTTTCTGTGGAACGTGGTCGGCACGGGGACGACTCGCGCCTTGCGCGCCGAGTTACCCGCCGTAGGTGGTGACGAGGAGGCGCTCGGTGCGCCGCGTTCACGGCTGGGCACGCTTGTGCCGCTGATCAGCGCGGTCGGCAAATCGAGCATTGTGGCCTTGGCGCTGCTCTCGATCCTGGTGTCGATCGGGGTCAATGTCTGGCCGCTGATCGCCGGCTTGAGTGTGTTCGGGCTGGCCATCGGCTTCGGCTCGCAGACGCTGGTGAAGGACCTAGTCTCCGGGCTGTTTTTCCTGATCGACGATGCATTCCGCTTCGGCGAATATATCGAAACGTCAGGCGCCAAGGGGACCGTAGAAAAAATCTCGGTCCGCTCGGTTTCCCTGCGCCATCAGCGCGGTGCCTTGGCGACAATTCCCTATGGCGAGATTGGCAAGATCCAGAATTTCAGCCGCGACTGGATGATCGAGAAACTGACCTTTCGCGTTGCATTCAACACCGATGTCGAAAAAGTCCGCAAGATTTTCAAGAAGATCGGCCAGGATATTTCGGCCGACCCGGAACTTGCTGGAGATCTGCTCGCCCCGTTCAAGAGCCAGGGAATTGCCGAGGTTGAGGACGGCACGCTGGTTATCCGGGCCAAATTCATGGCGAAAGCGGGCAAACACTTCATGATCCGCCGCGCCGTTTTGCTCGCCGTGCACCAGGCATTTCAGGAAAACGGCATCAAGGCCGTCCCAAAGCCACTGACATCTAATCCAGGAGCAGCCTGAGCATTCCGGATAGTCACGGCTACGACGTGCTGATGTATGCTGATCACGTCGGGCGTGTCTGGACCTTCAATGCTGCCAGTCTGCTCGCGGCCCCCAACTCGCCCTGAAATCGTTTTTCGCTTTCAGCGCGCCACCAGTCGTGCAGTAACGTCGCTGATTGGTGGTTAGCGGACGCGACCTGCCAGCGCCGTTGCATTGGTGCCGCCTCAGGTCGAAAATGCTCCCAATGGAAGCAGTCCGATTTCCCAAGCTCACAACACCAAGGCTCGTGCTTCGGGCGCCGAGCGAACGGGATATCCCAGCATGGTTTGCGCGCGCGACGGATGTCGAATCCGCCTCCCTTGCCGGCGATCCCGTTCCCGACGACATAAGCGCAGGCGAGCGATGGTTCGCGCGTTCGCGTCAACGGTTCGCTGACGGTAAGGCGATCCAGTGGTCCATAGACCAAGCAGGAGTATTGGACGCGATCGGGACGATAACCCTGTCCTTCGGCGCAACCGACGCCAAGGCAGCCGCATTGGGATTTGTGCTGGCGCGTGCGGATTGGGGGCGCGGACTGGGCAGCGAGGCGGCGCGCGAAGTCCTCCACTACGCCTTTGAAACTCTGGCGCTTGAACAGGTGACGGCCGAGGCGGCGGTGCGCAATTTCGCGTCGCTGCGGATATTGGCGAAGCTCGGCTTCAAACATATCGAGAGTTTCATCGATGAGTCCGACGGCGAGCGCTGCGAGCGTTTTGCGCTCGACGGAGACACCGGATCGTCACTGTTGGCGAGCAACGCGATGCCAGACTGCTAGGCTTTGAGCCATCCGCCAACAGAGAATGTTTGTGCTGTTCAGGTCCGCAACGAGGTCGCCAGCGGAACGTCCGCTTGCTGATGACTTCAGCCTAGAAGCTGACCGTCAGCTCGCGGCCCCACTACGGTCATTCAAGGGACCGCGTCCGAAACAGCCGCTCCTGGCGCGATCCGGACATTTGGCTTACGATAGCGCCTGTGCCCTTGATTGATGGGAAGGCGTGGCTGAGGGTGCAAAGCGACTGGGCCAGGACAGTAGATTTGCCCACGAGAAGCTGCTTTTAGGGCGCGCTTCTTCAAGCTGCCGGCTGCATGGCCGCCCTCAGCAGCATGCCGAACAGGTCGCGTGGCTCGTCGGGATCGGCGAGTAAGTCGAGTTCCTCATACAGGCCGGTGGCTTGCAGCTGGTCGCGCACATATCGTAGCGCCGAAAAATCCTCGATCGCGAAGCCGACTGAATCGAACAGCGTGATCTGCTTGGCGTCCCGGCGGCCTTGGGTCTTGGCGGCGATCACTTGCCAGAGCTCGGTCACTGGATGGTTGGGGTCCAGCTGCTGGATCTCGCCTTCAATGCGTGTCTGTGGCGGAAACTCGACAAAAATGTCGGAGCGCAGCAGGATGTCCTTGTGCAGTTCGGTCTTGCCGGGGCAATCGCCGCCGACGGCGTTGATGTGGACGCCGGAGCCGACCATGTTGTCGGTGAGAATGGTGGCGCACTGCTTGTCGGCGGTGACGGTCGTGATGATCCCGGCACCTTCAACCGCTTCCTGCCCGGTTTCGCAGATGGTGATGTCGAACCCCATGCCGGCCAGGTTCTTCGCGCATTTCCGTGAGGCTGACCGGTCGATGTCGTAGAGCCTGAGCCGATCGACGCCGGTCAGCGCCTTGAAAGCGATCGCCTGGAATTCCGATTGGGCACCATTGCCGATGATGGCCATGGTGCGCGCGCCGCTCGGCGCAAGATATTTGGCCGCAACAGCGGATGTGGCGGCGGTGCGCAGCGCCGTCAGGATGGTCATCTCCGTGAGCAGCATCGGGTAGCCGCTGCCTACATCGGCGAGCACGCCGAAGGCCGTTACCGTCTGCAAACCCTGGCGCATGTTCTTTGGGTGGCCGTTGACATATTTGAAGCCATAGAGGCGCCCGTCGCTTGTCGGCATCAGCTCGATGACACCGTCATGGCTATGCGAGGCGATGCGCGGCGTCTTGTCGAACAGGTCCCAGCGACGGAAGTCATCCTCGATGTAGCCGGCGAGCTCGGTCAGGAAGCGCTCGACACCGATGACATTCACCAGCTTCATCATGCGATCGACGCTGACGAAGGGGACGATGTTCAGCTTTGCGGCGGTCATGATCAAAAGCTCCTTGTGGGCCGGTCCATGATGCGGCGGCCCATCAGGCTCGCCGTCAGGTCGACCATCAGCGTCGCGGTTCGGCCACGCTCGTCCAGGAAGGGGTTCAACTCGACCAGGTCGAGGCTGGAGACGAGGCCGCTGTCGGACAGCATCTCCATCACCAGATGCGCCTCGCGGAACGTCGCACCACCGGGAACCGTGGTGCCGACTGCCGGCGCAATGGAAGGGTCAAGGAAGTCGACGTCGAGACTGATATGAAGCAGCCCGTCTTCCGCCGACACACGCGCCAGGAAGGCGCGCAGCAGCGGCGCTATGCCATGCTCATCGATGGCGCGCATGTCGTGCACGGTCACGCCTGCCTGGTTGAGCGCGCTGCGCTCCGCCGGGTCCACACTGCGCAGCCCCATGGTGCAGATACGCTTGGGATCGACCGCTGCCGGCAGATCCGGGAAATAGCCGCCAAAACCCGGCTGGCCGCTGGCGTAAGCGAGCGGAACGCCGTGCAGATTGCCGCTGGCGGTGGTGTCGAGCGTGTGGAAGTCCGGATGCGCGTCGAGCCACAACACGAACAGCGGACGTTTGGTTTCCGCGGCGCGGCGGGCGATACCGGACACGGTCCCGGCCGATATCGAATGGTCGCCGCCGAGAAAGATCGGCATAGCGTCCTCGCTCGCCGCGTAGGCGGCCGCGGCAATGGCGGATGTCCAGGCCGACACCTCAGGCAGTGCCTTCAGCGCCAGGTTGCCATGCACGACGCGCCTCGCTGGAATTGCCTGGACGGCGCCCAGGTCCTCAACAGCGTGGCCGAGGCCGGACAGCACCTCAACAAGCCCAGCGGTCCTCAGCGCACTCGGGCCCATTTCACATCCCATTCGACCGGCACCGTCTTGCACCGGCGCCCCTACGATCTTGCAACGCATTGTTTCCTGATGCCCCAAGTTTGAATTGCGGGTAGGGGACCATGGCGAGCCGGCGATATGAACAGGTAAAATTGGCAATCCGGAAAGCATGGCTTATCGTAATGGCAGCTAAATTAATCAAAATGGTAACCCTCGATGGATGCACTGGACGAACGGCTCGTGACCTTGCTGCGGCATGATGCGCGTCGCAGCGTGTCGGACCTCGCCGTCGATCTCGGCGTCTCGCGCGCCACGGTCCGAGCACGTATGGAGCGGCTGGAACGGTCCGGCGACATCATCGGCTACACGGTGGTGCTGCGCGCCGACGCCGTCGATCAGCGCATCCGCGGTATCATGCTAATTGAGATTGAGGGCCATGCCGCCGACCGCGTGGTTCGGGCACTGGGCGGCTTCCCGGAAGTCTCGACCATCCATACGACCAATGGACGCTGGGATCTGGTGGTCGAACTCGGCACTGCCTCACTGACTGACTTCGATGCTGTGCTGCGCCGCATCCGACTCATAGCCGGCATAACGGGCAGCGAAACGAGCCTGCTCCTGGCCACGCCGCGCACGACCCGAGCACGACTGACCTAAGTCTAGCTAGCCTAGCCGCTGCTGCCGGCCAGAAACTGACGGAAGCGGTCCGATCGGCTGGCGGTAAAGAGTTCGTCTGGCGGTCCTTCATCCTCGACCAGCCCCTTGTGCAGGAATACGACCTTGCTGGAGACATCCCTGGCGAAACCCATCTCGTGGGTTACCACCAGCATCGTCCTGCCTTCCTCGGCAAGCGCGCGCATGACGCGCAGGACTTCACCGACAAGTTCGGGATCGAGTGCCGAGGTCGGCTCATCGAACAGCATGACTTTTGGCCGTTGGGTAAGCGCGCGTGCGATTGCCGCACGTTGCTGCTGGCCGCCGGACAAATGCGCCGGATAGTGATTGCGCTTGTCGGCAATACCCACCTTGGCCAGCATCGCCTCCGCCTCTTCCACGCATTCCGCGCGAGGACGTTTCTGGACGTGGACAGGCGCTTCGATCAGGTTCTCGAGGATCGTCATGTGAGACCAAAGATTGAAGGACTGAAACACCATGCCGACGCGTGCGCGGATCCCTCGGAGCTGCCGCATATCGGCCGGCCGCGTCTTCCCGCTCTTTTTGTGAAGCAGGATAGGTTCGCCCCCGACCTCTATCCGCCCTTCATCCGGGATTTCCAGCATGTTGATGCAGCGCAACATTGTGGACTTTCCCGATCCGGAAGAACCAAGGATCGAGACCACGTCACCCTCTTTGGCGTCCAGCGAGATGCCCTTCAGAACCTCCAGATTACCGAAACGTTTGCGAAGCCCAGCCACGCTCACGGCCGGTTGATGCGGGGTTGTCATCGTGCACCTCTTTGTTGGGCGTCGGCGGACAGCGGCGGCAGTCTCAAATGGCCAGTCAGACCATAATCGGCCCACTGGAGGAGCCGCGTGACGAGGAAGTTGATCAGGAGGTAGATGGCCCCCGCGACAACAAGAATTTCGATGGCGCGGAAAGACTGGGAGATAAGTTTGGCGGCAAGGCCCGTCACCTCCATCAATGTGATGATAGATGCCAGCGACGTCGCCTTGACCATGAGAATGAACTCATTGCCGTACGCCGGCAGTGCCTGACGCAGGGCCAGAGGAAAGACGATCCGCCGGTACAGCACGGTCGTGCCCATGCCGCAGGCTCTTGCCGCTTCAATCTGTCCTGACGGCACCGACAGCAGAGCCCCGCGAATAACCTCGCTCGAATAGGCGGCCGTGTTCAGGGTCAGGGCAATGAGGGCGCACCAGTATGGTTCGCGCAGGATCGGCCACAGAATGCTCGTCCTGATCGCCGGAAACTGGCCGAGACCATGGTAGATCAGAAAAATCTGCACCAGGAGCGGGGTGGAACGGAACACGAAGACGTAAAACCGGGCTGGCCAGGCCAGCAAGGGCAGCCCGGACAAACGCGCCAGAGCCAGCAGGATGGCGAGGACAGTTCCGAGTGCCACCGACGATACGGCCAGTTGCAGCGTCAGTGGGACGCCGGTCAAAAGTGTCAGCAGCGTGCTGTACATGAAGGCAAAATCCATCAGACCGGCCTCGATGCACGCGTTAGGCGCCATTCGGTGCGCTGAAGCAGCCATCCCGAGATCGACGAAATCACCAGGTACAAGACAGCGGCGGCAAGGAAGAACGTAAACGGCTGGCCAGTCGAACCGGCCCCGATTTGCGCCGTCCGTAGAATTTCTGCGAGACCCGTGACAGAGACGAGCGCGGACTCCTTCAGCACCAGCTGCCAGACATTGCCGAGACCCGGCAGGGCGTGCCTGAGCACCAGCGGAGCCACGATCCTGCGAAACAGTGTCAGTTGCGACATGCCACTTGCAATCGCCGCCTCGATCTCGCCTGAAGAGACCGCCCGATACGCCCCGCGCATGACTTCCGTCTGATAGGCGCCCGATACCAGGCCGATGGCAAGCGAACCAGCCAGGAAGCCGGGTATGCTTATGAAGCCCGACGCTCCGAAGAAGGCGCCCAGCGGCGTAAGCACCGCGCTTGACCCGAAATAGAAGAGATAGATCACCAGCAGATCGGGTATGCCGCGAAGGATCGTCGTATAGGCGTCGGCAAGGCTCCTGCGAAAATATCCGCCCTTGAGTTTTGCCCAGGCGCCAATCGTACCGATCAGCAGTCCTATCCCGAACCCGGTCAGGGCCACGGCAAGGGTCATTGCGCTCGCGTGAAGCAGCGAGGGCCCCCAGCCATTCTCGCCGAACCCAAGTACGAAGCCGGAGCCCATCACCTTGTGGCTCCCTGCTGCTCGTGCTGCGCGGCATGAATTGGCCGACAGGCGATTGCACGGTTCGAAAATCGGTCGGGGCTGAAAGCTGCAATTGAAAGCGCGCTTTTGCCGTTGGCGATCATATCCGAGACGACCGAGCCAACGATCGGCCCAAGCTGAAATCCATGGCCGGAAAAGCCGAATACATGCCAGAAGTTTTTGGCGACCGAGCTTGGACCAATGATCGGAAGGATGTCGGGCGTAACCGCCTCCAGTCCCGCCCAGGTTCGAACGATGGTCGCCTGACGCAGAACCGGGAAAAAATCCCAAACCGTTTGCGCGCTTTCAACCATGCGGTCAGCCACGGTGAGCGTCGTCCCGGCATCGAGATTCGGCTCGCCAAGGACTCCGCCGCCTATCACCACCGTGCCGACTTCCGTCTGCTTCAGGGACAGCTTGCGGTCGATGCCGATGACGACTGGATCGAGAAAGCGCTGTATGCGCGAGGTGACCATAAGGGTCAGTGCGAGATGCGTGCTTGGCAATTGTTCGCCGATCTTCTCAGCGATCTGCCACGCCCAAGCGCCACCGCAATTGACGACAACGTCCGCACGCATCTGGCCCCGTGTTGTATCGAGCTGCCATGTCGAACCAGCTTCGGCTACCCCAGTGACGCAGGTCTGCTCGTAGAAACGGGCGCCAAGTTGCTCTGCTCTCGCACGGAAAGCTTGTGTCGTGCGAAACGGATTTACGTGGCCGTCGCGTCGGGAAACGATGCCGCCAGTGCAGATGTCCGATAGCGTCGGGACAAGTTGCCTGACGTCTTTGCGATCGAGCATTTCCTCGAAATCGTAGCCCAGCTTTTTCATCTCGGCGGTCCGCTGCTCGCACCAGGCGAACTCTGAGGCGCTTGCTGCCACCCCCACCTGTCCGACGCGGCTGAAATATTCGCAGGTTTCAGCCAATTGCGGTCCGAGCAGCGTGTCCAGGTTTTCCCAAATATCCATCGCTGCAATCGACAGCGGGATTTCAGCGACATCCCGCATCAATTGCCTGACACCACCGGCATTCACGCCCGACGCATGGCGGCCCACGACGTTCTTTTCCAGCACGATCGGCTTGAAACCCCGCTGCGCCAGATGAAGCGCGGTAGAACAACCGTGCAGGCCCCCGCCGATGATGATGACGTCCGTTTCCATGGTCTCTAGACCCTCTGGCTGGGATCGCCAGAACTGGCGGACTGCTCGGGGTCGTATTCGGCATTCTGCAGATGAGCCAGTTGATCGAGCGGCAATGGCTTCACCGGGATGCGGAGCCGGAAATAGCCGACATCCTTCATGGGGACGCCGCTGTATTCCGCCAAGATAAGCGCGATGGTTTGGCCACACATGCGGCCCTGGCATTGCCCCATTCCGCATCGGCTTTGAGATTTGAGCTGATCCAGTTCTACAAACCTCTGGCCGTCGACCAGTTGTCTGATCTCCCCGGCCGAGACCTCCTCGCAGCGACAGACGATGTCTGCGTCAGCCGGGGTCCTGATCGCTTCGGAAGGGGAATAGAGGTGGTCGAGAAGGGTTCGCAGGCCGACCTGACGGGCGAGCGCCTGCATGTCTCCGGCTGCCATCAGGTCTCTTTCCTTCATCGACAGCCGCCCGAGTCGAAACGCCGTCTCCAGCGCTGCAAGTCGACCGGAATGCGGCGCGGCCTTTGCACCTCGGGTGCCCGCTCCATCGCCGGCTATCGCGATACCCTCATGGCTGGTGGTTCCCCATTGATCGAGAACCGGTGCCCAGGCCACTTGCGCCTCGTCCCACCGATGTGCGCAGCGCAGGCTCGCGGTCAACTGGATGTTCGGGATCACGCCTTCGTGCAGAAGAAGGGCGGAGGCGTCCATTCGATGGCGCCGCCCTCGGCTTTGAAACGTGACAGCTTCCAGTCTGTCCCGGCCTTCCGCTCGGATGTCACTCGCATGGTATATCGGAACGCCGGATGATCTGATCGCACGGATCCACTTCAGTCCATCAAGCAGATCGCCGGCGCCAGCACGCACCCGCGAGAGAAGACGGATTGTCGAAAACCACGACGTAGGTTTCTGCGTCTGAAGGATCACACGCAAAGGCGCGCCGGCAGAAAGCAATTGCAACGCGACAAGGTAGATAAGCGGTCCAGAGCCGGCGAGAACCGTGTCTTCATCGGGCACGATGCCAGCGGCTTTCATCAATGTCTGGACCGCACCTGCCGTCATGACCCCCGGAAGTGTCCATCCCGGCACCGCCACCGGCCGCTCGACAGCTCCGGTTGCAATCAGCACGCGATCGGCTTTGAGAAGGTAGGCCTGTCCGGATTGCGAGACACCGATCTTGCCATTGGGCGTGACCTGCCAGACCGAGCTCGAAGGCTCGTAACGAACTCCACTTTGGCGGAAGGCCTCTACAAGCGCGTTTCCGTGTCCATAATGCTTTCCCAGATTTTTCAACAAGCGGCCGGAAGAGCGGCTGACGGCTTCGATGTTGCGATAGGCCTGGCCACCTGGAGTGGGTTGCTCGTCAAGAAGCACGGTATCGACACCAAGCCGCGCGGCAAGTGTGGCGGCTGCCAGGCCCGCCGGACCGCCGCCAATGACGGCGAACTGGCATGTTCTTGGCGTTGTCATTTGTCCGCCAATCTGCCTGTCCCGGACTGACTCCGAACGATCATTCCGTCGGCAACAATCGACAGGCACGCTTGACGGTCCGACCTTCCGTCGATTTCCACCAGGCAGTCGAAGCAGTTTCCAATCATGCAGAAGGGCAGGCGCGGGGCTCCCGAAACGGGTGTCGTGCGGAAGTGATCGACACCAGCAGCAAGCAACGCCGCGGCAACGCTTTCTCCGGCCTGGCATGAAATCGCCTGACCATCGAAGACGATCGTCGCCGTCGACGGCGCTTCATTGAGGCGTCGAAATTTCATCGCGTATTCCAGAGTGTGGTTGTCGCTGGAGCCGGGGCCTGCGAATGAGACAAAGCCTCGCCAAGCCGGCGCAGAGCCCTTGTTGTGCCGCGCGGTGCGAGCGACGCTGGGTCGCTCGCACCGTGTCTTGTCAGTCCTTGACCGAGATATCGGCACCGAACCATTTTTCCGTCAGCGCCTTGTTGAACCCGTCGGAATCCACCGCATGAATCGCCGCGTTGAATTTCTCCTTGAGCGCAGTGTCGCTTTTGCGAAGTGCGACATTCGTCGTGCCGCTGCCGAGCACGCCTTCGACGAACGTTGGCCCGACCAGTGCGGCACCACTCAGGTCGGGCTTGGTCAGAGCCGCGTTGAGGACCGTGACGTTTGCCATGACGAGATCAACCCTGCCTGCCACCAGGTCGAGGTTCATCTCATCGATCGTCTTGTAGGAACGGATGGTCACCGCATCGTTCAGGTAGGCATCGGCGAAGAGCCCTGCCGTTGTCGATCCCTGAACGCCGAGAGTCTTTCCTTTGAGCGAGGCCGCGAGGGCTTCGACTGCCTTCGTAGAGGCATCGGGATTGGTGCGCAGGTTGAAATCTTCTCGCGCCGGAACAACCTTGTCGAGGCCGGTCTCCTTCATAGCCATGAACGCGTTCGGTGCCCTGGAATATGGGTCAGAGAAAGCAGCGACTTTCTGGCGGTCCGGCGTCACCCCCATGGACGCAATGATGGCGTCAAACTTTCCTGCGTTCAGCGCCGGCAGCATTCCATCCCAATCCTGCGCCACGATCTCGCATTCGGCCTTCATGCGACGACACAATTCCTTGGCCAGATCGATCTCGTAGCCGGCCAGGCTTCCGTCGGGGAGAGTATAGTTCCAAGGCGCATACGCGCCCTCGGTGGCAATACGGATGTGCGTGACGTCCTCAGCCCAGGCTGAGCTGGCCGACGGCATGACAGCAAGAGACAGGACGGCCGACAACAGAATATTCTTGATCATGTGAACCCCTTTCTTGTTGCCGAACAGCTACCGACACGTCCACAATCAATCGGAAAATTGAATAGGGTCAGCGCGGCCGACAATTGGCCCTCGCCTGCTTCAAGCTGGTGAAACTGTTCGATTTAGTCTGCTTTGTGCAAACCCTGCCGGAGTTAATTACAAATCGCCGTCTCATTCCAATACGAAAAGTTGCGCCGCGCATAGGATTTTCCTATGGATGCGACGTTGTGAGGTTCGAGGAGCCCGTGATCTATGAACTACAAGCAGCTTGAGGCGTTTCGCGCTGTCATGGAGGCGGGAACCGTTACCGGTGCAAGCGAGCTTTTGCATATAGCCCAACCATCGGTCAGCACACACATCTCCAACCTTGAACACGCTTTGAAGATCGAGCTGTTCATACGACGTGCAGGTCGCCTGGTTCCAACTGCGGAAGCGATGCTGCTCAACGAGGAGGTCGGCCAGATCGTCAAGGGCATGACCCGGATTCGCCGCCTGGCAGACGACATCACCCAACTTGAGGCTGGCCGCCTTAACATCGGCGTTTATCCAGCACTTGCAAGCATCGTCCTGCCGCGTTTTCTCAAGGATTTTGCCGGACGCCATCCGAAGGTTCGGATGAGCATTTTTCCCAGTGCCTCACCGAGGATCGCCGAATTGACCGCTGGTCGGCAGATCGACGTTGGCCTTATCCAGGCGCCGGTGGTTGACACTGCGATCACCTGCGATCTGATCTTCGAAGCCGAGTGTGTCTGCGTGGCGCCTCTCGGCCATGCCTTTGCCACCGAAGACGTCATAGGCCCGCTTCAATTTGCAGAGCAGGCATTCATCGCCTTGGGACGAGACGATCGTACCAGGCAAGATGTTGACCGCGCGCTCGTCGACGCGGGCGTTTCCATTGACTGCCGTTTTGAAACCCCCTTCGCCGACACAGCCTGCGCGCTCGTCGCACAAGGCCTGGGAGTTTCAATCGTCGATCCCTTTTCTGCAGCCCGGTGGGAAGGCCAACTCACCATCCGACCTTTCGCTCCCCGCCTTCCCTGCCATATCTACATGACACGCAACCGCACCCAGGTGTCGTCGATGCTGCAGCAGGTATTCGAGCGGGAATTCCGCACAGCACTGGAGGATAACCGCAGCGGTAATGTGAGGCTGTTTTAGCTGAGACTTGATCGATTTCTTCGAGGCCAACTCGGCTCTGGTAATGGCCAATCCTATCGCATTGTCGCCGATCGGCGGCCGGACTATCGAGAACCGGAACCGCGCGATCTCGGCCGGTCGGCTTCCATCCTGACGCAAACATGCGGACCGCCGCGGACGGGGAAAGTCGTTCCCGCGTCCCGTCCTGGCCGCTCTTTGCCATAGCGACGACAGCGTCGCCGAGCGTTGTGGCCAAGCGAGCCTTCCGTTCGCATAGGAATATCCGCGGCCGGCACGAAGCCGGTCGCGGGTTTGATCTCGAGCGGATGCGATCAGAGCCGTTCAGCCCGGATCTTCAGGATCTGGTACAGCATGTTTCGAATGCGCTGCCAAACGGTCAGACGCTTGATCATGCCTTAGCCTCCTGTTTCATCTCCGATGCGTCGGCTGGCGCTCAGATGACCTGTGCCGCCAATGCCACGCCGACCAACGACGTGCCGACGCCTGCCGTGCGGATGGCTCTCGGCCAGCGCCGAAGCGTCAGGGCGGCGAGCGCGCCGGTCGCATGCAGTGCCGAAGTGGCGACCACGAAGCCGATCGCGTAGGCGATGCCGCTCGCCGTCTCGGGAATTTCGAGGCCGTGGGCATTGCCGTGGAAGAGCCCGAAGAGAGCAGTCAGCAAAGCTGCGACAGCAAGCGGCAAAGGTCTGGCGAGCGCCATCATGGCGCCGAAGACCACCAGCGACAAAGCGATGCCGGACTCCAGCGACGGCAAGCCGATCCCGGCGATGCCGAGCAGGGCGCCGGCGATCATCGCCGCGACAAAACACGATGGCACGACGACGATGGCTCTGCCGCCTGTCCGGGCGGCGATCGTGCCGACGGCCATCATGGCAAGCAGATGGTCGATATCGGCGAGCGGGTGTTCAACGCCACTCAGAAAGCCGTGGACATGAAGGCCGCCGCTATGGGCGAAAGCCAAGGACGGCGCGAGGACTGCGGTAGCTGTCAGGGAAAGGCCACCGAAAAGCGAAAACGTTCTGTTCATCGTTCTGGACCTGCTTAAACGGAGTGTGATGGGTTCACTGGTGGCGCTCATTGTCCGGAGCCAGGCATGGCGATTTGCGCGGCCCCGGATCTGTCGGCCAAAAGGCGCGCCGCGCCGAAGTCGAGGGGCCTTTGTCCCTTGCCGTCATGATAGACGAAGGCCAGGCGGCGCCGGTGCGATGTCAGTTTCGCGGGCAGCGGGTGATAGGTCACACCGGCACCGCCGATCAGCGGCATGACAGCGCCGACATCGACCATGTTCTGCGTCTCGACACGCAGCAGATGCAGCCGCAAGCCTTCGGCGGTTTCGCCGACGAACGGAATTCCTGCCAGTCGCAGGAAACTGGAGGGATCTGGCGCCCGCGCAAAGCCTTCGAGAAAGGCGACTTCCACTAGATCGAGATCTGTCGTCCTCGGGTCGGTGGGTTCGGGAGCATGGTCGTGCGGCAGATGCGGCGTCTGCCATTGCAACGGCTTGCCGGCCGGCCCGTTGTGGCCGACAGGGTGCGGATGGTGGTGGTGACCATTCGGCCCGTGATGGTGATGGCTGTCGCCATGGTCATGGCCGTGGTGATGATGATCGTCGTGCATGGTCAAAAGCTCGTCGGCTTGTCGATGATGGATTTGTGCTTGCCGAGATTGCCGTGGGCGACCATCGAGCCGAGCGCCTCGACGACAACGCGTACGCCGAACAGCGCGGTGATGTCCGAAGTGTCGTAGGGCGGCGAAACCTCGACCACCTCCAGACCGCAGATGCCGGGCGCCGAGACAAGCCCGAGCAGCTTCAGCGCTTCGCGCGGCAGGAAGCCGCCAGGCTCCGGCCAGCCCGTGCCGGGCACGAAACCGCAATCGATGCTGTCGACATCGAAGGAGATGTAGACCGCGTCGGTGTCCTTCCATGCGAGCTCGAGCGCGATCTCCGCCGCCTTCTCCAGCCCCATCTGTTCGATGTCGGAAATCGTCAGCACGTTCGTTCCGCGCTTCCTTGCCTCGGCAACGCCGTAGCGGGGCACCTGCCAGCCGCCGATGCCGAGCTGCACCAGATTGGTGGCCGACACGTTCGGCAGGTTGGTCGCCCAATACCAGGGCGTCGTGTGCATGCGCTCGTCGAGATCCTTCTCCTGGATGTCGATGTGGCGATCGAAATGGATGATGCCGATGCGCTTGGAGGTGACGTCGGCGATGCCGCGCACGCAGGGGAATCCGATCGAATGGTCGCCGCCCAGCATGATCGGCAGCGCGCCGGAAGAGGCGACGTGGCTGACGCCCTTGGTGATCTGGTCGAAGCTCTTTTCGAGATTGGCCGGAATCGTGAAAACGTCGCCGGCGTCGCACAGCGTCATCTGCTCGCGCAGGTCGACACCGAGCTCGTAATTGTAGGGCGTGTAGAGCGCCGAGATGCGACGGATACCTTGCGGGCCGAAGCGGGTTCCCGGCCGGTAGGTGGTGCCGCTGTCGAAAGGAATGCCCATGACGGCCGCGTCATACCTGCCGACGTCGCGGACGTTCTCGACATAGGGCGCCTTGAGGAAGGTGTTGATGCCGGCGAAATGCGGCAGCTCGCCGCGCGCGAATGTCGGGATCGACTTGTCGATGATCGAATCCGATCCCGGCAGGCCCATATCCAGCGCCCATTTCTGTTCCTTGCGCCAGCCATCCTCGGGCAGCTTTCCTTCCGCCTCGATCGATTTCCAGCCCTGCATGTCGCGGATCTCGAAGTTCGGATGGTGGAAGCGCTGGCGGGGCTGGTGGTCGGTGAGCCCGGCGCGGCGATGCCGGCGTTCTGGACTGTCTGTGTGCATGAAAACCTCCTTCACGACGCCGTCGTCGCCATTGCGCTATCCAGTCGGGTCGTCCCGACCATCGCGGCCACTTTGGCCACGTCTCGTGCGGAAGCCCGGTTCTTGCGGTCGAGCTTCAGATCGTAGGTGATCGTCGCGCCATAGGCGGACGGGAACTGCGGGTCGTGGCGGACCTTGTCGAAGACCAGCACGCGGGTGCCGAGCTTGAAGGCCTCGCCGATATCGTGGGTGACCATGACGACGGTCATGCCGTGCTCGTTCCAGAGCTCGGTGAGCAGCTCATGCATCTCGACGCGAATGCCGGGATCGAGCGCGCCGAATGGCTCATCGAGAAGCAGGATCTGCGGCCGGCCGAGCAAGGTCTGCGCGATCGCCAGCCGCTGCTGCATGCCGCCAGAGAGCGATGCCGGATAGAGGTCGCGCGCATGGGCGAGGCCGACGCGTTCCAGCATGGTTTCGGCCTCTTGCCTGGCGCTCCTGCGCCTGGCGCCGAAGACGCGGCCGAACGGCCCGCCAGAGCGAAAATCCTCGACCAGCACCAGGTTCTGCAGGGCGGTCAGATGCGGAAATACCGAATAGCGCTGAAAGACGATGCCGCGCTGCGGCGTCGGCTCCGGCACGATCGGCTGGTCGCCGACAACGACCTTGCCGCCGCTCTGCTTTTCCTGGCCGAGCAGGATGCGCAGGAAGGTCGATTTTCCGCAGCCGCTGGCGCCGACCAGCGACAGGAATTCGCCCGGCTCGGCGGTGACGTTGACCCGCTCCAGCACGCGGACGTCGCCGTAGCTTTTCTCCAGTCCGTGGACGACTATGCGGCTCATCTGCCCTGCACCGGATGAGCCCAGGGCGAGATGATGTGCGAGAGCCGCACGAGCAGCCAGTCAGTGGTCACGGCAAGCAGCGTGATCCAGGCGACATAGGGCAGAATGACGTCCATCGACAGATAGCGGCGGACGAGGAAGATGCGGTAGCCCAGCCCCTCGGTCGAGGCGATGGCTTCCGCCGCGATCAGGAACAGCCAGGCCGGTCCAAGCGCCAGCCGCACGCAGGTGATGAGGCGCGGCGTGACCTGCGGCAGCACCAGCCTGAGCACCATGGTCCAGCTGTTGCCGCCGAGCGTCTGCGCCTTGGCGACGAGTTCGGGCGGCAGCTCCATCACCCGGTTGGCGATGTCGCGCACCATGACCGGGGCGACACCGAGAGCGATCAAGGTAATCTTGGCCGTTTCGCCGAGGCCGAGTGCGATGAACAGGATCGGCAGCAGCGCCAGTGGCGGGATGACGCAGACCACGGTGACGAAGGGCAGCAGAAAAGCCCTGACGCGTGGGATGAAGCCGATGGCGACGCCAAGGCAGAGCGCGGCAAGCGTGGCCACGCCGACGCCGGCGAACAGCCTGACCAGGCTGGCAAAAGTGTCGGTCCACAGGATCAGGTCGCCGGACCGCTTGTCCGGCACCGTCGCCAGATCGAAGAAGGCCGACCACATCTGTGCCGGGGAGGGCAGCAGCTTGTCGCTGGGATTGACGGCCAGTCTCTGCGCCGACGCCAAGAGATAGGCGATCGCCACGGCGGCAAACGGCAAGGCACCAAGGAAAAGGGCTCCGCCTCGCGAGACCGTCGCGTTGATCAGGCGAAGCCGCGCTTTCCGCCTGCGCGGGGGCGGGCGCGCGACTTCGGCCCCCGCCTCGGGCACAGCATTCATGGTGCCGGTTCCTCTGGCCAGCATGTCGCGCCCCTAGAGCGTTCCAGCCGCCGCCAGGGCCATGTAGGCCGGATCGAAACGCAATTTGACGTTGTTGGCATCGCCCAGCGTGGAGCCGTCGGGGAAGCTCATGCCGATCATGTCGACACTCGGCGCATTGGTGCCGAGGATGCCGTGGCTGAACAGGAAGTTGCGGACCAGATCCATGGTCTTGGGCAGTTCGGCGCCGTTGGTGAATTCAACCGCCTTGGCCGGCTCGAAGAACATCGCCGTCGATGCAAGCTGCGCATCGAAGCCGGCAAGATCCGTACCCGATGCCTTGGCCATCTCTTCCTTGGCCGCCTTGCCTTCGGGCGTGCCCGATGTCATCAGCGCCATGGCGTCATACCATGCACCGGCAAGCGCCTTGCCCAGGGCCGGATTGTCCTTCAGCGTTGCGGTGTTGACGACCATCAGGTCGATGATCTCGCCGGGGATCTGCATAGAATCGAACACCTTGTGGGCGCCAGGCATGGCAACAATTTCCGAGACCAGCGGATTCCAGGTGACGACGGAGGTGACGTCGCTGGTGCCGTAGGCGGCGACCATGTCGGCATCGGAGGTGTTGACCACCGTGATGTCCTTCTCGGCGAGGCCGACCGTGTCCAGCGCGCGTGCCAGCAGATAGTGCGAGACCGAAAGCTCGACGAGATTGACCTTCTGGCCGGCAATGTCCTTGAGTGCTGACTTGTCCTTGAGGATGACCGCGTCGTTGCCGTTGGAGAAGTCGCCGACGATCAAGGCGGTCGTGTCGACACCGCCGCCGGCCGGGATCGAAAGCGCATCCATGTTGGTCATCGAGCAGCCGTCAAAGCCGCCGGCCGTGTACTGGTTGATGCTCTCGACATAGTCGTTGATGCGGGTGATCTCGACATTGATGCCGTATTTATCGGCCCATTTCTTCATGATGCCGCTGTCGGAGAGATAGCCCCACGGCATCCAGCCGACATAGATCGACCAGCAGATCTTGAAGTCTTTCTTGGGCGCCGCCTGCGCGGCCGGAATGAAGGGAAGGCTGAGTGACGCGGCGAGGATGACTGCGGCCAGCTTGCGAAGCATTGCGTACCCCTGTTTGCGATCCGGATTGCGGCCGGACGTTTGTTGGGGGGTTCACGGAGCGCGCATCCGGGAGAGGTTCGCGCCAGCAAACCCGTGCAGGGTTCTCCCGGGATTTTGGCCCGCCGTGTTCCGCCGGATGCCTCAATGCACCCAAGCGGTCGCGTCTCTTGGACCAGCGCCGTGATCGACACGGCCGGAACCCTAGACGCTCTGCACGCCAGTAACGAAGCAAGGGCCGTGCCAGTCCAGCGATACCGCCCCGAGGCGGGTTTCTCCCGGATATGAAGGCAATCGCGCGATGCTGGTGCCGCAAAAATCATCGCAACGCTGACGGATTAAGCAGTATTTGGCGACGCTCTATTCGGAGAACAATGGGAAAATGTATGCGCAACTGATCGGGCAAGGAGGTGTGATCGGCGGGGTCCCGACGATCTGAGGCCCAGGAGATCAAGGACATCGAACTGCGCCATCGGGGCACTTTCCGGCAACCGAGGTTCGCTGTTCGGGCATCCGCCTTTACCGGCTAAGCCGGCAAGCCTGCCAATCGCATGGCGTCGGTGACGTCGTCGATGATGTCAGGCGCAAGTCCGACGGCGGCGGACCAGCGGCCGATGGTGAACTGCGGGTCGAGTGACAAGAGCCGCGTGGCCGCCGCTTTTGCCTCGTCGAGGCGACCGAGCCTGGCAAGCGGTGCCGCCAACCATCCGTGCAGGATGCTGAACCCAGGATTCAGTTCCACCGCCCGCCGGCCCGCTGTGATGGCCTGCTCGTGCCGGCCGGACAGGAAATTGCCGAAGCCGATGATGCCTTGCGGCACGCAGCTCATGGCGTCGAGCGGGCTCAGCCGCATCGCTTGCTCGCACCAATCGATCGCCCGCGCCGCGTCGCCGCCATAGGCCACCGGCACGCAGCCGAAGACATAGACGAAGGCGCAGGACGCGCTGAGTGTCAAAGCCTCTGCAAACGCCTCGTCGGCCAGCCCGCGGTCATGCTCCACCAGGCCGATGGTGAATCCGGCCAGAGCAAGCGCCATCGCATCGCCCGAGCCGTGCTCGATCGCCGCATGGGCATGGCGGATCGACTTCTCGCGGTTCTCCGCGCCCATGCCGCCGCGCACAAACAGGGTTTGGTGCGCCCAGGCGGCAAAGCCGTGCGCAAGGGCATAAGTCGGCTCGATGGCCAAAGCCTGGTCGAGCAGTGGCAGCCCCTTGGCGGCGCCTTGCGGCATGAAGGTGTAGACATCGGGCAGCGCGCGCAGCAGCAGGTCATAGGCGTCAAGGCTGTCGGGGCGCTTACGCCGGACGCGTTCGATCTCGGCCCTGCGCAAATTGGGCTCTATTGCGGCGACCACGCTGATGGTGATCTCGTCCTGTAGCGCGAACACGTCTGTGAGGTCGCGGTCGTAGCGTTCGGCCCACAAATGGCTGCCGTCCTCGGCGTCGATGAGCTGGTTGGTGATGCGGACGCGGCTGCCTACCTTGCGCACGCTGCCCTCAAGCACATAGCGCACACCGAGTTCGTGCCCGACCTGCTTCACGTCCACCGCACGGCCCTTGTAGGTGAAGCTTGAATTTCGCGCGATGACGAACAGCCACCTTATGCGCGACAGGCCGGTGATGATGTCTTCGACCATGCCGTCGGCAAAATAATCCTGCTCGGGATCGCCGCTCAGGTTCACGAAGGGTAGCACGGCGATGGAGGGACGGGCGGGAATGCCCAGGCCGGGCTTCGGTTGCTCCAACGAGGCGATCGCCCCTGTTTCCGTCGTCTGGGCCTCCTCGCGCACGGTACCGACGAAGCGAAGACCTCTGCGCGGGATGGTGCGGATGAGGCGCTGCTCCTCGCCACTGTCGTGGAGCGCATTGCGGGCGGCGTTGATGCGGCTGGCGAGTGTGGCGTCCGAGACGATGCGCCCCTGCCAGATCGCATCGATCAGATCGTCCTTGCTGACCACCCGCTCGCGATGGCGGATGAGATATTGCAGCAGGTCGAACACCTGCGGCTCGACGGCGATCAGGTCGTTGCCGCGACGCAGTTCGCGGCGATCGCCGTCCAGGGCAAAATCCTCAAAATGATATGGCAAATTGCTTGCTCCGGATTACGGCGAAGAGGGTCCAACACTTGTAGCCGCGTCGTGGACCCAAAATCAAAGCGATCTCAAGGTAAAATCAAGAGGTCCTGAAGGCCGCCTCAAAGCGCGCCCCTCAGCCCTGCCGCATAGTCCTCCTGCAACAAACGCTTCAATCAACGATCTGAAAAGGAGAACTCAAATGTCCAACACTGCAGCAAACTCGGTCGTGCTCGTGCATGGCGGCTTCGTCGATGGCTCCGGCTGGGACGGGGTCTACCAGATCCTCAAGAAGGACGGCTATGACGTCACCATCGTCCAGAACCCGACGACCTCGCTCGCCGACGATGTCGCCGTCACCAAGCGCGCCATCGCCGCCGCTCCTGGCAATGTCATCCTGGTCGGCCATTCCTATGGCGGCGTCGTGGTGTCGGAGGCCGGCACCGATGCGAAGGTGGCAGCAGTCGTCTATATCGCGGCCTTCGCGCCGGATGCCGGCGAGTCGGTTTCGAGCCTGATCGCCAACCCGCCACCCGGAGCGCCGGTGCCGCCGATCCTGCCGCCCGTCGATGGCTTCCTGATGCTCGACAAGGAGAAGTTCGCCGCCTCGTTCGCCGCCGATGTCCGTCCTTCGCTCGCCTCCTTCATGGCGGACTCGCAGGTTCCGTGGGGTGTGGCGGCGCTCGAAGGCAAGGTCACCGCTCCGGCCTGGAAGGTGAAGCCCAGTTGGTATCTCGTCGCCACCGACGACAAGATGATCCCGCCGCCGGCACAGCGCCAGATGGCAAGCCGCGCTCAGGCGACGACCGTCGAAGTGCCCGGCAGCCACGCTGTCTACGTCTCCGATCCTGCAGCTGTCGCCAGCCTCATCAAGCAGGCGGCTGCCGGCAAGAACTGAACCCGCATTACCCGAGAAGGATTGCCCGGGCGCCTGGCGGCGCCCGGGATTCTTTTGGCTTTCCAGGCCCGCTTTGATGGGTTCCACTGCATTCCGGCTTAGGTGCCGAAGAGGTGCACGTTTCGCTCGACGACAACAAATACTCGGTGCTGTCGAGCGCAGGCCGGTCGATATACATGCTCTCGAAGCTTTAGGAGCGCACCTCGATGATCACTCCACCAATCTCGCCTTCAGCGAATGGCCGAGCTCATTCTTCAGATTTCTTGCCTGCCGTTACGGAAACCGCGTACTGAAATTCCAAGGCCATGCCCGCCTATATTTCAACAGGCACGTTCCATTTTTTTCAATAGCAGATTAAATTATGCAAAAAAAAGTTAGATACAAGATATACATTAGTTGATTGAGCATAATACGTGCGATACCAAACATATATCCATAGACAAGCATATATGAGATCGACATATACATAAATCTTCTATATTGTCACAAATTTTACACAAATATAGACATATCGCGGTGTATGCGTCGCCTTGCGTTCAAGAATTTTCGGATGTACGTTAGCTTTCGATCATATATTTTGCGGTCATATTTCGGGGGGGGCAAAATGAACATTTTGTCGAGACCAGCATTTTTTGAATCATTCCAGAAGAGATTCATATTAGCCAGCAAAGAAGGGACGCCAGTCCCTGGCGTATTTGGTCGTTGGTTGGCGAGTTCGCTCCTGAGGCGCTCACCGGGGCGAGCCCGACGGCCCACCAAGACATCAGATCTGCCGAACCTGGCGCTTGAGGCGCTTGAGGCGCGTTATCTGCTGTCGGCCGACGTCTTGCCTTTCGCAGTCGACATGAACGATCTGGCCGGGGCCGACTATTCGCTGCGCTATGACAATCTGATCCAGGCGATCCAAATCTATGACAACAAGTCGGATACGCTGATCGACCAGCGCAACGTGCAGCAGGTCGACTATATCGTGGTGCGCGGCACCGCTGCCGACGACAAGCTCACCATCGACTTCGGCGAAAACTTCCTGGCGGCACTCGATGTGCGCTTCGACGGTGGTGCCGGCAACGACACGCTGGCTATGACCGGCGGCAGCTTCGACGCCGTGCGGCTCGCGACCGACAGCGGCCAGTCGGGGAGCATTACCGCGCAGGCTGGAGCGTTGACCCATAGCATTGGCCTGGAGAGCGTTGGCGCGGTCGAGGATGATACAGCGGCCAGCCAGCGCATTTATGCCGACAGTTCCGGGCAGACACGGGTGATCCGCATCGGAAGTTCAGATGGTTCCAATGACGATCTGGCGGTGCTTGACGCTGGAACATTTAACAATCTGATCGCCTACAGGTTTGCAGTTCCGGCGGTCTCGTTGACCGTTGACGCGGGCGCGGGCGACGACAGCTTTGTGCTGCGCGAGATCGACCCCGCTCTGGCTGGCAGGGTTGTGTTGAGTGGCGGCGCCGGCAGCGACGCTGTGGTTGGGCCACCGCAGGACACCGACTGGCATCTTACTGGCGACGGTTCGGGTCATGTTGCTGGGGTGTCCTTCGTTACGGTCGAGAACCTGATCGGTTCCGCTGGCAACGAGGACACCTTTTTTGTTGGTGCGGCCGGAAAGTTGAGTGGCGTCATGGCTGGCGGCGATGCCGGCTTCGACAGCATGGTTCTCGACGGTGGCACCTTCGCCTCGGTGAAGTACGTAGCCACCGGGCAGACGTCGGGCACAATCACGCGTGACGGTGTCGTGCTCCGCTATGACGGGCTCGAACCGATCATCGACAATAGTGTCGTTGCGGACCGGGTCATCACAACCAGCAATGCCGACGATGAAGCGACTCTGACCGATAATGGCGCGACGCTGACGCTGTCGTCGGATTCCCTCATTCCGACATTCGAATCGATCACTTTCAACAAACCCAGCACCAGCCTGACCATCAATCTCGGCGATGATCTGGGCATTCCGATTTTTTCAAAGGATACCTTGACCATCAATGCGGTGAACCTCGGTTCGACCGCGCTCTTCGTCAACGGCCAGGACGGCAAGGACGAGGTGACGATCTCCGGGACGCTGACTGCCGGCGCAGTTACCGTCAATGCCGAGAAGATCAGCGTTTCCAGCACCATGAATGCCAGTTCGGTGACCCTGACAGCAGCGGCGTCGGACGATGGAAAAATCACGGGTGGCGCGTATTTCGCGACCCCGGAGGCGATTATCGACCTGACCGGCGCCACGATCATCGTGACGGGGGCGGCTCAATTCACTGCAACCGCGACCGCCAATGTCGAAGCTGAGACTGCCGAGGTTGGGCCGCTCGCGGGTGTCATCGCGACGATCTTGCCCGAAGCACGGGTCAAGTTCAGCAGCACCGATGTGACCGCAGCCAGCCTGTCGGCGTCGAGCACCGTAACCGTCACGCTGACCGCTAAGGACGAGTCCGATGCCGGTTCCGACAACGATGAAAAGAAGGATGCAGCGGTTTCCGTCACCGTTCTGGTCAGCGACGCGATCACCGAAGTGCTCGCCGGCAGCGTGCTCAGTGTCTCGGGCGCGGTGTCGCTGACTGCGACCAGCAATCTGACGATGACCACCGAGGCCGATGGCGGTAGCGGCGGGAAGGGCGCCAGCGTTGCGGTTTCAGAAGTCAATGCGACGACCCGCGCCAATGTCTCGGGCGGCTCGACGATTGGCGCAAATGCCGGCAATACGCCGAATTCGATCGTGCTCGGCGCGACGCTGACGAGCAACGTTACGACGATTGCCAGGTCGACGGCAGGCGGATCGGACCAAAGTGCAGGCGGTGACAACGAATCCGAGGAGCGTCTGAAGGACGCCAATAAGGACGGCAATACGTCCGACAAGGCGACGACCAGCGGTGGCGATATCACCTTTGCCGGCGCGGTGACGGTGTCTGATTATCGGCCGACGACCGAAGCCTTCGTTCAGGCCTCGACCCTCACATCCTCTGGCGCGATCACGCTGACCGCGCAATCGACGGACCACGTGACGGCGACGGCAGACGGCACCAACACGAACTCTTCCGCCGAGGGTGCAACCGGCATCGGCGTTGCAGTAGCGCTGAGCATCGCCGACGTCACGACGCGCAGCTATCTCGGCGGCACCTCGTCGCTGTCGGCGAGTGCGGTGTCATTGAGCGCCACGATTGCGGCCGGCGACAGCTTCATCGCCCAGGCGACCTCTGGTGCCGGCGAAGGCTCCAAGACGCAGGTCGCCGGCTCGCTAGCCATTAATATCGTCACCACCGAGGCTTCCGCCGACGTTGCGGCAAGCGCCTCGATCAATCTGAATGGCGCGGATCTGTCGCTCACCGCCAACTCCACCACCAACGTCGAGACCGATGCGGTTCCTGACGACGCGAGCGGCGCCGCCGGCGAACTCGGCATCGGTGGTTCGGTCGCCCTGACCATCGTCGACAATTCCACCTCGGCGTCGATCCGCAATAACGCCACCATCGTTGCCGGCGACGCTATCACCATGACTGCGACCGGCAACCATACCGCTTCGACCACGGCGGAAGCGGGTGCGGAAGGCGGCGATGTCGGTATCGGCGGTGCGGTGGCGATTGACGTCATCGACAACAACACGGAGTCGTCCATCGGCTCCGGCAGCGAGCTTGACATCACCGGCAATTTGTCGGCCAGCGCCAGCAATCACGGCGTGAGCACGACGCTGGCCGACGGGGATGCCATCGGCTCGACGGCGATCGGCGCGGCGATTGCGCTTGCCTTCGTAGACAACCGTGCGTTCTCGACATCGAACCGCAATCTTCGTTCGAACGGATCGATCAATCTGTCGGCCGCCAATGACGGTTCCAGCAAAGCGGAGTCGATTGCGAGCGCCGCTGGCGCCGAGGAAAACGAAGATGGCAACAGCAAGGCCGACGATCAACGGGACAAGGAAGTCAATCTGGCCAACAGCAAGTCGAATGATGGCGACGGCGTCAGCAAATCGGCCAACAGTTCAGGTGGAAGTGGCGGCGGCGATGTCAGCGTAGCAGCAGCGCTTGCTCTCAACGTCTCATCGTCATTGGCGGTGGCGTCGATCAATGACGGGCGCACGGTTATTGCCGGTGAGGGCGCTGGCGTCGGTGAACTCAATTTGCAGTCGTCCAACAACATGGACGCGACGGCGGAAGCCGATGGCACCGCAAAGACGAGCGACAGCGGCACAGCTGTCGGTGTCGCTGTGGCGATCAATATCGCGACGATGCGCAACGAGGCGTCGATCGGGGCGGGCAGCATCATTACGGCCGACGGGGCGAAGGCCGAAGCGAAGATGAAGAACGTCGGCGGTGACGTGACGCATCGTTTTGGCGCCGAGTCGACCTCCGGTGCCAGCGGCGGCGACATCGGCGTGGCCGGCTCGTTCGCGCTGAGCTTTGCCGATACCGACACGCTTGGCGTGATTGGTCTCGACCATGCCGATCAGCCGGCAGGTGGCGCCGCAACGGTTACGTTGACCGGCGGCAATGTTCTGCTCACGGCGATCAATACGACCGTAACCACAACGACGGCGACCTCCTCCGGGGCCGGAAGCGGCTCGGGCAGCGTCGGCGTCGGCGCATCGATCGCGCTCGGCATCGGCTTGAACAGCACTTTTGCTGGCGTCGAGAACGGTGAGACGGTTAGCGGGACGACCGGCAATTTCACGGTCACCGCGACATCCAATGACACGCTGACGACGACGGCCAAGGCCGGCGCGCAGGGCGCTACCGGCATCGGCGGCGCGATCGCTGTCGCCTATGTCGACAACGATACGGATGCGCACATCGGCACTGGCGGCGGCGCAACGATCACGCTGACGGGCAATTTGGCCGCGCAAGCGTCACACACCGGTACGGTTCACACGCTTGCCGATGGCGAAGCTGCCGGCAGCAGCGTTGGTGTTGGCGCGTCGATTGCGCTGAACATCGGCGAAGTCACCAACGACGCTTTCCTCGGCCGTGATTTCCAGAATGTCGGCACGGTGACGATCACCGCGACCTCGACACTCGACACCAAGGCAGAGTCCAAGGCAAGCTCGAAGGGCCAATCCACGAAGAAGTCTGATGGCACAACGGATAGTGCCAGCTCCGATCAGGAGACGACCAACCAGACCGAGATGGCCAAGAACCAGAGCGGCGGCACCAAGACGCCGACGCAGAGCGGCGGCAGCAGCCTTGGCCAGGCCGATGGCAACAGCAATACGCAGACCGGCAAGGGTACGCAGGGCGGCAACGGCTCCGGTGGCACCAATGTGGCTGCGACGATCGCCGTCAACTTCCTCGACGCGGACAACCAGGCGCAGATCGCCAGCAATGTGACGATCTCCGGCACTGGCGCGATGAAGGTTGAGGCGATCAGCACCACCGACGCGCGGGCATTGGCCACAGCAACTTCCACGAACACCAGTTCCAATACCGGCGTTGCCGCGGCGGTCGGCCTCAACATCGTGCTCCTGGACAACAACGCGATGATCGGTGCAGGCGCCGATCTGACCGCCGGATCGATCGAGGTCCGCGCCGCGACCGGCAATGGACAGAAGAACACGTTCCAAGCGCGCGCCCTCTCCGGCGCGGTGTCCAAGAACACTGCGATCGGCGGCTCGGTTGGCGTCAACTATCTCGATGTCAATACGCTGGCATCGGTCGGCGACAATGTCGATCTCGACGCTAACACCGGCAACATCGAGATCGGCGCCGTCAGTCTCAATGAAATGCAGAACCTGGCCGGCGGTGCGGCTTTGAGCACCGGCAGCGGCGGTGGCGGCGTGGGCATCGCGGTTACGGTCAACATCGTCAACGAACTCAATACCAAGGCGCAGACCGGCATCAATCTCGACGCCGAAGCGCAGGGCGCGATCAACATCACCTCGCATGCCGAACTGCTGCCGATCTCGGAAAACCTGCCGGTCATCGGCTCGCTGGCCGTCACCAGCTTCGCCGCCGGCATCGCCGGCGCGTCCGGCGGCTTTGCCGTCGGCGGTTCGTCCAGCGTCAACGTGATCTTCATGGAGACGCACGCCTCGGTGAACGACAACTCCGACCTCGAGGCCGGAACCGGCATCAAGATCGAGGCGACGGACCTGCTGACCGTGGTCAGCGGGGCGGGCGGAATCGGCCTGACGCTGAACGGCAATGCCGGCGTCGGCATCGGCCTCGACGTGCAGGTGATCACGCGCAACACCAGTGCCTGGATGGGCGATGGCGCGGATCTGGATACGTCCGCCGGCAACATCGTCATCAACGCCGACTCCTTCGACGACATCACATCGATCGCGGCGACGTTCGGCGGCAGCGCCGGCGGCTCGGCCGGCGTCGCGGCGTCGGTCGGCGTGCTTTATCTCGACACATCCACGCAGGCCTTCGTCGAGGCCGGCAGCGCATTGAACAAATCGCATCTGGGCGCCGGCGGAGATGTCTCTGTGACGGCGACCGGCGATGCGGACGTGTTCCTGCTGGCCGGTGCGGCGGCGTTCGGCCAAAGCGCCGGCATCGGCGTTTCCGGAACCGTGTTTGTCCATCTCGACGACGTGAAGGCGGAGCTCTATGGCCACGCCGATGTGGTCACCGGTGGCGCAAACGGCCTCTCCGTATCGGCGATTTCCACCGATGAGGTGCTGATCATCGCCGCGGCCGGCGCGGCTTCCGCGCAGGCGGCGGTCGCCGGTTCGGTCGCCGTGACGGTGCTGACCGAGACAACGACGGCTCGCATCGGCGCAAACAGCAAGGTTTCCGGCCAGACGCTCGCCAACGATCCCGGCGTCTCGGTCTTTGCAAGCGACGAATCTGATATCCTGACAGTCGCGGGCTCGCTCGCGGTTTCCGCCGGCAATGCCGGCGTTGGCGCCGGCGTCAATGTGTCGACGCTGACAAAGACAACGACTGCATCGATCGAGGCGGGCGCCGACATCGACGTCGACGGCAATGTGACGGTCGAAGCAACCGGCAACGAGGACATTGGTTCGTTCTCTGTGGCCGCGGGCGCGTCGAGCGGCGCGGGCGTCACGCTGACGGCCGACGTCTTCGTGCTGAACCTGAAGACCCGCGCCTTCATCGGATCGGACCCGCTGGCGCCGATCGGCGGCCTGACGGATGTGCGGGCACGCGGCAGCGTGCTCGTCCAGGCGCTCGACGAAACCGAGATGGACCTGATCGTTGGCGGCGTGGCGATTGGCGGCAGCGCCGGCGTCGGCGTCGCGGCCGGCGTTGCGGTTGTCGACAAGGTGACTGATGCCTTCATCGGCGCAGGCGCACGCGTCACCGGCGAGGGCCACGGCACGGTCGCGGCGAGAACCGGCCGCTACGAAGTCGCCTATGCGGGCAGCCAGGCGATGTCGAGCTTCGAGTCGCAGGGCGGCAACCAGCCGACCGCGAGCAGCCTGGAGGCTGGAACGCCGTCTGGCCTCACCCAGTTCAAGGACCTCGACCAGGAGGGTGGCGACGACGTTCAGCAGGATCCGGGGCTGACCCAGAACCGGGTCGCGACCGCGGCGGTCGACACCGGCTTCCGTGGCGTGGCTGTCTCGGCCTCGGCGAAGGATGATGTCGAGACTTTTGCAATTTCCGTCGGCGGCGGTGGCTCGGTCGGCGTGGCTGTCGGTGCGGCGGTCAACGTCGTCGATACCAAGACCAAAGCGTTCATCGGAGCCGATGCGCAGATCAACCAGGACATGGCCGGCCCCGGAAATGCAGGACAGTCCGTCCTGGTTGCTGCGGCGAGCGACTTCAGCCATGTCGGTGTCGGGGCCGGTGCGGCCTTCGGCGGTTCGGGCGCGGGCGCGCCCGGCGTCGACGTGTCGGTGATCAAGGTCGACGCTTTTGCGACGATCAATGACGGCGCGGATGTGAAGGCGAACAACGACGTCGCGGTGATCGCCACGTCCAAGGAAAAGGTCATCGTCGTCTCGGCCGGCCTTGCCTTCAGTGGCACGGTCAGCCTGGCGGGCGGCGTCTCGGTGCTGTCGTTCGACACCGAGACCTATGCCCGCGTCGGCGCCAACGCGACGATTGTCGCCGGCGGCGACGTCGCCGTCATGGCCAAGGACGATTCCGAGGTGGTGGTTGTCGCGGGTGCGGTCGCCATCGGACTGTCTGGTGGCGGCGCCGCCGGATCGGTCGCGGTCGTCACAGTCGACAAGCTCACCGAAGCGACGATCGGCGACAATGCCAGCATCGACGCGTCCGGCAACGGCGCCGGCATCGGCGGCGTGCTTACCGGCACGATCGTCGGCGGTGGCGATCCGAGCGGCTTCGGCGCGGCCGAGGCGCATGGCGTCATTGTGCAGGCCGAATCGTCGGAAGAAGTCACCAACGTCACGGTCGCCGGTGCGGGCGGCCTTTATGTCGGCCTGGCTGGCTCCGTCACCGTGACGCTGCTCAATTCGGACACCAAGGCGCTGATCGGGGTCGGCGCCGACATCAATCAGGGCGCTGCAAATTACGTCGCTCATCCAGGCACGGTGTCAGGCGCGCAGGGCGTCTATGTCAACGCGGCGAACGAGGTCCGGGTCACGTCCTTTGCGGGCGCTCTCGGCGCCGGTTTCATCGGTCTGGCCGGCGGCATCGACTTCGGCAGCATCAAGAACGACACGGTTGCCGCGATCAACGCCAACGCCATGGTGCGGGCGCGCGGCGACGTCTCGGTCAACGCGGTTGCAATCAAGGTTCTGCGTGGGTTCGCCTTCAGCGGCGGCATCGGCGTCGGCGGGCTCGGCGCGTCCGTGTCAGTCTGGTCGATCGGCGAGGCGTTCAGCGACTCCTACCAGGACAACCAGGGTGGCAGCGGCAACGCGACGAAGGACGACGGAAGTCCCAAGACCGCCAATGACGAGGCCGGCGAACAGGCCGACGACGGCGTCGAAGGCGTCACCGGGGAATTGAGCCGCTTCGGCAGCGGCGCCAACAACAATTCGGCCGACACACGGGTCAAGGCTGGTGTTGAAGGCGCCCGCGACAAGGTCGGCGCCAACGCGCTGACCTCCGGCGCGCTGACCAACAAGCTGACCGCCGCCGTCACCGACGAGCGCGGCACCACCGCCTCTGTCGAAGGCGGTGCGACGGTCGAGGCTGGTCACGACATCGTCGTGAACGCGCGTGAGCAGATGGAAGTCGACATGCTGGTCGGCAGCCTGGGCGCCGGTCTTGTTGGCCTGGGCGCATCGATTTCCGTCGTCAATGTGTCGGGGCAGGTGAGAGCGAAGGCCGGCGGAAGCCTCAAGGCTGGCAATGCCATCCGCGTTGAAAGCCATTTCGGCCAGGATGTCGATGTCACGACCGTCGCCTTGCAGGCCGGCTTCGTCGGCCTCGGTGCATCGGTCGCGGTGGTCAACGATACCAGCCGCATACAGGCCGGCCTGCTCGACAACACAGTGGTCAACGACGCGGCCAGCCTCACGGTCTCGGCGACCAGCAACCAGACGTTTGACGTGCTGACGACCGGCATACAAGCCGGCGCGGTGGCCGTCGGCGCGTCCTACAGCGACGTCACCATCGGCGATGACGACGACAACACCAAGGAAGTCCTGGCCACGATCGGCGCGGGCAGTCAGATCGGGCAGACCGACGCCGTCGGGGCCATCACGGTCCATGCGGACTCGACGATCAACGCGGATTCCGACACCTTCGCGCTTGCCGCGGGGCTCGGCGCGCTGACCTTCAATTTCGCTTTCGTCGATGTTCAGCCGAACGTAGAGGCATCGGTCGGCGGCGGCGCCAATATCAACGCGACCGGCCTCCTCACGGTCGAGGCGTGGACGCTGCACGATGCGACCGGCGACATATTCGCGCTTTCGGTCGGCGCACTGGCGGCCGGCACCAGCCTGACGACAGTCAATGTCGTCCCGACGGTGGCCGCATTGATCGGGGGCAATTCGACGATCAACGCCGGCGGCATCGTCATGCTGTCGTCGCACAATTACGACGGCGAGACGGCGACCGACCGCGGGGCGAAGGCCTATGCGGAAGCCTCCGGCGGCGGCTTGTTCAGCGGCCAGGGCTCGGTGCCGACCGCGAGGTCCAATGCGGTTGCCAACACCTCGATCGGCGCCGGCGGCGCATTCACCATCGTCGGTGATATCGACATCAAGTCGCGCATTCGCAACTATGCCGTCGCCAATTCCGAAGCGAATTCGTTCGGCGCGGCGGCGGTCGGTGCTTCGTTGGCTGAAGCCGAGGCCAATGGCCAGAGCAACGCCGCGATGAACGCCAACATCGTCTCGGTCACCGACATCAAGGTCGAAGCCCTCGCTGTCAATGGCGCGCTCGCCGTGGCTGAAGCCGCCGGTGGCGGCGTTCTCGGCGCACTGACGATCAACAGCGCAGTTGCAAAAGCCAGCCCATCATCGGTCAGCGCTTCGATCGGCAACAACACCTCGATCCAGTCGGCGCGCAATGTGCGGCTGAAAGCACAGGCGCAAACCGAGGGCGACGCCAAGGTTGTCGGCGTTTCGATAGGCGGCATTTTCGGGGCCGGCGCTTCGGATGCGACAACCCATGTCAGCCCGACGGTTGCGAGCTCGATCGGCGCGGGCGTGGTGATCAATGCGACCGGCGATATCCTGGTCGAAGCCTCCGCGTCGCCGATCCCCGGCACGCAGCCGACCTACGAGATCGTCGATGTCGACGGCACCGCCAACACGATCACCGTGAACGGGCATGGATTGGTGACCGGCGATACGGTCGAATATGATGCCGGAAGCGGTGGCGCTATCATTCCGGGCCTCAACTGGCCGGATCCGGACGATGCGGCTGTGAACCGTCAGTACAGTGTGATCAATGTCGTCAATGCAGGCGTGACAGATCCGAACACGCTCTATTTCGGCTCCGTCTTCAACGCCGCCGACATCGATCCAGACACCGAGATCATCGAGTTCGCGGGTGGCCATAATTTCCTGAGCGGCGATGCCGTCCGCTACTATCCGGGACCGGACGAAACAGTCGACAGCTTTGGGCTGACCGAGGGCAACCTCTACTATGTGCTGGTCATCGACGGGTCGCACATCAAGCTGGTGAGCACCTTCGACAAGGCGGTCAACCCACAGAACTACCTCAAGAATTTCCAGCCGGACGATGTCGCGGGCAGCAGCATCACCATCGCCGGGCATGGCTTCGTCAACGGGACGGCGGTGACCTACGAGGCGCCGGACGCGCGCACCTTCGTCAGTCGCCAGGTGGATGTCAATTCGAACAGCCTCAATCCCGACGGCTCGCCAATCGCCGATAGCAACGCAGACAACATCCGCTTCTTCGACGATGACGGAAACGCGCTGGCGCACGGCTTCGGCGAGGGCGAGCACGTTGTCTACGACGTCAAGAATGCGAGCGGAGGAACCGGTCTGGCGATCGGCGGCCTGGTCGACGGCCAGACCTATCGTGTGCATGTCGTCAACTCCTCGACGATCCAGCTCAAGCGCAACGACGCGATTACCGAGGAGGTGCAGTTCGTTCGCAATGCCGCTGGCGACCGTATCATCCGCACTGACGGCCTCAACTGGGCCGACAACGGCTTTGCCGCCGGCACGCTGTTCATCGGCGGCGGTGGCGCCAATTCTGGCACGTTCACGATCACCAGCGTATCCGGCAGTACGCTGTTCCTTCTTGAGGCGAACACCGTCACCGCAAGCACGCAGACCAAGACCTTCGATCAGCCGATCATCGCGCTCAACCCGAACAAGGGCCTCAGCGCCGATCCGGCGCTCAATGTCGGCGCCAGTGATACGCATTCGCTGGTCAATGCCAAGAATCTGCCGATCGGCGGGCTCGAAGACGGCAAGACCTATTATGTGCGCGGCGTCAGCGGCGCTGGCGACAACACGTTCGAACTTTGGGATGCGCCGAGCGGCGGCAGCCAGATCATCCTGGCACCGACGGGCCTGGCCGGGCCCTACGGCAATCACAGCCTTGCGGCACTCGCGATCGACATCTCCGACGATGTCGACAGCGAGCAGCAGTTACGCATCGACATCGGCGACGGCGCGACGTCGGCGGCGCCGGGCCAGTTCCTGTTCGGTCCGGGCGAAGTTCCGCTCAGCGAAATCGCACCGCAATCGGGCGACGGGGTATCCTCCGCGTACGCCAAGGGGTCCGGCGGCGGCTTCGTCGGCGTGCAGATCAACGACGCCGACATCATCAGCAATCCGAACGTCTCGGCGACGATTTCCGCGACCCTGATCACGACCGTGGGCGACGTAACTGTCAGCACATCGGCGACGACCAATACCTCCTCCTACGCGGTCAATGGCACCGGCGGCTTCGTCGCCATCGGCGACGCCGACGCACGCAGCTATCAGGACATCACGAGCGCGGCGACGATCAGTGATGGCACGCGCATTGTAGCGGGCAAGAACTTCACGCTTGCCTCGGCAAGCAATGCCATTACCAGTGCCTCCTCGCAGTCGAGCGCCGGCGGTGCGGTCGGCCTGGCCGACCCTGTCACCGACGTGCGCATCGAATACAATACGGTTTCGACAATCGGCTCCAACGCCATCGTTCTGGCCGGTCAGTTAGCCAAGGCGACGGCGAATGCATCCGTCGATGTGACGGCGAAATCGACCGCCTCCGGCATCGGCTTCGGCGGCGATGGCGACGCCATCACGCATGTCAATATTGGCTCCCCGGACGCCGATCCCGACGCCGACCAGGCCGACGCGATCGTCTCGCTGGCGGCCAACGCCGTGCTCAGTGCACGGCGCACCTCGCTTGCGGCGCGGGTCGACAAGTTCCATGTCTTCTCCGGCAGCGACGGGCGCGGCGCCGGATTCTATGGCGAAGGCGAGGCGGAAAGCACGATCACGGCACGGCCGGATGCCCAGGTGCGAATCAATGCAGGCGCCGACCTGACGGGTTGGGAAGGCGTCGACCTCATCACCCGCTACGACAACGTCGACACGCATGCGAAATCCTATGCCCGGTCGACGGGCCTGTTCGGCTTCGTCGATTCCGACGCGCACAACGACACCGACGTCTCGTCCGAGATTTTCGGTGCGGCAGGCGCATTGGTGACAGCCGGTCCGCGCGACAACAACGATGCCGTGCTCGGACATCCGGATTATCCGCAGGAACCTGGAAGCTCGGCCGAGCACCTGGCCTTGTTTGCCTCGACCGTGAACGGCTCGATCTCGCAGACAGATCACGCCGATGACAGCAAGCGCTCGCTCGCCGCCGGCGGATCGAGCGGCAGCAGTCCGGACGACAGGCCGCAATCGATCAATTTCAATTCCGACGTGCTGATCCTTTCCGGCCGCTCACCCGAACTGGTCATCAAGCAACTGGTCATCGGCGCCGACGGCGAGATCGATGTCGCGGTCGAAGTGTCGGTCAACGACACCGCAGGCGGCGGCAGTGCGACCGAAGGCGAAGGCAGCACGATCCAAAGCAACGACATTGTCGTCAACGACATCGTCAATCCGGGTCCCGGCGACGTGGTGTTCGACTCGAACTCGATGACCGGCGCAGGCGGCACCTGGACGTTCCGCGATACGTTGCAGCGCGTGTCGATCCGCAACGAGTCCGACAAGGACATCATTATCAACAACATCGATGTCGTCACCGACGAGCAGCCGCTGGCATGGCTCAATCCGTCGCAGGGTGTGACACTGACCTTTAACGTGGTGCGCGAAGTCGCGCCGACGCTGATCGAGATCACCGACACCGGTGGCCGTTCCGATATCTACATCAATGGCACGATCGAGAACCCGATCGGCACGACGTCGATCGTCAACACGGACGGATCGGTGTTCGCCACCAACGATCGCGGCGTCACGGGCAGTGATGGCCGCCAGTCGATGATTCGGACGCACATCCTGAACATTCGCGCCGACGAAAACATCGGCGCGACCGGCGCGCGAGTGAACATCGACATCGTCGACAGCGCCGGCCTGCCGCTCGGTATAGGCTTCGACACCGGCCGTGTCGCTGGCTTGACAAACCAGGTATTCCTCGGAGTCGAGAACCGTTTCTATACCGGTCAGTTGGTGCGCTACGATGCAGTGACTGCGACCATCGGCGGGCTCACCGACGGCGGCTACTACTACATCATCGCTTCGCCCGATGGGCAGAGCGTCAAGTTGGCAACTACGTTGGCAAACGCTTTGGCCGGCACGGCCATCGATCTGGCGCCGGCGGGCGCGCTGACCGATCTGCACAGCCTGATTTCGGCTGAAACCTTCACCGCTGACGCACTCGGCAACATCAACCTCGACCTCAAGGCGCTGCTGCGCGAGGCGCCTGCCGGCGGCTTCTACGTCGTCGAGATCGACCGGATCAAGGCCGGCAATACGGCGGACGTGCTGCTGCAAGCCAGCATTGAACAGTTCGGCGACGGTCAGTCCGGCGGCCTGCTGGTCAAGGCGCCAGCGTTGCCTGCAGGCGGGCAGACCTACTACAATTTCTTCCGGCCGGATGCGGGAGCTATCCCGTCGCTGAGCCGTGGCGTCTTCGCCACCGGCAACACGGAAGTCGCGTCGACCTATGATTTCCGGGGCCTCGACCCAGCAACCGGCCTGCGCACGCTGCCCGGGCTGCAAGCAGGCTCGGTCGTTACCGGCGGCGACATCATCGTCGCGGCAGCCAATCCCGCGCCGACGGCGACCACCGTCAACGTACTTGGCATCACCGAGATCGCCGGCGATGGCGACATCGACGTGCTGACCAATGGGTACATCGCGCTGACGGAAAAGACCGGTGACATGCGCGTCGAGCGCATTCGCTCCAACGCCTCCGATGTGCTGCTGTATTCACCGCGGCGCATCCTTGATGCACGCGATGACAACGGCGACCCGACCTTGGTCGAGGCCGATGTCTCCGGCCGCAACATCACCATGGCCGCTGGCGTGGGCCTGTTTAATCCGACCCATTTCCAGGTGGCCGCTCAGGTGCTCAACCCGACATTGCTTGACATCAATTCGCCCTTGGGCGGCATTGGTGAACCGAGCAATTTCCTCGAGATCAACGTTGACAACCGCAATGGCGTCGGCGGGCTTGGTGTGCTGCGCGCCTTCGACATCAGCGCGGATTCGACGTTCGGCATCTTCCTCGACGAAGTCGTCGGCGATATGCATGTTCATACCGTCCACACGATCCGTGATGTGTCGTTAAGGACCGTTGCAGGCTCGATCCTGGATTCACGCAACAACGGCGCGGGCGACGACTTAGCCGACGTGATGGGTCAGACCATCGACCTCGACGCCAACGGCAACGGCTCCATCGGCGCCTTTACCAATGACCTCGAGATCGATTCATCACGCGGTTCGAGCGATGATGACGTCGCACTTGAAGCCGGCAACAACATCTACCTGGCCGAAGCGCCGGAGGTTCCCGGCGGCACCGCCGGCAATCTGCGACTGGTGCTGGCGCACGCCTATGATGGCGATATCCGCATCACGGTGCGCGAGACCTCGGTTCAGGGCGAGAACCTCGACCTGCTGCATAGCGGCAGCGCCCGCTTCGGCGAAGACGGCGCGACCTTCCCGACCTTCCAGCCCGATGCGTTGCGTGCGATCACACATGGCCAGATCTTCGCCGAAAAGGGTTCCGTGCTGCTGCGCGTCGGCGACAACGTGACGCTCGATTCCAACAGCGAAACGCTGGCGGCCGAGAGCATCGACATCTATGGCGACGTGTCGGCGACCGACGAGGTCATCCATGCGCTCGTCAATCTGGATGTCGCCTTCGGCACTGTGATGGTGCTGCGTGGCCGCATCATCGCCAACGCAACCGTGGCGCCAGGCAACAAGACGACCGGCGCGCCGGTCGGCTCGGCAACGCCGACATTGACAGCGGACCCGGTCAGCGGACCGACCGTGCTGACCCGAATCTTCGGCAACACGGATGTCGACACGATCCACTTCGGCGACACGTCGGGTGCCGGCGGCACCAACACGCAGGGCAGCGCCGGCTACATCTTCCTCGGCTCGAAGACGCGCGCCTATGGCAGCCAGAACCTCGATGTGAACAACGTCGATGGCGAAGACCGCTTCCGCGTCTACTACCTTCAGGATACCGCGACGCAAACCTCTCCGAACATGCAGACGGCGGCCGAGCACACGCTCACGCTCGACGGCGTGTCGGGCACTGATCTCTATGAGATTTACACCCTTGGCTCCAACAATCCGGGGCAGGGCACTGCAGGCACCGACTTCCAGCGCAATTACGTCATCAACATCCTGGACAGCGGGCGCTCCATCGACGGTGTCGATGAACTGACGATCTTCGGGTACGATTCGTCGCAGAATGGTCTGGTCGGCGGCAACAAGCCGATCGACGATATCTTCCTGCTGCGCGGCGCCAACTATGTGCCGCACGAATCCGCCGACCGTCCTGGCTACGTCGCCATGGTCTACGGCCAGCCGAAGACCTATGCCGACACGATCGAGGACAATGAGCCCTCGAACGAAGTCGCGCGCATCAATTACGACACCGCGCTGAATGGCCGGATCACCATCGAGGGGCAGGGCGGCAACGACAATTTCTACTCCGACGACACCTCGGCGATCGTTTCGCTGCAAGGCGGCGCCGGCGACGACTCCTTCAACATCGGCCAGATATTCGGCACCAAGCGCACCGGCGATCCGGAAAACGGCGTCACGCCGTTCTTCGGGGGCGCCCTGCTAGACCAGGACGTGTTCCCCGACATGGTGGCCACGACCCGCGGCTGGCTGAGCCCCGGCATCAGGGCGCCGATGGTCGCGCAGGGCGGCACCGGCAACGACGAATTCCGGGTCTATGCCAACCAGGCCGAATTGCGGCTCGAAGGCGACGACAACAACGACCTGTTCATCGTCCGCGCGTTCGCCATTGCGGCGGTCGCCAACCAAGACTGGAACGGTGACGGCACGATCGATCAGGACGACCTGCCGGCGGTCACGCTCGACACCAATGGCGATGGCGTCATCAATTTCGCCGACGCCGACTCGACGCCGGACGACTACACCGACGACGTCATCGTGCTCGACGACTTCGGCGTCGCCAAGCCGATCATCGGGCTCGGCTTCTCGGTCGCGCGCGCCCCGGACATCCGCGCCGGCGGCGGCGAGGACGAAGTGCAATACAACGTCAACGCGCCGGTCTCGGTCGACGGCGGCACCGGCTTTGACAAGCTGGTCATCCTCGGGACGGAATTCGCCGACGATTTCGCCATCACCGACAAGGGTATCTTCGGCGCCGGCCTCAATGTCCGCTACACCACGATCGAAGTGGTCGAGGTTGACGGACTTGAAGGCGACGACGAGTTCTTCGTTCAATCGACGGCTTTCGGCGTAGCCTATCGCGTTGTCGGCGGTTTGGGTTCCGACACGATCAATGTCGCCGGCGATGTCACGGAAGACATCATCACGCGCGAACTCGAAGGTGCCTCCGGCGCCGTCGACCACCTCGTCACCTCGGGCGATCCGCTCTACGATGGCGTCCTGGTCGATGGCTTCGACTATCACGTGGCGGGCCCCGAAGAGGGGATCATCCGCATCGACGAAACCGACGGCTTCACCGCTGTTCGGGAAGGCGGACCGCGCAATGTCGACAGTTACACCGTCAGGCTGGCGGTCGCGCCGCTGGCCGGCCAGATCGTCTATGTGACGATCTCGGCGGCACGTTCGCCACAGCAGGAAGAAGACGGCACCCTGATCAATCCGGTACCGCTGCCGAATGGCATCGGCGACACGATCTGGCTTTCGACGCTGGATCCCGGCGCCGTCGGAACCGACGGCGAATTCCAGCATGTCATCACGATCAATGGTGTTCCGACGATCATCAACGACCGCTCGATCGTGCTGGCCTTCGACAGCACCAACTGGGACACGGCGCAGAACGTGTACGTCTACGCGCCCGACGATCTGCGCGCCGAGGGCGATCGGGTGGTCGTCGTTCAGCACAGCGTCATCTCCGACACCAGCGGTGTCGCACCCGCAGTGCTGGCAGCTGCCTATCCGGACGGCGATCCCTTCGACGCGGCTGATGTGCGCAACGTCGAAGTCGACCTGCGTGACAACGACACGCCCGGAATCTATGTCACCGAAGTGGCGCCCGGCACGGACACCGAAGATGGCCGCTCGCTGGTCATCGAAGGCAATGCCACGACCAAACTGAATGATGAACTCCTGGTACAGCTCGCCAAGGCGCCCGAAGCGGGCGACACGATCGTCGTCAAGTTGTTCGTCAACGAATTCAGCGACGAGAACATCATGATCTACGACGTCGACGATCCGAGCGATCTCGACGGTCGCATGTTTAAGGGTGCCGACGGTTACTGGCGCATCACTTTCGACAGCGGGAACTGGGACGATGCGGTGCGCGTCGGCATCGAAGCGCGCGACGACATCCCGCGCGAGGACCCGCACACGGCGGCGATCTTCTTCCAGCTCGACCAGGCGCTGACAGTCGACGCCGACCACGACTACGTGTTCCCGAACCTGCGCTCAGGTCCAGGCTATGTCGACATCGACGTGATCGACAATGACAGCGCCGGCGCGGTTGTGCTGGAGAGTGAAGGGAATACGCTGCTCAACGGCGATGGATCGGACACCGACGACTATACGATCCGCTTGACCAAGGCGCCGTCGACCAGCGTGCGCGTCGCGGTACTCACCGACGGTCTGGCGGATGTCATCAGTGTCAATGGCATCGCGGTCACGCCCGGCTCCGGGTACGACATCATTGGCGGCCTCAGACCAACGCAGATATTAGTCGGCAATCTTGTCTTCTCCAACGATGGTGGCTTGGGCAAGGTCATCCGTGGCACTGGTGCCGATCTCGGCAGCTTCGTCGATGAAGGCTTCTTCGTCGGCCAACAGATACGCATCGGCAATGCCGGCGCCGACAGCGGCGATTATTTCATTACCTCGATCGATGCGGACGGAAAGTTCTTCAAGGTCGACAAGCTGTTCGCCGCGACAGGCGCGCAGAACGACGTCATCCTGTCCGATCTGGCGCGGGACGGTGAGTACACCGGCGATATCCGCTTCGAACAGGTCATGGAAGAAGGTGTTCCGACCTACCGGATCACCATCGATGGACTTGCCGACGAGGACGATGGCTGGCTGGCATTTGGTTTCCTCGAGGGGCAATGGATCCGCCTGTTCGACTCGACCGACAGTCTGATCGGCGACTTCAAGATCGCGATCATCCGCGGCGACAACGATACCAAGGACACCACGATCCAGATCACCGGCACCAATGTCGCGCAGATTCTGCCGCATCTCGGCGACACGCTGAACGACGTGCGCGTGGTTCGGACCGCGGCCGTGGCTGTGTTCACGCCGGCCAACTACTACCAGCAGCAGACGGTCGAGCTGCGCGCCGACACCGAATACGAAGTGCCGATCACCCGCGAAGGCGTCAAGGTCTTCCCGGTTTCCGGCCATTATCTGTCCAAGCTGCGCGGACCGCTGGCTGTCGAGGGCGGCGTCACCGGCGCCGACCGTTCGCTCGAGAACGGCCTCAAGCTGCCCGGCGAAGCCGACGACTTCCTGATCGCGATCGGCCAGCAGCCGCCGGAATCGCAGCAGATCGACGTGCTGAACATCTTCAACGACACCAGCAAGGAAGATGTCGACGGCGTGTTGACTGAGACGACGCTCACCGGTTTCAACATGGCTGACGATCTGAGCCTGGGGCTTGGCGTGACCGGCGATCCGACCTTCGGTGAATCCGGCTTCTTCCCAGGCGGCATCAGCTTCGGACGCATCAGCGTCGACTCGAACGGCGATTTCGGCACCGACGACACCAAGAGCACCATTGAGGTGGTCAATCTGATGCTCGGTGAAGGCAACGACAAGCTCGTCATCGAGGGCACGCTCAATCCTGCGCCGCCGGTGCAGGTGACGAACACGTTCGACGTAACGCCATCTGGCGTCAATGGCGGCACCATCGTACGCGCCGGGTTCGACTGGAAAGCGATGGGCTTCCTCGTCGGCCAAACGGTGAAGATCGATAACCTTCCGGGCATCTGGACAATCGTCGCCATCAATGATGCGCTGATCAATCCGGCCAATCCGGCCGAAGGCGCGGATCCGAATGACAACTCGATCCTGGTTCTGGGCGGACCGGCGCTCACCGGTGTGGCAGATGGGTCGCACACGATCACCGCTTTCGACAAGGACGTGATCACGCCGAACAAGTCGGTAGATGTGGCCAGCACGACGGCGGGCGGTATCATTACGCGCACCGACGGCGGCAACTGGGCCGGCTTTGCGGTCGGAGACTTCATCTCGATCGACGAGGACTTTGCGAAGGGCGAGTATCAGATCGTGGCGATCGTCGGCGCGGTCATGCACGTCATCGGCGGACAACTCGCGCCGGTCTCGGAAGCGCCGCGCACTATCAATCGCATCAACCCGGTGACCAATGCCGTGCTGCAGACCGTGGTGGCCGAAGTCGATATCGACCCGACTTATACCGGCGGCATCGTCACGCGCCAGGACGGCGTCAAATGGGCCGATGAAGGCTATCTCGCCGGACATCTGGTGACGATGGTCGATGCCAACGGCAAGCGTGACTTCCGCATCATCGAGATCTCGGAAGACGGCTTCTCGCTGACGCTCGAAGGCGCGTCGCTCGCGACGCAAAACGACGCGGTGAAAAGCTTCTACGTTCAAGGCCAGCACGGCGGGCTGACGTTCGTTCATGGTGGCGGCAACATGCATGTGGAAAGCGCCGGCCCGATGAACATCGCCGCCGGAACCGGTGGACAGATCATCGTCACCCGTCAGGACGGCCGCGACTGGTCGGAGGACCGCTATCAGGTTGGCCAGGTGATCCAGCTTGCGGGCGAAACCTATACGCGCACCATTCTGGCGATCGCCGACGCGACGCTGCCGGCGCCGGGCAACTCCGCGCTGACATGGGGTGACGGCAGTGTGCTGGTGCTCAGCGCACCGAACACACGCGCCGGCCAGCCAGCCGGCACAGTGCTCGCGCCCGATGCGTTCAACAGCTATGCCGAGCGTTCACTACACGTCGCAGAGCCGCGCATCATCACCGGGACGGCGACCGTCAACATCGCCACCAACAGCCTGACACGCAGCGGCGGCAGCTGGCTGACGGATGGCTTCCATGTGGGCCAGAAGGTGCAGCTGAGCGGATTTGCCGGCACGTTCACCATCCAGGCGCTCGATGCGACTTTGATGACGCTGCAGAGCGTTGCGCTGACGCCGAAAGCCGGTGTTGCGATGACCGTTTCCGGTATCGACGTGACGCTGGACGGCGGCGCGCGCATCGGCGGCGACCATATTGTCGTCACCGGCGGCGCCGGGCCGAACTCGCCACTGGTCATCTATGGCGACACCGGCCAGGACGGCATCTGGTATTCCGGCCAGGCGCACAATGTCTTGGGTATGGAATTCGGCGAGAAGCCGTTCGATCCGTTCCCGGAACTGCAGGACGGCGAGAATGAGGATGACGAGTGGGTGTTCCCGCTCGCCAATCCCTACAAGTTCGCCGGCAACGACATCATCGACGCCAGCGCCTTGTTCGCCGGCACGCCGTCGGCAAACCTGCCGAGCGTCGGCCTGACGATCTATGGCGGCGCGGGCAACGACACGATCTACGGCAGCCAGGCTGGCGATCATCTTGCTGGCGGTTCCGGCGACGACCTGATCATCGGCAACCGCGGCGCCGATCACATCTATGGCGATAGCGGCGTCAACGTGAACATCTTCACGCGCCAGTTGTTCATTGATACGGTCGACAACAGTCCGTTGCCTTCGGCCAATCCGGACGCCGACACCAACGGCACGACGATCAAGCCGGTCAAGTCGTCGGTTCGTGACCTGATGAATGCGGGCGACGACCTGATCTTCGGCGATGGCGCTTCGCATCTTGGCTATGGGCCGAGTTCGGTCGCGGCTACCGGCGTGCTGGGCGACTTCGACGACATCATCTTCGCCGATCACGGCGTGATCGAAATGTTCGTCGACGATCCGAACTTGCCGTCAGTTTTGAAGCAGCGCATCCAGACGACCGAGCTGGTGTTGGTCACCGGCATCAAATCGGCCGAATTGCAGAATGGCGGCGACGACGTGGTGTTCGGCGGCCTCGACCGCGACGTCATCGTCGGCGGCGCCGGGCATGATCTGCTCGATGGTGACCAGCAGGACGATCGCGTCTTTGGCGACAACGTCTACATGTCGCGCCAGGGCGGCGCTGACGGCAATCTGTTGGATGATACGTTCAGCCTGCGCTTCCAGACGCTGGCCGGAACGTTGATGTACAGCCGTACCGACCGACCGATGCCGGCCGGCCTCGGCACGGTCAATGCCGACAACAGCGGCCTGCTGCTGGTCGACAGTATCGCTCGGCGGTATCGCGATCCGGACGGCGCTCCGTGGTGGAGCGAGTACTCGGTCGATTACGCGGCGCTGCACACCTTCGCCTTCGACGAGGGCACGGTCGGCGTCGGCAGCTTCGGCAACGACTACATCGCTGGTAGCGAAGGCCATGACGAACTGTTCGGTCAGCTCGGCCATGACGTGGTGCAGGGCGACGGCGGCATCGAGCTTGCCTTTGCCGGTGCCTCGCATGTCGGCGCATCGCGCACATCCGGCGGCGTCACCGATCCGATCGGTCCGCTCACGGTGATTGCCTCCTTCACGGCGGCGACTGACGGCCAGGACTACATCGAAGGCGGTGGCGGCGACGACCAGATATTCGGCGGCCTCGGCCAGGACGATCTGATCGGTGGTTCCTCGTCCTTCTTCAGCCTCACTGATCCGAATGCGCGGCCTGACGGAGACGATTACATTTTCGGCGGCGCCGGCATCGAGATCGACCGCAATGACGATAATTTGCCGAATGACGGCACGCCGGCTAATTCGCGCTTTGCTCGCGATGCCGACTCCATGATCGGCGACAACGGCAACATCGTGCGGGTCGTCGGTGTCAATCACACCGACATCAATCCGAACGGCACGGCCGGGCAACAACTCTATGTCCAGTTCAACTACGACGTGAACGACCCGGCGCGCGCCGGTGGCGAACGCCTCGTCGTGCGCGGCATCCATCTGCTCGACTACACGCCGGGCGGCCCGGACTTCCGTCCGGACCTGTTCTCCAGAACCAACCCGAACGATCCTGCCTATCGCAGCGAGTTCGGCATTTGGGCCAAACAGGACATCGGTGGCCATGACGAACTCCACGGCGAGACCGGCGACGACACCGCCTATGGCGGCGGCGGCCATGACCGGATGTTCGGCGATGCCGAGAACGACGATCTGATCGGCGGCTGGGGCAATGACTGGATCTCCGGTGGTACCGGCGAGGACGGCATCCTGGGTGACGACGGCCGCATCTTCACCAGCCGCAACAGCGCGACCTACGGCGAAAGCCTGTTCGGCGTGCTGCCACTGCTGGCGACTGATCCGGATACGCGCACCAGCCAGGGCGATGTGCTCAACGAGTTCATCTACACGCCCGGACAGGTGCAGACCGAGACGATCAATGTCGGCGGCAAGATGAAGAAGGCGGTCGACCTGACACCTTACAATCTGACGCCGAATGCGCAGGGTGGAGACGATCCGCTGTTCGACGCCAATGTCGTCGACGATATCATTTTCGGCGGCCTGGGTGACGACTTCATCCATGGCGGTTCCGGCGACGATGCGGTCGGCGGCGGCGAAGCTCTGCCAGATTCCTACACGCAGCGCTTCGATGCGGCGGGCAATGTCGTGGGCATCGTGCGCACCGACTTCTCGCGGCCGTGGAATCCTGGCGACGTGCTGAAGTTTGGTCCTGATAGCGATCCGTGGAACGCACCGAAGCCGGTGCAGAGCCGGCTCGGCGAGTTCTTCCTTTATGACGAGTACGATCCGCGCCGGACAATCATGTTCAACGCCGATGGTTCGGTATGGAAGACCGGCGCACCGCCCATCACGCGCCAGTATTTCCTCAACCTCGTCGACAATGAAGGACCGCTGGTCAACGGTGCGATCGCTTTTGCGCCGAACGGCACGCCGACGGCGTTTGCGCAGCGCAACACCGACGGCAACGATGCGGTCTTTGGTGACCTGGGCAATGACTGGATCGTCGGCGGTACCGGCCGCGACCACATCTATGGCGGCTGGGGCAACGACCTCATGAACGCCGACGATGTACTCTCGACCAACACCTGGCTGAATGACCAGCCAGAGACGCATCCAATGTATGAGGACCGCGTTTTCGGCGGGGCCGGGCTCGACATCCTGATCGGCAACACCGGTGGCGACCGCTTGATCGATTGGGTCGGGGAGTTCAACAGCTACCTGGTGCCGTTCGCACCGTTCGGTATCGCAACGGTAAGCCGCCAGGTGCCGCCGCAACTGTTCGACTTCCTCTATGCGCAGGCATTCAGCGACGGCGTCGATATCACCCGCACCGCTGACACTGGCAGCATCAACGGGGACGACAACTACAGCAACGTCCATATGTTCATGGGCGGCGTGGAAGGTGAAATCGGCCTGATCACCCAGAAGGATCATGGCTTCTGGCAGGATCAGACCGGCGGTCCGACGGATCCCCAGGCGGGCAACATCCCAGGCGGCAAGCGAGACGTGTTGCGCACGGCTGACTTCAACGATGGCAACGCCAAGGTCGTGGCGGTTGACGAGGGCAATTTCGCCGTCGCCAGCGGCAAGCTCACTGTTCAGTCGGCAAGCACCTGGGACCAGGCAGCCGCGGTTCTCTATCTCGACGTCTATACGCCGATCTACTACGAGATCGCGGCGACCTTGACGACCGATAAGCCGACGGGCGGCTGGAAAGCCAACTCCTACGTCATCTTCGACTATCATTCGCCGACAGATTTCAAATATGCCGGCATCAATATCTCGAACGACCAGATCGAGATGGGCTACCGCGACGCCAGCGGCTGGCATCAGTTGGTCAAGTCCAACAAGCCGGTGCAGCTCAAAGCGAACCAGGCTTACGATGTTCTGCTCGCAGTCAATGGCACGACCGTGACTTTGACCGTGGCCGGCGTGAATTGGTTCAGTTACACCTTCGCGCCGCGCATCATCGATGGCCAACCGGTGGCGCTGAACAAGGGCCTCGTCGGTGTCGGTAACAGCGGCTCGAAGGGTACGGTGGACAACTTCCGTGTCCAGGTCTTGCCGCCGCAGATCACGCTCGACTACGCAGCCGAGTTCGACGCGCTGCCGACCTATCCGATGTCGAAGACCGCGGCTCAAGGCTGGACGCTCTCGGGCGGCAGGCTGAACGCAGCGGCCGGCGCCGGCACCAACCTGCTGGATGTCGGCCCGGCGATCGGGGCGGACGCCTATCTGGAACTGACGGCGAAGTTGAAGACCGCCGGGACCGGTGGCATCGTCTTCGACTACTACGGCGCCAACGACTACAAGTTCGTCACGCTGGACGTGGCCACCCAGAAGGTTTTGGTTGGACACGTGTCGTCGAAAGGCGGCACGGCGATCGATCAGAGCTTCGCGCGCACGCTCAGTTCAACGACGGACTATGAAGTCCAGTTGACCATACGAGGCGCTGCCCTCTCGATCACCATCAACGGTGCATTCGTCGGCAGTTATGGCTTCAATGCAGCCATTGCCGATGGCGAGTTCGGCCTGGTGACAGGCAATGCAGGGGCGTCCTTCGACCGGCTGCAGATCCGCACCAACGCCTCGGCGTTCAGCACCAGCTCCAATCAGCTGGCACTCGCTTCGCTTGGCCAGACAGGAGACACGGCAACGGTCGGCATCGATCAGACCAGGGCGATGCTGGCGCAGGCGATAGCGATCTGGTCGGCCAGCGGCCAACTCGACGCGGCACAGCTTGCAAAGCTGTCGAGCCTGGACGTGCAGATCGCCGACTTGCCTGGCTCGGCGCTGGCACAGTCGGTATTCGGCGCGGTGCTGGTCGATCGCAACGCGGCCGGGTATGGCTGGTTCGTTGACCTGTCACCTCTCGACAGCAGCGAGTTCCAGCTCGATGCCTCCGGCCGTCTGACGGCGTTGCCGGGCGGCGCGGCCGATGGACGGATGGACCTGCTGTCGGTGCTGATCCACGAAATCGGCCATCAGGCGGGCTTCGATCACGATGAGGACGAAGCAGGCGTGATGTCGGCTGAGTTGGCCGTCGGCGAGCGCCGGCTGCCGGAGGCCGGATCTATTGGTCAGGTGGCTGAAACGCAGCTCTTCCATGATGGCCTGGGCGTCTTTGTCGGCGCGCAGGAGCATGGATTGCTTCGGAGCGCTGGGATTGCCCTGGCTGAAGCGGTCGGCGACGTCACGACGATATCGACCGCAAGAGCTTCCGGCGATGCGGCGGCGGTGGCGAATTCCGACTCAGAGGCTGATGCCAGCGCGAAAACTGGCGATATCGTGCTGACGGGGGCTACTTCCGGCTTGCAGCCAAGTGGCCAGCTCAACTGGGTGTTTGACGAAGCCAGCGGAACCTTTGTTGCCGCACAGGGTCGGCAGCAGGACGGTGCACAGGATGCAGCGCCTGATGCGGATCAGGACGATGGCGTCGCAGCTTCCGACGACCTCAATGGTCTCGCTGAATGGAGCAACCGCAAGGGTCTGCTGTCGCGCCTGTCCAGTCTGTTCGGAGTACGATGAGACAATGACGGCGGCGCAGTTCACACATTTCGCGAACTGCGTCCCCCGCCTCGAAACGGGTGTCCATGGCCGATAGCATCCTTGACGGTGACACTCGTAGGATGCTGGATGATACCGGCATCGTCAGTTACAGCGTTCTGGACCAGGCGCTGTGGACACGCTTCCGCACTGCCGGGACGTCTGATGAGTTCATCGGCGCATGGCTGGGCCTCCTGTGCCGCCAGATACCCGATGCCTCCGCAGCAGCCCTGGTGCTCGGGGAAGCCGATGCCGGGCCTTATGTGCTAGCCGCCGCATGGCCGAACTCACAGTCGCCGGCCGGCGGACTTCTCGCCGCCACCGAAATGGCGACAGGAAAGCGTCAGGGCGTCAGTGTATCGGGCCCGGCGGACGACACACAGATCATCGCGTCCCCCATCCTCATCGACGGGCATCTGTTCGGAGCCTGTGCCGTTGCGGTGAAGCGAAACGACGCTGCCTTCACCGACATCATGCGCAAGATCCAGTGGGCTTGCGGCTGGGTCGAAGTGCATGTGCGCCGCGGCATGAGCGATCAGAGTGAACAGGCAGCGCAGCGCAGCCGCTTTGCGTTCGATATGTTGGCGACAGTGATCGAGAAGAAGCGGTACAAGAGCGCCTGCACTGCGCTCGTCACCGAACTCGCGATGCGGCTGAATTGCGACCCGGTCGCCATTGGCGTGATGCGCCGGCGCTGGACGCGCGTCGCGGCGGTGTCCCACTCGGCAGCATTCGACAGCAAGGTCAGCTTCATGCGCGACGTCGCGGCGGCGATGGACGAGTCGATCGACCAGCGGGCCGTGGTCGTCGCGCCACCGCGCGAGGGTCAGGAATATCGGGTTAGCATCGCGCACGAAGCCTTGACACGCCAGCACAAGAACGGCGCTGCCCTGACCGTGCCGCTGCAGAGCAACGGCCGGATGACGGGCGCGCTCACTTTCCTGCGGCCCGCCGACGCGAGCTTTGACCAGCAGACAATCTACCTTTGCGATGCAGTTGCGGCCGTGGTCGGACCGGTACTCGAGGAAAAACGCCGCAACGACCGAACAATCTTCACCAAGGCGATCGAGGCGGGCTGGATCCAGATCAAGCGGCTGCTTGGCCCACGCTTCATCGGGCGCAAGATTGCGACGCTGGCCGCGGTGGCGATAGCCGCCTATCTGAGCGTCGCCATCTCGCCCTATGCGGTAACGGCGCCTGCGGTCATTCGCGGTTCGGTGCAGCGAACCATCGTTGCCCCATTCAGTGGCTATGTTCTGTCGGAATTCGCCAAGGCAGGCGAAACGGTGCACAAGGATCAGGTGCTGGCGCAGCTCGACGATCAGGATCTGACTTTCGAGCGGCTGCGGCTGGTCACCACCAAGGCTCAGAAGGAAACGGAATTTGACCGCGCGCTGGCGCGAGGCGAGCGCGCCGAAAGCCAGATCATTGAGGCCCAGATCAAGCAGGCGGACGCGCAGCTGTCGCTGATCGACGAACAGCTGCGGCGCACCCGCCTGGTGGCGCCGTTTGACGGATTTATTGTCGCCGGCGATCTGTCACAATCGGTCGGCGCGGCGGTCGAGCGTGGCCAGGAATTGTTTCACATCGCGCCACTCGATGCTTACCGCGTGGTGCTGGAAGTCGACGAAAGCGACATCGAAGACATCAAGATCGGCCAGACCGGCCAGTTGCGGGTCAGCGCGTTGCCGAGGGAGCCGCTGTCGTACAAGATCGAACAGATCACCTCTGTCTCGCGACAAGGCAACGGCCGCAACTCGTTCATGGTCGAGGCTTCGCTCACCGGGTCCCCCGAGCGGCTACGTCCCGGCATGGAGGGCGTCAGCAAGACCCATGTGGACGAACGGCTGCTGTTCTTCGTCTACACCCAGAAGATGATCGACTGGCTGCGCCTGACCCTCTGGCGCTGGGCGGGCTGACCATGGACAGGAGCTATTTCAGTTCGTCCTGGTATCGTGTCGCGCAATTGAAGCCGCGGCTGCGAAGCCAAGTGAGCATCCACCGCACGATCTTCCGCGGCCAGGTCTGGCATGTGATGCAGGACCGGACCTCAGGCCGCTTCCATCGTTTCACGCCGGAGGCCTATTTTATCATCAGCCTGATGACCGGCCGGCGTACCATGCAAGAAGTGTGGGACAGCGCCTGCGAACGCCTCGACGAAAAGGTCATTACACAAGACGCGGTGATCCGTCTTTTGGGACAGCTTCACGCTTCAGATGTGCTGTTCGGCGACATTCCGCCCGATATTGAGGAAATCGCCGACCGCGCCAGCAAGCAGCACAACCGCAAACTTCTGTCGAAATTCGCCAATCCGCTGGCGATTCGCGTCGGGCTGTTCGATCCGGACGAATTCCTGAACGCGACCTATCCGCTTGTGCGGCCGTTCCTATCCTGGTTCGGCGGCGTCGCCTTCCTCGCGCTGGTTGCCTATTCGATTTTCCTTGCTGCGATGAACTGGCAGGCGCTGACCGGCGACGTAACCGACCGGGTTCTCTCGGCCGAGAATATCGTGCTGATCCTGATCGCTTATCCCTTCATCAAGGCTTTGCATGAACTAGGGCATGCCTACGCCGTCAAACGCTGGGGCGGCGAAGTGCACGAGATCGGCGTGATGCTGCTCGTATTCATGCCGGTGCCCTATGTCGACGCGTCGGAGAGCCTTGCATTCCGGGATAAGTGGCAGCGCGCCTTGGTGGGTGCGGCAGGCATTATCGTCGAGGGGCTGTTGGCCTGTCTGGCGCTGATGGTCTGGCTGAACGCCGAGCCCGGACTGGTGCGCGCCTTCGCATTCAACGTGATGCTCGTCGGCGGCATTTCGACCTTGCTGTTCAACGGCAATCCACTGCTGCGCTTCGACGGTTACTACGTTCTGAGCGACATTCTCGAGATACCGAACCTTGGTCAGCGCGCGACCAAATATCTCGGCTATCTGGTGCAGCGTTATCTGTTCGGCATCGAAAGCGCCGAAACGCCGGCGACCGCACAAGGCGAAGAGTTCTGGCTGTTCAGCTACGGCGTCACCGCGTTCTTCTACCGGATCGGCGTTATGGTGGCGATCGTCACATTGGTCAGCCAGCGTTTCTTTGTCGTCGGCATGATGATGGCTGGGTGGGCGCTGGTGCTGATGGTTGGCGTGCCGCTGGCGCGCCAGCTGTGGTTCCTGTTCACGAGTCCATCACTACGAAGGACGAGGGGGAGGGCCTTCGCCGTCGTTGCAGCCGGCCTCGCGCTGGTAGCCATGCCATTCTTTGTCGTCCCGCTGCCTTACGCGACCGCCGCGCAGGGCGTCGTCTGGCTACCGGGCGACGGAGTCGTCAATGCCGGTGTCGATGGCGTGGTAACGGAAATTGTCGCAACTCCCGGCGCCCGGATTGAGCGAGGCGCCCCGATCTTGCGGCTGGAAGACCCTTTGCTGGAAGCGCGGACTGTCCTGCTGGATTTGAGGGTTGGGGAGCTTGAGCGCCGCCTCGAAAAGCTCGATGTCTCAAACAAGGTCGACGCTAAAGTGGTGGCCGAGGAACTCAGGCTGGCACGCGCCGACCTCGTCCTCGCACGCGACCGTGCCGAAGCGCTGACGGTACGGGCGCAGGCAAGCGGGACTCTGATCGTTCCCTCGGCAAAGGATCTCGACGGCAAGTTCGTGCGCCGTGGCGAGACGTTGGCCTATGTGACGCGGTTCGATCAGCCGACATTGCGCGCCGTGATCCCAGAAAGCGACGCCGACCTGGTTCGCAACCATACGGCGTTCGTCGACGTGCGCTTCGTCGAAGACCCTTCGGTTTCGCATCTTGCCAAGATCATACGCGAGGTACCTTCGCTGACCGCAACTTTGCCGAACGCCGCATTGAGCACAGTGGGCGGTGGGGAGTTTTCGCTCGACCCGACCGATCCTTCGCAGAAGCGGGTGCTTGCCAACTTGATGCATCTGGAATTGGCGCTGGCCAATCCAAGCAAGATCGACCGCATCGGCGGGCGCATTTACGTCCGCTTTTTTCACGGCAACGTGCCGCTTTACGAGCGTACGTATCGCTGGATCAGGCAGGTGTTCCTGCGCGTTTACCAGGTCTAGTCCTCATGAACGGAGTCAGTAATCTGTGGTTGAAGTTAACTAAACTGCCCGGGAAGTGCGCTGAATGCCGCATTTCACTTTACAATCGGATGCCGCGGTGATGTGATCAATACTTGCTGATCAAGTATTAATGTAGAGAATAGCGCGGAAACGATAAATTAACCGAGTTTTCCACCTCAAGGAGAGTTATCATGACTGTTCAGCTTCTTTTCTATCAAGACGCCAAGCCGGTGACCTCAGACCGTCACAGGGATGTTTCGATCAAGACAGGTCACTCCTACGCCTTCGCCCGCAACGTGAACTCGGTACCGGTGACGGCTGTCGAATTCGCGCAGGCAGCGGCGGAGTATCCGATCGTTTTCGCGGGCACCGAACAGTCGATCATGCCGGCAGTCATTCTTGGCGTGAAGCAGACCGAAAACCTCTATGTCGACGATGCCGGCAACTGGAGCGGCAAATATGTTCCGGCGTTCGTGCGGCGTTATCCGTTCGTCTTCTCCTCCGATGCCAGCGGCCGAACATTCATCCTCAACGTCGACGAGAGCTTTGAAGGCATCAACCGGGAGGGCCGCGGCGAGCGCCTGTTCGACAGCGACGGACAGCAGACGCGCTACCTGAAAGAGGTGCTCGGCTTCCTTCAGGATTATCAGTCGCGCTTTCAGCGCACCAAGCGATATTGCGATCTTCTGAAGTCTCTCGGGCTGCTGCAGCCGATGCAGGCGCAGTTCAATTTGAACAGCGGCGAGCGCCGTTCGCTAGCCGGCTTCATGACGGTCGACCGGCAGAAGCTGAAGGCGATCGATGCCGCCGACCTGCAAGCGATGTTCGGAAATGACGAATTGGAGTGCACCTATCTTCACCTCCACTCCTTGCGGCACTTCGCCAACATGCTGGAGCGGATGCCTGCCGCAGGCCCAGATGTCGAGGACAAATTGGAACCGGCACCAGAAGCGACTTCTGCCAAGGCGAAACGGGAATCCGGCAAATCGGCGGCGCGCAAGGGCGGTGACGAAGCGGACGTGAGGCTGCCGCAGGCTTAACAAAGTGACGACCGAGATGTTACTCGAGCGTATTGGGGTGGGAGCTTGACTGCGGCCGGGCAAACGGCCGGGGTCCTGCTTCCGGCCCTCGATCTCGGCGCCGAGCGGGAAGACCCGGCGCCGAAATTCCTCGACTGGCTGGACCAGTGGCTGGTTGGCGTGGCCTCGCCGTTACGGGAGCGGGCAAGGCTCCGGCGGATGTATCGCGCGCTGCCTCGCATCGAGGCACTCGGACGTGATTATGCGGGCATAGCCGAAGTCGAGCTTGTCGAACGGGTCGCGGCGTTCCGCCCGGTGATGCGCCGCGGCGGCCTGACCCAGGCGAACATCGAACGATGCTTCGCGATCGTGCGCGAGATATCATGGCGCAAGCTCGGCCTGCGCCACCACAACGTTCAAATTCTGGGCGGCCTCGCAATGCTTGACGGGCGGGTGGCGGAGATGGCCACAGGCGAGGGAAAGACGATCACCGCCGGTCTTGCCGCATCGGCCGCGGCACTGGCGGGTACGCCGGTTCACATCATAACTGTGAACGACTATCTGGCGGCACGCGATCTTGCGACGCTCAAGCCTGTCTATGACTTTCTCGGCCTGACCACGGGCCTGATCCAGAGCGGCGACAGGGCAGGGCGACCGCAAGTCTATGCGTCGGACATTGTCTATGCGAGCAACAAAGAGGTTGCGTTCGATTACCTGCGCGATCGCATGGCGCTTGGCCAAAGGACCGGGCTGCTGCACCGCAAGCTCGGCTGCTTCGGCCAGGCCGGCAGTGTGAATTCGCAGACAGCCATGCGCGGTCTGCACCTGGCAATCGTCGACGAGGCCGACAGCGCGCTGGTCGATGAGGCGCGCACGCCCCTGATTATCTCCCAGGAAAGCAATTCCATCGACGAACGCAACTGGGCGGAAAAGACGTTTCGTCTGATCGAAGACCTGCAACAGGATGTCGACTACGTGCTGATGCCGGACCAGCGCCGCATCGAATTGACGGAAGCCGGCAAGGATAGACTCTGGACGCGCGCCGAGGCGGCCGACGGATTCTGGCGCAATCGCCTCCGACGCGAGGAATCGGCCAGGCAAGCGCTCTCCGCGTTGCTGCTTTTCCGACGCGGCGAACACTACCTGGTCACCGACGAGACCGTTCAGATCGTCGACGAATTCACCGGGCGCATCATGGCCGACCGCACATGGAGCGATGGCCTTCATCAATTGATCGAATTCAAGGAGGGCTGCAAGGTGACGCCGCGCAAACGCACCGCCGCGCGGATCACCTACCAGCGCTTTTTTCGCCGCTATCTGCGCCTCGCCGGGATGTCCGGCACTGCCTACGAGGTCAAAGGCGAACTGGGCGCCGTCTACGGGCTGTCGGTTCTCGCAGTACCGACCCATGTGCCGCCCCGGCGCGCGAAGCTCGCGCCAATTCTGTGCGTGACGCGCGAGGAGAAATGGAACCGCATCGTGCAGGAGGTCGAGACGATGCGGGCCCTCGGACGGCCGGTGCTGATCGGCACGCGTTCGGTCTCTGCCTCGCAGGAACTCAGCGCATGTCTCGACCGCGCCCGCATCGAGCATGCCGTGCTGAATGCCGAGCAGAGCGAGGACGAGGCGAATGTCATCGCGGGCGCGGGTCGTGTCGGAACGGTGACCGTCGCGACCAACATGGCCGGGCGCGGCGTGGACATCAAGGTCGATCCGGAGGCGCTGGCAATGGGCGGGCTTCATGTCGTGCTGAGCGAGCGCCACGATGCCCGTCGGATCGACCGGCAGATGGAAGGGCGGACAGCGCGCAAGGGAGACCGGGGGTCAACGCGGGACATTCTTTCGCTGGAGGATCCGATCCTCGATCTCGCGCCGCCACGCCTTGTCGAGTGGGCCAGCCGGCGTCAAAGCTGGTTCCGGCGCCGAGCCGCGCTTGCGCTGTTTCGGGTGGCGCAGATGCGCGCTGAACGCGCGCATGCATCGGAGCGCAAGGACCTGCTCGACCAGGACCGGCGACTGGGTGTGCTGCTCGCCTTCTCAGGCAAATCCGAATAGACTTGGGCCGGCGGCTGGACAGGCCGCGGCGGGCAGGGAGGCACGTCAAATGCTGCGACCTATCTTCTCCATCGCTGCCGTGTTTCTGGCCGGCGCAGCTCATGCGGCGGCATCCGATTGCGTCGTCAATCCTTCGATCGTGGTGGGTGTCGGCGGCACTGTGCCTGGCCTTCTGGAGGAGGTGCTGATCGATCGTGGCGACATCGTCAAAAAGGGTCAAATCCTGGCCCGGCTGAATGCCAACACCGAGCTGTCGACTATCGACTTGATGTCCGAACAGGCGGCCAACACGTCGGAAATCGAGGCCCAGCAGACACGATACCAACTGGCCTTGAACCGCATGGACCGCTCCAAGCGGTTGGCCGGCCTGAACGTCGCCTCCAGGGATGCCGTCGAGGAAGCGATCGCGCAAATGGAGGTCTCCAAACGCGAACTGGCGCTCGCCGAAACGCGCAAGCGCATTCTCGAACTGGAACTCGCCCGGGCAAAAACGGTGCTGGGCCAGAAGGTTATCCTCAGTCCGATCGACGGCATTGTCATGGAGCGCAAGCTATATGCCGGCGAGTACCTCGATCAGGACGGGCAACTGGCCACGATCGCACAGCTCGACCCGCTGAGCGTCGAAGCCTTCGTCGCCGACACCGAATACAGCAAGTTCAGCGTCGGCCTCGCCGTCCGGGTAACCGTCAGCGAGCCGCGCGATGAAGTCCATGTCGGCACAGTTCAAGTGATCGACCGGGTGTTGGACGCGGCCAGCAGGACGTTCGGCGTGCGCATCATGCTGCCCAATGCCGGCAGCCGTTTGCCCGCCGGCCAGCGATGCAAGGTCGAATTCGACGCCAAATCGAACTGAAGGGTTCCGACCGCAGCTGAATGCCGGCCGCGCATACGCTCCGGGCTCACCAAGTTGATCCATGCCATGCGGCCTGAGGTTGTCAAATCTCAACGACGGCGCGCGGTTGCGCTTTAAGGTTCTGCTGTTTTCCGTCCTCGCAAGGCCTGGATCGCCGCCCCTACGAAAGAGCGAGAGTGCGGACCGAGTCTTCCGTGACGGAGCCGGAGGAGAAGCCTCCTACGCCCGTCGCGGAGCTTGGCAATCGAACCATTGAGCAGTGTGTCAATCGAGATTTCTGGAAACTTCCTTAGCGCGGCAATCAACGGATCGATGAATCCGGAAAGCAGGTCAGCGCGAATACCAGGCTCCAAAATGGCGATGCTGACTGGGCAACAATTGTGTTTTCCCGCGCGTTGACTGGCCGCTGGCTAGCGGTGCACGAACACCTTTCGCCAGCCAGCGATACGGCCGTTGCCAAGTGCCGTCATATAGCCGTCATATAGAAGCAGCGGATCCGAGTTGACAGTCGTCGAAGCTCTCTAGATGTGAGCAACATACGGCACCCGCCACCGTTCGTCATCGTCAACTGGGTAAGTCCCAAATTACGCCTGGGCACCGGTAGCAGAACGGCCGCGTCCCAGGCCCGCGTGCTCCGCCTACCAACTTTGAGGTATCGCGGCTGGGCGGAAGGTCGATTGCGACTGCCGGGCGCCTGCAAGATAATGATGGCTCCGAGCTAGGGCTGAGTACCGGCTGGGCGCCGGCTTTGGACCAAATAGCGTTCGGGCGGGCAGGAACTGTCGCAGACGCAACGTGCATGCATTGCGCATAAGCGAGAGACAGCGAAGCTGCTGGAAAACTCAACGAATGCATTCAAGGAGGTCGCCATGAAACCCACCCTTTACTGTTTGGCACTCGGCGGACTCGTCGTTTTCCTGGCAGCGTCTACAGGCGCATCCGCGCAGGAACAGTCGATCAGCTGCAAGAAGGTGCCGTCGGTGGTGCGGGACGTGTTCCACAAGGATTTTCCCGATGCCAAGGTCAAGGCCTGCGCCCAGGAGGACGAAAACGGAGAGCTGGTCTTCGAGATCGCGAGCGTCGAGGGCACAATGATGCGCGATGTGCTCTACCATCGCGACGGGAGGGTCATCGTCGTCGAGGAATCAATTCCGATGGAAGCGGTGCCTCAGCCGGTGCGTGCGGCCGTCGATACGAAATTCGCAGGCGGAAAGATCAAGCTTGCGGAGAAACTGATGCGCGACGGCAAGGTGAGCTACGAGTTCCAGATACGCTACAAGGGCAAGAACGTTCAGCCCGTTTTCGATCCGGACGGAAATGAAGTGAAGGGCTGATGGACGAAGCCCTTGCGCTGAAGGGTCGTTGACGTAACGTTCTCTTCAATCAGCCTGAGGGAAGGAAGCAGCGGACATCCAGACTATCGGAGCCTACCTGCCGAACTCCACATCTCCGCCGAAATCGAGTGTCGCGCGCACGCTGAAAGTGTGCGTTCTCTCGTCTTCGGCATTCTGCGCGAAGGTGTAGGCGGTAGCGACGTTCCATTTCGCCCGGTCGAACGGCGTGTTTTCTCCGGACGTATAGATCATTTCGAAATCCGCCAGGTGCTCGCGCGTATCTGGACCTTCGGCGACAAAGTTCCTCTGCTGCGTGTAGGTGGCTACGTAGGTGAAAGGTTCCACGTCGAGCGCGACAGACCCGGTAAGAAGCAGAGCGTCGTCCGGACCGCTGTCGAAATGCTTGAGGTAGGCCGATTCGCCGAGAACCCTCAGTGTCATCCCGTTGAGGTCGAAATTCCTGGTGGCGGCAGCAAGGTAGGCCAATTCGTTGCCATGCGCTGGCTGCGGTTCCTCTTCTTCTTCTTCCTCGCCTGTGTCGGGGGACAGCCCGGCCTTCTGGTATCGAATGCCAAGGCGATAGCCAAATTCACCGTCCTGGTAGCAATCGGGCTTTTCCGCGCCTTTGCAGCCATCAAGGGTAACCGCGAATGAGGACAAACCGGTGGTGTTGCCGGCGCCGCCATCCGCCAGCGTGGCCCGTCCGCGGTTGGTAAACAGCGACTCGCTGAGGATCGTACGATCGGTTGTGAACGCCGTCGCGGCCAGGGCATGGTTCAGCCCAAAACCGTCGAAGCCAACGACAGCCTCGCCACCCAGACGTTCGTCAGCGTCGAAAGCCGATGCCAGGTCCGTGGAGCTCACCCCCGGCAGGACTTCGCTGGCAAGGCTGAAGACCGTGTCGAACTTTCCGATCCTTGCAGTGAACGGGTCGGCTTTAGCGACAGCGTAGAGTTCGCCGACATATGTGCCGATCCCCTGAAAGACTGCATTCTCGCCGGGTTCCGGGTCGACCACAGGCTCGGTAATGATGGCACTCACGAAACGAAGGTAATCCGTCGGCGCGTAGAAAAGATCGATCTCGACCGTCGGTTGCAACACGTCGGATCTCAGGAAAGACGGATCTGCGCCAAATATCCAGTCGTTCTGGAGCTCCACTGTAGCCTCGTACCCCGCGCAGGGCGCAGCGCATTCTTCGGCCAGAGCCGGTATCGTTTCTTCGGCCAGAGCCCGCTTCTGATTCTGGGCCAGTACCGAAGCCGATGAGGAGAGCAGCCCTATGCCGCAGAGAGTTAAGATAAGAAGGCGAATGGCCGACGAGCCCCCGTTAGACGCACCACGCGCCGATGATACCCGGGAATTCTGCGGCGGCAAGTGGGAGTTGGTCAATTTGTCCCTCGCAAACGCGACGTGTCGGCCGCATCTCTCTTCGCCATCCGGACGATCTCGGCTCGATACAGTTCGTCGAGGACCGTCGGTGCAGCAATTCGGCGATCTTCGGCTCGCCTTCCTCGAATCAATATCTGCATGGCCGCTCATGCTACCGAAAAGAGATAAAGAAGAACACCAATCCGCTGCCCGCGGCCGTTCGGATGAACATCCGGAACGGTATCCGAGGCTCGGTACATCCTGAACCGATCAAACGACGATTGGGGTCTGCTCGTTGTTCTGCCCGCAGTCCCCTCAGGCGGGCAGGAGGCGCTTCACGCGGCTTCGCCGTTCACGCCGCGGGAGCGTTGAACTACGCCAACAATCGCCAGCAAAATGACCGACCCCACCAGCCCTGCAAGCGCCGGATCGGCCATATCACCCACATCGATAACGTCGAGCCTGTCAAAGGCCAACCCGCCGATGAGCCCGCCCACCAGGCCGACCAGAATATTGCCAGTCAAACCCAGCCCCTTCATGACTTTCCCGGACAGCCCACCAATTATGGCACCAGTAATCAGGCAAATGACGGAGTCTATGCTGAGAAGGAATTCCATGGGTTGCTCCTATATTCGGGAAATTGCCGTTCGCCGCTGGTGCGTAGCCAGGTTGCGATCGCCTGTGTGCCCCGCTTTCTTGGCCGCGACCTGAGCAACGAGTCATGCATTGGTCTTGGAACCATCGGCGTTGGTTGCCCGGCGCCAGCGTTTGCTTCTGCGCGACAGCAAGGATACCGCGATCAGCCCGAGCGGCATACCTATGGCAACTGGCAGTACGCCGCCGGGATTGGTATTGGCAAACGGCCTTACCGTCAGGTGGATGCCCGGGCTGGAAACAGGCTGGCTTGTGGCCTCCGGACCCTTGGGTTTGGGGATGATCGTCAGGTACACTATGTACTCGCCTGCCAGAATCGCCTCGACGGCCCAGGACTGTTCGACCGATTCACCCGGCGCAAGCGACTCTACCTGTTGCGTCCGCTGTGGCGACCAGTCCTCCGGGTCCACCGGGTCTCCCTTGCCGACCAGGACAATGTTCATCGCCATGTTCAACGGGGGAGACTTCTCCGCACCGTGATTGGTCGCGACTGTTTTGAATTCGATCTGGCCGCCCGCATTGACAGTCTTGTAGCCCAAGTCGACGGTTATCCGCAGGTCTTGATCAATGTCTGTGGCAGGTGCTGTCTGTGCAGCCATCACCAGCGGCAGCGCAAGGAGAAGCGCCGCGCCAGTGCTCGTTAGCGAACTCGCAGCACGCTTGCTCTTGCGCGAGGTTAAGGGCGGCATCCCGCCCTCAAGATTAAGACGCGGTGCGGCATACAGGAAAAGCAGTCCAAGAACAACGACGGAGGAGACCGTGGCGGCCACAAGGTAATCTGACATTTCTGCCAAAGTCCGATTATTCACCAGAAACTTCTCAATGAACCCGCTGGTGCCTTGTATCGGGTTCAATTTCTGAACAAAGTAACCCCAGTCTCCCTTATGGGCGCCGCCCGGAAATTGCGTCGGGATGAGGAAGATGACATAGACGAGCAGGCACACCAGCAGGCTCACCTTGTTTGACTTCGACCAGATGCTCGTCAGCATACCAAACGCGGTGAACGCGGCTGCCAGTACCGTCCCCAAGAGGGCGCCAACGACGACCCCCTGACCGAAAGTCTCGTGTCCCCGGGACAGTACGGCCATATAGGGAATCGAAAGGAGCAGCGCCACGGGCCAGGGTGACAGCGCAGCCAGGAACTTGCCGAGAACGATCTGTCGGCGGCTTGCCGGCGTTAGCAGCAACGCTTCGAGGGTTACACGGTCGCGCTCGCCGCTGATGCTGTCTGCGCCAAGGATCAAGCCAATGAGCAAGCCGAATGAAAGGCTGCCCACCAGGGTCAAGAATACCATCTCGGCCGGAGGAATCAGACTCAACTCACTTTCGACTTCATTCAGGACGCTTGTGATTGACATCAGAAGACTGAAGATAATGAGAAGGACAAACACTCGCCCTCCCATCCATAGGTCGGTGAATTCCTGCTTCAGCACCAGCCACCACACTGGCGACGCCGGGCCCGACTTGCCCGATCGCTGCGCCTGAGAATTGCTCACGCTTTGGTTGCTCATTTGATTTCCTCTGCAGGGCGCCAAATCCGCCAGTTCATGCCTGCTCTTCCTCCCTCCAGGCTAAGACGTGGGGCGGCATATAGAAGAAGGACGCCAAGAAGCAGGGCAATGAATATTATTGGAGCAGCCAGGTAAAACCACACTTCGCCCAGAGGTTGACTTTCCACAAGCGTCCTTTTCAAGAATTGACGCGAGGCCTCCAGCGGGTTCGTTGTCGCGACAAGGACACCGAGCGGAGTGACCTGGAATTCGGAGGGAAGTTGAGCCGGAACGAGTGCAAAAACATAGGCCAGCAGGCTCACAGCCAGGCTGATCCTGCTCGAGCTTGACCACATGCTGAGCAGCATCCCAAAGCCCGTGAAGGCGACTGCCAGCAGGCTGCCCACAATCGCACCCCAGAACAGAGCCTGCCCCAAGACCGGTTCACTTCGAGACAGGACGGCAATGTAGGGGATGGAGAGGAGAAGGGTCACGGGCCACAGTGACAGCGCAGCCAGGAACTTCCCGAGGATGATGTGCTGGCGACTTGCCGGTGTGAGGAGGAGCGCTTCCAGGGTTGCGCGTTCGCGCTCGCCGGTGATGCTCTCAGCGGAGACGATGAGACCATTGAACAGGCCAAACGTGATGGCCGCCGTAAGCGCCACCAGGACCGTTTCGCTCAGCGGTAGCAGTTGCACCTCATTGTTGGTTGCCACGAGAAGCGCGGTGATCGACATCAGGACACTAAACAGGATGAGCAGGTTGAGCACGCGCTGCCCAAGCCATAACTCGATCAATTCCTGTTTGAGGACCAGCCACCAAACGGACGGTGCCGCGACTGATGGTTCTGTCTCGCCGCCCTTCGATCGTCGTCGGTCGCTCATTCGATTGCTCCTTCGGTCAACTGAAGGAAGACATCTTGTAAGCGGCCGCCTTCGACCTCGAAGCCGAGGATAGGAATTTCGGCACGAATGAGAGCCTCCAGGACCCTGTTCTTGCCGAGATGATCTGCTGACGAGGTTCCGTTGCCCGGGTCCGCCAATGCTATCGCCAGCGAGCCGGCTATCTTGTCTGTAGGGATTGCCCGCTTGACGTTCGGCAGCGTGTCCAGGACTTGCTGGGCTTGCGCAACCGACCCCGGCGGCACACGCACCCGGAGCTGGACCGTGTCGCGCCCGACTGCATTCTGCTGGGTTCGTCCGGTGACTTCTGCGACGGTCCCATTGGCAACGATCTGCCCCGCGTTCATGATGATCACGTCGTCACAGATGCCTTCGATCTCCGACAAAAGGTGGCTGCACACCACGACGCCCGCGTTACGCTCACGCGCGATCTGGAGAATGATGCCAAGCAGCTCCTGCTGTCCTCGAGGGTCTAGGCCCAAGGTGGGTTCATCGAGAAAGACAACCTTTGGGTCATTGACGAGCGCTCGTGCGATCCCCAGCCTTTGCCGCATGCCGCGGCTAAAGGTGCCGATTGCGGCGTCCGCCCTGTTCTGTAGTCCCATGTCTCTCAGATACGCCAGACCGATCCTGCGCGCCTCAGCCGCGGATCGCCCGTAAAGCTGACCAAAGTACGTCAAGTACTCGACAGCAGTAACGCCCTTGGGAAACCCCAACCCTTCCGGCAGAACGCCGATAGTCCGGCGGATCTTCTCCGGATACTTGGAACTGATGCCGTCCACAGAGAAGTCGCCCGACGAAGGTGTTAGAATCGTCGTCAGGATACGGATTGTTGTCGTTTTTCCCGCACCGTTGGGACCAAGAAAACCCAGAACTCGCCCGGCCTGCAGGGAGAACGACAGTCCGCGGAGCGCCTTCCGAGAACCGTAGGACTTACACAGATCTTGTGCTATCAGTACCGGCGGCGGGACTCTCGCGGCTTCACTCTGAACGTTCATCGGGGGCCCTTTCCCCTTTTTATATTGGATTTGTTTCTACTCCGCCGGCAATGTCTGCTTATAGACCTCGCTGATTTCGTAGGCATGCTTCTCCAATGCCAATGCCCCGGCGTTCAACTTCGCCAGCGCGTCAGCGTCTAGTTGCACGAAATCAACGAGTTCCAACTCCTCTTTCGCGGCGTCGTCACCCTTCCATCCGACGCGGAAGTTGCCGACCCCTGGTGCGTAGTACTTCACTTGGAAGGCGCCTTTTTCGGTCAGACTGCTCTCGTCGATGATCACAACATCCTTATAGCAGGCAACGGGGACGCAGTTTTCCTGGCCGACCTCCTTGACCTTCGCAAAGTCGTTCCACTCGACCGCAGGCCCCCAACCCAGATAGTGGCTGCCCTCTCCAACGGTCGGATTTGCTTTCATGTAGAGGCCGGCCTTGGCATCCGCGAATCCATGGATCCACGGTTTCGCGGCGACGAATACTTCGCTCTCGTATTCTTCTGGATACTCACCGAAGAACCAGACGTTGCCCATCTTGTCCTGCGCGAAGAATGAAATCTCCGACTCCACCAGCTCGTCATCCGCATAGTCGTTCGTAAAGACAACGACAGTTCTGACGCCGCCAATCTTCTTGGTTAACCCAGTTATGTGGAGTTCGATGCGGTGGGTTTCTTCATCACCCTCGACATCAATCGCTTTTCCTTCCAGGACAAGTTTCTTGCCGGGTGTCAAAGGGAGTAACTTGTTGTCAACCTTCGCCAAGTCATCGAAGTTTTTTGGGTCAAAGTCTGCGAATATCGGGTCAGAGGCTTGGCCGTAGCCAATGAGCGGCGACATCACAAAAAGCGCTGCGCCAATAACGCCGCCGAGTTGGACTCGCTTCATTTCAGATGCTCCTATCCTCGCCCCTGTTTTCCTGCTCAAGTCGCGTTGAATCTTGGGACTAGCTAAATCTTGGACGCTCGCCGTTCGCGCGACTTGGCGTGCGCATGGGCACGCCAGGAGCCGCAGGCAAGAAAATCGAGAAAATAGAATAACCCTTTTTGGTTCAATATGTTATATGCAACAAGTACGCCTATTAAACTGCATCTTTGTATCCTAATGGAGGAAGGGCTACGCCAAAGGTCGGCATGGCTTCCGCCGCCGCTGATGCAGTAACCAAAAGCTATCCGAATGGGAGCCTTGAAGCCGGCGATCCACTCGCACCAGGCCGAGAAGGGCTGAAGCGTGAGTGACGGCATCAGCGCGTACAACTGCTGAGGGCACCGTGTCGATAGCGAGAGTCTCCGTGGCAGGCGTGGTTCTCGACTATCGCTCGCAGACGCCGACTGTTGAGGCCGACTGTTGGCGGCGCGTTTACGCCCGTCTGCCGGACCGAAGCAGGTTGCGCCATGGCGCGTCCAGTCATTGCTGGAAACAGACGCACCCATGCAACCGCTGCGCGTTGTGGAACAATATTCAACCCTGAGACGCTCTCATTCTGATTTTGCAATGAACGCTACCTCTATTGGCATGCCATTTCTCTACTCCGAAAGTTTGCGGCTGCCGAAAATACGGCAAAAGTGCCTGCAATATGAAGTAATTATGCGACGCGTTTCCGCATGATACGTTGTTGTACTGTCTCTGATCTGTAGCAGTCGCTTTCGCGCACTGCCGAACCGCGGGGTGTTGCCGTGTTGCAAACGCTCGTCAAGCTGAGTCTCGAATTTCGGCATCTGGTCCTGGCAGCCGCGGTGCTCTTGCTAGCGGTGGGTGCCGTCCTGCTTCCCAAAGCCAAAATCGATGCTCTTCCCGAGTTCGGGGCGCCGATCGTGGAGGTGCAGACCGAGGCGCTCGGCTTGTCGACAGGCGAAGTGGAAAGCCTGGTGACCATCAATCTCGAGGAGATTCTGACCGCGACGCCCTTCCTCAAGTCGATTCATTCCAAGTCGGTACCGGGGATGACTTCGGTGTTGCTCACCTTCGAGCCCGGCATGGATCCGATGAAGGCCCGGCAAATGGTGCAGGAGCGTCTTACGATGGCTTGGGCCCTGCCCAATGTTTCGAAGCCACCCGCCATGCTGCAGCCGAAGTCGGCGGTAGGCCGGGCCATGATCGTCGGACTGTCGTCGAAGACCGTGTCGCTGATCGACATGTCGGTGCTCGCCCGGTGGACGATGACGCCGAAGCTGCTCAGCGTACCGGGCGTCGCCAACGTCGCGATCTGGGGCCAGCGCGCTCGCCAGCTCCAGGTGCAAATCGAACCTCAACGCCTGGAGTCGGCCGGCATCTCGCTCGAGGAAGCCATAGAGAGCGCCGGGGATTCGCTCTGGGTCTCGCCGCTGACTTATCTCGAAGCGTCAGTACTCGGAAGCGGAGGCTGGATCGACACGCCGAACCAGAGGCTCGGCATCCAGCATGTGCAACCGATCAGCAAGGCCAGCGATCTGACGAAGGTCGCTGTCGCGTCCTCCGCTCTCAAGCTCAGCGACGTCGCCGACGTCGTCGAAGGCCATCCGCCTCTGATCGGTGATGCCATTATCAACGGAGGGCCTGGCCTCATTCTCGTTGTCGAGAAGCTTCCCAACGTCGACGCCAGGGCGGTCGCAGCGGGGGTCGAAGCCGCGCTCGCGGAGTTGGGCCAAGGCATGCCGGGCATCGATATCGACTCCTCCCTCTACCGCGCCTCCGACTACGTCGACAGCGCCTTCGCCAATCTGGCCCGGATGCTGATCGCCGCCGCGGTGTTGCTGTCCGTAGCCGTCTTCCTGTCCTTGACGCCGGTCGGCGCGGCGAGCATCGCCGTCGTCGCGATCGTCCTGTCGTATGTCGCGGCATTTGTGGCGCTCTATCTCGGCAGCCCCACCTTCAACCTGATCCACCTGGCCGGCCTCGCGGCCGCGCTTTCCCTCGTGGTCGACACCGCCGTCGTGGCTGCCGAGGCCATCGCGCGGCGCCTCCGCGCCGCCGGTGGCGGTCGTCCGCTCGCCGCGGCCGTATTCGATGCGATCGGCGAGATCCGCAAGCCGATGATCTATGCATTGGTGATCGGTCTGCTGGCGGTCGCTCCGATTCTCGGACTCGACGGCGAAGCCGCGGCATTCTTCCGCCCACTGGCCCAGGCTTATGGCCTAACGGTGGCCGCTGCCTCGGTCGTGGTGCTCCTGGGAGCGCCCGCCCTCGCGATGGTTTTCCTCCGCTCGGGCAGCGCAGCAGGAACCAGATCCGAACCCGTGGTGGCGCGGCTGTTCGGTGCGGCCTACGGCCGGCAGCTGGCGAAGTTCTCGGCAACGGCCCGTCCTGCCTATGCCATCGCCGGTCTCGGTGCGTTGGCGCTACTCGCGGCAACGCCCTTCCTGAAGTGGTCGCCGTCGCCATCTTTTGACGAAGGCACCGTCCGCGTTTCGTTCGAGGCCGCGCCGGGTGCATCCTTGCCCGCCATGACCCGGACGATGGCGCAGCTGGAATCCGAAGTCCGCGCAATCGACGGAGTTAGCTCTGTCGCTGGCCATCACGGCCGGGCCATTACGGGCGACCAGGTCTCCGGCATCGAATCCGGGCAGCTCTGGGTTGGCCTCGACGAGCGGGTGGACCGGGCCGCCACGCTGTCGCGAATCCGCGACACGATGGCAGGCTTCGCGCACCTCGACGTGAAGGTTGAAGGCTATCTGGCCAGTACGGCTGGGCGGTTCTTCGCCGACGCCGGCGAACCAGTGGTGGTCCGCATCGAGGGGATCGAAACGACTGTGCTTGAAGAGCAGGCAAAGCTCGTTGCGGCGACGATCGCTGGCATTGACGGCGTCAACTCCGTACGTATCGACAAGAACGCTGTTTCGCCCGAAATCGAGGTCGCGGTCGACGTTGCGAAGGCGGCTGCACGTGGACTGAAACCGGGCGACATCCGGCGCGCGGCAGCTACGGTCTTCGCCGGGCTCGAGGTTGGCAATCTCTTCGAGCAGCAAAAGGTCTTCGACGTGGTCGTTTGGGGTGCTCCCACCGCACGCAGCAGCATCACCGACGTCGAGAATCTTGTGATCGAAACGCCTGATGGCCCGTATGCACGCCTTGGCGATGTCGCCGAGGTGCGGGTGGTTCCGCAGTTGCGCACCATCGAGCGTGAAGGCGTCACGCGCAGCATCGACGTTCACGCGAGCGTCGCGGGCCGCAGCGTCACGGCGGTGGCGGAAGACGTGGCGGCTGGACTCAAGAAGGTGCAGTTCCCCTTCGAATACCATGCCTATGTTCGAGGCGACTATGCCGAGAGCCGTGCAGCCATGCTGCAGGTGGAGCTCTTTGCAGCGTCGGCGGCGATCCTGATCTTCTTCCTGCTGCAGGCGGCGCTGCAAAGCTGGCGGCTGGCAACCGGCATGTTCCTTTCACTGATGGCAGTGTCGGGTGGCGTCGCGGTGATCCTCCTGGCGGTGACAGGCACTGTTTCGCTTGGGGCGCTTGCCGGGCTCCTCGCCGTCCTCGGGCTTGCGCTTCGCAACGGTCTGGTTTTGGCCAGCCGCGTCGATCAGACCAGCGAGCAAGAGGGTGGCGGATCCTGGCCGGACCTGGTGACGGCGGCCGCGCGTGAGCGCTTCGCGCCTGTGCTGACGAGCACGCTGATCACCTGCCTCGCCTTCCTTCCCGCGCTTGTCATGGGCAGCGTCACCGGTCTGGAGATCCTGCATCCAATGGCCTGGGTCGTGATCGCAGGCGCAGTCATTTCAGTCCTGATCAATCTGTTCGTCCTGCCGGCCCTGTTGCTCCATTCCGCTGCCAGCCCGGTTTCACGACACCTGGGAGGAGTTGCGCATGCCCCGCAATAAGCTTTTTCTCACGTCATCCGCCGTCGCCGGTGTGGTCTTCGTCGTGGTGGCCATGGCACCCTTTGCGACCGCGGAGTCGCCCGCAAGTGGTCCTGCCCGGCTGGAGGAGGTCGCAGGTTCCCCATTTCCACGGGTGGTTCTGACTGAACAGGCCGCCAAGCGGCTGAGCATCCAGACCGAAGCGTTGCGGGAGGAGATGGCGAAGCGGTGGACGATGATGAACGGTGAGGTCGAGATCGCGATCGGCGAGCCGTTGGTGAAGGCATTTACCGAGACGGCTTCAATCGCGCCAGTCGGTGCAAGCGACCAAGCCATGCAATCGCTGATCAGGGTGCCTGTGAATGCGGCGAGCCAGATGTTGATCGCAGTTGTCGTCGAAGAGGATGAAGAAGGCGAGAGCCGCGAGCATGACGAGTTTGCCGAGTTTTTCGGCGTCGATAACCCGGCCGACGAGGATAAGGACGGTCTGGTTGTCGTGCTGCTGACCGGCGAGGGCCGCTCCGGCAAATATTACAAGGCGCGGCCGGTCGAGGTGAAGGACCGGGACGACGGGCGGTTCTTCGAATTCCTCGAGGCAAGCGGCGGCGCCAAGCCCGGCGATCAGGTGTTAGTGGCCATGAAGGCGCCGGAGAGCGACAGGATGGCGAAGGTCGTGCCCTACTCGTCGGTCATCTACGACGAGCATGGAGACAGCTGGCTCTACTCCAATCCGGAGCCGCTCGTCTTCGTTCGCCAGAAGGTGGTTGTCGAGCGTGTCCTCGGCGACATTGCGGTTCTGTCGGACGGACCAGCGCGCGGTACGATGGTCGTGTCGGTCGGGGCGGTCGAGCTCATGGGGGTCGAACTGAAGGTTGGTGGGCACTGAGCGGGCGTGAAAACATTCCGGCCGCTTGCGAACACTGAGTTAGCCGGCATCCAATCATCGAACAAAAGGATAGGGCCATGTTCCGCTGGATCATCGGCACGAACCTGAAATACCGGTTTCTCGTTCTGGCCGCGGCAGCGCTGATGGTGCTGCTGGGCTTGGACGTCTTCCGCAAGATGCCCGTGGATGTCTTCCCCGAATTCGCCCCGCCGCTGGTTGAGATTCAGACCGAGGGTATCGGCATGTCGACCGCCGAGGTCGAGGAGCTGATCACCATTCCTCTCGAGGATGCACTGCGCGGCACGCCGGAGCTCGACGTCATCCGCTCGAAAAGCGTGATGTCGCTGTCCTCGATCGTCATGATCTTCAAGCGGGGAACCGATATCATGCACGCCCGGCAGCTCGTCCAGGAGCGCGTGCAACTTGCGTCGGCCAGACTGCCGTTCGGCTCGAGCCCGCCCGTCATGCTGCAGCCCTTGTCCTCGACCAGCCGCACCATGAAGATCGGCCTCTCGTCGAAGGAGCTCACTCCGCTCGACCTGTCGATGACCGCCTACTGGAAGATCCGCTTCCGCCTGCTGCGCGTGCCCGGCGTCGCCAACGTGGCGATGTGGGGCGAAAAGCTCAAACAGATGCAGATCCAGATCGATCCCGCACGCATGCTGAAACACGGCGTGACGCTGAACGAGGTCATGGAGGCTTCGGCCGATGCGCTGGACTTCGGCCTCCTGCCGATGTCGAACTCAGCCAAGAGCCAGACCGTAGGCTTCATCGACACCGCCAACCAGCGGCTTTATATCGGGGCCGATATTGCGGCCGCCGTGAAGTTGGACGACGTCAAGAGAATTCCGATTGAGTCAAAGACCAGCGGGCAGCGGGTACTGGCGGACGTTGCCGATGTCATCTGGGACGAACCGCTGCCGATCGGCGACGCTGTTATCAATGACGGCCCCGGCATGATGCTGATCGTCGAGAAGTTCCCGTGGGCGAACACACTGGAGGTCACGCGCGGCGTCGAGGCCGCCTTCGCCGAAATGAGTGACGGCCTCAAGGGCATCGATGTCGACCTGCAGATATTCCGCCCGGCGACGTTCATCGAGCTCTCGGTCCATAATCTGACAATGGCCTTGCTGGTGGGAGCGATCCTGGTGGTCTGCGTTCTCGGCGCCTTCCTGTTCGAGTGGCGGGTGGCGCTCATCAGCCTGCTGGCAATTCCGTTGTCGCTGGTCGCCGCGGGACTTGTTCTCTACTGGCTCGGAACGACCATCAACACGATGGTGTTGGCCGGCTTTGTCGTGGCGGTGGGATCGGTGGTGGACGACGCTATCATCGACGTCGAAAACATCACGCGGCGATTGCGCGAGAATCGCCGAAGCAGCGCCGGCAAATCGGTGGCATCGGTCATCCTGGAAGCATCGCTCGAGATCCGCAGCCCGATCGTCGCCGCGACCCTCATTATCGTCATTTCGGTTGTTCCTGTGTTCTTCATGGGCGGCCTGTCGGGCACCTTCTTCGTGCCGCTGGCGACGTCCTATTCCATCGCGCTCCTCGCTTCTATGGCCGTGGCGCTGACGGTGACGCCGGCATTCTGCCTTATCCTTCTTCAAGGAGCGCCGATCGAGCGCGTCTCGCCGCTGGTCGGGTGGTTGCAGCGCGGCTATGCCGCCATGCTGTCGCGGATCATCGCGGCTCCTCGCGCGATCTTTGCGAGCACCGCGTTGGTCGTGGTCGCGGGGTTGGCTGTTTGGCCGCTGCTCGGAACCTCGCTGCTGCCGTCCTTCAAGGAGCGCGACTTCCTCATGCACTGGGTGACGCCGCCCGGGACATCGCATCCCGAGATGTACCGGATGACGGTAGCTGCCAGCAAAGAACTGAGATCCATCCCCGGGGTGCGCAACTTCGGCGCTCACATCGGCCGGGCGCTTGTGGCCGACGAGGTCGTGGGCATCGACTTCACGGAGAACTGGATCAGCGTCGATCCGAAGGTCGACTACGACAAGACCCTGAAAACCATACAGGACACGGTCGCCGGCTATCCCGGCATCTATCGCGATGTCCAGACCTATCTCCGAGAACGCGTGAAGGAAGTGCTCACCGGCTCGGGCGAGTCGATAGTGGTTCGGATTTTCGGGCCCGACACGGCGGTGCTGCGCGAGCAGGCGGTGAGGGTCCGTGACGCCCTGACCGGCATCGAGGGCCTGGTCGACCTGCACGAGGAGTTGCAGAAGAAGGTGCCGCAAATTCAGGTCACCGTGGATATCGCCAAGGCGGCTGCCAGGGGTCTCAAGCCCGGGGATGTTCGCCGCGCCGCTGCGGTGATCTTCGCCGGTCACGAGGTGAGCGACGTCCATGGCATCGGAAAGGTGTATGACGTCATGGTATGGTCGACGCCCAAATCGCGGCGCGGCCTTGACGACGTGCAGAACCTCCTCCTGGATACGCCCGACGGCGGCCAGGTCTTGCTCGGCGACATTGCCGAAGTCAAGATTGCTCCGGTGGCCAGCACCATCAAGCGCGAGAACGCCTCGCGCCGCCATGACGTGCATGCCAATGTGCGCGACCGCGACCTGGGCTCGGTCGTCGGCGAGGTGGAGGAGCGACTGGCCAAGATCGACTTTCCACTCGGCTATCATGCCCAACTGCTGGGCGAGGCTGCGGAACGCAATGCGGCGCAAAGCCGGCTCTTGTATGCCTCGATCGTCGCCGCGGTCGTAATCTTCATGCTGCTGCAGGCCTCCCTGAGAAGCTGGAGGCTCGCTGCCCTGGTGTTCCTGTCACTGCCGGCCGCCCTGGTCGGCGGGGTCATCGCGGCCTATCTGGGCGACAGCATCATCTCGCTAGGCGGCCTCGTGGGGTTCCTGACGGTATTGGGCATCGCGGCCCGCAACGGGGTGCTCCTGATCCACCATTTCCTGCATCTGGAGCGCGAAGAGGGCGAGCCCTTCGGACCGGAACTTGTCCTGCGCGGCGCGCGCGAACGCCTTTCGCCCATTCTCATGACGACGCTGGCAACCGGCCTCGCGCTCGTTCCTCTGGTCATTACAGGCAACATTCCGGGCCAGGAAATCGAACATCCGATGGCCATCATCATTCTGGGCGGGCTGATCACGTCAACGCTTCTCAACCTCTTCGTCGTGCCCGCCATCTATCTCAGACTCGGTTCGTCGCAGGCGCGATCGCCGGTGCGGACCACAGGTCTCGGCCTGGAACCCTCAACGTGGCCATCCTAGAGCAATTCCAGGAAAAGTGCGTAGCGGTTTTCCGTCCGGAATTGCGTAAAAACAAAGAGTTAGAGCGGGTCGGCGATTCTATCAAAAGCTGAACCGCTCTAGACGTTTAATCCCGGCATTTGCTGGAGCGGCTCGAGTGTAAAGCGCTCGGGCTCTGCGGCCCAAGCCTGCAGATGAACTCGTAAGGGCGGGGCCTTTGAGGATCTTCAAGCGTCGCGCGAAGTTGTAGGCTTGGACGAAGTCGGCGAGATGCTGTATCGCTCGACGGACTGCCCCTGTCGTCGTGGCACTCCCATGAAACCTGGCTCATAGCGCATCCTTTGATTCGGAGGATGCGCCATCAAAGCAAGTAATCAAGCATCCGGGCGAAAAGTGGAGCTCCGGTATTGCTGCGCTGACTTACGGTTCGGAGAAGATCATCGTCGAATAAACGATAGAGCTCCATCGCGTTCTATCGGGATGGATCAGGCCCCGATCAATAAAGGGTAAAGAGCGTCGGCAGAAAGCCGCCGATCCTGAAATGCTCGACGGCTTCGATCGCTGGGAAGACGGCAAGAAAATAGAGACCGTCATAAAATGTCTGCTTCAACGCACGCGTTGAGAACACCAGTTCCGGCTCGTCACGAAACAGCAACGGATTCGGCCAGAACCGCGGCGTTCGCGCCGCATAGGCCGTATAGGCGGGGCCAAACGTTCCCAGCAGGAACTCGGCCTCCTTGCGCGCCGTCACCCGGAAAACAATGAAGCTGGCCAGACCAAGTGCTGCTGCCACCAGGATGGATCCGTACATGAATCCGATTCCCACTGCTCCGACCGTGGAGAAGAAATAGAGCGGATTCTGCGTCATGGAAAATGGGCCAGCGGAAACCAACTCTTTGTTCTTCTTGCCGCCAACGTAGAGAATGCTCCAGAGGCGGCCGGCGACGCAGATGAGCACGAGGCTAAAGCCGAGCAGTTCGCCAAACTCGTGGCCTCTCGATCCTTCGGCCAGAAACGGCTCGGTAAACAGCAGCAGCGTTGTGGCCGCGACGGCTGCTATCTGAACAACAAGCAACCGCTTGTGCTGGTCGAACGCCTTTTGTGTTGGCTTGAGGGTTGGCTTGAGGGGGGCGTAGCTCATCGCGTCTCGCGTAACTCTGTCGGGCCCGCTGACAGGGTAAAAGCCGCTGCCTGCTAGGCACTCGCCCTTCTGCCGGCACTCGGCGAGACGTTCATCAGCATTTGCTAATCTTACGAAATTGTAAGCCGGCATGTCAACGGTGGTCGGTACCTGGGCAGGGCTTCGATCTGGCGCATCCCCCGACTGGGCAACGCCAGCTTCCGACGCGGCGCCTGCTTGCCTGGCGCGCCTTGAAGCCGAGCGCGGCGGCGCCGACGCCATGACCTTTCCATCGTCACTCCTGGCGCGTCGGGACGATCCCGAGACCGGCCGCGCGATGGCCGGCGAGCAGCCCTTGTCGAGTTTCGCAGGCAGGCACGCGCTGGATGGTGCCGCCCGCCAGCATCGACGATGTTCATCTGGGGCAGGCGGTGGATATCCGTTTCCCCGCTTTCGACGCCACGACCACGACAGTCTGCAAAGGCACGGTACAGCGCATCTCGGCCGACCTCATCTGCGCCCCGAAACGTCGGACTGAGAACCCGCGTAAGCCATCCGTAAGCCGGGATCGCAGAACCTCGGTTCTGCGCAATCCTTCAGTTGGCTCCAGTCAGTGGGAAAGATGTCCAGGCTCCATGCGAACCTTCTGCTGTTTGCCGCGGCACTCTGGGGCTTCGGCAATGTGCCGCAGAAAACTGTGCTCGACCATCTCGACCCCTTGAGCGCGGTCGGCATGCGCTGCCTGATTGGCGGGCTTCTTGTTCTGCCGCTGATGCTCCTGGGCGTTGTCGCTCGCCTCTGGTGCCCTCTTGTTCGAGAGAAACCTAGCTAAGCGTGGGGTGGGAGCGGAGACCCGCTGGCCTTTGCCCGGATCCAGTCCGAGGCGCGATAGTATCGCAACATGGCGGCGGGAGCGAAGGACATGAAGAAGGGTGCCCGTCGCAGCGGCTCGAGCTTCAGCGACAGGTCCTTTTCCGGGACGCCCTTCGCCCATTCGCCCAGTATGCCGCCAAGCATGCTTCCGGTCGGCACGCCGCGACCGGACAGGCCTGTCAGCGCGACGACGCCCGGCGCGAGTTGATAGAAGCGCGGGATGGTGCGCTTCTGCATGTCCAATTCGCCGAACCAGAAATACTCCCATCTCAAGTCGCTGCTGAGCTGCGGATGGAGCCAGCGCAGGCGATCGGACATGAGGCGGTGTGTGAACGCCATGTCGCTTCCGCGCCGGCCCATCGGAAACATCGAGGCGACGATGCGTCCCTCGGCGTTGTACTTGTAGACGAAGATATCGCCGCGGCCGTCATGCATCGTCGTGTTGCGCGGCAGGATGGTTTGGCGTTCGCTGGCGGTCAGTGGCTGGGTGGCGGCGACGAAGACCCTCTGGATCTTGTAGCTCCGGTCGAGGCCGGGCCATCCGTCGACGGTGTAGGCGCCGGTCGCGAAGATGACCTTGTCGGCGACGACGGCTCCTTCGCCGGCATGCACTGCCCAGGCACCATCCTGTCGCACGACATCGCGGACCGGCGAGCCGGTGTGGATTGTGCCACCTTCCTCGATGACGGCACGGGCGAGTCCCCTTGCGTATCCCAATGGATTGAGGTGACCAGCCTCGGAATGAAACCAGCCGCCATGATATCGCGGGCTGCCGGTGATCTCCTCGCTCGCCTGCCTGTCGAGCACCCGCGTCTTGGCGCCGACTGCATTGTACTGCTGCGCCTTTGCTTCGAGCCTGGCGACGCCGCCGGGCGTAAGCGCACCCATGACGTAGCCGTTCTGCTGCCATTCGCAGTCGATGCCGTAGCGCTCGATCATCCCCGCGACCTGACTGTTGGCCCCGGTCTGCCGGGCGATCAGCCTTTCGGCCCATGGCTCGCCCAGCATGGCACGCAGTTCGGGCAGGCTGTAGTGGGTGAAGGTTGGCGTACAGTGGCCGGCATTGCGCCCCGAGCCGCCGAAGCCGATCTCTTGCGCTTCGAGCAATACCACGTCTATGCCGCCGCGGGCGAGGTCGAGTGCCGTGGTCAACCCGGTGTAGCCGCCGCCGACGACGCAGACATCCGCCCGCCTGCGTCCTTGCAGCGGGCCGGTCTTCGGCGGCGGCGCCGCGGTCGCATACCAGAGCGAGACTTCAAACGGCGAAAACCTTGCCATGCCGGGTGGCCTCACAGCATGTCGCTTCGCGCGTCGAGCGCATCGCGCAACCCGTCGCCGATGAAGTTGAAACTGGTGACCGCCAGGGTGATGGCGGCGCCGGGAACGATTGCCAGCCACGGCGCGCTGTCGAGATATTGCTGGGCGCCGTTCAGCATGTTTCCCCAGCTCGGCAGCGGAGGCTGGATGCCGTAGCCGAGGAAGCTGACATAGGCTTCCAGAAGGATGGCGCGGGCAACGGTAAGCGTGGCCGCGACAATGATCGGGCCGATCGCATTGGGCAGCAACTCGCGAAACATGATGTGGCTGTTGCTGAGCCCGAGCATGCGGGCGGCGACCACGAAGTCGCGTTCGCGCAGCGAACGCACTTCCGCCTCGACGATGCGCGCGATCTCCATCCAGCTCGTTGCCGCTATGATCAGGGTGATCATGATCGGGCTCGGCTTGATGAAGGCCGCCATCGCCAGCAGCAGGAAGATATTGGGGAAGGACAGCATCGCGTCGACGAAACGCATCAGGACCGTGCCGATGCGGCCACCGAAGAAGCCGGCGGCGATCCCGAGCACGGTTCCGAACACTGTGCTGATGACCATCGCAGCGAAACCGACCAGGAGCGAAATACGGCCGGCCATGAACAGGCGCGCCGCGATGTCACGTCCAAGCGGATCGGTGCCGAAGAAATGATAGCCTGTGAACGGCGGCGAGAACCTGCCACGCAGGTCGATATAGAGATCGTCAAAGGGCAGCAGCCAAGGTCCGAAGACACAGGCGAGGACCAGGACGATGATCATCACCAGGCCGAACATCGCCAGTCGATGACGGGCAAATCGGCGCACGCTGCGGCTGTGCCACCAGCGTTGCCTGGCGTGGGTGGGGATGAGGAATTCCGACTGGGTCATCTCTTCGTTCCTCAGCTCAATCGAATGCGCGGATCGACGAATGCGACGGTGAGGTCCGCGGCCAGATTGCCGACTAGGACGAGGACAGCGGACATCATCAGCAGACCCATCACGACGGGGTAGTCGCTGTAGCCGAGACTATCGAGGAACAGCCGCCCCATGCCGGGCCAGGTAAAGACCGTTTCCGTCACCAATGCGCCACCCAGTATTGTCGGCAGTTGCAGCCCCAGGAGGGTGATCATCGGCAGCAGGGCGTTCCCGAGGATGTGGCGAAGCAACACGCGGCGGGAACTCAGCCCCTTGGCCCGGGCCGTTCGAACGAAATCCTGGCTGATGACGTCGAGCGTCGCGGTGCGCATGTAGCGGCTCCACACGGCGATATTGACCAGCGCAAGAACGACGCTCGGCATGATGAGATGGATCGCGTAGTCGCCGAGCGAGCCATCGCCGATCGTGTACATGTTGCCGGCCGGCAGCCATCTGAGCCGCAGCGAGAAGATGTAGATCGCGATCAACCCGAACCAGAAGGTCGGGATCGACAGCGCCACCATCGCGCCGACGGTCGCGGCGTAGTCGAAGATCGAATATCGTCTGAGCGCGCCCAGTACTCCGATCCAGGTGCCGACAAGGATGGCGATCGCGGTCGACACGCCCATCAGCAGCAATGTCGCGACCAGGTGCTCCCAGATGATGTCGAGCACGGGCCTGCCGTCCCGGTAGGAACGCCCCCAGTCGCCGCGAAGCAGGTGTGCCAGCCAGTCGATGTACTGGACAGGAAGAGGTCGATCGAGCCCCATTTGCGAGGCGATGCGATCGAGATCGGCCTGTGTCATCCCCGGCGTCAGGGTGAATTGCGAGAGCGGTCCGCCCGGAGCCAGGTTCAGGACGGCAAAGCCGATCACCGAAACCAGCAGGAGCAGGACGAGACTTTGCCAGAAGCGTCCCAGCAGATAGCGAAGCATGCCGGTTGTCTCCGTTTTGCTGTCCGTCGGATACAGTCGCGCCAGGGAGGCGCAGCCACGTAGGCCGAGCCGGTCATTGCCGGCCCGGCCTCATTGGTGCGGCTATGCCCAGTACCAGGTGGCCACGTCCCAGGAGTCGATGCGCACATTGATGTTCGGCACGACGCCTTCGACACCGGACTTGTGTCCGCGGACCGTCGCGTATTGGAACATCGGCAGGAATGGCAGGTCGCTGCGCACGGTCTCCTGGATCTTCAGGTAAGCCTGTTTGCGTTGCTCCGGCACGAATTCGACACCGCCGGATTCAAGCAGCTTGTCCACCTCCGGGCTGGCATACTGCCAGGTGTTCTGGCCGGAGCCGCCCTTGGCCGGGATCGACTTCGAACTGAGGTAGTCCGAAGTGTCGGGATCGGAGCCCGTCAGGAAGTTGATGCCGACGACGACGGAATCGAATTCCGACTTCATCCAGTAGTCGCCCCACATCACGGCCGGCGGCAGGTTGGAGATCACCACCTCGACGCCGATGTCGCGATATGATTGCTGAATGAACTGCTGCGCCTGTTCGCGGATATGATTACCCGCCGTGGTCGAGTTCTTGAACGAGAGGCGAACACCGTCCTTGACGCGGATGCCATCCCCGCCAGGGACCCAGCCGGCGTCGTCCAGCAGTTTCTTTGCCTTGTCCAGATCGTATTCCTGCTTCGGCAAATCGGGATTGTAGTAGAAGGACTGCTGCGGCATGTAGGTTTCGGTCGGGGTCGGCAGCCCGTAGTAGAGGGCGTCGATGATCGTCTTCTTGTCCAGCGCATGGTACAGCGCCTGACGAACGGCGAGTTCCTTGAACTGCGGGCGCTCCATGTTGAAGCTGAGCGATTCGATCGTGGCGGCGGGAATAACGGCGACCGCGGTTCCGCCCAATGCCTTGGCTTCCTCATAGTGGTCGGCCGTGATCCACTGCAATCCGATGACGTCGATGTCGCCGGTCTTGAACTGGGTGTAGAGCACGGTTAGATCCGGAATGTACTTGTAGATCAGGCTTTTCAGGTAGGGGCCGTCGGCGAAGTAGTCGGTGTTGGCGGCCAGTTCGATATGATCGCCGGCCATGCGTTCCACCCATTTGAACGGGCCGGTGCCGATCGGGGCATTGTTGAACGGCGCGGTGTTCTTGTCCTCCGCCGCACCGAGCACATGTTTGGGAACGATGAAGGTCGCTGCCAGGATCGACGGGTAGGGCGCGTAAGGCTCCTTCATCTTCCACTTGATCTCGGTTGGCGAGACGACAGTCAGGTCCTGGACAAGTTCGTGGCCGGCGCGTCGCCAGCTGCGAAACTTCGGGTCGACCAGCAGTTCGATCGTGAACTTGACGTCCTCGGCGGTGAACGGCTGTCCGTCATGCCATTTCACGTCGTCGCGCAGCTTGACGTGCCACTCGAGCCCGTCGGCAGAGATGCCGCCGTTTTCGACGGTAGGCACCTCCTTGGCGAGCGCGGGGAAGAAATTGCCCTTCGGGTCGACACCAAACAGCGGATCGAAGACGCTGAAGTGGATGCCTTCGTCGACCTCGATATGCGGCAAATGCGGGTTGAAGACGGTGGGCTCCTGGGAAAAGCCGACGATCACCTGTCCCTTGGGCTCGCTCGGCGGGGTTGCCGCGAGGGCCCTGCCTGCTCCCGTCAGGCTGGGCATGGTTAGGCCGGCGGCACCGGCGATTGCCATTCCAAGCGCCTGACGACGCGTCGGTCGAAAGATAGTGCTGCTGCTCTTGTCTGACATTGGAGGCTCCTTTTTTAGTGTTCCACTTTCGCTGCGTCACGCTCTCTTGTCGGAGCGCTTATAATCCAGTGACCGGTGCGACCTTCGATCCGTCCGAAAACCGCGACCACCGGAAATCCCTGGGATCGACGATCGGCGGCCGTCCGGTGACGATGTCCGCCATCAGCCTGCCTGCAGCGGGCCCGATGCCGAAACCATGGCCCGAGAAACCGGTCGCCACATGAAAGCCGGGAACGTCGTCGACGGCCGAAATGACGGGGACGGCGTCGGGCGTGACGTCGATATAGCCGGCCCAGCGCTGCGCCACTTCTGCCTTTTCCAGAAGCGGAAATGCCTTGCGGGCATTTGCAAGAACGCGCTCCGAGCTTTTTTTGGAAGGCTTGGGATCGAGCACGCGGCAGTATTCGAAGGGGCTCGCCTCATCCATCGCCCAGCGGGTCGGCATCCTTGCCTCGTCGAGGAAACGACCGCCCAGGCGGAATTGCAGCGATCGCCACTCCGTCTTCCAGGCCGGAAGAAAATCGCGAACATAGCGAAAGGAGTTTGGCACGATGTCGACGACATTACTCATGCTGGAGGCGACGGTGTAGCCACCGTCCTGGCGCTTGCGTATGGCGAAGTTGTTTGCCCACACGGCCTGGTCCGGCCCGTTCTCGACCGGGGTGGTGCGAAGAACCGTGTTCATGACCTTTAACTGCGGCAGGTCGAGACCAAGCGTTCCGCAAAACAGGTTCGACCACGCCCCTCCGGCTAGGACGACCGCCTTGCAGGCAATGAAGCCACGCTCGGTCACGACGCCCGAGACGGCGCCGTTCGTCGTCTCCACGCCGCGCACGGCGCATTCCGTCAATATGGCGGCGCCGCGGTCGCGTGCGGCTTCGGCAATTGCAGGCGCAGCCTTCTGCGGCTCCGCGCGACCGTCGGCGGGCGTGTAGAGCGCTCCTTTGACATCGAGATTGGAGCCGGGAAGGAGGTCACGCAATTCGCCGGCGCCGATCATTCGCGACTCGAACTGATAGCCTTCGAGATGGCGTCCCCAGCGTTCGTGCTGGTCGTATTCCTTGTCGTCCGCGCAGGTGAAGACAATTCCGGCCCGGGCATAGCCCGTGTCTCGTCCCGTCCGTTCGGAGAGCCTCGCCCATATCCGCAGGGCTTCCGCCATCAGCGGAACCTCGCGTGGATCCCGCCGGGAAATACGGACCCAGCCCCAGTTGCGGCTGGACTGTTCCTGTCCGATGCCGCCCTTCTCGCACAGGGCCACCCGCAGGCCTCTCTCGGCCAGCTCCAACGCCGTCGAGGTACCGATGATGCCGCCGCCGATGACGACGCAGTCCACCTCCTTCGGCAGCTCGATATCTCCATGAACGGGGACGACGAACGGTCCGGGCATGCTCAGTAGGACTCCTCGAGTTGGCAATTGATGGAAAATTCCGCGACGCTCGCATGGTCTGGCAGATCGAGCAGCAGCCCGATGATCCGTGCGAGGTCGTCCGGGTCGGTCATCAGCGCATCGGCGCGATCGGTGATGGCGCGGGCCATGTCCGTGGCGACGAAACCGGGACAGACGGCCGTTGCCCGAATCCCGAGGTCCCACCCTGCCTGCCGGATGCCATGGGACAGCGCGACGGCGGCAAATTTGGAGATCGAGTAAGAGCCTGCCGTGACGGACTTGACCCGCTTGCCCGACAGCGAGGCGAGAATGATCACCCGGCCAGCGCGGCTCGCCGCAAGCGATGCCCATGACGCGCGTACCAGACGGCGCGGCGCCTTGACGTTGATCTCGAACATGAGATCGAGATCCGTGTCGTCGATGTCGATGACCGACTTCGCAATCATGATGCCGGCGCTGGCGATAACCGCGTCGATCCGGTTGAAGGCATCGATGGTACCGTCGACCCATGCCCGTTCGCTGCCGGCTTCCGCGGCATCGTAGGGGAACACACGGACACGCTCGCTATCGGCCCATTCTGGCAGCATCGGTTCGCGCATGCCCAGCGACAATGTCCAGCCCGTTTCGAACAGGTGCCGCGCGCAAGCCGCACCGATACCGCGGCTGGCACCGGACACGAGCGCCACACGCTGGCCGGCTCGTCCTGCGCCTGCCGCCGGCGCCGTCATTGGTCGAGGCCCAGGGTGCGGCGATAGACCCGCCGCAAAATGTCCAGCAGGCGCTTCTGATCCTCCTCGGGCACACCGGCGAAGAAATCGCTGGATTGCTTGGTGGCGATCTCGCGCACCTTGCGGGCGAGATCCGCGCCTTTTTCGGTGATATGGAGCTCCTGGGCGCGTCCGTCGTCCGATGCGTTTCGGCGCGTCACTAGGTCATGGTCGATCATCTGGTCGACCAGCCTGCCCATGGCAGAGCGATCACGCAGGATGAGCTGCGCTATGACCGAAGGCCGGATCCCCGGATGGCTGTCGACAAGAAGCAAGGTGGTGATCTTGCCGGTTCCCCGGGCAACGTCGAGACCTTCCAGACGATCATCGAGATCACGCGAAAGCGCTATGTTGATGGTCCGGATATAGAAGCTCAACGTGTCTTCGAGGACATCCAGCCCGACCGTTTCGACCGGATGAGGCGAGCCTTTCTTCTTTGCCGGCACCGAACACTCTCCCGAGGCTTCCTGACCGCCTTCATCGAGATCGCCGCAGCCCCAATCCGGGGTTGTCGAGGGTCTTCCAGGGCATGATTGAGCCGGTAGTGGACAAATGCAACTACTTTTAGTGGACAAACGCAACTATTCTGCTCGACAGCAGATTTGGACGAGCACGCGTCGGCGAGCCAATCGAAGAACAGGCTTACAGCCGCGCCTTTGCCAGCGCGGCCATCCATGGCTCAGGGAAGGTCAGGGGATCTTCAGCGCCGCCGTCGGCTCAGGCGGCGGGGACCCATTCCTTGCCGGGAATGGCGGAGATCAGTTGCCTCGTATAGGGGTGACGGGGCGACCGGAATATCTGCGAAGGCGGACCGCACTCCACGACTTCGCCGCGGTTCATCACCAGGATCTCGTCGCAGATGCGGCTCGCCACCCTCAGGTCGTGCGTGATGAAGATCATGGCGATCTTCATTTCGTCCTGGATGCTCGCCAGCAGGTCGAGGATCTGCGCCTGGATGGAGACATCGAGGGCCGAGACCGCCTCGTCGGCGACAAGGACCTTGGGGTCCATCATCAGGGCCCGTGCGATGCCGATCCGCTGACGCTGGCCGCCCGAGAACTCGTGCGGAAAGCGGCCATAGGCACCCTCGTCGAGCCCGACCAGACGCAGCAGATGCAGCGCCTTCACGCGCGCTTCCTTGGCGGACAGGCCATGCGCCATCGGGCCGACGGTGAGGATCTTGGCGATCGTCTGCCGTGGATTGAGCGAGGCGAACGGATCCTGGAAGATCATCTGGATGTGCGGCCGCATCGGCCGAAACTCGGAGTCCGAAAGCGCCGCGATATCCTTGCCGTCGAACAGGATGCTGCCCCCGTCGCTGTCCAGGAGTTTTAGCAGGACGCGGCCCAGCGACGATTTTCCCGACCCGGACTCGCCGACGATGCCGAGCGTTTTGCCCTGGCGAACCTCGAAGCTGACCTGCTTGACGGCGTGCACGATGCGGGACCGCGAGAAGAAGCCGATGCCCGGCCGATAGGTCTTGTCGAGTTTCTGCACCTCCAGCACGATCGGGGCATCGTCACGCGCCTTCGTTTCGCTCTCGATCATATGCGGGACGGCGGCGATCAGCCGCCTGGTGTAGGGATGGTTCGGATTGCCAAGCACGTCGGCGGCGGTGCCTTGTTCGACCATCGCGCCTTTTTCCATGACGATGACGCGATCGGCGATTTCCGCGACGACGCCAAAATCGTGCGTGATGAACATGACGCTCATGTTCTTTTCGCGCTGCAGGCGCCGGATCAGGGCAAGAATCTGCGCCTGGGTGGTGACGTCGAGAGCCGTCGTCGGCTCGTCGGCGATCAAAAGATCAGGCTCGAGCGCCAGCGCCATGGCGATCATGACGCGCTGGCGTTGCCCGCCGGAGAGCTGGAACGGATATTGGTGCCGCAGGACCTCCGGCTCCGGCAGTCCGACTTCGCCAAGCAGGTCGACAACCGCCTTGGCGTGGGTCGCCGAGGTGCCGGACTGGTGTGCTTCCATGACCTCCGCCACCTGTTGGCCGACAGTCATCAGCGGATTGAGTGCTGAAAGCGGATCCTGGAAGATGATGGAGACCGAACGGCCGCGCAGGCTCCGCATCACGCCTTCGCCGGCGCTGGCGAGATCGTGGCCCTTGAACCGGATGCTTCCCTGCGCAATCCGCACTGAAGACGGCAGCAGACCCATGATCGCATTTGCGGTCACTGACTTGCCGGAGCCGGACTCGCCGACGATGCACAGCATCTCACCCTTCCGCATGTCGAAGGATATGTTTTCGACCGCGTGCTCACGCTCCATGTTTGCGGGCAGGCGGACGGTCAGATTTTGAACAGAGAGAACAGTTTGCTCATTCGGCTCGCGGGAAGTCGTTTCGCTCGGCGGCATGGCTGGCCTTTCGAAATCCAGTGATCGGGCCGCGCATACTAGCCGCACCTCCTACCGATAGCGCAAGCCCGCATTTGTGAGATTGAGCGTTGTTGCGCTGTCGTCTTGCTGGGTGGTGGTGGTTCTCGTGGCGACGGGGAGGAGACGGCCTATCGTGTCCGTCTCCGCCCGCAGCGGGCAATTGCAATGACAGTGCTGCTCGTTGTAGCCATTCTGGCCGCCTGATCTTAGAGGAGACGCAGCATGGACCGATTCACCGGCGGTTGCCTCTGTGGCAACGTCAAAATTGTGGCGTCGGGACGTCCATACCGGGTCGGCATTTGCCATTGTCTCGACTGCCGCAAGCATCATGGCGCCCTTTTTTACGCCGCGGCGGTGTTCCCTCAGGATGCGGTGACGATCGATGGCGAAACACGCGACTACGCCGGGCGGTTTTTCTGTCCGCGCTGTGGCTCGTCCGTTTTCGCACGCACCGCGGACGAAATCGAAGTGCACCTGGGATCCCTGGATGCCCCTGACCAACTGACGCCAACCTATGAACTCTGGACCGTTCGTCGCGAGTCCTGGTTGCCGCCGTTTCCGCTCACGAGACGATACGAGCGCGACCGTGACGCCACGAGTCGCTTTGAGGAGTAGGTCGCACGAACGACCGGCGCGAAGGCGCCATTCACGCGGCACGTCACTCCGGAAGGCCGGCCTTGCGGAAGCCATCGACGAAATGCTCGAGCGTCGCAGCGTCGCGGAATGGCTCCGTCATGACCCAGTGGCGGGTTGTGAAATGCGGGTTGCTGACGAGGAACATTTCAACCTCTGCGCGCGCCTCGTCGAGCCGGCCCAGTTGGGCAAGGCTTGCCGCCAGGAAACGGCGTGAGCTTGTTCGATAAGTCTCGTCCCGGCGAAGTGTCTCGACAGCGGCTTCGTACTCGCGCGCCGCATATTGCGCCTGGCCGAGCATCAGATAGTACCAACCTGCCGGAAACGGGTTCAGCCGGAACGCCTTGCGAATGTGCTCAAGGCCCTCCTCGACCCGCCCGGCCAAGACCGCGATGTCGGACAATGTCGCCCAGGCGTCGGCCTCGTTCGGGTCGAGCTCGAACGCCTTGGCGAATTCCGCATCCGCCTCGGCGAATCTGCGCTCATAGGCAAGCAGGTTGGCCAGTACCCAGTGGCAGCCGGCATCGTTGGGATCGATCGCTACAGCCTTGCGCGCCAGTTCCAAAGAAACGCTACGGTTAGGTTCAATGGGTTCGCCCCAATGCACCCATCCCATCCAGTGGTTCATGGCAAGCCAGCGATAGGCCTCGGCGTATTCCGGATCGAGCGCAACCGCGCGCGTCAGCATCAGATGCGCTTCCCGCGCCGTCTGCGGCGAATCTTCGATCAGCTTGCGCGCCCGCACGCAGAGATCGTAAGCCTCGAGATTGTTGGGCCGATTGCGCGGCGGCGGCGCGCGCAGCCGGCCGAGCAACGCCTCGACGATCTTGGCCGTCACCTCGTCCTGAACGGCAAAGATATCCTCCAGGCTGCGATCGAAGCGTTCCGCCCATAGATGATCGCCACTCACCGCGTCGACCAGCTGGGCGTTGATGCGCACGCGCCCCGCGGCGCGTCTTGCGCTACCCTCCAGCAGATAGCGTACGCCAAGGTCCTCGGCGATCCCGCGCACGTCCATCGCCTTTCCCTTGGAGGCAAAGGTCGAGTTGCGCGCGATGACGAACAGGCCGGAGATCCTGGACAGGTCGGTGATCAGGTCTTCGGTCAACCCATCCGCGAAGGAGTCCTGCTCGGGATCGTTGCTGAAATTGACGAAAGGCAGAACGGCTATCGATGGTTTGTCGGGCAGCGGCAAAGGTTTTCGCTTCGCGCCACCGAGCTGTTCGGTGACCCCCGTGAAGCGGTAGCCGACGCGCGGAACCGTGGCGATCCATTCACCGCCGTCAGCGGGCGGACCAAGCAGCTTGCGCAGCTGCGCGATCTGGACGGTGAGATTGCCTTCCTCGACGGCCGTGCCAGGCCACGCCGCGTCCATCAACTCGGCCTTGCCCAGGATCTCGCCTGGCCGTCCGACGAGCGCCGCAAGCAGCTTCAGCCCGCGGTAGCCAACGGCAACGGGAACATCGTTCCGAAGCAGCGTTCCCGCACCGGAATCAAGCACGAACGGACCAAAGGCAAAGCGCGATCCCTGCATACGGCGCATCTATAGCCCGTTTGGAAGTTTTGAGAACTATTTGGGAGAGCTTAATTACGGCGCTGTTCGTATCCTGCAGAATTCAACCTCTTTCAGGTCGAGGGCCCCCAGACCCTCAAACCATATGGAGGTTGCCATGAACAATACCCTTGCGTCGGCCCCGCATCAGGCAGCGCGGCCGGGAACGCCTGTGCGGCTGGCGGAAGTGTCGCGTCGGCGCTACAGCCTGGCGACCCTGCGAAGCATTGTCGCGACCTGGCGCGATCGGACCTGGCGCGAGCGGATACGCTTTCGCTGGGAACTGGAGCAAATGTCGAAGGACAATCCCCATTTGATCGACGATATCGGTCTGACGAAACGGCAGGTCGAGGCAGAGCTCGCCAAGCCCTTCTGGCAAGGATAAGGCGAATGCCGCAAAGACGCCGGATCGCGGCGCCAGCCTCGCACAGGCGGTCGCATCAAGGTTCGCTCCCGAATCGGGAACTGAAGCACGACCGCAGGATTTCGCCTCAAGTGAGCCCGTGCCGGACGAGATGGCGAACGACCGGCGAAAACATTTGCTGGCCGATGTAAGACCCGGTGTTCGAACTCTCGAAGAGTGGTTCGGCGACGGCCGCATCCTCGATCACGGGGATGCCCGCCTGGCGCGCCTGAGCCATTATCTCGTCGGCCGCCCGGCCCCGGCCCTTGCCGACGACCGTCGGCACCGGCGTTTCGCCCTTGACGTAACGCAACGCCACGGCACGGTCGCCGGACACGAACACGATGACCGCATTTTTCACACCCAGCTTCGCGGGTTGCATCACCGCCTCGCGCCGCTGTCGCTGCTGTTCATGGCGGATCAAGGGATCTCCTTCGAGATCCTTGTGCTCACGCTTGTATTCGGTTGTCGTCATGCGCATGTCGCGAAGGAACAGCCAGCGCTGAAGTGGAACATCGATCACGCCGATCGCGACAAAGGCCAGGGCGGCGGCGATACCAAGAGGTACCAGCACCGCCTTGATGATCGGCTCCAGGCATGACGGACCGCAGCCTGGCGCATCGAAGAGCGGCTGCAGCCACGCGATCAAGATGAAGACGAACAGGCTTGCCAGCAGCACCACCTTGATCAAGCCCTTGGTGAACTCGATGACGTTGCGCAGCGACAGGATCTTCTGAAGCCCCTTCGCCGGATTTATGTGATCGAACTGCGGCTTCAGTGGCTCAAACGAGAAGACCGGCCCGAACGTCCCCAGCATGCCGAAGACAACGGTGAGAACGACGACGATCCCGACCAGCGGCAATGTGGCGAGCATCAGCAAAGAGAAGAAATGGCGAATGGCCCGCAGGCTGACCTCCGCGAACGAGCCGCCGGGCGCCGTCACGGTCTGCACGAGTTCCGAAAGGTGCGTGAACAGCATCGGCCAGGAAAAATAGAGATAGGCGAGCGCTGCGAAAAAAGTGAAGCCAGAGGTCAGGTCGCGGCTCTGCGGAACCTGGCCTTTTCGGCGGGCGTCACGAAGCTTCTTGTCGGACGCCGGTAGTTTCTTTTCCTCAGCTTCTTCAGCCATGTTGCAATCTTATCGCACTGTTGTGGTTCCAGTGGGCCGACGCCCTGTGTAAGGTGGGGCGGGCTTGAATACGGAGAGGTGGATATGCGGTCGCATGTCGTATTCTTGCCAGTCGTCATCACGCTGGCGCTGACCGGCTGCCAGACGAGCAAAACCGGCTCTGTGCAGGCGAAGGCGCAAGGGCCGTCGTCGCAGTCGGAGCGACTGATCAAGCTTGCGGACGATATTGATGCGCGCGGAGAAAGTGACACCGCAATCGCGCTCTACCAGCGCGCGGCAGCGATGCCGGACGCCAAGCCGATCGCCTTCGTCAAGGCGGGCGACGCCTATATGAAGGCGGGCTATCCTGCCGACGCCGCCAAGGCCTATCAGGGTGCGCTCGCAAAGGCTCCCAATGATGGCGGGGCAATGCTCGGGCTTGGCTCGGCGATGATAGAGGCGGGCGATATCGATGCCGGCATGCGCGCGCTCGCGCAGGCAGCGCCGCTGGTCAATACCAGCAGCGCCTACAACCGCCTGGGCGTGGCGCAGACGTTCGCGGGCCAGACAGGGGAGGCGCAGACGACCTTCGCCCAGGCGTTGAAACTTGCGCCGGGCGACCTCGACGTCGAGACCAACATGGCGCTGGCGGCAGCCCTTGAAGACAATTCCGCGACGGCGCTGCCGCTGGTGCAGAAGATCGCCGCCGCACCTGGCGCGCAGTTGCACCACAAGCGCAATCTGGTGATGGTCTATGGACTTCTCGGCCAGGCCGACCTGGTCAAGGCCTCGCCGCCTATCGGCCTGACGACCAAGGAGGTTGCCACCTTGCTTGCGCGTGCCAGAACCATCCGGTCGAAAGGTAGCACCCAAGCCAAGGCGAAAGCGCTCGGCTCCATCCTCGGCTAGAGCAATTCCAGGAAAAGTGTGAAACGTTTTTCCGTCCGCAATTGCGTCAAAGCAGGGAGATAGAGCGGTTCTGCGTTTCTGTGAAACGATGAACCGCTCTAGCACATCGGAACAGCGGAAACCCTGAAGCGGTCTTCCGCCAGGCCCGACGCGTAGAGCAGTGCTACGCGGGCGAATGCCGCAGGGGCTCACTCGACCGGGAGCGTCGTTTGCGGCGTCGACGGCGCGCTGTTGGCGCCGCCTATCGGAGCCTCTTCTCCGTCGAGGTAACGACGGGCCGCACGCGCAGTCGGTGCTGCCGCCGCCGACCCCATGCGCTGGCCCTCGACGAGGTCTCGCTGGCTTTCGGCCATGCGCTGAAGATTGTAGGCATTGGCGCAACCGGGTGGCAGGTGCGAGCCGACGCCGGAGACGATCGTCAAATCGGTCCTGGCGGCAGAATTGTCGTCATCGGCCGGTTCGGCCAGGCATGCGTTGGGCGCAAGGACGGAACCGCTGCCCCCCTTCTCGGAGCCGCCCGTATCTGTCGAAACATAGCTGTAGCCGGGAGAAAAATCCTGCCGCTGTTGCGAGCTGTTCACGCAGCCGGCCACAAACAGCGCCGGAAGAACGGAGCAGAAAGCGATGGGCAATGTCATGGTCGTTTCCCCCACTACTTGATGATCAGACCCGTCGCCGACGCGTCATTGGCGTGCTTGCGATTGGCGCGCTTGGCTGCTGGACGATCGAGCGGCGTGGCGAGGCTGTCGCGCACCGGCGCGACCAGATAGGGTGTGATCAGGATAACCAGTTCGGTCTCTTCGTGCTGGAAGCGCTGTGATTGAAAAAGCGGGCCAAGCACGGGCACATCGCCGAGAACCGGAAACTTTTCCAGATTGCGCGAAGTCCGCTGCTGGAAAAGGCCCGCGATCGCAAAGGTCTGACCACTTGCCACTTCGACCGTGGTGTCGGCCCTGCGCACGATGAAGCTCGGCATGGCGAAGCCGTTGGCGCTTACCGAGCCGGTCTCCGACAAGGAACTGACTTCCGGCTGGACATGCAGCGCGATGCGATTGCGGCCGATCAGCGTCGGGGTGAACCCGAGCGAAACGCCAAAAGGCTTGTACTGGACGGTGACGCCATCGGTTCCTTGCGGAATCGGAACCGGAATCTCGCCGCCGGCGAGAAAGCTTGCCGTCTGACCGGTCACCGCCGTCAGATTCGGCTCGGCCAGTATCTTGACGACGCCGTTGCGTTGCAGCGCTTCGACCAGAATGTCGAAGTTGATGCCGTGCGCCTGGTCCATGTTCAAGCCGAAATTGCCGCTGCCCGAGGGCACGCCATTGTCCTGGAACATGTTGAATTCGAAGCCGCCGCTCCTGTATCCGACAGACCAGTCGACGCCGTACGACTGCAGCTCGGTGCGCGCGACTTCGGCGAAGCGAACCCGGATATTGACCTGCTGCGAGCCCTGCACGGTCATGTTGTTCAGCGGCGGCTGTTCCGGCGGCGAGAACGTCCGGGCGACATTGTCCAGATCCGTTGCCTCATCGACGCCTCGTGCCTCGCCGGTGGTAACGATGCGGGTTCCGAAAATGTGGAGATTTGTCGACGAGTTCGGCTGCATCGCATGCTTGGCTTCATTGGCTGGTGTCACATCGGGGGTAACGCGGAACTGGGCCGTTGCCTCGATCCGCTCATCGGCTGTGACTGCGATGAGGTTGGTCAGGCCGGGTTTGAGGCCGAAGACATAGACCATGCTCGGCGACACGACCTGAAGGTCTGCAATCGTGGTGTCCGCAATCAGGACGGATTCGACCGGTTCATTGAACCGCAACAAGCGTCCTTGCCCGACCGGCAGGTCGAGCGATGGCTTGCTCGGCAATGGCGATGCGTTCTGTGCCGTCGCGTCGGCAAGTGTAAACAAGAGCGCCAGCAAGAAGCCAACCGTTGCGATAGCGAGCCAGCGCATATCCGTCCGCCCGGCGAAAGCGGCGGACCGAACGCCTGCTGCGGTATCGTGGATTGTCATGCCGTTCCTCTCCTGAGCATGGGGATTCCCCAACTGTCCCCCTCCGTCCGCCTGGCGTCATGAGGCCGCCTCTTGCCTGGCTTTCGCCTGGGCCGAGGGCAGCGACTGGGAGACATTGCGCGCGCCGGTCCTGCCGGTGCGTCCGGCAATCGTGGCCAATGGTTGGACGTTGAATTCCTGCGCGAGTTCCTGGAAGGACAGAACCGGAAGCTCGATGGCATTGTGCGTGAGCAGGCTGCGCATATGGCGGCGCACATCCATCGCGGCGAGGACGACCGGCGAGACGTCGGTAGAGTTCTGCGACAGCGCTCGCTCGATTTCGGTGACCAAAGCCTGCGCATCATCGTCCGAAAGGTTCAGGAATGTGCCGGTCGATGTGCTCTGCACTGCGTTTCGCAGGATATCCTCGGCCGACCGCTGCAGGACATAGGCCGCGATGATGTTGTTGCGGCCGGCGGAGCGGAAGCTGATCTGGCGTTTCAAGGATGTGCGGACATATTCCGTCAGCAGGACGACGTCCTGTTCGCGTTGGCCCCATTCGATCAGGGCTTCGAGGATCAAGCGCAGATTGCCGATCGGCACGTTCTCGCCGACGAGCCGGCGAAGCACTTCCGCGATCTTCTGCAGCGGCACGATCTCCTGTGCCTGTCTGACAAGATCCGCATAATCCGGCTCCATGTCCGACAGGAGCCTGCGCGTCTCCTGGATCCCGACGAAATGGCCGGCATAGAGCCGAAGTGCATTTCCCGTCCATCTGGCCGCCGTTTCCGCAGGTGCGGAGAAGGCGAAACCGGCTTCCTTCAGTACCGATATCTTGCTGCCATCGACCCACACGAATTTGCGCTGACCGGCAATCGAAGTCCCTTTTTCGTAAGTTACTTCGAGTAGGTCGAGATGCGTTGCGTCCGCTTCGACAAGAACGCGGTCGGCAGGAATTTCGGCATCCAGAATGGGTGCGCCCTCCAGATCGATGCGGATGCTTCGCGGTGAAAGCATCTCGTCGACCTGCATGCCGATGGCCGGAACGTCGACGCCCAGATCGCCGAAGAGTTCGCGGCGCACGCCGTCGGCGAGCGCGGCAAATTCGGGCTCCGGGATCGAGCCTGCGAGGTCGGTTCCGAGGCGGACGACGACGCGGTAGGAAGGAGGCAGCATTCCGGTGCGGATTGCTGAAAGCGACGCGGCATTTTCCGGTTGCTCGTGCACGGCGATCTGGCCGAACTCTTTGGACTCAGCTTCCTTTGCGGTGCGGCGATTGATTGCATAGGCGCCCGCTCCGAAGCAGGCGCCAAGGATCAGGAACACGATGGAAGGGAAGCCTGGCACCAGGGCGAGGCCGACCATGATGACCGCAGCGAGCCCGAGCGCCCGGGAATCCCGCAGGAGCTGGCTGGTTATCTGCCGGCCAAGGTCGCCCGTTCCATCCGCGCTGCCGACGCGCGTCACCATCGTGCCGGCGGCCACGGCGACCAGCAGTGCCGGTATCTGCGCCACCAGCCCGTCACCCACGGTGAGCAGGGTGTAGGTCGCGGCCGCATCCCCCACGGACATATCGTGCTGCAGCGTTCCGACCGCGAAACCGCCGATCAGGTTGACCAGAATGATTACGATGCCGGCGATGACGTCGCCCTTGACGAATTTCATGGCGCCGTCCATCGCGCCGAACAGCTGGCTCTCGCGCTCCAACTGCTGGCGCAGACGCCGTGCCTCCGCCTGATCGATGTCGCCGTTTCGCAACTCGGCATCGATGCTCATCTGCTTGCCCGGCAGCGCGTCGAGCGTGAAGCGTGCGGCGACCTCGGCGACGCGTTCCGCACCCCGCGCAACCACGATGAACTGTGCGACAGTGATGATCAGGAAGATGACGAGGCCGACCGCGATGCTGCCGCCGACGACGAAGGTACCGAAGGCGGTAATGATCTCGCCCGCGTCGGCCTGGAGCAGGATCAGTCGCGTGGTCGTGATCGTGATCGCCAGCCGGAACAAGGTGGCGATGAGGATGACCGACGGCAGCGACGAGAACTGGAGCGGATGAGAAACGTAAAACGATGCCAGCAGGATAAGCACGCTGATGGCGATGTTCGCGGTGATGAGAATGTCGACGAGAAACGTCGGCAACGGAATGAGCATCATCACCACTGCGACGAGCATCAGGACGGCAATGACCAGGTCGCTGCGGCGTGACAGCCTGGCGAGGAATTGCAGAAGTCGCTCCGACACGCTCATCCGACGCCTCGCTGCGACAGGAAGCTGAGCAAGGCACTGTGCGCCTCTGCCTTGCGCCCGGCCACGAGCAAGGCGCGGCTCTTCAGCAATGCAAGCGCCGGGTTGTCCATTCCTTCCAAGGTCTCCAGCCTGGCAATCGTGGCAAGCGCCTTTTCCGCCTCGCCATCAAGTATGAGCAGGTGCGCCAATGTCCTGAGGACGCCGGCATTTCCCGGCGAGAGCTGTGCAGCGATAAGCAGGTACGCCGCGCCCCGCTTTGCCTGGCCATGACACCCGTAGAGATAGCCAAGGACATGCAGCAGATGGACCGTGTCATGCGGGTCGGTCAGATTCCGATTCCTTCCTGCATGCGGCCGAGCAGTTCGCGATGACGCTCGATTTCATCCTCCATCAGCGTTCTGGCTAACGTCTTGAGTTGCTCGCCGCCCTCGAGGCCGGGGACCAGGTGCGTTACAAAATGCTGGAGAATAGGGACGGAGCGACGCAGGATGGCTGGCTCGGGAACAACGGGCATGACGAAGTTGGCGAGTATCTCGTCAAGCGATTCGCCGGCCGCACCTTGAGACGGCTGGAATTCCGCGGTCTCCGGCTTTTCTGCAGCAGCGGCAGATTTCGTCCCTTGAGCACGGTTTGCGGCCTTGTCGACGCCATTCATCCGTCGCCGGTTGATTGCCTGGCCGCGCACGCCTTCCGCCTGCCGCACCTCGCGTCCGGCGGCGTCCATCCTTGCCGAATCGAGTCGCGGTCCTTCAAGCCGGCGGTTCACGGATATTTCAGCGCGACCGTGGCGCCGCCCTTGGTCAGCAGAAGTTCCGTCTCGCCGATGTGCTTGACGGTCCAGCCGTCATTCGTGAAGGCACCTTCGTGATAGCGGGCGCCGTCGGTCGCGATGACGTAAGGCCGATCGCCATACCAGATCGCCTGCAGCGTCAGGCGCGGAGCCTGCTGCGCGTTGCCGACCATGACGTTGGAGACGAGGGGAATGTGTGCGCCGAACGCCTGGTCGAACCAGGCTTGCGTTTCCGCCCAGGCACCACTCTTGTCATTCGGGATCATGCCCGAGACCACAAGGCGTCCCGGTGATTGCTGAACGGTCAATGTGCCTATGCCGGATTGCTCGAGACGGAGCTTGAGCTGGCTTTCCGCTTCTGCGGCACTCTGGATTTGCGCCGGCGACGAGTCGTCCAGGACTTCCTGGTCCGGCTCGCCGGCGAAGGCCATTCTGATCGGTTCGCCGTCGTGAGAGGATGCCTTTGCGCCGATGTCGGGCTTGGCGAAAGAGAACCCGTTCGCGGCGACGGAGACAGCGAATACGGCAAAGAGAACGCTGCCCGCAACCAGGACGGAGCGATGGGAAAAGGACCACCGGCTCGGGGGGCGCTCCGGGTTGACCAGCCGGATACGGGCGTCGCCGACGCTGATGGTGAGCGGCAGCCTGCAGCGGCTGCCATGTCCCTCGTGGATGGTCTCGCCTGTGGCAAGAGTGACATCACCGCCGACGGCCTCGATTTCAAACTGGCTGCCCTTGCGCCGCAGCCTTGCGTGGATCGGCGCGATGCCGGCATCCCTGAGGACAATGTCGGACTCCGTGCTGGAGCCGATCGTATACAGTGGCTCGACCAGGCTGAGTTCGGCGCCGGCATGAAATCCATGGATTACGCTGAGCGCAACGGAACCTCCGGATGCCGGGGAGGGGGCGATAATCGACCGGAGCCGGCGCGCTGGCGCCGCATCCAGATATCTGCCGATAGGACTAGCGGTCATGCCACTTCATCTCCCGCCGATGACGATTTCAAATGCAGCCTGACGACGGCGTTGAACGATTTCTGCCGTGCAAGTACGCCGCCGGTTGCTTGCGGCGGCGTATGGGTTCGAGAATTCCCTGCCTTAGGCCTTTTCAGCCGACTGGCCGAGCGTCCTTGCGGTGCTCATCAGCATGTCATGCTGGGATTTCGCCATCTCTTTCGTGATCTCCAGGCCAAACATGCGCTCCTGGTGCTTGATCATCTTGTCCAGGTTCTGTTCCGGCGACCCAGCCGAGCCGGACGTAATGGGAGGGGTAGGGGCCATCATTGTCTCCTTGAGGGACTATTCAAGTTACAAACTCCAGACTCACACCGCTGCGATCCGGCAGGTTGCGAAACCAACTTAAGGCAGCATGACCGAAATTGAAAGTCCAGTTGGAATATTTGAGCCACTTCAGTTCCAACTGTTGCGTTGCCGGCGTTCCAGGAGTAACCTGCGAACCGGGTGAATGGGGTATTTCAGGATGGAAAAAGGTCCTTTGGCGGAGCTGTTGGTCGAACGGTTCGAGAATATGCCGCCGCAACTACGTGTCGCCGCTCGTTTCGTGCTGGATCATCCCAAGGATGTCGCACTGATGTCGATGCGTGAGCAGGCGCACCAGGCCGGCGTTTCGCACAGCACGATGATGCGGCTGGCGCGATGGCTTGGCCTTGATGGCTACGAGGATATGCGCAGCCTCTATGCGCGCGCGTTGCGTGAGACGATCGCCGGTGAGCCGGCGCGACGGGGTATCGAACAACACGGCGCTCCGGGATATTCGACTGCCGGCGTCGTTGCCGACACACTCGCGGCCCAGATTTCAAGCCTCGGTGAATACGGCAACGCCATGCAATTCATCGCCGCCGCCGGGCTCCTTGCGCGATCACGCAATCTGTTCGCTCTCGGCTCTCGCTCCGCTTATCCGGTCGCGAGCCACTTCGTTCACATCATGTCGTTTGTGGCTGGCGGCGACCGCCAGGCAACGCTTGTCGGCGAGATGGGCGGACAGGGTCTGGACGTCCTCCAGCACGCGGGACGTGGCGACGTGCTCCTTGCTGTAGGCATGGCGCCTTATGAACGCACGACCATCGACGTGGCGCGCCAGTCGGCCAGGCAGGGCGTCGGCGTGGTGGCAATCACCGACAGCAGCGTGTCGCCGCTGACCCGGATCGCGCGGGAAACAATTATCGTCACGTCAAATTCGCAGTCGTTCTTCCGAAGCATGGCGCCGGCATTCGCCGCCGTCGAGATTCTGGCGGCATTGACGGCAGTGCAGTCTGAAACGAATGCCGCAGAACGGGTGAAACAGTCGGAAGAACAGCTTGCTGCTTTCGGCATTTATTGGAAGCCCCCTCGATAAGACCTGAAGGGTTGCGATCAGGCGGGCGTGATGGCAGCCAGGCTGCCGGCAACAGTGATTTCCGGAGGTCGTCCAGATGGTCCGCCCGATAACGCTCACCAAGCCGCCAGTCCAGCCGCAAAAGGTCAACGCCTCGGCAAATGCAGCGCAGGTTGCGCGGCTGGAGGCGCAGGCAGCGCAGCTTCGGGAGCAGATCAGGCTTGCCAACAGGATGGGCGAGCGTGATTGGGCGGCACAGGCCCGCCAGCAACTGGCACAGGTCAATACGGAATTGAGTTCCCTGCAGCCGCCGCCGGTTGCGCCTCCGGGTGTCAACGTCACGAACGCCAGCAATGGCACATCCGGCAACGGCACGACGGTGGTGCCGGCACTCTACGTGCGGCCCGATCTCGCGGCACCCACGTTGACGCCGGTGAAGCTTGACGGAAGCAAGCCCGAAGACAACGCCGCGGAAGCGACCACCGCCCGCAACATCGTCAACGACGTCACCGGCGGCAAAAGCATCGACCAGATTGCGTCTGCCCGCGGCATGACGCGCGAACAGGTTATCGCCGCGCTCAGGTCTGGCGGCATGAGCGTGTCGACCACCGACCCGACCGGCGGCAATGGCGACGTGCAGACGACGAAAATCACCGATGCCAACGGCCGCACCGTCACGCAATATTACGACTACCAGCACGACAGCTACTATACGAGCGTCCAGCAACAACCCAACGGCGCGACGACCACGACGCCGGTTCGCGATGGGCTCGGACGCAAGGAAACCAGCAGCTACAATTCCGACACCGGCGCCATCACGACGCGGTATGAAGACGATCTTGGCACGGGTACCGTCACCGAGCGGACGTCGCTGCCCAACGGCGCTTCGGTGGAAACGGTGACGCCGGGCGCCGGTCCGTCCCTTCCCGTGACCACCGTCACCGGCCCGGACGGACGCAAGACCATACTGGCGGCGGCGCAGGATCCGGGCGGGACAAGCACGCAGAATATCAAGGACGCTCTGGCCGAGGGGAAAAGCATCGAGCAGATCGCGCAGGAAAACGGCCTCACCAGCGAGCAGGTGATCGCCGAATTGCAGGCCGCCGGTTATCAGGTCAAGACGCAGGAGCCGACGAGCGACAATGGCGACGTGCAGTCGGTCGAGATTGTCGACCCGCACAGCGGCGACAAGACCGTCTACTCTCACGACTATCAGCATGACGCACGCACCGTGGTGACCACGGCCGACGGCAAGGAAACGTCGCACTCCGTCGATGGCAACGGCAAGACCCGCAGCAGTGTGCGCGACACCAAAACAGGCGAAACCACGACCACGATCGTCGATCCGAAGGCCGGAACCGAAACCAAGATCGTCACCGACAAGGACGGCCGGGTGACGACGACCACCGCCGAGAAGATCAATGGCGGCAAGCCTGTCGAATATGAGGTCAAGCCGGGCGACAACCTGACCCTGATCGCTGAGCAACATGGCGTGACGCTGGATGATCTCAGACGCACGAATCCGGAGCTTTTCAGCTCGCCTCGCGACCCGGACATCATCCATCCGGGCGAAAAGATCACCATCGAAAACGGCACGCGCACGACCGTCGAGGTCACCTTCAACGGCTATACGCTGACCACCAGGCCCGATGGCAGCGCGACGCTGCACAACAACACCACCGGCACCGACCTGGAGATAAAGGCGGGAAGCACGCAGGAGGCCCTGGCCCGGACGCTATTGGCGGTGAACCCCAACAGCAGCGATCCCAAGGAGGCAAAAGAGGGCGAGGTCGTGAAGACCTTCGTCGAAGGGCTGCTGGCGGGCGAGGCCTTGCCCAGTCTTATCGACGCGGCGGAAAAAGCCGGACAAGACAAACTGGACCTGATCGCGAAATACGGTCCGGGTACCGTCATCGAGCCCAAGCTGGACGGTGAGAACAGGGTTGTCGATCCGTTCGGCGATCCGCCGCAGGGCAACGCACCTTCCGGCGGAAAATGGACGCCGATGAAGGTCGACGGCGTCTGGACCTGGGTCGACCCCCAGGTCGCGCAGGCCATCATCACCGAGAACATCGCACTGTCCCGCATCACCGAGACGCGAGCTCTGGCCGGCCAGCGGCAGGAGCAGTTCAACGTCCATATGCTCGACCCCGCCTACAAGGATGCCGTCGATGGCGCGCAGACCATCATAAACGAGGCGCTGGCGCCTCATGGTCTGCAATGGACCGCGCAGAAACCGAAGGGCACGCTTGCCGATGCACAGGAGCGGTTGACCAAGGCCAACACCTTGCTGCAGAACGCGCAGGATGCCCGTGGGGAGTACGAAAACGCCGGCAGGGTTCTTGCGGATGCGATCGCCCAGCAGAGCGACCTCACGCCGCTGATTGATCCCAATGCAGACGTTGTGTCCGCGCAGGGGCAGCCAGGTCCCAACCGGGAAACGCAGTATGCGCAAGGCCTCGCGGATCATGCAGCTGTCGATAAGCTGTTCTCCGAAGTCGGCCTGCATCTGAGCAAGGGCGACAAGCTCACGATCGACTTCCTGGTCGGGCAGGCCGAACTGAACGGCGTTCCCACGGATTCGAAGGAATACAAGGACCTCAAGGCCCTGCAGACGACGGCAGGCAGTCAGCTCGAATTGGCGCAGGCCTACCAGGATTACTTCGACGCCCATGCCAATGCCACGCAAGTGGGCGCGCAGCAGACGGATCTCGAGCAAAGACTACTCGCCGAATACAATAACGAGCACCAATTTCTGTTCGAACAGGGAAAGAAACATCAAAGGGTCAGTGGCGATTATCTGGGTCTCTTCCAATCGCAAAGGCTGGAGATCCGCGACGGCCAGCTGTGGGTGGTCAACCAGTTCGAAGAGGGCACGACAGAGCAGCAGCTCACCTACAATCTAAGCGAAAAGAACGTCAGGGACGAGTACCGGGACCGCCAACTCAACAAGGACTGGCAGCAGCTTCTGAGCGGCGCCAACTCCAGCGGGCCGGTGTGCACGGCCAATGGCCTGGGAGCAGCGAAGGCCGGCGAGGAGCAGGCGGCGAAGACCCTGAACGACGTCCTGGACAAGCAGCTCGGCAACAGCATTTCCGACCTGAACAGCAAGCTGACGACGCTACAGACCAACTTCAACAATGCGCTGACGGAACACGGGCCAGGAACGGTGGATGCCCCCGCTGGCACGCTGCCCGATGGCGTGCAGCCGGTCGAGATCAATGTCGGCGGACAGACGATCAAGGTGGCGCCTGAGGTCGCCCAGAAATACAACCAGACAGGAATCGATGCGCTGACCGAGGGCGGGAAGGCGGTCTGGATCGACCTGGATACAAAGGATGACGATGCCAGTGGACGCTGGGTCGATCCCGAACTGGCAGTTGCCAAGCTGAAGCTCGATGCGACAAGGCTTCAGATAACGCAGGCCGAGGATCTGCGCAGGGTGGTGCAAGGCTTCAGCGACTATCATGAGCTTCGGCTCAGCGATCCCTCGCTCTTGGCCGATCGCAACAGCACGGTGGACAAGACCTATCTGGACGAGCACGAGCAGCAGACGCTCGACGGCATCTATCAGCCGAAGTTCCAGCAACTGCTCGACAGCGGTTACGACGACGAATTCCAGGAACAGCGCGGCACGGACCTTGAGGAAACGGTCTCCAAAAAGCTCGGCGTGAATAGTTCGACCGAGGAAGGCCGCGAGGCGATCGAGAATGTGACGGAGGAGATCCGCGATATCGGCGGCGACAATCCGTACGTGCGCAGTGTGCCGATCTTCTATGTCGACGACGAGGTCGGGACGCAGCAGGCTGTGCTCTTTGCCGTGCGCGACGGAGACGGCAACACACGCTATGTCGACGTCACCGGCAAGAAGTTCGACGACCTCGGGGATTTTCAGGACAACAACAACCAGTTCGGCGAGAACGGCAAGCTCGTCGTTCCCAAGGGCCTGGAGATGAAGGCGGGAGACGACGGCAAGGTCGCGCTTGAGGTCGTCAAGGCGCGCAACGTTTCGGTCTGGGACAAGGTTGTCGATCCGCTGGTTGGCATCGGCACCGGCATAGCCACCATCCTGTCGTTCACGCCGGCCGCACCGGTCGCAGCACCGCTGGCCTATACGGGCGCGGCCTATCTCGGAACCAGAGCGGTCATAAACCAGGTCAACCATCTGGAGCATGGCGGCGAGTGGGACGACACCGAGTCGCTGATGAATGTCGCCAGCGTAGCGACCACGGTTCTGCCCATGGCTTCCAGCGGCCTGCGCACCATTGGAATGGCGGGAAGGGAAATGACGGCCGCTGGATTGGCTGGAAACCAGATGACGCGCCTGCAGGCCTTCCGCGGCAGCATAGGCGCAACACGGTCCGGCTCACCCCTGGCGCTCGAAACCCGCACCTACATGCAGTCGACCGCCGGTTTGAACAAGGTGGCCTGGGCGACGGATGTCGGCTCGGTGATTGTCGGCGCACCTTTGCTGGCGACATCGGCCTACGATCTCGCCGTCAACGGAGACCAGATGAACGGTCTCCAGCTTGCCAACGCGCTTACGGGTCTTGGCACCGGCATCACCGGCACGGGCCTCGGCATCCATGGTCTGCGCACGCTGCGGCCGGGTACGGGCACGCAGGCGAGCTCCAACGGTCCTGGCGCCAACCCGCCGCCGGGGAGCGGCGGACCGCACCAGCAGCCGCCCGGCGGCAAAGGACCGTGGCCGTCGCAGCCGGCGCTGGGACCTGGCCCCTCGGGGCGTCCAATGAATGTCCATGAGATGGGCGCCGACGGCGTTTACAGGCCGACGGGAGAGCAGGTTTTCCACGATCCCAGCCACCCGGTCATACAAGGAGAAGTGATCAAGACCGATGACGCCAGCGGCGATGGCTCGACGATGCTGCCAGGCCATGATCCGCATGGGTCGACCCCGCCCGGTACACCGCATCCCGCCGATGGCGATCCCATCATCGTGCCTGGTGAGCCGACAGGAAAAGACGGATCGGTTCACCTCGTCTGGGATCCGGAGACGCGCAGCTTCACCGGCATGCCTGAACCCGACACGAGCGGCTACGTCTACACCAGCGGCAAGGATGTTACTCCGCCGCCGCACTATCGCGATACCGATCCGGGCGACAAGCCGCTTTCCCTCGAACAACTGGCGGCTCGGTACCAAAAGGAGAAGGAATACTATTCAAGCCGTGAGCTCGATCAACGATACGGGGACGCCAGGCCCGTCCTGGAGGCGCTTTCAGAGACAAAGCCGCCCGAGTCGGCGGATGGCAAACCGGCAAAACGGAATAGATTTGGCGATTTCAGGGTATCGGCACTGGGACGTGTCCGGATCAATACCGAGCCACTGAATGCCGTTCTTGACCTAATCCCCGGCGCGCGGCAAGTCGATCTCGGTTCGCCCACCTGGCGCTCTTACATGGTAGGCATCGGAAGGCAAACCAATTTCCGCGCAATTGGCCAAGCAGTCTCCGACGGCGTGAAATACAAATCCGCAGAGCCGCTTCGCGGTACGCTTGGTGAGGAGCTGGGCATTTCCATTCGCCCGAACGAGCACCGAAATATCACGGCCGCGCAACTGAAGCTCTGGCCAGCTCAGCGCCAGATAGCCTTCCAATACAAAGGGGCGGACCTTCTCGAGGCGGGACACCAGGGGCTGTTCGGAGAAGCCGCAGATTCCGCGTTCGTGGTCGTGCCGCGCTCCGCGCGTTTGGCGGGTCCGACAGCTGAGGGAGCCAACGTCAAGGGCTGGGGGGTAGATCTCACCTTCAGCCTCGCTCTTCGTGCGCGACCAGCTACATTGAAAGATGGCGAGCGAGACTTTTTACACGTGCCAGCAGATGGTCGAAATAAGTTTATGCAATTCGAGGGCGATGTACCCTATAAGAAAGTCTATCAGGAGGATAAATACTACTTACCAAGTTTCATCGGTGTTGAGCAGCGTTACGAGGTTGCAATGAATGCAACCGTGCCAAAGGACACGGTTGTGGTGTCGCAATTTGTCGATGAAAATCAAGGCGTTCTTAGTCGGCTCAGATTGCGGGCTCATTTCGTCGTGAAGGACGAGGGCGTGGCCAAGGATCTCGTCGATAATCCAGACGTAAGCACAATTCGGGACCTGGTTGAGTCAGGACAAATCGATCCTGACAAGTCGATTTTCTATGTTCCAGGTTCAAGCAGCGGAATGCGTCAGTCTGCAGTTCCGGGACTGCCGTTGGAAGAGACAATCGTCAACTATAGTGGAAAAAGACAGCGCGTATGGAACGCACAATCCAGCAGGCTCGAGGTCATACTCAACGAAAAGTTCTTCGACTTTCTGCCCAGTCCGGATCGTATCTTGCTGCGGAAATTGCCAGCGCCGTTCAGCCATTATACGCCGTCGGACGGTTCGATTTACTTCAACCTCTTTGGCAAGCGGGAGGCGGTAGCGGCGACGGTCGACCGCACGATTGCGCTGTCGGCCCCGGCCCTAAGGATCGGCGTTCCCGGTGTCCCTTTCCTCCAGCTTCCATTTGCGCTCAGGGGTGAAATCAGATTCTTTTATCGGACGCAGTTGCCGGAAGCCGCTCCGATCGTCGCGAAAAGTGACTTTGTTCAACGGGATTTCGTCACTGAGGGCGAACTACCTCTGAGGATCGCCGTTCCTCGCTGGCTGCACGAACTCGACGCGCGTGCTGCCAACGGCGGAGGTATCGCGTTTCCAAAGGGCGGCAGGGCCTCACTGGAAAAATGGCTGGACGAAATCGAAACCACCGCGACTCCTCGGCAGAAGGGTGAGATTGCGGAATTTCGGGAGACCAGTTTGCCCTTGTTCGAGGATGAAACATTCATTCCTGCCGGCGCCACGCCTGCCTTGCGTACCTTCTTGATGGGACAGGCGAAGCCCGTCGAAGCGCCACCTCCAGAGTTTGCTTACTTGGTATCGCAAGACTTACAGGCACCGCTCGTGCACTGGTACAGTGAACAGGGTGTGACCGAGACGCAGCGGCAGACCTGGTACGTCAACCGGCTTGGCACACTTTCCGGGGATGGCCGACCGATCACTTTCGCAAGCGCATCGGACGCAGGTGCCACCCGAACGGCAGGCCGCCAGGGCGACCTGAACTACCTGCGCGACGGTTCGATCACCGTGGGCGGGCGCGCCGTCGATGCAGCCGCGCTCAGGCTTCCCGTCGCGTCCGATGCGTTCCTAGTGATTGCCGAGAAGGCCGACCTGCCGGGCGTGGATCAGCTGGTCCGCGACATCGAGAGTCATCCCAACTACCGCCGCGGCCAGGATGTCGTTCTATTCGTCTGTGGAGGAGGGACGCGGGAAAACAGTCCCGATTCGTTCGTTCCCGTATCGCTTGCGAGGACTGTCGCAGACAGGCTCGGCGGGCGCGCGCAGGCCGTCGACGGCGACGTCCATATCGGCGAGACGATCGCGCTCGACGGTTCCGCCGTTGTTGAGCTGCCGGGGCTACCAGTGATCGACGTCACCGGCGGACGGTCCGATCAGCAGCCGAACTATGACGCGCAGCGGCGCTATTGGCTGTCAGACGGTGGGCGCGACGTCCGTGTTGACGGCGTTTTCGACGCGGCGAGCATGGCGCACGGCGCCAAGGTCGACGGACGGCCGGTCGACAACAGGAGCCTCGGCGGTCCCACACCAACAAACAAGGGCCAATCCGCTCCGAACAATGGCCTCACCCGAGATGGCGTCAGAGCGACCCCGCTTGACCAGGTGCCGGATCTCGTCATGGGCGATTTCCAGCCGAACCAGATTCCATGGCTTAAGCGCGAGCAGGTGGCCGAGCTGACGGAACAGCAGTTCCGCGACATGGATCAGGCCGACTTGCTGCCCTATCTGACCAAGAGCCAACTGCGCGGTATCCCGAAGGCAAGGATAGGCCAGGTCAACATCGCTGGCCTAGACGGGAAACAGATTCCCTGGCTGACCGAGGGCCACATCCGGAACGTGACCGACCAGCAGTTCCGGGATCTCGGCAAAGCCGGTTTGACGCCTCACCTGACGAAACCACAGTTGCAGGCGATGAAAGGAGACATGGTCGAGCTCGTTGACGTGTCGAAGTTGGAAGCGCGCCAGGTTCCGTGGTTCAAGCCCGGCCAGGTCGCGAAGTTCACGTCACAGCAATTCAAGGATCTGGGCGAGGCCGGATTGCTGAAGAACCTCACCGAGCGCCAGGTTCAGGCGATCCCCGAAACCATGATCGACGCCGTGGACGTGGCGAAGCTCGATCCCAAGCAGGTGCCGTGGCTGACCGAGAAGCAGATCCCCATGCTGACCCGCGATCAATGGGGTGCCTTCACGATCCACCACACTGAAGCCCTGACCCAGCCGCAGATCGAAGCGGTGACGCCAAAACAGTTCGAGGAAATGAGCCCCGGCCAGTTCCGAAAGTTCACGCTTGAGCAGTTCGAGTGGATGAGCGGGGATCACACGAACGCCCTCTCGGTGCTGCAACTGACGACCTATCAGGCGACCCATAAAAAGGCGATGACGCCGGATCAGGCCACCAGCGTCGATCTGGCCCTCAGCCATGCCAGGATGCGGGAAAACGCTCAGGCACTCGCCACCTTTGGCGGCATGTCGACCACCTCCTACATGTTGTGGAGTTCGTTGCCGCCAACCTGGACCGCCACCGCCGGAGCGGTGGCGTTTGGCGTGCGAGGCATGGTTTTCGGCGCGCAGGCGCTCTTCCCCAACGCAACCGCAAGTCACAAGCCGTTCGGGCGATTCCTCAACGCGCTCGGCGGAGCCACATTCATTGCCGCAGCCCCAGGTGCGGCGACCGGGATGATCCAGGGTAAGGATCTTGTCGTCAACAGCACGTTCACGCTCGGCAACATCGTCTATGGCACGAAATCGATGCTGCAGTCGTTCACCGGCAGACCGGTGATCCGAAACCTGGCCGAACATCTGGCTGGACCCGGCTATGTGCTTGGCTGCGCCGTCTATACGTTGCACTCCTGGCCGGCGCCGATCGCCACAGTCGCCGGCACTATGTTCACGTTCGGCTGCGCGGAATTCTGGGCGTCAGCGATAAGGACGGACCGGATGAATCGCCGGTCGGTGCCGCGGACCGATGATGACATCGCGGCGGCGGAAAAGTCCGACAAAAAATGGACTGCATGGGATCGGTGGACTCTGGGCATCACCTTCGGCGTTGGAATGCTTCTCTTCTCGCTGGACGCCCTGCTCGCGGAGCCTTGGGAGGGCGCGAAGACGACCCCTCCACCCGATCCGAAAAAACCGGATGGCGATGCCTCGTCCCAGCAACCCGATGATCCTTCGGATGTTCCAGGTGAGCCGCAAACCCCGCCCGAGACCTTCCCGCAACTTGTCGTGCTGGCGGATGACGGCCTGAATTTGCGGACCCAGCCGGACGGCGATTCTGCCGTGGTGACGGTTCTGGAACCCGGCACGTTCGTCGAGCAGACCGCGAAGCCGTCGACGGATCCGTCAGGGGAAGCCTGGATACCCGTCGAAGGTTTCGGACCGGACGGCGACATGCATAGCGGCTGGGTTTCCGGCGACCATGTGGAGGTTCATCCCGCGGGCAGCAGCAATCCCGAGGGCCGCACCAATCCAACGCTGGAGAAAGACGGCTATCAGTGGGTCGAGGTCAAGAACGGCGACAGCATTCGCCTGATCGCCAGGACCCATTCAACGGACGTGGCGGAGACGGTGGTGCTCAATATGGATCATATCCTGAGCCCGGATATGATCTTCTCGGGTGATCGCATCTATCTGCCGGTCACCTCGGTCGGTTGAGGAACGGCCGGTCCAGTTTTAGCGATCGTCTACAGACTGCGCCTTGCCGGTTCTCGCGGCATAGGCGTGCGCAACGCAGGCGGCCAGCTTTGCCGCCCGCTCGGCTATCGGATTGGATGGCTCGGAGGAATAGGAGGCAGTAAACTGCAGGTCGGACGGGTGCCACTCGCAGTCGACAATGCGCAGTTTGCCGCTTGCGGTGTAATCCTGGACGACTTCCTCGGGGAGGGAGGCTATGCCGATACCGTTGAGTGTCATCTTGACGGAAGCGGCCAGCGAATTGGCCGGAAAGATACGTGGCGTCTCCTCCAACTCGCCGGTCAGCTTGCGGTAAAGTTCGCTGTAGGGTCTGGTGGTGCGCGCATAGCTGATGATCGGAAACTGCATCAGGTCAGTCAGCGTCAGTTGGCGTCGGTTCGGCAATTTCAATTGCGGCGAGCAGACCCAGACGAGCGGAAAGGATGGCAGCTCCATATTCTCGATGCTGTATTCCAGAATAGGCCCCATCAGCACCGCAAGATCGAGCCGGTGGGACATGAGTTCGTTGCGAAGGGTGGTCGTCGCATCAACGACGATGTCCGTATCGACAAGCGGGTAGTTTGCCTGCAATTCCTTCAGGAAATCCGGAAGCCAAGTATGCACGATGGTTTCGGCAACCCCAAGCCTGAGCACCCCGGCCGTCTCTGAAAGAGAGCTGGCCGTCAGTTGCAGCCGTTCGGCTACGCGCAAGACCCGTTGAGCAGGTGGTAGAAGCCGCTGTCCCTCGGCGGTCAGCCTGACGGTGCTGCTCTGCCGCTCGAACAGCTTGGTACCCAGCGCCTCTTCAAGCCCGGCAATTCGCGTGGATACCGCCGGCTGCGTGGTGTTGAGGCGTTCCGCCGCCTTTCGAAAGCTTCCGAAAGTCGCCACCAGGAGAAAGGTTTCGAGCTGCTTGATGTTGAAAGGGATCACGAGTCAGTGCCGGACAATAATCTGAGCACCGATTCTTACCCGGTCATATAGGTCGATGACGTCTTCATTGGTCATGCGGATGCATCCAGAGGAGTTGGCCTGTCCGACGGTCCATGGCTGATTGGTGCCGTGGACGCGATAAAGCGTGTTGCCGATATACAGTGCGCGCGCGCCCAACGGGTTGTTCGGCCCGCCCTCGACACGGGCGGGCAGGACGCGGCCTTTCGATGCTTCCCTGGATCGCATTTCTGCCGGCGGCCGCCAATCCGGCCAATCCTTCTTGCTCGAAATCGTGTCGCGACCGGACCACTCCAGTCCCTCCTTGCCAACGCCCACCGCGTATCGCAGCGCCTTTCCGTCCCCCAGAATGTAGTAAAGGCGCCGCTCCGTGGTGTTGATCACGATCGATCCCTTTGGCTGAGCCTCGCTGAAATTCACGATCTGCCTGGGGATCACCGACCACGCCGGCAGCATTCCTTCGTCCGACGTCTGGTCGGGAGCCGAAGGGGAGACCAGCACATTTCTCGCCTGATCGTAAGTCCAACTTCTAGGGTCATAGCCGCTGTTCGATTGGGCCTGTGCCGACGTCATGGCCGCCACCGACACCGCAGCAGTCAAGCCCGTTAGCAGGATCTTGTTTGCCGCCACCGAGACCGATCCCTTTCTGCATCCTGGCGTTGAACTGGTGATTCCAGCGCGCACCATATCGCTTTGCTCACTGTTCGCAACATTTGGCACCTAGTGCACAGATGCAATCCAATTGGACTTCCAATTTTGCGGTGCCCACGATAGAGTGAATTGGCGGGTAAACCATGGGACAGGCGACGCGTGCCATCGCTCGTGCGTCCCTTTGTGATAGGACTGAAGTTGACGGGACGCGGTATCTGCCACGCGGATCGGTTGTCGGGAGCAAGGGCTGCCTTTGCCGCCTGCGGCATCGCTATGGTCCTGGTGTTCAGCCTTGTCGCGCGGCCCGCGCACGCCGCCGAACCACGCTGGCCTGCCGGCCCGTACAAATACATCACCGTCGACCAGTCGGTGACAGACGCGCTCGTCGAGCTTGGCCGCAACATGCGGGTGCCGATGCGCGTCAGCAAGCTTGTAAAGGGGCGGCTCAGCGCCGGCATGCCGGTCGGAACGGCCCGTGAGTTTCTGGAAGAGATTTGCAATCGATACGGGCTGGTCTGGCATTTCGACGGCATCGTCATGAACGTCGCGACCGAAGCAGAAGTCCAGACGGAGATGATTCCGCTGGACGCCAACACGGCTGCCGGCGCGGAAGATCGGCTTTCGCGGCTGGGCGTCACTGATCCGAAGTTTCCGATCAAGGTTTCCAAGCAGGACGATGTCGTCTCGGTATCGGGGCCGCCGTCCTACATCGAACTCGTCAGGAAAACGCTCGGAGTTCCTGCCATGGCGAGCACGAAGCAGGAGCCCGGCAAGGTTGCTTCGGTTCGCGTTTTCCGCGGAAAGCAGGCGGAGGCGCAGAATGTCCCCTCCGGCAAACCGAACTAGGAAACAGGAGGGCAGGATCATGCAAATCGCGCCGATTGGAGCCCTGGAAGCCACGCTGGCAAACTTGACCACCAGCATAAGCGCGCAACAACAGATCACCGCCGGCGCGACAGCGCAGCCGGCTAACCGAATGGTGGGCGCCAACCAGGAAAAGCACGATGCCGCGAAGGTCAACACACCTGAGCGTGGTGATGTCGCCACGCGGGCAGGTCAGCAGGTGGCGCAGGCATCGTCCGGCACCAATCCGGCGATGGCCGGACAATCCTCCAAGTCGGAAAAGACCGAGCCGATCGTCGAACACAAGCTCTTCGACTATCTGGCCGAGGTCGAGAAGGCTGGCGGTGGGGTGTTCACGGATCCATCGGCTCTGTTCGGTTCCGCCGTTCAGTCGCTGGAAGGAACCATGCAGCAGGTCCAGAAAGCCCTTGGCCAGGCGAACGCCCCCGTGAATGCTGAAACGGCCGCCACGCAGGATGCCGCCGACAAGACGTCAGGCAAGGAAGGCGAAGACACCCCGGCAAGGAACGCCGAGCAACTGCTCGAACGGTCGATCTCGGTGATGTGGGCGGCAGCCAATCTCGAAGTCGTGACGAGCAGCGTGACGGCTGTCACGTCGTCCACCAGCACGCTGATCAAGCAACAATAGGCGCCGCGGAGTGTTCGTGCCCAGATTAGCCTTGCCGCGGCGGTCAACGCGATTGAGCCGATGCGGCGCCCGGTGCCGCGTTGCGCTCGTTGTCATGGGCATGCTTGTGCTCCAGGCCTGTTCGGTGGAGCTGTATTCCAACCTAAACCAGCAGCAGGCCAACGAGATCGTGGCCACGCTGATGCGTCGCGGGATTCCGGCTCAGCGCGAAGCCGGCAAGGACGGCAAAATGACGGTTTCCGTGCAGAAGGGCCGTTTCGCCGAAGCCATGGCGATTCTCGACGAAAGCGGCTTGCCCAAGCAGGAATTCCAGACGCTCGGCGAGGTGTTCAAGAGAGATGGGCTTGTGTCCTCGCCGGTGGAAGAGCGGGCGACGATGATCTATGGCCTGAGCCAGGAGCTTTCGCAGACGATCTCGGACATCGACGGCGTGCTTTCCGCGCGCGTTCATCTCGTCCTGCCCGAAAACGATCCGCTGAGACAACAGCTGGTGCCGTCGTCCGCCTCCGTCTTCATCCGGCATCGCGCATCCGTTCCGATGAATGAGCTGATCCCGCAGGTCAAGATGCTGGTGTCCAAGGGTATCGCCGGGCTGACCTATGACAACGTCTCCGTCACGCTCATTCCGGTCGCCGCGACAGCCCCCGAGCAGGAAAACGGCGAGGCAGGGTTCACAACCTTCCTTGGCCTCTGGCTGCATCCGGACAGCGTCGCCGCCGCGATGTGGCTGTTTTACGGGATGGCGGCGGCCATCCTCGCTCTGGCTGCCCGGCTAGCCTACGTTCAGTGGTATCGGCGGCCCGATGTCTATGCGCTCGACTCTTCCGCATTGCCTGTGAAGAAGACATGACCCAGACCGGCTCGGAGCAGACTGCCAGCCCGCAATGGCGGGCATTCATGTCCAACCCCGCATCCTATGCGGACCCGGCCCGGCTGGCGGAATGCTTTGACGGCACGATCAGCGAGGCTGCCTGCGAGCGCATGCTGCGCTCACAGCGCCTGCATGGGCGATTGTCGAAATTTCTGCTGGAGCGCTATCGGCTCTCTTTTGCAGTCGATGAACCGGCCGACGAGGTGGATCGGGCGATCGCCTTGTCGTCGAGCGAGGAGTTGGAAGAGCTCGCGCTTCGCTCGGGCGCGATCTACTGGGCCGGTAGCCTGGCTGCTGTCATCGACGGACGCGAGGCCGATGCGTTGCAGGCAGCACTTGGCGCCGATCTCTGCACGTTCGCGGTCGCCAACCGCGATCTGGCCGGTCCAATGCAACCGTTGGAGCCACTGGAAGACATGCGTTCCCGTGTCTATGCCGACGGCCTGAGTTGCCTTGGTGCGTGGTGTCAGGCGATGCCTGGCGAGACCAGCATGCGGGTTCGCCTCAAGCTGATGCCGCACGAGCTTGTCGACCAGACGGCGGAGCCGTTTGCCGAAGCCGGTCCGGCGATTGTCCGAAGAGCCGTGGGTTAGCGTGATGGTCGAACCGGGCACAGCGACCACTGACACGCCAAGGCGCCCTCATGCCCGCATCCTGCGCGCCGCGGAGGCGCGCGCCTGGCAGGATGGACACGCCTTTCTCGACGAGGCGAGGCGTGATGCCCAGCAGTTGCGTGACGCCGCCCGGCGAGCCTACGCGGCCGAGTATGCGCAGGGCTATGAAGACGGCAAGGCGCAAGGCGATGCGGATGCCACGCGGCTGGTAAGCGAAACAGCAGTCAAGGTGGATCGCTATCTTGGTGGGCTGGAAGCCGAAGTCATCAGCCTTGCCCTCGATGTCGTCAGGCGAATGCTGGGAGAATTCGACGTCGGCACGCTTGTCGCCAAGGCCGCAAGGGAGGCCGTGAGCGAAATTCGCCGCGCCAAATATCTGAAGGTCCGAGTTCATCCCGCTTCCGTCGACAGGGTTCGCGATGAGCTGGACGCGGTCTTGCGCGAGAGCGATCTGGGCATGACGGTCGAGATCGACGCGGACGATGCGCTGGCGGCCGGAGCCTGCATCGTTTCGACGGACTTTGCCGTCGTCGATGCAAGCGTCGACGCGCAGCTCAATGCCATAGCGGCCGCGATTTCGGCAAAGGCCAAGATCCCATGACCGCGCCCGTTGCTGACATCGAAAGCCGTCTGGCGTCAATCGTTCCGAACCTGCGTTCCGGCCTGCGCGACGATGCCAGCCGGCCGAGGAGAGGGCGTGTGCGGCGGGTCACCGGCACGGTCATCCACGCGACCGTGGAGGAGGTCCGGATCGGCGAGATATGCGAACTGGTCGACCCCAGGACCGGCAGGACGACCAAGGCGGAAGTCGTCGGCCTCATGGATGAGATGGCGATCCTAGTTCCGCTTGGCGATCTGACCGGTCTTTCAAGCCTGACCGAGGTCGTTGCGACCGGAAAGGACCAGCAGGTGCCCGTCGGTCCTGGCCTTCTGGGTCGCGTGATCAGCGCGCTCGGCGAGCCATTGGATGGCAAACCGCTTTCGCCGGATGGCATTGCCGGCAGCTATCCGGTCAATGCCTATCCGCCCTCTCCGCTCGAGCGCAGTTTGATCTCCGAGCCGATCCAGCTCGGAATACGCGCCCTCGATGGGTTGCTCACCTGTGCGCGCGGGCAGCGTGTCGGCATCTTCGGCGAACCCGGCGTCGGCAAGTCGATCCTGCTCTCCGACATCGTCAGCGGCACCGATGCCGATGTTGCCGTGATCGCCCTTGTCGGCGAGCGCGGGCGCGAGGTGCGCGAATTCCTCGAGCATCAGCTTGGATCGGAAGGGCGGGAGCGGGCAATCGTCGTCGTCGCGACCTCCGACCGACCTGCCATCGAGCGCGTCAAGGCCGCCTATGTGGCGACCAGCATTGCCGAATATTTTCGCGACCAGGGCAAGCACGTGCTGCTTGCGATGGACAACATAACGCGGTTTGCCCGTGCGCAGCGCGAGATCGGCCTGGCCTCGGGCGAGCCGCCGACGCGTCGCGGTTTTCCGTCTTCGCTGTTCGCGGTCTTGCCGCGTCTGCTCGAGCGCTCTGGCCCTGGCCGCGTCGGTTCCATCACCAGTCTCTACAGCGTTCTTCTGGAAGGCGACGGCACGCTGGATCCGGTCGCCGAGGAAATCCAGGCGCTTCTCGACGGCCACGTCTTCCTGTCGAACGACCTTGCGCAGCGCAACCATTTCCCTGCCATCGACGTCTTGCGCAGCCGGAGCCGCCTGATGGATGCCGTCGTGCCGCCGGCACATCGGGCTGACGCCAGCCGTCTGCGCGAGTTGCTTGCGCGCTACGCCGATATCGAACTTCTCCTGCGCGTCGGCGAGTATGAAAAAGGCAGCGATGCCGTGGCGGATGAGGCAGTGGCGAAGATCGACGCCATCAACGCCTTCCTGCGTCAGGCGTCAGCCACACGCGAGAGCATCGAGAAGACACGCCAGCGCATGCGGGAGATCGTCAATGAAGGAGCGTGACATGATCGCTCGGCTGCGCGACCTCAGGCATCGCCGTGAGGAGCGCGCAAAGGAAGAAGTGATCAGAAGGCACGCCGCCGCGCACCGGGCCGCAAGGGAGGGGCAGGAGGCGGCCGCTGCGGTCACCGAGCACCTGCAGCGCATGGTCGACGCCGAAGATGCAGCCTTCGGTTCGCTGGTCGGACAGCCGGTAAAGGCGGCCAGCCTCCATCGGCTTCAGGGACGGTTCGAAATCGCCGCCAGAAAAACCGAGCAGTTGCGGGAAAGCGAGAAGATGGCCGGTGTCGCCGAGCAGCGGCGGAAGGTGGAGTTGTCGGCAGCCCGCAAGGATCATCGCGCGAGCATGAAGGCTGTGGCGAAGCTGGACGGGCTGCTGGAGAATCTGACCAAACGCACCGCGCGGCGTCGCCTGGCGCTTGCCGAGCTTTCCGAGGAAGAGGAGCGCGGCCCACCGCGCTTGCCCGCAGAACGATAGCCCAATCCGTGACCGTGAATATAGATGTGATGCCTCAAGCCTTCGCGTCGGCAAAAACGAAAGCGCGGCTAAAACCAGCGAAACGCGCGGCCACGCGGTCGCGCGCTGGCGAGCGGCTGACGTTGGAATCCGTAGCGTCCGGGGACGTTGCGGCATTGAACGCCTTCTACCGCCGCCGTGCTCCCGCCGAGATCACGATTGCTGGGAAGACGATGGCGATCGCGGCCGTCTGGCCGGCGCCGAACCCTGGGGACCAGCTTCTGTGCACGATTGCGTTCACGGTCGGTGACAGTGCGGGCAAATTGCGCCTGCCGCTTTCCGTTGTCGAACGGGGTCTCGCCAAGGTGGACGAACTGGTCGACATGAAACGACTGGCGCCCGCTCACGCCGCACTGCTGTTGGAGACCGCGTTCGAAGACGATCTCGAATGGATCGAGGGCAAGCTGGGCGAGAGGATCGCGATCACATCGGTAGCACCAGGAGATACCGTTCCGGGCGAACCCCCATTCGCTTTTGTCCTGACCGGCAAGGATGAAACGATAGGCTGCGTCTTGAACACGAATGTCGCCCGTCTGGCGGTGCGGATCGGCCACCTCCTCGACGAGATCGGCAAGGCGGGGCCGCCGATCCCGGCTGAATTTCCGCTGCCGGTCTGCCTCCGGCGTGGCGCGCTCACGATCACCCTTGGCGACCTTCGAAGCCTGCAGGCTGACGATGTGGTGCTTTTCCACGATGCGCAAGAAGAACGCATGGCGGCACTCATCATTGCCGAGCGCCTTTATGCGCCGGTGGCATTGACTGAAGGCGGGCCGCAATTGCTTGCCGCGCCGACTGCAATCGCTGGATCGAATTGGGAGTGGACCATGAACCAGAACACGCCGCCGCCGGCCGGCCAGACTTTGGAAGAGTCGACCCTGGACGAGTTGCCGGTCGCGCTCGCCTTCGAGATCGGCCGCACGGCAATGCCTCTGGGCGAAGTAAGGCAGCTTGCGCCCGGCGCTATCGTTGCGCTCGCCGAGGTGAAAGAGGCGACTGTCGACATCATCGCCAACGGCAAGCGTGTCGGCCACGGCGAGGTCGTACGGATCGGGGAAAGCCTGGGCGTGCGGATCGTCCGCATGTTCGACAATGCTTGAGAATTCACCCAACCTGCTTGGCATTCTCATCGCCGTCGGCGTCGTCGGGTTGCTGCCGCTGGCGGTCGTCACGATGACCGGCTTCCTGAAGATTTCGGTCGTGCTGTTTCTCATCCGCAACGCGCTCGGCGTCCAGCAGATGCCGCCCAATCTGGTGCTCTACGGCATAGCGCTCGTGCTCACGGTCTATGTCACCACGCCGTTGCTGAGCGAGATGTCCGGCCGGCTTCAGGAAGGGCAGGTCCAGTTCCAGACCACGGACGACCTCGCCAGGGCGGCGCAACTGGTCAGGGAACCATTGCAGCGACACCTCATGAAATTCACCCAGCCGCAGGAGCGGCAATTCTTTCTCGATGGAACGACCCGTCTGTGGCCGGAACAGGCGCGCCAGAGTCTGAAGGACGACGATCTGTCGATCCTTGTTCCCGCCTTTGTCGCCTCCGAGCTTACCCGTGCCTTCGAGATCGGCTTCCTGCTTTATCTTCCTTTCCTCATCATCGACATCGTTGTCGCCAACGTCCTGATGACGCTCGGCATGATCATGGTGTCGCCGGTTCTCATTTCGATCCCATTGAAACTGTTCCTTTTCGTTGCCATCGACGGCTGGTCGCGGCTGATGCATGGCCTCATCCTGAGTTACGGCTGACGCTGCTGGGGGTTTTGCATGAGCAATGACTTCATCCTGGCGAAGGTCCAAAGCGCGCTTCTGACGGTGCTGTTCGCGTCCAGCCCGGCGATTATCGCGGCGCTGGCCGTCGGCATCCTCGTCGGCCTTGCCCAGGCGCTGACGCAGATCCAGGATCAGTCGCTGCCGCAAACGATCAAGCTCGTCGTGATCCTGTTGGTCATCATCGTCTTCGGCCCGCTGCTTGGCCAGCAGATCGCCGAGCAGGCCTCGACGGCGCTGGACGAATTCCCCATCGTCACGCGTTGAGGCACGCGGATGCCGGTCGAGCCACTCTTCACGTCGGTCAAAGAGCTTCAGTTCTATCTTCTGGCAGGCGCTTTCGTGCTCGCACGCATGACCGGTTTCATGCTCCTGATGCCGCTCTTTTCGCGCGTGCCGCTATCCGGACTTCTGCGCAACGGCGTGGCGCTGGCGCTGGCGGTTCCGGTCTTTCCGATGATCGTCAACAAACTGACGAGCACCGACATCACGACGACGATGATCGTGCTGTACATGCTCAAGGAGGTCGTGGTCGGGGTAACGCTCGGGCTGGCAATGGGCATACCGTTCTGGGCTGCGGAGGCCGCGGGCGACATACTGGACCTGCAGCGCGGCTCCACGATGGGGACGCTCATCGATCCGATGATGACGCATGAGACGAGTGCCACCGGCACCTTGCTCGCTGTCATCATGGTCACGATCTACCTCGCAGCCGGCGGCCTGCAACTTTCGCTGACCAGCCTCTACGACAGCTACGGACTTTGGCCGATCGACCAACTTCTGCCCGTGTTTAGCAAGGATGCAGCCGAAATCTTCCTCGGTCTGCTGAACCGCATCCTGATGATGGCGCTGACTCTTGTCTTCCCGCTCGTCATCAGCATGCTCTTGTCCGACATCGTGCTGGCTTTCCTGGCCCGCGCCTCGCCGCACCTGAATGTCTTTGCGCTGTCGCTGGTCGTGAAGACGCTGGTCTTCAGCCTCGTTTTTGTCCTCTACGCGGCCTTCCTGCTCTTCTACATGAACCGCGACCTCGGCTTTCTGCACGAGGCAGGTCGCCAGATAGAAGCGATCGGCTGCCGCACATGTCAATGACCAAAAGGTTTATTCGCAAGCGCTAATGATAAAGGTAGTCTCTGTTGGTAGGCCAATAAATACAATTTATCGTTGATGAAAGATTCTGACAATTTGACAAGCGGACGACCCGCCGATGATCTTACGCCCTCCCGACCTGTCTGTAAAAATGCATACTCTCGAAGGCCATGGCTCGCCAGACCACCGCATTGATCTATGACAATTTACGACTGGTCGATGCGGATAAGCTGCGCGGACTGGTTAGAACGGGTGCCTATGAAGGGTACACAGGAGGGCTTGCGCGCGGCAAGCTGCAGGCCAACGTTGTGATCGTGCCCCGCAGGTTTGCCAGCGATTTCCATCAGTTTTGCGTCCGCAACCCTAAACCCTGTCCTTTGGTGGGCGTGAGCCGTGCCGGCAGCCCATTGCTTCCAGCCCTGGGCGATATCGATATCCGAACCGATGCGCCTCAATATAACATCTACTGCTTCGGGGAGGTGATCCGTCGGAAAACCGACATCATCGACCTGTGGCGGGATGATTTTGCCGCTTTCGCGCTCGGCAGCTGGCTTACCGTCGAGGCTGCGCTTGCTGAAAAGGGCGTGAAGCTCCGCCGGATCGGCTACGGCAAAGCCTCCCCCAAATTTCGAACCAGGATCCAGACATCCCACGTCGGACCGTTTGGCGGCGAAATGGTTGTCTCCATGCGCCCGACAAGACGATGCGACGTCGACAAGGTTCGCGCTCTCACCGCACGCTTCCCGCATGCCCACGGCTCTCCCGTCCATGTCGGAGATCCATCGATCATCGGAATAAGAGATCTGATGGCTCCCGACTGGGGCGATGCGGTCGAAATCATGGCAGGGGAGGTCCCGGTATTCTGGGCCAGCAGCCTGACCGCCCAAGACGCTCTTGCCCGCGCCGAACTCGCGATCTCGATCACGGTGTCGCCTGGGCACATGCTGATCACCGACGTGGATGCACGAGCGGATGCGGGCACTTTCAAGGTCTACTAGTGGTGCGAATCTACCGGAACGTACCCGTGCTGTAGCTGCGCGCGTTGCTCTCTCGGGCGTGCGCCCGCTCCGTCCTCACCTCGGCGACCCGTTGACCGCCGAGGGGATGCTTCGGAGTATAGCGGACGATCGCCGGGATGGAGCGGGAGAAGAGAATGGCCCACGAACTGACCTACAAGGCGGAGGCCGCCGCCGAGTACGATCGTGCATTCTCGCACGTCTCCGCCCACTTCGTGCCGTTCGTGCTGCGCGCGGCGAGGCTCGCACCAAGCCAGTCCGTCCTCGATGTCGCCGCCGGCACTGGAATTGCGGCCGAGGCTGCCCTAGCCATCGTCGGACCTGAGGGCTCCATCGTGGCCGCCGACCTCTCGGCCGAGATGGTCGAGAAGGCGCGTCGGCGCCTGAGCAAGGCATCAAACGCCTCCGTGGCGGTCGAGGACGGCCAAGCCCTGTCCTTCCCCGACGCGAGCTTCGACGCGGTGCTGTGTAGCCTCGGGCTGATGTTCTTCCCCGACCCGGTGCGAGGCCTCTCGGAGTTCCGTCGCGTGCTCCGCCCCGGCGGGCGCGCGGCAGTCTCGGTTACCACGGTGCCGGACCGCTCCTATAACGGCCGGATCAACGTCGTTATGGCTCGGTATATGCCAAGCTTGGCCGAGGCCACCGCTCGCACCTTCGCGCTCGGCGATGCGGCACGTCTACAGTTGCACTTCAGTCAGGCTGGCTTCGTGGACATCGAGACCAACATCGAGAAGCACACTTTTGTGCTGCCGTCCTTCGACACCTACTTCGCGCCGTTCGAGCTGGGTGGCGCATCCACCGGCCAGGCACTGGTCGCGCTGCCCGAGGAGGTGCGCCGCGCCGTGCGCGAGGAGATCCGGCGGGACCTCGGCGACACGGGCGGGCCGATCGGAATCGAGGTGGAGGTCATGATCGCCAGCGGTCGGCGCTAGTCTAGTGGAGCGAATCCAATGCCTGGTGTCCGCGCCTGACGGCGGCAATGATCCTGTCCGGATCCTTTGTCCACCGGAAGGGACGCGGGTATGCTTTGGTTTCCGCCACCACCTGGAGTTCGACGATCGAGTGGAACACGCCGCGCTTGGGTTAATTTGGCGAAGAAGCGCTTCAGCCTGCGATTCAGGCGCTGGAGTTTGACGGTATTTCCGACAGTAAGCGCGAATACCCGGCTAACGCCCCCAGACGACGGCATTCTCATGCCGCTTGATGATGTGCTTCAGATTCTCGAAGGCGGTCGTGACGTGGCCCGCGAAGCGCTCTGCCGCGGGCGAGCGTGGCCCGCCCACCCGGCGCAGGATGCCGAGTGAGCGGCTGGGCTGCGGGATTTCATAGGGGAGCACCGTCACCCGGTTCTCCTTGCGTTGCGCGAAGACCACGGAGAATGGCAGCACGGCCAGCGCATCGGTTTCGGCAAGGAAGTTGATCACGCTCATCAGCGAGCCTCCCGAATAGCGAACGTTCAGGTCCGACATGCCGATGCTCATCAGGATCATCTGCAGGTCCGACATCAGCGGGGAGCCGGGCAGGGGGGCCACCCAGGGAAAGCTGGTCAGGTCATGCGCCCTGAGGCGGCGATTGCGCAGCAGTGGATGGTCGGGCCGGCAAGCCACGACGTTGCGTCCAGGCAGGATCTCGGTGAATTCGAAGCCGGGTCCGAGGTCGAGCACGCCGATCGGCACGATCCCGAGGTCGATCTGGTTGCTCTCCAGCGCAGCGACCATCTCGGGCAGGTTCATATAGCTTTGCTGGACGGTGACGTCGGGTTCGAGCTTCTGGAATTCTCCGATCATCCGGCTGATCATCGCATCCATGAAGAAGGGCACGCCGCCGACACGGACAATGCCCTTCGTGCCTTTCATGAAGCCCTGCACCGCATCCGACGCCTTGCGCGAGGCAGTGATGATCGTGCGGCCTTGCGCCGCCAGCTGGAAACCGAGCGGTGTCGCCTGCAGCGGTCGACGGCCCTTGAGGAAGAGCGGCTCGCCCACCCGTGCCTCCAGCATGGCAAGCGATCGGCTGACCGCAGGCTGGGTCAGGCCCAGCATGGCGGCTCCTTCCGACACGCCGCCGGCATCCAGCACCGCGGCGAGTTGCATCAGGTGGCGCTCGTTCAGCTTCATAGCAAAACGCTATACAAGGGGCGCCACATCTCATCAAGCACCGCGTCGGGCCGTGCTATCCCGTTTGGCAAGGGGAAGGGAGGTCCCGGCGGATGGACGGCCAGCACGACGGCCCGCAAGGGGATGAATTCCCCAAGATGATCTCGACGCAGGCCGAGGAATTCTCGCGGCGTCTGGCGGCAATCGGCCAGTCCCGCCTGGCAGCGGCGGCGCAGGCCGCCGTGGATGGTTTGCACGCGCTGATCGTGGAGTTGCGACCCTCTGGCGAGGAATTCCGGCAGGCGATCGATTTTCTGACCGAGGTCGGCCATTACGCCGATGCGCGGCGCCAGGAATGGGTGCTGTTTGCCGATGTCCTTGGTGTGTCCTCGCTGATCGAGGACCAGAACAGCCCGCGCCCCGCCGGGGCGACCCCAAACACCTTGGCCGGACCCTTCTACCGGGCCGACGTGCCGGAGATGCCGCTCGACGGGAACATCTCGCGCGATCACAAGGGCGAGCCGCTTGAGGTAACGGGCCGGATCGTCGCGCTCGACGGCGATGCGATCGGCAATGCGATGGTCGAGATCTGGCAGGCCAATGCCGAGGGTCTCTACGAGAACCAGGAGCCGGACAGGCAGCCGGAATTCAACCTGCGCGGACGCTTCCGCACCGATCAGCAGGGACGCTTCCGCTTCATGACGGTGAAGCCGAAGGGTTACACGCTGCCGTCGGACGGACCGGTCGGTCAGTTGATGTCTGCGCTTGGCCTTGGCCTTGAGCGGCCGGCCCACATCCATTTTCGCGTCTCGGCGGAAGGCTTCGAAACGCTGACGACCCACGTCTTCGACCGGTCGGACCCTGCGATCGGCCGGGATGCCATCTTCGGGGTCAAATCCGAACTCATGGCCGAGTTCCGTGCACTGCCGCCCAATGGAGGAAAGCGGAAGCACGCGCTCGACCTCAACCTCGTGCTCTGCCCGCAGCGGCGGGGCGAAACCGAAACCTCTGGGAGGAGATGACCGATGGCACGAGTCAGCGGCTACCACCACCTGACGCTGTCGACCGACGGCGCTCAGGAAGATTTTGATTTCTATACCAAGGCGCTCGGCCTGCATTCGGTGAAGCGCACCGTATTGTTCGACGGCGTAATCCCTGTCTACCACCTCTATTACGGCTCGCCCGACGGCGATGCCTCGACGATCATCACCACCTTCCCATTCCGCAAGCCGGGCGTCTACGGCCGCCGCGGGACCAACCAGTCGCGCACCATCATGCAGTCGATCCCCAAGGGGGCTGCGGATTTCTGGGTGGACCGGCTGAACGCGCGCGGCATCGAGGCCGTCAAAATCACACGCTTCGGCGCCGACCGTGCGGCTTTCGCACATCCCTGCGGCATCCCGCATGAACTGGTGGAAAGCGACAGCGATCCGCGCGCGCCCATCACCAACGAGGCGCAGGGCATCGGCAAGGCCCACGGCATCAAGGGAATTTACGGCGCCGTGGTGGCGGTGATGGACCGCACCGCCATGGACGATTTCCTGACCATTGCGTTGCCGCTGGAGAAAGAGGCCGACAACCACGAGGGGCTCGTGTTCCGCGTGCCCGACGCGACCGGCGTCGCACAGCGTGTGGAGGTCATTGTCGACCGCGACAACCAGCAGGGCACATGGACGCTGGCGGGCGGCACGATCCACCACCTCGCCCTCAACACGGGCGACGAAGAGAACCAGTTGAAGCTGCGCGCTCATATCGAGGGCCTCGGCTTCACGGACATATCGGAGCAGAAGGACCGCAACTACTTCAAGTCCTGCTATGTCCGCTCGCCCGGAGGCGCGCTGTTCGAACTTGCCTGGACCACGCCGGAAGGCTGGGCCAAGGACGAGCCCCCGGGCCAGATCGGCAAGACGCTGGTCTTTCCGCCGTGGTTCAAGGACCGCGAGGGCGAACTGCAGGCCGGTCTGGAACAGGCGGACTTCGTGTGAGCTCAGGCAGCGGTCCGCTCAGGGTTGGGTCCAGAGGTTCGGAGGCGAAGGCGATCTGCGTCTTCGTTCACGGCCGCGGCCAATCGCCGGAGGAGATGCAGTCCGACGTGCTGGCTCGGCTTTCCGCGCCGGCTGTAGCCTTCGTCCTGCCGCGCGCACCGCTCGGCGCGTGGTGGGAGGCGCGTGCCGTCGACCCGTTGACGCCGGTCGCCCGCGCGCAGCTTTCCGACGCACTCGACCACCTTGCAGCCGCCGTAACCGCGGCTCGCGCGGAGCTGCCTGGACGTCCGTTGCTTCTGGCAGGTTTCTCGCAAGGGGCGTGCCTCTCGATCGAGTATCTCTGTGCGGGCCTTCCACCACCGGACGCATTGGCGGCCTTCACTGGTTGCCGCGTCGGTGTCCCCGAGGATGCACGATCCGAAGCCGTACCGGCCGGTGTGCCGGTCTATCTCTCCGGCAGCGATGCCGATCCCTGGATTCCGGTCTCGGCCTTTGCCGATGCCGCGCAGTCGCTGGGCAGCAGTGGCGCGCGCCTGCGGGCCGATCTGTTCCCCGGCCGGAGCCACGAGGTCTCGAATGCCGAGATCGCGATGCTGGGCACGATCCTGGCGGACCTGTCCGTCGGACGGGGCCCGCGCATGGAGGCGGCGCGATGATGGACAATTTCACCTTTCCGGGTCTGGCGACACGGGTGGTTTTCGGATCGGGCACCATGGCGCGCGCCGGGGAGGAAGTCCGGCGGCTTGGCCATGACAAGGTGCTGGTGCTTTCGACGCCGCATCAGGAGGCCGATGCGCGAAGGCTGGCCGCAAGCCTTGGCGACCTCGCCGCCGGGATCTTTGCCGGCGCTGTCATGCATACGCCCGTCGAGGTGACGGAGAAGGCCGTCGAAGCCTTCCGCGCCAGCGGGGCCTCGGCGGTCGTCAGCCTCGGCGGTGGTTCGACCACTGGGCTCGGCAAGGCCATCGCTGTCCGCACCGGCGCCGATCAGGTGGTCATCCCGACCACCTATGCCGGCTCGGAAATGACCGACATCCTCGGCGAGACGGCGGCCGGCGAAAAGACCACCCGCCGCTCGCCGGATATCCGCCCCGAGACCGTGATCTACGACGTCGACCTGACGTTGAGCCTGCCGGCCGGCCTCACCGTCACCTCGGCGATGAATGCGATCGCCCACGCGATGGAGACCTTCTACGCCCCCGACCGCAATCCTGTGGTCGTGCTGATGTGCAAGGATGCCATGGTTGCCTTCCGCGATGGTATCCCGCGGCTGATCGACGATCCGCAGGACCGCGGAGCGCGGGCGCAGGCGCTCTATGCGGCCTGGTGCTGCTCGACCGCGCTCGGCTACGTCTCGATGGCGCTGCACCACAAGCTGGCGCATGTCTTCGGCGGTTCGTTCGACACGCCGCACGCCGAAACCCATGCAATCCTGCTGCCCTATACCACCGCCTACAACGAAGCCGCGGTCCCCGATCTGCTGCGCCCGATCGCCGAAGCATTCGGTGGTGGCTCGGCGGGCGGCGGGCTCTGGGATTTCGCGCGGTCGGTCGGCTCTCCGCTGAGCCTGAAGGAGATCGGCATCCGGGAAGCCGATCTCGACCGCGCGGCTGTGATCGCACTGAAGAATGCCTATGCGAACCCGAGGCCGATCGACCCGGGATCGATAAGGGAACTCCTCCAGGCGGCGTTCGAGGGGCGCCGTCCGGGGGGCTGAGAAGAGGGAAGAGGGAGGAGAAGCAGATGATTACAAGACGCAGCCTACTGAAAGCCTCGGCGGCGACAGGCCTGACGCTCGCCGGTTCGCGGCTGGCGACGCCGGCCATCGCGCAGGGCGCCAAGATCCGCCTGGGCTATGTTTCGCCGCAGACGGGGCCGCTCGCCGGCTTCGCGGAGAGCGATGCCTACAACATCAAGGCTTTCCTCGCTTCCGAGGCGGGCAAGAACTTCGAAATCATCGTCAAGGACAGCCAGTCGAACCCCAATCGCGCGGCGGAGGTGGCCAAGAGCCTGATCGTCGACGATGAGATCAACCTGATGCTCGTCGGCTCCACGCCCGAAAACACCAATCCGGTGGCCACCACCTGCGAGGCGGAGGGCGTGCCGGTCATCTCGACCATGGCGCCGTGGCAGCCCTGGTTCATCGGCCAGCAGGGCAATCCGGCCGATCCGGCCTCGTGGAAGCCCTTCGAGTTCGCCTATCATTACTTTTGGGGTCTCGAAGACATCATCGCCGTCTACACCGGCATGTGGAAGCAACTTTCCACCAACGGCAAGGTTGGCGGGTTGTTCCCGAACGACGCCGACGGCAATGCCTGGGGCGACCCCAAGAACGGGCTGAGGCCCGGTCTCGATGCCGCCGGCTTCAGCCTTACCGATCCCGGTCGCTATCAGAACCTCACGGATGATTTCACCGCGCAGGTCAACGCCTTCAAGTCGGCCGATGTCGAGATCGCCACCGGTGTGGTCATCCCGCCCGACTTCACCACCTTCTGGAACCAGGCCCGCCAGCAGGGCTTCAAGCCCAAGGCAGTGACGGTGGCCAAGGCGATCCTCTTTCCGCAATCGGTCGAGACGCTGGGCGATGCCGGCAACAACCTCTCGTCCGAGGTCTGGTGGTCGGCCTCGCATCCGTTCAAGTCGTCGGTGACCGGCGAGAGCTCGGCCGAACTCGCGGCGGATTTCACCGCGAAGACCGGGCGTCCCTGGACCCAGCCGATCGGCTTTGTCCATTCGCTGTTCGAGGTGGCGGCCAATGTCATGGGGCGCGTTTCGGATCCGACGAATGCCGAGGCGATCGCGACGGCCATAGCGGCCACCGACATGACGACCGTGGTGGGCAAGGTGGCCTGGAGCGGAGCGGGGCTACCGCCGTTTGCCGCAAAGAACGTCTGCAAGACGCCGCTCGTCGGCGGGCAGTGGCGCAAGAAGGCCGGCAGCGGCTTCGATCTGGTGATCGTTGAAAACGCCGGCGCGCCAGAGATTCCCACCGCAGGCAAGATGGAAGCCCTGGCCTGACGCTCGCGAGGGCGGCGGATGCGCCGCCTTCCTCCAGCGCGCCCCGAGGATGACAGTGATGATACTCAGGTTGGAAAACGTTTCGAAGTCCTTCGGGGCCTTGAAGGTTGCGGATTCCGTGACCTTCACGGTGCCGCGCGGCGAGGCCCTGGGCATCATCGGCCCGAACGGGGCAGGAAAGTCGACGCTCTTCAACCTGATCACCGGCAATCTGCTTGCGAATGAGGGCCGCATCGAATTCCTCGGCCGTGACGTGACCCGTGCTCCGGCGATGGAGCGTGTGCGCATGGGCGTCGGCCGCAGCTTCCAGATCCCGCAGCCCTTCGAGGGATTGACCGTGTTCGAAAACCTCTTGACCGCCGCCGCCTTCGGCCGGGGTGGACGCGAGGCCGAGATGGTCGAGGACTGCGCGCGTATCCTCGAGCAGACCGAGCTTCTCAGGAAGGCCAATGTGGTGGCCGGATCGCTGAGCCTTCTCGATCGCAAGCGCCTGGAGCTCGCCCGCGCCTTGGCGACGGAACCCGAGCTTCTGCTTCTGGACGAGATCGCCGGCGGTCTGACGGAGGGCGAATGCAAGGCCCTGGTCGCGACGATCCGAGCCATCCACGCGAAAGGAACCACGATCATCTGGATCGAGCATGTTCTGCATGCCCTGACGTCGGTGGTCGAACGGCTTCTCGTGCTGGACTTCGGGCGCGTGATCGGGATCGGCGCACCGGACGAGATCATGGCCTCGAAAGAGGTTCGGGAAATCTATCTGGGGCTCGAGGTCTAATGCTGCTCGAAACCCGCGACCTCACCGCGAATTACGGCCAGTTCCGAGCGCTGTTCGGCGTGGATATCACCGTGGCCGCCGGCGAATGCGTGGCGATCATCGGCGCCAACGGCGCCGGAAAATCCACCCTGATGCGCTCGATCGCGGGTGTGATCCGCAACGCGGCCGCCATGGTGATGCATCGGGGCGAACCCATTGGCGCGCTTTCCCCAGCCGAGGTCATGAAGCGCGGCATCGCCATGGTGCCCGAGGGACGCCGGCTCTTTGCCTCGCTGACGGTCGAGGAAAACCTCCTGATCGGCGGGCAGGCGCGCAAGGCGCCGGGGCCGTGGGGCCTCGACGCGGTCTATCACCTCTTCCCGGTTCTTCGCGAGCGGCGCAAGAGCCCCGGCACGGCGCTCTCGGGCGGCCAGCAGCAGATGGTGGCGATCGGCCGGGCGTTGATGTCGAACCCCGAATTGCTGCTCTGCGACGAGATCAGCCTCGGCCTCGCGCCCGTCGTTATCCGCGATATCTACGCCGCGCTTCCCAAGGTTCGCGAAGGGGGCGCCGCGATCGTGGTGGTGGAGCAGGATATCGGCAAGGCGTTGGCGGTGGCCGACCGTGTCTACTGCATGATGGAGGGCCGCGTGACGTTGGTCGCGAAGGCGGCCGAGGTCACGCGCAGGCAAATCCATACGGCCTATTTCGGAGAGGCGGCATGACGATGAGCCCGAAGCTCCATCGTCTGCTTGCGCAGCGCGCCTGTGGCCTGGTCGAGGTGCTGCGCCGATGATCTGGCTGGACACCCTCGTGCAAGGGATTCTGCTGGGCGGGCTCTATGCGCTGTTCGCAGCCGGACTGAGCCTCGTCTTCGGCATCATGCGGTTGGTGAACCTGGCCCATGGCGACCTCATCGTCCTCGCCGCCTATCTGGTGCTGATGGGCGTCACGCTGCTCGGCCTGTCGCCCTGGGTCGCCGCCCTGGTCGCCATGCCGGCGATGTTCGCGCTCGGCTGGCTGCTGCAGGCCGCCGTGCTGAACCGCGTGCTGGGCAAGGACATCCTGCCGCCGCTTCTCGTCACGTTCGGCCTGTCGGTCGCCCTGCAGAATGGGCTGCTCGAGGTCTTTTCCGCCGACAGCCGCCGCATTCCGGCGGGGGCGCTGGAAGGGGCGTCGCTCGATCTCGGGCAGGTCACGGTGGGGGTGATGCCGCTGATGACCTTTGCGTCCGCGATCGCCGCCATCGTCGCCTTGAACGGGCTCTTCTATCACACCGCCCTCGGCCGTGCCTTCCGCGCCACCTCGGACGACGCCGTGACGGCGGGCCTGATGGGGATCGAGCCGAAGCAAGTGTTCGCTGTCGCCACCGGGATTGCGATGGTCGTGGTGACGCTGGCGGCGCTCTATCTCGGCATGCGCGCGAACTTCGATCCCTCGATCGGGCCGGCGCGGCTGATCTACGCTTTCGAGGCGGTGATCATCGGCGGCCTCGGCAGCCTGTGGGGCACACTCGCAGGCGGGATCATCATCGGCGTCGCCCAGACGGCCGGCGCGGCGGTGAATCCGGAGTGGCAGATCCTGGCGGGCCACATCGCCTTCCTCACCGTGATGCTGCTCAAGCCGCGGGGCCTGTTCCCGCGCGCGGTCGATTGAGGGGGCGGCATGTATCGGCTGACAACCCGCACCCGCGCCGGAACTGCCACGGAGATCACCGTACTCGTTGTGATCCTGGCCGGGCTCGCACTGCCCGCCGTGACCACCCGCGGCGTCATACAGGACCTGTTCTTCATCTTCACCATGCTGACGCTGGCGCAGATCTGGAACTTGCTGGCGGGCTATGGCGGCCTGGTCTCGGTGGGCCAGCAGGCCTTCGTCGGCCTCGGCGCCTATGCGCTGTTCGCGGGCGTGATCCTGCTGGGCTGGAACCCGGTTCCGGCAATCCTGCTGGGCGGTCTTGCGGCGCTGGTGCTGGCCGTTCCCACGGCCTTCTTCGCCTTCCGTCTGCAGGGCGCCTATTTCGCCATCGGCACCTGGGTGATCGCCGAGGTGACGCGGCTGCTGGTCGCGCAGTGGAAGGCGCTCGGCGGGGGCACCGGCACCTCGCTGCCGCGCGAGGCGACGAGCAACATCCTGGGCACGGATGCGATCCGGGCGCTGTTCGGCGTACGCGAAGCCGCTGCGCGCGACATCCTGGCCTACTGGCTGGCGCTGGTGCTGGTCGTCGCCGTTACGGGCGGCATCTACTGGCTGCTGCGCAGTCGCCTTGGGCTGGCGCTGGCGGCGGTGCGCGACAATGTCGAGGCGGCCCAATCGGTGGGCGTCGATGTCGTGCGCCTCAAATGGGCGGTCTTTCTCATCGCCGCGGCCGCCACCGGACTGACTGGCGCGCTGATCTTTCTGCAGACGGCCCGCACCTCGCCGGATGCGGCCTTCGCCGTCACCGACTGGACCGCATACGTCATCTTCATCGTCGTCATCGGCGGCATTGGCACCATTGAGGGTCCGATCCTCGGGGTGCTGGTCTTCTTTGCGCTGCGCTCGGCGCTGGCCGACTACGGCAGCTGGTACCTGATGACGCTTGGGCTGATCGCCATCGTCGTGATGCTGTTCGCGCCAAAGGGGCTGTGGGGGCTGATCTCGGCCCGCAGCGGCCTGCATCTGTTTCCGGTCCGCCGCAGGCTGGCTGGTCCGAAGCTCGAGGGAGGAATTTGATGGCGGATATCGAAACCGACGTGCTGGTCGTGGGCACCGGCCCGGCAGGCTCGGCCACGGCGGCACTGCTGTCCAGCTCCGGCGTCGCCAACATGGTCGTGAACCGCTACCGCTGGCTGTCGAATACGCCGCGTGCCCACATCACCAACCAGCGCACCATGGAGGTGCTTCGCGACCTCGGGCCGGACGTCGAGGCCGAGGCCATGATGCATGCCTCGCCGCAGGAGCTGATGGGCGAGAACGTGTTCTGCGAAAGCCTCGCCGGTGAGGAGATCGGCCGGATGAAGAGCTGGGGCACGGACCCGCTCTCCAAGGCCGAACATCTCCTGTCGTCGCCGTCCTTCATGAATGATCTGCCCCAGACCTTCATGGAGCCGATCCTGTTCAAGACGGCGTGTGCGCGTGGCACGCAGGCGCGCATGAGCACCGAATATGTCAGCCATGTTCAGGATGCGGACGGCGTCACCACGACCTGCCGCGACCGGCTGTCGGGCAAGGACTTCACCGTACGGTCGAAGTTCCTCGTCGGTGCCGATGGCGGCAACTCGCTGGTGGCCGAGCATCTGGGCCTGCCGTTCGAGGGCAAGATGGGCGTCGGCGGCTCGATGAACATCCTGTTCAGGGCCGATCTCTCGAAATACGTCGCCCACCGGCCGAGCGTCCTCTACTGGGTCATGCAGCCCGGTGCCGACGTCGGCGGGATCGGCATGGGTCTCGTGCGCATGGTGCGGCCGTGGAACGAGTGGCTCATCGTCTGGGGCTACGACATCAACCAGCCGCCGCCGGACGTGACGCCGGCGCTGGCCACCGAGGTCGCGCGTCAGCTCGTCGGCGATCCGAAGCTCGAGATCGAGCTTCTGGGCGCCAACACCTGGACCGTGAACAACTGCTTCGCCACGCGGATGCAGAGGGGCCGCGTGCTCATCATGGGTGACGCCGCGCACCGGCATCCGCCCTCGAACGGGCTCGGCTCGAACACCTCGATCCAGGACGGGTTCAATCTCGCCTGGAAGCTCGCCAAAATCGTCAAGGGGCAAGCGGGGATCGGGCTTCTGGACAGCTACTCGGCCGAGCGTGCGCCGATCGCGCGCCAGATCGTAACACGCGCGAACCAGTCGATCGCCGAGTTCGGGCCCATCTTCGAGTCCCTCGGCATGGACGGCGGCGTGGATCACGACAAGATCCACCGGAACATGGAGGCTCGCGCCGATGCCGCCGCCGAAGCTCAGCGCGAGGCGCTCCGCAAGGCCATCGCGTTCAAGAAATACGAGTTCGATGCCCATGGTGTCGAGATGAACCAGCGCTATGCGTCGGGCGCCGTCGTGACCGACGGCCAGCCTGAGCCAGCCTTCGAGAAGGATCGCGAGCTGCACTATGCGCCCACGACCTGGCCGGGCGCGCGGCTGCCGCATGTCTGGATCTTCGAGCGCTCGGGCAGGAAGGTCTCGACGCTCGACCTTTGCGGGCATGGCGAGTTCACGCTGCTGACCGGCATTGGCGGCGAGGCGTGGCTTGCCGCGGCAAACAAGGTCGCCGCGGAATTCGGCCTGCCGATCCGGACCCATGTGATCGGCCCGCGTCGTGCTGTTGAGGACCACACGGGCGACTGGGCGCGGGCGCGCGAAATCCGCGATGCGGGCTGCCTGATCGTCCGCCCCGACCATCATGTCGCCTGGCGCTCAGAGGCCCTGGCGTCCGACCCCGCGGCCGAACTGCGCCGGGTCTTCAAATCCGTTCTTGCACGCTGAGGAATGTCCATGATCGATGAACACGAATACGGCTATTTCACCGAAGCGAACTCGGCCGAAATCGTCGTGGCGCGGAACAAGAATGCCAGGGATGAGCGGCTCGGCCAGGTGATGGAGGTCATCACCCGCAAGCTGCACGAGGCGGTGAAGGAGATCGAGCCGACACAGGAGGAATGGTTCGGCGCGATCATGTTCCTGACGCAGACGGGCCAGATCTGCAACGAGTGGCGGCAGGAGTACATCCTGCTGTCGGATGTCCTCGGCGTCTCGATGCTGGTCGATGCGATCAACAACAGGAAGCCGTCGGGCGCCTCGGAATCCACGGTGCTGGGACCCTTCCATGTCGCCGATGCGCCCGAATTGCCGATGGGCTCGAACATCTGCCTCGACCAGAAGGGCGAGCCCATGTTCGTGCATGGCCGCATCCTCGACACCGACGGCAACCCGGTCGCAGGAGCCAAGATCGATGTCTGGCAGGCGAATGACGAGGGCTTCTACGACGTGCAGCAAAAGGGTATCCAGCCCGACTTCAACCTGCGAGGGGTGTTCCGCACCGGCGCAGACGGGCGCTATTGGTTCCGCGGCGTGAAGCCCAAGTACTACCCGATCCCCGATGATGGGCCGGTCGGCAAGCTGCTGGGCGCGCTGGGTCGCCATCCCAATCGTCCGGCGCATCTCCATTACATCGTCGACGCCGATGGCTTCGACACGCTGACCACGCACATCTTCGATCCAGATGACCCGTATATCGATTCGGACGCCGTCTTCGGCGTGAAGAAGAGCCTGCTCGCAGAATTCCGCAAGGTCGAGGACGCTGCAGCAGCCGCCAAGGTCGAGGTTGCGGCCCCGTTCTACGACGTGGAGTCCGATTTCGTGCTGTCGCGGAAAAAGACCAGGTGACCGCGCGCCGCGGGCGCCGCGAAGGCGTCGGCATGCGGGTCGGTGTTGCGCAAAAGGGAGGAATGGATGGCTGCACTTGAGAAGATGTTCGATGTCAGGGGCAAGTCGGTGATCGTCACCGGCGGCGCCAGCGGCATCGGTCAGGCCTATGCCGAGATCATGGCCGAGCACGGGGCGAAGGTCTGCATCTTCGACCTGAACCCAGCCGGGCTGGAGAAGACCGTGGCCGCCATCAGTGCCGCGGGTGGCGAGGTCTGGGGCCAGGTCGTCGACGTCGGCGACCGTGCGGCCATGGCCCAGGCCTTCGACAAGGTGGCCGAGAAGGCGGGCTCGATCGACGTCGTGTTCGCCAATGCCGGGATCGACGCCGGGCCGGGCTTCAACACTCCGACAGGGGAAAGGAACCCCGAGGGCGCCATCGAGAACCTGCCCGACGAGCACTGGGACAAGGTGATCGAGATCAACCTGACCTCGGTCTACACCACGATCAAGCATGCCGTCCGGCACATGAAGCCGAATGGCGGCGGCCAGATCATCGTCACGTCGTCCATCGCCTCGCTGATCAACGAGAGCATCGTGGGCACGCCCTACATGCCGGCCAAGGCCGCGGTGAACCATCTCGTCCGCCACATAGCGATGGAGCTCGGCGCCTACAACATCCGCATCAACGCCATCCTTCCCGGACCGTTCATCACCAACATCGCCGGCGGTCGGCTGCGCAATCCGGCGGACCGCAAGGCCTTCGAGGCCCAGACACTGATCGGCCGGATCGGCGATCCGGAAGAGATCAAGGGCCTGGCGCTTTATCTGGCCTCGCCCGCCTCGTCCTACGTGACGGGCTCGCAGATCGTCATCGATGGCGGTTCGCTGCTGCGGATGACCTGAAGCATTGAACTGAGGCCGGCACCGTCGATGAGGGCGGGTCGGGGAGACTTTAACAACGGGAGGAAACGACAGTGACCTATTACAACAAACTGGTGAAATCGGGCTTGCGGCCAAGCCGCCGGACTGTGCTGAAAGGGCTTGGAGCCGGCGTCGCCGCCAGCACGCTGGCCATGCCGCGCTATGCGCGCGCCGCGACGGCCGGGAAGATCAAGCTCGGCTATCTCAGCCCCACGACCGGTCCGCTCGCCCTCTTCGGCGAGACGGACGGCTACACCTTGCAGAAGATCCGCGCTTTGCTTGGCGGTCAGCTGCAATCGGCCGACGGCAATACCTACGAGATCGAGATCCTTGATCGCGACGGCCAGTCCAATCCGAACAAGGCATCGGAAATCGCCGGCAACCTCATCCTGAACGAAGAGGTGCATCTGCTCGTTCCGGCGTCGACGACCGACACGATCCTGCCTGCCGCCGAGCAGGCCGAACTCTATGAGACGCCTTGCATCTCCTCCGGCGCTCCCTGGCAGGCGGTGATCATGCCGCGTGGCGGCGGCAAGCAGACCTTCGACTGGACCTATCATTTCTTCTGGGGCCTCGACGAGGCGCTGAACACCTTCGTCGGGCTCTGGAACCATCTGGAGACCAACAAGAAGGTCGGCATGCTGTTTCCCCAGAACATCGATGGCGAGACCTGGGGCAACGACGAATATGGCCTTCCGGCGCCGACCCGCAAGGCGGGCTACGAGGTGGTGGTTCCCGGCTACTTCCAGCCGCGCACCAACGATTTTTCCGCGCAGATCGCCGAGTTCAAGAAGCAGGGCTGCGAGATCATCGGCGGCATCACCTATCCGGACGATCTCAAGACCTTCGTTACCCAGTGCAACCAGCAGGGCTTCAAGCCGAAGGCGGTGACGGTGGCGGCGGCGCTGCTGTTTCCAGGCGGCGTCGAGGCGATGGGACCCCTCGGCAACGGCATGTCCTCGGAGGTCTGGTGGACGCCGGCCTTCCCGTTCAAATCGTCGCTGACCGGGCAGGTCAGCCGCGACATCGCCGACCAATGGGAAGCCGATGCGAAGCGGCAGTGGACGCAGCCGCTGGGCTATTCGCATGCCCTGCTCGAGGTCGCCCTGGACATCCTGAAGCGCTCTTCCAATCCGCTCGACCGCCAGGCGAACCGCGACGCGATGATCGCCACCGATCTGCAGACGCTGGTCGGCCATATCAAGTTCGACGGCTCGCCCCACAAGAACATCTGCAAGACGCCGATCTTCGGCGGCCAGTGGGTGAAGGGCGAGAAATGGCCCTATGACCTGAGGATCGTCGACAACACGGTCAATCAGCTCTTCGCGCCCCAACAGGCGATTCAGCCGGTCGCCTGGTGACATGAGCCGGGACGCGGAGGGAGCTATGGCTAGAGAAATCCTGCTGAAAGCACGCGGCGTATCGAAGTCCTTCGGCGCCGTCCGCGTCCTGCATGAGGTAAGTTTTGATGTACATCGGGGTGAGGTGCTGGGCATCCTCGGCCCGAACGGAGCCGGCAAGACGACGCTGTTCAACATGATCAGCGGCGACATGAGGGCGTCAGGCGGCGAGATCCAGCTCGGCGACACGGCGCTTCGCGGCGAGCCGCCTTTCCGGCGCTGCAAGATGGGGATCGGGCGGACCTACCAGATTCCGCGCCCCTATTCCGGCATGACCACCTTCGAGAACCTGCTGGTCGCCGCCGCTTTCGGCGGCGGCCGGTCCGAGAAGAAGAGCTATGCCTTCTGTGCCCAGGTCCTGCGCGATTGCGAGCTCTCCGACAAGGCCAATGTCTCGGCGGGCGCACTGACGCTGCTCGACCGCAAACGGCTGGAACTGGCGCGTGCCCTGGCCTCGGATCCGAAGCTGCTGCTTCTGGACGAGATTGCCGGCGGGCTGACCGACGATGAATCGAAGGCGCTGGTGGCGCTGGTGCGCCGCATCCGCGACCGCGGCATCACGATCGTGTGGATCGAGCATGTGCTGCACGCACTGCTGGCGGTGGCCGACCGGCTGTTGGTGCTGAACTTCGGCGAGAAGATCGCTGAAGGCGTACCTGCCGAGGTCATTGCGCTGCCCGAGGTCCAGCGCGTCTATATGGGGATCGAGGCATGACGGCCGTTCTTTCCACCCATGGGCTCCTCGCCCACTATGGGGATTTCCAGGCGCTCTACGGCGTCGACACTGAACTGCACCAGGGCGAGGCCGTGGCCTTGATCGGCGCGAACGGTGCAGGAAAATCCACCTTCCTGCGCTCGATCATGGGCCTGCTCCCGGTCGCGCGCGAGATGGTGCGGCTTAACGGCGAGCCTGTCGGTGGCACCGCGACCGACCGCATGGTGCAGAAGGGCGTCGCCATCGTGCCGGAGGGCCGCCGCCTCTTCACCGGCATGTCGGTCGAGGACAATCTGCGTGTCGCCATCGACCAGGCCGCGCGCATGGGTGCCAAGGGCGGATGGACGCTTCCGCGCTTGCACCAATTGTTCCCGATCCTCAAGGAAAGGGCCCGCACCCAGGTGCAGAGCCTCTCGGGCGGGCAGCAGCAGATGGTGGCGATCGGCCGCGCGCTGCTCTGTCAGCCGCGCGTGCTGCTTTGCGACGAGATCAGCCTCGGCCTCGCGCCCAAGGTGATCCGCGAGATCTATGCCGCCTTGCCCGAGATCCGCGCCACCGGCACGGCGGTGATCGTGGTCGAACAGGATGTGGGCCTCGCCCAGTCCGCCTCGGATCGTCTCTACTGCATGTTGGAGGGGCGCGTGACCCTCACCGGCAGGTCTGCAGACGTCACGCGCGAGCAGATTGGCAAAGCCTATTTTGGAGCGGGCCATGGAGTGGTTTGACGCCTTGGTGCAGGGGATCCTGCTGGGCGGCATGTATGCCCAGTATGCGCTCGGCATGGCGTTGATGTTCGGCGTCATGCGGATCGTCAACATCAGCCATGGCGATCTGGTGATCCTGCTATCGCTAATCGGCATCTCGATCGCCACGGCCTGGGGCCTTGGGCCGCTGCCGGTGCTGATCGTGCTGGTGCCGCTGGCGGTGCTGATGGGCTGGGTGCTGCAGAAGGCCGTGCTGAACCGCGTGGTGGGCAGCGATCCGCTGCCCTCGCTGATCGCGACCTTCGGGCTGTCGATCGCGCTGCAGAACCTGATGCTGCAGATCTGGTCCGCGAACAGCAGATCGTTGCCGGGCCACGGGCTGGAAAGCCAGTCAATCGAGATCGGCCGCATCTATGTCGGCCTTCTTCCGCTGATCGTGCTTGCGGTCGCCACGGGGCTGACCTGGGGTCTCGACCTGATGCTGAAGCGCACGCGTTTCGGCCGCGCGCTCCGCGCCGCTTCGGCCGATGTCGAGGCGGCGGCGATGACCGGCATCAACCCGCGCGCCGTCTATGCGATGGCGACGGCGGCCGCGGTCGGTATCCTCGGCTTTGCGGCCGTCTTCCAGGCGCTGCGGTCGACCGTCGCGCCCGCCGACGGACCGGCGCAGCTGATCTATGCCTTCGAGGCGGTGATCATCGGCGGCATGGGCGCCATCTGGGGCGCTTTCATCGGCTCGATGGTGCTCGGCATCTCGCAGGCCATCGGCTTCCGCATCGATCCCGGCTTCGGCGTGCTCGCCGGACATATCGTCTTCTTGATCATGCTGGCGACCCGCCCGCAGGGCCTTTTTGGAAAGGCGTCACAATGAGCGCGATCCCCTATGCCGCGGCCGAGGTGCCCGAGGTTTTGGTCCAGCGCCAGACGCCATCGGGCCGCATCGCCATGACGCTGGCGGTGCTGGCGTTGATCGGGCTGGCCGCCATGCCGTGGTGGGCATCGACCGGAACGATCCGGTCGATGCTGGAGTTGTGCTGCTATATCGCCGTCGCGCAGATGTGGAACCTGCTCGCAGGCTACGCCGGCCTCGTCTCGGTGGGCCAGCAGGCCTTCATGGGCGCTTCTGGCTATGCGCTTTTCGTGCTGGCACAGACTTACGGCATCGATCCATTCGCGGCGGTCTTCCTTTCGCTTCTGGTGCCGGCTGTGCTGGCGGTGCCGATCTACCTGTTGCTTCACCGCCTGGACGGTCCGTATTTCTCGATCGGCACATGGGTGGTGGCCGAGGTTTTCCGGCTGACCGCCTCGAACCTGCCGCTGGTCAATTCCGGCGCCGGCATGTCGCTTCGGGTGATGAAGGACTATTCGGCGTTCGAGCGAAATGTCGCCATGTCGCTGCTCTGCGCGGGGATGCTGCTGCTCACGCTGGGCGGCAGCTACTGGCTGCTTCGCTCGCGCTTCGGCCTCGCGTTGATCGCTATCCGCGACAATCCAGTCGCGGCCGCCAGCCAGGGCGTGAACGTCGCCAAGCTGCGCTTCCTGATCTACGTGGCGGCGGCGGTCGGGTGCGGCCTTGCCGGGGCGATCTACTTCATGGCGCAGCTGCGGATCACCCCCGGCTCGGCCTTCGATCCGATGTGGGCGAATATCGCGATCTTTATCGTGATGGTTGGCGGGATCGGGTCGATCGAGGGCGTCCTGATCGGGTCTCTCATCTTCTTCATCGCCGACCGTTGGTTCGGCGAATACGGCGCAACCTATTTCGTCGTCCTCGGCCTGATGACGCTGCTGGTGGCACTATACGCACGCTCGGGTATCTGGGGCCTGATCTCGAAACGATGGGACGCGCCATGGTTCCCGATCCAGCGCAAGCTGGTTGATCCGTATCGCTGACAGGGAGGATTTCATGAAAGCGGCCATCTTCGACACGGTCGGCAGTCCGCTGCGGATCGGCATGGTGCCCGATCCGGCACCAGCGCCCGACGAAGTCCTGCTGCGCGTTGCCGCCTGCGGTATTTGCGGCAGCGACCTCCACATCACCGAGGACCCGGTGCCCTTCGGCATCGGCGGCGGTTTCGTCCTCGGCCACGAATTCGCAGGTGAGGTCATCGACACCGGGGCGGAGGTGACCGGCCTGCGAACCGGTGACCGCGTGGCCGTCGTGCCGATGCGCGGCTGCGGGCACTGCGAGGCCTGCAGGCGAGGCGATCCGGCGCGCTGTCCCGAGATGGTGCTGATCGGCGGCGGCTATGCCGAATACGTGACCGTCGCCGCGCGCCAATGCCATATCCTGCCCGACGAAGTGGCGCTCGAGGACGGTGCGCTGGCCGAGCCGCTCTCGGTCGGGCTGCATTGCGTGATCCGCTCGGGCATGAAGCCGGGAGACCGGGTCGCGATCCTGGGCGCCGGACCGATCGGCCTGCTCGTCGCCTTCTGGGCGCGGCGGATGGGGGCCTCGCGTGTGGTCGTGGCCGACATCCACAATCATCAGCGCGAGCGAGCGCTCGCGCTCGGCGCGACCGGCTTCGCGCTTTCCGGCGATAAGCTGGCCGAAAATCTCGCCGATCTCTGCGGCGGAGCACCCGATATCGTCTTCGAATGCGTCGGCAAGCGGGGCCTCTTGGGTGCCGCGGTCGAGGCGGTCCGGCTGCAGGGCACGGTGGTCGGCGTCGGCCTCTGTATCGGCGGCGACGAATGGGATCCGTTCGTCGCGCTGACCAAGGAGGTGAGCCTGCTGTTCTCGGTCTTCTTCCATCAGCGCAACGAATTCGGCGCCGCGCTCGATGCGCTGCGCGGCGGACCTTTCGCGCCGCAGGCGCTGATCACCGATCGGATCGACCTCTCGCCGGTTCCGCAGATATTCGAGAGCCTTCGCCGCCGCACCACGCAATGCAAGGTGCTGATCAAGCCGGACCTTGTCTGAGGAGAAATGTGAATGGCCATTCAGTTCGAAACGCTCGAATACGATGTCGGCGGCACGAAAACGGTGGTGAAGGCCATCGGCAAAGGCAAGCCGATGCTGTTCCTGCACGGCGCCGCGACGCTTGAAGGCTTCGACTTCGCCGAAGGACTTGCCGACCGCTTCCGCGTGCTCTGCGCGAGCCACCCCGGCTTCGGCTTTTCGGGCGCCGCGCCGCATGTGGCGGGCATGTCCGACATGGTTCTGCACTATCTGGACCTGCTCGATATTCTGGACCTGCCGGAGAAGCCTCATCTCATTGGGTTTTCCATGGGGGGGTGGATGGCGAGCGAACTTGCGGGCGTGGCGCGCGAGCGTTTCGACAGGGTGGTCCTGATCGCACCTGCCGGACTGAACGATCCTGCCCACCCGGCCACCAATCTCGGCGAGGTCGCGCCGCAGGATCTGCCGGCCTATCTGGCACATGACGTCTCGGTGGCCCTGCGCTATTTCCCGGATGGTTCGGACCCCGCTTTCGCGGAAGCCTTCGGCGCCGATCGCGCACGTGAAGGCGAGACGCTCGGCCGGTTGCTGACGCCGTTCGGCATGGGCCACCCGAACCTGCGCCGCTTCCTGGCGCGCATCACCAACCCGACGCTGATCGTCTGGGGCACCGAGGACCGCATGCTGCCAGCCGGTCAGGCGCCGCTCTGGGTTGAGGCACTGCCCGATGCGCGGCTGATCCTGGTCGAGGATGCCGGCCACTTCGTGCAGCAGGAAAAGCCCGAAACGCTTAGGAAGATTGGCGATTTTCTCGCCGGCTAACCGCATTTGAAGGAGGAAGGAAAGACGATGAACAAACCGATTAAGCACGGCTACTGGGGTACCACCGTCGACCATGGCGACATGCTGAAGACGATCGCGGAGATCGGCCCGATCCTGGAAGCCAATGCCGCCGCCGATGAGGAGAGCGGCGAACTGACCCAGGCCACGTTCGAGGTGCTGAAGCCGCTGCGGATGTCGCATATCTTCGCCGCCGAGAGCCTCGGCGGCGCGCAGCTGCCACCCACCCAGGGCCTCGAACTCATAGAGGCGATCACCTGGCATTCGGGATCGGCGGGCTGGGTTTCCATGGTGCATTGCTGCATCGGCGCAATGTCGGCGGCCTTCCTGCCCGACAGTGCGGTCGAGCGGCTTTTCGCGCCGGGCACCGACAATCGTTTCTCGGGGCAGGGCGCGCCGCTCGGCATGCTGAAGAAGGTCGACGGCGGCTACAGGCTGAACGGCAAGTGGAGCTATGGCAGCGGCTTCAGCCACGCCACCTACAGCCACAGCGCCGCCTTCGTCGACGATGGCTCCGGCAAGCCGGCCAAAGACGACAAGGGCAACGTGATCATCATGTGCGCCCATGCGCCGATCTCCGAGCACAAGCAGCTCGGCAATTGGGACGTTCTGGGCCTCGGCGGCACCGGCAGCATCGACTATGCGGCCGAGGACGTCTTCATCGCCGACGATCTCGTCTTCCCGATCCTGACCGCACCGCCGCTGCGCCAGAAGGAGTTCTTCAGTCTCGGTGTCGTAGGTCTCGCCGCCATCGGCCATACCGGCTGGGCACTGGGGGCCGGGCGGCGGATGCTGGACGAGATCGCCAAGTTCGCCCGCACGAAGTCGGGCCGCGCCGGGCTGATCGGCGAGAGCGAGAAGTTCTGGCACGACTATGGCCGCACCGAGGCCCGCTATCGCGCTGCCCGCGCCTTTGTCTTCGAAGTCTGGCGCGACATCGAGGCGACGGTAGAAGCCGGCAACAGAACCTCGACGCGGCAGATCAGCCTTGTCCATCTGGCCAAGTCCGAGATCCACGAGGTGGGCGTCGATATCTGCAACTTCGCCTATCGCGCGGCGGGCGGCGCGTCGCTGCGCGCCGGCGTGATGCAGCGCATCTTCCGCGAGATGATGGTGGCGGCCAACCACTTCACGATCGCGCCGTCGATCGTCACGTCGGCCGGCCGCGACATAGGTGGTGTCTGGAGCAACCATGTTTGGCAGTTCTATGACCTGATCGAGAAGAAGTAGTTCCGAAGGGCCGGGCAGCGGACGCCGCCCGGCCCCCTTTCATGCTGCAGAAGAGACACGTCGATGAGCTTCCCGCATCCGATGACCAACGCCTTCCGCGAGGCCTTTCGCCACCATCCGGCCGGTGTCGCCGTGATCACGGCCGACCCTGGCGACCGACCGGTGGCGATGACCGTGTCCTCGCTGATCTCGGTAAGTGCCGCGCCGCCGGTCGTCGCCTTCTCGCTTTCGATGAAATCCACCTCGTCCGAGCCCATGCTGCGGGCCGAGACCATGGTGATCCACCTGCTCCGCTTCACCGATATCGACCTGGCGCAACTCTGCGCGTCGAGCGGCGCGGAACGCTTCCCGCCGGGGGGCGCCTGGACGCGACTGCCCACGGGCGAACCGCGCTACACCGGAGTTTCGACCTGGTTCCGCGCCCGCCGGCTCGGCCTCCTGCCTATCGAGGGCGCGACGCTGGTCGCGGCGGAACTGCTGGAAGGCGAGGTGCAGCCTGAGGAGGTCCTTCCGGAGGCGCATTCGCTGGTCTATCTCGACCGTCGCTGGCATCGCCTGCACAAGCAACTTGACGGCGTGGCCGAGCTTCTCGATTCGTCGCGTTTTCTTTAGAGAAACTCCAGGAAAACGCGTAGCGGTTTTCCGTCCGGAATTGCGTAGAAACAAATACTTAGAGCGGGTCGGCGGTTCTATCAAAAGCTGAACCGCTCTAAGCGATCCGGGTTCCACGGGTGCTCGAAAACGCCGATGCGCCGAAAGGGCGCCACGAGGCGCCGGCTCAATACCGTGGCCCCGCGACCATCCGGGCAATCCGCGTCATGTCGGCGCTCATTTCGCGGTCGTCGTCGAGCGGGTGGACGAGCGCGCGTACGGCGGCATAGGTGCGCTGTGGTCCTTCGCCCATGCTGCCGACGACACCGCGCAGCTCCACCCCGGTCGCGGCAAAGATCAGTTCCATCGCAACCAGATAGCGCAGGCGCACGATGATCTCGGCGGTCTTGGCCACCACCCGCGGCGCCATCGACGACTGATCCTCGATGCCGTCCGAAACGGCAAGCGGGCTGAGCGACATCGGATTGGCCAGATGCCGGATCTCGGCCTCCAGGCCGGCAAGCGGTTTCTGCAATTCGGCATAACCCTGGCGGCTGCCGCCCCTGGCCGACAGGAAGCGCGGCAGTTCCGCCACCGTCGGCGACATCAGCTTCATGCAGCGGTTGGCGGTGCCCACCGCACAATGCGCGAGGGCCTGCCCGAGCTGTTCCCAGGTCAGCGTCAACGCCGTAAGGTCGAAATTGCCGTTCGAGATGACCCGTTCGGCAGCAGGCAGGATAACCGGGTTGTCGCCTGAATGGGTCAGCTCGATCTCCGTCGCCAGCCTTGCCTGTTCCAACGCGTAGCGCAGGCCGCCCCACACCTGGGGCACGCAGCGATAGCTGAGCGGGTCCTGGATGCGCCGCGCCGCATTCTCCTGCCACAGCCCGCTTCCCTCGAGCTCCGCCCGCAGGCGCGCGCCGATCTCGCGCTGGCCGAACGCCGGTCGCGCCGACAGCGCGTCCTCGTCGATTGCGGTCAGCGATGAACGGAAGGCCTCGTAGTTGAGCGCCACCGCAGCCATCGACCAGTCGATGAGATGCGTGACGTCTTCGAGGTAGAGGCAGGCCGTTCCGGTCGAAAGGCTGTTGGCGACGATGATGGCGTGGCCGTCCTTCTCGCGCAGGTCAAGCGGCGCGAGCCCGGCAAGCGCCAGCCCCTCGGCAGACGGCATGACCTTGCCCTGGAACTCCACCTCGCCATCGCCGCGCAGCGCCCTCGCCATGTGGCCGAGAGGCGCGAGGTCCGCCGCCCCGATCGATCCCCAGGCGGGGATGACCGGGTGGACGCCGGCGTTCAGCGCCGCCACCAGGCCCATGACCACACGCTCGGAGGCGCCGGTGCCGCCCGCGGCCATGCCCGAGATGCGCGCTACCATCATTGCCCGCACGGCCTCGGTCGCCAGCGCCGGTCCGATGCCCATGCTGTGGCTGAGCGGCATGCTATGCTGGAAGGCGATCAGATCGGCCTGCGCCAGCGGCGTGTCGACACACGCGCCGAGGCCGGTGGTGACGCCGTATATCGGCTTACCGAGTTGCGCGAGACGCTCGATGACGGCACGGCTCGCGCGGATGCGGCGCATCGCCTCCTCGCCTAACACCAGGCGGGCGTTGCGACGTGCGATCTCGGCGACATCGGCCGCGCCGAGCGGCTTGGCGTCGAGGAGTATCATTCTGAGCGTCATGTCCTGCATGTATCCTATGATTGATGTTCAGGAAATGGCCCAGTCGACAAGGTGGCTCGGCCTCATCGACAGGTATAACCGCCGTCGATGGGCAGCGAAATGCCGGTGATCATCGAGGTGATCACCGACGAGGGCATCTCCCAGGACGCGCTTTCGTCCTTGCGCTCCGCCGAGCGCAAAGTGACGGTGGTTAGCACCAGCGGCTTGCCGGCTTCAAATCGTTCCAGATTGTGATGCCGCCACGCGCGAACCTGCACCAATCACGTCGCCTTGCCGACCGCTGCCTCCGGTTCCATCTCGCCTTCTGAAATATCGTCGAACGAAGCGTAGTTCATGTTGTAGAGGCGGGCGTAGAGGCCCTTTCTTTCCATCAATTGCTCGTGGTTGCCACTTTCGACGATCTCGCCGTTCTGCAGGACGATGATGCGGTCGGCGCCGCGGATGGTGGCCAGCCGATGGGCGATGACCAGCCCGGTGCGGCCTTCGAGCAGCTTTACCAGCGCCTTCTGGATCAGCATCTCGGTGTAGGAATCGATACTGGCCGTGGCTTCGTCAAGCACCAGGATCTTGGCGTCCGCCACCAGCGCCCGCGCGAAGCTGATCAACTGGCGCTGGCCGAGCGAGAGATTGCCGCCGCGCTGTTCGAGTTCCGTGTCGTAGCCATCAGACAGATGCTCGATGAAGTCGTGCGCGCCGACGGCTTGAGCCGCGCGCACCACCTCCTCTCGGCTGGCGCCGGTCTTGTGATAGCGGATGTTCTCCAGCACCGAGCCGGAGAACAGGAACGGCTCCTGCAGCACCATCGCCACCTGCTCGCCGAGCGAATCCTGCGTCAGGTCGCGGACATCATGCCCGCCCACCAGGACCTGACCCGACCACACATCGTAGAAGCGATGCACCAGCGCCATGGAGCTGGATTTGCCCGATCCGGTCGGGCCGACCAGTGCTACGGTCTCGCCCGGATTGACACGGAAGGAGATGTTCTTCAGCACCGGCAGGTTCTGCCTATAGCCGAAGGTGACGTTCCTGAACTCGACCGAGCCGTCCATGTCGCGCGACAGTCTAACCGCTCCGTCCTTGTCGCTGACGTCCACCGGCACATCGAGCACTTCGGAGATGCGCTGGCCCGAAGCCATGGCGCGCTGCATGACGCTGTACTGCATGGTCAGCGAGCGGATCGGGTCGAAGAAGCGCTGGATGTAGAACAGGAACGCCACCATGACGCCAACGTCGAGGCTGTGCGACAGCACCATCGAACCACCGACGACGATGACCGTCGCCATGGCGATGCCGGTCAGCGTGTCGACGATCGGCACCATCACCTGCGCATATTTCGCCGACCGAAGATGGGCACGGAGATTGGCCAGCACCTTCTCGTCATAGAGGTCGAAATTGACGTGCTGGCGTTCCAGGCTCTGCACCGTGCGCACGCCATGGATGCCTTCGGCCAGCGCGCCGTTGGCGATAGAGTTGGTTTCGTGCGCCGCCATGAAGGCGACCTTGGCGCGCGGCAGCCAGAACAGGCGCACGATGAACAGCACCGGCATGGTCGCCAGCGTCAGCAGCCCGAGCCGGAAATCCAGCCATAGCAGCACGCTGACGATGCCGAACAACAGCACGATGTCGCCGACCGACATCACCGATGTCTCGAGGAATTCCTGCATCGAATTGACGTCGCCCTGCAGGCGAGACATCAGCCGGCCGACCTCGGTCTTGTCCATGAAGCTCAACGATATCAGCTGCAAATGGCTGAACATGGCGCGGCGCAGGTCGGACAGCACGTTTTCGGCCACCTTGCCGACGACGCTTTCCTGCACATAGCTGGCGCCGTAGTTGATGAGGATGATGACCGCGAAGGCGCCGGTCGCCCAGACCATCACCGAGCGGTCGAGCCTGCCTGCCGCCATGCCATGGTCGATGGCGTAGCGGATGACCAGCGGAATCGCCAGCTGCGTCAGCGTGAACACCAGCACGGCGGCGACCGAGATGGAAATCCGGCCCTGATAGGGTTTTACGAAGCTCCAGATGCGCCGCACGATACGCGGATCGTAGGCTTTGCCGAAAACCTCTTCCTCGTCGCGGTGCGAGCCGACGACAGCCTTTGTCGGCCGCCCGCTGGTGTCTTCCTTCTCGTCGTCGTTCTGTGTCGACATCATGCGGCTCCCATGGCCGCTGGCCGGTCGTCTTCCGGCCGAAGCTGCAGGTCGTGGAGCGCGCGATAGCGTCCACCCAGCGCCAGCAGTTCCTCATGCGTGCCGCGCTCGACGATCCGTCCGCCCTCCACGAACAGGATCTGGTCGGCATGCATCAGCGAGCTCAGACGGTGCGAGATGATGAGCGTCACGCGGTCCCTGGCGAAGCGCTTCATCGCCGCCCGGATGCGCTGCTCGGTGCCGGCGTCGATGGCGGCGGTGGAATCGTCGAAGACCAGCACCGATGGCCGCAGCATCAGGCTGCGCGCGATGGTCAGGCGCTGCCGCTGGCCACCGGAAAGCGATGCTCCGCGTTCGCCGACGACCGTGGTGTAGCCCGCGGGAAGTCCGATAATGTAGTTGTGCAGCTGGGCGTATTCGGCGGCCTGTCCGATGCGGGTCTCGCGCGCCCACGGATTGCCATAGGCGATGTTGTTCTCGATCGAGGTGGTGAACAGGAACGCATCCTGCTGCACGACGCCGACCGCCTTGCGCAGCGACTGCAGCGTGACCTTGCTGATGTCCTGGCCGTCGATGGTGATCGCGCCTGAGGTCACGTCGTAGAAGCGCGGGATCAGGTGCGCGATGGTCGACTTGCCGCTGCCTGGCGGGCCGACGATGCCGATGGTCTCGCCGGACCTGGCCTCGAAGGAGATGCCGGACAGCGTCGGGCGGCTAGCGCCCGCATAGCGGAAGCCGACATTGTCGAAGCGCAGCACACCGTCGGTGACGACGAGGTCCTTGGCATCGGGTGCGTCCTCGATATCGAGCTCGGCATCGAGCAGCTCGAACAGCCGCGTGCCGCAGGTCGAGGCACGTGCGAACGAGTTGACCATCAGGCCGAGTTGGCGCACCGGCATCTGCAGGATGGTCATGAAGGTGAGGAATTGGGCCAGCGTGCCGACGCTGATCTGGCCTGCAATCACCTTCTGGCCGCCGAACCACAGCACCAGGCCCATGGCGGCCAGGAACGAGAAGTTCATGGCGCTGGTGTTGCTGACGCGGATGTCGACGCGCTCGGTGGCCAGGTCCAGCGCATCCTGCTTGGCGCGGTCGAATTTCTCCAGCTCGTGCCGTTGCGCCGCGAAGGCACGCACCACGCGGATGCCGCCGAGGTTCTCGTCCATCACCCGGCTCAGTACCGACAGCCGCTGCTGCAGCGTCAGCCAGGTGCTCCGCAACGCCAGCTGGGTGACCGAGGATCGCCAGGCGACGAACGGCACGAAGCTCAGGCTGAGCAGCCCGAGCACGAGATCGGTGCTGATCAGCAGATAGGCGCCGACGCCGATCAGCACGCCGAGCAGGACCACGCGCAGGATGCCGGTGGAAAAGAACATGCGCACGCCGTCGAGGTCGAGCAGGCCGAGCGTGATGAGATCGCCGGTATGGACCCGGTCGTGGAAGGAAAAGCTCAGGCGCTGGATCTTCTCGTAGAAAGCCAGGCGCAGTTCATAGCCGGTCTGATGGCCGACGGCCTCGCCAAAGTAGTTCTGCGCCATGGTGAAGAGACCGCGCAGGATGCTGACGACGAGCAGCGTCAGCGCCGTGTTCCACAGCGCATGCTCTGCCGCGGCGCCGGCACCCGCCGCCATCACGCCTTGCGCCTGATCGATGGCGCGTCCCAGCAAGCGCGGAATGAAAAGCTGCAGCGTCGCGGCGATGAACGTCGAGGCGATGGTGATCGCGACCTGCCAAGGATGGCGCAGCGTCATGCGCACGATGCGGAGCAAGGTGCTGAGGCCCTTGCCCCACGAGGCTTCGGCCACATGGGCAAACGATTTGCCGCGCTCCGGCGCGCCGCCGATGGCTTGCGTATTCAAGGAAAGTATCCAGACCAATCCGAGCATTAGCTCGGACGAATGAAGCAGACTCAATTAGATAGCGGGATGTTACGCTTGCCCGACTTGACCGTTCAAGGGCCAATGGCGGCATCGCACTGTGCCTGGCGATCGCGGACGAGAACTGTCGAGGATCGACTGGGGCACTCTATGCTGAGGTGTCCAGGTGCACGCGCTTATGCGGCATCGAGCCGCCCGCGAAGGGATTTTCGGGGGCCGCCGTCCTACCAGCATGTAAATCCGGCATCGACAGGCACGACGGCGCCGGTCATCAGGCTGGCCGCGTCGGAGGCGAGGAACAGCACGGCGCTTGCGACTTCATGCGCCTGTCCCATCCGGCCCATCGGCGTGTCTCGCAACCAAGCCTCGATCCGCGTCTTGTTCTCTGGGATCGCCAGAACCATCGGCGTTTCGATGTAGGTCGGCGCGACCGCGTTGACGCGCACCCCATGCGGCGCCCATTCGGCGGCGATCGAGCGCGTCAAGTGATGGACGGCCGCTTTCGAGACGTTATAGGGCGTCTGCGGCTGCGGCCGATTGCAAATCGTGCCGGACATCGATCCGAGATTGACGATCGAGCCATGCCGGGCGGTGATCATGTGCCTGCCGAAGGCGCGGCAGCACCGGAAGACGCCGTTGACGTTGACGTCCATCATCCGCAGCCACAGTTCGTCGTCCACATCCTCCAGTGAAATGCCGCTGCTGCCGATGCCGGCATTGTTGACGAGGATCGAAGCCGGCGTGCCACGGCCAGCCAGCATGTCGGCAATCTCGGTCACTCTTGCCGACGATGTCACGTCGCCGATCACCAGTTCGGCCTTGTGACCTTTCGCGATCAGCTCATCCCTTCCGGCACTGCCGACCTGCTCGTCCGGTTCGATGATCACCAGGGAAGCGCCGGCCTCGCCAAGCGCATCCGCGCATGCGAGGCCAATGCCGCGGCCACCGCCGGTCACCACGGCGACCTCGTTGTCCACCCTGAAACGAGCCTGGTACATGGTCCTCCTCCCAATTCCGATGCCGACTTGCCGTGCTGTCAGATATCGAAGTTGGCCGGCAGGATGACGACGTCCCGGATCGTTACCGTGCGCGATCGCGTCAGCATGAAAACCAGGACCTCGGCGACTTCCTTCGGGTCGAAAAGGGTCCCCGCGGCGATCGCCCGGTCGAGGTTCTCCTTCGGCCAGTCTTCGACGAGGGGCGTCAGCACCGGCCCGGGGGCGATCGCACCGACACGGATGCCGTGTTTCGCGACCTGCCGCCTCAGCGCGTGGACGAACGCCTGAACCGCGTGCTTTGAAGCGGTGTAGATCGGCTCCCACGGCACGGCCGTGTGGCCGGCAACGGAGCTGGTGACGACGATGTCTCCCGTGCCGCGTTCGATCATGTGCGGCAGGACCGCATGAACCGTTCGGAATACGGCATTGACGTTCAGGTTCAGCATCCGGTCAAAGGCGTCCGGATCGCCGTCCGTAAAATCGCCGCCGATATAGGCGCCGGCATTGGCGTGGAAGGCATCGAGCTGGCCGGCCTTGTCCAGAATGGCCGGCATCATGCCCGCCACGCTTTTTGGGTCGGTGAGATTGACCACCAGCGGGATCGCGTTGGCGCCCAGTTCCGCCGACAGGCTCTGCAGCCGATCCTCGGCATAGTCGACAAGAACGACGCGTGCCCCCGAAGAAAGACAGGCCTTGGCGCAGGCCAGGCCGATACCGGACGCCGCACCGGTGATTGCTATGACTTTTCCCGACAGATCCTGACCCATCTCAATCCTCCAATCTATCTGTTTGGCCGCGCACGGCCGTGTCCAAACCTGTGTCGTCCGCTCTCAACGTGACGCCCATTGGCCAACCATTGCGCCGCCCTCGCCAGGTCTCCGAGCAGGTCGGTCATCGGACGTTTTTCGGGGTCACGGCGATGAACTCGTCAAGCTGCTTGCGTGACGCGGCACCCTCCATCGGGCCTTGCATGGTGACGTTGCGAGCGCCCGCGGCATTGGCATATTCAAGCGCCTGGAACGCAGGCATGCCGAGGCGCCGGCAAGCAACGTAAGCGCCGCCGAAACAGTCGCCGGCGCCCGTCGGATCCACCTCGGCAACCCTGAACGCCGGACAATCGAGCCGCGAGCCGTCGGCGCCGAAAAATGTCGATCCGTGTTCGCCGCGCTTGAGCGCGATCTCCGTCACGCCACGGGCAAACAGAGCGGCGACCGCGGCGGCCTCGCCTTCGACGCCAGCTGCCACGAACAATTCGTCGCCGGAGGGCAGGACAAGGTCGGCGACATCGATGAGCCTGGCGAAGCGCTCCCGCGTCTGTCCGTGGCCGAGCAACTCCTTGCGCAGATTGGGGTCGAGGGAAACGGATCCGCCGCGCTGCTTGATGGCGCCGATGGCATGATCCATCATCTCCCAGACACCCGGGATGGCAAGAGCTGTACCCATGACGTGCAGGTGTCCGGCCCGCGCGAACAGCGCCTTCGCCTCAGCCGTCAGGCTGACCAGGGCGGCCGCGGATTTTCCGATGTTGTAGACGAAGTCGCGCGAGCCGTCGTCGCGATAGCGGACGAACGCGCTTCCGGTTGGATAGTCAGGGCTGACCGAGATGGCCGATATGTCCGCGCCGTCGGATCGAAGCCGTTCGATGTTGAGGCGGCCGAAATCATCGTCGCCGACCGAGGCGACAATTGCCGCCGAGCCGCCGATCTTGGCGCATTGATCGATGAAGATCGCCGGCGCGCCGCTGGGGTAGGGGCCGATGAGTTCGATTGGTTCGAGGAAACCGTCGCCACGGCTTTTCGCCATGATCTCCACCAGGATCTCGCCGATGACGACAGTCGGCCCGAGTGTGTCCGCTGCGAGCTTGGTCTGATTTGAAATCGCATCCGTGGGCATCGGCTGGCTCGGCTGTTGGGCACGTCGATATCGGAGAGCGCGCTTGCCGCAGGTCTCGCGGACGCGCTCGCTGATACTGGCAGCAAACGGCGGCCTGAGACGGGCCACGATGGAATGCGCTGTTATTCCTCCAAATAGCACGTTATGGACATTTGTATGCTTATGCAACATATTAATCGGGTCGAGAGTTTGCGGTGATTGGTGCGCGGTCGCTTTTGCAGCGGCTTCACAATGGCGCCAATCGCCCTTCGTCTGCCTCCGGCTCTTCGAGTTCCGCCGTATCGTCGGCGAAACGCTGGCTCTCCAGAGACAGATAACGCTGGTGCAGCATGCAGGCTGCACCGAAAGCGGAACCGACAGTTCCTTCATCGTTCACCGTGATCGATGGGAAAGGGAAACTGGATTCCTGTATGGCGTGGATATGTGCGGCCACCCTGGCCGCCATCAGCGGATAGAGCGCGGCGACCGAACCGCCCAGCACGATCCGGTCGGCGTCGATGATCCGGCAGGCCTGCACAAGCCCCGTTGCCAGGGCCTTTGCCCACTGCTCGGCGATGGAGACGGCGCTGGGCAGCCGATCCTGGACATCGGCCAGGAAGTTGCCGAATGCCGGATGGCTGAGGGCGGAGGTCTTGCGGTATTCGCCCATGATGGTTTCAAGGCCGATCAGCTGTTCCAGATTGCGGCGCGGACCTGGCGCGTCGCTGATGATCAGGTGCCCGATCTCGCCCGCCAGCCCGTTGGCGCCGCGAAAAAGATTGCCGTCGATGATGATGCCGCCGCCGACGCCGCTCTCCATCACGAGAAACAGCGTCACGCCTGAATGCGCCTCGCTGCGCCCGTAGGTCGCGCCGATGGCGAATGCGTTGGCATCGTTCTCGGCAAGCACCGGAACGCGCAGCGGCAGGACGTCTCGCACCAGCTCGGCGAGATGAACGTTTCGCCAGCCGAGAAGCGGCGCCAGGCGGACCAGGCCGTGCTTGTCCATCTGCGCCGGCGTCGAGACGCCAAAGCCTTCGCATCGCTCCAGTTTCGACGCCGGAATGGATTGGAGAGCCAGGCTTACCGCGCGATCGACCGCAGCCTCGACGCTGATCGACGGTCCGTCGAACGGTTCCACATTCGTCGAAACGATGTTGGTTCCGAGATCGATCTCGACCGTGCTGATATGTTCGACGCCGATCTCCACACCAAGGAAGAATATGGCATCCGGCACCAGTTCCAGCATGATGCCGGGGCGGCCGACCCGGGCATAACCCGGTTGTTCGGGCGGATCCTCGATGGCTTCGCGCACCAGACCGTCTGCCGTCAGGCTGGCGATGATATGCCCCGACGAAGAGCGGTTAAGGCGCAATTTGCGTGCGAGTTCGGCTCGGCTCAGTCGTCCAAACTGGTGAAGGGCTCTCAGAGCCGCCACTTCATTGCTTTGTCGAATTCTGCGATGCGAACTGGCGGTCAACGCCGGGTCATTCACGTAGGTCTCTCCAGGCTACCTGCGGTCCGCCAGCTGCAAGCGATCGCAAGCCGTCATTTGGTACACGCCGCTCAAGCGTGCGGCAACTGGGACTCGTGGAGGCTGCCCATCCGCAGCCTATGGACGGGCGTTCGTCGTTCGCCGGCGAACCGCCTCCTGCATTTTCAGGTCGATGAAGGCCTTGGCGTGCTTTGCCAGCGGCATGTTCTCGGTCCAGGTATCGCGCCAGATCGCGCATGCCAGCGAAAGACCTTCGTCGACCACGGCGCTGGAGAACGATTCGAAGGTAATGTCGCGCTGGTAGCCGATATCGAGCAGGGCATCGAAGATGCGATCGAAATCGATCACCCCGTCGCCGAGGTAGCCGCGATTGCTTTCGCCTATGTGAAAGTAGCCAATCTTGTCACCGACCAGACGAATGGCGGCCGCCGGGTTCGCTTCCTCGATGTTCATATGAAACGTGTCGAGATGGAGCCTTACGTGATCGGAGCCGGTGGCCTTGATAAAGTCGAGGCCTTGAGCCGCTGTGTTCAGGAGGTTCGTCTCGAACCTGTTGACGACCTCCAGCACCAGATCGACGCCGGCCGTCTTTGCCGCTTCGGCCGTCCTGGCAATGGCGGCAATGCTGTTCTTGCGGCCGCGATCGCTTGGCATGGTCGAATATTTCGTGTGGGCGGAATAGAGAATGCCGCCAAGCTTGGTGCCGCCGATATCTCGGACGGCCGCGACCGCGCCCGCGAGCAAGTCCGCGCCGGCCTTGACGACGGCAGCATCCTCGCTCGACACGTCGGCGCTCAACGGAAGGCCCATCGTGACGGCGATTTCGAGGCCGAGCGCCTCAGCCTTCTTCGCGAGGCGGTCGAGGTCGAATTTTTCGGGCCGCAGATACGCGAACTCGATCAGCTGATAGCCGCAGGCAGCAGAATTCTCCATCGCCTCCTCGAGCATGGCCTGGGTGCCGCCGCCGGTCCAAACGAATGAATGAATGCCCAATCTGCGCATGTGCAGCAGCTCCTCCACGACGCAATCTATGTTGCATAGCACAACAAAATAGCCAAACCAGGTTCATGTCAAGAGTCATACGAAGCGCGCAACGGTTCAGTCGGTTTCCGCTTTTCATACAAAAATGATTGACAGCTCAACGGAAAGCTCTAATTTGTCTTATTAAGCAACATATAAGTCTGGCAAAAGCACCAGACGCATTGGAGGAGGATCCATCGAGCCGGCGCCTTGAGCGCGCGGTACCTTGTGTCTTGTTTTCGCCTGATGGCATCGTTCAATGTATTTTGTTCGGTGGCCAGTGCGCACTGAATGACCTGCAAGGCCTGTGAAGATGGATCACCGTCCGTCAATGACGGTTTTCGATAAGCCCCGGGCAAGTAGGCGAAGGAGGCGTCGGCCTGCCGCCGAGGGAGGAGCCCTTGTCAAAGAGCCAGGGGAGACCGCGGATCAAGCGGTCGTTGCGTTACCGGGAAGGAGCCACTCAATGAAGCCCGCTCTGAAGATCGTTCCGGACTTCGAAATGATCATATGTCCGCCGGCGGAATCGTTCCGCTGGAGCACGCATGACTATCCGTTCTTCAAAGCCAAGTGGCATTATCATCCGGAATACGAACTGCACCTGACGCGAACGACTTCGGGCGTCATGATGGTGGGAGATCATATCGGGGAATTCGCACCAGGCTGCCTGGTCCTGACCGGGCCGAACGTCCCGCACAATTGGGTCAGCGATATTGAACCCGGGAAGACAATTCGCAATCGCGACATGCTGATCCAGTTCAGCCGCGAATGGGCCGATCGGGTCACCGGCTTCTGTCCTGAACTCGGAACCATCCGGCCGCTCTACGACGAGGCGGTCTACGGAGTGGAGTTTCGCGGGGCCACCGCCCTCGCAGGGCAGCGACTGCTCGCACAGATCGGCGCTGCCCAAGGTGCCGAACGTGTGGTGCTCTTTCTGCAATTGATGATCACGCTTGCCCGCAATCCTGGCGACCGCCGCAGGCTCTCGCGGCTGGCGCCCACCTCCGCGCAGGCGGAATTGCCGCCGGAACTCGACGTGGCAATGCGCTATGTTCTGGACCACTACAGCGACGATATCGACCTGCCGTTCGTTGCAAGGCTCTGCGGGCTGGAACCGCAAGCATTTTCACGTTTCTTCAAGCGGCAGACAGGTCACACCTTTGCCCGTTACGTGATCCTAGCGCGCATATATGCAGCCTGCTCGCTGCTGACGCAGACTTATCGGCCGATCACCGACATCTGCTTCGAAGTCGGGTTCAACAACGTCGCCAATTTCAACAGGCAGTTCTTCAAGATCTGCGGGCGCACGCCGTCGGACTACCGGCGCAATGCCCACAAGATCGGGACTGAGGCGCGCGCCGATCCGTTCAGGGAGATCCGCGCCTGGTCAGGCAGCGCGCGCGCAGTCGGCGAAAAAGTATAGATCGCCTGCAAACCACGCGTGGCACGGGGAGGTATCCCGGCACTAAGTTCATCGGAATGCCCGGGGGAGCGAGGCCGCAGGCAGAACAAATTCGCGAACGCCGGAGGATCCGTGTCGCTGAGCTTCATCTCAGGCACCGGTCGGGGAGGATGTCTTTGCGGGAACCACAGCCGCCGTTTCGTTGCCTGGAAGGCGTCACGTCGCGGCAAGCGCTGCGTCATGGCAATTGCACTACCGGCAGGGATTGGCGAATGGCGCCACGATCGGCTGGTCGGACGCGCGGCGGAGCCACTGCATTCGAGCGCGTGGACTTGGATTTGCCTCCCAGGGCCGGCACCCGGGGAGTTCTCTTTCCGGGTGCCACTTTTCCGGGAGGACGGACCGGCGCGCATCGGCCTGCAACGGGTTTCAGCCATGTCCGGGTGGCCAGGAGGTGCCGTTCCTGAAGGGGCAGGAACACGGCGATCGCAGAATTGACGACTGACAGTCAATGTTTTGTTGGAGGAGTGAAAAATGAAACATGAACTCAGAATGGGCCTTGCCGCATTGGCAGTCGGCCTAATGACCAGCGTGATGCCCGCCAAGGCCGATTTCTGGTCGGATGCCGGTGCGAAATACAAGGGTGTCACGCTGCACGGCGTGACCGAAAGCACGCCGCCTTCGAACTACATCAAGGACGTTCTTGCCCCCGCTTTCGAGAAGGCGACGGGCATCAAGGTGGAAATCGAGACCACCTCCTGGGACCAGATGTACGACAAGGCGATCAAGGACATGGAAGCCAAGACCGGCATCTATGACATGGTCTATATCGAGCAGGACATCATCTACGCCTACCTTGCCCGCGACTTCCTGGTCGACATCACGAAATCCCTGAAGGACGACCCGTCGCTGAAGGCGCCGGAATACGACGAAACGCATTTCACGACATTTGCCAACTATTTCAAGAATGCCGACGGCGATCTTTTCGGCATTCCGATGGAAGCCTTCATCAAGCTCTATCTGTACCGGACCGATCTGTTCAACGATCCGGCGATCAAGGAAGCCTTCAAGAAGGAAACCGGCAAGGACCTGGTGCCAGCCAAGACCCATGAGGAATACACGCAGATCGCTGAATTCTTCACCAAATGGGGCAAGGACCACAATCTGGAACTGTGGGGCACCACCGCGCAGGCGCATACCGGCCACCCGGCTTCCTGGTATGAGTTCTTCGAGTCGATTGCGCCTACGTTCGGTGTCTACAACTGGGGTATCGACGCTTCGAAAAACTACTCGGCGTCGGTCGCCAATGGCGGCACGATGAACAGCGACAAGGCAAAAGCCGCGCTCAAATACTGGCTGCATCTGCGTGACATCGCACCGCCGGAATCGCCGGCCAGCACATGGACCGAAGTCGGCACCACCTTCGCGGCGGGCCGCGCGGCACAGGGCCTGGTCTACGGCGAGAACGCGGCCTGGATTGCTGCCGACGCAGAAAAGTCGAAGGTCGTGGGCAATGTCGGCGTCGCCCTGCCACCGCTGGCACCGGGGGTCATGGAGGATGCGGAGGCCGGCAAGGGCTATATCGGCTACTATGACGGCGGCGCCTTCGGCCTTCCGGTCACCTCGAAGAACAAGGAAGCCGCGCTGCTGTTCCTGCAGTATATCGGCCAGGACTCGGTCCAGGGCGATTGGGCGGTGGCAGCACCCCGCATCACCAACACGGCAACCTACGACGATCCGAAAGTCATCGAGATGGATAAGAAGCTCAACGGCTACTACACCATGCTCAAGAACGATGGAAAGCTGTTTGCCGGCGCACCGCCCTATCCGTTCCATGCGCAGGTGCGTGAAGCCACGGCGCCCATCTTCTACAAGATCCTGCTGGGCGAGGTGTCGTCCGACGATGGGCTCGACCAGATGGCTGCAGCCGCCGAGGCGGAGCTGAAGAACCTCGGCTACCGCAAGTAGCTTCGCGAACCTAAAATTCGGGCCGCCGTGAAGCGGCGGCCCGAGTGTATTTTCGCCGCCGCAAGAATGTCGCGGACAATGCGCCGGCCAGGGAGTGGTTTCATGCGATCAAACAGAGTGGGATGGCTGATGCTCGCCCCGACGATTGCGATCCTGGGGATCTTCGGCATCGTCCCATTTCTGTACGTGCTCTATGTGGCCTTCCATCAATGGAACCCATTCGGCGCAAATCCCTACATGATCTACAACGGCGCCGACAATTTCCGCCGTCTCGTCTTCGACAACGAGTTCCTGACCTCGATCGCGTTCACGCTGAAGTTCGCCTTCTTCGCCGTCGTCAGCGAAGTCATCCTTGGCTATCTTCTGGCCCAGCTGTTCATGCGCGAGTTTCCAGGCCGGGGATTGTTCCGCACCATCCATACGCTGCCGCTGATCGTGGCGCCGATCGTCGTCGGGTCGGTTTGGCGCCTGATGACGACGCCCAGCATCGGCATCATCCCGTACCTTTTGAAATCCTGGTTCGGCTACGACCTCAATATCGGTCGTGACGCGACCATGGCCTTTGCGCTGACCGTGATCATGGATATCTGGCACTGGACGCCGCTGGTGACGCTGACGTTGCTTGCCGCACTGGTTTCGCTCCCCAAGGAGCCGTTCGAACAGGCCCAGATCGACGGGGCCAACAAATGGCAGATCTTCTGGCACGTCACCTTGCCGATGATCCGCCCGGCGATCCTGGCGACGGTCTTCATTCGCCTTATGGACGCGCTGCGCACCGTCGACGAAGTGTGGATGCTGACCGGTGGCGGCCCCGGCGCCGCGACGCGGTATCTCGGCCTGCACATCTGGAAGATCGTCTTTCCCAAGACCGACTACGGCTACGGCTCGGCCACGTCGATCATCGTCCTGTACCTCACTCTGGTGATGTGCTGGCTGCTCTATGTCGCCCTTGTCGCCCGGCGCGACCAGAAGAGGCCATCCTGATGCGCGCCAACAGTCCGGTTCTCTCCATCCTGCTGTGGACCTCGCTCAGCCTGCTGACGCTGTTCCCGATCTACTGGCTGTTCGTGATCTCGGTAAAGCCGGCGGTCGAGCTGTTCACCACGCCAAGCGTGCTGCTCGAGACCGTTTACTGGAAGAACTACGTCAAGGTCCTCGGCGACGACACGTTGCGCCGCTACATGTTCAACTCCATCGTCATCTCGACCGGCAACGCGGTGCTGGTGACCGTTCTTGCGTTCATGGCCTGCTACGCGCTGTCGCGCTTCGATCTGGCCGGCAAGGAGAACATCTTCTTCTGGACGATCACCAACCGCATGGCGCCGGCCGCGGTGTTCCTGCTGCCCTTCTTCCTGCTCTTCACGCAGGTCTTCACCATTGGCGACTGGAAGCTCTACGATACGCGCACGGGCATGATCCTGCTCTATTGTACTTTCAACCTGCCTTTCGCCATCTGGACGCTCAGGCCGACGATCGATGCAATCCCCAAGGAACTGGACGAGGCGGCAACCGTCGACGGCGCCACGACCTGGCAGGTGATCCGCGAAGTCATCTTTCCGCTGGCGCGGCCCGGCCTCGCCGTCACCCTGATCCTGACCTGGGTGTTCGCCTGGAACGAATTCCTGCTCGCTGCGACGCTGACCAGTTTCAACGCGCGCACCATCACCACCGGCCTGTCGGAATATGTCACGACGACCGGAACCGAATGGGGCACGATGGCGTCCATTGCGATCATCACGCTCGTCCCGGCCCTGCTGATCTTCTCGGTTGTGCAGCGGCACATCGTGGCCGGTCTGACCTTTGGCGCAGTCAAGGAGTAGGCCCATGGAGCACATGGTCGATCTTGACGAGGTGGACGACGAAGCCAACACCATCGTCGCAAGCCCGCAACGCACCGGTTTCCTGCCGATCGTCACCAACTGGTTCGACCGGGTTTTTGTCGGCATCTATCTGTTCGTTGCGCTCGAACTGTTCTGGATGCGCTTCCTCGAACAGTCGATCCCGTTGTCGGTCTGCCATGTCCTGGCGATCGTATTGGGCGTGCTGATCGTCTGGCGTGGTTAGGGCGGAGACAAGAGGAGGGAACGCAGGCTCATGAAGTCGCTGGTGCTGGAAGAAAAGCTGAAACTGTCGCTGCGGGATTTCCCGATCGAGCGCGAGGAGGTGCTCGGCGCTCGCGACGTGCGCATCAAACTGCACACCGTCGGCATCTGCGGCTCGGATGTCCACTATTATACGCATGGCGGCGCCGGCATCTTCCAGGTGAAGGCGCCGATGATCCTTGGCCATGAGGCGTCCGGCATTGTCGTGGAGACAGGTGCCGAGGTGACGTCGCTGAAGGTCGGCGACCGCGTCTGCATGGAGCCGGGCATTCCCGACCCGAACAGCCGCGCGACGCGCATGGGCCTGTACAATGTCGATCCGGCGGTTCGTTTCTGGGCGACGCCGCCGATCCACGGCGTTCTGCGGCCGAGCGTCGTGCATCCGGAGAACTTCACCTTCAAGCTCCCCGACAACGTTTCGTTCGCCGAGGCGGCCATGGTGGAGCCGCTGGCCGTCGGCATCCATGCCGCCACCAAGGCGCAGGTGAAGCCGGGCGATATCGCACTGGTGATGGGCGCCGGGCCGATCGGCCTGGTCACGGCACTGTCAGCGCTGGCGGCGGGCTGTGCACGGGTCTTCGTCTCGGACGTGGACGACAGCAAGCTCGAACTCGCAGCGAAGCTCGGCTCCATCACGGCCGTCAATGTCGCGCGTCAGGATCTGGCCAAGGAAATTCTGGCCGCAACCGATGGCTGGGGCGTCGAGATCGTGTTCGAATGCTCCGGCAGCCCGCGCGCCGCGGAAGGCATTTTCGATGTGCTCTGTCCGGCCGGCCGGGTGGTGTTCATCGGCGTGCAGATGCACGACATCAAATACGACGTCGGCAAGGCGATGGTGCGCGAAGCGCGCGTCGAGCATGTGTTCCGCTATGCGCATGTCTTCCCGCGCTGCGTTGCCATGCTGTCCTCCGGCGCGATCGACGTGAAGCCGCTGATCACGCGCACGTTCGAATTCGAAGACAGCGTTCGCGCGTTTGAGATCGCCGCATCCGCCCCAAAAGGCGAAGTGAAGATGCAGATTGCCTTGCCGCAATAGAGGGGATGCAAGTTGGCTGAGGTTACCGTCAGGAATATCGTCAAGCGTTATGGCAGCGCACAGGTCATCCATGGTGTGAATGTCGACATCGCCGATGGCGAGTTCGTTATCCTCGTCGGCCCGTCCGGCTGTGGCAAATCCACCCTGTTGCGCATGATCGCCGGTCTCGAAGCCATATCGGGCGGCGAGATCAGCATTGGCGGCCGGGTGGTGAACGATGTGCTGCCGAAAGACCGCGACATAGCGATGGTGTTCCAGAACTATGCGCTCTATCCGCACAAGAACGTCGCCGACAACATGGGCTTCTCGCTCAAGATCAAGGGCAGGCCGAAGGCCGAGATCGACGCCAAGGTGAAGAAGGCGGCCGAGATCCTCGATCTCGGCAAGCTGCTCGACCGGTTTCCAAAACAGCTGTCCGGCGGGCAGCGCCAGCGCGTGGCCATGGGGCGCGCCATCGTGCGCGACCCACAGGTCTTTCTGTTCGACGAGCCGCTGTCCAATCTCGACGCCAAACTGCGTGTTGCGATGCGCGTCGAGATCAAGGAACTGCATCAGCGCCTCGGCACGACGATCGTCTATGTCACCCATGACCAGATCGAGGCGATGACCATGGCCGACAAGATCGTGGTGATGCGGGACGGCAAGGTGGAACAGGTCGGCGCGCCGCTCGATCTCTACGACAATCCGGGCAATGTCTTCGTCGCCGGCTTCATCGGCTCGCCGGCGATGAATTTCATCAAGGGCAAGATCGATTCGAAGGACGGCAGGCAGGTTTTTGTCTCGGACACCGGTTCCGTGTTGCCGGTCGAGGAGGGCAGGGCAGAGCGCGGGCAGCCGGTCATCTACGGCATCCGCCCCGAGCATATCGACATCGCGCCCGACGGTTTGCCGGCAACGGTTTCGGTTCTGGAGCCGACCGGCTCCGAGACGCAGATCTTCGCCAGGTTTGGCGAGGACGCCATTGACGCCATCGTCAAGGACCGGCTCACCGTCCGCCCCGGCGAAGAGGTAAGGTTGAAAATCGATCCGCGCCGGGTCCACATCTTCGACAGGCAAAGCGGCGCGCGCTTGTGATTTGTTGCCATCCGAAGCGACTGGCCCGGACCTGACTTGCCGGGCCGAGTTCGGTAACGTCCGACGCTAGATATTCCGGCGGCGGGCGGTACCTCGCACCGGACCGTCGCTGCCTTTCGGCCGCGTCGCGATGAGGCCGGCCTCGATGGACCTGAGGAGTGCGATCGCATCGTCGAGCCTGCTGGCGTCGCCGCCGGCGGCGGCGGAGACGGCGTCGCCCCACTCTTTGCGCACCAGGGCGTAGTTGTCGGCCCCGCGCCGCGTGCGGTGGACGCTGACGCCCCGGCGATCATCCGCATCGACATGGCGCTCGATCAACCCCTTGCCTTCCAGGTCACGCAGCACCGTGGAGACATTGGTGCGCTGCAGCCCCGTGGCGGCCGCGATCTGGCTGGGCGTGGCCGAGGCGTGCGCCACCAGATGGCGCATAACCATGCCCTCTGATTGCGAAAGCAGGAACGCCCGCTCATCCCGGTAGCCACGGAACTGGATCTCGCGGGCAATGATGAGGATCAGATCGGCCAGATCCGCCCACCGAATGGCCGTGGGTGGGGTTTTGCGTGCGGATGAATCACCGTCGGTTTTCATACCGCGGGAGTTTACAGCCTCCTATCCGGTATGTATATGTGCATAATCATTATGTATACATAACTATGTCAGCATACACATCTGGAGACTCGAATGACTCCCGCCTATTCCCCAAACCCGGCCTGGCACTCTCCCCGTTCCATGGCGCGCGCCGGAGGCCTGCACGGGTTCGGCGTCTACGTGCTGCTCGCCGGCGCCTTCCTGCCGATCGCCGACTTCTTCATCGTCAACGTGGCGCTGCCGACGATCGCCGCCTCGCTGAAGGCAACCCCGGCCGCACTTGAGCTGGTGGTGTCTGTCTATGGCGTGGCCTATGCCGCCATGCTCGTTCTGGGCGGCAGGCTTGGCGATCGTTTCGGTCGCCATAGCCTGTTTCTGGTCGGGCTTTCCGGTTTCATCCTGGCCTCGCTGGCCTGCGGCCTGGCACCCACCATCGATGTCCTCATCGCGGCCCGCCTGGTCCAGGGCGCAACGGCGGCCATGCTGGTGCCCCAGGTGCTGGCGACCTTCCAGGCGACGCTGGAAGGCGAGCGCAAGACCCGGGCCATCGCGCTTTATGGCGCGACCTCCGGCATTGCGGCGGTCGTCGGCCAGCTCGCCGGCGGACTGCTGGTCAGCGCCGACCTGTTCGGCACCTCCTGGCGGCCGATCTTCCTGATCAACATCCCGCTCGGCATCATCGTGTTCTTCGCCTCGCGGCTTGTCGTGCCGGCCAACCGCTCGCCGCACCCGGCCGGCATCGACCTGCCAGGCACCGTGCTTTTTGCCGCCACTTTGACCGCTCTTTTGGTGCCGCTGACCGAAGGCCATTCGCTCGGTTGGCCGGCCTGGACCTGGATGATGTTGGCTGCAGCCGTGCTGCTGGCCATCCTGACCGTCATTGTCGAACGGGCGACCGAGGCGCGCGGCGAGGTGCCGCTGCTGCCGCCGTCATTGCTCAAGCTGGCCTCGATGTCGCGCGGTCTCGCCATGATCACGCTGTTCAGCGTCGGCTTTGGCGCCTTCATGTTCGTCTTCGCGCTCACCGTCCAGAACGGACTCGGCGCCAACGCATTCGAAAGCGGTCTCGCCATCCTGCCGATGGCGGTCATGTTCTTCATCGGCTCCATGGTCAGCCCGCGCATGATCAACCGCTTCGGGCGCGGCGCTCTGGCGGCGGGCGGCATCGTGCAGGCGCTCGGCCTGGCCATGCTGGTCGCCATCATGGTTTTGGGTTGGCCGCAGGTGAGCCTGATCGAGCTGGCGCTGCCGCTGGTGCTGATCGGCGCCGGACAGTCGATGCTGTTTTCAGGCCTGTTCCGCGCCGTGCTCGCCGATGTCCCGGCACACCTCGCCGGCGTCGGCAGCGGCGTTTTGATCACGCTGCAGCAGTCCGGCCTGGCGCTCGGGGTCGCAGCCCTCGGCACGCTCTATCTGGCGCTGGAGCCGGCGGGCATTTCGAAGGCCTTTGGCATCGTCATCGCAAGCCAGTTCGCGATCATCGTCCTGCTGGTGCTGGCCACCGGGCTGCTGCCCCGCTTCACCAGGCACCAGGTCAGCGCCCATCCGGTGGAAATGTGATTCCTCGGCGCGCCCGGGCGATCAGCGTCATGCTCGCCCGCGGCCGTCGGCCACGACGCAGCCGCTCGGCGGGTCTTTGCCGTTCAGCACCGCGATCACGCATTGCGCCGTAACCATGTTGGTGCGCGCCAGTCCTTCGACCGAGGAAGCCGCTGAATGGGGCGAGGCTACGACGTTGGGTAGCGCGACCAATTCGTCTGACACGGACTTATAGCCGGGGTCGGTCTCGCTCAAAAAGACATCGAGGCCGGCCCCAGCGATCCTGCCGCTTTTCAGCGCCTCGAGAAGATCCCGATCCTCGACCAGGCCGCCCCTTGCCGTATTGATCAGGACCGCGGTCTGTTTCATCAGCGCCAGCGTGTCCTTGTTGATCAGCTTGCGCGTCGTCGGCGAGAGCGGGGCATGAAGGCTGACATAGTCGCTTTCGCGAAGCAGCGTATCGACGTCGACATAGGTGATGCCGTTCGCCTCGGCATAGGCTTTGTCCACGGACGGAGCAGACACCAGGATACGCGCTTCGAAGCCCTTGAGCCGCTGGACCACATTGCGACCGATGCGGCCGAGGCCGATCAGGCCGACCGTCTTGCGGTACAGATCCGAGCTGATCAATATCGTCCAGTTGCCGGCAATCATGTTCATCTGTGTTTCGCGCAGTCGTCGGCCGACGGCCAGCATGAGGCCGAGCGCGTGGTCGGCCACCGAGGCATCGTTACCCCCGGCCGCGATCGTCACCACGCGGCCGAGTGCGCGGGCAGCCTCGACATCAACGCGCTCGTAGCCGACGCCGCGGCGCGCCACGATCTTGAGTTCGGGCAAAGCCTCGAGCAATTCTCGCGTCACCCGTGCGTGGCCGACGATCCAGGCATCGGCGCCGCTCAGGATACTCGCCAGCTGGTCGTGCGAGAGGTGCCCGTCGCCCTCGACCTTCGAGGCTTCGGCAATGTCGACCTGGCAACCGTTCGCCCGCAGATAGGCGGTCGTTTCGTCGTCGAAGAAGCGCTGGGTGACGACGACGCGAGGGATGGTCATGGGATGCTCCGAAAGTGCCGAGGAAGCGCGCTTGCGCAAGAGACCTCATTTGATCGCCTGCCATGAAGAGACAGGACAGATCAAGTCTGATTGCTTCTTCCGTCAGCCCGCCATCCAGCCGCCGTCCACCATCAGATTGATGCCGGTGACGTAGCTTGCCATGTCGCTGGCCAGGAACAGGGCGGCGCCCGCCACATCGTTCGGACTGCCGAGCCGCGGCCAGGGCGTGCGCTGGCGTGAATAGTCGAGCGCGCCGGGGTCGTTGGCCACGCCCGGCTTGCCGGTGATGATCTTGCCGGGCGCAATCGCGTTGCAGACGATCAGGTCGTCGGCGTGGTCGACGGCGATCTGCCGCGTCATCTGCACGATGCCGCCCTTGCTCACTGAATAGGGAAAATCGCCGGGGCAGGCGACCATGCCGTGCTGCGACGAAATATTGATGATGCGGCCGCGAACGTCGTTGACCGGCGCCTGATCGAGCATCTGCGCGACGGCGCGTTTGCAGCAGTAGAAGAAGCCTGTCAGGTTGACGCCGATGACGCGGCTCCATTGCTCCGGCGAGGTTTCGATGAGGTTGGTGCTGGTGTAGATCGCCGCGTTGTTGACCATCACATCGAGCCTTCCGAAGCGGGCGACGGTCGTGCCGACCAGCGCATCGACCGCGTTCCAGTCGGAAATGTCCGTCGCAATATGTATCGCCGTCCCGCCGCTCGATTCGATCAGTGCGGCGGTGCTCTGTCCACCTTCGATCGGCGTCTCGACGGTGTCGGCGATGACGACGCAGGCGCCTTCCGCCGCGAACTTCAAGGCGATCGCGCGGCCGATGCCGGAGCTGGCGCCAGTGACGATGGCGATCTTTTTCTCAAGCAGGGCCATGGGTCTTCCTCAGCTTTCCCGGTGGACGATCTCTCCCTGCGCCGGGCCAACCAGCCTCTGGTCGCGCACGATCTCGCGGCCGCGCAGGAAAACGTTGTTCAGCCGCGCCTTGACCGTCCAGCCGTCGAATGGCGTGTACGCCGCGCGGGAAACTTGCTCGGCATTCGAGATGGAACTGGATTGTCGCGGGTCGACGATCAAAATGTCGGCGTCGTAGCCGGCGGCGATCCGCCCCTTGCGCCGGCCGAGGCCAAAACGCTCCGCCGGATTGCGCGCGCATAGGCGCACCAAATCGGCAAGCGTGATCAGACCGTCGTCGACGAGTTTCAGCATGGCCTGAAGCAGCGTCTGCAGCCCCGGCATGCCGCCCGGAATGTCGGCGAAAGCCGCGTAGCTGGCGGCCTTTTCGGCCGGAGCATGCGGCGCGTGATCGGTGGCGACGATGTCGATCAACCCTGCGCTGAGTGCCGCGCGCAAGGCATCGACATCCTGCCGCGATCGCAAGGGCGGTGAGCCCTTTAGGCCGGCGCCTTGCGTCTCGTAGTCGTCGGCGCTGAAGAACAGGTTCTGCGGCGTCGTCTCGACGCTGGCATCCGCCCTGTCGCGCAACCGGCTCCAGGCCTCGACGCCCAGTTCCGAGTTGATCTGCCGGACATGGACACGCGTCCCCGTCCTGGCGGCGGCAAGAACCGCCCGCCTGATGCCGCTGGCTTCCGCCTGCGGCGGCCGGCTGTCGAGAAAGGCCGCGATGGTTCCCGCCTGGTTGCGTTCAATGCTGCTGGTCAGCATCGATTGATCGCCCGGCGAGATGCCGATCAGCGTATCGGCGCCGGCGAAATTCCGCAGAGCACCGGCGACCGCATCGAAGGTTGGAAACAGAAACTCTTCCGGCACATCGGCGGTGAACAGTTCGAACGAGACCGGCGCAAAATCGAGCAGCCCGGGAATGAGCGACAGGTCGCGGCTGACCACCGCCTGCAAGCCGACATCGACATGGATGCGGCCTTCGGCCATTGCCATCTTGTCGGCAAGCTGACCGGCGGTGGCCGTCCACGGCTCGTCGGTCGGCATATCGAGCACCGTCGTCACGCCGCCAAGGGCTGCGGCATGCGTGCCAGAGGAAAAGTCCTCCTTGTGCGTCAGGCCTGGCTCGCGCAGATGCGCGTGCGCGTCGACCAAGCCGGGCAGCAGCAGGCAGCCCGTGGCATCCAGAACTGTCTTCCCCTCTGCCCTTTCGCCAGGCGGAATGAGCGCCGCGATCTTGCCGCCGGTGATGCCGACGTCGCGCCGGTCGAGCCCATCGGCGTTGACGACGGTCGCGCCCCGGATCAGCGTCTCGAACATGCCGTCAGCCGCGCCGCTCGAAGCGCGCATGGTTCTCGAGCCAGAAGCGCGCAATGTCCTCGCGCCGCATGAAGGCGGCCGCCGGTTTCTTTTTCACGTGCTCGATCACCTCGCGCAGCCCCGACGCGCGGTTGGGCTGGCCCATCCAGCGGGCGTGGATGCCGATCGTCAGCATGCGGCCGCCGGTCTCGTCCGCTTCGTCGAGCATGTAGTCGATCGCCGAGCGGCAATCCTCGGCGAAGTCGCGCGGATTGCTGTAGCCCGGCGCCACCAGATAGCGGCTGTCGTTGAGGGCCTTGGAATAGGGCACGACGAGAATCTCGGTGCCATGATGGTCGAGGAAATAGGGCAGGTCGTCATTGCAGGGATCGGAGTGGTAGAGAAACCCACCTTCCCGCACCAGCAGGTCGCGCGTGTTGACGCTCGGAAACGAGCGGCAGTTCCAGCCCAAAGGCCGCCTGCCCATCAGTCTCTCGTAGAGCGCGATCGCTTCGTGCAATTGGCGCTCCTCCTCGCTGCGCTCCATCGTCGTGTAGTCGATCCAGCGCAGGCCGTGGCCGAGCAGATCGTGTCCGCGCGCGTTCATCCATTCGGCCACCGCCGGATTGCGCTCCAACGCGACGGCGCAGGCCGAAACTGTGACCGGGATCTGGCAGCGGTCGAACAGTCGCGCCAGCCGCCACACGCCGGCGCGGCTGCCATATTCGAAATGCGTCTCGGTGCCGAGGTCGCGCACCGGCGGGCTGCTGGCGAGATTGTACTCGCCCCAATTGTCGTTGCGGCCGTCCTCGAGCCAGGAGTACTCCGAGCCTTCCTCGTAGTTGAGCACCAGATTGATGGCGAGCTTGACGCCGCCCGGCCAGGTCATGAAAGGCGGGCGCGGACCGTATCCGACGAAGTCGCGCGGCTGCGCATGCTGGAGATCGGTCGGCATCGGCTGTCCTCCTCAAAGTTCGTTGGCGGCGATCCAGTCCATGTAGTCGTGGAAGGCCTGCTTGGCCGGCCTCGGCCGCCACTCCGTGTCCCGCTCGATGCGGGCAAGGTCGTATTCGCCCCACATGCCCGTCTTCAGCGCCGGGTTCATGACGATGTTCGCCGCCTCGGTCGGGCTGACCTCGGCCTTCAGGCCGGGAACGCGTTCGGCCGCCCAGCCGATGAAGTCGCCGACCGTCGTCGTGGTGCCGCTGCCGATGTTGTAGTGCCGGTAGCGCAGGCTTTCGGCATCGAGCAGCGCCATGATCGCCTTGGCAACGTCGCTCGACAGCACATAGTCGCCGAGCGGCTCCAAACTGTTCGGCCGGATCGTCTCGCCGTTGAGCGCCATATGCGCGACGCGGTTCGGCAAATGGCGGACGCTGCGGCTGCCGGTGACGCGGTCCATCGGGCCGTAGACCGACGACAGCCTGACCGAGATGGCGGAAAGACCGAACAGATCGGCGTAGCGGTTGGTGACCATTTCGGCCGCGAATTTCGAGATGCCGTAGAGCGTCAACGGCGCGACATAGCCGTCCTCGGGCAGCGGCTCGCCGTTCCAGTCCGGGCCATTGTGCCGATAGACAGAACCGGAGCTGACATAGACGAAGCGCTTGACGCCGGGACGGCTGCGCGCCCATTCCAGCATGCGCACCGTGCCCATCAGATTGACGTCGACAATCAATGCCGGATCGTGGGCCTCCGGCTGCATCTGCGGGTCGCTCGGGCGCGTATTCGGCGTCACCGTCGCGCCATGGACGATGGCGGTGATCTTGTGTGCATCGAGCACTGCTGCCCAGGCGGACGGCTCCAATATGTCCGCCGTCAGCACGGTCAGGCGGTCGCGCACCGGGGCGAAGAATGTCTCCGCGATCGCGTCGAGCCCGGAACGATCCAGGATGACGGCGCGGGCTTGCGGATCGCGGTCCAGCCATTCGCGTGCGACCACGCTCATGACAAAGCCGGTGCCGCCGGTGACGAGCAGCGTCATGGGAACTCCTGTGAAATTGAAGGAAGAGAGTCGACGTCAGCGCGTCGCATAGCCGCCGTCCACGAGCATGTCGGAACCGGTGACAAAGGATGCGTCCGACGACAGCAGGAAGGCCGCCGCCGCGGCGATCTCATCCGGCTCCGCGATCCTGCCGAGCAGATGGGCGGGGCCGAGGCCTGCATTGGCCGCCTCGAAATCCGGAAATCTGCGCAGAAGGCGCGTGGTCGCCACGGCTCCCGGCGACAGGCTGTTGACGCGGACCTTGTCGGGCGCATGGTCGACCGCCATCGCCTTGGCGAGATGGATCAGCCCGGCCTTGGCGGCGCAATAGGCGACGGCCCTGGTGGTGGCGACGCGTCCGAACTGCGAGCCGATGAACACCACCGAGCCGCCACCGCCTGCCGCGATCAACGGCACGGCGAACTTGCTCATCAGGAACGCGCCGGTCAGGCTGACGTCGAGTTCGCGTCGCCAGGCGCTCTCGTCGAGATCGACGACCGTGGCGTTCGTCGACGGCGCGGCGGCATTGTGCACCAGCCCGTCCAGGCGGCCGAAGCGCTCCTTGGCGATGTCGACGGCGCTGCTGGCGGAGAGGGCGTCGGTCACATCACAGCGGCAGCCGATCGCCGAAGCGCCAAGCCTGTCGGCAAGCGCCGTTGCCGCCCCGGCATCATAGTCGGTACAGACAACCCTGGCGCCTTCGGCAACACAGCGCTGGGCAATGGCGGCGCCAATGCCGCTTGCGGCACCCGCGATCAGGACGACATTGTCTTTCAGGCGGTTCGTCGCGGGATTGTTCGTCATCAGACCTGGTCCTCGACAGCTTGCACGATCGGCGTCGCGACCGGCCGGCGCAGAAGATTGTAACAGGCCGCAAGCGTGACCAGCACCGCTCCGCCGCCGAGCAGCAGGAACATCGCGGGCGGCCCGATATGCGCCATCAGCCCGGCGGCAACGCCCGGCGTGGCGACATTGCCAATCGAATAGAGCAGAAGCAGCGTGCCGGATGCGGCGACCATGTGCCGGCTATGGAGTTGCGATGCGCCGAACGCCATGGCCACCGGATAGATCGTCAGCGCCGTGGCGCCATAGACGAAGAACAGCACGAACAGCAGCGGCACCGAAAGAGTGCCGACCCAGGCTATTATGGCGCAGGCCGTCACCGACACCAGCCCCTGCACCAGAAGTATCAGGCGTCGATCAAGGCGGTCCGACAGCCAGCCGACCGGAGTCTGCGCGACCATGCCGGCGATGCTTATCGTGGTCACCAGCCAGACCGTCGCCGACGCCGACAATCCGATCTGCGTCCCATAGATCGGCGTCAGCACGAAGACGTTCATGTTGGTGATGCCGCCCTGGAAAATGGCGACGACCGTCACCGGCGCCAGCCTGAACAGCGCCAGCGGCCCGAGCCGCCTGTCGGCTCCGGTCGCTTGCGCCGGTTCGGCCGGCACCGAAGGCAGCGCCGGCCAGCGCAGCCCGGCGAATCTGGGCACGAACGCCAAAAACACCATCGCCGCCGCGACCGAAAACAGATGCGGCGATTGCGGGCCGACCAGCGCGACAAGGATCTGGCCGAGCAGCACCGCGATCGCCGTCGTCAGCATGTAGATCGAGAACATCGCGCCGCGATTGTGCTGCTCGGCATAGAGGTTGATCCAGCTCTCGCAGATCACGAACATCGAGGCCATCGACATGCCGCCGAGCAGCCGGAAGCAGAACCAGCTCGGCACGAAGTCGGTGAAGACGAAGCCCGCGGCCGACAGCAGCGCGGTTGTCAGGATCAGCAAGAATGTCCGCTCATGGCCGTAGCGGGCGACCAGCGGGCGCGTGATCAGGCATCCGATCAGAAAGCCGACCGGGTAGGCGGTCAGCACGATCTGCACGATTTCCGGGGCGATGCCGGGCTTGCCGAGGTAGAACGATACCGCGGTCGTCAGCATGGCGCTGCCTATGCAGGCGAGACACACGCTGGCCATGATCGGCAGCATGGCGCGGGAGCGCTCGGCGTTCCGCCACAAGCGCATCGCGGATTGAGCAATCGATCCCATGAATGCCGCTGTCGGTCGGTTACGATGCGCGCCGGCGACCGGAGACGGGCCGGACAATCGGCGCGGCCCAGATAATCGGCGCGGCATTGTCATGCATTGCGGCGGCTCCCCCCTTGGCGATGCCGCTGATCCGCGGCTGGTTGCAGAAGCTATACCCCGCCAAGCGCACCACAAACGAAGATTGACACGGCTATGACCATAATTTTTTTGGCCATCCTTGTCGCCGAAAGCCGCATCTTGCCGCTTCCCAGGCTTTACAGTCGTTTTGTCCACTCCGTACCATAGTCAACTGCCATGATCGAAAGCCGCCAAGGGAGGAAACTGCATGACCATCGAACGTCTTGAGAACGGCCAACGCTTCTGCCGGGTGCTGCGCCACAACGGCACCGTCTATGTCGCCGGCCTGACGGCGGACGACCTTTCCGGCGACACCACCGCGCAGACGACGCAAATCCTGGCCAAGATCGACGCCCTTCTGGCCAAGGCCGGCAGCGACAAGAGCAAGCTTCTCAGCGCCCAGATCTGGCTGCGCGACATCGCCGATTTCGAGATGATGAATTCGGCATGGGACGCCTGGATCGACAGGAGCGCCATGCCGGTGCGCGCGACGGTGGAGGCGCGCCTTGCCGGCGACCAGTATCGCGTTGAGATCATGGTCACGGCGGCCGTCGGCTGAGGGGCCTGTCCGCGAAGGGGGCGGCAAAACCAATGCATGAGCTGGTGATCAAAGACGGACGCGTTGCCCTCGACGACGATTGGGCCGAATGCGACATCGGCATCGACGACGGCCGCATCGCCGCTATCGGAGTTGGTCTGTCCGGCAAGTCGTTGCTGGACGCCAGCGGCCGCTGGGTCATGCCCGGCGGCATCGACGCCCACTGCCATCTCGACCAGCCGATCTGGGGCGGCGCGGGCAATGCCGACGACTTCGAGTCCGGCACCATCTCGGCGGCGTTCGGCGGCACGACCTGCATTGTCCCGTTCGGCATGCCGGGTCCGGACATGACCACGATTGGCGCCGTGGATCGCGCCCTCGACCGTGCCGCGGGACGCGCTGTAATCGACTACGGGCTGCACGCGGTCGTGACCATGGGCACGGGTTCCGATGTCGAGGAACAGCTTGCGCAGCTCGCCGGGCGCGGCATCGCCTCGGTCAAGCTGTTCATGACCTATCAGGGCTTCGCGGTCGACGACGATCTCTTCTTCAAGATACTGGACGCCGCCCGTGGCCTTGGCTGGATCGTTATGGTCCATGCCGAGAACGATGCGGCCATCCGGCGTACGCGCCAGCGCCTCATTGATCTTGACCGCACCGACATTCGTTACCACGTCGTTGCCCACAGCGAGACCATGGAGCGCGAAGCGACCCATCGCGCGCTGGCCTTCGCCGAAATGACCGGCGCGCGCATGACCATCGTCCATGTCTCCTCATGGCAGTCGGCCGAGGAGATCGCGCGGGCGCGGACGCGCGGCGTCGATGTAATCGCCGAGACCTGCCCGCAATATCTGTTCGTCGGCGCCGCCGACCTCGACCGTCCGGCGATCGACGCCGCGCGTTTCGTCTTTTCGCCGCCGCCGCGCTCGCCGCGCAGCCAGGAGCATCTGTGGCGGGAGTTGATCGATGGCGGTATCGATCTCTGGTCCTCCGACCATTCCCCCTATTTTTTCGCCGACAAGATCGGCAGGGCCGAGACGCCCGGCTTCACCACGACGCTGAGCGGCATTCCCGGCATCGAAACGCGCCTGCCGCTGCTGTTCTCGGAAGGGTTGCTCACCGGCCGACTGACGCTTGCCCGCTATCTCGATCTCACCTCGCGCAATGCCGCGTCGATCTATGGTCTTGCCGACCGCAAAGGCAGGATCGCTGTCGGCCTCGACGCGGATCTGGCGCTGTGGGACTCCACGGCGCGCTGGACGCTCGACCACGCGGCCCTGCATTCCCGCGTCGACTTCACGCCTTACGAGGGCAAAAGCGTGACCGGTAAGCCGACCACTGTCCTGGTGCGCGGCATGCCGGTTGTCGCCGACGGCTTGCTTCGGGCACAGCCGGGTTTTGGCCGCTTCGTGGCGAGGAAAGCCGCGGACCCGGCTCAATCTGGAAAACCTGTCGAGGAGACGACGCCATGGCTAGATGCCTGACGATAGCGGTCTGCCAGACCGGCCCCATCCAGCGCAGCGCCTCGCGCGCCGAGACGGTCGGCCGCCTCGTCCATCTGCTGGAGAAGGCGGCTGCCGCCGGCGCGGAGATCGCTGTCTTCCCGGAGATGGCGCTGACGACGTTCTTTCCGCGCTGGCGCATCGATGATACCGCCGAGATCGAGTCCTTTTTCGAACGGTCGATGCCCGGACCGGAAACGCAACGTCTCTACGATGCGGCTGCTCGCCTCAAGGTCGGTTTCGCACTCGGCTACTCAGAACTCGTGCAGGAGGACGGCCGCACGCGCCGTTTCAACACCATGGACCTAGTCGGTCCGGACGGCGCCTTCGTCGGCCGCTACCGCAAGATGCATGTGCCGGGCTCAGCCGAGCCGGAAGCGGGTACGACGACCCATCTGGAGCGGCGCTATTTCGAACCGGGCAATCTCGGCTTTCCGGTTTTCGACTATCGTGGCGTCCGCGTCGGCATGGCGATCTGCAACGACCGCCGCTGGCCCGAAACCTACCGGATGCTGTGCCTCAACGGCGCTGAAATGGTGCTGCTCGGCTACAACACGCCGCTGCTGCTCGACGAGGCGCCGGCGCTGGCGCATCTGCGCATGTTCCACAACCATCTGCCGATGCAGGCCGGCGCCTACCAGAACACGCTCTGGGTCGCGGCTGCCGCCAAGGCGGGGCTCGAGGACGGCCAGGCGCTGATCGGCGGCTCTTGCATCATCGCGCCGACAGGCGAGATCGCCGCACAGGCGCTTTCGCTCGACGACGAAGTCATCGTCCATCGCGCCGATCTCGACCTGATCACGACTTGTCGGAAGGTGAATTTCGACTTCGCGCTTTATCGTCGGCCTGACCAGTATCGCCGCATCGCGGAACAGGTCTGACATTGGTGGGCCTCAGTCAAGCCGGTCGAACACAAGGCATGGAGCCGCCTCCGGCCAATCCCTTGTCGTTGAGCGAGATCGTCGAGAACGGGCTGTGCATCGGCTGCGGACTTTGCCGATCGCTTGTCGGTCCCGGCGCGATCGAGATGGTCATGACACCGGAGGGGCGCGAGCGGCCAGTGGCTCGGCACGCGCTCGACATGTCGACGCTGACGCGGATCAACGCCGTCTGCCCGGGAACACGGATCGCGGGTCCGCTGGCGGCGCAGGCAAACAATGCCAAGTTGATGGACGCCGTCTGGGGTCCAGCCGAGCGACTTGTGCTCGGCCATGCCGACGATCCGGCGGTGCGGTTTCGCGGCTCGGGCGGCGGGGTGTTGACGGCGCTCGGCCAATTCCTGCTCAACTCCGGCCGCGTCAAATTCATCCTGCATGTCGCGGCATCGCGGTCGGCTCCGATGCGCAGCGAGCGGCGGTTGAGTTTCGACGCCGCCTCGGTGCTCGAAAGCGCCGGCTCGCGCTACGGGCCTGCGGCGCCCCTGGTGGATTTCAGCGAAATCCTCGACCGTGGCGAGGCCTTCGCGCTGATCGCCAAGCCTTGCGACGTCACCGCCGTGCGCAATCTGGCGCGGCTCGATCCGCGTGTTGACGAATTGATGCGCTACGCGCTGGCCTTCGTCTGCGGCGGCGCTTCCGACCTGTCGAAGTCGGAGCAGGTGCTGCAGCGCTTTGGGTTGCGCGAAGACGAGCTTGCGCTGTTCCGCTACCGCGGGCATGGCAACCCCGGCCTCAACCGGATCGAAGCGAAGGATGGCCGCGTCTTCGAGATCAGCTACCGGCAGCTGTGGGAAGACGAGGACAAGTGGATGATCCAGCCGCGCTGCAAGATTTGCCCCGACGCGATCGGTCAGGTGGCGGATATCGCCGTCTCGGACGCCTGGCTGAATGGCGGGCCGGCGGTTGAGGATGAACCGCTCAACGGCATCATCGTGCGCACCAGGCGCGGGCTGGAACTGTTCGATGCGGCCGTTGCCGCCGGCGCGCTGACGATCACTCGCGAGACCAGCTTTGCAGAGCTCGGCGAACTGCAATCGCATCAGGTGCGCAAGCGCCGCGCGGTGTGGGCGCGGCTGAAGGGCATGGCGATCGCAGGCAAGCCGGTGCCTGTGGTGACTGATCTCGCCTTGGAGGACTGTGCCCGGCAGAATGCGCTGGCCGACAATCTCGCCGAGGGCCGCGGCGCTCGCGACCGGGCCCGGCGCGGCCGCCTCGGCGAACCGCCTGCCGTATCGCGTGGCGAAGTCGGTGCAGCCATGTTGAAGGAAGGTTTTTTATGAGCGCCGCCGAGCAAACCGAGGTCATTATCGTTGGCGGCGGCATTGCCGGCGCCGGTGCCGCCTTCGAGATTTCGCGCACCAGGAAGCTGGTGCTGCTCGAACGGGAAAGCCATTGCGGCTACCACACCACCGGCCGCTCGGCGGCGAGTTTCACCGAAAACTACGGCAACAGCGTCATCCGCCGGATCGTCCTGGCAAGCCGGGCATTCCTGGCCGAGCCACCGGCCGGCTTCTGCGACTATCCGCTGCTCAGCAAGCGCGGCATGATCACGGTGGCGCGCAGCGATCAGCTCGACCTTCTGCGCCAGGAACTGGAGGCGGCGCAGGCGCTGGTTCCCTCGATCGTCGCGATGACGCCGGCCGAGGCGATCGCGCGCGTGCCGGTGCTGCGCGCAGACTATCTCGCCGGCGCCTACATCGAACCGCATTCGATGGACATCGACGTCAACGGCCTGCACCAGGGCTATCTGCGCGGCGCCCGCTCGCGCGGCGCAAAGGTTGTCACCGATGCCGGCGTCCGGGCGATAGGCCGGCAAGGCGGCCAATGGCGGGTCGAGACCCAAGCGGGAACGTTCGTCGCGCCGCGGATCGTCAATGCCGCCGGCGCCTGGGGCGACGAGATCGCGGCGATGGCAGGCGTGCGGCCGATCGGCTTGCAGCCCAAGCGCCGCACCGCCTTCAACATCCCGGCACCCGACGGCGTCAGCATCACCGACTGGCCGCTGGTCAATGATGTCGGCGCCGAATTCTACTTCAAGCCGGATGCTGGCCAGTTGCTGGTCTCGCCCGCCGACGCGACGGCCTCAGTGCCGATGGATGCCTATCCGGAGGAGATCGACGTCGCGATCGGCGCCGAGCGCCTCGGCCAGGCGACGACGATCGAGGTGCAGCGCGTGTCGTGTTCATGGGCGGGGCTCCGATCTTTCGTCGCCGACGGCTCGCCGGTGGTCGGGCCCGATGACGAGGTCCCGGATTTCGTGTGGCTGGTCGGGCAGGGCGGCTACGGCATCAAGACCTCGCCCGCCCTGTCGCGCGTCTGCGCCAGCCTGATGGCGGGTGACGGCCTTCCCGACGATGTCGCCAGGCAAGGCGTCGCGCTGGCCGATCTGACGCCGCACCGGCTGCGGAGTACGGACCTTCGGCAGGCCTCCGCCTCATGACCCGTGCCAGTCTGACGGCAGGCGGCAGGCTGGCCGGGCAGGTGCTGGACAGGCTGGCAGAAGCCACGGCCGACGCACCGGGCATAACCCGCGTCGCCTATGGTCCCGGCGAGCGGCTTGCCCACGCAATGGTTCGCGAGGAAGGCGAAAAGCTGGGCGCGGCGGCGCGCGTCGATGCCGCCGGCAATCTCTATCTGACGCTGAAGGGCCGCAACCCCGACCTGCCGCCGGTCGTCATCGGCTCGCATCTCGACAGCGTACCGCATGGCGGCAATTTCGATGGCGCCGCCGGCGTCGTCGCGGGGCTGGCGGTGATGGCTGAGTTCGTCGGCCAGAAGATGCAGCCCTCGCGTGATCTGATCCTGCTGGCGACCCGTGCCGAGGAGGCGGTTTGGTTCCCGCTGTCCTATCCCGGCAGCGAGGCGGCGCTGGGTCTGCTGCAGCCGGAGGCGCTGGAAGCGCGGCGGTCAGACAGCGGCCGGACCCTCGCCGACCACATGCAAGAGGAAGGCTTCGATCCCGACGCTGTCCGGCGCGGTGTTGCCGGCATCGACGCGGCACGCATCGCGGCCTTCGTCGAAGTCCATATCGAGCAGGGCCCGCGCCTGGCCGCCGCCGGCGTGCCGGTCGGCATTGTCACCGGGATCGCTGGCGGCTTTCGCTATGTCAACGCGAGATGCCTCGGCGCTTATGGCCATTCCGGCGCCGAGCCGCGCTTTGCCCGCCATGACAGCGTGCTGGGCTTCGCCGATCTCGTCGCAGGTCTCGAAGCGGAATGGGATGCGCTCGAGCGCGAAGGCCATGAGGCCACCATCACCTTCGGACGGGTGGAATCCGACCCCAGCCAGCATGGCGGCAGCCGCGTGCTGGGCGAACTTCGCTTCACGCTCGACGTGCGCAGCGCCGACGCCACCGTGCTGGAGCGGATCGAGGTACGGCTTCAAGCGCTCTTCGCCGAAGTCGGCGCCCGGCGCGGCGTCACCTTCGAGGCCGGACCGCGCTTCACCTGGGAACCGGCGACCATGTCGCCGGCACTCATCGCTGGGCTCGACCGCGCTGCCCAGGACATCCAGATGCGCGTGCCGCATGTGCCAAGCGGCGCGGGGCACGACGCGGCCACCTTTGCCGGCGCCGGCGTTCCGACCGCCATGCTTTTCGTGCGCAACGAGAACGGCAGCCACAACCCGCATGAAGCGATGGACATCGCCGATCTCGACCAGGCGATCCGTCTGCTTTTCCGTTTCGTCACCGACTTCGGCAACTTGGATCAGCCATGAACCTCGCCGCGACCGCCTTGCTCGTCATCGACCTGCAGAACGAATACCGCCCCGGTGCAGCCTGGCCGGTCGTCGGCTATGACGCCGTGCTCGACAATGCCGCCCGCCTGATCGCCGCCGCGCGCGCGGCCGGCGTGCCGGTCATCCACGCTCAAGCCTGGGTGAAGCCGGAGGAACGCAGCGGCTATGCCAGGCAGGAAGAAATCCTGACCGAGGAATTTCGTTCGGCCGTCGCCGGCAGCAATGGCGCCGATATCTGCGCCGAGGTGGCGGCGTTGCCGGACGACATCGTCATCCACAAGCACTGGCCAAGCGTCTTCCGCAGGACCGATCTCACTCAACGCCTCGCCGAACTCAAGGTCGAAAACCTGATGGTCGCCGGCGTTTTGACCGACAGCTGCGTGACCGAGAGTGTGTTCGATGCGGTCTATCAGGGTTTTCGGGTCTGGCTGGTCAAGGATGCCTGCGGCAGCATGACCGAGGCGATGCACCGCACCGGCATGCTCGACATCGCCAATCGTCTTTACGGCGGCGGCATCCTGCGTATGCCCGAGGCGCTGAAGGCGCTGGGCGGCCGGACCTTCGGCGGCTGGCGTTGCACCAGGCCGGTGGAATTCGCCTACACGCTGGAAACAGTCGATCGGCTTTACGAAGCGCTGTGATGGGTTCCACAGCTGCATCCGCCTTTGACGACTTTCGTTGAGGCGGAGGGCTTGAGGACCGCGCCCGGCAGCGCGCCAGTCGCCTTGCCGTCGCGCCATACGGATACGCCGTTGACGAAGACATGCTCGATGCCGGTGGCGGCTTGGCGCGGCTCCTCGAAGGTTGCACGGTCGATGACCGTTTCCGGGTCGAAGATCGTCAGATCGGCGAAATTGCCCACCGCCAGCATACCGCGTCGGTCGATTCCGAATTCGCAAGCGGGCAAACCAGTCATGCGATGCACGGCCTCCTCCAGGCTGAACAGGCCGACATCGCGGGCATAATGGCCGAGCACGCGCGGAAACGTGCCCCACAGGCGCGGATGCGGGTGGATGTCATGCGGCAGGCCGTCCGAGCCGATCATGGTGCGCGGATGCGCGATGATGGTGCGCACGTCGGTCTCGTCGAGCTGGAAATAGACGGCGCCCGCCGGCAGCAACCGCTGGCCGGCCTCGCGTTCCGTGCACTTCCATTCCCGCGCGATGTCGGCAATTTCGCGCCTGGCCATCTCGGGATGCGGGTCGGACCAGGTGATGAGGATCTTCAGCCCGGTGTCGCAGCGCTCCAGCCTGAGCACGGTCGAGCTCGCTGCATAGGGATAGACATCCATGCCGATGTCCATCGTCTCCCGCGCGCGGTCGATGCGCTGTAGCGAGGGCCGGCTCTTGCCGAAATTGGCGCGGCCTGTGCATTGGTGGTGCGAGATGACCAGCTTGCCGCCGGCATGGTCGGCGATGTCGATGGCTTCCTCGATCGCCTCGTCCATGGTCTCGAAATAGTTGCGCGTATGCGTCACATAAGGCCCGCCGAGGCTTGCCGCCGTCGCGGCCAGCGCCTTGACCTCTTCGGTCGAGGAGTTGACCGCCGGCGGATAGTCGAGGCCGGTGCTGAGCCCGAAGGCACCCTCGTTCATCGCCTGTGCCACGGCTTCCTGCATCAGCGCCGTCTCCGCGTCATTGGCGGGACGGTCCGTGACGGGCATGACGCGCTGGCGCAAGGTCGTGTGGCCGACGAGCAAGGCCGCATTGGTGGCGATGCCGCGCTGTCGAAGCTCGGCGACGTAGTCGGCAAAACGGTCGAAGCGGAAATTCTCCTGTCCGCCGACCAGAGTGAACGGCGGCGGCGGCGCACGGTCCAGGAGCAGCGGGGCAAGGCTTATCCCGCAATTGCCAGCGATCACCGTCGTCACGCCCTGGCTGATCTTCGGGTCCATGCCGTGCGGCGCCAGCAACGCGCCGTCATCATGGGTGTGCACGTCGATGAAGCCCGGCGCGACGATCTTGCCCGCGGCGTCGATCTCCCGCGCACCGCGCGCGTCGCCCAGTTCGCCGATAGCGGCGATCCTGTCGGCGGCAATGGCAATGTCGGCCACAAAACGTCCTGAACCATCGCCTGAAATCAACGTCGCGTGGCGGATGACGAGATCGTATGGCATCAGGGCTTTTTTCCTCTTTGTCAGCCTTCCGGATTGGCGGTGATCTCCTCGCGGCGGCGCGCGACATAGGCGTCGAGCTCCTCGCGGATCGCGGCGTCCATGACCGGCTCCTCGTAGTCATGCAGCGCTTGCTGCCAGAGTTCCGTCGCCCGTTCGAGCGCGTCCTTGCCGCCCGCTTCCTGCCAGGCGCCATGGTTCTGCCAGTTGGACAGCATCGGCTGGTAGAAGGCGGTCGTGTAGCGCGACATGGTGTGCTCGGCGCCGAAGAAATGGCCGCCGGCCGGCACGGATTTGATCGCCTCGAAGCCGAGATCGTCCTCCTGGAACGGCAACGGCCGCAGGAACTCCATCATGTTCTGCAGGATCTCGACATCGAGGACGAGCTTTTCATAGGACGCCGTCAGCCCGCCCTCCAGCCAGCCCGCCGCGTGGTAGATCAGGTTCGCGCCGCCGAGCACCGCGCCCCATGTCGCCATCTCGGTCTCATAGGCGGCCTGCAAATCGACCACGTTCGAGGCATTCGCATTGGAGGTGCGGTAGGGCAAATTGTAGCGCCGCGCCAACTGGCCGGCGATGATGTTGGCCTTGGCGTTCTCCGGCGTGCCGAAGGCTGGCGCGCCCGACTTCATATCGACATTGGAGGTGAAGGCACCGTACATCACCGGCGTGCCCGGATTGACGAGCTGTGTCAGCACCACGCCGAACAGCGCTTCGGCATTCTGCTGGCAAAGTGCTGCCGCTAAGGTCACCGGCGTCATCGCGCCCATCAGGGTGAAGGGCGTGACGGTCACCGGCTGTCCGTGCTCGGCCATCGCGATCAGGCCCTCCGCCATGGCGTCGTCGAACAGGCGCGGCGAGTTGATCGATATGATCGTCGTCACCCCCGGCGACGCCCGCATCTCCTGGACGCTGATGCCGCGCGCGATCGCCATCATGTTGATGCCGTCCATGGCCCTGGCGCGGCCGATCGCCGTGCAGTGGAAGGAGAGGTCGCTGAGCGTCAAATTGGCATGGTAGGTGTCGAGATGGCGCGAATTGGCCGGCAGTTCCATCGGCGCCACCACCTGGTTGCCGATGATGTGGATGGCGTTGAAGTGGTGCGCCAGCCGGATGAAGTTCTGATAGTCGGGCAAATTGCCCTGGCGGCGGCCGTTGATGCGGTCATGGACATTGGGCGGACCGGCGACCAGCCCGAACACCAGTGAACTGCCGCCGAGATGCACCTGCTTTGCCGGGTTGCGGCTGGTCAGCGTGAAGGATGATGGAACCGCCCGCAGCGCCTCGGTCACCAGGCTCTCGTCGATCCTGATGGTCGTGTCCTCGCGGTCGACGATGGCGCCGGCTGCGGCGAACAGGTCCATCACCCGCTCGCTCATGACACGGATGCCGAGTTCCGACAGGATGCGCATCGAGGTGTCGTGCAGCCGCTCCAGCCGCTCCTCGTCGAGGAGCTGCATCGGTGGATAGGGGTTCTCCACATGTTGCCAAGGCAGTTGCGCGATGCCGCTGCCGCCGCGTTCCAGCCGCGACCTGCGGCCCCCGCCGCGCCTGTCCTGTGTCATAGGCTGCCTTCCCTCTCGGCTCAGTAGCCGCGTTCCGGGTTCACGACGTTCTCCAGCGGCACGCCGCTGCGGTAGCGCGCCAGATTGTCGGCGAACATGCGCACCGACTTGACGTCCCAACCGTCATAGACCGCCGCGCAATGCGGGGTGACGGCGACATTGTCGTAGCCCCACAAAGGATGGTCGGCGGGCAGCGGCTCGGTCGCAAAGACGTCCAGCGCGGCGCCCTTGATCCGCTTGCCGTCAAGGACTTCGAGCAGCGCGGCCTCGTCGACCACGCCGCCGCGCGAGATATCGATGAGCACGGCGGAGGGTTTCATCGCGGCGAAGGCCGCCTTGCCGAGCAGGCCGCGCGTGCTGGGCAGAAGCGGCACGCAGCAGACAATGAAATCGGCGCGCCCAAGCAATGCAAGCAATGCGTCCGGCCCATGTACCTCGTCGAGACAATCCATGGGTTTTGGACGCGCGCGAATGCCCAGCGTGCGCATGCCCATCGCCTGTGCGCGGCCCGCGACGGCCGTGCCCGTCTTGCCAAGGCCGATGATGAGAACCGTCTTGCCTTCGATCGGCTCGACGCGGCCTCCGCCGCCCCAGAGATGCGCCTGCTGACGTCGTTCGAAGCCGCGCAGGTCGAGCGAGAAGGACAGCATGGCGCCGAGCGCATATTCCGCCAGCATGCCGGCGGCGACGCCGGCGGAATTGGTGACGGTCAGCCGTTTCGGATCCCAGGACCCGAGGTGATCCGTGCCGGAGCCGCCGATCGATACCCATTTCACGGTCGGGCTTTCGGTAAGGGCCTGGCGCGGATATCGCGGCGTGCCGTCGAAGCGGATGGAATAGACAACTTCCGCCGCCACGCGTTCGATCATCTCGGGAAGCGCCCCGTAGCTGTCGCAGGCATGGACCGCGAGATCCGGGTGCGTCTCCTTGAGCACGGCAAGTGCTGCTTCCGGGCGGTCGGTGTGCAGGATGACGGACGGGCGAGGGGACATGATGCCGGGTCTCAGCTCCGGCCGATATGGTTGGCCGAAGGACCGAGCGCGGCGAGCAGTTTCTCGCCGCTTTCCAGCGTCGCATTCTCATGCGGCGCGCGCAGGTTCAGCCAGCGCCTGTCGCCGGACCGAACGGCAAGCACTGCCTTCATCGCCGGGATCAATCCGGCATCCTGGATCACCTTTCGGAACGCCTTGATCGCCGCATCCGCCTCGGCAGAATCCTTGCCGGCGCGCGCCGCATCGTAGACCGCCCGGATCGCCGCCGCATTGAGGTTGACCGTCGCCGAGATGCAGCCGGCCGCACCGCTGGCCAGTCCCTTGGTCAGCTGCGCTTCCGAACTCGGGAACACCGCGACCTCGGGTGCCGCGGCGATCACCGCCGCCGTGTTGTTCCAGTCGCCGGCGCTGTCCTTGTAGGCCACGACGGTGTCGGGAAACGCCTCGCTCAGCCGGGCGGTCAAAGCGGGGCTTACCGGCACGCCCGAATTCTGCGGGATGTGGTAGAGGATCATCCGCATCGCCGGGTTCGCCACCTTCTCGATCAGTTCGCTGTAATAGCGGGCCTGGCCGCTGTCGCCGGCGGCGATGTAGAAGAACGACGGCAGCACCATCACCCCGGCGCAGCCGAGCCCGACCGCATGCGCCGACAGCTCGACCGTTTCGGGCAGCGCCGTGACACCGGTGCCGGGCATCAGCCGGGTGGGCGAAATGCCGGCCTCTACCAGCCATTCCAGCGCCTGCATGCGTTCGCGCGACGCAACCGAGAGCGCCTCGCCCGTGGTACCGAACGGCGACAGGAAATGCGCGCCCTGGTCCAGCACCCATTTGGCGTGGGACACCCAGAGGTCGCGCGCGATGCTGCCGTCGTCTTCGAACGGCGTCAGGATCGGTGCGATGGTTCCTTGCAGGCGGGTCATTGATATCCTCTATGCGTGATGGTGTTCGGTGCGGTGTCTGACCACCGCCGCTGCCGCCCGGGCACTACCACGCCGGCCGCTGATGCATCTTGGTGATCACCGGAGGATCGTAGAGCAATACCGAGAGGTCGGAGAAGCGGCTGTCCGGGTCGCTGAGCGACAGCACCGCGTCGCGGATCGCGCCGGCGCGGCCCTGTCCGAGCACAGGTGCCGCGAATTCCATGTATTTGGCCTCGATTTCCGCATCCGTCAGCGGCGCTTCCGGTCCGCCGCGTGCATGGACGTCGCCAGACATCAGAACCCGCCCGTCGGTCGTGGTGATGACGACATCGGCCCAGCGGCCTGCCGGGAAGCGCGCACTGTGGCGTTCCGATTCCGAGACCGTGATGCGGCTTAGCATGTCCGCCACGGCAGCATTCTCGAGCCCGCCGCCGGAAATGTGCTCCAGCCCGATGCGGCCATGCATGATGAACGTCGCGACGGCGAAGCGCAGGCTGTACTGCGCCTTCGACGTCGTGTCCGGCATGCCGTCGAACAGCGTTGCCGCATAGTGGAAGCTATTGACCTGAATGTGCTTGATGTCGGCCGGCGACAGATGGTGCGCATGGGTGAGCCCACGCGTCGCGTCGATGGCCGCATGCGCCCAGCGGCAGATCGGGTAAGGCTTCACATACTGGTGCAGCACCTGCCAGAAGGCGCCGAGATCCTGCCAGTGCGCCGCGACCTCGGGCGCCTCGACCGTGATCGCCGGCGCGCCGGTAAAGCCGCGCTCGGCCAGCACGGCGGCCGACAGCCCGGTCAAGGCGCCGACGCCGGAGCCGTCATGCAGCATCGTCGGGGTGGCGATCTCGCGCATCATCTGGCTGCGCGGGCCGTGGTATTCGGCAATGCCGAGCGCCTGGCGGAGCTGCTCGTCGCTCAGCCGCCGCAGGCGCGCGGCCACGGCGGCCACACCGAGCGCGTTCCATGCGCCTGAGGTGTGGTAGTCCGAAACGGTCGCATGCAAGGCGATGCCGGCCCGGCCGGCGACTTCGTAGCCGACGATCAGGGCCGCCAGCGCCTCCGGTCCGCTAAGGTCGGGACGGGACTCCGCAAGCGCTGCCAGCGCCGGCACCACCACCACGCCGATATGACCCTTGGTCGGGCTGTATCCGTCATGACCGTCGAGATTGTCGATCTGCGTCGCTGCCGCATAGGCCGCGCCCGCGATGCTGACGCGGCGGCCGTCAAAAAGCATGCGCGCCGAATGCTGTGGGTCGCTCGAGCCGTAGAGCAGGGTGGCCGCATCGCGGGCGATCCTGCCCGCTTCCATCGGGCCAGCCGCAATCGCAATTCCGATCGTGTCCAGCAGCAGGTAGCGCGCCTGTTCCAGCACCGCTGTCGGGAAAACCGAAGCTGGCCGCCGCAACACGAAGTCGGCCAGGCGAACGGCAATTTCGGCACTCGCGTCAGGCCCTTCGCGCCGATGGGGCGACACTGCCACTGGCTCCACTCCCTCTGTCGTCACGACATCATTAATTTGGGTCCATCGTGCTTTCACGCAATTAGTTTGGCGGCTTTGGCCAAAAATATCTACGTCTCGTCGCCTGCGCGCGATTGAACGGCGGCCCGTCCGTGGGATACCTATCCCCCGTGGGATACCTATCCCCGTGGGATACCTCCCACGTCGGATACCTCCCACGTACATCGCAGGAGTTTGAGATGAAGCCGCCGCCCCCCTTGAACTATATCCGCTCCTTCGAGAGTTCGGCCCGTCATCTCAGCTTCACCCTGGCTGCCAAGGAACTTGGCTACACGCAGGCCGCTGTCAGCACGCATGTCCGTTCGCTCGAGCATTATATCGGCCGGCAGCTGTTCATACGCTACCCGCGCAGCCTCAAGCTGACCGAGATGGGCGAGGCGTTCCTGCCGACGCTGCGCCAGGCGCTGGATCAGATCGACCAGGCGACGGAGGCGATCGTGACCTCGTCGCGCAACCGCACCGTGGTCGTGTCCTGCCCGATGAGCCTGGCGGAGAACTGGCTGGCCGGCTGCATGGCCGCCTTTCGCAAGAAGCATCCCGAAATCGAGATCGTGCTGCACGGCACGATCTGGGAGGATCTCAGCGAACAGATCGCCGACATAACCATTTCCACGCGGCGTTTCGACGATCGTCCGCCGGCGGGCATCCCGCTCTGGAACGACGATCTGGTTCTGCTCTGCGCGCCGGCACTGCTGGATGGCGAGCACGCGCTGAAGGCGCCGCAGGACATCCTCAAGGTGGACTGGATCTTCGTGCACGGCCGCCAGGAATACTGGCAGGTCGTCACGTCAGCGCTTGGCGTCGACATGGAGGATTACGACAAGGGCCTGACCACGAACGCCTCCAACATCGCGCTCGAACTGGCCGCCATGGGGGCAGGGCTCGTCGCCACCCAGCGCTCGCTTGCCCATGCCTATCTGCGGCGCGGGCTGCTCGTCGAACCGTTCCCGATCCGGCCGCCGAGCCCGTGGAATTATTACCTCACCGAGAACCTGCTTTCGAAGGGAACCATCGCGCGCACGGTGCGGGAATGGATCCTTTCGCGCGCCCAGGAGGACAGTGCCTGAAGGCATCGATTGCTGTGGATCGCTTCCGCACGAAAAATTCTGAGACGTCAATGGCATTGTTTTATTAGGCCTCAATAGCCGGTTTTCTGCGGTTTGCTCGGGGTCGAGCCCTTCCGGGATTTTTGCATCGCCTCTAACATCCTCCACGCAATGGGGAATGTAACGGGCGGAAAGCCCAAACCGGAGAATCACAATGACGATTTTCAAGAGCAACGGTGACCGCGTCCCGGCTGTCATCGAAAGCTACGCGGACGAAGTCAGAAGCGGCAGGATGGATCGCCGCGAATTTCTCGCCATGGCGAGCGCGATGGGCGCCTCCACGGCGCTTGCATACTCGATGGCCGGCATCGCTCCCGCCCGGGCTGCTGCCGAGGAGCCGGGCAAGAAGGGCGGCATCCTGAAGATGCAGATGATCATCAAGGACATGAAGGACCCGCGCCTGTGGGACTGGTCGGAAATGGCCAATGTTATGCGCCAGTGCAACGACTACATGATCCGCTACACCACCGACTTCACCTTCGAGGGCCATCTGATCGAGAGCTGGGAGGTCAGTGACGATGCCACCGAGTACACGCTGCATGTGCGCAAGGGCGTGAAGTGGTCGAACGGCGACGAGCTCAATGCCGACGACATCGTCCACAACATCGAGCGCTGGTGCGATAAGGCGGCCGAGGGCAACTCGATGGCCGGCCGCATGGGCACGCTGATCGACCCCGCCACCAAGAAGGCCATTGCCGGCGCCATCACCAAGGTCGACGACCATACGGTGAAGCTGAAATGCAGCCAGTCCGACGTCACCATCATCCCGGGCATGGCGGACTATCCGGCGATCATCGTCCACCGCAATTTCGACAAGGACGGCGCGGACATGACGAAGACGCCTGGCACCGGCCCGTATGAGCTCATCTCGTACAAGGTCGGCGAGTCGGCTTCGGTCAGGCGGCGCAAGGACTTCACCTGGTTCGGCGGCGAGACCTATCTCGACGGTGTCGACTGGACCGATTACGGGTCGGACGCTTCGAACCCCGCCATCGGCAGCGCCTTCGAGGCCGGCGAGATCGACTGCAACTACCAGACGGTCGGCGGCACCGTAGACCTCTATGACAGCATAGGCCTGGTCAAGGAATCCGTCGTCACCGCCGGCACGATCGTGCTGCGCACCAATGTGACCAGCAAACCCTATGACGACAAACGGGTGCGCAACGCCATCCAGCTCGCCGTCGACAACGAGACCATACTGAAGCTCGGCTACAGCGGCCTGGGCCAGGTCGCCGAAAACCACCATGTCTGCCCGATCCATCCGGAATATTACGAACTGCCGAAAGTGCCGCGCGATCTCGCCAAGGCCAAGGCGCTGATGACCGAGGCCGGCCAGATGGATCATGAGTTCGAACTCATCTCCTACGATGCCGACTACGTGAAGGACCCGGCCGATGTCGTCGCCGCGCAGATGCGTGAGGCCGGCATCAAGGTGAAGCGAACGATCATTCCGGGAACGTCCTTCTGGAACGACTGGACGAAATATCCGTGGTCGACCACCGAGTGGGGCATGCGTCCGCTCGGCGTGCAGGTGCTGGCGCTTGCCTATCGCAGCGGCGAAGCCTGGAACGAGTCCGGCTATGCCAATCCCGACTTCGACAAGAAGCTCAATGCAGCACTGGCCGTCGCCGATCCGGCCAAGCGCAAGGAACTGATGAAGGACGTCGAGTTCATCCTCCAGGACTCGGGCGTTCTCGTGCAGTCGTTCTGGCGTTCGCTCTACCGTCACCACGCCGCCTATGTGAAGAACCTCAAGATGCATCAGACGTTCGAACTGCAGCTGGATAAGGTCTGGCTCGACAAGGCGTAGGCCGGCCATCGCGACAGAAATCCAGGGGCGTGGCCTCGACGCCCCTGGGTTTCGCCGGACGCCACCGGACTGTTCGCGCTCGGCACCGGCGGCTGGACCTGCTAGCATTTTCCTTGGGGAGCAAATTCGACGGCAACAACCGCCCAGTCGACCAAGGCAACACAATCGGCAAGGCGCTGGTCAAAGCGCCGGAATACAGAACAAAGGGAAGAATTCGGGATATGCGTACTCATGCACAAGCCGTCGTCATTGGCGGCGGCCTGATCGGCTGCTCGATCCTCTATCATCTCGCCAAGTTCGGCTGGTCCGACGTCGTCCTGCTGGAGCGCGACGAGCTGACGTCCGGCTCCACCTGGCATGCGGCGGCCAACATTCACGGCCTGCATGATTCCACCAACATCAGCCGCCTGCAGCACTACACCATGGCGCTCTACAAGGAGCTGGAGACCGAGACCGGCCAGGGCTGCGGCATCTTCCAGCCGGGTTCGCTCTATCTCGCCCAGACCGAAGCGCGCGAGCACCAGCTGCGGCTGCAGGAAGCCAAGGCGCGGCGCTACAAGATGAATTTCTACGAGGTCGACCGGAACGAGGCCGAGCGGCTGCACCCGCTGGTCAATTTCGACGGCATACGCTGCATCATGTACGAGCCCGAAGGCGGCAATGTCGACCCGTCGGGTGTGACGGCTGCCTATGCGGCCGGCGCGCGCCAGCGTGGGGCCGAGATCCATCGCTTCACACCGATCACCGCCACCGAGGCGCAGCCGGACGGCAGCTGGATCGTGCGCACGCCGAAGGGCGATATCCGCACGCAATGGGTGATCAACGCCGCCGGCCTGTGGGGCCGCGAGGTCGCCGCCATGGCCGGCCTGCAACTGCCGCTGATCCCCACCGAACACCAGTATTTCGTCACCGAGACCATTCCGGAAATCGCCGCCATGGGCCGCCGGCTGCCCTCGGTCGCCGACCGCGACGGCGAATATTATCTGCGTCAGGAAGGGCTCGGCCTGCTCATCGGCGCCTACGAGCGCAACATGAAGTTCTGGGCCGAAGAGGGAACGCCGCTCGACTTCGGCCATGAACTGTTTCCCGACGATCTCGACCGCATCGAGGACAATATGGTGCGCGCCATTGCCCGTGTTCCGGCGGCCGGCACGGCAGGCGTCAAGCGCGTCATCAACGGCCCGATGATCTGGTCGCCCGACAGCGCCGTGCTGTTCGGCCCGGTGCCGGAATTGCAGAACTACTTCTGCTGCAACGGCATCATTCCGGGGTTCTCGCAGTCGGGCGGCATGGGCAAGCTGGCGGCCGAGTGGATGATCGAGGGCGAGCCCTCGCTCGACATGTTCGCCTGGGACATGGCGCGCTTCGGCCACTGGGCCGGCAAGGCCTTCACCAAGGCCCGCGTGCAGGACCAGTACAGCCACCGCTTCAAGATCCATTTCCCCAACGAGGAACGCGCCGCCGGGCGGCCGGTCCGCACCCGCCCGGCCTACGACATGCAGAAGCAGATGGGTGCCGTCTTCGGCCTCAATTTCGGCTGGGAGCACCCGCTCTGGTTCGCCGCCGAGGGCGAGCCGCGCGAGGAGACGATCGGCTTCACCCGCCAGAACTGGTGGGAACCGGTCGGGCGCGAGGCGCGCATGCTGCGCGAACATGCGGGCATCATCGACGTGTCGAATTTTGCCAAATACGAGGTCAAGGGATCCGGCGCGGAGGCCTGGCTCAACGCGCTGTTCGCCAACCGCATGCCGACGGAAATCGGCCGCTCCTGCCTGACGCCGCTGATCGGCAAGCGCGGCGGCATTGCCGGCGACTTCACCGTGACGAAGCTCGCCGATGACGAGTTCAGGGTGTTCGGTTCAGGCATGGCCGAACGCTTCCATCAAAGGTTCTTCAAGGCTGTCCCCTTGCCGGAAGGCACCATTTTCCGGTCGCGCACCGAGGAGCTGGCCGGCTTCAACGTCGCCGGCCCGAAGTCGCGCGAATTGCTGCAGCGGCTGACCAATGCCGATCTGTCGACGGAAGCGTTTCCGTTCATGCGCTCGCGCCAGATCACGGTCGGCGGCGTCGACGTGGTGGCGCTGCGGGTTTCGTTCACCGGCGACCTGGGCTGGGAGCTCTATTGCCCGGCCGCCAGCCAGGTCGAGCTCTACGGCGCGCTGCTCAAGGCCGGCAGCGAAATCGGTGCCGGGCCGGTCGGCTCGCGCGCGCTGATGTCGCTGCGCGTCGAAAAGGGCTATGGCAGCTGGAGCCGCGAATACTCGCCAGAATACTGGCCGCAGGAGGTCAAGTTCGACCGGCTTGTCAAAATGGACAAGGGTGAATTCCTCAACCGCGACGCCTACGCCGCCATCGCCGACAGGCCGGCGCGCGACGAGCTGATCATGCTGTCGATCGACGCCAAAGATGCCGATGCGACCGGCGGCGAGCCGATCTTCCTGCCCGACGGCACCCCGATCGGCCAGGTCTCCTCAGGCGCCTATGGCTATTTCGTCGAGCAGTCGCTGGCGCTTGGCTATGTCAAGGCCGGCTCGGCCAAGGCGGGCGATGCCGTCACGGTTGCCATACTCGGCAGGCCGCACGACGCGGTGCTCTTGAGTGAGCCGCCCTTCGACCCCGAAGGCAAGCGGCTGCGGGCATAGCCGACGCTCCAAGGCCGTTCGGCGGTCTACACCGCCGCGCGATCCTCAGCCGCCGAACCGGTCCAGCCAATGCTGGGCAAGGTCGCAACGGCGGCAGATCCAGATGTCGGGGTTGGCCTTGATCTTGTCGAGGAAGCGGGCCAGTCCGACCATGCGGCCCGGCCGTGCCGCCAGCCGGCAGTGCAGCGACACCGTCATCATGCGCGGTGTCGTCTGGCCCTCCGCCAGAAGCCAGTCGACCGCATCGCCGACATATTCGAAGAACTGGCTGCCGGTCTCGAGGCCCGAGCCGCGCGAGAAGCGGCTGTCATTGTTGTCGAAGCTGTGCGGGACGACCAGATGCCGCTTGGAACCGACCTCGACGAAATAGGGCAGGTCGTCATTGTAGTCGTCGCAATCGAACAGGAAGCCGCCGTGCTCCACCACCAGCCGGCGCGTGTTGAGGCTGGGCCGGCCGGTGTACCAGCCGAGCGGGCGGATGCCGGTGATCCGCTGCACGGTGTCGACCGTCATCGCGATATGCTGGCGCTCCTCTGCTTTGCTCAGCGGTGCGTAGTCGATCCAGCGCCAGCCATGGCAGACGATGTCGCTGCCGAGTGCGGCGATCGCCTTGCCTGCGTCCGGATTGAGTTCCAGCGCCCGCCCGACCACGTAGAAGGTCGGGACGATGTCCTTGTCCTGGAACAGCGACAGCAGCCGCCAGACACCGACGCGTGAGCCGTATTCGTAGAGCGATTCCATGTTGCGGTTGCGCAGGCCCGGCACCGCAGGCGACACGGCAAGGTCGGACAGGATCGCCTCGGAGACACCGTCGCCTTCGCCGATGCTGTATTCGGCGCCTTCCTCATAGTTGACGACGATGTTGAGCGCCAATTTGGCGCCGCCGGGCCACGCGGCCGAAGGTGGCTTGTCGCCATAGCCGACGAAGTCGCGGACGGGCAAATACGGCATCTCAACTCTCCCCTCGGACGCGGTTGCCAAAGCTATCCATTGCGCATGTCGGTCAGGATGCGCAGCGCCCGGTCCATCATCTCTTGCGGACCGACCGTCGCGCGCAGGCAGTCCGTGAGGCCGTAACCGCCGAGGCTGCGCACGATGAGATCGGCGCCGCGCAAGGCTTTGTCGGCGGCCTCCGCGGCTTCTGCGTCTGCGAAGCGGATCAGCACGAAATTCGTCCGGCTTTCCGGAACATCGTATCCGGCGGCCCTCAGATCATCTGCGAACCGGTCGCGAATCCCGGCCGTGCGGTCCACCGTTTCGCGCATATAGGCCTGGTCCTCGACCGCCGCGACCGCCATTGCGAGGCTCGGCGTGGTGACCTGGTTCGAGTTCTGCATCTTGCGCACTTCGGCCGCCACCGAAGGTGGAAACAGCCCCCAGCCGACGCGCGCGCCGGCCAGGCCATAAGCCTTGGAAAGCGTGCGCAGCACGACGGTGTCGCCGCGCCCGACAAGCGCAAAGACCGGCCGCGGATCCTGGTCGTCGAACTCGCCATAGGCCTGGTCGATCACCAGCAGCACGTTGCCGCGCAAGGCGGCGCGCAGGCGCAGCAGTTCGGAATTGCGGATGCGGGTGCCGGTCGGATTGCCGGGATTGCAGACGAAAACGATCCGCGTCGCCGGCGTAACAGTGGCGAGAATGCTGTCGACCGAGACGGCGAAGTCCTGTTCCGCCGCCTTGACATAGGCCGCATCGGTGCGCGCCGCGGCGGACGCCGCGAAATTATAGGCGTAGGAGGTGCCGAGCACTTCGTCGCCCGGTTCCGCGAACGCCGCGATGGTGCAGCTGATCAGGTCCATCGAACCGGCGCCGCACAGGATCAGCTCGCGCTCGACCCCATAGGCTTGCGCGATCGCCTCGCGCAGCGCCGTCCAGTCCGGGTCGGGATAGAGATGGCTGCGGGCAACAGCGTCCTGGCCGGCGGCGATCGCCCTGGGGCTGGGCGGAAAGGCGCTCTCGTTCTGGGCAAGGGTTGGCCGGTCGTAGCCGCCGAAATTCGCCAGCGCGAAGGCCGACATGGCCTCGATATGAGCGGCAGCCTTCAGAGGCATGGTGCGGCCATGGCAATTTTGCTGTCGGTCATCTCGTGAACTACCCCTGCCGGACTGGCTCATCGGGCAGGCTACAATCCGCCGGCGCGTTCACAAGCAAAAACTAGCCGCGCAATGGCTCCGAAATTCTGGCCCTTGTGGAGGGCCGGGCGCTATGGCGCAGATCCGGCGAGCCAAGTACCCGACCCGCGCTGGCTCTCACCAGCGCTGATGCACATGGGGCCTGATGTCCTGGTCGTAGATGGTCCGAACCTTGTCCATGACCTCGCCGGACAGCGGCGGCAATGCCGCGGCCTCGGCGTTGGAGCGGGCCTGGGCATGATTGCGCGCGCCGGGAATGACCACCGTGACCGCGTCGAACATCAAGATCCAGCGCAGCGCGAATTTGGCCATCGTCGTGTCGTCGGAAACCAGCGGCCGGATGCGCTCCACCGCTGCCAGCCCGACCTCATACGACACGCCCGAGAAGGTCTCGCCGACATCGAAGGCCTCGCCATTGCGGTTGAATTTTCGATGGTCGCTGTCCTCGAATTTGGTGTCGGGCTTGAACTTTCCCGACAGCAGCCCGCTCGCCAGCGGCACGCGGGCGATGATCGCCACATCGTTTTTCTTCGCCAGGTCGAAGAACAATTCCGCCGGCCGCTGGCGGAAGGCGTTGAAGATGATCTGCACGCTGGCGACGCCCGGATACTGCATCGCCTTCAGCGCCTCCTCGACGCGCTCGACGCTGACGCCGTAATTGCGGATCTTGCCTTGCTCGACGAGACGGTCGAGGCGCTCGAACACTTCCGGATGGCAATAGAGGTCGGTCAGCGGGCAATGCAGCTGCACCAGGTCGAGCGTGTCCGCCTCGAGATAGCTGAGGCTGCGGTCGACCCAGTCCGTCAGGTTTTCCTGGGTGAAGCCTTCGACCGTCTGTGCGGGCAGTGGCCCGGAGATAGTTCCTCGCTTGACAACTACTATCCAGGTCCGATTGAACCCGACCATGTGTTTTTGGAGATATCTAAATTCGGACAGAATGAAGCGCCGATCATCATCATTGATGAGTATGATCGAATTAACAATGAGACCTGTCGCGTCCTTATGACGGACCTCATCAAGGCACTCGCCCGAGCGCCAAATAATCCGACTCTCATACTTGTTGGCGTGGCTGACAACATCCTCCAGCTGGTGAGGGATCACGGTTCTATCCACCGGAACCTAGTTCAAATTCCGATGGATAGAATGACGAGCGACGAAATCAAGGACGTTATCTCCACGCGAATTCGCCGCCTCAGAATGAAGATTACGGACGACGCTCTTTGGCGTGTCGCGTACTTCTCAGCTGGGCTTCCCTTCTACGCGCATTCACTAGGCAAATATGCCGCCTTACGTGCCGTAGAGGTGGAGAAGATCCAAATTGATGAGGGCCCGGTGCTTTCGTCGCTTGTCGATTGCATCGCTGATGTGGACTACACGATCGCGGAATCCTACACGCGCGCCACCGAGAAGATTTATCGGAAGGGCAACATATTTGCGCAAGTTCTGGCGGCGTGTGCGCTCACCGAGAACAATGATCTTGGCCAGTTCACCGCTGCGGCGGTTGAGGGACCGCTTAGCGAAATCATGGGGGAGCCGTATGAGGTTTCCGCGTTCTCGTTTCACCTAAATCAGATGACCAATCCTGAACGCGGTAGCGTGCTTAGAAAGACCGGAGCGCGCCGCACGTTTCAGTACCATTTTGCAGAACCCGCGATGCAGCCTTTCATCATCATGAAAAGCCTGCAGGACGGCGTGCTTCGTAAGGAAGTTTTTGAACGGTTCTACGTCAAGCGTCAGAAGTCTTTCGCCATCTAGCCTTGGCGGCCTCCCGCGCGACTTCGGCACGTCGTTCTGGCGTCATATTTGCAACACGCTTCTTACCGCCTTTTGCGCCAAGAATTTTGGCTGCCTTGGCACCGTGGTCCTGCACATCGTCGGCTTCCTCGCCGGTGGCAATGCGCATGACGCGGACGGCGTTGCCGATCACGTCGGCGGGTCGCTTTTGGCCTTTAGGTCCGGCGGGCATCGTTCTTTTTCATCCATTCCTCGACCATCTCTCTATCATCAGCTTCTAGCTGATCGAGGTCATCGGTCGATAGTTCTCTTACGGCAGTCCGCTCAACCACAAGCACAGGAAGACTTTCAAATTCGGGCGAATAGCCTCGGGCGCGATACTCATCTTCGGTTACCCGCTCGCCCATCCCTTCGCTGCTGATCCATGCGGAATTAGGTTCGCCGCCAGCGCCGAGCCTTCGATGAATTCCAACAAACTCTTTCCGCATGACGTGGCCTGCTTGCTTTGCGCTAAGCATATAAGGGTTGTGGGCCGGATGCGACAGGCGAGGGCCGAAATTTCAAACTGAGACACTACCCGACGCTCCCAGCGATTGCCTTTGTTTGAATGACGGTCTTCATTTAGGCTGAGCCCACGCGAGAATCGGAATGAGCACGATGACGGTGTCGGCCAGAGATTTATCCTTGCGCATCCCCATCGACGGCCGGCATCGCCGGATGCTGATCGACGGCAAATGGTGCGATGCCGCAAGCGGCCGCACCTTCGAGACGCGCAATCCCGCCACCGGCGCGGTGATCGGCACCGTGCCGCAAGCCGATTCCAAAGATGTCGACCTGGCGGTCGCCGCCGCCCGCCGCGCCTTCGAGGGGCCGTGGAGCCGGTTCAAGCCCTATGAGCGCCAGCTTCTGCTTTTGAAGATCGCCGACCTCATGGAGCGCCATTGGGACGAGATCGCGCTTTCCGACACCACGGACATGGGCATGCCCATCACCCGCACGCTCGCCAACCGGAACCGCGTGCTCGGCATGCTGCGCTTCTATGCCGGCATGGCCACCTCCATCCACGGCCGCACGATCGACAATTCGCTGCCGGGCGACATCGTCTCTTACACGCGCAAGGAGCCGGTCGGCGTCGTCGGCGCTATCATTCCCTGGAACGCGCCCACCGCCGCCTCGATATGGAAGATCGGCCCGGCGTTGGCCACCGGCTGTACCATCGTGCTCAAGCCCTCGGAAGAGGCGCCGCTGACGCCGCTTTTGATTGCCGACCTGATGCTGGAAGCAGGCGTGCCGGACGGCGTCGTCAACATCGTCACCGGCACGGGTGCGGAGGCCGGCGCGCCTCTGGCCGCCCATATGGATGTCGACAAGCTGGTCTTCACCGGCTCCACCGCCACCGGCCAGAACATCCTGCGCGCCTCGGCCTCCAACATGAAGCGCGTTTCGCTCGAGCTTGGCGGCAAGTCGCCGGTGATCGTCTGCGCCGACGCCGACATCGAACGTGCCGTGCCGGTCGCGGCGATGTCGGTCTTTGCCAATTCCGGCCAGATCTGCATCGCCGGCTCAAGGCTGTTCGTCGAACGGCCGATCTATGAGGACTTCGTCGAACGGGTCGCTGCCTATGCCGCAAAGCTCAGGATCGGCGACGGCGCCGATCCGGCGACCGAGATCGGACCGCTGATCTCGCTCCGGCAGCTCGAACGCGTCACCGGCTTCATCGAGGACGGCACGCGCCAGGGCGCCAGGCTGCTGACCGGCGGCACGCGCGTCACCGAAGGGGTACTTGGCTCGGGCAACTTCATCACCCCGGGCGTCTTCTCCGGTGTCACCGACGACATGCGCATCGCCAGGGAAGAGATCTTTGGCCCGGTCATCTCGGCGCTGCCGTTCGACACGCTGGACGAGGCGGTGCGGCGCGGCAACGACACGCCCTACGGGCTCGCGGCCGGCGTGTTCACGCGCGATGTCGGCAAGGCGCATCAGCTGGCCAACCGCCTGCGCGCCGGCTCGGTCTGGGTCAACACCTACCACGCGCTCGACCCGGCGGTGCCGTTCGGCGGCTACAAGATGAGCGGCTACGGCCGCGAGGGCGGGGCCGAGCACCTCGACGAATATCTGAACACCAAGGGCGTCTGGATCAGGACCGACTGAGTGGCCGCTGCGGCGAGGGTGCCTCAATAGGCGGCGGCGAAGGACGTCTCCACCGACGACATCGGTGCCTCGATCGACCAGACGACGCCCTCTCTGTCGAATTCCAGGCTGCTTGTGCCCCTCAGTGCCTGCGGCGCGACGCGCTTGAGGACGACCGAGCCGAAACCCTGGCGCGCCATGCCGTCCACGACCGGCCCGCCCAGCTCACGCCACACCAGGCGCAATATGCCGGCGCCGCCGGCTGCTTCTATCACCTGCCATGCGATTTCGACCCGTCCCCCCTGGTGCGACAGGGCGCCATGCTTTGCCGAATTGGTGGCAAGCTCGTGAAAGGCGATGCCAAGATACTGCACCGCGTTCGGCTCGAGCACGATCAGCGGTCCGCTCACCGAGACCCGGTCCTGCGCCGCGAAGGGTTTGATCTGGGCTCCGACAAGTTCGGCAACCGTGGCGCCGCGCCATTCGGCGTTGACGAGAAGGTCGTGGGATTCCGAAAGCGCCATGATGCGCTCGCGCACCTGGTCGAGAAAAGCCTGCGGCGTGCTGGTCTTCTTGGTGGTTTCGCGGATCATCGAGATGATGACCGAATACTGGTTCTTCACCCGATGGTTGACTTCGCGCATGAGCAGCCGGATGCGCCGCTCGCTCTCCTTGGTGGAACTGATGTCGCGCGCGATCTTGGAGGCGCCGACGATGCGGCCGATGCCGTCGCGGATCGGCGAAACGGTAAGCGATACCGGAACGCGCGAGCCGTCCTTGCGCTGGCGGACCGTTTCGTAGGACGGCACACGCTCGCCGGAGCGTATGCGGCTGATGATCGAGACTTCCTCCTCAAGATGGTCGGACGGAATGAGCATCGTCACCGGCCTGCCGATCGCCTCGGCGGGCGTGTAGCCGAACAGGCGTTCCGCCGCGTCGTTCCAGCTGGTGATGATGCCGTTGATGTCCTTCGAGACGATCGCATCCATCGACGATTCGACGATCGCGGCAAGGCGCGTCCGGGCCTCGTCGGCCTGCGACTGCATGCGCAGGTCGACGAGCGTGTTCATGGCGCCTACGACATTGCCCTTATCATCGCGCAGCAGAACCGGGTGCGCCCTGAACGGTATCAGCTCGCCGTCAGGCCGTTCGGCGATCGCCTGGCCCCAATGGACATCGCGCTCCTCGAGCAGGGCGATCGCCATCGGGCATTCGCTGTGCTCCATGATGCGGCCATCGAGATGACGAAGCTTCCAGGACCCGCACCATCGGTCCTTGCCGAGGACCGGGCGATGCCCCCAGAGCCCAGCCGCCGCTTCATTGAAGAAGGTGATGTGGCCCTGCTTGTCGGTCGTATAGACAGCGACGGGCAACCCCTGCATCAGCTCGGCAGAGTTCCCCGGAAGCCCATCTGCCCGCTGGATGAAATTCAAGTTCGGTCTCACTGTTCGAACAACAGCCTGCCAGCCCTGACGGACCACCAGCAAAAGCTAAAATGCGCGTCGCGCGTTTCGGTTCCGGAATGGCGCTTTACTTTGGCGCTGCTCGGGAAGGGCGGAACGCGAACAGCCTGCATCCGTGTCGTCGCGGCCCGATGGCGCCGTGATCGGTCCACGCGCAGCTTGGCGATTTCGGCGGTCAGAGATTAGCCGGGACCGGTCTTCATCTAGTCAAATAAAGAATTCGCTGGGCGGCCTACGGCTATTTTTCCCGCATCGCTCGGCGGAAGTTCTGGGTGATCGGCTCGGCGAGGTAAGAAAGCACAGTGCGAGCACCCGTCCGGATCATCGTCTCGCTCGACATGCCGGGCAACAGCTTGCGGCCCTCCAGCTTGGCGAGTTCGCTCTTGTCGATCAACACGGTCGCGGCGAAATACGGGGCCCCGCTGCGCTCCTCCACCATGCGGTCAGCCGACACGATCTCCACGACGCCGTCCAGTGGCGGCAGGTCGTAGCGGGCGAAGGCCGGGAAGCTGATGCGCGCAGCCTGTCCGGGGGCGATCGTCTCGACATCCTCTGGTCTGACCATGGCCTCGACCACAAGTTGTTGTCCAAGCGGCACGACTGTCATCAATGTCTCACCGGGTTTCACGACACCGCCCGCCGTGTGGACCTTCAGGTCCATGACGATGCCGTCAACTGGTGCGACGACATCGGTACGGGTAAGGACGTCCCTGGCGGAACGCTCCTGCTGTCTGAGGTCAAACAACTCTGCCTCGACCTTGCTCAACTCCTCAACGGCCTCATTCAGCCGCACTGTGTTGAGGTTCAAGATCTGCATGTCAATCTCGGCTATGGCGCTTCTGGCACGAGCGATTGCCGCTACGTTGGTGCCGCGCTCTCCCTCGATCTCCCGCTGTTGTCGGCTGAGCAACAGGTACCGCTCGCGGGTGGTCAGCCCCTTCTTGAGCAGACCCTTAAGGTCTTTGGTTTCACCCTCGATCGCCTCGATCTGCTTGTCCTCGGTGACGATGAGCTCCTCCAGTCCCGTTATCTCTTCCTCGGTCTGGTGACGGCGCTGGCCGAGAATCTCCCGCTCGTCCCTCAAGTTGTGGTGCTTCGCCGCGAACACGTCACGCTGTGCGGCCACCGCGTCCTTTGCGGCGGCGGCGGGGTTTGCAAGCAACGCCGGATCGAATTCGATCCCGTCCTTGCCGTCACGCTCAGCCCTGAGACGCGCGGTCAGCGCGTCACGCATCGCTATCCGGTTCTGGATCAGGTCAAGCTGCGCCTTTGCCTGTGTGCTGTCGAGCCGGATGAGGACCGCGCCCGCCTTGACGATATCACCGTTGGCGGCGTTCAACTCCGCGATGATGCCGCCCTCGAGGTGCTGGATGAGCTTGCGGTCGCCGGCGACCTTGATGACGCCCGGTGCGACTGCGGCGCTGTCCAACGGTGCCAGCGCCGCCCAACCCCCGGCCACACCGAAGAACAGGAACATGATCGCGAACCCGGTGCGCGTCACGCCCGTGAGACGCAGGGGTAGCGGTTCCAGTACGGATGGTGGCGGCACGGGTAACGGCACGAGGTTCATGTCTGTTCTCGTTGTCATGCTTGGTTCGCCACTCTGGTTGGCAGCTGAGTCACCTTGCGGATGCGCGCGGCGAGTTCGTTGAAGACATAGTCACGTGGACCGTAGAGCTCTTGTTGGCCCCGGTTGAGGACCAATATCTTGTCTACCTTTTCCATCATGTTCGGTCGGTGCGCGATCAGGACGACGGTCGTGCCCGCCGCCTTGACCGTGCCAAGGGCGGCGATCAATGCGTCCTCACCCTCGCGGTCGAGGTTGGAATTGGGCTCGTCCAGGATAAGGAGCGCCGGGTCGCCGTAGAGCGCCCGCGCCAACCCGATGCGTTGGCGCTGCCCGGCTGACAGCACTGCGCCGGATTCGCCGATCTCGGTGGCGTAACCCTTTGGCAGTCCTTTGATCAGTCCGTGAACTCCCGCCAGCTGCGCGGCTTTGACCGCGTTGTTGAAGACCGCCGGGGTGAGCTTCGCGAAGCGGCAGATGTTTTCGGCGACGGTACCGGCGAAGAGCTCGATGTCCTGCGGCAAGTAACCGACATAGTGACCACGGTCCTCCGCCGCCCATTGGGCAACGTCCATGCCGTCCAGCAACGCACGCCCCCCGGATGGACGCCAGGCACCGGCCAGTATTCGCGCCAGGCTCGTCTTGCCGGCCGCGCTCGGACCGATCAACGCCATCGCTTCACCCGGCTCGAGATGGAAGTTGATCCCTTTCAGGATATGCTCGCCACCCTGTCGGGCAAGCACGATGTTGTCGGCCTCAAACCTGCCTTTCGGTCGTGGCAGTGGCAGAACCAGTGCGGCCTCCGGGTGCTGTCCGGCGACCGCGGCGAGACGCCGGTAAGCGGCACGCGCTCCGACCGTCGCCTTCCATGTGCCGATCGCTTGCTCGACCGGGGACAACGCGCGACCCATCAGGATTGAGGCGGAGATCATGATGCCGGCCGAAGCCTCGTTCCGAAGCACCAGATACGCACCAAGGCCCAGTATGGCCATTTGCAGGGCCAGCCGGTGACAACGCGCGATGGCCGCGATGACGCCGCCACGGTTGGCAGCAAGAACTTGTCCCTTGTTTGCCTCGTCCTGCTGCGCCTTCCAGCTCTCCAGCAGTGGCTTCAACATGCCCATCGCCTGTACGACCTCGGCATTGCGGATTGTCGCCTCGGCCTGCCCGTATGCACGCGACTGTGCGCTTGTGGCTTCGGTCAACGGCTTGCGTGTGAGGTATTCGTTGAGCAACGCCAACGCAAACAGCACGATCCCGCCGACCAGCGCCAGCCAGCCCAGCCAAGGGTGCATGAGGAAAATGGCGGCGAAAAACAGCGGTGCCCACGGCGCGTCGAGGATCGGGAAGATGCTCGGGCTGGTGAAGAAATTCCGCACTTGATCCAGGTCGCGCAGCGGGCGGGCGTTGGCCTGACCGGGCGCTGAGGCGGCATATTCTACCGAAGCGGTCAGGAGAACTGGCCCCAGGCGCGCGTTCATCCACGATCCGACGGTAGCCAGAAGACGCCCGCGCACCACCTCCAGCCCCGCCATTGCCGCGAGTGCCCCTGCCGCCATCAGAGACAGCATCACCAGCGTCTCCAGGCTGTGGCTGGACAACACGCGGTGGTAGACCTGGAGCATATAAAGCGCCCCGGTCAGCATCAGCACGTTGATGCCGGCGCTGAACCAGATAAGCGGCCGGATGGCGCGTCTGGCTTCTTTCATCACCACTTGCAGGGCAGGGGGCTGTTGGCTTGTTTTCATCATTTGGATGTCATCTCGTGCAGCAGATCGCTGGTAGTAGTACGGGGGCAGCGTTGGCTGCCCCCGTTCAAGCGTCAGGCGACGTCAACAAGTATGTGCTGCACCGCTGTCTGGTCGGCGTCCGAGTCCTCCACCTGGAAGGCGAAGTCGAGATGGGCTTCCGGTGTCTCGGTCACGGTCGTGGTGAAGCCGATGTCGGTGATCTTCAGCACGTCGTTGTCGGCGCCGTCGAAGTTCACCAGACTGGTGGTCGCATTGCTGCCGCCGCCAGCGCCGGTCGTCCTGTTCAGGTCGATTGCAGTGTTGTCGCCAGTGATCCCGTTGCCCGACTGCATGATCTGGACACCCCGCAGCAGGTAGTCTTCGCCGGCTGCGTTGTAGTCGTTCTGCTCGATGATCACGAGGCCGTCATTGTTGTCGAGCGGGAACTCGCTGGCGTACGGGTCCGGGACCTGGCCCTTCTTGAAGATGTCGTCGTTCGACACGTACACGGCCCGCGTGATCGTGGCGTTGTCGTCCGCGGTGCCGGCGATGTTGTCGGCACCGTTCTTGTCGATCAGGTCGAGGATCAGCATCAGGTCCTCCCTGTTGCCGATGCCGTCGAACTTGATGGCCATGTTGCCGGCGGTCGCCGTCGGGGTGGTCGCCTCGCTCGCGATACCGACGTTGTTGTTGAAGAACCGCAAGGTGAGCAGTTCGCCTTTCTGGATCGTGTCACCGGCGACACCGTTGGTGGTCTGGGTCGCAGACACCCAGTCCTCGAAGTTGTTGCTGACCATGTCGTGGGTGCCGGGTGTCGGCAGTGAGTTGAACGTGGTGTCGCTGGAAGACCCTTCACCGTCGTTTGTCAACGAGAACGTCTTGTTCTTGTTGTTGAGCGAGTTGGAGGTGAACTGCACGTAGAAGTCTTCGTCATCCGGCGTGTTCACGTCATCCGCCTGCAACTTCTCCAGCACGATCTGCGGGTGGCCCGAATTGCTCGTGGGCTCCTTGGACAGGAGTTCACTGGTGTGGATAAAGTCGAAGCTGAAGCCTTCGAGCGGGTCGGTCAGGGTGATGGTATAGGTGTCGGCAGCCTTGTCGAAGACGAGGGTGCCGCCCGCAGTGCCCGCCTGGAGCCCGGCCGCCGGGTCCTTGTCGTAGGTGAAGCTGAAGTTGAACGTCGCCGAGGTGGGATCCTCCGACGCGAGCGTCACCTCCGGGGTGAGGATATTGCCTCCTCCGCCGCCGACGATCGTGCCGCTGAGTCCGATCTGGACGCCGGCAAGCGCTAAATTCTGGTCGACAAAGTCAGAACCGCCGGCTGTGTAGAACGCGGCCGTGTGGGCATCCGAGCCGAGGTTGTAGCCGAAGGCTCCGGTGGCCGACGCGCCGGGCGTGTTGGCCAGGGTCTCGGGGGTCCCGGAACCGTTGCCGGCGTCCTGGTCACCGTCGAACGGCACCGGGATCGTCGGAGCGTCGTCCTTGAAGACGAGGCTTTTGCCGATGTCGGCACTGTCCGAGGCCTGATCGCCGTCACCATCGGTAATGGTCGCCGTCAAGGTGACGAGATCATCGGACGCCAACGTTATTTGCTCATCCGGCCCGCTGTCGGGGGAGTGTGTGACGGCACGCGCCTGATCGAGTGTCACGGTACCGTCAGCAGCCACGCTGATCGTGAACATCAGTAGGTTGCTGGCGTTGCGGCCCTCGACAACGCTGCCGTTGACGACCAGGTTGACCACTTCGCCGGTGACGGAGTCGATCAGGCCGGAAGGACCGGCGACCGCGCTGAGTGCGTAGGTGATCGTACCGGAACTTGCCGCGCCGTCAGCACCGGGATCCGACGTGAAGGTGCCCGCGAAGCTCGCCGAAGCGTCGGTGCCAAAGTCGGACTCGTCAACCGTGAGTGTCGGCTTTGTGCCGTCTGCCACGATGCTCGGCCCGTCGTCCTCGAAGGTGAAGGCATCACCGATATTGGCTGTCGCATCGGCGGTGTCGCCGTCACCATCGGTGGCGGTGGCGGTCAGCGTCACCAGGTCGGCGGCTGCCAGTGCCGCCGCCGAGGCGCCGCTCTCCACCGGATCGCTCGCATCGTCATGGACGACCGAGCGGTTCTGGGTCAGCGTCACCGCGCCGGTGGCGTCGACGCTGATCAGGAAGGCGACGGTGGCGGTGGCGTTCGCCAGATAGCCTTCGACCTCGCCGCTGGCGTTGAGGCGCAGCAGGATGTCGTCGCCGCTGATCGTGTCGTCGAGGCCGCTGTCGACACCCGCGCTCTTGACGCCGAGCGCATAGGTGATGGCATCGGCGTCCTGGACATCGTCGTCGTCGGCATCCTTGAAGCCGTCGGTGCCGAAGGCGGCGCTGAAGATGGTGGAGAAGTCGGTCGATGCGGTGTCGGGAATGTCGGTGTCGTCGGTGGTCAGCGTCGGCACGGTGCCTTCCGCCGTCACTGACGGCCCATCGTCCTCGAAGGTGAAGGCATCACCGATATCGGCTGTGGCATCGGCGGTGTCGCCGTCACCATCGGTGGCGGTGGCGGTCAGCGTCACCAGGTCGGCCGCGGCCAGTGCCGCCGCCGAGCCGCCGGTCTCCACCGGATCGCTCGCATCGTCATGGACGACCGAGCGGTTCTGGGTCAGCGTCACCGCGCCGGTGGCGTCGACGCTGATCAGGAAGGCGACGGTGGCGGTGGCGTTCGCCAGATAGCCTTCGACCTCGCCGCTGGCGTTGAGGCGCAGCAGGATGTCGTCGCCGCTGATCGTGTCGTCGAGGCCGCTGTCGACACCCGCGCTCTTGACGCCGAGCGCATAGGTGATGGCATCGGCGTCCTGGACATCGTCGTCGTCGGCATCCTTGAAGCCGTCGGTGCCGAAGGCGGCGCTGAAGATGGTGGAGAAGTCGGTCGATGCGGTGTCGGGAATGTCGGTGTCGTCGGTGGTCAGCGTCGGCACGGTGCCTTCCGCCGTCACTGACGGCCCATCGTCCTCGAAGGTGAAGGCATCACCGATATCGGCTGTGGCATCGGCGGTGTCGCCGTCACCATCGGTGGCGGTGGCGGTCAGCGTCACCAGGTCGGCCGCGGCCAGTGCCGCCGCCGAGCCGCCGGTCTCCACCGGATCGCTCGCATCGTCATGGACGACCGAGCGGTTCTGGGCCAGCGTCACCGCGCCGGTGGCGTCGACGCTGATCAGGAAGGCGACGGTGGCGGTGGCGTTCGCCAGATAGCCTTCGACCTCGCCGCTGGCGTTGAGGCGCAGCAGGATGTCGTCGCCGCTGATCGTGTCGTCGAGGCCGCTGTCGACGCCGTCGCTCTTGACGCCGAGCGCATAGGTGATGGCATCGGTGTCCTGGACGTCGTCGTCGTCGGCATCCTTGAAGCCGTCGGTGCCGAAGGCGGCGCTGAAGATGGTTGAGAAGTCGGTCGATGCGGTGTCGGGAATGTCGGTGTCGTCGGTGGTCAGCGTCGGCACGGTGCCTTCCGCCGTCACTGACGGCCCGTCGTCCTCGAAGGTGAAGGCCGTGCCGATATTGGCCGTCGCATCGTCGGTGTCGCCGTCACCGTCGGTGGCGGTGGCGGTCAGCGTCACCAGGTCGGCCGCGGCCAGTGCCGCCGCCGAGCCGCCGCTCTCCACCGGATCGGTCGCATTGTCATGGACGATCGAGCGGTTCTGGGCCAGCGTCACCGCGCCGGTGTTCGCGTCGACGCTGATCAGGAAGGCGATGGTGGTGGTGGCGTTCTCCAGATAGCCTTCGACCTCGCCGCTGGCGTTGAGGCGCAGCAGGATGTTGTCGCCGCTGATGGTGTCGTCGAGGCCGCTGTCGACGCCCGCGCTCTTGACGCCGAGCGCATAGGTGATGGCATCGGCGTCCTGGACATCGTCGTCGTCGGCATCCTTGAAGCCGTCGGCGCCGAAGGCGGCGCTGAAGATGGTGGAGAAGTCGGTCGATGCGGTGTCGGGAATCTCGGTGTCGTCGGTGGTCAGCGTCGGCACGGTGCCTTCCGCCGTCACGGACGGCCCGTCGTCGTCAAAGTTGATGAAGGAGCCGACCTCTTCGTTGTGGGCGTTGGTGGTTTGCCCCGTGAAATGGAACTCGGTGATGTCGAGCCCTTCGTTTGAATCGACCGATGAAACCTGCAGCCGATCCATTGGGCTGCTGGTGGTGATATCGACGGTGGTGACGTTGTCGAGCTCGGTGATGGTGACGATGCCGGTGCCGAGCCCGCTGACGGTAACGTTGCCGCTCCCCGTGGCATAGGTGCCATTGGTGGTGATGATGGACGCAAACCCCGATGTACCCGTCAACTTGACGCTGGTGATGTTCACGGAGCTGGTCGCGGTACCATCGAAGAAGTCCGAGCCTTGCTCGTTGCCCGTATTGTTGAAGGCGGCGATGCTGACGTCCACCCGATCAGTTGGACTGGAAGGCGTGATCTGGTTGATCGTGAACCCGGCCTGCGTGATAGTCTCGATATGGCTGCCGTACTGGATTTCCGCGGCATCGCCTGCGGCCAGGGTGCCGCCGGTCACAAAATCGACCTGCAGCGTTTCGTTCGGATTGATGCTCTGGTTGTTGATGCCAAAGCCTTGCGTGCTCACGTTGGCGGTGCCACCGTTCAAACCTATCACCAGCAGCTGCTTGGAAGCGTCAGCGGCCGAATTGATCAGGTAGAAATCATGATTGCCGGGCGCGGCGGCCGAGCCTGCGAAATTGGTCACGCTGGTGCCCGTGACCGAGGTGAACACCTTATTGGTCAGATCGATTTGGTCGTCGGCGTTGGCCGCATTCGGATGGAGCAACGGCACATACTGGACCGTGTACAGGTCCGCATTGGTGGCGCTGGTGCTGATCAGCGCAAACGAGTAGGCGAGCGGCCCGGTCTCAGCGGGCTCGGCGGCGGGGTCGGAAGTACCAATGACGCCGATCACGACGTTTGCATCGGTTGGGTCCTGGAACAGCCAGACATAATTGCCATCGACCGTCTGAATGCCGCTGTTGACGCCGACGGTGGTGGAAAACGGGGTTCCGGTGGCGTTCTGGGCGAGAACGACCGAGGTGATGGTTTCCCCAGCGCTCGCCGTGGCCTGCACGAAGTCGGTCTGGAAGGCGACCTCCGGTGAGGTCAGCCCGCCCGCATCGTCGAGACTTAGGAGGTATAGCAGCGTGGGGTCGGTGAGGTGCGGCGGGTCCAACGGGTTAACATCGTCGTCCTGAAGCCCGGTGGTCTCGTCGATGATGATGTCTTGGGTCAAGATGTCGAGTGCCATGGAGAGTCTCCCTGGTTTGAAACGCGTCAAGAAAAAGGGGTCCAGCCCCCTACTGCCGGATGGCACCTGTCCGAGTGCATCCGGTCGCGAAATGCAGCCCTCGACTTCATTGTGCCGCCGATGGAAAGGACGCGTCCATTCTCGGTTCGATAGTGTTAGGGTGAATACCCACACCTGATCGAACGATATACATCCTTCGATAGATCAAGCCGGGACAGGCGCTTGTCGGTCGACGCGCTGGAAAGAAGTGAAGATCGGACTTTGGAAAGATCCGACGCTTGAACAAAGGCTTAGGCAGTAGCGCGGTTGGGCTTGTGCGGCCGCCGCTCTGGTTTTCCGGTCCGCCGCCGGCGCTTGCCAGCGCCGTCAGCCTCGCCATCCGGCCGGTTGGTTTTCATCATTTGTGATATTCTCGCGCAACAGTTCAGGGGTGGCAGTACGGGGGCAGCATTGGCTGCCCCCGTTGGTCAAGTGTCAGGCGACGTCAACGAGTATGTGCTGCACCGCTGCCTGGTCGGCGTCCGCGTCCTCCACCTGGAAGGCGAAGTCGAGGTTGGCATCCGGAGCCTGGGTCACGGTCGTGGTGAAGCCGATGTCCGTGATCTTCAGCACGTCGTTATCGGCGCCGTCGAAGTTCACCAGGGGGGTCGCAAAGCTGCCGCCGCCAGCGCCGGTCGTCCTGTTCAGGTCGATCGCAGTGTTGTTGCCGGCGATCCCGTTGCCCGACTGCATGATCTGGACACCCTGCAGCACGTAGTCTTCGCCGGCTGCGTTGTAGTCGTTCTGCTCGACGATCACGAGGCCGTCATTGTTGTCGAGCGGGAACTCGCTGGCGTACGGGTCCGGGACCTGGCCCTTCTTGAAGATGTCGGCGTTCGACACGTACACGGCCCGCGTGATCGTGGCGTTGTCGTCCGCATTGCCGGCGATGTTGTCGGCACCGTTCTTGTCGATCAGGTCGAGGATCAGCATCAGGTCCTCGCTGTTGCCGATGCCGTCGAACTTGATGGCCATGGCGCCGGCCGTCTGGTTCGGGGTGATGTCCTCGGTGGCGATACCGGGGCTGTGGTCGAAGAACCGCAGCGTCAGCAACTCGCCTTTCTGGATGGTGTCACCGGCAACCCCGTTCGTGGTCCGGGTGGCAGACACCCAATCCTCGTGGTTGTTGGTGACCAGATCGCCGGGGTTCCATGCGGTGTCGGCGGGTGTCGAAGCGTCACTGTCGCCGGTCGTGTTAAGACCGAACTTGATGTTGTTGGTGGTCGAGTTCGCCGTGAACTGCACGAAGAAGTCCCGGTCGGTCGCTTCGGGTGTGCTGTCCGCCTCGAAGAGCTTCTCCACCACGATGTTCGGGTGACCGGTGTTGCTCGTCGGCTCCTTGGACAAGAGCTCACTGGTGTGGAGAACGTCGAAGCTGAAGCCTTCGAGCGGGTCGGTCAGGGTGATGGTGTAAGTGTCGTTAGCCTTGTCGAAGACGAGGGTGCCGCCCGCCGTGCCCGCCTGGACGCCAGCCGCTGGATCCTGGTCATAGGTGAAGCTGAAGTCGAACGTCGCGGAGGTGGCACTCTCCGATTGAAGCGTCACCTCCGGGGTGAGGACATTGCCTCCGCCGCCGCCGACGATCGTGCCGCTCAGTCCGATCTGGACGCCGGCGAGTACTGGATCTTGGTCGACAAAGTCGGAACCGCCGCCCGTGTAGAACGCGTCGGGGTGAGCATCCGCGCCGATGTCGTACCCGAAGGCCCCACTGGCCGAGGCGCCGGCCGCGTTGGCCAGAGTCTCGTGCTGGACACCTGCGGTGCCGGGGTCGCCGTCGAAGGGCACCGTGACCGCCGGCCCGTCGTCCTCGAAGTTGAAGGCATCGCCGATGTCGACCGTAGTGGGGGCGCTGTCGCCGTCGCCATCGGTGGCGGTTGCCGCCAGCGTCACCAGATTGGCCGCCATTGTCGCAGGCGTGTCGGCCTCGTCGGGATCGCTCGGATCGCCATGGACGACCCCTCGCGATTGATCGAGCGTCACGTTGCCATCGGCATCGACCGAGATGCGGAACACCTCATCCGTCCCGGCACGGCCAACAATGTCGTCGCCTTCCAGGTTGAGAAGCACCTCCAGGCCGCTTTGCGTGTCGAACAGACCGCTGGCGACATCTGTGCCACCGCCGAAAACGCCGAGCGCGTAGGTCAGTCCACCGCCGGCGTCCGCCGGTCCATCGTTTCCGAAGGCAGCCGTGAACAGAACCGAGAAGTCCCCCGAGTCGCTGGTGGTATCCGACTCGTCGACCGTCAGTTCCGGTATCGGTACGATGGACCGCACGATACTCGGCCCATCGTCCCGGATCTGCACCTTGTTGCCGATGGCGATGCCGGCGCTGCTGTTGCTGTCGCCGTCGCCGTCTGTGGCGGTGACCACCGCCAGCAGCGCGCTGTCGAGCATCGTCTCCACATCGTCGGGATTGCCGGCGTCCTGATGCGCGATGGCGACATATTGCGCGACGCTGAGGATACCGCCCTGGCTGATCGAGATGGCGATGGCGATAGGGTCGCCAGTTGTGCTGCCGTCGTTGCCGACGTCAACCCGGCCGACGACGAGGCCACCCTCGACATTGAGCAGGATATTGTGTCCGTCGAGCGAGTCGAAGCCGGAATCGGCATTCGCGCCGCTGACGCCGAGCGAAAGTGTCTGGGTGCCCGCTCCGTCGGCGCCGAAGCTCGAATTGGGTGTGACCACCGCCGAGGCGCTGGCCGCCCAGCCGAGGGCCGTGCCGAGCGCCGCGAAAGCGGCGGGCAAGGCTGCAGCCTGGTCGTCGGAACCGGCGTCGACGCCCGCCGTCTCGTCATGCAGAACCGTGGCAGCGGTCTCGGTCAAACCCGCCGTCGGCCCGTCATCGTCGAAGTTGATGAAGGAGCCGACCTCTTCGGTGTGGGCGTTGGTGTTTTGCGTCGTGAAATGGACCTCGGTGATGTCGAGCCCTTCATTCGCATCGACCGCCTCCACATGCAGCCGATCCATCGGGCTGCTGGTGGTGAAATCGACGGTGGTGACGTTATCGAGCCCGGTGATGGTGACGATGTTCCCGGTTCCGCTGAGCCCGGTGACGGTGACGTTGCCGCTTGCCGTGGCATAGGTGCCATCGACGGTGATGGTGGACAACCCTGACGCGCCCGTCAACGTGAGGCTGGTGATGTTCACGGGGTTGGTCGGACTGCCGTCGAAGAAGCCCGAGCCTTGCTCGTCGCCCTGAACGTCAAAAGCGCTGATCTTGATGTCCACCCGCCCACTCGGAGTGGACGGCGTGAGCTGGTTGATTATGAAGCCAGCCTGCGTGACGTTGTTGAGATGGCTGCCGTACGCGATGTCCGCGCCATCACCTGCGCTGGGCGTACCGCCGGTCACAAAATCGACCTGCAGCACTTCACGTCCTCGAGGTTGATTCTGCCCATCGGTGTCCGGATTGATGCTCTGGTTATCGACGCCAAATCCCTGCTGACTGACATTGCACTCGCTGTTGACCAGCGCGCTGTTGGGGTCGGCTTGGCTCGACCGCACGAGCCCCGTCACCAGCAACTGCTTGGAAGCGTCATCGGGCGAACTGAGCAGGTTGAATTCATTGCTGCCGGGATGGGCATTCTCACCGGTAAAACTGACCACGCTGGTCCCCGTGACCGAGGCGAACACCTTATTGGTCAGATCGATGCGGTCGTCCGCGCTGGTCGCGTCCGGATGGAACAACGGCACATACTGGACCGTGTACAGGTCCGCATTGGTGGCGCTGGTGCTGAGCAGCCCAAGCGAGAAGGCGAGCGGACCGGTCTCGGCCGGCTCGGCGAGCGGGTCGGCGGTGCCAATGACGCCGATCACGACGTTCGCATGGGTTGGGTCCTGGAACAGCCAGACATAGTTGCCATCGACCGTCCGGATGCCGCTGTTCACGCCGACGGTGGTGGAAAACGGGGTTCCGGTGGCGCTCTGGCTGAGCACGACCGAGGAGATGGTTTCCCCTTCGCTCGCCGAGGCCTGCACGAAATTGGTCTGGAAGGCGACCGCCGGTGAGGACAGCCCGCCCGCGCCGTCGCGACTTAGGAGGTATAGCAGCGTGGGGTCGGTGAGGTGCGGCAGAACGGACGGGTTAACATCATCGTCCTGAAGACCGGTGGTCTCGTCGATGATGATTTCTTGGGTCACTATGTCGAGTGCCATGGATTTTCTCCCTGGTTTGAAACGCATCAACACTAGGGATCCGGCCCCCCAGATCCCGGAATGCAACACCCCGAGTGCATCCGGTCGCGTCCTGAAACGCGGCCCTCGACTTCATTGTGCTGCCGATGGAAAGGACGCGTCCATTCTCGAATCGATAGTGTTATGGCTAATGCCCGTACCTGATCGAACGATATACATCCTTCGATAAATCAAGCCGTCGCCGGCGTCAGGGGTCGATGCAATCAGGTGGCGGCACGCTTCTGACCTTAGGTCCGGTTGGCGTGTGTTTCTGCCTACTCGGCAGGCGACAAGACGCGGCCGGTGATCAGTTCGGTGAGCGATTGCTTGATGACGGTGACGGCGCCGTGTAACGCCAGAGCGGCCATGATGCCCGCGACAACAATGTCAGGCCAGCCGGAGCCGGTTCCGAAGACGCCAGCGGCAGCAAGCAGGACGGCGAGGTTGCCTAGAACGTCGTTGCGGGTGCAAATCCATGCGGAACGCATGTTCGCGTCACCAGCCCTGTAGGCCCATAGCAGACCGAATGATGCGGCATTCGCCAGCAAGGCGACAGTGCCCACGGTGCCCATTGTGAAGGCTCCCGGCAAGGTGCCCTGAACAATGTTCCAGATGGCAATGCCAATGACCCAGGCCGCGAACAAGCCCATCGTCGCGCCCTTGATCAGCGCGGCGCTCGCGCGATAGCGAAGCGCCATGCCGACCACAAAAAGGCTGACAGCGTAGTTGCCAGCGTCGCCAAGAAAATCGAGCGCGTCGGCCTGAAGTGAGGCAGAGCCAGCAGCTACGCCAGCGCCGATCTCGACGGCAAACATTGCAGCATTGATCGCCAATACAAGCCAGAGCGCACGCCTATAGCCGGCATCGGCTTTTGCTTGGCTTCGTCATGATGATGCCCGCAACACGCTGCGCCCATGTTCAACGCTCCTGCCTTCCGCTAAGCATATAGGGCATGGCCTTGGTAGGCGACAAGCGCGGCTTCAAGTTTCAAACTGAGACACTGCCCGGTGCTGACATCATGTCGGTGCCGGTTGCAAGTCAGTTGAGGCTGGTGTGGTCCGTTCCCGGACGGTCGGCGCCTTTGCCGTGCGCCACCCAGGCCAGTTCCGCCCTCCCGCCGAGGTTGAGCTTGGCGTAGACATGATGCAGATGCATCTTCACCGTGCCTTCGGACACATTCAGCTGCTGCGCGATGGTCTTGTTGCGCAGTCCGCGCGAGACAAGGTCGGCAATTTCCGTCTCGCGCCCGGTCAGCCTGGATGCGAGCTGCTGCTGAGATTTCGACATCAGCAGCTGCTGAACGATCTTGTTGTCGATCCACTTCTTGCCTGCCGCCACCGCATTCACGCATTCGACGAGATAGCGATGGCTGATGCCGTCCAGCAACAGGCCGTCGACGTCGAGCGCCTGTATCTCCTTGATGTCGAATCGGCTGTTTGGCTGCAGGATGAAAATGATGCCGAGAGCATCCTGGCTGGCTCTCAGCCGCGACGAAAGAGCGGCCGTCTGCGGATCCGCGATATCGAGGCCGATGACGACCATATCAGGCCGATGACGCTCCACTTGCGGGAGAACGTCGATAGCACGGTGGGACTCGGCGACGACACTGTGTCCGGCCTTCCGCAGAACCCACTCCAGACCGGCGAGATACACCCCCCGCGGGTCCGCAATAACCAAAGTCGACATGCGAACACCGTCCGTAAAAAACGCAACGAACTTATCTAAATATGCCCGAAAGCAGGAAACCAGACCTTTAGAAGATTGTCAAGAAATCACTAATATAACCATGGCTATACTGAAACCTATGAGCGTGCCGGGTCAGGCAATCGTCTCGCACGCTCATGTATTGCGGGCGCCGCCAAGGCTGTCGTGGCAGCGCCAGCCTGCTTGTTTCCGGCCGGATGCGAGGCCGGCTCCGCCCGTCAGTAGCCGACCGTGAAGCGCTGCCTGATATGCCTGGGCGTCTCGATCTCGTTGGTCATGACGATGGCGTAGTCCTCGAAGGAGATGCTGCTGCCGTTCTCGGACGCCAGCAGGCTGTCCTTGCCGAGACGGAACTGGCCGGTGCGCTCGCCCGCGGTGAAAAGCGCCGACGGCGAGAGAAAGGTCCAGTCGAGATCGTCGATCGCCCTGAGCGTGTCGAGGAAGTCGGCGCCTTTCTGGGCTTCGGCCTTGTAGATGGCCGGGAATTCGGGCGTGTCGACCAGGCGCTTGCCGGGGGCGACCTCGAGGCTGCCGGCGCCGCCGACGACGAGGTAGCGCTTGACGCCGGAAGCGCGCACCGCCGCGATCAGCCCGTCGGCGTCGCTGGCCAGGAAATGCACCGAGCTTACCACGGCGTCATGGCCCTTGATCAGGGTGGCGAGGCCGTCACCGTCGAAGACATCGCCCTTCGTGGCGGTCACGCCGGGAAGCGCGGCGATCTTTTCCGGGTTGCGGGCGATAGCGGTGACGGTGTGGCCGCGGTCGGAGAGTTCCTTCAGGATGCGCGAGCCGGCCTGGCCGGACGCGCCGATGAGGGCGATCTTCATGGGGAATTTCCTTTCTGCTTGGGGAGGAGGAGGATCAGGCCGCCTGGATATGGGCGATGAGATTGTCGTAGCTGCCGAACAGCGCATTCGCGCCGATCAGGCGCGGCGCTCCGTTGCGGATGACGGCGAGCGAGGGAACGCCATTAGCGTGCAATCGCTGAAAAATCGCGCGGCCACGGCCGACCAGCTCGCGATGCGCCGCCAGGAGCGCCTCGGCCGGCGCTTTGAGCATCTGGGCTGCATCGGCCATGCCTGCGCCGGTCAGCACGTCCGTCACGCCATCCACCGTCACGATGTCGCGGCCGTCGACATAGCGGGCATGCTGGATAGCCTTCAGCGCCGGGAGCCGTCGGCGCGGGTCTTCGAGGCCGGCTGCGGTGATGGCAAGCGTGGCGGCGCTCGAGTCGAGCAGGGTGCCGCGAACATTCAGCACCTTGTCGAGATAGGCTTGCGTAAAACGCTGGCCGCTCTGCCGTTCGATGCGCTGGTCGTTGTCCCAGGCATGGGCGGCGAAGCCCGCATCCATCGGCCGTGCGCCCGTGCCGGAGAAGAGCCCGGTCGGGAGAAGGTCGAGCGTAATGCCGCTCGCTGCCAGCCGGTCCAGCATCGGCGTCGCGCCATAGCACCAGCCGCAGAGCGGATCGAAAAGATAGGTCACCGTAGCATCGGTCATAACAGGCTGGTCCGGGTGTCTTTGTCTCGGACCTAGATGGCAGTTCGCCGGGTTGCGAAAAACATCGATCAATCATACAAACTGTCTGATCAAATCAGACAATCGACCGATGACCGACCTTCTGAACCTCAACCGGCTCGTCTACTTCACCACCGTGGTGGAAACCGGCTCGTTCACCGCCGCGGCCGATCGGCTCGATGTCGCCAAGGCGGTGGTCAGCCATCAGGTCGGCAAGCTCGAGCAGGAACTGGGTGCGACGCTGCTGCGGCGCACGACGCGGCGCGTCACACCGACGGAGGAGGGGCGTCTGTTCTACGACCGGGCGGCGATCATTCTGCGCGAGGCCGAGGCAGCCTATGGCGACATCTCGCAAAGCGCGGCGAAGCCGACCGGGATGCTCAGGCTGACCGCGCCGCTCGATTATGGCGAGATGGTGGTGGCGCCGACCATCGCCACCTACCTGAGGAAGTATCCCAGGATGCGTGTCGAGACGATCTTCGACGACGCGGTGAGCAATCTCGTCGACGAAGAGATCGATCTCGGCATCCGCGTCGGCTGGCTCGCCGATTCCTCCAACCTGGCGCGGCGGCTGGGGACCTTGCAGCAATTCGTCGTGGCAAGCCCGGACCTCGCCGCCCGGCTGCCGGCGGATACCGGCCCCAGGCTGGCGAAGTCGCTGCCCTGGGTCGGCAACGCCCAATTGCGCGGCATCGGCCAATGGCTGTTTTCGAAAGACGGCGAGACGGTGCTGGCCGAGCTCAATCCGGTCGTCAGCTGCGACAAGACCCCCGGTGTGAAGGCATGCGTGCTGGCCGGTATCGGCCTCGGCATCTTTCCGGACTACAGCGTCAGCGACGACATTGCCGGGGGAAGGCTGGTTCGGGTGTTCGCCGACTGGACCTTGCCGACCGGCGGCATCCATGCCGTCTTCCCGCCGGCGCGCTTCAGGCCGGCCAAGGTGCGCGCCTTCGTCGATATGCTGGTGGCGGCCGAGAAGAAGCGTGCACGCGGCTCTGTTCTGGCTCGCTAAGGGAACCTTTGCTCAGCTGGCGATTTTGGAGATATGATGGAATCCCAACGGCCAGGAGGCATAGTCGATGACGACGAAACGTTTTGCGATCTGCGCTCTCGTTCTCGGGGTAGCCTGCGGCATTTCCGGCGCGGCATACGCTGGAAGTCGCGAGCATCGGCCACAGCCCGAACCCTACGTTCCCGCCGATGGCGATATCATCGACATCCTGTTCGGCGGCCCGCGCTACTATGACAAGCAGCTGGTCACGACAGGCGGCGAACCCTGCTCCTACCAAAGGGTAGGACCCGACGCGAATGCGCTGAACAAGATCAACGATCACCATTGCGGGAAGTAGCTGCCGCGGAAGCCTAGGCGACACCGTTCTCTCGTCAGGACCCGGCAGGCGTCAGCTTCTGGTCGCGGCACGCCTGAGTGCCTGCGGTGGCTGGCCGAAGGCTCTCAGGAAGGCATGGCGCATGCGCCCCGGGTCGCCGAAGCCGCTGGCCTCGGCGATGCGATCGAGAGGCGTGTGACTGGTCTCGACCGCCAATCGCGCACTCTCCAGCCGCAACCGTTCAACGGCCTTGGCAGGGGTGACTGTTCCCGGCGCTCCAGATCGAGCCAGATGCGACCGTGGCCGAGTTCGACGCACAGCATCCCGAAGGCGCCGATTACGTCATCGTTCCCGCCATGATGCGGGACGACGATGCCGATGTGCTGAAGTGGATCAGAAGCCAGGCGGCCAAGGGCGCCACCGTCATCGCCGGGGCCAAGGTGGTCGGGGCAAGCGGGCTGCTCGATGGCAAAAGGGCGACCACGCATTGGTATTCGCTGAACGAGCTTCGGGAAAAACATCCGACGATCCACTATGTCGCCGACCGGCGCTTCGTCGTCGATCAGGGCCTGGCGACGACGACCGGGATCACCGCGTCGATGCCGATGATGCTGACCCTGATCGAGGCCATCGCCGGGCGGGAGAAGGCCGAAGCCGTTGGCCGTGATCTCGGCCTCGCGCATTGGGATGCGCGGCATGCCAGCGCCCCCTTCACATTCACCCGTCCCTTCGCGCTGACGGCGATCGGCAACACGCTCGCCGTCCTCAGTCACGAGCAGCTCGGCATCGAACTGACCCTGGATATGGACGAGGTGTCTCTGGCGCTGGTCGCGGACGCCTGGTCGCGAACCTATCGCTCCCGCGCGGTGACGTTTGCCGCAAAGGACGGTGCGATCGTCAGCCGCAACGGCCTTCGTATCCTGCCCGACCAGGTCGCAGCGAACTGGCCCGGCGAACGCCTGGTTCCTTCTATGGTCGATCCGCGGCCGGCGAAGGCTCTCGACCAGGCGCTTCGCGATATTTCTGCCCGCTACGGCGCAAGCACGACGGACTTCGTTGCCATGCAGCTCGAATATCCCGAACAACCGTAGATGGCTTCAGGCGCGTCCGCCGGTCGCCTTCATCCGCTCGATGATCGCCGCCATTAGCGCGAGATCACGGCGCGAGTCGGCGAGGTCGGTCTGCGGCTTGGTGCCGTCCGTGATGTGGCGGTGGAAGGTCTCGAGTTCGTTGGCAAAGGCGTCGCCATAGAGCGGTCCAAAAGTCTTCGTCACCGGGCCGAGCGGGCCGGCTTCCATCACTTCCAGCCGCGTCGGCAGGCTGCGGATGTAGGGCGTGTCGTAGATGATACGCACCCGTCTGGTGTTCGAACGCACCTCGATCATAGCGTCGAACAGGCCGAGATCGTCGACCACCGCATCGTACAGGCAGGCGAAATGGCCATAGTCGAAGGTCACGCTGGTGTTCGCGCCGCCATTGGTGCGGTGCGCGGCGATCACGCCGGCCGGCTCGCCGAGCAGTCCGCGCATCGCCGAAATATGGTGCGAGGAAAGCGCCGTCAGCCCACGATAGGCACGCACGAGGTCGGCGGGCGCTTCGGCGCCCACCACCTCGCGGATCAGCGCATCGCGTTCTTTCGCGCCGCGCGCCAGCAGCGCCGGGTCGATGTCGTTGGGATAGAGGATGTTCTGGCTCTTCTTCAGGAAGTGCCGGCCCTCGGAGATCAGGTCGAAGATGCGGACATGGGTGATGTCGGCGTGGGCAGGCAATTCATCCTTGGCCGCCAGATAAGCCGGCGCGTAGCGGCGCATATAGCCGACGAAAATGGTCTTTGCGTAATTCGTCGTCAGCGCCAGCAGCTCGTCGATCTCGCGCACCGTCAGGCAGGCGGGTTTCTCCAGCAGGATGTGCTTGTTGGCCGCGATCGCGGCGCGCACGAAGCGGCTGTGCGTGTCGTCGGACGACAGCACGAAGACCGCGTCGATGTCGGGCGAATTGATCAGCGCTTCCGCCGTATCGAAGGCCTTTGCCGTCGGATACTCGGACGTGCACAGCGCCACCAGGCTCGGCGAGACGTCATGGACGCCCGCTATCACCCAGCGGTCGCGCTGGTCCGCCAATACAGGCAGATGGATCGACTGCGCGACCTCGCCTAGACCCACAAGTCCGACACGGATTGGTGCCACTCGCAAAACTCCCTTGCATTTCAAGCCTGGGGCCGGCCGAGACGGCCAGCCATTGATTTCATCATCGTCGGTCGCCGCTCACGCCGCGCCGGTGACCAGCGCGACAAGCTCATTGCCTGATGTCTCCGAGGCACGCACCGTCGCCGCCATCTTGCCCGCCCGCATCACCCAGATCTGGTCGGACAGGCGCCGCACCTGATCGAAATTATGGCTGACCAGGATGACGCTGACGCCTTGCTCGCGCAGCCGCCGGATCAGCGCCTCGACATTCGCCGTCTCCTGCACGCCGAGCGCCGCCGTCGGCTCGTCCATCACGACAAGCTTGGCGCCGGAGCCGGCGGCGCGGCATATCGAGATCGCCTGCCTTTGCCCGCCGGACAGGCGCCTTACGCGCTGGTTGACCGAAGGCATGTTGATCGACAGGCGTGACAGCATGGCGCGCGCCTGCGTCTTCATCGCCTTGCGGTCGAGCAGCGCGAAGGGGCCGATGCGGCGCACGATCTCGCGGTTGAGGAACAGGTTCTGCGCCACCGTCAGTTCGTCGATCAGCGCCAGGTTCTGGTGCACCGTCTCGATTCCAGACTTGCGCGCCTCGTCGGGATTGCCGAACGGCTTCGGCTTGCCGTCGAAGAAGATCTCTCCGCCGTCCGGCACGTGCACGCCGACCAGGCAGCGGATCAGCGTCGACTTGCCGGCGCCATTGTCGCCGATCACCGCCGTGACCTCGCCGCGGCGAGCCTGGAAGGCGACGTCGGTGAAGGCGCGGATGCCGCCGAAATGCTTGCTCAGCCCTTCGCAGGCGAGGATCGCTTCCGAGGAGAGGATGTGATGGACGGCGCTCATTTCTGGTACCGCATGATCAGCGCCGCCAGCACCACGATGGCACCCACGGCGAGCGGTTGGTAGAAGGCTGAGACGCTGAGCAGGGTCAGGCCGTTGACGAGAGCGGTGAGCATCAGCGCGCCGATCGCCGGCCCGAGGATGCTGGCGCGGCCGCCGAACAGGCTGACACCGCCCAGCACCACGGCTGCCACCGAATTCAAGAGCAGGCTGGTGTTGATCAGCGGCTCGGCCGAGCCGATGCGCGCCACCAGCAGAATTGCGGCGATGCCGGCGCAGAAACCCGAAATCGTATAGGCGGCGATCTTGACCCGGTTGGTGCGGATGCCGAGCGCGTTGGCGCTCTCGGTCTGGCCGCCGGTGGCTAGGAGATGCACGCCGAAGCGGGTGTGGTAGAGCGCGATATGCGCGACGATGACGGCCACGATCGCCACCCAGACCGGATAGCCGAACGGTCCGAAATGACCCGATGCCAGGCGCAGCAGGAAGGTCGAGCCGACCATGGTCGGTTCGCCGCCCGACAGGATGAGGCCGAGGCCGGTGATGCCCGACAGCGTGCCGAGCGTCACCACGAAGTCGGGAATGCGCCCGGCGGTGATCAGCAGGCCGTTGAGAAAGCCCACCGCGCTGGTGGCAAGGACGGCGAGCACGCAGGCGAGGAAAATGCCATAGCCGGCGGCGTTGACCAGGCCGAGGATGATGGCGCCGAGCATGACGGCTGCCGCCAGCGACAGATCGATGCCGGAGGTCGCCACGACGAAGGTCTGGCCGATCGACAGCACGACCAGGATCGCCGCCGCCAAGAGCAGCGCCTGCAGATTGGCGACGCTGAGAAAGACCGGCTGGGCAATGCCGAACACGATGACGAGGCCGACCAGGCCGACGACCGATGCCCAGTCGGCCCAGAAGGAAGGATCAAGGAGGAGAGCCGACAGGGAGGGGCGGCTCTCCTCCGCCGCGCCCGCCGTCACTCGAGCGGGCGCGTTTTGTTCAGGAGTGATCACTTCAACATCTCGCGGAAGGGATCGGGATAGTCGCCGCCGGGGGCCGGGAAGTTCTTCAGCGAGGCCTCGGCATTGGCCTTGTTGATCAAGAGCACCGGCGCCGGCACGTTGGCGGGCAGCTCCTTGCCCATCGCCGCCGCCTTGCAGGCTTCCACGCCCATGGCGCCGACCACGTACGGATATTGCGCGACGGTGGCGGAGAGTTCGCCCGCGGCAACCGATTTCAGCGCATCGACGATGCCGTCGAGCCCGATCACCTTGACGTCCTTGCCCGATGTCTGAACGGCGCGCTCGACGCCGAGCGCCATGATGTCGTTGGCGGCGAAGAAGCCGGCAAGATCCGGGTGCGCCGCCAGGATGTCGGTGGCTGCGGTCAGCGCCTTCTCGCGATCCCAGTCGGCGCTTACCATAACCACAACTTCGAGCTTGCCTTCGACGGCCTGCTTGAAGCCCTTGATGCGGGCGTTGCTACCGACGTCGCCGACGATGCCCGCCACCAGGGCGACCTTGGAGCCGTTCGGAACCAGCTTCAGCATTTCTTCGCCGGCCAGCGCGCCGGCGGCGACGTTGTCGGTGCCGATGTAGGTGGAGATGGCAAAGCCGGCAGCCTTGGCCTGCTCGGCGTCGATGGTGCTGTCGATGTTGACGATCGGCTTCTTCTTCTGCGCGACCGGCACCAGCGCCTGCACCAGGTTGGAGACGCTGATCGGGTTGACCAGATAGCAATCGAAATCCTGCATGGCCATGGCGGTCAGCCGGTCGGCCTGCCCGGTCGCGTCGCCCATATTGGCGGCCGCCTGCACGGTGACGCCGACGCCGTCTGCCTTGGCCTGCTCCTCGATGCCCTTCTGCATGTATTGGAAGAACGGGTTGTCGAGACCTTTGACGATGGCCGCGACCTTCGCCGCGTCCTCGGCATGGGCTGGTATCGCCAGTGTCGTTGCAAGCAGGCCCGCGCCGAGCGTCAGGCAATTGAACATGCGCATGTGTCTTCCTCCTCCGGATTTCTGTTTGTCGGCTCGTTTTTCTGCGAACGGCATGCCTGACAGGACGCAAGCGACCCCGACGCCTGCGTTGGAAAAATGATGACCGGTTGATGCGCGGGTTGCGACCCCGGTTCGGGTCTCTTCTGTGTCAGGCATTGCTCCTCCCAGAGCGCTGGCCGATGCCTTGCCAGCATTTCCGCATGTTTTAGAAAAATTTGACACGCGTCAAGAATTAAAGTGGTGTGCAGTGCGTTTTGATGTGCTGCGGTGCAGCAGGAAGGGCGAGGAAGAACGCAGCGATGAAGAACAAGCGCTTGCGATCCTTCACGCCCCTCTGTCCGGCAGCACAGAGGGGGCGCTGTCCCGCCAACGTCTCATAATTGTCGGGGAACTCAACTCAAGCCAGCGGCGCCAGCGCTGGGCCATCCATCCGGAACAGATGACAAGCCGATGGCGCGATATCGAGCGCGATTGGGCTGTGGAGCGGCGTGGTGTCGCCGCCTTCGGCTTGCACCACCAGCGTGATGTCAGGCGCCACCTCGACATGGAAAATGGTCAGGCTGCCGAGCCGCTCCGCGAGCGCCGCCTGACCCTTGAATGGCCCGTCCGGCGAGACCTTGAGGTGCTCCGGCCGCATGCCGAGCAGCAGCTCGTCGCCGGCTTTGACCGCGCCCGCCTCGACCGGCACGGTCAGCGACTGGCCGCCCGGCAAGGTCACCGTGACGCCTTCGGCTCCAACCGACGCCACCTTCAGCTTCAACAGGTTCATCTTCGGCGAGCCGATGAAGCCGGCGACGAAGATGTTGGCCGGCCGGTTGTAGAGTTCGAGCGGCGAGCCGACCTGCTCGATCGAGCCGCCGTTCAGCACCACGATCTTGTCGGCCATGGTCATGGCCTCGATCTGGTCGTGGGTGACATAGATCATCGTTGCGTTGAACTGCTCATGCAGCCGCATCAGCTCCAGCCGCATGCTGACGCGCAGCGCTGCGTCGAGGTTGGACAGCGGCTCGTCGAACAGGAACACTTTGGGATTGCGCACAATGGCGCGGCCGATGGCGACGCGCTGGCGCTGGCCGCCCGACAGCGCCTTCGGCCGTCGGTCGAGAAGGTGCGCAAGCTGCAGCACCTCGGCTGCCTCCTTCACCTTGCGCTCCCGCTCCTGAACGGGAACGCCGGCGATCTTCAGCGCGAAGCCCATATTCTCGGCCACGCTCATATGCGGATAGAGCGCGTAGGACTGGAACACCATGGCCAGCCCGCGCTCGGAAGGGTCGATGTCGTTGGCGCGCACGCCATCGATCAGCAGGTCGCCGTGGCTGATCTTTTCCAAGCCGGCGATCATGCGCAGCAGCGTGGACTTGCCGCAGCCGGACGGGCCGACGAAGACCACGAATTCACGGTCCTCGACGTCGAGGTCGATGCCCTTGATGATCTCGACAGATCCATAGGATTTGCGCGCGCCGCGCAGCTTCAGCTCAGCCATGGCTTGCCTCCCTGGCGCCGGCTTGGTCGCCGGCGCCGTTCTTCGTCTCGTCGTCCTGGACCATCGCCAGCGCAGTGCCCGGCTCGCCCTCCCACAGGATCAGGCTTGCCGCGCCGACCAGCCCGGCGCGGTCGCCGAGCTCGGCCTGAACGATCGGCACGTCGCGATAGGCTTGCATGGCCCGTGTCTCGACGGTGGTTCTGATCAGCGGCGCCAGGAGGTCGAAGCCGTTGGCGAGACCGCCACCCATGACGATCAGATCGGGCGAATAGAGATGCAGCAGATTGGTGAAGCCGATGCCCAGCCACTTCGCCTCGGCCTCGACCAGGTCGAGTGCGGCGGTATCGCCGGCCCGCGCGGCCTCGACGACATGCCTGGCCGAAACGTCGCCGTCATTGGAAAGGCGCCTGAGCAGCGAGCCGTCGCCGCGCGCGGTGAGCTTCGTGGCGCGCCGCCCGAGCGCCGTTCCCGAAGCGACCGCCTCGAAGCAGCCGACGGCGCCGCAGAAGCAGCGCTCGCCTTCGCCGGTAATCGTCATGTGGCCGATCTCGGCCGCCAGGCCGCGCCGTCCGTGATAGATATGGCCATCGGCCACCACACCGCCGCCGATGCCGGTCGACACGGTGACGAAGACCAGCGATCCGGAACCGCGGCCGGCGCCGAAGCGCCATTCGCCGAGGGCTGCCGCGTTGGCGTCATTCTCCAGTCGCACCGGCAGGCCGAATTGCCGGCTGAGAATGTCGATCAGCGGCACGTTGTGCCAGCCGGCCAGAGTCGGCGGCCCGATGACGATCCCCGCCTTGGGATCGAGCGGCCCCGGCGCGCACATGCCGATGCCGACCACCTTTGCCTGCGGATGCTCCGCCAGCAGGGTTCCGGCGAGCGTAATGATCTGGCCGATCACCGCCTCCGATCCCGCGCCCGCCATCGTCGGCGCCGAAACACGGGCGATGACGTCGCCGCTGCGCTCGACCAGCGCGCCGCGCAGCTCCGTGCCGCCGAGATCGAAGGCAAGCGCAAGCGTGCTCATCAGGCGGCGACCTTCAGTCCGTGCAGCCAGGCCATACGCTGCGCGAGATCCGGGTCGCCGAAGGCCAGCGAGCCAAGAACCACCGTCTCGGCGCCGGCGGCACGCAGCAGTGGCACCGTCTCGTGGCGGATGCCGCCGTCGGCGGCGAGCACGATGTCCGCCTCGCGGCCGGCCTTCCTCATCAGCGTGCGTGCCTCGATCAGGCGTGGGCAGGCCTGGTCGGACAGGCTCTGGCCCTTGACGCCGATCGAGGTGCCGAGAAGCGTCACGAATGCCACTTCGGGCAGGAAGGGCGCAACAGCGCTGACAGGCGTTTCCAGCCTGAGCACGACGCCGGCCTCGGCGCCAAGCTCTTGCGCCAATTTCACCGCGCGCAGGCCGGCCTCGCCGTTTTCGGCGTGCACGCTGATCAGGTCGGCGCCAGCCTCGATGAACTGGCGCGTCTGCTCCTCGACGATCTCGGCCTCGACCATCAGATGCACATGGACAGGCTTCGCGGTCAGCTTGGCGATCCGCGCCACCAGGTCGGGGAAGAACAGGAAGCCCGGCGTGAAGCGGGCGTCGGCGACATCGATATGGTGGAGGTCGACATAGGCGTCGATGCGCTTCAGGTCGCGCTCCATATTGGCGAGATCGGCCGACCAGAGCGAGAACTCGCCGATCAGCCTGTTGCGCGGCAAGGCAGCTATTGCCGAGGGGCCGGAAAGGGGCTTGGTGGTCATGACGGAATGAGGCTCCGGAAGTTGGCGTGGGCGTGAAGGAAGGCCGTGATCTCAGCGTGCAGTTCGGCGAAATGCCGGGCGCTGTCGCGCGCCTTGGGCGCGATATCGGCAAAGGTGGCATTGGGAATGGCGGCCGCCAGCGTATAGGCGGCGGACAGCGGGTGCACGGCGTCCATCGCGTTGCCGATGACCAAAGCCGGAATGTCGAGGGCCTCGGCATCCCTAGCCGAAACGCCAGGTCCGTCGGCGGCGATGTCGACAAGCACTTGCGCGAACGCCATGGCGTCCGGCCGGTCGAAATAACCGAACAGCGATGCAAGATTGTCGGGCGCCTCGCGATAGAGCCGCACGGCGGTCTCGGATTGCGCGAAGAGCGCCCGCGCTTTATCGGCTCCATGATTGAGGATGAGGCCAGCGACCTCGGCGATCGGCCGCATGTTGGCCGGTGCCTTGCCGAAGGTCCAGGCGGGCCGCACCAGGACAAGCCCTGCGACGCGGTCGGGATGGCGGCAGGCGAGGCGGAGCGCGATTCCCGCGCCCATCGAGACGCCGCCGGCGACGAAACGCTCGAGGCCGGCCTGGTCGGCCGCGGCGAGCACATCGTCCGCGAACATCTGGAAGGAGAATGGCCGGCGGCTTCCGAGAGCCGAGCCGCCATGCCCGCGGCATTCGAGCGTGAGGCGCCGCAGGCCGACGCCGGCGGGGAAGGACTGTGCGACCTGCGCCTCGCCGCCGCCAAGACCATGCTGGAAGACGACCGCCAGCCCGTCGCCCGCGTCGGAAACCCGCAGCGTGGCGTCATCGCGGAGCAGGGTCGTCGGGCGCACCATCACAGCAGCCCTCTCAGGAAGCGAGCAACGTCGGGCGCCTCGTTGGCGGAAAGCCCATGCGTCACCAACGGACCATCAAAGCCTGTCGCCTTGAGCCGGGCGACGAAATCGGCGAAGTCGACGACACCTTGCCCGGCCGTGGCGAAGCGACCGTCGGCGAAACGGTCCTTGGCGTGCGCCATGGCGACATAGCCGGCCGTGGTTTCGATGGCGGCGGTGACGATGGCGCGGGCCTGCGCAGCATCCGCCTGCTCGAACAGGTTGGCCGGATCGAGCACGACGCGCAGCCGCTTCGAGCCCATTTCGGCAATCAGGCGCATGGCGTCTCCGGCCGAGGTGACGATGTTGGCCTGTTCCGGTTCGATGCCGAGATCGACGCCATGGCGTTCGGCGAGTTGCAATGCATTTTCCATTTCGCGCGCCATATCGGCCCATGCCGAGGGATCGGCGTTGTCGGGGTGGTGCGCCCACTGGTCGTCACGGTTGCGGGTTCCCGTGCACAGCGTGACGAGCGGCGTGGACAGCTTGGCGGCGGCTTCGATCACAACCGCCAACCTGCGCAGGCCGTCGTCGCGAACAACCTTGTCCGGATGCGCCATGTTGTAGGTGCCGGACAGCGCCACCAAGGCGACGCCGGAAGTATTGGCGGCGGCCTCAATCGCGCGGACGGAAGCGTCCGGAACCGCATCCGGCATCGACGGCAGCCCGGCGCAGGCCAGGTTGAACTGGGTGACGGCAAATCCCGCATCGCGCACCGCGGCCAGCACGCCGGCCGGTTCGCTGCCAGGAAAGGTCTTGGCGAACACCCCGATTTGCATCAGACCGCTCCCGTGACGCTGGCGATCTCGACGCGCTCGCCGCTTTCGACCGAGCGGGCGATCGCCACCATGGCCCGGATCGAGGCAAGGCCGTCATCGACGTTGGCGCCACGCATCGGTTTGCCGTCAAGGACCGTCTCGGCGAGGCCTTCGAGCTGGCGCCGGAAGAAATGGCCGTCGGCGCCGAGCGGCTTGCGCGAGGTCGCGTCCTTCTCGTGGAAGATGTCGACCTCGCTGGCGCGGAAATACCAGGGATTGAAGGTCTTCGCGATCACCGAGCCGTTCTCGCCATAGAGCTGAAAACCCTCGTGCCAGTCCATGCGAACAGCCACGGTGAGATCGAGATGGCCGAGCGCGCCATTGGCAAATTCGGTTTCGACGAACCAGCAATAGGCGCCGAAGCGTTCGTTGAGGCGGGCGCGTACGGCCGTGATCTCGCCGCACAGGAAGCGCGCCGTGTCGACCAGATGCGAGCCATGCGCCAGCATGAAATACTGCCTGAGGTCCGCCTTCGGATTGCCGACCGGCTTCCTTGCCAGCTTGCTGGTGACGGGCAGCGGCTGCACCGCGTCGGTGTTGGTGTAGCGATGGGTGGAATCGCAGTACCAGGCCTTCAGCGCCAGGATATCGCCCATCTCGTCGCGGACGAAATCGCGCGCTGCTTCCAGCGCCGGGTCGAAGCGCTTCATGTGGCCGACCTGCAGCGCCTTGCCGGAGCGCTTGACGGCGTCGGCGAGTTTCTGGCCCTCTTCGACCGAGACGCCGATCGGCTTTTCGCACAGAACGTGCTTGCCGGCCTCCAGCGCCTTGATCGACATCGGCACGTGATAGGCATCCGAGGTGGCGACGATCACCGCTTCCAGCTGTGGGTCGGCCAGCATCGCGTCGTAGTCGCCATACATTTTTTCCGGCTCATAGGTCGCGCCCATGCGTGCGAGCAGGTCGGGAGCGGCGTCGCAGATCGCGTAGAGATCGGCATTGCTGGCCTTCACGCAGGATTCCAGATGGGCGAATTGCGCGATCGGCCCGCAGCCGAGCACACCGACACGAAGGCGACGGTCTTGCTTGCGGATCATCGTCTCAGGCTCCGTAGCCGCGCATGGTCTGGCGGTTGGTCTTGACAGCTATGGCCGGATCGGCGGCCGCGGTTTCGGATTCCTCTTCCAGCACCAGCCAGCCGTTGAAGTTGGGCGCGGCACTGGCGATCTCGATCACCTTTGCCGTATCGCAGATGCCCTTGCCGAGCATCGCCCAGGTGCCGCCGGCATCGACGTCCTTCAGGTGCACATAGCGGATGCGGTCGCGATAGGTGGTCAGTGTGTCGGCCATGTCCTTGTGGCCGCGCAGTATGTGGCCCGTGTCGGGCACCCAGCCGACCAGCGACGGATCGAGCAGGCCGAAGATGCGGTCGTAGTCGGCGCGGTCGAACAGCAGTGTGTTGTGGTGCGAACTCGGATGCACCGCGACCTGGACGCCGGCCTTGCGGCCAAGTTCGCCGGCTCTGTTGTAGACCTCGGCGGCGATCGTGAACTTGTCGTCGCGCGGGCCGTCGGAGATGACGGTCGCCGAGCCCATCGAGACAAGCGCGCCCGGAAAGGCGGCGGCAAATTCGATCCAGCGCTTCGCCGTCTCGAGGTCGCCGCCGATCTCGTCCTTCAGCGTAAAACCGCTCTTCGAGCCGAAGGCGAAGGAGACCAGCGTCAGCCCGGACGCCTTCAGCGCGGTCGCGAACTCCGCCGATCTGCCGGCATAGCGGCCGATCATCGTGTCGGTGATCTCGATGCCGGCATAGCCGCCGTCGGCGATCGCCCTGAGCAGGTCGTCGGGGCCGCCGGTGAACCGGTCTCCGAGCATCTCCCAGGTAAAGGTCTGGCAACCGACTTTGAGGTCTTTCACGATCATCCTTTCATTCCTTGATGCCGCCCTGCGTCAGCCCTTCGATGATGTGGCGCTGGAAGAACAGCACCAGCACGATCAAGGGAACGGTGACGACCGCCGAAGCGGCGGCGATGTCGCCCCAGGGCACGTAATAGAGGTTGGTGAAGTTGGCGATGCCGACGGGGATCGTCTGGCGGTCGATGTTGGAGGTGAAGGCGAGCGCGAACAGGAACTCGTTCCAGGCGCTGATGAAGGCGAGCAGGCCGGTAGTTACCAGGCTGGGCAGCGACATGGGCAGGATGATGTGCCAGAGCAGGCCGGGCACGCTGACGCCGTCCATGCGCGCCGCCTCGTCGATCTCGCGCGGCAGCGTCTCGAAATAGCCGAAGAGCACCCAGGTGACCAAAGGCAGGCCGAGCGCCAGATAGGTGATGATCAGCGCCATGTAGGTGTCGAGCAGGCCGAGATTGGTCGCCACCAGATAGAGCGGCCCGACCAGCGCGATCTGCGGGAACATCGACACCGACAGGATGACCATCAGGATGCCGAAGCGGCCCTTGACGTTGAGCCTGGAGAGCGCGAAGGCGGCGAGCGAGCCGACGACCAGGCACAGCAAAGTCGTTGCCAGCGACACCACCAGCGAATTCCAGACATAGCGGTGCAGCTGCTTCTCGACGAAGGCGTTGTAATAGTGCTCGAGCGTGAAGGGATGCGGGATCAGCGAAGGAGAGCCCGAGGTCAGCGCCTTGTCGAGCTGGAACGAGGTCGAGAACTGCCAGATGAACGGGCCGCCCGACCAGACCAGGATCAGCAAGGCGCCGAGATAGATGGCGAAGCTCTGCAGCGGCGAGCGCGTCTCGTTCATTGCGCCCTCCTGATCTGCCGCATCAGGTAGAGGCAGAAGGCGAGCGCGATGAGGCCTTCGGTGACGAACATCGCCGTCGAGACGGCCGAGCCGTAGCCGAACTGCAGCGTCGAGAACAGCACCTTGTAGGAGAGCGTCGACAGCGTCTCGGTGGAATCGGCGGGGCCGCCGCCGGTCAGCACATAGACCAGGTCGAAGACGCGGAAGGCGTCGAGCGCGCGAAACAGGCCGGCGATCAGCAAGGTCGGCATCAAGAGCGGCAGGCGGATATGCCAGAAGGTGACCCAGCCCTTGGCGCCGTCCATGCGCGCCGCCTCGATCAGCGAATTGGGGATCGTCTGCAGGCCGGTCAAAAGCAGCAGCGCCATGAATGGCGTCGTCTTCCAGACATCGGCGATGATGATGGTGGTCATCGCCGTGTCGGGCGAGCCGTACCAGTTGATGTTCTGGTCGATCAGGCCTGCGTGCAAAAGGATGTAGTTGATGATGCCGTTCTGGCCGTCGAACAGCCAGCCGAACATCTTGGAAGTGACGACGGTGGGCATCGCCCACGGCACCAGCATGGCGGCACGCACCAGGCCGCGCCCCTTGAACGCCTCGCAGAGGATCAGCGCCATGCCGAGCCCGATCACCGTCTCCAGCGTCGTCGACGCCGCGGTGAACCACATCGTGTGCCACCAGGCGTTCCAGAACTGCGCGTCGCCCCATAGCTGCACGTAATTGGCGAAGCCGGAAAAATCCTGCTCCTGGGTGATCAGCGAAGTGTTGGTGAGCGAGAGATAGAGACCGTTGAGGATCGGATAGAAGGAAACCGACGCCAGCGACACGAAGGCCGGCGTCAGCAGGAGCAGGGCCCAGATCGGCCTCGGAAGCGCCTTGCCAAGCCGCGGCCGGCCAGCGCCAGTGACAGTGGCGGCCGCGGTCATTGGTTAGCCGACGATCTGGTTGATTTGCCCGGCGAGCGCGTCCATCTCGGCCTGGACGTTGCCGGAGACCAGCGCCTTGGAGATGCCGGACTGCAGAGCCAGCGTCACCTTGGCGTATTCCGGCGTGATCGGCCGAGCCGTGGCGCCGGTGAACACTTTCTCCAGACTTGCCATGAAGGGCTGTTCCTTCTTGATCTGCGCATCCTGGAACAGCGCCGGGCGCGTCGGCGCCAGACCGAAGTTCAGCGCGATGCGATGCTGCGTCTCGGTCGACGACAGCCAGGTCAACAGTTCGATCGCGGCTTCACGCTGCTTCGAATTGGCGTTGACGCCGAGCTGGTAGCCGCCGAGGCAGGCCGAACTCTTGCCGCCCGGGAAGGACGGCAGCGGCGCGACGCCAACCTTGTCGACCACCTGGGAGGCCTTGGCGTCCTGCGCGATCGGATAGACATAGGACCAGTTGCGCATGAACATCGCCTTGCCCGAGGTGAAGGGCTGGCGCGACGGCTCCTCGTCCCAGGACAGCACGTCCTGCGGGCTGATCTTGTTCGTGGCGATGGTGTCGTGCAGGAACTGGATGGCTGCCACGGCTTCCTTCTGGTTGATCAGCGACGACTTGCCGTCGGGTGCCAGGATCGCGCCATTGTTCGAGGTGATGATCTCGACCGCGTCGCAAACCAGAACCTCGGCCTGCTTGCCTTGCCAGAGATAGCCGAAATCGACATCGCCGGCCTTCTGCGCCGCGGCGGCGATGGTCGCCATGTCGGCCCAGTTGTCCGGCACCTTGCCGCCATGCTTCTCCAGCACGTCCTTGCGGTAATAGAACATGCCCGAATCCATGAACCAGGGCAGGGCGGTCAGCTTGCCGCCATAGGTACAGGCGTTGAGTGTGCCGGTGAAGTACTCGCTGCGCTTGTCTGCCGGTAAGTACTCGTCCAGCGGCAAGGCCCAGCCGGCGGCGGCAAAGCCGGCGATCCAGATCACGTCCTGGCTGAACACGTCGGGCGTGCCGGTGCGGCGGGCGAGCTGCTGCACCAGGCCCTGATAGACCTCAGTCGAGGAGCTTGGCGGCGGCAGTTCGATATTCTTGACCAGGACGCGGTCCTGCGATTCGTTGAATACCTTGATCAGGTCGCCGAAGGTCTCCTTACCGAAGAAGGCAGCGCTGGCAAAGCTGATTTCGGCGCGCGACTGGGCGCGAGCCCGGCGAACGCCGAGGCCGGTGCCGAGCGCCGCCGCGCCCAGCAGCCCGGCGGCGCCGATGAGAAATTGCCGGCGGTCGGCGATCGTGACGTGCCCAACGGGCATCGTGACGTGAGCCACAGGCTTGGAACCGGCGGTCGGCCGTTTTTTCATGTCAGTCATTTTCTCCTCCGTGGGGCTGGCAGCCTCCCGATGTCGCGCCAGCATTTTCGCATGTTCTATAAAAATTTTACGCGCGTCAATATTTAAAATGTTGTATAGCGGCTTTCGCCTATGATCCGTTGCCGGCGCAACGGTTCAGCGAGACCATTGCCGCATTGGGAGGTACGATCGAAAATGCACGGAAAATCAAAGACGAAGCTCGGCATCGGTGTGATCGGCTGCGGCAACATATCGATGACCTATCTACGCAATGCGGCTCTGTTCGGCGGGGTCGAGTTGCGCGCCTGTGCCGACATTTCGGCCGACATGGCCGCGCTCCGCGCCAAGGAATATGGCATCCGCGCGCTTGGCGTCGATGCGCTGCTGGCCGATCCGGACATCGACCTTGTGCTGAATCTGACGATACCGGCGGCGCATTTCGACATTTCGCTTTCGGCGCTTTCGGCGGGCAAACATGTCTTCACCGAAAAACCGCTGGCGACCTCGGCGGCCGACGGCCGCCGCCTTGTCGCCGAGGCGGCGAAGCGCGGACTGCTGCTCGGCTCGGCGCCGGACACGTTCCTCGGCGCAGCTGGACGCCGCGCCCGCCGCCTGATGGATGAGGGCGCCATCGGCCGTGCCGTCACCGGCACCGCCTTCATGATGGGGCGCGGCATGGAGCACTGGCATCCCAATCCGCAATTCTATTACCAGCCGGGCGGCGGCCCGGTGTTCGACATGGGGCCTTACTACCTGACCATGCTGGTCAATTTGCTCGGACCGGTCGAGCGCGTCATGGCGATGGCAACGCGCGGCCAGGAGGAGCGGCTGATCACCGCCGAAGGTCCCTACAAGAACACCAGCTTCAAGGTTGGCACGCCGACCAACATCCTGTCGCTGCTCGAGTTCCGCTCCGGCGCCACCGTCACCTTCGGCGCCTCCTGGGACGTGTTCAAGCACTCCAACCACCCGATCGAACTGCACGGCACCGAGGGCTCGCTGAGATTGCCCGATCCCGATACGTTCGGCGGCACCGTCTCGCTCTCGGAACGCGGCGCCGACTGGGCCGATTTCGCCAGCGAGGCCGAACTCTACGGCGCGCGCAACTGGCCCTATGCCGCACCCGATCGCGCCAACTACCGCATGCTCGGCGTCGCCGATCTTGTGCGCGCTCTGACCAGTGGACGCAAGCCGCGCGCCTCGGGCGAGCTTGCGCTGCATGTGCTGGAGATCATGGAAGCCATCCTGGCTTCGGGAGAGAGCCAGGGATCGGTTGCCGTCGTCGGCACCGTCGATCAGCCGCCACTGCTTGGCGAGGACGAGGCGGCGAGTCTGCTTGCCTGACGCGGAGGTTCGAATGACATCGATCCTCTCGGCGACGCCGTCCCTGTCCGCGCTCGACCCGGAAGCCCGGCATGTGCTCGACCTCGGCCGGCAGGCCGACACCCCGCCATTCGAGGCCGGCACGCCGGAACAGGCGCGCCGCGCCTATGATGAAGGTTTTCCGGATCTGCAGGGCGAGCGCGAACCCGTCGCCTCGGTCCGCGAGCGCACCATCGCCGGACCCGGCGGCCCGTTGACGCTGAGGATCTATCGCGGGCAGGGTGCGGCTGATGCAGGCGCCCCGGCGCTGCTCTACCTGCATGGCGGCGGCTGGGTGATCGGCAATCTCGACTCCCATGACGAGATCTGCCGCTGGTTCGCCAACATGGCGGGCTGCGTCGTCGTCTCGCCCGCCTACCGGCTGGCGCCGGAGCACAAGTTTCCGGCGGCGATCGAAGACTGCTGTGCCGTGCTCTCTTTCATGCAAGAAGCGGCCGGCGATCTCGGCATCGATGCACGGCGCATCGCCGTCGCCGGCGACAGCGCCGGCGGCAACCTCGCCACCGTGCTCAGCCTGCGCGCGCGGGGTGATCGCATCCCGTTGACGGCGCAGCTGCTGTTCTATCCCAACACCGACGCCGCGCAGGCGGCCGACGGCTATCGCCGCTTCGGCGACGGCTTTGGCCTCACCGCGGCAACCATGGCCTGGTTCCGCGATCACTATGTCCGCGACGCTGGCGATATCGACGACTGGCGCGCCTCGCCGCTCAAAGCCGAAAGCCTCGCGGACGCTGCCCCTGCCTTTGTCGCTCTCGCCGGTCACGACATCCTCGCCGACGAAGGCGAATCCTATGCCAGGCGTCTCGAACAGGACGGCGTGCCGGTCGTGCTGCGCCGCTGGCCGGGACAGATCCACGGCTTCGTCTCGATGGGCCGTCATGGCCCGGCGGCGCGGCTGGCTGTCGAGGCGGCGGTCGCCGCCTGGCGCGGCTTCGATCCGGCTTTCGAGAAATCTATGCCGACTGACGCATGACCAGCGTCGCGTCGAGGCTGACCTTGGGCGCGACCGCCGTGTCGTCCTCGTTGAGCAACGCGAGCAGCGTCTCGACGCTGCGCCCGGCCATGGCGGCAAAATCCTGCGCCATGGTGGTGAGGCCGGGACATGTGTAGCGGCTCAGCGGATGATCGTCATGGGCCGCGACGCGCAGGTCGCAATCGCCCTTGCGGCCGACCTTGAGGCCGCGCGCGTAAGCCGCCGCCATCACGCCAAAAGCGAGACGGTCATTGTTGCACAGGATGGTCTTGCCGGGCAGGCCGCCATTGGCGAGCATCTTTTCCGTCTGCTCGTAGCCGATGCGCTCGAAATCCCATGTGTAGTCGTCGGTGTTGCCGATGACGACGGGCTCATGGCCGAGCCGCTTCATCGAGCCGACATAGCTCTCCAGCCGTTCCGGCGAGTTGTGGTTGACATGCGGGATGTCGAAATAGACCGGGGCGTCGCCGGACCGGCACAGGTATTCAACGATAGTCGAGATGCTCTGGGCATTGTTGTTGCCGACGAACGGCGTTCCGCCTTCGAGATAGGTATCGAAATAGACGACGGGTATCGCCTGCGTCAGCTTCTCCAGCGTGCGGCGGTCCGAGCGCAGGCCGAGCGGCGCGATCAGCGCACCGGAGACTTTCAGCGACAGGATGGTTCGCGTCGCCTCCACTTCGAGTTCGCGCGAGCCGTGCGAGGAGATGACGATCGGCCAGTAGCCCTCGTCGCGCAGCCGAAGCTCGATGCGGCTGACCATCTCCGAATAGAAGGGATCGGCCACCGTCGGCACCATGATGCCGATGCTGCGGGTCCGCTTGCGGTTGAGGTTGCGGGCAAACAAATTGGGCTGGTAGTCGGACGAGCGCAGCGCCTCTTCGATGCGCTTGCGCGTCGCCGGCTTGACGCTGGTCGGATCGTCGAAAAATTTCGACAAGGTCGGCCTGGAGACACCGCAGGAGCGGGCGAAATCCTCCATCGTCTTGTGCGTCATCGCCATCGATACCCTCGCGTTCCGGACATCCAATCCTTGGCTGTTCCCTAGAGCAATTCCAGGAAAAGTGCGTAGCGGTTTTCCATCCGGAATTGCGTCAAAACAAAAGGATAGAGCGGTTCCTGCGTTTCCGTGAAACGGTGAGCCGCCCTAGCGCTGCCCGGCACCTACATACGGTGCGCCGGCGCGCAACCGCAAGGTGAAATTTTACAGACAAATTCAACAGTTGCCATACGTAAATTTATTAATTGACGCGAAAAAGCGCTAGCCGTATTCACTTTGGAGTCTATTGGCGCGGGCCACTAGGCTTGCCGTGCATCCGAGTCAGAGGCCTGGGGCGAAACGCCGGGAGGAATTCCGCGAGATGAAGAAGCTGGTCTCAGCCGGCGAAATCCTGGTCGAGATCATGGCCGAGCGCATCGGCCAGAGCTTTCTCGAGCCCGGTCCGCTGCTCGGTCCCTATCCGTCCGGCGCGCCCGCCATCTTCATCGGCCAGGCCGCGGCGCTCGGCCAGCCCGCCGGCCTGATCGGCGCCGTCGGCGAGGACGATTTCGGCCAGTTGAACATCGAGCGGCTGCGGACCCTGGGCGCCGACGTGTCGGCGATCGCGGTCCACAAGGGCCATGCGACGGGCACCGCCTTCGTCACCTACCGGGCCGATGGCAGCCGGCACTTTGTCTTCAACATCCGCAACAGTGCCGCCGGCCTGGTCGGGATCGATGCTGCCGCGCAGAGCATGCTGGCCGGCACCGACCACGTCCATGTCATGGGCTCGTCGCTGTTCTCCGACCGCGCCACCGAGGTCGCGCTGTCGGCGATCCAGACGGTCAAGGCCAAGGGCGGAACCGTCTCCTTCGACCCCAACATCCGCCGCGAGATCATGCAGGCCGCCGGCATGCGCGAGGCGCTCGACCAGGTGCTCAAGCAGACCGATGTCTTCCTGCCGAGCGGCAACGAGCTGTTCCTGTTTTCATCGGCCGGCGACGAAAAGGGCGCGGTCGATGAACTCGTGCAGCGCGGCGTGTCCTGCATCGTCCTCAAGAAGGGCGCTGACGGCGCCGCCTACCACGACCGTCACGGCATGATCGCCTTGCCGGGCTTTGCCGTCGACGAGGTCGATCCGACCGGCGCCGGCGACTGCTTCGGCGCCGCCTTCGTCTCGTTCTGGCTGCGCGGCGCGGCACCGGCCGAGGCGCTCAGGATCGCCAATGCCTGCGGCGCGCTCGCCGTCACCCGCAAGGGGCCGATGGAAGGCATTTTTCCGCTGGCCGAGGTTGAGGCTTTCGCAACCACCGCCGGGAGAAGCAAGCCATGAGCGCCGCGACGCAGAGATTTGCCAGCATCGCGGTGAAGCGCACCGCGGGCGAGAAGGGCGGCATCGCCTCGATCTGTTCGGCGCATCCGCTGGTGATCGAGGCCACACTGCGCCACGGCGCGGCGCGCGGCTCCGACGTGCTGATCGAGGCGACCTGCAACCAGGTCAACCACGAAGGCGGCTACACCGGCATGACGCCGGCCGGCTTCCGCGCATTCGTCGAGGGCCATGCACAAAAGGCCGGCTTTCCGCTCGATCGCCTGATCCTCGGTGGCGATCATCTCGGGCCCAACCCGTGGAAGCATCTTCCTGCCACCGAAGCGATGGCGAAGGCGAAGGCGATGATCGACGCGTATGCCGGCGCCGGCTTCACCAAGCTGCATCTCGACACCAGCATGGCCTGCGCCGACGATCCCACCGCTCTCGCCGACGAGACCATCGCTGCCCGCGCCGCCGAGCTTGCGGCCGTCGCCGAAGCGGCGGTCGAGCGCATTGGCGGCGAGAGGCCGGTCTACATCATCGGCACTGAGGTACCGGTGCCGGGCGGCGCGCTCGAAGCGCTCGACCATATGCATGTGACCGAACCCGATGACGCCTTGCGCACCGTCGAGATCCACCGCCAGGCATTTTCGCGCGCCGGCCTCGACGCAGCCTTTGCCCGCGCGGTCGGCGTCGTCGTCCAGCCCGGCGTCGAATTCGGCAATGCCGAGATCATCGCCTATGCGCCGGAGAAGGCGACGGAGCTGGTCGCCGTGCTCGGGCGCATGCCGCAATTCGTCTTCGAGGCGCATTCGACCGACTACCAGGCGGACGAGGCGCTTGCAGCGCTGGTGCGCGACGGCTTCGCCATCCTCAAGGTCGGGCCCTGGCTGACCTTCGCGCTGCGCGAGGCGCTGTACGGGCTGAGCCATATCGCCGACGTGCTCGCGCCGGACCCCTCGCGCGAAAACCTGCCGGCGGCGATGGAACGCATCATGCTGGCCTCACCCGACAATTGGCGCAAATACTATCCGGGCATGCCGGACACGCAGCGCATCGAGCGGCATTTCTCCTTCAGCGACCGCATCCGCTATTACTGGCCGGCGCCGGACGCGCAGCGCGCGACACAGACGCTGCTCGAGGCGCTGGATGACCGCGAGATCCCCCGTACCTTGATCGGCCAATACCTCGGACAGCTCGATGCGGCGGTTGCGGCCGGCCGGGTCAAGCCCACGGCGCATGAGCTGCTGATCGGCAGCATCACCCGCGTTCTCGATATCTATGCCGGCGCGACCAGGCAGTAGCGGCCTTACCGCCCGTTCCAGCTGCCGAATTGAGTCGGCGGATTGTTCGGCACTATGGTATCAAGCGGCACTGCCGGAGGATCTCCGATGCCACAACGCCCCTATGATGAGCGCCTGCTCCGCCAGGCATTCGAAGTCGCGCGCAAGGCCCGCGATGCTGGCGAACATCCCTTTGGTTCGCTCCTCGCTGACAAAGACGGCAATGTGTTGCGCGAGCAACTCAACGGTTACAAATCCGGCGGGGGCGACCGCACCGCTCATGCCGAAAGTCTGCTGGCCCGGTGGGCGGGGATGAATTTCAGCCTCGAAGAGCTGGCCTCTTGCACACTCTACACTTCGGCCGAACCTTGCGCGATGTGCTCCGGGACAATCTATTGGGCGGGCATCGGACGGGTCGTCTTTGGCCAGAGTGAACATGACCTCAAGGGGTTGACGGGTGCACACGACGAGAATCCCACACTCGACTTGCCCTGCACGATCGTCTTCGAAGCTGGGCAGCGTCCGACTGAAGTCGTCGGCCCGCTGCTTGCCGATGAAGCGGCGCAACTCCAGGCCGATTTCTGGAAAGACAAGTAGCTCAATACCCGCGCGCGCGGGAAACGAGTGAGTGCTAGAGCAATTCCAGGAAAAGTGTGCAACGGTTTTCCGTCCGGAATTGCGTAAAAACAAAGAGTTAGAGTGGTTCAGCGTCGCTGAACCACTCTAGTACAGCGGCTGGGCCATGTGCCTTGGCGTCGGCCATTCGGTTGTGATGCCCGGCTGAACAGGCCGCTCGAGATAGGTCGACAGCACGACATAGCTTCGCGTCGAGGTCACGCCGGGTGTCTCGTAGAGGCGCGACAGCAGGCCTTCGAGCGCCCTTGTGTCCTCGGTGCGGACCTTGAGCAGCATGCAGGTGTCGCCGGCGACGGAATGGATCTCCTCGACTTCCGGATATTCGGAAACCGCCATCAATTCCGGCGTCTTGCCCCAGCCCTTGGTGTCGATATGCACGAAGGCGAGCAGCGGCTTCTTCACCGCCTTGGGATCGATGATCGCCGCGGTGCTGCGGATGGCGCCGCTGCGGCGCAGGCGCTTCACCCGTTCGTGCGCAGCAGGTGGCGAAAGGCCGACACGATCGCCGAGATCGGCGTAGCTGATCGTCGCGTCGTCGACCAGAACGCCTAATATCTTTCGGTCCGTCGCATCGACGTCCCGGGCCGCCGGCCGGTTCCGCGGAATGCCATCTGTTTCTTCATCCATATGGAAATTCCTTGTTGATGCTGAATTTCATACGGTCATTATGGTCGTATGTCGAACAGCGATCAATCAGCAATTTTCGTGGCGGCGCCCCGGCCTCCGATTCCGGGGATCGCCTATCTGCTCACCGGATGCATCGCCGTCATCGGCTCGAACTCGCTCGTCCTCGGCCCGATTGCGCCGGCCGTGGCGGTGTCGTTCGGAGCAAGCGTGCCGGGGGTCATGATCGCGTCCGCCGCCTTCGGGCTCGGCACCTCGGCGAGCGCCCTGTTCCTGGCACGCTATATCGATCGCATCGGCGCGCGACGCATGCTGCAGGGGGCGCTGCTGCTGCTGGCGATCGGCCTGGTCGCCAGCGCATTGGCGCCGACGGTGACGGCGCTGGTCGCCGCCCAGCTTGTCGCCGGCATAGCCGCCGGCATTGCCATGCCGGCCATCTACGCCAGCTCGGCGGCGATCGCGCCGCCCGGCCGCGAGAGCGGCACGATCGGCGTCGTGCTGACCGGCTGGACGCTCTCCATGGTCGCCGGCGTCTCGCTGTCGGCCGTGCTTGCCGATCTCGTGCATTGGCGCGCCGTCTTTGGCACGGTCGCGGTGCTTGCCGCCATTGCTCTGGCCGGTCTGACGCTGACGTCGCTCAGCGACACCAGGAAAAGCGGTCCGGCGCCGACGCCGCTCGGCGCCTTGGCCGTTCCCGGCATCGTGCCGCTGCTCATCGCCTGCGCTGCCTTCATGACCGCTTTCTATGGCGTCTATGGCTACCTCGGCGATCACCTTCACAGCGGGTTGGGGCGGCCGGTCAGTGCCAATGGCTGGGCGGCACTTGCCTATGGTGCCGGCTTCGGCGCGGCCGCACTTCTCGACGGTGTCATCGACCGCCTCGGCGCGCGCCGCGTCATGCCGTTCGCCTATCTGCTGGTCGCGGTCGTCTATGTCGCGATCGCCGCGGCAAGCGGCAGCTTCGGGCTGACGCTGGCGATGGTGGCGGCCTGGGGCCTTGCCAACCATTTCGGCCTGAACGTGCTGGTGATGCGGCTCACCGCGCTCGATCCGTCGCGGCGCGGCACCATCATGGGCCTGAACAGCGCGGTGACCTATTTCGCCGTCTTTGTCGGCACCACTGGCTTCGGTCCGCTTTACACCGGCTTCGGCTTTGCCGCATCGGCGATTGTCGCCGCGCTGCTGATGCTGGTCGCCGCCTCGGCGGCGGCGTGGCGTTCGCCATCGCCCATCCGGGCGTAAGCGGGCTGCCGCAAGGCTTGCGTCCTTGCCCCGTCCATGGATAAGGCTTGGCCGACAACCGAGCCAGAGCAATTCCAGGAAAAGTGTGAAACGGTTTTCCGTCCGGAATTGCGTCAAAACAAAGAGAGAGCGGTTCTGCGTTTCCGCGAAACGGTGAACCGCTCGAGCCCGCCATGAAGACGACGCTTGAGACCACCGCCGATCCCTTGCCGGAAGAGCTCGCCTTTCTGGGCGAGCGGCTGACGGCCTTCAACGACAGCGATGTCGGCGCTTCCAGGCGCAAGGCGCTCGCCGTCTTCGTGCGCGACGAAGGCGGCAAGGTCGTCGCCGGCATCTCGGGCTATACCGCCTGGGGCTGGCTTTTCGTGCAATGGCTGTGGGTCGACGAAAGGCTGCGCGGCCAGCACATGGCCGGCCACATGCTGGAGGCTGCCGAGCGTGAAGCGATCGTGCGCGGCTGTCACGGCGCCTGGATCGACACCTTCAATCCGAAAGCAGCCAAGGCCTATGAGCGCCAAGGCTACCAGCCGTTCGGCACACTGCCCGACTTTCCCATCGGCCGCAGCCGCATCTTCCTGCAGAAGAAGCTGGCTGGCTAACCCGCCAGCCGTCCGCCACGCATCGGCTGCGGCACGCCGGTCGTGCTCGGAAAACTGATCGGCAGGCCGCGCAGCACGCGCACCGCGAGGAAAGCAAAACACTCGGCTTCGACCGCGTCGCCCTTCCAGCCCAGAGTTTCGGCCTGCACGGCTTCGACGCCGGCGCGGCTGGCGAGCATCGCCATCATCGTCGGGTTGTGGCGGCCACCGCCGCTGACCACCAGTCTCTTTGGCCGATGCGGCAAAAGATCGAGCGCCTTGCCGACGGCGGCGGCGGTGAAGGCCGTCAGCGTTGCCGCGCCATCCTCGGCGTTGAGCCCGTCGGCTATCGCCGCACCGAAGTCGAAACGGTCGAGCGATTTCGGATAGGGCTTGGTCAAATAGGGGTGCTCAAGCAGCTTGGCCAGCCGCGCTTCGTCCACCGTGCCGGCGCGGGCCAGGGCGCCGTCGCGGTCCATGTCGCCGAGCCCCTTCGCCTTGATGAAGTCGTTGAGCGGCGCGTTGGCCGGGCCGGTGTCGAAGGCCACGACATTGTCCTTGCCGTCCCACCAGGTGATGTTGGCGACGCCGCCGAGATTGAGCACCGCCATGTCGCCGCTGGCATCCGCCGCGCGCAGCAGTGCGGTGTGATAGGCGGCCGCCAGTGGCGCGCCTTGCCCGCCGGCACGCACATCGGCAGAACGGAAATCATAGGCGACCTTGGTCCCCAGGATCGAATGCATGAGCCCACCGTCACCAAGCTGGCGGGTGTCACCGAGCCGGCCGGGTTGCGGGGCGCGATGCAGCACGGTCTGGCCGTGGAAGCCGACCACGCCGATATCGGCCATGGTCAGGCCGTAGCTTTCGACCAGGTTTTTCACCGCCGCCGATTGCGCCCGCGTCAGCGCCTCCTCCGCCTCGCGGAAGATCGCCGGTTCCGGCCCGGTGAAATTCCACACCCGCGCCTGGCGCAGCGTCTCCTCCAGCAAGGTGCGGATCGACGCGGGGTAGGGCGCCAGCCGGTAGGTGCCGAAATCGGCGATCCGCTCGCCGTCGGTCTTGATCAGCGCGACGTCGATATTGCCGTCAAGCACGGTGCCGGTCATCAGGCCGACGGCCCAGATTGGTTGCATGGTTCGAACTCCGTTGGCGAGATCGCCGCAGTCGAGAAGACGTGTCGGATGCTTCCGGCTGGCGGGCAAGGTCCAGCGTCGTCTTTGTCGAAGTCAATCCACAGCCCGTTGCCGGTGGAACCGGTATTTTGGTTTCTGCGACTGTCTGGCTCAACAACGGCAGCAACGCCATCTCTTGCCTGTCGCCTGCGAAGGCGCGACCCTGCGAGCAGCGTCTGGCGAAATGCTTCCGCCGGAAGCTACCAAGGAGGAAAAAATCATGGCATCCGATGTCGCAGTGATAGCAGGCGCAGGACAGGGCTTGAGCGCTTCGCTCGCGCGTCTTCTCGCCAAAGAGGGTTTTCTCGTCGTTCTGGCCGCCCGTAACACCCACAAGCTCGCCCCGCTGATCGACGAGACCGGAGCACTGGCCGTCGAAACCGACGTTGCCGATCCGGCCTCCGTCGCAAGCCTGTTCGAGACCGCCGACACGGCCGGCGCGCTAGCGCTTGCGGTGTTCAACGCCAGCGGGCGCACGCGCGGACCGATCGCTGAGCTCGATCCCGACGCCGTCAAACAGGCACTGCTGGTCGGCGCCTATGGCGGCTTCCTGGTTGGCCAGCAGGCGGCGCGCCGGCTGCTGGCGCGCGGCTCCGGCTCGATCCTGTTCACCGGCGCCACCGCCAGCCTCAAGGGATTTCCGGGCTCGGCGGGCTTTGCCATGCCGAAGTTCGGCCTGCGCGGGCTGGCGCAGTCCATGGCCCGCGAACTGGCACCGAAGAACATCCATGTCGCGCATTTCATCATCGACGGTCAGATCGAACCGCCGGGACAGGCCGACGAGCCCGACCGGCCGGATCGCCGGCTGTCGCCGGACGCCATCGCCGAGGCCTATCTCGCGACCCACCGCCAGCACCGCAGCGCCTGGAGTTTTGAAGTCGAACTGCGGCCCTGGGTCGAGACGTTCTGATCTTAGGCCAAAGCCGGTATGGCGATTCTGCACAGCGCCTGTCACTCGCCGCCTGCATTGTGCCACACACTGGCAGGCGTGCTCGCTGTCGCAAAATCTTTGAGAGAATATTCCCTGCTTCGCGTTGAAGAAGAAAAGCGGTTCTTTGATCGGAAGCGCAGCATTGCCGATCCTGTCATCAAGGCTTCGCATCCCGCCTGGCCGATATGACTTCAGCATTGCAAGGAACGCATCATGTCCGAACGCGGAAACGCCTTTAAGCCTTTCGTTTCAACATCTGTCACCAGGCGCGCAGGTCTTGCCGCGCTTCTGGCTTCGGCGCTTGCCATTGTTGCCTTGGCCGCGCCGACACTGTCCTTCGCCGAGGACAAGAAGGCGATCAAGGTCGGCATCATCAGCGGCGAGGACGAGGATGTCTGGCGCGTCGTCGTGGCCCAGGCCGCCGAAAAAGGCCTGACGATCGAGACCGTCGTCTTCAACGACTACACCCAGCCCAACGAGGCGCTGGAGCGCGGCGAGATCGACGCCAATGCCTTCCAGCACAAGCCCTATCTCGACAACCAGATCAAAACGCAGGGCTATCACATCGTCCCGGTCGGCTACACCGGCGTCTGGCCGATCGGCCTCTATTCCAAGAAATACGCCAAGGTCGCCGACCTGCCCGAGGGCGCCGTCATCGGCCTGCCCAACGACCCATCGAATGAAGGCAGGGCGCTGCGCGTGCTGCAGAACGAAGGCGTCCTCAAGCTGAAGGACGGCACCGGCATCCTGGCGACCACCGCCGACATCGCCGAGAACCCGAAGAAGGTCGTCATCAAGGAACTCGATGCCGGCATTGTCGGGCGCTCGGTCGAGGATCTCGACGCCGCCGTGGTCAACACCGACTGGGCGCTGAAAAGCGGCCTCGGCCCCGACAACCGCATCGCCCAGGAGCCGGTGGCCGACAATCCCTACCGCAACTTCATCGCGGTCAAGGCCGGCAATGAGAACGAGCCCTGGGTGAAGACGCTGGTCGCTGCCTACCAGAACGAGACGGTCAAGGCTGAGTTCGACAAGGTCTACAAGGGCACCGGGATCAGCGCCTATTGATCAGCGCATGGCTTGCAGAAACAGGCGGTCCGCCCCGGAGCGGGCCGCCATCGCATTTGCGGAACACTGAGACGGAAACAGAGATGAACCAGCATGTCACAGCTGAAGTGGCGGATCGGGCCTATTCCACAGCTTCGGAAGATGTCGTCCGTCTCACCGACCTGAAGCGGCGCTTCGGCGCAACGCCGGCGCTCGACGGCGTCTCGCTGACGGTGCGCAAGGGCGAGATCCTCGGCATCATCGGCCGCAGCGGCGCCGGCAAGTCGACGCTCATCCGTTGCCTAAACGGGCTGGAGCGGCCGGATTCCGGCGAGGTGTTCGTCGAGGGCCGCGAGATCAGCCGGCTCGGCGAGCGCGAGCTGCAGCCGCTGCGGCGGCGCATCGGCATGATCTTCCAACACTTCAACCTTCTGTCGGCCAAGACCGTCGAGGACAATGTGACGCTGCCGCTGAAGATCGAAGGTCGGCCCAGGGCGGAGCGGCTGGCGCGCGCGGCCGAGTTGCTTGACCTCGTCGGCCTGTCGGAGAAGGCGAAGGCCTATCCGGCCTCGCTGTCGGGTGGCCAGAAGCAGCGTGTCGGCATAGCCAGGGCACTCGCCGCGCGCCCGGCGCTGCTGCTGTCCGACGAGGCGACCTCGGCGCTGGACCCGGAGACGACGCGCTCCATCCTGGCCCTGCTCAAGGATATCAACCGCCAGCTCGGCCTGACGATCCTGCTGATCACTCATGAGATGGAGGTGATCCGTTCGATCGCCGACCGCGTGGCAGTGATCGACGCCGGGCGCATCGTCGAGCAAGGCCCGGTCTGGTCGGTCTTTGCCGACCCGCGTTCGGAAATCACCAAAAGCCTGCTCGGCGGCATCCGTCCGCAACTGCCGGACGAGATCGCCAGTCGGCTTGTGCCGGGAACCGGTGCGGAGACGATCCTCAGGATCGACATCGCCGGCGAGGCCGCGCGAGCCCCGCTGCTATCGGACCTTGCCGCAGCCCTGCCGGGTCCGTTCCGCCTCGTCCATGGCGGCATCGACCATGTCCAGCAGCAGCCCGTCGGCACGCTGTTCCTGGCGGTGGCAGGCAACGACGAAAGTCATCTGTCGGAAGTGATCGCGTTCCTGAAAGCCCGGCAGGGGCGGGTGGAGGTGCTTGGCCATGTCGCCGGTTCTGTTTGAGCTTCTCATTCGTTCGATCTGGGAGACGGTCCTGATGACCGGGGCGTCCGGCCTCATCTCGCTGGTCTTCGGCCTGCCGCTCGGCCTGGCGCTGGTCACCACCGATCGCGGCGGCATCGCCGAAAGCCTGTGGGTGAACCGCGCGCTCGGTGCCATCATCAACGGCTTCCGCTCAGTGCCCTTCATCATCCTTCTGGTGGCGCTGATCCCGGTGACGCGGCTGATCGTCGGCACCTCGATCGGCACCTGGGCGGCCATCGTGCCGCTGTCGATCGCCGCCACGCCCTACTATGCCCGCATCGCCGAAGTGTCGCTGCGCGAGGTCGATCACGGGCTGATCGAGGCGGCACGCGCCATGGGCGGCAACCGCTGGACGATCATCCGCGAGGTGCTGGTGCCGGAGGCGCTGCCCGGCATCGTCGCCGGATTCACGGTGACGCTGGTGACGCTGATCGGCGCTTCTGCCATGGCCGGTGCCATCGGCGCCGGCGGGCTGGGCGACCTTGCCATCCGCTATGGCTACCAGCGCTTCGAGACCAGTGTCATGGTCGCGGTCGTCATCGTGCTCATCATCCTGGTCTGCGGCATCCAGTGGGTCGGGGACCGGCTGGTCGCCAAGCTGGACCACCGCGCATGACCGCCGGACGCGAGCAGGTTGGGTATCCGTTCGGACGTTCTTTGCCCGCCGGCGGCAAAATGCAGGCCGACGTTCTCCCATCGGCGTCGAGTTTGGATCGTCCGTCGCTTGGATCGCAGAGGCCTGCATGCCACCGTGGCGGTCAGGCGCAACGCCCCGTAGAAGGAGCCTGACCATGCCCAGAATCGTCCCTGTGCTCGATCTCGACCGTCTCGAACAGGGTGCATCGGAGCGCCGGACCTTTCTGTTCGACCTGCGCACGGCGGCGCGGGATGTCGGTTTCTTCTATCTCAGGGGCCACGGCATTTCGGCTTCGGAGATCACCGACGTGCTCGATGCATCGCGCCGCTTCTTTGCCTTGCCGGGGGCCGACAAGCTGGCCATCGAAATGGTCAGATCCTCACAATTCAGAGGCTATACGCGCGCCGGCGGCGAGTTGACCAAGGGCAAGGCCGACTGGCGCGAGCAGCTCGACATCGGCGTCGAGCGCCCGACCATCCCGCAAGGTCCTGGCGTTCCCGCCTGGACGCGGCTGCAGGGACCGAACCAATGGCCGGCTGCGCTGCCGGAGCTGAAGCCGGCGCTGCTGGCATGGCAGGCGAGGGCGACCGAGGTGGCGATCCGCCTTTTGAAGGCCTTTGCGCTGTCGCTCGACCAGGCCGAGGACGCTTTCGATCCGATCTACCGCGACGAACCCAACCACCGCATGAAGATCGTGCGCTATCCCGGCCGTGACGCGACCGGCGACGACCAGGGCGTCGGCGCGCACAAGGACGGCGGCTTCCTAACCCTGCTGCTGCAGGACGAGACCAAGGGGCTGTAGGTCGAATATGACGGCAGCTGGGTCAATGTCGATCCGATCCGGCAGACGCTGGTGGTCAACATCGGCGAGCTGCTCGAACTGGCCTCGAACGGTTATCTCCGGGCGACCGTCCACCGCGTCGTAACGCCGCCGCCCGGTGTCGAGCGGATTTCCGTTCCGTTCTTCTTCAGCGCCCGTCTCGATGCGACGATCCCGCTACTCAACCTGCCCGAGGAACTGGCCGCGGAAGCGCGCGGGCCGGCCAGCGATCCCGACAATCCGCTGTTTCGCGATGTCGGAACCAATGTGCTGAAAAGCCGGCTGCGCTCGCATCCCGATGTGGCGAAGCGGCACTATGCCGACCTGCTGGAAACAGCTGCTGCGGCCGGCTGACGGCTGCAACCGCAATGGAGCCGAATTTTTCGCCATCGGCTCGTTTTTTGGAATTTTGTTCGTCGCAAATGCGCCTGGGCAAGCCCACATAAGACGCATCGTTCGGCGGTTTCCTCCCATTCCCCGAACGGTGTTCCCCTCTGAAGGTTTGACCTTCATTTTTGGCCGGGCCGCTTTCGCGCCCGGCCTTTTTCTTTTGAGCAATTCCAGGAAAAGTGTGCAGCGGTTTTCCGTCCGGAATTGCGTCAAAACAAAAGAGCAATTCCAGGAAAAGTGTGCAGCGGTTTTCCGTCCGGAATTGCGTCAAAGCAAGAGGGGCCGCGCCGATCAGGCGAAGGAAAGATTGATCGTTCCGAACGGACCGAAGTCGGCGAGGATCCTGTCGCCATGGCGCGCTTCCACCGGACGCACGAACGATCCCGACAGCACCACCTGCCCGGCCGAAATCTGCATGCCGTATTGGTGCAACCGGTTGGCCAGCCAGGCGATGCCCTTGGCCGGATGGTCGAGCACGCCGGCGCCGAGGCCCGTCTCCTCGACCTCGCCATTGCGCGACAGGATGGCGCCGATCCAGCGCAGATCGGCCTCGCGCGGACCGGCCGCGCGGCCGCCGATGACGATGCCGGCATTGGCGGCATTGTCGGAGATCGTGTCGAAGAAGGTCCTGATCTTGCCGGTTTCCTTGTTCATGCGCTCGATACGGGTGTCGAGGATCTCCAGCGCCGGCGTGATGTAATCGGTGGCGTCCAGCACGTGGTCGATCGACACGTCCGGGCCTGAGACCGGCGCCTTCATGACGAAGGCAATCTCGGCCTCGATGCGCGGCTGGATGAAACGGCCGGCGGGAACGGTGCCGCCATCGTCGAAGAACATGTCGTCGAACAGAATGCCGGAATCGGGAATGTCGATGTTGAGCGCAGACTGCATGGCCTTCGAGGTCAGGCCGATTTTCCAGCCCTTGATCGTCAGGCCTGACGCGATCTTCCGCTTTACCAGGGCTGACTGCACAAGATAGGCGTCGTCCATCGTCGCCTCGGGAAAGTCGAGGCTGAGCAACCTGACCTGGCGCCGGTCGCGCTCGGCCTCGAACAGCCTTGCGGCGGCGTCTTCGACCTGGTCAGGCGTCATCATCAGGCCCTCTCGTCGACGACGCCGTTGCGGAGCAGGCCGATGCCGTCCGCTTCGACCTCGATGACGTCGCCTGGCTTCAGCCAGATCGGTGGCTCGAAACGGGCGCCGGCGCCGGTCGGCGTCCCGGTGACGATGATGTCGCCGGGGACCAGCGTGGTGAAGGTCGAGACGTAGTTGATGATCTTGCGGAAGGAAAAGATCATGCGGCTGGTGCGGTCCTGCTGCCGGACCTGGCCATTGACACGCGTGGTGAGTGCGATGTCGGCGATCTGCGCCTCGTCGGTGAACGGCACCAGCCACGGACCGATCGCACCGGTGCGGTCGAAATTCTTGCCCTGGGTGACGTTGAACTTGGCGTGGCGCACCCAGTCGCGGATTGTGCCTTCGTTGCAGAGCGAAAGTGCCGCGATATGGCCGAGCGCATCGGCTTCGGCAATGCGCCGGCCGGCCTTGCCGATGACGATGACGATCTCGCCCTCATAGTCGAGCTGCGGCGATTCCGGCGGCCGCACCAGCGGCGCGCCATGGCCGACGAAGGAACGCGGGAAGCGGATGAACAGCGACGGGTTCGAGGGTGCGGCCTGCCCGTCCTTGTACTCCTCGTTGCGGTCGGGAAAATTGACGCCGACGCAGATGATCTTTTCCGGCGAGGGGACCGGGATTTCGTAGGCAATGGCGTCGAGCGGGAAATCAGCGGCGAAGGCGTCGGCCTCCTCGGCCAGGCGCTGCAAGGCGCCGGCCTCGATGACTTCGCGCAATGTCGGCCATTGTGCGTGGCGTGACGAGAGGTCGACGACGCCTTTGTCGGTGATCGCGCCATAGCGTGCCTTGCCGCCGACGGTGAAGGTGGCGAGCCGTGGCGTGCTCATGGGTTCCCCCTGCGGTTAGCCATCGTCACGGCGCCACGATCGGCGAGGCCGCCAGGTCGGACTTGCGTGGTTCGACGCCGGCAAAGGTGCTGCCTTCCTCGAACCAGCTCTTCGGTGCCGGCGCGCCCCATAGCGTCTGGCGCTGCGGATCCTTGAGGTCCCATTTGATTGGCTCGAGATCGGGATCGACCGTCTGGTAGTCCGAGCAGTAGATCTCGATGCGGTGGTTGTCGGGGTCGCGGATGTAAAGGAAGAAGGCGTTGGAGATGCCGTGCCGGCCGGGGCCGCGCTCGATGTTCGGCAGCCAGCCGGTGGTGGCCATCAGATCGAGCAGGTCGATGATGTTGAGCGGCGTCGGCACCCAGAAGGCGACATGGTGCAGGCGCGGGCCGATGCCGTTGGTGAAGGCGATGTCGTGGACGCCGCCCTTGCGGTGCGTCCAGGCGGCCCACAGCCTTCCGGTCTCGGCGTCCTCGGTGTACTCGGTCACGCGAAAACCGAGCTCGTTGTAGAACGCCACCGATTCATCGACGTTGGGCGAGAAACAGTTGAAGTGGTCGATGCGCAGCGGCTTGACGCCCTTGTACAGCGCATATTTCTGATGGATCGGCGGCAGCCGCTCCATCTTCGAATAGAATTCGAGCGGAATGCCGTGCGGGTCGCGCGTGCGGAATGTGCGCGACTGATAGGGCCGCTCGACCCATTCCACCGGCAGGCCCTTGTTTTTGAAGAAGTGCTCGGCCTTGTCGAGGTCCTCGTCGGAGAACAGCTTGAAGCCGAGGTCGCGGGCTTCCGCTGTCGCGCCTTTCCGCAGCACGATGCAGTGGTGGCCGCGTTCTTCCATCGCGCGCAGATAGATGGCGTCCCTGGTTTCGTCCGTCACCTGCAGGCCGAGCGTATCGACATAGAAGGCGCGGGATTTTGCAAGGTCGGTGACGGCGAGCTCGACATGGCTCAGCCGCACGATATTGAACGCCGGGTAGAGATTGGGTGTGGGCAAGGGCATCTTTTAGGGTCTCCGGTCAGCCGCCGAGCTTCTGGATCGAGTGCGGCGCCGTGGCGAACGCGATGTTCTTGGTTTCCATGTAGAAGTCGAACGACCAGTCGCCGCCGTCGCGACCGATGCCCGAGCTCTTGACGCCGCCGAACGGCGTCGGCAGGTGGCGCACATTCTCGGAATTCACCCAGATCATGCCGGCGTCGAGCGCATCGGTGAAGCGGAAGGCGCGGGTGACGTCGGAGGTCCAGAGATAGCCGGTCAGGCCGTACTGCGTGTCGTTGGCTAAAGCCAGCGCCTCGGCCTCGTCCTTGAACGAGATCGCGGTCAGCACCGGCCCGAAGATTTCTTCCTGGGCGATGCGCATCTTGTTGGTGGCGCCGATGAACAACGTCGGGCTGACATAGCAGCCGCCGCCCGGACCGGCGAACTTGGTGCCGCCGGCTGCGACAACGGCACCTTCCGACTTGCCGATCTCGATATAGGACAGCACCTTTTCCTCGTGCACCGGATGGATCAGCGGGCCGACCACGGTTTCGGGATCGAGCGGATGGCCGATCCTGATGCGCTTGGCCTTCTCCGCCACCAACGCGGTGAACTTGTCGTAGACGCCTTCCTCGACCAGCAGGCGTGACGACGAGGTGCAGCGCTCGCCGTTCAACGAATAGATCATGAAAACGGCGGCGTCGGCCGCGCGCTCCAGATCGGCATCGGCGAAGACGATCACCGGGTTCTTGCCGCCGAGCTCAAAATGCACGCGCTTCAGCGTGTCCGCGCCTTGCTTCATGATCATCGAGCCGGTGCGGCTTTCGCCGACGAAGCCGATCGCCTTGATATCAGGATGTTCGGTCAGCGCCCTGCCGGCGTCCTCGCCGAAACCGTTGACGAGGTTCCACACGCCCTTCGGCAAGCCGGCCTCCTCGGCGATCTCGACCAGCAGCCGCGCCGTCAGCGGCGACAGTTCCGCCGGCTTGTGGACGATGGTGCAGCCGGCGGCGAGCGCCGGCGCGATCTTCCAGGTCGACAGCATGAACGGCGTGTTCCACGGCGTGATGACGCCAACCGGGCCGATCGGCACGCGCGTTGTCATGTTGACCTGGTTCGGCGCGCGGATCGTGCGGCCATCGCGGGCCTCCGGCGCGCGGTCGGCGTAGAAGCGGAAATTTTCCGCGCCGCGCAGGGCCGCCTTGGCCATGAACTTCAGCGACTGTCCGGTGTCCATGCATTCGACGAAGGCGATTTCTTCCGCGCGCGCGACGATGGCGTCGGCGATCCTGTGCAGCAGCTTCTTGCGGGCATCGCCGGAGATCGCCGCCCAGTCGCGGAAAGCCGCCTTGGCCGCCTTGGCGGCGCGGTCGATGTCTTCAGCCTTGCCACGCGCCACCCTGGCGAGCGGCTTCAGGTCGATCGGCGAGATCGTTTCATAGGTCGAGCCTTCGGCGGCTTCGACAGCCTCGCCGCCGATCTGGTTGAGCACGCCCGTGCTTCTGAAGCGCTCGAGATAGGCTTCGGCCTTCCGCAGATTGTCGTCCAATGCCGCCATGGGTCTTTCCTGTTCTCTGCCGCCTGCTCACTTGCCGCCCAGTTACTTGCCACGTAGCCGCGGGTGGATGGCGTTCTTCTTCCAGTTCAGTTCGGCGTCGATCTCGCGGATCTCCAGGGAGAGCGCGAAATGCGGCGTTGTGAACAGCGATGCGAGATGCTCCGAGACGGCGGCGAAGATCGCCTCGCCGGTGCGCTTCTTTTCCTCGGCGCTGCGGCCCTTGCCGATGCGGAAGTTCATGTCGATGAAGCCGTTCTCCGGCAGACGGTCGGCGATCGCATAGGCTTCGGCGCGGAAGGCGCGCACCCTGACCGCGCCCGGCTCGAACAGGCCGGTCTCGAGGATGGTGCGCGACACCAGCGCGCAAAGCGCGCCCATGTCGACTTTGGCGTCGAGATTCGCGGAATATTCAATCGCCATGTGCGGCAAGGGTTTCCTCCGCCGGCGTCGCCGGTCTTTTGTAATTAACATGTGAATTACATCTTGGCGATCGAATGTCAAGCGCCGTTCTTTGTCAGGACCCACGCCCCGGTGTCGGGATTGCCGCCCCCGGCAAAATCGCGGATATAGCTGCGATCCGCGTCTCATTCGCATTGCGAGTCGGAACTGGAACTGGAATTTCAGGAGACCTGACCTTGCTACCGCCCAGCACCCGCCGCTCCTTGCCGATGGCTCTTCTGCGCGCCCGCGAAGTGATCATGGCGCATTTCCGGCCGATGCTTGCCCGCCACGACATCACCGAACAGCAATGGCGCGTGCTGCGCGTTCTTGCCGAGGCCGGGCCGCTGGAAGCGACCGAACTCGCCAACCGCGCCTCGATCCTGCCGCCAAGCCTCACCCGCATCATCAAGGCGATGGAAGAGCGGCAGTTCATCTCCCGCAACAAGGTCAAGGACGACGGCCGCCGGGCGCTCCTCGCCATCAGCCCGGCCGGCCTTGCGCTGATCGAAGACCTGTCTCCCGAACGCATCGCCATCTACGACGCGATCGAAAAGCGCTATGGGGCCGAACAGCACGAGCGCCTGCTCGACCTGCTCGAAAGCCTGATCCAGTCGGAGACGCTACCCGATTAGCGCTGGCCGGCCCGTCGCAGGCTCCGGGCGTTCATCCGCTGCGCGGACCGCTCCTCACCCCCCAAAACTGCCCAGCGCGCTCGGCTGCATGTAGTTGCGCCCGACATAGAGCAGCGCCGCCTCGTCGCTGCCGTGGCGGATGTCGACGACGCGGCCGAACATCACATTGTGCGTGCCGACCCGGTTCACCTCGCCGATCTCGCAATCGAAGCTGACGATGGCGTCGAGCAGCGCCGGCATGCCGGAGGGCATCGTCTGCCAGCGCGCGGAACCATAGCGCTCGGCCATGTCGCGGATCGCACCGGCGAACTTCGCCGCCAGGTGCATATGGGCCTGCGTCAGCACGTTGACGCAGAAGCGCCGGTTGGCAAGGAACAGTCCGGCCTGCGCCGAGCGTTCGTTCATGCAGATGAGCAGCGTCGGCGGATCGTCGGAAACGCTGCACATGGCGGTAGCGGTGAAGCCGCCGCGGCCTGCCGGACCGTCCGTGGTGACGATGTTGACCGGCGCGCAGACCCGCGCCATGGCATCGCGGAATTCCAGTCTCGAGACCTGCGCCTCCATGGCCGGCCTCCTCAGATTGCGCCGGCCGGCAGCGGCGGTAGCCAGGTGTCGCCGGTCCAGCCCTTTTCGTCGTAATCGGCCATGCAGGTGTCGACCAGCTCTTCCATCGCCTTCAGACGGCCGCTGCGCTCGGCGCCCTTCAGCACCTGCAGCCGCACCTCTTCCGGCGCGCCGGCATAGTTGAGCTCGTAGAGCGCATGGCGGCCGCCGAACTCGGTGCCGGTCGCATCCCACAAAAGCTTCATGATCTTGATGCGCTCGACATGGCCCATGTCGTTCGAGCCGCGCACATATTGGGCAAGGTACTTGTTGATCTCGGGATTGTCGAAATCCTTTGCCGAGGACGGCAAATAGATCAGCCCCGAGGCGATCACCCGGCGCACCGTGTCGATGACGCGCGGATAGGCTTCCGACATGAAGGTGCGGTAAGCGAGCGCCGCTTCCAGATTGGGCAGCACCGCACCGCTCGCCCACGGGATCGGGTTGTGCGCCATGGCGTTGGAAAAGCTCCAGAACATGTGGCGCAGCGCGATCACTTCGCCGAGTGCCGCCTGGTTGCCGCGGAAGGCGTCGCCGCCGGTGGCGCGCAGCGCCTTGGCGAGCAGGCCGGCGAGGAAGTCGAGCTTGACGGCAAAGCGCGTGCAGCCCTGGAAGCAGTAGCCGTGCATGAAGCCCGACGCCGGATGGAAGGACAGGATTTTTTGCGCATCGCGCAGCACCAGCACGTCCTCCCAGGGGACGAAGACATTGTCCAGCACCAGGATCGCATCGTTCTCATCGAAGCGTGACGACAGCGGGTAGTCGAAGGGCTGGCCGACCGTGTTGGCGGTCTGCTCGTAGGAGACGCGGCAGAACATCTTTATCCCCGGCGCGTTCATCGGCACGATGAACATCACCGACAGCGATGGATCCTCGGTGACCGTCGCCGAGCTCTGCGCCAGGAAATTGTAGTGGGTCAGCGCCGACGAAGTCGCCACCACCTTGGCGCCGGACACCCATATGCCGGCATCGCTCTCCTTGGTGATGTGCACGAACACGTCCTTGACGGCCTCGGCCGGCTTGTGGCGGTCGATCGGCGGGTTGACTATGGCGTGGTTCATGAACAGGGCGGCTTCCTGGGCCCGTTTGTGCCAGGCAAGCGCATTATCCTTGAACGGGCCGTACCACTCGGCATTGGCGCCGAGCGTGTTCATCAGCGCTGCCTTGTAGTCGGGCGTGCGCCCCATCCAGCCGTAGGACATGCGCGACCAGTCGGCGATCGCCGTCTGCTGCTGGGCGAGCTCGGCGGCGGAATGGGCGACGCGGAAATATTTGTGCGTGTAGCCCCCAGAGCCGGTGTCGGTCGGCGAGGTCAGCACCGCCTGCCGCGCCGGGTCGTGCAAGGCATCGTAGAGCCGGGCGAGCGAACGGGCGGAGTTGCGCATCGCCGGATGCGTGGTGACGTCGGCCACGCGCTCGCCATTGATGTAGACCTCGCGCCCGTCGCGCAGGCTGTCGAGATATTCGGCGCCTGTGAACGGCCGTTTCGTGTCGGCCCGGAAATCTTCCGATCGCATCATGATCCTCCCTTGATCGTCCAACAGTAGCCCGACGCGATGTAATGGTTTATGGACGAAAGACCAAAACCACTTGGACTTTTTCCGGCACCATGAGCCAGGCCAGCATCCCCGAATTCTTCGTCTATGGCGAGCCCGCGCGGGCGCTTGATGTCGGCTTCCTGCATGTCGAGACTGTCCTTGCTCGCGCAGCCGTTCATCGCGGCCAAGTGCTGGCGCACAAGCATCCGCAGATGGCGCAGATCACTTACTGGACCGGCGGCAGCGGCACCTACAGGATCGAGGACAAGACCTGGAGTTTCTCGGCGCCGACGGTGAGCTTCATGCCGAGCGGCGTGGTGCACGGCTTCAGCATCGAACCGGGCACCGATGCCATCGTCGTTTCGGTCGCCGATGAAGCACTTGCCTCGATCGCCGAGCAGTCCGCGCTGCCGCTCGACCAGCCGGTCTTCGTCACCGGGCGCGGTGAGACGGCACTGTGGGAGAGGTTGGGCGATACGGTCAGGATGATCCAGGCGGAATATGCCGACAGGTTGCCCGGCATGGACAAAATCCTGCCGCCGCTGATCGCCGTGGCGCTGTCGGGTATCGCCCGTCTTGATGCGGAATCGCATGCCGTCACCCTGCCGGCTACGGTGGCGCTGGGCGGGCGGCTGAGAAGGCTGATCGACCGGCACTTTCGCGACGACTGGCCGGTCGAGCGCTATGTCGCCGCACTCGGCACCACGCGCCATCTGCTCGACAGAGCGGCGCGCCAGGTGCTGGGGGCGGGCGTGCGCCAGGCGATCGGCGAACGGCGGCTGGTCGAGGCCAAGCGGCTGCTCTTGTTCACCGTGCGCCCGGTCGAGGACATCGCCTACGAGACCGGCTTCAACGACCCCGCCTATTTCTCGCGCTTTTTCCGCCAGGCAGTCGGCCTGTCGCCGGCGGCGTGGCGGCGGGAAAGAGTGAGTAGTAAGTAGTAAATAGTAAGTAGTGAACAGTGAATAACGAGAGAATGACCAAGCGCCCAGAGCTGGAGTTCATTTCTACTACTCACTACTCACTACTCACTACTCACTACTCACTACTCACTACTCACTACTCACTACTCACTACTCACTTACGCCGCAGCAGCCAGTCCCGCATCCAACGCCTCCGCGATCTTCGCCACGTCGGCCGCCGAGATTACCAGCGGTGGCGACAGGATGACCGTGTTACCCGAGACGCGCAGCATGACGCCGGCCTGGTAGGCAGCTTCGGCGACGGCAGCCAGGGTCTTCTTGTCGGCCGGCTTCTTGGCGGCGCGGTCCGAGACCAGCTCGAGCGCCGCCATCAGGCCCTGGTAGCGCACGTCGCCGACCAGCGCGTGCTTGGCCTTCAGCGCCTCCAGCGCCTTGCCGAGCTCGATACCGCGCGCCGCCGCATTTTCGTTGACGGCCAGCCGCTTGGTCTCGGCCAGTGCGGCCAGCCCGGCCGCGCAGCCGACCGGATGGCCGGAATAGGTGTAACCGTGGCCGATGGCGCCGAAGCTGGTCTTGTCGGCTTCGAAGACCTCGGCGACCTTGGCGCCGATCAGCGTGGCACCGAGCGGGAAATAGCCCGACGTGATCGCCTTGGCGATGGTCATGAAATCGGGCTTGACGCCCGACAGACGCGAGCCCGACCAGGCGCCGGTGCGCCCGAAGCCGGTCACCACCTCGTCGGCAATGAGCAATATGTCGTGGCGGTCGCAGATGGCGCGCACCAGCGGCATGAAGCTCTCATGCGGAACGATGACGCCGCCGGCCCCGAGCACCGGTTCCATGATGAAGGCGGCGATGGTGTCGGCGCCCTGGAAGGCAATCTCCTCCTCGATCGCCCGCGCGCAGAGTCTTGCCAGCTTCGCCGGGTCGGTCTCGTCGAACGGGTTGCGGTAGGTCCACGGCGCCGGCGTGTGGAAAACGCCCGGCAGCAGCGGCTCGTAGTTGCGACGGAAATTGGCATTGCCGTTGACCGAGGCGCCGCCGAAATGCGTACCGTGATAGCCCTTCTTCAGCGCCAGGAATTTCGTCCGGTCACCCTGGCCGCGGATCTTCCAGTATTGCCTTGAAAGCCGCAGCGCCGTTTCCACCGAATCCGATCCGCCCGAGGTGAAGAAGGCCCGCACCATGCCCTCCGGCGCGAACCAGTCGCAGAGCTCGTAGGCAAGCTCGATCGACGGTCCGGTCGAGGTGCCGCGAAAACCGGAATAATAGGGCAGGGCGTCGAGCTGCGCGGCCATCGCCTTCTTGATCGGATCGCAGCTGTAGCCGAGGTTGACGTTCCATAAGCCGCCGACCGCGTCGAGCACGGTGCGGCCATCGACGTCGGTCACCGACACGCCGTCGCCCTTCATGATGATTTTCGGCGGCGTCGCGCGCATCTCGGCCGGATGCGCCATCGGGTGCCAGATCGGCTTGGCGTTGTTCTCGGTGAGGAAGTTGATGTCGCGCATCGGTGGAAACTCCGTTTCTTGAATTGTCAGGCTGCAAGGCCAAAATGGCCGAGCGCCTCGGCATAGCTTCGCGCCGGCTCGGCGACGTCGAAATGCACCGTCAGCATTCCGGCTGCGACCGCGCCGTCGACATTGCGCTTCTGGTCGTCGACGAAGACGCAAGCGCTGGCCGGCAGATGCAGCGCTTCGCTCACCATCGCATAGGCGCGCGGATCCGGCTTGAGGATGTGGGTGTAGGTGGCGTCGGCTATTGTCTCGAACAGCGACAAGAGCGGCAGGCGCTCGCGGAAGCTGCTGCCGTAGAACAGGTCGAGTTCGTTGGAGAGGATGGCGAGCCTGATGCCGGCTTCATGCGCAGTCCGGATCGCTCGTTCCGCCTCCGGCCGCACCACCGCTTGCGGATCTGCGCCGCGCGCCCGCTGCACGAAGGTCGACATGTCGTCCCAGTCTTCGCCGACCATCCGGCCGACCTCGCGCGTGCGCGTCTTCCAGTAGTCGCGTTCGCTGATCTCGTCGGCCTGCATGGCGCGCCACAAAGGGTCGGATGCAGGTTCGAACGGCCCGCGCCAGTCGAGCGTGCCGGGGGCCAGCCCCAACGCGCGTTCGGTCAGCGCGTGCGTTTCGAACAGCGTGCGGGTGACGACACCGCCGAAATCGAGCACCAGCGCCTGTGGATTCGGCCCGCTCATGCGGCTTGCTCTCCTGCCGGCGCGCCCGGCGGAATGATGCCATCGGCGACCCAGCGGTCGAAGATCTCCAGCGCCTTGGCGCTGAAGGCGGCGTCGTTGATATGCCCCGCGATCTCATGCAGTTCGGCATTCGCAGGCACGCTGGCGCGCATCTCGTCGACGAACGCCGTCAGCGCGTCCGGCTCGTACAGCGGCTCGCCCTGCTGGTCCCATTGCTGGATGCCGCCCGCCGGCAGGATGAAGGCGGTCGGCCCGGTTGCGGCGGCGAGCTTCTCGCCGATGGCGCGCGCGATCTCCTGGCGCGTCGCGCCGTCGGAGGTCACCGAGGCGAGCAGCCGGTTATGGGCGTGGTAGGGGCGCTCGATGAAGCGGGTTGGTACCGCTTGCCATGTCGGAAAATCCACCATGTCGACGGCGCCCGGTGCTACGATCTGCGGGATGCCTTGCCGCCCGGCGTTCTCCAGCCGGTCGGCGCCTGAACTCACCACCGAGCCGGCGAGATGATTGGCGAGTTCTTGCAGGCTGAAATCCATCACGGCGACGAAGCCGCGCTGCGCGGCGATCGCTTCCAGCGCCCGTCCGCCCATGCCGGTGGTGTGGAAGACGATCACCTCATAGCCGCGCTTTTCCAGCTCCGGCTTGAGCGTCACCATATAGTGCAGGCAGCTCTTGCCGAGCGAGCTCATGCCGATCCGCGGCCTGGCCTGGTCCGGCTCGACGACGGCCCGAGCCGCGCCGACCACCGCGCCGCTGGCCTGCGACAGCACCGCCTTGCAGGCGCTGTTGAGGCCATAAAGCCCACCCGCCCACAGGATCATCATCAAATCGGTCGCGATCCGCTGCGGCGGCAGCAGATGCGAATAGGCAATGGTCGAGACGACGAATTTCGGCACGCCGAGCGGCAGCGCCAGGGCGACGTCGAGCGCAAGGTCGGTGCCCATCGAACCACCGAGCGCGATGAAGCCGTCGATTTCGCCCTTGTCGTGAAGCGCGCGCGCAAGCCGCGAGGCGCCGAGCGCCATCAGCGTCATCGCCGAATTCTCGTCGCCGCTGGCGATGATCGCCGCGATCGTCGTGTCTGCCGCTTTGGCCACGGCATGCTTGTCGTGCTCCGGCCGGTAGGGCGGATCGCCGAGCACGCTGACATCCATCATCACGGCGACACCGCCGACAGCCTCGATGCGCTCACGCATGAACAAGAGCTCGTCGGCCTTGGTGTCGCCGGTGCCGATAACCAGGATTCGGCGTTTGTCCTCCAACGTCAGTCTCCTCGCTGAATGATCATAATGGGCGCCTGCGTCATGATGCGCGCCTGCGGTCCGGCAGGCTACGCCGTCCGACAAGCCGCTCGCCGATGCTGCGCGCCGCGTCCGCGACGCTTGCGCCGTAACGTGCGATATCGCCCTCCAGAACGCGCACCTGCGGCGCGGCAATGGCAATGGTGCCGATGGCGAAACCGTCGGCGCCGAGGATCGGCGCGGCGACGCTCTGCACGCCTTCCTCGAAACCCTGCGAGCCAATCGAATGGCCGCGCGCACGCGCCGCTGCAACCTGTTCGGCCAGCGCGGCAGCACCGGACACGGTGAACGGCGTGAAGGCCGGCAGCGGGCCCGCGAGAATGGTGTCGCGGATGCGGTCTTCGGTAAAGGCCAGGAAGGCAATGCCCGAGGCGGTCGCGTGCATCGGCAGGAATTCGCCGAGCGCCACGCTGACGCGGTTGGCCTTGGCCGATTCGACGACATGGACGGTGATCAGGCCGCGCTTGGAATATTCCGACAGATGCACCGTTTCGCCAGTCTCGGTGGCCAGCGCCTCGACCAGCGGCGCTGCCGTCCGCAGGAACGGAACCTGCGCCTCGCGCATCAGTGCCAGCCGACCGAGACCGGCGCCGAGCCGGTAGCGGCGCGTGCCTTCGTCCTGCTCGACCAGCCCATGTTCCATAAGCGAGAGCAGCAGCCGGCGTGTTGTCGCCTTGTCGAAGCCGGCATGCCGGGCGAGGTCGGCCAGCGCCAGTTCGGGCTCGCCGCGACCGAGCATTTCCAGCAGGGAAATGGCCTTGGCCACCGTGCTCATCTGGTTTCCGAACCTCCCATAGATACTTAACGTGCGAATTAACTTGACAGGAAGCGCCTTCCTTTGCAAGTCTATATTCGAAATGCCGTTGCAAATAGTGAAATGAACATCGGGCCCGCCAGAAGGCCTCGGCATCTCAGGGACACTTGGTTTCCGCAGCGCGGAATTGGAGGGTAAGATGACGACAATTGTAGCCGGCGAAGCAAACCGGCTGAGGAAGAACAGCCTTGGCGTTGGCGCCATCACCTTCATGGTGATCTCGGCCGCGGCGCCTCTGACGGCCGTTGCCGGCGGCACGCCGCTCGGCATGTTGATGGGCAACGGCGCCGGTTTTGCCGGCACCTATCTCATCGTGACGCTGCTGCTGCTTTTGTTCGCGGTCGGCTATGTCGCCATGTCGCGCCATGTTGGCAATGCAGGCGCCTTCTATGCCTACGCCGCGCGCGGCCTTGGCGGTCTCGCCGGCGGCGCCACCGCGCTGATTGCCATCCTGTCCTACAATGCCATGCAGATCGGCGTCATGGGCCTTCTCGGTGCCGCGACCGCCGGACTGTTCGCCGGCTGGGGCATCAACCTGCCCTGGTGGGTCTGGAGCTTCATCGCCATCGCCATCGTCGCCGTGCTCGGCTACCGGCAGGTCGACCTGTCGGCCAAGATCCTGACCGTGCTGGTGCTCGCCGAATATGTGGTGGTGCTGATCCTCGACCTGGCGATCCTCAAGACCGGCGGCGACAGCGGACTGTCGGCCGCGCCCTTCAGCTGGAGCCAGATCACCAGCGGTGCGCCGGCGATCGCCATCCTGTTCTGCTTTGCCGCCTTCATCGGCTTCGAGGCGACCACGATCTATGCCGAAGAGGCACGTGACCCCAAGGTCACCATTCCGCGGGCGACCTATTTCTCCGTCGTCCTGATCGGCGTTTTCTACATGGTCACCGCATGGCTGATGGCCGTCGGCGCCGGCGTCGACAAGCTGCTGCCTGATCTGCAGGGGCTTCAGGATCCGACCACCTTCCTGTTCGGCCTGTCCGACCGCTATGCCGGAACGATGCTCTCGCACGCCATGAGCATCCTGTTCGTGTCGAGCCTGTTCGCCGGCGTGCTGGCGTTCCACAATGCGGTCGCCCGCTACATCTATGTTTCCGGCCGCGAGAAACTCCTGCCGCAGACGATCGGCGTGACGCATTCGACGCACCAGAGCCCGCATGTCGCTTCGGTCATCCAGAGCGTGCTTGCGGCTGTCGTCGTCGGGCTCTTCGCCGTGCTTGGCCTCGATCCGGTGCTGGCGCTGTTTTCGTGGCTGACCAATGTCGCCACGCTCGGCGTCATCGTGATGATGGCGGTCGCCTCGCTCGCCGTGGTGATGTTCTTCCGGGCCAATCCGTCCAGCCAGGAAAACGCGCTGAAAACCACCATCCTGCCGGGGCTGACCTTCATCGCCTTCGTCATCATCATCTACCTGATCGTCATCAATTTCGGCAGCCTGTCCGGCGCGGGCGGCTTCCTCGGCGTCTTCCTGCCGGCGCTGGTGCTGATCGCGGCCGTAGTCGGCCTTGTGCTGGCCAGCGCCTTGAAGAGCCGTGACCCGGTTGCCTTCGCTGGGCTTGGACAGCCTTTGAAGGACTGAAACAAACAGGGCGGCGCATGACGCCGCCCCGTCTTCACCGCAAGGGGAGTAGCGGCGTTGAGCTTTGCCGAGAGCATCACCGTTGAGGCGCTGGAAGCAGATCCGTATCCGATCTATGCCGAACTGAGGCGCAGCGCGCCCGTCGCTTTCGTGCCGGCGGTCAACCTCTGGTTCGTCACCCGCTGGAAAGACGTCGAGACCGTCGCCAAGTCGCCGGACATCTTCTCCGCCGTCGTCGGGACATCTCCGGTCGAGCGCTCGTTCGGCAAGCCGACCATCCTGACGACCGACGGCGATGTTCACAGGGATCTGCGCCAGGGCGTCGACCCTAAATACCGGCCGCGCACCGTCGCTTCCTATGCCGGCGACCTGGTGCGCTCGATCGCCCAACCCTATCTCGACCGGATCGCCGAACAGGGCTCGGCCGAACTGATGGCCAACTATTTCGAACCGGTCTCGACGCTCAGCCTGGCGCGCTCGCTTGGCCTGACCGACATCGACATGCCGACCTTGCGGCGCTGGTTCTATGGCCTTGCCCAGGGCGCCATCAATTTCGAGAACGATCCGAAGCGGCAGGACATCGCCGATGCGATCAGCGCCGAGGTCGGTGCCGCCATCCTGCCGACACTGGAAAGGCTAGTCCGCGAGCCCGACGACTCCGCCCTGTCGCACATGCTGCATGATGGAATGCCGGCGGGCAAAACGCGTCCGATCGACTTCCTGATGCCGAGCATCAAGGTGATCCTGCTTGGCGGCATGCAGGAACCCGGTCATGGCGCGGGCTCCATCCTCGCCGGCCTGCTTTCGCATCCCGAGCAATTGCGGCAGGTCCTCGACGATCCGGAGACCCTGGTGCCAAAGGCCGTCGACGAAGGCTTGCGCTGGGTCGCGCCGATCGGCACGCAGACGCGCCAGACGACGCGCGCGGTCGAGGTCGGCGGTGTAACCATTCCTTCCGGCGCGCCGGTCGCAGCACTTGTCTCTTCGGCAAGCCGCGACGAAAGCCGTTTCTCCGATCCCGACCGTTTCGACATCCATCGCGACGAGGGCAACCACGCCGCCTTCGGTTTTGGCCATCATTTCTGTTCGGGCCGGTTTTTCGCGCGCGAGCAGATGTGCCTTGCGGTAAGGCTTTTGCTCGAGCGCTTCACGGACCTGCGGCTGGTGCCGGGCAAGGAACCGGTCTTCCGCGGCTGGGAGTTCCGGGCGCCAACCACACTGCATGTTTCCCTGGGAGTCAGTCACCAATGATCAACCAGAATGCCATCGACACGCTGCGCAAAGTCGAGATCGGCGCGCGAGGCCTGTTCATCGATGGCGCCCGGACCGAAGGCATGAGCGGTGCGACGCTGCCGGTAACGTCGCCGATCGACGGCCGTCCGTTCGCCAGCATCGCCGACGGCAATGCCGCCGACATCGATCGTGCCGTGACGTCGGCGCGCAAGGCGTTCGAGAAAGGTTCGTGGTCGCGCTCCGCCCCGGCCTTTCGCAAGAAGGTGCTGACCAAGTTCGCGGAGCTTGTCGAGAAGCATGTCGACGAACTCGCCGTGCTCGGCGTGCGCGACAATGGCACCGAGATCGGCATGGCCTACAAGGCCGAGCCGCTGTCGGCCGCCGGCACCATCCGCTACTACGCCGAGGCGATCGACAAGGTCTATGGCGAGATCGCGCCGACGGTCGACAACGTGCTTGGCCTGATCCACAAGGAGCCGCTTGGCGTCGTCGGCGTCATCGTGCCCTGGAATTTCCCGCTGATGATCGGCGCCTGGAAGATCGCGCCGGCGCTTGCCGCCGGCAACTCCATCGTCGTCAAGCCGCCGGAGATCGCTTCGCTGACGCTTCTGCGGCTGGCTGAACTCGCCGCCGAGGCCGGGCTTCCCGCCGGCGTGCTCAACGTCGTCACCGGGCGCGGCGCGGTCGCCGGCGAGGCGCTCGGCCTGCACATGGATGTCGACGCCATCGCCTTCACCGGCTCTGGCGTGGTCGGCCGGCGGCTGCTCGAATACGCGGCTCGCTCCAATCTGAAGCGCGTCTTCCTCGAACTCGGCGGCAAGTCGCCCAACATCGTCTTTGCCGACGCGCCGGACCTGAAGCAGGCGGCGACCGTGTCGGCCAACGGCATCTTCCGCAATTCCGGACAAGTCTGCGTCGCCGGCTCGCGTCTGCTCGTCCAGTCGTCGATCTACGACCGCTTCATGGACGAGCTGCTCAAGGCGGCCACCCGGCTGAAGGTCGGCGACCCGCTCGATCTGGCGAGCGACATCGGCGCGGTGTCGAGCGCCGAGCAGCTCGACAAGAATCTCGGCTTCGTCGCCAGGGCGGCGGAGGAGGGCGCCCGCCTCGTCACCGGCGGCGAACGCATCCTCACCGAGACCGGCGGCAGCTACATGGCGCCGACCATATTCGAGAACGTGACTCAAGACATGCAACTCGCTCGCGAGGAAGTGTTCGGGCCGGTGCTCGGCGTCATGCGCTTCGACACCGAGGAAGAGGCGGTGAGCCTCGCAAATTCCACCGTCTATGGCCTCGCCTCGGCAGTATGGACGTCGAACCTGTCGACCGCGCATCGCATGGTCCGCGCCATCAATGCCGGCGTCGTCCACGTCAACACCTATGGCGGCGCCGACATCACCGTGCCGCTCGGCGGCGTCAAGCAGTCCGGCTTCGGCCGCGACAAGTCGCTGCACGCGCTGGACAAATACACCGATCTGAAGACCGCCTGGATCGCGCTCTAGAGCAATTCCAGGAAAAGTGCGTAGCGGTTTTCCGTCCGGAATTGCGTGAAAACAAATACTTAGAGCGGGGCAGCGTTTCTATCAAAAGCCGAACCGCTCTAGAGCGCTTTCGATAACCAGCTCGCGTCATGAAACGATGGCGCACAAAGGGAGATTTGCGCCATGATGGCTGCCAGCAAAAATGATTTGCATTCAGCGACAATCGGCGACCTGCTCGACCGCGAGCAGCAGCGTTTTCGCCAGACGCATCCGCGCTCGGCGGCGGCCTGGGAGGAGGGCAAGCAGCATTTCCTCTATGGCGGGCCCTCGCACTGGATGCGGCGCTGGGCCGGCGGCTTTCCGGTCTATGCCGCCGAGGCGAAGGGCGCCCACATCAGGGACATCGATGGCCACGACTATGTCGACTTCGCTCTTGGCGACACTGGCGGCATGTGCGGCCACGCGCCGGAGGCGGTGACACGTGCCGCGGTGCGCCAATTGCAGAACGGCGCGACGATGATGCTGCCCACCGAGGACAGCCTGTGGGTCGGCGCCGAATTGCAGCGGCGCTTCGGCCTGCCCTACTGGACATTGACCACCTCGGCCACTGACGCCAATCGCGGCGCCATCCGCATCGCCCGCATGATCACCGGCCGCGACAAGGTGTTGGTCTTCTCCGGCTGCTACCATGGCGGCGTCGAAGAGGCGCATGTCGAAATCCGCGACGGCCGCGTTGGCCTGCGCAACATGATCCATCCCAATGGCGTCGACCATTCGGCCGTCTCAAAAGTGGTCGAGTTCAACGATGTCGGCGCGCTGGAACAGGCACTGTCGGCGGGCGACGTCGCCTGCGTGCTGACCGAGCCGCTGATGACCAATTTCGGCATGATCCCGGTCGCCGACGGTTTTCACACCGCCCTGCGCGAGATCACCCGCCGTACCGGCACGGTGCTGGTCATCGACGAGACGCACACCATCTCCGGCGGACCCGGCGGCTATTCGTCCGAGCATGGGCTGGAGCCGGACATTCTCGTTGCCGGCAAGGCCATTGCCGGCGGCATCCCCGCCGGCATCTTCGGCGTTTCGCGGGAGATCGCCGAGCGATTGTGGACGATCGTGCCGATGGTCAATCCGCGCGTGCGCCAGTCGGCGCATCTCGGCATCGGCGGCACGCTGGCCGGCAACGCGCTCACCGTCGCCACCATGCGCGCGGTGCTGGAAGAGGTGCTGACCCCAGCCAATTTCGAGATCATGATCGCCAATGCCTCGCGGCTGGCCGAGGCCGCGCGGAAGGTCATCGCCGCGAATGGTCTGCCTTGGCACGTGACGCAGATCGGCGCCCGCGCCGAGATCATGTTAATGCCCAATCCGCCGCGGAATGGCGCCGATGTCATCGCCAGCCGGCGCGGCGATCTCGAGACGCTGCTGCACGCCTTCTACATGAACGAGGGCATATTGGTGACGCCCTTCCACACCATGTTCCTGATGTGCCCGGCCACCACCGAGGCCGATGTCGACCGCCACACCGAAGTGTTCGCGCGCTTCGTCGAACTCGTGCGTGGCGCGGGTGTCATCTGAGCGATGGCGAACCCGTTCGACCTCAAGGGCAAGGTAGCACTGGTGACCGGTGGCGGACGCGGCATTGGTGCTGCCATCGTCACCCGCTTCGCCGAAGCCGGCGCCTCGGTTGGATTGCACCGGCTTTATCTCGGCGGGGCAGGGGCCGCCGTCCAGGCGGGCCCGAAGCCGAGCATCACAACACCAAGCTGAGAACCGACCGGTCCGGCAGTCTCGTCGCCGACCTCGTTGCGTCAAATTTAAAACGTTTGCAATTTCGCAAAACCGCATTACAAACGTTTCAAACAGTTCGTTCGGGAGGAGCGATTGCCAGCCCGTGTCATCACGCTGAAGGAGCTTGCGGCGAGCCTTGACCTGTCGATCACGACGGTCTCGCGGGCGCTTGCCGGCCATCAGCAGATCGCCCTGAAGACGCGCGAGCGCGTCGCGTTAGCCGCGCGCCATGCGGGCTATGTTCCCAACACCGCAGCGCGCACGCTGGTGTCCGGCCGCAGCGGCTTCGTCGGCCTGGTGCTGCCGATCCGTGGTCCCAACCTTGTCGATTCCTTCCTCGGCGAGTTCGTCACCGGGCTTGGCGAGGGACTGGTGTCGCACGGCGCCGACCTCATCCTCGCCACTGCCGCGGAAGGCCAGTCGGAACTGTCGGTGCTGCGCCATGTCGTCGAATCCGGGCGCGCCGACGGCGTCGTCGTCACCCGCATCGCCGAGGTCGATGAGCGGCTAGCCTATCTGCGCCAGCGCGGCTTCCCCTTCGTCGCCCATGGCCGGCTGCTCGACAGCGACTTTGCCTACAACTGGCTCGACACCGACGGCGCGCACGCCTTCGGCGAAGCCTTCGACATGCTCTACGATCTCGGCCATCGGCATTTCGGCCTGGTGACGATTTCAGAGCCGATGACCTTCCGGCATTTGCGGCAGGACGGGCTTGCCGCGGCCATTGCTCGCCGCGGCGACCCGTCGGTGCGGCTCGATGTGGCGACCGCGCCGCGCTTCGATCGCGGCGCCCGCATCCAGGCCGTCAACAAGATGTTGCACGGGCCTGAGCGGCCGACGGCTATTGTCGCCCTGTTCGACGAACTGGCGCTGACGGTGATGGAGGAGGCTGCCCGCGCCGGCCTCACCGTGCCGCGCGATCTCTCCGTCATCGGTTTCGACAATGTCGTCGCTTCGGCCTATGCGCCGCCAGGCCTCACCACCTTCGATGCCTCGATCCGTCAGTGTGCGCGCGAGATCGCCGACATGCTGCTCACCATCATCGCCGACAGGCCGGCTGAACCGCTGACACGATTGATCCGGCCGACGCTGGTTCCTCGGGCTAGCCATGGACCCGCACCACTGACAAGAAGCTGACGCCGCAAATGACGGCGCCTATCCAGGGAGGATGAGCATGATCAATGCATTGAAAACACTGGCAGGCGCAATGCTGGCGCTGTCGCTTGCCGGCGCCGCTGCGCACGCCCAGCAGGTGCTGTTCTGGTCGACACAGGCGCGCCCGGTCGAGGAAACGCAGAAGATGCGCGACGCGGTGCTGAATGGCTTCGACGGCCCCGTCGACTATCAGGTCGCCGAGGACGGCCCCTGGCTCACCCGTCTGCAGGCCGAACTTCAGGCAGGCTCCGGCACGATCGGCCTGCTCGGCGGCCTGCATGGCGACTTCTCCACTGTCGGCGCCAACCTTGTCGACCTGTCCGGCGTCGATGTCGGCGGGGTCAAGGTCAACGAGGCCTACAGGAAGCTCGGCATGCTCGGCACCGGCGAGCAGAAATACATGCCCTGGATGCAGGCCACCTACCTGATGGCGGCGAACAAGCAGGCGCTGCAATATCTGCCGCAAGGCGTCGATCTCAACACCATCACCTACGACCAGCTGATCGAATGGTCGAGGAATATCGCCGAAAAGACCGGCTCGCCGAAATTCGGCTTTCCGGCCGGTCCCAAGGGACTGAAGCACCGCTTCTTCGAAGGCTTCCTCTACCCGTCCTACACCGGTTCGATGGTGACCAAGTTCCGCTCGGCCGAGGCTGAGACTGCCTGGAACAAGTTCAAGGAACTTTGGCAGTACACCAACCCGAACTCGACCAACTACGCCTTCATGCAGGAGCCACTGCTTTCAGGTGAGGTCTGGGTCGCGTTCGACCATGTCGCGCGGCTCGCCGATGCCTTCAACCAGAAGCCCGACGAGTTCGTCGCCTTCCCGGCCCCGGCTGGTCCCGCCGGCCGCGGCTTCATGCCGGTGGTCGCCGGCGTCGCCATTCCGAAGACCTCGCCTGACATGGACAAGGCCAAGGCACTGGTCGCCTATATGCTGAAGCCGGAAACCCAGATCGCGACGCTGAAGGCGACCAATTTCTTCCCCGTCGTCGACGTCAAGCTGCCCGACGACATGCCGGCCTCGGTGAAAGCCTTCGGCCCGGCCATCGCCACCATGGCCGGCGCTCCCGATGCGCTGCCGGCGCTGCTGCCGATGGGGCTCGGCGATCTCGGTGGCAAGTTCAACCAGATCTACACCGACAGCTTCGAGCGCATCGTGCTTGGCGGCGAGGACGTGCATGGCGTGCTCGAAGAGCAGGCGGCCGCGCTCAAGGCGATCATCGACCAGGCCAAAGCGCCGTGCTGGGCGCCCGACAAGCCGTCCGAAGGCGCTTGCCCGGTCGAATAAGCATCAACCGACCCTCCCAAGGGGCGCCCGGAGCTTGTTGCACTCCGGGCGCCCAGATCGCAGCACCATCGCAAAGGACACCACCATGCACGGCAAGGCTTTGCCCTATCTGCTGCTGATGCCGGCGACGCTGTTCCTGTGCGTGTTCTTCCTCTACCCGTTCGCGCTGGTTGCCTTCGAGGCGGTGACCCGCGACGGCGCCTTCACCCTCGACAATTTCCGCACCATGGCCGGCAGCTGGAAATTCCCTGTCACCGTCCGCAATACGCTGCTGCTTGCGGCGATCGTCGTGCCGATCCAACTGGTCATGGCGCTGCTGATGGCTTCAGTGGTGTCGCGGCTTGAGACGGGTCGCAGTGCCGCGCTTTACATCTTTGCCATTCCGCTCGGCATTTCCGATCTCGCCGCCGGCCTGATCTGGCTTGCCATCTTCGACCAGTCCGGCTTCCTCAACACGCTGCTCTCCGGCCTCGGCATCGTTGACCGGCCGATCATGTTCCTCGGTTATCAGAGCAAGCTGACGATCTTCATCGCCGTAGCGCTGGCCGAGATCTGGCGCGCCACCGCCATCATGATGGTCATCCTCGTCGCCGGCATGGGCTTGATTCCGAAAGAGTATTACGAGGCGGCCGAAGTGTTTGGCGCCGGCCCTTGGAAGCGCTTCGTGCGCATCACGCTGCCGTTGCTTCGCCCCAGCCTGCAGACGGCGATCATCCTGCGCGTCATCCTTGCCTTCGAGGTTTTTGCCGTGGTCGCCGCCCTTGGCGGCACCAATTTGCCGGTGCTGATGGGCGAAACCTACAACTGGCAATTCACGCTGCAGGATCGCAATGTCGCGGCCGCCTCGGCGCTGCTCATCCTCGCCATCTCGATCGGCTTCACGCTGTTCTTCCTCAAGGTGCTGCGTGTGCCCAAAGAGGCGCGCATATGAGCGCCGATGCCGAAGCGCCGATCGCTACGGCCGCCGATGCGCGCAAGGCCGGCGGCTGGCTGCTCGTCGCCACCGCCATCCTGCTCAGCGTCTGGGTGCTGCTGCCGATCTATCTCCTGATCGTCAACGCGCTGTCGTCGCCGGAACAGGTCACCGCTTTCCCCAAGCGCTTCTTCCCGTCCTTCGATGTTGGCAGTCTTTCGTTCTTCATCAATTTCGCCGGTGTCGCCAGGGCGCTGTGGAATTCTGTCCTCGTCGCCGCGCTGACGATGATCCTGTCGATCGGCTTCGGCGCGCCGGCCGGCTATGCGCTGTCGCGCTTCGATTTTCCGGGCAAGGGCACGTTCCGTTTCCTGGTGCTGATGACGCGCGCCTTCCCGCTGCCGCTGCTGGCCCTGCCGCTGGCGGTGATGTTCATCCGCACCGGTCTCGACGACACCGCAATCGGCCTGGCGCTGGTGCACACCACGCTGGCGCTGCCCTTTGCGGTGCTGATCACCTTCTCGCTGTTTTCGGGCATACCGGTCGAACTCGAGGAAGCCGCCTGGACGCTCGGCTGCACACGGCTGCAGGCCTTTCGCAAGGTCATCCTGCCGCTGGCGCTGCCCGGCATCGCCGCTTCGGCGGTATTCGCCTTCACCATCTCCTGGAACGAGGTGTTCGCCGCCGCCGTGCTCACCATCGAGAACCGTACGCTGACCGCCTTCCTCCTGCAGAGCCTCGGCGAGTCGCCGCTGTATCTCAAATTCGCCGGCGGCGCCGCGTTGGTCGTCCCGGCGCTGATCTTCATCTTCGCCGTCAGGAAATATCTGTTCGCCATGTGGGGGATCGCCAACCGATGACGCGAGACACGGAGACGGCTCATGGCTGAAATCGCCATCAAGGGAGTGGCCAAGCGCTTCGGCGGCTTCACCGCGCTGCATCAGGTCGACCTCACCATCGCCGACCAGGAATTCATGGTGCTGCTCGGCGCTTCGGGCTGCGGCAAGACCACACTGCTCAGGATCGTCGCCGGGCTGGAGATGCCGAGCCAGGGCGAGGTCTGGATCGGCGGCCGTCGCGTCGACAACCTGCCGCCGCGCGAGCGCGGCATTGCGATGGTGTTCCAGAACTATGCCGTCTTCCCGCATCTGACCGTGTTCGAGAACATCGCCTTCGGCCTGCGCATGAAGAAGCTGCAGCAGCAGGACGTCGAGCGTCGCGTCAACCGCACCGCCGAGCTCATGCACATCGAGCAACTGCTGAAGCGCTATTCGGGCCAGCTGTCAGGCGGCCAGCGCCAGCGTGTCGCCGTCGCCCGCGCGCTCGCCATGGAGCCCGACGTCATCCTGATGGACGAGCCGCTGTCCAACCTCGACGCGCTGCTGCGACTGGAGATGCGCGCCGAACTCAAGGGCGTGCTCGCCGCGTCGAAGACCACCACGATCTACGTCACCCACGACCAGGTCGAGGCGATGAGCCTCGCCGACCGCATCGCCGTCATGCATCAGGGCCGCATCGTCCAGGCGGCTTCGCCGGTCGAGGTCTATCGCAACCCGGCCGCCCGCTTTGTCGGCTCCTTCATCGGCAATCCGCCGATGAATTTCATTCCCGCGACGAAGGCTGCGAATGGCAACTGGTCCGTCGCCGGACTGACGCTGCCCGGCCCGAAATCGGACAGGCAGAAGATCGAATTCGCCATCCGCCCGGAAGACGTCGACGCCGGCAGTGAAGGCCTGCAGGCCACCGTGCGCGTCATCGAGCCGCTCGGGCCACACACGCTGGTGACTTGCGATGTCGAGGGCGGCCTGTTCCGCGCCATCCTGGAATCGAACGCCAGTGTCCAGGTCGGCGATCATCTGCGCCTCGCGCCCAAACCCGACCGCATCCGCTGGTTCGATCCCGAAACCACCAATGCCCTTTGATCCAGAAAGAACGAACGCTTCAATGACTTCTCTTGCCGTCGACGAAACCATCGCCCGCGCCGTCGAGGTGCTGAAGGAGAACGACCACGGCGCCTACACCATCCCGACCAAGGGTCTCTATCCGTTCCAGTGGAATTGGGATTCCTGCCTTACCGCGCTTGGCCTCGCCCACTACGACGAGGCGCGCGCCTGGACCGAGATCGAGACCTTGTTCGCGCACCAGTGGCCCGACGGCATGGTGCCGCATATCGTCTTCCACGTCTGGAGCGACGGCTATTTCCCCGGACCCGAAATTTGGCAAACCGGGCGTCCGACGGCCACCTCCGGCATCACCCAGCCGGCCGTCGCCGGCTTTGCCGTGCGCCGCCTGTTCGACCGCGCCAAAGACAAGAAACTGGCGGCCGAACGCGCCGGCGCGCTGCTGCCCAAGATCGATGCCTGGCACCGTTGGTTCTATGAGAGCCGCGACCCCAGGGGCGAGGGGTTGGTCGCCATCATCCACCCCTGGGAGTCCGGCCGCGACAACTCCATCGACTGGGACGATGCCTTCGAGCGCGTGCCGACCGAAGGCGTCGAGCCCTACACCCGCCGCGACATCCTGCATGCCGACCCGGCGCATCGGCCGACGCAAGAGCAGTATGATCGCTACATCTGGTTGGTGCAGCATTTTCGCGGGCTTGGATGGGACAATGCCCGGCTTCACGATGCCTCGCCCTTCCAGGTCGTCGATCCCGGCTTCAACGCCATCTTGATCCGCGCCTCGTCCGACCTTGCCGATCTCGCCGAGGCTCTTGGTGAAAAAGAGATCGCCAGCGCCAACCGTGCCCGCGTCGAAAAGGGCCTGGCGGCGATGGAGCAGCTGTGGAGCGAGGCGCACGGCCAGTATCTCTGCCTCGACCGCACCACCGGCAAGCTGGTAGACAGCGCCTCCGTCGGCGGCATCCTGCCGGCCTTCGCGGCCATCCCACAGGCGCGTGCCGCGACGCTCGCCGCCACTGTCGAGCGCCTCGCCGGCAAGGCGCGTCATGTCGTGCCCTCGCACGATCCAGACGATCCGCGCTTCGACGCCAAGCGCTACTGGCGCGGCCCGGTCTGGCTGGTGGTCAACTACATGATCGCCGACGGACTTGCCGCCGTCGGCCATGGCGCGGTTGCCCGGCGCATCACGCAGTCGAGCCTCGATTTGATCACCGAGAGCGGCTTTGCCGAATATTACGACCCGCTCACCGGCGAGCCGCTCGGCGGCGGCCGTTTCACTTGGACGGCGGCGATGGTGATCGAGTTCTTGAAGGGCAGAGGCTGACGCCTCTTATTCGCTTCGCGCGACCCTTCGCGTAGGCTGCCGGTGGGTGCTAGATCGATAAGCTGGGCAGGGCTCGCTTTCCCACATCCGCGCTACAATAATTCTTCACAAACGGCTACCTATACTGGCGACGACGTTTGGTTCGGGGTCACGAGGGGCGCGGCTTGGAATTCGACTTGAAAACCATAGAGGCGCTTGCTCCCGACCAGGCGTCGCTCAGCGCCGCCTCCAAGCTGACCAAGCGATCGAACTGGCCGCGCCTTGAAAGGAATGAGCAGCAGGCCCTGATCTGGGGCGAATGCCAGGGCTCCGGCTCCAACCCTTATCGCGTGGTGGTCGATACCGGCGATCACGGCTACAAATGCACCTGCCCATCGCGAAAGTTTCCCTGCAAACACACGCTGGCCTTGATGTGGATCGCCGCCACCGCACCAGCCAGTTTTGCGGCTGCTGACTCGACGCCGGAATGGGTGAATGATTGGCTTGGCCGGCGCCGGAAGACGACGCCACAGGCGGCGGGGCCAGTGCCCGGCGCGGCACCCAAGAGCATCGACGAGGCTCTGCAGCCGGATGAGGGTGCCGTCGTCGAGGACGCCGCGGCGGTCGAACGGCGCGAGGCGGCGCAGCGCAAGCGGGCGCAAGATACACGCTCCGCGGTGTCGGCGGCGCTCGATGAACTCGACCAATGGATCGCCGACCAGTTGCGGCTTGGACTGTCCGGATTTGTCGACGCCAGCAGCGAGCGCTGCCGCCGCATTGCCGCACGGCTCGTCGATCTGAAAGCAGCCGCGCTTGCCGGGCGCATCGACGAGATACCGTCGCGCTTGATGGCGCTGCGCAGCGAGGAAAGACCGGACGCGGCGATCCGCGAACTCGGCAAGCTGGTGCTGCTGGCCAAGGCCTGGCGATCGGAGCCTGACGATCCTGAACTGAGGCGGCTCGTATCGACGTCCGAAACCCGTGAACAGGTCCTGGCCAATCCCGACGCCAGGCAGGTGGAAAGCCACTGGGAGGTTCTCGGCGAGAAGATCGAAACCCGTCGCGACGGTCTCGTCAGCCATTCGACCTGGTTGCTCGACCTGAAGAGCGCCACGCCGCAATTTGCCCTGCTGCTCGATTATTTTCCGGCTTCGGCCGGGCGCCGATCCAACGCCTTCGCCCCAGGCGACCGCTTCAATGCCCGGCTGGTGTATTATCCATCGCGCGCACCGCTCCGCGCGCTGGTGGCGGAGCGCGTCGGCGACGTCTCTTCCGGGGCGGCGTGGCCTGATTTCGGCGCGTTGAAAGACCCGCTCGCGGCGCGTGCATCCCAGCAAGATGGCGCGCCATGGCTGACCGACAGTCCTCTCATCCTGCCGCCGGGCGCGATCTCGCTCGACGACCGCGGCACCGCCTGGTGGCAGGCAGCCGATGATCCGCATGGGATCGCCTTGCCGATCGCAGGTGCTGTCGACCAAACCTTGCTCGGCATCGACCTTGCTGCCGCCGCAGCGCTGTGGAATGGCGCCAGGCTTGACCTTCTGGCGGCGCAGAGCAGCTTCGGAAGGCTCGATCTGTCGTGAACGAGCTCGAGCAGACAGGCCTGGCGGCAATGCGCGACTGCTGGATCACCGGCGGACCGACATTCGACCTCGCACCAGCCGCGTGGAAGGAGATCGCTGGCACCGCAGGCCCCGACGAACGGGAACGCCGGCTGCTGGCGATCGCCGCGCAGGCCCTCGACATCGGCTTGCGGCCTGCGGCGCCGAAGGTTTTGACGCGTCGTCCGCCGCTGCCGGCGCTTGCCCTGCCCATGCTGCCGGAGCGACTGCGGCCGCTCTTGCGAGCCGCCCGACGCGAGGCGCAAGGTGCGTGTGGTGACGCTGGTCGCCAGCCGCGGCTTCGTGATCCATCCAATGGACTGGATGCCCTCGGACCAGAACAGCCCGGACGTCTACGCCCCCTGGATCGACTGGCAAGCCGGCATCGAAGGGCAGGCGCATGCCCCGCGCGAGAAACTGACGGCGGAAAACTGGGATGACTTCTATCCCGCAGCGCGCCGTATTGCGCTGGCCGACATGCGCCGCAGCGAACCGACTGCTGCTCGCATGCTGATCGAGACCAAGGCGCCGGGTGAATCGGCGGACGTCAGGCTTGCGCTCATCGAACTCATGCGCTTCGGTCTCACCCTCGAGGATGCGCCTTTCCTGAAGAGCCTTTCCGCCGACCGTTCCGGCAAGGTGCGCGAACTGGCTGGGCGGCTGCTGGCAAGGTTGGGTGAGCACGGTCGTACGGGCGACGGCGGTAGCACGGATGATCCTGTTGCCGAACTCGCCGCTTTCATCAGCGAAGGCAAATCCGGCTTCATCCGCCGCCGCACCACCTACACGCCGGTAAAACTCAAATCCCCGGCGCAGGAACAGCGTCGCGCCGAATTGTTCGAAACCTGCAACCTGGTCGACCTCGCCGCACGGTTCGGCGCCACCGAACCCGAATTCATCGGCGCCTGGCAGTTCGGCGCCGACAACAATGCCGACATCCTGATCGCACGAATGGTCGCCGCCTCAGGCAGCGATGCCGCGGTGACGCAGATGGCGGATACGCTTGTCGCCGATGGCGGCAAACCGGCGCTGTTCGTGGTGCACCTGACACCGCGCCTGGACAGCCGCAGAAAGCGCGTGTTCATCCGCTCGATCCTCAAGGAAACGAATTACCTTGGCGTGATCAGTCTGGCGGAAGGCATCGACGCCGGCTGGCTGGGATGGGATGACCTGACAAACGGGCAAGTGCTTCCGGCGTTGCGTTCAGTCATCGGCGGAAACGACGACGTCATGCGCCGCGGCCTCGACGATATCCTCGAAACGATCGGCTTCCTCGCCACCACCCCCACGGCGGCGAGGTTGATCGACGAGGTCGTCGCAGCCGGCATGCCGCCCGCGGCTCCGTCACTCACTCTCCTGCGCCTCAACGCCGCGTTGGCCGAACAATCGTCTGGAACCGACACATGACAATCCGGAGAACAGCACAATGAACGCAGCCATCCGTCTCCCGGTCGAGCAGGCCTATGCCAGTGAATTGCAAGCGCTGGCGCGCGGCGACGACAAGCAAAAGCCCGCCGGCTGGAGCCTCTCGCCAAAGGCCGTCCTGACCTATCTGCTGGGCGGCAAGGCCAGCGACGGCACCTTGATAACCCCGAAATATGTCGGCCGCCGTCGGCTGATGGAAACTGCTGTGGCGACTTTGGCCACCGACCGTGCGCTGCTTTTGCTCGGCGTTCCCGGCACCGCCAAATCCTGGGTCTCGGAACATCTCGCCGCGGCCATCATGGGCGACTCGACGCTGATCGTGCAGTGCACGGCCGGAACCGACGAGAACCAGATCCGCTATGGCTGGAACTATGCCCAGCTTCTGGCGAAAGGCCCGAGCCAGGAAGCGCTGGTGCCGACGCCGCTCTATCGCGCCATGCAGGACGGCAAGCTGTGCCGCCTCGAAGAACTGACGCGCATGGGCTCGGATGTACAGGACACGCTGATCACCGTGCTTTCCGAAAAGATGATGCCGATCCCGGAACTGAACACGTCGATCTACGCCCAGCGCGGCTTCAACATCATCGCCACGGCAAACAACCGCGACAAGGGCGTCAACGAGCTGTCCTCGGCGCTGAAGCGGCGCTTCAATGTCGTGGTGCTGCCGCTGCCCGAGGACATGGCGGAGGAGGTCTCGATCGTCTCCAAACGCGTCGGCGAGATGGCAGGCGGCCTCGACCTGCCGGTGCCGAAGAATGTCGCCGAAGAGATCGCCCGCGTGCTGACCATCTTCCGCGAATTGCGCTCTGGCTCGACCGCCGACGGCAAGGTGACGCTGAAGACACCTTCGGGCTCGCTGTCGACGGCCGAGGCCATCGCCACCATGGTTGGCGGTCTCAGCCAGGCGGCCTGGTTCGATGGCGGCAAGCTCGGCGCCGAAGGTCTCGCCGCCAGCCTTGTCGGCGCGATCGTCAAGGATCCGGTGCAGGACAAGGCCGTGCTGGAAGAATATCTGGAAACGGTGCTCAAGAAGCGGCCTGACTATGCCGGGTACTATACGGCGCTGAACGCGGCGATCTGACACCGATGAAGCACAGCGACATCGCCTATTTCGGCATACGTCATCATGGGCCCGGCTCCGCCGAAAGCCTGGTGAAGGCGCTGCAGGAATTGCGGCCCGTCGCCGTTCTGATCGAAGGGCCGAGCGACGCCTCGGCGCTGTTGCCATTGCTGGCCCGCCCGGAAATGCAGCCGCCGGTGGCATTGCTGTGCTACCCGGAGGATGACCCGGCCTCGACCAGCTTCTGGCCGTTTGCCGAATTCTCTCCCGAATATCAGGCGGTCCTCTGGGCGGTCGGCAACAAGGCGGTGTTGCGCTTCATCGACCTGCCGTCGTCGGCGCGGTCGCCCGCCGAGGCGATCGATGGTGCGGAGAACATCGACGCTGCCGAAGCCAGCGAAGCCGGCGCTGATGAGGATGCCGCCCCGCATCGCCGTGATCCGATCGGCACTTTGGCGCATGCCGCCGGCTACGAGGATGGCGAAAGCTGGTGGTCGGATATCGTCGAACAGAACCCCGAGCCCGGCCCCATTTTCGCGGCCATCGCCGATGCGATGACGACGCTGCGCGAAGGTGAAGGGTCGATCGCCCGGTTCGAAGCCAGGCGCGAAGCGCATATGCGGCTCGAAATCACCGCTGCGCGAAAGGAATTCGATGGACCGATAGCGGTGGTCTGCGGCGCATGGCACGTGCCGGCGCTCCAGGCGGCACACGTCCAGAAAACCGATCAGGCGCTGCTCAAGGGCATTGCCCGGCGCAAAAGCTCGATGACCTGGGCGCCGTGGACAGGGCCGCGTCTGGCGTCGGGCCTTGGCTATGGCGCGGGTGTCGTGGCCCCGGGCTGGTGCAAGCACCTTTGGCGCACGCGCGGCCGCCATGACGGGGCAACCCTGTGGCTGGCAATGATTGCGGCAGTGCTGCGCAAGAAGGGGCATCTGATCTCGACCGCTTCGCTGATCGAGGCGGAGCGGCTTGCCCGTACGCTCGCCGCCATTCGCGAGCGGCCGAAACCCGGGTTCGAGGAATTGCGCGACGCTTCGGTCGCCGCTTTGTTCAACGGCGAAGCGCTGCTGTGGGCGCTGGTCGAGGCTGAGCTGCTTCTGGGTGCGGACGTCGGTGAAATTCCGCCCGACACGCCGCTGGCGCCCTTGATCGAGGACCTGCAGCGCAACCAGAAGGCGGCGCGGCTGAAGCCCGAGGCGCTGGAGCGCGAACTGTCGGTCGACCTGCGCAGCGAAAGCGGGCTTTTCCGTTCGACATTGCTGCACCGGTTGAGCGTGCTCGGTGTGCATTGGGGCAAGTTGACGGACGCCGGTCGTAGCCGCGGCACTTTTCGTGAGCGCTGGACGCTGGCCTGGGAGCCGGAGTATGCCGTTCGGCTGGTCGAGAACCTTGTCTACGGCCCGACCATCGAAAAGGCCGCCAATGGCCGGCTGATCCAGATGATCGGCGCGGCGGCAACCCTCGACACACTTGCCGCCCTGGTGCAGAGCGCGATCACGGCCGACCTGTCGGAAGCCTCGAGCGCTGGCCTCGTGGCGCTGGAGGCACGCGCGGCGCACAGCAGCGAATGCCTGGAAATCCTGGCGTCGGTGCCGCCGCTTGCCGACATCATCCGCTATGGCGAAGCGCGCAAGACGGAGACGCACCGCCTGTCCGGCCTCATGGAGCGGCTGATCATCGAAGCAGCGATCGCGCTGCCCTACGCCGTGCGCGACCTCGATCAGCAGGCTGCCGCGGGACTGGTCGGCGCCATGCGCAAGGCCGATGAAGCGATCAGGCTTGTCGAACCCGGGGACGATGTGCTGAGCGGATGGCGCGACGGGCTGGCTGCCGTGCTGGACGGGCCGCGATCGACGGCGCTGCTGGCCGGATGTGCCGCGCACCTTCTCTACGAGGCGGGCCAGCTGTCCGCCGAAGCTGCTGCCGGACTGCTCGGGCGCCGCCTGTCGCCCGGAACGCCGGTCACCGAGGCGGCAGGGTTCTTCGAGGGCTTCTTCAGCACCGCCGGCCAACGGCTCATCTATGACGAGGGTCTGCGCGGCGCGGTCGATGCGTGGCTGAAGTCGCTCGACGAAGAGGCTTTCATCGCGCATCTGCCATTGCTGCGCCGCGTCTTTTCCAATCTGGACAGCATGGAGCGCCGGCGGTTGATCGAAGCGGTTCTTGGCCGCGCGGCGCGCCTGCCGGCTGGCCTGACGCCGGCGCCGGACGGTGGCGAGGCCTGGCGCCGGCACCTGGAACGGCTTGGACCATTGCTCATGGGAGGTGGCAATGGATGACGAGGCCGAAATGAACGAGCCCGGCGCGCTCACGCCCGACGGCGAGAGGGAGCGTCGCTGGCGCCTGGCGATCGGCGCCGCCGACGAAACATCGCCGGCCCTTTCCGAAGACGACAAGCGGCTCTCGGCCGCGCTCGACGCCCTCTATGGCGATGGCGCCGGCGATGCTGCCGCCGATCCGCGCAAGCGGCGCGGCGGGCTCGGCCGGTCGGCGCCGCGCGTCGCGCAATGGATGGGCGACATCCGCTCCTTCTTTCCGGCACAGGTCGTGCAGATCGTCCAGAAGGATGCGTTCGAACGGCTGAACCTGAAGCAGATGCTGATGGAGCCGGAATTCCTCAAGGCGATCGAGGCCGACGTCAATCTGGTTGCCGACCTGATATCGCTTCGCTCGGTGATGCCGTCCAAGACCAAGGACATCGCCCGCACCATCATAGCCGACATCGTCGCCAAGCTGATGCAACGGCTCGAACAGAAGACCGCTGAAGCGATACGCGGTGCGCTCGACCGCTCGAGACGCACCAACCGCCCGCGCCAGCGCGATATCGACTGGCCGCGCACCATCTCGGCGAACCTTCGCCACTACCAGCCCGAACACAAAACCATCGTGCCGGAAAAGCTGGTCGGTTTCATGCGCAAGCAGCGCCGGCTGGTCGACCTCGACGAGGTCGTGCTGTGTGTCGACCAGTCCGGTTCGATGGCAAGCTCGGTGATCTACGCTTCGATCTTCGCGGCGGTAATGGCCTCGCTGCCGGTGGTGCGCACCAAACTCGTCTGCTTCGACACCGCGATTGTCGATCTCACCGAGGACCTCAACGATCCCGTCGAAGTGCTGTTCGGCGTGCAGCTTGGCGGCGGTACCGACATCAACCAGGCGGTCGCCTATTGCGCCGAGCGCATCGAGCGTCCGACCAAGTCCCATTTCGTGCTGATCACCGACCTCTATGAAGGCGGCAACGGCCAGGAATTGTTGCGCCGGCTGGCATCGCTGGTCCGGTCCGGCGTCAATGTCGTCGTGCTTCTGGCGCTCACCGATCAGGGCCGCCCAGGCTATGACCCGGCCATGGCCGGTTCGGTCGCAGCACTTGGGGTTCCGGTTTTCGCCTGCACGCCGGACCTGTTTCCAGACATGATGGCGGCGGCACTGCGGCGGGAGGATATCGGCGCCTGGGCCGCGGGGGCCGATATCAAGGTCGTTCGCGCCGACACCGAAGCGCCGAAGCCAGGCGACTGAGCTTCGTCGGCGGTCCCGGCACCGCTCAAGACGTCTTCTCGCCGACCAGTTCAAAGCGCTCGACCTCGCAGTGCTGGCCGACCACCGCCAGCACGTCCGTCGAGGGTTCGATCGCATCGGGCTGTTTCCATTCGAGGTTGAAGGAAAACACGAAGCGGTCGCGGCCGGCGTCATGCTCCATGCCGACAAAGCGCGCGTCGTAGCCGAGCGGCCGCACCATCTCCTGGAGGTCGGGCGGCAACCCCTTCGCCCAGGACACCGACAGGATCGCATGATGATCGCGCGGGATCCGGAGGTCGACCCATCTCAAGGCCTGAAGCGTCACCAGGGTCAGCAGCGTCGCGATCCCGGCAAGGCCGAATTGGCCACCGCCAAACGCCAGTCCGATCATGGTCATGATCCACATCGTGGCGGCCGTGGTGACGCCGGTCACGAGCTCGCCGCGCCGAAGGATGGCGCCGCCGCCGATGAAGCCGACGCCGGTCAGCACGCCGAGCGGAAATCGCAGCACGTCCATGCGGCCGAAGGAATCCGTTTCCTTGCCCGCTATGTCGAGCAGGATGTTGGCCTGGATCATGGCGATGGCAGCCGCAAGGCCAACCAGGATGGTCGTTCGAAGCCCGGCGGTGCGGCCGCGCGACTCCCTGTTCAAGCCAATGAGAACGCCTGCCAGCAGCGTCAGCAGAAGCCGCGCGGCGAGGTCGGGCCAGGTCGGATGAAGCGGCATCTCGCAGCAAAACGGCTCGAACATCGTTCCACCATGGCGGCCTGAGCGCGCCGCGGCCTCGCATACATCGCGTCCCCACCGACCTTCAACATCGCTGGGGCAGTGATGGTTCCCCTTCGCCGACGCCACTCCTTTGCGCGATTTGAACACGCGGCGCTTGACTCCGGCAAAGCCTTGTGAAAAATTTTGCAGCAACTGATAAAAATATCAAAGGGTGGAAATGGTTGGGTTCGGCAACGGCTTGCTGCGCGACGATGAGACCAGCATGGCGACCCGCGCCGCCTGGCTCCACTATGCCGGCGGCCTGACCCAGTCAGAGGTCGCCAAGCGGCTTGGCCTGACCAGCCTCAAGGCGCATCGCCTGATCACCAAGGCCAACCAGGAAGGGCTGGTCAAAGTCTATATCGACGGCGAAGTCTCCGAATGCGTCGCGCTCGAGGACCAACTCTCCGGCCGCTACGGGCTCGACTATTGCGAGGTGGTGCCGGACTTCGATTCCGAAGACCTGCCGCTCAAGGCGCTGGGCATTGCCGGCGCGCAGTTCCTCAAGCGCGAGATCGAGCGTGGCGAGGGCACGCTGATCGGTATCGGCCACGGCCGCACGCTCGCCGCCTGCGTCGAATATTTGCCGCGCATATCGGCCGACGGGATCCGCTTCGTCTCGCTGCTCGGCGGCCTGACGCGAAAATTCTCGGCCAACCCGCATGACGTCATCCATCGCCTCGCCGAACGCACCGGCGCCGAAGCCTATGTCATGCCGGTGCCGATGTTCGCCAACACCGCCGAGGACCGCACGGTGCTGCTCGGCCAGAAGGGCATCAGCGAGGTCTTCGATCTCGCGAGGTCGGCGGACCTTTTGATCGCCGGCATCGGCACCGCCGAGCGCGAAGCTTCGCTCGTTGCCACCGGCATGATCGAGAAGGGCGAGATGGAGGAGACCCGCGACAACGGCGCCGTCGGCGAACTTCTCGGCCATTTCTTCGACGCGGCCGGGAAGCCGGTGGCGACGACGGTGTCCAGCCGGGCGCTGGCGCTGGCCCGCGAAGACATCGCCAATCGCAGGATTGTCGCCGTCGCCGGCGGCAAGGTGAAGGTTCGTGCCATCAAGTCAGTGCTGGAGGGCCGCTATCTGAAGGGCCTGATAACCGACGAGCGGACGGCGCGATCGCTCGTGGAACAGACGCCGGTCGGGTAGCCGGCAATTCTTTGGTTGAAACTACCCTGTGGAGGAGAAGAGAAGATGTATGAGAAAGAGAAAGACCTGATCGACGCGTTCATGCGCGGACAAGTCGATCGCCGCGGCCTGATCAGGGGTCTCGGCGCACTTGGCCTTGCCGCCGGAACGGCCGGCACGCTGCTCAACTTCGGACAGACCCGTGCGCTCGCCGCCGACTTCGACTGGCAGGCGCACAAGGGCAAGACCATCAAGCTCTTGCTCAACAAGCACCCCTATGCCGATGCGATGATCGCCAACCTCGAGAACTTCAAGCAGCTAACCGGCATGAACGTCGTCTATGACGTGTTCCCGGAAGACGTCTATTTCGACAAGGTCACGGCAGCACTTTCGGCAAGCTCGCCGGAATACGATGCCTTCATGACCGGTGCCTACATGACTTGGACCTACGGCCCGGCCGGCTGGATCACCGACCTCAACGAATGGATCGAGGATCCGGCCAAGACCAATCCGAACTATGCCTGGGATGACTTCCTGCCCGGCGTCAGGAATTCCTGCGCCTGGAACGGCAAGCCGGGCGGCGAACTGGGTTCCGAAGACGCCAAGCAGTGGTGCATTCCGTGGGGCTTCGAGCAGAACAACATCACCTACAACCATGGCATGTTCGAGAAGGCTGGCGTCAAGGTGCCCGGCAACATGGACGAGCTGGTTGCCGCGGCGGCCAAGCTCACCAAGGATGTCGGTGGTGGCGTCTACGGCATCGGCGTGCGCGGCTCGCGCTCCTGGGCGACGATCCACCCGGGCTTCCTGTCGGCCTACGCCAATTTCGACCAGAAGGACCTGACCGTGTCGGCCGACGGCAAACTGTCGGCCGCCATGAACACCGCCGAATCCAAGGCCTTCCACAAGCAGTGGGTGCAGATGATCCAGGAGAGCGGTCCGAAGGACTGGTCGACCTACACCTGGTACCAGGTCGGCACCGATCTCGGCGCCGGCGCCTCGGCGATGATCTTCGACGCCGACATCCTCGGCTACTTCATGAATGGCGGCGACAACAAGATGGCCGGCAAGCTCGCCTTCGCCGGCTTCAAGGCCAATCCGGCCGCCAAGGCGCCGACCCCGAACATCTGGATCTGGTCGCTGTCGATGTCCAACTTCTCCAAGGACAAGGACGCCACCTGGTACTTCATGCAGTGGGCCTCCGGACCCGAGCATGCGCTGTTCGGCGCCACCAAGATGGACTTCGTCAATCCGGTTCGGCAGTCGGTCTGGAAGGACGATGTGTTCCGCGAGAAGCTGAACAAGAGCTATCCGGGCTATGTCGAGATGTTCGACGCTTCGGCACCGGGCGCCAGCATCAAGTTCACGGCGCAGCCACTGTTCTTCGACCTCACCACCGAATGGGCGGCGACGCTGCAGAAGATGGTGGCCAAGGAGGTGCCGATCGACGAAGGTCTCGACAAGCTGGCCGAGAGCATCAATGGTCAGCTCAAGGAAGCTGGCCTCGGCTAAATCGCGCGGCGTCTGGCCCGTTCCGGCGGGCCAGTTCGACCACGCAGTTCTAGGTTTGCGACGCGGTGCCTGATGGCACCGCCAATTCGCCCGACCGGCCGCCTGGCTCCCTGGGCGGCCGGCAGGGCGAAGCAACAGGAATGATGGAGCAGCAGATGACTGCGGCGACAGTGCAGAGGGTCAGACCCTCCGGTTTCAGGATCAGCAAGCGGGTGCTGCCCTATCTCCTCAGCCTGCCGGCCCTGCTGGTCTGCATCGGCATCCTGATCCCGTTCCTGACCTCGGTGGTCTATTCGTTCCAGCGCTACCGGCTGAGCCAGCCCTGGGCGCGCCAGTTCAACTGGGGCGACAACTACATCTCCTTCTTCACCGACCCGAAGTTCTGGAACACGCTGCAGGTGTCGCTGCTTTATGCCGGCATCACAGTCGTGCTCGAACTGCTGCTCGGCCTCGCCATCGCCATGCTGCTGCAGAAGCGCTCGACGCTGAACAATTTTATCTCGATCATGCTTTTGATGCCGCTGATGACGGCACCGGCGCTGGCCGCGCTGATGTGGAAGCTGATGACCAATCCGGGCTTCGGCGTGCTGAGCTATCTCGCGAGCCTCATCGGGCTGCAGGATTTCCGCTGGGCCTCCTCGCCGTCGACGGCGCTTTTGACCGTCGTGCTGGTCGATATCTGGGTCTACACGCCTTTCATCATGATCCTGCTGCTGGCCGGCCTGCGCAGCCTGCCGACGCAGCCCTTCGAGGCGGCCGCGCTTGACGGCGTGCCGAGGAGCTTCGTCTTCTTCCGCATCACCCTGCCGATGCTGATGCCCTACATCCTGACCGCGACGCTGTTTCGCCTGCTCGATTCCATCCAGCAATTCGACATCATCTATGCGATGACTCAAGGCGGGCCCGGCGACACGCTGACCGTGTTCCAGGTCGAGGCCTATCTCAACTTCTTCCAGTCGACCAATGTCGGCCGCTCGGCGGCGCTGATGATCATCCTGTGGGCGATCACCTATTTCCTGTCGAACATCTTCATCAAGAACTGGCTGCGGCTGCGCGAACGCGCCCGCGGGCAGGCATAGGAGGCCGGGATGGAACACACCTCGCTTCTCGAACGCATCCTGCGCGGCATAGCCCTCACGCTGGTCGTCATCTTCTTCATGTTCCCGATCGTCTGGATCTTCATGATGTCGTTCCAGACCAACGAGACCATCCTGCGCATTCCGCCGCAGCTGGTCTTCGAGCCGACGCTGGCCAATTACACCGCTCTGATCACCGGCAAGCTGACGACGGTGTCCGGCACGCTCGACATCGCCTTCATGCGCAACCTCTGGAATTCGGTGTTCCTGTCGGTCACGTCGGTTGCCGTCGCGCTGCTGCTCGGCGTTCCCGCAGCCTACGCCTTTGCCCGCCACAAGTTCCGCGGCTCGGAGGACATTGCCTTCACGCTGCTCTCGTTCCGCTTCGCGCCGGCGCTGCTGGTGCTGTTGCCGCTCACCCTCTATTTCCAGAAGCTCGGGCTCGCCAACACCTATTTCGGCCTGATCTGGGTCTACCAGTTGATCTGCCTGCCGCTGATCCTGTGGATCGTGCGCGGCTATTTCGAGGACATTCCGGCCGACATCGAATACGCCTATCGCATCGGCGGTCATTCCTGGTTCGCCACCTTTCGCAAGATCGCGCTGCCGCTCGCCGGCCCAGGTATCGCTGCCGCCGGCCTGCTCGCCTTCATCTTCGCCTGGAACAATTTCGTCTTCGCGCTGGTGCTGGCTTCCGCCGACAAGCAGCCAGTGACCGTCGGCGCGCTTGCCTTCATCACCTCGTCCGGCATCCAGTATGGCCAGATCTCGGCCGCGATCGTGCTGTCGATCACGCCGACGCTGGCGCTTGCTCTCTACGCCCAGCGCTATCTCGTCGAAGGCCTGTCGCTCGGCGCGGTGAAAGGATAGGTCCGATGGCAAGCCTCGAACTGAAGAAAATCGTCAAGCGCTACAAGAGCCAGACTGTGCTGGACGATCTGTCGCTGACCGTCGCCGATGGCGAGACGCTGGTCCTGTTCGGGCCCTCCGGCGCCGGCAAGACGGTGCTGCTGCGCCTCGTCGCCGGCGTCATCGATCCCGATGAGGGCAAGATCCTCATCGGCGGCGAGGACATGACCGACGTCGATGCCGAGTTCCGCGGCGTCGGCATGGCGTTCCAGAATTTCGCGCTGTTCCCGCATATGACCGCCTTCGACAACATCGCGACGCCGCTCGAAGCCAGGCGCTCGTCGCAGGGCGCGATCAAGGCCGGCGTCGAAAGCGTCGCCAAGCTGCTCAAGATCGACCATGTGCTGAGCCACAAGCCGCGCGCCTTGTCCAACGGCCAGAAGCAGCGCACGGCACTTGCCCGCGCTTTGGTCGGCTCGCCGCCGCTGCTGCTGCTCGATGACCCCTTGCGCAACGTCGATGCCAAATTGCGCTTCGAGATGCGGCTCGAACTGCCGAGGCTGCTGCACGATCGTGGCGCGACCGTCATCTACGTCACACAGGACTACAAGGAGGCGATGGCGCTCGGCAACCGCATCGCCGTCATGTCGCAAGGCGTCATCCGGCAGCTCGGCACGCCCGAGCAGATCTATCGCGAGCCGGCCAATATCGAGATCGCCAGGCTGTTCGGCGACCCGACCATCAATTTGCTCGACGTCAAGCCGGCGCGTGACGCCAAGGGCATCTATGTCGGCCTGTCGAACGTCCAGGTCCATGTCGCCGGCGCCTTTGAGGCGGCGGTCGGCCGCGACTGCGTCATCGGGCTCAGGCCCGAGGCACTGAGCTTCGTCGGCGAAGGCACGCCCGGCGCTTTCCCCGTGACGGTCGAGGCCGAGACGCCGCTCAACGAAAAGATCGTCACGCTGGTGCGCACCGTGCGCGGCCGCGAAATCCTGGTCTCGCGTCCGGCCGGAACCCCGGGCCAGGCCGAAGGCAAGGCGCACATCGCCGTCGACAGCAAAAGCGCGCTCTTGTTCGATCATGCGAGCGGCGAGCGCATCGGCGCGAACAAGGTCGTCAATTTGCGCAGCGGAGAAGCGGCATGAGCGCCAGCGCAATCACCATTTCCGGCGTCGACAAGTTCTATGGTCCGATCGACCGTGGCGTGCACGCGGTCAAGAACCTGACGATGGAGATCGCCAAGGGCGAGATCGTGGCGCTGCTCGGCTCCTCCGGCTGCGGCAAGACCTCGACACTGCGCATGATCGCCGGCTTCGAGGAGGTCTCGCGCGGCGCGATCTCGGTTGGCGGCCGCAAGGTGCACACGCTGGCGCCGGTCAAGCGCAATGTGGCGATGGCCTTCGAGGGCTATTCGCTCTATCCGCCGCTCACCGTGCGCGAGAACATGGCTTTCGCCCTGAAGGCGGCAAGGCTGCCGAAGAGCGAGGTCGACGCCAAGGTTGCCAGCATCGCCAAGCTGCTCGAGATCGAGGACATCCTCGAGCGCTATCCGAGCTCCATCTCCGGCGGCCAGCAGCAGCGCGCCAGCCTCGGCCGGGCGCTGATCCGCAATGCCGACCTGCATCTGCTCGACGAGCCGATGGGCCAGCTCGAGCCGCAACTGCGCGCCGTGCTGCGCGGCCGCATCAAGCACTTCATCAAGGAGCGCGGCCTGACCGCGATCCTGGTCACCCACGACCAGACCGAGGCCAATGCGCTGGCCGACCGCATCGCCGTGATGGAAGGCGGCGTGCTGCAGCAGTTCGATACGCCCGACATGATCAAGCAGCGGCCGGCCAATCTGTTCACCGGCACTTTCGTCGGCGAGCCGCCGATGAACGTCTTCGAGGCCTATGTCGGCAATGCCGCCGGCAAGATCAGTCTGAGGCTGCCCGACGGGCTGTCGCTTGACTACGACAAGGACGCCTTCAGCGCCCCGGTCCGCGACCAGTTGCTCAATCGCGAGCGCGTGGTGATCGGCGTCAGGCCCTATGCGGTGCGTCGCTCGAAGGAGGGCGTGCCGGCCACCGTTTCTGCAAACCAGTGGCTCGGCGACCAGACGCATATCGCCGCCGATTTCGCCGGCGGTTCATTGGTGCTGGTCGAGCACGACCGCACCCGCCTGGAGTTGGGCGCGCCGATCAATGTCAGCATCGACCCGAAGAACCTGCATGTCTTCGACCAGGCGAGCGGCAATGCGATTTCGCACGGGATGGAGCTTGCCTGATGCGGGATGTGCTGATCGGCATCGACGCCGGCACGTCTGTCATCAAGTCCGTCGCCTTCGACACGGCGGGCCGGCAGATCGCGGCCGCGGCGCTGCCGAACAAATACGAGACCCTGCCCGGCGGCGGCGCCGAACAGGATCTGGCGCGCACGTGGGCCGATACGGCGACGACGTTGCGCCAGCTTGCCGACAAGGTGCCTGACCTCGCCAGCCGCGTCATCGCCATCGCGGTAACCGGGCAGGGCGACGGCACCTGGCTGATCGACGCCGACGGCGAGCCGGTCGCCAAGGGTTGGCTGTGGCTCGACGCGCGCTCGGCTGCGGTGGTCGAGGAGATCCGCGCCCGGCCCGAGGACCGGCTGCGCTTCGAAAAGACCGGCAGTGGCCTTGCCGCCTGCCAGCAGGGATCGCAGTTCGCGTTCATCAAGCGCAACATGCCGGCCATGCTCGCGAGCGCCGCGACGGCGTTCCACTGCAAGGACTGGCTCTATTTCCGGCTGACCGGCGAGCGCGCCACCGATCCGTCGGAAGGGACCTTCACCTTCGGCGACTTCCGCACCCGTGATTACTCCGACGATGTGCTCGACGTGCTCGGCGTCGCCGATCTCCGGCATCTCCTGCCGCCGATCGTTGATGGCACCAGGCAAAGCGCTGCACTGTCCAGGGCGGCCGCCGATGTCACCGGCCTGCTCGCCGGCACGCCGGTCGTGCTCGCCTATGTCGACGTCGTCTGCACGGCGCTTGGCGCCGGCCTGTTCGATCGCCAGCGCAAGCCCGGCTGCACAATCATCGGCTCGACCGGCATGCATATGCGGCTGGCCGAGACCCCCGACGAGGTTCAGCTGAATGAGGCCGCGACCGGCTACACCATGGCGATGCCGGCGCCTGGCGTGTTCGCGCAACTCCAGTCGAACATGGCGGCGACGCTCAACATCGACTGGGTGCTCGGCCTCGCCTCCGGCATCCTCGCTTCGCAAGGGATTTCGCGCTCGAATGGCGAGATGATCGCGCTTGTCGACCAGTGGATAGCATCGTCGAAGCCGGCGTCGCTGATCTACCAGCCCTACGTGTCGGAGGCCGGCGAGCGCGGGCCTTTCGTCGATGCCAATGCCAGGGCAGGCTTCGTCGGCATTTCCTCGCGCCACGGCTATGCCGACATGGTGCGCGCCGTCTTCGAGGGCCTGGCCTTCGCGGCGCGCGATTGCTACGCCGCCATGGGCCCGTTGCCCAGGGAAATCCGCCTCACCGGCGGCGCCGCCCGCAGCCCGGCTCTGCGCAAGATCCTCGGTGCGGCGGTCGGCGCCGACATCCGCACCAGCGAGCGCGAGGAGGCGGGCGCGGCGGGTGCCGCCATGATCGCGGCGGTGTGCGTCGGCCAATACGCATCGATGGACGATTGTGTTGCCGAATGGGTCACGCCTTTGCTCGGTGCGGCCGAGCCGAGCGACCAAAAGCTTGCCGCCATCTACGAGGCGATGGCCCCGTCCTACACATTGGCGCATGAGGCGCTGCGTCCGGTCTGGCGGTCGATGGCCGCCGCCCAGAAGGCAAATTGAGAAGTCGAGCATGCAGAAGAAAATAGCGATCATCGGCGACCGTTTCATGCTTCCGGACGTGTTCCGGTCGGAGATCGAAAAGGCCTGCGGCAACAGCCTCGACATCCGCACGCTCGAGGCCGCATGGCCCGACGAACCGATGGAGTTCGGCAATCCGGCTCTCGGCCTCGACAAGGTCAAGGAGTATTTCGGCGATCCGGACGAGGTAGTCGATTTCATCGGCGACGCCGAGATTTTTGTCACCCAGCTCTCGCCGCTCTCCGATGCCATGATGCGGCGCCTACCTGGGCTCAAGCTGGTCGCGGTGTCGCGCGGCGGCCCTATCAACATCGACATGGCGGCTGCCAAAACGCACGGCATCACCGTCGTCAACGTGCCGGGACGCAATGCCAGCGCAGTGGCCGAGTTCACCATCGGCGCCATCCTTGCCGAGACGCGGCTGATCCGCGTCGGGCACGAAGCCTTGCGCAAGGGCGAATGGCGCGGCGATCTCTACCGTGCAGACCGCACCGGCCGCGAGCTTAGCGAAATGACTGTCGGCGTCATCGGCTACGGCAATATCGGCACCCGGCTGGTGCGTCTGCTGCGCGCCTTCGGCTGCCGCATCCTGGTCTCCGATCCCTATGTGCAGCTGAGCGCCGACGACCGCAATGCCGGCGTCGAGCTGGTCGCGCTGGACGATCTTCTCGCCCGCTCCGACGTGGTCACATTGCATTCAAGGGTGACGGCGGAAACCCGCGGGCTGATCAACAAGGACACCATCGCCAGCATGAAGCCCGGCGTGATCTTCATCAACACCGCGCGCGGCCCGCTGGTCGATTATGACGCGCTCTACGATGCGCTGGTCTCCGGCCACGTCGCCAGCGCCATGCTGGAGACCTTCGCGGTCGAGCCGGTGCCTTCCGATTGGCCGCTGCTGCAACTGCCCAACGTCACGCTGACGCCGCACATCGCCGGCGCCTCGGTGCGTACTGTCACCTACGCCGCCGAGCAGGCGGCCGAGGAGGTGCGTCGCTTCATCGCCGGTCTGCCGCCGGTCAATCCGTGCTAAGGCCGCCGCCATGAAACGGACAGTCTGCAGCGAAGGTCTGGCGCGATGAGCGGCGAGAGCGAAATCGTCGACCTCTTCGTCATCGGCGGTGGCATCAATGGCGCCGGCATCGCGCGCGACGCCGCCGGCCGCGGCCTGTCCGTGATCCTGTGCGAGAAGGACGATCTGGCCGAAGGCACCAGCTCGCGTTCGGGCAAGCTCGTCCATGGCGGGCTGCGCTATCTCGAATATTACGAGTTCCGCCTGGTGCGCGAGGCGTTGATCGAGCGCGAGGTGCTGCTGGAATCCGCACCGCACATCATCTGGCCGATGCGTTTCGTGCTGCCGCACAGCCCCGACGACAGGCCTGCCTGGTTGGTACGGCTCGGCCTGTTCCTCTACGACCATCTCGGCGGCCGCAAGCGGCTGCCGGCCACCCGCACGCTGAACCTGCGCACCGCGCCCGAAGGCGCGCCGATCAAGGACGCCTTCAGGCGCGGCTTCGAATATTCCGACTGCTGGGTCGACGACGCCCGCCTTGTGATCATCAACGCGCTCGACGCCGCCGAGCGGGGCGCGAAGGTTTTCACCCGCACCGCTTGCACCGCTGCCCGCCGCGAGAACGGCATGTGGTCGGTGGAAATGCGCGACGGCAGGACCGGCGTGAAAACCACGGTCAGGGCGCGGGCGCTGATCAACGCCGCCGGTCCCTGGGTCAACGACATCGTCAACCGCGTCGCCGGCCAGAATTCCAAGCGCAATGTGCGCCTGGTCAAGGGCAGCCACATCGTCGTGCCGAAATTCTGGGAAGGGCGTCAGGCCTATCTCGTCCAGAACAACGACAAGCGCGTCATCTTCATCAACCCCTACCAGAACGACCTGGCTCTGATCGGCACCACCGACATACCCTATGAAGGGCGACCGGAGGACGTAACGGCGGAGGAGAGCGAGGTCGACTACCTGATCAAGGTCGTCAACCGCTACTTCAAGCGCGGCCTTGCGCGCAACGATGTCGTCTACTCGTTCTCCGGCGTCAGGCCGCTTTACGACGACAACGCCGACAATCCGAGCGCAGTGACCCGCGACTACATCTTCGAGCTCGATGCATCGGACGGGCAGGCGCCGCTGCTCTCCGTCTTCGGCGGCAAGATCACCACTTTTCGCAAACTCGCCGAACACGCGCTGGATCGTGTCGCGCCCTTCTTCCCAAGGATGGGCAAGGGCTGGACGGCGAAAGCGCATCTGCCGGGCGGCGACATCGCCAATGCCGACTTCGAGCAGTTCCTCGGCGATCTCGCTCGCGACTATCCCTGGATGCCGGCCTCGCTGGTCAAGCACTATGGCCGGCTCTACGGTACGCGCACCCGTGCGCTGGTCGGCGCCGCCGGCTCGCTCGCCGAACTGGGGCGGCGCTTCGGCAAGGATTTCTTCGAGCGCGAAGCCAGCTTTCTCTTCGCCCACGAATGGGCGCTGACGGCAGCCGACATTCTGGACCGGCGCACCAAGCACGGCCTGCATCTCAGCACCGCTGAGAGAGCCTCCTTCGAGGACTGGTGCGCAAACCGATTGGCGAAGGCCGGCTGATGGCTGCACGGATTGATCACGATGTCGCCGAGTTGGAGGCACTGCGCGTGCTGTCGGCCAGCGTCGGTTCCGATCCCTTGCTGGTCCAGGGTGCCGGCGGCAACACCTCTCTCAAAGAGGCCGGCCTGCTGTGGATCAAGGCCTCCGGCACCTGGCTGATGAATGCTGCCACCACCGACATCATGGTGCCGGTTGCGCTGGCGCCCTTGCTCGATGCCGTTGCGCGCAAGGATCCGGCGGCCGAGAAGGCCGCTGGATTCACGCTTGCCGACCTCAACCCGCACCAGCTGCGGCCTTCGATCGAGACCACGGTGCATGCCTTGCTGCCGCAGAAGATCGTCGTCCACGTTCATTGCGTCGAGACGATCGCGATTGCTGTGCAAGCCAATGCAGAAGCCCTGTTGGAAGAGCGTCTGCGTGGCCTCGACTGGGCCTTCGTGCCCTATCGCCGGCCGGGACTGCCGCTGGCGCAAGGGATCGCGGAGCGGCTGCAGCCTCGCACCAACGTGTTGGTGCTTGGCAATCACGGGCTGGTCGTCGCCGCCGACACGGTTGCCGAGGCAAATCTGTTGCTACGGCGGGTGACCGGCCTGCTCGCGCGAACGCCGCGCGCGGCACTACCGCCCGATGTCGACGCACTGATCAGGCTCGCCATGGGCAGCGGCTACCGGCTTCCCGTTGCGGTCGAGGCGCATGCCGCCGCCACCGATCTCGCCAGTTGCCGCATCGCGGCCTCCGGCAGCCTCTATCCGGACCATGTGATCTTCCTCGGCGCCGGATCGGTGATCGCCGGTCCGAACGAGAATGCCGGCGCCGTGGTGGCCAGGATAACGGCCGCCGGGCAGCCGGCTCCAGGCTCCATCCTTTTTCCCGGCAAGGGCATCCTGATGCGCCGGGACGCCAATGCCGGGGCCGAGGCGATGGCGCGCTGCCTCGCCGATGTTGCGGCGCGCATCGATCCCACGGCGCGCGTCAACTATCTGAGCCTCGAGCAGAATGCCGAATTGCTGAACTGGGACGCCGAGAAATACCGCCAGGAGCTCAACCGGCGCAACGCCGCCACGCTGCAATGACGGCGCTCGGCCTCGATGGTGGCGGTCTGGAGGATCGTGCCGTCGGGTGCGATGCCCGGCAGGCCTGAACAGGAGTTTCGATCTTGGCCTTTACGCTGTCCCTCAACACCAACCCGCTGGTCAATCGCTTCGCTGATCCGGACGATCTGATCGACGCGATCGCCTACGATATCGGCATCAGGGACGTTCAGCTCACGCATGAATTCGTCAATCCCGGCTGGCCGCCGGCGACGATCGCCAAGTTCGTGCGACTGTTCCGTTCGGCGCTCGACCGGACGGGCGTGCGCATCACATCTGGCATGACCGGTCCCTATGGCCGGCTCAATCATTTCGGCCATCCCGACGCCGATGTGCGCCGCTACTATGTCGACTGGTTCAAGACCTTCGCCGATATTTCGGTCGAACTCGGCGCCGGCGGCATCGGCACGCAGTTCGCCATCTTCACCCACCAGGATTATGACGATCCCGAGCGTCGCGCGCAGCTGATCGACATCGCGCTCGAATGCTGGCGCGAGGTTGCCGAGCATGCCAAGGCGGCCGGGCTGACCTACCTGTTCTGGGAGCCGATGTCGGTCGGCCGCGAATTCGGCCACACCATCGAGAGTTGCCGCACCCTGCATGAGGAGATCGAGGCAGCCGGCATGGCCATTCCGCTGCAGATGATGGTCGATATCGACCATGGCGACGTGACTTCGAGCAATCCGGCCGACATCGACCCCTATGCCTGGGCCGAGGCCTTTCCGCTGCAATCGCCGATCATCCACATCAAGCAGTCGTCGATGAACAAGGGCGGCCACTGGCCCTTCACAGCCGCCTACAACAAGGACGGCCGCATCACACCGGAGAAATTCCTGGAGACGGTGCGGCGCGGCGGCGGCACCGACAATGAGATCTGTCTGGAACTGTCGTTCCGCGAGCGCGAGCCGGTCGACCACCAGGTCGTCGCGATGATCCGTGAATCGGTCGACTACTGGGCGCCGTTCATCGATGCCGGCAGGGCGGACCTGTCGCCGCGGGCAAAATGAAAGGGCGGGAGCCGATGTGGCTCCCGCCCTTTCGACCGGGTGGTCCCGGTTAGATAGAGCAGCCGAACTCAGCCGAACTTGGGGTCGAGGCTGCCCGACTTGTAGCGCTTGGCCATTTCGGCGACCGGCAGCGGCTTGATCTTCTGCGCATTGCCGGCGGTGCCGAACTGCTCGAAGCGCTCCTTGCACAGCTTCCTCATCGCCGCCATTGCCGGCGTCAGATATTTGCGCGGATCGAATTCCGAGGGGTTCTCGGTCAGCACCTTGCGGATGGCGCCGGTCAGCGCCATGCGGTTGTCGGTGTCGATGTTGATCTTGCGCACGCCATGCTTGATGCCGCGCTGGATCTCCTCGACCGGCACGCCCCAGGTCGGCTTCATCTGGCCGCCGTATTTGTTGATGATCTCCTGCAGGTCTTCGGGCACCGAGGATGAGCCGTGCATGACCAGATGCATGTTGGGCAGGCGGCGGTGGATCTCCTCGATCACGTTCATCGCCAGCACCGCGCCGTCCGGCTTGCGGCTGAACTTGTAGGCGCCGTGGCTGGTGCCCATGGCAACCGCCAGCGCATCGACATGGGTGTCCTTGACGAACTCCACCGCCTGTTCCGGATCGGTCAACAGCTGGTCGTGGCTGACGGTGCCTTCGACACCGTGGCCGTCCTCCTGTTCGCCGCCGCCCATTTCCAGCGAGCCGAGCACGCCGATCTCGCCTTCCACCGACACGCCGCCCCAATGCGCCATGTCGACGACGCGGCGGGTGATGCCGGAATTATAGCCATAGTCGGCCGGCGTCTTGCCGTCTTCCTTCAGCGAGCCGTCCATCATGACCGAGGTGAAGCCGTACTGGATCGCGGTGACGCAGGTGGCTTCGTTGTTGCCGTGGTCGAGATGCATGCAGACCGGGATGTCGGGGTGGATTTCAACCAGCGCGTCGATCAGCTTGGCCAGCACGACGTCATTGGCATAGGCGCGCGCGCCGCGGCTTGCCTGCAGGATGACCGGCGACTTGGTCTCCTCGGCGGCCTCCATGATGGCAAGGCCCTGTTCCATGTTGTTCATGTTGAAGGCCGGCACGCCATAGCCGTGTTCGGCGGCATGGTCGAGCAATTGTCTCAGTGTGATGCGAGCCACCCAATAGTCTCCCGTGTCTGGTTTCGAACCGTGTCTGTTGGCTGGCCGATCGTCGTCCAGCCCGTTGATGCTTCTGGCCGGATTTCCGCCGGACCGCAACCTGTGGACCGCGCGTCCGAAGCAATTCTTGTTACAGGATCGCAATCACAGGCGGATCGATATCCCAGAGAAATATAACATTATCACAAAAATTTTGGTGCAAACGCGCTTTTCCGGCGTTATATATCGGATCGTGGTTCAACGCGCAGCTTGTTGCGCGAGAAAGCGCCGGAATGAAGAGCGACGGCCGCCGCCAGGGCATCATGGATTTTCTGATGGACGCCGGCACGGCGTCGGTCGACGACCTTGCCTCGCGCTTCGGCGTATCGAAGATGACCGTCCATCGCGACCTCGACGAACTCGAGGAAAGCGGCTTCCTGCGCAAGGTGCGCGGCGGCGCTTCGATCCAGCCGAGCGGCCTGTTCGAGAGCGATTTCCGCTACCGGCAAAAGCAGGCGGCTGAGGAAAAACAGCGCCTGGCGGCTGCCGCGGTAGCGATGATCGAGCCGGGCCAGACTGTGATCATCGATGACGGCTCGACGGCGGGCGGCATTGCCGGTCGCCTCGCTGATTTTCGCCCGCTGACGGTGATCTCCAACAATCTGGCCGTCATCCAGGAGCTGGCTGGCGTCGGCGGCATCACGCTGATCGCGCTCGGCGGCCAGTACAGCAAGAAGTTCCATGGCTTCTTCGGCCTGCTGACCGAGGACATGCTGAAATCGCTGCGCGCCGATGTCGCCTTCCTGTCTTCGTCCGCCATCCACGGTGCGTCGGCTTTTCACCAGGACCAGGAAGTGGTGCAGACCAAGCGGACGATGATGGCTGTCGCGGCGCGCAAATATCTGCTGGTCGATCACGGCAAGTTCGGCCGCACCGCGCTGCATTTCCTCACCGATCTCAGGGCATTCGATACCGTCTTCACGGGTCGCGAGCTGGAACCGCAGGTGCGCGAAGCGCTGGATGGGGCCGGCGTTTCGCTGACGGTGGTTGGCAACAAGGACTAGAGCAATTCCAGGAAAAGTGTGAAGCGGTTTTCCGTCCGGAATTGCGTCAAAACAGAGAGATCAAGGAGCAGTACGCGTGGTCTACTGGGTCGGTACAAGCTGGAAGATGAACAAGACGCTCGCCGAGGCGCTCGATTTCGCCAAGGCGTTGGCCGCGTTCGTGCCGGGTTTCGACGAGCGCATCCAGCCTTTCGTCATTCCGCCGTTCACGGCGGTGCGCGAGGTCAAGGCGGCATTGTCGTCGACGCGCATCAAGGTCGGCGCCCAGAACATGCATTGGGCCGATGCCGGCGCCTGGACGGGCGAGATCTCGCCGGTGATGCTGACCGATTGCGGGCTCGATCTGGTCGAACTCGGCCACAGCGAACGGCGTGAGCATTTCGGTGAGACCGACCATGCTGTCGGTCTGAAGACGGCGGCTGCCGTGAAGCACGATTTGATTCCGCTGATCTGCGTCGGCGAAACGCTTGCCGAACGCGAGAGCGGGCGCGCCGATGCGGTGTTGACCGCGCAGGTGCAAGGCGCGCTGCAATTCCTCGAGGGCGAGGCGAAGGGCGCAACAATCCTGTTCGCCTACGAGCCGGTCTGGGCGATCGGCGACAAGGGCATTCCGGCCAGCTCAGACTATGCCGACAGGCAGCAGGCGCTGATCAAGCAGGTTGCCGGCAGCCTTTTGCCCTCCGTGCCGCCGGTGCTCTATGGCGGTAGCGTCAATCCGCAAAATGCCGCCGAGCTGATCGGCCAGCCGCATGTCGACGGCCTGTTCATCGGCCGCTCGGCCTGGCAGGCGGACGGCTACATCGACATCCTCCAACGCGCGTCAGCAGCGATCTGAATCCATCGAATAGGAAAGGACAAGAAATGAAAATAGCCATTGGAGCCGACAGCGCCGGCAAGCCGCTGCTCGACGTCATCGCCGCCCACCTCGCCACCAAATCCGGCCTGACGGTCAGCGATCTCAGCCAGGCTGGCTACTATGCCGACCTGTCGCAGAAGCTCGCGCAGACGATCGTCGACGGCGAGAACGACCGTGGCATCCTGTTTTGCGGCACCGGCATTGGCGTTTCGATTTCGGCCAACAAGGTGCCGGGCATTCGTGCCGCACTCACCCACGATACCTATTCGGCCGAGCGCGCGGCGAAATCCAACAACGCCCAGATCATCACCATGGGCGCCCGCGTCATCGGTCCGGAACTGGCCAAGGCAATTGTCGATACCTGGCTGGCCTCGGAGTTCGACGAGAAGGGCCCGTCGGCCGGCAACGTCCAGGCGATCAATCGCCTGGACGACGCGAAACAGGCTTAGAGCAATTCCAGGAAAAGTGCGTAGCGGTTTTCCGTCCGGAATTGCGTAAAAACAAATACTTAGAGCGGATCTGCGATTCAATCAAAAGCAGAACCGCTCTAGAGCAATTCCAGGAAAAGTGCGTAGCGGTTTTCCGTCCGGAATTGCGTAAAAACAAATACTTAGAGCGGGTCGGTGGTTCTTTCAAAAGCCGAACCGCTCTAGGTCAGGCTGTTTCGCATCGCGCCGATGACGGTCACGGCCGACGCCGCGCCCGGATCGATGTGTCCGAGCGAGCGCTCGCCGAGCCGCGAGGAGCGGCCCTTGGCGGCGATCATGTCCTTGGTCGCTTCCGCACCACGCTCGGCCGCGGCCAGTGCGGTATCAAGGCTTTCTGCCAGGGTCTTGCCGGCGGCATGCGCGGCGGCCGCCGCTTCGGCCGCCGGCTGCCAGGCGTCGATCATCGTCTTTTCGCCGATCTCGGCCTTGCCGCGATCCTGGATGCCTTGCGCCATCGCCTGGAACAGGGCGATGAAGTCGATACTCTCCAGCGCCGCCTTGCCCTTGACGGCGGCGGCAGCGCGCATGAATGCCGTCGCGTAGAGCGGGCCCGAGGAGGCGCCGACGGCATTGAGGAACGATTTTGCCGCCGTGTTCAGCAGCGCCGTCGGCTCGGTCGCCGCAAGGTCGAGCGCGGCCAGCGCATCGCGTACCGCATTGAACCCAAGCTCCATGGCAATGCCGTGGTCGGCGTCGCCGATGACGCCGTCGAGCTGGCAGAGCCGGTCCTTGTCGGCCTCGATCGCCACCGCGATGGCGTCGAACATGTGCTTCAGCCGGGCCGTGTCTATGGCTGTCATGGTCTGCCTCAGCCGGCGCGGAACATGGCGCAGTCGCAAGGGTGGTCGAGCATCGTCTGCAACTCGTCGTCGAGATGCTCCAGGGTCACCGAGGCGCCTGCCATTTCGAGCGAGGTGCAGTAATTGCCGACCCAGGTCGCATGCACAGAGACGCCGATGTCGTCGAGCCTCTGCTTGACCCGCCGGTTCATGATGTAGAGTTCCATCAGCGGCGTCGAGCCGAGCGAGTTGACGAGCACGGCGACCTTGTCGCCGCGCGACGGCGCCATCTCGGCAAGGATCCTGTCCAGCATCTCGTCGGTGATCTCGTCGGCCGTCCTAAGCTTGCCGCGCGCAATGCCCGGCTCGCCATGGATGCCCATGCCGATCTCCATCTCGTCGGCGCCGATCTCGAAATTCGGCCGCCGGGTCTGCGGCAGCGAGCAGGGCGACAGCGCCACACCCATGGTGAAGGTGTGGTCGTTGGCCTTCCTGGCGATACGCTCGCATTCGTCGAAGGAAAGCATGCGGTCGCAAGCCGCGCCCGCTGCCTTGAAGATGAAGAAATTGCCGGCGACGCCGCGCCGTTTGCCCCGCTGGTCGCGCGGCGCCGAGGCGACGTCGTCGGTGGTCAGCACGGTGCGCACCTCGATGTCGTCCATCGCCGCCATCTCGGCGGCCATGTCGAAATTCATCACGTCGCCGGCATAGTTGCCATACATGAACAGCACGCCGGCGCTGCCGCTGACCGCCTTGGCGCATTCGACGATCGGGTCCGGCGGCGGCGAGGCAAAGACGTTGCCTATGGCCGCGGCATCCGCCAGCCCCTTGCCGACGAAGCCGAGAAAGGTCGGCTCGTGGCCCGAGCCGCCGCCGATGACGAGGCCGACCTTGCCGGGACGTGGACCGTCACGGGCGATGATCGAGCGCGGGCTGCCGTCCACGCTCAGGAGGTGGCGAGGATGCGCGGCGAGGATCCCTTCGAGCATCTCGTCGACGGAGCGGTTGCCGTCATTGATGATCTTCTTGGTCTGCACCGGCATCCTCCCGACTTTCGGTATTCTCCCAGGTATTACCGGGCGTTGCCGGGATTTCCACCCGGCAGGGGACCTTATGCCGCGATCTGTTCTCGCGCGGCGAGAATCTCGACGCAGGCCTTGGCCGCCTCCTTACCCTTCACTTGAAAATGCTCGAAGAAGAAGCGGTGATGCTCGGCGCTGTCGTGATAATTGTGCGGCGTCAGCACCGCCGAGAGCACCGGCACGCCGCTCGCCAGCTGCACGTTCATCATGCCGTCGATGACGGCGCCGGCGACGAAATCATGCCGGTAGATGCCGCCATTGACGACGAAGGCGGCGCCGAGGATCGCGGCGTAACGGCCGATCTCCGCTAGCGTCTTGGCGTGCAGCGGGATTTCATAGGCGCCCGGCACGTCGAAAACATCGACGGCAAAGCGGCCACCGCCGAGAACGGCAAGCTCGGCCTCGAAGGCGTGCACGCACTGGTCGACGATGTCGGCATGCCAGCGCGCGCGAATGACGGCAACGCGAATGATTTCGTAGTCTTTTGGGGAATGCTGATTCATGGGTCCATCCTTCCGTTTCGAACCAGAATCAGGACGCACGATACGGAATCCGAACCGCGCAAGCGGCCGTCTTCCGTTCGTTCTCTTCCATCCGGACTGTGACCGTCGGCTCCGGAATCACACCGGATCTGCTGACCTTCCCGGCTAAGCGGAAAGCGCTCGCGGGCTTGGGTCGAAACCCTTACCGCCGGTGGGGACTTTCACCCCGCCCTGAGAACATTGACGGCGTTTGTATGGAAGGGCAGTGCGTTGCTGTCAATTGCCGACACGTGTTGGAACAACAATCCGTTCCATCTGCCAATCAGCCGCGCTCGGGGAACATCGTCTTCAGGCCTTCGCGAGAGGCCTTGGCGATGCCGCGTTCGGTGATCAGGCCGGTGACCAGCCGTGCCGGCGTCACGTCGAAGGCGGGGTTCGCCGCCGGCGTCGCTTCCGGCGACACGCGCACCTGGGCGATATCGCCGGCCGCGGTCTTGCCCCAGACGAGTGAAACCTCGTCGCCGGAGCGTTCCTCGATCGGGATTTCGGCCAGACCGTCGCCGACCGTCCAGTCGATGGTGGGCGAGGGCAGCGCGACATAGAACGGCACGTCGTTGTCGGCGGCAGCGAGCGCCTTGAGATAGGTGCCGATCTTGTTGCAGACGTCACCACTAGCAGTCGTGCGGTCGGTGCCGACGATGACCATGTCGATCTGGCCGCGCTGCATCAGATGGCCGCCGGCATTGTCGACGATCAGCGTGTGCGGCACGCCGTGGCCGGCCATCTCCCAGGCGGTCAGCTGGGCGCCCTGGTTGCGCGGCCGCGTTTCGTCGACATAGACGTGGACGGGAATGCCGGCCTCGGTCGCCAGATAGATCGGCGCGGTGGCTGTGCCGTAATCGACCGTCGCCAGCCAGCCGGCATTGCAATGGGTCAGGATGTTGACGGTTTCCCCCGGCTGCTTGCGCGCCGCGATCGCCTTGATGATCTCAAGCCCGTTCTCGCCGATGGCGCGATTCAGACCGACATCCTCGTCGGCGATCTCTGCCGCGCGGCGGTAGGCAGCCTCGGCTCGTTGTTCAACCGGTAGTGGCTTGAGGAAGCGCCGCATCTCGTCCAGCGCCCAGCGCAGGTTGATCGCCGTCGGGCGTGTCTCGTGCAAGATCTCCCAGACGGCGTCGAGGGCCGCATCCGACGGGTCCTCAGTCATCTGGATGGCGACGCCATAGGCGGCGGTGACGCCGATCAGCGGCGCGCCACGCACCCACATGTCGCGGATGGCGGTGGCGATGCCGGCAACCGTACCGATCGTCTCGACGCGGAAATCATGCGGCAGCCAGCGCTGGTCGATGATCTCGACCGACCGCTTGTCGTCGCTCAGCCAGATGGTGCGATAGTGGCGCTCGCCGACGTTCAAATCCTGCTCTCCTGTTCGATCAGCGCGGCCAGAGTGTTGACCTCGTCGATGCTGTGGATCTGGCGCCGGTTGACAGCGAGGTGGCGGCCGAACTTCAGCGCCTTTGCCTCACATCTGGCGCGCATGTCTTCGTCGGCAATGGTCTCGAAATCGGCATTGTGGGCGAGGCCGAGGATGCGCCGGTGAACCTCGATGCCGGCGAAACCCAGAAGGTCGGTCCAGATCGAATGCAGCACATGATCGAGCGCCTGTTCTGCGCCGAGCAGGTCACCCTGATCCTCGAACAGGCTCTTCTGGTAGAGCATGCCGGCGCGCTCGGTCCGCCATAGATGCGAGAACTCGGTGCGGAACACTGCCCACGTCTCTGCGGTGACTTCGAGCAGATAGGCACGCATGGCGTCGCGCTTGCCGTTCTGCTCATGGCCGCGCTGCGAAAAGAAGGACATCCAGAAATTGGCAAGCAGCATACCGACGTCGAAGGCCATCGGGCCGTAGAAGGCGAACTCCGGATCGATCATCCGGGTTTCCTGGTCGGTGACCATGATCGAGCCGGAATGCAAATCGCCATGCAGCAGCGTCTCGGCGTTGGCGGCAAAGAGATGCTTCAGCCGCTGCGCCTCGACCTTGAGGTCGCGGTCGGCGCGCAACTCGGCCACCAGGCTGTCGAGCTGCGGGCTGGTGTGCCGATTCATCCTGGCGTCGAAATAGGGGTCGGAGAACACCAGGTTCTCGGTGATGTCGCAAAGCTCGACATTGTCGGCGAACAGCGCCAGATCCCCCTTGCGATCCTTGGTCACCATCGAGAGGTCGGAGCCGCGGAACAGGGTTCGCGCCATGAACAGGCCGATGTCCCGAGCGATGTTCGGCAATTGCCGGCCTTCGATCAGCGCCCGCCGCAAGATGATGTGCGGCGACAGATACTCCATGATGATCAGCGCCTGGCCTTCGTCGAAATGATAGATCGCGGGAACCGAGCCCGGTGCGCGCGCTTCCTGCCGGGTCAGCGCATGATATTCGAAGAAGGAGCGCTTCAGCGGCAGCGGCCAGCTGTCGCCGACCAGCCGGACATAGGGCAGGGCCTGCTTGACGACGGCCGCCCCAGTGATGCCCTCGACGATGAACACCAGGTTCAGATTGCCGTCGCCGACCTCGCGCACCTTCCAGCTTTCGGCGTCCTTGCCGATCCGAGCGCACAACGCTTCGTTTATACCAAGGCGCGCCGGCAGCGTTTCGACCGACAATGCTTCGAACGGCAGTTTCTGCGTCATCGTCATCCTCCCGCATATGCGCTCCGAACATAACGGAGGCATGGCGGCGGGGCCAAGCTAGGTAGCGCTCTGGCAATTGTCAATCGTGTTGACAATTGCCGGTACAGCCCATAGCGTCACGGTCAGGGAGGAACGAATGGGCAATGGTGCCGTGTTCCGTGTGGACGGCCTGAGGAAATCCTTTGGCCAGAACGAGGTGCTTGGCGGCATCTCGGTCGAGCTGCATGCGGGCGAGGTCACCGTGCTGATGGGCGCCAACGGCGCCGGCAAATCCACCCTGGTCAAGATCATCAGTGGCGTCTACGAGCGCGGCGCCGGCACGATGAGCCTCGCTGGTGAGGACTTCGCGCCGAAGACTCCGGCAGAGGCGATCCGCGCCGGCGTCGTCACCGTGCATCAGAACATCAATGACGGCGTCGTCGCCGACCTCGACGTCGCCACCAATCTGACGCTGGACCGGCTGAGCGGCAGCGGGGTACCGACATTCTTCAATCCAGCCCGCGTGCGCCGCGAGGCCAAGGCCGTCGCCGATCGCATGGGTCTGGCGATCGACCTCAGGGCCAGGATCAGCGACCTTTCACTGGCCGACCGCCAGATGGTGGCCATTGCCCGCGCCATGGCGCACCGGCCGAAGGTGCTGATCCTCGACGAGCCGACTTCCTCACTGTCCAGCGTCGAGGCCGACCGGCTGTTCGCGCTGATCGACCGGCTGCGCGAACAGGGCGTCGCGATCCTCTACATCTCGCACCGCATGTCGGACATCCGCAGGCTGGCCGACCGCATCATCTCGATGCGCGACGGCGTGGTCAGCGGCGTGTTCGACCGGAAGCCGCTCGACTATGAGGGCGCCGTCAACGCCATGCTCGGGCGCAAGATCCATCTCGACCGCGTCGTCGCCCGCAATTCGGCGCATGCCGTTCTGACGGTCGAAGGCTTGCGCCTTGCGCCAGGCGCGCGGCCGATCTCGCTGATGCTCGGCGCCGGCGAGGTCGTCGCCGTCACCGGCCTCGTCGGCGTCGGCAAGACGGCGCTGGCCGAAACACTCTTTGGCGTGCGCAAGCCGCTGGCCGGCACCATGACCATGGACGGCAAGCCCTACGCGCCTCGATCGGCGGGCGAAGCGATCGCGGCCGGCGTGTTCCTTGTTGCCAAGGACCGCGGCGAAAACGGCATCGTCGGCGGCTTCAACATTCAGGAAAACATCAGCCTGCCGTTCCACAAGCGCATGTCGCGTTTCGGTGTTCTCAAGCGTCGCATCGAGCGCGCCACCGCCCGCCGGCAGATCCAGGATCTGGGCATCGTCTGCCGCTCCGAGAAGGACGAGATGTCGGCCCTTTCCGGCGGCAACCAGCAGAAGGTGATGGTCGCGCGCTGGATGGCGCAGGACGCAAAACTGTTCATCCTCGACGAGCCGTTCCAGGGCGTCGACATTTCGGCCAGGCGCGATATCGCCGCCAAGCTCAGGGCAAGCGCCGACGGTCGTGCCACGCTGCTCTTCGTCACCGAACTCGACGAGGCGCTGGAGACGGCGGACCGCATCCTGGTGATGTCGGAGCAGACGATCGTCGGCGAGCACCGGAATGCCGACATCGACCTCGAGCGGCTGCTGGCTGAAGTGGCGGGCGGCCCGCTGCACAGTGCGGCATGAACCAACGACATGGAACGGAGCAGGTATGAGTTGGGCTAAGACGACAGCAGCGCGCCGGAGCGCCGAATGATGCTGCGCGACCATGCCATCCGCTATGGCTTCCTCATTCTTCTGTTCGGGTTGATCGCCTATTTCGCCGTCGCCGCCGACGGTTTCGTCTCGCCGCAAAGTGCGGTCTTCATCTTCCAGTCCGTCGCCATCACCGGCGTGCTGGCGCTCGGCGTCACCGCGACGCTCGTTGTCGGCGGCTTCGACCTGTCGATCGGCTCGGTCGCCACCAGCGCCATGATGGCGGCCTCCTACGTGATGGTGGTGCTGGAACAGAACGCCGTCGTCGCGGTCATCGCCTGCCTGCTGATCGGCGTTCTCGTCGGCCTCATCAATGGCTGGCTGATCGTCTATATGCGCGTGCCGGATCTGCTGGCGACGCTTGGCATGATGTTCCTGTTGGTCGGCCTGCAGCGCATCCCGACCGAAGGCCGCTCGATCGCCACCGGCATGACCATGCCCGACGGCTCGGTCGCCAATGGCAAGTTCGGCGATGCGTTCCTGGCGCTCGGCCGCCACCGCTTCGACTTCTTCATCCCGAACCTCATTCCGGTATCGGTCGTCGTCCTGCTCGTACTCGCCGTGCTGATCTGGTTCTTCCTCGAATACACCCGCTTCGGTCGCATGATGTATGCGGTCGGCAGCAACGAGCGGGCCGCCGAACTCGCCGGCGCGCCTGTCAAGGCATACAAAATCTGGGCCTATGTCATTTCTGGAGTTTTTGCCTCGATCGGCGGGATTTTGCTCGCTGCACGACTTGGACGCGGCGACATCGCCTCGGGTAATAATCTGCTGCTCGACGCGGTGGCGGCAGCACTCATCGGTTACGCGGTCCTCGGGGCCGCCAAGCCCAACGCCTTCGGCACCGCCGTAGGTGCTGTGTTCGTCGGCGTGCTGCTGCAGGGCCTGACGATGATGAACGCGCCTTACTACACGCAGGATTTCGTCAAGGGCGTGGTTCTCGTCGTTGCCCTTGTCTTCACCTTCGCCCTTTCCGGCAGGGGCAAGAGATAGGGTTTCGACCGGGGCAGATTTTTGGGTTCAACAAATGGAGGAAACAACGTGACGATCACAAGAAGACTTCTAGGAAAGCTGGCGCTCGGGTTTGCCGGCGCCACGATGCTGATGCAGGCGCCGGCTCTTGCCGCGGACAAGCCGGCGCCGTTCGACAAGCCCGGCGTCAAGATCGCGCTGGTGCGCTATCTCTCTACCGGCGACTTTTTCCAGGCCTATCTGTCCGGCGTCGAGGCACAGTCGAAGGCGCTCGGCGTCGACCTTCGCGTGCTCGACAGCCGCCAGGATGCGGCCCTTCAGGCCGACATGGTCGACCAGGCCATCGCGCTCGGCGTCCAGGGCATCATCATCCAGCACGGGCTGACGGAATCGATGAAGGACGCCGCCCAGCGCGCCGTCGACGCCGGCATCAAGGTCGTCGCCTTCGACGTCAATGTCGAAAATCCCAAGATCCCGCAGATCGAACAGTCCGACCGCGACCTCGCGCGGCTGGCGCTCGAACAGGCGGTCAAGGACAATGGCGAGAGCTGGAAGGCCGGTTATGTCTATGTCGCCGGCATCGCACCGCTCGACCGCCGCAACGAGACCTGGGTCGACGTCAAGAAGAAGTTTTCCGGCATCAACGAAGTCGCGATGTTCGGCACGCTCGACAACCCGATCGCCAATTCGGTCGCCAACCAGGCGCGCTCGGTGCTGTCGGCTCACCCGGATATCAAGGTGATGTTCGCGCCCTACGACGAGTTCGCCAAGGGCGTGAAGATCGCCGTCGACGAGGCCGGCATGAACAAGGACATCAAGATCTATTCGGCCGACATCTCGACCTCCGACATTGCTGCCATGCGCGAGGCTGACAGCGCCTGGGCGGCCACCGCCGCCACCAACCCGGCCGTCGTCGGCCAGGTCTCGGTGCGCGCACTGGCGCAGCTTCTGGCCGGTGAAGACCCCGGCCACAACGTCATCGTGCCGCCGACGCTGATCACCCAGAAGGATCTGATCGACAAGGACATCAAGAACATGGAGGACCTGTCGGCGAAGCTGCCGCAGTTCGCCCATGCCGATGTCGCCATGCCGGCTTGGATGCCGAACCCGAACGCCAAGTAATTCCTGGCCCTTCGGCAGAGGAAGAGCGGCTCGCGGGCCGCTCTTTTTGTTTGCAGCCGCAGCTTCGTCTTCAGCCGGATCGGCCGGCCCGCGCCAGCCCATACGCCACCAGCCGGTCGATGACTTCCGCATAGCTGACGCCGCTTGCCGCCATCGCCTTGGCATACATGCTGATGTCGGTGAAGCCGGGAATGGTGTTGAGCTCGTTGATGACGAAATCCATGTCCGGCGTGACGAAGAAATCGACGCGGGCCATGCCGTCGCAGCCGACCGCGCGGAACGCCTTTGCCGCCGTCTCGCGGATCCTGTCTTCGATCTCCGGTGGCAGCTCGGCAGGCACCTTCAGCGCCGCCCCGTCCTTGTCGATGTATTTGGCATCGTAGCTGTAGAAGCCGTGGCTTTCGGCCGGCACGATTTCGCCGGGGCGGGAGACGAACAGGCCGCCTTCCGTGTCCTCCAGCACGCTGCATTCGATTTCGCGGCCGCGGATGAACTCTTCGGCCAGAAGCTTGCGGTCGTGCTGAAAACCTTCGGCGAGCGCCCCGGCGAATTCCTGGCTGGCCGAGACTTTTCTGACGCCGACCGACGAGCCTTGCCGCGCCGGCTTGATGAACAGCGGCAGGCCGAGTTCGGCTTCCAGCGCGGCGAGCGAAGGTGCGGCACCCTCATCGATCGTCACCGAGCGCGCGACGGGTAGCCCGGCTGCCTTCAGCAGCCGCTTGGCGATGTCCTTGTCGAGCGCGGTCGCGGAACCAAGGATGCCGCAGCCGGCGAGCGGCACGCGCGCCACCTCGGCCAGCCCCTGCATGGCGCCGTCCTCGCCATGCAGGCCGTGCAGCACGGGAAACATTATGTCGATGACAGGCAGGTCGTGAGGCACGCCACCGGCGGGGATCGCCAGCATCCGCCCATGCCCGCCCGGCACCAGGCAGAGCTCCGTACCGACAGACGGTGTCGCTAGCGTGCCTTCTTCGAAACTGCTCAGCAGCCATTGCCCGTCGCGGGTGACGAAGATGGGAACGGCATCGTATTTCGCCGGCTCCAGCGCGCGCATAACGTTGGTCGCCGAAAGCACGGAGACATCGTGCTCGGCCGAGCGTCCGCCAAACAGCACAGCGATACGCAATCTTTTCGCAACCATGAACGTCTCCAAAAGGGTCTGGGGTTGAAGGCTGAACAATCGGCGGCGGTGCCGCGATTGGTGAAAAAAGCGATCGATGTTGCAAGCGGCATCATTGCGGAGGTCCCAGCCGCCAGGAACGGTCCGAAACGGGGTTTTTGATGGCCCGACAGCGACGATTCCAAGACAGCCCTGATTCGAGCGCAAAAAGAAAAGCGGCCCGCAGGCCGCTCTTCGCCGTTCCGGTATTTTCTTGCCGCTACCGCATCGCCGCGGCGATGTTGCCGCCATCCACCGTCGTCACGTCGGCGGTGGTGCGCTCGGCCAGCGCCTGGTGCAGGAAGGCCTGGGCGACGTCCTCGGCCGTCACCTCTTGCCCCAGCAGGTTGCCGGACATGTATTCCTTCTCCGACACGCCGCGCGCGCCCGAGCGGCTGGCGATCATGGCGTCAGTCAACAGCCCCGAGCGGATGCGGTCGGCATTGACCGCGTTGGAGCGGATGCCTTGGGCGCCGTAGTCGAGTGCGTATTGCCTGGACAGGAAGAGCGTCGCCGCCTTGGGGATGCCATAGGCGCCGAACTTCGGCCCCGGATTGACCGCCTGCTTGGAGGTATTGAACAGGAGCACGCCGCCGGTGCCCTGTTCCAGCATGATGCGCACGGCGTTCTGCGCCGCCGACTGGTGGGCGAAGAAATTGAGCTCGAAACTCTTGCGCAGCAGGGCGTCGTCGAGCTCGCCGATCCGGCCCTCCCAGGCAGCGCCGGCATTGGAGACCAATATGTCGAGGCCGCCGAAGACGGCGACCGCTCTGTCGAAGACGGCGCGCAGCTCGGCCGCATTGGTGATGTCGGCGCCGACGCCGATCGAGCCGTTGCCGGCTTTCTTGGCCGCTTCCGCAGCCTTCGCCGGATCGAGATCGACGATGACGGCGTGGGCGCCATTGTCGGCGAACAGCTTGGCCGTCGCAGCGCCAATCGCGCCGGCGCCGCCGGTGACCAGCAGCACCTGGCCGGTCAGCGGCTTCGGCTTGTTCGAGGCAAGCTTGGCCTGCTCCAGCGACCAGTATTCGAGCGGGAACAAATCGGCCTTGGACAGCGGGTGGAAATGGCCGACGGCTTCGGCGCCGCGCACCGCTTCGATCCACATCTCGCCGACATCCGAGGCGATCCTGGCGTCCTTCAGCGTGCGGCCGTGGCCGAACATGCCGAGGCCGGGCACCAGCGTCAGGCGCGGCATCGGATCGAGCATGGTGCGCTTGACGTCGTCGAGCGCGTCATTGGTCTCGAAATAGGCGCGATAATCCTTGGCGAAGGTCTCGACGTGACTCTTGATGACGGCCTTGTAGTCGCCGATCTTGCGGGCGTCCGGCGCCGGCACCGCCATTGGTCCGGTCTTGATCCGGATCGACAGATCCGGCGTCGACACGCCGCGGCCGGCATAGTCGGCGATCTTGGCCGAGTTGATGAAATCGACGATCGCATCCGAGGTGCGGAAGTCGCTGATCATGCGGTCGAAGCGACCTTCGCCGCGCGCCACTGCCACCGCGCCGCGCAGCATCGGCGCGATGTCCTGCGGCTTCGCCAGCTTCGCCGGCAGCGCGGCCTTTTCGCTATGCGGCTTGCCGTTCTTCGCCACGAAGTCTTCGGCGACATTCACATAATGGATCATCCGGTCGTAGGCCTGCCTGGCGTCGTCGCCGAAGGTGAAGATGCCATGCTTGTCGAGGATCAGGCCCTCGACGCTCGGGTCGGCGTCGAAGACGTCGCCCGCCGCCTTTGCCAGGTCGAATCCCGGCATGATGTAAGGCACGTAGCCCATCTTCTCGCCGAACACCTTCCGCACCAGCGGCTCGCTGTCTTCCTGGTCGACGATGGCGAGGATGGCGGTGGAGTGCGTGTGGTCGACGAATTTGTGCGGCAGGAAGGCGTGCAGCAGCGTCTCGACCGACGGGTTTGGTGAGGCGGGGTCGATGAGGTTTGCCCGCTGCAGCGCGACCATGGCCTCGTCGCCGAGTTTGTTCAGCGCGCGCGCCTTGATGAGCGCGCCCATCTTGACCGCCGGCAGGCCCTGCGGCTCGATGACGGCCATGTCCCAGCCGCTGCCCTTGACGCAGAGCACATCCCACTCGTCGCCGACCAGATCGGTGGCCCTGGTCTTGCAGGAGGTATTGCCGCCGCCATGCAGCACAAGGCGCGGCTCGCCGCCGAGCAGCCGCGTCGTGTAGACGCGCAGCGCCAGATCGCGGCTGACGCCCTTCTTCGCATAGTCGGCAACCATCTTTTCGGCGTCGCCGTCATTCCACAAATTCTTCATTTCGCTTCGTCCGCTTTGCTGTGTTTGGTTGCTGTGAACAGGAATGCCGCGACGCTTTGATGACAATGCGCCGGCGGCAAGGATTGTGTCTGTCTAGGAGGCCTTTTCGGTCGCCGCTCCCGCGTGCTCCAGCAGCCGCTTCGCCATGCGCGCGCCGACCACCAGATGTGTGCACAGCCCACCGGCGAGGGCAGCGAGCAGCGGTTCGAACTTGCTGTCCTCCTGCACCACCATCAGGCGTTTTTCGATCTGGCGCAGCGACGACAGCGCCGCCGAGATGACGCGGCGATTGTAGCTGCAGTCGAGCGCCTTGCCGGCGGCATCGATGATCTGGCCGGCGATGACGCCGGCGGCACCGGCCTCGCGCAGTAAAGCCATCTCTCCGGCGCTCAGCGCGCCGCATTTGACGACATGGCTGTCGGCATCGACGGTGCCGACCGAATAGAGCGCAAGATCGCAGTCGCTTATCCCGGACAATTGCTCGCGGATCACCGGCTCGGCGCGCAAGCCATGTGCCAGCGCTTCCGTCGTCAGCACCAGCGGCGCGTAGAAATTCAGTCCCTTGGCGTTGAGCCGGCGCGCGATTTCCATCGTGCACTGGTCCGGCCGGTAAGAATAGGGCGCGCCGAGATTGCCGCAGAGTTGCACCACGGTGACGTCCTGCAGATCGGCATAGGACATGATGTCGGCGATGGTATAGATGGTTCGGCCCCAGGCGACGCCGATGCGGTCGCCCTTCTTCACCAGTTCGAGAAAGACGCTCGCCGCCAGCACCGCGATGTCGGTCGACGGATCGATTACATAGTCGTTTTCCGGCGCGATCCAGACCGCGTCGAGGCTCAAGGCGTCTTCGAGCCGGCGCGCCATGACATCGTCGGTGAAGAGCTGGGTCGAGGTCGAGATGTTGACGATGCCGGTCTCGCGCGCCTTGCGCAGATACATGGCGACCGAAGCGCGCGAAATGTTGAGCTGGCTGGCTACCTGATCCTGTCGCAGGCCATGGGCGTAGTAGAGCCAGGCGGCCTTGTGGATAAGCTGTTCTGCCGGTCGGATCGCCATGCCATCTCCTCAGCTGACATTATTCACGGCTCTCGACAAAAGTCAAATTGAGCGAGGTATGCAATACCCTTTCGCTCGCTGAATCTGGATCATCATTGTGCCAAATGCACCTTGTCGTGGCATCGTTGGTGGTGACGCGGCGCGAGGCCTGTGATTAGAAGTTGATATTCGACATTGCGGAGGACGGGATGGGCAATCCCTACGAACAGGATCTCGACAGGAACGCCGCCAATCACCAGCCGCTGACGCCGCTCACCTATCTGGAGCGCGCGGCCAGGACCTATCCCGACCATATCGCCATCATCCATGGCAGCCAGCGCATCGCCTATCGCGATTTCTGGCGGCGTTCGCTGAAGCTCGCCTCGGCGCTCTCGAAGCGCGGCATCGGCAAGGGCGATACCGTGACCGTGATGCTCTCCAACACGCCGCCGATGCTGGAGGCGCATTTCGGCGTGCCGATGACCAAAGCGGTGCTGCATTCGCTCAATACCCGCCTCGATGCGGCAGTAATTGCCTTCCAGCTCGACCATGCCGAGACGAAAGTCCTCATCGTCGACCGCGAATTTTCCGGCGTCCTCAAGGAGGCTCTGGCGCAGGCCAAGGCCAGGCCACTGGTCATCGACTATGACGATCCGGATTACGCCGCTGATGCGCCCTATCCGAAGGGCGAGCGGATCGGCACGCTCGACTACGAGGAGTTCGTCGCCGGCGGCGACGAGGATTTTGGCTGGTCGATGCCCGACGACGAATGGGACGCCATCTCGCTCAACTACACCTCGGGCACGACCGGCAACCCGAAGGGCGTCGTCTACCATCATCGCGGCGCGGCCTTGATGGCCTACACCAACACCATCCACGCCGGCATGGCCAAGCACGCGGTCTATCTGTGGACGCTGCCGATGTTCCACTGCAATGGCTGGTGCTTTCCCTGGACGCTCGCCGTCCAGGCCGGCACCCACGTCTGTCTGCGCTGGGTGCGGCCGAAGCCGATCTACGATGCGATTGCCGACCATGGCGTGACCCATCTCTGCGGCGCGCCGATCGTCATGTCGGTGCTGATCAACGCCAGCGACGAGGACAAGCGGCAATTCCCGCAGACGGTCACCTTCAACACCGCTGCCGCACCGCCGCCGGAGGCCGTGTTGTCGGGCATGGCCGATGCCGGCTTTGCCGTCACCCATCTCTACGGCCTGACCGAGACCTACGGTCCGGCGGTCGTCAACGAATGGCACAATGAGTGGGATGGGCTGGAGAAGGGCCCGAGGACGGCGAAGAAGGCGAGGCAGGGCGTGCGCTATGCAGCGCTCGAGGGCCTGACCGTGATGAACCCCGAGACGATGACGGAAACGCCGGCCGACGGCGAGACCATCGGCGAGGTCATGTTCCGCGGCAACATCGTCATGAAGGGCTATCTGAAGAACCGCAAGGCAACCGACGAGGCCTTCGACGGTGGCTGGTTCCACTCCGGCGACCTCGGTGTCATGCACCCCGACGGTTACATCCAGCTCAAGGATCGTTCGAAAGACATCATCATTTCCGGCGGCGAGAACATCTCGTCGATCGAGGTCGAGGACGCGCTCTACAAGCATCCCGCCGTCGCCTCCTGCGGCGTCGTCGCCCGGGCAGACGACAAATGGGGCGAGGTGCCGGTCGCCTATGTCGAACTGAAGCCCGGCAGGACGGCGACCGAGGCCGAGATCATCGAGCACTGCCGCGCGCTGCTTGCCCGCTTCAAGGTGCCGAAGGCGGTGATCTTCGCCGAGATTCCCAAGACATCGACCGGGAAGATCCAGAAGTTTCGGCTGCGCGAGATGGCGAAGGCAGGGTGAGCGGCCTTTACGCTCTTTCGCTCTGTCCTCGATAGGTTTGCCCCCGGCGTCCGGGACGAAGCGCCTGGCGGGCCGGCCGCTCTGACTGTCACCATCTGTCACCAATTATACGCGTACGTCGAATCCGCGTTGACATCTCACGAATTTCGATTTATGACTGACGAAAATTGAAATTCGTCACTCGTAATTTGACAGAGAGCCATGCCCGAGATCGCAAACATCGTGGCCGACCCGACCCGCCAGGAGAATGTCACCCGCATTCTCGACTGCGCCGAACGCCTGTTCCGCCACTATGGCTACGGCAAGACCAATGTCGCCGACATTGCGCGCGAGCTCGGCATGTCGCCGGCCAACATCTACCGCTTCTTCGCCACCAAGGTCGAAATCCACCAGGCCGTCTGCGGCCGTATGCTCGGCGCCAGCTACAAGATGGCCTACGAGATTTCCCGCCTGCCGATCAGCGCCGAGGAGCGGCTGCGGCGCTACGTGCACGCGCAGTACAAGATGACGATGGAAGTCATGCTCGACGACCAGAAGGTGCATGAGATGGTCATCGTTGCCCTCGAGCGTGATTGGGGCGTCATCGACAAGCATGTCGACAGCATCCACGATCTGTTCGCCGAGGTGATCCGCGACGGCATCGAAGCCGGCGAGTTCGCCGAGCAGGATCCGGTGATCGCGTCGCGCTGCTTCGGCGCCGCCACCGTCATCCTGTGCCATCCGCAGATGGTGGCGCAATGCCTTGCCAAGACCAACCGGGCGATGCCCGACGACCTCATCGATTACGCGATCAAGGCCTTGAAGAAATAACCGCCGCCCGCCGGGCGCCGGAAGACGGTTCATCTCCAGTTTGGGAGTACTAAGGTGTCTTTGTCCAATTCCATCATGAGCAGGCTTCCAGCAGTCGGTCCGGCCGTGCTCGTCGTCGCGGTGCTCGGGCTTGCCGGCTGCAGCCAAGAAAAGGCCGAAGTCAAGGATATCATCCGGCCGGTCAAGGTGGTCGAGATCGGTCAGGCGCAAACCACCCGCGAGCTCGACTATTCCGGCTCGGTGCGCGCCCGCACCGAGATGAACCTCGGCTTCCGTGTCGCCGGCAAGGTTACCGAGCGGCTCGTCGACATCGGCCAGCATGTGACTTCGGGCGATGTGCTGGCCCGCATCGACCCCTCTGACTACGACTTGTCGGTCAAGAGTGCGGCGGCGAGCCTCGATGCCGCCGAACGGCAGGTCGAGACGGTCGATCTGACCAAGAAGCGCGCCGAGCAGCTCTACGCCAAGAACGTCGCGTCCAAGTCGCAGCTTGAGCAGGCGACACTGACCTACAACCAGGCGGTGGCGACGCGCGATGCCGCCCGCTCGACCCTTGCCCAGGCCCGAAACCAGGTCGGTTACACCGATCTCAAGGCAAGCCAGGACGGCATCGTCACCGCCGTCACCGCCGATGTCGGCCAGGTGGTCGGCGCCGGCACGCCGGTCATGACGGTCGCCGTCGACGGTGAGAAGGAAGTGCTGATCGCCGTTCCGGAAATGGATATCGCTGAATTCAAGCCGGGCAAGGACGTCAAGGCGAGCTTCTGGTCGGACGATGCGCTGACGCTTGCCGGCAAGGTCCGCGAGGTTGCCGGCAGTGCCGATCCGCAGTCGCGCACCTTTGCCGTCCGCGTCTCGCTGCCCAACGATCCGCGCGTGCTGCTTGGCATGACCGCCAATATCGAGGCCTCGGTGGCGAGCCGGCAGCAGATGGTGTCGGTCCCGCTCAGCGCGCTCGCCGAGAAGGACGGCCAGAAGATCGTCTGGACCGTCGACCGTAACAGCGAGACGGTGCATCCGCGCCCGGTCAAGGTCGGCGACTTCACCGCCGACGGCGTCAATGTCGCCGACGGGCTGAAGCAGGGCGACGTGGTGGTTGCCGCCGGCACACAGTTCATGACCGAAAATCTGAAGGTCAAGCCCTCCGGCGATGCAGCGCAGCAGGCCGCATCGGCGGAGAATGATGGCGAGACCACCAGCAGCCTGCGCTGAAGCCCAGGCAAAATGAAAACCCACTTGTCATCACCTTAGGCGAAAGCCGCGGGGTCTAGTGGGTCACGGTTTCCGGGCGGCGAGTGCCCGATTGTCGAGACGTCAGGTCGATGTAACCCCCACATCCGTCCTCGCGTCCCACCGCGACGAGTGTCTCTCCGCTCGGAAAGCCTCGTCGCCCGGAAGCCAGCATCGGAAATTCCGTGAGCATGCCGCGCGCATGCGCCGACAATCAATTGGATTGGACTGACGCCGATGACCACCGACACGAATGAAAAAAAACCGTTCAATCTCTCGCGCTGGGCGATCGGACACCCGAGCATCGCGCGCTTCCTGTTTGGCCTGATCATCATCGCCGGCGCGCTCGGCCTGATGCGCATGGGCCAGAAGGAAGATCCGGATTTCACCTTCCGCGTCATGGTCGTGCAGGCGGTCTGGCCAGGCTCCTCGATCAAGGAGATGGAGGACCAGGTCGTCAACAAGATCGAGCGCAAGCTGCAGGAAACGCCGCATCTCGATTTCGTGCGTTCCTACACCCGCGCCGGCAGCGCCATCATCACCGTCCAGATCAAGGGCGACACCAACGCCGACCAGGTGAAGGATGCCTTCTACCAGGTGCGCAAGAAGGTCGGCGATATCGCCGGCGACCTGCCGCAAGGCTTGCTCGGTCCCTATTTCAACGACGAGTTCGGCGACACCTTCATCACGCTGCATTCGATCAGCGGCGACGGCTACAGCTATCCCGAGCTGAAGAAATTCGCCACCCAGGCGCGCGACATGCTGCTGACGACGCCCGGCGTCGAGAAGGCGGTCATCATCGGCGACCAGCCCGAGAAGATCTATATCGACGTCTCGTCCAAGGCGCTCGCCGAGCGCGGCCTGACGCTCACCGACCTGCAGAACGCCATCAAGGGCCAGAACAGTGTCGATCCGTCGGGTTCGGTCGACACCGGCCTGCGTTCGGTGCGCATCTCGGTCGAGGGCGATGTGACCAAGGCGGCCGACATCCGCGAGCTTCGCCTGCGCGCCGGCAACCAGGTGACGCGGCTGGGCGATATCGCCACCGTGACCTCGGGTCTCGAGGATCCCTACCAGCGCAAGTATCGCTTCAATGGCCACGAGAGCGTCCAGGTCGGCGTCGTCATGGCCAAGGGCTTCAACGTCAAGGACGTCGGCAAGGACGTCGAGGCGACCTATCAGCGTTTCGAGGAAGCTCTGCCCTATGGCGTTGCGGTCGACCAGATTTCCGACCAGCCCGAGGTCGTCAAGGATGCCGTCAACGAATTCATGGAGGCGCTCGGCGAGGCGCTGCTGATCGTGCTCGTCGTCTCGTTCCTTTCGATCGGCTGGCGTTCCGGTCTGGTGATCGCCATCGCCATTCCGCTGGTGCTCGCCGCCACTTTCGCCATCATGTACGAGATCGGCATCGACCTGCAGCGCATCTCGCTCGGCGCGCTGATCATCGCGCTCGGCCTGTTGGTCGACGACGCCATGATCGTCGTCGAGATGATGGAACGAAAGCTCGAGGAAGGGCTGGTCAAGATCGAGGCGGCGAGCTTCGCCTACTCCTCGACGGCCTTCCCGATGCTGACCGGCACGCTGATCACCACCGCCGGCTTCATCCCGGTCGGCTTCGCCGCCTCGACGGCCGGCGAATATGTGCGCACGCTGTTCTACGTCGTCGGCATCGCGCTGGTCGTGTCCTGGTTCGTGGCGGTCTATTTCACGCCATGGCTCGGCCACATGATCCTGAAGCAGCGCAAGCATGCCGGCAATCATCACGATGCCTTCGACACCAGCTTCTATCGCCGGCTGCGCGCCACTGTCGGCTGGGCCGTGCGCCATCGCATCATCGTCCTGGTGATGACCCTGGTCACCTTCGGTACCAGCCTGTGGGCGTTCCAGTTCATCCCGCAGAACTTCTTCCCGCAGTCGTCGCGTCCGGAAATCCTCGTCGATCTCTGGCTGCCGGAAGGCACCAGCATCAAGGAGGTCGAGACGCAGGCCAAGGCGCTCGAAGCCAAGATGATGGGCGATCAGGACAAGCGTTTCATCGCCACCTATATCGGCGAGGGCGCGCCGCGCTTCTTCCTGCCGCTCGACCAGCAGCTCAGGAATCCGAACTTCGCCCAGCTCCTGGTGATGGCCAAGGACGAACCGGCCCGCGAACGGCTGATCGTCAAGCTGCGCACCATCCTGGCGCAGGATTTCCCCTCGATCCGTTCCAAGGTCGACCGCCTGTTCCTCGGCCCGCCGACCGGCTGGCCGGTGCAGATGCGCGTCATGGGTCCGGACCGCCAGGAGGTGCGCCGCATCGCCGACGAGGTGAAGGCCAAGTTCCAGGCCAATCCGCTGCTCGGCGCCGTTCACGACGACTGGCTGGAACCGGTGCCGGCGATGAAGCTGGTCATCGACCAGGATCGCGCCCGTGCACTCGGCGTCAGCTCGCAGCGCATCCGCCAGATGCTGCAGGCAACCATGTCCGGCGCGCCGCTCGACGATTTCCGCGACGGCGAGGAGACGGTCTCCATTGTCGCCCGTGAGCCGGAGGCGAGCCGCAAGCTGCTGTCCTCGGTCGACTCGGTCTATATCCCGACCGACTTCGGCGGCTTCGTGCCGCTGTCGCAGGTGGCCAAGGTCGTTCCGGTGCTCGAGCAGGGCGTCGAATGGCGGCGCGACCGCTTGCCGACAATCAGCGTGCGCGGCACGCTGCCGGATGGCGTGCAGTCCAACGATGTCGTCACCAAGATGTACAACGACATCAAGGGTCTGCGCGACGGCCTCGCGCCCGGCTACAAGATCGAGATCCAGGGCGGTGCCGAGGATTCCGCCGAAAGCCAGGCCTCGATTGCCGCCAAGGCGCCGATCATGCTGGCCGTCATCGTCGTGCTCTTGATGATCCAGCTGCAGCATTTCGGCAAGGCGATGCTGGTGCTGGCGACCGGCCCGCTCGGCATCATCGGTGCGGCGGCCGCGCTTCTGATCAGCGGCGCACCGTTCGGCTTCGTCGCCATCCTCGGCGTGATCGCGCTGCTCGGCATCATCATGCGCAACTCGATCATCCTGGTCGATCAGATCGACCAGGACATAGCCAGGGGCATGGAACGCTCGGAGGCCATCATCGGCTCGGCTGTACGCCGTTTCCGGCCGATCGTGCTGACGGCGATGACGGCGGTGCTGGCGCTGATCCCGATCTCGCGCGCCGTGTTCTGGGGGCCGCTCGCCTACGCGATGATGGGCGGTATCCTCGTCGCCACCGTTCTCACCATCCTCGTGCTTCCGGCAGGCTATGCCTTGTTCTTCGGCCGCGAGCCAAAGAAGCGCGGAGCCGAGGAGCAACCGGCCGACGCCGTGCCGGAGAACACCGAACAGCCGCAGCTGGCGCTGGCGGCGGAATGAAAAATGCCGGCCGGTCGATGTCTCGACCGGCCGGCAATCTCTTTGGGTCAATCAGGCGCTTTGATCTGCGCCCGATCCTTGCAGAGCAATTCCAGGAAAAGTGTGAAGCGGTTTTCCGTCCGGAATTGCGTCAAAACAAAAAGATAGAGCGGTTCTGCGTTTCCGTGAAACGATGAACCGCTCTGAGGTCAGATGACGAACAGCCAGTTGGCCAGCAGCATCACCACCACGCCGGCGACCAGCGTCAGATAGGGCAGCATTCCCGCCTTCTTGACCTTGAGATCGGCTGACGACATGCCGAGATCGGCCAGCATGTGGTCCGGGAACTTGCCGCCATCCTGGATGTAGTGGCGGAAGCAGAACACCGGGATGATCAGCGCCGCGGTGATCAGGCCGGCCCACAGCGCCATCGGGTTCCACACCTTGGCGCCGGCGCCCATGAAGACCGCGTTGACATAGGCGAAGATCGCCCCGACGCCGAGCAGCCAGCTCGGTGCCTTCCAAGGCCGTGCGATATGGCCGTTGTCGATGCGGTGGATCCAGCCGGCATTGAGGTTGAGGAAGTTGAAGATGATGTAGCCGCAGTTCGACACGGCGAGGATGAAGAAGAAGCTCGTCGCGTCGGCCGAGGCGATGGCCAGCACGATCAGGTTGAAGATCAGGTCGGTCCACATCGCCCGCGTCGGCGCGCCGTGTTCGTTGACATGGCTGAGATAGCGCGGCAGCCAGCCGTCGACCGAGCCCTGGTAGAGCGTGCGCGAGGAGCCGGCCATCGCCGTCATGATGCAGAGCACCAGCGCCAGGATCATCAGCATCACCAAGAGGCTGTGGATCAGATTGCCGCCGCCGACCATGCCGGCCAGCGCATCGGCAACGCCCGAGCCGTCGACGATCGGCGTCGCCAGCATGCCGTTCAAGCCAAGCACGCCCTGGAAGGTGAAGGGCACCAGGATGAACAAAAGCATGCACAGCAGGCCGGAATAGAAGATTGCCTTGAACGTGTCGGTGCCGGGGTTCTTGAACTCCGACGTGTAGCAGACGGCGGTCTCAAAACCGTAGGTCGACCACGCGGCGATGAACATGCCGCCAAGCACCAGCGTCCAGCCGGCGATGTTCCACGCGCCGGGCTCGGGGGCGTAGGCGGCGGCTAGAGGCACCAACGGCGAGAAATTCGCCCAGTTGATCTGGCCGGTGAAGATCGGCACCACGCCGACGATCAACATCGGGATGATGACCAGCAGGCCGATATATTTCTGCACATTGGCCGTGCCGAGAATGCCGCGATGCTGGATCGAGAAGATGATCAGCATCAGCACCGCGCCGATGAAGAAGGTTGAGTTGAAGGTGAAGGAGACCGGACCCAGCGTGTGGCTCCACAGCGACCACGTGCGGATGACGGGCGTTGCGGCCGCGGTCACCGCGGTGATCGCGTCGGCGGGAGCCGTTCCGGCATGGGCCGCGATATAGGCGATGACCTCCGGCGAGGTCTCGCTGAACACCGGCAGCGGCGCCAGCGCGTTGAGGATATAGGCGGCGGCGATCGAGCAGCCGAGCGACAGCACCGGCGACCAGGCGAACCAGTTGCACCACACAGACAACGGCGCGATGAACTTGGAGTAGCGCAGCCAGGCGGTGGCGCCATAGATCGAGGCGCCGCCGGACTTGTTCGGGAACAGGCCGGCGATTTCGGCATAGGTGAAGGACTGCAGGAAGCCCATGATCATGGACACTGTCCAGATCGCGAAGGCCAGCGTTCCGGTCGTGCCGGCTATGCCGCCGATCGAAAACAGGACGAGGGCTGGAACGCCGCTTGCCACCCAGAAGGCGCCGCGCCAGTCGATGTTCCGGTGCAGCTGCCCTTCGGCAGGCTGCACCAGGGCAGTGGTGGTTACCGTGCTCATGTGTCTGTGTTCCTCTTTTGGTTGTCCCCGCCGGCGACGCCTCGGCTTCGCGAAGCTTCCCCCGACACAATATCGACGACTGTCGGTGTTTCCACTCAGTCGTATTTTTTTCTTAACAGTGAAGATTGATCCGGCGCGCTTTCACGTCAAGCGTTTTGTGGCGCTGTGCACATCACGCTTGCGAAACGCCGGCTTTCGCGGCGCTGCCGGGTGGTCTGAAACGAAAAAACCCGCCAAAGGCGGGTCGCGGCGCAAATCAGCACCATGGCCAAAACAATACCATAACTGCCGTCATTTGTCGAGCAATATGGCTTGGCGGTAGTGGGTCAGTTTGAAATCTGTCTCGCCTGAACGTGGCTTAATAGCCAGACTACATATCGTTCCACATCAAGCCTGCGAGCGGTTCCAAGTACACTTGCCCAGGTATCCTGAGGACTGGCGCCAGACGCGATCATGGCCGGTGCGTTGTGAAATGCGTCAGCGAGCATCCGTGCTGTGGATATTTCATCGGCCGCGCGAATTTCGACGAGAACGATGCCAAGAGCCATCAGAATATTTTCGTTCGTGATGGGTTTAGGATCAATCAATTGAGACGCCTTTCTTCCGGTACGGGCCGCGCACTATTGGCTTCTCGGCTTCCTTGGCTTGGATCAACGCAACGATGTCAGCAATCTCCCAAAGCTTGCCAAACTGACCCACTACCGGCTTGGTTGCAATGCTGTCAGGAGCGCGGTTTGGTCTTCTGCGGGTCGTAATGGGCGAAGGCGACGACGCGCGCCGGCAGCCGCTTGGCATGGCCGTCGAGCTTGCCGATCTCGACCTCGGTGCCGATGGCCGAATGCGTGACGTCGAGCCGCGCCAGCGCAATGGTCTTGTTCAGCACCGGCGAGCGCATGCCCGAAGTGACGACGCCGATCTGGGCGCGGCCGACATGGACGCAGTCGCCATGGCCGACAGCGACATTGGCGTCGATGTCGAGGCCAATCAGTTTCGTCTGCGGGTGCTCCTTGCGGCGGATCAGCGCCTCGCGGCCGATGAAATCGTCGGTCTTCGTCTTCAACGGCACGGTGAAGCCGATGCCGGCCTCGAAAGGATCGGTCTGGTCGGAGAACTCATAGCCGGCGAAGATCAGCCCGGCCTCGATGCGCACCATGTCGAGCGCCTGCAGGCCCATCGGCTTCAGCCCGTGCGGCTGGCCGGTCTCCCAGATCGCGTCGAACACTTTTTCGGCGTCGCGTGGATGACACCAGATCTCGTAGCCGAGCTCACCGGTGTAGCCGGTGCGCGAGACGACGACCGGGATGCCGTTGCCGCCGCCGATGCGCGCGACGGCGAAACGGAACCATTCCAATTCGTCGATCGAGGGCTGCAGCGGCGAGGTCCAGATGACTTCTCTCAGGATGTCGCGGCTCTTCGGCCCTTGCACGGCGATGTTGTGCATCTGGTCCGTGGAGGATCGCACCAGCACGTTGAGGCCGAGTTTCTTGGCGGTCTCGCGCAGCCACTCGCCGGAAAGATCGTCCCCGCCGACCCAGCGGAAATTGTCCTTGCCGAGCCGAAGCAGCGTGCCGTCGTCGATCATGCCGCCATGCTCGTAGCACATGGCCGAATAGACGACCTGGCCGACGCCGAGTTTTTTCACGTCGCGGGTCAGCGTGTATTGCAGCACCGCTTCCGAATCCGGGCCGGTGACCTCGAACTTGCGCAGCGGCGAGAGGTCCATGATCACGGCGTCCTGCCGGCAGGCCCAATATTCGGCGATCGGCCCTTCCTTGGCGAAGGAATTGGCCAGCCAGTAGCCCCTGTACTCGACGAAGTCGCGCGTGTGTTTGGCAAAGCTCGAATGAAAGGATGTCTCGCGGGTCATTTTCGGTTCCGAATCGGGCGTCATGCGTCTGGCGATCGCTCGCGAGAATTTGTGCTGGCCGGAATAGGTCCGCACATGGATGTCGGTCAGGTTCCAGCCATTGGCCGGCGTTGTATCGTCTGGGCAGGCCGAGGACACGCAGACGATGTCGGTGAGCGCCCTGAGCAGCACATAGTCGCCCGGCCGCGACCACGGCTCGTCCGACACCATCACGCCATGCGCGTCGATCGCCGTGTTGAAGAAGAAGTTGATCGCCATCCAGCCCGCGCGGGGATTTACGCCTTTGTCCGAGAGCGCGCGATTAAAGTTCTCGGAGCAGTTGGTGTGGCCGGGATAGCCGATGTCGTCATAATATTTGGCCGCACACGCGAGCGCGAAGGCGTCGTGTCGACCGCACGTGTCCTGCACCACCTCGACCAGCGGCTCCATATCCTGATCGTAATATTTCGAGTGCAGGCCGGGCATCGGATAGCTCGCGCCCATCAGCGTGCGCGTCGTCGTCACGTCGAGTGGATGATCGCGCCCCTTGTCCAGCTTGCGCGCTGAAAAGCACTGGAAGTCGGTGCATTGCCGGCCGTCGACATCGATGATCTGCAGGTAGTCGCCCGCCTTGACGAAGTAGGATTCCGCGGTTGCCGAATGGACGCGCAGGTCGAGCACCGGATCGGCGAGCGGGTCGCCGAGCTGAGACTTCGCCGCCGGGCGGATGGTGGCGCGGCGGACGATGACGCTGAGCGGTGTCGCCGTGTCGTGGCCGTCGACCAGCATCGGACCGGCGGGCGCGGCGATCAGCATCGCGCCGTCGCGTGCGACGGCAAAACCCTGTTCGGTGCTGGCGGGCGTCGTGCCGCCGAACACACGCACCGCCTTCGCCTGATCGAGCTGCACCTGGCGGCGCTCGAGGCCACGGCGCACGGCCGAAAGGCTATCGTCGCCGTCGACAAGCAGCGCCTTGATGCCGGCGGCATTGCTGTTGGATTTTTCGCCGAGAATAGCGGGATCGGTGGTGCCAGACTTGTCCCAGGCCAGAAGCTCGCAGGCCTGGCCGCCCTCGACATTGCGAACCGTGATCGTATCGCCGGCCTCGACCTCGATCAGCACCGCGCCATTACCCCGGATCGTATAGCGCTCCATGCCGGGCGGCAGCGCGATCTGGCCGGGCCGGAGAATCAGGCTCGGCCGGGGCGGTCCGGCTGTTACGGCAGGGTAGGGCGACTGGCTCATCTCAGCCTTGCGGTTCGAGAAACAAGTTTGCCTGTGTGTGAAATTATTTTAGCAGCAAGAATAGCAGTGCTTACCAGTTTGGCAAGGCGGAACGCCCAGGTGCGGCTCTCCCTTCTCCCACACAATGGGAGAAGGGAATGAGGCGCGCACAGCGCTACGCCAGCATCTCGGAATGCCTGATCGCGACGCCGTATTCCGCAGCCGCATCGAGCATCGTGTGCCACAGGCTTTCGGCGAAAGTCGCGAACACCAGGACATTGAACACGGCCTGCCCATCCGGGCCGTCGGCGCCACGCCAGAGCGTGACGCTGGTGTGATCCATCGAAGTTGCCGCAGCAGTTCCGATCGGGAATGCATCGGGATGAAGATCGATCGACGACAACTTGGCGAGCATCGTGCGCGCCTTGGCGCCCGAGACACTGATCAGGACGCGTGCATGCGACTGGTCGGACAGCGAAGCCGAAGACGCAAAGACCTGACCGAGAGGACCCATCGCATGCTTGCCGTTTCTCGACAGCACGAGGAACTGGTCAGGCCCCGACCAGATGAGAGTTGCGTCCACCGCGCCAACCACCTTGGGTGTGTCCGGGGCAGGGACACCAAAACGGGCCTTCGCAGCCTCGGCCATGTCAGTCGCCTTGCCGCGCCGCGCCATTCCCTGGATCAGGTCGAAGTTGCGGATTTCGGTCAGCGACACGCCAGCGTCGCCATGCACGCCATACGGTCCTGCGACGAGCGCACGCTCAAGCGGGCTGCGGGCTTCCCAGGAAAACTCAGCCACGCTGGCGCCCTCCATCCGGATCATAGAAGACGGGATTGCAGAGCTCGACATCGTAGTCCTCGCCGCGCAGCGGATCATGCGCATGGACGATCTCGCCAATGCGTTCGCGCCCGCGCTCGACCAGCCCGAGCCCGATCCACTGGTCGAGCGTCGGCGAGAAGCAGACCGAGGTGACATAGCCCTGGTCGTTGTCTGGCCCGGGCGTCTGGCCCTTCGGAATGACATGCGCGCCCGAGCGCAGCCGGCGCGCCTTGTCCGTCGGCTTGATGCCGACCACGACCTGCCGGTCCGGCGCGATCAGCGCCTCGCGCCCAGCCATGACACGGCCAATGAAATCTTTCTTGGTCGACATCATCTTGCCGAGGCCGAGATCGGCTGCCGTGGTGGTGCCGTTCAGTTCCGGCCCGGCGACATGGCCCTTTTCGACGCGCATGACGCCGAGCGCCTCGGTGCCGTAGGGCGTCACGCCGAACTGTTTGCCGGCAATCATCAGGTTGCGCACCAGCGCCTCGCCATGGCGGGCCGGCACGGAAATCTCGAACGCCATCTCGCCGGAGAAGGAGATGCGGAACAGCCGCGCCCTGATGCCGCCGCGCAACGCGACCTCGCGTGCGCCCATGAACGGAAAACCTTCGTTGGACAGGTCCTCCGCCGGATCGACGATTTCCTTGAGCAGGTCCCGAGTTTTCGGTCCGGCGATGGAAAATTGCGCCCACTGGTCGGAGACCGAGGTCAGCTGCACGTCGAGTTCCGGAAACAGCACCTGGCGGCAGAATTCGAGGTGCTGCATCACCAGCCCTGCCTTGGCAGTGGTGGTGGTCAGGAAATAATGGTCCTCGGCCAGCCGCGAGGTGGTGCCGTCGTCATAGACGATACCGTCCTCGCGCAGCATCAGCCCGTAGCGCGCCTTGCCGACGGCGAGATTGGAGAAGGTGTTGATGTAGACGCGGTCGAGGAAGGTGCCGGCATCGGCACCGTGCACGTCGATCTTGCCGAGCGTCGAGACATCGCAAAAGCCGACGCCGCCGCGCACTGCCTTGACCTCGCGGGTCACCGATTCCAGCCAGTCCTTTTCGCCGGCGCGCGGATACCATTGCGCCCGCTTCCACAGGCCGGTGTCGACGAACACAGCGCCCTGTTCGGCCGCCCAGTGATGCGACGGCGTCAGCCGCGTCGCGTGGAAAGTCTCGTCGCGATGATGGCCGGCGAAGGCGCCGATGGCGACCGGAACATAGGGCGGCCGGTAGATCGTCGTGCCGGTTTCGGGAATGGATTTGCCGCTGACAGCCGCCATGATGGCGAGGCCGGCGATGTTCGAGGTCTTGCCCTGGTCGGTCGCCATGCCGAGCGTTGTGTAGCGCTTCAGGTGCTCGACCGATTCGAAACCTTCGCGCTGCGCCAGCTCGACGTCGGAAGCGGTGACATCGTGCTGGTAATCGACAAAGGCTTTGCCCTTGCCGGCGACGTGCCAGAGCGGGGTCAGCGAGAACGCCTCGTCGTTGGCGACAGGCTCTGTGCCTGTGTTCCCGCTGTGCCCGGCATCACCGGCCGCTGCCGCACCGGCGGCAAAGCCTTGGCTAAGGCAGGCGCCGAGCCCGAAGGAGCCATTGGCGGCACCAACGGCAACCATGCCCGGAGGGGCGCTGTCCGGCACGAAAGCAGCGATGCCGTCCTGCCATTTCGGCCGGCCGCGTTGATAGGACGTCAGCCCGACGGCAGGGTTCCAGCCACCGGAGACGGCAAGCCCATCGGCCTCGACCTCGGCACGCGCGCCGCCGGTCAGCGACACCGAGATCTTCCGGACACCATCCTTGCCGCCATCCACGCCGCTGACGGAGCCGTGCAGCACAGTGAAGCCGTTTTTGGAGGCCAGCGAGCGGTGAGTTGGCGAGACATCCGGTCGCGCATCGACGACAGCTGCAATCTGCAATCCGGCGCCGAGAGCCGTCTCAACAGTGCGCCAGCCATCCTCATTGTTGGTGAACAGCGCGATACGCCTTCCCGGCGTCGCCGCATAGCGCGTGACATAGCTTCGCATCGCGGAAGCCATCATCACGCCGGGCGTGTCGTTGCCGGCAAACACGATCGGCCGTTCGATCGCTCCGGCCGCGACGACGCAGCGCTTGGCCACGATCCGCCACAGCCGCTGCCGCACCTGATGCTCAGGCGGTGAGGGCAGATGGTCGTTGACCCGCTCGATCGCGCCATAGGTGCCGCCGTCATAGACGCCGAACAGCGTCGTGCGGGTCATGATGCGGACGTCGCGCATCGAGCCAAGTTCGGCAAGCGCCTGCGAGATCCATTCGGCCGCCGGCAAACCGTCGATCGTGCCGCCATCTGACAAGAGACGGCCGCCAAGCGCAAAGTCCTCCTCGCAGAGGATGACGCGTGCGCCGCTGCGACCAGCCGCAAGGGCTGCGGCGAGGCCGGCGGGGCCGGAGCCGACGATCAGCACATCGCAATGCGCCCAGGCCTTGTCGTAATGGTCAGGGTCGGCAACGCCGGCGGCGCGGCCGAGACCGGCGGCGCGGCGGATCGCCGGCTCGTAGATCGCCTCCCAGAACTTCGCCGGCCACATGAAGGTCTTGTAGTAGAAGCCGGCGACGAAGATCGGCGCGAACAGCTGGTTGACCGCCATGAAATCGTGGCGCAGCGACGGCCAACGGTTCTGGCTGGCGGCTTCGAGGCCTTCATAGAGCTCGGCTGTGGTCGCCTTGGTATTCGGCTCACGCCTTGCGCCCGTGCGCAGCTCGACCAGCGCATTGGGCTCTTCCGAGCCGGCGGTGAGGATGCCGCGCGGCCGATGGTATTTGAACGACCGGCCGACCAGCTTGACGCCGTTGGCGATCAGTGCCGAGGCGAGCGTATCGCCCTGGAAGCCGACGAAGGTCTTACCGTCGAAACGGAAGCTCAGCGGCGCCGAGCGGTCGATCAGTCCACCGTTGCTCAGCCGATGCGTCTGCGGGCTGCCGACCATCACGCACCAACCTTGGCGGCGCCAGCACCCGCTGCCGGCTCGACCGCCGAAATCTCATGCGTGATTGTGTTGCGGGTGACCTTCAGCCAGGCCCGGCAGCCACTGCCATGATACCAGTGCTCGCTCATCACGCCTGCAACATTGTCGCGCAGATAGACGTAGTCGAAGACGGCGTCTTCGCCGGCATCCGCCACGGGCCGGGCCGGCTTGGCGTCGCCCAGATAGGTGAACTCGCCGAGTTCGCGTTCGCCGCAGAAGGGACAGACAATACGCATGCTCTCTCAGCCGCCTTCAGTGCAGGTTCGGTTGGGCGCCCTGGCCCTTTTCATCAATCATCGCGCCGCGCTGGAAGCGGTCGAGGCGGAATTTTTCGGCCTCCTGGTGCGGCGTGTCGCGTGCCAGAAGATGGGCAAAGACCAAGCCGGAGCCGGGAGTCGCCTTGAAGCCGCCATAGCACCAGCCGGCGTTGATATAGAGCCCGTCGACCGGGCTCTTGTCGATGATCGGCGAGCCGTCCATCGACATGTCCATGATGCCGCCCCATTGGCGCAAGAGCCGCACGCGGCCGATCATCGGCATCAGCGCCATGCCGCCCTCGCAGACGTCTTCCATCACAGGCAGATTGCCGCGCTGGGCATAGGAATTGTAGCCGTCGATGTCGCCGCCGAAGACCAGCCCGCCCTTGTCGGACTGGCTGACGTAAAAGTGCCCGGCGCCGAAGGTCATGACGCCGGGCAGCAGCGGCTTGATCGCCTCGGAGACGAAGGCCTGCAGCACATGGCTCTCGATCGGCAGGCGCAGCCCGGCCATCGCGGCAACCCGCGAGGAAGAACCGGCCACCGCCATGCCGACCTTGCCGGCACCGATCTTGCCACGCGAGGTCTCGACACCGGTCACCTTGCCATTGGCGTCGCGCGAAAAGCCGGTGACCTCGCAATTCTGGATGATGTCGACGCCGAGCGCGCTTGCGGCATGCGCATAGCCCCAGACCACGGCGTCATGCCGCGCCGTGCCGCCGCGCCGCTGCAGCAGCCCGCCTTGCACGGGAAAGCGCGCATTGTCGAAGTTCAGGAACGGCATCATCTTCCTGACCGCGGCGAGGTCGAGCAGTTCGGCATCGATGCCGTTGATGCGCATCGTGTTGCCGCGCCGCGCATAGGCGTCGCGCTGGGCGTCGGAATGATAGAGGTTGATGACGCCGCGCTGGCTGACCATCGTGTTGTAGTTGAGGTCCTGCTCCATCCGCTCCCACAGCTTCATCGACAATTCGTAGAAGCCGGTATTGCCGGGCAGCCCGTAATTGGAGCGGATGATGGTGGTGTTGCGGCCGGCATTGCCGGAGCCGATCCAGCCTTTTTCGAGCACGGCTACATTCCTGATGCCGAACTCGCTGGCGAGGAACCAGGCGGTGGCCAGGCCGTGGCCGCCGCCGCCGATGATCACCACGTCGTAGCGATCCTTCGGGCTGGCGTCGCGCCAGGTGCGCTGCCAGTTCTTGTGGCCGGAAAGAGCGGCGCGGGCGAGCGAGAAGATCGAATATTTCATTGCGTCATTCCGAGGCCGCTCGCACCGCAGGGACTGCTAAATGTCCAGCGTGTGGTCGCGCTCCCACTGCGTGAAGTGGGAAGCATAGGAATTCCATTCCTGGTGCTTCAGCTTTAGATAGGCCGACGAGAATTCCTCACCCAGCGCCGCCTTGAGCGATTTGTCCTTGTCGAACTCGCGCAGCGCGTCGAGCAGGTTGAGTGGCAGCTTCGGCGCGCCCTTAACCGTGTGGCCGAACTGGTACATGTCGATGTCGTAGCGCTTGCCGGGGTCGGCCTTCGAGCGGATGCCGTCGAGGCCGGCGGCGATGATGACGGCCTGCAGCAGGTAAGGGTTGGCCGCACCGTCGGGCAGGCGCAACTCGAAGCGGCCGGGGCCGGGCACGCGCACCATGTGGGTGCGGTTGTTGCCGGTCCAGGTCACCGTGTTCGGCGCCCAGGTCGCGCCCGAAATGGTGCGCGGCGCGTTGATGCGCTTGTAGGAGTTGACCGTCGGGTTGGTGATCGCGGCAAGTGCCGAGGCGTGCTTCATGATGCCGCCGAGGAAGTTCTTGCCCTTGGCCGACAGGCCGAGCTCCATCGCATTGTCGGCGAAGACATTGGTCTTGCCGGCCTTGTCCCATACCGAGATATGGGCATGGCAGCCATTGCCGGTCAGGCCCTGGAAGGGTTTTGGCATGAAGGTGGCGCGCAGCCCGTGCTTTTCCGCCACGGACCTGACCATGAACTTGAAGAAGGAGTGCTTGTCGGCGGTCGCCAGCGCGTCATCGAAGGCCCAGTTCATCTCGAACTGGCCGTTGGCGTCCTCGTGGTCGTTCTGGTAGGGACCCCAGCCGAGCGACAGCATATGGTCGCAGATCTCGGCGATCACATCGTAGCGGCGCATCACCGCCTGCTGATCGTAGCAAGGCTTCGACGCGGTGTCGTACTGGTCGGAGATGACGCTGCCGTCCGGCGAGATCAGGAAGAACTCGGCCTCGACGCCGGTCTTGACATGCATGCCATCGCCGGCCGCTTCCGCAATCAGCCGCCTCAGCGTGTTGCGTGGCGTCTGGTCGACCTCCTTGTCGTCCATGATGCAGTTTGCGGCAACCCAGGCCACCTCCGGTTTCCACGGCAGCTGGATGACCGAATCCGGATCCGGCACCGCCAGCATGTCGGGGTGCGCCGGCGTCAGGTCGAGCCAGGTGGCGAAGCCGGCGAAGCCCGCACCATCCTTCTGCATGTCGGCGATGGCTTGCGCCGGCACCAGCTTGGCACGCTGCCCACCGAACAGGTCGGTGTAGGAAATCATGAAATATTTGACGCCGTGCTTCTTGGCGAATGCGGCGAGATCGTTCCCCATTATAGTTCCTCGCTTATGGTATTTTTGGATGGTGTCTAGAAGCCGTTCTTCCCCGGTATCCAGTTGGTGCCGGCGAGCGGCACGCCGGCCATGGCGGCGGCTTCGATGGTGAGCGCGACGAGATCCTCGGGCTCGAGATTGTGCAGGCTGCTCTTGCCGCACGCGCGGGCAATCGTCTGCGCCTCCAGCGTCATCACCTTCAGATAGTTCGCCAGACGCCGGCCGGCGGCGATCGGATCGACCCGCTTCATCAGTTCGGGGTCCTGCGTGGTGATGCCGGCCGGGTCGCGTCCCTCGTGCCAGTCGTCATAGGCGCCGGCTGTGGTGCCGAGCTCGTTGTAGTCGGCCTCCCAGCGCGGATCGTTGTCGCCGAGCGCGACCAGCGCCGCCGTGCCGATCGAGACAGCGTCGACGCCAAGCGCCAGCGCCTTGGCGACGTCGGCGCCGTTGCGGATGCCGCCGGAGACGATCAACTGCACCTTGCGGTGCATGCCGAGATCCTGCAGCGCCTGCACTGCCGGCCTGATGCAGGCAAGTGTCGGCTGGCCGACATTCTCGATGAACACTTCCTGGGTGGCTGCCGTGCCGCCCTGCATGCCGTCGACGACGACGACATCGGCGCCGGCCTTCACCGCAAGCGCGGTGTCGTAATAGGGGCGGGCGCCGCCAACCTTGACGTAGATCGGCTTTTCCCAGTCGGTGATCTCGCGCAGCTCGAGGATCTTGATCTCGAGATCGTCCGGTCCGGTCCAGTCGGGATGGCGCGAGGCCGAGCGCTGGTCGATGCCTTTCGGCAGCGTGCGCATCTCGGCGACGCGATCGGAGATCTTCTGTCCCAGCAGCATGCCGCCGCCGCCGGGCTTGGCGCCCTGGCCGACGACGACTTCAATCGCATCCGCCCGGCGCAGGTCGCGCGGGTTCATGCCATAGCGTGACGGCAAATATTGATAGACCAGTTGCTTCGAATGGCCGCGCTCTTCCTCGGTCATGCCGCCGTCGCCGGTGGTCGTCGAGGTGCCGGAGAGCGTAGCACCTCGGCCGAGCGCTTCCTTGGCAGGACCGGACAGCGAGCCGAAGCTCATACCGGCAATGGTGATCGGGATCTTCAGCTCGATCGGCTTCTTGGCATGGCGCGAGCCGAGCACCACGCTGGTGTCGCAGCGCTCGCGATAGCCTTCCAGCGGATAGCGCGAGATCGACGCGCCGAGGAACAGAAGGTCGTCGAAATGCGGCAGCTTGCGCTTGGCGCCGGCGCCACGGATGTCATAGATGCCGGTCGCCGCGGCGCGGCGGATTTCAGAAAGCGTGTAGTCGTCGAAGGTCGCGGATTTGCGCGGCGTCGTCGGCGGGTTGCGATAGGTCATCTTGCCTCAATATGCGTCGGCGTTGTCGATATTGAAATTGTAGAGCGTGCGCGCCGAGCCGTAGCGCTTGAATTCCGACGGCTTGACGCCGGTCACGCCGGCACGGTCGAGCAGGCCCTGCAGCAGCTCCAGATGCTCGGGCCGCATCTCCTTGGCGATGCAATCGGCGCCAAGGCTCTCGACCTTGCCGCGCACGAACAGCCGCGCCTCGTAGATGGAATCGCCGAGCGCATCGCCGGCATCGCCCAGCACCACCAGGTTGCCCGACTGCGCCATGAAGGCCGACATGTGGCCGATATTGCCATGCACGACGATGTCGATGCCCTTCATCGAGATGCCGCAGCGCGACGACGCATTGCCTTCGATAACCAGCAGCCCGCCGCGGCCGGTGGCACCGGCATACTGGCTGGCGTCGCCTTTGATGGTGATCGAGCCCGACATCATGTTTTCGCCGACGCCGGGTCCGGCCGAACCGTGCACCGTTATCGCGCCGCCGGCATTCATGCCGCCGCAATAATAGCCGACGCTGCCGCGCACATCGATGGCGACAGGCTGGTCGACGCCGACGGCGACCGAATGGCTGCCTTTCGGGTTGAGCACCTCCCAGGCCGTCTCGTTCGAGCCAGGGGCGAGCTGGTGGAGCGCCTGGTTGAGTTCGCGCAGCGACAGTTCGGCGAGGTCGAAGACCCTCGCATGGCTTTGGTCGCGTGTTGCCTTGGACACGTTGATTGCCGGCATCAGCTCAATGCTCCCAGAAATAGACGGTTGCGGGCTCCGGTTCCCAGACCCTCGCATTGTCTATGCCGGGCAGTTTGGTGAGCGCACGATATTCCGAGCCGAAGGCGACATACTGGTCGGTCTCGGCCATCACGGCGGGCTTGCAGGCGATCGGGTCGCGCACCACGCCGAAACCGTTCTTGGTGCCGACGACGAAGGTGAAGAAGCCGTCGAGGTCGGAGAGCGTGCCTTCCAGCGCCTCGCCGAGATTCTTGCCATGCGCCATCTTGGACGAGAGATAGGCGGCTGCCACCTCGGTGTCGTTCTCTGTCTCGAATTTCATGCCGTCGCGGATCAGTTCGCGGCGGACATTGTTGTGATTGGACAGCGAGCCATTGTGCACCAGGCACTGGTCGGCGCCGGTCGAGAACGGATGCGCGCCCATCGTCGTCACCGCCGATTCCGTCGCCATGCGGGTATGGCCGATGCCGTGCGTGCCGGTCATCGAGCGCACGTCGAAACGCTCGACAACAGCTTCCGGCAGGCCGACTTCCTTGTAGATCTCGACCACGTCGCCGGCGCCCATGATGCGGACGTCGGGGCGCAGCGCCTGGATGGTCTCGCGCGCCTCGTCGATCTTGGCGGGCGTGGTCCTGATGACGGCGTGCGTCGATTTCACCGCGATGCTCACCGGCGCGCCGATGGCCTTGGCGACTTCGGCGTCGAGGCCGCGGAAGTCGCGCTCGGGCTTGGCCGACTGGATGGTGATCTTGGCCTCGTTGCCGGACGGCGCGCCATAGATGGCGATGCCGGCGCTGTCGGGACCGCGGTCGCTGAGCGAGATCAGCATCTCCGACAGCATCGCGCCGAGCTTCGGCTCCAGCGCTTTGTCCTTAAGGAAAAGTCCGACGATTCCGCACATGTCAGCCTCCGACGTTTGCAGCTAGAAGATGATGTACCGAATGAGTTCTCGAAATTCAATCATATGAAAAAAATTTTCCTCTAGTTACGTATGCGGCTCAATGCCGCTCTGCGCATCATCGCCGTCACGGCGGGCACTGTGAAGCCATTGCGCATAGCGGATGCGCGCCAACTTGTAGGCATCCAGGATCGACAGCGCGTAGATGAGGAAGCCGCCGGCATGGCGGCCGATGAAGCTGGCGTCGGGTGGTGCAATCTTGGTCGTCACCCAGGCCAGGATGACCATGAAGAACAGGAACTGCAGGCCGCGCACCGGCACGCCCAGAATGACATGACCGCTTGCCGGCAAAACGACCGCCGCGCCGAGCACGAGATAGGGGCTCGTTGGTGCAGGGGAGGTGGTCGAGCTGGTCATGCGGCCTGCCGTTCACTCTGGTTGATGGCGTCCCGAAGTGCCGACGCAGATGATAGCAGTCTGGCGATCAGATCAGGATCAATGCCGGTCGCGTCGAACTCGGCCTGCCGGAACACGCCGTAGCGCGCCCGCTCGGCCTCGGCCAGTAGCCAGACGATGCGCACACCCTTCGGCGTGATCAGCAGTTCCTTGGCGCGCCCCTCGGCGAAGATTTCGAGATGGCCGGCGATGATGTCCTGCGGGAAACGCACGCCCTTACGGTCCGTGCGCAGCACCGCCTCGGCCGGAAATTCGGCGGTCTTCGGCAGCGTATGGTCGAGATGATCGAAATTGGAGAATGTTGTCGGCGAACCCGGCCGCATCATCATGTCGAAGGTGCCGGGCACCGCCACCGGTTCGGTGACCGAGATACTGAGCCAGCGCGCCGGGAGTTTCCGTGTCGCCAGCGTGTCGACGATGGTGCGGATTTGCACCCGCCGGCCGTTCCACGAGCCGGCCCAGGTGGCGACTCCAACTGTGCCGTCCGCGACGTCGACGGCATCGGTGACGATTGTGCGGATGCTGGCCGTGTCGGCGGCAAGTGCTGCCGAGGCCCTGTTGCGGCTGGCGCGCGCAAGCCAGGCGATGTGAACAACGAGGGCCAGGGCCAGCGCCCCGGCGAGCCATGCTGACGTCACTTCAGACATCCCGTCATGCAACGGCTCGCCCTGCCTTGGGGCGAGCCTGTCCTGTCTCGATCAATAGCCCTGCGGCTTCGGCCACGGCATGGTGAACTGGTCGCCGCGGCGCACGAATTTGTAGCGGTAGAAGTGGAACCACAGCGAGATCAGGAAGTAGAAGGCGACCATGGCGATCAGCTGCGAGCCGAAGCCGAGGAAGATCGCAAAGAACGTCACCACGCACAGGCAAAACAGCACGATCGCCGGCAGTGGATGGAAGGGGTGCGTGTAGCCGCGGCGGATCGAGCCGAGCGGCCACTTCTTCCTGAACATCATGATGTTGATGCTCATGAAAGTGTATTGCAGCACACCCGACAGGATCGAGAAGGTGATCGCCTGGTTGAGGTCGGCGATGAAGGCGAAGGCCAGCGCGATCGGCAGCAGGAACAGGATCGAGCGGTAGGGCGTGCGGTATCTCGGGTGCACCGCCGAGAACCAGCTCGGCAGGTAGCGGTCGCGGCCGAGCGAGAACCAGGCGCGCGCTGCATCGTTGATGCAGCCATTGGCGGAGGCAAGTGCGGCCAGCAGCGTCGCGATGAACAGCAGGTTCTCGAGCAGCGGGCTGCCGGTCAGCTTGCCCGCGTCCCAAAGCGGATAATAGGTGATGCCGAGATATTCCCACGGCATCATCGAGGCGCAGATATACCAGGTCATGGCGGCGGCGATCAAAAGCGTGATCATGCCGGCCATCGTGCCGTAGGGCAGCGAGCGCGCCGGCGAGCGCACTTCCTCTGCGGCCTGTGTCGTGCCCTCGATGCCGAGATAGTACCAGATGCCGAACTGGAAGGCGGCGATGACGCCGATCCAGCCATAGGGCAGCGCATTGCCGGGCGTGACCAGTTCGTTGAGCTTCAGCACCGCCCCTTGAGTCCACGGGCTGACCGAAAAGAACAGGATGACGATCGAGATATAGGCGATTGCCGTGATGATGAAGTTGACGTTCAGCGTCATCAGCACGCCGCGGTAATTCAGCCACGCCAGCACCACGATGGTGGCGGCAATGAAGGAATTGTGGGTCAATCCCTCGACGCCCGCCTTGGCGACGATCGTGTCGCCGAGCAGGATGGCGTCCGAGACTTCCAGCATCGTATAGGCGAATACCAGGAACAGCGCGACGTTGAAGGCCATCAGCGGCCCGACAATGTGTTTGGCCTGCGCATACTGGCCGCCGGCGGCAGCCACCGTCGATGTCACCTCGGAATCGATCATGGCGACCGAGGTGTAGAGCAGCCCGACGATCCAGCAGACGATCAGCGCTGCCAGCGCACCGCCCTTGTCCGCCGAGAAATTCCAGCCGGTGAACTCGCCGACCAGAACGATGCCGACACCGAGAGCCCAGACATGGGCCGGGCCGAGCACCCTGAGCAGCGAGACCCTGCCTCCGTGGATTGCCGTTTCCGCCGTTTCAACCGCGACCGTCATCGTTCAATCCTCACACTCAGATCCGGTGTTTTTCGGAGACGGCTTCAAGCTCGCCTTCGCGCGACGAGGTCAGCACATCCTCGGAGAAGGTCGTGTCGACCTTGAACCAGTCGTAGAGCATCCACAGCGCGAGCACGATCGAGATGCCCCAGCATGCATAAGAGAGTGCCATCCACATGAGCGTGCTTCCCCGGTTATTTGTCGTCGAACTTTTCGTTGATGACGTCGCGGTATTCGCGGTCGGATGCGCGGAACAGGAAGACGAAATAGCCTATCAGGACGGCCGCCATGATGATCAGCGTCGGCCAGTCGATGATGTAGTGGAAGCGGTTCTGGATGATGTCGTGCGCGGTTTCCGGCGTATAGCCGAGCTTTTCCCAGATCGAGGCCATGGTCGGGTTCTGGCCCAACGCTTCCCAGGTCTTGGCGTCGAGCGCGTCAATGGATTTTGCCGCGCCCGCCAGGCCGAGCTTGAGCGGCAGCCATAGCGCCACGAAGATGGCGACCACCACCACGACGATATCGAAAACCTGTCCGGCCTTGCTTTGCTCCGGCGGTCTATAACGGGACATCTCTTCTACCCCTCAGGACTTGCGGTTGCGGTACGCGTCGGCGTTCTTGATATCGAGCCCGTAGATGAAGTCCTTGTCTTCCTTGTAGTGGTTGACCATCGCCAGGATGGCCGCCGTGTTGAAGATCAGCACCGCGGCGGCGGCGACCGCGACGACGAGCTTGATCCCGCCGTGGGGGATGTATGGCCATGTCATCACGAGGACGAAGAGGATCGTCGCCCACAGGCAGACGATCAGAAGCATGGAACCACGCACGTCGGAACGATACAGCGCTTCGATGCGCTGCTGCAGGTCGGACATCGGTTTCTCCCCTTTTTCAACGCCGGCTTCCGAATCGGCCGCGCGCCTTCCTCTTTCAAGAGAGTGAAATTTTTTTCATAAGTTCAGTCCGATTTGCCGAATTGTCAAGACGGTTTTACGTTTGGTTAACCGCTAGTTTGGTGCCCCGAATTTTGCCTGACAATGAAATTATTTGCTTGCGGGTATTGCAGGTCTCCGGCGTTTGCGATCAATATTCGGCCAAAGCTCCGGCCGCCGTGCACGGAGCAGGGAACATCAGTGATTATTGAACGGAGGACGAGCGGATGACGGCATCCTGGAGATTTTCGACCTTGGCGGACCGCCATCGCGCGCTCGGCTCGAAGCTCGAGGACTGGAGCGGCATGGGCACCGCCTGGACCTACGACAAGGACGCCGACGAGGAATACGTCGCCATCCGCACCAAGGCCGGGCTGATGGATGTCTCCGGCCTGAAGAAGGTTCACATCACCGGCCCGCACGCCGCGCATCTGATCGACCTGGCGACGACGCGCGATGTCGAAAAGATCTATCCCGGCAAGTCGGCCTATGCCTGCATGCTGAACGAGGCGGGAAAATTCACCGACGACTGCATCATCTACCGCATCAGCCCGAATAGCTGGATGGTCGTGCACGGCTCTGGCACCGGCCATGAGGAACTGCAGCGCGCTTCAGTTGGGCGTGACGTGTCGCTGCGCTTCGACGATAACCTGCACGATCTCTCGCTGCAGGGTCCAACCGCCGTCGACTACCTGGCCAAGCACGTGCCGGGCATTCGCGACCTCAATTATTTCCACCACATGCAGACGCAGCTGTTCGGCCTTCCGGTGATGATTTCGCGCACCGGCTACACCGGCGAGCGCGGCTACGAGATCTTCTGCCGCGGCCAGGATGCCGGCACGATCTGGGACAGGATCCTCGACGAGGGCAAGGGCGCCGGCATCATTCCCTGCCGCTTCACCACGCTCGACATGCTGCGCGTCGAAAGTTATTTGCTCTTCTACCCCTACGATAATTCCCAAAAGTATCCGTTCGACAATGAAGGCCCTGGCGACACGTTGTGGGAACTCGGCCTCGACTTCACCGTCAGCCCCGGCAAGACCGGCTTCCGCGGTGCCGAGGAGCACTACCGCCTGAAGGGCAAGGAGCGCTTCAAGATCTACGGCGTTCTGCTCGACGGCAAAGAGCCGGCCGACGAGGGCGCGCCGGTCTACCGCGACGGCAAGAAGGTTGGCGTGGTGACCTGCGCCATGTATTCTCCGCTGGTCAAGAAATCGATGGGCATTGCCAGGCTCGACGTGGATTGCGCCGTCAAGGACACCACGCTCGAGATCCGCAACAAGAGCGGCTCGATCAAGGCCACAGCGCAGCCGCTGCCGTTCGACGATCCCAAGAAGACCAAACGCACCGCCAAAGGCTGAGGCATAATCAACAGCGAGGGGTTCGAGGCATAAAGACAGAATGGCAGCCAAAAGCATCATCAGCCGGCCGGTTTACGGAACCCTGTCTCCCCAGCCCGGCAAGCACCATCTTTTCGTGGCGGATGCGGAAGGCGCGCTCGCGATAACTGGGATGGCCAAGAACGCTCCGGCCGGGTTTTTCGACGGAGCGGAAATCGTCTTCATTCCTGGCCCCGACGGCAAGCATATCGGCGCCCTCGAAGCGCTGAAGCCGGCGCAATTCCATCTGGCACCGTCCTTCGCCAGCCTGCTGCCGCGCCTGAAGCAGACGCTGACCAATGCGCATATGGGCCTGCGCCTCTATCTCTCCGGCACCGAAGGCCTGATCGGCCAGGCCATGCAGGTGGCGCTGGAGGCCGGCATCGACCACACCTCGATGCAGACAGAGCATCGCGGCTCGTTGGCGCGGCGCATGCAATGCGTGCACTGCAAGGGCATCACCGAGAATGTGACGACACAGCCGGCGACCTGTTCGCATTGCGGCCTGCTGCTTCTGGTGCGCGACCACTATTCCAGGCGCCTCGCCGCCTTCCAGGGCGTTTGCATCAACGCCGAGGACCGCAGCGAGATTCCTCCGATGGAGGAGATTTTTCGATGAGCACGGGAACAACGAAACTCGATGTCGTGGTCAGCGACGTCGTCCCGGTCAACGAACTGGTCACCCGTTTTCATTTCCGCCGGCGCGACGGCGAGCTGCTGCCGACCTTTTCCGGCGGCGCCCATGTCGTGGTCGAGATGCGCGACGGCGAGCGCACCAGGCTCAATCCCTATTCGCTGATGGGCTCGCCGCTCAATACCAGCGAATACACCATCTCGGTGCGCCGCGACGATGTCGGGCGCGGCGGCTCGCTGTTCATGCACCGGAGCGTCAAGCCCGGCCTGGAGATGGTGATCAGCTATCCGGTCAATCTGTTCTCGCTCGATCTGCGCGCCAGGAAACATCTGATGCTGGCCGGCGGCATCGGCATCACGCCGTTCATGGCGCAGACCTCGCAACTGGCGGGGTCGGGCGGCAATTTCGAGCTGCACTACACCTGCCGCACCGCCTCGCTCGGCACTTACGCCGATGTGCTTCAGCAGCGCTACGACCGCAGGGTCAGGCTCTACCACGACGATCGTGACGAGCGCATCGAACTCGACCGGCTCCTGTCGTCGCAACCGCTCGGCACGCACCTCTATGTCTGCGGCCCGGCCGGCATGATCAACTGGGTGCGCGACCGCGCGGCCGCCCTTGGCTGGCCTGCGGAAACCGTGCATTTCGAGCATTTCGCGGCCCCGCAGCCAGGCGCTCCGTTCGACGTGACGCTGGCCGTCACCGGCAAGACCATTCGCGTCGGTTCGCAGCAGAGCCTGCTCGAAGCCATCGAGGCGGCCGGCGTCGATCCGCCCTATCTCTGCCGCGGCGGCGTCTGTGGCCAGTGCGAGACCAACGTCGTCTCCCATGACGGCAAGTTCATCCACAACGATCACTGGCTGAGCGAGGAAGACCACCGCTCCGGCTGCAAGATCATGCCGTGCGTGTCGCGCTTCGAGGGCAAATCGCTGGTGCTGGAGCGGTAGAGCATTTTGCAGCCAAGCGGATACACTTGGCGTCGCAGAAATGCGGCTAAAACAAAGAGATAGAGCGGGATGTCGCGTTCAACCCGAACGCATCCCGCTCTAGGAGGAAATCATGGGCATCACCTTTCGCAAGGAAACCTTCCGCGACGACTTCACCTTCAAGAACAGCCCGGAGCACATCAGGCGCTTTCCGTTCCCGTTCCACGAAGACAGCTACATGTATGCGGTCAACATCGAGCCGCATGTTCTTGGCCCCAAGGGAAGCGTGCTCGAAAACCTGATCGACGTCGACGAGCACTATGTCGCCGAGATGCAGGACCGCGCTCTGGTGCTGGCCGAAGACCCGCTGCGCTGCCAGTCGCTGCCGCAAATGACGCTGGCCGGCTGGGACCTGCTCGAATTGCTGATGGAACAGCAGGCGCTCGGCTATCCCGAGCATTTCACGCTGACTCGCGACGGCGACCGCTGGCGCTGGATCAACCGGCCGCTCGGCATCGACGACACCTTCACCTTCGGCGACACCTCGACGCTGCCCTATGGGCCGATGGAATACATCACCCGGCAGAGCCAGGGCGATTTCTGCATCCTCGACCAGCGCGACGGCAATCTGTGGATGGATGCCGGCATGGTCACCACCCAGGCCGACTGGTCGCTCGATTTCGACATCGGCATGAACTTCTTCGAATGGCACGCGCCGGTGCCGCTGGCGCATGAGAAGGGCATTTTCATCCGGGCGCTGAAATTCCTCACCAACATCCAGCAAGGCAAGCCGGCACGGCGCCTGAACTGGACGATGACCATCAATCCGCGCCTCGACACCAGCCCGGAAAATTATCACAAATGGGGACCGGACCGGACCACTGTGACGCCCGAGAATGTCGGCGACAAGGTGCATCTGCGCGTCGAACTGCAGAGCTTCTGGCGGCTGCCGCGCTCGAACGGCATCGTCTTCCCGATCCGCTGCTACCTGATCAAGATGGACGAGCTGGTCACCCAGCCGAAATGGGCACGCCGCCTGCACCGCGTCATCCGCGACCTGCCGGAAGAACTCGCCACCTACAAGGGCCTGACGCGTTATCGGCCGACGCTGGTTGAATGGCTGTCGAAGCTCGATGACGGCAGCCCGACGTCACCGGGGTTCGGGCCGGATTGAGTTTTTCCTGCTAAGTTGGCGCTGCCCCTCACCCTTACCCTCTCCCCGTAAGAACGGGGAGAGGGGGGCGCCAGCGTTGGAGCTTCTCCCTTCTCCCCGTTCTTTACGGGGAGAAGGTGCCGGCAGGCGGATGAGGGGCGGCACAAGCGTTCGGAAGATGCCTCAACCCGCGCTGCTCTGCGGATAGCAGATGATCGAGAGGTAGCGCATCGGCAGCCGCGTCAACTGTTCGGGTCCGTGCGGAGCGTCGGCGTCGAAGAACAGGCTGTCGCCGGGCTTCATCGGGTAGAGATTGCTGCCGTGCCTGTAAACGACCTCGCCCTCCAGCATATAGAGGAATTCCATGCCTTCGTGCTGGAAGGTCGGGAACACGTCGGAATCCTCGGTCAGCGTGATCAGATAGGGCTCGACCACCACGCCGCTGGTGTTGGAACCGATATGGCCGAGCAGATTGTACTGGTGGCCGGCGCGCGTGCCGCGGCGCTCGACGTCGAGGCCTTCACCGGCCTTGACGAAGACGGCGCTGCGCTCCTCCTCGAAGCGGCGGAAGAAGGCGGTGACGGGAACGCCGAGCGCCCTGGACAGCGCCTGCAGCGTCGTCAGCGACGGCGAGGTGATGCCGTTCTCGATCTTCGACAGCATGCCCAGCGAAATGTCGGTGGCAACGGCGAGGTCGGCGACGGTGATGCCGAGCTTCTTGCGGAACGCCCGCACCTCGCGGCCGATCGCCACTTCCAGCACCTTTTCGCGCGTGTCGCGAATGGCGTGCGGATTCTGGGTCAGCGGCGTGCGGATCGCCCTCCCGTCGCCGGCCTTCGGCAGCGGCTTGGTTGCCGCGACACGCGGCTTGGGATCGCCAGACCTGGGGTGCAAAGTCTTTTTCGCCATGTCGCCCCCTCGCGCTTTGCGGATTTATTTTCACCCAAGGTGAACATATTCGCTGCCGATACAGAAGAGCAACCACCACGGCAAGCCATCCACGGCCGAATTGTGCTTTCCCGGCCTGCCGCTCGCCGGTGGCTTTTTCACCCGAAGTTGCCTGTGCGAAACGCGCTTTCCGCACAACGCCTGTTGACAGCACCGAAGGGCCAATTACTGTCCTGTGAGTGAAATTTGTTTCGTTAGGGAAATGAGATCGGGAGGCTCGCCATGAAAAGTCGCGTTGCCGTTATCGGAGCCGGACCCTCCGGCCTGGCGCAGCTCAGGGCCTTCAAGTCGGCCGCCGACAAGGGCGCCGAGATTCCGGAAGTCGTCTGCTTCGAAAAGCAGTCCGACTGGGGCGGCCTGTGGAACTACACCTGGCGCACCGGCCTCGACGAGCATGGCGACCCGGTGCACGGCTCGATGTATCGCTACCTCTGGTCGAACGGCCCGAAGGAATGCCTCGAATTCGCCGACTACACCTTCGAGGAGCATTTCGGCCGGCCGATCGGCTCCTACCCGCCGCGCGCCGTTTTGTGGGACTACATCAAGGGCCGCGTCGAAAAGTCAGGCCTGCGCCAATGGGTGCGCTTCAACAGCCCGGTGCGCATGGTCACCTTCTCGGACGAGACGAAAAAATTCACCGTCACCGCGCATGACCGCACCAACGACATCACCTACTCGGAAGAGTTCGACAATGTCGTCGTCGCCTCAGGGCACTTCTCCGTCCCCAACGTTCCCTATTTCGAAGGCTTCTCCACCTTCAACGGGCGCATCCTGCACAGCCACGATTTCCGCGACGCGATGGAGTTCAAGGGCAAGGACATCCTGATCATCGGCCGTTCCTATTCGGCCGAGGACATCGGTTCGCAATGCTACAAATACGGCGCCAAATCGATCACCTCCAGCTACCGCTCGAAGCCGATGGGTTTCAAATGGCCGGAGAACTGGAAGGAAGTGCCGCTGCTGCAGAAGGTCGTCGGCAAGACGGCCCACTTCAAGGACGGCACCACCAAGGACGTCGACGCCATCATCCTGTGCACCGGCTACCTGCATTCCTTCCCCTTCCTCACCGACGATCTGAAGCTCAAGACCGCCAACCGCATGTGGCCGGACGGCATCTACGAAGGCGTCGTCTGGGAGAAGAACCCGAAGCTGTCCTATATCGGCATGCAGGACCAGTTCTACACCTTCAACATGTTCGACGCGCAGGCCTGGTTCGCGCGCGACGTGATCATGGGCCGCATCAAACTGCCATCGGCCGAGGCGATGGCGGCACATGGCGCGAAATGGCGCGCTCGCGAGGAAACGCTGGAAGACGCCGAGCAGATGATCTGGTTCCAGGGCGACTACACCAAGGAGCTGATGGACCAGACCGACTATCCCGGCTTCGACGTCGAGGCGGTCAACAAGACCTTCATGGAGTGGGAGCACCACAAGGGCGAGGACATCATGAGCTTCCGCGACCACGCCTATCGCTCCCTGATGACCGGCACCATGGCGCCGCTGCACCATACGCCCTGGCTGCAGGCGCTGGACGACTCCATGGAATCGTATCTGGAAGTGAAAGGCGTGGCGGCGGAATAGCCGTCGCGCCTGAAACTATCCCAGCCTCGCCCTGGCTTTCGCCGTCCAGGCGCTGAACAGCCGGTCGGCGACGATGCCGATGAAGGCGATGGCCAGCCCGGCGACGATGCCGCGGCCGGAATCGGCCTTGGACAGCGCGATGAACACTTCCTGGCCGAGATCGCGCGTGCCGACCATGGCGCAGATGATGATCATCGCCAGCGCCATCAGGATGGTCTGGTTGACCCCGAGCATGATCTCGGGCAGCGCCAGCGGAAATTGCACGCGAAGGAAGGTCTGTCGCGGGGTGCAGCCGGAGACCTTGGCCGCCTCGATCAGCGCTGGCTGCACCTGCCTTATGCCGTGATTGGTGTAGCGGATCGCCGGCACCACGGCGAAGGCGACGGTGGCGATCATCGCAGTGACGTCGCCGACACGGAACAGCATCACCACCGGAATGATGAAGCAGAATGACGGCAGCACCTGCAGCGTGTCGATGATCGGTGTCACGATCTTCTCGAAACGGTCGCTGCGTGACGCCATCAGCCCGATCGGAATGCCGATCAGGCACGAGATGAAGGCGGAGATGCCGCAGAGATAGACCGTCGCCATGGTCTTTTCCCACAGCCCGGTGATGGCGCAGAAGGCGGTCAGCGCGGCGACCAGGAAGGCGAGGCGCAAGCCGGAAAGCTGATAGCCGGCCAGACCGAGCAGGAACACAGCGCCCAGCCACGGAAACCCTTCGCAGAAGGCGCGCACCGGGTTCAGCACGTTGAGGATCAGCGCGACGCGAAACGCTTCGATCGTGTCGAAGAAGTTGATCGTCACCCAACTCACCGCTGCCTTCCACTGCGGCGCGGTGGTGAAAGTGATCGCCTTCGGCACCGCGACGAATGCCGGGACAAACACACTGAGCAACGTGGTGGCAGCAAGGATGGCGACGGCCAGCGTCAGATTGGGGTAGCGGCGCCAGAAGACCGGGCTCGCCGCCTGATACGTCTGGCCCTGCGCATGGTTGTGGGCGATCGCTTGGCTCAGCCGGTCGAGCGCGATGGCTAAAGCCACGATAGCAAGGCCCGCTTCCATCGCCTCGCCGACCTTCAGCGCACGCAATGCCAGGAGCACGTCGTAGCCGAGGCCGCCGGCGCCGATCATCGAGGCAATGATGACCATGTTGAGTGCCAGCATGATCACCTGGTTGACGCCGACCATCAGCGTCGGCCGTGCCGAGGGCAGCAGCACACGCCACAGTTTCTGCCGTGCCGTGCAGCCCGCCATCTCACTGAAATCGTCGATCTCCGACGGCACCCGCGCCAGCCCCAGCATCGTTGCCCGCACCATCGGCGGCGTGGCGAAGATTGCGGTGGCGATCATCGCCGAAACCGGGCTGTTGCCGAACAGAAGCAGCATCGGGATCAAATAGGCAAAGGTCGGGATCGTCTGCATCAGGTCGAGGGCGGGGGAGATGATGAGTCTTTCCGCCCATGGCTTGCGCCAGGCCCAGATGCCGACGAACAACCCGGTGACGATGCAGAACGGCACCGCGATCGAGATTAGCCCGAGCGTCAGCATGGCGCTGGTCCATTGGCCGAATAGCGCGATGTAGGCAAAGCAACCGCCGACCAGCACGCCAAGCTTCCAGCCGCCGGCGGCGCGCCCTGCGAGGAAGGCGGCAGCGCACACGCCGACCCAGGACAAGCGCGGCAGAACATAGGCGTCGGCGCCGTGGCCGATCTTGAAATTCTTGGCCAGAAGATTGAGCGCGAAATCGAGCGGCACGTCGAGCACGGCGGTGATCGAGCGCGTCAGCCACGAGAAGTTCGATTTCATCCAGCGCATCAGCGCGCTGACCCAGTCGGCGACGGGGACTACCGCCTCGGTCGGATAGTTGACGGCCCAGGGCAGGCTCTCCTGCAGCACGAACACGACCAGCACGGCGGCAAGCGCGAGCGCCCAGATCGCCAGCCACCGCTGAACCGGCGGCCTCGCTGCGCTGGCGCTTGCCGTCACCGTCATGCGCTGGCGCTCTTGTGCTCGATGCCGGCCAGCAGGTCGATCACCGCTTGCGGCGTCACTTCGCCGATCGGCTTGCCGCTGCCGTTGACCACGGCGAACGGCTTTCCGGCGGAAACGATGCTGGCCGAGAAACTCGAGATCTTGGCATCCGGCGCCACGGTGCCGCCATGCTCCGAGCCGTCGCAGGCGCGCATCAGGCTTCGAGCCGAGATCACCTTGGCGCGGTCGACGTCACGCGTGAATTCGGCGACATAGTCGGTCGCCGGATTGACCACCAGCCCTTCCGGCGTGCCGATCTGGATGACCTCGCCGTCTTTCATGATGGCGATGCGGTCGGCCAGCCTGATCGCCTCGTCGAAATCATGGGTGATGAAGACGATGGTCTTGTGCAGCATGGTCTGCAGCCGCATCAGCTCGTCCTGCATCTCACGGCGGATCAGCGGGTCGAGCGCCGAGAACGGCTCGTCGAGGAACCAGATTTCTGGCTTGGTCGCCAGGCTGCGGGCGATGCCGACACGCTGCTGCTGGCCGCCGGAAAGCTCGCGTGGATAGAAATGCTCGCGGCCGCGCAAGCCGACAAGCTCGATGACCTCCCGCGCCCGTTTCTCTCGCGTCGCCCGGTCCTGACCCTGGATGCTCAACGGGAAGGCGATGTTGTCGAGCACGTTGAGATGCGGCAGCAGCGCGAAATTCTGGAACACCATGCCCATGCGGTGGCGCCTGAGTTCGATCAGCGCCACATCGGAAATCTTGAGCAGGTCCTTGCCCTCGAATTCGACCTTGCCATGGGTTGGCTCGACCAGCCTCGACATGCAGCGCACCAGCGTCGACTTGCCCGACCCCGAAAGCCCCATGATGATGAAGATCTCGCCCTGGCGGATTTCGAGGTCGACGGCGCGCACCGCGCCGACCAGTCCGGCCGCGGCAATATCGGCAGGGCTGGCCTTGCCGTCGCGCTGACGGATGAAATCGGCCGCGTTCGCCCCGAACAGTTTCCAGACATTGCGGCAGGCAAGTTTTATCGGACGGGCATCCTTGCCCGCTGTCTTCAAGGCCTGTTCAGTCGCTTCCGTCATTCGATCGACCTTCTGGAGTATCAAAGATCGAGGCCCGGCCGATCAACAGCCGGGTCTCACTTTTCCAGTCGGAACAATCACTGCGCCCAGGCTTTCCAGTCGGCTTCGTGGGCGGCGATCCAGGCGGCGGCGACCTCTTCCGGGGTCTTGCCGTTCAGATCGATGTCGCCGCTGATCTTGTTGAGCTCGTCGGTGTCGATCGTGTAGGCCTTCGCCACCTTGTAGGCGACCGGCCATTTGTCCTTCATGCCGGCCCAGGAATACTTCCAGATCTCGCCATGCGGCTTGCCGCAGTCATATTTGGCGTCGGGGTTGGAACCCCATTTCGGGTCGCTGTAGCACTCCGGCGTATGCTCGGGGAATTGCACCCATTCGCCCTTGTATTTGGCTGGCGCCCAATGCGGCGAATAGATCCACAGCATGATCGGCGCCTTGCGCTGATAGGCCGAGTCCAGCTCGGCGAACATCGCCGCATCGGTGCCGGCATGGATGACGGTGAACGGCAGCTTCAGCGCCTCGACGCGTTCGTCGTCAAAGCCTTCCCAGGTCACCGGACCGCCGACATAGCGCCCCTTCGGCGTCGTCTCGGCCGTCGAGAAGGCTTCGGCGCATTTCGGGTCCTTCAGCGCTTCCCAGTTCGGCAGGCCGGGGCACTTCTCCTTCATGTATTCGGGAAACCACCACTCTTCCTTGGCCTTCGGTCCGAGCGCGCCGAGGCGTTCGGTCTGGCCGGTGGCGTCGGAGGCCTTCATGGCTTCGCCGGCGGTCGTGTCCCAGAATTCCAGGCCGACATCGAGGTCGCCATTGGTCAGGCCGGTGGTCAGGCTGGAGAGGTAGTCGGCTGTCGGATATTCCACCGTATAGCCGAGTTTTTCGAGGATGCCGCCAAGGATCTTGGCGTTCAAATTGACGCTGGTCCAGTCGAACAGCGCGATCTTGATCGGGTCGTTGGATTCCGGCGCCGCTGCATGGGCCGGTGGTGTCAGCGCGCTTGCCGCGGCAAGCGCAAGTGCTCCCATTGAGAATTTCGAAATCACGCTGCGAAGTAACATGCTCGTTCTCCTGTCAAGCCGTGTGGAAATTGTCGCTCGTTCCCGTCTTCTCGTTTTTTGATTTCATTGTGTTGGCAAAAGCGGCAGGCGCGCAAGGCACCGATGCATCGATTGTCGTGCAGGCGCGGGGGACTGGTGAAAAATTCGATTTCGGAGGATGCCGAGGGGACACCGTCATGGCTGCTGGCGGGCTGCTGCCGAAGCAGTCATCAGCGGGTCTATCGCTGCTCCCGCGGCGCTCCGAAACGTCCCAACCATCGAGGTGGTCCCACAATCCCCGGCCACCAGCCGCAAGCTGTCCGGCTTGCCGCAACCGTTTCATGGGATGAAATTATATATACCAACGTTCATGCCGCGCAACGCATAAAGCCCATCGGTAGTGTCTCAGTTGGAAATTCACTGACCCAAGTCTGTGCCGCCGTCCGGGGATCTGCTCGCTAGGACCTCATCCGTCAGAAGCCTCGCAAGATGGTCGCGGCTCATGCCCAACGTTTGCTTGAGAAACAATAGGAATACGCGCGCCCTGTCTGTTGACAGGCCGCTCGCCTCTGCCTGGGCGATTACCTCCTGCTGATGCTCTATCCGCTGTTCAAGCTCGCGGATGTGCTGCTCGACCCTGGCGATGTCGTCCTCGATGCGCATGCCACGATGATGGCGGCAGAGATAAACAAAAGCTAGGGGTGCGGTTGACGACCCGTCAAATTTCAAACTGGGACACTATCAGCCTCCGGCTTGCGCATTTCGGCATCGTCGAGCAGCCGGTCCTGGCTTACCGGCCGGCGGTGCCCAAGCACGATCAGGCTGCTCACGACATGATCAGGCCGCCATCGACATTGATGGTCTGGCCGGTGATGTAGGTCGCATCGTCGCTGGCCAGAAAGCTGACCAGGCCGGACACGTCCTCGCCGCTGCCGGCGCGGCCCATCGGGATGTTCCTGACCCATTCGGCCATCAGCTCACCCGGCTTGTAGTCGCCCATCAGTTTACCCCAGGCAGCATCGTTATAGGCCCACATGTCGGTGTCGATGATGCCGGGGCAGATGGCGTTGACGGTGATCTTCTCCTTGGCCACTTCCTTGGCCAGACTCTGGGTGATGCCGACGACGCCGAATTTCGACGCCGCATAGTGCGGCGTGTAGATAAAACCCTGCCGCGCCTGGCCGGAGGCGGTGTTGATCAGCCGGCCGCCGTCGCCATGTTTGCGGATGCGCGCGATCGCCTCCTGGCAGCACAGGAACACGCCCTTGGTGTTCACCGCCATCACCTTGTCCCACTCGGCTTCGGTCATGGCTTCGATCCGCGCGATGGTGATGACGCCGGCATTCTGCACCGAGATGTCGACTCGGCCGAATTGCTGCTCGGCGAGATCGTAGAGCGCGGCGACCTCGTCCTTCCTGGTCACGTCCATCCGCATCGAGGCGACCTTCGCGCCCGCCGCCTTCAGGCTGGCGGCGACCTCGTCGACGCGCGGGTCGATGGCGCTGACGACGACCGCCGCACCTTCCGCCGCAAAGCGCTTTGCCATTGCAGCACCGATGCCTCCGCTGGCGCCCGTGATGACCGCGGTCTTTCCTTCAAAACGCTTCTGCATTTTTTCTCCTACCAGCAGACGAATCCGCCATCGACGATCAGGTCGATGCCAGTGACGAAACTCGAAGCGCGGCTGGCCAGGAACACGGTCGGGCCGACCATCTCCTCCGGTGTCGCCATGCGTCCCATCGGCGTGTCGCGCTCGAAGATCTTGACCTGGTCGGCGACCTCCGGCCGCTTGTTCATCGGCGTCAGCGTGTAACCGGGGCTGACGACGTTGACGCGCAGGCCGCGATCCGCCCATTCCATGGCGAGGCTTTTCGACATGTGGATGACGGCGGCCTTCGAGGAATTGTAGTGCGCCTGCGTCAGGCCGCGATTGACGATCGAGCCCGACATCGAGGCGATGTTGATGATCGAGCCCTTGCGCCGCTTGAGCATGGCGCGCGCTTCGGCCTGACAGGAGAGAAAGACGCCGCTGACATTGACGTCGTAGATCTTCTGCCATGTCTCCAGTGGCAGCGTCTCGGCCGGTTCTGCTCCGGCGATGCCGGCATTGTTGACGGCGATGGTCAGTGCCCCGAGTTCGTTTTCGGTACGCTCGACCGCTGCCGCAAGGTCGTCTTCCGAGGTCACCGTGCCGGTCAGCACCAGCGCCTTGCGGCCGAGTGCGGTGATCCTTTGCGCGGTTTCGTCCAGCCCACCCTTGGAGGTATGACCGAAACAGGCGACATCGGCACCGGCTTCGGCGAGGCCGATGGCGATCGCTTGCCCAATGCCGCTGCCGGCGCCGGTCACCAGCGCCACGTCGCCCTTAAGATCGAACAATGTCATCGTCGGTTCCTCTCCTCCAACCGCCGGAATTCCTCAAAGTGGCGGGGCGCCAGTCTTGCTGGCGCCCCGCGCGGTCCGGTGCCTGGGAGGGTATCACCTGCTGCGCTTTGTTCCGATTCCTTGCTTTTCTAGCTCGTCGCGAGCTCCATCACCGCGACATTACTGGCATCATTGCGATCGAGGATGCCGCGCTGGCGGCCTCGGCTCAGCACAAGCACCCGATGCGACAGGCCGAGCACCTCCTCGAGGTCGGAGCTCACCACCACCACCGCCATGCCCGAGCGGGCGAGGTCGGCGATGACGTCGTAGATTGCCGCGCGCGCGCCGACATCGATGCCGCGCGTCGGCTCGTCGAGGATGAACACCTTGGGCGGCCGCGACACCCATTTGGCGATGATCACCTTCTGCTGGTTGCCACCGGAAAGTTTTGAGACCGCCTGGTTCGGCCGGCCTTTGACGCCGAGCCTGGAGATGCCGGCCTCGGCGAATTTCTGCACCGCCTTCGGGAAGACCCAACCCTTCGGCGCAACATGGTCGAAATTGCCGAATGCCAGGTTCTCGCCGATGGTCTGGTCGAGCACCACGCCTTGCGCCTTGCGGTCCTCGGGCACCAGCACGACGCCGGCCTTGATCGCCGCTGCCGGGCCGCTGAGATGCACCGGCTTGCCGGCGACGCGCACCGATCCCGACGAGATCGGATCGGCGCCGGCGATCGCCCGCACCAGCTCTGTGCGCCCGGCGCCGATCAGCCCGGCAATGCCGAGGATTTCGCCGGATTTCACCGAGAAGCTGACATCGTTGAAACTGCGCTCCGGTGACGACAAGTTCTCGACCTCGAGCAGCGTGTCCGAGCCCGGCGGCGACAGCTTTGGGAACATCCGCTCGACGCTGCGGCCGACCATCTGCTCAACCACGGTGCGTACCGGAATGTCGGCGCGCTCGTGGCGGGCAACGATGCGCCCGTCGCGCATCACCACCACGCGGTCGGCAATCTGAGCGATCTCGTCGAGACGATGGCTGATATAGATGAAGGACATGCCGTCGGCCTTGAGCTTTCTGATCTGCTGGAACAGCAGCTCCGTCTCCTCGCCGCCGAGTGCTGCCGTCGGTTCGTCGAAGATCAAAAGCTCGGCGTTCAGCGTCAGCGCCTTGGCGATCTCGACCTGCTGCTGGGCGGCGATGCGCAGCGTGCGCACCTTGCGCTCCGGCGAGACGTCGAGGCCGAGCCGCTTCAATTGCGCCGAGGCCTTTGCGTTCATGGTCGCGCGGTCGATGCGGCCGCCGCGCATCGGCAGGCGCCCGACATAGACATTCTCCGCCACCGAAAGGTCGGGCAGCAGCTTCAGTTCCTGGTGGATCATGCCGACGCCGGCCTCGATGGCGGCGGCGGGGTTGGCGGGGGAATAGGGCTTCCCCCGCCAGATGATGGAGCCGGCATCGGACTTGGTCGCGCCGGCGATGATGTTCGAGACAGTCGACTTGCCGGCGCCGTTCTCGCCGAGCAGCGCCACGACCTCGCCCGGCCGCACCTCGAAGCTCGCATCGGCCAGGACCTGGACCGGTCCGTAGCTCTTGCAGAGGCCGTTGACGAAGAGCCCGTTGTGCGGGCTTTCGCTTGGGCGGGGATCAGGCGACATCGTTGCGCTCATAAACTCTCAGACAAGCCAACTCTCAACATGCCAACTCTCGAACAAGCCAGGTCTCAAGGGTGCTTGGCGATGAACTGCTCGACATTGTCCTTGGTGGTCAGCGTCGCGTCCTGCAGCTGTTCGGCGGGAATTGTCTCGCCGGCCACCAGCTTGATCGCCGCATCGACGGCGAGCCGGCCCATGCCTTGCGTCTGCTGAGTCGCGGTGACGTCGAAGACACCGTCCTTCAGCGCCTTCAGCGCCGCCACGTCGCCGTCGAAGCCGGCAACCCAGACCTTGTGACCGGGATTGGCGACCTTGACCGCCTGCGCGGCACCCAGGGCCAGCGCATCGGCCTGGCCGATGACGATCGACACGTCGGGATGCGACTGCAGCAGATCCTGGGTCAGCTTGAAGCCTTCGTCCTGGTGCCAGCCTTCGCTCCACAGTTCGCCGACCACCTTGATATCGGGGTAGCCCTTGAGTGCTTCACCGCAGCCTTTCGAGCGGTCGACTTCCGGCGTCGTGCCCTTCTGGCCGTGGATGATGATCAGCTCACCTTTGCCGCCAGCCTGCTTGGCAATGTAGTCGCACACCGCCTGGGCCGAGGCGACGCTGTTGGTGGCGATGAACGTGTCGCCCGGCGCGCCATCGGCGTTGCGGTCGACATTGACCACCGGGATGCCGGCGGCCTTCGCCGTCTTGGTCGGTACGGTGGCGGCGGTGGCGCCGGCCGGGATGTAGATCAGCGCGTCGATGTTCTGCGTGATCAGGTCCTGCACCTGGCTGACCTGCGTTGCCGAATCGCCCTTGGCGTCGACGGTAACGACTTCGATGCCCTTGTCCTTGCCGTAGGCTTCGACGGACTGCTTGATCTGATTGAAGAAGTCGGCCTGCAGATTGGCCACGGCGAGGCCGAGCTTCTTGGCCTCCTTGGCCGAAGCCATGTCGGTGAGGCCGAGCAGCGGAATGACGGCCGCGGCAGCAAGCAAGAGTGAACGTTTGGTCAGCATGGTTTTCCTCCGTTGATATATTCAATCTGTCCCGCCTGCGCACCTCAGCGCCCCTTGGCCGAACATTCCCAGTTTCGGATCGACCGATCCGTTTCCGCCCGGATGCCGGGCGAATTCCTATTGAGCCCCATTCTTCATTGCGCTCGCCGTCGCCAGGTGTCGGTGGCGACCGCCAGCGCGATCACCACGCCGATCACCACCTGCTGGATGAAGGGCGAGACGCCGAGCAGGTTGAGCCCGTTGCGCAGCACGCCGATGATGAGCACGCCGACGGCGGTGCCGCCGATCGAGCCGACGCCGCCTGAGAGGCTGGCGCCGCCGATCACCACAGCCGCGATCGTGTCCAGCTCGTAGCCAAGGCCCGAGCTCGGCTGCACGGAATCGAGCCGCGCCGCGAGCACGATGCCGGCGAGACCAGCCAGCACGCCGCAGATCGCATAGACCCAGTTGGTCAGCGACTTGACCGGAATGCCCGACAGCCGCGCCACCTCGGCGCTGCCGCCGATCGCATAGAGGCTGCGGCCGGTAGCGCGGTAGTTGAGGAAGATGGCGAAGACGATCGCCAGCACGATCATCAGCCCGACGGTGACTGACAGGAAGCCGAAATGGCGGATGATCGACAGGTTGGTGAACCAGTCGGAAAAGCCGACGATCTGTGAGCCGTCGGTGATCATGTTGGCGAGGCCGCGCGCCACCGACATCATCGCCAGCGTGGCAATGAAGGGCGGCAGCTTCGTCACAGTCACCAGCAGACCCGAGACCAGGCCGCACAGGCCGGCGACGACAAGTGCCGCGGCGATGCCCGCCGGCAGGCCGAGATTGAGATAGTCGGGATGGGCGACGAAGCCCATGACCATCGAAGCCAGCGCCAGCACCGAGCCGACGGAGAGGTCGATGCCGCCGATCAGGATGACCAGCGTCATGCCGATCGCCATGATGCCGAGCACGGTGATCTGGTCGAGCACGTTGAGGATGTTGCGCACCGTCAGGAACGTGTCGGTGGTCAGCGTCAGCGCCAGGCACAGCAGCACCAGGCCGATCAGCGGTCCCATGGTTCCGGCAAACAGCGCCGAAAGCTTGGCGCCCGTCGCGGCCTGCGCACCGGTCCCGGCTTTCAAATCGCTCGCATCGTTGCTCACAGCCACTTCGTCTCCTCCGTCGGGGAACCGGCGATGCGTCGCCGGCTGCCCTTGTTCACCAGGCACCTCCCTGTGAACAATTTATCTTTGATATGCAATTTTGTTCAGCTAAACTGTTCATCAGAAAATTGTCAAGTGCCGTCGCGCCATTCGGCGGCGGGTTTGCGTGGCAATGCGGTTTGCCTTACGGGAAGGTTTGCTGCGGGAGGGCAAGAAAGATGGCGGTGATCGAGAACGAGAGGGCCTCGCGCTTTCCGGACGCCGAACTGAAGGCGCGCGCGGCCTGGCACTATTATGTCGAGGGCCTGACGCAGGAGCGGATCTCCGAGATCCTCGGCATCGGCCGCATCAAGGTGCATCGCATCCTCTCCGCCGCTCGCGAGGAGGGCGTCGTCCAGTTCCGCATCCGCGACAGCGTCGTCGAATGCGTGCAGCTCGAGGAGAGCCTGAAGCAGCGTTTCGGCCTCAGCCAGGCCGTGGTCGTGCCCTCGGCCGCCGACCGCAGCAATGCGCCGCTGATGATCGGCCACGCCGCCGCTACCTATCTGGCCGACAATGTGAACATTGGCGATGTCATTGCGCTCGGTTGGGGCCGCACACTGAAATTCGCCATCAAAGAACTGCCCAGGCGACCGATCGCCAGGACCACGGTGGTCTCGATGCTTGGCGGCCTCACCCACGCCCAGCCGCTGAACCCCACCGAAAGCGCCTGGGAGTTCGCCGAAAAGATCGGCGCCGAATGTTTCCTGCTGCCGGTGCCGGTCTATGCCGACAGGCCGGAGCAGCGCGACGCTTTCATGAGCCAGCGCAGCGTCCAGGATGTTGTCTTCCGGGCGCGCCGCGCCAACATCGCCGTGCTCAGCGTCGGCTCGTTCTCAAATGACAGTCCGATCGCCAATTACGGCTTCATCAAGCCGAGCGAGCTCGAGGAACTGCAGGCGGCCGGCGCCGTCGGCGATATTCTTTGTCATTTCATCGACGCCGAGGGCCGCCCGGTCGACCATGAGGTCAACCGCAGGGTCTGCGCTTATCCGCTGCAGGAGCTGTCGGACATACCGAACATCATCCTGGTCTCGGGCGGGCAGGAAAAGGTGGCCATCATGCGTGCAGCGCTCGCCAACACCAAGATATCGGTGCTGATCACCGACGAGGACGCGGCCAAGGGCCTGCTTGGTCGCTGAGGTCTGGGGCTCAGCCGGGGTGTTTCAAAACTCGCAGGGTTTGGGGCGGCTGGCGTCCGACCAGTCCGCGAGATCGATGGGCGCGAACGTTCCTTCGACCGGCTTGCCGTCATCGAGATCCTGCGAGGCGATACCCTTGCCGGTGAGAAAATTAATGTCGCAACCGCCAAGGGTCGTCTCGACCGTGCCATCGGATTTCTGGACGTTCCAGTCCCAATCGCGGCTGTAGCCAGCGACCAGGAATTTGCCCTGGCGATAGACGATCGTCAGCGTCGCTTCCCAGGATTTGTTGGCGCCGCAGCCGAAGCAGGAGGTGATGACAAGCGATCCCTTGCCCTTGCTTTCGAGCGCCAGAATCCGGTCCTCCGTAAGCGCCTTCTTGATGAAATCAGGCTGGCGTGAAGGGTCGAGCTTTCCCTCACCGGCAGCCAGAAAGATCGAGAGCTCCGCTTGCCCATTGTCGGCATCCTGCGCGATCACGGCCCGATCCATTCGGCCGTCAGAGTCGATGTCGAGCGCGACCTCGAATGGCGGTTCGGTAGGCTCGTTCTGCGCGAGCGCGGACATCGGGATTGGGGCAAAGGCGACAATCCAGGGCAGGGCCGCGAGATGAAATGCTGTCTTCATGGCAACAAATCTAGCATTGGCCGGACAAGACGCAAAAGCGGCTGCGCGGGCGGACAGAATGCCAGACGTTTCAGGGCGTCGAACTGCCGTCGACTTTACGCCGAAGCGTTGGCGAGCCGTGCGTGGATGTCACGCGTCGCGTGATAGAGGTCGCGGTAGATCGCTTTGCGGACGCGATAGCCCGGGACCAGTTCGTCGACGGGGTCGACATGCCTGGTCGGCGGCGCCGTCATCGCCTCGGCCGCCGCCTCGGGCGAGGCGAACCATCCAACGGCTGAGGCAGCCAGCATCGCAGCGCCAAGGGCCGCAGCCTCGTTGACCGGCGACACCGAGAGCGGCCGCTCGAGCACGCTGGCCATGATCCGCATCAGCAGCGCCGAATTGGTGCCGCCGCCGGCCGCGATCATCGCCGCCGGCTTGCCGCCGGTCTGGCTTTCCATTGCCTCGCTGGCGATGGCCTGCTCGAAGGCAATGCCTTCGAGGGTCGCGCGGAAGAGATGCTCCGGCCGGTGGTCAAGCGACAGGCCGACAATGGCGCCACGCGCGGCGCCATCCCAATAGGGGCTCATCACGCCGGCCCAATAGGGCATGACCAGCAGGCCGTCACTGCCGGCGGCAACGTCCACCGCCGCCTTCTCCAGCGTTGCGGCCGAGGCCGACCCTGTGGTGCGCACGATCCAGTCGACCAGTTGCATGCCCGAGCGCAGCACCGTCTCCAGCATGAAGCCGGAGCCGGTCGGCGAGACCAGGGTGCGAAACGCGTCCGACGTGGTGACGGCACCGGAATGGCAGCCGCTGACGACACCCGAGCCGAGCGACAGATAGCTCTTGCCGGCATTGTAGACACCCATGCCGAGACCCATCGCCTGGCCGTCGCCGGCGCCGGCGACGATCGGCGTGCCGGCCTTGAGGCCGGTGAGCCGCGCGACGTTTTCGGCAAGGCCGCCGCAGATTTCTCCAGGCCCGACCAACTCCGGCAACTGATCCGGCCGCAGCCCGGCGGCAGCGACAAGCCTGGGGTGCCAGGCGCCTGTCGCGACGTTGAGCAGCCCGAGCGGATCAGCACTTGCCGTGCTGGTGGCCAGCCGGCCTGTCAGCCGGTGCACGAAGAAGCCATGCACATCGACCAGCGCGGTCGCCTTGGCGAGCGCCTGCGGCTGGTGTTCGGCCAGCCAGGCGACGGCGTAGAGCGCCGGCGTCGGATCCGGTGGCTTGCCGCTCCAGTCGCGGATCGCCTCGCGGCCGAGTTCGGCCGAGAGCCGCGCCACTTGCGGGCGGGCACGCTCGTCCAGCCACAATATGGCCGGGATGAGCGGCTTGCCGGCGCCGTCGATCAGCGTGAAGGTCTCGCGCTGATGGGCGATCGAAATCGCCGCCACGCGCCCAGCGCCGACCTTGCTGGCAACCTGTTTCAGCGCGCCGACAAGTGCCGTCCACCAGTGCTCGGAATCCTGCTCGAAATGGCCGGGCCTAGGATTGGAAAGCGGATAGGTCTCGCGCGCCTGGAACAGCTCCGCGCCGTCACGCGTGAAGGCGATCGCCTTCACGGCCGTCGTCGAGGCGTCGATCCCGATTACGACATCGTCCATCAGGCGAATATCCGGCAGAGGTCAGGCGGCGTTGGTAACGAACCGTCCGTCCGACTGGTCGAGACGACGGCGAATCTGGGTTATCACCATCGAATCGTCGGGTACACAATTTTCATAGGTCAGGAAATCGCCCGTCTTGACCGGCTTCACCACCTTGGCGCGTTCGGCGAGGCCGAGCGGCAGCGCGCCCTTGGCGCGTGCGCCCTCCCAGGTCATGGCGAAGCCGCGATAATCGTTCTCGCCGATCATGCCGAGCGACTGGCCGGTGCCGAGGTCGCTCTTGGCCACCGCCACCGCTTCGGCCACCGGATGGTCGAGCGGCTCCATGTCGGCGCGCTTGTAGACCACGGCGCGCGCCGCAGACAGCGGCACTTCCAGGCTTGTCAAATGATAGGGGCGGAAGATCGTGAAATACGGACCCTTGCCGACCTTGAGGTCGACCATGCGCTCCAGCACGCGCGGATGCTTCGTCTCGATGATGCAGAAGACACCGGGCGCTACGCCCTTGCCGATCGAATAGTCGACCACGCCTTTACTATGCAGCACGCCGCCATCCTCGCGCGGGCAGAGCACGCTGGCCAGCTCCTCAAGCGTCGCCGTCGGGCCGTGCATGCCCGGCACGTCAGGCACCAGACCCGTGGCGTTGGCGATCGCCACCATCTCGATCGCCGTCTTCGAGCCGTCGACGAATTCGACCAGCATGCGCGCATTCATGTTGCGCTCGCTGGCTTCCTTCTCGTAGTCGGCGGGCATCGCGTCGATCTTCAGAGGATTGTTCTTGCCCTTGCCGGCGGCGATGATGTTGAAGCCGAGGCTTTTGGCAAAGCCGATGATCTCCAGCGTGCAGGCGGGCTCGTCGCCGGCCGCGCCGGTATAGACGACGCCGGCCTTGCGCGCTTCTTCCTTCAGGAAACGCCCGATGGTGATGTCCGCCTCGACATTCAGCATCACGATATGCTTGCCGTTCTTCATCACTTCGAGCGCGAACAGCGTGCCGATATTGGGATTGCCGGTGGCGTCGATGATGACGTCGATGCGGCCGGCGGCGGCCAGCGCATGCAGATCCTCGGTCACGGCGATCTTGCCGGCCTCGATGGCGCGGTCGATGGCCGCAGCGTTGGGCGCCTGGACGATGTCGGAACGGTCATGGCCAGCGAGCAATGCCGCATCGATCGCCGCCTGCGGCCGGACCTCGGAAATGGCGCCGATGCGCATGCCCGGCATCAGCGCGACCTGGACGACGATGTCGGTGCCCATCTGCCCGGCGCCGGCCAGCCCGATGGTGATCGGCCCCTGCTTTTCAGCGCGCTGCAGAAGTTCCGCTGCGAATTGCGGATGGGACATGTCGCTTCCTCCAGTTCCTGACGCGCCGCTGCGTCGCAATCATCTTTTGAACATTCCTATTTCCATTTGAAAAATATTTCAACCGACAAATGGGGTAATGCTGCGGGATTCAAAATCGCCGAACGAACGGCTCGCGGCGGGACAACCTTTTGATGCTGGCAGGACAGAGGGGGGCGCGAAGGATCGCTACGGCGGTTACTTCGCACCGCTGCTTCGCTGCAGAATGACGGCGGGAGAGAGGTGCAGCTCAGAAATAGCCGTCCGATGCCGCCGTCGCCTCTTTCGGGATCTCCACCCCATCGACCAGGATCTTGTCGACCATTTCGTGGTGGAAGCAGACCAGTCCCTTGATGCGCTCGGCTTCATGCACCGGCTCGGGATAGTACCAGACGAGGTTCTCGTGGCGCTTGGTGCTCGTCGTCACGTGGTAGTAGTTGGAAATGCCCTTATAGGGGCAGCGCGAGATGTAGCGGCTGGGCGCGAACATATCGAGCCTGGTGTCCGAGATCGGCAAATAGTGGCGCACCGGATGGCCGGTTTCGAACAGGAAGACGCCACGGCGTGAATCCGCCACCTGCTCGCCGTCGAGGATGACCTGCACACGCCGCGACGACGGCAGGCAGTCGACCCGGCGGAACGGGTCGCGGGCATGGACGAAGATCTCCTCGTCCTCTTCGAACCAGTGGCCCATCTTGCTCCAGGTGAACGACATGTAATCCGATATCGGCGGGCAGCCCTTGACCGGGTCGAGATAGCGCCAGGCGCCATCCTCGACCAGCGTGATGCCGGTGTTGAGGGAATAGTGGGTGGCGACGCCCTTGAACGGGTCCTCCGTCGTCGTCTTGCTCGGCAGCAGGAACTCCTCGCGCACGTCGCCGATCGGGAAGTAATAGACCGGCAGATGATCGGATTCGTAGAACACCAGTGCCCTGGTCGTGTCGGCCACGGTCATCGATCCGACCTGCACCCGCAGCCGCTTCGGCGACGGCATGGTGAAGGCGACATAGCCCGGTTCGAACTCGTACTGGACGATATTGTCGAGCAGGGGGAAGTGCGGCCCGCGACCGCGCAAATGGGGCTTACGAATGGTGGTCTCCCGCTTCTTCTCTTTCGTGACGTGGCGTTGGTGCGCGGTCATGATCAGCCTATGGACACACGGTCGAGCAGCAGGCCGGCGGCGATCGGCGGCAGGCCGCTGACATTCTTGCGCACCGGCACCAAAAGGTCCGGGAAATAGCTGAAGATGACCGGCGTCTCTTCGAGCAGCAGTTTCTGGATGTCGGAGGCGGCCTTGCGCTGCGCGTCGAGGTCGAGCGCCTTGAGATAGCCGGCGACGAGCCCGTCATAGGCCGTGTTCTTGAAATGCGCCGCGTTCCACGGACCGTCGCTGACCAGCGGGCTTTTCAGGAAGACGTTCGGCACGCTGCGGTGCGCGTAGTCGGTGATGCCGAGCGGGCTGTCCAGCCAGTCCGACTGGCCGAACACCGCCTTGCCGTAATATTTGTCCTGGTCCTCGATGTTGAGCGATAGGCGGGCGCCGACTTCCTTGGCGAAGTTCTGGAACAACTGCGCGTAGCCCGGAATGTCGGAATAGCGCAGCGTCGTCAGCGTGATGTCGAAGCCGCTGCCAAGGCCCGCGGCCTCCATGAGCTGCTTGGCCTTGGCGATGTCCTGCGTGCGCTGCGGGATCGATTTGTCGGTGGCCGGGAAAGCCGGCGCGAACGGGCTGTCATTACCGGTCGCCGCCATGCCGCGGCACAGCCCGTCCACCAGCTTGGAACGGTCGATGCACAAGGCCAGCGCCTGGCGCACGCGTTTGTCGGTGAAGGGCGCCATGTCGCAGCGCATATGCAGCTGGCGGTGCGCGGTCGAGGCGACGCGCAGCACGGTGATATCCGGGCTGTTCAGCACGACCTGGCTGACATCGAGCGGCACCGCGTCGAGCAAATCCACTTCGCCCGCCTGCAGCGCCAGGATGCGCGGCTGCACGTCGCCGTAGAATTTGAATTCGAGCCGGTCCGGCAGCGCCTTCTCGCCCCAATAGTCGGGGTTGCGCACAAAGGTCGCGCCGACCTTCGGTGTGTAGGTCTCCAACCGGAACGGCCCGGTTCCTTCAAAAGTCTTTTCGTAATCGCCCTTGTAGCTCGCCGGCAGGATGACGGCGTTGTAATTGTCGATCGACACCGAATAGGGAAAACTGCCGTTCGGCGCGTCGAGATGGAAGGCGACGGTGTGGTCGTCGACCTTCTGCGTGCCGCCCTTCGACAACAGACCCTTGAACACCGACAGCGCGTTGGACGAGCCGCTCGGATCGGCGAGCCTGTCGAAGGTCGCCACGACATCGTCGGCCTTGAAGTCCTCGCCATTGTGGAACTTGACACCCTTGCGCAGCTTGAAGGTCCAGACGCTGCCGTCCTCGTTCGGCGCCCAGCTCTCCGCCAGCACCGGCTTCAATGTGAGGTCCGGCTGGGTGATGCAGAGGAATTCGGCCGTCTGGAAAACCAGCTGATAGCTGCCGCTGTCGTAATAGGTGACGGGATCGATGGCGCCGCCGGGCGTGGCTATGCCGGCACGCACGGTTCCGCCCGACTTGCCCTCTGCACGCGCCTGCGGCGCGCCAAGACCAACCGCCGAGGCGATGCCGCCGAGGAAGGGCAGCGACAGGCCGAGCACGCTGCCATGCCTGAGGAATTCGCGCCGGCCGATCCTGCCTGCAAGCAACTCGTCGATAGCGGAATTTTCGATTTCGGTGAGATTCCGCCGGGCGGTATCGATCATCCTGAAATGCTTTGGCATGGCGGCATTCCTTGCTTATCGTGGGGGCTCGGCCATCTAGTTCACTGTTGATCCCACCCGGAAAGCGATATTTTTGATGGGGGTCATCGAAATCTTCGATGCAAGGTGGAGCCATGGACACAGAAAATCTGCGCAGTTTTCTCGAGGTTGCCGCGCATGGCAGCTTCACCGTCGCAGCGAGCCGGCTGAACCTCGCGCAGTCCACCGTCAGCGCCCGGATCAGGGGTCTTGAGGAGCAATTGGGCCGCAAGCTCTTCGTCCGCGACCGCGATGGCATCACGCTGACGCCTGCCGGCCGGCAGTTCCTGCCGCACGCATCCTCCATCACCCGCACCTGGGAGCAATCGCGGCAGGACATCGCCGTTCCCGATGGCTACGAGACGCTGCTGCGGCTAACCGCGCCCGCCTATCTCTGGGACCGCATCACTTCGCCCTGGATCGCCTGGATGCGCGAAAGGCGCCCGAACGTCGCGCTCAGGCTCGAAGGCAGTTTCCCGGACCTGGCGATCGACCAGATGGCCGAAGGCCTGCTCGACATCTGCATCCTCTATCTGCCGCGGCCGCATCCCGGCATCGTCTATGAGACGCTGGCGGTCGACCAGGTGGTGCTGGTCCAGCACACGGCGCAGACCGGTTCGTGGACCGAAAACTACATTCTCATGGATTGGGGGCTCGAGTTCCGCGTCGAGCACGACCGCGCCTTCGCCGGCCTGGTCAAGCCGGCGATCTCGGCCGGGCTGGTCTTCATCGGGCTGCAGCACGTGCTGTCGCAGCAGGCGGCCGCCTATCTGCCGCTCAGCGCGGTGAGCGGCCATATCGAGCGTGGCGAACTGAGGCGCATCGAGGGCGCGCCGGTGTTCCAACGGCCGATCTATCTCGCCTATCCGTCGAATCCGGCCTCGTCGGACACGCTGAATGTCGCGCTGGAGGGATTGCGCAATCTTGCGCGGGACTGGACGACGGGCGAGGGCTTTGCCGAAGGCGACCGCGCCTTCAGCATGGCGGATTGAACAAGGCCGGATCGGCGGTCAGGCCGGCTCGGCCTGGACCGCTTTCTGCTTCTGCAGCCGTGCCAGTTCCGGGTAGGGAATATGGCAGCGGATCGAGTGGCCGGGCTGCGCCTCGATGAGTGGCGGCTCCTGCGTCTCGCAGATCGCGCCGATCTTGCGCGGGCAGCGCGTCTGGAACACGCAGCCCGGCGGCGGATGGGTGGCGCTCGGGATCTCACCGTCGAGACGGATGCGCGACGTCTCGGCCTGATCGAGCTTCGGCACCGCCGACAGCAGCGCCTCCGTATAGGGGTGGTGCGGGCCGGAAAACACTGCTTCGGATGGCCCCAGCTCCATGATCCTGCCGAGATAGAGCACGGCAATCTGGTCGGAGAGATACCGCACCACGCCGAGATCGTGCGAGATGAAGATGTAGCTGACATCTTCCTTCGACTGCAGGTCGGCGAGCAGATTGAGGATCGCCGCCTGCACCGACACGTCGAGCGCCGAGGTTGGCTCGTCGCAGACGACGATGCGCGGCTCGCCGGCGAAGGCGCGCGCGATGGCAACACGCTGCTTCAGCCCGCCCGAGAGCTGGCGCGGCTTGACGGCGAGATGCCGATCGGTAAGCCGCACCGAACGGACGAGTTCGTCGAGGCGGGCCTGGAGTGCGGCGCCGCGGAGCCCGGCCAGCCGCTTCAGCGCCCGGCTGATCAGATGGCGGATCGAGTGCGAGCGGTTGAGCGCCGAATCCGGATTCTGGAAGACGATCTGCATCGCCTTGATCTGGTCGTCGGTCCGGCTGTCCAGCCGCGGCGCCAGCGCCTTGCCCTCGAGCCTGATCGAGCCGCCTTCGTCCGGCGGCACCAGCCCGAGCAACAGCCTGGCGAAGGTGGTCTTGCCGCTGCCGGATTCGCCGACCAGGCCCAGCGTTTCGCCGGGCCTCAGGCTGACGGAAACATCCTTCACTGCCCGCAGCGCATGGCCGTGGCTGGCATAGGTCTTGTTCAATCCCTCGACATGGAGGACCGGTTCCGATTTGACCTTTGGTGCGGCTGCCACATCGCTCGGCGTCGCGCGCGGCAGCGCCTGCGCCTGCTCGTGGTAGTGGCAGCGCGACAGCCGGCCCCCCAGATCGTAGAGCGGTGGCAATTCGCTGCGGCAGCGATCGGTGGCTAGAGCGCAGCGGTCGGCGAAGGCGCAGCCCTTGATCTCCGCACCGATGCCGGGCAGGAAGCCGGGGATGGTGTCGAGGCGGCCCTGGTCCTTGCGCTGGCCGCCGCGCGGCAGGCAGCGCAGCAGCGCCACCGTATAGGGATGGCGCGGATCGTTGAACACGTCTTGCGTCGAGCCTTCCTCGACCAGCATGCCGGCATAGAGCACGCCGACCCGGTCGCACATTTTGGCGACGACCGCGAGATTATGGCTGATGAACAGGATCGAGGCCGACAGTTCCTGCCTGAGCAGCGCGATCAGGTCGAGCACTTCGGCTTCCACCGTCGCGTCGAGACCGGTCGTCGGCTCGTCGAGGATCAGCATGGTCGGATCGTTGGCCAAAGCCATGGCAATCGCTACGCGCTGCTGCATGCCGCCAGAAAGCTGGTGCGGATAGCGTTGCATGACGCTTGCCGGGTCGGAGATGCGCACGCGGTTCAGCATGGCGATCGCCCGCTCGGTGGCCGCGCCTCCGGTGACGCCGCCAAGCTCGAAGATCTCGGTCAGTTGGCGGCCGATGCGCAGCGACGGGTTCAGCGCCTTGCCGGGGTCCTGATAGACCATCGACACGCTTTCCGCGCGGGCGCGTCGCAGCGCCTCGCCGTCGAGCTTCATCACGTCTTGGCCGTCGAGCAAGATCGCGCCGCCGGTGATCGACCCGTTGCGCGGCAAATAGCGCACCACGGACAACGCCACGGTGGATTTGCCGCAGCCGGATTCGCCGACCAGCCCATAGGCCTCGCCCTGGCCGATGGCGAGGTTGAGGTTGCGCAGCACCGCCCGGTTGCGGCCGGCGACACGGTAGGCGACCGAGAGGTCGGAGAGTTCGAGCGCGTTGGCTGCTGTCTCAGTCATTGAACGCTCCGTGGACACCGTCCGCCGCGAGGTTGACGCCGATCACCAGCGAGGCGATGGCCAGAGCGTCGAACAGCACCGTCCACCAGAAGCCGCCGCCGATCATGCCGTAATTGCTGGAGATCGAGAGCCCCCAGTCGGGCGAGGGCGGCTGGATGCCGAAGCCCATGAAGGAGAGCGTGGCGACAGCGAAGATCGCATAGCCGAGCCGCACCGTCGTCTCGACCAGGATCGGCGGGATGACATTGGGCAGGATCTCGACGAACATCGTATGGAAAGCGCTCTCGTGCCTGAGCTGCGCGGCGGCGACATAGTCGAGCTCGCGTTCGGCAAGCACCGCCGAGCGCACCGTGCGCGCAATGATCGGCGCGAAGCTGAGGCCGATGACGACGATGACCGTTGTCTTGGAGGTGCCGAGCGCGACGATGGCGAGCAGCGCCACGATCACCACCGGGATCGCCATGAAGGCTTCGAGGATGCGGCTGATGATGTCGTCGACGATGCCGCGGAAATAACCGGTGAACAGGCCGAGCGCGGTGCCGGCCACGGTCGCCAGCAAGGTGGCCAAGGGCGCCACGGTGAGGATGTCGCGCGAGCCGACGATGACGCGCGAGAACACGTCGCGGCCGATCTGGTCGGTGCCGAACCAGTGCTCGGCCGAAGGCGGCGCCAGCGCGTTGATGATGTCGTCGGCTAGCGGGTCGTAAGGCACGAAATGCTCGCCGAACAGCGCGCAGGCGATCCAGAACAGCACGATGCAGAGGCCGGTGAGGAAGGTGCCCGACCGCAGCAGGGAGAAAAAGACCTCCGCCGTCGGACCGCGTCGCCCTGCATTGTCGAGCGCGGGACTGGTGGCGGGGCTGTCGGTGGCGCTCATTGGTCTGTCCCCAGCCGGATCCGTGGATTGAGCACGGAATAGAGGAAGTCGGCGGCCAAAGTGGCCACCGCATAGACGATGCCGATGGTCAGGATGCCGGCTTCGAGGATCGGAAAATCCTTGCCGCGCGCCGCGGTGAAGATCAGCGAGCCGATGCCCTGGTAGCGGAACAGCGTCTCGATGACGACAAGGCCGCCGATGAGATAGCCGGTTTGCGTTGCGATGACGGTGATGGTCGGCAGCAGCGCATTGCGCAGCACATGCCGCCAGATCACTGTTCGCCACGGCAGCCCCTTGAGCACGGCGGTGCGGGTGTAGTCGGAATCGAGCGCCTCGATCATGCCGGAACGCGCCATGCGCGCGATATAGCCGAACAGCACCAGGAACAGCGGCAGCGAAGGCAGGATCAGATAGTAGAGCTGGGTGAAGAAGCCGGCGTCGCGCGGCCATGCGGCGGAGATCGGCAGCCAGCGCAGCCAGACGCCGAAGATCAGGATGAGGATGATGCCGGTGACGAATTCGGGCAGCACCGTCACCGACAGGCCGCCGAGGCTGATGATGCGGTCCAGTGGCCGGTTCAGGTTGAGCGCGGCGATGACGCCGCCGAGAATGCCGATCGGCACCACCAGCACGAAGGCAACTGCCGCCAGCTTCATCGAATTACCGAGCGCATCGATGACGAAGGGCGCTACCGGCGAGCGGAAGATATAGGAGGTGCCCATGTCGCCCTGGAGGAAATTCCAGATCCAGCTCGCATATTGGGTGAGCAGCGGACGATCGACGCCCAGCGTGTGATTGAGCGTGTCGACGGCGCGCTGGTCGGCAAACGGCCCCAAAATGGCGCGACCGACATTGCCGGGCAGCACCTGGCCACCGAGAAACACCATGACGCTGAGCAGGAACAGCGTGACGAGCGACAGAGCCAGGCGCCGGACGAGGAAGGAGAGAATGGCATCGACTCCTATGAAAGGCCGGCCGCGCCGGGGACGTCGGACAAATTCAGTATGACAGGCGGCTCGAACGCCGTCACCGGCGGAACGACGCCAACAAATCGTGACACCTGGACCAGCGTCGAATTGCAGGTCGGCGACTGGGCAAGGCGCGACGTGCCCCGATCCGCCGTCAGCACATTCGGATTGCCGTGCTTTTCCAGGCTGGGCGATTGCCCGGGTTCGGCGGGGTCGAACCATGCGCCGGTCGGCAGCTGCACGACGCCGGGGATCACGCCATCGGTCAGGATTGCCCCGGCCAGGCACGATCCGCGATCATTGAAGACGACGACGATCTCTCTGTCGAGAATGCCGCGCGCGCTGGCGTCGGTTCGGTTGATCCACAGCGGAGCGCGGCCCGACACCTTGCCGGCGCGGCTGACCGAGCCGTGGTCGTATTGGCTGTGCAGCTTGTCGGCCGGTTGCGGCGACAACAGGTGCAGCGGGAACCGCTCTGCAACGCGGCTGCCAAGCCATTCCCGCGGCTCGCGCCACACCGCATGGCCGGGACAGTCTTCATAGCCGAAGCCATCGATCGTTGCGGAATAGAGCTCGATGCGCCCTGACGGCGTCGCCAGCCGGTGGCGCTCGGGGTCGGAGCGGAACGGCCCCAGGAACGTCTGCGAGGTGATCCGGCGGGTGAGTTCGGCGTGTCCGTCCTGCCAGAAACGCTCGAAAGGCGGCATGTCGATGCCGGCGGCGCTCGCATTCTCCCTGGCCTGACCGTAGAGCAGGCGGATCCACGCTTCGGCATCGCGCCCTTCGGTGAAGGCTTCGCGCACGCCGAGCCGCGTCGCCAGATCGGCAAAAATCCGATAGTCGTCGCGCGCCTCCTCCACCGGATCGATGGCCTGCTTCATGGCGACCATCAGGTTTTCGCGGTTCGAAAAGGCGAGATCGTTCCTTTCCAGCGGCGTGGTGACCGGCAGCACGATGTCGGCATGGCGCGCCGTGGCCGTCCAGAAAGGCTCGTGGACGATGATCGTCTCGGGTCGTTGCCAGGCCTCGACGAGGCGGTTCAGGTTCTGATGGTGGTGGAACGGATTGCCACCGGCCCAGTAGACGAGCCTGACATCGGGATAGGTCAGCTCGGCGCCGTTGAACGCGAACGATCCACCGGGATCGAGCAGCATGTCGGCCACACGCGCCACGGGTATGAAATCCGGCACGCCATTACGGCCTTGCGGCACGGACGGCCAGCGAAAGCCGAGCTCCGGCCGTCCGGCGCCGTTCGTCGATGAATAGCCGAAACCGAAGCCGCCGCCGGGCAACCCGATCTGGCCGAGCAGCGCGGCAAGCGTGATCGCCGCCCAGTAAGGCTGCTCGCCATGGTCGGCGCGCTGCAGCGACCAGCTGACCATCAGCATGGTGCGCCTGGCGGCCATCTCCCTGGCCAGGGCGACGATTCTATCCGTGGCCATGCCGCTCAGCGCCGCCGCCCATGCCGGATCCTTCGGCTGGCCATCGCTTTCGCCCATGACATAGGCCCGCACGATTTCGAAGCCGGTGCAGTAGCGTGCCAGGAAGGCTTCGTCGTGACGGCCCTCGCTGATCAGGACATGGCACAGCGCCAGCATGACCGCGGTATCGCTGTTCGGCCGAAGCGGCAGCCATTCGCTGTCGACACCGTGCGGCGCGTCGTCGCGCACGGGCGAGACATTGATGAGCCTGGCACCGTTGCCGACGGCCTTTTGCAGGGCCGCCGAGGCTTCGTGGCGCGCCGCGCCGCCGCCCTGGATCTGCGCGTTGCGCCAGGGCAGGCCGCCGAAGGCGACGATCAGCTCGCTGTGCCGCTCGATCCCGTCCCAGGTGGAATGATTGCCGGTCAGGCCGTCGGTCCCGCCGAGCACATGCGGCAGGATGATCTCGGCCGCGCCATAGGAGTAGCTGAGGACCGAGCTTGTGTAGCCGCCGATCGTGTTGAGGAAGCGGTGGACCTGGCTTTGGGCATGGTGGAACCGCCCGGCGCTCGCCCATCCGTAGGAGCCGGCATAGATCGCGGCGTTGCCATGCGCGGTGCGGACCCGATCAAGCTCGGCCGCGACGATGTCGAGCGCCTTCTCCCAGGGCACTTCGACAAAAGCTTCGCCGCCCCGCCGGCCACGTGCCACCGATCTGTCCCCTTCGAGCCAGCCGCGCCTGATGGCGGGTCGTGCAACACGCATGTTTCCCTGCGCGGCGCCGAGCATGGACTTGCCGATCGGCGACGGATCGGGATCGCCGCTCCACGGTTCGACACCGACGAGCCTGCCATTCTCGGTCCTGACCTCGTATGTCCCCCAATGCATGGTGGTGAGCAGGGTTTTGGACTCCATGGGACGCGTCAATGCTGGATCATCCCGCTATGGCCAATGCCGGGCAAGGCGCCCGTGCGCCCTGTCCCTGGTCTCCAGGGTGCCAGCCCCTGGCATGGGGCTGGCGGGTCGCGGGATCGGCTCTTCCTCCCCCTCAGGCCTTCGCTGCCTTGTCGAGGAAGAGCTGCGACATCGCGGTCGGCTGCACACCGGTCACGCCTTTCGCCGTTGCCGTCAGATAGTCGTAGAAATAGCCGAAGATGACGGGCGTTTCCTCAAGCAACAGCTTCTGGATCTTGCCGGCCGAGGCCTTCTGCGCCTCGAGGTCGAGCGCCGCGATATAGCTGGTCGCCAGCGTGTCGTAGTCCTTGTTCTTGAAGTGCGCCGCGTTCCAGGTGCCGTCGCTCTTCAGCGGTGCCGCAAGATAGACGTTGGGCACGCCGCGGTGGCCGTAGTCGGTGATGCCCATCACTGAATCCAGCCAGTTCGATTTGCCGAACACCGCATCGCCATAATAGGCGCCCTGGTCGAGGATGTTGAGCTCGAGCTCAATGCCGATCTCCTTGACCCAGTTCTGGATGAGCTGGGCATATTCGGGGATTTCCAGGTAGCGCTCGGTGGTCAGCGTCACCTTGAAGCCCTTGCCGGCGCCTGCCGCTTCCATCAGCTGCTTGGCCTGGGCGATGTCCTGCTCGCGTTGCGGTACGCTCGGGTCGGTCGAGGGATAGGCAGAGGCGAACGGGCTGTCGTTGCCCTCCAGGGCGCGGCCCTTCATCAGGCCGGCGGCCAGCTTCTTGCGGTCGAGGCTGAGCGCGATGGCGCGGCGCACGCGCGGATCCTTGAACGGATCGGAATCGCAGCGCAGGTGCAGCTGCTGGTGCGCCACCGATTTCAGGCTGATGATGTCGACATTCGGATCGTTAAGCAGGCCGACGCCGGCCAGCACCGGCATCTGGTTGATGATGTCGACCTGGCCGCCCTGCAGTGCCAGGATCTGCGGCTGCATGTCGGCGAAGAAGGTGAACTCGGTGCGCTCCGGCAGCGCCTTCGTCCCCCAATAATCCTCGTTGCGCACGAAGGAGGCGCCGACCTTGGGCGTGTACTTCTCGATCTTGAACGGACCGGTGCCGTCGAAGCTCTTTTCGTAGTCGCCCTTGTAGCTCGCCGGAATGATGACGGCGTTGTAATTGTCCGACGACACCATGTAGGGGAAGTTGCCGTTCGGCGCGTCGAGGTGGAATTCCACCGTGTAGTCGTCGACCTTCTTGGTCGCGCCCTTCTGCAATATGCCGCTGAACACCGACAACGCATTGGACGAATTGGCCGGGTCGGCGAGGCGGTCGATGCTGGCCACCACGTCGTCGGCCTTCATCTCGCCGCCGCTGTGGAACTTGACGCCCTTGCGCAACTTGAAGGTCCACACCGTGCCGGTGTCGTTCGGCTTCCAGCTTTCCGCCAGCGCCGGCTGCAGCACCAGGTCGGGACCGTCGATGCACAGGAACTCGGCGACCTGCTGCATCACCAGCAGGCCGCCGGCATCGGCAATGGTCACCGGATCGATCGCCGCGGCGGGCACGCTGCTCGCCACGCGGATGGTGGCGCCGGGCGCGCCTGCTGCGCGGGCGAGCGAGGGCATGGCACTGAAGCCGGCGGCTGTGCCGATGCCACCCAGCAGCGGCAGCGACAGGCCGAGCAGGCTGCCGTGGCGGATGAAGTCGCGGCGGCTGACCCGGCCGTCGACCAGCCCGTCGATGAGATGGTTTTCGAGCGGCGAGCGCGTGCGCCGGATGAGGTCGAGAAGGCGATAATTCTTGCTCATGGGATTTACCCTTTCCCCTATTTCTTGTGATTGACGAATGTTCTTGTGATTGACGAATTCCGTGGATGTTCTCCATATCCCGGCCGCCAACGAGGTCTCTTGACCGGGATTCTAGCATGCGGTCTTGCCCGGTCCATCCAGACCTTGCGAGGCAAGGGCCGGATCTTCGAGGCATTGCTTCCACCCGTCGTCCCGCGTTACGCGATCCTCGTCGCGGTTGCGGGCTTCTCTTGTTGTATCCGTCTCCTGTCGGTTCGTGTGATCACTCCTAGTTCAACGGCAGGCGCCGATAGGTGCCGGGCTTTGCCGGGTCGTGATACTTGTTGCACGGCCCGTTCTCGACGAAGTCGCGATGGCAGGCGGCAAGGTTCTCGCGCGACAGCGTGATGCCAAGGCCGTGGCCTTCGGGCACGCGCACGACATTATTCTTCGGCGCAAACGGCCCTTCCTCGATCACGTCGATCGGCCACATGCGAAACAGCGACTGGTTGGGCTCACGGATCCAGCCGAGGGCCGAGCACAGATGCAGATAGCAGGCGCTGCCGATGCCGCTGTCGCCGCTGTAGCACCAGAAATCGATGCCGGAATGCTCGCAGGCGCCGACGAAGCGCAGCATGCGGCCGATGCCGCCATGCGCGGTCGGATTGCCGACGAAGGCGTCCGGCACCCTGATCTCCATCGCGCGGGCAATGTCGATATTGTGGGTCGAGAACGGGATCGAGCAATGGCGGCGCAATTCGCGCATCTCCTCGATGGTCGCCACCGGATCTTCCCAGTTGCGCACGCCGAGCTCTTCCAGCGGCCGCGCCAGCCGCCTGGCGGTCGCCAGCGAATAGGCCTGGTTCGAATCGATGCGGATCATCACATCGTCGCCGAGCTTTTTGCGGATCAGCTCGACCATTCGGAGCGAGATTTTCGGATCCTGCGTCGAGAACTTGCCTTCGAAGAAGGTCGTGCCGTGGGTTTCGTGCAGCTCGACGCAATAGTCGGCGACTTCCTCCGGCGTTTTCTCGCCCTTCACCTTGGGACCGTCGCCGCGCAACGAGAAATAGTCGGTGAACGGGATGTCCTTGCGCACGGCGCCACCGAGCAATTGATAGAGCGGCTGCTTCCACGCTTTGCCGCGCAGGTCCCAGAGCGCCATTTCGACGGCGCCGAAGGCCATGATGCGGCTCCGGTCGTTGATCGACTGCACACCGGTCCAGTAGGGCAGGCAGGCTTCTTCCACGCCGGCGATATCGAAAGCGTCGCGGCCGGCGAGCCGCGGCGCCAGGATGTCGTTGATGATCGCCGCGGCGGCCGGCGTCGGCGCCTCGCCGAGGCCGACAAGCCCGTCCTCGGTCTCGACCTCGACGATGGTCGGCGAGAAGCCGTCGAGTTCGCCGAACACCCAGGCATAAGGCGCTTCGAGCCGCAGATTGATCGGCGTCGCCCTGATGCCCCGGATCTTCATCTCAGCCGATCTCGAAGAAGGGCTTGCCGAGCAGGTCAGGCACGACATCGATGCCGAGGCCCGGTCCGTCAGGAATGCCCATGCGGCTGCCGGTCACCGGTGGCATGTTGGAGGCCGTGCGCACCGTGACCCATTCGTGGAAGGCGATGGCATGCAACCGACGTTCCTCTGGCGTCGACAGCGACAGATGCGCCATCGCGGCAGTGTCGATCTCGGCGCCGCCAGTATCCTCGACGGTGATCATGAAGCCGAGATCGACGGCGAGGTCGCGGATCTGGCGGGTCTTGGTCACGCCGCCGAGACGCGAGATCTTCAGCGTCAGCCCATCGGCGGCACCCTTGCGGTGGATGTCGAGCATGTCGTCCAGCGAGGCGACGGATTCGTCGAGCACCATCGGCTTGTCCAGCGAACGGCGCACCGACATGTTCTCGTCGATCGTCGTGCAGGGCTGCTCGAACGTGTAGTCGATGGCGCGCGTCGCGTCGGCGAACTGGCGCGCCTGGTAGGGCGTCCAGCCGGCATTGGCGTCGCAGAAGATGACGGTGCCTTTCGGCACCGCGGCGGCGACAGCAGTCACGCGCTCGATGTCGTCGCGGACATTGCCACCGACCTTGACCTGCAGCCGGTGGAATCCCTGGCCGACGATGCGCTTGGCAAGTGCGGCCATTTGATCGACCGTGCCGTGCGTGACCACCTTGTAAAGCTCCGCCGTCTCGCTCTCGCGGCCGCCGAGCAGCGTCACCAGCGGCACGTCGGCGGCGCGCGCGGCGAGATCCCAGCAAGCCATGTCCAGAGCCGACTTGATGTAGGGATGGCCCTTGAACACCGTGTCCATCAGCCGGCCGATGCCGGCTAGGCCGCGCGGGTCCTGGCCGATCAGATGCGGCGCGATTTCGACGACGCCGGCACGGGTGCCGGCCGGGAAGGCGGGCGAATAGAAATTGCCGAGCGGAGCCATTTCGCCCCAGCCGGTCACCCCGCTGTCGGAGGTGATGGCGACGATCACCGCGTCGAACGCGTCAGCGACGCGCCCCTTCGACATGCGGTAGGGCCCATCCACGAAGGGCTGCACGACATGATAGGCTTTTATGGTCTTGATCTTCACGTTGTTGTCCGTTGTCAGCAAAGTTCGGGATTGGTCAGGCGCCCTTCGACGCACGCTTTTCGAGGCTGCGCGCGTAGGAAAGAAGCTCTTCGAAATCGAGGTCGATATGTTCACGGGCATGGCGCTGGGCGGCACGCATGTCCTTGCCCTTCAGGAGCTGCACATAGGTCTCGTGGACGTCCTCTGATGGCACCGGTTCGTTGCGGGCTCGCTGGTGGAGGGCGAAATACATCTGCAGCCGGCTTGTAAGCCGCTGCCAGGTTTCCAGCAGCACCGAATTGTCGGCCCATTCGTAGATCAGGCCGTGCAGCTGCAGCGCCGTTTCGATCTGGCGGGTTGTGTCGAGATCGCGGGTCGCCTGCTTCACTGCTTCGTGGCGCCGGTCGATCTCGTCGAAGAAGCGCTGGTCGCGCAGCTTCCAGGCGCGCTCGATGGCGAGTTCGTCCATCACCTTGTTGAACGAATAGGCGTCGTCGATGTCCTTGGCGGTCACATTGATCACGAATGTGCCGGCATAGGGGATGCTGGTCAGGATGCCCTCCTGCACCAGCTCGCGCATCGCCTCGCGCAGCGGCGCGCGGCTCACCCGCATCTGCTCTGAAATCCGGAGTTCGTTGAGCTTTTGTCCCGGTTCCAGCTGACCGGTCAGGATCGCCCGCCTGAGCAGCGCCACGATCTCGGCCCTGCGGGTCGTATCCGCGATCGGACTGAAGTCCAGCTTGGCCATGCGCTCACTCCGGGGAGAACCGGATGCAAGACAAGCAGATTGTCGACAATCTAGCAATAGCGAGTTTTTCAGCTGCCCGCTTTTTTGATCGGCGGTGCGTCAGGCTGCTCTGCCATAGAAACCAATCCGCTCCTCCTCGCTGAACATCACGCCTGGCTTCTCGTAGTAGGAAAACACCGCGATCATCCGTTCGCGCTCGCCCTCGACGGTGGTAACGCGGTGCGCCGTGTTCTTGCCGCGAAAGACGTTCAGCGTGCCCGCCTTCATGCGCAGGATCTTTGCTTCGGGGTCGCGCCCTTCGAGCAGCTTTGCGACGCCGTCATAGTTCGGATTGTCGTCCGACCGGAGATCGGTGCGGTATTCGAGGTCGCCGCCGCGCTCGGCGGCCTGCAGCAGAAGCGTGGTGGTGAACTCCGAGCGGTCGAAATGCCAGTTGAGCGCCTCGCCGGCGCGGTAGGCCATGACATTGGTGCGGGCGAGGGGGTCCTGCATGACATGCAATCGAGGCTTGCCCATCGCCGCCGCCAGGAAGCGCAGCAACGGTTCGTACTCATAGATGGCAAGCACGGTGCTGCCGGGGATCTGGTCGGCACAGACCGTGTGGCTGATGGTCTCGACCTTGCGCAGCGCCGGATGGTCGGGGGCAAGTTCGGGAATCGATGGCTTGAAGTAGATGTTGTGCATCCGCTTGTGAACATGCGAGCGCGCGTCCATCACCGGCTGGATTTCCCGCACCGCTTTTTCGGCGACGCCGGGGCGCAGAAGACCCTCAAGATTGAACATGCCGTCGGCCTCAAGTGCGGCGACGGACTGAGCCAGAAGAAGCTTCCATTCGGGGCTGCCTTCGCGGTCGAGCGGATAGCGGTCGAGGTCGAGAATGTCTTTCATCGTCATAGGCTCCGAGGTTTCGGAAACAGAAGACGGCAAAAAAAACTTTCTCTCAACACGGAAAATTATTAGGGTTTCGAAAGAAAAGCTTATTGAGGATGAGCATGGACAGGCTACCGCCACTGAACGCCATCAAGGCGTTCGAAGTCGCCGCGCGGGCCGGCAGTTTTACGCTGGCCGCCACCGAGCTCGGCGTCTCCTCGGCCGCGGTCAGCCAGCAGATACGCAATCTCGAGAGCTGGTTCGGCAAGCAGCTGTTCGTGCGCAGCGGCAACCGTATCGCGCTGACCGATGCCGGCCATGCCATCTACCCGCAGGCGTCGCGCGCCCTTGGCGACATCGCCGCGATCGGCCGGCGCATGCTGGAAGGCGGCTTGAAGACGCGTCTTGTCGTCAGCGTGCCGTTTTCTCTGGCCGAACTGTGGCTGGCGCCGAAACTGGCCGTGCTTCTGGAAAGCTTTCCACAAATGGCGATCGACGTTCGGGTCGAGGATGATCCTGTCGACATTGCGCGCCAGAGTATCGACCTGCGCATCAGCTACGGCGACTATCACTATCCCGGCTTGAAGCTCGTCCGCCTGGTCCACGACGATGTGCTGCCCGTCTGCGCGCCGGACGTCTGGCGCCGCCACGGCAATGGCGGGTCCGGCCTCGAGGGCGTGCACGACAGCATGTTCATCCACACCAACTGGGGGCCGAACTATGCCACGCATCCGAGCTGGGCAGACTGGTTCGCGGCTGCAGGACAAAACCGTTCGCCGGATCCCTCGCAAGGACGGCGCGTCGGGCTGTCCAGCCTGGCGATCGCCTCGGCCCGGCTCGGCCTCGGCATCGCGCTCGGACAGCGGGTGTTGGCCCGCGCCGATCTGGAAGCCGGCCGCCTGATCGCGCTATCACCGGTCTCGGTGCGGCTTGGCCATCCCTATTGCGCCTTCATGCTTCCGGCGAAGGCCGAGCGTGCCGACGTCGCCGGTCTGGTCGAACTGCTCAGCAAAACGGCGCCCTCGGCTTGAGGCCGGGGGCGCCGTTGGACCGGGCCTGACGGGGGTTGTCAGGTGGCCGGTTTCTGGGGCAGCGGCGACACCGGCATTCCGGGTCCGATCTTCTGCAGGTTGCCGGTGATCACCTGGTCGCCTTCGGCAATGCCGCTCGAGATGGCGATCAGATCGCCATTGACCGGCCCGAGCGAAACCATGCGCTGGTCGACCGTATTGCCCTTGCCGAGGACATAGAGGTATTTGCCGAGCTGGCTGGAGCCCAGCGCCACCTGCGGCACCATCAGCGCGTCGGGCTGCTCCTTGATGTGCAGCCGCACCCGGACATACTGGCCGGGCAGCAGCGCGAACTTCGCATTGCCGATCGTCGCGCGTGCCGTGATGGTGCCGGTCGAGTGGTCGACCGTATTGTCGATGAAGGTGAGCTGACCTTTCTGGCTCGATTCCGTCTCGCCGGGAAGCAGGATATCGACATCGATCGGGCCTGCCGCCTTGGCCTGCTCGATCTGCACCAGATCCGTCTCGCTCGGATTGAAGGTGACGTAGATCGGATCGAGCTGCACCAGCGTGTTGAGCACCGTGCCGGCGACGCTGACCAGCGTGCCGACCGAGGCCTGGTCGCGGCCGATGCGGCCGGGGAACGGCGCCTTGATCTCGGCATAGCTCAAATTGAGCTCCGCCGTCCGCACCGCGGCCTGGCTGACCGCCAGCGAGGCTTCGGCTTCGCGCAACGTGCTGGTGCGCTGGTCGAAACTGTCCTTGGCAAGATAGCCGCTTTTGGCGAGTTCGGTGCCGCGGCCGAGATTGGAGCGCGCATAGTCGAGCGTTGCCGTGTCGCGCTGCACCTGCGCCTTCGCCTGGTCGAGAGCCGCCTGGAAATCCTCCGGAGCTATTCTGTAGAGCAGGTCGCCCTGCTTGACGTCGCTGCCGTCGGCGGCAGCCTGCTCCTGCAGATAGCCCGGCACGCGCGCCTGCAGCGTGATGCTGCGGATCGGCTCGGTGCGCGCGGCATAGTCGAGATAGATCGGGATGGTCTTGCGGACCACGCCGACCACCGGCACCGGCATGACGAACGCGGCCGGAGCCGGAGCCGCCCCGGCGGTGCCGGCATTGACGCCGAGATTGCCCATGTCGAGCAGATGCACGCTCGCCACCGAGATCGCGCCCAGCGCGACGGCGGTTCCCAAAGCTACTTTCCATTTACGCATGATTGATGTCTCCAATCCTATTCGGCCGCTTCGGCCAATCGCGCGAGAGCCGGTTCAGTCGTTGGTTCAGTATGTTCGGCATCGCTGCGCTCGCGACGCTCGCGCAGCTGTTCGATCACCGCATAGAAGACCGGCACGAACACCAGCGACAGCACCGTCGCCGCCACCATGCCGCCAAAGACGGTGGTGCCGATCGACTGCCGGCTGGCGGCACCAGCACCCGTGGCGAACATCAGCGGCAGCACGCCGAGGATGAAGGCGAAGGCCGTCATCAGGATCGGCCGCAGCCTGAGCCGTGCCGCTTCCATCGCCGCATCGACGATGCTGAGGCCTTCCTCGCGCCGTCGCCGGGCGAACTCGACGATCAGGATGGCGTTCTTCGCCGCCAGGCCGATCAGCATGACGAAGCCGATCTGCGAGTAGACGTCGATCTGCATGCCGCGCAGCAGCAGCACCGCGAAAGCGCCGAAGAGGGCGAGCGGCACCGCCAGCAGCACCATGAACGGCATCGCCCAGCTTTCGTACTGCGCCGCCAGGATCAGGAACACGAACACCATGGCCAGGCCGAAGACGACGGACGCGATCGACCCGGCCTTCAGTTCCTGGAAGGTGATGCCGGTCCATTCATAGCCGAAATCCCTCGGCAGCGCCGTGGCCGCGGCGCGTTCCATCGCCGCCACCGCCTGTCCGGACGAGAAGCCGGGCGCCGCACCGCCATTGATCAGGGCCGACGCGTTGTTGTTGTAGTGCGGCACGGTTTCGGGGCCGACGATCGGCACCAGCTTGCCCAGCGTGCTCAGCGGCACCATGCCGCCGGACGCGTTGCGCACATAGAGCCTGGAAATGTCGGCCGCCCCGGCGCGCGCGTCCTTGTCGGCCTGGATCGTCACCCGGAAGGTGCGGCCGAACAGGTTGAAGTCGTTCACGTAGAGCGAGCCGAGATAGATCTGCAGCGTGTTGAACACGTCCGGCAGGCTGAGGCCCAAAAGCTTCGCCTTGGCGCGGTCGAGGTCGTAGTTGAACTGCGGCGTCGAAGTCGAGAACGACGAGAACAATTGCTGCGGGTTGAGCTCGGGCTGCTTGCGCGCCTCGGCGATCACGGCTTGCGTGGCGTCGTTGAGCGCCGCACTGCCGCGGCCGGTCAGATCCTCGACCTGGAACTCGAAGCCGCCTGTGGTGCCGAGGCCCGGGATCGAGGGCGGATCGAAGCTCAGCGCAAAGGCCTCCGGGATCTGCAGCAGCTTGTTGCGCACTTCGGCGACGAGCTTGGAGGCGCTCTGGTCGGGGCCGCGCTCATCCCATGGCTTCAGGATGGCGAACTCCACCGCCGAGTTCGACTGCGCCGCACTGGTCAGGAAATTGAGGCCGCTGATCGAGCCGACGATGTCGACGCCAGGCGTCGATTGCAGGATGTCGCGCGCCTTCTGCGCCACAGCGTCGGTGCGCTCCAGCGAGGCGCCGTCGGGCAGCTGGATGACGACGAAGAAATAGCCCTGGTCCTCGACCGGCAGGAAGGTCGAGGGCAGCTTCTGCCAGACGAAGTAGGTCGCCACCAGGCCTGCCGCGAACACGCCGAGCATGATCCAGCGCAGCCGGATCAGGATGCGCACGCCATTGGCATAGGCATGCGACAGCTTCTCGAAGCCGGCATTGAACCAGCGGAACAGGAAGAACTGCGTTTCGCCGCGATGGCGCAGGAAGGCGGCTGATAGCGCCGGACTGAGCGTCAGCGAATTGAAGGCGGAGATGCCGACGGAAATCGCCACGGTCAGCGCGAACTGGTTGTAGAGCCGCCCGGAGACGCCGGGGATGAAGGCGACCGGCACGAACACCGCCATCAGCACGGCGGTGGTGGCGATGATCGGACCCGTCACTTCGGCCATCGCCGCGCGCGTCGCGGCAAGCGGCTTGAGGCCGGCCTCTAATTGTCGCTCGACATTCTCGACCACGACGATGGCGTCATCGACGACGAGGCCAATCGCCAGCACCATGCCGAGCAGGGAGAGCATGTTGAGCGAGAAGCCGAGCATGTACATGACGGCCAAAGTCGCCACCAGCGACACCGGAATGGCGATGGTCGGGATGATCGTCGTGCGCCAGCTCTGCAGGAAGATGAACACCACCGCGACGACCAGCACCAGTGCCTCGCCAAGCGTGATCAGCACGTCATGCATCGAGGCCGAGACGAAGCGTGTCGTATCGTAATGCATGGCGTAGCTGACGCCCTTCGGGAAGCGCGCCGACAGTTCCTGCATCTTGTCCTTGACCCGCTGCTGCAGGTCGAGCGCATTGGAGCCCGGCATCTGGTAGACGGCGAGCACCACGGTCGGGTCCTTGCCGAAGAAGGCCGACGAGGAATATTGCAGCGCGCCGAGCTCGATGCGGGCGACGTCCTTCAGCCGCACCAGCGAGCCGGTGGCGGAATTGGCGCGCACGACGATGTCGCCGAATTCCTTCGGGTCGCTCAGCCGCCCGACCGCGTTGACCTGCATTTCGAAGGCGGTGCCGGCAGGCGCCGGCGACTGGCCGATCTTGCCGGCCGCCACCTGGACGTTCTGTTCGGAAATCGCGTTCTGCACGTCGACGGCGGTGATACCGAGATTGGCGAGCTTGTCGGGATCGAGCCAGACACGCATCGAATAGCGCCGCTCGCCGAAGATCTGCACGTCGCCGACGCCGGGCAGACGCTTCAGCGGGTCGACCACCTGCAGATAGGCGAGGTTGCTCAGCGCCACCGGATCGACGGAGCCGTCGGGCGAGGTGAGGTCGACGATCAGCACGAAATTCGGGTTCTGCTTCTTGATCGTCACGCCGCCCTGGTTGACGATCGCCGGCAGCGAGGACGCCGCCTGCGACACCCGGTTCTGGACGTCGACGGCCGCCGTGCTCAGCGGATAGCCGACATCGAAGGTGATGGTGATGGTCGAGGAGCCATCATTGGAGCTCGACGACGACATGTAGGTCATGCCCTGGACGCCGTTGATCTGCTGCTCGAGCGGCGTCGTGACGGTGTCGGCCACCACCTGCGCGCTGGCGCCTGGATACTGGGCGCTGACCACGACCTGCGGCGGCGTGATGTCGGGGAACTGCGAGACCGGTAGGAGGAAATAACAAATCGCCCCGGCGAGCACCATGATGATGGCGATCGCCGACGCGAAGATCGGGCGGTGGATGAAATAGTTCACCATGACACGCAGGCCTCGTTGAATGCTTTGGCTTCGCCAAGCGCGTTGGCGATTCTGGACAGCTGCCGGCTGCGCGCCGAGTCTTCCAGAAAACGCGGCGGCGCCTTGCGAGCTGGCGCCTGCGCGGCCGCCAGCGAACGCAGCGTCGCCTCGAAGGCGCGCGGATCGACGCGGTCCGCCTTCATCACCAGCCGGATCATCGGATCCCGGATGGCTTCATCGATCGTCAAATCCTTGCGCTGCGACATAGGAGCGGCTCCTGGCTGGCGATTCGCATCGGATGATCGCGAACCGTTTTTCTCGTTCTCACCGGCCGAAGCCGCGTGACAGGCAGTGTTCTTGCCCTATTTCGTCCCGGTAGGGCTCAACGGCGATACCTGTCGTTGACGGGAGGCAAGATGGGTGTTACCAGTAAGTAACATTCGTCACGTTACAGACCGGTAACACCCTAGTCAAGAGGTGCGCCGAATTTTTAGGGAGACAAGGAGACTTCGATGGCAGACGGCACTACGGAACGCGTTCGGCCCCGGGATCGGATCCTGGAGACGGCGCAGGACATGTTTCACAAACATGGCATCAAGGGCGTCGGCGTCGATGCCATCACCGAGGCCGCCGGCACCAACAAGATGACGCTCTACCGTCATTTCGAGTCCAAGGACGACCTGATCATCGAGTGCCTTCGCGCCACAGCATGCAAGGCCGGTGCAATATGGGACGCGTTCGAGGCCGAGTATCCCGGCGACAAGCTCGCGCAACTGCATGCCTGGGTTCGCAAGGCCGCCGATATGCTCAATGCCGACAGCCGCGGATGCGACATGGCCAATGCCGCCATCGAGCTCAGCGAGACCGACCATCCGGCGCGGCGCGTCATCAAGGAACTGAAAGAGGCCCAGCGCGATCGCCTAGTGTCGCTTTGTCGTGACGCCGGCGTCGGTCAGGCCGAGCTTCTCGCCGACACGCTGTCGCTGCTCCTCGAAGGCGCGCGCGTCTCGATGCAGAGCGTCGGCGCCGAAGGCCCGAGCGCCCAGTTCGTGCGGATGGCGGAAGGCCTGATCGCGTCGTTCCGGGCGCGGTAACGGCAGCCGGCGCCGCCGATTCTGCCTTCCCGGCGCGGGGAGGTGTCTCAAAATTTCAGGCCAGAATAAAAAAGCCCGCTGCCGGGAGGAGGTGGCAGCGGGCTCGATTTCGAATGAGGCGCGGGAGGAGGTGCGCCGCATTCAGCGTCGGCATCGCATCTGGGAGGAGTAGATGGCCGACACCCAGATATCTACCGATTGCTTAATGATTCGGCAACCATAAAAGTTGCATAGCAGGTGTGCAGAATTGTCGCATCACGCACCAATCGTCCTACAAATCCGGACAAAGCGACCTTGCCGCGACGCGCTAACCTATTGAACCGGCATGTTTTCCTTGAAGATCAGGCGCGGCTCGATAAATTTTTTCGTCAGGTAAGGCGCCGAAGACGCGATCGAGCCGAGCAGGCGGATGACCGACTGTTCGGCGATCAGCCGCGCATTCTGGTCGATGACGACGTCGGCGATGTCGTCGACCAGATAGCCGCGCGTTTCCCTGGTCAGGTCGTGGCAGATGAACACCGGCTTCTTCTTCGGCCTTGCCTCCAGCAGCGCCTTGGCCACGCCCGAGCGACCGGCACCGACGCAATAGATGCCGAGCAATTCCGGTTCGTTGTGCAGCGCCTTCATCGTCGCGGTGTAGCTCACCTCCGGCTCGTCATTGATCTCGACCGCGCTTGAAACAGTGAGGTTGGGGAATTCCTCGCCGAGCACCGAGCGAAAACCCATCTCGCGCTCCTCATGGCCGCGATAGGAGCGCGAGCCGACGACCATCGCGAGATGTCCGGTGCGGCCGCCGAGGAACCGTCCCATCAGAAGCGCCGCCGTGCGCCCGGCCACCCGGTTGTCGATCCCGACATAGGCCGAGCGTGGCGCCGCCGGAACGTCCGATACCAGCGTGACCAGACGGATGCCGGCCTCGACCACTTCGCGCAAGATGTTGCGCGTTCTCGGATGATCGACGGCGATGACGCCGACGCCGTTTGCCTTGAGCGACAGGTTCTCGACGGCGCTCTGCAGCGCGCCGGGCGCGATACCGGCGAGGCTGTGGATGCGGCAGGAAGCGACCAGCGGCAGGCGCGCCGCATAGTCCTCGATATGTTTGGCGAGATCGATCATGAAGGCGTTCGAGCCGATCGGCAGGAAGAACTCCAGATGCGCCGGCTTCGACGGCAGCGCCACCTGGTCGACCACGGGCAGATAGCCGAGCTGCCTGGCAGCTTCCATCACACGCTGCCGGTTGGCGGCACTTGCACCCGCCCGGTTGTTCAGCACCCGGTCGACCGTCGCGGTCGACAGCCCGCAGTTCCTGGCGATATCGGCAACGGTGGCTTTCATTGTCACAGTCATAGGAGCTGGTGCGATCCTGTGCCAGACAGCGAATGGGTGGTGCTCAGCTTGGCCGTTGCGTGTCCTCGGCGAGAGCCGCGCGGATTTCCTTGTCGGACATGCCGGTGATGATCCGCTCGACCTCGGCGACATTGGTCTTCTTCGGGTCGATGTCGTCGGCCACCACCTTGCCCATGCGCATGACGACGATGCGGTCGACCACCTGGAAGACGTGATGGATGTTGTGGGCGATGAAGATGCAGGAGTGGCCGGAATCGCGGGCGCTGCGCACGAAGCTCAACACGCCTTGCGTTTCGGCGACGCCGAGATTGTTGGTCGGTTCGTCGAGGATGATGAGGTCGCTGTCGAAATGCATGGCGCGCGCGATCGCCACCGCTTGCCGCTCGCCGCCGGACAGCGAGCCGATCGGCGTCGTCGGCGGGATGTTCTTCGAAATACCGACCTGTTTGAGCAGGTCTCGGGCAACCACGTTCATGGCTACCTGGTCCATGCGGTTGAGGAAGCGCGGCGGCTTGATCGGCTCGCGCCCGAGGAACAGGTTGCGGGCGATCGAAAGCTGCGTGACCAGTGCTGAATCCTGGTAGATCGTCTCGATACCGTGGGCGATGGCGTCGCTGGTGCTGCGCAAATTGACCTTCTTGCCGCGGATGAAGATGTCGCCGCTGGTCAGCGGCACCGCGCCCGACAGCACCTTGATCAGCGTCGACTTGCCGGCGCCGTTGTCGCCGAGCAGCCCGACGATCTCCTGTTCGTTGACGTGGAAATTGGCGTCCACCAGCGCCTGCACGCGCCCGTAGGACTTGCGGATGTTCGTCATGCGGATGAGCGGTTCAGCCATGGTTCACGTCCCTGCCTGATGCCGGCGTTCCAGCCACGAGTGGAGCGCCATCATGCCGAGGATGATGGCGCCGATGAAGATGTTGTAAGCGAGCCCCGGCACGCCGATCAGCACGATGCCGTTGCGCATCACGCGCAGGATCAGGATGCCGAGCACGGTGCCGATAATGGTGCCGCGTCCGCCGGTCAGCGCCGTGCCGCCGATCACCACCATGGCGATGACCTCGAGCTCGTAGCCGGTGCCGCTGTTGGGGTTGGCCGCCGAGGTGCGCAGCGAGGAGATGACGCCGGCGAGCGAAGCCATCAGCGACGACAGCACGAACAGGCCGATCTTGACGCCATTGACGTTGACGCCGCGGGCGCGCGCCGCGTTGGGGTTACCGCCGGACGCCTGGATCCAGTTGCCGATGCGGCTCTGCGTCAGCACGTAGCCCAGCGCGATCGCCGCGGCGATGAACCAGAACAGCGACATGTAGACACGAAACGGACCGATGAAGAAATCGCCGACCAGCGCTTCCGCCAGCCAGCTGCCTTCGGCGCTCCAGGTGCGTTGCGGGAATCCGTCGGTGACGAACAAAGCCGTGCCGCGCACCACCAGCAGCATGCCGAGCGTCACCAGGAAGGACGGGATCTTGAGCTGCGTCACGAACCAGCCATTGACCAGGCCGATGAAGGCGGCAACCACAAGTGCGAGGACGAGCCCCATCTCCAGCGAGGTGACGCCGCTGTTGAACAGCGTCCACATCAGCACCGGCGAGAAGCCGAACAGCGATCCGACCGAGAGGTCGAATTCGCCCGATGTCATCAAAAGCGTCATCGCCAGCGCGATCAGGCCGAGCTCGACGGTGAAGGCCAGTATGTTGGAAATGTTCTGCGGCGACAGGAAGTCGGGATTGATGCCCCAGAAGACGACGAGTTCGATGACGAGCAGGACGAATGGCCCGAATTCCGGCCTGCCGATCAGGCTTTGGATGAGGGAACGATTTTCCACGAGCGACCCGCGACATGAATGGAATGGGCTGAGACCTGCACCGCATCGGGTGAAGCTCGGCGAAAGGGACGGGACAGCCGCGACCGCCGATGCGGTCGCGGCTGTTCGGTCATGGGGTTATTTGCCGGACAGGATCTTGTCGTACACTTCGGCGGTGTCCTTCTCGTAGAGCGCGCCGGTGATGACGTTGAAGCCCGGAGGAATGCCGGCGGCGGCCATGTTGGCGAGCGAAAGCGCCACATAGCTTGTCGCCTGCGGGTCCTGCCACTGCGCGGCATTGACATAGCCGTTCAGCACTTCCTGGGTGGTGTCGAGCGAGTTGCCCCAGCCGACGACCGGGATTTCGCCCGGCTTGACGCCGACCTGGTCGAACACCCGCTTGATCGAGCCGGTGACCAGGTCGCCGAGGCCGATGATCGCCTTGACCTTGGCCTTGTTGGCGGTGAGATAATCGACCATGCGGTTGATCACTTCGGCCTGGTCGAGCGTCGCTTCGGTGATTTCATAGGTGATGCCGAGCGGCTCGAACACGCTCTTGATGCCTTCCTCTTCCTGCACGCCATAGGTGGCGCCGGGGACTTCGACGGGCATCCAGACGAAATCGCCCTTCTTCACCAGGCCCTTGTCGACCAGATACTGCGCCCAGTGCTTGCCGAAGGTGACATTGTCGCCACCGACATAGGCATTGAAGTTGGCCTTCGGGTCGGGCGTGTTGAAGTTGATGATCGGGATGTTGGCGGCGCGCGCTTCCTTGACGATCTCGACAAGGCTGCCCGGATCGGGGCTGGTGGTGACGACGCCATCGGCCTTGGCCGAAATGGCGGCGCGCACCGCTTCTTGCTGGGATGCCACGTCGCCATTGTGGAACGAGGTGTTGACGGTGTTGCCGGTGTCGGTCGCCCATTGCTTGGCGCCGGCGAGGAAGTAGGTCCAGACCGGGTCGGCCGGGCCGCCATGCGAAATCCAGTAGAACGTCTTGGCCTGTGCCGCCGCCGGAATGGCAAGCGCCATGATCAAGCCAAGCACGAGCAGTCTTAGCCTCGTCAGCATTTGATTTCCTCCCATGTTGAAAACGACCTCCCCGTCAGGTGCGATGCGGCCCAAAGATCGCATCTCCTGCCAGCGCCGACCGGGTGCTCTCAGCGCATTCCCTTTTTCGGCCACTGGCAAGCCTCCACCCGCCAATGGACGTTGGCGCACGGCACAGCGCCATCAGCAATCCCATCAGATTGCATCAGCTGGGGCGATATTTCCCGGGCAACCGGAGCTTCATCGGCACGGACTGTCATCCTCGCCCACCGAAGCGTCCGGGCATTCAACAATGAAAGGGGCGAGATGCTCCCGGTCGCAGGCGAGGCGGGCCGGCTAGATCAAACCGGCCTTGGCGAGGTCGCGCATCAAATGGCTGGCGCCATAGGTCCAGTGCGGACAGTCGGGCGACAGCCGGACACGGTTGACCAGCGCGCCGAATTTCTCCGACGAGATGGTGACGATGTCGCCAACCTTGTGGGTAAAACCCTTGCCCTTCTCGCCGCGATCCTTCGACGGCACGAACATGGTGCCGAGATAGAGCGCCAGCCCATCCGGGTACTGGTGGTGCGGCCCCATCGCGGCCTTGACCAGTTCCTCCGGCGAGCGGCTGATCTCGGCCATCGAGCTGGCGCCCTCCAGAGAAAACCCGTCCTCGCCCTCGACCTTCAGGCGCACGATGGCCTGCTTCACGTCATCGATGGAGAAGGTGTCGTCGAACAGCCGGATGAACGGGCCGAGCGAGGCCGAGGCGTTGTTGTCCTTGGCCTTGCCGAGCAACAGCGCCGAGCGTCCCTCGACGTCGCGCAGATTGACGTCGTTGCCGATCGTGGCGCCGACGATCTTGCCGCTGCTGGCGGCGATCATGGCGATCTCCGGCTCCGGATTGTTCCAGGTCGACACCGGATGCAAGCCGACATCGGCGCCGAAACCGACCGAAGCCATCGGCTGGCACTTGGTGAAGATCTCGGCATCCGGGCCGATGCCCACTTCCAGATATTGCGACCAGGCGCCGCGCGAAATCAGCTTGGCCTTGATCTCCATCGCTTCGGGCGAGCCGGGCTTCAGCTTCGACAGGTCGTGGCCGATCAGCCCGGCAATGTCGGCGCGGATGGCATCGGCTTTCTCCGCCGAGCCGCGCGCCTGCTCCTCGATGACGCGTTCGAGCAGGCTGACGACGAAGGTGACGCCCGACGCCTTGACCGCCTGCAGGTCGACCGGGGAGAGCAGGTAGGGTTTTTGCGCGTCCCGCGTGCTCTCGAAACTGTTGGCGGCGATCGTATCGAGCGAGCCGATCGGCTTGCCCTTGGCGGCGCGAACATGGCCGGCCGGATCCGCCATTTCGCAGACGTCGCGAACGGTTGGCGCCGTGCTCGAGGTGATGTCGAAGACCGTGCCGTCGCGCACCGTGACCACCAGCGGATAGGACGCTTCGCCCGTCCTGGCACGGCCGATGAAGAGGCCGTCGGCGGGCAGGCGGCTTGGATTGGTCATGTCAGCGGTTCTCCCCAGTCTGGTTACGGCGATCTGCCCTGGCCGAACGATCGAAAAGGCCGGGCCGATCGGCGCGGCACTTTCGTCGGATTCCGGTCAAAGGTCTATCCCGTTCGTGATGCGGTTTTCGACGGGGTCGGCCGGCAAATTGCCCACATGCGTCGCAACAAGATCGAAACGCTCTTTCAAATTTGTGAAATCGACAATAGGATTTTCACGCACAATCAACGCCCAGGGTGATCCTTGTCCGCACCGTTTTCCGATCCGATCTGGCAAAAGCCCAAAGCGGTAACCGCATTCCCGTCACTTTTCCCGGCCGGCAGCCCTGTCGATGTCGTCATCGTCGGCGGCGGCATCATGGGTCTGTCGACGGCCTTGCACGCGGCGCGCCTCGGTCTTTCCGTTCAGGTGCTGGAGGCCGGCGCGATCGGGGAGGGCGCGTCGGGTCTGAATGGCGGCCAGGTCATCCCCGGCCTCAAGTATGATCCGGAATGGCTCGTCGAGCATTTCGGCCCCGGGCGCGGTGCGGCCCTGGTCAATTTTGCGGCCGCGACGGCTGATGCAGTGTTCAACCTGATCCGCGACGAGAAGCTGGCGGTGCCGTTCACGCGCAATGGCTGGATTCAGGCCGCGCACACCGAGACCGCGCTGAAGGCGGCAGCGAACCGCGACCGGCAGTGGCGGGCGCGCGGCGCCGATGTCCAGCTTCTGAGCCAGATCGAAATCGCGGCGATGACCGGTGCGCAATGCTATCTCGGAGGTTGGCTCGACCGCCGTGCCGGCGTCATCGATCCGCTTGCCTATACGTCGGAACTGGCGCGCATCGCCACGGCCGCCGGCGCCAGGATCGCCGAGCGCCAGAAGGTGGTGAAACTCACGAAGGAAGCCGGGCTTTGGCGCGTCTCGACCGCAAACGGCACCGAATTGCGGACGAAGGCGGTCGTTCTGGCAACCAACGCCTATACCGGCGGGCTGCTTCCCGGCCTGGCCCAGACCATCGTGCCGCTGCATTCCTTCCAGATCGCGACGGCGCCGCTGTCGTCCAACCTCGCAGCCACCATCCTGCCGGAGGGGCAGGCGGTGTCGGACTCGCGCCGCATCCTCGTCTACTACCGCAAGAGTGCCGACGGCCGGCTGGTCTTGGGCGGTCGCGGCCGCATGGCGCTGCCGACGAGTGAGGGTGACTGGGCGCATCTCGAGCGGGCGTTGCGGCGGCTCTATCCGGCGCTGTCGGGCATCGCCATCGAGAAGCGCTGGTTCGGCCGCGTGGCGATGACGCCGGACCATCTGCCGCATGTCCACGAGCCGGAGCCGGGCCTGCTCGCCGTGGTCGGCTGCCAGGGCCGCGGCGTCGGCCTGATGACCGCGCTTGGCGGGCGCATGGCGAGCTATCTTGCGAACGGCGATATCAACCAGTTGCCATTCCCGCTGTCACCGATTCGGCCGATTCCGTTCCACGCTTTCCGCCAGATTGGCGTCGCCGCGACGATCGCATGGTACCGGATGCTGGACGCCTTCGAACGCTGATTCTGACGGCCAACACTGAATCAGCTTGACAGTTTCATGAATATGAAAAAAGTTAAGCCGATTTCATAATTCTGTTGGGCAGTTCGATGTCGACCATCGCAGCAGGGCAGTCGCTGCCGGAATCCCGGTCTTCGCCGGCTTTCCGCTTCGCGATGTTGCTGCCGGGCGGGCTGGTCACCTTCTTACTGATCCTGTTTGCCCTCGGCCTCGTCCTCTTCCTCGCCTTCCGCGGCAATGACGGCTCGTTGCTCGGAGCCGGCCTGACCATCGCGAACTTCGCCACCGTAGCGTCCGATCCGCTCTACTGGACGGTGACGCTGCGCTCGCTGGCAATCGCCGGCCTGGTGACGCTTGCCACGGTGGTGACCGCCTATCCGGTCGCCTATTATCTCGCCTTCCATGCCGGGCGGCGGCGCGGCCTGCTGCTGTTCCTGGTGACGCTGCCGTTCTGGACCAGCTATCTGCTGCGCGTCTTCGCCTGGAAGATCGTGCTCGCCTATAATGGCGTGCTGAACTCGGCGCTGATCGAAAGCGGCATCTGGTCGGAGCCGACGCTGGCCTTCCTCAACACGCCGGCCGCGGTCGTCGTCACGCTTGCGCACGCCTACGCGCCCTTTGCCATCCTGCCCATCTATGTGGCACTGGACACCATTCCGAAATCGCTGCTCGAAGCCGCATCGGATCTTGGCGCCAGACCCTTCACCTCTTTCCGCCGCGTCGTGCTGCCGAACTCGATGCCGGGCGTGCTGGCGGCAGCCCTCGTCGTCTTCGTGCCGACGGTCGGCGACTATGTCACGCCGGCCATGGTCGGCGGCCCGACCAGCACCATGATCGGCTCGCTGATCCAGTCCGAGTTCGGCAAGGCCAATGACTGGCCGTTCGGCGCCGCCCTTTCGGTCTGCGTCATGCTGGTCATCCTCTGCGTGGTCCTGGTCGCGCGCGGCGCCGACCGCAGATTTGGCAGCCGCACATGAGCACGACGCGCACCGAGGCCAATGCAGGCGGCCGCTGGCTCGGCGCCTATGTGCTTGCCTATCTGGTCTTCCTCTATCTGCCGATCCTGCTGATCCCGCTGTTTTCCTTCAACGATTCGGTCCAGGCGGCGTTTCCGCTGCAAGGCTTCACGCTGCAGTGGTACGCGACGCTCTACGGCAATCCGGCACTGTCGGGCGCGCTCGCCAACAGCCTCGTCATCGCGGCGATAGCCGCTTCCGGCGCCACGCTCTGCGGCATCACCGTGTCCTACATGGACCTCTACGGTCGCTCGCCGCTGGCCGCCACCATCAGCGCCATCGCCCGGCTGCCGATTCTCATTCCCGGCGTCATCGTCGGCATATCGCTGCTGATCCTGGTCAACCTCGTCGGCTTCGGCCCGTCGCGCATCGCCATCGTGCTCGGCCACATACTGGTGGCGCTGCCGACGACCGTGGTCGTGATGCGCAGCCGCTTCGCCGCCATCCCCAAAACCATCCGCGAGGCAGCACTCGATCTCGGCGCCTCCGACTGGACGACGTTCCGGCGCGTCATGCTGCCGCTCAGCCTGCCGGCGGTGCTGTCGGCCTTCATGCTGGCTTTCCTGACGTCCTTCGACGAGTTCATCGTCGTTTTCTTCCTCGCCGGCACCGAGCCTACGCTGCCGCTCTACATCTGGAGCCAGCTGCGCTTTCCGCGGTCGCTGCCGACCGTCATGGCGCTGGGCACGGCGATCCTGGTCGTGTCCTTCGTCATCGCTGCCCTCGCCGAAATTTTGCGCCACCGCGGGCTCGGTACGGCCCGCCGGACAGCCGCCGCCAATCCAGCCTGACCCATAACAACGAAGAGGAGAACGAAAATGGCATTCCACCTGAAATCGCTCGCCGGACACAAGGCCCGCGCCGGCCTTGCCGCACTCGCATTGGCGCTTTCGTCGACCGTCGCGTTGGCTGCCGACAAGCTGCAATACTTCACCTGGTCGGGCTATGAACTGCCCGAATTCAACAAGAGCTTCCTTGCAGCGCATCCCGATGGCGTCGAGGCCTCGATCTTCGGCGATGACGATGACGCTTTCACCAAGGTCAAGGCCGGCTTCCGTCCGGACATCGCGCATCCCTGCTACGACAAGGTGGCGCGCTGGAACAAGGAAGGCCTGCTGCAGCCGATCGACACCAAGCGCATCAAGAACTGGGATTCGATCTTCCCGGTGTTCAAGAACCTGCCCGATTTGCAGGCCGGCGACGGCAAGGTCTGGATGGTGCCATGGGACTGGGGCAACACCTCGATCCTCTACCGCACCGACCTGGTGAAGAACCCGGAAGCCAGTTGGAATCTGCTGTGGGACAAGCAGTATGCCGGCCGCATGGCGACGATCGACGCCGTGCATGACACGCCTGTCGTGGCGGCACTTCTCGCCGGCGTCAATCCGTTCGACATGACGCCGGAGCAAATGGACAAGGTGGCGGAGAAGTTGCGCGAGCAGCGCCCGCTGCTTTCCAACTACACCACCGACATGACCTCGGTGGAGCAGGCGCTGGCCAGCGGTCAGCTGGTCGCCGCCATGACCTGGAACGCGTCGGCGACCTCGCTGAAGAAGCAGGGCGTGCCGGTCGAGTTCATGAAGCCGAAGGAAGGCATGCTGACCTGGTCCTGCGGCTTCGTCATGCTGAAGGACGCCAAGAACGTCGACCTCGCCTATGACTTCATCAACAGCCGGCTGGAGACGGATTCGGGCAAATACCTGATCCAGGCCTATGGCTATGGCAGCTCGACCAGCACGGCCTTCGCCGCCGTGCCGAAGGAGGAGCTGGACAAACTGCAGCTGCCGTCCGACCCGGAGGTGATGCTGAAGACCACCGTCTTCACCGGGCCAATGAAACAGAATGACGACCTCGCCAAGATGTTCGAGAAGGTGAAGGCGGGCGGTTGAACTGCAGCTCCAACCGAATTGGAGACGACTAATTGTTGAAGTCTGCGCCGCCCCTCATCCGCCTGCCGGCACCTTCTCCCCGTATAGTGACGGGGAGAAGAGGGCTGATCGCGACTGCGGCGCTCTTCTGCGACGCCGGTGATTGGCGAAACCGTTTGATGACAGCGCCCCTCTCCCCGTCACTATACGGGGAGAGGATGCCGGCAGGCAGGTGAGGGGCGGCGCCGACGCCAGGTAAAGTGCGAATCCAACCCCGATGCCGGCCTTTGTCGGGCGCCGGCCGTAAATACCGCAACGAGGACGAACGGATGGACATGCTGGACGAGGCGGCCGACAGGCCGAAGGACGATGCCGATGTGCGGGTCGGCCGGCGCGTGCGGGCGCTGAGGCTCGAGCGCAACCTGTCTCTGGCCGAGCTTGCCGCCAAGGCCGGTGTGTCGATCGGCGCGCTCAGCCAGATCGAGCGCGGCATGTCCTCACTCAGGGTCAAGGTGATCTGGCCGCTCGCCGCCGCTTTGGACATCGAGCCGTCGGCGCTGATCGCCGACGGCAACGATGCGGTCAACGATCTCTATTGCGTGCGCGCCGGCAGCCGGCGGCAGATCCCGGTCAAGTCGGAAGGCATCGCCAAGGCGCTGCTGTCGCCGCCGGCCGCCACGCTGACCGGCATGCTGGTGAGCGTCGAGGCCGGCGGTGGTACCGCCGAGGCCTATGCCCATGCCGGCCACGAGTTCGGCTATGTCCTGTCGGGCGAGGTCGAGCTGGTGGTGGATTCGACCACCTACGGGCTGAAGGCCGGCGACAGTTTTGCGTTCAAGAGCACGCTTCTGCACGCCTTTCGCAATCCGGGTGCCGAGCGCTGCCAGATCCTCTGGGTTAACACGACAAAACCGTCCGAGGTTCGCGATGGCGCCTGATCCACTCGTCCGGCTGGATGCGGTTTCGAAGATTTTCCCCGGCGGCATCGTCGGGCTGGATACCGTCGACCTGGATATCGCCCGCGGCGAGTTCCTGACCTTGCTTGGGCCCTCCGGCTGCGGCAAGACCACCAGCCTCAGGGTGATCGCCGGTTTCGAGAGCCCGTCGAGCGGCAAGGTGCTGCTCGAAGGTCGCGACATCACCGCGCTCCGGCCGTTCGACCGCCCGGTCAACACCGTGTTCCAGGACTACGCGCTGTTTCCACACATGAACGTCGCCGAAAATGTCGGCTTCGGCCTGTCGTTGCGCAAGCTGTCCGGAACCGAACAGGCCAAGCGCGTCGGAGAAGCGCTCGACATGGTCGGCCTCGCCGACAAGATCGGCGCCCGGGTCTCCGAACTGTCGGGCGGCCAGCGCCAGCGCGTTGCACTCGCTCGCGCCATTGTCTGCGAGCCGCGCGTGCTTTTGCTCGACGAGCCGCTGTCGGCGCTCGACGCGCATCTGCGCGAGCAGATGCAGGTCGAACTGAAGCGCCTTCAGTCAAGGCTCGGCACCACCTTCGTCATGGTCACCCACGACCAGACCGAGGCGCTGTCGATCTCCGATCGCATCGTCGTCATGAACAAGGGCCGCATCGAGCAGATCGCGCCGCCGGCGACGCTCTACGACCGGCCCGCCACCAAATTCGTCGCCAGCTTCATCGGCACCATGAACCTGTTGCAGTCGCGCTTTGTCGGCCGCGACGGCGACCGTCTGCGTTTCACCGCAGGCGCCTTGCCGCTGGAGGCCGTGTCGGAAACCGGCGAGGCACCGGGCGAAGGTTCTGTGCGCACCATCGGCGTGCGTCCGGAGGATCTGCTGGTGGCAACCGAAGCAGCCTCCGGCACCGCGCCGGCGCGGGTCAACAGCATCGTCTTCCACGGCCGCACCTTGCGTCTGCATGCCGAACTGGGGCAGGGGATGCCGGTGGTGATCGATGCGCCGCGTCGGGCCGAGGGTTTTCAATTCAGCGTCGGCGACGTGGCGCACATCAGCCTGCGCCGTGGCGCCAACTGCCCTATGCTCTCCAGCTAATCTTCTCGCCATTTCCAGATAACGGAGCCCTACCATGAGCAATCACCTGAACTTTTTCATCGACGGCAAATGGGTGGCACCGGTCGTGCCGGCGACGCTGGACGTGATCGACCCGTCGACCGAGGAGGCCTACACCAAGATTTCCGTCGGCTCCAAGGCCGATGTCGACAAAGCGGTCGCTGCGGCCAAGGCGGCCTTCCCGTCCTTCTCGCAGACCAGCAAGGCCGAACGCCTGAAGCTTCTGAAGCGCATCCTCGAAGTCTACAACGAGCGCTACGAGGACATCGCCCAGGCCGTCAGCCAGGAAATGGGTGCACCGATCACCTGGGCGCGCGAGGCGCAGGCCTGGGCCGGCAGGGCGCATATGGAAGCCACCATCAAGGCGCTGGAGGATTACGATTTCTCGGAGAAGCGCGGCGGCACCATGGTGGTCAAAGAGCCGATCGGCGTCTGCGCGCTGATCACGCCATGGAACTGGCCGCTCAACCAGATCGTCTGCAAGGTGGCGCCGGCCATCGCCGCCGGCTGCACCGTGGTGCTGAAGCCGTCCGAGATCGCGCCGATCAGCGGCATCGTCTTCTCGGAAGTGATGGAAGCCGCGGGCACGCCGAAGGGCGTCTACAACATGATCAACGGCACCGGCCCGGATGTCGGCCAGGTCATGACCGGCCATCTGGATGTCGACATGGTCTCCTTCACCGGCTCGACCCGGGCCGGCATCATCGTCGCCAAGACGGCGGCCGAGACGGTCAAGCGCGTCGCGCAGGAGCTTGGCGGCAAGTCGGCCAACATCGTGCTGCCGGATGCCGACTTCGAGGCCGCCGTGCGCCAGGGCGTCAACGCCTGTTTTGGCAACAGCGGCCAGTCCTGCGATGCGCCGACGCGCATGCTGGTGCCGGCCGGCCGCCACGACGAGGCGCTGGCCATCGCCAAGCTGGCAGCCGAAGCCCACACGGTCGGCGATCCGCGCTCGGAAGAGACCAAGCTCGGACCGGTCGTCTCCAACATCCAGTTCGACAAGATCCAGCGGCTGATCGAGGCCGGCATCAAGGAAGGCGCGACGCTCGTCACCGGCGGTCCCGGTCGGCCCGAGCATCTCAACCGCGGCTACTATGTGCGTCCGACCGTGTTCGGCCACGTCACGCCGGGCATGACCGTCGAGAAGGAAGAGATTTTTGGGCCGGTGCTGTCGGTCATTTCCTACAATGACGAGGACGAGGCGGTGAAGATCGCCAACGACACCGTCTACGGGCTCGCCGCCTATGTGCAGTCGCAGGATATCGAGCGTGCGCGCAAAGTGGCCGCACGCCTGCGTGCCGGCCAGGTGTCGATCAACTATCCGGAGTGGGATACGTTCGCGCCCTTCGGCGGCTACAAGCAGTCGGGCAACGGCCGCGAGTATGCCGACTGGGCCATCCACGACTTCCTCGAGGTCAAGGGCATCATCGGCTACGGCGTCTGAGGCTGACCAACTGGCTCTCCCGGCGCACGCGATGCGCCGGGAAGCAACCTTCATGAGGCCTTGGCGAAAAACCCCTGATAGTCTGATTTGGCCTGCAGCAGGCGCAGGATGTTTTCGCGCGACCCACGCACATGTGCGCGGGCGCGATCGCCTGCCAGCGCAACGTCCCCCGCGCAGATCGCATCGACGATGCCGGTATGCTCCTCGCGGGTGAGCTGCCACTCGTCGAGCCACAAAAGCTCCGTCCATACATATTGCTGGCATTTGTCGAGGATGCCGCACACCATACCGTGCAGCATCTCGTTGCCGCCGATCTCGGCGATGACGCGATGCAGGTCGATGCCGACCTGCAGCTCCTCGAATTGCTCCCTGGTGCTGCGGTCGGGGATCGCCGCCAGCCGCTCGCATTCGGCCAGCATGTCGCGCAGCCGCGCCTTGTCGGCCGCGGTCGCGTTGGCGGCGGCGAGTTCTGTTGCGCGGCCATCCAGCATTTCGCGAATGTCGAAAGCTTCGCGGAACATGGTGAGGTTGAATTCCGTCACCACATAGCCTTGGCGCGGCCGGCCGATCACCAGCCCGTCGCGCTCGAGCCGGTTGAAGGCTTCGCGCACTGGGGTGCGGCTGACGTTCAGGCGCGCCGCCATGTCGTTCTCCGTCACTCGGGCGCCGGGCGGAATCTGCCCAGTGATGATCAACGCCTTCAGTGACTCGAAGACCGAGTCGCGCAACGTGTTCTTCCTCTCCTTGCTCAAGCGTCCCGCCTCCAACGGTCTGTCATGGATTCGCAATCTAGAGCCTTTTAGCAGACGTTTCGAGAAGGTCTAAAAGCTCTGAACTGACGCCCCCATTTTCTGCCGCGAAAAAACGCATGCCTGTGTTGACATCGGCCTTCGGCGGGCTACACTCGAAATTGTATACAAATTCGCATACCAAATCAACGATAATGGGAACACCGGTTGGAGAAGCGAAAATGACCAAGATCTCTTGCATTCACAGCCTGGCGCTCGCGGGGCTGCTGGCGTCGGCGCCCGTTCCGGCATTGGCCGCCGATACGATCACCGTCGCCTCATGGGGCGGCACCTATCAGGAGGCGCAGACCAAGGCCTTCTTCAAGCCGACGGCTGAAGCACTCGGCATCACCATCAAGGAAGACACCACCAACGGCCTTGACGATGTTCGCCTGCAGGTCACCGGCAATGCCGTCAAATGGGACATCACCGAACTCGGCGCCGACGAATGCGCGCGCGGCTCCAAGGAGGGCCTGTTCGAGAAGCTCGACTACAACGTCATCGACAAGAGCGGCATCAACCCGAAGCTCGTTCATGACGACTGGGTCGGCATCTCCTACACCTCCGTCGTGCTGATCTATCGGACCGACGTTTTCGGCGACAAGGGACCGAAGACCTGGGCCGATTTCTGGAACGTCGAGAAGTTCCCGGGCCGCCGCGCGCTGAGCGGCGCCCAGGCGACCGAGACCCTGAGCGTTGCCGCGCTCGCCGAGGGAATTCCGATCGACAAGGTCTATCCGGTCGACATCGACGGCGCGCTCAAATCCGTCGACAAGATCCGTGGCCATGTCGATGCCTGGTGGACCTCCGGCGCGCAGGCCATGCAGTTGGTCAAGGACGGCGAAGTCGACATGGCGAGCATCTGGAACGGTCGTGCCGGCACCTTGAAGAAGGAAGGCGCGCCGGTCAGCTTCTCCTTCGACCAGGGCGTTCTCACCGCCGACTGCATGGTCATCCCAAAAGGCTCGAAGAACAAGGACATCGCCATGAAGGCGCTGGCCAAATTCGTCAGCCCTGACCTCCAGGCCAATCTGCCGCTCTATGTCGACAACGGGCCGGCCAACGAGAAGGCTTTCGAGACCGGCAAGATCCCGCCGGAGCGGATCAAGGACATCAATTCATCGCCCGAGAACGTCAAGAAGCAGGTCCTGCAGGATCCCGAATTCTGGCGCGACACGCTGGTCGAGGCGACGGAGAAGTTCAACAATCTGGTCCAGCAGTAGACAGGCAGCCTGATGGAACGGAGCGGCGCCGAGGCGCTGCTCCATTCCGTCTGCGCCATCAATGATCCGGAGCCCAGGGAGATGCTTTTGTCCATTGCGCCGTCCGCGCTTCCCATCGGCATCAGCGGCATCGAAAAACGGTTCGGCGCCGTCTCAGTGCTGCGCGACCTGTCGCTCGATGTCGCCGCCGGTGAATTCCTGACGCTGCTCGGTCCTTCCGGCTCGGGAAAGACGACGCTGCTGATGATCCTGGCCGGCTTCGTCAGGGCGAATTCCGGAAGCATCAAGGTCGGCGGCGCGGAGATCATCACCACGCCGCCGCACAGGCGCAACATCGGCATGGTGTTCCAGAACTACGCGCTGTTCCCGCATATGAACGTCTTCCACAACATCGCCTTTCCGCTGAAGCAGCGCCGCGTGTCCGCTGCCGACATGGCTGAGCGTGTCGAAAAGGCGCTGGATCTCGTGCAGCTGAAAGGTCTGGGCGAGCGCCGCGTTGACCAGCTTTCGGGCGGTCAACGCCAGCGTGTGGCACTCGCCCGCGCCATCGTCTTCGAGCCGCGCATCGTGCTGATGGACGAGCCCCTGTCGGCGCTCGACAAAGGGCTGCGCGAGCATATGCAGATCGAGTTGCGCAACCTGCACCGCCGGCTCGGCATGACCACCGTCTATGTCACGCATGACCAGCGTGAGGCGATCACCATGTCGGATCGTATTGCGGTCATGAATGCCGGGCGCATCGAGCAGATCGACCGCCCCGAAGTGCTCTACGCCAGGCCGCAGACCCGGTTCGTCGCCGGCTTCATCGGCGACTCCAACTTCATTCCGGTCGAATGCCGCAATGGCAGCGTCTGGTACGAGGACAGGAAGATCCGCATGGCGGCAGCCGCGCCGTCCTCCGGCAGTCACCTGATGGTGGTGCGACCGGAAAAGCTGCGCCTGGTCGCCGACGCCGAACCGGAGGGCAGCGTCAATGTGATCCCGGCGACGGTCGGAGACGTCATCTATCAGGGCGACAGTTTCGTCTGCTACGCGGTGTTGCGCGATGGCCGCCAGGTGACGCTGCGCGACTATTGCCGCAGCGACGTGCTGGCGAAGCTGCCAAGGCCCGGCGAGCCGGTCGATCTCGGCATCGACGCCGATGACGTAGTGCTGGTGGCGGCAGACTGATGAACACGCAATCCGCACGCCTTCACGACGCCAGTGCCGGCAGCTTGGTCGGGACGCTCAACGCCGATGCTCTGCGTGCCGATGCGCGCCGGGAATCGTACGGGCTGCTGGCGCTGTTGTCGCCCGGCCTGCTGCTCGTCTTCACCGTCATCATCATCCCGATCGGCTGGCTTTTCTGGCTGTCGCTGTTCGATGAAAGCGGGGCGCTCAGCGCCGCCAACTATGCGCGCTTCTTCGAGCAGGCCTCCTACATCAGGACCTTCATCACCACCTTCAAGGTCGCCTTCGTCGTTACGGGTGCTTGCGTGCTGCTGGGCTATCCGCTGGCCTACATGCTGTCGCAACTGCCGCGACGGGCGGCGTCGATCTGCCTGATCTTCGTCCTCCTGCCGTTCTGGACCTCGGTGCTGGTGCGCACCTATGCCTGGCTGGTCATCCTGCAGCGCAAGGGCCTGATCAACAGCTGGCTGATCGACCTCGGCGTCATCAGCCAGCCGCTGCCGCTCGCCAACAATTTTGCCGGCGTCGTCATCGGCATGACGCACATCATGCTGCCGTTCCTGGTGCTGCCGCTCTATGCCTCAATGAAGACCATCGACACCGACTGCCTGCGCGCTGGCATGAATCTGGGCGCCAGCCCGGCCGCCACTTTCCGCCAGATATTCTTTCCGCTGTCGCTTCCCGGCCTCGCCTCCGGCGTGGTCATCGTCTTCGTGCTCTGCCTCGGCTTCTTCGTCATGCCGGCGCTGATGGGCGGCGGCAAGGTCATCATGTGGGCGATGCGCATGGAGCAGACCACCAGCCTCTATTCCAACTGGGGTGCGGGTGCCGCGCTCGGCGTCGTGCTGCTGGCCGTCACCCTGGCGCTGCTCGGCCTCTTCCAGCGGCTGCTCGGCGCGCGCGCCACCGGCGTGTGGAGCTCGCGATGAGCGCGCAAACCAGCCTGCCCATCTCGCACCGGCAACGCCTCTGGCTCTATGCGCTCGGCGGCCTTGTGTTGCTGTTTCTGATCGCGCCGTCGGTCATCATCGTCATCATGTCCTTTTCCAGTTCGACGCTGTTGCAATTCCCGCCTGAGCAATGGTCGCTGCGCTGGTATGAGAGCTATTTCGGCTCGGTGGAATGGCGCGATGCCACCATCGTCTCGGTCAAGGTCGCGGTCATGACGATGATCGTGGCGACGCCGCTCGGGACCGCCGCCGCCTACGCCATCAACATTGGCACGCTGCGAATGACAGGCGCCATCAACGCGCTGCTGACCGCTTCGCTGATCATTCCGGTGATCCTCATCGGCATCGGCACCTTCTTCCTCTACGCGCGCATCGGCCTCAACAACACACTGACCGGCCTCGTCATCGCGCATACGGTGCAGGCTCTGCCGCTGGTGGTGCTGACCGTGCTTTCCGGCTTGAGGTCCTACGACATGAACCAGGAGAAGGTGGCGCGCAGCCTTGGCGCCAACCGGCTCTCGGCCTTTCGCCAGGTGACGATGCCGCAGATACGCTTCTCGATCGTGTCGGGCGCGCTGTTTGCCTTCATCACCTCCTTCGACGAAGTGGTGGTGTCGCTGTTCATTTCGGGCGGCGAGACCACGACGCTGACGCGCCGCATGTTCAATGCGCTGCGCGACCAGATCGATCCGACCATCGCCGCCATTTCGACTTGCCTGATCGTGCTATCGATCGTTTTGTCGTCCGCCGCGCAGATTTTCGGCCGCGGGCGTTAAGCAGGGATGTCCACAAAGCATGCGTGATTTCCAGTTTCCAGGCCGCTCGCCGGTCCGTGCCACCGAGGCGATGGCCGCAACCTCGCATCCGCTCGCGACGCTTGCCGCCATCGACATGCTGCGCTCCGGCGGCAACGCCATGGACGCGGCCGTCTGCGCCGCCGCCGTCCAGGCGGTGGTCGAGCCGCAGTCGACCGGCATCGGCGGCGACTGTTTTGTCCTCTATTGCCCGAAAGGCCAGGGCGAGGTGCTGGCCTTCAACGGTTCCGGTCGGGCGCCTGCCGCAGCGACGGTCGACTGGTATTTGGAGAACGGCTTCAGCGAGTTGCCGAAGCAAGGTCCGCACGCAGTCACCGTGCCGGGCGCCGTCGACGCCTGGTGCCGGCTCTTGGAGGACCATGGCCGCAAGGGCATCGGCGACGCGTTGGCGCCCGCCATCCACTATGCCAAAAACGGCTATGTCGTGCACGACCGCGTCGCCTTCGACTGGGAGGATCCGGAGACCGATCTATCGCTCGACGAGGCGGCGGCACGCATCTTCCTGCCCGGCGGCAAGCCGCCCAAGCCGGGCGACGTCCACCGCCAGCCGGAGCTCGCCGAAACGTTGCGCATCATCGCCAAGACCGGTCGCGCCGGTTTCTACGAAGGCGCCACGGCCGAGGACATTGTCGGCCGGCTGCGCCAGTTGGGCGGTCTGCATACGCTCGATGACTTCGCCGCGACAAAGGGCGACTACACGACGCCGGTCGGCACCTCCTATGGCGGCTATGGCATCCATCAGATGCCGCCGAACAATCAGGGGCTGACGGCGCTGCTGATGCTGAATGTGCTCTCCGGCTTCGAGTTCGGCGCGCTCGACCCCAACGGCGCCGAGCGCCTGCATCTGGAGATCGAGGCGGGGCGGCTGGCCTACAGGGATCGCGACAATCTGCTTGCCGACCAGGACCATGTCGCGGTGCCGGTGAAGGAGCTTCTGTCCGCCACCTATGCCGACAGGCTGCGCGCCGCGATCGACCGCGAGCGCGCGATGACGCATCTGCCGCGCCTCGATTTGCCGGGCAGTGACACGGTTTACATCTCCGTCGTCGATCGCGATCTGAATGCGGTGAGCTTCATCAACTCGACCTATTATTCCTTCGGCAGCGGCGTGGTCAGCCCGAAGACCGGCATCGTGCTGCAGAACCGCGGCTGCAGCTTCCGGCTCGATCCGAACCACCCCAATTGCATCGCGCCCGGCAAGCGGCCGATGCACACGATCATGCCAGGCATGATGACGAGGAACGGGCGCGCGGTGATGCCGTTCGGTGTCATGGGCGGCGGCTACCAGCCCTTCGGCCATGTCCATCTCCTCACCAACATGGTCGATTTCGGCATGGACCCGCAGCAGGCGCTGGACGCGCCGCGCGTCTTCTACAACAAGGACGTCGTCGAGGCGGAGCGAAGCGTCCGCGCCGATGCGGTCGAGGGTCTGCGCAGCCGTGGCCATCAGGTGACGGAGCCCGATCACCCGCTGGGCGGCGGGCAGGCGGTGCTGATCGACTGGGAGAAGGGAACGCTGACCGGCGCGTCCGACCCGCGCAAGGATGGAATGGCGCTCGGATATTGATGGATTCTCCAGCCGCCTCACGAGAGTGTGCTGCCCTCCGGCTGGATTTTTGCAGGTTGGAAAGATAGTCGGTGACCATGACCAATAGAGCTGACGCAATAGACCTCGCCCACCACCTTGCCCCCGGCGCAGAGGATGCGCCGGCGATTTCGGCACCCGATCGGACAACCCTCACGCATGGCGGGTTGCGCCGCCTGATCCGCGAGACGGCGGCGCGGCTCAATGCGCTGGGTCTCGGCCGTGGTGATCGGGTGGCCATCGTCCTGCCCAACGGACCGGAAATGGCGACGGCCTTCGTCGCGGTGGCGTCCGCCGCTTCGACGGCGCCGCTCAACCCCGCCTACCGGGCCGACGAGCTCGATTTCTATCTCTCCGACATCGGCGCCAAGGCGATCCTGGTCGCCGAGGACGAAAACGGTCCGGCGGTCGGCGTTGCCGAGCGCCTTGGCATCCGCGTGCTGAGGCTCGTGGCGCAAAACGATGCTCCGGCCGGAAGCTTCAGCATCGAGGGCGAACCGGACGGTCCGTCTGTTTCGTCCGGGCTGGCGGAGGATGGCGACATCGCGCTGCTGCTGCACACCTCGGGCACCACCTCGCGCCCCAAGCTGGTGCCGCTCAGCCATGCCAACCTCGCCGCCTCGGCCGCCCATATCGGCGCAACGCTCGGCCTGACCGTCGGCGATCGCTGCCTCAACATCATGCCACTGTTCCACATCCACGGGCTGATCGCGGCGGTACTGTCCTCGCTCGCCGCCGGCGGCAGCGTCTTCTGCACGCCGGGCTTCAACGCTCTGCGCTTCTTCCATTGGCTGAACGAGGCGAGGCCGAACTGGTACACGGCGGTGCCCACCATGCATCAGGCGATCCTGCCGCGCGCCGCGCGCAATGCCGATGCACTGGCGGCGGCACCGCTGCGCTTCATCCGCTCGTCCTCGGCCTCGCTGCCGGCGCAGGTGATGGCCGAGCTCGAAGCGACCTTCGGCTGTCCGGTGATCGAATCCTACGGCATGACCGAGGCCGCGCATCAGATGGCGTCCAACCGCCTGCCGCCCGGCCAGCGCAAGCCGGGCAGCGTCGGCGCAGCCGCCGGGCCGGAGGTCGCGGTCATGGCTCTCGATGGGCGCTTGCTCGAAGCCGGCGAGACCGGCGAGATTGTCATTCGCGGCCCCAATGTCACGGCCGGATATGAGAAGAACCCGGACGCCAATGCCAGCGCCTTCGCCCATGGCTGGTTCCACACCGGCGACCAGGGCGTGCTCGATGAGGACGGCTATCTGCGCGTCACCGGCCGGCTGAAGGAGATCATCAACCGCGGTGGCGAAAAAATCTCGCCGCTCGAGGTTGACGGCGTGCTGATGGATCATCCGGCGGTGGCACAGGTCGTCACTTTCGCCATGCCGCATGACAAGCTCGGTGAAGAGGTTGCCGCCGCTGTCGTGCTGCGCGAAGGGTTGAGCGCCAGCGAGGCCGACATCCGTTCCTTTGCCGCGACGCGGCTTGCCGATTTCAAGGTGCCGCGCAAGGTTCTGATCCTGGACGAGATCCCCAAGGGCGCGACCGGCAAATTGCAGCGTATCGGCCTTGCGGCAAAACTCGGTCTCGGCTGATGCGCGTCACCGTTTTCGGCGCCGGTGCCATCGGCGGCTATCTCGCCGCCAAGCTGGCGCTTGCCGGCAAGGTCGATCTGTCGATCGTGGCGCGTGGCGCGCATCTCGATGCGATCAAGGCTGATGGCCTTCGGCTGATCGAGGACGGCCATGAATCGGTTGCCCCAGTCAGGGCGGCCGCGCGGGCCGAAGAACTCGGCGTGCAGGACTATGTCGTGCTGGCGCTGAAGGCGCATTCGGTTGGGCCGGCGCTCGACCAGATCGCGCCGCTGATTGGGCCGGACACCGCCGTCGTCACCATGCAGAACGGCGTGCCCTGGTGGTATTTCTACAAGGCTGGCGGCGCGCTCGAAGACACACGCATCCAGGCCGTAGATCCTGGCGGCACGATCTGGCAGCGTCTCGGGCCGGAGCGCGTCATCGGCTCGGTCGTCTATCCCGCCGCCGAGGTCGATGCGCCCGGACTGATCCGCCATGTCGAAGGCACGCGCTTCTCGCTCGGCGAGCCATCCGGCGAAAAGAGCGAGCGTGTCACACGGCTCGCCAGGGAATTGGTCGCTGCGGGCCTACAGGCGCCGGTTCGCGACGACATCCGCGGCGAGATCTGGGTGAAGCTCTGGGGCAATCTCTCCTTCAACCCGATCTCGGCGCTGACGGGCAGCACGCTCGCGGCAATCGTCGCCGACGAGGCGACGCGCGCGCTTGCCCGCGCCATGATGCTGGAAGCGCAGGCGATCGGCGAAAGCCTCGGCGTGCGCTTCCCTGTCGCGGTCGACCGGCGCATCAAGGGCGCCGGCGATGTCGGCGAGCACAAGACCTCGATGCTGCAGGATCTCGAGCGCGGTCGCCCGATGGAGATCGACGCGCTGGTCACGGCGGTGCAAGAGCTGGGACGGCTGATCGGCCAGCCGACGCCGACCATCGACAGCGTGCTGGCGCTGGTGCGCCGCCTCGCCATCGAGCGCGGGTGCTATCAGGCATAGTTCTCGGGCACAACTACGAACACGAAACCGGCTGGTGGGCGTGCTGGACGGAGGACAACGCGTTTCATGGCGCGGGCGGCCCACTCCACCTTCGTTCGCTTCTTGAAAAGTTCCGAGCGTGGGCTACGCAAAATTCACTAGGCGCTACCCAGCCGTAGGAATGGCCGGTGCAACGGGGGCTCCTTGGGGGCGCGCCGCACCGGCCACTGCGGGTGGTGGCAACCAATTCCCCGCGCTGATCAATCTATGAGCATATTAGAACGCGCTCAATTAAGACTGAGTGCCCTAGTTCGCCGGGCCTAAGGGCTCCACCGGACCTGTCCCATCGAATGAACGGTGCATCCTTGCCGATGATGTCTTTCACCGTCTTCAACAACGCCTCATGCAGGGTCCGCGTAGAGCGGTAGTGGTGGCAGGTAGGCGATATCAGCGGGACGATGGTTTGGCCCCTTTTTGAGCGTCTCAAACCATCGTCACATAATCCGCAGATAGTCCGTCCATCCTGACATGAGTTGTCAGCTATCGGCGGGCCTACGGTGGCAAGCCAGCAAGCGGTTCCCTACTTGGAAAGCGTCTGAACAGGAGGAACACATATGACCACCGCGGAAATTGCCAAGGATTTCACAGAGCTCCTCAAGCAAGGCAACAACGAAGCCGCTGCTGAGAAGTACAATGCCGACAACGTCGTTAGCTACGAAGCCATGGAAGGGCCGATGGCCGTCTGCGAAGGCAAGGACGCCGTCAAGCAGAAGGGCCAGTGGTGGCAAGAGAACCACGAGGTCCATGGCGGTTCGGTCGAGGGCCCCTATGTCAACGGCGACCAGTTCGCGGTCCGCTTCAAGTTTGACATAACGCCCAAGGCTACGGGCGAGCGCGTCACCATGGATGAGGTTGGTCTGTACACGGTCAAGAACGGCAAGATTACCGAAGAGCGCTTCTACTATTGAGGCCGCCGGCTTCCGGCTCACTTCGCCGCATGATTTAAAATTGGGCGGCCAGGACGATGCCCTGGCCGCCATGCGAGAAGCTCAAATCGTCTTCACATAGTCGGCAAGCTGGTCGGCCACCGTGCCCCAGCCGTCGAAGAATCCCATCTCTTCGTGGTTGTTGCGCGTCGCCTCGTCGCGATGGATGGCGGTCGCGGTGTAGCGCGTCGCCTGGCCTTCCGGCTGGAAGGAAATCACCGCGGTGATGAAGGGTTCTCCCGACGGCCGGTAACCCGGCAGCAGCGCATCGGTCCACACCAGCCGTTCGTTCGGCACGATTTCGAGATAGCAGCAATGGCGGTCGTTGACTTGCCTGCCATCCGGCGACTGCATGCGGGTCCTGAACAGCCCGCCCGGCCTGAGGTCGATTTCGCAGTCGGTAATGATCCATGGCTTCGGCGTGAACCATTGTTTGACATGCTCCGGCGTCGTCCAGGCGCGCCACAACAATTCGCGTGGGGCGTCGACGACCCGCTCCAGCATGAGGTCCAGTCTGGGGTCCGGCTTGAACGGATAGCTCACTTTTCTTTCTCCTTGAGGGTCATGACATAGGAGTCGAACTGGTCGAGGCGGCGCTCCCACAGCGCCCGCTGGTCGGCCAGCCAGTTTTCAGCCAGCTTGAGCGGTTCGGGCGAGAGCCGGTAGGTCCTGACGCGGCCGGCTTTTTCCGAGCGCACCAGCCCGCAGCCTTCCAGCACCTTGAGGTGCTCGATGAATGAGGGCAGTGCCATGTCGAAAGGCTCCGCCAGCTCGCTGACCGAGGCCGGGCACCGGTTCAGCCGCTCCACCACAAGACGGCGCGTCGGATCGGCGAGTGCGCGAAAAATGCCGTCGACCGGCGGCGGGCTGGGAGTTGCCGTCTGCAGGCTCATACCTCTTCCTTCCTGCGGATCGCGCACCACTACAGGCGCTTCGCAAGATACTTAGGAAAATTCCTTAGTATTGGCAAGGCAGAAATTCCCAGGTGCGGACAAGGCCATTGGCAAAGCAGGCAGGGCGAGCCTAGCTTGCCGTCAGATTCGCAAATCCATCGTTCCGAGGTTCCGTTTTGACGATCACCATGTATGGCATCACCAATTGCGACACGATCAAGAAGGCGCGCGTCTGGCTGGAAGGGAATGATGTAGCTTATCGTTTTCACGACTACAGGGCCGAGGGGCTGGACGCGGACCGGCTCAACGACTGGGCCGGCAAGGTCGGCTGGGAAGTCCTGCTCAACAAGGCGAGCACGACGTTTCGCGAACTGTCGGACAAGGAGAAGGGATCACTCGACGAGAAGAAGGCCAAGGCGCTGATGCTGGCCAAGCCGACGATGATCAAGCGGCCGGTGCTTGAGGTTGGCGACCGCATCCTGGTTGGGTTCAAGCCGGATGTTTATCAGGCGACGGTGGGAGCGCGGTAAAGCGACCCTCCTCCCGCCGCGATCCTTCGCGTCCCCCTCTGTCCCGCCCGCTTTTGAGAATTCCGGAGGCGTCAACCGCGACGTAGGTACCCCGCCAGCGCCACCGCATTGTTGTGAACCTCGTCATGCGCGCCGTAGAGCAGCGTCACCTTGCCTTCACGAAGCAAAGCGCGCAGTTCTCCAACTGCCTCGCCATTGCCATCAAGCTCGGCGCTATACCGCTTCTGAAACTCCGCCCAACGCTCGGGCTCGTGCCCAAACCATTTGCGCAGCTCGTCACTCGGCGCGACCTCCTTCAACCACAGCGTCAGCGCGACATCCTTTTTGCCGACGCCGCGCGGCCAGATGCGATCAACCAGCACCCGCTGCCCATCAGACTTCTCGGGCCCCTCGTAGACACGCTTCACCGCAACATCGAAGGCCATCAGCCCTCCGCAGTGCAATCCCTCAGGCCCATTCGCCCCTGCGCATCACCGGCACGCGGCTGCCGTCCTTGGCTACGCCGTCTATGTCGATCTTGTCCGAGCCGATCATCCAGTCGATGTGGATGAAACTCTTGTTGCCACCGCGCTGGGCGATCTCGTCCTGGCTGAGCGAGGCGCCGTCGACGAAGCACTTCGAATAGCATTGTCCGAGTGCGATATGGCAGGCGGCGTTCTCGTCGAACAGCGTGTTGAAGAACAACAGGCCGCTGGCCGAGATCGGCGAGGAATGCGGCACCAGCGCCACTTCGCCAAGACGGCGCGAGCCTTCGTCGGTGTCCAGCACCTTCTTCAGCACGTCTTCGCCCTTCGAAGCCTTGGCCTCGACGATCCTGCCTTCCTCGAAGCGCACCGATATCTCGTCGATCAGCGTGCCCTGGTAGGACAGCGGCTTGGTCGAGGAGACGTGGCCCGAGACGCGCCTTGCATGCGGCGTGGTGAACACCTCTTCGGTCGGGATGTTCGGGTTGCAGGTGACGCCGTTCTTGGCGGTCGACGCGCCGCCCATCCATTCATGGCCGTCGGCCAGTCCGACGGTGAGGTCAGTGCCCGGCCCGGTGAAATGCAGCGCATGGAAATTGTGGTCGTTCAACCATTCTGTGCGGCTGCGCAGAGCCGCATTGTGCGCCGTCCAGTTGCCGATCGGATCTTCCACGTCGACGCGCGAGGCGGCGAAGATGGCGTCGGCGAGTTTTGCCACCGCGACGTCGTCGGCGTCATCGGGAAACACCTGCTTGGCCCAGGCGAGATCGGGATAGGCGACGATGTTCCAGTTGATGTCGAAGCCGGTGATTTTTTCCAGCGCCGGCTGGTAGGCCATCGAATTCGCCTTATTGGCCCGCGCTACCTTCGAAGGATCCTGCGCCGAAAGCAGCGATGGGTCCTCGCCACGCACGGCGAGCCGCGCCGCATTGCCGGCGAAGGCCTTGGCCATGCCCTCATAGAGCCAGCCGGCGGCGCGGTCGAAGCCGGCGTCGGCGCCGTAGCGGAAGCGCGCCAGCGTGATCTCGTCGTCGTTGAAGATCGGCGTCACCAGCCCGGCGCCGGCCTTGTAGGCATGCTCGACGATGCGCCGCGTCAAGGGCAGGGCGGCGATCGACGAGGTCAGCACCAGGTCCTGCCCCGGCTGCAACTGCAGCCCGACCTTGATGGCGACCTCGGCCAGCCTGTCGAGCTTCACCGGGTCGATCGTTGCGGAAACGCCGCGCGAATGTGTGGTCATGATCCTGCCTGCCGTGATGTGGGGGTCTGATCCATACATAGACCGGTGCCGCTGTCCTTTCCACCGCATTGCGGTGGACCAGGGTCAGGCGGCGCTGTCGAGCGTCCGGAACTGCGCCATGGTCGCGTCGATCTCTTCGCGGATCCAGGCTTTGAAATCGCGCACCTTGCGGCTTTCGGCCTTGGTCGCCGAGGTCACCATCCAATAGCCCAGGCCGCTCTCGGCGCGCACGCCGAAGGGCGCCACCAGCCGGCCGTCGGTGAGAGCATCGGCCGTCAGCAATTGCCAGGCCAGCATCACGCCATGGCCGGCAATCGCCGATTCCAGGCAAAGCATTGGATCGGTGAAGCGCGCGCCCTTGAGGAAGGTGACAGGCTCGACGCCCGCCGCTTCGAACCAGCTGTCCCAACTGATCATCGACCGCTCGTCGGTGATCGCGCAGGTCTGCGCCAGATCCTCGATCGACCTGAGCTTGGCCGCAATCGACGGCGCGCAGACCGGGAAGACCTCCTGCGCCAGCAGCAGTTCCGAGCGAACGCCCGGCCATTTGCCGTCACCCATCCGGATGCCGATGTCGATGTCGGAATGGTCGAGATTGGCGATCCGACCCGAAGCGTCGATGCGCAGCAGCACGTTCGGATGCCGGGCAAAATGCCGCGACAGCCTGGGCAGCAGCCATTTCGAGGCAAAGGCTGGCGCGACCGACACCACCAGCGTGCATTGGTTGGCCTCGTCGGCCAGCGCCACGGCCTGCGCAAGCTCGCGAAAACCCGCACCCAGGCGGGCCGTGAAGACAGTTCCGAACTCCGTTGGAACCAGTCCGCCCGGCGTCCGTTCGAACAGCGCCTGGCCGAGCTGCTTTTCGGTGCGCTTGATCTGCTGGCTGACGGCGCTGACGGAAACATTGAGTTCGGCCGCCGCGACCGCCAGCGAGCCCAGCCGGGCAACGGTTTCCACGGCGCGCAGGCCGTTGAGGTGGACGCGGTTCAGCATAGCCATTTGAGTTTTTCTAAACTGATATGGCCGAAATCTCAATTGAAATACCGGGTGGAATGGCAGAGTTTATGGAGGCAAGCCAGACCTTGGAGGCAAAGACGATGAAGATTTTATCATTGCTAAAAGTCTTTTCCGTCTCCGGAGCAGGGCAAGACCCGCGCCATGACGAGATCGCCCGCTGGGTTATCGACCCACTGTCGCACCCGGTGCTCGACACCATGTCGGAGCGTGAACTGGGCGACATGCCGTTCCGCCTGACGGCGCGGCGCACTGCCTACGAGACGGTGACGGCAGGTTGCGGCTGAACCTTTCGTGGTGAATGCGTGGGCCAAACGGCTGGCGGCCGCTTGCCGATGGCAGTCTCCGGCCACGCTGGCCCAACCCAAGCGGATTGTTTCACCGGCGCGCGCATTTATTGTGCGCTGCAATGAAAGCTGCCTCGCCATCGCCGCTGCGCCTCGCCATCGCTGGCATGGTCGCCATGGCTGTCGCCATGGGCATCGGCCGTTTCGTCTACACGCCGATCCTGCCCGGCATGATGGAAGAGCTTGCCCTGACGCCGGCGGATGCCGGCTGGATCGCGTCCGCCAACTATCTCGGCTACCTCGTCGGCGCGCTGGCCGCAGCCGGCGGCTGGGCGCATGGGCGCGAGCGCCTGCTGATGCTGTCGAGCCTTGCCGCCAGCGCCGTGCTTGCCGGGCTGATGGGGTTCAGCGAAACCATGGCCGCTTTCCTTGTCATCCGCCTTCTTGCCGGCCTGGCCAGCGCCTTCGTCATGGTGTTCATGTCGAGGATCGTCTTCAGCCATCTCATCCGGGCCGACCGCAACGACCTGCAGGCGCTGCATTTCGGCGGCGTCGGCCTGGGCATCGCCGCCTCCTCGGCGCTGATGGCCGTTCTCGTCACCGACCATGCCGGCTGGGCGGCGGGCTGGCTGTGGTCGGCGGTGATTTCCGCTTGCGGCCTGGTGCTCGTCGCCTGGCTGGTCGGCTCCATCTCGACCGCCAACGGCATCGCTGGCCGCGAGCCGCCGCTGCCGAAGCACAGGCCGCTGCTGAAGATGATCGTTGCCTACGGCCTGTTCGGTTTCGGCTATGTGGTGACGGCGACGTTCCTGGTCGCCATCGTCCGCCAGGCCGGTAGCGGGCGCGTCTTCGAGGCAGCGGTCTGGATGGTCACCGGCCTTGCCGGTTTTCCTTCGCTGTGGCTCTGGCAGAGGGTCGCTGCAAAGGTCGGGCTCTACGCGGCCTACGCCTTGGCCTGCCTCATCGAGGTGGTCGGCGTCACCGCCAGTGTCGCCGTCGGCGGCCATGCCGGGCCACTACTGGCCGGCGTCCTGCTCGGCGGCACCTTCATCGCTCTCACCGCGCTCGGCCTGCAGACGGCAAGACAGCTGGTTCCGCAGGCGCCACGCCGTATCCTGGCGATGATGACGGCCGCCTTCGGTATTGGCCAGATCATCGGCCCGATCGCCGCCGGGCTGCTGGCCCAGGCGTCCGGCAATTACGTGCTCGCTTCGATCATGGCGGCCGTCATCCTTTTGGCGTCCGGTTTGATTGCGTGGTCGGCTGCGCCAAAATCGCCATGATTTGTGGGCTTGCTCGGTGCCGGGCATCGGGCACGGGCATTTTCTTTCCCTCTAATGTGTGAGCTTATGCCCGCCGAACAGCAACCTCGCTGATTTGCGATTCGACCGAGGAACCCGCCACAGTGTTCGTATCCTTTTTCCCGCAGCCGAAGCTCTTCTTCACCTCGGCCGTCCTATGGAGTGCGGTCATGGTGGCCATTTGGTTTCTGGGCGGTGAGCAACTTGGCGCTCTGATCGGATTGCCACCCGCCGCCGCGGACGCGCCACCGATCATCGGCGTCTCGGTCTTCTGGTCGCCGCCGTTCCTTTGGTTCTACATCTACTTTGCGCTTGGTGTGCTGCTCTTTTACATTTTCTGGCATTTGTATTCCCCGCACCAGTGGGATCGTTGGTCGATCCTAGGCAGTTCGCTGCTCCTGTTTACGACTTATTTTCAGGTGCAGGTGAGCGTCGCGATCAATGCCTGGTATGGGCCGTTTTGGGACCTCATACAGGGCATTGTCAGCAAAAGCGTAAAGGCGACAGAAAGCGACCTTTATGCGCAAATTGTAACTTTCCTAGGCATTGCCCTCGTGGCCGTCACGGTGCTGGTGTTGACCAACTTCTTCGTCAGCCACTGGGTGTTTAGGTGGCGCACCGCGATGAACAACTATTACATGTCGTATTGGCCCAGATTGCGTGAGATCGAGGGTGCAGCCCAGCGCGTGCAGGAAGACACGATGCGGTTCTCCCGGATCATGGAAGACCTCGGCACCAGCTTCGTTGATTCGATCATGACGTTGATTGCGTTCATGCCGATCTTGCTCGCTTACTCAAGCCACATCACGGAGCTGCCTTTTGTTGGCCATGTCCCGCAGCCTCTGGTTCTGGCGGCAATTTTTTGGGCAATATTCGGAACCGTCTGTATTTCTGCTGCCGGCATAAAGCTTCCTGGCTTGCAGTTTCGCAACCAGCGTGTCGAGGCTGCGTACCGAAAGGAACTCGTCTACGGCGAGGACGATCAATCCCGGGCGCAGCCACAAACAGTTTCAGAGTTGTTTAAAAACGTCCGAAGTAACTACTTCAGACTTTATTTCCACTATGTTTATTTTAACGTGGTTCGCTATCTTTATCTTCAGACAAACAATATATTTGCTCTTTTCTTGATGGTTCCTTCTATCATTGCTGGAGCTTTGACGCTGGGACTCATCAATCAGATCAATTCGGCTTTCAGCCAAGTGACCAACTCGTTCCAGTATCTCGTCAATTCCTGGTCCACGATCGTTGAACTTCTGTCGGTCCATAAACGTCTGCGTGCATTTGAGGCAACAATCTCAGGTGAACCGCTGCCTGACATTGACCAGCGCTATATCGAACGCCAGGTGCGGGAGCCGGACCCGGCCTGATAGTAGGGAGGATGTGGGCGGCTCAGCCGCCCACTGCTGCCTGTCTCTCGCCGGCGCGTTGCCGCGCGACATAGTCGCGAAAGCTGATGCATTCGACATCGGCCTTGACGCAGACTTCGCCGGCAAAGCGTTCCAGCGCGTTCCAGTAGGCGCCGTCATTCATCAGCGTGAAGTGGAAGCCGAGTTCCAACGGGATGCGCTTGCCCTGATATTGCCTGTCGAAGGCGGCGCGGAACGCTTGATAGGTGCGCTCAGTGAACTCGCCCGCCATGCTCGGCCGCTCGAAGCCGCCGGAATGGCGGACATAGAGATTGTAGTCCATGGCGATCACCGGTCTTGGCTTCGGGCCCTCCGGGATCTGCGGCAGTGAAAAGCGCGTGATGCCGTTGCTTGTCGGCGGCTGGGCCGGGCCTTTCGAGACGCCGCTGGCGTCGAACTGGAAGCCGGCCGCGGGCAGGGCCTCGTAAAGCGCCTTGTTCGCCGACAGATAGGGCGCGCGAAAGCCGACCACCGCATGCCGCGCGAAAGCGCGCCAGCCTGATGGCTCGGGCACAATGCCGTTGATCGAATAGGCATTCTCGAGGATGTGCTCGAACGAGCCGAACTCGGCGAGCCAGTCGGCCTTGCTCCAGCCCTTGCCGTCGAAATGACCGCAGCCATGGCTGCCTATGTCGTGGCCTTCCGAAGCGGCGAGCCGGATCTGCTCGAGCCGCTCGGCCACATCCTGCTTCGAGGCGGCAAAGCCGATATTCGATTTGCCGGCGCTCTTTCCGGGCGCGGTGTATTCCGTGCGCGTCTCCGGCGAGAGCAGGAAGACGCAGGACAGAAAATAGGTGAAATGGGCGCCGGTGCGCTCAGCCAGCGCCCGGCTGCGTTTCCATTGCGAAATGTCGCGGGCGCTGTCGAACGAGATGATGACGACCTGCTTCGGCTTTGCCGGCGCCAGTGCTGCCGGCGGATCGGCGAAAACCGTGCCGGCCGTTGCCAGCAAGGCGAGGGAAGACGCAACAACGCGGGACAGAGGAGGCATCGGCAAAGGTCTGGGTATCCGGAAGGTCGAGCACCGGCTAGCGGCGAAATGTGGCGCGGGTACGGTCACCCGCAGAGGTGCTCTTTGCCGCGCCTGGACCTCTATCCGCCGATTTTCCCGCCCAGCCCCTTCCATGCCGACAAAATTTCGCTAAAACGCGGGCTCAAGAAGCGCCCCCGGCCGGGGCAGCAATGGTTTTGATGATGTCGGACGACAGTTTTATCCGTGAAGTCAACGAAGAGATTCGTCGCGAAAAGGCGCATGCGCTGTGGGACCGCTTCGGCCCGGCCCTGCTTGTCCTTGCCATCCTGGTGGTGCTCGGCACCGCCGCCGTCGTCGGCTACCGCTATTGGGACGAGAGCCGCGCCAACCGTTCGGGCGATGCTTTCTCGCAGGCGCTGAAGCTCGCCAATGATGGCAAGAGCGACGAGGCGCTGGCTGCGCTCGATTCTCTGGAGAAGGACGGCTACGGCGCCTATCCGCTGCTTGCCCGCATGCGTGCCGCGACCGTCAAGGCCGACAAGGGCGATGTCGACGCCGCCGTCAAGGATTTCGACGACGTTGCCGCCGACACCGCCATTCCCTCGGGCATACGCGACATGGCCCGCCTCAGGGCGGCACTTTTGCTTGTCGACCACGGCTCCTTCGCCGACGTCTCCAGCCGCGTCGAGGCGCTGACATCTGACACCAACACGCTGCGCCACACCGCGCGCGAGGCGCTCGGCCTTGCCGCCTGGAAGGAAGGCAAGTCTCAGGACGCGCTGAAACTGTTCGACCAGATCGCCTCGGATGACGGCGCCCCGCGCAATGCGCGCCAGCGGGCGACGTTGATGTCCGAGCTGATCCGCGGGTCGGGCAGCGCGTCGTGATATAGCAACATGTGGCTAGATTGGATCGCTCTGCCAGGCTGGTTTGGGCCAAATCCTTCGGGCTTCAGCTCGGACGTAGCACCACTACGTCCGTCGCCAAATCCCTCGACCTTGTCCCAAACCATCTCCGGCAGAGCGATCCAATCTAGCCACATGTTGCTCTCATGAGCTTCAAAGTCGCCATCATCGGCCGGCCTAACGTCGGCAAATCGACTCTTTTCAATCGGCTGGTGGGAAAGAAGCTGGCGCTTGTCGACGACACGCCTGGCGTTACCCGCGATCGCCGTGTCCATGCGGCAAAGCTCTACGACCTGCATTTCGACGTCATCGACACTGCCGGTTTCGAGGATGCGGGCGCCTCGACGCTGCCGGGCCGCATGCGCGCGCAGACCGAGATCGCCATCCGCGAGGCCGATCTGATCTTCTTCACCATCGACGCCAAGTCCGGTCTGCTGCCTGACGACAGGACCTTCGCCGAAGTCGTGCGCAAATCCGGCAAGCCGGTCGTGCTGGTCGCCAACAAGGCCGAGGCGAAGGGCGCGCAGGGCGGCATGCTGGAAGCCTGGGAGCTTGGCCTGGGCGAGCCGATCCCGGTCTCGGCCGAGCATGGCCAGGGCATGCCCGATCTGCGCGACGCCGTGATCGCAGCCCTCGGCGAGGAGCGTGCTTTCGGCGAGGAAGAGGACGACGATGAGGAGGTGGCCGCCAGCGAAGTGCTGATCGGCGAGGACATTGCCGATCCGGACGCCGAGCCCGCCTATGACGACACCAAGCCGATGCGGATCGCTGTCGTCGGCCGCCCGAACGCCGGCAAGTCGACGCTGATCAACGCGCTGATCGGCGAGGAGCGGCTTTTGACCGGGCCGGAAGCCGGCATCACCCGCGATTCCATCTCCGTCGACTGGGACTGGCGCGGCCGCCGCCTGAAACTGTTCGACACCGCCGGCATGCGCCGCAAGGCCAGGATCCACGAAAAGCTGGAAGTGATGTCGGTGCAGGACGGCCTGCGTGCCATCCGTTTCGCCGAGATCGTTATCATCGTGCTCGACGCCACCATCCCTTTCGAGAAGCAGGATCTGCAGATCGCCGACCTGATCATCCGCGAAGGCCGCGCGCCGGTGATCGCCTTCAACAAATGGGACCTGATCGACAAGCCACAGGAACTCTTGGCGGAATTGCGCGAGAAGACCGAGCGGCTGCTGCCGCAGGCGCGCGGCATGCAGGCGGTGACCGTCTCGGCCGAGACCGGGCGCGGCCTCGACAAGCTGATGGATGCCGTCATCCGGACGCACAAGGTGTGGAACAGCCGCGTCTCGACCGGCAAGCTCAACCGCTGGCTGGAAGGCATCTTGGCGCATCATCCGCCGCCAGCCGTCGCCGGCCGCCGGCTGAAGATCAAGTATGTCACGCAGGCCAAGACCCGCCCGCCGGGCTTCGTCGTCTCCTGCTCGCGACCGGACGCGATGCCGCAATCCTACGTCCGCTACCTCTCGAACAGCCTGCGCGAAGCCTTCGACATGCCGGGCGTGCCGATCCGCATCGCCTTGCGCACCTCGGACAATCCCTTCGCCGGCAGGGCGAAGAAGCGCTGAGCCGTCGGCTCTCGGGGCATTGCTGCCTTAAGCCACGTTCCTCAGGCCTTCATCCGCCTCAGCACGGCGCCATGGTCCTGCGCGTCTGGAGCGGCCGCTTCACCGACCACCACCGCAACCGCCGCCCGTTCCTGCGGTTCTGCAGCGCCTTGAGCTCGCTTACCTTCGCCACCCTTGGCCTGCTGGTCCTGGCGGCAGCCGCCACCCCTGGCTGGCAGCCCGTGCTGATGCCGGCCGTCGCGGTGGTGCTGGTCGTTGCCGGCATCTCGGTTTCCGCCTGGCATGGTGTCGCCTATACCGAGCTCGCCACGCTTGCCGGCGCCAGCCGTGCCGGAACGGCGCTCGGCCTCGCCAACAGCTTCGTCTTCATCGCCTTCTTCCTGGTGCCGGCGGGCATTCCGGGATTGCTGCTGCTCTCGTCATGGGCGGGCGTATGGCTGGCGGCGGCCGCCTGCGCGCTGATCGCCCGGCCGATCTTTCTCCGGCCGGCCTGATTTCCCGCCTGGTTGAGGGGCGCTGGAAACGTCCCTTTTCGGATCAACATCAAAAAAACACGATCGAACCCGTTAACGCCCCATCAAGGTTAATGCATCATTTTGGCTCTCCAGAGGGTCAGTTGCGTTTCTGGAGAGTTCCGTGCATCGACGTGTCTTGAAACGGCTGGCCGCCGTCGCCGGTGAGAAAAAGCGTTCGTTCCTGTCTCCGCTGGTCATCGGTCTCGGCATCTGGGTCGGCTTTCCGACCGTCATTGCCTATCAGGACATGACCAGCCTGGTCTCCGGCCTGGAGAAGCCGAACGCCCGCTGGAACGCCTATGTCGAGAAATCCGTCGCCGGTTCTGTGCACGCCGCCGAAATGCCGTTCGTTGATTCCGTCTCCACCGGCTCGATCTCCGGGTCGGGCGTAAAGTTGCCCGGCATCGGCAGCGTATCGTTTCGCGGCAGGGGCAATGTGGCCGGCACGACGCCAGACGAGGATCGTATCGCGCGCGCCGACAAGAAGGGCCGCATCGTCCAGATCTCGCCGGTGGCGCCGCCGAAGAACTTCAACGCCGGCTCGATCTTCGAACGTACCTCCTCGCTGCTGCGCCCGAGCATGGACAGTGGCCTGAAGCTCGCCTTCGCCAAGCCCGGCATCAAGGGCAAGGAAATCCAGATCGCCCAGGCCTTCCACATCCGTGAGGACAAGAAGCCCGATCCCGGCGTTCCCGCCATGCTGGCGGCTCTCGTCAACAACGACAAACCGGACGTACTGGCCACCGCCTACGCGCAGGCCGAACCCGACTACGCCAAGGCCTCGCCCTTCGAGGCCTTGCTGCAGGACGAACAGCCGAACAACGGCCGCTTCATCCCGCCGATGAGCAAGGGCGATCATTCGTGGATCCAGAACCCGCTGCCGGCCAGCGTCTTTTCCAAGCCGGAGCAGGCATGCCTTGCCAACGGCATCTACTTCGAGGCGCGCGGCGAAACCGTACGCGGCCAGGCCGCCGTCGCCCAGGTCATCCTCAATCGCGTCCGCAACCCGGCCTATCCGAATTCGATCTGCGGCGTCGTCTACCAGAACGACCACTGGTACAATCGCTGCCAGTTCTCCTTCGCCTGCGACGGCCGCAAGAAGCGCATCAACAATCCTGTCGCCTACAAGACCGCCCAGGATGTCGCCATGGCCGTCACCGCCGGCAAGATCTTCATTCCGGAAGTCGGCTCCTCGACCCATTATTACGCCAACTATGTCCACCCGGGCTGGGCGCGCACGATGAAGAAGATGACCAAAATCGGCCTGCATATCTTCTATCGCACCTATGGCGGCGGCTGGAGCTGAGTATTCCCTGAACAGGCGTTCGCGGCGAGCCGGAGAGGCTTCAAGACCCGGCAGCCAAAGACCCGTCGCCGCAAGGATTCGGCAGGCACATGCCCGCAACTGCGGTGGGCACGATGTCGCACCTAAATAAGTGGTTGATTTAACTGGGAAAAATACATCACATTGAAGTTCGGCCCGTGGCTTGACGGGCGCGGACCCTCTAACTATGTTGCCGGCGACTTTGGTAGCGGACGGACGGCGACGATCTGACCGGGCAGGGGGGTTGCGATGGCCGAGAAAAACGGGCCAAACGGAACCGGAGAAACCGGCCGCGGCAAACAGCACGAAGCCGACATCCGCGACGACGATCTTGAGCGCCGCCGGCGCGATCTTGAAGCATCGCTTGCGACAAGACGGCCGGACCGGCTCGAGGGGAAAGACGACGCGAAAACGGGCAGCGTGGCCGGATACGGCCAGGCGCTCAAACTATCCAGCGAGTTCATCGCCGGCATAGTGGTGGGCGTCGGCCTTGGCTGGTTCTTGGACCGTCTGGCGGGTACATCGCCATGGGGTCTGATCGTCGGCCTGCTGCTGGGTTTTGGCGCCGGCGTGCTCAATGTCCTGCGCTCGGCGGGACTGGTGGCGGAATTCGGACAGCGCGACAAAACGCGCGATCCGAAAGACTAGGACGAGGCGCTGTCAAAGGCGCGAAACAGGACACTGAAGCCGCACGCGGCTTTGACGGGGATGTAAAGTGGCTGCTGACAAGGTCGATCCGATCCACCAGTTCCATATCGTCAAGCTGATTCCAATCAACATCGGCGGCTACGACCTTTCCTTCACCAATTCGGCGCTGTTCATGGTCGCGACGGTCGCCGTCGCATCGGCCTTTCTTTACCTTTCGACTTCGAGCCGCAGCCTGGTTCCCGGCCGTCTACAGTCGGTCTCGGAAATGGCCTACGAGTTCGTCTCGAACATGTTGCGGGATGCAGCCGGAACCCAAGGCATGAAGTTCTTCCCCTTCGTGTTTTCGCTGTTCATGTTCGTGCTGGTCGCCAACCTGCTCGGCCTGTTTCCTTATTTCTTCACCGTCACCAGCCACATCATCGTCACCTTTGGCCTCGCGGCGCTGGTGATCGGAACCGTCATCGTCTACGGCTTCATGAAGCACGGTCTGGGCTTCCTCAAGCTGTTCGTGCCGAAAGGCGTGCCCGTCGTGATGATGTTGCTTGTCGTTCCGATCGAGGTGATTTCCTTTGTCTCGCGCCCGGTCAGCCTATCGGTTCGTCTGTTCGCCAACATGCTTGCCGGTCACATCACCCTGAAGGTGTTCTCTGGGTTTGTCGTCAGCCTGAGCGCGCTCGGCGCGCTCGGCATTGCGGGCTCGATCCTGCCGCTGGCGATGGCGGTGGCGCTGACGGCTCTGGAACTGCTCGTGGCGCTCTTGCAGGCATATGTGTTCGCCGTGCTGACCTGCATGTACCTGAACGATGCGCTGCATCCTTCGCACTAGATAGAGTTTCCGGCATTGCCGCCGGATGGAAATGCAACGGAATTATAGATCCAAAGGAGTTTGAAATGGACGCAGAAGCAGCAAAGTACATCGGCGCTGGTATCGCTTGCCTGGGCATGGGCGGCGCGGGCATTGGCCTCGGCAACATCTTCGGCAGCTACCTGGCGGGCGCCCTGCGCAACCCGTCGGCCGCCGATGGCCAGTTCGGCCGCCTGATCTTCGGCTTCGCCGTGACCGAAGCTCTGGGCATCTTCTCCCTTCTCATCGCGCTTCTGGCCCTGTTCGGCTGAGCACTCGGGAAGATTGGGCAGGCCGGCCGCAATCCTGCGGTCAAGCCTGATATCAGGGGATAGCCCATGTTCGTGACATCTGCCTTTGCAGAAGAGTCAGCGCCGGCTGCCGAAGGCACTGCCGGTGCGGGAGCCGAAACGCATGCCGGCACCGCGGTGCCCGGAGAGGCGCACGGCACCTTCCCGCCATTCGATCCGGCGACGTTCCCGTCGCAGCTTCTGTGGCTGGCGATCACCTTCGGGCTGTTCTACCTGTTCCTGAAGCGGGTGGTGATGCCGCGCCTTGGCGGCATCATCGATGTCCGCAACGACCGCATCACGCAGGACCTCGACCACGCCGCCAAGCTGAAGGGCGAGGCCGACGCCGCCGTTGCCGCTTACGAGCAGGAACTGGCGGAAGCCAAGACCAAGGCCAACGTGATCGGCCAGCAGGCCAACGACGCCGCCAAGGCTGAGGCCGACACCGCCCGCAAGAAGGTCGAGGCCGCCCTCGACAAGAAGCTCGGCGAGGCCGAAGCCAGCATCGCTTCCATCAAGGCCAACGCCATGAAGGAAGTCGGCTCGATCGCCGAAGACACGGCTTCGGCCATCGTCGAGGCGCTTGTCGGCGGCAAGGCCAGCAAGGCCGAGATCGCGGCCGCGGTCAAATCCGTGGCCCGGTGAGGAGCGCATCATGGACGCCACATCTCTCGCGACACTCTGGGCCACGGTTGCCCTGATCATCTTCCTCGGCGTTGCCGTCTACATCAAGGTGCCGGGCCTGATCGCCAAGGCGCTTGACGCCCGCGCCGCCAAGATCAGCAATGAGCTCGAGGAAGCCCGCCGGTTGCGCGAAGAGGCCCAGCAGCTGCTTGGCCAGTATCAGAAGAAGCGCAAGGAAGCCGAGCAGGAGGCCGCCGACATCGTCGCCGCCGCCAAGCGCGAGGCCGACCTGCTTGCCGCCGAGGCGCACAAGAAGACCGAGGACTATGTCGCGCGCCGCACCGCGCTGGCCGAGCAGAAGATCGGCCAGGCCGAGCGCGAGGCAGTCGCCGAAGTGCGCGCCAGCGCCGTCGACATCGCCGTCGAGGCAGCACGTGCGCTGCTTGCCGGCAAGATCGACGCCAAGGCCGGCGCCGACCTGTTCAAGGCCTCGCTGCAGGACGTGAAGGCCAAGCTGAATTAGGCGATAGCGTTCACAGGACTATCGAAAGCCGCCCGGGCAACTTGGCGGCTTTTTGTTATGCGGGGATAATCTCCCCTCTCGAGGGGGGAGATGTCGCCGAAGGCGACAGAGGGGGTCGGTACGTCCTGGCGCGACGCCCTATGCGACGAAAGAAAAGGTTGGCGCTTCACGCGCGGCGACCCCCTCTGGCCTGCCGGCCCCCCTCAAGGGGCCTCAAGGGGGGGAGATTAGCTGTCGCCGCTGCTTCCGCCAATCTTCGTGGAATACCGCCCAACCGCTCAATCGAGCCCGGCCAGCCCCTCTTCTTCAGCCACCTCAGCGCCGCCCAACCTGAACGGCGCGAACGATACGCGGTGGAGCCGCGCCACCGGGCCGTGTGCTTCGATCGCCGTGCGATGGCGGGCCGTGGCATAGCCCATATGGACCTCGAAGCCGTAGCGGTCGTGGTGGTTGCCGCAGCCGCACATCATGCGGTCCCGCATCACCTTGGCGACGATCGAGGCGGCGGCGATCGACTGCGAGCGCTGGTCGCCCTTGATCAGCGCGCGCCCGGCGCAGGTGAGGCCCGGCGGCACGTCGCGGCCGTCGGCCAGTGCCAGCTTCGGCTGCACGGAAAGACCGGCGACCGCGCGGCGCATCGCCTCCAGGCTGGCCTTGAGGATATTGCTGCCGTCGATGCCTTCGGCGCTGATCGAGGCCATCGAGACGGCTACGGCGGATCCGAGAATCCTGGCGAACAGCGCCTCCCGCTGCAGGTGCGTCAGGCGCTTGGAATCGTCGAGCCCTTCCGGGATGTTGGCTGGATTGAGCACCACCGCCGCCGCGACGACCGGCCCGGCCAGCGGTCCGCGACCGGCCTCGTCCATCCCCGCCACCGGCCACAGGCCTTCGGCCATCGCCTTCGTCTCGAAGGAGAAATCGGGCTTCTCGACGATTTCGAAAAGAAGCGGAGAATCGGAACGCGCGCGAGCCATGTTGCGGCGAGGTTCGCATCGGCTCCGATTCTCCGCAAGTCCCTCCGGGTCGGGGTGGGGCGCCGGACCGGGAGGGCACCGTCTGCAGGCCGGGGGGACATGGCCGGACGGATTCTTTTCTCATGCACCGGCCGGCGAAGGCCGGTGCCAGATCTTCCTTAAAGCAGCGTCAACTGCTCCGTGGCATTGGCCGCGGCGACGAACTGGTCGATCCTGAGCGTCCGCCGCTCCGCGTTGAGGCCGAGCCGCTTGGCGGTGATCTCGAAGCGGCGGCCAATCTGCCAGGCATAGGGTCCGGCGCCCTTCATGCGCTTGCCCCATTCCGAATCGTAGTCCTTGCCGTCGCGCATCGAACGGATCAGCGACATCACGTGCCGGTAGCGGTCGGGATAGTGGCGCAGCAGCCAGTCCTTGAAGATCGGCGCCACCTCCAGCGGCAGGCGAAGGATGACATAGCCGGCCTCTCGCGCGCCGGCGGCGCGTGCCGAATCGAGGATGCGCTCCATCTCCGGATCGGTCAGGCCGGGTATGATCGGTGCGACCATGACGGAGGCCGGAATGCCGGCGTCCGAAAGCTGCCGGATCGCCTCGAGCCGTTTGGTCGGCGTCGACGCGCGTGGTTCCATGGTGCGCGCCAGCATGCGGTCGAGCGTCGTCACCGACAACGCCACCTTGGCCAGGCCCCGTTCGGCCATGCGCGACAGTATGTCGATGTCGCGCGTCACCAGCGCCGACTTGGTGACGATGCCGACCGGGTGGCCGCGGGCTTCCAGCACTTCGAGGATCTCGCGCATGATCCGGTACTGTTTCTCGATCGGCTGGTAGGGATCGGTGTTGGTGCCGATAGCGATGGTACGCGGCTGGTAGCCGGGCTTCGACAATTCCTTGTCGAGCATCCGTGCCGCGTCGGGCTTGGCGAACAGCTTCGATTCGAAATCCAGCCCCGGAGACAGGCCCATGAAGGCGTGCGTCGGCCTGGCGAAACAATAGACACAGCCATGCTCGCAGCCGCGGTATGGGTTGATCGAGCGGTCGAAGGAAATGTCGGGCGACTCGTTGCGGGTGATGATGGTGCGCGGCTTCTCGACCTGCACCTCGGTCTTGAAGGGCGGCAGTTCCTCCAGCGAGTTCCAGCCGTCATCGAAGACATGCCGGCTGACCGGCTCGAAGCGGCCGGACGGATTGATCCCGGCGGAGCGGCCGCGATTGCGGTCCGGCCGCACGCGCATGCCGCTCTGTTCGATCATTGCATTCGCCATCTCGGCTCTCCCGGCCCCGAAGGCTGCAATGTCGGCACGCACGATCTGTTCCATTTTCGCCCTCTCCCAGGGACTGTCGGCAGGCTGTCGAATCGCTCTGTTCATGAAACTATTCCTATTTTGCCGATGAGAACAAAGCAAGAACTTTTTATGCCGCGATGCAAAAACTGGCGCGGCCTGCGGCTTTCCGCTATTCGGCTAACCATGCTCAGCGTTCTCATCGAAACCATGAACGACGAAGAGGGCCTTGCCCGCACGCTCGCCTCGCTGATCGGCGGCGCGGTCGAGGGCGTGGTGCGCGATGTCATCGTCTGCGACAACGGCTCTACCGACCAGACGCACCGTGTCGCCGAGCATGCCGGCTGCCACTATGTCGCCGGCGGCATCGCGGCCGGTATCAGGCAAGCCAAGGGCGACTGGCTGCTGTTGCTGGAGCCCGGCGCGCGGCTTTCGGAAGGTTGGATAGACGAGCTTGTCGCCCACACCGCGAGGCAAACCATGCCGGCGCGGTTTGCACGGGCGCGTGGCAGCCGCACGCCGTTCCTGGCACGCGTCTTTTCGGGCAACCGGGCATTGGCCGAGGGGCTGGTGATCAGCAAACGCCAGGCCGCCGCCCTGTCGAAAGGCGCCCGCAGCGCCGAGGCCATTGCGCGCGGCCTTGCGACCAGGAGGCTCGACGCGGAGATCTGGGTCGCGCCGTCGAAGTGAGGCTCTTTTGCCCCGCCTTCGCGAACGGACGGAGCTTCACCCGTTCCACGGCCAAATGAATTTTATTGCAGTTGCGTTGTCTATTGTGCATTGCACAAAAGATGACGCGAGGGTAGCATTCCCTTACGCGGGACAATCGGGTTTGGGTAATGCCGGAGCGGTGAGCAACTGACGCTGCGTCGGCGCCGCATTCATACCCGAGGACCCGATGACCTTTACAAGCCCTGACAAATCCGGCGCCGCCAGCTTGGAGGCAATTGCGCGAAATGGCAGCATGTTGCGCCGCATGGCCGCACGCATCCCGACCTATCTGACCGACCTTCGCGAGAATCCCGCCTGGCTGCCGATGTTTGTTCTCGCCCGCACCATGCCGGGGCGGCGGCTGCACTGGCTTGGTGCCAAACAGGCCAAGCCGGCACGCAACGCAGGTACCATGTTTACCGGCGTCGACCGCGCCGCGGCCGTCGCAGCGCTCAAGTCGGACGGGCTGTTTTCAGGGCTGGTGCTGCCGCAGTCCATTCACGAGGAAATCGCCAACTTCGCCGAGCGCACGCCGTGCTTCGGCAATTTCGACCGTCGTCTCGAGTTCATGCCAGGCGAGCATGCCGAGGCCGAAAAGGGTTTTGGCCGCCCGTTGCTCAGCGGCCATTTTTTCGAACGCATCCTCGATTGCGATGCCGCGTTGGCCATTCAGCACGACCCGCTGCTGATTGATATCGCCGCGCACTATCTCGGCGGCCAGGCGAAATTGATCACGACGCGCGTCTGGTGGAGCTTTCCGACCGGTGCGGCCTCGGAGGCCGACAAGAACCTGGCGTCGCTCGGCAAATACCACTTCGACCTCGACGACTGGCGGATGCTGAAATTCTTCTTCTACCTCAAGCCCGTCGACGAGGGCACCGGTCCGCATGTCTATGTCCGCGGCAGCCACAAGCGCCGCGCCCTCAAGCATCAGCTGACGCTGCTCGTCGGCCATCCGGCGCAGGACGTGCTCGGCGTCTACGGCGACGACAGCCCGGTGACGCTGACCGGCGAAGCCGGCCTCGGCTTCGTCGAGGATCCGTTCGGCTTCCATATGGGCACCGTGCCGACGCGCACGCCGCGGCTGATGATGGAAGTCGGTTTCGGCGTCTCGGCGCCGTCGCGCCGTCGCTTCCACGGCGAGCCGGTCATCCGCTGAAACGCATCTCGACCGGCATCCAGCGCGAGCGCCGCCGGGCGAGGCGGCTCTCCCTGCTTTCGGTATCGAAATTCACGGCGACAGGCTCACGGCTGAATTGCATCCGGTCGTCCAGCGCATTGATGTTGGCGATAGCCCTTGCGCCTTCGCCATCTCCGGCGACAGCCGCGACATAGACGCCGCATTCCCGGCAGACCAGGTAATCAGCGGTCCGCAGTCCGAACTGGTATTTCCGCAGCCGCTCTTCGTCCTGCACCAGAATGATCAGCCTGCCGGCCGGATCGGCGGCAGCGCGCGATCCATGTCTGGTGCAGAACGAGCATTGGCAAGCGCGAACCTCGATTTGCGGCGGCTCGATCTCGGTTTCGAATGTCAGGTGTATATTGCCGCAATGGCAGCCGCCGGCATGTCGGTTCATCGCATGTCTCGCTCACGAAGATCGTGGCGCAGAATATTTTTCCAGCGTCCGGTTGGGAATGGCGCTTCGAAGGCGCAAACGCTGTTCTGCCTGGCAAAGCCAAAGTCGCTGCGGCGAAATGCCTGCGACCTGGCCGTTCGTCATCCACGCCTGAGATGCTCGTCCAGGCGCGGCATGATCTCGACGAAGTTGCAGGGCATGTGCCGGTAGTCGAGCTGCGGCTTCAATATGCCGTCCCAGGCGTCCTTGCAGGCGCCGGGTGATCCCGGCAGCACGAAGACGAAAGTGGCGTTGACGACGCCGCCGGTCGCCCGGCTCTGGATCGTCGAGGTGCCGATCTTGTCGTAGGAGATGCGGTGGAACACTTCGGAAAAGCCGTCCATGCGCTTTTCGAAGATCGGCTCCAGCGCCTCCGGCGTCACGTCGCGGCCGGTGAAGCCGGTGCCGCCGGTGGTGATGACGACATCGACGTCTTTGTCCTGCGACCAGCCAAGCACCTTGTCGCGGATCTTGTCGCGGTCGTCGGTGACGATATCGCGGGCGGCAAGGATGTGGCCGGCCTCGGCGATGCGGTCGGCCAGCGTCTGGCCGGACTTGTCGTCGGCAAGGCTGCGCGTGTCGGAAACGGTCAAAACCGCGATGCGCACGGGAATGAAGGGTCGGCTTTCGTCAATCCTGGCCATGCGCGTCAGCCTCCATATTTCGCGTCGCGGCGACGAACCAGTCGGGATGGCGGCTGCGTATGTCGAGTGCGGCGCGCTTGGCGACATTGCCGGTTTCGAACAGTCCGAAGCAAGTGGCGCCGGAGCCCGACATGCGGGCGAATCCCGCCCCGGCCTTGTTCAGCACCGACAATGCCTTGCCGATGGCCGGCTGGACGGCGCGGGCCGCCGGTTCGAGATCGTTGCGCGTGATTTCCAGCCAGCTGCGGATGCTGTGAAAGTCGATCATGCGCGGCAGCGGCGGCAGCACGTCATTGTCCCGGCTGGCGAGCGCGTTGAACACCTCGGCCGTGGAGACGGCGGTGCCGGGATTGACCAGTACCAGGCCGAGCGCCGGAAAATCCGGCACGCTCGACAGCTCGTCACCGATACCACGCGCGACCAGGGGTTTTGCCGCCAGGCACATGGGGATGTCGGCGCCAAGCGTAAGGCCGATGCGCGCCAGTTCGGCCTCATCGACATCCAGTGCCCAGGCATGGACGAGCCCGCGCAGCACCGCCGCCGCATCGCTCGATCCGCCGCCGACGCCGGAAGCGATCGGCAAGTTCTTTTCCAGCCTGATGGCGACAGGCGGCGTCCGCTGCAGGCCGGCTTCCCGCCGCAGTGCCTCGCGTGCCTTCACCACCAGATTGCTGTCGTCGAGCGGGACCGCGGACGCGTACTTGCCGGACACGGAAAAAAGATCGCTGTCGGCGCGCTCGATCTCGACCCTGTCGCCGAAGCGGGTGAAGACGGCGAGGCTCTCGATCAGGTGATAGCCGTCGGCGCGCCTGCCGGTGACATGCAGCGCCAGGTTGATCTTGGCGGGCGCAAGCCAGATCCGGGCCGGCGCCTCGGAGTTCAATGTGTCGGCTGCAAGGGAAATGCTGTCAGTCCTTGGCCAGGCGGTATTCGCCGGTCTTGGGATCCTTGACCAGCGTTCCCATCGTACCGTTGGCCGCCTGCTTTTCGGTGCGCCGGATCTTGGCCGTCACGCGTTCGGCTTCCCTGACGAAGGAGCGGTAGCCGACATAGGCAAGCACGCCAACGGCGACGAAGAAAATGATCTGCGGCATCTCAAAACTCCTCCCTCGAAAAGGCGGCGAAGGCGGCCGGTCGGGTCGGTCAAGCGGACATGCTAGACGTTTTCACCGTTTTTTCAAAGCCCGAAGCGCGCCCACAGCGCGCGCTCTTCCGCCGCATCGATGATGCCGCTGGCGGCAGCAGCGGCAATGTCGGGCGCCGAAAAGCCGCTGCGCGAGCCGAACAGGCCGAAGCGGCCGAACAGGCCGCGCGGCGCCGTGATCAGCTTGAGCTGTGTCTTCGGCCCAAAGCGGGTCTTGAGCACCGTGCGCATATCGCCCAGCGCGTCGACAAGGCCGAGCTCAAGACCCTTCTTTGCGGTCCAGAACAGGCCGGTGAACAGATCCGGGTCGTCCTTGAGCCTGGTGCCGCGCCGTTCCTTGACGAGGTCGATGAAGGTTTCGTGCACCTCCAGCTGCAGCGCTTTCAGCCGCTCGACGTCTTCCTTCTTCTCCGGCTTGAACGGGTCGAGCACCGCCTTGTTCTGGCCGGCTGTGTGCACGCGGCGCTCGACGCCGATCTTCTTCATCAGTTCGGGAAAGCCGAACGAGGCCGACACCACGCCGATCGAACCGACGATGGAGGAGGGATCGGCGAAGATCTCGTCGCCGGCCACCGCGATCATGTAGCCGCCCGATGCCGCCACGTCCTCGACGAAGACCAGCACCTTCTTGTCCTTCTCCACCGCCAGGTCGCGGATGCGCTTGAAGATCAACCGCGACTGCACCGGCGAGCCGCCAGGCGAATTGATCGAGATGGCGACGACTGGCGCATCGAAGGAAAACGCCTTTTCGATCAGGCCGGCCGTCGACGCCAGCGACAGGCTCGGCCGGAACTGGCCGCCGCCGGGCATGATGGTCCCCTGCAGCCGGATGACCGGAACGGTGACGACGCTGGAGCGCCAGGATTTCGGCAGCAGTCGGTTCAAAAGGCGTTTCACGAGGGGGTTGTCTCCGGTCAATGTGCAAAGAGCAATATGAGGTCAGGCAAATTTGTTTCTGGGACGGCGCGACGATCTTGCTCCGGGCATGTAGGGATTTTCCGGCCAACAGCAATGCTATGTGGCCGGCGGGATCAGTCGCCGAACAGCGACGCCAGTCCGTTGTTGATCATCTCGGTCCGCTCCGCTGGTCCGTTGCCCGATTCACCATGCAGCATCAGTGGCGGGCGGATCGACAGCTTTCCGCGCGCGCCGAGTGCCGCCCTGACGACGATGCGGATCGCCGCCGCCTCGGGGCGAGGGTGGACTGAGAGCATTTCGGCATCGCCGAAGCGGCCCTCGACCGCATCGAGAAGCGCGCCGAGTTGCTCTGGCCGGGCAATGACGGCGAGCCCGCCGCGCGGCCTCACGACCGCTGCTGCACTTCTGATCCAGCCTTCGAACAGCCCGTCCTCCATGACATGCGCCTGCTTGCGCAGCGGATCCGGCGTGGCGCGATCCTCGGCGGCGTTGAAGGGCGGGTTCATGATGACGAAATCGAAGGAATTGTCGGCAAGGCCGGCGTCGCCTCTCGCCTTGCCCGAAAGCGTGACATCGGCGGCCAGCACCGAGGCGCGATCGCCGAGATGGGCGTTGCCGGGATGGGCAAGCGTGGTCGCCGCGTATCCCGCCATTTCCTCGGAGCGTTCGACCAGCACGGCCCGGGCGGAAGCACAGCGCGACAGAACCGCGAGGCCCGCGGCTCCCGCGCCGGCGCCGAAGTCGGCGAGCCGGCCGGCAAAGGCCGACGGCACGGCGGCGGCCAGCATCATGGCGTCCATGCCGGCGCGGTGGCCGCCCGCGCGGGGCTGCACCAGCCAGAAGCGGCCGCGATGGAAGGCATCGACCGTGTGGGCCGGCGTGTCCGGAACAAGGGCGGCGGGTGAAGCGGACATTATTTTCGGCGGATCTCGTTGGCGATGCCGGCATCGGTCAGGATGCGCCGCGCCGCATCCGCCCTATCGGCGTCTACCATGACGCGTCGGGGCAAGATGCCGATCGAGCCGTCGAGCACGCTCATGTTCTGGTCGGCGACGAAACAGGCAATGCCGGCATCGCGCATCAGCGATTCGACAAAGGAGATAATCACGGCATCGTTGGTGCGGATAAGCTCTATCATCGGACGAAAATCGCAGGTTGCGGCGTTCCTGTAAACGTGGGCGGTCGCCTGCCAGTTGCAACCGCGCCAATTCGCCTCTTGCCGTGCCCGTGGGTGCCGCCCTAGAGTCCATCCGGGACAGGGTGCCGTCGTGCGCGTGGAATAGACGGGAGTGTTTGTGGTGGGTGTCGTTCTCAACATCGAAAACGGGAAGCGGGAAGCCGCCTCCATCAAGGACCTGATCGACCTGACGGCGGCCGATATGGGGCGCGTCAACGAACTCATCCTTTCGAAGGCGGGCTCCGACGTCGAGATGATCCCGGAGGTCGCCAACCATTTGATCTCGTCCGGCGGCAAGCGGCTGCGGCCGATGCTGACGCTCGCCGCCGCGCAGATGTTCGGCTATTCCGGCGAGGGCCACGTCAAGCTCGCCACCTCGGTCGAGTTCATGCACACCGCTACGCTTTTGCACGACGACGTCGTCGACGAGAGCGGCATGCGCCGCGGCAAGAAGACCGCCCGCATGATCTGGGGTAACCAGGCCAGTGTGCTGGTCGGCGATTTCCTGCTCGGCCAGGCTTTTCGCATGATGGTCGATGTCGGCTCGCTGGAAGCGCTCGACATCCTGTCGAGTGCGGCCTCGATCATCGCCGAGGGCGAGGTGATGCAGCTTGCCGCCGCAAAGAACCTCGAAACCACCGAGGACGAGCATTTCGCCGTCATCAAGGCCAAGACTGCTGCGCTGTTTTCGGCCGCCGCCGAAGTCGGCCCGGTCATCGCCCAGGCAACGCGCAACGACCGCGCGGCACTGCGTTCCTACGGCATGAATCTCGGCCTTGCCTTCCAGCTCATCGACGACGTGCTGGATTATGGCGGTTCCAGCAAGGAGCTGGGGAAAAATGTCGGCGACGATTTCCGCGAAGGCAAGGTGACGCTGCCGGTCATCCTCGCCTACCGGCGCGGCACCAAGGCCGAACGCACCTTCTGGAAGCGCGCTATCGAGGACAATGTCACCGACGATGCCGGATTGGAAAAGGCGATCGGCCTGATGACCCGCCATGGCGCCATCGCCGACACCATCGGCCGCGCCCGCCATTTCGGCGAGATCGCTCGCGACGCGCTGGCGCCGCTGGAGGCGACGCCGCAGAAATCGGCGCTGATCGACGTCATCGATTTCTGCATCAGCCGGGTGAACTGAAAGGCAACTTTGCCGCGAAATCCCGCTATGCCGTCTCGACAAGCCGTCGCGATACAAATTATCTATAAAGCATGGCAAGGACCGCAGACGACACCATCGCCGTCCGCATCAGCAAAGTGCTGGCGGACCGCATCATATCGGGCGCCATCGAACCGGGCGCCCGGCTGCGGCAGGACCATATCGCCGAGGAATTCCAGACCAGCCATGTCCCGGTGCGCGAAGCGTTCCGGCGTCTGGAGGCGCAAGGGCTGGCGATCGGCGAGCCGCGCCGTGGCGTGCGTGTCGCGTCTTTCGACCTTGGCGAGGTCAGGGAAGTCGCCGAAATGCGGGCGGCACTCGAAGTGCTGGCGCTGCGTCATGCCGCGCCGCACCTGACCGCAGCCATTCTCGATCTCGCCGAAGAAGCGACCAAGGCCGGCGACAAATCCCGCGACGTCCGCTCCTGGGAGGAAGCCAACCGCACCTTCCACCGGCTGATCCTTCAGCCATGCGGCATGCCGCGCCTTCTCGCCACCATCGACGATTTGCACGCGGCGAGCGCCCGCTTCCTGTTCGCGGCCTGGCGCTCGGAATGGGAAATCCGCACCGACCAGGATCACCGGGCGATCTTGAGCGCGCTCCGCCAAGGCAATGCCGAATCGGCCGCCGCCACCCTTGGCCGGCATGTGCAGTGGATCGGCCAGAAGCCGGTCAGGACGGCCTCCGGCAGGACCCGCGACGCCTTCGCCATCGTCGGCTAGGCCATTGGCGCGCAGCTGCTGCTGCCCCGCCGGCCCTTCCCAATGCATCGCGACGTTTTTGAAAACCGATGCCCGGAAGCATTTTTCCGGGCCAGGGCTTGCCATCACCGCGGAAATATGGATTCGATAATAGATCGAATACGAAAATTATCTATAATTTCAAATCAGCCAGGGAAACCGCCGTGACCGACATCGCTTTTTCGTCCTCAAAGCCGTCCTTCAGCCCGCTGCGCCTGCAAACCCGCTCGCTTGGCTGGCAGGCCGGCGCCATCGTCCTCGGGACGCTGTTTCTGGCGCTGTCGTCCTACATGGAAGTGCCGATGGTGCCGGTGCCGGTGACCATGCAGACCTTCGCCGTGACACTGATCGGCGCGCTTTATGGCTGGCGGCTTGGCGCCATCACCATCAGCGCCTGGCTGGTCGAGGGCGCCGTTGGCTTTCCGGTCTTGGCCGGCGGCGCTGCCGGCGTGCAGCATTTCCTCGGGCCGACGGGCGGCTATCTCTTCGCCTTTCCGCTCACCGGCGCACTGGTCGGCTGGCTGGCCGAACGCGGCTGGAACGGCAACCGGGTGATGCTGGCCTTCGCCGCGATGGTGCTCGGCAATCTCGCCTGCCTGGTTCTTGGCACGGCGTGGCTTGCCGTCATGATCGGCGCCGAACAGGCCATCACCTTCGGCTTCCTGCCCTTCATCGTCGGCGGCTTGCTGAAGTCGGCGCTCGGCGCCGCCACGCTGAAGCTGTTTTCCGGCAACAAGTCCGAGACCGCGAAAACCGCATCCTGAGAACCGATGACCGTCAGGCTGCGCTCCCATCATCTGCTTTGCGTGCTGACCTATGTCGGCAAGGGCTACAGCGCCGCCTTCATCGCCAACTATGACCGCATCGCCGAGCGTCTTCGCCGGGGCGAAGATGTCCTGATCGTCTCGGGTCCAGACGACATCTGCGCCCCGCTGCTCGGTGAGCCGGAGCCGCACTGCTTGCGCGAAAGTGCTGCCGAGCGGGACCTGCTGGCGGCGCGGGACGTGGAGCAATTGCTGGCCCGGCCGATCCGGGTCGGTGCCCGCTTCAGCCTCGACGCGGCAACCTTGGCCAGCATGCGCGCCGCCTTTTCAGCCGGCCTGACGCGCGAGGCCTGCCAGGGCTGCGAGTGGTCCGGCCTGTGCACCACTGTTGCCATCAACACCTATCGCGATACCAGGGTGTAGGGTCCGCCGCCGCAATCTGCTATAATCCGCCGTCGCCATGATTTGTTGATCGGGTGGCCTGATTGTGAATTCGGCCCGGATTGAAGCCTGACCCCAAAAAGGCCATGCTTTACCCGGAAAAGTGCGAGTCTATGGCGGTCCCACCGACTTGGGGATTGCGTCTGGCTGAAAGGGATACGATGCGGCAAGGACGTGCGCGCTGGCTCACAGGGCTGGCAATTGTGGCGGGCATGGCGATCTCGGCTCTGCCGTCGCATGCCAAGGAAACCACCGAGCCGGTCAAGATCACATCCTTCTCGGGAGCCTATCTCGCCGCGCGGATCGCCGAGGGCGACAACGACCTCGACAGCGCCATCGCCTATTACAAGCAGGCGCTTGCCTTCGCGCCCGGCGACACCGCGCTGCAGCAGAGCCTGATGCTGTCGCTGATTGCGCAAGGCCGCTTCGAGGAATCCCTGGTCTATGCCGACAAGCTCAAGGAAGTGCCCGATGTCGAGCGCTTCTCGCGGCTGGCGCTGGCCGTCGATTCTTTCCACAAGAAGGATTTCACCAAGGCGCAATACTGGCTCAAGCTGTCGCTCGAATCCGATCTAGACCGCCTGTTGTCCGGCGTCATGAGCGGCTGGGCCATGGAAGGCACTGGTGAAGCCAGTGACGCCATGGCGTTCATCGACAAGCTGCAGGGGCCGGACTGGTTCGGCCTGTTCAAATCCTACCATCGCGCTCTGATCGCCGATGCCGCGGGCCTGCCCGAAAAGGCCGATCAAATCTACGCCGCGACCTTGGCAGACACTGCCGCCGGTGGTGCGGCGCCCGAGACGTGGATGCGCAATGCACAGGCCTATGCCTCGTTCCTTTCCCGCAAGGGCGACAAGGCCAAGGCGCTTTCCGTGCTCGACCAGGCCGAGGCGTTTGCGCCGGGCAAGCTGGAAATCACCACGCTTCGCGACAGGATCAACAAGGGCGACAAGATCGAGGCTCTCGTCACCGGTCCGTCCGAGGGTGCCTCCGAGATCCTGCTTGATCTTGCCACCGCGCTCAACCGCGGCGGCGGCGAGCCGTTCGTCCGCCTCTATCTGCAATATGCGCTGGCGCTGAAGCCCAACAGCGATGCCGCCCTGGTGCAGCTCGCCGCCGTCGCCGAGCAGCTGAAGGACGGCGAGGGCGCGATCGCGCTCTATCGCCGTATTCCCGATTCTTCGCCGCTGAAGGAGCTTTCCGACCTGCAGCTCGGCCTCAACCTCGCCGATCTCGACCGCCATGAGGAGGCGATTGCCCACCTGAAGGCGTTCGTCGAAAAGCATCCAGAAGACATGCGTGCCTATCTGGCGCTTGGCGGCGTCTATTCCTCCAAGGACGATTTCCGTTCCGCCGCCAATCTCTACGACAAGGCGGTCGAGGTGCTGAAGACGCCGACCAGCGCCAACTGGAACATTTTCTACCAGCGCGGCATCGCCTATGAGCGGCTGAAGGAATGGCCGAAGGCGGAGCCGAATTTCCGCAAGGCGCTGGAACTGCTCCCGGACCAGCCGCAGGTTCTGAACTATCTCGGCTATTCCTGGGTCGACATGAACATGAACCTCAAGGAAGGCCTGGCGATGATCCAGAAGGCCGTCGATCTGCGGCCGAGCGACGGCTACATCGTCGATTCGCTGGGTTGGGCCTATTTCCGCCTTGGTCGGTTCGACGACGCCGTGCGTGAAATGGAGCGTGCCGTGTCGCTGAAGCCGGAGGATCCGGTGCTGAACGACCATCTCGGCGATGCCTACTGGCGCGTCGGCCGCAAGCTGGAAGCCACCTTCCAGTGGAACCAGGCGCGCGACCTGAAGCCGGACCCCGATGTGCTTGCCGCCGTGCAGCAGAAGCTGCTGAAAGGCCTGCCGCCGATCGAATCCAACACGGCGCAGGAGACCCCGAAGGTCAAGCCGGAGCCGACGCCGGCACCGAAGGGGTGAGGATCGCGATATTGTATGCAAAACGGGGCTCGCTGAGCCCCGTTTTCGTTTCAGAAAAGCTCGGGCCGCCGAGGTGCTTGCGCTGATCCCCCTCCTCCTTGAGGGGAGGGTGGCCAGACGAAGTCTGGTCGGGAGGGGTCGCTCGCGCAGTGCTCGACGCCTTGCTTGCGGTGCCTCCTGAGGGGACCCCCTCCGCCTGCTGCGCGGGCATCTCCCCCTCGAGGGGGGAGAGTGGGTGCGGCACCCCGCCTTGACGCTCGCCGGCCCGGCAACTAGGGAATGCTTCATTCCGCGCTTTCCGAGGCCGCCGTGACGATCGACATCCCAGCCCACATGCATCCCAGCCGCTCTTTCCAGGGGCTGATCCTGACCTTGCACAATTATTGGGCGGACTATGGTTGCGTCATCCTGCAGCCTTACGACATGGAAGTCGGCGCCGGCACCTTCCATCCGGCGACCACATTGCGTGCGCTGGGGCCAAAGCGCTGGAACGCCGCCTATGTGCAGCCCTCGCGCCGGCCCAAGGACGGCCGCTATGGCGAGAACCCGAACCGGCTGCAGCACTACTACCAGTACCAGGTGATCCTGAAGCCGAATCCGCCCAATCTGCAGGAGCTCTATCTCGGCTCGCTCAAGGCAATCGGCGTCGATCCGCTGCTGCACGATATCCGCTTCGTCGAGGACGATTGGGAAAGCCCGACACTAGGCGCCTGGGGCCTGGGCTGGGAGTGCTGGTGCGACGGCATGGAAGTCTCGCAGTTCACCTATTTCCAGCAGGTCTGCGGCATCGAATGCGCGCCGGTGGCGGGCGAACTCACCTACGGGCTGGAGCGGCTGGCCATGTATGTGCAGGGTGTCGACAATGTCTACGACCTCAACTTCAACGGCCGCGACGGGGCCGACAAGGTCACCTATGGCGATGTCTTCCTGCAGGCCGAGCAGGAATATTCGCGCCACAATTTCGAACATGCCAACACGGCGATGCTGCTGAGACACTTCGAAGACGCCGAGGCAGAGTGCAAGGCGCTGCTCGATGCCGGCGCGCCGGCGTCGAACGACAATCTGGCGATGCACCGCATGGTTTTGCCGGCCTACGACCAGTGCATCAAGGCCAGCCATGTCTTCAACCTGCTCGACGCGCGCGGCGTGATTTCCGTGACCGAGCGGCAGAGCTACATCCTGCGGGTGCGCAATCTGGCCAAGGCCTGCGGCGAGGCTTTCCTTCTGACACAGGCTGGCGGGCTGGCGGCCTGAGTTCAGACGCGCTTCATCAGTTCGAGAGACGCGTTGATCGGGGACAGGATCTGGCCACTCGGGCCTGCCATTGTCCGCAATGCCTGCCGAACGCCTGGCATCGAGAAGGCACCGTGAACCTGCGCGGCGAGGCAAGCGCTAAGTGCGAGGATCTGCAGTAGTCTTGATGCCGTTTTCATCGTCGTTCAGCCAATAGTTCCCTGCCTGAGCGTTGGTCGCTTCAGCGCTGTGTTTGGTTCATGGGAATTTCTGCCCTAAGGACGGCCGGGTTCCCGCTATCCCGACAACAGCCATGAAAATTCCGGAAATAGGTCGAACAGGCGATCGGCATGCAGGGTGACAGCGGCCGGCCGAGTTGCTATGCCCGCCCAGACCTGTTGCCGCGTGAGCCCTACCTATGCCTGACCTGCTTCTCGAACTTCGCTCCGAGGAAATCCCTGCCCGCATGCAGCGCAAGGCGGCGGGCGACCTCAGGAAGATGCTGACCGACGGTCTGGTCGAGGCGGGCCTCACCTATGAGGCGGCGCGCGAGTACTGGACGCCGCGGCGGCTGACGCTCGACATTCGCGGCCTGACGGCGCGCTCGAAGGACCTCCACGAAGAGATCAAGGGGCCCGCGACCTCGGCGCCGGAGCAGGCGGTGCAGGGTTTTCTGCGCAAGGCGGGCCTTACCTCGGTTGCCGAGGCCCATGTCCACTCCGACCCGAAGAAGGGCGATTTTTATGTCGCCCATATTTCGAAGCCGGGAAGGGCGGCGGAAGCCATCATCGCCGACCTGGTGCCGGGCATCATCCGTGGCTTCCCCTGGCCGAAATCGATGCGCTGGGGGCCGGCCTCGGCAAAGTCGGGCTCGTTGCGCTGGGTGCGGCCGCTGCAGTCGATCCTCTGCACCTTCGGCCCGGAGACCGAGGAGCCGGTGGTGGTCGATTTCGAGATCGACGGCATCCGCTCGGGCAACGTCACCTACGGCCACCGCTACCATGCGCCGGGCGAAATCACGGTGCGCCGCTTCGACGACTATGTGTCCAAGCTGGAGGCGGCCAAGGTCGTGCTCGACGCCGACCGCCGCAAGGAGATTATTCTTGCCGACGCCCGCAACCTCGCCTTCGCCAACGGCCTCGACCTGGTCGAGGACGAGGGACTGTTGGAGGAAGTGTCCGGCCTGGTTGAATGGCCGGTCGTGCTGATGGGCGAGTTCGAGCAGGACTTCCTCGCTATTCCCGCCGAGGTGATCCGGCTCACCATTCGCGCCAACCAGAAGTGCTTCGTCAGCCGGCCGCAGGGCGCCGTCGAGGATCTGTCCAACTGCTTCATCCTCACCGCCAACATCGAGGCGAAGGACGGAGGCAAGGAGATCGCCTACGGTAACGGCAAGGTGGTGCGCGCGCGCCTCTCCGATGCGCTGTATTTCTGGAAGACCGACCAGGGCGACCTGCCCGATCTCGACCAGCTCAAGGCATCGGCGGAGAACTTCGGGCTCGATCTCAAAAAGCCGCTCGACCAGCGCATGGCCCGCCTCGACCATCTCGGCGTCACTTTCCACGCCAAGCTCGGCACGCAGGGCGAGCGGGTGGAGCGGATCAGGAAGCTGGCCGAAGAGCTGGCGCCGATCGTTGGCGCCGATCCCGCGCTCGCTGCTCGCGCCGCGGTGCTGGCCAAGGCTGATCTGACCACCGAAGTGGTCGGCGAATTCCCGGAATTGCAGGGCGCCATGGGCCGCAAATACGCGCTGCTGCAGGGCGAGCATCCGTCGGTTGCCGCTGCCATCGAGGAACACTACAAGCCGCAAGGCCCGTCCGACCGCGTGCCGGCCGACTCTGTTTCGATTGCCGTGGCGCTCGCCGACAAGCTCGACACGCTGGTCGGCTTCTGGGCCATCGACGAAAAGCCGACGGGGTCGAAGGACCCTTATGCGCTGAGAAGAGCGGCCTTGGGATTGGTGAGGATCGTCCTCGAGAACAAGATCAAACTCTCCTTCAGCAAGGCCATTGCTGCGACGGTCGCGGCAGCACTTTTTGCCTATGAACGTTCGGGTGAAGGCGCCGAGAGTCTCGGCGTCGTGGCGATGCTGAATGCTCGAATTCAAGACTACCGGGGGGAAAGCCGTCTGCTGCCGGAAGCGGGTCTTGTCGCTGAGTTGGTGAAGCAAGGTCTCCAAAAGGCAATATCCGAAACCTCTGGCGCTGCTGACCCGGAGCGAGAGTTCTTCGACGGGCAGCGCATAATGGAACTGCAAGCCTCTTTGGCTCCGTTCACGGATGACCTCCTCGCCTTCTTCCACGACCGCCTGAAAGTCTACCTCCGCGATCAGGGCGCACGCCATGATCTGATCGACGCCGTCATCACGCCGCAGTCCGACGACCTCCTTCAGATCGTCCGCCGCGTCGAGGCGCTGGGTTCCTTCCTCGACAGCGAGAACGGCAAGAACCTGCTCGCCGGCACCAAGCGCGCGGCCAACATTCTGGCCGCCGAGGAGAAGAAGAAAACGGTGATCGCCGAGACTGTTGAGCCGGCGCTTTTTCGCGAGGATGCCGAGAAGGCGCTGTCTGGAGCGGTGAATCAGGCAGAGAAGGAAGCCGGCGAAGCGATTCAAGACGAAGACTTTTCCGCCGCCATGCTGGCGCTTAGCGTTTTGCGCGAACCGGTTGATACATTCTTTGAGCGTGTTCTCGTGAATGATGAGGACCAGGCCGTGCGCGCCAACCGCCTGGCACTGCTCGCCCGCATCCGCGCCGCCACCGGTAAGGTCGCGGACTTCTCCAGGATCGCCGGCTAAAGCATATCCCGAACCCTCGGTTCGGACAAAGATCACGCTCAAACGAAGCAACTGAAAAATTTGTACCGGCCGGCCATTCGAGCCGGCTTACAGTCATATGACGATGATCTCCCCGAGGCAAAACGGACATGTTCCCCCAACCCACGGAGTTTTCCATGAATTCCGCTCACGACATCGAAGTGACTGAAGAGACCCCGGCCGCCACCGAGGCGACTGAATCCGCCTCCGAAAACATCCTCGATCAGGCTGCCGCCGCCGCGGTCGAAGCCGCCGATCTGTCCGACGACGATGAGGAAGGCGACGACGAAGACGGCGAGGACGCCGACAAGCAAGCCGCCCTCTCGGACGACGACGAGGATGAAGACGGCGAGGACGACGAAGAAGACGACGAGGACGAAGACGAAGACAGCGTGAAGGCCGAAGGCGGCGACGCTGGCGAAGAGGACGACGAGGACGACGACAAGGAAGAGGCGGCCTGAGCCATTTCGTCAGGCCGAGTTGCGAAGAGGGCGGCGCTTGCGCCGCCCTCTCTGCGTCAGTCATCCAGATGCTGACGTCAGTCAGTCATCCAGATGCTGACGTCAGTCAGTCATCCAGATGCTGACGTCAGTCAGTCATCCAGATGCTGACGTCAGTCAGTCATCCAGATGCTGACTTGGTCAGTCTTCCAGGATGCTGACGCGCGCGCTGCGCGAATAGACGTCGACCTGGATCAGCGGCTCGCCATTGACGATGGCACGCCGTGTCGAGGAACTCATCGCACCGCCGCGCTCCAGCATGCGTTGCAGATCCGCGCGGTCGTCATTGCTCCTGAACCAGCCGTCGCCCTCGTCGTCGCTGTCGCGCCGGTGGAACTTGTGCCAGTTGGCGCGGTCCTGCCGCACCATCTGCGCGGCACTGTCCAGCGGGAAGCCATCGCTGGCGTGATGGTCGCGTTCGGAAATGCGCGCGACATAGGATCCGAGCATGTCGTCGGCCTTCGCCGCACTTGTGCCCAGCGCCGACGCCAGCAATAGCCCGGCGACGGCAAACGGTCTTGCCTTGTTCATGATGCCCCCTTTGAAAAACCCGATTTCTCCTACCGGAGCCGCTCGACCAAATTCGAGCGGGCCGTGGCAAGGAACTGGAGAAGAAAACCGCTCACCGGATGCTTGACCCGGACGACCGATCCGCCTGCGCCGGCAGCTTACATGGCTTTTCCGACAGGGGCTATCGGTGACGGCTGTGCTGCCTCGGGTTGTGGCGCGGGCTGTTGCTCGCCGTTCGAGGCGGTTGCCGTCGCCGGCTTGCCGTCGGCCGCGGCTGTGGTGTCTCCCGCTGCCGGTTCGGCGGCGGCAGTGGCCTTGGCCGGTGCGGCGGCGGGCGTTGCGAAGGCGCCGCCGACGATGCCGCCGCGAATGATCATCGGGCTCTGCATGTGCTTTTGTTCGGGCTTGTCGGGGATCGCCGCCACCTTCTCATCGGTGACGTCGGGCACAGCCTCACCCAGCGCCACGATCGATGGCGCCGAAGCGATCTTCATCGGCTCGGGCGCCCCGAGCTTGACGACGGAGGGCGTCGTGGTCGACGCGCCGAGGACGAGAATGGATGAGGCCTGCGCCCCGCCGGCCATTGCCGCCAGACTGATGCCAAGCATTGCAAGCATACGCATCGACACGATGAAAACTCCCCAAACCCTTGGAGCCGACATCCTATTCCCGGGGGATTGATGCCCGCTTGCACGAAAGCATAGCATTTTAGAGATTGATAATTCGCCAACGCCCGGACTTGCCCCGTGAACGCCGCCGTATTACGCAGCCCGGCATCTGTAGAGGTGACGAGATTGGCTGAGATACTTGCCGTCGGCGAGGCGATGGAGCGGGCGCTGGCGCTGCTTGAAGGCGGCGATGTCGTCGCCATCCCGACCGAGACCGTCTACGGGCTGGCCGCCGATGCGACCAACGGCATTGGCGTCGCGCGCATCTTCGAGGCCAAGGGCCGCCCGCGCTTCAACCCACTGATCGCCCATGTCGCTGATATCGCCATGGCCGAGCGCATTGCCGTCTTCGATCCGTTGTCGAGACGGTTGGCCGAGGCGTTCTGGCCGGGGCCGCTGACGCTGGTGTTGCCGCAGCGCACCGGCAACGGCATCCATCCGCTGGTCACGGCCGGGCTGGACACGATCGCGCTGCGCATGCCCAGGGGTTTTGGCGGCGAGCTGATCGCGCGACTTGGCCGCCCGCTGGCCGCGCCCAGCGCCAATTCCTCGGGCAAGATCAGCGCCACCACGGCACAGGCCGTGGCGGCCGACCTCGGCGCGAAGATCAGGCTGGTCGTCGATGGCGGCGCGACGCCGGTCGGGCTGGAATCGACCATCGTCAAGGTCGAGAGCGAAGGCTTGCGCCTGCTGAGACCAGGCGGCGTTGCCGCCGAGGAGATCGAGGCGGTGGCCGGCGTCAAGCTGCTGCGCGGAATGGCTGCCGGCATCGAGGCGCCCGGGATGCTCGCCTCGCATTATGCGCCAGGTGCCGCGGTGCGGCTCAACGCCGGGCAAGTTGCCGGTGGCGAAGCGCTGCTCGCCTTCGGCAAACGCCGCGCCGGCGGCTGGCAGGATGCCGCCGCCTTGCGCAACCTGTCCGAGAGCGGCGACCTGCGCGAAGCGGCCACCAACCTGTTTGCCCATCTGCAGGCGCTCGACCAGAGCGGTGCTGCGACGATTGCCGTCGAGCCGATCCCATTCGAAGGGCTGGGCGAGGCGATCAACGACCGGCTCTTTCGCGCCGCCGCCCCACGTGACAAGGCCGATTGAGCGCCATAGTTTCTGCCCATGAACGACGCCCCCTCCGATCTCGCTCCGGCCCTCATCGACCGCTTCGCCGCAATCGTTGGCGAAAAATACGCGCTGCGCGACCAGCACGACATCGCGCCCTACCTCACTGAGCGCCGCGGCCTGTGGCACGGCCGGACCGCGCTGGTGCTAAGGCCCGGCAGCGTCGAGGAGGTGAGCCACATCATGCGGCTGGCGACCGAGACCGGCACACCGGTCGTACCGCAGAGCGGCAACACCGGGCTGGTCGGCGCCCAGGTGCCGGATGCCTCCGGCCACGAGATACTGCTGTCCCTATCGCGGCTGAACCGCATCCGTGAGATCGACGTGCTGTCCAATACGGTGACTGTCGAGGCCGGCGTCATCCTGCAGACGCTGCAGGAGGCGGCCGACGCCGCCGGCCGGCTGTTTCCGCTGTCGCTCGCCGCGCAAGGCTCCTGCCAGATCGGCGGCAATCTTTCATCGAATGCCGGCGGCACCGGCGTGCTCGCCTATGGCAATGCGCGCGAGCTCTGCCTTGGTGTCGAAGTGGTGCTGCCGACCGGCGAGGTGTTCGACGATTTGCGCAAATTGAAGAAGGACAACACCGGCTACGATCTGAAGAACCTGTTTGTCGGTGCGGAGGGCACGCTCGGCGTCATCACCGCCGCGGTGCTGAAGCTTTTCCCCAAGCCGAAGGGCAGGGAAGTGGCCTTCGCCGGCCTGTCGTCGCCTGAGGCGGCGCTTTCCCTGTTCAGCCTGGCGATGGACCGGGCCGGTGCTTCGCTCACCGCTTTCGAACTGATCGCCAAAAGACCCTACGACTACACGCTGAAGCATGCGCAAGGCGTCACGCGGCCGCTGGCCGAAGACTGGCCTTGGTATGTACTGATGCAGGTGTCCTCGAGCCGTTCGGAAGAGGACGGCAGGGCGCTGATCGAGGAGGTGCTGTCGGCCGGGCTGGAGCAGGGCATCGTCGGCGACGCGGTGATCGCGGCAAGCCTGGCCCAGGGCGACGCCTTCTGGAATTTCCGCGAGGTGCTGCCCGAGTGCCAGAAGCCTGAGGGCGCCTCGATCAAGCACGACATTTCCGTGCCGATATCATCGATCCCCGAATTCATTGGCAAAGCCGCCAGCGCAGTCGCTTCGGTTAGCCCCGATGCGCGCGTCGTCTGCTTCGGCCACATGGGCGACGGCAACCTCCACTACAACATCTCCCGGCCGGAAGGCGGCGACGACGAGGCTTTCCTCGGCCTCTACCACACCATGAACAAGGCCGTGCACGATGTCGTGCGCTCCTTCCACGGCTCGATCTCGGCCGAGCATGGCATCGGCCAGCTGAAGCGGGATGAATTGATCGCGACGGCGCCGCCGATGGCGATCGATCTGATGCGTCGCGTCAAGGCTGCCTTCGATCCGGCCGGCATCATGAATCCCGGTAAGGTTATCTGATCCTTCCAACATGTTGTTGTTGGTTGCATTCCGATAACCATCGCCTGAGATCAGCAAAATTTAACCGACTTTCTTAAGCGCGGTGGTAAGAAGCCGGCGCTAATATTCCTGCACAAACGAGGTCGGAAAAACCGGCCCGGAGAGAACCGGAAAACGGCCCTCAGGAGTAACAGGAAGGCATTCGATGAACACTGGACTGAAGCCAGTCTGGGCCGGACGCAACATGCGTCTCGACCCATTCCGCCTGCCGCAGATGGTGAGCTATGCGACGCGCGACGACTATGGCGACGTTACCTTCACCATCGACCAGCGTGGCGCCGTCATTCGCCGCATGCTGGAGATGAGCGGCGTGCCGGCGATCATCGCGCTGCCCGCCAACGCGTTCCGCGGCGTCGCCGCCCGCGCGATGGAGGATCCGGATGGCAATGTCACGGTGACGCTTGAGCTCCTGCACAATGATCCAATGCTGTCGGTGCCGCTGCTGGTGGCCGACGATCTCGACGACGTCGCCGCCGACTGGCGTGCCTGGGCCGATGCCTACCGTCTGCCGATGCTGCTGATCGAGGCCGACGGCATCGCCCGAACGCTGGAGGAATCGCTCGGCGCCGCCATAAAGGCGCTGCCGCCGCAGGACCGTCGGAAGGGCCGCGTCTCGACCATGCGCCGCCCTCGCTTCCTGGCCCGCCGCCGGGCCGGCGATCTCGGCCTCAGGCTGGTCATCGACGGCCATGAGATTATTGCGCGCGAATAGAACGGGCCTTCCTTCTCCCACAAGGAGAAGGGAACGAGCCCCTACACCAGTGGCTTCAACGCCACCCAGAGCGAACCGCCGATCAGGCCGAGGAAGATCAGCCAGCCGACCTGGTTGTTCGACCTGAACAGCCGCAGGCATTGGTCAGGATTGTCGATGTCGAGGACGGCGATCTGCCGCGCCATATGCGCGCCGGCGGCGATCAGCCCGGCCAGCGCCGGCACCGGCGCCTGCGCCGAGGCGAAGGCGATGGCGAAGCAGATCAACGCCCCGCCATAGAGCCCGACCAGCCAGATCTTGGTGTTGTCGCCGAACAGCCGCGCGGTCGAGCGCACGCCGACGATGGCGTCGTCTTCCTTGTCCTGATGCGCATAGATCGTGTCATAGCCGATCACCCACAGAATCGAGCCGATATAGAGCATGATGGCGGGGCCATCGAGGTCGCCGAATTCGACCGCCCAGCCCATCAGCGCGCCCCAGGAAAAGGCGAGGCCAAGCACGAATTGCGGCCAGTTCGTGAAGCGCTTCATGAACGGATAGATGGCGATTACGGCGAGCGAGGCAATGCCGAGCGGAATGGCGAAGCTGTTGAACTGCAGGAGCACGACCAAGCCCACCAGCGCCTGGATGACCACGAACACCCAGGCCTGCTTGCGCGTCACCTTGCCTGCCGGCAGTGGACGCGACCGCGTGCGCTCGACCTGGTTGTCGATGTCCTCGTCGACAATGTCGTTATAGGTGCAGCCGGCGCCGCGCATGGCGATGGCGCCGATCAGGAACAGCAGCAGGTACCAGGGCGCCGGCAGCAGCGTCAGCAGCGGATCAGTGGGGCGCGGATAGGCGCTGGCGGCAAGGGCGGCAGACCACCAGCACGGCCACAGCAGCAATTGCCAGCCGATCGGCCGGTCCCAGCGAGCGAGCTGCGCGTAGGGCCAGAGCCAGCGCGGGAGCGCCCGGTAGGCCCAATGCCCGCTCGGCGCATCGGCGACACGACCCTGGGCTGCTTTCGACTGGATGGGTTCCATGCTGCTGGAGTGGCAGCCGCGGTGGGCGCCGTCAAGCGTCAGGCGAAGCCATCACCCGGTGAAAACATCGTGACCAAAGAACCATTCCTTCGCCACCTCGGTGAACGCCAGCGCCGCCTTCGACAGCCGCTGGCGCGTGTCATGGGCGAGGATGATGCGTTGCATGGGCAGTGGATCGGAGAGCGGCTTGCAGACCAGCGGCAGGCCGTCATAGCTCAGGTCGCCATGCGGCCTGGTGTAGCTGACGGCGACGCCGAAGCCGTTGGCCACCATGCTGCGCTGCAGTTCGAACGAACTTGTCGTCGAGTGCGCGACGGGCGACAGGCCGCGGCTGAGGAACAGGTCCAGCATATGCTGCCAGCTGTGCGGCTGGTCTGTGGTGATCAGCGGATGGGCGGCAAGGTCGGCGAGACTGACGGTCGCCTGGCTGGCCAGCGCATGGCTTTGCGGTAGAAGCGCGTGCGGCCGCAACTCGTGCAGCAAGACGCGGGCGAAATGCGCCGGAAGGCCGAGATCGTAGGTCAGGCCGAGATCGATGGCGGAATCACCGAGCCGCCGCCCGAGCGTCTCGAAGGTCTCCTCGCGGACAATGACGGTCACGGCGGGGCAGCGCTGCGAAAACGAGCGGATCAGGGCCGGCGCGAAATAGGGCGCCAGATCCTCGAAACAGCCGAGCACCAGCTCGCCTGCGACATCGGCGTCTCGCGTTCCGAGCCCCATCAGTTCGTCGGCCTCGGCGAGCACCTGCTTTGCCTTCGCCACCGCGCCACGGCCGAACGATGTCAGCGCAATGCCGCTGCCGCGCTGGCGCACGAACAGTTTCTGGCCGAGCGTCGCCTCGACATTGTCGATCGCCACCGAGATCGACGGCTGTGAGACATTGAGCATCCTGGCGGCCGCGGTGACGCTGCCGTGGCGCGCCACGGCGACGAGATAACGCAGCTGGGTGAGGGTCAGATTCATAGAGATAAACTATAAGCGAAATGAGAAGTTATTATTTTACGCGATGTTTGTTGACTGCGATAGTCGGTCATCAAGCTGAGGAGAAACGCGATGGCCGCCCAGAAAATCGATGCTGAGACAATCGCCGATTACCAGCGCGATGGCGCGGTCTGCATCCGCGGCGCCTTCAAGGACTGGGTCGAGACAATTGCCGACGGCATCGAGCGCAACATCCAGAACCGCAGCGCCACCGCCTCCGACATCGCCAATGGCCGCGGCAGCTTCTTCGACGACTACTGCAACTGGGAGCGCATTCCCGAATTCGTCGACGTGGTGCGGAACTCGCCCGCCGCCGAACTGGCGGCGGCTGTGATGCAATCGCGCAGCTCCCAGTTCTTCCACGACCACGTGCTGGTCAAGGAGCCGGGTACGCAGAAGCCGACGCCCTGGCACCAGGACATTCCCTACTATTTCGTCGACGGACAGCAGACAGTGAGCTTCTGGATCCCGATCGATCCGGTCAAGGAGGCGACCTTGCGGCTGATCGCCGGCTCGCACAAATGGGACAAGATGATCCTGCCGGTACGCTGGCTCGACGACAGCAATTTCTACGCCGGCGAGGGTGACTACCTGCCGGTGCCAGATCCCGACAAGGATTCCTCGATGAAGGTCCTCGAATGGGAGATGGAGCCGGGCGACGCCATCCTGTTCGACTTCAGGACCGCGCATGGCGCGCGCGGCAATTTGACTGCGGCCCGGCGCCGGGCGCTGTCGCTGCGCTGGGTCGGCGACGATGCGCGCTACGTCGAGCGTCCCGGTCGCACGTCTCCGCCCTATCCCGGCCACGACATGAAGCCCGGGCAGAAACTGCGCGAGGACTGGTTCCCGATCGTCTTCCAGAGCTGATCGGCCGGATCACCTTCGTCAGGTACGAACTTGCCGCATCGATCCCATCGGCGGGCAATGTTCCCGTGCGCAATTGCTGCCAAAGTGCCGAGACGCCTTGACCCGTCGCTCCGAGACCAATAGCGGGTTCTGGACGAGGACGATCGGCAGCAAGAGGTAGCCATGAATGTTCTTCTTCTCGGCTCGGGCGGCCGCGAACATGCGCTCGCCTGGAAGACTGCCGCCTCGCCGCTGCTGACAAAGCTCTACGCGTCGCCCGGCAATCCTGGCATTGGCCGTGAAGCCGAACTGGTCAAGCTCGACATTGCCGACCGCTCCGCTGTCGCCGCCTTCTGCCAGGAGAAAAAGATCGATCTGGTCGTGGTCGGGCCGGAGGGGCCGCTGGTGGCCGGCATTGCCGACGATTTGCGCGGCGAGGGCATCCGCGTCTTCGGCCCATCGAAGCGGGCGGCGCGGCTTGAAGGCTCGAAGGGTTTCACCAAGGATCTTTGCGCTAAATACAACATCCCGACCGCCGCCTATGGCCGCTTCGGCGATTTGGCTTCGGCGAAAGCCTATGTCGAGAAGATGGGCGCGCCGATCGTCATCAAGGCTGATGGGCTGGCTGCCGGCAAGGGCGTCACCGTGGCCATGACGCTGGAGGAGGCGCTCGCCGCGCTCGACGCCTGTTTCGACGGCTCCTTTGGCGCCGCCGGCGCCGAGGTCGTGGTCGAGGAGTTCCTCACCGGCGAGGAGGCAAGCTTCTTCTGCCTGTGCGACGGCACCACCGCGCTGCCCTTCGGCACCGCGCAGGACCACAAGCGCGTCGGCGAGGGCGATACCGGCCCGAACACAGGCGGCATGGGCGCCTATTCGCCGGCGCCGGTGATGACGCCTGACATGGTCGAGCGAACCATGCGCGAGATCATCGAGCCGACGATGCGCGGCATGGCCGAACTCGGCGCACCGTTTGCCGGCATTCTCTTTGCCGGGCTGATGATCACGGACAAGGGGCCGAAGCTGATCGAATACAACACCCGTTTCGGCGATCCGGAATGCCAGGTGCTGATGATGCGGCTGAAGGACGATCTGCTGGTGCTGCTCAACGCCGCCGTCGACGGCCAGCTTGCGCACAGCTCGGTGCGCTGGCGCGACGAGGCGGCGCTCACCGTGGTGATGGCGGCGAGGGGCTATCCTGGCACGCCGGAGAAAGGCTCGGTCATCCGCGGCATCGACGAAGCCGCCAGCGACGGCGCCCAGATCTTCCACGCCGGCACCGCCATCAATGGCGGCGCGCTCGTCGCCAATGGCGGTCGGGTGCTCAATGTCACGGCGACCGGCGCAACCGTCGGCGAAGCGCAGAAACGCGCCTACGCCGCGCTCGACCGCATCGACTGGCCGCAAGGTTTCTGCCGCCGCGACATTGGCTGGCAGGCAGTTGCGCGCGAGAAGGCCGGCGCCAGCTAGGTTCGGCACCCTGCGGGCGGAGCCTTCAACGCTGGCTGCGGTCGATTTCGGTCGAGGCGGTGCTGACAGGGTCGGCTGCGGCAAAGGCGGCCTCGAGCTGCGCGGTTGAACGCTGCTCTGTCCGCTTCCAGGCGACATACTCGGCAATGCCGAAGCGCGGACGCCGCGGCACCGTCTTCACCACCGGCATGCTGAAGCCGTCGCGGAACCTTTGCCAGCGCGCTCCGAGCACCGCGACCATTTCCTCGAATGTCGGCGGCGTCGCCACATCGGCGTAGGTGATGGTGAATTTGCCGGCGAGCCCGTCCGCGCGCGAGACCGGCACAGGGATCGAAGCGAGATAGTCCGTCGGCACATCGATCAGCCCGCCGAAGGCCCATTGCGTACGCAACTGGGCGGCGTTCGTGGGCGCGACATTGACGTCGATATCATTCGGCGTGCCCGCCACCCGGTAAGGGCAGCGGAAGCGCCCGCAATTGGCTTGCGCCGAGAACTGCCAGAGTGCGTAGCCCTGCCAGTTGCCCATCGGAAAATGCACGTCGATGTCGGGCTTGTAGCGCGCATACCAGAGCGGCAGCCGCGACAGGAGCCGGTATTGGTAGCGGTTGTCGGCGATGTGCTGGGCGGTCTTGCCGTTGGTGTAGAGCACCGGGAAGCGGCCGACGCGCCGATGCACCTGGCGCACGAATTCCTCGGCATCCTCCAGCGACATCCACTGCGTCGGGTCGTTGCCCTCGAGGTCGAGGGCCATCAGTTCGTCCGGCGCCGGCTCGGCGAAATCGATGAAATTGTTAGCCTGCTCGACCGGATTGCCGGGACGCGCAAGATGATAGGCGCCCCATTTCAGGCCGAGCGCCTTGGCCACCACCTTGCGCGTCTGGAACAGTTCGCGCGTCACCGCATGGCGCTTCCACAGCGCCTTGCAGAGCCGCACCTCCGTCTCGTCGCCCGAGCAGAAATAGGGCGGCGGCAGCCCGTCGGAGGCCTTGTTGATGAAGCCGACGATGCGCTTGTCGGTGGCAAGCTGTCCCCAGTCGATGGAATTGTATTCGTAGGCGTCGATCACCAGCGCCCGGTCGGCATTCTTCCACGGCTCGGAGAAATCCGAGGCCTTTGCTGCCGTGCCCAGCACCATCGCCATCGCGATAAGTGCCAGGCGGCGAAGAGGGCGCGCCAGCGTTTTCAATCAGGGTGTCCCCACTGACCAGGGATCGATCCTGAACCGCTATGGTTAAGGAAATGCTTTTGTAGCGGCAGCCGACTGTCAGCGGCGTATCAGCGGCTGCATCTCGAACGGGTCCGGCGCCGGCTCTTGCGGCAGCGTGCCCTCGGCCGCGCGCTTGCGATGGTGGGCGAGAGAGCATTGCGGCGAGCACAATATGCCGCGATCCGACCAGTAGGCTGCGCCGTTCTCCAGTCTGCCATGATGATACCAGAACCCCGCAGCCCGGTAGGGCAGCCCGCATTCGATGCAGCGGTAAGCGTCCGGTCTGGCAAGCATGGGTGTTTCCGTTCCGGTCTGTCGCCGGCCGAATGCCGGGCTGACCCCGATTCTAATACGCCCCGCCGCGATTGCAAAATCCGCGTGACAAAGTTTGACGTTTACGTAAAAAGAAGATGGGATCGAAGGGCGAATGGTTTTTGCGGCCGCGCCGGCCCTAGGGTCGGCTGGCGGAAGCTGAGGAGGAGAGAGCGGCATGTATCGGGCACCGGTCGAGGACATCGCCTTCACGCTGAAGCACGTGGCCGGCCTGAAGCCGGCGCTGGAAGCCGGCACGTTCGGCGATCTCGGCGAGGACCTTGTCGACGCCATCCTGGCCGAGGCCGGCCGCTTCGCCAGCGACGAAGTGGCGCCGCTCTACAAGATCGGCGACGAGCATGGCGCGGTGCTGAAGGACGCGGCCGTCACAACGCCGCCAGGTTGGAAGGACCTTTACCGGCGCTGGATCGACGGCGGCTGGAATGCGCTGTCCGGACCGGAAGAGTTCGGCGGCCAGGGCCTGCCGATCATGCTCGGCGTCGCCGCGCTCGAAATGTGGAACTCCGCCGCCATGGCCTTCGGCATCGGCCCGACGCTGACCATGGGCGCGGTCGAAGCGCTCGACAAGCACGCCTCCGAGGCGCTCAAGGCCAAATATCTGGCAAAGCTCGTCTCCGGCGAATGGATGGGCACGATGAACCTGACCGAGCCGCAGGCCGGTTCCGACCTCGCCGCCCTGCGCGCCCGTGCCGAGCCGGCCGGCGACGGCACCTACCGCATCTTCGGCCAGAAGATCTTCATCACCTATGGCGAGCACGATTTTACCGACAACATCATCCATCTGGTGCTGGCACGGCTGCCCGACGCGCCGGCCGGCACGCGCGGCATCTCGCTGTTCCTGGTACCGAAATTCCTGGTCGGTGACGATGGCGCGCTCGGCGCGCGCAACGACGTTTTCTGCTCGGGCCTCGAGCACAAGCTCGGCATCCATGCCTCGCCGACCTGCACCATGATCTATGGCGACGGTTTCGAGGGCGCCAAGCCCGGCGCCATCGGCTGGCTGATCGGCGAGGAGAACAAGGGCCTCGCCTGCATGTTCACCATGATGAACAATGCCCGGCTCTGCGTCGGCATGCAGGGCGTGGCGGTGGCCGAGACGGCGACGCAGAAGGCGATCGCCTATGCCAATGAGCGCCGCCAGGGCAGGGCATCCGATTTTGCTGGCGCGGGCATGGCGCCGATCGTCCATCACCCCGACGTGCAGCGCAATCTGTTGACCATGCAGGCGCTGACCCAGATCGCCCGAGCCATCAGCTACTCCTGCGCGCACGCTATCGACCGCGCCCGTGTCGCCGAGGGCGAGGCCGCCGCCAACTGGCGCGACCGCGCCAATCTGCTGACGCCGCTCGCCAAGGCCTTTTCCACCGATGTCGGCGTCGATGTCGCTTCGCTCGGTGTCCAGGTGCATGGCGGCATGGGCTTCATCGAGGAGACGGGCGCGGCAGCACTCTATCGCGACGCCCGCATCGCGCCGATCTACGAAGGCACCAACGGCATCCAGGCGATCGATCTGGTGGCGCGCAAGCTGCCGCTCGGCAGCGGCGAGCATGTGCATCGCTATATCGGCGAACTGAAGGCGGTAGCCGACGCGGTGCGTGTCTCCAACGTCGCAGGCTTTGGCCGCACCGCCGACAATCTCGACCAGGCGCTTGCCGATCTCGACGAGGCGACGCGCCTCCTGCAGAAGTTGCTGGCGGAAGGATGCTCGGACGAGGCATTGGCCGGCGCCACGCCCTATCTCCGGCTGATCTCGCTTGCCGCCGGCGGCGCCTATCTGGCGCAGGGCGGGCTTGCCGACCACGCCCGCGTCGCGCTCTGCCGCTTCTTTGCCGAAAACCTGCTTGCCGAGACGCGCGCGCTCAAGGAGCGCGTCATCGGCGGCGCCGAAAGCCTTGCCGCCGCCGGCAAGGCGCTGATTTCCGCCTGACTCTCTCAACGTGGCGTTCACAAGGAAAAGACCGTGACAGACCATATCCTCGTCGAGCGCCAGGGCGCCGTCCAGATCATCCGCATGAACCGTCCGGACAAGAAGAATGCCCTGACACGCGCCATGTATGCGACAATGTCGGCCGCTCTTGCCGAAGGCGATGCCGATCCGGCGGTTCGCGTGCACGTCTTTCTCGGCGTGCCCGGCGCCTTCTCCTCCGGCAACGATCTTGCCGACTTCATGGTCATCGCCACCGGCGGCGAGGGCGGGACGGAAGTCTGGGATTTCCTGATGGCCCTGGCCAAAGTGGAAAAGCCCATAGTGTCGGGCGTCGACGGCATAGCGGTCGGCATCGGCACGACGCTCAACTTGCATTGCGACCTGACCTTCGCCACCCCGCGCACCGTCTTCCGCACACCATTCGTCGATCTCGGCCTGGTGCCGGAGGCGGGGTCGAGCCTGCTTGCGCCTGAGGTCCTGGGACGCCAAGGCGCCTTCGCGCTGCTCGGCCTTGGCGAGGGCTTTTCGGCCGAGCGGGCGAAGGCCGCCGGCCTGATCTACGAGGTGGTCGAGGAGGGCGCACTGGAGGCCGCCGTGCTGCAAGCGGCAGGCCAGATCGCGGCCAAGCCACCGCAGGCGCTGAAGATCGCGCGCGACCTGATGCGCGGCTCTCGCGAAGACCTGGTCGCTCGTATCAAGGTGGAAAGCGAACACTTCCGCGACCGCCTGAAATCCGATGAGGCCCGCGCCGCTCTCACAGCCTTCATGATGCGCAAGAAGGCGGGCTGACCGAGCTATTACCGCGCGGCGCTCTGGCATCATGGCGGGCACGGCAGAGTTGCGCCTTGTCTGGGGAAACTCGCGCATGGCGTGATTTTGGCCTGTACATGCAACGCCTCGCGCCCTATCTGACGAGTGGGTGGTTGGGGTGTCCTGCGAGGTGGAGAGGACATGACCCAGGACGTTGCCATCAATGCGCGATCTGCCGAAAATGATTGCCGGCGCCCATTGACGCGTTGAACGCCTCGACATGCTTGCCGATGCCGTAAAGCCGCTCGGGCTGACGTTGAGGCTCTGGTGGCGCTTCTGGCCGCAATTGGTCGCCACCGTGCTGCTGGGCATTGTGTTTGGCGACCTGTTCATGCAGGTCGCCGCGCGTACCGCCTTTCTCAGCCATATGGCAGGGCTGGCGTTGCTGACGCTCGTCGCCTTGACGCAGCTCATCGTCACGGTCGCCATGTTCCAGACATTGCTGCCGGCGCTGCCCGCGACACGTGCCGCGCAACAGGCGGCACGCGATGAAAGCTCGGGCGAGGCGCGCGGCGGCGGCGCGCGGCTGGCACGCATGGTGACCGTCGCGCTGCTGCCCTTCTTCGCCTACTACGCCGCCTGGGGTTTTCTAGGCGATACGGTGCGGCAATATTCGCGCGTCACGCTCGACATGGCGCCGTTCGGTGAAAGCGCAGGCAACGTGCTCGATGTCCTCGATTCGCGATGGCTCGTCTTTTCCGTTGCGATCTCCTGGCTGATCCGGCGCTTCGCCACCACAATGCAGAAGCGCGGCGGGGCGCGGTCCTTCTGGCAGATCGTCGTGGTGATCTGCGAGACCAACTGGATCTTTATCGGTCTCTACGTGATCTCGCGCTGGAAGGACGAAATCCTCGGCTGGATCTCGAGCCGCAACATCTTTTCCGTCCTGCAGGCCACGGCGGACGGCATGGCCAGCCCAATCGCAAGCGCCTTCGCCAAACCAATGGTTCCCGTCGAGGTGACGTCGATCGACACGACGACCAAGCTCGTCGGCCTGTTCTTCTTCATGCTGCTGCCGGTGATCTGGCTGGTGCTGGCCGCGCTCATCTACGGCTACGATGTCCGCGACGACAAGGAGCTTGCACCAGCGCGTCGAACGTCTCGGCGAGCGTTACCGCGCCATCCCGAAATTCCTGCGCGACTTCGTCGAACACTTCATCTCCGGCTATCGCTCGCGCTACCTGCCGATCGCCAACGGCATGCGCATCACGCTGAGCTCCGGCGTCGTGCTCATCGTCACGCTGATCGTCGGTTTTCGCCTGATCGACTGGCTTGCGGCCTGGGCGTGGCTCGGCATGACGCGCCTCATTGGCCCGCATGATCTCGACACCTGGCAGGTTCTTTCCGAGGGCGTTTCGTTGCTGTTCGGCAGCCCGTTCCAGGACAGCTCGACCGGCATCCTCGTCGAGCCGCTTCGCATCTGCTTCCTCGCCGCGATCCTCGAAACGACATTCGCGCTGCCAAAACGCCAGACCGGTGATGGCGCGCAACCGTCCGATCCGAAGCGCAGGGTCGAGGCCGACAATGTTTGAGAACGCCAGTTCCCGCTTGAAAGCCTGGCTGGCGGCCGGCATCGGCACCGCGGCTGCGTTGGCGCTCGCCGGTGTGCTGGGCGCGTTCGGCGCGAGGCATGAGCCGATGCAGCTCTTGGCGCCGACCGGCCGGATCGAAACGGGCCAGTGGCTGCTGCGGCCGCTCCGGGCCTATACCGCCGAAGGCGAGAACCTCTACGGGGCGCCACTCAAGCCTGGTGCCAAGGCACTGGTCTTCGAGGTCGAAATGACGAACCGCACGGCGAAATCCAGCAAGGACTATTTCGATGTCCTGCAGGCGAGCCAGGCCACGGTCGATCCCTCGTCCAAGCCTTTCATAGTGCTGACGCGCGATTCCACGCTCTCGCCGGAATTGCACCCCGGCATGCCAGAGCGCATGGCCTATATCTGGGAGCTGCCGAGCGGGTCGGCTCCGCCGGCGAGCCTCGACCTGACGGTCATCCGCAAGACCTACAAGCAGCGCGACAACCTCTACGGCCTGCCAGGCTGGTTCAATCCGGCGCCGGCCGGCACGCTGACACTTCCCGTCGGCACCGGGACCGGCACGACGGACATCCAACGATGATGAGGAAGACAGCCAACATCGTCCTGCTGATCGTTGCGTTGGCGTCTTGCTACGGCCTGCAAATGTCGAAGCCGCATTACGCTGACCTGATCGGACCGATCCCCGCGCGTGGCAAGGCGGGTGAGACGATCGTTGGGCGCAACTTCGAGGTGCGTGCCGAAAAGGTAGCATTCGCCCGGAACCTCAAGGCGGATCGCTTCGGTGAGACCAAGGTCCTGACCACCGGTGGCGTCTGGGCCGTGGTGACGGTGGAGTTTACGGCGCGGGCGCAATCGACGTCCGTTGCGGTCGCTTCCTGGCGCGGGCCGACGGGTCTTGCCTATGACCAGACCGAGCGGATGTCCTTTGCCGACAGGCTTCTTCCCGTGTCCATCGACCCCGGCCTGCCGAAGAAGGCAAGGCTGGTCTTCGAGTTGCGGCCGGACGAGGCCAGCAACGCAACCTTGCTGATTTCGGAGAAGCTGATGTCGGCGCTCGATTCGCAGGCCGAGATATCGCTCGGGCCGGTCGCCACCGTATCCGACGGTCTGCCCGCCGGAACCGTCGACACGCTCGATCTGACGCAGCCGATCTGAATGACAGGCATCCGATGAAGGCAGAGCATCTGGTTGAGGAAGGTGGTGGGCGTGGCGAGTGGAAATGGCGGCGCCGCAGTCTTTGGGCGCTCCTCCTGCTCATTCCTTCGACCCTGGCCGTCGAGACCTATGACAGCGTCAAGGCGCTGCTGGCCGACAATGACCTGTTTGCGCGCCGCGTCGCCTGGGGCCAGAGCGTGCATTTCGGCGGCAGCGACTGGAAACTGACCGATCTGCGCGGTGCCTTCGGCATGGCGAGCCTGCCGCCGGATTCCGTGCCGGTCCTCGCCGACTTCTCGGTAAAGGTCGGCGATCCCAATCTGCAAAAACTCTGGCTTGGCTGCAAGGTCATGCTGATCGACGCAACGGGCCGGCGCTGGTCGCCGACATCGGCGGTGACGCTGAAGGCGCCGGGCGACGTGCAGACCTGCACGTCGGCGATCTTCTCCGGCGCCAGGACCGGCGATACGCTCAACCTGCGCGAGACCTTCCTGGTGCCGAAGGACGTGACGAAGACGATACGGCCGGCGGTCGGCCTCGCCACCGAGAGGCCGTATTTCCTGCTGTTCCAGCTGGAGCGCGATTGAAGGTCAGGGGTAAAGCCGCGTCTTGTCCCAGCCGCCCGCGGCATTGCGCGAAAACACGAGGCGATCATGCAGCCGGAACGGCCGGTCGTGCCAGAACTCGATCGTCTGCGGCACGATGCGGAAACCCGACCAATGTTTCGGGCGCGGAATCTCGCCGATCGGATAGCGCGCCGTGTATTCGGCGACGGCCTTTTCCAGTGCAAAGCGGCTTTCCAGCGGCCGCGACTGTTTTGAGGCCCAGGCACCGATGCGGCTGCCGCGCGGCCGTGTCGCGTAATAGGCATCCGCCTCGGCATCGCTGACGATCTCCACCGGTCCGCGCACGCGCACCTGCCGGCGCAGCGATTTCCAGTGGAAGCACATCGCCGCCTTCATGCTGCCAAGAATCTCGCGGCCCTTGGCGCTCTCGAAATTCGTGTAGAAGACAAACCCGCCTTCATCGAACCCCTTGAGCAGCACCATCCGCACATCCGGCATGCAGTCGGCATCGACGGTCGCCAGCGCCACGCCGTTGGCGTCGTTGATCTCGCTCTTCGTCGCGTCGTCGAGCCATGCGGCGAAAAGGCGGAATGGCTCGGCGGCCTCGGTAAAGTCACCGCTTGTTAACTCAGTTTCGCTCATAGTTTTTCTCAAATTGTCACGATGGCTGGGGAGGTTGCCGATTGTTGCGTATCGCGCAAGCTTTTGACAGCAGGCAATGGGGCGTTATCGCTTCGGCCAGCGCCAAGGCCTGGATCGTGATGGTCGCGCTGCCTCTTGCCGCTTGCGGCGCCGGCGGCTTCAGCCTGGAAAGAGCCGAGGTCGACCGTTCGATCCTGACCAGCAGCACGCCTGCTTCCGCCACGCCGACCGATCAGGACCGCGATTCGGATCAGACAACGATCGGCAATGCTGTGTCTTCCGCCGACATCGAACAGCTTGGCGGCCAGGCCGTGCCATGGGCCAACGCCGGCACCGGGTCGCGCGGATCGATCACCGAACTGGTCGAGCTGAAGGACGCGGGTCAGACCTGCCGCCGCTTCACCGCCTCGCGCGAGAGCTTCGACGGCGTCTCGATGTTCAAGGGCGAGTTGTGTATCGCCGGCGCCGGCAGCTGGCACATGCAGGACTTCAAGGCGCTCTGATTTTCCACCGCCATTTCTCTCCTTGCGCTACTGGAATTTCTTCCTATGCAAGCGCATATAGGGGGCAACCATGGACTCACTCCTTCTCCAGGGCAGGAAGCATGCGCGACCCCTATGAGGTCCTGGGCGTTGCCAAGAACGCATCGGCCAAGGACATAAAATCGGCGTACCGCAAACTCGCCAAAAAACATCATCCGGACCAGAATCCGAATGATCCCAAGGCGAAGGATCGTTTTGCCGCCGCCAACCAGGCTTACGAGATCGTTGGCGACGAAAAGGCGCGCGCCGCTTTCGATCGCGGCGAGATCGACGCCAACGGCAAGCCGCGCTTCCAGGGCTTTGAGGGCGCGGCCGGTGGTGGCGATCCGTTCGCGGGCTTCCGCCGCCAGCAGGGCGCCGGCGGCTCGCGCTTCGAGTTCCGCTCGGGGCGTCCGGGCGGCGATCCGTTCGACGGCAACAGCGACATCTTCAGCCAGATCTTCGGCGACGCCTTCTCCGGCGCGCGCGGGCCTGGTGCGGGCGACCGCCGCCAGCCGGCGGCAGGCGCCGACCTCAACGTGACGCTCGATGTGACCATCGAGGAGGCGGCCACAGCCGAGAAGGTGACGGCGATGTTCCCCGACGGCCGCAAGGTGGCGGTCAAGCTGCCGGCCTATGTCGAGGACGGCCAGACCATCCGCCTGAAAGGCCAGGGCGAGCAGGGGCCGGGACAGCCGGGCGACGCGCTGGTCAAGATCCGTTTTCGCCGCCATCCGCGCTACCGTCTCGAGGGCCGCGACCTGCATGCCGACCTGCCGGTGGCGATGGCCGATGCCGTGCTAGGCGCCAAGGTGGCGGTCGAAACGCCGACCGGCCGGCTGGCGGTCAATATCCCGGCATGGTCGAGCTCGGACAAGGTGCTGCGGCTGAAGGGCAGGGGCCTGCCGGAAAAAACCGGTGGCCATGGCGATCTCTATGCCCATGTCAGGCTGATGCTGCCTGAGGGCGGCGACAGCGAGCTCGAAGTGCTGATGCGCCGTCGAAAAGGCTGATCGAGAGACTTTTCTCCCATGAACTGTCCGTTTTGAACGCTTGATGGGGCCTTGTGCCTGTGCGATAGGGCTCTCCACAAAGCAGACATTCTTGCGGAGAGTGCTCACATGGCGGGTGGACAGGGTCTTATGGCCGGCAAGCGCGGGCTGATCCTCGGCGTCGCGAACAATCGGTCGATCGCCTATGGCATCGCCAAGGCCTGCGTCGATCACGGCGCCGAAATCGCGCTGACCTATCAGGGCGAAGCCTTCAAGAAGCGCGTCGAGCCGCTGGCGGCCGAACTCAACGCCCATGTCGCCGGCCATTGCGACGTCACCGATCCGGAAAGCCTCGACGCGGTGTTCGCCGACATCACCAAGCACTGGGGCAAGCTGGACTTCCTCGTCCATGCCATCGCCTTTTCCGACAAGGACGAGTTGACCGGCCGCTATGTCGAGACGACGCGTGACAATTTCCTGCGCACCATGGACATTTCGGTGTTTTCCTTCACCACCATCGCCAAGCGCGCCGAGCCGCTGATGACCGATGGCGGTTCGCTGCTGACGCTGACCTATTACGGCGCCGAAAAGGTGATGCCGCACTACAACGTCATGGGCGTTGCCAAGGCGGCGCTCGAAGCCAGTGTGCGCTATCTGGCCGTCGACCTCGGCGCCAAGAAGATCCGCGTCAACGCCATCTCGGCCGGTCCGATCAAGACGCTGGCCGCATCCGGCATCGGCGACTTCCGCTACATCCTGAAGTGGAACGAATACAATTCACCGCTGAAGCAGACGGTCACCCAGGAAGAAGTCGGCGATTCCGGCGTCTATTTCCTGTCCGACCTCTCGCGTGGCGTCACCGGCGAGGTGCATCATGTCGATTCAGGCTACCATGTCGTCGGCATGAAGGCGGTCGACGCCCCCGATATTTCGACCGTCAAGGACTGAAGCAATTCCAGGAAAAGTGTGTAGCGGTTTTCCGTCCGGAATTGCGCAAAAACAAACGGTTAGCTTCCGACTGAAATCCCCTTGCGTCCAAGTCTGGCCCGAGCCTCGGAAGATCTGATGTACCCGCTCGTCTACTTCGTGCGCCACGGCCAGACGCAATGGAACGCCGAGTCCAGGCTGCAGGGGCAGGCCGACACCGATCTCAACGCGCTCGGCCGCGAGCAGGCGAGTCGCAACGGCAAGCAGCTGGCCGAACTCGTGCACAATCCGGAAGATTTCGACTTTGTCGCCAGCCCGATGCGGCGCACGCGCGAGACGATGGAGCGCCTGCGCGCCGCCATGAAGGTCGATCCGCACGCCTACCGTACCGAGCCGCTCCTCGTCGAGTTGAGCTTTGGCGACTGGCAGGGTTTCACCTTTGCCGAGCTCGAAGCCAGGGATCCCGGTTCGACCAGGCTGCGCAGCCTCGACAAATGGAACTTCCAGCCGCCTGGCGAGGGCGCCGAAAGCTACGAGATGCTGCTCGAGCGGGTGAAGCCGTGGTTCGAAGCGCTCGATCGCGACACCGTCTGCGTGACCCATGGCGGCGTCGTGCGCGCGCTGTTCCGCGTCGTGCTGGGGATGCCCACGCGAGAGGCGGTCAGGATGGACGTGCCTCAGGATCGCCTGCTCCGACTACAGGGCCGGAGCCTGGAGTGGTTGTAGCTGTCATTCGATATAGGTCACCGCACCTGTTTCGAGATCATAGATCGCCGCAACGACCTTCAGCTTTCCGTCCCGGGTGAGACCGGCCAACAGCTTGCTCGAAACGGACAGGCGCGTCGCGGTCCTGCGCGCGCTCTCCCTGGCGGTGTCGTCGACGAAATCGCCCGACTCACCTCGCACTGCGATCGCCGCGGGAAGGATTGGTTCGATCATCGGACCGATCGCGCCCGGATAGGTCGCGTTCTTGGCGACCACGTCGCAAGCCGCCTTGACGGCGCCGCAGCTTGTGTGCGCAAGGACGACGATCAACGGCGAGCCGAGCACCGCCGCACCGTATTCGACAGTGCCGAGCGTCGCCGTGTCGACGAGATTGCCGGCATTGCGGGCGACGAACAATTCTCCAATGCCATGGCCGCCGAAGATCAGCTCCGGCGGAACGCGACTGTCGGCGCAACTGATGATCGTGGCCCAGGGCGCCTGATGTGCGGCGACGGCGCTCCGCTGCGCGGCAAGGTCGATCAAGCAGAGTTCCGGGTGGCTGACATAGCGTTCGTTGCCGGATTTCAGCGCGGCGAGCGCTTCATCGGGGGATAGCGCGGGCGCAGCAGCCTCTGCCGCACGTGCCGACCAGGAAGCCCCGCCAAAACCGATCGCGACAAGCCCCGCGCCGGCCTTGAGGAAATCCCTACGGCCGACCCTCTTGCCCTCGCAGCCGCTGCACATTGTTCGGCCCCGTCGCCGATCTTCCGCTAGTGGTGGAAATCCACCTGATAGCTCAATCAGCGAACCGAGATTGCTCCCAAGAAACGGCGCTGGCAAGTGCCAGCCCAAAGCGCCTCAGCGCCGGGAGTCGAAACGGGTGATGACAGAGGGCGGGCGGCTCAACTGGCCGTTCCAGGTCTTCGCAAGCGCCTTGCAAAGGCTGGCGCCCGCCACCGGAGCGCCGTAAAATCTTACTCGGTGTCCGGCAGTTCCATGTCGGTGACGACATTCTCGCCATTCGTCACGTCATAGGCGAGGACGATGTCCATGCCGGGCTTCAGTGCATCGAGATCGGTTTCGGCGTTCAGCTTGTAGGACTTGCCGTCTTCCAGCGTCAGCGTCAGCGTATCCTTGTCGATCTTCTTGATCAGGCCTTCGGTCTGGCCGGCAAAGGCGGCAGTGGAAATCAGCAGCGTGGCGGCAACAGCGCCAATCAGGGTACGCATCGTCGTCCTCATTATCATTGCGCCAGCATGGTTAGCGGCGGATCCTCAACGGCGGATGGAAGAGAGCAGAAACCAACCGAATGTGTCAAAACTAAAACCGCCAGATCACAGTTTGACCACTGTGGAAAACGCCAATAGAAGGCAGACTTGAACCGGCTCCGCCGCCGGGCAGGGCACTTCTCCATGTCTCACAACACGTTCGGCCACCTGTTCCGCGTCACCACCTGGGGCGAAAGCCATGGGGCTGCCCTCGGCTGCGTTGTGGACGGCTGCCCGCCCGGCATCCGCTTCGCCCGTGAAGAAATCCAGGCCGAGCTCGACAAGCGCCGGCCGGGACAGTCACGTTTTGTGACGCAGCGTCGCGAACCCGACGAGGTCAAGATTCTCTCCGGCTTCATCCTCGACGACGACGGCGAGACGATGATCACCACCGGCACACCGGTGTCGATGCTGATCGAGAATGTCGACCAGCGCTCCAAGGACTATGGCGAAATCGCCCGCCAGTATCGGCCGGGCCACGCCGACTACACCTATGACGTCAAATACGGCCTGCGCGACTACCGCGGCGGCGGCCGCTCCTCCGCCCGCGAGACGGCGGCGCGCGTCGCGGCCGGCGCGCTCGCCCGCAAAGTGGTGCCCGGGATGGTGGTGCGCGGCGCGCTGGTCTCGATGGGCGAAAAGTCGATCGATCGCGCCAACTGGAACTGGAGCTTCATCGGCGACGCCGAAAATCCGTTCTTCACTCCCGATCCGGCTTCCGTTCCCGTCTTCACCCAGTATCTAGACGGCATCCGCAAGGCCGGCTCCTCGGTCGGCGCGGTGATCGAGATCGTCGCCGATGGTGTTCCTGCTGGCCTCGGAGCGCCGATCTACGCCAAGCTCGACCAGGACATCGCGTCGGGCCTGATGTCGATCAACGCCGTCAAGGGCGTCGAGATCGGCAACGGCTTCGAGGCCGCCCGCATCACCGGCGAACAGAATGCCGACGAGATGCGCATCGGCAATGACGGCAAGCCGGTCTTCCTGTCCAACAATGCCGGCGGCATCCTTGGCGGCATCTCGACCGGCCAGGCGATCGTCGCCCGTTTCGCCGTGAAGCCGACCTCCTCGATCCTGACGCCACGCAAGTCGATCGATAAGGACGGCAAGGACGTCGAGGTCATGACCAAGGGCCGTCACGACCCTTGCGTCGGCATCCGTGCCGTGCCGATCGGCGAGGCGATGGTTGCCTGCGCGATCGCCGATCACTATTTGCGTCATCGCGGCCAGACCGGGCGCGTCTGACCTTCAACCTGCAAGCGGAAGCGAGCGTCGATGCCCTACGACCAGAAGAAAATCGTCGAAGCCCTGCGCGCCTTCGAACGCGGCGAGATCGTCGTCGTCATGGACGATGACGGGCGCGAGAACGAGGGCGACCTGATCGTCGCCGCTGTCCACTGCACGCCGGAGAAGATGGCCTTCATCGTCCGCAACACGTCCGGCATCGTCTGCACGCCGATGCCGCGCGAGGAGGCAAAGCGTCTCAACCTGGCACCGATGGTGGCCGACAATGATTCCGCCCACACGACGGCTTTCACCGTCAGCGTCGATTTCAAGCACGGCACCACGACCGGCATCTCGGCCGACGACCGCACGCTGACCGTGCGCAACCTCGCCAACGGCAATGTCGGTGCTTCCGATTTCGTCCGCCCCGGGCACATCTTTCCGCTGATCGCGCGCGAAGGCGGCGTGCTGATGCGCTCGGGCCATACCGAAGCCGCGGTCGATCTCTGCAAGCTCGCCGGCCTGCCGCCGATCGGCGTCATTTCCGAGCTGGTCAACGATGACGGCACCGTCAAGCGCGGCCCGCAGGTGCAGGCCTTCGCCGAGGAGCACGGCCTGAAGCAGATCTCGGTCGCCGACCTGATCGCTTATCGCCAGCGCAAGGAAACGCTGGTCGAACGCGTCGCCTGCTCCGACATCGAGACGGCGGGCGGCAAGGCGCAGGTTTTCACCTACACGCTGCCCTGGGATTCGATGCACCACGTGGCGATCGTCTTCGGCGACATCCGTGACGGCGAGGGGGTGCCGGTACGGCTCCATTCCGAGGATGTGGTGAGCGACGTGTTCGGCACCAGCCATCGGCTCGACGCCATCATGAAGGCGATGGGCGAGCGCAAGCGCGGCGTCATCGTCTATCTGCGCGAAGGCTCGGTCGGCGTCGCCCATCAGGAGCGCAAGCGCCCGGCGAGCGACGAGCGCGAGGACCATGAAGAGGCGCGCCGCCGCGAGAACGAATGGCGCGAAATCGGCCTCGGCGCGCAGATTCTCAAGGATCTCGGCATTTCCTCGATCAACCTGATCGCCTCGCGCGAACGCCACTATGTCGGCCTCGAAGGCTTTGGCATCCACATCGCCAAGACCGAGATTCTCTAGGGTCAACCGTCAACGGATCGCGCCCGGCTCGCGCAAAGCCGGGTGCTTCGAGGATCATTCCGCGGGAACGACGCCTGCTTCGCAATAGGCGAGATCGCAATCCGGTCCGCCAGGCTGCGCTGGCCGATGAGCACGGTGGCCAGCGCGATTGCGCCCGCCGCCACCGATACGAAAAACCCGTTCTGCGCGCCGAACGCGTCCACCACCGCGCCGGCGGCGAAGGAACCCAGTGCCATGCCGATGCCGATGCCGGTCGTGACCCAGGTGACGCCTTCGGTCAGCATCGCCGCTGGCACACGCCGCTCGATCAGGCCGAATGCCGTGATGAAGGTCGGCGAGATCGCCACGCCGCTAACGAAGACCGCCAGCGCCAGAAGCGGCACCGTGTCGGCGACGAGCAGCGGCAGCGTAGTGAGCGCAATGACGGCGACCGCGATTGCAAGCTGGCGCTGCAGCGGCATCCTCAGGTTCAGGGCGCCGATGACGATACCGAGGACGAACGAGCCGAGTGCGTAGACGCCGATGATCAGGCTGGCGGCGCCCGGCTGGCCCAGGTCCTTGGTGATCGCCACGGTGCTCACCTCCGTGGTCGCGAAGGTCGCGCCGATGAAGGTCAGGGCGAAGGTGATGATCTGAACCGGCCGCAGGCGGATTGCCGAGCCTTGCGAAGCTGAAGTCACCGGACGCACGCGCGGCTCGCTCGAGCGCTGCAGGATGAAGGCCGTCGAGCCCAAGGCGAGGAACAATGTGCTGACCAGCATTCCCGCTTCGGGGAACAGGGCGACGCTCAGGCCCACCGACAGCGACGCCCCGGCGATATACACCAGCTCGTCCGCCGCCGACTCGAAGGCGAACGCGGTGTTCAGCTCCGGACGATCGCGGAAAATCTCGGTCCATCGCGCGCGCACCATGGCAGGGATGCTGGGCATGGCGGCGGCCAGCAGCGCCGAGGCGAACAGCGTCCATATCGGCCAATGGCGGTTGGCCGCCGCAATCAGCACTACGAAAGCGAGCACGGAGATGATCGTTGTGGGCACGACAATCCGCGTCTGGCCGAGGCGGTCGACCAGCCGCGAGATCTGCGGCGCGACGAAGGCGTTGGCCAGCGCGTATGTCGCGGAGACGGCGCCAGCCAGCCAGTATTCGCCATTCGTCTGCGACAGCATGGCGACGATGCCGATCGGCGCCATGGCGATGGGCAGCCGGGCAATGAAGCCGGCCGCGGCGAAACCTTTGGTGCAGGGAGCACGAAAGATTTCCGCATAGGGGTTTTGCATGGTCTGGCTCCTCGACAATTGCAGGATCGACATTTACATACGTGGCGTATGAGTATCAAATAGCTCATACGTCGCGTATGTCAATTGGCATACGAGACGTATGTTAATAGGGCCAGAGCCATGCACAGACCCCGCAAGGAGATGATCGCCGAGACGCGCGCCAAGTTGATCACCGCGGCCCGCCATGCCTTCGGCACGATCGGCTATGCGGAAGCCTCGATGGATGATTTCACTGCCTCGGCCGGGCTGACGCGCGGCGCGCTCTATCATCACTTCGGTGACAAGAAGGGACTGCTGCAGGCGGTCATTGCCGAGATCGACGGCGAGATGGCGGCGCGGGTCAATGAGGCGGCGGCGCTGGCGCCGACCCGCTGGCAGCACTTTGTCGACGAATGCACCACCTATATCGAGATGGCGCTGGAGCCGGAAATCCAGCGCATCATGTTCCGCGACGGTCCGGCGGTGCTCGGCGATCCGGCACAGTGGGCGAACGCCAATGCGTGCGCGGCTTCGATCACCAATCACCTGACCAGGCTGCAGGAGGAGGGCGTGGTCGTAGCCGACCTCGACCCCGAGACCGCCGCACGGCTGATCAACGGCGCGAGCAGCCAGGCGTCTCAGCGGATCGCCAATTCACAAGACCCCGAGGCGACGTCGAAGAAGGTGGTGGCGGCCTTCAAGCAGCTGCTCGAAGGCTTGCTCAAAAAAGACTGACAGGCCCGCTGACCGCGCTGGTCGCCCAAGGCTGTGCACCGGTTTGCGGCCGCGTGGCGCTCCCGAGATTGACAATCGCCGACCGAGGTTCATCCTTTCCGCCCATCTCTGAGGCGGGAGATTCGGGGCATGTGGGACTTCAGCATCGGCAGGTCGGTGTCCATCATGATCAGGACATGGCCCTTCATCGTCTTCCGCATGATCGTCTATTTCGGCATCACGCTGGCCTACATCATGGCCACCGGCACCGGCGCCAGTGTCGGCTACGGCGTCGGCCACATCTCGACCGACCCGGATGGACCGCTGTCCTTTGCGCTGTGGGGCGGCGTGGTCGGCTTCGGCGTCGTTTCGATCGCCGTATACTGGATCCGCGAATACATCCTCTACATCGTCAAGGCCGGCCATATCGCGGTCATGGTCCACCTGATCGATGGCCAGGACGTGCCTGGCGGGCAGGACCAGATCTCCTATGCCAGGGCCGTGGTGACCGAGCGTTTCGCCGAGGCCAATGTGCTGTTCGTGCTCGACCAGCTGGTCAAGGGCGCCATCCGCGCCATCACCGGCCTGATCGGCGGCATCGCCGCCTTCCTGCCCATTCCGGGCCTGAGCGGCCTGGTCAGCTTCATCACCACCGTCATCCGCATGTCGCTGACCTACGTCGACGAGATCATCCTCGGCTACAACATCCGCATCAATTCCACCTCGCCCTTCGAGACGGCCAGGCAAGGCATCGTGCTCTACGCACAGAACGGCAAGACCATGGTCAAGAACGCGATCTGGCTGTCGGTGATCATGTGGGGCGTGTCCCTCGCTATCTTCCTGCTGATGCTGGCGCCCGCCGGCGCCATCCTCTGGTTCATGCCGGGCCAGCTCGGCGGCTGGGCCTTCGTGATGGCCATCGTCTTCGCCTGGGCCTTCAAGGCCGCCTTCATCGAGCCCTTCGCCATCGCTTCGCTGATGCAGGTCTATTTCAGCACCATCGAGGGCCAGGTGCCCAATCCCGACTGGGACCGGCGGCTGTCGGAAGCCTCCTCGAAATTCAGGGAACTCAAAGACAAGGCGCTGGCCTCGTTCGGCGGCTCGCGCTGGACCCAGCCGGCACCCAATAATTAATAGCCCCACCCAATCCCTGTTGAACATTGCGCGACGAAGGCGCGAAAACATGGTCAAAGCGCCCGTACGCGCCTATATCGGGGCATGGTCACCAGGCTCTACACCCATCCGATCTTCCTCGAACACCTGACGCCATCGGGCCATCCGGAGCGGCCAGACCGCTTGCGCGCCATAGAGCGCGTGCTCGACGACGAGGCCTTTGCCGCGCTGGATCGCGTCAAGGCGCCTGAAGGCGACGAGGCAACCATCCTTTATGCGCATCCCGAGGATTTCGTCGCGCGGGTCCGCGCCGCGATCCCCGAGACCGGCATCGTCTCGATCGACGCCGACACCAGCGCCAGCCCCAAAAGCTGGCAGGCAGCGGTGACGGCGATCGGCGCGGCCAATGCCGCCGTCGACGACGTCTTCGAGGGCCGCGCCGCCAATGCCTTCGTCGCCGCGCGGCCGCCCGGCCACCATGCCGAGAAGACCACGGCGATGGGCTTCTGCCTGTTCAATACCGCGGCGATCGCGGCGCGTTACGCGCAAAGGAAGCATCAGGCCGAGCGCGTCGCCGTCGTCGACTGGGACGTCCACCACGGCAACGGCACGCAGGACATTTTTTGGGACGATCCGTCGGTGCTTTATTGCTCGACGCACCAGATGCCGCTCTATCCCGGCACTGGCGCGAAGAACGAAACCGGCGCCGGCAACATCGTCAACGCGCCGCTGGCGCCGCAGACCGGCAGCGAGGTGTTTCGCGATGCCTTCCTGTCGCGCGTCCTGCCGGCGCTCGACGATTTCGCCCCCGACCTGATCATCATCTCCGCCGGTTTCGACGCCCACCATCGCGATCCGCTGGCCGAGATCAACCTGACCGAGGAGGATTTCGACTGGGCGACGGGCCAACTGATGGAGCGCGCAGGGCGCCACAGCGGCAACCGGCTCGTCAGCCTGCTCGAGGGCGGCTACGATCTGCAGGGATTGGCATTTTCGGTCGCCGCCCATGTCGGGCGGCTGATGAAGGGATAGGGTATGGCAGGCGAAGGCAACGACGACGTCAAGGCGATGAGCTTCGAGCAGGCGCTCGACGCGTTGGAAAAGATCGTCGACGATCTGGAGCGCGGCGACGTGCCGCTCGACCAGTCGATCCGCATCTACGAGCGCGGCGAGGCGCTGAAGGCGCATTGCGACCGGCTGCTGAAGGCGGCAGAAGACAAGGTCGAGAAGATCAGGCTGTCGCGCGACGGCAAGCCGGTGGGAACGGAGCCGCTCGACGCGGACTAGGAATTGGAAGGGCTGGGCGAGGATAGCAGGTAAGGAGTTCAAGCGATGTGCAGAAACATCAAGACCCTGTTCAATTTCGATCCGCCGGCGACCCATGACGAGATCCGCGATGCCGCGCTCCAGTTCGTGCGCAAATTGAGCGGGACGACCCGGCCCTCGAAGCGCAACCAGGAGGCCTTCGACCGCGCCGTCGAGGCGATTGCCGAATCGGCGCACGAACTGCTCCATTCGCTTGAAACCACGCATCATCCGCGCAATCGCGAGGAGGTGGCGGCCAAGGCAAAGGCCAAATCCGCACTCCGTTTCGCCTGAGGAGATTCCATGAGTTTCTTTCCCGGCAACGATCCTTCGCCCGGCGATGCTTTCGCCTGCGACCAGATCGAGCTGATGGTCATTCCGAATGCCAAGGACATTGGCGGTTTCCAGGTTCGCCGTGCCTTGCCAACCGCCAGGCGCCGGCTGGTCGGTCCCTTCATCTTCTTCGACCGCATGGGCCCGGCCATTTTGCGGGCCGACCAGGCGCTCGACGTGCGCCCGCACCCGCATATTGGCCTGTCGACGGTAACCTATCTGTTCGACGGCAAGATCAGGCATCGCGATTCGCTCGGCACCGAAATGGTGATCGAACCCGGCGACGTGAACCTGATGACTGCCGGCCGCGGCATCGTTCATTCCGAGCGCACGCCGGAGGAATTGCGCGGTGCGCCGATGTCGATCTCCGGCTTGCAGACCTGGCTGGCACTGCCCGACGGCAAGGAGGAGGTCGCGCCGGTCTTCGAGAACACTGCCGCCCTTCATTTGCCCAAGATCGATGCCGAAGGCGTCAGCGGCCGCGTCGTCATCGGCGCGCTTTCCGGGCTGCGATCGCCGGTCACCACGTCCTCGGACACGCTCTATGCCGACCTCAGGCTGACGCCCGGCGCCAGTGTGAAAATCCCCGCCGATGCCGAGGAACGCGCCATCTACACGCTGGAAGGCGAGGTTTCGATCTCCAGTGACCGTTTCCCGGCGGAGCGGCTTCTGGTGTTCCGGCCCGGCGACGAGATCGTCGTGTCGTCGGAGACGGGCGCCCATTTCATGCTGTTCGGCGGCGCCTCGCTCGGCTCCAAGCGCTACATCTGGTGGAATTTCGTTTCGTCCTCGAAGGAACGCATCGAACAGGCAAAAGAAGAATGGAAGACCGGCCGCTTCGATATCGTTCCTGGAGATGAGGAAGAGTTCATTCCGTTACCGGACAATTAACGCCAGAGCTACCCGCGTCACTGACACGCATTTACATTCGCCGGCAGGCGGCATATTTCGCCCATGATCGACGCGCATGAACATCAGGTTTCAGCAGGCCCCTTAACAGTGAACGCAACGCTGCATACGCCGCTTCTCGACAAGGTTCGCATTCCGGCCGACCTGCGCACGCTTGACGAAAGCCAGTTGCCGCAGCTCGCTTCGGAACTACGCGTCGAGCTGATCGATGCCGTCTCGCACACTGGCGGCCATCTCGGCGCCGGCCTTGGCGTCGTGGAACTGACGGTGGCGCTGCACTATGTCTTCAACACGCCGGACGATCGGCTGATCTGGGATGTCGGCCACCAGGCCTATCCGCACAAGATCCTGACCGGACGTCGCGACCGCATCCGCACGTTGCGTCAGGAGGGGGGCCTTTCCGGCTTCACCCGCCGCGCCGAGAGCGAATACGACCCGTTCGGCGCCGCCCACTCTTCGACCTCGATCTCCGCCGGCCTCGGCATGGCGATGGCGCGCGACCTTTCCGGTGGCCGCAACAACGTCATCGCCGTCATCGGCGACGGCGCCATGTCAGCCGGCATGGCCTATGAAGCGATGAACAATGCCGGCGCGCTCGACGCCCGCCTGATCGTCATCCTCAACGACAACGACATGTCGATCGCGCCGCCGACCGGTGCGATGAGCGCCTATCTGGCGCGTCTGGCTTCGGGCAAGGCCTATCTCGGCCTGCGCGATTTCGGCAAGAAGCTGACCTCCTACCTCGGCAAGCGCGCCGATCGCGCCATCACCAGGGCGGTTGAACACGCGCGCGGCTACGTCACCGGCGGCACGCTGTTCGAGGAACTCGGCTTCTACCACATCGGCCCGATCGACGGGCACAATCTCGAACACCTGATCCCGGTGCTGAAGAACGTCCGCGACAATGGCGACGGTCCGGTGCTGATCCATGTCGTGACCCAGAAGGGCAAGGGCTATGGCCCGGCCGAGGCCGCCGCCGACAAATATCACGGCGTCAACAAGTTCGACGTCATCACCGGCGCGCAGGCCAAGGCGCCGGCCAACGCGCCGAGCTACACCAAGGTCTTCGCCGAAAGCCTGGTCCAGGAAGGCCGCGAGGACGACCGTATCGTCGCTGTCACCGCCGCGATGCCGAACGGCACCGGCCTCGACCTCTTCGGTGAGGCGTTCCCGTCCAGGACCTTCGATGTTGGCATTGCCGAGCAGCACGCCGTGACCTTCGCCGCCGGTCTCGCCACCGAAGGCTATAAGCCCTTCGCCGCCATCTATTCGACCTTCCTGCAGCGCGCCTACGACCAGGTCGTCCACGACGTGGCGATCCAGAGACTGCCGGTGCGCTTTCCCATCGACCGCGCCGGTTTCGTCGGTGCCGACGGCGCCACCCATTGCGGCGCTTTCGACACCACCTTCCTGGCAACGCTGCCGGGCTTCGTCGTCATGGCGGCGGCGGACGAAGCGGAACTGCGCCATATGGTGCGCACCGCCGCCCACTATGATGACGGCCCCATCGCCTTCCGTTACCCGCGCGGCAACGGCGTTGGCGTCGACATGCCGGAGCGCGGCTCCGTGCTCGAAATCGGCAAGGGCCGCGTCGTCCGGGAAGGCACCAAGGTGGCGCTGCTGTCCTTCGGCACGCGGCTGCAGGACTGTCTGCTGGCGGCCGAGGAGCTTGGTGCCGCCGGTCTTTCCACCACTGTCGCCGACGCCCGCTTCGCCAAGCCGCTCGACGAGGATCTGATCCGCCGGCTCGCCCGCTCGCACGAGGTTCTGGTGACGGTGGAGGAGGGCGCCGTCGGCGGCTTCGCCAGCCACGTGCTGCAGTTCCTCGCCCATGAAGGCTTGCTCGAAAGCGGGCTCAAGGTGCGTCCGCTGGTGCTGCCGGACGATTTCACCGACCACGCCAAGCCCGAGAAGATGTATGCCGACGCCGGGCTAGACTCGGCCGGCATCGTGCGCACCGTCTTTGCCGCGCTCGGCCACACCGCGCACGCGCAGCGCGCCTGAATCAAAACCTCAAGCCTCTGAATCAGTTTGCCGGCTTGCGGCTGTAACGCCCTGTTTACGCTGCCATTTGGCGTTTTGCTTACCGTGTCTTTTGGCCGTTTCTCAACGCCGCCCTGCTAGAAGGCTGTCCGGCAGGGGGACGACGAAAAATGAAAACGCTTTTGTATGGCATGGCCCTTTCGGCCGTCATCGCAGCACCTGCGATGGCCGAAACGCGCTACGACCGCAATCTCGAAAAGGCGGCCATGGACATCGTCGCCGGCAAGATCGGCGGCATCCGCGGCGGCTTTTCCTACAAGCAACGGCCGCAATTCGTCGTCCTGCCGGAGACTGTCGCAGCGCCGGCAGTTCCTGCCGAGCGTCCGGGCAGGCAGGCTTCCGGCGACCCCAATGACGGTCTGGCGCCGGCCGTCGAACGGCCGGTTTCGCGAACCATCTTCTAGATCTGCGGCTTCCAACATCCTTGCGTTCATCACCGGCTTTCGCCATGAAGGCCGATGAACTCCCCTCTGCCAGCCAGCGCGCGCCAGCGGCTCGACGAACTGCTCGTCGAACGCGGCCTGTTCGCTAGCCGCTCGCGTGCCCGCGACGCGATCGAGCGCGGCACGGTGACGGTCAATGGCACCATCGCCCGCAAGCCTGGCCAGACCGTCCCGCCGCAATGCCTGATCGCGATCGACGACCCGGCACAGGGGTATGTGTCTCGCGCGGCGCTGAAGCTGATCGCCGGGCTCGACCATTTCGGTCTCGACCCGGCCGGCAGCGAAGCGCTCGACATCGGCGCCTCGACCGGCGGCTTCTCCCAGGTGCTGCTCGAACGCGGCGCGGCGCATGTCACGGCGATCGATGTCGGCCACGGCCAGATGCATCCTGATATCGCAGGCGATCCACGCGTGACTGTCATCGAGGGCCTCAATGCCCGCGACCTCACCGTCGCCGATCTCGGCGGTCGTATTCCGGATTTCATTGTCTGCGACGTCAGCTTCATCTCGCTGAAGCTGGCGCTGCCGCCGGCGCTCGCATTGGCCGGCAGCGGCGCCCGCACGGTGCTTCTGGTCAAGCCGCAATTCGAGGCCGGTCGCGCGGCGATCGGCAAGGGCGGCCTGCTCAAGGATCCCTATGACGCCGCCCGCGTTGCCGGCGTGCTGCAGGACTGGTTCGACAGCATGCCCGGTTGGCGCTCGCTGGGGCTGCATCTGTCGCCGATCGAGGGCGGCGACGGCAATCGCGAATTCCTGCTCGGTGGGATCAAGGATCGATGAGCGCGCGCTTCACCATCGCAAGGCTGGGCTCGCAAGGCGATGGCGTCGCCGCGACCGAAACCGGCGAGGTCTTCATTCCCTTCACGCTGCCGGGCGAGATTGTGACTGCCGCGCGCGAAAAGGATCGCGCCACGCTTATGTCTGTGCTGGAGGCTTCGCGGCTGAGGATCGATCCAGCCTGCCGGCATTTCACCGAATGCGGCGGCTGCGCCGTCCAGCATCTGGAGGCCGAAGCCTACCGCCAGTGGAAGCGCGACAAGGTCGTGCATGCGCTGAAAAGCAAGGGCATAGCCGGCGACATCGGCGCCTTGGTGCCGTGCGCGCCGGCGACGCGCCGCCGCGTCGTCTTCTCCGCCCGGCGCACCGAGGCCGGCATGCGACTGGGCTTCGTGCGCGCCCTGTCGTCGGAAATCATTGCCATCGAGGAATGTCCGATCTCGCTGCCGGCGATCGTCGCCGCGCTCGATAGTCTGAAAAAACTCGCCGAGCTGGTCTGCGCCACCACCAAATCGTTCCATATGACGGTGACGGTCACCGGGTCCGGCCTCGACGTCGCGGTCCACGAATCCGGCAAGCTCGGCGAGAACCAGCGTCGCATCGCTTCGAACTTCGTCATTGCGGAGGGGTTGGCCAGGCTGTCGGTCGACGGCGAGATCATCGTCGAGCCGAAGAAGCCGACAGTGCAGTTCGGAACCGTGGCGGTCGCGGTGCCGCCGGGCGCATTCCTGCAGGCCACCGAGGCTGCAGAGCAAACCATGGCCGATATCGTCGGCCAGCATCTGTCACGCGCAAAAAAGGTCGCCGACCTTTTTGCCGGCTGTGGCAGCTTCGCGCTGCGCCTGGCCGCGAAGTCGGAGGTGCACGCGGCGGAAGGCGATGCGGCGGCGCTTTCTGCACTTGACCGTGCCTTCCGTTTCGCCACTGGCCTGAAGCGGGTTACCAGCGAACGCCGCGACCTGTTCCGGCGCCCGCTCACCTTCAAGGAGTTGAATGCCTTCGACGGCCTTGTCTTCGACCCGCCCCGCGCCGGCGCCGAGGACCAGTCGAAGCAGATCGCCCGCTCCGACGTGCCGTTCGTCGCCGCCGTTTCGTGCAATCCGGTGACGCTCGCGCGGGATCTGCGCATCCTCATCGATGGTGGCTACACCTTGAAAAGTGTCACGCCGATCGACCAGTTCCTGTGGTCGCCGCATGTCGAAGCTGTTGCATTGCTGGAGAAGCCGAGGAAGAGACGGTAGGTCAGTCGCGAGTATGGCGGCGTCGAGCTTCCGCGAGCACACCCGCTTCCATTTCTCTCAAGGTCTTCGGCTTGCCTCTGTTGGGCAGGGACCCGAACACATCCTCTGGTCGCGTTATGGGAAAAACCGGAGCAGGTTGTGTGACCTGGCTCTCGGTCGAAATGGTGACGACGAACTTTCTGCAGTGGCCATCGCATCAAACCCGCGTGCCGCCGACCGTCATCTGGTTCATCCTGAGATGCGGCTGGCCGACGCCGACCGGCACGCCCTGTCCGGCCTTGCCGCACATGCCGATGCCGTTGTCGAGCTTCATATCGTTGCCGACCATGCTGACGCGGTGCATGGCGTCCGGCCCGTTGCCGATCAGCATGGCGCCCTTGATCGGCTGCGTCACCTTGCCGTTCTCGATCATGTAGGCCTCTGTGCAGCCGAACACGAACTTGCCCGAGGTGATATCGACCTGGCCGCCGCCGAAGGAGACGGCATAGATGCCGTTCTTGACCGAGGCGATGATCTCGTCCGGTTCCATGTCGCCCGAGGTCATGTAGGTGTTGGTCATGCGCGGCATCGGCTGATGCGCATAGCCTTCGCGCCTTCCGTTGCCGGTCGCCTTCATGCCCATCAGCCGGGCGTTCTGGCGATCCTGCATGTAGCCGACCAATTTGCCGTCTTCGATCAGCACATTGCGGGCCGAGGGCGTGCCTTCGTCGTCGACGGTCAGCGAGCCGCGCCGTTCGGCAATGGTGCCGTCATCGACGACTGTAACGCCTTTGGCCGCCACTTGCTGGCCCATCAGGCCGGCAAAGGCCGAGGTCTTCTTGCGGTTGAAATCGCCCTCGAGCCCGTGGCCGACGGCCTCGTGCAACATGACGCCCGGCCAGCCGCTGGAGAGCACGATGTCGAATGTGCCGGCCGGCGCCGGAACCGCCTCGAGATTGACCAGCGCCTGGCGCAGCGCCTCCTTGGCGGCATGCTTCCAGCTCTCCTCGACCAGGAACTCGCCGAACGCCTTGCGCCCGCCCATGCCGTAGGAGCCGCTCTCCTGGCGGTCGCCGCTGCCGACGACCACGGAGACATTGATGCGGACCAGCGGGCGGATATCGCGCACCATCTGGCCGTCGGCGCGCACGATCTCGACATGCTGCCAGGAAGCGGCGAGCGAGGCCGTGACTTGGCGCACGCGAGAATCCTCGGCGCGCAACCAGGCATCGATTTCCTGCAGCAGCTTGGCCTTGGTCTCGAAGGAAGGCGAGGGGATCGGGTTCTCCTCGCCATAGAGATGGCGGTTGGTGCGTGCGGGCGCTGCCGCAAGCGTGCCGGAATAGCCGCCCTTGACCGTCGAAACGGCGTCGGCCGCGCGCAGCAGCGAGGCTTCGGAAAGATCGCTCGAATGCGCATAGCCGCTGGCCTCGCCGGCAACAGCGCGCAGACCGAACCCCTGGTCGGTGTTGAAGTTGGCGGTCTTCAGCCGGCCATTGTCGAACATCAGCGCTTCGCTCTCGCTGTATTCGAGGAACAGTTCGCCGTCGTCGGCGCCGTTGATGGTTTCGGCGACGATGCGCTTGATGCGATCGTCGGAAATGTCGAATTGGCCGATCAGGCTGTTCATGGCAGGTCCGTCCGCGGGAGGATTGGGCGTTTTCCCCGATGTAGGCGCGAAGGCGTGCCGAGACAATCGGCAAGGGCGCCAATCACAATGACGTCAGACAGGTGGCGCCAAACGCAATGACGATATTCTTCGCCGCTCAGGGCAGCGCGGCGAAGCCGTCGGCAAAGCCCTTGAGGTCGACGGGAATGCCGATGCCTTCCTCAGGCGTCTGGAAAACGATGAAGGTGGCCGAGGTGCCGGTCTTCAGCGTGTCGAGCAGCGGCTTTTCGAGAATGACCTCGGCATAGCAGCCGTCCTGGAAGCAGCGCACGAAATAGGCGCGGCCGATATCCTTGCCGTCGACATTGAGGCCAAGCCCGTTGGGCAGCAGCACGCCGAGCGGCGCCAGCACGCGCAAGATCTCCGCCTTGTTGTCGGCGGTGCGCAGCACGACCACCGACAGCCCCATCTCCGGACGGTCCTCGGCAACGACGTTCTGCATCATCACGCATTGTTTTGATGTCGCGCCAGCCGGCGTATCGCAGATGATCGACCACGCGCCATGCGTCGAGCGCACCGTGCCGCTTGGCTGTGCGGCATTGGCCGAACCGATGCCTGACAGGCCGGTACCAAACAGGGCGGCAAGAAAAATGGCCTTAGCCAAAGTTCTCGAACACCCAAGTTTTGAAAGCCAAGAGTTCATGACGGCTCCATTGCGAATCACGGCACTTTAAGCCGCGCCAAGGCCAAGTAAAGGACGAGACCGTCGCCCGTCCGTCCGGACACCTGCAATAATGCGCTTTTCCAAGCCAAATTCGCCCGAATTGCGACCGCCCGGCGGATAGTGCGAAGCATTCCGGAAAGTAGCGGTTGCCGTCCATGCGTCATCGATCGACGAAAGGCCTCATGCCACCAAAAGCGACGGTCGAGGCTTGCGCGCAAAAATGCCGCACGGTTTCGGCCGCTCCTTTCTTGCGGAGGGAAATAGAGTATGGTTTGAACCACCCTTGGGACTGTCCGGGATTCCCATCCCGGCGTGGTTCGTTATTCTTGCGGTCCGATCGCGAGGAACTGGGAGATGATGAGGGCGATGAGAAAATTCCTAGCTGGCGCCAAGTCTCTAGCAAGCGCCAAGTCTCTAGCAAGCGCGGGAGCCGCCGCCATGATCGTGGCCGGTGCGAGCGCCGCCAATGCGGCCCAGCCCCAGCCGTGGGAGATCGGCTTCCAGCCGCCCGCAACCGACATGATGCGGCAGATCGAGTGGTTCGGGAACTATACGATGTGGTTCATCGTCCCGATCACCATTCTGGTGCTTGTTCTGCTCGCCGTCTGCATCTGGAAATTCCGTGCAAGCGTGAACCCGGTCCCTTCGCAGACCAGCCACAACACGCTGATCGAAGTGATCTGGACGGTCGGCCCGGTCGTTATCCTGCTCTTCATCGCCATCCCTTCGTTCCAGTTGCTGACCGCGCAATACACGCCGCCGGAAGAAGCCAAGCTGACCATCAAGGCGACTGGAAACCAGTGGAACTGGGACTATGAGTACCAGGTCGACAAGACGCTTTCCTTCAACTCGGCCATCCTTCAGGACGGCGATCGTAAGGCCGCCGGCAAGGAAGATCGCAAGGTCTATCCGCGTCTGCTCGCCGTCGACAACGAGATGGTGGTGCCGGTCAACACCATGACCCGCGTGCTGGTCACCGCAACCGACGTCATCCATTCCTTTGCCATGCCCGCCTTCGGCATCAAGATGGACGCGGTTCCCGGACGCACCAACGAAACCTGGTTCAAGGCGGAAAAGGAAGGCCTCTACTACGGCCAGTGCTCGCAGCTCTGCGGCAAGGACCACGCCTTCATGCCGATCGCGATCCGCGTCGTCTCCGATGCGCAGTACAGCACCTGGCTGGCAGCAGCCAAGACCGACCTTCCTGGTGCCAACAAGGCGCTGATGGCCGAGGTCGACGGCACAAACAAGGTTGCGGCCGCCGGCAACTGATGCCGCGACCGAAATAAGATCAGGGAACGGAGCCGAACATGGCAGACGCTGCAGCTCACGACGATCACGACCACAAGCCGTATCACGGCTGGGTCCGGTGGGTGTATTCGACCAACCACAAGGATATCGGTACGCTCTATCTGATCTTCGCGATCTTCGCGGGCATCGTCGGCGGCGCCCTGTCGGTCGTCATCCGCATGGAGTTGCAGGAGCCGGGCATCCAGATCTTCACCGGTCTGGCGCAGATGGTCTACGGCATGAACGGCGATGCCGCGATCGACGGCGGCAAGAGCATGTACAACGCCTTCGGCACCGCGCACGCGCTGATCATGATCTTCTTCATGGTCATGCCGGCGCTGATCGGCGGCTTTGCCAACTGGATGGTGCCGATCATGATCGGCGCGCCTGACATGGCCTTCCCGCGGATGAACAACATCTCGTTCTGGCTGCTGCCGCCGGCCTTCATCCTGCTGATCGCTTCAGCCTTCATGCCGAGCGCGCCGGGCGCCTACGGCGTCGGTGGCGGCTGGACGCTCTATCCGCCGCTGTCGACCTCGGGCCAGCCCGGACCGGCCATGGATTTGGCGATCCTGTCGATCCACATTGCCGGTGCGTCGTCGATCCTCGGCGCCATCAACTTCATCACCACCATCTTCAACATGCGCGCGCCTGGCATGACACTGCACAAGATGCCGCTGTTTGCCTGGTCGGTGCTGATCACCGCCTTCCTGCTGCTCTTGTCGCTGCCGGTTCTGGCCGGCGGCATCACCATGCTGCTCACCGACCGCAATTTCGGCACCACCTTCTTCGCGCCGGACGGCGGCGGCGACCCGATCCTGTTCCAGCATCTGTTCTGGTTCTTCGGTCACCCGGAAGTCTACATCCTGATCCTGCCGGGCTTCGGCATCATCAGCCACATCGTCTCGACCTTCTCGAAGAAGCCGGTGTTCGGCTATCTCGGCATGGCCTATGCCATGGTCGCCATCGGTGCGGTGGGCTTCATCGTCTGGGCGCACCACATGTACACGACCGGCCTGTCGCTCGACACGCAGCGCTATTTCGTCTTCGCGACGATGGTCATCGCGGTGCCGACGGGCGTGAAGATCTTCTCCTGGATCGCGACGATGTGGGGCGGGTCGATTTCGTTCAAGACGCCGATGCTGTGGGCGCTGGGCTTCATCTTCCTGTTCACCATCGGCGGCGTCACCGGCGTCCAGTTGGCCAATGCCGGCCTCGACCGCTCGCTGCATGACACCTATTTCGTCATCGCCCACTTCCACTACGTGCTGTCGCTGGGCGCGGTCTTCGCCATCTTCGCCGGCTGGTACTACTGGTTCCCGAAGATGACCGGCTACATGTACTCTCCGGTCATCGCCAACACCCACTTCTGGGTCACCTTCGTCGGCGTCAATCTGATCTTCTTCCCGCAACACTTCCTCGGTCTCGCCGGCATGCCGCGTCGCACCATCGACTATCCGGACGCGTTTGCCGGTTGGAACTGGGTGTCGTCCATGGGGTCCTATATCTCGGCCGTCGGCGTGATGATCTTCCTCTATGGCGTGTTCGAAGCCTTCCAGAAGAAGCGGATCGCCGGCGCCAACCCATGGGGAGAGGGTGCAACGACGCTGGAATGGCAGCTGCCTTCGCCGCCGCCGTTCCACCAGTGGGAACAGCTGCCGAAGATCAAGTAAGCGGCTGCCCGCGAATACGAAACCGCCGGCACGCCGGCGGTTTTGGCCAACGGAATGATGGACTTAAGTACGCATGGCCCTTGTCGACAAACCATTGATTGACGAAGCGGGCTTTCGCATGTCGGAAGCCACCGCAGGCGATTTCTTGGCCCTGCTGAAGCCGCGCGTCATGTCGCTGGTGGTGTTCACGGCCTTTGTCGGGCTGGTCGCGGCGCCCGTGACCATCAACCCGCTGCTGGCGGTGATCGCGATCCTGTCGATTGCGATTGGCGCCGGCGCCTCGGGCGCGCTCAACATGTGGTATGACGCCGACATCGATGCGGTCATGACCAGGACCGCAAGCCGCCCGGTCCCTGCCGGCCGCATCCAGCCCGGCGAGGCGCTGACCTTCGGCCTGGTGCTCTCGGTGCTGTCGGTGATGACGCTCGGCGTCCTCGTCAACTGGCTGTCGGCCAGCCTGCTGGCCTTCACCATCTTCTTCTACGCCGTCATCTACACGATGTGGCTGAAGCGCTGGACGCCGCAGAACATCGTCATTGGCGGTGCCGCCGGCGCCATTCCGCCTGTGATCGGCTGGGCCGCGGTGACCGGCACGGTCAGCCTCGAAAGCCTTGTCCTGTTCCTGATCATCTTCCTGTGGACGCCGCCGCATTTCTGGGCGCTGGCGCTCTTCAAGTCCGAGGACTATGCCAGGGCCGGCATCCCGATGATGCCGAACGTCGCCGGTCAGGCTTCGACCCGGCGCCAGATCTTCGCCTACGCGCTGATCCTGGCGCCTGTCGGCGTGCTGCCATGGGTCCTCGGCTTCACCACGCCGGCCTATGGCATCGCCGCGCTGCTGCTCGGCGCGGGCTTCGTCTGGTATGCATGGAAGGTGCTGCGCATGAGCGACGGCGACCGCGAGATGAAGCCGGCCAAGGCATTGTTCGGCTACTCGCTACTCTACCTCTTCGCCATCTTCGCCATCTACCTTGCCGACAGCGTCGTCAGTCGCGCGCTTGCGATCGGCGGAGCATGATCATGGTCGACAAGAAACTCGAACTCATCACGTTGACGGAACGCCAGAAGAAAGCCCAGCGCAACCGCTCCGCCGCCATTGGCCTGGCGCTGGCGGTGCTTGTCGTCATCTTCTACGTCGCCACCATCGTGAAATTCGGCCATACCGGCGGCGCGGCGATGTGAGGCCGAAGATGACCCGCCAGACAGTCACCGATCCCGCAAAGAAGAACACCAACCGCATCGTCGCGGGCGTTTGCATTGCGTTCTTCACCGGCATGATCGGCATGGCCTACGCCGCCGTGCCGCTCTATGCGATGTTCTGCCAGGCGACCGGTTATGGCGGCACGACCAAACGCGCCACCCAGCAATACGCGAACCGCGTGCTCGACCGCGATGTCGCCATCCGCTTCGATGCCAACACCGCGGGCGTTCCCTGGCAGTTCCAGCCGGTCACCCGTTCGATCACCATAAAGATCGGTGAGACGGTCCAGGCGCACTACACCGCGACCAACAAGTTCGACCGCCCCGTTACCGGCCGCGCGACCTTCAACGTGCAGCCGGAACTCGCCGGGCCCTACTTCAACAAGGTGGAGTGCTTCTGCTTCACCGACACGACGCTGAAGCCCGGCGAGACGCTGGACATGCCGGTCGTGTTCTACGTGGATCCCGACATCGTCAACGTGCCGGAACTGAAGGACTTGAAGACCATCACCCTGTCCTACACCATGTTCCCGGTCGAAAAGAACAAGCCGGTCGCGTCGTCAGCGCCGGCCGCAAGCAGCAACGAAGTTCCAGATACCGAAGCAAATCTCGGGGGTTGATATGGCCGACGCGCACGCAAAACCACAGCATGACTACCATCTCGTCGACCCGAGCCCGTGGCCCTTCCTGGGCTCCATCGGCGCGCTGGTGACCGCTATCGGCGGCGTCGCTTATATGCAGTATCTCAAGGCCGGCGATTTCCCGATCTTCGGCTACAACATCGCCAATCCGTGGCTGTTCTTCATCGGCCTCTTGATCGTCATATACACGATGTTCGCCTGGTGGTCGGACACCATCAAGGAAGCGCATGAGGGCCATCACACCCGCGTCGTGTCGCTGCATCTGCGCTACGGCATGATCATGTTCATCGCTTCGGAAGTGATGTTCTTCGTCGCCTGGTTCTGGGCCTTCTTCGACGCCAGCCTGTTTCCCGGCGAGGTCCAGAATTACGCCCGCACCACCTTCACCGGCGGCGTCTGGCCGCCGAAGGGCATCGAGGTCCTCGATCCCTTCCACCTGCCGCTCTACAACACCATCATCCTGCTGCTGTCGGGCACGACGGTCACCTGGGCGCATCATTCGCTGCTTCACGGCGACCGCAAGGGCCTGATCAACGGCCTGGTGCTCACCGTCGGCCTCGGCATGCTGTTCACCATGGTGCAGGCCTACGAGTACATGCACGCGCCGTTCGCCTTCAAGGATTCCATCTATGGCGCCACCTTCTTCATGGCGACCGGCTTCCATGGTTTCCATGTCATCATCGGCACCATCTTCCTGGCTGTCTGCCTGGTGCGCGCCATGAAGGGCGACTTCACCCCGAAGCAGCATTTCGGCTTCGAGGCGGCGGCCTGGTACTGGCACTTCGTCGACGTGGTCTGGCTGTTCCTGTTCAGCGCGGTCTATGTCTGGGCCTCGAACGGCGCGCTGATCGAAGGCCACTGACAGCTTTCGCTCGGAAATCGACAAGGCGGCTGCGGCAACGTGGCCGCCTTCTTCATTTCGGCATAATCATCATCAATCGATGGCCGATGCGTTCGAGACACTTTTTTGTCATTTGTGCCGGCTTTGCCGCAGTAGTCCCAGCCTTCGCAAGCGAACGCGTCGATCTGGTCCGCGTCGACAAGTCGGAGCGGCGGCTGGAACTGGTCGGCGATGGCAAAATATTGCGCACCTACGGCATCGCTCTGGGTGGCGACCCTGTCGGGCAAAAGCACAGGGAAGGTGACCAGCGCACGCCAGAGGGGCGCTATTTGCTGGATTGGCGCAACCCCGACAGCATCGCCCACAAGTCGATCCACATCTCCTATCCGAATACCGAGGAGATGGCGGCTGCGAAGGCGGCCGGCGTCGACCCCGGCGGCATGATCATGCTCCATGGCCAGCCCAACGGCTATGGCTGGTGGATCTGGCTGCTTCAATTGGTCGACTGGACCGACGGCTGCATTGCCGTTACGGACTCCGATATGAATGAAATCTGGGCCATGGTGGCCGATGGAACGCCAATCGAGATCGGGCCGTAAAGCATGAGCGACGACAAGGCGATCTGGCCACCCATTGAGCCGATCTCGGCCGGCCTGCACGGCCGCTGTCCGCGCTGCGGTGAGGGACGGCTGTTTTCCGGGTTCCTGACCGTCGGCAAGCGCTGCATGAATTGTGGCCTGGACTATTCCTATGCCGATGCCGGCGATGGACCGGCGGTGTTCGTCATCCTGATCATCGGCTTCATCGTCGTCGGGCTGGCTCTGTGGGTGGAGGTGACGCTGAGCCCGCCGCTGTGGCTGCATCTGCTGGTCTGGATACCGCTGGCACTGGTGCTGTGCCTGACGGCACTCAGGCTGATCAAGGGCGTGCTGTTGACGCTGCAATACGCCAACAAGGCGGCCGAGGGCAGGCTGGACCGCGGCGAATGAGCGAGGCTTCGGCCAAGAGTGCCGGCCGTTCGCGGCCGAAGACGGCATTGCTGCTCGGCCTCGGCCTGGTGGTGTTCGTCATCCTGCTGGCGCTCGGCACCTGGCAGATGCAGCGCCTGCACTGGAAGGAAGGTCTTCTCCAGACCATAGACCAGCGCACGCATTCGGCGCCGCGGCCGCTGGCCGAGGTCGAAAGTCAGTTCGCTTCCTCTGGTGATATCGACTACACGCCGGTGACGGTGTCAGGCACTTTCCTGCACCAGGGCGAGCGGCATTTTTATTCGACCTGGGACGGTGCTGCCGGTTTCGACGTCATCACGCCGCTGCAACTGGACGATGGCCGTTTCGTGCTGATCAATCGCGGCTTCGTGCCCTATGACCTGAAGGACGCCACCAAGCGACCGCAAGGGCAGGTGGCGGGCAAGGTGACGGTGACCGGACTTGCCCGCAACCCGCTGCCCGCGAAGCCGTCGATGATGGTTCCCGACAACGACGTCCAGAAGAACATTTTCTACTGGAAGGATCGCGATGTGATGGCGGCGAGCGCCGGCCTGCCTGGCGCTGCCCGCCTGGTGCCGTTCTTCATCGATGCCGACAAGACGCCAAACCCCGGCGGCCTGCCGGTCGGCGGCGTCACCATCATCGACCTGCCGAACAGCCATCTGCAATATGCTTTCACCTGGTACGGCCTTGCCGCTGCCCTTGCCGGCGTCCTCATCTTCAGGCTTCGCCGTCCGGCGAAAGCGGAATGATCGTTGCCGCCGCCCTTGACAGGGCAGGGGTGCGCACCTCATTTCGGCTCTGAACAACCGGCCCGGATTCATGCTTCACACCACGACCAAGCCCCCACTGACGATAAGGCTCTGCCAGCCGCGTGGCTTTTGCGCAGGCGTCGACCGCGCCATCCAGATCGTCGTGCTGGCGCTGAAGAAATACGGCGCGCCGGTCTATGTCCGTCACGAGATTGTCCACAACCGCTATGTCGTCGAGGGCCTGCAGAGCCTGGGTGCCGTCTTCATCGAGGAACTCTCGGAAATTCCGGCCGAGCATCGTCAGAGCCCGGTCGTGTTTTCGGCGCATGGCGTGCCGAAATCGGTGCCGGCCGATGCGCAGGCCCGCAACCTGTTCTATCTCGACGCCACCTGTCCGCTGGTCTCCAAGGTCCACAAGCAGGCAATGCGCCACCAGCGCCTCGGCCGCCACGTGCTTTTGATCGGCCATGCCGGGCATCCCGAAGTGATCGGCACCATGGGCCAACTGCCGGACGGCGCCGTCACGCTGATCGAGACCGAGGCGGACGCCACGAAGCTTGCGCCTGCCGATCCCGAGGCACTCGGCTTCGTCACCCAGACGACGCTGTCGGTCGAGGACACCGCCGGCATCATCCGGGCATTGCAGGATCGCTTTCCCGCTCTGTATGCGCCGGCAGCGGAATCGATATGCTACGCCACCACCAACCGCCAGGAGGCGGTCAAGGAAACCGCGGCGGGTGCCGATCTCTATCTGATCGTCGGCGCGCCCAACTCCTCCAATTCGCGCCGTCTTGTCGAAGTCGCGGAACGCGCCGGTGCCAAGATGTCGCTTCTCGTGCAGCGCGCTTCTGAAATTCCGTGGAATGACATCGCCGGCATCTCGACGCTTGGCCTGTCGGCTGGCGCGTCGGCGCCGGAAATTATCGTCGACGAAATCATCGATGCCTTCCGCCAGCGCTTCGATGTGACCATCGATCTGGCGATCACGGCAACGGAAACGGAGGACTTTCCGGTCATGCGGGTTTTGCGCGATGTCGAACTGACGAAGGCCGACATGGCTTTCGTCAACGGAGCCGCGTGAACAGCCCATGGCGGTCTACACCGACGTCAGCGAGGGCGAGCTTGGCACGTTCCTGCAGGCCTATCCGGTCGGCGAACTCCTGTCCTACAAGGGCATTGCCGAAGGCACCGAGAATTCGAATTTTTTGCTGCACACGACGAGCGGTTCCTACATCCTGACGCTCTACGAGAAGCGCGTCGACAAGGCCGACCTGCCGTTCTTTCTGGGCTTGATGGGCCATCTCGCCAGGAAGGGCATTTCCTGCCCGCTTCCGGTGACCGCGCATGACGGCACCGTCATCGGCGCGCTGGCCGGCCGCCCAGCGGTCATCATCACCTTCCTCGAGGGCCTGTCGCTGCGGCGGCCGACGGCGGCGCATTGCGGCGAGGTAGGCAAGGCACTGGCCGAACTGCATCTTGCCGGCCAGGATTTTTCCATGACCCGGCCGAATGCGCTTGCCATCGATGGCTGGCGCAAGCTGTGGAACGCCTCCCATGCCCGCGCCGACGAAGTCGAGCCGGGGCTGGCGGCCGAGGTCGATGCCGATTTAGCCGATTTCGAACGCAACTGGCCGAAGGACCTGCCGCAAGGCATCATCCATGCCGACCTTTTTCCCGACAATGTCTTCTTCCTCGGCGAGAAACTCTCCGGGCTGATTGACTTCTATTTCGCCTGCGACGACCTCTATGCCTATGACGTCGCCACCTGTCTCAATGCCTGGTGCTTCGAGAAGGATTTTTCGTTCAACCTGACCAAGGGCACCGCGCTGCTGGCCGGTTACCAGAGCGTGCGGCCCCTGAGCGGCGAGGAGAAGGCCGCGCTGCCGATCCTGGCGCGGGGATCGGCGCTGCGCTTCATGCTGACCCGCCTCTATGACTGGCTGACCATTCCGAATGGCGGGCTGGTCATGAAACGTGACCCGACCGAGTATATCCGCCGCATGCGCTTCCACCGGGCGATCAAATCTCCTTCCGAATACGGGCTGACATGACCGACATGACCAAGCGTGTTGAAATCTTCACCGACGGCGCCTGTTCGGGCAATCCGGGCCCCGGCGGGTGGGGAGCGATTCTGCGCTTCAACGGCAAAACCAAGGAACTGTCGGGCGGCGAGGCCGAGACGACCAACAACCGCATGGAGTTGCTCGCTGCCATCTCGGCGCTCAATGCGCTGAAGGAGCCGTGCGCGGTCGACCTGCACACCGACAGCAAATACGTCATGGACGGCATTTCCAGGTGGATCCATGGCTGGAAGAAGAACGGCTGGAAGACCGCCGACAAGAAGCCGGTCAAGAATGGCGAACTCTGGCAGGCGCTGGACGAGGCCAACAGGCGCCATCAAGTGACCTGGAACTGGGTCAAAGGCCATGCCGGCCATATCGAGAACGAGCGCGCCGACGAACTGGCGCGGGAAGGCATGGCGCCGTTCAAGAAGGGCCCGTCAAGGCCTACAGTGACGCCGCAGCCAGCTGCGCAGGCGGTCGCAAAGGCGCGGCGTTCGAACCAGAGTTATTGAATTCGGGCGCGGGTCCGCTGACTGGCAGAAAGACCTCCATCGTGCCTGTCGCATACTATATCACGCATCCCCAGGTTCAGATCGATGCTGGCATTCCGGTGCCGCAGTGGGGGCTATCCGACATCGGGCGAGCGAGAGCCTCTGCAATACTCGACCAGCCATGGATAGGGTCGATCCGGCGTATCGTGTCGTCAGGCGAACGCAAGGCGATAGAGACCGCCGAGATCCTCGCAAGGCATCTGCGCCTTGCGGTCGAGGTGAGGGACCGGATGCATGAGAACGATCGGTCGGCAACGGGTTTCCTGCCACCGCCGGAGTTCGAAGCGGTTGCGGACCAGTTCTTCGCCAATCCACAAAGCAGCATTCGCGGATGGGAGCGGGCCATCGATGCCCAGCATCGCATTGTGAGCGAGGTCGAAGCCGTGCTTGGCGCAAACGGCGCCGACGATATTGCCTTCGTGGGCCATGGCGGCGTGGGAACGCTCCTGTTGCTGTCTCTCAGCGGTCGGGGAATCAGCCGCGAAGCGGATCAGCCCGCGGGCGGCGGCAACTACTTCGCTTACGATATCGGAGCGCGCCGCGTTCTCCACGGATGGCGGCCAATCGACAGGCCGGTGCAACTCGGTGCCGGCCAATTCAGCTAGCGGATCAGGAGCGCCGTGCCGTAGAGCCCAAGCGCGAATACCGTGTGCGATACCAGATTGAGCGCCCGGATCTGCATCGGGTTGGGGCGCTTTGAAGCCGCCCAGCCGGCACCCATGCCGGGCGCCAGCAGGAACCAGCCGGCGCCGACTGTCACCATGCCCAGGATGAAGGCCGGCAGGAAGGTCGGTGCGGCAAGCCACGCCGTTCCCGCCAGCAGGACCAGGATGATGCCGTAGGCGATGCCGACGGCATAGTGGAAGGCCCAGCCCAGCGCCACTTCATGTGCGTAAGGCAAGGCCTCCGCGATGTCGTCGTGAAACACCTTGTTTCTCAAGTGCCAGACCCAGCGGCCGACCGGTCCCCAGTTCGGCCGCGGCTGGGCAAAAGCCACATGAAGGAAGAAGGCCCAGATATCCATCAGCACCGTCGCGCCAATGCCGATCGCTACGCTGCGCCAGACAATATCGAACATCGCTGAGGTCCCCCAAAAGTGAAGATCCAGAAGCACCTACACGCGCGGCCGTCACGCCAAGGCGAACCTGACGCCTTGGCCCGACTGCCGTCGAGCTCAGAGCTGGCCGAGAATGTGAGCCGCACCCGACTCGTCGACACCTGGCTTGGTCTCGACATTGAACGCGGTGACCTTGCCGTCGTCGACGATCATCGAAAAGCGCCTCGAGCGCAGCCCCATACCGTCGCTGGCGTAGTCTAGGCCGACCGCCTTGGCAAAATCGCCATTGCCGTCGGCGAGATAGAGGATCTTGCCCTCGCCGCCGGTGAAGCGCGCCCAGGCGCCCATGACATGCACATCGTTGACCGAGACGACTGCGATGGTGTCGACGCCACGCGCGAGGATAGCGTCATGGTTCTCCAGATAGCCGGGCAGGTGGTTGTTGCTGCAGGTCGGCGTGAAGGCGCCGGGAACGCCGAACAGCACGACCTTCTTGCCGGCAAAGATCTCGGCCGTCGTGACCAGCTTGGCGCCGTCGGCGGTCATCGTCTTGAAGGTCGCGTCGGGCAGCTTGTCGCCAACGGAGATGGTCATGAATGCCTCGTTCGATGTGTTGGGGAGGGACGTGTCCTTGCGATAGCGAAGTCAGGCGTCGCTCGCAACTGCCATGGCGCCTGGCGCAATGGATGTTGCAGTCTGCGCATCCCCCGGCGCCGACGTCACGGGAAAGGCAGCATGCCTTCGACCGCGCCTTCGGCACTTGTCAGCGTGTAGTAGAGCCCGCCATCGGTCGGCGTCGTCGACGGCCGGTCGAGGATCGGCACCGTGAACAACAGCTTGCCGTCTTTTTCGCTGCGAACCGGGGCTCCGAACATATAGTCGCGTTCGCCGGCGACGAAGAAGTCGGCGGCTTCCGGGTCGCCTGGAAAGCTCGCCTCGACGACCAGTGTCTCGTGGTCGCCGGGCAGCACGTTGATGCCGAAATCGGGTCGTGAAGCAGCCGGCAGGGTCGCAAGCGCCGCCTTCACCTGTGCAGCATCCTGGGCATTGTCCGGATCGGACCCGGGATCGACGCTCAGCCTTGTCTGCACCGGAATGCAGATCGTCTCGCAAATGCCGAGGAAAATGTTGGCGTCGATGACCGCCGGCTGATCCTGCGCCGACAGCGTGAAGGTAATCGGCAGCGAGACCGGATGGTCGTAGCCGGCCCACTTGCCGTAACCGTCGTCGTGACGCTGCGGCGGCGGAAATGAAAACCGCGCGTCGGAGATGTTGGTGCTGGCCGAGATGTCGATTTGCGGTGGCACGCCGGCGTCGCCAGGGTCGCGCCAATAGGTTTTCCAGCCGGGCTTGAGCGCAATGTCGAGCACGCCCTGGATGCGTCCGGCTTCGTCGGGCTTGCCGCTGGTCACAAGCCGCACCTTGCCGCCCTCGCTGTTGTACCAGACCGAGGAGGAAGCCAGGGCCGGAAGGCCCGTTCCCAAGACGGCAGCGGCGCTGGCAAGCAGGATTTTCAAGCTTTGCATGGCCGTGATTTGATCGTCCGTTCGTGGCAGCGCAATGATCTCGTGACCCCTTAGGTATCATATTTGCGTGACATCAGCGCAGAGGATGGTCAAGCTGTGGAATTCCATCCGAGGAACCCCAACTCAAGAATCTTTTGCTTCGGGCACTGCAGGAGCCCGCAATCCCGCGCGCGCATCTTTTCGGCGCCCCGGAAACGCGTTACCCTCACGCCATGGACTTGTTGCGCCACAAGAAGACGGCTGCTGGACGCGGCTTTCTCGACGACCAGTTCCTGATTGCCATGCCCGGCATGAAGGACGACCGCTTCACGCGCTCCGTCATCTACGTTTGCGCCCACAGCGATGAGGGCGCGATGGGCCTCATCATCAACCAGACGCAGCAGATGCTGTTTCCGGACCTTCTTGTGCAACTCGGCATCATGAACGAGCAGGAGGCGATACGCCTGCCGGCGCAGGCACGCGACTTCGTCGTGCGCAACGGCGGACCGGTGGATCGCAGCCGCGGCTTTGTCCTGCATAGCGGTGACTACCGGGTTGAATCGTCTCTCAGCGTCTCCGACGACATCTGCCTGACCGCGACCGTCGACATATTGCGCGCCATTTCATCTGGCCGCGGGCCCCGCCGCGCGCTGATGGCGCTCGGCTATTCGGGCTGGGGTGCCGGCCAGCTGGAAAGCGAGATCGCCGAGAACGGATGGCTGACCTGCCCGGCCACCCCCGAGCTTCTGTTCGACGCCGACATCGAGCGCAAATACGACCGCATCCTGGCCTCGATCGGCATCGATCTGGCGCATCTCAGCCTGGCCGCCGGTCACGCCTGAACATCATGCTTGCGTAAGCGGATATTGCTCCTTCAGCGTCTTCAGCACTTGGTCGCCTGGCATTGGCGCGCCGAACATGAAGCTCTGCACATATTCGCAGCCCATCTGGCGCAGCTCCAGCGCATCGCTTTCGTCGGAGATGCCTTCGGCAACCACCGACAGGCCGAGCTCATGCGCCATGTTGACCATGGATTTCAGCAGCACCGCGCGCTTCGGCGTCGCATCGTCGACGAAGCTCTTGTCGATCTTGATCGTGTCGAAGGGGAAGCGCGTCAGATAGGACAGTGACGAATATCCAGTGCCGAAATCGTCCAGCGACAGGCCGATGCCGAGCTGCTTCAGCTTGGTCAGCACATGCGACGCCTGCTCGGGATTGTCCATCACCAGCGATTCGGTGAGCTCGAGACGGAAGCAGCGCGGTTTCAGATTGGCGCGCGCGATGACCGAGCGGACGTCGCTGACCAGGTCGCGGCGGATGAGTTGGCGGCTGGAGAGGTTGACCGAAACCGACAGCGGCGCGTCGCCGATCTGCTTCTGCCAGGTCGCCAGATCCTCGGCCGCCTGCTGCATGGCGAACAGGCCAAGCTGCACGATCAGGCCGCAATTCTCGGCGACCGGAATGAAATCCCCCGGCGGGATCATGCCGCGGCGCGGATGGTCCCAGCGCAGCAGCGCCTCGAAGCCGGCGACGCTGCCGTCCTCGAGGCGCACGATCGGCTGGTAGGCAAGCGTGAATTCGCGCCGCTCGATGGCGCGGCGCAGGTCCGATTCGAACTGCAGTCGGTCGGTGCCGACGGTGCGGAAGGCGGGCCGGAACGGCTCGATCCTGTCGCCGCCGAAGCGCTTGGCCTGGTGCATGGCAAGCTCGGCGTCCTTGACCATGTCCTCGGCTGAAGTCTGCGCCGTGGTCCAGGTGATCAGCCCGATCGAAGCGGTGAGCACGATCTCGCGCTTGGCGAAGGTGATCGGGTTGTTGATCGCATGCTTGATGGCGTCGGCCACTGCCGCGATGCGAGCCGGGTCCTGTTCCGACAAAAGCATCAGTGCGAACTGGTCGCCGGCAAAGCGCGACAGCGAATCCTTCGGCTTGAGCAGCCGGTGCAGCCGGCGGGCGATGGTCAGCAGGATGGTGTCGCCGGCCGAGATGCCCAGGCCGTCATTGACCTGCTTGAATCGGTCGATGTCGATGACGAAGACGGTCGGACGCACCTTCTCCTCGGTGCGCGCGATCGAGATGATCGCCTCCAGCCGGTTCATGTACAATTCGCGGTTCGGCAGGCCGGTCAGATTGTCGTGCACGGCGTCGTGCAGCAGCCGCTCCTCGGACTTCTTCTGCTCGGTCACGTCGACCATCGTGCCGACGCAGCGGATCACTTCGCCATCCGAGCCGATCACCGGCCGGGCGCGTAGCGAAAACCAGTGATAATGCCCGTCGGCGCCGCGCAGGCGGAAATTCTGCGAGACCCGGCCGCGCCGGTGCTCCAGCACCACGTCGAGCGTGGTGCGGAACGTGTCGCGGTCGTCGGCATGCAGCACCGGCAGCCAGTTGCGCGCGGCGCCCCCCAGGCTGTTGGGCGCCAGGCCAAGCTGCACGCTGACATCGGGCTTGGTCACCACGCGGTCGCGCAGCACGTCCCAGTCCCAGACGATGTCGCCCGATCCGGCAACGGCCAGCGCCTGGCGCTCGAGGTCGGAGAACAGGCCCTGATGCAGCGCGCCGCCGGCAAAGGCATGCTGCATGACGGTGAAGCCGATCAGCAGGATGATCAGAATCAGGCCACCGCCGAGTGCCGGCTGGGCGATGTCGTTGTCGAGCATGCCGGTGATCGCCATCCACGACCCGCACAGCCATAGCAGCACCATCACCCAACTGGGCACCAGCATGATGGCTCGGTCATAGCCGCGTATGCCGAGGAAGATGATCAGGCCGAGCCCGGTCACTGCGGTGGCGGCGAAGGACAGCCTGGCGATGCCGGCGGCGACCGCCGGATCGATGATGGCGACACCAGCGATCAGCACCAGCCCGAGGATCCAGACCAGCGCGCCATAGCTGAAATGGCCGTGCCATCGGTTGAGGTTGAGATAGGCGAACAGGAACACCACGAAGGTCGCCGCAAGCGCCACCTCCGTTCCGGCCCGCCACATCTGCTCATTGCCCGGCGATATCTCGATGACCTTGTTGAGGAAGCCGAAATCGACGCAGATATAGGCAAGCACCGCCCAGGCCAGTGCCGCGGTCGCCGGGAACATCGAGGTTCCCTTGACGACGAAAAGGATGGTCAGGAACAGCGCCAGCAAGCCGGCGATGCCGATGACGATGCCGCGAAACAGCGTGTAGGAATTGACCGAGTCCTTGTAGGATTCCGGATCCCACAGATAGACCTGCGGCAGTTTCGGCGAGGCCAGTTCGGCGATGAAGGTGATCACCGTGCCGGGGTTCAGCGTCACCCGGAACACGTCCGCGTCGGGGCTGGTCTGGCGGTCGAGCGCGAAGCCTTCGCTGGGCGTGATGGCGGCGATGCGGGTCGAGCCGAGATCGGGCCAGAAAATGCCCGAATTCACCAGCCGGAAATGCGGCGCGACGATCAGCCGGTCGAGCTGCTGGTCGGTGGTGTTGGCCAGCGCGAACACCGCCCAGTCGCCTGTCGAGCGCGCGTCATTGGCCTCGACCTCGATGCGCCTGACGATGCCGTCGGGCCCCGGTGCGGTCGAGACCTGGAAGTTTTCGCCCTGGTTCCGGTAGATTTCGACGGCGCCGGACAGGTCGAGCGCCACGTCGTCGCGGGCGATCTTGATCGGTTCGACGGCGAAGGCCGAAGTCGCCGCGCAAAGCGTCACGATCGTCGCCAGGAGAAGCGCGAACAGCGAGCCGATTCGCAGGAAATTCGTCAAAAATCAGCCCTTCGTTCCATCGCCCGGCGGATCGTCCGCGATCCGGGCGTAGAGGTAGTGGTCCTGCCAGATGCCATTGATCCTGAGATAGGATCGCAGAAGTCCTTCGCGCCGGAATCCGACTTTTTCAAGCACGCGGATCGACCGGGCGTTGTCGGGAATACAGGCAGCCTCGATCCGGTGCAACCTCAGCGTATCGAAGGCGAATTGCGACACCAGCTTGACCGCTTCGGTCATCAGGCCGCGGCCGCCATAGCGCTCGCCGATCCAGTAGCCGATATGGCCGCTCTGCGCGACGCCGTGGCGGATGTTGCCGAGCGTGATGCCGCCGGCAAGCTTGCCGCTCGCCTTCTCGAAGATGAAGAAGGCGATGGCCGTTCCTTGCGCATAGTCCTCGCGGTAGCGGCTGATGCGCAGCCGCCATGCCGTGCGGTCAAGCTCGTCCGGCGTCCAGCGCGGCTCCCACGGCTCGAGGAAGGCGCGGCTTTCGCCGCGCAGCGCCGCCCATTCGCGGTAGTCGTTGGTCAGCGGCACGCGCAGCGTAATCCGGTCACCCTTCAGTGCCGGCAGGTCGCGGCGAAAGAAAGGGAGCGCGAACATGGCGCTTGGGAGGTCTTAGACGGCGAGCTTGCGGGCCGTCGTCTGCGTGCCCGAAAGCGAATCGAGGATCGCCTCATAGGGTGCAAGCGTACCCACGGGGCCGACGGCGGTGAGCGTCGGCTTGGTCGAAAACAGCCGCGCCGACAGGTCGGTCAGCCGCTCGATGGTCAACGCCGACAGCCGCTCCATCAGTTCTTCCTTGGCGATCGGCCGGCCGAACAGGAGCAGTTGCCTGGCGATCTGCGAGGCGCGGCTGGCCGGGCTTTCGGCCGACATGATCAGGCCGGCGCGGTATTGCGCGCGGGCCCGGTCGAGCTCCTCCTGCAGGATGTTCTCGCCCGCCTTCTGCAACTCGTCGATGATGACGGGCACCAGCTTGGCGATGTCGCTCTGTCCGGTCGCGGCATGGACGCCGAAGATGCCGGTGTCGGAAAAACCCCAGTGGAAGGCATAGACCGAATAGCACAGGCCGCGCTTTTCGCGGACCTCCTGGAACAGCCGGGACGACATGCCGCCGCCGAGGATCATCGACAGCACCTGCGAGGCGTAGAAGTCGCGCACATGATAGGCGCGGCCCTCGAAGCCGAGTACGATCTGCGCGTCCATCAGATCGCGATCCTCGCGGAAATCGCCGCCGACATATTGTGCATATTGCGGAATGTTGCTCTCGGCCTTGGCACGGAAGCCGCCCAGATGCTTCTCGACCTCGCGCACGAAATTGTCGTGCTTGATGTCGCCGGCGGCCACGACCACCATGCGCTCGGCGCCATATTGGCGCTCGATGAAATTGTGCAGCTGCTTGGAGGTGAAGGACTTGACCGTCTCCGGCGTGCCGAGGATGGAGCGGCCGATCGTCTGGTGGCGGAAGGCGGTTTCGGTGAAACGGTCGAAGACGATGTCGTCGGGCGTGTCGTGCGCGGCGCCGATCTCCTGCAGGATCACATGCTGCTCGCGCTCCAGCTCCTCGGGGTCGAATTCGGACTCCTGCAAGATGTCGGCGAGGATATCGACCGCCAGCGGCACGTCGTCGGAGAGCACCCTGGCGTAATAGGAGGTGGTCTCGACGCTGGTGGCGGCATTGATCTCGCCGCCGACATTCTCGATTTCAGAGGCGATTTCGAAGGCGGTGCGCCTTTTCGTGCCCTTGAAGGCCATATGCTCGAGCAAATGGGCCATTCCGTGCTCTTCTTCGCGCTCATTGCGGGCGCCTGACTTGACCCAGGCACCAAGGGCAACGGATTCGAGACTTGGAAGGGTTTCGGTTGCGACTGTCAGGCCGTTCGACAGACGGCTTACCTCAACACCCATATGGCTAGTACTCCCTAACGCGCCGCCCGCGTGTGGCGTGTAACATAATCTTCCACCATTTTCAGGTCGGATGGAAGTACCGTGTATTTTTCGTCGGCTGACATCAAGGAGCCTAGCCATGCGGGCAGGGCCGGCGACACGCCGCAGGCCTCTTCGACGGCGGCCGGGAACTTGGCCGGATGGGCGGTGCCCAGCACCACCATGGGCACGGCACTGACGGCCTTGCCGGCCGCAACATGCATGGCCGCGGCGGTGTGCGGGTCGAGCAGATAATTGCTGGCTTCGAGCGTCGAGCGGATGGTGGCGGCGACCTCGTCGACACCGGAGCGGCCGGCGTCGAATTCGGCTCTAATCCTTGCGATCTCGTCTGTTTCGATGGTGAAGGCGCCAGATTGCTTGAGCCCGTTCATGTAGCGACGCACTGTCGCGGCATCGCGGCCTGCCGCCTCGAACAGCAGGCGCTCGAAGTTCGACGATACCTGGATGTCCATCGACGGCGAGGTGGTGGCGAAGACGCCCTTGGTGCGGTATTCGCCGCTCGCAAGCGTGCGCGCCAATATGTCGTTGTCGTTGGTGGCGATGATCAGCCGCTCGATCGGCAGGCCCATTTTCTTGGCGGCATAGCCGGCGAAGATGTCGCCGAAATTGCCGGTCGGCACGGTGAAGGACACTGGCCTGTCCGGCGCGCCGAGAGACAGCGCCGAGGAGAAATAATAGACGATCTGGGCCATGATGCGGGCCCAGTTGATCGAATTGACACCCGACAGCGACACCCGATCGCGAAAACCGTGGTCGTTGAACATATCCTTCACAAGGCCCTGGCAGTCGTCGAAATTGCCTTCAAGGGCCAGCGCATGGACATTGGCGGCGGTCGACGTCGTCATCTGCCGCTGCTGCACCGGCGAGACCCTGCCATGTGGGAAAAGAATGAAGATGTCGGTGCGGTTGCGCCCGGCAAAGGCGTCGATGGCAGCACCACCAGTGTCGCCGGAGGTGGCGCCGACGATTGTTGCGCGCTGGTCGCGCTCGGCCAGGACATGGTCCATCAGCCGGGCCAGCAGTTGCATTGCCACGTCCTTGAAGGCCAGCGTCGGGCCGTGGAAGAGTTCCAGCACGAAGGTATTGGCACCGGTCTGCACCAGCGGGCAGACGGCCGCGTGGCGGAAGGTCGCATAGGCTTCGCGGACCAGCTTCTCGAACACTGGTGTCGCGATTTCACCGCCGAGGAACGGCGTCAGCACGCGGATGGCGAGGTCGGGATAGGCAAGGCCGCGCATGGCGCGGATATCGGATGCCGAAAACTGCGGCCATTCGCGCGGCACATAGAGCCCCCCGTCGCGCGCCAGCCCGGCCAGCACCGCGTCGGAAAATCCAAGCACGGGCGCATCCCCGCGGGTACTCACATATTGCATCGTCACATTCCGTTGCTGGCGGGCGTTTCATTCACCGCAAGGTGGTTAATTTTCCGAGGCGGATCAGTCGCATTTTTGCCGCGCGGTTGATATACGTCACCAGCTTTGCGAGAGGGAAGTGCAGTTTCATGGCGTTTTATTCGTTCAACAACCGCTTTGTCGCGGGTCTGGCGCTCACCGGCTTTATGCTTGCCGCCGCCGGCTGCCAATCGAGCGACAATGGCGTTCTCAACCTCGGTTTCGGCAAGAAGGACACCCAAGCGCCACCGCCGCCGCAGGATCCGAAGGTGCTCGCCAGCCAGTTGCGCGCCTACTGCCCGAGGGTGACGTTGCGCGACGGCACGGCCTTCTTCAGCACCTATGCCAAGGGCTCCGCCAAGCCCAGGAAGAAGACCGACGCCGCTCAGGATGCCGCGGCTGCCGCCCAGCCGGCGCCCGACGGCACCATCGTCGATCCCGATCGCGATCCCGCCAAGGTCATCTACCAGGCCTCGATCACCGACGTGACCCGCGACTGCAGCAACGCCAATGGCCAACTGTCGATGAAGATCGCCGTCGCCGGCAAGGTCGTTCCGGGACCGATGTTCGCGGCGGGCACGATCACCATGCCGATCCGCGTCGCGGTGATGCACGGCACCGAGGTGCTCTATTCGCAGATCCATCCTTACCAGGTCCAGGTCACCGACCCCTCGGCCGCCACACAATTTGTCTTCACCGACCAGAACGTCGTCGTGCCGGAACCGACCGCGCAGGACTACCAGGCCTTTGCCGGCTACGACGAGGGCGCCCCGAAAGCCACGACGGACAAGCCTAAGGGCAAGAGGAAGAAGGTCGCCGCCGCGACGAACTGACCGGCTTAAAGCGGCTGCGGACAGCCCTTCAGGCGTCCGCGGACCACTCAGACAAAGCGGCGATCACGCTCTTCAGCTCCGCCCAACGGCGGATGACGGTTTCCGCGCCGGCCTCGGTCAGCGCATCGGCATGGCCGGGATAGCTGTGCCCGGCGCCGGTGAAGCCGATGACGCGCATGCCGGCCGCCCTGGCGCCGGCGACGCCGTGCACGGAATCCTCGATGACGAAGGTGTTTTCCGGCTTTGCGTTGAGCTTTTCGGCGGCAAACAGGAACACGTCCGGGGCTGGTTTGGTTTTGCCGGTCGGTGTTTCCATCGCCGAGAAGATGCGGCCGGCGAAGAACGGCAACAGATGCACTTTCTCCAGCATGAACTCGATCCGCTCGGAGCGTGAGTTGGAGCAGATGCAGCGCGGCACGGTCACCGCCGCGACCGCCTCGCGCACGCCGTCGATAGCGCGCACGTCGCTGCGCAATTTTCGGTCGACCAGCTCTTCGGCGCGGTCGATCAGCGAGACCTGGAATGGGATAGCGGACTTCTGCTCGACCCGCATCATGATGTCCTTGAAGGTCAGCCCGGCATAGGTCTCGGCAAGTTCCTCCGGCGATATCTCGTAGCCGGCCGAGGTCAAAAGCTCGGCTTCGATGCGCGCGGCGATGATTTCGGAATCGACGAGCACGCCGTCGCAATCGAAGATGACAAGGTCTGGGTGGGGCATGGCAATCCGAAACAAGGGAAGGATGGTGGGCGGCCCGACAGGGCTCAGGCGGCGCGGCATACACCAACAGGCCGGGCTTCGCAAATTAACCGGACCTAGGCGGCCGAACCGGTTCCGCCCTTCACCGAATATTTACGCTGATCGGTAACCATAACAGGAAGTAAAACAGTAACGCGTGCCTTGGGTGTAACAATGTCAGCCGTGCGTCTTCTCGACGAGCTTTCCCTCGCTCCCCAGCAATCCGAATGGCTGGACACGATCCTCAAGGGCGACTGCGTGGCGGCACTCGACCGGCTGCCCGAAAAGTCGATCGACGTCATCTTCGCCGATCCACCCTACAACCTTCAGCTCGATGGCGATCTGCACCGGCCCGACCAGTCCAAGGTCGACGCCGTCGACGACGACTGGGACCAGTTCGAGAGCTTTGAAGCCTACGACGCCTTCACCCGCGCCTGGCTGCTGGCGGCGCGCCGCGTGCTGAAGCCGAACGGCACCATCTGGGTCATCGGCTCCTATCACAACATTTTCCGGGTCGGCGCCAGGATGCAGGATCTCGGCTTCTGGATCCTCAACGACGTCGTCTGGCGCAAGACCAACCCGATGCCGAACTTCCGCGGCCGTCGTTTCCAGAACGCGCATGAGACGATGATCTGGGCCTCGCGCGACCAGAAGGGCAAGGGCTACACCTTCAATTACGAGGCGCTGAAGGCATCCAACGACGACGTCCAGATGCGCTCCGACTGGCTCTTTCCGATCTGCACCGGCGGCGAGCGGCTGAAGAACGAGAACGGCGACAAATTGCATCCGACGCAGAAGCCGGAAGCACTGCTGGCCCGCATCATGATGGCCTCGACCAAACCGGGCGACATCGTGCTCGATCCCTTCTTCGGCTCCGGCACCACCGGCGCGGTGGCAAAACGCCTCGGCCGCCACTTCGTCGGCATCGAGCGCGAGCAGGCCTATATCGATGCCGCCAACGAGCGCATCGACGCCGTTCGTCCGCTGGACGGTGACGATCTCACCGTGCTTACCGGCAAGCGCGCCGAGCCGCGCGTTGCCTTTGTCAGCCTCATCGACACCGGTCTTATGCTGCCCGGCGCCACGCTCTATGACGCCAAGAAGCGCTGGGCGGCCAGGGTGCGCGCCGACGGCACCGTGGCCATCGGCGACAGCGCCGGCTCGATCCACAAGATCGGTGCCGAAGTGCAGGGGCTGGACGCCTGCAACGGCTGGACCTTCTGGCACTATGAGCGCAGCGGCGGCCTGACCCCGATCGACGAGCTTCGTCGCATCGCCCGCCTCGGCATGGAGCGGGCAGGGGCCTGATTCAGCTCACCTTGATACCCAGACGCTCGAGGTCCGCCTCGAGCGTCTTTGCGTCGGTGAACAGCACCGCCTGCCAGCCTGCCGCCTTGGCGCCCTCGACATTCTTCGGGCTGTCGTCGATGAACAGCGTCGCTTCTGGCTCGAGGCCGAACGCAGCGACGTGATGATCGTAGATGGCGCGGTCGGGCTTGATCTGGCGGATGTCGCCCGACACGGTCACGCCGCGCGGATGGTTGAGAAAATCGAAGCGCTGCCGGGCTTCGGCAAGCGTGTCGGTGGCAAAGTTGGTCAGCATGGTCACGTCGTGACCGGTATCGATCAGCTTCTCCATGATGGCGACGCTGTCGTCATAGGCGTGCGGCACCATGTCGTGCCAATGGCGGCGGAAATTGCGAATGTTTTCAGCGTGATCGGGGTGCTCGGCGATCAGCAGCGCCTCTGCCTCTTCCCAGGTCCGGCCACGGTCCTGCTCGATGTTCCAGTCGCTGGTGCAGACATTGTCGAAAAACCACTTTCTCTCTTCGGCATCCGGAATCAGGTGGCTGAACGGGATATTCGGATCGTAATGGATCAGCACTCTGCCGATGTCGAAAACGATGTGGCGGATTTCAGTCATGCAGGCCTCTTTGCGGTATGTGGCGACGGCTTTTTCGTCGCGCCGGGTATCGCAACCTCGATTGCCTTTTTCATGACAGTCGGCAACGCCTCGCCTGAAATGTCTGTTGGCAGCGACCAGAAATGGCCAACTGGGGTGTCGCCGCTCACCTGCGCATGAAAGACGTCGAGTTCGAGCGCGAAATGCGTGAAAACATGCGCAATCTGTCCGGCACGCCGCCAATTGGCGGGGAAGGGCGCCGCGGCCTCCGTGGTCGCACCGTCCACCCGCGCCGTCCAGGCCGTGGTCGGCACTTCGGTCATGCCGCCGAGCAGGCCTTTGTCCGCACGCTTGCGCAACAGGATGGCGCCATCGCCACGCACGGCCACGAAGGCTGCCCCGCGCCGCAGCGGCTTCTCCGCCTTCGGCAGGCGGACCGGAAAACGTTCGGGATCGCCGGAAAGGATGGCGCTGCAATCCGCCCGCAGCGGGCACAGCACGCAGCGTGGCCGGCGCGGCGTGCAGATCGTCGCGCCGAGATCCATCATCGCCTGGGCGAAGTCGCCCGGCCTTTTGTCCGGAACCATGCGCTCGACCAGCGCGCGGATCTCGGGCTTGGCCTCGCTGATCGGCGTGGCGATCGAAAACAGCCGGGAGACCACGCGCTCGACATTGCCGTCGACGACGGCCGCCGGCCGGTCGAAGGCGATCGCCGCGATCGCCGCCGCCGTGTAGGCGCCGATCCCCGGCAGTTCCCTGAGGCCGGCTTCCGTATCCGGAAAGCTGACGCCTCGGCGCGCAACGAGATCGGCGCAGGCCTTGAGATTGCGCGCCCTTGAATAGTAGCCGAGCCCGGCCCACGCCTTCATCACGTCCTCGGTCGGCGCAGCGGCCAGCGCCTCGACATCAGGCCATTTCTCGACGAAAGCGCGAAAATAGGCTTTGACCGCCTCGACCGTGGTTTGCTGCAGCATCACCTCTGAGAGCCAGACGCGGTAGGGGTCGGGTCTTGTGCCGGACGCCAACGCGCGCGGAGCGATACGCCACGGCAATTCGCGGTGATGCGCGTCGTACCAGGCGAGCAGGCGGGACGCGATATCGGATCCGGCTTCGCCGGTATCCCCGGATCCGGCTTCGCCGATATCCAGGGACGCAGCTTTGCTGCTGTCTCCGGATGCGGCCTTGCGGGTCTGGTCTAGCGGTGCCATTGATCGGGTGCCGGCTTGGCCGATATCTGGTGAAGGGCGGACTGGAGAACGCACATGGCAGGGAAAAAGCCCTTCGGCAATCCCGTTCCAGTGAGCGATCTCGCGACCGAGATCCTCGATCCGGTGCTACGCAAGCGCGCCGGCATCTCGATCGGGCTGGTCCAGTCATGGGAGGAGATCGCTGGACCCCGGCTTGCAGGCCGTTCGCGTCCCGAGAAGATCCAGTGGCCGCGCCGCCTGCATGAGGACGATCCATTCGAGCCGGCGATGCTGGTCATCGCCTGCGAGGGCATGGCCGCACTCCATTTGCAGCACGAGGCCGGGGAGATCATCAACCGCGTCAATGCTTTCCTCGGGTTCAATGCCATCGGCCGCATCAAGATCCTGCAGAAGCCGGTGCTGACCGAGAAAGCCCGGCCGAAACCGGCTCTCAGGCCGCTGACATCAGCCGAGAAGGCCAAATTGTCCGATACGGTCGGCAAGATCGAGGACGATGGCTTGCGTGCCTCGCTGGAGCGGCTCGGCGCCACTATTCTTGGCGAAAGCAAACCGCGGGGGTCATGAATGCGTCATCTATCTCGCGCATTCGTGATCATGCATGTAGTCTTTGGCGATTGGAATGGGGACGGCGATGCCTTAATTCGCGCCAACTCTCGCCTTTTCTAGCCTTTGCATTGCAAAATCCAACATTGTCAGGTGATTCGCATGAACCGTTCCCCGTTTGGCCAAAGCTTGTCCCGCAGAAACCTCTTGTCTTCGCTGGCCGCCGTTCCGGCTGTGGTTCTGCTTGCTGCCTGCAGCGACTCGGACGAGGAGGCCAAGGCGGCAGATGTGAAGCCTGCCGCACCCGCCACCCCTGCGACACCAGCCACGCCGGCCGCCGTCAAGGTGCCGGAAGCGCAGGGCACGGTCGACATGGCCGAACTGCTGAAGCCCGGCGCGCTGCCCGACAAGCAACTCGGCAAGGACGACGCCAAGGTCACCATCGTCGAATACGCCTCGATGACCTGCCCGCATTGCGCGCATTTCAATGAGACGACCTTCCCTGAGTTGAAGACGAAATACATCGACACCGGCAGGGCCCGCTACATCCTGCGCGAATTTCCGTTCGATCCGAGCGCCGAGGCCGGTTTCATGCTGGCACGCTGCGCCAAGGACAACTATTTCCCGATGGTGGACGTGCTGTTCAAGCAGCAGGCCAACTGGGTTGGCGTCAACAACACCAAGGACGCATTGCTGCAAATCTCGAAGCTCGCCGGTTTTACACAGGAGTCCTTCGAGGCCTGCTTGACGGACCAGAAACTTCTGGACGATGTGAGAGCGGTCCAGAAGCGCGGCGCCGATGAATTCAAGGTCGACTCGACGCCGACCTTCTTCATCAATGGGAAGACCTACAAAGGGGCGATGTCGATTGAGGAAATGTCGGCCATCCTCGACCCTCTGCTCTGACGTCCAGGCAGCGCCGAAGCGGCTGCGCTTCGGCGTGCGCACGCCTATGCCTTGCCGTGGGTTCAACCGCGGAACACCCTTGCTGAAACAGCTTATGGGGCGGCGCGAATGAAGTTTTCGCGCCTTCGCCTCCTCGGTTTCAAGTCCTTCGTCGAACCCGGCGAGTTCGTCATCGAACGCGGCCTGACCGGGATTGTCGGGCCGAACGGCTGCGGCAAGTCGAACCTGGTCGAGGCGCTGCGCTGGGTGATGGGCGAAAGCTCCTACAAGAACATGCGCGCGTCCGGCATGGACGACGTCATCTTTTCCGGCTCGGGAACGCGCCCGGCCCGCAACACCGCCGAAGTCACGCTTTTCCTCGACAACAGCGACCGCACCGCGCCTTCGGCCTTCAACGACGCCGATGAACTGCAGGTGTCGCGCCGCATCGAGCGCGAGGCCGGCTCGCTCTACCGCATCAACGGCAAGGAAGCCCGCGCCAAGGACGTGCAGCTTCTGTTCGCCGACCAGTCGACGGGCGCGCGCTCGCCTTCGATGGTCGGGCAGGGCCGCATCGGCGAACTGATCCAGGCCAAGCCCCAGGCGCGCCGTGCTCTGCTGGAAGAAGCGGCGGGCATTTCCGGCCTGCACACGCGCCGCCACGAGGCCGAGCTTCGGCTCAAGGCGGCCGAGCAGAACCTGGAACGGCTGGACGACGTCGTCGGCGAGTTGGAAAGCCAGATCGAAAGCCTGAAGCGCCAGGCGCGCCAGGCCTCGCGCTTCAAGAACCTGTCGGCCGACATCCGCAAGGCCGAGGCGACGCTGCTGCATCTGCGCTGGACGTTGGCCAAGACCCAGGAAGGCGAGGCGCGTTCGGCGCTGGCGGTTGCCACGGCGCTGGTCGGCGACCGCGCCGCCGCCCAGATGGCGGCCGCGAGGGAGCAAGGCATCGGCGCCCACCGGCTGCCGGATTTGCGCGACGCGGAAGCCGCCGCCGCCGCTGCCTTCCAGCGCCTGTCGATCGCCAAGACGCAGATCGAGGAGGAAGCGGGCCGCATCCGTGCCCGCCAGGCCGAACTCGAGCGCCGGCTGCAGCAGCTTGATGGCGACATCGCCCGCGAGGAGCGGATGGTGCGCGACAATGCCGACATCCTCGAACGCCTTCGCACCGAGGAGGCTACGCTCAATTCCGAAAATGCCGGTGCCGCCGAGCGCGAGGCCACCACGCGTGGCGCCTTCGAGCAAGCGGCGGCCACGCTCTCGCAGAGCGAAGCGAAGCTTGCCGCGCTGACCGCCGAACGCGCCGAGGCGGCCGCCTCGCGCAACCAGATCGAGCGCACCCTGCGCGAGACCGCCGAGCGGCGCGACCGTTTTGCCCGCCAGCTTGCCGAGGTCGACCGCGAACTGTCCGACATCGTCTCGCGAATTTCCGGCCTGCCCGATCCCGCCGAGAAGCGGCTTCTGGTCGAGGACGCCCAGGCGCTGCTGGAAGAGGCCGAGGCCAATGCGATATCAGCCGAACAGGCGGTCGCCGAGGCGCGCGCGGCCGAAAGTGCCGCCCGCCCGCCGCTGCAGGACGCCAAGGCCGAGTTGGCGCGCATCGAGACCGAGGCGCGCACGCTGGCCAAGATTTTGAATGCCGCGAGCGGCGATCTCTTCCCCTCCGTTCTCGAACAGATCAGCGTCGAGCGCGGCTATGAGACAGCGCTGGGTGCCGCGCTTGGCGAGGATCTCGACGTCCCGCTCGACCGCAGCGCGCCAGTGCATTGGGGGGAGAGCCAGATCCACCCCAGCGATGCCGCGCTGCCGGAAGGCATCAGGAGCCTTGCCAGTGTGGTTCGCGCCCCGGCGCAGCTTGCCCGCCGCCTGGCGCAGATCGGCATTGTCGATGCCGCCGACGGCCGGCGGCTGCAGGCCTTGTTGTCTCCGGGACAGCGCCTAGTCAGCCGCGAGGGCGCGCTGTGGCGCTGGGACGGGCTGACCGCCAGTGCCGACGCGCCGACCGCGGCCGCGCAGCGGCTGGCGCAGAAGAACCGGCTGGCCGAGCTCGACGCCGAGGCGATCCAGGCGACCCTCGTCCTGCGCGAGGCCGAAGCCGCACTTGCCCTGGCCGAGCAGGCGCTTCGCCAGGCGAGCGAGGCCGAACGCAACGCCCGCCAGGCGGGCCGCGACGCCCAGCACGGGCTGGACGCTGCCCGCAATGCGCTGGCCGAGGCCGAAAAAGCCGGCGGCGAGCTGGTGAGCCGGCGCGCGGCCCTCGACGAGGCGCGCGCCCGCGTCGTCGACAGCCATGAAGAGACGGCAGCCGCCTTCGTCGAAGCGGAAATGCTGCTGCAGAGCGCCCCCGACCTCGGCGACCTGCAACTGCAGCTCGAACAGGCCTCAGCCAATGTCGCAAAAGACCGCGCCACGCTCGCCGACGCCCGTGCCGTCCATGAAGGGTTGCGGCGGGAAGCCGAGGCGCGCACGCGCCGCCTCGAGGCCATTGGTGCCGAACGACGCAACTGGCTGGAGCGGGCCGAGAACGCATCGACGCAGATTGCCGCCCTTGGCGAGCGCAAGGCCGAGGCCGAGGCCGAGCGCGAGCGGCTGGCCGACGCGCCCGACGAGATCGACGCCAAGCGGCGCGCGCTGCTGTCGCAGCTCGCCGAGGCCGAGTCGCTGCGCCAGGCGGCGGGCGATCGCCTGCAGGAAGCAGAGAACAAGCAGGCCGAACTGGACAAGGCCGCAACCGCGGCGATCCAGTCGCTGGCCGAAGCCCGCGAATCCCGCGTTCGCGCCGAGGAGCGGCTGACCGCGGCCGACGAGCGGCGGCTGGAGGTCGAGGCGCGCATCCAGGAAACGCTGAACACCCCGCCGCATCTGGTCATCCGCCACACCGGCCTGGAAGCCGACAGCCCGATGCCCGAAATGGCCGAGATCGAGCGCCAGCTCGACCGACTGAAGATCGAGCGCGAACGGCTTGGCGCCGTCAATCTGCGCGCCGAGGAGGAGCAGAAGGAACTGTCCGACCGGCTGGAAACCATCGTTTCCGAGCGCGAGGACATCATCGAAGCGATCCGCAAACTCAGGCAGGCGATCCAGAGCCTGAACCGCGAAGGCCGCGAGCGCCTGCTCGCCGCCTTCGAGGTGGTCAACGGCCATTTCCAGCGGCTGTTCTCGCATCTGTTCGGCGGCGGCACGGCGGAACTGCAGCTGATCGAATCCGACGACCCGCTCGAGGCAGGGTTGGAGATCCTCGCCCGCCCGCCCGGCAAGAAGCCGCAGACCATGACGCTGCTCTCCGGCGGCGAGCAGGCGCTGACGGCGATGTCGCTGATCTTCGCCGTGTTCCTCACCAATCCGGCGCCGATTTGCGTGCTCGACGAAGTCGACGCGCCGCTCGATGACCACAATGTCGAGCGCTTCTGCAATCTCATGGACGAGATGGCCAAGACCACCGAGACGCGCTTCGTCATCATCACCCACAACCCGATCACCATGGCGCGCATGGACCGGCTGTTCGGCGTGACCATGGCCGAGCAGGGCGTCAGTCAACTGGTCTCGGTCGACCTGCAAGCCGCCGAGGCGATGCGCGAGGCGAGCTGAGGCGCCTGATCGGCAGCTGTCCGCTCGTTCATTTCCCTGAAATTATGGACGATGTCCTTGAGATTGGCTGGGGCGCCAGGATTCGAACCTGGGAATGTCGGTACCAAAAACCGATGCCTTACCACTTGGCGACGCCCCATCAGAGTCGCTTGTGCGGCGCGTTATTAGCAGAGCGGCCAAAAAGCACAATGGCAATGAGGGGTGGTGTCGCCCACCTGATTTTCGCAGTCCACAGCCGCGGCCAGGAGCGGCGTCTACTCGCTCCAGACCGCCATTTCGTTGCCGGCCGGATCGGTGAAATGGAAGCGCCTGCCGCCAGGGAACGAGAAGATCGGCTTGACGATGGTGCCGCCGGCATTTTCGACGGCGTCCAGCGTTTCTTCCAGATCCTTGGAGTAAAGCACCGGCAGGGGCTTGGCTGGCGCTTCGCCGGCATCGGCCTGAAAACCGCCATCGAGCCCTTCGGCAAAGGCCGAATAGGTCGGTCCGTAGTCGGTGAACGACCAGGAAAAGGCGGCGCTGTAGAAGGCCTTCACACTGTCCAGCGTGCCTCCGGTCGCCGGCATTTCCAGATAGTCGAGTTTTCCGGTCAGTTTCATGGCGCCACTCCACACATCGTTCTTGTTATGTTCTATTTCGTTACCTCCGATGCCGCAAGTCTTTTTGACGCAGCCTTTGCTTAATCGGTTGTAGGGGTTTCTCTTAATCGATTGTAGGGGTCGGTCGCTTTGCCGACGCCTTGCCTTTCGCAGTGCAGCATCATATCGCTCGGTCCGGACGCTGCGGAGACCGGGCCTAGTCCGTGCTTCGCCAATCTTTCCATCTCCAAGACCTGGAGGGCGAGCATGACCAAGTGGGTTTACACTTTCGGCGATGGTGCGGCGGAAGGCCGTGCCGGCGACCGGAACCTTCTGGGCGGCAAGGGCGCCAACCTGGCCGAGATGTGCAGCCTCGGCCTGCCGGTGCCGCCTGGCTTCACCATCACCACCGAGGTCTGCAACGCCTACTACGCCAACGGCCGTACCTATCCGGCTGAGCTGGAACCAAATGTCACGGTGGCGCTGGATCATATCGGCCGGCTGACCGGGCGCCGTTTCGGCGACCCGTCGAAACTGCTGCTGGTTTCGGTGCGCTCCGGCGCTCGCGCCTCCATGCCCGGCATGATGGACACCGTACTCAATCTCGGCCTCAACGACGAGACGGTCGAGGCGCTGGCCGCCGATTCCGGCGATGCGCGCTTCGCCTATGACAGCTACCGCCGCTTCATCCAGATGTATTCCGACGTCGTCATGGGCCTCGACCATGACGTGTTCGAGGAGATCCTCGAGGACCAGAAGGCGAGCCTCGGCCACGAACTCGACACTGAACTGACGGCGCTGGAGTGGCAGGGCGTCATCGCGCTCTACAAGGCCAAGGTGGAGGAGGAACTCGGCAAGCCGTTCCCGCAGGATTCGCACGAGCAGCTGTGGGGCGCGATCGGCGCGGTGTTTTCCAGCTGGATGAACAACCGCGCCATCACCTACCGGCGCCTGCACGACATTCCCGAAAGCTGGGGTACGGCGGTCAATGTCCAGGCCATGGTGTTCGGCAATATGGGCGATACCTCGGCCACCGGGGTCGCCTTCACCCGCAATCCCTCGACCGGCGAAAAGCAGCTTTACGGCGAATTCCTCGTCAATGCGCAGGGCGAGGACGTCGTTGCCGGCATCCGCACGCCGCAGAACATCACCGAAGCTGCTCGCATTGCCGCCGGCTCCGACAAGCCGTCGCTGCAGAAGCTGATGCCGGACGCCTTCCAGTCCTTCGTCACCATCTCCGACAGCCTGGAAAAGCACTACCGCGACATGCAGGATCTCGAATTCACCATCGAGCGCGGCAAATTGTGGATGCTGCAGACCCGTTCCGGCAAGCGCACCGCCAAGGCTGCGCTCAAGATCGCCGTCGAGATGGCCAGGGATGGCCTGATCACCAAGGAGGAGGCGGTCGCCCGCATCGATCCCGCCTCGCTCGACCAGCTGCTGCATCCGACCATCGATCCGAAGGCCGCGCGTGACGTGATCGGCATCGGCCTGCCGGCTTCACCGGGTGCCGCTACCGGCGAGATCGTCTTTTCCTCAGGCGATGCCGAGGACGCCAAGGCGCAAGGCCGCAAGGCGATCCTGGTGCGCATCGAGACCAGCCCCGAGGACATCCACGGCATGCACGCGGCGGAAGGCATCCTGACCACGCGCGGCGGCATGACCAGCCATGCCGCCGTGGTGGCGCGCGGCATGGGCAAGCCTTGCGTGTCGGGCGCCGGCTCGCTGCGTGTCGACTATAAGGCTGGCACGCTGATGGCGATGGGATCGACGTTCCGCAAGGGCGACATCATCACCATCGATGGCGGCAACGGCCAGGTGCTGAAGGGCGCGGTGCCGATGCTGCAGCCTGAATTGTCCGGCGATTTCGCCGCCATCATGGAATGGGCCGACGCCGCACGCCGCATGAAGGTGCGCACCAACGCCGAAACCCCCCTCGATGCGCGCATGGCGCGCTCCTTCGGCGCGGAGGGCATCGGTCTCTGCCGCACCGAGCATATGTTCTTCGACGGCGACCGCATCGTCGCCATGCGCGAGATGATCCTGGCCGACACCGAGAAGGACCGGCGTACAGCCCTTGCCAAGCTCCTGCCGATGCAGCGCTCGGATTTCCTCGAGCTGTTCGAGATCATGGCCGGCTTGCCGGTGACCATCCGCCTGCTCGATCCGCCGCTGCACGAATTCTTGCCGAAGACCGAGGCGGAAATTGCCGAAGTCGCCGCCGCCATGAACGTGTCGCCGGAAAAGCTCAGGCAGCGCACCGAAGCCCTGCACGAGTTCAATCCGATGCTCGGCCATCGCGGTTGCCGCTTGGCCGTCTCCTACCCCGAGATCGCCGAAATGCAGGCGCGCGCCATCTTCGAGGCTGCCGTGGAGGCGGGCCAGAAGGCTGGCGCGCTGGTGGTTCCCGAAATCATGGTGCCGCTGGTTGGCCTGGTGAAGGAACTGGACTACGTCAAGGCGAGGATCGATGCCGTCGCCAAGAGTGTCATGGAAGAGACCGGCATCAAGATCGACTATCTCACCGGCACGATGATCGAACTGCCGCGCGCCGCGATCCGCGCCCATGTCATCGCCGAGGCGGCCGAATTCTTCTCCTTCGGCACAAACGACCTGACCCAGACCACCTTCGGCATCTCGCGTGACGACGCCGCCTCGTTCCTGGAGACCTATCGCCAGAAAGGCATCATCGAGCAGGATCCGTTCGTGTCGCTCGACATAGACGGCGTCGGCGAACTGGTGCGCATGGCGGCCGAAAAGGGCAGGGCGACCAGGCCCGAGATCAAGCTCGGCATTTGCGGCGAGCATGGCGGCGATCCCGCTTCGATCCGCTTCTGCGAGGAGGTCGGCCTCGACTATGTGTCGTGCTCGCCCTACCGCGTACCGATCGCCAGGCTGGCCGCGGCGCAGGCAGCGGTGCTGGTGGCAAAGGCATCTGCGCCGCGCGCCTGATGGCCGCGACTATTGCCATGGATGACCGATCGATGACTGTCGATTGGCTCCGGCTGCGCGGTTGCCAACTTACGATTTTGTGAGCAAAGTCACGCGAAGTTGCGTGTGACGGTCCTCAATCTCGACATCGTTTCCGCCCAGTTTCCCAAGCCCGACCCCCGGTGCCCGAAACAGATGCTACAGTCTTCCCCCGCCCCCTTCCGATCGATCCTGATCCTCCAGACCAAGTTCATGGGCGATATTGTTCTCGCCTCCACGCTGGTGAAAAACCTGCAGCTCGAATATCCGGGCGTCAGGATCGTGTTCCTCTGCGAGGCGCGCTTCGCAAGCTTCCTCACCGCCCACGGCATCGCCTCCGACGTCGTCACCGTCAGCCGCGCGCGCCTGCGTGGTTCACCGCTGCAACGCGGGCGTGAGCTCTATTCGATGGTGCGCCGGCTGCGCCAGCACCGCTTCGACATGACGATCGACCTGAGCGATTCGAAAACCTCTCGGGTCGTCGTCAGGCTCGTCAACGCCAGGACCAGACTGGGCTATCACCCGACTGACAGGCCCTTGCGCTGGTACGAGCGCAATCCGGCCAATATTCGGGTCACGCGGTTCGGCTACGGTGAAACGCACTATCTCTACCGCTACCTTTCGCCGCTGGAGGCGCTTGGGATCGATCTGCGCGTCAGAGTGCCTTCGATCAAGCCGCTGCCGCTGGAAACGGCTCGCGCCCAGGACTTATTGAACAGGCACGGGCTCCGGCGAAACGCCTTCGTCGCGGTGCATGCCGGAGCCAGCTTCCGCGGCCGGCAATGGCAGCCGGAACGCTTCGCCGCCGTGATTGACGAAATCGCGCGCGAGACCGGGCTGGACTTCGTGCTTGTCGGCGGCCCGGACGAGCGCAAGCCGGCCGAACGGATTGTCGCCGGGACCGCCTCGGCCGTCGTCGACCTCGTCGGCGTCCTGTCGCTCGAGACGCTGCTGGCGCTGCTGAAGGAAGCGCGGCTGTTCCTCGGCAATGAGAGCGGCCCGATGCATATGGCAGCGGCGGCGGGAACCCCTGTTGTCGGCCTTTTCGGCCAGACAAGGCCAACCCGTTGGGCGCCGGTCGGCGCGCCGAGCATTTGCCTCCAGCCTTCCATGCCGTGCGAATGCGTTGCGCGCGATTTGTGCCGTTGGCCGGACCCAAGCAAATCCTGCTGCGTCTGGCGCCTGGAGGTCGAGCCTGTCATCGAGGCCGTGCGGGAAATCTTGTCGCAGACCGAGGTCGCGGTGCAACCGCCGCCCGTGGTTCGCGCCACTCGCTGAAAAGTCACACGCCAGGAAAAATTGTCGCGGTGACCGCCTGTCGCGTGCGCGCCGTCCCGATTTCGCCTCGATGCGGGTCTTTTTGGCGCGGCTCCCGCGGTGATCCGCTTCTACATATCTGTCCGGAAATCAATCATGCGCCTGCTCGGAAAATGTCTTTGCGCGATCGCGATCTCGGCCTGCGCCGTGTCGGCAGGTCACGCTGCACCGCTTCTGGAGCCTACGCTGCACCTGACGCCGCAGGCGGGCAGCGGCCGCGTGGCGCTGACGCTCGACGCCTGCGGCGGTCAGACCGACACCAGGATCCTCTCGGCGCTGGTCGACAACAGGATCCCGGCGACGATTTTCGTCACCGGCATCTGGCTGAAGCGCAATGCCGCGGCGGTCGAGATCATGCGCGCGCATCCCGATTTGTTCGAGTTGGAGAACCATGGCGGCCGCCATATTCCAGCGGTCGACACGCCGCAAAAGATCTATGGCATCCGCAGCGCCGGCAGCCCCGACGCCGTGCTGGCCGAGGTCGAATCGGGCGCCGCCGCACTTACCCGCACCGGTGAGCCGGCGCCGAAATGGTTTCGCGGCGCGACCGCCGAATACAGCTCGTCCGCCATCGCCATGATCCGCAAGCTTGGCTTCAAGATCGCCGGCTTTTCGATAAACGGGGACGGCGGTTCGTTGCTGGGTGCGAAGGAAACCGCCCGGCGCATCGCCGCCGCCAAGGACGGCGACGTCATCATCGCCCATATCAACCAGCCTACCCATGCCGCAGGCGAAGGCGTGGTGCAGGGCCTGCTGGCGCTCAAGCAAAAGGGCCTGACCTTCGTGCGGCTCGATGAAGCCGATGGCATCGGCAACGACGGCACCACCGAGTGATCGGATCGGCCTGACCCTGGGTCTGCATCTTGGGTGAGTTCGCTCCGAACGCTCAGTCGGGAGTGGCTTCGATCGTCACTTTGCTGGGATAGAAGGCGCCGTGATTGCGGATTTCCGTCATCTCGTCGAAGGGCCGCTCATAGGCCCACATTGCATCCTTGCCGGTCTCTTTCGCGGGCAGCACGCTCCAGTAGGTGGCGTCGCCCTTGTAGGGACAATGCGTTGAGTGCTCGGTCTTGCCAAGCTGGCTGAAATCGATGTCATCGAACGGAATGTAGAGAACAGCGGGATACGGCGGTTCCGACAGGAGCTTCGCGTTCGTCGAGCTGGCGATGATCGTATCGCCGGCGCGCACGACGACGGTGCCGTGAAAGGGCTCGACGGTGATGACCTTGCCGGGGTTGCGCTGAAAGCCGGGTGCAGGGTTTGCGATCTGGTCCAAGACGGGGTCTCCTTGTCTGGGGTGAGAACGTCCTGCACTAGGTGTGTCGGATGACCGCGCTTCGCAAGGTCACCATTCGAGGACGACACGCAGCAAACCTGACCGAGCCCTCCCTTGGTCTGCTGTCATACTGGTCTTGTCCCGAGATTTCAGGCCGCGGTCTTGAACACATCCATCAGCCCGGCATAGGCGGCAGCGATGCCGGCCACCGGATTGGTGCTCCTCGACGCCGTCTCGACCTTCAGCGCGCCGCCGACCGTTGGCAGGGTCAGCAGCAGGAACTGACGGTTGCCGCCATCTCCCACGCATGCCGCGGCGACATGCTGGCCTTCGCCGTCGTTGTCGACGCACATCTTGAACAGCAGCGTGCCGCCGACCGCCTCGAGGGCGCCGCCGACAACCTCGACGAATTCATCTTCGGAGACGGTTTTGGTGTCCGGCACCAAATCGGCCAGACTTTCGGCAAGTGTGTTTTCAAGTGCCTTGTCGTCGAGCTGCGCGTCCATGCGAACCTCTTCCATTCGCCAATCGCACCCCTGCCCATTAGCAAACCTTAACGCCGACGATGGCCGGATTGTGGCGGTTTTCCTTGTCATTTCGGTCAATGCACCGGGATGGGTGGACAATCCGCCGGTTCGTCCCACAATGGGGCAAAAGCGCGTAGACGCGAAAAAAGCGCAGGGAGGAACAGACATGCTCGGACTGATGCAGGAATGGCCACTGCTTTGCCACAAGCTGATCGACAATGCCGAACGTCAGCATGGCAGCCGCGAGATCGTGTCGCGATCGATCGAGGGGCCGATCGTGCGCACCACCTACGCCGAAATTCACCGCCGCGCGCTTAAGGTGGCGCAACGGCTGGAGCGCGACGGGTTCGCGCTTGGCGACCGCATCGCGACGCTGGCCTGGAACACGGCGCGCCACATCGAGGCCTGGTATGGCATCATGGGGATCGGCGCGATCTATCACACGCTCAATCCGCGGCTCTTCCCCGAGCAGATCGCCTGGATCATGAACAACGCCGAGGACAAGGCGATCTTCGTCGACCTGACATTCGTGCCGCTGCTCGAGAAGATCGCCGGGTCGGTCAAATCGCTGAAGCGTGTGATTGTGCTGACCGACAGCGCGCACATGCCCGAAACGGCGCTGCCGAACGCCGTCGCCTACGAGGAATGGCTGGCCGAGACCGACGCCGACTTCGCCTGGAGGACCTTCGACGAAAACACCGCCGCCGGCATGTGCTACACCTCGGGCACGACAGGCGATCCCAAGGGCGTTCTCTACAGCCATCGCTCGAACGTGCTGCACGCTATGATCGCCGCCATGCCCGACGCCATGGGCATCTCGGCCCGCGACACCATCCTGCCGGTTGTGCCGATGTTCCATGCCAATGCCTGGGGCCTCGGCCAGAGTGCGCCCATGATCGGGGCCAAGCTGGTCATGCCTGGCTGCAAGATGGACGGGGCCTCGATCTACGAACTGCTGGATACCGAGAAGGTGACCTTCAGCGCCGCCGTGCCGACCGTGTGGATGATGCTGCTGCAATATCTGGAGGAGACCGGCAAGAAACTCCCTTACCTGCAGAAGGTGGTCATCGGGGGCTCGTCCTGTCCGCGCGCCATCACCCAGAAATTCCAAGACAATTACGATATCCAGGTGATCCATGCCTGGGGCATGACCGAGATGTCGCCGCTCGGCACGTTGTGCACAATGAAGCCCGACTATGAAGGGCTGAAGGGCGAGGCGCGGCTCGATATCCAGGGCAAGCAGGGCTATCCGCCCTTCGGCGTCGAGATGAAGGTAACGGACGACGACGACAAGGCGCTGCCTTGGGACGGAAGGACCTTCGGGCGGCTGAAGGTGCGTGGGCCGGCCATCGCTCGCGCCTATTATGGCGGCGTCGGCGCCGAGCAGTTCGACGCCGAAGGTTGGTTCGATACAGGCGATGTCGCGCATATCGATCCGGGCGGCTACATGCAGATCACCGATCGTGCCAAGGACGTCATCAAATCGGGCGGCGAATGGATTTCGACCATCGATCTGGAGAACCTCGCCGTCGGCCATCCCGATGTCGCCGAGGCGGCCGCCATTGGCGTTGCCCATTCCAAATGGGGCGAACGGCCCTTGCTCGTCGTCGTGCGCAAGCCAGGCAAGGAGCCGAGCAAGACCGAAATCCTCGATTTCATGAACGGCAAGGTAGCCAAATGGTGGATGCCCGACGACGTCGCCTTTGTCGGCGAAATTCCTCATACCGCCACCGGCAAGATCCAGAAGATCACCTTGCGCGAGCAGTTCAGGGACTATCGCCTGCCGACGGATTGATGGGCATGCAGCGTCTTTCAGCTTCAAGCTGAGCCAAAACGCTCTGGCGCTTGATCCCGAAAAGTTGCAGACTTTTCGGGATCAAGCGACAAAACAAAGGCTTAGAGCAGGGTGAATGACAATTCCAATTCATCCTGCTCTAAGTCTCGGTTCGGGCTTGGGGTGGTGCGGCTGAGAATGGTTAGTATTCCTGAACGACAGACGTCGAGGGCGGCCGGCTGGTCGCGCGGGACAGCGGCTTTTTCGCTGGTCCTGCTGCTGACCGTGCTCGTCGGCCACAGACTCGATCTCGTCGAAACACCAGTATTTCTCTGGGTGTTGGCGATCGTCGCGCTGCTCGCCGCCTTCGCTTTGCTGTTTGCCGGATTCGCCTTGTCCAGGTTGTGGAATTTCGGCGACCGCGGCGGCCGCGATCTCTCCGTCGGCGCCCTGCTGGCGCTTCTGGTGCTCGCCCCCTATGGCACCGCCGCCTATTGGGCGACGATCTCGCCGCCGCTGAGCGACATTTCGACCGATTTCGACGATCCGCCGGCGATCGACACGTCTGACCGCACCAAGGGCATGAACGTTCTGGCGACGCCGACGCCAGGCGAGCAAAGCCTGCAAGGCGATGCCTATCCTTTGGTCACCAGTCGCAGTTACAATTTGCCCTTTGAAACCGTCGTCGATGCGGTCGAGACCGTGCTCGATCGGCGCGACTGGCAGCTTCAGGCGCCGTACCCGGAAACCGACGGGCAAAGCGAAGTGACGATCAATGCGCTCGCCAAAAGCTTCGTGCTTGGCCTTCCCGCCGATGTCGCGATCCGCGTGACCGACGATGGCGACACCGTCATCGTCGACATGCGGTCCGCCTCGCGCTACGGCCAATACGACCTTGGCGACAATGCCGCCCGCATCGTGGAATTCCTGGGGGAGCTCGACCAGGAAGTGGCCGGCCAGGTGGGTGCCGCACCGGCCGAATGATGTTTACGGTGCCGGCCAGAAAATGCCGTCGATGCCTGGATCGCCATCGGTGGCGACCAGGCCGCGCGCCACCAGATCCTCCAGATGCGCAAGCACCGAGAGGCCGGCGGCGCCATGCAGGCGCGGGTCGGTGTCGCGATAGATTGCCGCAACCATCTCCCTGATCGTCCTGTCGCCGCCCCGGATGCGTTCCAGGATCGCCCGCTCGCGTATCTTGCGGTGCGTCTTCAACCCGCGCATGAAGCTGCGCGGCGCGGTCACCGGACCGCCGTGACCGGGCAAAAGCAGACGGTCGCCTCGCTCGATCAGCCGGTCGAGCGAGGCCATATAGTCGGCCATGGCGCCGTCCGGCGGCGCCACGATCGAGGTCGCCCACGCCATCACGTGATCGGCCGAAAACAGCACGCCGCTTCCTTCCAGCGCAAAGGCCGCGTGATTGGCGGCATGGCCTGGCGTCAGCACCGTTCTGATCGCCCAGCCGTCGCCATGGACCAGCGTGTCATCTTGGAGCGCAATGTCCGGGGCGAAAGCCATGTCGGCGCTGGCGTCGAGCGGGTTGACCTCGCCGATGCGCAATGGCCGCGCCGGGCGATGCGGCCCCTCCGCCAGAACGATCGCCCCGGTCCGCTCTTTCAGCCGGGCCGCCAGTGGTGAATGGTCGCGATGCGTGTGGCTGACGAAGATGTGGCTGACCGGCCGCAGCCCGATCGCGTCGAGTAATGTCTCGAGATGCGCATCGTCTTCCGGCCCCGGATCGATCACTGCCAGCGTGTCACGCCCGACAAGATAGCTGTTGGTTCCGTGAAAGGTGAACGGGCTCGGGTTTCGGGCGGTGATGCGTTGGACGTCTGGTGCGACGGTTACGGCCTGGCCATAGGCAGGATCGAAGCTGGTGTCGAATTTGAGGGCCATGAGGGGCGTGGAGCTCTGTTCCTGAGGCGGCAAAACCGATTGCCGCATAACACGGAAGCCAATATAGGAAAATGCGGGGCCGCACGTCAGCGGCTGTCCGGAATGGGGAAGATCATGGCAATTGCAACGACGATGCGTCCGCTTGTTTCTCTGGCTCTGCCTGAAAAAGGCGCGACACGGCTCGCGACGCAGCTTTTGCTGGCGATTGCCGGTACCCTGCTCTTGACGTTGTCGGCGAAGACGAAGGTCGTGCTCGGGCCGGTCGATATCTCGCTGCAGACGCTCGCCGTCTTCCTGATTGCCGCCGCGTTCGGCCTGCGCCTCGGCGTTGCCACGCTGCTTCTCTACATGGCCGAGGGCGCCATGGGCTTCCCGGTCTTCCAGGGCACGCCGGAAAAGGGCATCGGCCTCGCCTACATGGTGGGCCCGACCGGCGGCTATCTCGCCGGCTTCGTTGTCATGGCCGCCATCGTCGGCTGGGCCGCCGACCGTGGTTGGGACCGCCATCCGGTCAAGCTGTTCAATGCGATGCTGGTCGCCGAAATCGTCATGATGGCGATGGGCTTTGCCTGGCTGGCGCTGCTGATCGGTGCGGAAAAGTCATGGCAGTTCGGCGTCGTGCCTTTCATCGTCGGCGACCTGATCAAGGTGGCGCTCGCCGCGACCCTGGTGCCTGCCGCCTGGGCGCTGCTGCCGAAGCAGCCCTGACATCTATCTATCACCGAATGAGAGCCAGCCGGCGGAGGCCGGCATCGCGCCGAGTCACCGGCAGAAGCAAGGCCGCCTTTCAGCGTTGGCGGCTGTCGAGCTGATAATAGAGTTCGGCGTAAGACTTCCCCATTCTGTCGGCGGTGAAAAGACGAACGTACCGATCACGCGCAGCTCGGCCCCAGTTCGCCGTTTCGACCGGCGAATCGACGAACCGGTTGATGGCTTCGGCAAGACGATCCGGATCCGAAGGTGGGACGATCAGACCGGTTTTGTCGGCTTCATTCACGTAGCTTGTGCCCGTTCCGATTTCGCACGAGATCATCGGCTTGCCGCACATCGCCGCCTCGACGAGCGAAAGCCCGTAGGCCTCCGACCTCTGGTTTGAAGGGAAAACGAACCCGAGGCAGTTGCGAAGGAGCGCCATCTTGCGCGGCTCGGCGATCTCGCCAAGGAAAATCACGTTGTTGCGACGTAGCGTCTTGGCCTGAAGCTTGAGTTGCCGCTCGATGGGTCCGGACCCGGCGATAACGATCTTGCATCGAACCTGGTCGGCAGCCTGGATCAGGATGTCCAATCCCTTGTAGTAGCGCAGAACACCGACGAACAGCACGAATGGTTCCGCGACTGTCGATCGGCACCAGTCGTTGTCGGCTTCGGTCGGCGCGGGATAGGCGTCTTCGTCGATGCCGATCGGAATGACCTTGGACTTGGCCCTGAACGCCCTGAGAACGGGGCTCGATTCCAGATAATTCGGCGATGTCGCCACGATCGCATCGACATCGCCGAGGAAGCGCATCATCAGTGGCCTGTAGAAAGGCAGGATGAGCCTCTGTTTGACGATGTCTGAATGATAGGTGACGACCGTCGGCTTGCGGTGGCCGGACTGAAAATGCACCACGTCCATGAGCGGCCATGGAAAGTGATAATGGATCAGGTCGGCTTTGCCGGACAGGGCCTTGAACTTGCGGAAGACGTCGCGTGAAAAACCGGTCGATGCCAGTTCGAAATCCAGACTGGCTTTTCGCGCCAGGTGTCCGTCGAGCCGTTGAGTGGCCTCCTCGGGAGTGCGGCTCAGCGAAAGCACTTCGGTTTCGATGCCATGGCGAGCAGTGCTTTGGGCGATGGCGTGTATTGTCCGCTCCACACCGCCAAAGGAATCCGGCCAGTATGTCTTGAAGAAGTGCAGAACTTTCAAGCGAGTGTCTTTCGTCTTTTTTCGATGGCCTGTTCAAAAACATGAAGCATGCCCTTGGCGTGATTTTCCCACGTGAAGCGTTCCGCGTTTTTGCGCGCTCCGGCCGCGATCTTCTGGCGCAATTGCCCATCGACGCAAAGCTGATCGAATGCAACGGCGATTGCCTCGGGGTTGCCCGGGTCGACAAGGATACCGCTGTCGCCGGCGACTTCCGGCATCGACGATGTGTTCGATGTCAGCACCGGCTTGCCGAAAGACTGCGCCTCGACGATCGGAAAGCCGAAACCTTCATAGAGCGACGGCATCGCCAGAAAAAGACAATTCGAATAGAGCGTTGCAAGCTTTGCGTCGTCGACGAACCCGGTGAAGATGATATTTTTTTCGAGCCCGCCGAGACGCACATCATCGGCCAGGCTCGTTTGCTTCCAGCCGCTGCCCCCGACAATGACCAGGTCGCAGCCCGACCGGGTACTTGCGGGCAACAGGCCGTAACCCCTTATCAGGTTGCGCAGGTTCTTTCTTGGTTCGAGCGTGCCGACAAAAAGCGCGTAGGGTCTGGTGATGCCGAGATGCTCCAAGCTTGAAAAGCTGCCCGGAGCGGGCAGGGGGGACGTGCCGGGGGCAATCGTCTTGATCGGTGATTTCAACCAGGGAAACTCTGCCGTCAACGCGGTTGCCGTGGCATTCGAATCCGTCGCCACGACATCGGCTTTTCGCAAAGCGGGTTTCATCAGGAGGCGCTCGCCGATCCAGGTCCGGACGCGCATGGTTTCCGGCGCGTGGATCCAGACAAGGTCGTGGATTGTGACCACGCGTGCCATCCGGTCGTCCAGGGTGAGGGGCAGGCGGTGAGCCGGGCCCCAGAACACGTCCACCTTGTCGCGCGCAGCCCAGGAAGGCAGCACGACTTGCCCCCACAGCGCGCGCGCAGGCAGCGCGTTGAAGCTGCCTGTTCGCAAGCCAACGCCGCGCGGGAGTTCGTAGTTGGCGTTGATCTGGGCGGGAGCGTAGACACACACCTCGGCGCCAAGCGTCGCCAAGGCCTCGATCGACTTAAGGACGAACCTGCCGATTCCGTCGGTGGCCGATCCCAGGTTCTTGCCGTCGATCCCGATTTTCAATCTTTTCTCCGGAGACGAACTGAACAAAGGATTCCGGACACTTGCACCGGATAAGAGAAGGCGCTTGGAGGCGCGATCCGCCAGCAGCGTGTTGCGAGGCTAGCCCCTGACATACATCTCGCCAATTCGATACACGAAACTGGAAAAGCAGTCTCGCGTGGGGAAAACAGCTTGCGCCTCAGTCTGATGATGGTAGATGCACGATTGTCCAACCTCCCAATTAGAGAGCGAACTTCTGCCAAAGCTGATTATCCAGATTCCTTGCTATAACGAAGCCGAAACACTGGCGATAGCGCTGAGCGATCTGCCGCGGACCGTTACAGGTTTCGACAGCGTCGAATGGTTGATCATTGACGACGGAAGCACCGACGAAACCGTCAGGGTCGCCGAGGAAACCGGCGTCGATCATATCGTACGTCATACAAGCAATCGTGGTCTTGCCTACGCCTTCATGACAGGTGTCGAAGCCTGTCTCGCACGAGGCGCCGATGTCATCGTGAACACCGACGCCGACAACCAGTATCAGGCAGCCGACATTCCGGCCCTTACCAAACCGATTCTGGAGGGGCGTGCGGATATGGTCATCGGCGCCCGGCCGATATCGGAAATAGAGCATTTCTCTCCGGTCAAGAAGCTTCTGCAGAAAATCGGCAGCTGGGTGGTTCGGGTCAGCAGCGGCACCGATGTGCAGGATGCGCCGAGCGGGTTTCGCGCCATCTCGCGAAACGCGGCCCAACGGCTGATCGTGTTCAACAACTACACCTATACGCTGGAAACCATCATCCAGGCCGGCCGCAAGAACATGCGCGTGGTCTCGGTGCCGATCCGCGTCAATGGCGATTTGCGGCCGTCGAGGCTGGTCAAGAGCATTCCGTCCTATCTGAAGCGCTCGATCTTCACCATCGTGCGCATCTTCGTCATCTATCAGCCTGCGCGGTTCTTCGGCATTGCTGCGGCACTTCTTTTCGGACTTGGCTTCCTGATCGGCCTGCGCTTCCTCTATTTCTACCTGACGGGAACGGGCACCGGCCACATACAGTCGGTGATCCTGGCGGGCTCTCTCATGTCGATGGGCTTCCAGTGCCTTCTCGTAGCCTTTCTGGCCGATGTGATAGCGGCCAATCGCAAGCTTCTTGAAGACATCCGCTATGCACAGCGTGCCGACCTGAATCCGGGCGCCAAAGCTGTGAGGCTGAAGGCGACTGGAGACTCAGTGTGACTCTAGATGTAGCGTATTGCGGGACTGGATTGGTGGTCTGAAGCCAATGAAGATCTTATTTACTACAAGAAAATGGCCTCCTGCGATTGGGGGGATGGAGGTGTATAGTGTTGAGTTAACTAAGCATCTTTCTTCTGGAAATGATGTAGAAGTGTGGGCCCTTCCTGGAAAAAATAGCGGCAGACCGCCGAATCTCTTTCGGCAAATCGTGTTCATAGCACTTTGCTGTGTTAGGGCATTTCTTGGACCTCAGCGTGACATCGTCCATGTTGGCGATCTTGTCAGTTGGCCAATCGCTCTTCCATTTGTGCTGAGAAGATCGTGTCCTGTATTCATTACCGCATATGGGTTAGATATTGTCTTTGCACATAGGAAGGGCCTTTTCCCTTGGCTCTATCGGCAATACCTTGGCCTATGCGTTCGCGTGATGGGGAATAGGTTGAATGTTGTTGCCATCTCTCAGGCAACAGCGCTGCTTTGCGAGACTGCCGGTTTCAGCAAGGTCGCTGTTGTGCCTTTGGGAGTGAATCTACATGAGAGGAAGCCTTTCGCGACGATCGAGAGCCATCCTGATGTGTTTGGCAAATTTGTCTTGTTTGTTGGCCGCCTCGTTCCGCGGAAGGGCGCGTCGTGGTTTGCTAAGCACGTTCTACCCCGCTTGCCACAGGATATTTCGCTGAAGGTTGTTGGCGCGAAATGGGATAGCCAAGAATGGTCTGCAATTTCCTCAAATCCGAGGGCCGAATATCTTGGAACCCTTAGCAACGAGGACATTGCTCACCTTAGGCGTGCGGCATTGGTTGTCATTATGCCCAACATTTCCAGCGACGGAACTGACATAGAAGGATTTGGGCTTGCAGCATTGGAGGCTGCGGCGGACGGGGGAATTCTTGTTGCTTCAGCAATCGAAGGGATAGTGGATGCGGTTATCCCGGGAGAGACCGGCTTTCTAGTTCCGGAGCGAGACGTAAGCGCTTGGCTTGAGACTATTGCATCAATCGCTCGATGGTCGAGAAAAGAGCGCGAAGATTTCATCGGGAACGCGTTTCATTTGATTTCGAAGCGTTACTCATGGGATCAAGTTGCTAAAAATACAAAATACGAATATGAAAGTGCAGTCTATGGGCGATCATAGTCAAAATAGGACGCACGCGATTCTCGACGAGCAGTCCCGGTACCTGAAAGCGATCAAGATTCATCGTCTATCCCGCCTTTCGGACATTCGTCCCGGCATGAAAATGTTAGAAGTTGGAAGTGGCTCAGGGTATATATGCAAATACTTTTCGGAGATTGGATTTGGGTTCGAGGGAACATTTGCTGTCGATGTTGCAGATGAGCGTCAAGTGGAGAGCGGTTATCAGTTTTCCCTGGTGCATGACGCTCTACTTCCATTTCCTGACCGCGAATTTGACTTTATCATCTCGAACCACGTTATTGAACATGTTGGACCAGAGAGAAATCAAATGGTCCATCTTTCCGAAATTAAGCGCTGCCTAAAAGATACTGGTATACTTTATCTCGCTTTTCCTAATAAATGGCGGCTTGTAGAGCCGCACTATCGTGTGCCCTTCCTTAGTTGGCTACCCAGAGGGATCGCGCATGTCATTCTTCGAGCGCTCGGCGCTGCTCCAATCTATGATTGTTACCCGATGGCTGCGGGAATGGCGAGGAGATTACTCGATCAATCAGGTCTTACCCAGAACGACAAGACTATAGAGGCCATAACTGTTGTTGCCGACGTTGAATTTAGCAGCCGCTACATACGGTTCCTATTGAAGAACCTCGCCCCGCTTTGGGGAATTCTCAAACCCATAATGCCGACCTTGATATTTGTTGCTGAAAAGAAAGATAAATGAGGTTATTGCGGTATACCGGCATTGGCATTTGCCTGGTCGGGCTCGTCTATTTCGCGTTGGCGATCGCGCGTTCGCCCGAGGCGCTGATACGCGTTGTTTCTGAGCCGACTTTTGCGTGCGCTTTGGTCGTAGCCACGATTTGCACATTTGTTAGTCTGGTTTGCGCTTCCATTGGCTGGCAGTTGCTATTGTCTATGTTCGGAGGCCGGAGGCCTTTGACGCTGGTCTGCGCTGTTTTCTTAGCAACACAGATCGGCAAGTATGCACCTGGTAACATTGGGCATCTGGTCGGGCGAGCGGCAGTACTCAAGGCATACGACGTCCCCATTGGCGCTTCATCGAAGGCAATGTTGGTTGAGGTGGTTGTGCTTCTAGCGACTGGAGTGGCGCTGGTTGTCGCTTTCATGGCTGACTGGCTGTTAGCGGTGCTTGGCGACGTTGCCAGCCGCATCAGCATCACTCTTATCACATCGGCACTCGCAATTTTTGGCGCCATGATGATTTTTGCAGCGGCACGATTTCGGGCGCGCCTGAAGCCTGTCCTCTGGCAACTGTGGGCCGATCTGATCGCATCGCGAAAGCGCCTTGCCGCCATTGCCTTGATCGATCTCGCCTGCTTTGCCCTCAACGGTTTGGCGCTATTTGCCGCAACTCGTTTGCTGTTTCCGGAAACTACGATCGAGTTTGTCGCTTGCCTTGGAGTCGCGACCGCATCGTTTCTCGCTGGCTATGTCACGCCTGGCGCACCGGGAGGTATCGGAGTGCGCGAGGCGACCACGATCCTGCTGCTTGGCCCAAGCGTAAGTACAAACGAAGCAGCGCTGGTTGCGCTGACAGTTCGACTGGCAGCGACCGTCGCAGACCTGATCGGATTCGTCGCGGGGAATGCGATGCTTCAGCGTAGAAAGTTGAGTTGAGAGGATAGGAATAACATTGGTTCGCTGGACGGTAGGTTTTTTGGTCATCGCAAAAGCGGCGACACGGTGTCTACGTCCTCGGCATCGCCTAGGAGGCTTTTCAGGGTCGCGCCGATCTTTCGGCGAAGCGTAGTCTGCTGCTCAAGGAAACGACCCTTGCCAGCATCCGCTGGTCTGAATCTAGTCAGTGGGTTATAGCGATGGCATCGTGCTGGGAAGACGGCTCATTCTTACTCCGAGAGAAAGCAAATGCAGAGAAGACACATTCAATTTGACGGGCAAGACATCGCCCTCTGCGGGCGTGAGGGTGACAGCTACTTTGACCACGCCGCACCTGATGAGCCGTTTGCATACGCAATGCGTGCTCTTCCCAGTGATGCAGTCGTTTTCGACATCGGGTCAAATATCGGAATGACGGCTGTTGTCGCAGCGAAGCAAGGTACTGCGAAGGTCTACGCTTTTGAGCCGGACCCGAACGTCTTCCCATTCCTGCTGGATACGATCAAAGCCAACGCAGCGTTGGTGGATGCTCACAATATGGCGCTGGGAGCAAGAGAAGGATCGCTCTCCTTCTTTTCCAACCCCGATTCGGCCTCTGCCAGTCACCTTGTCACGGAAGACACGCTTGGACATTCGCCCACGGGAACTGTTCAGATGTCGACATTCGATGCGTTTGTGGAGGCCCATCACATCAACAAGATCGACTTCATCAAGATTGACGTGGAAGGCTTCGAAATAGACGTTCTGCGGGGCGGAAGAGACACGATAGAGCGGCTAAAGCCCTCGCTACTCATCGAGTTCAACGCCTTCACGATGGTTGGCTTTCGGGATATCAACCCGCGCGACCTGCTGCGGCTGTTGCGGGAAATGTTCCCCTACGTCTATCGCTTCAAAGCTGGGCAGCCGCTATTGATTGATAGCGACCACGCCGCCTTGACCTTTATTCATGACAATCTGGTATCGGCCGGATGCGTGGATGACCTCTACTGCTCCTTCAGATCTATCGGATAGACTTATCTTATCGTGAATCGACACGTTGTCGACAATAGGCAGGTTTTTAGCAACCGTCCGGACCGGGAGCCCGTTTTAACAACTTGGCGTTGTTGGGCAGGCGTGCGACGCAGGTGTAGCCGTCCCTCTTCATGTCAGCGTCCACGATCGTCGCATCCCCTTGATTAATGTCTTCTTGAGCGATGTCCGACCACGGCATCGGCTTGGATAGCTTCGGGGTGAAATGCGCATCAACGCCGCCGGCACGGTGATCCCGCAGTTCCAGTATTCCGCCGCTCCCGGCGGTGCCCCGACAATCAAGCGCAACTCGTTCTTCCGCATCAAGCCGATGGGGCTGAACACGATGGTTTCGCAGGGTCCGTGGTCCTGACGGCACTATTGCGTTCTCGCATCTGCTTTTGTACACAACAGCATGAGCACTAAACCTGTCGTGCACGTCATTGTTTCGGTTTTTCTGGCGCTTTGGGTTGTTTGGGCGATTGCCCAGCCCGCGCCGGAAAACCCCGCCGCCGGATTCAACCTTTGCCGCACCAATGCCGAATTGGCGACTCTGCCAAAGGGCGCAAAGAGGTGCGTAGGACCGGACGGCGGCTGATCTAGAGTGAGCATGCGTCTTCTTACTGCGATTGCAGCACTGCCCTTCGTTGCATTCGTGCTGGTGTTGCATGGGGCAATCCCGGGCTACTCTATGCCCGCATTCGGGCAAGCTCTCTCGTTGATGGGCTTTGCCAGATCGTTCGCAAACGCTTTTTCGGTCTTCGCCAGTGATATCGGAAATCCGGTTCCCGCTGCCATCGCCTTCGGACTTCCTGCATCTCTGACAGCGGCAGTCTTTCTGAAAATTGGTTTCAATGCCGCCGATGCATATTCGCTATCCTTTGCAGCTTGGCTGATCTTGGCATTTTGGGGATGCTATCAGCTTGGGCGGCTTCTTGACGCGGGCAGGATATTTTCGCTCACAGCCGCAGCAATGTGGCTGTCGACGCCAATGCTGTGGATGCACGAAAGCTACTCGGCTCTGGCGCTAGGGATGTCGCTGCTTCCATTCTATGCAATGTGCGCTTGGCCGATCGTATGGGCGAATGGTCCGGCGCTGAGGACGACCTTTCCGCTGTTTGTCGCAGCGGCCGTGATCTCGATCTTCATGGACGGCTATACGTTCGTGATGTTTGCTGTCGCATCGTCCTGCCTGTGTGCGGTGAGAATAGTCAGCGGGGAAGCCTGGAAGCTTTCGGCCCTTCGGATCGCATTGATCGGGTCCGCGTTCCTGATCGCGTATATTCTCTATGCGCTCTACATCGGGCGATCGAGTTATGACCAAGCGCCACTGGACTTCTTTCGAGGTTGGGGCGCAAATATAGAGTTCCTGTTTCGTCCGGTTCTTGGGCTTTTGTGGCTTTCGGACTGGGCTGGTTTCGCCGAAAACAGAGCGGCCGCCGACTATTTTGGTGATCCCTCGGTGTTCACCACTTCGCATGCCATATTTCTGATGCTGGCTGCAGCTGTCGGCCTTGCGGTCAGCCGAGGCGACAGGCGAGCCGTTTACGCGTTCATCGCAATTGCCCTAATCGGCTTCTATTTCTCGCTGGGCCCGTCGTTCAAATTCTACGCGCTGAAACCGGACGGCGTCGCTGGCCCGACAATGCCGGAGACATATGCTCCGATCCCTACCGGAACGGGGTGGATCTCATCGAGCCTGCCGGGCTTCGACGCCATGCGGGCCAGCTATCGGTGGGCAGTTCTCGGCATGTTCGGATTATGGGCCGCGTTCATGGCAAGCGCCGCAGGACGCCGAAGCTTTGCCGGGTCACCGATGGTGGTGGCGATTGCTGTCGTGCTGTTCAACTTGCCACATCAATCCTGGCTGGCCACCTACGCCACGAACCGAGACAACATGCTGAAGGTCGAAGCGATGGCTTCCGGCATTGATGAGAGTTTCGGGGATGGTGAGACGGTCTTCTTTGCGCCTTGGGGCAATGACCCATTCATCACCTTTCTGGCGCCAAACATTAGGATCAAAACGTTCAACATCGGCGGTGACAAGAACGTTGCCGCTGCATTCGACCAATGGCCAGCTTCGCTACAGGCATTCCCTCAACGCGAAGTGGACCGGACGATTGGCGCCAACTATGCCGATCTGGTGACCCAAGTGCTAACTACCCAGACTGCAGATGCTGTCGCGCTGTCGTTCATCGACAATCTAGCCCCGACTCGCGGTTGGCCGGTGGAGCAAGAATTCAAGGCGGATCTCCTACATCTTGCCGACACTCTGGAAGCCAATCAGGCATTGTCCGTGACGCGCACCGATGACTACGCGATCATCCGGTTGCGACAAAACTAGCCGCCCAATTGACGATTCCTGCCTAAGACTACTCTGCCCGCAACCATAGGAGGTTTCGGGCATGGCAAAGGGCAAGGCACAGGATCTGTTTCGTTCATGTGTCGCGCGCGCGAACAAGGGCAGTGAAAACGCAGGTGGCGAACGAGTGCCAAGACCCCTGCACACCACAAAGCTTCATCGCACCAGGACTAAACCTTTGCAATCCCCATCTTTAGCCATAGTCGTTGCACACCACAGTTGAAGCAATCGCTTGGTAGGATTCGGAGGCACCGGGCCGAACGGAAATAGACAAACTACAAAGCCACGCGAAGGGGGCTGCCGAACCAACGAACGCCCTCCTGGACGAGTTCTATATCGACGCGTGCGGCACCACGTTCTCTAAGCGACGCGGGGACGTTGACGGCCAGATAGATTGTATCATTCGGCACCAGAACAAATGGAATACAGGTGCGCGCTTGATCATACTGGAGGAGTTCGCCAGCGGCGTCGAACGCATGATAGCCCAGCGCTATTCCCATGTGGCCGTCGGTCGGGCCGAGGCTCGACCAGGCTGTCCCGGAAAGGTTGGTCACATTGACAACGATCTTCAATCCCGTGCCATCATCGGTCCTGTAGGGACCTTCCACAAGTTCAAGGCGATGGGCACGCTGCTCCTCATCGAGGGCTGCTGCGACCCGTGTGTCGCCAAGGTCGGTGAGCTGTGTGAAAGGCCTAGGCGATCGTGGCTCGTAGAGCTTGTACCAGTTCTGCCCAACAACAATATCTTCCAGCTGCGCTGCGCTTTCGGACCAGGTTGGCCAGGACGCATGGGGAGGCGTGCCACCGGACGTACGATTCAGAAAACTCTTAACGGCCGCAGCCAGCGCGGCAGGCGAGCCGACCTTGAAGAAATGCGCCTCCGCTGCCCCCTTGCTCACTTCGCGGAACACGGGAATGTCACTGGCCAGCACCGGTTTGCCAAAATGGCCTGCCTCGACAATGGGCAGACCGAAACCTTCGGCAAAGGAGGCCGCAATCAAGGCTTCGCACTCGCTGTACCGAGCGGCCAGGTCGGTATCGCCAACCTTTTCGTGTAGGTGAAGACGCTTGCCGAATTCCGCATGGCGCCGAATACGGTCGGCCAGATGCGAGATGCCCCACCCGATCTTTCCGACGATAACCAGCTCGACATCGAAACCATCGGCCCATAATGCCTCGAAGGCTTCCAATGCAACGCGGTGGCCCTTGCGGGGCTCCAGCGTTCCGACCATCAGGAAGCGAGGACGGGCCGCGGCCATGTTCCGCCGCCGAACCGGCTTGGGTGAGGACAGGTCGGTTGCGAAATCCGCGCCGAGATGCCAGTAGCCGACCTTCATGCGGCGTGGAAACTGGATGCCTGCGAGCAATTCCAGCAGTTCGTCGGCGACCGCGCGCGAGATGCAGACAAAGCCGGTCGAATAGGCGAGAGCGGTTTGAAACCATGCACTGAAAATGGGCGGCATGCCTTCATGGCAAAAGGCAGCCGAGCGCAGGGGAACCGTGTCGTAGAGGCAGGATATGACTTCGCCGCCCTTGATCAGGACCGGGCGAAGAAATGCCGGATGCAGGGTGTGGAAAGGCCACGAGCTGTCTAGCATCAAGACGGTGTCGCCGGCGTGTGGCCGGATACGGTTCGATGGTTGCTTCGACGGCGGGCGTGCTGTCCATTCTCTTGCAAAGTACCAGCCGGATTCGTCGTCGCAGAACGAGATGTACTTGCCCTCGTCGCTCGACCGGGGCGGGAACATGTTTTCACAGATCCGCCGAACAACGCGTTGAATGCCAGTCTTGTGGTCGTCTATCAGTGTTGCGCTCGCGTCCACCAGCAGCCGCGCCTTCGTGGCTTCCGGCTCGGCGAGGGCCATCAGGGTCGCCAGGTCCGTTTCATCACCTTTCTTGACGCCAAGCGCCTTGACCAGGTCAACCTGCTGCGGAGCCGTGTGGCGGTCGAGTCCGTGCAAGCCCTGAACGACGCGCTCTGCGACTTTTCGCCAACTGAACGTGTCAATTCTATCCCGCGCCAGTTCTTCCAGCTTTCGCGCGTCGAGTTTGCCTGCCGCTACCGCTTCTATTTTCTCCGCAAGATCCGAAGGTGACGCGGGGTCGAAGAGCAATGCGCCGTCTCCGACAACTTCGGGAAGTGCGCCCGTTCTGGCCGCAATTGCAGGCGTTCCGCAGGCAATTGCTTCCAGCGCAGTCAGCCCGAAGCCTTCCATGAACGACGGCTGGACCAGTGCAAGCGCCCCTTTGTAAAGACGAACCAGCGTTCTGTCATCGACCGCGCCTGCAAATACAAGCCGGTCAGAAGATAAGTTATGCGATTCCCAATTCTTACGGTATTCAATCTCTTCTCGGTCGGTAATCTCTCCGGCGATTACGAATTTCAAGTTTTCCTGCAATGATATGGAAATTTTCCTAAATGCAGACGGAATTATTTCAAGGTTCTTGCGCCAATCTGAGCCACCAACGTAAAGAACGTATTTCCCATCAATTGGGCTTTCACCCGAGCTATCGTTGATGCACTTAACAAAGCTTTCAGATATTCCCGTGCCGATGCATGTCTCTTTTGACGACTGGACGAAATGTCGAAATTCTTGAGAAGAAAAATCTGAAATGGTGAACACCAGATCAAAATTCTTGTAGCTGGCAAGACGCCGATGATAATATTCCCGTTGACGAAGATCGCGAATGTATTTGTGCGGAAACCTGAACGGGATCGCATCATAAAACAGGGCTGCCGTTCTGACCGCCGCCAATGACCCTCCGAGGTAGGGGATCGCGGGGTCGACTGCGCCTTCGAACGGGCTGGCAGACAAGGCAACGTCTGGATTGAGCTGATTGACATGATGGACGAGGGCCATCTCACTACGACTGCGCCATGGCGTGTGTCCGTAGTCGGCTTCACCGCCTTCGACTTTCCCGTGCCAGACGTGAATGCGCTCCGATGGCACGATGCCCGAAAGCAGCGATCGCGCAGCAACTGTGGCGTCAGGCATCGCGGCATTCAGCGAAACCGAGAGCTCGATGCTGCTTTCGTGAGTCGAAAGGGCGCTCAGCAGATCCAATACGTAGCGTCCGATCCCGCGCTTGCGGCTATGCGTCTGGAGACACTGGCCGTCGACCCAGAGTCTCAAGGGCTGTGTGTTGGTCATGCCGACCTTCCGGTCTCGAGACGTTTGCGCCACACGCCAAGAGCAACCGGGTCAGGTTCAAGCGTCCAACCCGTGTCGATGGGGACGAAACCGCTGCTTGCTCGTGCGAACGCCAGGAGGCGGCGTTCGACCGGCGGAACGAACCGCACCATGCGCTGGACAAATGCTGCGATCCTGGGCCTTCGGCGCAACCACAGCAACCCATGCACCATCACAAGCCGGGCATTTGCCTTCGGAAGTCGACCCACAGCCCGAGAGCCATAGACAAGACCACGCATTGGCGCTGCAACTCTCCATGAGGTCGAGTTCTGAAAGGCAGTGATCTGGGCTGCCAACTGCTGGGCCCGTTCCTCGACAGTCGTGACTTTTTTGCTTAGCCGGGCAATTTCGGCATCACGCTCGCGGATGGCGGCTTCCTTGCGAGCCAGCAACTCCGTGCTCGCGGTATCTGCATCCGCAACATGCTGGTGGAGGCGCTCGATTTCATCATCCCGCTCCTGGATGGCAGTCTCTTTCAAGGCCAACTGTTCCGCCTTGGCAACCTCCGCTTCGGCAATCTGGAGACGAAGACGCTCGATCTCGCCATCGCGCGTGGCTACCGCCTTGTCCTTGACTATTTCCGCCAGCTGCTTGCCGAGAGAAGCCACCGTGTTCCTCAAGGCAATGTTTCCTGTTCGCAACAGCTTCGACTGGGCAGTGAGATTGTCGCTCAATTGGCGAAGTTGGTCCGCGTTGGAGGACATCGTTGCCTTGACCCCTTCCGATATGCCCACGATCTCGTCATCGGCGGAACGGAGCCATTCCTTTAGCTTTCCGGTGTCGGTGGGGGCCGGCTGTGACACTGACTGGACAAAGGCGGCAAGCGAGTCTGGTGCTTCCGCAGCTTGTTTATCACGTTTTCTTGCCAGGCAGGCATAGTCACGCGCCACTTCGAACATGAGATGAATGCTTCGCTCGATCGGCCCCGCGTTGATCATCGGCGCGCCGTTCAGCCTGACGATTGCTGTCTCCGAGAAGCCCGCTTGTTCCACCAGAAACTCAAGAAGGTCGGGAGGCAGCGGGCTTTTGTGAGTCGGATCGAGGTGGAAAGTATGCGTCCCGACCGAGATATTTTCCGGATTGGGTGTCTCCAGGATCAGCAGGCCGTCTTCGGCCAGCACCCTCTGGCATTCACCCAGCAGTCCGATCAGGTAATCGGTCGGTACATGCTCGACCATGTGGAAGGCCGAAATGACGGCCACGCTGTTGTCCGGCCTGCCGCCGAGATATTCGAGCGCGTCCTCCAATTCGATTGTGAGGCCGTTGTCGATGGCCTCCTGCGCCATGCGCGCATTGGTATCCACGCCTATCGCATCGAACCCGGACTCGGTGAGTATCTCCAGCCATTCGCCCCGTCCGCAGCCGAGATCGACTGCCAGGGTCGGCCCTTCAGCCTGCCGCGGCACCTGCTCCAACAAGGGCAGATAGATCGTCAGCCGCTCCGTTATGAGTTCTCGCGAACCCCGGAAGCGGTCCTCGAACGCCTTGTACAAATCGTCAAAGTTCTTTTTCATCGAGTGATTTCAAACGCGTGTTCAAGACGGCTTGTCCCAATGAAAAATGGCGGGCTCGAATTGATGACGTCGAAAACCTCGACGTTTTCAATCCAGTCGAAATTGCTGTTGATATGAACGTCTCCCGTGTGCAGCGATATGGAAAGGCCGTATGAGCCTTGGCCAAGAGCGCAGGAGAGACGCAGGCGGCATTCGACCTTGTCCCCGGCCGAGAGGTTGGAAAGAACTTGGCCCGTATGCCAGGTGTTGGTTCCCCAGACGGTATGGCCGGCGCGGTCCTTCAGCATGAAACCGATGACAAGCTCCGGGACATCTTCCTTGGCGACAACCCGCGCCTGAATCGTCACGGTCTGCCCCGAAACGGCGGTCCTGATTTGCCCGCCGCTGTCGCTGTCGAGCAGCGTCACCGATTCAACGGCCACTGCCTTGGTCCCGCTTCTGCTGTAAAGCCACTCGTCCTTTTCGCGCCGCTGCTCGATGGTCAGCTTCGCGTTCTCCTTGGTCGCAATCAGGGCGTTGTAGTAGTCGACGACCTCGTCCGGCGGCCCGTCCTTCAGCACCTGTCCCTTGTCCAGCAGAATTACACGGTCGCACAATGCTCTCACATCGCCCATACCGTGGGTGACCAGGATGATCGAGGTGCCGGCGGCCCTGAAACTGCGTATCCGGTCGAAGCTCTTGTGCTGGAAATAGCTGTCGCCAACCGAAAGCACCTCGTCGACGATCAGCACCTCCGGCCGTTCGGCGGTGGCGAGCGCGAAGGCCAGCCGCGCCTGCATGCCACTCGAATAGGTTCGCAGCGGCTGGTCGAAGAACTCGCCGATCTCGGCAAAGTCCTCGATATGCGGCATCAGCTCGGCCAGGCGCGCCTGTGAGAGGCCCATCAGCCCGCCGGCATGATAGGCGTTCTGCCGTCCGGTGAACTCGGGATTGAAGCCGAGACCGAGTTCGAGGATGGCGCTGATGCGGCCGACGACATGCGCCGTGCCCTCGGTCGGCCGCACCGTGCCGGTGATCAGCTTCAAAAGCGTGCTCTTGCCGGCGCCGTTCTGCCCGATGAGGCCGAGCGTTTCTCCTGCCGACAGCGAAAAAGAGATGTCCTTGACCGGCCAGAATTCCTCTATCGGCTTGACCGGCGCGCCGAACCAGCCCGCAAATCGCTCGAGGTTGCTCGCATAGTTTGCATAGCGTTTCGACAAATGACTGACGGAAAGCACGGTCATGGCTACAGCACGTCGACGAGTTCGGGGCTTGCGCGGCGAAAGAACAGCATCGCGAAGCCCATGCTGAGCAGTCCCAAAACGGCCGGCATGATCAGGCTTTCCGGACTCGGCCAGCGGTTGAACAACAGCGCATCCTGATACAACCCCACCAGCGGCGCGATCGGGTTCAGGCTGATCATGAAGCTGTACTTTTCGGGCAGAACATTGGCCGGATAGACAATCGGCGTCATCCAGTACCAGAGCTGCAGCACGATCGTCATGACCTGCGCTATGTCGCGGATGAACACGTTCATCACCCCGAGGATCACACCGAGGCCGAAGCCGATTGCCGCAATCAGGACGATCCCGACCGGCAGCAAAATCAACGCCCGGCCCGGTACATGGCCCAGGAAGATGAAGATGATGAACAGGGCGACGAGCAGTAGCAGATGATTGATCAGCGCCGTGCCCCCGACGATCACCGGCAGGCACAGACGCGGAAAGGCGATCTTCTTCATCACCGGCGCCTGCTCGATGAAGACAGTCATGCTGCGCGTGAGGATTTCGCTGAACAGCGTCCACGCCGCCATCCCGGACAAAAGATAGATCGGATAGGCGGCGGGGCTGTCCGTATCCGGAAGCCGTGCCTTGAGAACTTCCGAAAGCACGATCGAGAAGATCACCGCCTGAGCCAGCGGGTGAAGGATGAACCAAAGGCCGCCCAGACGGGACCGCACAAAACGTCCCTTCATCTCGCCTCTGATCGAGGAGATGATGAAATGGCGATATTGCCAAAGGCTTCGGAACATTCGATCAACCTCTTGCGCGTCAGCGGGCCTTACATACCCGCTGCCAATATCCGAAAACGTCGGCTATTGTCTGCTCGAATGGCACCAGAGGCTTCCACTTCAGCCAGTCGCGTGCTTTTGACGCATCACCCGACGCGAAGGGAATGTCGTTCGGGCGGAGTTTTTCCGGGTCGACACGGACTTCGATATCGATGCCCGACTGCGCGATAAGCATATCAAGGATATGCCGGATTTTGAGCGGTTGCCCGGATGCGATATTGTAGACACAGTCCGGATCGGCGTTCGGATTCAGCATCGCGGCACCGGCATATGCGCGCACGACGTCGCGAACATCGAGGAAGTCGCGCTCGACTTCAAGATTTCCCACATGAATGACCGGTTCGTTCTTGCCAGCCGCGATCTCGGCCACTTGGCGAGCGAAGGCGGGAATTACATAGGCATCGGACTGGCCAGGGCCGGTGTGGTTGAACGGGCGGCAACGAACCGCGCGCAGTCCGTCATACGCCATCTGACCGATCATCAGATCCGCGGCTGCCTTGGTGACACCGTAGACCGTCACGGGCCGAAGCGGCACGGTTTCTGTCACCGGACCGGCTACGCTCTGGAATGAGGCTCCGTAGGCTTCCGAACTCCCAACATAAACGAACCTGGCCTCCGGAGCATGGCGCATGACGGATTCTGCGAGATTCATCGTTCCCGTCACATTGACGTCCCAGGCATGGCGCGGGGCATTGCGAGCATCGGCGGGCGCGGCGACCGCCGCCAAATGCACAAGCGCGGTAGGACGGACCTTATGGACTGCCGCGTCGACCGCGTCCCGATCCATGAGATCGATCGGGTTCAGATGTCCGTTGCCATGGCCAAACGCGAACACCTCGCATTCGCTGTGTTCCTGCTCCAGCAGCCGCAATAATGCTGTGCCCACAAATCCACTCGCCCCGGTTATCAGGATGCGATGCTTCAACCTATCAACCATCCGCGCCAGGGCCTTCTGCTCAGTTCAACGCCTGACCGGCTGGGAGTGACGTTCGAGGTCGGCATCCACCATTTCCCTGATCATCTCTTCCAGCGAGATCGTCGCTTCCCAGCCCAGCTTCTGCTTTGCCTTTGCCGGATTGCCAAGCAGGATTTCGACTTCCGCCGGCCTGAACAGTTCTGGATCTATGACAAGGTGGTCCTCAATGTTGAGCCCCACATGCTCGAATGCGATCCGGCACATGTCGCGCACGGTCGTCGTCTTGCCTGTGGCAACGACATAGTCGTCTGGCTGGTCCTGCTGCACCATCAACCACATGGCGCGGACATAATCCTTGGAGTGACCCCAGTCGCGCTTGGCGTCGATATTGCCGAGCCGCAACTCCTTGGACATGCCCTTCTTGATGCGCGCAACCGCATCCGTGACCTTGCGGGTCACGAACTCGATGCCGCGAAGCGGTGATTCGTGATTGAACAGGATGCCGCTCGAGGCATGCAGGCCAAAACTCTCGCGATAGTTGATGGTGATCCAATGGCCGTAGAGTTTCGCCACAGCATAAGGGGAGCGGGGATGGAAGGGGGTGGTTTCCGACTGCATCGGCTCCTGGATAAGACCATACATCTCCGACGATGAGGCTTGATAGAAGCGCGCCTCCGGGGCTTCGAGCCGGAGAGCCTCCAGGACATTGGTCACGCCTATGCCGGTAACGTTGCCTGTCAGGATCGGCTGCTGCCATGATGATTTGACGAAGGATTGGGCGGCGAGATTGTAGACTTCGTCCGGTCTTATGTCGCGCATGGTTCGAGCCAGTCCGGACAGATCCGTCAGGTTTCCATCAACGATTCGAACGTCTTTCTCGATGCCAAGCCATTTCAGGCGCGTGGTGTTCACGTCTGCAGTGCTCGATCGCCTGGCGAGCCCGTGAACTTCATAGCCCTTGGAGAGCAGAAACTCAGCCAGGTAGGCGCCGTCCTGCCCGGTGACGCCGGTTATCAGTGCTGTCTTTGTCATCAATTCTCTCGATTGTGTCTGCCCGCCCCAGCCCAGAATTGATGTTTGCTCGCCCCAGCCCTGCGAGCCAATGAATTGTCAGGTGCGACCGTATACGTCATCGAACCGCACGATGTCATCCTCGCCTAGATAGTCGCCGCTCTGGACTTCGATGATTACCAGGTCGATCTTGCCTGGGTTCTCGAGCCGATGCTTGTGGCCGCAGGGTATGTAGGTCGACTGGTTGGTCGCCAGGAACAGTTCCTCGTCACCGTTGACTATCTTTGCAGAACCGCTGACCACGACCCAGTGCTCGGAACGATGGTAGTGCATTTGCAGGCTCAGGCGCCGTCCAGGCTTCACCTCGATGCGTTTGATCTTGAAGCGTTCGCCTTCCTCCAGGACCGTGTAGGTGCCCCACGGTCGGTGCACGGTGCTGTGAAGCAAATGCGCCTCATGTCCGGAAGCCTTGAGGGACTCGAACAACTTCTTGACGTCCTGAACGCGGTCGCGGGACGCCACGAGCAAGGCATCCGGGGAATCCACGATCACCAGGTCGCTGATGCCGACCGTGCCGATGACGCGTTTGCCCGAACTTATGTAGCTGCCGGTGGTGTCCACCATGCGAACGTCGCCGCGAATTCTGTTCCCGCTCTCGTCGGGGGCGACCAGTTCGGCCATCGCGTTCCACGATCCAATGTCGTTCCATTCCATGTCGCAGGGGACGACCGCCAGGTTTTGGGTCTTTTCCATCACCGCGTGGTCGAGCGAAATACGCGGAGCCAAGGCGAAATGTTCTGATGAGAGTTCGATGCTCGCAAAGCCTTCGCCATGGCTGACGCGACCGTCCTCGTAACTGGCGAGAACGGCCTCGATCACGGCAGGACAATGCGAAGCCATTTCATCAAGCATGACCTGCGCTCTGAAGCAGAAGATGCCGGCGTTCCAGAAGAAGCGCTTGGACGCGACATAGGCCTTGGCCGTCTCGATATCCGGTTTTTCGACGAAGCGGACAACTTTTTCGCCGTCTGCCTCGATATAGCCGAATGCCGTGTCCGGCCGGGTCGGGTTTATGCCCAGGGTTGCGATACGTCCTTGCTTCGCATGTTCGATGGCCTTGGCCATGACGCTTAGAAATGCCGGCACGTTCCCGATCATGTGGTCGGCGGGAAAGATGCACAGAATGGCGTCGGGACCTTGCGTTGCCTTGGCGTGGATCGTGGCCGCTGCCACGGCGGCGGCAGTGTCGCGCCCCTCTGGTTCAAGCAGAAAGGTGCGCGGCGGGATGACTGATTCCAGCTCGTCGAAATCATCTGTCGTGAGGAAAAGGTGTTCCCTGGACGTCACGGTGACAAGCTCGACGACATCCGGGATCGAGGCAGCGCGCAACACAGTATGCTGTATGAGCGAATGTCCGTCCGCCACCTTGAGGAAGGGTTTGGGATGCGACTGCCGGGAGGCCGGCCATAGTCGCGAACCAGCTCCACCGCTGATGATGACCGGAACAACTTTCATCGAACGACCTCAGTGTCCGTGGACGCGGTTGCCCGCACCTTCTCCAGTGTCTGCGCTACGAGCGCCGTCGCCCTGTCGAAGTCCGCGGCCTCCGAATAGCAGCGCAATTCCGGCGCATTTCCGGACGGCCGCAAGTGTAAGATCTCGCCTGTATGCATCCGCGCCCTGATGCCGTCGGTTTCATCGACGTCGGCAACAGTGCCAAACGGGGCTAGAAACTGCTGGAGCGAATCCAAGCTCGCGAGCTGGCGCATCAGTTTGCGCGAGCTCTCAAGGGGAAAGTTCTCGAGACGTTCGCTTGCGCAGAATGGAAGCTTCCACATCTCGCGTAGGCGGGACAGGGGTCTTTTTGTCGATGCCACGGTGCCGATCACGGCCAGGATCGGGAGGATGGCGTCCCGCGTCGGCAGCGCCGTCAATGTCTTCCCATTCAGCGAGCAATCCGATCCCAGGAGAACGCCGCCATTGGCCTCGAAGCCGACGACAATCTTGCCATCGCCGTACGCCGCTTCCATGCCCTCGATGACAAAAGGGGACCCGACCTTCGTTCTCACCACCTCAAAACCCAGAGCACCTGAAATACCTGAATTGGAGGTTACCGGCGTGACGACAATATCTGCGGCTACGAAAAGAGCCGTGGCGAGCCCGATCAGGTCGCCCCGAAATAGATCACCGTTCTCGTCGGCGATAAGGGGGCGATCGGCGTCGGCGTCCGTGGACACAATGGCATCGAGCTTGAATTCGTGGGCCCAACCCTTCAGCTTCGCAAGCGTGGCCGCATCCACGGCTTCGGTGTCGACTGGCACGAAGGTTTCAGTTTTGCCGACGGGAACTACATCGGCCCCGTAGGACTGAAGAACCTCCACCAGCAGCTCCGCTGCGACCGAACTGTGCTGATAGACGCCGAGCCTCATACCGGAAAGAGCGCCCGGCTCCAATATCTCATTGGCGCGGTCTCGATAGGCCGCGACCGCCTCGTCATGACAAACCGGCCACGTTCCGCGAGCAGGCGGCCAAGAGTACACATTTGACCGTTCGGCGACATAGTTCGTGATCGCTGCCTCGTCCGCTTTGTCGATCTCACCTTTCAGGCCATAAAACTTGATACCGTTGCGATCTGCAGGGATATGCGAACCCGTCACCATGAGGGCCGCGGCCCTGAACTTCCGGGCATATAGAGCGAGGGCAGGCGTAGGGATGGTGCCGCAATCCATGGGCCGAAACCCGCTTGCGACCAAGGCTGCCATGCAGTCGTCGGCAATTGCTTGACTGCTATCGCGCCGATCTCGGCCTACGAAGACCTGGCCATTCGGCTGAAATCCACTGGAAACCAAACGCCGAGCAAAGGCTTCGGTATAAAGTCCGCTTGGCTTTCCAACCAATTCCGAAGCCAAACCTCGGACGCCGCTTGACCCGAATTTCATCATTCTGCTTTTGCCGTTGGAAAGTGGGGCTGCTACTTATTGGAGTGAGCCCGCCTGTCAACAGGCAAAATGGCTTCGAAATCTGCATCTTTCCTAATATCCCCATACCGCCATCCCATTGCCGGCCGGGTCGACGAAATGGAATTGCCGGCACCTCGGAATGAAAAGATCGGCCTGACGATCGTACCACCGGCACTTTTCGACGGCATCCAGGGGCTCTTCCAGATCTCGGAATCAAGCACGGGCAGCAGCTTGGCGGGCGCTTCCGCGGCGTCCGCCTGAAAGCCTCCGTCGAGCCCCGGAAAAGGCCGAATAGGTCGGCCCGCCATCGGTGAACCACCATGAAAAGGCAGCTGCGCAGAACGCCTTGAACCTGTCCAATGTCGCACTCGTTGCCGGCTGGCTGCCAGTGCTCCTGGATCGCCAATGGCTTGTAACATCGGATGGAATCCATTAGAGCAGCCGCCATCCGTTCTCTGCAAAATGCGGGCCGCTGGGCCTTTCCTGTGCTACCTTGACTGGACTGCGGGAGGCTGGCCGACTTGGGTAACTCGAGGAGATTAGGTTGAAGGGGATTATCCTTGCTGGAGGCAGCGGAACCCGCCTTTATCCCATAACATTAGCGATATCTAAGCAAATCCTTCCGATACACGACAAGCCGATGATCTACTATCCGCTGAGCGTATTGATGCTCGCCGGAATCCGCCAGATCCTGATCATTTCAACGCCTCGCGACTTGCCGGTATTTCGCGATTTGCTCGGCGACGGTTCCGAATTCGGGCTCGACTTCTCCTATGCAGAGCAGCCGCATCCCAACGGCCTTGCCGAAGCCTTCATCATCGGCCGCGACTTCATCGGCAAGGACAGCGTGTCGATGATCCTTGGCGACAACATCTATTTCGGCGATGGGCTGTCCCAGCTTTGCCGCACGGCGGCAGCCCGCGATAGCGGCGCGTCGGTGTTCGCCTATCATGTCGACGATCCGGAACGCTACGGCGTGGTGTCATTCGACAAGCTCAGCGGCACCGCTCTGACGATCGAGGAAAAGCCGCAGAAGCCAAAATCCAACTGGGCCGTCACCGGCCTCTACTTCTACGACAACGATGTCGTCGACATCGCCTCGACGATCCGGCCCTCGGAGCGCGGCGAGCTCGAGATCACGGCGGTCAACAATGTCTATCTCGAACGCGGGCACCTGCACGTCCATCAGCTCGGCCGCGGCTATGCCTGGCTCGACACCGGCACCCATGACAGCCTGCATGAGGCTTCATCTTTCGTGCGCACAATCGAGCACCGCCAAGGCATCAAGGTCGCCTGCCCGGAGGAGATCGCCTTCGAACAGGGCTGGCTGACGGCGGACAAGGTGCTTCAGCGCGCCACCCGCCTCGGAAAGAACGAATATGCCGCCTATCTGCGCAGGCGCGTCACCGAACTGACGGAGAACTAGGTGCTTGAGGTAAGGCAACTGGGTCTCGACGGCGTGCTGGAGATCGTGCCGAAGCGGCACGGCGACGCGCGCGGCTTTTTCATCGAAACCTGGAATGCCGAGCGCTTCGCCGAGGCCGGCATCGACCTGCGCTTTGTGCAGGACAATCATTCCTATTCCGCCGCTGCGGGCGTGGTGAGGGGGCTGCACTACCAGCTTCCGCCGCGCGCCCAGGACAAGCTGCTGCGCGTCATCAGAGGCAAGATCCTCGACGTCGCGGTCGACATCCGCCGCGGCTCGAAAGGCTTCGGAAAATGGGTCGCCCTCGAAGTCTCGGCCGAGAAGGGCAACCAGATCCTGGTGCCGAAAGGCTTCGCCCACGGATTCGTCACGCTCGTGCCGGACACCGAGGTTCTCTACAAGGTGACCGATACCTATTCGCCCGGGCACGACCGGTCGATCCGTTACGATGACCCCGCCATCGGCGTTGAATGGCCGGCGATATCAGGCGGGTTCCAGCTTTCAGACAAGGACCTGAAGGCGCCGCTCCTTGCCGGCGCGGAGGTGTTCCCGTGAGAACCGTTCGCGTAAGGAGAGCGGCATGAATTTCCTGGTGACTGGCGGTGCCGGCTTCATCGGCTCGGCCGTGTGCCGGCATTTGTGCGCCAATCCGGCCTACCGGGTGACCAATCTCGACAAGCTTACCTATGCCGGCAATCTCGCCTCGTTGCGGCCGATCGAGAACGCGCACAATTACCGCTTCGAGCAGGCCGATATTTGCGACGAGAGGGCGGTGCTCGACATATTGCGCCGCGACGACATCGACATCGTCATGAATCTGGCAGCCGAGAGCCATGTCGACCGCTCGATCGACGGGCCGGGCACTTTCATCGAGACCAACATCGTCGGCACCTACCGGATGCTGAATACGACCCTGGAATACTGGCGCGGCCTGCCGGAGGACCGCAAGGCCCGCTTCCGCTTCCATCATGTCTCGACCGACGAGGTGTTCGGTGATCTTCCCTTCGACGGCGGCATGTTCGTCGAGGAGACGCCCTATGCGCCGTCCTCGCCCTATTCCGCCTCCAAGGCGGCCTCGGACCATCTGGTGCGCGCCTGGCACGAGACCTATGGCCTGCCGGTCGTGCTTTCCAACTGCTCGAACAATTACGGGCCCTATCACTTTCCCGAAAAGCTCATTCCGCTGGTCATCCTGAACGCGCTCGACGAAAAGCCGCTGCCGGTCTACGGCGCCGGCGCCAATGTGCGCGACTGGCTGTTCGTCGAGGATCACGCGCGCGCGCTCGAGCTTGTCGCGACAAAGGGGCAAGCGGGCGAGAGCTACAATGTCGGCGGCAATTCCGAGCGCACCAATCTGAGCGTCGTAGAGACCATTTGCGATCTTCTCGACCTGAGAAGGCCGCGCGCCGGCGGCAAGCGCTACCGCGACCTGATCTCCTTCGTCACCGACCGCCCCGGCCACGACCGCCGCTATGCCATCGACGCCTCCAAGATCAGCCGCGATCTCGGCTGGTCGCCAAAGGAGAATTTCGACAGCGGCCTGGCAAGGACGGTCGACTGGTTCCTCGACAACAAATGGTGGTGGGGACCGATTCGCGAGCAGCGCTATGCCGGTGAGCGGTTGGGCCGAAGCCCGGTGGAAGACAGGAAGGGCGCGGCGTGAGGCTTGTGGTCACCGGACGCGAGGGCCAGATCGCCGCGAGCCTGCTGGAGGCGGCGCATGGACGAGATGACGTGCAGGTCATTGCCGTCGGCCGGCCGCAGTTCGATCTGACGCGGCCCGACACGGTGTTCAAGACGCTCGAAGCATCGAGGCCCGACATCATCGTCTCTGCAGCCGCCTACACCGACGTTGACCAGGCTGAGGACGAGCCGGACCTGGCTTTTGCTGTGAATGCCGAAGGCGCCGGCGCGGTCGCCGAAGCCGCCGCGCGACTCGGCGTTCCCGTCATCCATCTGTCGACCGACTATGTCTTCGACGGCACCAAGGACGGCGCCTATGTGGAGACTGACGCGGCAGCGCCGCTCGGCGTCTACGGCGCCTCCAAGCTCGCCGGCGAATTGGCGGTGGCGGCGGCCAATCCACGCCACATCATCCTGCGCACGGCATGGGCTTACAGCCCGTTCGGCAGGAATTTCGTCAAGACCATGCTCAGGCTTGCCGCCGATCGCGACGAGATGAAAGTGGTGGCCGATCAGTGGGGAAATCCGACGTCGGCGCTGGATATCGCCGCTGCTATCCTGCATGCCGCCGCCGTGCTCGATCGCGACAAGGGTTTTGACGCCTTCGGCGTCTACCATCTGGCAGGGACGGGCGAGACCAATTGGAGCGGCTTTGCCCGCCAAATACTGGATATCAGCCGGGCGCTTGGGGGGCCGCATGCACGAATATGCGACATCGCCACCGAGGACTATTCGACCAAGGCTCGGCGCCCTTGCAATTCGCGCCTGTCGACTGTGAAATTCAGGAGTGCATTCGCTTGGCAAGCACCGGATTGGCGCATCTCCACGCAAAGGACGGTATCTCGACTGCTGAGCAAGGAAACCGCAATTTTGGCAGGTCCTTCACAGACTCGGAATTGCAGCAGCGATCGCTAACGTAGGATGCCCGCTCGCCAGTCTGGCAGGGTTCGTGCGCGCAAAACAATTGGCCGGCTGAAAAGTATGTGATCGCTCAACCACGTGCGGTTCCAAAAAATCTCTGGCGATGCCCCCAACTCCGCGCTATGCGATAGGAGGCGGCGGGGTTGAAGATTTGGCACTCTAACAGGTGGCCGGTGACGGTTGAAAGTCGATCTGGCGCCACTTTTGCGTTACTATCTTCGCGCCTGGAGTTCAGTACTACCCAATGACCTCATACGTAGAAGCCGTGTCCGGACTTCGGCCGAAGATACGGCGCGCCATCATCATGCTTCAGGACATCGTCATGGTCCTGATCGCGGTGGCGCTCAGCCTGGTTTTGTCGCGATCGAACCTGTCGTTCGGGGCGCTGTCTCCAATGGGCCTGGCATGCTGGGCAAGTATCGTCGTTCTCAGCCATCTGCTGTTCAGATATTGCGGTCTCTACAACACAGTGTGGCGGTTCGCCTCGACGCCCGACTTCTTCAACATCCTGAAGAGCTGCGCGACTTTGACTGTGCTGCTCTATGGCGCCTCGCTGACGTTTCGTGCCTTCCAGCCGGTGATCGGCCTCAACGAGCGCCAGTTCATCGTCTTCTTCCTGGTCTCCTTCACCATCATATCGGCGCCCCGGCTCTACTACCGGTTCCTTCGCGACGGCGCGAGCTGGCGCATCCTGGGCCGCGACACCAACAACAAGCTGATCAAGCAGGCGCTGTTCATCGGCAGGTTGAGCGAGGCCGACGTGATCATCCGTTTCACGCGCACCGCGCAGCCGGCGGAGTATGCCATTGCCGGCATCATGGCCATCGAGAGCGAGGCGCCGCGGGGCACGCGGATCCAGGGCGTTCCGGTGGTGGCGCTGCGCCCGCGGCTGGTCGAAGTGCTGGAAGAATACGCCAAGGGTACCGAGAATCTCGACCTGCTGATTTTCGGCAACGGCGTCGAACGCGAGATCGAGGAGTATTCGGAGCTGGTTCGCGTCGCCCGCCACAGCGGCATCGCCGTCGTGCAGTTCTCCGGCTTCTCGGAGCTCGGGCAGGGCAGCAAGCTGGTTCTCGACGCCGTCGAGATGGAAACGATTCTGCGCCGCTCGACCGTGCCGCCCGATATCGAGCGTATCGGTGCTTTCGTCAGCGGCAAGCGCGTCCTGGTGACCGGGGGCGCCGGCTCCATCGGCCGCATCCTGGTCAAACGCTCGCTGGAACTCGGCGCCGAGGCCGTTCTGGTCGCCGATATCTCGGAATTCGGCATTTTCCAGCTCGACCAGTCCGTCGACGAAAAGGACCATGATCGGCTGAAGTGCCGCATCATCGATGTCACCGACCGGCGCCAGATGACGCGCGTCGTCAGCGAATTCAAGCCGGCCATCATCTTCCATGCCGCGGCGCTGAAGCACGTGCCGCTGCTCGAAGAGAACTGGGAATCGGCGATCCAGACCAACATTTTCGGAACGCTCGCCTGCGCCGAGGTCGCCGCCAAATGCGGGGTGCCGCAGTTCCTGCTGATTTCGAGCGACAAGGCGGTGGACCCTACCTCGGTGTTAGGCGTCACCAAAAGGGCCGCCGAGCAGATCGTCAGTTCCTTGCATGAAACGCACGCCACCGGGCTCGGCGGGCGCCGCTCCGGCACCAAATTCATCGCCGTGCGCTTCGGCAACGTGTTTGGCTCAAACGGCTCCGTGGCCACCATCTTCCAGGCGCAGATCGAGGCAGGCGGCCCCGTCACCATTACCGACCGGCGCATGACGCGCTATTTCATGACCGTGGCCGAGGCCGTCGACCTTGTCATCATGTCAGCCGCCGATTCGGAGCGGCGCGAGGGCAAGGACGACTATGCCATCTATATGCTCGATATGGGCAAGCCTGTGCCGATCCTCCAGGTCGCCGAAACCATGATCCGCATGGCCGGCAAGAGCCCATACACCGACATTCCGATCCGTTTCACCGGCATCAGGCCCGGTGAGAAGCTGCACGAAACGCTTCAGGGCGAGAACGAGGAGATCGTCACGATCGACATCGCCAAGGTTTTTGGCCTGAGGACCGATATCGTGGAATGGCCGAGCATCCAGGCCGCTCTGACGGCGTTGCAGGCGGCGATGCGGATCCAGGACAAGGCTGCCGCGCTTGCCGTGTTGGCGGGACTGCATGAGGCTAGAAAACCTCCGGTCGAGGCACTGCAGGAAAACAGCCCGAAAACAGTTGGACAAATAGGTTAGACCTGTTCCGCGCGACGACGATTGCTATTGAAGCCAAGGCCGATCGTCGCCTCGCGCATTGGTTTCTATCTGTCATTCGGGTGCGCCGGATCTTGGCTATCGACCGCGGAGCAACATCGGATGACCCTGAAAGGGCCAAAGCGGGCCTTCGATCTTGTGATTGCAGCCTCGATGCTGGTGGCGACATCCCCTGTCCTGCTTATCGCCATGCTGGCCGTCAAGGCATCGTCGCCGGGGCCGGCGCTGTTTTCCCAGGTCCGGGTCGGCCAGGGCGGTACGCCTTTTCGCTGTCACAAGCTGAGAACGATGCATCAGGGAACGCCGTCCCTGCCCACGCATGAGGCGCCGGCGCATTCCGTCACCGCCGTCGGCAGGATTTTGCGCAGGACCAAGATCGACGAGTTGCCGCAGCTCTGGAATGTGCTGAAAGGCGAGATGAGCCTTGTCGGGCCGCGCCCGTGCCTGCCCACGCAGACGGAACTGATCGGGCACCGCAAGGAATTGGGCGTGCTGCAGGCGCTCCCCGGCATAACCGGCCTCGCCCAGGTCAGGGGCATCGACATGTCGGACCCGAAGCTCTGCGCCGAGACCGATGCCGCCTATCTCGATACGGCCTCGATCGGCGGCGATCTCGAGATATTGCTGCGGACGATCTATCGGAGCTGATCACCAACACGGTTTGGATCAGGCTCCGATCTTGCTGTGTCTGGCCATTTCGGCCAATTGTTCGAGCGTGTCGGTTTCCGGCGCCCAGCCTTGCGAAACAAGCAGCGACGGATCGCAGATCTGCGTTGCGGTCATGGTCTCCCAGGTGCTGCCCTTGCCCAGTAAGGACGCGGCCGCCCGCATCGGCGCCGCGGGCATGGCAAACAGCCGCGCCGGCCGTCCGAAGCCTCGCCGAAAGGCTGTGATGATCTCCGAAATCGGGCTGGGGCGGCGATCGCCGGCGACATAGACGGGGCGAAGTGGCGTCGACCGGGTCAACAGGTGCAGCACCGCGCGCGCGGCCGCCCCGCAAGATATCAGCGAGCGGACCCCCGTCAACGCGGCCGCCGGCAACGGCAGGGCGGTGTCGGCCAGCCGCATCAGCGTCGCCAGGTTTCCCTTCATACCCTCGCCATGAACCGGCGGCAGCCGCAGCACGGCGGCGTCGGACCGGCCTGCCGACCTATAGGCGTCCAGCGTCCTGATCTCGCCTTCGCGCTTCGAACGCCCATAGGCACATTGCGGGGCAGGGGGTGTTTTTTCGTCGATGGTGCCGCTGAAGCCGGGACCGGCCACTGCCCGTATCGACGACAGATAGATGAAGCGTCCGCCGGCCTGCACGGCCGCGGCATGCGCCAGCCGGCCGGTCAGTTCGGCGTTGGCTCTCAAATAGTCGGCCCCGCTTGCGTCGCGATCATTGTTCAGGGCGGCGCAATGAGCGACATGTGTGACGTCCTGCATGATGGACAGGAACGCCTCGACCGGCGCGTCAGGCTCCGGCAGTAGGACGGCATCGCTCGCCGCCTCGAAGCGTTCGGGATGACGGGAGGCGATCCGCACCTCGAACCTGGCTTCGCGGAGCTGTTGCACGACTTGGCGCCCGATAAACCCCGTAGCGCCTGTGACCAGCACTTTCATGGCCTTGTCCGAAAATTGTCAGCCAACTGCCGATGCTTCCGGCAATGGCTGCTGGCGCCCCGAGGCCAGATATGTCCCGCAGACCAGGAACACCATCAAGGTCGAATCGAGGATGTCATGGCCGACCAGGATGCCGGTCAGCCCGCCGATGAGATAGGTGATCAGGGTCACGACGATCATCGTTGCGCCGAAGCGCTCCATAGGATCGGTGCTGATGCGCAGCACCCTCGCCGCATTTCTGGCAGCGACCACGAATATGGCCGCCAACGTGATGGCGCCCAGAATCCCAGCCTCGACCATTGCCGTCAGGAAGCCGTTGTGAAAGTGGCTGAAGCCGCGGTCCATGCCGAACTGGTCCTGGAATCCCTGATGCATGAGGTCACGGCTGGCGGCGATGCCGTGTCCGAAAATCGGCATCTCGCGGAATGCGCCAAGACCGATCTGCCAAAGCGCCACGCGCAAGCCGAGCGCCGTCGAGTGGTCGTCCTTGGTGTTCAGCGCATCCCAGTCGCTGAACAGGAAATCGGCGCGCTCCGATATGATGGGAAAGCCGACCGCCGCGATCACCAGCGCGATCCCGGCGGCGATCAGCAGCAGGCGCACGGAATTCCTGCCGGTGAGCTTGCGCCGGTTGATCAGGAGCACGGCAATGCCGGCGATCAGCATGGCCAGCCAGATGATGCGCGAACCCGAGCAGACGATGGCGACAGCGCCGGCCAGTGCTGCTGAGAGCAACAGCCACGCCCTCTCTAGGCCCGACAGGGCGCCGGCCAGGCACATCATGACGCTGAGGCAGGCGACGGTCGCGAACACGATCGCATTTCCGGCCCCGCCTTCAGCCCTCATGCCAAGCCAATAATACTGCACGATGGCCAAAGCCAGGGCGCCAAAACATGCCGCCATGCTGGCCAGTACGACAATGCGAACAAGGGTGGCTTTTTCGGTAATGCTCCAGGTCGAGTAGGAGAGGGGGAAAAACAGCAAGGTTATCAGCGGCAGGAAATAGACCGCGTCGGCCCTGAGCGTATTGTTGACGATCGAAGCGAGGATCATCGCGGCGCAATAGGCATAGATCGCCACGGTCATCGCCAGCATCGGCCGGTCGATATTGAAGCGCCGCCGCTTCACGGCGAGCAGCAGGACGGACCACAGGGCGCCGCCGCTGAACACGAAGCTGACCACCGATCCCAGAACCGCCGGAGAAAAGAAGCAGACGATGGAGAAGTAGATGTTGATCTGCGAAGGCGTGAAGTGACGTTTTATGGATGAAAGCCGGTTCAATGCTCTGGTTCACAATTGCGGGGGGTTGGGGGACGCTGCCTTCTTGTGGCAGCAAACAAGATCACCTTCGAAATCCACGCGCCGCAAGGCGGCCGCTGGCCCATCTGCTGCGTCCGGTATAGCGGCTGGGTCCGATCTTCGATAGTGCGGCGAGGCCCGGGTCCTGATCAAAAATCGCCAGCATGGCCTTTACGCCCCGTGACATCAGCCTTTCGCCGGGTGGCAGCTTGCAGCGGCAATAGTTTTTCGCGGCCTTTCGGGCGCATCAACCCGTTAGGCAGGAATTTCCGGTTTCTAAGCTTTATGTGGAAAATTCATTCTCTATCCGCCCGGTAGCGGACCTCTACGGCATTGTTCCCGGCAATGGCGATCTGCTAGAACGCCGGCACGAAATCATAATGTCCAGACGTGAAGCTTGAACCGGGCTGTTGAAAGACTGTGCCCGACGCGTCGATGTAAGGTCTGGATGGCACGAGAGAACGCTCACAGTCCATGAATATCGCGCTAACGCACCTGCAGCGGCTTGAGGCCGAATCCATCCACATCTTCCGCGAGGTCGCGGCTGCGTTCAGCAAGCCGGTCATGCTCTATTCGGTGGGCAAGGATTCCTCGGTGCTGATGCATCTGGCGATGAAGGCGTTCTATCCCGCCAAGCCGCCTTTTCCTTTTCTCCACGTCGACACGACCTGGAAGTTTCGCGAGATGATCACCTTTCGCGATCAAATGGCGCAAAAGCTCGGCTTCGACCTTCTGGTCCATGTCAACGAAGACGGCGTGCGCGACAATATCAATCCGTTCGATCATGGCTCCAACACCCACACCCATGTGATGAAGACCGTGGCGCTGCGCCAGGCGCTCGATAAATACGGTTTTGACGCCGCCTTCGGCGGCGCCCGCCGCGACGAGGAGAAGTCGCGCGCCAAGGAGCGCATCTTTTCCTTCCGCAACGCCCAGCACGCCTGGGATCCGAAGAACCAGCGGCCGGAGATGTGGAAGATATTCAACACCCGCATCGCTTCAGGGGAATCGATCCGCGTGTTTCCGTTGTCGAACTGGACCGAGCTCGATATCTGGCAGTACATTCTGCAGGAAAACATCCCGATCGTGCCGCTCTATTTCGCCAAGGAGCGTCCGGTCGTCGAACGCGACGGCATGCTTATTTTGAAGGACGACGACCGCATGCAGTTGCGACCGGGCGAGACGGTGGAGGACCGGCTGGTGCGGTTCCGCACGCTTGGCTGCTATCCGCTGACTGGCGCCATCGAATCCGACGCCGACACACTTGAGGCCATCGTCGGCGAGATGCTGACGGCGCGCACCTCCGAGCGCCAGGGCCGCCTCATCGACCGCGATGAAGCCGGCTCCATGGAAAAGAAGAAGCGCGAAGGGTATTTCTGAGCATGCGCCACATCCTGGCCAAGAGCCTCGCCCCGACCGACAGCATCCGCGAATACATGGCGGCGCAGGAGAAGAAGTCGCTGCTGCGCTTCCTCACCTGCGGTTCCGTCGATGACGGCAAGTCGACCCTGATCGGCCGCCTGCTGTCCGACACCAAGCAGATTTTCGAGGACCAGCTCGCCGCGCTCGAGCGCGATTCGCGCAAGCATGGCACCACCGGCGACGACATCGACTTCGCGCTTCTGGTCGACGGCCTCGAGGCCGAGCGCGAGCAGGGCATCACCATCGACGTCGCCTATCGCTTCTTCGCCACGCCGAAGCGCAAGTTCATCGTCGCCGACACGCCCGGCCACGAACAGTACACGCGCAACATGGCGACCGGCGCCTCGACCGCCGATCTCGCCATCGTGCTGATCGACGCCCGCCAGGGCGTGCTGCGCCAGACCAGGCGTCATTCGATCATCGCCTCGCTGCTCGGCATTCGCCACATCGTGCTCGCCGTCAACAAGATCGACCTCGTCGGTTTCGACCAGGGCGTCTTCGATCGGATCATCGAAGACTTCAGGCAGTTCTCGCAGGAACTCGGCTTCCAGACGGTCGTGCCGATCCCGATGTCCGCGCGCTACGGCGACAACGTCTCCGGCCGCTCCGACAAGACGAAATGGTATTCCGGCCCGACGCTGATCGAGCATCTCGAAAACGTGTCGGTCGACGAAGCTGCCGCCGAACTGCCGTTCCGTTTCCCGGTGCAGTACGTCAACCGTCCCAATCTTGACTTCCGCGGCTTTGCCGGCACCATCGCATCCGGCATGGTTGCGCAGGGCGACGAGGTCGTCGTCGCCAAATCCGGCAAATCCTCGCGTGTAGGGCGCATCGTCGCGCATGGCGGCGACCTCAGCCAAGCGGTTGCCGGCCAGGCCATCACCTTGGTGCTCGACGATGAGGTCGAGGTCTCGCGCGGCAACATGCTGGTGTCGCCAGCGGCGCGGCCGCAGGTCGCCGATCAGTTTGCCGCCAACATCGTCTGGTTCGACGAACACGCCCTGCTGCCCGGCCGCTCCTACATCCTGCGCACCGAGACCGACCAGACCAGCGCCACCGTCACCGACCTGAAGTACCGCGTGAACGTCAACGACTTTGCCCATGAGGCGGCGAAGTCGCTGGAGATGAATGAAGTCGGTATCTGCAACATCTCGACCCGGTCGCCGATCGCCTTCGACACCTTTGCCGAGAACCGCACCACCGGCGCCTTCATCCTGATCGACCGCATCACCAACGCCACGGTCGGCGCCGGCATGATCCTGCATTCGCTGCGCCGCGCCGAAAACATCCACTGGCAGTCGCTCGATGTCGGCAAGCATGGCCGCTCCGACTTGAAGAATCAGCGCCCCGCCGTGTTCTGGTTCACCGGGCTTTCCGGCTCGGGCAAGTCGACCATCGCCAATCTGTTCGAGAAGAAGCTCTTCGCCTCGGGTCGCCACACCTACATCCTGGACGGCGACAATGTTCGCCACGGCCTCAACCGCGATCTCGGCTTCACCGATGCCGACCGCGTCGAAAACATCCGCCGCGTCGCCGAAGTGGCGCGGCTGATGGCTGACGCCGGGCTGATCGTCATCGTATCCTTCATCTCGCCGTTTAGCGCCGAGCGGCGCATGGCGCGCGAATTGATGGCCGACGGCGAATTCATCGAGGTGTTCGTCGACACGCCGTTCGAGGAATGCGCCAGGCGCGATCCGAAAGGCCTCTATGCACGGGCGCTGAATGGCGAGATCAAGAATTTCACCGGCGTCGATTCACCGTATGAAGCTCCGGAAAAACCTGAAATCCATCTCAAGACACTCGGCAAGTCGGCCGAGGAGATGGTAGAGGCCCTGGAACTCTGGCTGAACGAGCGCGACATTGCCGAAGACCAATACGACAACGGCGGCGGTATCTGACGGCGAAACAATGCTCGGCGTATTCGAGCGCCTTGCGCTGGAGGCCGGTCGCGAGGTCATGCGCGTCTTTCATGAGGGCTGCGCGGTCGATCGCAAGTCCGACAGTTCGCCGGTGACCGAAGCCGATCGCGAGAGCGAGAAGATCATCCTCGCCGGCCTGCGCGCCGCATTTCCGGAAATTCCTTGCGTAGCCGAGGAGGAAGCTTCGGCCGGCGTCATGCCGAGCGATCTCGGCGATGCCTTCTTCCTGATCGATCCGCTCGACGGCACCAAGGAGTTCGTCAACCGCCGGACCGATTTCACCGTCAACATCGCGTTTGTCCGCCATGGCGTGCCGGAAGTCGGCGTCGTCTTCGCGCCCTGCACCGGACGCTTCTTCTCCGGACGGCCGGGCAGGGCGGAAACAATCGAAGTCGATGGCGACTATCGCATCGTCGGCCGCCGGCCGATTTCGGCACGACCGGCCGCTGAGCCGCCTGCCGTCGTTGCCAGCCGCTCCCACAATACGCCGGAAACCGACGCCTTCATCCGTGATCTTGGCGCCGCGGAGATCGTCTCGGTCGGCTCGTCGCTGAAGTTCTGCCTCGTCGCGGCGGCCGAGGCCGATATTTATCCGCGCTTCGGCCGCACCATGGAATGGGACACGGCGGCCGGCGACGCTGTGCTGCGCGCCGCGGGCGGCGTGACGCGTACGCTGGACGGTAAGCCGCTGGCCTATGGCAAGCGCAAGCAAGCTGACGACGCGGACTTCGCCAACCCGCATTTTATCGCCAGCGGGAAGAGCGCCGGCGCAGCCTGACGGTCAAGCCGCCGCGACGTGCGCCGAATTCGAGCCGATATAATTGCGGATCGTCTCGATGACCCGGTCCTGGTCGTCTTCGCTGAGATAGGGGTGCATCGGCAGGCACAGGATGCGCTTCGGTAGCTCCTCAGAAACGGCAAGGCCGGTCGGCGTGCGCGGATAGTCGCGATAGGCGATCTGGCTGTGCAGCGGCTTCACGTAGTAGATGACCGAGGGGATGCCCTTTTCGCCCAGATGCGCCTTCAGCCCGTCGCGCTTCGGCGTTTCGATGGCATATTGCGCCCAGGCCGAGTGGCTGCCGTCCAGATTGCGGGACGCCTTGACGATGTCGCCGAGACCTTCGGCATAACGCTTGGCGACCACCTGCCGGGCGACCATCTCGTCCTCGAGGATGGCGAGCTTCTCGATCAGGATCGCCGCCTGCAGCGTGTCGAGCCGCGAATTGATGCCGACGCGGACATTGTCGTACTGCGTTTCGCCCTTGCCGTGGAAGGCGAAGGAGCGGAGCTTGTCGGCCATACCATCGTCATTGGTGAACATCGCGCCGCCATCACCATAGCAGCCGAGGGGCTTCGCCGGATAGAAGCTGGTCGAGCCGACATGGCCGAACCCGCCGCACATCTTGCCGTCGAGCGAACCGCCCATCGACTGGGCGGCATCCTCGATCACCAGCAGCCCTTCGCGGTCGGCGATTGCCATGATCGCCTCATAGTCGGCGGCGAGCCCGAACAGGTCGACCGGAATGATCGCCTTCGGCTGCAGCCTTCCTTCCTTCTTGATCATGGCGATCGCCGCTTCGAGGCTGGCGATGTCGATGTTGTAGGTCTCGGGATCGACGTCGACGAACACCGGCTCGGCCTTGGCCAGCGCCACGACTTCCGCCGTCGCGGCAAAGGTGAAGCTCGGCACGAACACCGCATCGCCCGGCCCGATGCCGGCCGCGAACAGCGGCAGCAGCAGCGCATCGGTGCCGTTGGCGCAGGCCACGACATGCTTGGTGCCGACATAGGCGGCGAGCTTGTTCTCGAATTCCGTAACCTGAGGTCCGAGGATGTAGCGGCCATCCTCGATGACATGGTCGATCGCGGCTTTCAGCCGGTCGCGGATTCGTTCGCGCTGCGCGCCAAGATCGATGAATTGCATGTAGGCCTCGAATAGCTAGCCAATTAACCGGCCGCTGGTACCAGACTTGAGCCAGCCGAGAAAGGCGGACAGGCGGGACAGCGAATTGCCTAGGTGCCGCAGGCTGTTACTGCCGATTTCCTCCGCATTGCCGGAGGATGCCGGAAATCCGGCCTTCGCCTGGTATGACCCGGCCAATTTATCGCGACTTTCCTGCTCTCGGAAACATAAAGTGATCGGCCGGCTGAGCCGCGATCAACGCCGATTTCCCAATGATCAGGCGATTTCATGCCGCCAGGGCGGATTGGCGCCGGCCCGCGAGACCGTCACCGCTGCGGCCTTGGCGCCGAGCGCCAAAGCCTGGCGGATCGCGTCCTCGGGCAGGCCGCCGATCGCCGCCTTGGTGAGCAGGCCCTGTTCGTGCAGCGAGGCGAGGATGCCGGCGTTGAAGGTATCGCCGGCGCCGACCGTGTCGACCACCGTGACCTTCTGCGGCATGACCGTGACCTTGTGCTCCCGGCTGTAGCCGACAGCGCCTTCGCTGCCATGGGTGACGACGATCAGCTTCGGCCCGCGATCCAGCCAGTTGCGGATGACGTCCTCATGCGAGCCGGCTTCGCCGAACCAGTTCAGGTCTTCGTCCGACAGCTTGACGATGTCGGCCATCGCCATCATCGAGCGGATGCGCCTGAGGTGCTTGGCCTTGTCGGGGATGAAATTCGGCCGGATGTTGGGGTCGAGCATCATGACGCGCCGCTCCTGCTCGCGCCGCATGAACTCCTCATAGGCCGATCCGGCCGGCTCCGAGATCAGGCTGATGGCGCCGAACAGCATGGCCTCGATCTCTGCGCCGAGTTCCGGCAGGTCCTCGATGGTCAGCATGCGTCCGGCAGTGTTCTCGTCATAGAAGGTATAGGTCGCCTGGCCGTTGTTCAGCCGCACGAAGGCAAGCGTCGTCGGCCGGGGCGAGGTGTGCGCGTAGGTCGAACTGACCTTGCTTGCCCCAAGCGCGTCCCGGAACTGGCCGCCGAACAGGTCAGACGACAGGCCGGAAAAGAAGCCCGCGGGCGCGCCCAGCCGGCCGAGTGCAATGGCCGTGTTGAACACCGCGCCGCCGACATAGGGCGCAAAGGCGGGCTCGCCCTCCGTGGTGGTGCGCGGCAGCATGTCGATCAGGGCTTCGCCGCAGCAGAGGATCATTGTTTCTTGGTCTCCGGCGGATAGATCACGCCCTTGCGGATGATGATGTTGGCGTAGAGCCTGGGTTCGCTGGTCGCCACGATCGCGTGCGCGGCCTTGACCCGTGCATAGAAGTCGGGGCCAGCCAGCGCAACCACCTTGTGGCCCGGCGCGCGCCTGGCGCAGACCGCCTCCATCTCGTGATGAACCGGATCGGCAAGCGTGGGGTCGCCCTTGACCGAGGCGCGAAACAACGCTTCCGGCACGGCATCGTCCACGGGCAAGACGCTCAATATGGCGTCGAGCACCGGGACCAACGGATGACCGTCGGCGCGGATGAGCCGCTTCGCCTGTTCCTCGGCCGGATAGTTTCCGTCGACAAGCGCGATCTCATCGCCATGGCCCATGGCGCGCAAAATCGCCAGAAGCTCCGGGCCGAGCAGCGCCGGGATGCCGATCAGCATGGCTCAGGCGCTCCTGGAAATCGTGGTCGAGCCGATGAGGAAACGCTCGGAAAGCGGCAGGCTGGCGCCGCCCAGCGCCCGCGCATGGATGCCGACGGTGCCTTCGCGCACGGCGGGAAGCTTGAGGCCTTCGCCGTCGATCGTGCCGATCGCCTCGATGACGGCATCGACCAGGCGGCGGCGTACGGTCAGCGGCATCCAGCCGTCGATCACCGCCGCTTCGAAATCGATCACCGAGGACGCCGCGACGATGGCATAGGCGAGCGCCTGGGAGGCGGTGGCGATCCACGTGTCGAGCTCGTCGCCGATGTCGCCCCAATCCTGCGGCGAGGTCCACAGATGTGAGGCCTCGACGCCGCGTGCGTTGAGCGCCTTTTCCAGCATGGCGATCGAAGCGACGTCGATCAGCTGCGTCGGCTTGCCGTCAGGCCCTGGCACCGGCATCGAACCCAGCGCCCCGGCATTGCCGGTCGGACCGCCGAAAAGCCGGCCGTTGAGCACGATGCCGCCGCCGGCAAAGGCGCCGATGTAGAAATAGACGAAGTCGCGCGCCGCCGCCTGGCCGAAGACAAGCTCGGCGCCGCAGGCCGAAGTGGCGTCGTTCTGCAGATAGACCGGAAAATCGCACTGCGCCTGGATGTCGGAGCGGATGTCGCGATGGCGCCATTCGTCCATGACCTCGCGCGGCGCACCGGCCGTATCGGCCCAGTTCCACAGTTCGAACGGCATGGCGATGCCAAGCCCGGCAATGCGCTTGTCCTGCGCCGGCGTCAGTTCGCCGCGCATCGTCTTCATGCCGGCGGTGACGAACTCCACCGTCTCGCGCGGCGCCGGATAGCGGTAGGAGTGGTGCAGCATCGAGCGCACCGTGCCGAGGAAGTCGATCAGCACCAGCTCGGCGCTGCGGCGGCCGATCTTGAGACCGATGAAGAAGGCGCCTTCGGGATTGAGCGCCATGGGGATGGAGGGCTGGCCGATCTTGCCGCGCAGCGGCGCCTGGCGCACGAGCAGGCTGTCTTCCTCCAGCTCGCGCATGATGACCGAGACGGTCTGCGCCGAGAGGCCGGTCATGCGTGCTATGTCGGATTTGGCCAGGCTGCCATGCTGGCGCACGAGCGACAGCACCAGCCGCTCATTGTGGTCGCGCATGCCGCTCTGGTTGGTGCCACGGTGCAGACGGCTCTCGGCTGCCTCGGGCGAACCGTGCCTCGCAATGCCGGTCTCCACCCTTGTTCCTCCCGTCGTTTCCCCACACTGCTTTTGGGCCAGAATGAGCGCACGAGGCAAGTGTGTCAATAATAAATAAGAGTGATTTAATTATTGACACGCCCTGCGGACTGGTGTCTGTTGACATTAGCGTCCACGCTGGGAGAATTTCGTTGGACGCCTATGCGGATACCGGGTTGGCCGGCATCTGAAATGGTTCCACTGGGAGGAAAATCGTGACCAAGACAACACTGTTGAAGTCCACCGTTTTTGTGGCGGCCGGGCTGGGTCTGATGGCGTTTGCATCGTCGGCGTCCGCCGCCGACGTCAGCGCCTGCCTGATCACCAAGACCGACACCAACCCCTTTTTCGTCAAGATGAAGGAGGGCGCCTCGGCCAAGGCGAAAGAGCTGGGTATCACGCTGAAGGCCTATGCCGGCAAGGTCGACGGCGACAATGAAAGCCAGGTCGCCGCGATCGAGTCGTGCATCGCCGATCAGGCTAAAGGCATTCTGCTGGTGCCGTCCGACTCCAAGGCCATAGTCGATTCCGTCAAGAAGGCGCGGGACGCCGGCATCCTTGTCATCGCTCTCGATACCCCGCTCGACCCGATCGACGCTGCTGACTCGACCTTTGCAACCGACAACTTCAAGGCCGGCGAACTGATCGGTTCCTGGGCCAAGGCGACCCTGGGCGACAAGGCCAAGGATGCTCACATCGCCTATATGGACCTGAACCCAAGCCAGCCGACCGTCGACGTTCTGCGCGACCAGGGTTTCATGACCGGCTTCGGCATCGACACCAAGGACGTCAACAAGATCGGCGACGAGGACGATGCGCGCAACGTCTGCCATGACGTCACGAACGGCAACGAGGAGGGCGGGCGCAAGGCAATGGAGAACTGCCTCACGAAAGACCCCGGCATCAACGTTGTGTACACGATCAACGAGCCGGCCGCCGCTGGCGCATTCGAGGCGCTGAAGGCCGTCGGCAACGAAAAGAACGTGCTGATCGTGTCGGTCGATGGCGGCTGCCCTGGCGTCAAGAACGTCGCGGAAGGGGTGATAGGTGCCACCTCACAACAGTATCCGCTGCTGATGGCGGCGATGGGCATCGAGGCGATCAAGAAGTTCGCCGACACTGGCGAGAAGCCGAAGCCGACGGAAGGCAAGACTTTCTTCGACACCGGCGCCACGCTCATAACCGACAAGCCGGCGGCTGGTGTCGATTCCATTGACACCAAGGACGGCCTGGCCAAGTGCTGGGGCTAGGCGATTCCCAAATCCTAGCTGACAACGTGGAGAGCGGCCGCTAGGCTGCTCTCCTCGCAAAGAGATGCATAAAGAGATGCATAAAGCGTCCGGTAACGGGGAGGAACGGCGTCATGTCGACTGCGCAGGAATTCGAAAAGGTCCTCGACAAGAGCGATACGACCGTCGCCTCCTTCGAAAAGCGGCGTACGCCGCTTGAACATGTGCAGCACTTCCTGCACGCCAATCCGGCTGCGGTGCCGCTCATAGTCCTGGTGCTGTCTGTCGCTCTCTTCGGCATTGCCGTCGGCACGAAGTTTTTCGTGGCCCTGCCGCTTATCCTGCAGCAGGTCGCCATCTCCGGTATCATCGGCGCGGCGCAGACGCTCGTCATCCTGACGGCTGGCATCGACCTTTCGGTCGGCGCCATCATGGTTCTCTCGTCTGTCGTTATGGGCCAGTTCACGTTCCGCTATGGCTTTCCGGCACCGATTTCCCTTCTATGTGGTTTCGCCTGCGGGGCGCTGTGTGGCTGGCTGAACGGAGCACTGGTCGCTTATATGAAGCTGCCGCCCTTCATCGTCACGCTGGGCACCTGGCAGATTATCCTGGCCACCAACTTCCTCTACTCCGCCAACGAGACGATCCGCAGCCAGGACATCGCGCAAACCGCGCCACTGCTGCAGTTGGTTTCGGGAAACAAGATCATCGTCGTCATGTTTCTACTGGTGGGCTTGCTATGGTACGTGCTCAATCACACCGCCTGGGGCCGATACCTCTATGCTATAGGTGACGACCCTGACGCCGCTGAACTGTCGGGCGTGCGCACGAAGCGCATGCTGGTTCAGGTCTATGTCCTTTCAGGCCTTATCTGCGCGCTGGCGGGCTGGGTGCTGATCGGACGCCTCGGTTCGGTCTCTCCGACCTCAGGCCAGTTCGCCAACATCGAATCGATCACCGCCGTGGTGATCGGCGGCATCTCGCTGTTCGGCGGGCGCGGTTCGATCCTCGGCATGATTTTCGGCGCCCTCATCGTCGGGGTGTTTCAGCTTGGCCTGCGCATGATCGGCACCGATCCGCAATGGACCTATCTCCTGATCGGGGTGCTGATTATCGCCGCCGTCGCCATCGATCAGTGGATTAGAAAGGTAGCGGGCTAATGGAACGCGAACCCATTCTCACCGCGCGGGGGCTCGTCAAACGCTATGGCCGCGTCACCGCGCTCGACAATGCGGACTTCGACCTGTACCCAGCCGAGATACTTGCCGTAATCGGCGACAATGGAGCTGGGAAATCGTCGCTGATCAAGGCGATCGCAGGCGCTATCACGCCCGACGAGGGCGAAATCCATCTTGAAGGCAAGAAGATCAACTTCAAGTCGCCGATGGAAGCCCGTGCATCGGGAATCGAAACAGTCTACCAGAACCTTGCCCTGTCACCGGCATTGTCGATCGCCGACAACATGTTTCTTGGTCGTGAGATCCGCAAGCCGGGCTTTCTTGGCGAGTGGATGAGGATGCTCGACCGACCCGCGATGGAAAAGCGGGCGCGGGAAAAGCTGACCGAACTCGGCCTGATGACTATTCAGAACATCAGCCAGGCAGTGGAGACGCTCTCCGGCGGCCAGCGTCAGGGCGTGGCGGTGGCCCGCGCCGCCGCGTTCGGCTCGAAGGTCGTCATCATGGACGAGCCGACGGCCGCGCTTGGCGTCAAGGAGAGCCGCCGCGTGCTCGAACTGATCCTCGACGTCAAGAAGCGCGGCCTGCCGATCGTGCTCATCTCGCACAACATGCCGCACGTCTTCGAGGTGGCGGACCGCATCCACATCCATCGGCTCGGCCGTCGCCTCTGCGTCATCGATCCCAAGCAATATACGATGTCCGATGCCGTTGCTTTCATGACCGGGGCGAAGCTTCCGCCGGAGGCGGTGCTGGCGGCCTGATCTGCCTAGCCGGGTAAATTGCCGCAGGGGAGCCAGGTGGCATGGCGATCTAAATCGATTGAACATATGCTGCAATGCACTAGGATGGGCTGGGAGTGACGGTGAAAGCCGGTATGATCGCGGTACGATCACGAGAGGCAGTATGACGCGCACGATGACATCCCAAGCCCCCGTTCTCGAAATCCCCGACCCCAAGACGCTCGCCGACGAAGTCTTGCTGGCCCTCAAATACAGGGTCGGCAAGGGCACCAACGTCGCCACCCAATACGACTGGCTCACCGCCTCGATCAAAGTCGTGCGCGACCGCATCGTCGATCACTGGATGCAGGCGACGCAGGAGGCCTACGCTCAGCAGGAAAAGCGCGTCTACTATCTGTCGCTGGAGTTCCTCATCGGCCGCCTGATGCGCGATGCCTTCTCCAATCTCGGCCTGATGGACAATATGCGCGAGGCGCTCAAGTCTCTCGGCGTCGACCTCGACCTCATCGCCGGGCTCGAACCGGATGCAGCACTCGGCAACGGCGGTCTCGGCCGGCTTGCCGCCTGCTTCATGGAAAGCATGGCCACCGTGGACATTCCCGCGCATGGCTACGGCATACGCTACGCCAACGGCATGTTCCGCCAGGAGATCCACGATGGCTGGCAGGTAGAGCTGCCCGAAACCTGGCTCGACCACGGCAACCCCTGGGAGTTCGAGCGCCGCGAACGTTCCTTCGAGGTCGGCTTCGGCGGCTCGGTGGAATCGATCACCTCGAAGGACGGCCGGCTCGAACGCCACGTCTGGAAGCCGACCGAACATGTTCTGGCCGTCGCCTACGACACGCCGGTGGTCGGCTGGCGAGCCAACCGCGTCAACACGCTGCGGCTGTGGTCCGGTATGCCGATCGATCCGATCCTGCTCGACAAGTTCAATGCCGGCGACCACATCGGCGCGCTTGCCGAGAGCAACAAGGCCGATGCCTTGTCGCGCGTGCTCTATCCGGCCGATTCCCACAAGGCCGGGCAGGAATTGCGGCTGCGGCAGGAGTATTTCTTCTCCACCGCCTCGCTGCAGGACATTCTCCAGCGTCATCTCAGCCAATATGGCGATCTGCAGTCGCTGCCTGACAAGGCGGCGATCCATCTCAACGACACCCATCCGGCCATCGCCGTACCGGAACTGTTGCGTCTGTTGATGGACGTCCACGGCATGGATTTCGACCAGGCCTGGAGCATCACCAAGCGCACTTTCGGCTACACCAACCACACGTTGCTGCCCGAGGCACTGGAAAGCTGGCCGGTGCCGCTGTTCGAGCGGCTGCTGCCGCGCCACATGCAGATCGTCTACGCCATCAACGCCGAGGTGCTTCTGGAGGCGCGCGCCACCAACAAGTTCTCGGGCGAGCAGATCAGCCGCATCTCGCTGATCCAGGAAAACGGCGACCGCCGCGTGCGCATGGGCAACCTGGCCTTTGTCGGCTCGCACTCGATCAACGGCGTCTCGGCGCTGCACACCGAATTGATGAAAGAGACGGTCTTCGCCGATCTCCACAAGCTCTACCCCAACCGCATCAACAACAAGACCAACGGCATCACGCCCAGGCGCTGGCTGATCCAGTGCAATCCCGGCCTCACCGCGCTCACCCGCGAGGCGATCGGCGACCGTTTCCTCGATGACATCGATGCGATCAAGGGGCTTGACGCCTTTGCCGACGACGCCGCCTTCCGCGACAAGTTCGCCGCCGTCAAGCGGGCGAACAAGGCCAAGCTCGCCAACCTGGTCGCCGACCGGCTCGGCATCAAGCTCGATCCCTCGGCGCTGTTCGACATCCAGGTCAAGCGCATCCACGAATACAAGCGCCAGCTGCTCAACATCCTTGAGGCGGTCGCGCTCTACGACCAGATCCGCTCGCACCCCGAGCGCGACTGGATGCCGCGCGTGAAATTCTTCGGTGGCAAGGCGGCGCCTAGCTACCACAACGCCAAGCTGATCATCAAACTCGCCAACGACGTCGCCAGGGTCATCAACCGCGACCCGGCGGTGCGCGGCCTGCTGAAAGTGGTGTTCGTGCCGAACTACAATGTCAGCCTGGCCGAGATCTTGATGCCGGCCGCCGACCTTTCCGAGCAGATCTCGACCGCCGGCATGGAAGCGTCCGGCACCGGCAATATGAAGTTCGCGCTCAACGGCGCGCTGACCATCGGCACGCTCGACGGCGCCAATGTCGAGATCAAGGAGTGCGTCGGCGACGACAACATCTTCATCTTCGGCCTGACCACCGCCGAAGTCGCCGAGCGACGCAACAACGGCTACGATCCGCGCGCCGTGATCGAGGCCTCGCCGGAACTGTCGCAGGCGCTCGCCGCCATCTCGTCGGGCGTCTTTTCGCCTGACGATCCCGAGCGCTATCGCGAGCTGATCAACGGCCTCTTTGGCAGCGACTGGTTCATGGTGGCGGCCGACTTCGATGCCTATGCCGCCACCCAGCGCGACGTCGACACCGTCTGGCGCAACAGTCCCGACTGGTACGCGCGGGCGATCCGCAATGTCGCTCGCGTCGGCTGGTTCTCGTCCGATCGCACGATCCGCCAATATGCGAAAGACATCTGGAACGTGCCCGCCTGATATGATTGCATGAGACCACGAACAATGTGGTCCAGCTCCCTGGGAGGGACACAGCCTGATGAGGAAACCGCGCGTGACCGCTGCGACAAGCGGGCCGGACGGACTGGCGCCAGCCAGCGATGTCGCGGCGATTGTCGCCGGCACGCATGGCGACCCGTTTGCCGTTCTCGGCGTGCATGAGGCAGGCAAGGGCTTTGTCGCCCGCTGTTTCGTGCCGCATGCCGAGCTCGTCACCGCCTACACGCTGACCGGCAAGAACGCCGGCGAACTGTCCCGGCGCGACGATGGCGGTTTCTTCGAGGGCAAGCTGTCGCTCAAGAAGCGCCAGCCGCTGCGCTACCATGCCAGGAATGCCGGCGGCGACTGGTGGCTGACCGATCCCTATTCCTTCGGTCCCGTGCTCGGCCCGCTGGACGATTACTACATTGCCCAGGGATCGCATCTCAGGCTGTTCGACAAGCTCGGCGCTCATCTCATTGACCATGAGGGCGCCACCGGCGTGCACTTCGCCGTTTGGGCGCCAAATGCGCGGCGCGTCTCGGTGGTCGGCGACTTCAATGAATGGGACGGTCGCCGGCATACGATGCGCGACCGCCGCGACACCGGCATCTGGGAACTGTTCATTCCCGACATCGGTGCTGGCCGGCCCTACAAATACGAGATCATCGCGCCCGATGGCGTGCGCCTGCCGCTCAAGGCCGATCCGTTCGCCTTCAAGTCCGAGCTGCGCCCGGCCACCGCTTCGGTGACGGCGGTGCCGCCGGCGCATGAATGGGGCGACGAGGCACACCGCAATTTCTGGCGCAACGCCGATCCCCGGCGCGAAGCGATATCGATCTACGAAGTCCATGCCGGCTCGTGGCAGTTGCGCGACGACGGCACCTTCCTGTCATGGGATGAACTCGCCGACCGGCTGATCCCTTATGTCGCCGAAGCCGGTTTCACCCATATCGAATTCCTGCCGATCTCCGAACACCCCTATGATCCGTCATGGGGTTACCAGACCACCGGCCTCTACGCGCCGTCGGCCCGCTTCGGCGATCCGGATGGTTTTGCCCGTTTCGTCGATGGCGCCCATCGTGCCGGCATTGGCGTCATCCTCGACTGGGTACCGGCGCATTTCCCGGTCGACGCGCATGGGCTGGCCAATTTCGACGGCACCGCGCTCTACGAGCATGCCGACCCACGCAAGGGTTTTCATCCCGACTGGAACACGGCGATCTACAATTTCGGCCGCCGCGAGGTGGTGTCGTTCCTCGTCAACAACGCGCTGTTCTGGGCCGAGAAATATCATGTCGACGGTTTGCGCGTCGATGCGGTGGCCTCGATGCTCTACCTCGACTACTCGCGCAAGGCCGGCGAGTGGATCCCCAATGAGAAGGGCGGACGCGAAAACCTCGAAGCGGTCAGCTTCCTGCAGAAGATGAACAAGGAGCTCTACGGCCATCACCCCGGCGTGATGACCATCGCCGAGGAATCGACCTCATGGCCGAAGGTGTCGCAGCCGGTGCATGAGGGCGGCCTGGGCTTCGGCTTCAAGTGGAACATGGGCTTCATGCACGACACGCTGGAGTATTTCTCCAAGGAGCCGATCTTCCGCAAACATCACCACAACGACATCACCTTCGGTCTGGTCTACGCCTTCTCCGAGAATTTCGTGCTGCCGCTCTCCCATGACGAGGTCGTGCACGGCAAGGGCACGCTGCTCGGCAAGATGGCCGGCGACGACTGGCAGAAATTCGCGACGCTGCGCGCCTACTACGCCTTCATGTGGGGCTATCCCGGCAAGAAGCTGCTGTTCATGGGCCAGGAATTCGCCCAGCGCCGCGAGTGGAGCGAGGCGCGCGCGCTCGACTGGAACCTGCTCGATTTCAGGCTGCACCGCGGCGTCTGGCAGACGGTGCGCGACCTCAACTACCTCTACCGTTCGCGTCCGGCGCTGCATGCGCGCGACTGCGAGCCGGAGGGGTTCTCGTGGCTGATCGTCGACGACAGTGCCAACTCGGTGTTTGCCTGGCTGCGCAGCGCGCCCGATGGCAACCCGATCGCCATCATTTCGAACTTCACGCCGGTGCCGCGCGACAATTACCGCGTGCCATTGCCGCAGGCCGGCAAATGGCGTGAAATCATCAACACCGATGCTTCGGACTATGGCGGTTCGGGCCAGGGCAATGGCGGCGAGGTCGAGGCACGGGCGGAAGGAGGAGGCATATCGGCGACGATGCTTTTGCCGCCGCTGTCGACGACCATGCTCGAATTTGTTCCGGACTGAGATGTTTCAGACTGAGTGACTTGGGAGGGTAAAAAATGGCAGAGACGAAACGGACCCAGCCGCTGGCGCGCGACGCCATGGCCTATGTGCTGGCCGGCGGGCGAGGCAGCCGCCTCAAGGAATTGACCGACCGGCGCGCCAAGCCCGCGGTCTATTTCGGCGGCAAGACGCGCATCATCGATTTCGCGCTCTCCAACGCGCTCAACTCAGGCATTCGCCGCCTCGGTGTCGCCACCCAGTACAAGGCGCATTCGCTGATCCGCCACCTGCAGCGCGGCTGGAACTTCCTGCGCCCGGAGCGAAATGAAAGCTTCGACATCCTGCCGGCCAGCCAGCGTGTCTCGGAAACGCAGTGGTATGAAGGCACGGCCGATGCCGTCTACCAGAACATCGACATCATCGAGGCCTACGGCCCCGAATACATGGTGATCCTGGCCGGCGACCACATCTACAAGATGGACTACGAGCTGATGCTGCGCCAGCACGTCGACGCCAATGCCGACGTCACGGTCGGCTGCCTCGAAGTGCCGCGCATGGAAGCGACCGGCTTCGGCGTCATGCATGTCGACGCCAAGGACAACATCATAGCCTTCGTCGAAAAGCCGGCCGATCCGCCCGGCATTCCCGACAAGCCGGAGTTCGCGCTGGCCTCGATGGGCATCTATGTCTTCAAGACCAAGTTCCTGATGGAGCAATTGCGTCGCGACGCCGCCGAGGCGGGCTCGAGCCGCGACTTCGGCAAGGACATCATCCCCTACATCGTCCAGCACGGTAAGGCGATCGCCCACCGCTTCGCTAAATCCTGCGTGCGTTCGACCGCCGAGAACGAGGCCTATTGGCGCGATGTCGGAACCGTCGACGCCTATTGGGAAGCCAATATCGACCTCACCGACATCACGCCGGAACTCGACCTCTACGACCGCGACTGGCCGATCTGGACCTATGCCGAATTGAAGCCGCCGGCAAAGTTCGTGCACGACGAGGATGGCCGGCGCGGTTCGGCCGTGTCCTCGCTGGTGTCGGGCGATTGCATCGTCTCGGGCGCTTCGCTGAAGCGCAGCCTGATCTTCACCGGCGCCCGCATCAATTCCTATTCGACGCTGGAAGAAGTCGTCATGCTGCCCGACGTTCATGTCGGCCGGAACGCAAAGTTGAAGCGCGTGGTCATCGATCACGGCGTAAGGATACCGGAAGGGCTGGTGGTCGGCGAAGATCCCGTGCTCGACGCCAAGCGTTTCCGCGTCTCGGAGAAAGGCATCTGCCTGGTCACGCAGGACATGATCGACAAGCTGAAGCTATAGGCAGGATTGGATTGTAGGCGCATGCAGGTTCTGTCGGTCACGCCCGAGATCTTTCCGCTGATCAAGACCGGCGGGCTTGCCGACGTGACCGGCGCGCTGCCCATTGCGCTCGCCGGCAAGGGCGTCGCCATGCGCACACTCATTCCCGGCTATCCCGTTGTCATGGGCGCCTTCAAGAAAAAGAAGGCCGTCTATCAATACCCGCTGCTGCAGGGCGGCAAGGCCGCCGTCCATGCCGTCCAGATCGCCGGGCTCGACCTGTTCGTGCTCGACGCGCCGCATCTGTTCGACCGTCCCGGCGGCCCGTACGGCAATGCGACAGGCGCCGACTGGCCGGACAATTGGCGGCGCTTCGCGGCCTTGAGCCAGGCCGGCGGCGACATCGCCGGCGGTGCCATCTCCGGCTACCAGCCCGACATCGTGCATGCGCACGACTGGCAGTCGGCGATGACGCTGGCCTATATGCGCTACGGCAAGGCGGTCGGCATCCCGTCGCTGATCACCGTGCACAATCTTGCTTTCCAGGGTCAGTTCGGCGCCGGCATCTTCGGCGAGCTCGGCCTGCCGGCGGTGGCGATGGCGCTCGACGGCGTCGAGTATTATGGCGGCGTCGGCTTTTTGAAGGCCGGCCTGCAGGCGGCCTGGGCGATCACCACGGTGAGCCCGACCTATGCGCAGGAGATCCGCTCGGCCGAATTCGGCATGGGCCTCGACGGCCTGATCAACATGCGCTCCACCGATCTCTACGGCATCGTCAACGGCATCGATGTCGACATCTGGAACCCGGAAACCGACAAGCATCTGGTGGCAACCTATTCGGCCGCGACGCTCGAGGCGCGGCGCGCCAACCGGACGGCTGTCGAGGACCGTTTCGGCCTCGAACGCGACGACAGCCCGATCGTCTGCGTCGTCAGCCGGCTGACATGGCAGAAGGGCATGGACATACTCGCCGCGGTCGTCGACGGCGTCGTCGCGGCCGGTGCGCGGCTGGCGATCCTGGGCTCGGGCGATGCCGGCCTTGAAGGCGCGCTGCTCGCCGCCGCCGCCCGCCATCGCGGCCGTATTGGCGTCGTCGTCGGCTATGACGAGGGGCTCTCCCACACCATGCAGGGCGGCTGCGACGCGATCATCATCCCGTCGCGCTTCGAGCCTTGCGGGCTGACCCAGCTCTACGGCCTGCGCTATGGCTGCGTGCCCATCGTCGCCCGCACCGGCGGCCTTGCCGACACCATCATCGACGCCAATGAAGCGGCGATTTCGGCCGGCGTGGCGACCGGCTTCCAGTTCGCGCCGAACAATGCCGGCGCGCTGCTCCACGCCATCCGCCGGCTGGTCGACGCGCATGCCAGCGCCGCTACCTGGCAATCGATCCAGCGCCAGGGCATGAAAGCCGATGTCTCGTGGGACAAGAGCGCTGAAAAATACGTCGAACTCTATCGCTTGCTGCTATCGAAAAGGGCTGCCTGAGGCATGATCAGAACCGTCGCCACCAAACCTTATCTCGACCAGAAGCCCGGCACCTCCGGCCTGCGCAAGAAGGTACCGGTATTCCAGCAGGAGCATTATGCCGAGAACTTCATCCAGTCGATCTTCGACGCGCTGGAGGGATTTGAGGGCAAAGCGCTGGTGATCGGCGGCGACGGCCGCTTCTACAACCGCGAGGTCATCCAGAAGGCCATCGCCATGGCCGCCGCCAACGGTTTCGGCAAGGTGATGGTCGGGCAGGGCGGCATATTGTCGACGCCGGCCGCTTCGCACGTCATCCGCAAGTACAAGACCTTCGGCGGCATCATCCTGTCGGCCAGCCACAATCCCGGCGGTCCGCACGAGGATTTCGGCATCAAGTACAATGCCGGCAATGGCGGCCCGGCGCCGGAAAAGCTGACCGACCTGATCTTCGAAAAAACCAAGACGATCGCGAGCTTCAAGATCGCCGATATCGGGCCGATCGACATCGACAAGATCGGTACGGTCAAGGCGGACGGCATGGCCGTCGAGATCATCGACCCGGTCACCGACTATGCCGAGCTGATGGAAAGCCTGTTCGATTTCGACGCCATCCGCGCCAATTTCAAATACGGCTTCCGCGTGCGCTTCGACGCTATGCATGCGGTCACCGGGCCCTATGCCAAGGAGATCCTCGAACGGCGGCTCGGCGCGCCCAACGGCACCTGCCGCAACTTCAAGCCGCTGCCGGATTTCGGCGGCCATCACCCCGATCCGAATCTGGTCCACGCCAAGCATCTCTATGACGAGATGATGGGGCCGGATGCGCCCGACTTCGGCGCTGCCTCCGACGGTGACGGCGACCGCAATCTGATCATCGGCAAGGGCATCTTCGTCACGCCATCGGATTCGGTGGCGATGTTGGCCGCCAACGCGCATCTGGCGCCGGGCTACAAGGAAGGCCTCAAGGGCATCGCCCGCTCGATGCCGACCAGCGGTGCCGCCGACCGTGTCGCCGAAAAGCTCGGCATCGGCATCTATGAGACGCCGACCGGCTGGAAGTTCTTCGGCAATCTGCTTGACGCCGATATGGCGACGATCTGCGGCGAGGAAAGCGCCGGCACCGGCTCCAACCATGTGCGCGAGAAGGACGGCCTATGGGCGGTGCTGCTGTGGCTGAACATCCTGGCGGTGCGCGGCGAGAGCGCAAAGCAGATCGTCACCGAGCATTGGGCGACCTACGGCCGAAACTACTATTCGCGGCACGACTATGAAGAGGTCGAGACGGATCGCGCCAACAAGCTGGTCGACGAGTTGCGCGCCAAGCTCGGCTCGCTGCCCGGCACCAGCGTCCGTGGCATGACAATCGCCAGCGCCGACGACTTTGCCTATCACGATCCGGTCGACGGTTCGGTCAGCAAGAACCAGGGCATCCGGGTGCTGTTCGAAGGCGGCTCGCGCGTCGTCTTCCGCCTCTCCGGCACCGGCACCTCGGGAGCCACGCTGCGCGTCTATATCGAGCGCTACGAGCCGGACAAGAACCGGCACGATCTCGACACCCAGGAGGCGCTTGCCGACCTGATCGCGGCAGCTGACGACATTGCCGGGATCAGGAGCCACACGGGCCGCAACAAGCCGAGCGTGATTACGTGAGGCTGACGCGGCGCGCCTTTCCTTCTCCCCTTGTGGGGTCCGGAGGACGGGCGAGGCAAGTGACTCGCCCCGGGGGTGGATCGGCGCGTAGCGCCGAGACGGATGAAGGGTGTTGGACGGATCGCCGTAGGCGCCAAGCTGGAGCCCCCCTCATCCGTCGCCTTCGGCGACACCGCCTGGGGGCGAGCCGCGGGTCTCGCCCCGTCCTTCGGACCCCACAAGGGGAGAAGGGGGAGCCAACCTGCCAACGCATCAAATTGTCTACGATCTGCCCCTGTGAGTGCGCGTGAGCCAGCTCGGCGCTACCGTCAGCCGCGAGGGCATTCGCTTCGCCGCCTGGTCGTCATCGGCGAGACGCCTCTGGGTCTCGATCTTCGACGTTGCCGGCACGCGCGAAACCGATCGGCTTGAACTCGAGCCGGAAGGCGAGGGCGTTCACGCGCTTTTCGTCTCCGGCCTCGGCGCCGGCACGCGCTATGGCTTTCGCGCCGATGGCGATTATGCGCCCGAGCGCGGCTTGTGGTTTGATCCGGAGAAGTTGCTCGTCGACCCTTACGCTATCGAGATCGACCGGCCCTATGCGCACCATTGGCGGCTCGCCGCGCGGCGCAACGAAGGCGCCGATACCGCACCGTTGATGCCGAAGGCTATGGCCAAAACCTTGCCGAAGCCGCTGCCTGCCTTGCCGCCGCTGTTTCGGCCAGGCGGCCTCATCTACGAGGTGCCGGTGCGCGCCTTCACCATGCTGCATCCGGATATCCCCGAGAGCGAACGAGGGACGATTGCGGCACTTGCCCATCCTGCAATCATCGAGCATCTGCAAAAGCTCGGGGTCGGCGCCGTCGAACTGATGCCGGTCACGGCCTCGATCGACGAGCGGCATTTGCCGCCGCTCGGGCTCAGCAACGCCTGGGGCTACAATCCCGTCACCTTCATGGCGCTCGACCCACGCCTGGCACCCGGCGGCCTTGCCGAATTGCACGACACGGTGGCCGCGCTGCGCAAGGCCGGAATCGGCACCATCCTCGACCTCGTCTTCAATCACACCGGCGAAAGCGACCGGCTTGGCCCGACGCTGTCGCTGCGCGGCCTCGACAACAGGGCCTATTACCGGCATGAACCGGACGGTAGGCTGGTGAACGACACCGGCACCGGCAACACGGTCGCCTGCGACCACCCGATCGTCGCGGAAATGGTGCTGGATACGCTTCGCCACTTCGTCCGCCATGCCGGGGTCGATGGTTTCCGCTTCGACCTCGCACCCATTCTCGGCCGGGTCGAGGGCGTGTTCGAGCCGGCCGCGCCGCTGCTCAAGGCCATCGCGAACGATCCCGTTCTCGCCGCCCGGGTGCTGATATCAGAGCCATGGGACATCGGCCCGGACGGCTATCAGCTCGGCAATTTTCCATCGCCCTTCCTCGAATGGAACGACAAATACCGCGACGATGTCAGGCGCTTCTGGCGCGGCGACGCCGGCATGGTCGGCGGGCTGGCGACAAGGCTCGCCGGCTCGTCCGATGTGTTCGCCAAGGCAGGTGTTTCGGGCAGTCGCACGGTCAACTTCATCGCCGCGCATGACGGCATGACGCTAGCCGACCTCGTCGCCTATGAGCGCAAGCACAATGCGGCCAATGGCGAGCAGAACCGCGACGGCCACAACGAGAACCTGTCGTGGAACAACGGCGTCGAGGGCGAGACGTCGGACGTGGCGATCGCCGAAGCCCGTTTCGACGACCGCTGCGCGCTGCTCGCCACGCTGTTTGCCTCGCGCGGCACGATCATGCTGACGGCGGGCGACGAATTCGGCCGCACGCAAAAGGGCAACAACAACGCCTATGCGCAGGACAATGCGATCACGTGGCTCGACTGGGCCGGACGCGACCTGGCGCTGGAAGCCCACGCATTCATGCTCGCCGCAATGCGCCGCGCGGCACCAGTGCTTTCCGACACAGTCTTTCTGACCGGAGAGCCGCCGGCGGGCTCGGACTTTCCCGACGTCACCTGGCTGACCGAGACGGGAGCACCGCTTAGCGAGGCGGACTGGCACGATCCACGGCGGCATCGCCTGGTCATGCTGCTTGGCGGGGCCGGCACGCGCGATGGCCGCTTTGCCGTCATCGTCAATGGCGACCGCCGCCAATCGATGTTCACGCTGCCCGGGCGTGAGGGATTTCATTGGGTTCCGGCGATCGAAGCCTCGGCCGGCGGCACCGACATCGCACGGCCTGTGCCGGGGCGGACGGTGATTTTCATGATTGAGCGCCGAGCCGGAAAGGCCAGCGCCAGGAAGGGCTCGTAAATGGCTGACGGAAATGCCGAATGGTGGCGCGGCTGCGTCATCTACCAGATCTACCCGCGCTCCTTCCAGGATACGACGGGCGACGGCAGCGGCGACCTGCGTGGCATCACCAACCGTTTGGAGCATGTCGCATCGCTTGGCGTCGACGCCGTCTGGCTGTCGCCCTTCTTCAAGTCGCCGATGGCCGACATGGGCTACGACGTATCCGACTATCAGGACGTCGATCCGATGTTCGGCACGATCGAGGATTTCGACGCGCTGATCGCCGAGGCGCACCGGCTCGGACTTAAGATCATCATCGACCAGGTGCTGTCGCATTCGTCCGACAAGCATGAATGGTTCGTCGAAAGCCGCGCCAGCCGCGACAATGCCAAGGCCGATTGGTATGTCTGGGCCGACGCCAGGCCCGATGGCAGCGCGCCCAACAACTGGCTGTCGCTCTTCGGCGGCCCGGCCTGGGAGTGGGATGCCACTCGCCGGCAGTACTACATGCACAACTTCCTCGCCTCGCAGCCGGACCTGAATTTCCACAATCCCGAGGTTCAGGACGCGCTGCTGGAAACGGTTCGGTTCTGGCTGGAGCGCGGCGTCGACGGCTTCCGGCTGGACACGGTCAACTACTATTTTCATGACCAATGGCTGCGCGACAACCCGCCTTTGGCGGCAAGCGTCGCCGGCACCAATGAGGCCACCACCACCTATGCCTTTCAAATGCATCTGTTCGACAAGACGCAGCCGGAAAACCTGACTTTCCTCAGTCGCTTTCGGGCGTTGCTCGACGAATACGGAGGCCGCGCCGCGGTCGGCGAGGTCGGCGACGAAGACCGCTCGCTGCAGACGCTCGCTGCCTATACCTCCGGCGGCGACAAGCTGCAGATGTGCTACACGTTCGACCTGCTCGGCCCGCAATCCTCCGCCGCGCATATACGCGGCTGCGTCGAGGCGTTCGAGACCGCGGTCGCCGACGGCTGGGTCTGCTGGGCCTTTTCCAACCATGACGTGGTGCGCCATGTCAGCCGCTGGACGCGCCCGGGCGGCGACCCGGAAATGGTCGCGAAATTCTCGATCGCGCTGCTCTCCTGCCTGCGCGGATCGATCTGCCTCTACCAAGGCGAGGAACTCGGGCTGGAGGAGGCGGAACTCGCCTTCGAGGATTTGCGCGATCCGTTCGGCATCCGCTTCTGGCCGGGCATCAAGGGCAGGGACGGCTGCCGCACGCCAATGGTCTGGGAAGCGGGCGCCGACAATGCCGGCTTCACCTCAGGCAAGCCCTGGCTGCCCGTGCCGGCCAGTCATCGCGCCCGCGCCGTTGGCATCCAGAACGGTGAGCAGGCGTCGGTGCTTGCCGGCTACCGGGCGATGCTCGGCTTGCGCAAGCGGCACCCGGCGCTGATCACGGGCTCGATCCGCTTCCTCGATGCCGAGAGCGATGTTCTTGCTTTTGTCCGTGAAGGCGGCGGCGAGACGCTGCTTTGCGTCTTCAACTTCGCCGACGAGCCGGCGAGCTGGTCTTTGCCGCAGGAAATGCATGCCGTCGCGGCGATCGATCCGGATGGAGCCGGTCTGCAGGAAGAGGGCCTGTCGCTGCCGCCGCTCGGATGGTTTCTCGGAAGGGCAGGCTGATCGTTGGCGTCAGCGCAAGCTGATCGCCCCGCGTCCTATTGAACGAGAACGGAGCGTCCGCAGGTAGCGCCGGTGACCCGGATATCGGCTTCGCCGACATGCACGCCGAGCGCGGCAAGGGTGTTGTAGACCAGGTCGTCGACCGGCGCGGTCACGCCGTTGAGCACCGTCACCACGGCCGGCTTCACTGTGCCGAGCAGGGCGGTGATGTCGAGGCCGAGGCCCAGCGCCTTGACCGACAGCGACAGATTGTTGACCAGCGACGTGGTCAGCGATTGCGTCAGGTTCTTCGTCGACACGGTCTTGATCGTCTTGGCGGTAATGTCTGTGGCGTTGAAGGTCAGATTCGTCGGCGCCATGTTGGTGACTGAAAACGCCGAGGATCCGTTGATCTGCAGCAGATTGAGGTTGATCAGCAGCAGCTTGACGCTGACATCGGCGATTTCGGCGTCGCTGAACGATTGCGGCTTGGTGAAATCGGCGAAGCCTGCGGCGTTGGCATTGGCGAGATGCGCGGCAACGACGCCAGGCTGCGCCGCGATTGTGACCTTGAGGCTGTCGGGGCGCCCGGTCGGGCAGCTTATGTCGGTCAGCTTGGCTTCAGCATAGGCCACTTCGACATGCAGCGGCACGTTCACGGCGAGCAGCTTGATGCCGCCGCCGAGATTCATGCTTCCGCCGTTGCCATTGCCACTATTCCCGAGGCCGACGCTGGCCAAGAGCTTGATCCGCGTCTGCGCGGTGCGCACGACGGTGCCGGTCCCCCCAACCGTCAGCCAGGGAGAGGATTGCGGCGGCTCGCCGATGGCGATGCTGAGCGAAGTGGACGTCAATCCCGGCACGGTGGCGCCGAGATTGACCTGGACCTGGTTGGTTCCGTTGGCCAATGCAGCCGCCGCCGTCACCATGCTCATCGCGCTCGCGGCGACCGTAAGCCCGGCCGGTTTCTGCCCGACGCCAAGGTTGCCGACTGACCCCAAATTGATGAATTGGCTGAGCGGGATCTTGACTTTGTTGGTGGCGCCGGAGGCCATCGTCTGCAGCGCGATCCTGGCTGTGCGGTCGAGCCCGGGGACATTGGCCATCGCGGTGGCGATCTGGCCGACCGTCGCCTTCGAGGCCAGAACGTCCGAATAGCTCACGCCTGTCAGCTTCAGCTCGGTCGCCAGTTGATCAGTGAAGGAGAGCACGTCGATATCGGCCGAGATCAACGCATTGTAGTCCATCACGCTGAGCGAGATGTTGCTGCCCAGAAGCCCGCCGAGAAGTGCGTTGAGGATGCCGCCATTGACGCTGGCCAGCCGCGATCCGACCGAAAACGCGGCCTCGGCCTGGGCGCTGGCGGTGGCTGTCGTGCCGATGACGGGCGCCTCCATCATCGAGGCCGAGAAGTAGAGCGTGCCCCTCTTCTTCAACGACACCTGGACGGCGTTGTAAGGCAGCTTGCCGGCCTCGAACCGGCTTCCGGCGGCAATCGAGCTGACCCCGGAATAGCGGCCCGGCACCACCTGGATGACCGCCTTGCTGGCTGTGGGATCGACATTTGTGCCCTGTTTCTGGACGGCGACCGAGTTGAACCCGTTGTCCTTCAGTGTCGTCAGCACCGCCAGTTCGGCGTTGTTGATGTTGGCCGCCGCCGTGATCGCCGCCAGGTCGACGATCGACTGCGCCGCGCGCCGCTCGTTGAACAGCGCGCCTTCGTCGATCGCGAAGGCTGCCAGCGCCAGCGCAACGGGCGCGCTCACCGCCGTCATGATCGCGAAATTGGCGCGCCTGTCGGCGATCAGCCGCCCGATTGATCCCACTATTCCGGCGCTGGCAAAGCCCATCATATGCCCCCGACGCGGATCGTCGATTGACGCTGGATTGTCACCGACGGCATCGGCAGGCTCTGAAAGAGGTTCCAGATCGGGAGCTCCCGTGCATCGTAGCTGACCGACACCACGAATTGACTGCCGTCGATGGCGCTGTCCTTGGCATCGACCGTCAGCTTGCTGGCGTTGACGAAAGGATAGCCGGTGACGTCGTGGGCGATGAAATCGGTGACAAGAGCCTTTCGCTCGGCCTGGTTCAGTCCTGCAATTGCCGTTCGCGCCGCATCGGCGGCGATCTGCTGGACCGAGTGGCTTGCTCCGAAATAGATGCCGTATGCAACCATGCCGAGCAGAAGCAGGATGAAGATCGGGGCCAGCATGGCGAATTCGATCGCCGACGTTCCCGCGGCGTCTGTCCGGAAACGAGGCCATGAAGTACGGTTTTTGGGGTTCTGCAGCATGATTGCAGCATGCCAAGTCCCGACTGCAAAAACAGAAAACAGGCCGAGCAACCCTTGGGTGTGCCAAGTTGAAAGGTGCTCGACTTTAGAAGTCGCTGTTTTAGCGGAAGGTTGCTCACTTAGCGTCAAGCAAGACTCGGTTGAAATCGCATTTCCGTCTGTCTAGTCTCCTGCCACCAGCCGCCGGAGAGGGAACCGGTGGCGCGCTCAAAAGGGGCCAGATATCGGTTCCGGGGCGTCAACACGTAAAGGCGCGCCGACGGCAGCGCCCACAGGGAGAACTTCATGCTGAGAAACATGCTGAAGGCGGCGGTGTTCGCCACCACCATGGCTTTGACCGCGGGTACCTTCTACACGCCGGCCTTCGCCGAGACCGTCTATAACAGAGGCAGCGCCGCCGAAGCGGAGACGGTCGATCCGCACAAGACGTCGACGGTCTACGAAGCCGATATCATACGCGACCTGTTCCAGGGACTGGTCATGCACGATCAGAAGACGAACCTCATTCCGGGCGCCGCCGAAAGCTGGACGGTATCGGATGACGGCACCGTCTACACCTTCAAGCTGCGCAAGGACGGCTTGTGGTCGGATGGCAGCCCGGTGACGGCGGACGACTTCGTCTACTCCTTCCGTCGGCTGGAGGATCCGGCGACCGCCGCCGAATACGCTTCCATGCTCTATCCCGTGAAGAACGCCGAGGAAGTCAACACCAAGAAAGGCAAGCCCGAGGATATGGGCGTCAAGGCGATCGACGCCAACACCCTGGAAGTGACGCTGAAGGCGCCGACCCCCTACTTCCTGGAGATGCTGACCCACCAGGCCACCTATCCGGTCAACAAGGCCTCAATCGAGAAGCTCGGCGCCGACTGGATCAAGGCGGGCAATCTCGTTTCGAACGGCGCCTATACACTGGCCGAGTGGATTCCCAACGACCACATGAAGCTGGTCAAGAATCCGAAATTCTGGGACGCCGCGAGCGTCAAGATGGACGTCGTCAACTATATCCCGACCGAAGACCGCTCATCGGCGATGAAGCGCTTCGAGGCCGGCGAACTCGACAGCTACGGCGACCTGCCGACCGAACAGCTTGCTGACCTCAAGGCCAAGTTCGGCGATCAGGTCCGCGTCGGACCGTATCTCGGCACCTACTACTACGCGATCAAGACCGACAAGGCGCCGTGGGACAATGTCGAGCTGCGCAACGCCATCTCGATGGCCATCGACCGCGACTTCCTCGCCGAGAAGGTCTGGCAGAACTCGATGCTGCCCGGCTATTCGATGGTGCCTCCGGGCATTGCGGGCTACACGCCGGCAGTGGCCAAATACGCCGACATGTCGCAGATCGATCGCGAGGACGCGGCCAAGAAGGTGCTGGAGAAACTCGGCTATACGCCCGAGAAGCCGTTGAAGATGGAGATCCGCTACAACACTTCGGAAAACCACAAGAACACGGCGGTCGCCATCCAGGAACAGTTGAAGCCGCTCGGTATTGAAGTCACCATGGTCAACACCGACACCAAGACCCACTACTCCTTCCTCGAGCAGAAGGGCGACTATGACGTGGCGCGCGCCGCCTGGATCGCCGACTACAAGGATCCCGAGACCTTCCTTGGCATCACACGCAAGGCCAGCGGAAACAACTATTCGAGCTACGTCAGCCCGGCATATGAAGCGGCCATGGACAAGGCCGCGGCTGCCGGCGGCAAGCCAGAAGAGCGCATGAAGGACCTTACTGAGGCCGAGCGCATCCTTGTCGATGACGTCGGCAACATTCCGCTTCTCTACTACAGCTTCCACGATATCGTTTCCTCGAAGCTGCATGGCTTCGATGACAATGTGATGGACGTGCATCCGTCCCGCTTCGTCTCCAAGGACTGACAATCATCCTTGGCTGGACCGCCGCGCTCCTCTCGGGGCGCGCGGCGGTCCGGTCGGTCATCGCATCGGTCCGAAAGTCGTGGTCGATTTTCGGCAAGCGCGATGCGAAGATTTGAAGGCGCTGGAGTATGATTATGCGTCCGCATGGACGCGTGTCGCTCTGGCCAAAGCGGGGCACCGATGCTGCGATATATCTTCCGGCGGCTTCTGACCGCCATCCCGACGCTATTCGTCATCGTGACCATGGCGTTCTTCCTGATACGTGTCGCGCCGGGAGGGCCGTTTAATCAGGAGCGGGGCCTGAGCCCAGAGATCAAGGCCAATCTGGAAGCGCAGTTCGGCTTGAGCGATCCGCTTTGGCTGCAATATGTCCACTATCTCGGCAATTTGCTGCACGGCAATTTCGGCCCGAGCTACAACATGCCGGACTTCACCGTCACCGAACTGTTTGCCAAAGGCCTGCCCATTTCGGTTCAGATCGGCGCCTCCGCCCTGATCCTGGCGCTGCTGCTCGGTTCCTTGCTCGGCACAATTGCCGCGCTCAACCAGAACAAGCTTGCCGACTATTCTGTGATCGCGCTGGCGACCGCCGGCAGCACCATCCCGACCTTCGTCATTGCGCCGGTCATCCAACTTTTGTTTGGATTGACCTGGAAGCTGCTCCCGATCGGCGGTTGGGGCGATGGCGCGCTCCTCAACAAGGTCGGTCCGGTGCTAACGCTCGCTCTGCCGCAGATCGCCATCGTCGCCCGCCTTATGCGCGGTTCGATGATCGAATCGCTGCGGTCGCATCACATCCGCACCGCACGCGCGCTCGGCCTCTCCGACTGGTCGGTGGTCGTCAAGCATGCGCTGCGCGGCGCCATCTTGCCGATCGTCTCCTTCACCGGCCCCGCGGCGGCGGCGCTGCTTACCGGCTCGGTCATCGTCGAGACGATTTTCGCCATTCCTGGCGTCGGCCGCTATTTCGTCGATGCAGCGCTCAACCGCGACTACACGCTGGTGATGGGAACCGTGGTGGTGATCGCTCTCTTCACCATCGTCTTCAACCTGATTGTCGACGTCATGTACGCGGTCGTCGATCCGAGGGTGCGCTATGACTGACATCGCTGCCATCGTGCCGGTCGTCGGCCGCTCCCTGTGGGGCGATGCATGGGCGCGCCTGAAGGCCAATCGTGCCGCCATGTTCAGCCTCTATTACCTTGCCTTCATCACGATTATCAGCGTGTTCGGCCCCTGGTTCGTGCCGCATCAATACACCACCATCTATGCCGACTATGTGCGCATGCCACCAAGCCTTTCGGCCTATCCCAAGGCCGATATGATCGAGACGGCGCTGGATGAGGCGATCAAGCGCATGCGCGTCGACATCAAGGAGTGGCGCCAAGAAGGCAACCAGGTCTTCGTCACCGTCACCTCGAGCAAGCCGATCGACGACCGCAACATCCGCTATCTCGATCGCTCGGACGCCTTTGACGACACCAAGATCGAGAACAAATCGCCCGACGGCCTCCAAGCGACGATGAGCGCCTCGATCAAGCAGCAATATTTCCTGTTCGGCACCGACAACACCGGCCGAGATCTGTTGTCGCGCACGCTGATGGCCGGACGCATATCGCTGGCCATCGGGCTGCTTGCCGGCGTCGTGGCGGTGGTCATCGGCGTGCTCTACGGCGCCGCTGCCGGCTTTGCCGGCGGCAAGGTCGACGAGGTGATGATGCGCATCGTCGACGTGCTCTATTCGCTGCCCTTCATCTTCTTCGTCATCATGCTGGTGGTGTTCTTCGGCAGGAACTTCGTGCTGATGTTCCTGGCGGTCGGGGCCGTGCTGTGGCTCGACATGGCGCGCATCGTGCGCGGCCAGGCGCTCTCGATCCGCCGCCAGGAATATGTCCAGGCGGCCGAAGCCATGGGCGTCGGCCAGCGCGGCATCCTTTTGCGCCATGTCATCCCCAATCTGCTCGGCCCGGTGGTCATCTACATGACGCTGCTGGTGCCGCAGGTCATCATCCTGGAAAGCTTCCTGTCCTTCCTCGGCCTCGGCGTGCAGGAACCGATGACCAGCTGGGGTGTGCTGATTTCGGTCGGCGCCAAGAACATTGGCAGCGCCAACTGGCTGCTCCTGTTCCCCGCCTTCTTCCTTGTCTCGACGCTGTTCGCCCTGAACTTTGTTGGCGACGGCCTGCGTGATGCGCTCGACCCCAGGGATCGCTGAGATGGCTGCTTCCGAAACGATTCTCAGTGTCAAGGACCTGCGCGTCCGCTTCCGCACGCTCGACGGCGCGGTCGAGGCGGTCAAGGGCATCAACATCAACGTCAAGGCCGGTGAGACCGTTGCCGTGGTCGGCGAATCCGGTTCCGGCAAGAGCCAGACGATGATGGCGGCGATGAGCCTGCTGGCTTCCAACGGCGAAGCCACCGGCAGTGTCGACTACCGCGGCCGCAACCTTCTGACGCTGAGCAAGTCCGAGCTCAATCAGGTCCGCGGCCGCAAGATCAGCATGATCTTCCAGGAGCCCATGACCTCTCTCGATCCGCTCTATTCGATCGGCAACCAGCTGATCGAGCCGATCCGCCGGCATCGCGGGCTGAATGCCGCCGAAGCGCGCGAGGAGGCCCTCAAGCTGCTGCGGCTGGTGCATATTCCCGATCCCGAGCGGCGGATGAAATCCTATCCGCACGAAATGTCGGGCGGCCAGCGCCAGCGCGTCATGATCGCCATGGCCTTGGCCAACGATCCCGACATTCTGATCGCCGACGAGCCGACGACGGCGCTCGACGTGACCATCCAGGCTCAGATCCTGATGCTGCTTGCCGAACTGCAGCGCAAGCTCGGCATGGCCATCGTCTTCATCACCCACGATCTCGGCATCGTCAGGCGCTTCGCCGACCGCGTCTACGTCATGCGCCAGGGCGAAGTGGTGGAGGAGGGCGACGCCGAAGCGCTCTTCGCCAGCCCGCAGCACGCCTACACCAAGATGCTGCTTGCCGCCGAGCCGACCGGTTCCAAGGCGCCACCGCCGGCCAACGCCCCGGTGCTGCTCGAAGGCAGGAATGTCGAAGTGGTGTTCAGGATCGGCGGCGGTTTTCTTTCCGGCGAGCCGCTGATGCTGCGTGCCGTCGACCGTATCTCGATCCGGCTGCAGCGCAACCAGACGATCGGCATCGTCGGCGAATCCGGCTCGGGCAAATCGACGCTCGGCCGCGCTTTGCTCAGGCTTCTGCCCAGCGACGGCCTGATCCGCTTCGGCGACCGCGACATTTCCGGTGCCGACCGGCAGGCGATGCGGCCGCTCAGGCGCGAAATGCAACTCGTCTTCCAGGATCCGTTCGGCTCGCTGTCACCGCGCATGACCGTCGGCCAGGTCATCACCGAAGGGCTCCTGGTGCATGAGCCGAACCTTTCGGGCAAGCAGCGTGACCAGCGCGCTGTCGAGGCCTTGCTTGAAGTCGGGCTCGATCCCAATTCGCGCAACCGCTATCCGCATGAATTCTCCGGCGGCCAGCGCCAGCGCATCGCCATTGCGCGAGCCATGATCCTGAAGCCGAAGCTGGTGGTGCTGGACGAGCCGACCTCGGCCCTCGACCGCTCCGTGCAGAAGCAGATCGTCGAATTGCTGCGCAAGCTGCAGGCCGACCACGGATTGTCCTATCTGTTCATCAGCCACGACCTCGCCGTCGTGCGCGCCATGGCCGACTACATCATCGTCATGAAGCAGGGCAAGATCGTCGAGGAAGGGCCGACCGAAGACATATTCAGCAACCCGCAGGCCGCCTACACGCAGACGCTGATGAACGCGGCGATCGATGTCACGCGGTTTCGGTTGAGCGCCTGAGGGGACCGTCGTCCGACGGCATGCGACTCATTGCGAGGATGGGCAGCTGCGCTTCCTTGCTGCGACGATAGCCTGTTGCCGTTGCTGAAGCCGTTCGATCCTGGCCGTCTCGCGATTGGCGACCGCGGTCTTGACGGTCGAGCCGCCCAGCAGCCAGCGTGGGACGCTGGTGTTGGCAACCTTGCCGCGGGTGATTGCGGTCTGCGAGATGTCGCTGGCGGTGTCGCCGAGCGCGCTGTTGAGCTCGGTGCACGTCATCTTGTCGTACTTCGCCGGGTCGAGCGATCTGCTCGCCGATGAGCAGCCCGTAGCAAGAAGGAGCATTGCGGCCAGGGTGAATGGCAAGGCGACCGTCGACGTCAGCTTCATGTCTTGTCCGGTCTCGCCATTCCCGACTCCATCCTACCCGTGCAACTAGGGCAGGGCGCCATTAGGTCAAAGTGAGGCCTTGCTGTCGAGCATCATCGCGACGGGCCACGATCCAGCTCGCTTTTGGATCTGCTCTATTGATGCGGGGGCGGCGGGAGGAACAAACACCCAAGTGCTTGTTTTTTCTGGTCGGAGTGGCAGGATTTGAACCTGCGACCCCCTCGTCCCGAACGAGGTGCGCTACCAGGCTGCGCTACACTCCGTGACCAGACCGCGGGCTTATAGCCGCCGTACTTCGTTCCTGCAAGCGGCAATGGCAGCGCTTCTGTCGCATTTCGTCCGCTTTCGCCGCAGACGCCAGGATGGATGAGATTTATCGGTCCGACAAACAGGGCGAGATGGGGGAAGCGGGCCAGTAGCGACGGAAACCGCTGAGGTCCGCTTCCCGATTTTCATGGGCTCATGATGTTTACGGGAATTCAGGCAGCGGAAGACGTCCGCCCAAGAGCGCTCCAGTCGAATTCGCGTGCCCAGTCGGCAAAACCGTGCCAGCGGACCTCCGGGAATTCCTTGCGCAAGGCGGCGATGTCGACGTCGTAACCGACGCGGTCGAACCATTCGAACATCGACGCTGCATCCTCGCTCTGCTGGCGGGCTGCGGCGAGCGGGATTTCCTGATAGCTGATCGGACGGCCCATGGCGTGCGACAGGATCCTCGCCTGGTCCTCGCCCGACAACTCGTCTCCGGCAAAATCGAAGCGCCTACCGAGCACCTGTTCGCGACGCTCGACCAGAGCGGCGACAAAGGCGCCGATGTCCAACAGCGTGACCAACTGGAGGACGCGCTTCGGGGGCATCGCGAAGGCATGCGTGCCCTGGCTGAGCGCGCCGAGCGACCATGGCGCGACGACATTCTCCATGAAGGCGACTGGCGCGCTGATCGTGTAGGGGATGCCGAGCTGCTGGATATGCTGCTCAACGAGATATTTGCTTTCGAAATGCGGGATGCCGGTTTTCTTGTCGGCGTCGGCAACCGATGAATAGATCAGATGTCCAATGCCGGCAGCCTTCGCTGCATCGGCGGCAAGAATCCCCTGGCGCGTCTCCTCCGCCATGCCGGCCTCATAGCTGTTGCCCATCAGGAACATGGTGTCGACGTCACTTGCGGCCCTCACGACGGACGCTGTGTCGGCGAGATCGCCGGCCACGACATCGGCGCCCACCGACGCCAGCTGCCTCGCGGCATCGCTGTCCGGCCTGCGTGTCAGTGCTTTGACGCGATGTCCTTTCGACAGCAGGGCACGCGCAACCGCGCCGCCTTGCTGGCCTGTGGCGCCGGTCACCAAAATGCTTCGTTTGCTGGTCATCTTGTCTGCTCCTTCTTGTTTCGCTGGAGCAAAATTAGGGTCTGTCGCATTGATGCATAATTGCCTATAGTTGGAAAACTTTGTCCCATATTTGGATACAATGCTCGATCTCAACGATATCGCCGTGTTCGCTCGCGTCGTCGAAGCCGGCAGCTTCACCGCTGCCGCGCGTCTGCTCGCCATGCCCAAGACGACGGTCAGCCGACGCATCGCCGCGCTTGAGCGCGAGGTCGGGGTGCGCCTGCTGCAGCGCACGACACGCAGCCTCAACCTGACGGATGCCGGACGTCTCTATTACGAGCAGAGCAGCAAGGCGCTGCGGACGATCGAGGAAGCAAATCTGCACCTCGCGGAAGCGAGGGCGGAACCATCGGGCACGATCCGCATTTCGGCGCCTGTCGGCTTCGGCGACTATTTCCTCACTGGCGCCGTGGTCGACTTCCTGACGATGTACCCGAAGACCAAGGTCGAGCTCCGCCTGACTGACGACAGGCTCAATCTGGTCGAGGACGGCATAGATATCGCTTTCCGCACCGGCGTCCTCCAGGATTCGACGCTGATCGCCCGCAAGCTCGGCTCCACGCACAGGCTGCTCTGCGCCAGCCCGGATTATCTCGCGCGCCACGGGGTGCCGGAAGAATCCACGGATCTCGCTCACCATCACTGCGTCATCGCCGGCGCCTCGGCCGGCGCGCACTGGGTGCTGGACGGGCCGCGCGGCCAGGAGACGGTCGCGGTGGCCGGACGCTTCGCCGCCAACGAGATGCAGGCGGTCGTCACGGCGACGCTTGCGGGCTTCGGCATCGCCCAATTGCCCCAGGCGATAGCCGAGGGGCTGATCAATGAGGGGCGGTTGCAGCGCGTTCTTGGGGAGCACACGACGCCGGCTGGTGGCCTGCACGTCCTCTATCCGAGCAGCCGCCACCTTTCGCCGCTGGTCAAGGCATTCATCGAGCTGGCAGCCGAACGGATTTCGAATAAACACCACCTAGGCATGTATGCTTCCCAAACCGGCCAATTCCCGAGCGAGACCTGAATGAGCGAGCGGATCGTCAGTTTTGTCATGAGCGGCGGCGTCGGGTCGCGGCTCTGGCCGCTATCGCGCGAGGACAACCCCAAGCAGTTCCACGACCTCTCCGGCGACGGCTCGATGCTGGCCAAGACCTTGCGACGGCTGACGGCAAGGCCGGATGGCGAGACACCGATCTTCTTGATCGCCGCCGAGCGCCATGCCGAACGTGTCCATGCCGATCTTGCCGGCCTCGATCTCGCCGGCGGCGGCCCGCTGTTCGAGCCGGCTGGCCGCAACACCGCCGCCGCCGTCGCGCTGGCCACGTTGCGCACGCTGTCTGAGTTCGGCGACAGCCTGGTGCTGGTGGTGCCGTCCGACCACGAGATCTCGACGGCGCGGCAGTTCTGGCAGAGCGTCGAGGCCGGAGCCGAGGCGGCAGGTGCCGGCCGGCTGGTGGTGTTCGGCATCAAGCCGAGCCAACCCGAGACCGGCTACGGCTATATTGCGGTCGCCGCCGACAGGGCCGGCGTATTCGATGTCTCGCGCTTCGTCGAAAAGCCCGACCTCGCCACCGCGCAAGGCTATGTCGAGGCCGGTACCTTCTACTGGAACACTGGCATCTTCCTGTTTCGCGCCGGCGCCATGCGCGATGCCTTTGCGGCTTTCGCGCCTGATATCTGGCAGGCCACCGAGGCGGCCTTCGACGCGGCGACCAGCGATCTCTCCGGCCTCTACATGCCGCTGGAGCTCTATTCCGCCATCCCATCGACGTCGATCGACTACGCCGTCATGGAACGGGCGAGCGACATCGCCATGGTGCCGGCCGGCTTCCGCTGGAACGATCTCGGCTCATGGCAGTCGCTGCTCGATGTCGGCCCCTCCGACAAGCAGGGCAATGTCATCGTCGGCGACGTCGTCGCCATCGATTGCGAGAATTCCTATATCCGCGGCGAAGGCCGGCTGTTGTCGGCCATCGGCATGAAGGATGTCGCCATCGTCTCGACCGCCGACGCCACTTTCGTTGCCCCGGTCAGCCACAGCCAGCATGTCAAGAAGATCGTCGAGCAGCTGGAAAAATCGGGCCGGCTTGAAACAAGGTTCACGCCGGCGCAGGACCGCGTCATCGAAAGCGGCGCCTGGCGGCAACGCGTCCATCACTGGCTGTTCGACGAGACCTTGCCGCTGTGGTCGACATCGGGCGTCGATGAACGCCATGGCGGTTTTCACGAGGCGCTGGGCTTCGACGCCGCGCCGCTGCTGAAGCCCAAGCGCATGCGCACGCAAGCCCGCCAGGTCTATGCCTTTGCGGTCGCCAAGGAGCGTGGCTGGACCGGCCCGGCCGACCGGCTGATCGCGCATGGTATCGATTTCATGGCCAGCAATGGCCGCACCACCAGCGGCGGCTGGGTGCGCACGCTCAACATCGACGGCTCGGTCGCCGATCCGACCGAGGACGCCTATGACCATTCCTGCGTGCTGCTCGCGCTGGCGCACGCCCATATATCAGGCCATCCCGATGCGCTGCGGCTCGGCGAGGAGACCTTCGCCTTTCTTGACGCCCACCTCGAGGACAGCCGCATGACCGGCTTCCTCGAAACGTCGGACGGCGCGGGCGAGCGGCGCTCCAACCCGCATATGCATCTGCTCGAAGCCTTCCTGGCCTGGCATCAGGCGACCGGCGAGCGCGCCTACCTGCGCCGCGCGGCGCGCATTATCGACCTCTTTCGCAGCCATTTCTTCGACCCGGAAAGCTGGACGCTGGGCGAATATTTCGACGCAGGCTGGAAGCCGGTGGCCGGCGAGAAGGGCGCCTGGACCGAGCCTGGCCATCATTTCGAATGGGCCTCGCTGCTCGTCGATTTCGCGGCCCGCAGCGGCCAGACCGAGCTGAGCGGCTTTGCCCGAAAACTCTATGCCTCGGCGATCGCCAACGGCCTCAACCGCGCCACCGGCCTCTCCTATGGCGCCGTCTCCAGGCAGGGCCTGCCACTCGACCTTGTGTCGCGCAGCTGGCCGCAGGCCGAGGCGGTCAAGGCGGCGATCGCGCTGGATGGCACAGGCGGCCCTGACCTCAAGCCCGAGATCGAAGCGCGCGTCGGCCGCCTGTTCCGCTGGCACGTCGATCCGGCGCCGCTCGGTCTCTGGATCGACCGCATCGACGAGCGCGGCCGCTCGCTGGCATCAGACGTGCCCGCCAGCATCTTTTATCACCTCGTCTGCGCGCTGACGCAGTATCTGGATGGGACGGCTGACAAAGGCTGAAGCGCTGAAGCTGCCAAACTTCCCCGGGGGAGATCGGCGGTCATGTCGGCTTTCGCCAATCGCCAACCTCAATACGGGCTCGCCACGTCCCCCGTCTCGACATAAATCGCCTTCAGTTGCGAGTAGAGCGCCAGCGCCGCCAGCGAATTCTCCCGTCCGATGCCCGACTGCTTGAAGCCGCCGAAGGGGATTTCGACCGGCGTCAGATTGTAGGCGTTGATCCAGCAGGTGCCGGCCTGTAACTCGGCGATGACACGGTGGGCGCGCGGCAGGTCGCGCGTGAAGACGCCGGCGGCAAGGCCGAACTCGGTGTCGTTGGCGCGGTCGATCACCTCGTCCTCGCTGTCGAACTTCAGCACGCTCATCACCGGCCCGAAGATCTCCTCGCGGGCGATGCGCATGCCGTCGGCGACGCCTGTGAACACCGTCGGCTCGACGAAGAAGCCGCCGCCAAAACCCTGCAGCGACGGCACATTGCCGCCGCAGGCAAGCGTCGCGCCATCCTGCTTGCCGGCCTCGATGTACGAGATGACTTTTTCGTGCTGCGCCTTGTTGACGAGCGGTCCCATCTGCGTCTCGGGGTCGAGCGGATCACCGATGCGAATCTTCTTGGTCCGTTCGACCAGCCTTTCGACGAAGCGGTCGTGGATTCCGCTTTGCACGAAGACGCGCGTGCCGTTGGAGCAGATCTGCCCGGTCGAGTAGAAATTGCCGAGCATGGCGCCGCCAATGGCATTTTCGAGATCGGCGTCGTCGAAGACGATCAGCGGCGACTTGCCGCCGAGTTCCATGGTGGCGTGCTTCATCTTCGAGCCGGCGAGCGACAGCACCTTGCGGCCGGTCGGCACCGAGCCGGTCACCGAGACCTTGGCGACGACATCGTGGCCGACAAGCCCGGCGCCGACATCGCCATAGCCTTGCACGACGTTGAACAGCCCGTCGGGCAGGCCGGCCTCGGTGTAGATCTCGGCCAGTGCCAGCGCCGACAGCGGCGTGTTCTCCGACGGCTTGAACACCATGGCATTGCCCATGGCCAGCGCCGGCGCGGATTTCCAGCCGGCGATCTGGATCGGATAATTCCAGGCGCCGATGCCGACGCAGACGCCGAGCGCCTCGCGGCGCGTATAGGCGAAGGGCCCGCCGAGATCGATGGACTCGCCATTGAAGGCAGCGACCGCGCCGCCGAAATATTCCAGGCAGTCTGCCGCCGAAGGCGCGTCGGCCACCAGCGTCTCCTGGATCGCCTTGCCGGTATCGAGCGTCTCGATGCGGGCGAGATCGGCGTTGCGTGCGCGCAGGATGTCGGCGGCGCGGCGCAGGATGCGCCCGCGCTCGACAGGCTTCAAACGTGCCCAGGCGGGCTGTGCCGCCCGCGCGGCCTCGATCGCCAGTTCCAGCACGTTCGGCGTCGCCGAATGCAAGGTCGCGATGGTCTCGCCGGTGGCCGGATAGATGACCGGCAACGCAGCACCTCGCTCGTCGTCCAGGTAGCGGCCGTTGACATAGTGCGATGCCGTTGGCTGGGCGCGCATGGCTATTCTCCGATTTTCATTCGCGACATGCGGATCGTTTAGTCCGCCCGACAATGCTCTATCTGTCCGCCACCTGCCAGCGTGGATTGATCCAGGGTTCCTGGTTGGACGGCGCCAGCGGCGCGCGGCGGAGTATGTGGTCGGACGCCTTCTCGCCGGTCATGATCGACGGCGCATTAAGGTTGCCGTTGGTGACGCGCGGGAAGATCGAGGAATCCGCGACACGCAATCCCTCGACGCCGATGACGCGGCATTCCGGATCGACGACGCTCATCTGATCGTCGGCACGACCCATCTTGCAGGTGCCGCAAGGGTGGTAGGCGCTCTCGGCGTGATCCCGGATGAAGGCGTCGAGATCCTCGTCCGACTGCACGTGGCTGCCGGGCGAAATCTCCTTGCCACGGAACCCGTCAAAAGCCTTCTGGCCGAAAATCTCGCGCGTCAGCCGGATGCAATGGCGGAACTCGGTCCAGTCGTCTGGATGCGACATGTAGTTGAAGCGGATCACCGGCTTCGATTTCGGGTCCGGCGAGCGCAGTGTGATGGAACCGCGCGACTTCGACCGCATCGGCCCGACATGCGCCTGGAAGCCGTGCGACGTCGCCGCCGCCTTGCCGTCGTAACGCACTGCCGCCGGGATGAAATGATACTGGATATCGGGATAGTCGACGCCGGCCTGCGAGCGCACGAAGGCCGCCGCCTCGAAATGGTTGGTCGCGCCGAGGCCAGTCTTGAAGAACAGCCATTGCGCGCCGATCAGCGCTTTGGAGAACGGATTGAGCACCGAGTTCAGCGTGATCGGCTTGGTCGATTCCTGCTGGATGTAGAGCTCCATATGGTCCTGCAGGTTGCGGCCGACGCCGGGCCGATCGGCCACGACCTGGATACCGTTTTCCTGAAGATGCGCGCCCGGGCCGATGCCGGACAGCATCAGGATCTTGGGCGAGTTGATCGACGAAGCGGCGACGATCACCTCACGTCGCGCCTTAACGACCTGAATCTGTTTGTGAGCTTCGATCTCGACGCCGACGGCGCGTTGATTCTCGATGATCACCCGCCGGGCGAAACCCTTGAGCAGGCTAACATTTTTTCGCCTGAGCGCCGGCTTCAGATAGGCGCTTGCCGCCGACCAGCGGCGGCCGCCGCTTATGGTCTGTTCCATCGGCCCGAAGCCTTCCTGCTTGGCGCCATTGTAGTCGTCGGTCAGCTCGAAGCCGGCCTGACGGCCGGCCTCGACGAAGGCACCGTAGAGCGGATTGCGTCGCGGCCCGCGCTGCACATGCAGAGGGCCGCTCTTGCCCCGCCAGCCGTCCTCGCCGCCGTCGGAGTCTTCCATGCGCTTGAAGTAGGGCAGCACGTCGGCGAAGCCCCAGCCGGTCGCACCTTCTTCGGCCCAGTGGTCGAAGTCGCGCGCATGGCCACGCACATAGACCATGCCGTTGATCGAGGAAGAACCGCCGATGACCTTGCCGCGCGGCGTCGCCAGCACGCGGCCGCCGAGATGCGGCTCCGGCTCGCTGGCAAAACCCCAGTCGTAGAGGCTCATGTTGAGCGGGATCGACAGTGCCGACGGCATCTGGATCAGCGGCCCGAGATCGGTGCCGCCGAACTCGATGACGATCACCGAATGCTTGCCATCTTCCGACAGCCGATAGGCCATGGCCGAGCCGGCCGAGCCGGAGCCGATGATGACGAAATCTGCTTCAAGCATTGTTCATATGCGCCATGAAATCGGCGAGCGAGACATTGCCGCCGGTAGCCACAACAAGGACGGTCTTTCCCGCCACATCGACTTTGCCCCCAAGCAGCGCCGCGAGCGACGCAGCACCCGACGGTTCGAGCACCAGTTTCATCCGCTCGAAGGCGATCCGCATCGCGATGCGCACCCCGGCGTCGTCGACCGTGATGCCGCGAACGCCGGCCGTCTTGACCGCCGCGAACGGCGCGTCGCCCGGCCGCCGCGACATCAGCCCGTCGCAGATCGATTTTGGGCCGATCGGCATCGTCTCGATGGCGCCATGCGCCAGCGACGAGCCCATGCCGTTGAATCCCTCCGGCTCGACGCCGATGATCTCGGTCGCCGGCGACAGATAGTGGAAGGCAAGCGACACACCGCCGATCAGCCCACCGCCACCGACAGAGCAGAACAACAGATCGGCCTTGGCGCCCTTGGCCTCGAGTTGCTCGAGCGCTTCGAGCCCGGCGCCGGCCTGGCCGGCGACGATCTCCGGATCGTCGAACGGATGCAGCAGCGTAAGCCCTTCAGTCTCGGCGATCTCGCGCGCCTTGGCGGCGGCGACCTCTTCACGCGCCCGCTCGCCATGGTCGGTCAGCACGACGCGCGCGCCGTAGCCTGCGGTGGCGTCGCGCTTGGCCGCCGGGGCGTCGATCGGCATGACGATGGTAACGGGAATGCCGAGCGCCTGGCCGGCTGCCGCCAGCCCTTGCGCGAAATTGCCGGAGGAATAGGCGACGACGCCTTTGCTCGCCTCGTCGGGCGAAAGCCGCTTCAGCCGCCAATAGGCGCCGCGCACCTTGAACGAACCCGCCCATTGCAGCGATTCCGGCTTGATGAAGACGCGAGCCGCACCGGTCTCGCGGGCAAGTGCGGCCGACTCAAGCAACGGCGTGATCTGCGTCGCCTTGGCGGTGACCGCATAGGCCTGCCTGAGATGATCGAGGGAGGGGATGAGAATTGTCATCATTCGCCTCGCGGATACCTTTTGCTCTCTTCGAGATTGTCGAGATTCATGTGGTTGCGCATGTAGCGCTCGGACGCCTTTTGCAGCGGCTGGAAATCCCATGGGTAATAGGCGCCGTTGCGCAGTGCCGGATAGACGACCCAGCGGCGCGCCTGGCTTTCGCGCACGGCGGCGTCGAAGCCGGCCATGTCCCAGCGGGCCCGGACCTTGTCCATGAACGTCGCCACCAGTGATGCATTGGCCGGATCGTCGGCCAGGTTGTTTCGCTCGAGCGGGTTGGCTTCGAGATCGAACAATTGCGGCGGGTCGAGCTCGCAATGGACGAATTTGTATTGGCCGTCGCGGATCGCGACCAGCGGCGCATAGGAGCCTTCCGCGGCATACTCGATCAACACAGGCGCGGTACGCTGCCCGCCCTTGGTAAGCGGCAACAGCGACTGGCCGTCGGTCCATGGCGCGATAGCGCCGATGTCGATGCCGGCGAGGTCGCAAAGCGTCGGCGTCACGTCGAGATTGGAGACCGGCGCCTCGATCAGCCCGGTGGGCACTCCCTTGCCGGCAATCATCAGCGGCACCCGCACCGAGCCTTCGAAGAAGCTCATCTTGAACCACAGGCCGCGCTCGCCGAGCATGTCACCGTGGTCCGAGCAGAACAGGATGACGGTGTCGTCGAGCATGCGAGTTCGCCGGAGGACGTCGAGAAGCTCGCCGAGCTTGTCGTCGACATAGGAGATGTTGGCGAAATAGCCGCGCCGGGAACGACGCACCTGCTCACGGGTAATATCGAAGGAGGAGTAGTCGGAGGCATGATAGAGCCGTTGCGAATGCGTATCCTGCTCGTCATGCGCGATGAACCCTGTTTCCGGATCCAGCGCCTGGCAATGTTCGTAGAGATCCCAGTACTGCTTGCGCGCGACGTAAGGGTCGTGCGGGTGCGACAGCGAAACGGTGAGGCACCAGGGCCGATGGGTGGCATCGTCCTGCTCGCGCGAAAGCTGATAGAGCTTCTGCGTGGCCAGGAACACGACCTCGTCGTCATATTCCATCTGGTTGGTGGTCTCGGCGACGCCGGCGCCGGTCACCGAGCCCATATTGTGATACCACCAGTCGATGCGCTCGCCGGGCTTGCGGTAATCCGGCGTCCAGCCGAAATCGGCCGGATAGATGTCGGTGGTCAGCCGCTCCTCGAAACCGTGCAGTTGATCCGGCCCGACGAAATGCATCTTGCCCGACAGGCAGGTGTAATAGCCGGCGGCGCGCAGATGATGGGCGAAGGTCGGGATGGAAGACGCGAATTCGGCGGCATTGTCATAGACCCCGGTGCGCGACGGCAATTGCCCGCTCATGAACGAGGCGCGGCCCGGCGCGCAGAGCGGCGAGGCCGTATAGTTGTTGGCAAAGCGCGCCGAGCGGGCGGCAAGCGCCTTCAGATGCGGCACATGCAGGAAATCGGCCGGTCCATCCGGGAACAAGGTGCCGTTGAGCTGATCGACCATGACGATGAGGAAATTGGGTCGATTCACTGCGCGCTCCGGCCGCTGAGTTTCGTTTCGAGATAGTCCTCGACCAGCGCGATCGCGGTCGCGGCGTCGGGCACGCCGTCCTTCAGCGCGCGCCTGATGTAGAGCCCGTCGATCAGCGCCGCTGTCCCTTCGGCGACGCGGTCGGCTTCGTTGCGCGGCAGGATGCCGGTCAGTCCGCTCAACAGGTTGGAATGCAGCCGCCGCGCATAGACCTTAAGCAGCCGGCGCAATGCGGCCGATTTCTGCGCCTCGACGTAGAAGGCGAGCCAGGCGGCGATCGTTTCCGGCTGGAACTGGAGATCGGAGAAGTTGACGGCGACCACCGCCGAAACGCGCTCGCGTGAGGTTTTGGCCGAACCCAGGGCGCGCAGCGTGTCGGCGGTCAGTTCGGCCAGTATGTGCCGCATCGTCGCCAGCAGTAGCTCGTCCTTGGCGCCGAAATAGTGATGGGCAAGCGCGGACGATACGCCAGCCCGCCCGGCGATCTCCGACATGGTCACGTCAAGAGAGCCGCGCTCGCCGATCGCCGAGATCGTCGCGTCGATGAGCGCCTTGCGGCGCAATGGCTCCATTCCGATTTTCGGCATTCTTGTTCCCGGCTCTTGCCCCATGATTATTTTTTATTGATCCGTCAATCAACAAAAAATCGAAGCTGTGTGCGCTGCACCAAACGATTGTTCTGTTCCGGCCCTTCACGGGGCGACAGAAATGGTTCACACTTGAACAATGCTTGGACACCGCGCCGATGCCTTACGTGCTAGGCTGGCGCCGAGGATGGAGACCGCCATGACCGCATGCATCGTCGGCTGGGCGCATTCGCGCTTCGGCAAGCTCGAAGGCGAGACGCTGGAGGGCCTGATCGTCAAAGTGGCAACGGACGCGCTCGACCATGCCGGCATTGGTCCGGACGATGTCGACGAGATCGTGCTCGGCCATTTCAACGCCGGCTTTTCCGCCCAGGATTTCACCGCAAGCCTGGTGCTGCAGGCCGACGACAGGCTGCGCTTCAAGCCGGCGACCCGGGTCGAGAATGCCTGCGCCACCGGCTCGGCGGCGGTCCGGCAAGGCATCCGCGCCATCGACGCCAATGCCGCCCGCATCGTGCTTGTGGTCGGCGCCGAGCAGATGACAACGACGCCCGGTCCCGAGATCGGCAAGAACCTGCTCAAGGCTTCCTATCTGCCGGAGGATGGCGAAACGCCGGCCGGTTTCGCTGGCGTCTTCGGCAAGATCGCGCAAGCCTATTTCCAACGCTATGGCGACCAGTCGGACGCACTCGCCATGATCGCCGCCAAGAACCACAAGAACGGCGTCGACAATCCCTACGCGCAGATGCGCAAGGATTTCGGCTTCGAGTTCTGCCGCCAGGAGAGCGAGAAGAACCCCTTCGTCGCCGGCCCGCTGAAGCGCACCGACTGTTCTCTGGTTTCCGACGGCGCAGCCGCTCTTGTGCTGGCCGACACTTCGACGGCGCTCAAGATGCGTCGCGCCGTCGCCTTCCGCGCCAACGAGCACGTGCAGGATTTCCTGCCGATGTCGAAGCGCGACATCCTGGCTTTCGAAGGCTGCGAGCACGCCTGGAACCAGGCCCTGAAGAAGGCCGGCGTGACGCTGGACGACCTCTCCTTCGTCGAGACGCATGACTGCTTCACCATCGCCGAGCTGATCGAATATGAAGCGATGGGCCTGGCCAAGCCTGGCGAGGGCGCGAAACTGGCGCTGGACGGCACCACGGCGAAGGACGGCCGCCTGCCGGTCAACCCCTCTGGCGGGCTGAAGGCCAAGGGCCACCCGATCGGTGCTACCGGCGTGTCGATGCATGTGTTGACCGCCATGCAGCTTGTTGGCGAGGCCGGCGGCATCCAGGTGCCGGGCGCCAAGCTCGGCGGCATTTTCAACATGGGCGGTGCCGCGGTCGCCAACTACGTTTCCATTCTCGACCGGATCAGGTAGAAGCGGCCCGCATTTCGCGGGTGATTTCATGACAAATCCGGTTCTGGTCGAGGTTTTGCGCGGTGCGGTGGTCGAGAGTGGCCATCGCGGCGCGGTCTCCGTGTTCGATGCCGATGGCAAGCCGTTGCTGGAGATCGGCGACACGGCGCGTCCGGTGTTCCCGCGCTCGGCGGTCAAGGCGATCCAGGCGCTGCCGCTGGTCGAAAGCGGTGCGGCCGATGCCTATGGGTTCGGCGACCGGGAACTGGCGCTGGCCTGTGCCTCGCATTCCGGCGAGCCGGCGCATGCCGAACTGGCTGACGCGATGCTGGCCAGGGCCGGCCTCGACCGGGCCGCACTTGAATGCGGCGCACATTGGCCGCTGGACCATGATGCGACGGTGGCGCTTGCCCGTACCGGCGGCTTGCCGAACCCGCTGCACAACAACTGCTCCGGCAAGCATGCCGGCTTCCTCTGCACCTGCGTGCATTCGGGCGTTGCCCATCAAGGCTACGTCAAGGCCGGGCACGCCTTTCAGGAGATGGTCCGCGACGCCATGCAGGCGGTGACCGGGGCCGCTCATGATGTCGACCATTGCGGCACCGACGGCTGCTCGATCCCGACCTATGCCGTGCCGCTGAAAAACTTTGCGCTGGGCTTTGCCCGCATGGCGACCGGCGCCGGTTTCGAACCCGTGCGCGCCAAGGCCGCCAAGCGACTGTTTTCCGCCTGCATGGCCGAGGCCTTTCTCGTCGCTGGCACCGGCCGCGCCGATGTCGCGCTGATGCAGGCGGCACCGGGTCGGATTTTCGTCAAGACGGGCGCCGAGGGCGTCTACTGCGCCGCAGTTCCGGAGCTTGGCCTGGGCATTGCATTGAAATGCGATGACGGCGCCGGCCGCGCCGCCGAAGTCATGATCGCTGCAGTGCTGGCGAAGCTGCTTCGGGCCGACGCGTCGCTGGCGGCGAAGCTGACTGAACAAGCCAATCCGGCCATCGAAAGCCGCGTCGGCGCGAAAGTTGGTTCGCTCCGTCCGACCGCTGCGCTCAACTGACGTGGTTGCGCTCGACGGTCAGATGCGCATAGCCGGTGTCGCCTGAAAAGGCGAGGTCACGTGTCGCCGGCTCAGCCCAGCGCTGACCGATGATGGCGCCGTTTTTTGCCCTGTCGATGACGTTGTCCGAAATGACAGCCGTTCCGGCGCCTTCGACCACGGACACGACAATGCCGGTTCCCGCCTTGCGAATGATGTTTCCCGTCGCCACGACATTGCGCAGATACGATCCCCAGCCGATCTGCATGCCGTAGAGCGGCGCATTCTCGACGACATTGCCTGACACCGTGGTATCGGCCTCGACGCTGATGCCGACGCCGAAGCCGGGCGCGTCGGCAGGGTAGGGACCCGTGATCGAGAGGTTGCGCACGATGTTGTTCGAGCACACCCCCATGCGGCCGCCTTGGTTGAAATTGACGATCGAGATGCCGTTGGCCGCACCATCGATGATGTTGTTGCCGATGATCGCGCCTTCGAAGGAGAATTCGGAATAGAGCGCCGTCTCACCCGACCGCGAGCAGGTGTTGCCGGTGACCTGCAGGTTGCTCGAACTGTTGGCGCGGATCGCCGAGAAGGCGCAATCCGAGACGATGTTGCCGGAAATCGCGACATTGCCGGCGCGAAAGGCGTTGATGCCGTTGCCGTTCTGGCCGGTGCCGCCGCTGCGCGCCTGGATGCGCTGGACGCGGTTGCCGCTGACGATGGTGCCGTCCTCCGCCTGCTGCCAGCGATGCACGAGGATGCCGCCATTGCCGCAGTCGGACACGGTATTGCGGGAGATTTCCAGGCCGCCGGCCTCGACCGAATAGATGCCGGCGTCCGCCGCGCCCGATATGTCCGAACGCTCGATGCGGCCGGTCACATGCTCCAGCGCCAGACCGTTCTTGCCGCTGCCGGTGACCTGGCAATTGTCGATCGCTAGGTGGGCGACGCGGCGCAGGTCGAGCAGCCCTTGCGCATAGTCGGCCATCCAGCGGTTGGCGCCGTCGAACACCAGCCCGCTGAGTTCGATATGCTCAGCTTGCTCGGCCATCATCAGATGGCCGTTGCCGCCATAGACGATCCGCGTAGCGCCCGGCACGCCGGAGAGCCTGACACGGGCGGGAAGCGTCAGATTCGACACGACATAGGTTCCCGGCGGCAGGAACACCGGCATGTCGCGCTCGGTGGCGTCGCGCAGCAGCTTGGCGAAGGCCTTGCTCTGGTCGTCGACGGCGCCGGGCTGCACGCCAAGCTCGGTGGCGTCGATCGAGCCGCGCATAGAGGCCTTCTCGATGCCGGGCAGGACTTTCGCCGAGGCCTTGCCCAGCGCAAGGCCGATGACGGCAAAGCCGGTGGTTCCCGTGAGCAGCGTTCGTCTGTTCAACATCGGCACAGATTCCTGGCGTTTGGCAGTCACTTCGCAGGAATCGTGCCAAGCCGGACCGACCCGACCGGAACGCAGGCAATGGCTTGTGAAGTCACCCTTACACGCCTAAGTTTGCTGTATGAGCAGGGCCTTCACCCGCGAGGAAGACAGCGAAAACGCCATCGCCGGCATCGGCGAGCGGCCGGTCAGTCAGCATCGCAACCTGGTGACGGAACACGGTCTCGCGCAGATCGAGGCGGAGTTGACTGGGCTGCGCGATGAACTGGCAAAGGCCGAGAAAAGGGCAGACCGCGAGCGCATCGCGCTGATGTCGCGCGATTTGCGCTACTGGACCGCCAGGCGCGAAAGCGCCGAGCTTTCTGTGCCGGAGCCGGGCAGCGATCTGGTTCGTTTCGGCATGGGCGTCACGCTGGAAGGCGATGACGGCAGGAAGGTGCACTGGAAGATCGTTGGTGAGGACGAGGCCGACCCGGCCAAGGGCTCGATTTCCCACGTGTCGCCGATGGCCATGGCCCTGTTCGGCAAGAAAGTCGGCGACGTCGCAAAGGTCAATGGCAAGGAGTGGGAGATCGTCAAGCTGTCGGACGGCTAATCCTTGAGCTTGACGACATGGTCGCGGAAGAAAGCCACTTCACCGGCTTCGTTGATCTCACCGGCAGCGATGCCCATGACGAATTCATATTATAACAGGCCTCTCAAACCTGCAGCAGCCGATCCATCAGCCGGTCCGCCGCTTCCGGAATGACGGTCCCTGGCGGGAAGATTTCGGCTGCACCCGCCTTGAGCACCGCGCCATAGTCTTGCGGCGGGATGACGCCGCCGGCGACGATCAGCATGTCGTTGCGGCCGAGCTTCTTCAGCGCACCCTTGAGTTCGGGAATGAGCGTCAGATGGCCGGCCGCCAGCGATGAGGCGCCGATGATATGCACGTCATGCTCGACCGCGAGTTTCGCGATTTCTTCCGGCGTCTGGAACATCGGCCCGACCGTGACGTCAAAGCCGAGATCGGCGAAGGCGGTGGCAATCACCTTCTGGCCGCGATCATGGCCATCCTGGCCCATCTTGGCGACTAGGATGCGCGGCTTGCTGCCGTTTTTCTCCTCGAAGGCCGCGATCTTGTCCTGCAGACGGTCGACCGTCGGATTGTCGCCAAGCGCGTTGCGATAGACGCCGGAGATCGTCTGCACCGAGGCGACATGGCGTCCGAACACCTTTTCCAGTGCCAGCGAAATCTCGCCGACCGTGGCGCTGGCGCGCGCGGCCCGGATGGCGAATTCGAGCAGGTTCTCGCCGCTCTCCGCCGCGCGGGTGAGAGCTGCGAGCGCGCTCTCGACCGCGCCGACATCGCGTGTACCCTTCAGCCGCTGCAGCTTCGACAATTGCCGGGCCCGGACCTCGGCATTGTCGATCTTCAGCACATCGACCTCGATATCCTTTTCCGGGCGATGTGCGTTGACGCCGACCAGGGTCTGCTCGCCGGAATCTATGCGCGCCTGGGTGCGGGCGGCGGCCTCTTCGATGCGCAGTTTTGGGATGCCTTTCTCGATCGCGGCGGCCATGCCGCCAAGGCTTTCGACCTCCTCGATATGGGCAAGCGCGCGCGCCGCCAGATCATGCGTCAGCCGTTCGACAAAGGCCGAGCCGCCCCACGGATCGACGATGCGCGTGGTGCCGGATTCCTTCTGCAGGATGAGCTGCGTGTTGCGGGCGATGCGGGCCGAATGATCGGTCGGTAGCGCCATCGCCTCGTCGAAAGAGTTGGTGTGCAGCGACTGCGTATGGCCTTGAGTCGCCGCCATCGCCTCGATCATGGTGCGGGTGATGTTGTTGTAGGGATCCTGCGCCGTTAGCGACCAGCCCGAGGTCTGGCAATGGGTGCGCAGCGACAGCGAACGCTCGTCCTTCGGCGAAAAATTCTTCTTCATCAGGCTCGACCACAAGAGCCGCGCGGCCCTCAGCTTCGCGACCTCCATGAAGAAGTCCATGCCGACAGCCCAGAAGAAGGAAAGCCGCGGCGCGAAGCGGTCGATGTCGAGGCCGGCAGCGACGCCTGAACGGGCATATTCGATACCGTCGGCGATGGTGTAGGCGAGCTCGAGGTCGGCGGTCGCGCCCGCCTCCTGCATGTGATAGCCGGAGATCGAGATCGAATTGAACTTCGGCATATGCTGAGACGTGTAGGAGAAAATGTCCGACACGATCCGCATCGAGGGTTTCGGCGGATAGATGTAGGTGTTGCGCACCATGAACTCTTTCAGAATGTCGTTCTGAATGGTTCCGGCGAGATCCTTCGGTGCAACGCCATGTTCTTCCGCCGCCACGATGTAAAGCGCCATGATCGGCAGCACCGCGCCGTTCATGGTCATCGACACAGTCATTTCGTTGAGCGGTATGTCATCGAAAAGCTGGCGCATATCGAGGATGGAATCGATGGCGACGCCCGCCATGCCGACATCGCCGGCAACGCGCGGATGGTCGCTGTCATAGCCGCGATGGGTGGCGAGGTCGAAAGCGACCGACAGGCCTTTCTGGCCGGCGGCAAGATTGCGCCGGTAGAAGGCATTCGATTCTTCCGCCGTCGAGAAGCCGGCATACTGCCGGATCGTCCACGGCTGCTGGACATACATGGTCGGGTAGGGGCCGCGCACGAAGGGCGGCAGGCCCGGATAGGTGTCGAGATGCGGCAATCCCTTGAGATCGCCCTGGTTGTAGAGATGCTTGACGGCAATGCCTTCCGGCGTTAGCCGCTGGCCCTTGACCTCGGCCGGCATGCGCCGTGGCGCCGACCAGCCGATCTGGCTGAAATCCGGGATCATGATCCGGCTCCGATCGACTGATCGATGCGGACCGGAAACAGCGGCTCGCAAACCGCCACGCCCTCGGTCAAGGCGGGCCGCCGCTCGGCCGGCAGCGTCTCGACCGGACGCTCGGTGCCGGATCGGAAAAGCGTCGTGCCGACGATCGCGCGTTCGCCTGCCCGGTATGCGGCATTGCGCTTCGCGGACGCGGTCTGAACGCGATTCTGGATGTATCCCTGCTGCAGGCTGACCAGCACGCCGCCCTCCGCCTCGATCCGCTGGAATTCCTCCCAGGCGGCCGCGCAGAGGTCGGCGGTCAGCGCTTCCACGGCGCCCGAGCCGCTGGCCGGGTCGGCGACATGGTCGATATGGCTTTCATTGGCCATGATCAGCTGCGTGTTGCGGGCGACGCGACGGGCAAAGCCCGCCGGCAGTCCATGCGCGATCGTGTGCGGCAGGACGGAGATCGAATCGGCGCCCCCTGCGGCCGCGGCAAAACCGGCGATCGCGGTGCGCAATATGTTCGTCTCCGGGTCGGCCGCGGTCATCATGCGGTAGGACGTCTCGGCATGGATGCTGGCCGTCGAGGCTGGGATCGAGCAGGCTTCCTGGATTCGTGCCCACAGCCGGCGCAAGGCGCGGACCTTGGCCATCGACAGGAACTGGTCCTGGTCGACGCTGAGCGCGAAGCCGATATGGGGTGCGGCATAGACCAGCGGCTGGCGCGCCTGCTCGAACATCCTGAGATAGGAGACCGCCGAAGCCAGCATCGTGCCAAGTTCCTGCGCCTCGGTGGCGCCGGCATTGTGGAACACGCGCCCATCCGCTTCGAGCAGCACGCCCGGAACGCCCATCGAGAAGAAATGCGCTAGCGATTGAGGCATCGACGCCTGCAGCGCCTCGATCGACATGCGCAGCCGGCCAGTGCCGGCAAAGATCGCCGCCGGATCGATGCCGAAAGACAGATTGAGCTTTGCCGGGTCGGAGCGCCGCTTGCCGAGGAACGCCACCAGCCAGTCGGCCACGGCGCGGCTCCAGGGATGGGCGTCGATGCGGATCTGGATGTGGTTGAGTGGCACGCCGTCGAGCACAGTTTCCAGCGCCTCGGCCGTCCTCGGCAGGCCGTAGCCGAAGGCATTCGGCGCGCCTTCGAAGACCAGCGACAGCCCGGTCGCGCCTTGCGCGACATCTTCCAGCGCCTGCGCCTTGGCGCGGCCGATATCCGGATCGTCGATGCGTTGGCTGACGATCCATGGCGCTCTCGGATTTGCCCGCACCAGCGGCTCAGCCGCGATCGAACGCTCGTAGAGGGGCTCGATGCGGATGCCGTCGTCGCTATGCGACACAAGCTTGTCCTCGAAGGACCCGCCGGCGAGTGCCTTTTCCGCCAAGGCCAGCCAGCGCTGGCGCTCAGCGTTCGGAAGGTCGACATCCATGGTCAAGGCGCCGGCGCCCATTGCATTCCCCGTTTTCTCGGCTGCATCAGCCGGGAGCCCAGTCTAAGGTCCCCGGTTGGATATCACAATGCGGCATCCGTTCCGCCAGTTCCCGGGGATAGCTAACCGATTGCCAAACATGCGCAAAATCCGCAAGTTTCGAAAGGCCAATTTCTATGGCGGCCATTGCCGCTGCGCGATAGCGTTACTATACCTCGGATGAGCCTGACATTTTCGACGGATCAGTTTGCGGAGACCGGACATATGGCTGACGACAAGAGCATTTTCATCGGCGCCAGCCGCAAGCTCGACGACAGCTATCAACGCGCCGAGCAGCTTCTGCTGCAATACGGCAATCGCCATGGCCTGATCACCGGCGCAACCGGCACCGGCAAGACGGTCAGCCTGCAGATCCTGGCCGAGGGCTTTTCCAATGCCGGCGTGCCGGTCTTCTGCGCCGACATCAAGGGCGACCTCTCCGGCATCGCCATGATGGGCACGGCGCAGGATTTCCTCGTCAAGCGGGCCGAGCAGGTCAAGCTCGATCCCTATGACTTCCAGGAATTCCCGGTCATCTTTTGGGACCTGTTCGGCGAGCAGGGCCACCCGATCCGCGCCACCATCTCGGAAATGGGGCCATTGCTGCTGTCGCGGCTGATGAATCTTTCCGAGGCGCAGGAAGGCATCATGAACATCGCCTTCCGCATCGCCGACGAGGAAGGCCTGCTGCTGCTCGACCTCAAGGACCTGCAGGCGCTGCTTGCCAACATCGCTGAGCGCGCCGACGAAATCGGCTCCCGCTACGGCAATGTGACCAAGCCTTCGGTCGGCGCCATCCAGCGCACGCTTCTGGTGCTGGAGCAGCAGGGGGCGGCGAACTTCTTCGGCGAGCCGGCGCTGCACATCGCCGACATCATGCGCACCACCCGCGACGGGCGCGGCGCCATCAGCGTTCTGGCCGCCGACAAGCTGATGATGAATCCCAGGCTCTACGCCACCTTCCTGCTCTGGCTGATGTCGGAACTGTTCGAGGAATTGCCCGAAGTCGGCGATCCCGAAAGGCCGAAGCTGGTCTTCTTCTTCGACGAAGCGCATCTCCTGTTCGAGGACGCACCTAAGGTGCTGGTCGACCGGGTCGAGCAGGTGGTCCGCCTGATCCGCTCGAAGGGCGTCGGTGTCTATTTCGTTACCCAGAATCCGCTCGATATCCCCGAAACCGTGCTCGCCCAGCTCGGCAACCGCGTCCAGCACGCGCTGCGCGCCTATACGCCGCGCGAGCAGAAGGCGGTCAGGACCGCCGCCGATACGTTCCGGCCCAATCCCGACTTCGACTGCGCCACGGCGATTACCCAGCTCGGTACCGGCGAGGCGCTGGTCTCGACGCTGGAGACCAAGGGCGTGCCGTCCATGGTGCAACGGACGCTGGTCCGGCCACCGTCGTCCCGGCTCGGCCCGATCACGCCAGTCGAGCGCCGCCAGCTGATCGCAGAGAGCCCGGTCTCCGGCCAGTACGACCAGACCGTCGATCGCGAATCGGCCTTCGAGATGCTGCAGAAGAAGGCCAAGGAAGCGCAGGACGCGGAAGAGCAGGCGCAGCAGGCCGACAGCGGCCGCTCGCGCTGGACTATCCCCGGCTTCGGCAATGACGACCCGGCGCCGCAGTCAGGCGGCCGTCGCGCCCCGGCGCCACGGCCGTCCAACCGCCAGACCGTGGCCGAAGCCGCGATCAAGTCCGTCGTGCGCTCGGTCGGGTCGTCCGTGGGTCGCGCGATCGTGCGCGGTATTCTGGGCAGCCTCGCCAGAGGACGCTAAACAGCATCGACCTAAAGGCCGCATATCGATCGGGATCGGCATTGAATTGAACTACTTGGGCACGGTGTAGAACTCGTGGGTGTTCATCTGAGCATTGATCCCCGGCATGCCGTCGGACTGGAAGGAGCCACCGGCGACATGGAACTCGTTGCGAATGAAACCGGCTACGAAGCCGTGGCGAGCAATCTGCATATGCGGTAGGGTCTGCCACGTGTCGGTTGCAGGATCGTAGGCCTCAAAGGCCCAGAATGTGCGCTTGCCTGCCGGGTCTTGGTACTCGCCACCCGTCACATAGATCTTTCCACCATAGGCACTGCCCGACACCCCACCCCGCGGTGTGGGGGAACGGCCCTTGTAGGTCCAGGAATCGGATTTGGGATCGTACTCCTCGACCAGATCGGTGACGTCGCTCTTGGTCACGAAGGGCAGACCAATTCTACCGTCAATCGCATAAATCTTTCCACCGACAGCAGCGGCGAGAAAGTGATTGCGGCCGGTCTGCATGGGAGCCCGGCTTGTCCAAGTGTTGGATGCGGGGTCGTAGACCTCGACAGTCCTGCCGACGATGTTGGGAACGTCGGCCCAAAGGGGCTCCTTCATGTCGCGGCCATGCTCATGGGCATGTGCGCCGCCGACGACGTAGATTTTTCCGTCGAGCACCACAGAAGCTGCCGCTCCGCGGGCAGTTGGCATAGGTGGAAGCCTGGACCAGCCGTCGGTCTTCGGATCGTAGACAAAAGCATCAGCTGTCGGTTGCCATTCTTTGGTGCCCGGCTCTCCGACGAAACCACCGAACACGTACACTTTGCCGTCGTAAGCCACGGTTGCAGTATGATGGGCCGGCTCAGGCATTGCCGCTCTCTTCGACCAGGCCTTCGTATTTTCGTCATACATCACGACCGTGCCGACGGGCATAACCTCCGGCACGTCGATGCCGCCAATGACGAACCACTGATTGCCCACCACAGCGCTGGAATTCTCGCTCTGAGGCTCAGGCATCGGCGTTCCCATCTGCCACGTGCCATCCTGGGCGAACGCTGGCGCAAGATTGAGTGCCAGACTTATCATCGCAGCGGAAACCAGCAATTTTGTCTTCATAGGAAGCTCCTTGGGTTGCGGTTAGGCGCCGACCCGGAGTTGCCTGAACGCCCTTCGTCCTCCGCAGCAAGGAGGTAACTGAACGTATGAGCAGTTAGAATTATCGATTACGGAATGGGCTCTTTGGGCCTGCCAAACAATGTGATGCTCAACCTTGCTATTCCAAAGCGGCCTTGGCAGAGGTTCGGCCGCGACGCCGCGGCCGTCGGGAAATTGAAGCTTGAGCACTTACCAAACCGTCAATCGACGGCAGGCCCCAGCGAGGAGGACAAATGCACAAGCCAGAATTGCGGGAGCTCATCGCCTTCGCGGAGGCCGCTCGGCAATTGAACTTTACCAGGGCCGCCGCCGCACTGGGGGTGTCGCTACCCAGCTTCAGCCAAACACTGAGGGGTCTGGAAGAGAAGCTCGGCGTGAGACTGCTCACACGAACTACCCGTAGTGTGTCGCTGACCGCGGCGGGTGAAGAGCTTCTTACCAACATAGGCCCGATATTGAGCGGACTGGACAGTGTCCTCGACGGATTGAACAAGTTCCGTAGCGCCACGGGCGGGAAACTGAGAATTCTGGGTTCACGGACGGCAACAACTGTCCTGATAGCCCCTCTTATCGGCCGCTTCCTTGCAAGGCACCCCGAAATTGAGTTCGAAATCCTTGTCGATGACCTTCACCTCGATCTGGTGGAACACCGCATCGACGCGGGCATTCAGGTCGGAGAACGCATCGAGAAGGATATGATCGCCGTCCGGATCGCCGAACCCTTCGACGAACTTCTTTTTGCTGCGAAAGACTACCTGCTGGCTCATGGCGAGCCCAGCGAGCCCAGCGCGCTCGCGGATCACTGGTGCGTTCGCCTTCGATCCCCGTGGGACGGTACGATCCAACCCTGGACCCTGCACAAGGGGGATGAGAAGGCCGAACCCGCCACCGGCACGCATGTCGTGGCCAACGATCTTCGTGCGATTGCCAGTGCAATTGCTGGAGGTGCCGGAATCGGCCTGGTGCCAGCCATTCTGCTGCAGGAAGAGTTGCGGTCGGGACGCGTCGTGACCGTCCTCGAGGGGTGGGGTTCCCCGATCTCCGGGATCTACTTGTACTATCCCAGCCGTCGACAGATACCTGCAGCCCTTGCTGCCTTCATAACGTTCATGAAGCAGAACAGACCCGCGCTACATGTGCCTGCAAAGAGAAAGCCACAGGCGCAGTAGAACCTTAGAGTGCAGCGGCAACCTGTTGGGTGGCCGCCGCCCTCCAAGGAAATCGGAGCTCAGGGCTGAGGAACAAGGATGTCGCGGGAATAGACAGGCAACGATACGACCGAGACAAGGCTCTCGCTGCCGTCGAAGATCGCGGTCAACTTTCCGCCTTCGGCCTTCAAGGACAGGCCGTGGAGATGGTTTGCGTCGCCGGACTTCACAACGTCAGCAGCCTCATTGTAGCGATAGATGCGCGAGAATTCTGGCTTGAGCTGCGAGTAGACGTGACTGTCGCCCTTCTCCAGGGTCATCGGGCCACGTTCGAATTCCATTTGCAGTGAAACCTTCTCACCGCCGCCTTCGAAGTTCCAGGTCTCGCTCACCGTCGTCGGGCTCGAGTTATAATGAACCCCACGATTGACGTCGTCCTTGGCCGTTTCGGCAATGCCGTAAGGACCGGCTCCACCGCGCGAAAGGCCATCGAACAACATCAGCACGCTCTCACTGCTTCCCGTCTTGTGAACAGGGATGCCGAAAAGCACGTAGCGGTACGGAGCCCCGACTGTACCCTTGGGATCCACCGCATAAAGCTGATCCACAAATTCAATCTGGAGGTTGGCGCCGGCGGAAGGTGCTGTTGTAAACGGGCTGAGCTCCCAGCCCGCTGGCAGGAACTTGGAGAGTGCCGCCGTCGAAGCCTTGTAGTAGAGAACCGTGCGGACATCGGAATTGCTTCCGCTGTAAAGCTCGGCGGCGTTTGCGAGCGAGGGCAATGCGAGCGCAATGGTAAGCGCGGCGGCCGCGGCAAGACGGTTGCCCAGCGATTTGAGATGCATCATGTCAATGGTTCCTTTGGAGTGCGGCAGCTCCGTCCGGAGCCGTCGCTGAACGAGGATCAAAAGCCGGCAAGGCCGGCCTTGGCGCACTGCTCGTCCTGCGCGCCCGTGCCGCCACTAGCCGAAATCGCACCGATGATCTTGCCGTCCTTCATGACCGGAATGCCGCCAGGCGCTGCGATGACGTGATCCATGTTCAGCATGAATGGACCCATCTTGGCCGTGACGTCGAAGAAGTCGCGTGTCGGACGCTTGTAGACGGCTGCCGAAGTTGCTTTGTCCAAGGCGATCTGGGCGCTCGCCACCTCGGTGTTATCTGCCTTTTCGTAATAGACTAGGGCGCCGTGCGTATCGACGACGGCGATGGCCATGAGCCACTTGTTGGCTGCGCATTCCTTGACTGCGCCGGCGGCAACCTGCTTGGCCTCCGACAGAGTGATGTCGGGACCATAAACATCAGCGTCGCTGGCAAATGCCAAGGTGGTAACCGAGAGAACGCCAATGGCTGCTGCTGCGGCGGCGGCCCATTTTGACATAGACATATTTGAACCTTTCGTTGGTCATGCGACCTTGTTTCGTCGAGACGAAGCGAAGGTCGTTGCCGCTTCACGAGAAGACCTGACGGGCGCTCATCAATCATTGGTAGACTTGAGAGTGAATGCCGTTGGTCACTGGACATGGATATTCCTGCCCGTCCCGCGAATGAATGACGAATTCCGAAATGGAGTATTTGGGGATGTGAAAGAATGGGCTTGCACGGACTATGACGCGGCCGATAGGCGGCACACGAACGCGATGAATTGCGCCTAACACAATCCGCCTGGTGCGAGACGGTTAAGCCGCCGTTATTCAACCGAGTTATGATGCTGCCCCTAAACTCTGAATTGGACGGAGTTGGCCATCTCGGCAACGGTACGCCCGCAACAGCCCGGCCGAGGCGTGCAGAGCTTCGGCGAGCGATCAGCGAGGCGGAAGTCCAGTTGCAGCGCCCCGGCAAACCAATCAGAGGTCCGAAAATGGCCGCTCCCCGGATACCGCTCGATCGCTTGTTCGACGACACCGAAGGCTCTGCCCACCCCCGGCCGACGAACAGCGACGCTGTCAATCCTGCCCGTCGCGCCTTTCTGGCCGCTGGCGGTTTTTGCCTGGCCTGCTGCTTTGCCACGCCGCTGTTCGCGGATGCGCCGATGGCGAAAAGCCAAGCCCCCGGTTTCTATCGCCTGGCGATCGGCGATTTTGAGGTGACGGCGCTATCCGATGGCACCAACATGCTGCCTGCCACGAAGTTGCTGCAGGGCGACCCGGCGCGGATCGAAGAAGCACTGAAACGCAATTACCTCGGCGAAATGGTCGAGACCTCGCACAATTGCTTTCTGGTCAACACCGGAGCCAGGCTGGTCTTGATCGACGCCGGTGCAGGCTCGCTGTTGGGGCCGACGACGGGCCATCTGCTCAGCAATCTGCGCGCCTCGGGCTATCGGCCGGAGCAGGTCGACGAGCTTTACCTCACGCATCTGCACGCCGATCACGTCGGCGGTCTCATGATCGAAGGCCAGAGAGCTTTTCCCAATGCGATCGTGCGTGTCGACAAGCGGGACACAGATTATTGGCTAAGCGAGGCAAACATGCGCGCCGCTCCCGATGAAGCAAAGCGGTTCTTTCAGGCCGCCACGGCATCGATCACGCCATACATGCAAGTTGGCAAGCTCGCCGTTTTCGAAGGCGACACCGATCTCATGCCGGGTGTGCGCGCGCAAACGGCCTATGGCCACACGCCCGGACACACCATGTACGTGGTCGAGAGCAGGGGCGAAAAGATAGTGCTGTGGGGCGATGTCGTGCATGTCGCCGGCGTGCAGTTCAAAGACCCTTCCGTCACGATCCAGTACGATGCGGACGCATCCGAGGCCGAACGCGTGCACGAACTCGCATTCGCCGATGCGGCCGAAAACGGCTATATGGTGGGCGGTGCGCACATATCGTTTCCTGGGCTGGGCCATGTGCGTCGCGACGCCGAAAATACCTACACATATTTGCCTCTGAATTACGGGTAAGGTGGTCTTATCACCTCAAAGTGGAAGCACATCCGCGCAAAAGACCTCTTGGACATTCGTCCGCTCACAAGACAATCATGTCTGCCTGGCGGATGCCGTTTCGCCAATCGGCGGGTCATCGAATGGCGATCCGCAAACTTCTCCCACCAGCGATCGAAACCATTGGTGGGCAGGGTGGGTCTGCAGTCGTTCGTGCCAGATCAGCTTGTAGAGCAATTTCTCTGTCTCGAACGGCAGATCGCGCACCACCAACTCATGCTCATCGGTAATGGCACGCCATGGTCCGCCTAGGAAGCCAAGCGGCACGCAGGTCAGAAGGTCGCTGCGTGAGACGATCCTTAGCGCGTCGGCAAAGTGATTGACGACGACGGCGATCGCCCTTGTCCGCCCCGTCAGGCTGAGCCAGCCGTCCACCAATCCCAGTTCCATGCCGGATGGGGTTACCAGAACATGCGTCGCGGCGGTGAACTGATCCAGCGTCAGTCCGTCGGCCAGTTCGTGCCCGCTGCGCATGACGCAGACATAGCGATCCGTCCGCAGGCTTTGCACATGTACCTCTCTTGGCAGCGAGGCAAACATGCCTACGGCGCAATCAAGCGTACCGCGGTCGATTCCTCCCAGTGAGCTTTCATGGGTATGGATCGCAAAGGAAACGCGGGCGCGTGGGGACGCAGCCTGCAACTTCAGCGTGATTGCGCTGACGCCTTCCATCGCGAGACTGTCGGTGACGGCAATTCGAAAACTGGTCGCATCCGATGCGGGATCGAAGTCGTCTGGGGTGAAAGAGGCGCGGATTGCCGTAAGCGAGCGATGCAGTTCGGGCCACATCGCGACCATGCGTGACGTCGGCTGGACCCCCGTCGCTGTCTTGAGGAAGAGTTGATCCTTCGTCAGCTTGCGGGCGCGGCGCAACGCATTGCTGACCGCCGGCTGGCTCATCGCCAGGCTCGCGGCCGCACGCGTTACGTTTCTTTCCAGCATGATGGCCTCGAGAACGGCGATCAGGTTCAAATCGAGGCGCACGTTATTCACCCAGGAAATGATGCTTGTGTCTAATTCTAAATTGGACGCGCTGGCCGCGGCAAGCAATCCTGTTTCGAACGAGCCACCGAACACATGCGAGTGAATGCGCGCACCTCGCAACCGGTGATAAAAGCTCCGTACAAAACAGAGGATACGCCATGGATGACGTCGCTTTCGCGGACGAGCTGCCAAAACTTACCGGCAAGATCAGCGCCGACCGCATCCGGTTGATGCGGACGCCGCGTCCGCCGAAGGAACTGATCGACGGGTTCAAGAGGATCGGCGACGCCACCAGCGTTGTTTCGGATATTTTGGATGAGCTCGGCATCACCGGCGCGATTGGCGCATCGCTGCTGAAGCCGACCCTGCCTTCAACGTCGATTGTCGGTCCAGCACTTACGGTACGCAACATCCTGCAGCGCGAGCATGTCTACGAGACGGCGCGAAACCACGTCAACCGGATGGCGGAGTTCGAGGCCCACAATCTGGCACTGCCGGGCGACGTGGTGGTCATCGACGGTGTCGCCGGCGTTTCGAACATGGGCGGAATTTCGGCCCAGACGGGAAAGAGACAGGGGGAGGCCGGCGCAATCGTCTCCGGAGGCATTCGCGACCTCGGACATTCGCGACGGGTCGGCTACCCGCTTTGGGCCACCGAGGTTACGCCCGTCACCGGCAAATGGCGGATCGAGACCGTGGAGATCAATGGCGATATCCAGATCGCCGGCGTTCGGGTTGCTCCCGGCGATATTGTTGTCGCGGACGAAACCGGCGTCTGCTTCATCCCGATCGCCCGGGCCGCCGAGGTTCTCGCAAAGGCGCTGAAAAAGTCAGCTTTTGAATGGGCAAAGTGCGAAGCAATCGACGCCGGTACCGCCGTCGCGGACCTGCCCGGCAATGCATGAAGCGATGGATCATCCAGTGAAAAAGCTCCGCGTCGCCATCATTAACGACTACCAGGACGTGGTGCGGACACTGGACTGCTTTTCCACGCTGGAAGGGCATGAAATTGCCATCTGGACCGATATCGTTGAGGACATCGATGTCTTGGCAAATCGTCTGTTCGATGCGGATGCCCTTGTCCTGATGCGTGAGCGCACCAGGATCGACGAACATCTGCTCAGCCGCCTGCCCAATTTGAAGCTCATCAGCCAGAACGGCCACATCCCCCATATCGATCTGGCGGCGTGCGATAGGCATGGCGTCGTCGTTTCGTCCGCTCTCACGTGGCGCCCGTCCTATTCGACGGTGGAATTCACCTGGGGGCTGATCCTTGCAGCGATGCGAAACATTCCGTTCGAGAGCGCCTCGCTGCGGCAAGGCCATTGGCAGACGACCATCGGGCTCGGCTTGAGAGGCCGTGTCCTGGGCATCTATGGTTTCGGCCGGCTGGGCTCGATGGTGGCGCGCATCGGTAAGGCCTTCGGCATGGATGTGCTGGTGTGGGGCCGCGAGGGCTCGCTGGCGCGCGCCAGGTCCGAGGGGTTTGACACCGCCGCGGACAAGGTCTCACTGTTCAGCCTGTCGGATGTCCTCAGTTTGCATGTGCGGCTGAATGCCGAGACCACCGGTGTGATTGGTCTTGATGACCTGGCCTTGATGAAGCCAACCGCGCTGCTTGTGAACACCAGCCGCGCCGAGTTGATTGAGCCGGGGGCTCTGGTGGCGGCGCTGGTGCGTGGCCGCCCCGGCAAGGCTGCCGTTGACGTGTTCGAACGCGAGCCGCTCACCAATCCGGACGACGCCCTGCTCAGGCTCCCCAACGCACTATGCACGCCACATCTCGGCTACGTCGAACGCGACAATTACGAGTTCGCCTACGGCAACGCGTTCGACCAGATCGTCGCGTTCGCGCAGGGAAGCCCGATCAACGTGCACAACGCCCATAGCCCAAAACAGGATCACTGAAATGAACCTCGAACTCGACGGCAAAGTCGTCCTGATAACTGGCGGCAGCAAGGGAATAGGGCTGGCTTGCGCACGGGCCTTTGGCAGGGAAAGAGCACGCGTTGTGATTGTCTCGCGCAGCCAGCAGAACCTGGACGCCGCGAAGGCAACGCTGGCTGCCGACGGCCTGTCGGTAGCGAGCTTCGCCGCCGACCTGTCGGACGAGCTTGCGGCAAAGGAAATGGTCGCTGCACTTGAGGATCAGGTGGGTCCGATCGCGTCCCTGGTCAATTCAGCCGGCGGCGCCCGGAGAGTTCCGCCGGACGAGCTGACGCCGGACAAGTGGCGTATCGCGATGGACGCGAAATTCTTCACCTACATGAACGTCACGGACTACGTCCTGCCCCTGATGGTGGCACGGCGTGCCGGCACGATCGTCAACATCGTCGGCACCGGCGGCAAGATCGCATCACCCATGCATTTGCCGGGCGGCGCTGCCAACGCGGCGCTGATGCTCGCCTCGGCGGGACTGGCGGCTGCCTGGGGGCACGCAGGGGTCAGGGTCAACGTCATCAATCCCGCCGCCACCATGACCGAGCGTCTGCAAATGTCGCTTGAGGTCGAATCCAAAATGACGGGCAAGGCGCCGGAGGAGTTGCTGCGGCTGAACGAGCAACGCATTCCGCTGCGGCGCTACGCAAAGCCGGAAGGAGTGGCCGACGCCGCGCTTTTTCTCTCCAGCGCAAGATCCTCCTACGTGACAGGAGCGTCGCTGACCATGGACGGAGGTCTCACTCCATTGGTCGTTTGACGCGACCCCACAGCAAGGAAAATTACGGGAGGAAGAAAATGTTCGCTTGGTACAGGGAGTTGACGGAGCGGGAGCAGAACACCTTCTGGGGCTGCTTCGCCGGCTGGGCCGTCGATGCGATGGACGCGCAGCTCTTCAGCTTCGTGCTGCCAATTCTCATTGCGGCCTGGGGAATGACGACGGCGCAGGCCGGCTATCTGGCCACGGCAACGCTGCTCTCAGCGGCGATCGGAGGATGGGCCTGCGGATATCTCGCCGACCGTTTCGGCCGTGCCCGCATCATGCAGTTCACGATCCTGTGGTTCTGCGCCTTCACCTTCCTCGCCGGTTTTGCGCAGGACTTCCAGCAACTGATGGTCCTGCGCATCATGCAAGGGCTGGGCTTTGGCGGTGAGTGGGCCGCCGGCGCGGTTCTCATGGGCGAGATCATTCGCGCCGAACATCGCGGCAAGGCCGTGGGCACCGTCCAGAGCGGATTCGGCGTTGGATGGAGCGCGGCCGCCATCCTGGCAGGCCTGGTTCTGGCGCATCTGCCCCAGGAGTATGGCTGGCGCGTTCTGCTGATGATTGGTGTTCTCCCCGGCCTTCTGGTTCTCTATTTGCGCCGCAAGATCGAGGAGCCGGAGATCTTCGTCAAAACGCGCGCGCATGTCGAGAAGACCGGGACTCGTCCGGGATTGGGCGCGATATTCCAGCCGGAAACCTTGCGGATAACGATCCTGTCCTCATTGCTTGCATTCGGCGTGATTGGCGTTGGCGGTGCGATCGTCAACTGGCTGCCCACCTTTATGAAGACCGTGCGGAACTGTCGCCGGCCACATCGGGATACTACGTGTTCGTGGTGACCGGCGGCTCGTTCTTCGGATTTCTGGCGAGCGCATACCTGGCCGATCATCTGGGGCGGCGTCGCACGTTCCAGCTGTTTTTGCTGTGTTCCTGGCTGATCACCATCGCCTACATGTTTTTGCCGCTCTCCGGCTGGCCGCTGGTCATACTGGGCGCGCCGTTCGGCTTCTTCACGATCGGAAACTATGCGACGCTGGGGCCGTTCTTCACCGAGCTGTTCCCCTCCGCCATTCGCGCGAGCGGCCAGAGTTTCGCCTATAATTTCGGCAAAGCTGCAGGCGCGGCGGCTGTGTCCACTATCGGAATACTGGCGCAATACATCACCTTGGCGGAGGCGATCGGCCTGGTTGCGCTGCTGGGCTACAGCATCGCTTTTGTCGCGACCCTTATGCTGCCCGAGACGCGTGGAATTCAACTCACTCCCGGTTATGAGCCTCATGCGCCGCGTCCCGACGGCGGTGTCTCTTCGCCGTCCGCCGAGGCCGCCATTGTGCGCGCGAGACGATAGCCGGCCGGTTCCGGTTTTGCTCTTGCGCAGCCTGTTTCCAGGTGCTCGGCACCCAGCGCCCCGAATTATCCCACGGATCAGATCTCGCGGAGGATCATCAGACCATGCGCAAGAGCATTTCGGTGAAAGGACTGAGCCACAGGCATCCGGTTCCCAATGCCTGTCGGATCGGCAACATGGTGTTCTCAGGCGCGGTTCACGGGGTGAGCCCGATCACGCACGAACTGCCGTCCGGCATGGCCGATCAGTCCGCCAATGTTTTTGCCAATATGCTTGCCATCATCGAGGCCGCCGGCGGCAGCGTGGAGGACATTATCAAGGTGGAAATCTATCTCCGCGACAGCAGCGACAGGAATGCCGTGAACGAAGAATGGCTGCGGATGTTTCCAGATCCGCAGTCGCGTCCGGCCCGGCACGTTCGGCCATTGCCGCCGGATAGCCCATCTCTGGTGCAATCCGAATTCATTGCCGTCATCGAGGACGTTGCCTGATCTCAGCACCAAAGCTGATCTGCGGCTGGAAGAGCAAGCTATTGATAGGGTAGTTCGTCAGCCGCACCGCGCGTGCGCGCTGCGCACCCCACATTCGATGCTTACGCGAGACCCCAGGGCGGCGACATCCGCCGCCCTGTACAAACAGGTCGGAAGATCTGGTCGCTGTTCAGTCCACCGGCCCGAGCAGGATCGATCCATCCGGAACGCCGGCGTCGATCGGAATGGCTCTGCGGTTCGCCGTAGCCACCATCGGCTCACCAATATTGGCGGTAACGATCACTGGCGTCTTCGAAGGCACGCGGTCGTAGAGATCGATGATGTCCTGGTTGATCAGGCGAACGCAGCCCGATGATACCGACTTGCCGATCGAATTCCATTCCGGCGAACCGTGCAGGCGGTAGAGCGTGTCCTGGTTGCCCTGGAACAGATAGAGCGCGCGTGCGCCAAGCGGATTCTTGAGCCCGCCGGGCATGCCGCCATTATCGGCGCTGTATTCCTTCAGTTCCGGCTGCCGGGCGACCATCTCGTCCGGCGGCGTCCATTTCGGCCATTTCTGCTTCCACTGGACGACGGCGTCTCCCGCCCATTCGAAGCCGGCGCGGCCAAGGCCGACGCCGTAGCGGATCGCCTGGCCGCCGTCACGCACGAGATAGAGGTGGTGGCCGGTCGTATCGACGATGATGGTGCCCGGCTTCTGGCCGGTCGGATCGGGTACGATCTGGCGCAGGAACTGTGGGTCGATCTTCTGGTACGGTATGGCGGGAACCTCGAAGCCTCCATCGCTGATCGGACCGTACATCATCGCATAATCGGACAGGGGCGGCTCGACATAGGCCGGTGGCGGCGGCTCGACCAGCTGCTGCCCGACCGTGCCGCAGGCGGAAACCGCGACCGAGGCGGCGCCGAGCGCAGCGGCATTGAGGAAGCCGCGGCGGCTCAGGCGAAAGGAGGACGAATCGGGTGTGAACATGGTTGCCTTTTCTAGGTCTTAATTTGCAAGAACGCGTGAATGCACCAAGCGGGATCTGGCCGGGGGGAGCATCCTTTTGCTCTCAACAGTCGGCGGCGATAGACGGTTCCGATTCTGGCCTGACGGTGGACAAACAAAGGCAAAGCTGTGACTGCCATGCATCTGTTGCCCAACAGCAACAGGCCGCGCCACGGGCCATGAACCATGGTCGGGCGCGGTTTCATCCACCGGTCAGCAGACCTTCTAGCGACGGCAGGATCAGTGATGGTGGAAAGTCCCGGTATTCGTCGGGCTGGTCGGAGCGGTTGATCCAGACGGTGCGGAAGCCGAATTTGGTGGCGCCGGCGACGTCCCAGCGGTTGGAGGACTGGAACGACACCGCTGCCGGGTAAAGACGCCACCCCGTGCTCACCATGTCGTAGACCGACGGGTCGGTCTTGAAGCACCTGACGGTATCGACGGAAAAGACGTCGTCCAGCACCTGGTCGAGCGCGGCGGATTTGACCGCCGCCTCCAGCATCTCCGGCGAGCCGTTGGAGAGGATGGCGAGCTTTGCGCCCGATGCCTTGAGCGCTTTGAGCACGGCCGGCACCTCCGGGTAGCAGTCGAGGCGCCAATAGGCGTCGAGCAGCTTGGTCCGCAGCGCCTTGTCCGCCGAGGGCACCGTGCGAAATGCGAAATCGAGCGCCTGCTCGGTCAACTGCCAGAAATCGGCATAGGCGCCCATCAGCGTCCTGACCCAGGAATATTCGAGCTGCTTGGCGCGCCAGATTTCGGACAGCAGCTGGCCGTCCGGCCCGATCTGGTCGGCATGGCGGCGTACGGCGGCATGCACGTCGAACAACGTGCCGTAGGCGTCGAAAACATAGGCTGCGTGATGCATGGCGACAGTTTTGAGGCGAGCAGGCGAAAGGCGCAAGCATTGATTGCAAGGCGCTCATGCTGGCCTGAACGATTCTCGACGATGCCGGTTGACGGCAGCCGCCAAAGCATCTTCCTATGCTGCCCCGGAATATCATCCAGGGAAACAAGCGATGACACTGGCAGCTGCGGCGCAATCCGCGACATGGACCTTCGTCGACGGCGACTGGCATGAAGGCAATGTCGCCATTCTGGGACCGCGCAGCCACGCCATGTGGCTTGGCACCAGCGTCTTCGACGGCGCCCGCTGGTTCGAAGGCGTCGCGCCTGACCTCGAACTTCATGCCGCGCGCGTCAACGCTTCGGCGATTGCGCTTGGCTTGAAACCCACCATGACCACCGACAAGATCGTCGGACTGACCTGGGACGGCCTGAAGAAATTCGACGGCAAGACGGCTGTTTATATCCGGCCGATGTATTGGGCCGAGCATGGCGGCTATATGGGCGTGCCGGCCGATCCGGCCTCGACCCGCTTTTGCCTCTGCCTCTACGAATCGCCGATGATTTCGCCGGCGGGCTTTTCGGTCTCCGTGTCGCCATTCCGGCGGCCGACGATCGAGACCATGCCGACCAACGCCAAGGCCGGCTGCCTTTATCCCAACAATGGCCGCGCCATCCTCGAAGCCAAGATGCGCGGCTTCGACAATGCGCTGGTGCTAGACATGCTGGGCAATGTCGCCGAGACCGGAACCTCGAACATTTTCCTGGTCAAGGACGGCCATGTGATGACGCCGGCCGCCAACGGCACCTTCCTGTCCGGCATCACCCGTTCGCGCACCATAAACCTGCTCGGCGACTACGGCTTCAAGACCACTGAAAAGACGCTCTCAGTGCGCGACTTCCTCGAGGCGGACGAGATCTTCTCGACTGGCAACCATTCCAAGGTCGTGCCGATCACCCGCATCGAGGAGCGCAACCTGCAGCCGGGGCCGGTGGCCAAGAAGGCGCGCGAACTCTATTGGGACTGGGCGCATTCGACGTCCGTCGCCTGAGCCGCCAGGCGCGCCTTGCGGCGCTGCGTTTGTTTTGACGCAGGGTCCGTTCGCAAAACCGTGTGACAGTTTTCCGGAACCTCTCTAGAAAGGGAACCGGCGCTTCATTCCGGAGTTGTCCCTAATCATTCCAGACCTATGTTAGTCCGGTATCGACACCGGATTTTTCCATGAGGGAGTACCATCCATGGCTTTCGAATTGCCCGCTCTGCCGTACGACTACGAGGCGCTCCAGCCTTACATGTCGAAGGAGACGCTGGAATACCACCACGACAAGCACCACAAGGCTTATGTCGACAACGGCAACAAGCTGGCCGCCGAGGCCGGAATGGGCGACCTGTCGGTTGAGGACGTGGTGAAGCAGTCCTTCGGCAAGAATGCCGGGCTCTTCAACAACGCCGCGCAGCACTACAACCACATCCATTTCTGGAAGTGGATGAAGAAGGGTGGCGGCGGCAACAAGCTGCCGGGCGCGCTACAGAAGGCCTTCGACAGCGATCTTGGTGGCTACGACAAGTTCAAGGCGGACTTCATCGCCGCCGGCACCACCCAGTTCGGCTCGGGCTGGGCCTGGGTTTCGGTCAAGGACGGCAAGCTGGCGATTTCGAAAACGCCGAATGGCGAGAACCCGCTGGTCCATGGCGCCACGCCGATCCTCGGCGTCGACGTCTGGGAGCATTCCTACTACATCGACTACCGCAATGCCCGGCCGAAATATCTCGAGGCCTTCGTCGACAGTCTCATCAACTGGGACCACGTCCTCGAACTCTACGAAAAGGCCTGATCGCACTTTTGAAAAGCCCCGGCACGACCGGGGCTTTTCTTTTCCCGGCGCCTATACAGCGTCCGACAAAATAGCACCCAGGGAAGCGGAATAATCACGCCATCGGCGCCGTTATCGTTCTGTCTCGAACTATCTTCACCATGGAGCCAATTGAATGAGAAAGCTTGTCATCGCCATCTCTATGCTCGCCTTTGCCGGTTCGGCGGCGTTTGCCGACCCGATACTGGATCGCCAGGCTCTGATGAAGGAACGTGGAAAGATTGCCGGCGGATTGTCGAAAGTGGTCAAAGGTGAGGAGGCTTTCGACGCTGCCGCCGTGCTGACTGCGCTGCAGTCGCTGCAGGCGAATTCCGAGAAACTTGACATTGATGCCCTCTTCCCGGCCGGCAGCGACAAGGGTGACACCACAGCTTCGCCGAAGATCTGGGAAGACACGGCCGGCTTCAAGGCGGCCAACGATAAATTTGTCGCCGACGTCAAGGCAGCGGTCGCGGCCGCCCCCGCCGATGTCGATGCCCTGAAGGCGCAGTTCAACACCATCGGCGGCGATTGCGGCACCTGCCACGAAGGCTACAGGATCAAGAAGGGCTGACGGCGGGCAATGCCCGTACTGAAAAAGCTCATCGGCGCCGCCCTCGTTCTGGGCGGCGTCGGAGCGGTTGCCGCGTGGTTCCTGTCGGCGCCGGTCAGGCTCGATGCCGAAACCCTGGCGCAGCTCGGCTCCGGCGATGCGGCCAGGGGCAAGCACATCTTCTATGCCGGAGGCTGCACCTCCTGCCATGCCAAGCCCGGATCGCAGGGCGAGGCGCGTCTGCAACTGGCCGGTGGTCTCCAGCTCAAGACGCCGTTCGGCATTTTCGTGCCACCGAATATTTCGCAGGATGCCAAAGACGGCATTGGCGCCTGGTCGGAGGAAGACCTGGCCAACGCCATGTTGAAGGGCGTGTCGCCAGGCGGCGAGCACTTCTATCCGGCGTTTCCCTACGCGTCCTACGCCCGCATGAAACCATCGGACATTGCCGACCTTTACGCCTTCCTGAAGACGCTTCCGGCGGTGGCCGGCAAGGCGCCGGGCCATACGCTCGGCTTCCCCTTCAACATCCGCCGCGGCATCGGCCTGTGGAAGCTGCTCTATCTCAGCCCGCAGCCGGTGATCGCATTGCCTGAGAACGCAACGGATCCGGTGATGGCAGGCCGTTATCTGGTCGAGGGGCCAGGCCACTGCGGCGAATGCCACACGCCGCGCGATCTTGCGGGGGGAACGAAGAAGGCCGAGTGGCTGGCGGGCGCGACCGCCGCCGAAGGCAGCGGCATCGTCCCTAACATCACCTCGGGCGAGGGCGGCATCGGTGACTGGTCGGAAGCCGACATCGCCAACTATCTCGAAACCGGCTTCACGCCGGACTTCGATTCAGTGGGCGGTGCGATGGTCGACGTGCAAAGGAACATGGCCCAACTGACGCCCGAAGACCGCGCGGCCATCGCCGCCTATCTCAAGGCGGTCCCGCCGCATCCCAACGGCTATCCCGCGCGCAAAAAACCAGCCAACTGATTAGAGCAATTCCAGGAAAAGTGTGAAACGGTTTTCCGTCCGGAATTGCGTCAAAACAAAGAGATAGGGCGGTTCTGAACCGCTCTACGGGTGGCGGTCGCCGAGGAAATCGAAGCCGGTTTCGAAGAAGTGGTTGTAGTCGCAGGTCAATTCCTCGCCGGGCGCGATGTCGCGCAACGCGTAGGTCTCCTCGGGCGAGGAGACGTCGCAATTCGGTTCTTCGGCATGGTTCATGTAGCGCGCGTCGTCGGCTTCGAAGACGATGTACCCGGGGTTGCGCCGATCAGGATAAGAGTAGCGGTCGAGATACCCCTTTACCGGCCCGGACTCACCCTCGTAGGTGTCGACCTCGATCAGCCGGTCAAACCGGGGGTCGAGCTTCCAGACCAGAGTGCCCCGTGGAATGTGTTTCTTGGCGAAGACGCCGATGCCCTGGATGGGCGATTTGTCGAGATAGACGTCGACGAGCAGCATGGCGGACCCTTGCGTGATTGTGACTGGCAGGTGCGGCTCTGAAAAGCCGGGCATTGGGTAGCGCGCGGCGATGGCAATTGCGAGCGGAAAATCAGCGGCGCTTGCCGCTGATTCAAAGCTTCGAAAAAGGTCATGTGCAAATCAAAAAATCATTACCCAAGGCGATATGCGAGCCGTGCCGGCACATCGCCTGTCATGGCTCTAGTGCTGCTGCAGCGCCAGACGGATGCCGAGGGCGCAATAGATGCCGCCAACAACCTTGCCCTGCCATTTCTGCACAGCAGGATTTCGGCGCAGGAAAGTGCCGAGCCCACTCGCGCCCACCGCGAAAATCACCGTGCTGAAAAGGCCGAGCAAAACAAAGATGACACCCAATGTCGCCAACTGGAGCATCACCGATCCGTTTTCGGGCCGCACGAACTGGGGAAGGAATGCAAGGAAGAAAAGGGCAGTCTTTGGGTTGAGCATCTCGGTCAGCACGGCCTGCCGAAATGCCTTGCCAGCAGAGATCGCAAGCGCGCCGGCTGCCGGATCGGCCGGCGCCCTCTCGATGATGGCGCGAATGCCGAGATAGACGAGATAGGCCGCGCCGATATACTTTATGATGCTGAACAGCATTGTCGAAGTGGCAATGATCGCCGAGATGCCAACCATCGCCATGAAGGTGTGGAACACGTCGCCGGCCGCGATCCCGGCGCCGGTCGCGATGCCCACCTTGGTTCCCGAACTCGTCGCTCGCGCCACCGTCAGCAGGGTGGCCGGGCCCGGAACGAAGACAAAGCCAAGCACAACCGCGACATAGGCAATCAATGTGGCGAGGTCGATCATCGCTGCGCGTCTCCGTTACTTTCGCCGCCAATGAAAGCCACGTTGCGGAACGGAAGGCAATGACTGCTCATCGCATCGCGTTCACCCGGCAAGATCGGCCTTGCCGGTCACCTTGAGCGCGAAGGCATGGATATAGGCAATCTCCTCCAGCCTGGAAAACCGCCCGGAGGCGCCGGCATGGCCTGAGTCCATGTTGATCTTGAACAGCACCGGATTGTCGCCGCCCTTGCGCTCGCGCAGCCGCGCCACCCATTTGGCCGGCTCCCAATAGGTGACGCGCGGGTCGGTAAGCCCCGCCAGCGCCAGGATCGGCGGATAGTCGAGAGCCGCCACATTGTCGTAGGGCGAATAGGCAGAGATGGTCCGGTAGTCCTCCACCGATGCAATCGGATTGCCCCATTCCGGCCATTCCGGCGGCGTCAGCGGCAGCGTCGCGTCGAGCATGGTGGTGAGCACGTCGACGAACGGGACCTCGGCGACGATGCCGCCAAAACACTCCGGCGCCATGTTGGCGATCACCCCCATCAGCATGCCGCCGGCCGAGCCGCCTTGCGCGATGATCCGGTCATGCGCCGTGTAGCGCTCGGCCACGAGATGGCGCGCCGAGGCGATGAAATCCGTGAAAGTGTTCATCTTGTGCTGCCGCTTGCCGTCGTCGTACCAGCCATAGCCCTTGTCCTTGCCGCCGCGGACATGGGCGATCGCATAGACGAGGCCGCGATCGACCAGCGACAGGCAATTGGTGTTGAAGGCGGCCGGCACGGTGATGCCGTAGGAGCCGTAGCCGTAGAGCAGGCAAGGTGCTGTGCCGTCGAGCGGCGTGTCGCGGTGATGGATCAGCGAGATCGGCACCAGTTCGCCGTCGGCGGCAGGCGCCATCAGCCGGCGCGTGACATACTGGTCCGGGTCGTGGCCGGAAGGCACCTCCTGGGTCTTCAGCAGCACCCGCTCGCGTGTGCGCATGTTGTAGTCGAAGACCTGCGCCGACGTCGTCATCGACGAGTAGGTAAAGCGCATGAACTCGGTATCGTATTCATAGGAACCGGACAGACCAAGCGAAAAGGCCTCCTCGTCGAACGAGATGAGATGTTCCTCACCGCTGGCGCGATCGCGCACGACGATGCGCGGTAGGCCCTCCTTGCGCTCGAGACGCACCATATGGTCCTTGAAGCCGATCACCGACAGGATCAGCCGGCCGGCTTCGTGCGGCACCAGTTCCTGCCAGTTGGCGCGTACCGGATCGTTAGCTGGCGCCGTCATGACCTTGAAGTCCTTGGCGCCGTCGGCATTGGTCAGGATGAAGAAGACGTCGCCGCCTTCCTCGAGATCGTATTGCAGGCCGCTCTCGCGCGGCGCGACCAGCTTCGGCTCGGCAAGCGGATCGCCGGCACGCATCAGCCGGTATTCGGATGTCTCGTGATCGTTGATGCCGATCAGGATCCACTCGTTGGACCGCGTGCCGCCGACATCCATGAAGAAGCCGGGATCGGTTTCCTCATAGACCAGCCGGTCGTTTTCGGTTCCGTCGCCAAGCGCATGGAACAACACCTTCGACGGGCGATGGTTGGAATCGAGCCTTGTGTAGAAGAACCCGCTGTCGCCCGCATCCCAGACGCCGCCGCCGCCCGTATCGGGGATCTGGTCCGTCAGTTCCTTGCCGCTGGCGAGATCGCGCACGCGAAGCGTGAAGAATTCAGAGCCCTTGTCGTCGAACGCCCATAGCAGCTTCCCGTGGTCGGCCGAATGGTCAACGCCGCCGAGCCTGAAATAGGCCTTGCCCTCGGCTTCCGCATCGCCGTCGAGCAGGATCCGCTCGTCGCCGCCATCGCGCGGCGTGCGGAAATAGCGCGGCTGCTCACCGCCAAGCTTGAAGGACGAGCCGTAGGCGTAAGCGCCATCCTTCATCGGCACGGTGGAGTCGTCTTCCTTGATGCGTCCCTTCATCTCGGCGAACAGCCGCTTCCGCAGCGGGGCCATATCGGCCGTCAGCGTTGCCTGGTAGGCGTTTTCGGCTTCGAGGTGAGCGCGGATGTCGCCGTCGAGCAGGGAAGGATCCCTGAACATCGCCTGCCAGTTATCGGCGCGCAGCCAAGCGTAGTCGTCGGTACGGGTGAAGCCGTGATGCGTGTCGAAAACAGGCCGTTTCTCCGGCTGCGGCGGGCTGGCGATCGGAAAGGCTGGTGTTCTGGTCATTGCGTCTCGCTGGGCAGTTGTTTGAATGGCAAATGAACACGCCGATCAGCACCGGTTCAAGGGCAGGACGGCAGGATGAGGGCGGCTCTCTGGAAATGCGCCGGAGGAGAGATGATGAAGTTCTATGTTCGCACCGCTGCGGCTCTCGCCGTTGCTTCGACTGTTCTGGCCTTCACCGGCCAGTCTCATGCAACCGTGTTCGCGGCTTGGCAAGTGGCCAACGTGCCGTTCGGCGACACGCTCAACGCGCGCAAATATCCATCAGGTGAATCACAGAAGCAGGCCGCCTATCCCAACGGGACAGTCTTGCAGATGACCGGCAAATGCACCGGCGGCATAAATCTGCTTGATATTGCCGGTCGGCCGCACTGGAAGCAGGAACAGAAGACCCGCTATCGCTGGTGCGAAATCTGGCATGATCCGGCGCAGAACGGCCATTTCGTCACCGGGTGGGTCTATGGGAAATACATCGCGCCCCGTTGAGTGGCCGGGTTGCCTGTCGCTCAGGTTACGCGCACCAGTAACGCGCTGCAACCCGTGATTTCATTAGGATCGGGAAACCTTTCGGCCTGTTTCGGACCAGCAAAGCCGAAGCATTACGCTCCTTTTAGCTGTCGCTGTTGATGTAACGGGGACCTGACGTCGCGTCAGCCGGCGCTGGTCTGGCCAGAAAAATCTCGCTAAGTTACACAGCGCACGAAAGATTGAAGCTGAACGGCGAATATTTGATTATTATCGTTGAATATAACGCAAGATGCGAATTGACTTACTTGGTTCATGGGCTCATTAAGATTCCCCGACGCGAATCGCAGGGTTTCTCACCTGCATGAAAATTCGCGCGATGCCCGGCCAAAAAAGGGCGCAGTTAGAAACAACTCTCGTTGGGGCCTGAATATGATGGATATCGTCGAAACACCTTCCAAAAACAGCGATGCGCTGATTGAGCTGACCGCCGATGTGGTGGCCGCCTATGTCAGCAACAACCCCGTGCCGGTCGGCGAACTGCCGAACCTTATCGCCGATGTCCATGCCGCTCTCGGGCGCGTGGGCGGGACTGCCGAGGCGCCGGTCGCCGACAAGCAGAAGCCTGCGGTGAACCCGAAGCGCTCCGTCCACGACGACTACATCGTCTGTCTCGAGGACGGCAAGAAATTCAAGTCGCTGAAGCGCCACCTGATGACCCACTACAATCTGACGCCCGACGAATACCGCGAGAAGTGGGGCCTGGACGCAAGCTATCCGATGGTTGCTCCCAACTATGCCGCGGCTCGCTCGCAGCTTGCCAAGAAGATGGGTCTCGGCCGTAAGCGCAAGGGCCGCTAATACTGGCTCTTTCCTGATTTCGTTCGACGACAGACGGCGCCTTCGGGCGCCGTTTTGCTTTGAAGGCCGGCGCTGATGTGCAGCTCAATCGCCCGGCTATACGACGGCTAGCCTTGCAAAAATCCGATTTGTCCGGTCAGGCGGTCAGCTTCAGCGCCGCATCGGCGTCGCGCTTGATGCGCTTGACCATCGAGCGGAGGCCGTTGGCGCGCTGCGGCGACAGGTGCTCGTCGAGGCCGAGGCCCTTCAGCGTCGCTTCCGCGTCGGTCTCCCGGATTTCACTCGCCGGCCGTTCCGAAAACAGCGCCAGCATGATGGCGACCAGGCCGCGCACGATATGGGCGTCGGAATCGCCCTTGAAAGAGATGACCGGATCGGCGCCCAGTCCCTGTTCGGTGGTCAGCCAGACCTGGCTGACGCAGCCCGGCACCTTGTTGGCGGGGGTACGCTCGGTATCCGGAAATGGCGGGAGCGCTTCGCCCAGTTCGATCACATAGCGATAACGGTCTTCCCACTCGTCGAGCAGGGAAAAGTCGTCGCGGATCGTCTGGATCGTCGTCATCCTGCCGGATATAGTCATCCAGCGCTGTCGCGTCACGGAAAAAGAAGAAAAACACCGCAGGCGTCGAGAGGTCGGACGCGCCTGCGGTGTCGCCAAGATCTGCGGCAGGAAAAGGTCTCAGTTGGTCGTCGGCAGTTTTACCGGTATCTCGACTGTCGCCGGCAGGACTATAGTCTCGGCCACGCTGCCGGTTGCAACCGTGGTGTCGAGCCCGGCAGCCTGCTTGTCGCTCGTCGGCTGGTCGTCCAGCATGGCGGCCGCGATCTTGGCGGTCTCCTTGGCCCGGGCGGTGATCGTATGCATGGCGGACTTGCCGGTCTCGCAGACATCGGGTTTGCGCTCGCAAATACCGGCGATGTCACCGACCGCTTCGCGCGCCGCAAACAGGGCCTGGATCGGTCCGACGCTCTCGTGGCCGGCCTCGTCGGTGCCGACATTCAGCGGCAGCGCCAGCAGCACCAGCGAAAACCAGAAAGCCGCCCTTATAAGAAAGCCCATCTCAATGCCCTCTCGTCCGTAACGGATCATGCATCCGTCGGCATGACCTCTTTTATGGGCAGGATGGTGGCACACCCGCGCAAAGGACGGCTTGCGCCGAAACCGAGGATTTTCCTCAAATTTTAGGCAAATTCGAAGCGATTGATTTTGCAACCGATTTGACTTGAAAGCTGTCGATTTTGTTCATCAGGCAGTAACCATCCATCCGTTTGATTTTTATGGATATTATCGAATACGGAGCGACAATGGCAGACTGGGCTGAAGGCACGGCGGCGCCCGATCCGTATAACGCTCCATTTACCATGACGGCAGATCGCCGGGTTTTGCGGCGCCGGCGTCGCGATATTTGCCGCGGGCCTGGCGTCGGCCGGGTCCTGCCTTATCCATTCCTTAAACGCTCAATGCGAGTTTCAGATCAATAAAAGCGACCTGCAAAAAGCAGGGCAGTTCACGACCGGGTGCGAGTGCGTTGAGTTCGATTACGGCCAGATACGTTGAATTGCCTGGCGCGGTAGCGGCCGGCTGCGAACGTATGGTTCATCCGACCATCACCGTGCCGGATGAGCGCTTGCGCCAGCGCCGGTTCATCGGTGTCATGCTGGCAGCCCCCTTCCTTGCCGCAGGCGCCGCGGTGACGCTGGTCACCTCCAGCCTAGGCGCGGCCGTCACGGTGGCTGCGATCTTCGCTGCCTTCGGCCTGTGCTGGTTCGCCGCCTTGCTGGTCGCCGCGACGGGCCGGCTGGCCTTGGCCGGCCAGGCGGCGCTCGCGATGGGCGGCCTTGCGCTTGCCGGCGCGATCTTTGCGGCAGGCGGCCTGGCCTCGCCGATTGCCCTGCTCGCCGTAGCATTGCCGTTCGAGGCCTGGTGGATCGGCGGATCGCGGCGCGCTGGCTGGTGGGGTGCGCTATGCACGCTCGCAGCGACCCTGCTGCAGCCTTTTGCCGGCTCCATCCTGCCGCTCGGCCCGTCGGAAATCGCGGCCTGGCACTGGCTGCTGCCGCTGGCCTGGACCCTGACGCTGGTTCCACGGCTGACGGCGCTCCGCAACCCGGCAAACGCTGGGCATGCGACACCTGCCGGCGACCATCTCGAGCATATGATCGATGCGGTCGTCCTGCGCGTTGCCAGGCATGGCGAGGTGCTGGATGCCTCGGCCAAGGCGCGCGCCGTTCTGAAGCTGCCGCCAGAGCTTCTGTTCGGCGCCGGCCTGTTCGAGCGCGTCCATCTTTCCGACCGTGTCGCCTACCTCACGGCGCTGGCCGACATGCGTGACGGGGCCGCGGCGCGCCGGGTCGACCTGCGCGTCCGGCTGCCGCGCGACGGTTCTTCGTCCGACAATTTCAGGCCGTTCCGCCTCGACCTGATGCGGGCCGAGCATCAGCAGGATGCGTTCACGCTGCTGCTGCGCGAAAACGACGACGTCGCCGGGCTGCGCGAAGAGCTTGCCGCGGCAAAGGAGGCGACTGCGGCCGCCGAAGTGGCCAAGGGCCGCTTCCTGGCGGTGGTCAGCCACGAGCTTCGCACGCCTTTGAATGCCATCATCGGCTTTTCCGACATGCTGCTGCATGAGATGTTCGGCACCTTCAAGGATCCGCGCCAGAAGGAATATGTCGGCCTGGTCAGGGACTCCGGCCAGCATCTGCTCGGCGTCGTCACCTCGATCCTCGATGTCTCCAGGATCGAGGCCGGCGCCTACGCGACCGAGCCGGAACCGTTCCGTTTCGTCGAGGCGGTCGACATGTGCCGGTCGATGATGCAGTTGCAGGCCGAGGCCAAGAGCATCCGCCTTATGACGCAGATCGCCCCTGACTCTGGCGAGATCAATGCCGATCGCCGCGCCGTGCAGCAGATCCTGATCAACCTCGTCTCCAACGCCGTCAAGTTCACGCCCGATGGCGGCGATGTCGTGGTCGGCGCCAAGCGGGTCGGCTCGCGGCTGCATTTCTGGGTCAGCGACACCGGCATCGGCATTGCCGAGGAGGATTTTGAAAATCTCGGCAAACCGTTCATGCAGATCCAGAACGACTATACGCGCCGCTTCGAGGGAACCGGGCTCGGCCTGTCGCTGGTCAAGGGCCTGGTGGCGCTGCATGACGGCACGATGTCGATCGAGAGCATGCTGGGCGAGGGCACCACGGTGACGATCAGCCTGCCGGTGAACGGGCCGAAGGGACGTTTGAAGGGCAAGGACGGCGGCGTGCTGGCGATGCCCGCGGTGATGACGAAGGGGGACAGGAATGGCTCGCTCCGCAAAACAGGCTAAGGCAGTCAAGCGCCGCGGCAGCACCTTCGAGGACGGCGCGATGGCCGTCGGCGGCATGATCTCGCGCAACCCTGTCCTGGTCGGCGGCTCGACCGCCTTCCTGGTGACATTGTTCTACGTCTCGGCCAATGCGCTGTGGTACCAGCCGTTTCCGCATGCCGGTGCGTTCTTTGCCACCAGGAGCATCGAGGACTTTCCGCGCACAGGCTCAGACGAGCCGGAAACCACCATCAACATCGTGCGCCCGGCGCCGGTCAAGAGCGACCCGACCGTCGAAGAGGTCCAGGGCATATTGAAGGACCTCGATTTCTACTCCGGCACCGTCGACGGCATTTCCGGTCCCAACACGCGCAAGGCCATCCAGGCCTACCAACAAAAGGTCGGTCTGCCGGCCTCGGGCGAAATCGACGCCGTGCTCCTCGACCAGCTCGGCGCCAGGCAGACGACAGCGGCCATTCCGCACCCGGTGACGAGGCCCGTGGACAGCGCCGCCGCCCCGGCCGTCGCCGATCCCACGCCCGCACCGATCCCGGCCTCTGCGCCGGCCGATGCAGAGGCGCAGGCGCCCGATGCCCGTATCGTCAAGATCCAGGCCGGGCTGAAGGCATTCGGCAATGACGATATGCAACTCGACGGCGTCGTCGGCGCCCGCACCAAGGCGGCGATCAAGGAGTTCCAGTCGCTGTTCGGCCTGCCCGAAACCGGCGAGCCCGACGAGCTCGTCTACGTCAAGATGCGCGAGATCGGCCTGACCAACTGACCCTTGGGCAGTGGCTGTCTGGGCCGTTTCTGTTTCCGGCTCGTTGCTGTAAAGAGCGGCGCATGTCCACCGGAAACCTCCTATGCGTGTAACCACCGATCTGTGGGTGTCGGCCATGTTGCGCCGGGTGTTTGCGGCTGGCGGTTTTGCCGCCGTGGTCAAGCGTGGTGCGACCGAGGCCGGCGCTGTCTTCGTGCTTGCGCGGAGCAGGCTGGGCGAGGTCACCCTGTTCGGGCCGGCGCCGCAAACGAGCTACGATTCGGCCAGGCCCGACGACCGTTTCTTCACCCTGCTCGGTTCGGGCGACGATGCCGCCGTGCTCGACGCCAGGTTGGAGCGCGAGAAAAAATTCGATCCTGATATCTGGGTGGTCGAGATCGAGGCCGGCGCCGTTCCGGTCGAGGAACTTTTGTCCGTCAAGACGCCTTGAGGGCCGCGGCCGGATCGTCGCCGTTCGACGCCTGACGGCTTTCGGCCTTCGCCGCATCCGGTCCTTTGCCGCGGATCGCCCGCGACAATGTCTCGGCCTTCCAGCTGCGCACCCTGTCCAGCGCCGCCTCGCGATGCAGCAGCCGGTAACGGTCGAGGAACAGCCGAATCGCCTGCGGATGCGGAAATTCCCTCGGATAGACGGCGACCGCGATCAGGAAGGCTCGGTCCTCGCTGAGGTCGAGTGCCCTGAGCGCAGTAAGCAGCGCGGCATAGCTCGATTGTTCGATCAATGACCGTGTCGTCTGGAAATCGATGTCGAGCGCATCGGCGAGTGCGGTCTGGAAAAAGGCGGCATTGCCGGTCAGCGCCGTCTCGCGCAGCTTGACGTAGCTCGCCTGGCCGAGGAACGGGTTGACGCTGGCATCCTTGCCGGCCGTATCGGGGCGCATCATCGCGCGCAGCCGGCGCCTGGCGTTCTCGGCGGCATTGCCGAGGGGCTCCCGCGTTTCCGTGCCCGCGGCAGCGACGGCCGCTTCGTTCGACGTTATCGCCTCGGCATTGCCCGGCGCTGCCTCGGCTTTCGCCGGCATTGCCTTCACGATCGTCTGCGGTGGCCGCATCCTGACCAGCGTTGGCTTTTCGAGCGCCTTGATCAGATCCGATATGGTCGGGTTCAAATCCTTGCGCCGCGCAATGGCGCGCGCATGCGGCAGGCCGTGCCGTCCGATCAGCGCGATGAGGTCGATGTCGCTCAGCGCGCGCGAGCGGATGAGCAGGGGAGCGGCGATGTCGACCGGCTCTTCGGCCAGTCGCCGCACCAGGGCGTTGGGCGCATATTCGCATTCGGAAAGTGCCGCGGCGACATAGCGGCGCGATTCGACCGACACCTCGTCGAACAGCGGCAGCGTCAGATCCTCGAGCTGGGCGATCTCGCGGCGCGACGGCCGGGTCAGCGAACAGAACGCCGACACCACGGCGCGGAACAGCCTTTCGGCCTTTCCCGATTCAGCCCGAATAGCGATTTGCCTGAAATCCGAAGATGACACGGAGGATACGCCCGACACTCGACACGACCTGGACCACGCTCGACCGGGACTGTGTCGGTTTCGCGATTACCAAGAACAAAGATCAAGTTAGCGACGATCCGTTAGCGCTCCGTTAACCCTCTGCCCGCCTTAATCATATTTGGAGGCGTTGCGTTGTGCTCCGGGGCAACCGAGAGGAATGCGCGAACCATGGGCATGGTACTGTCTTTCGTGCCGCGAACGGCACCAACCAATCGAGCAAGTCAAAACACCGGCACGCCGGCGGCGGTGATCATTTTCCCCGGCGTCCGCTACGAACCTTCGCCGCTAACCGGCGATGCGAGGCCGAGCGGTCCGGACAAGCCGGGTGCGCCGAGGACTCCTGTTCCGCATCATTAGGGTGCCGCGGTCGAAATCAGTAATCCTGCAGCTCGCAGGAACTCTGCTCCAGAAACCGTGAGACGACAGGCTTCCAGCTGTCGTCGGGCACGAAGGAGCGGATGACGAAGATGCCTTCCTCGATCGGCGCTTCGACGAAGATCGCGCCCTTCAGCTCGTCGGGCAGTTCCCTGCGCACATCGATCATCTGAGCCGGCGTCAGCACCACGGTGTCGAGCACGCCGCCGGTGGCGCTGTGGTCGTTGAAGGAATAGAGGTTGTGGCCGCTGCGGTCATAGACCGAGACCGACCAAAACGGCACGGTTCCCGGCGCCTTGACCCGCACCATTCCCTCGGCAAGATCGAAGCGGCAGGCCGCGGCGTAAAACAGCGGGTCGACGGATTTCACCACCGGCGCGCCGCCGGCCTCGGCGTCGAGCCTGGTCATCTTGTAGAGGTCCGAGGCCATCGCCAGTCGCGACCAGGCGTCGCGTTCGGAAAACTCCGGCACCAGCATCAAGACGACGATATGCACGATGCCGGCGCCGAGCAGGCCGAGCAGGACGCTGTGCAGCAACTTACGCATTGCAGCCGGCCTTCACGATCCTGGGCAGCGTCACATCGGAAAGGCCGGTGCTGCTGGCGATCGGCGTGTCGTAGAAGGTGAGCACGAAATACATCCGTCCGAAGCCCTCGGTCAGAAGCCAGTTGCCGGGGGTCGGGCGGTTGCCGACGGTGATGATCACCGAATTGTTGGGCTGGCGCAGCACCTGATAGGACTGCAGCGCCGCAAGCCTCGGCTTGTCGGTGTCGACCACGCCGAGCGATTGGTCGGCAGCATAGAGGGTCCAGAAGCGGGCGGTAGGAAAGCCGCCTTCGATCGTATAGGCGCATTCGCGCCTGAGCTGGTCGCCGCCGGCATCGCGTTCGGCGATGAAGGAGAGCCCTTCGGCCCGGCCGAGCGCCAGCACGCCCTCGCGTGCCACGCGTGCCTTCGAATAGGGGTCGGCTGCTTGCGTGCCGATCTCGGGGAAGGCGGTCCACTGGCCGATCCTGATCGCGCCGACGCCGTCCTGTGCCTTCAGCGCATACCAGACGCTTCCGCCGCCGCCGCCGATGGCGATGGCAAGCGCGATGAGCGTCAGAAAGGCGTTCTTGAGCATCAGGAGCCGGGAACAACAAAGGATTGCCGCTCGGGGATATCGCGGGGCAGGGGCTCGTGGCAAGGCCGGCATCCGGCTGAATTGGCCGCTCAGAGCGCCAACAGCGTCTCCGGCGCCTTGGGCGGCTCGAGCACGGGTGCTGCCTGGAACATCTTGGTCATCTCCCGCAGCGTCTGCGTGGTGCGGCTGGACAGCACCGGCGGGCGCTCGGCGGCGGCTTCAGCCTCCGCCTGCTCGGCGTTCTTCTTTGCCGCCTCCTCGGCCTTGGCCGCGACTTCGGGATCGATGAAGGGATGGTCGAGGCCGGGGATCGGCTTCAGGTCGATGTTCTGGTGCGCATAGACCATCAGCCGCTGCCACACCATCGCCGGCAGCGTGCCGCCGGTCATGTTCTTGGTCGGGGTGAAGTCGTCATTGCCGAGCCAGACGGCGGCTGTGTAGTTGCCGGTGAAGCCGACAAACCAGGCATCGCGGTAGGATTGCGTCGTGCCGGTCTTGCCGGCGACCACGATGTTGGGAAGCTGGGCGCGCCGTGCCGTGCCGATCACCGGCACTGCCGCCAGCATGGTGTTCATGTATTTCAGCGCCTGCTCCGACAGCACGCGGTGCGGCGGCGGCGCGTCCTTGGCGAAATCGTAGACCACCTCGCCGCCGGTGCGGGTGAGGAGCTGTGTGATTCCGTGCCGCGAACCGACGAAGCCGTTCTGCGCGAACACGCTGTAGCCTGTCGCCTGGTCCATGACGGTCATGCCCGACGTGCCGAGCACCATGGTCTTGTGCCCTTCGAGCGGCGACTCCACGCCCATCGCCTCGGCCATCGCCTTGATCGGGCCGATGCCGAGATAGTCCTTGGCCAGTCGCACCGGCACGGTGTTGATCGATTTGGCGATCGCCGTGATCAGCGTCACGTTGCCGGCCGAGCCGCCATTGTAATTGTGCGGCGACCAGCCGCCCCAACTGATCGCGCCGCCGGAAACAACCGAGTCCGGCGTGAAGCCGTGCTCCATCGCGGTGGCGTAGACATAGGGCTTGAAGGACGAGCCGGTCTGGCGCAGTGCCTTGGTGGCGCGGTTGAACTGGCTGGCGCCATAGTCGCGGCCGCCGACGATCGCCCTGACCGCGCCATTGGTCTCGATGACCACCACAGCCCCTTCAGTAACGTTGTATTCCTTGCCGAACTGGCGCAGGTGGAATTCGACGGATTCTTCAGCCGCCTTCTGGATGTTGGCGTCGAAAGTGGTGTGGGCGACAAGCGAGTGCTGGCCGGACTTGGCGGCGATCTTCTTGACCTCGTCGAAGGCCCAGTCGAGGAAATAGTCCGGGCTCTTCTGTTCGCCGCGATCGACGACGTCGGCTGGATGAAGCCTTGCCTGCAGCACCTGGCCTTCGGTCATGAAGCCGGAATCGACGAGGTTCGACAACACCACATTGGCCCGCGCTCGGGCGGCTGGCAGGTTGATGTGCGGCGCGTATTTGGTCGGAGCCTTGAACAGGCCGGCCAGCATCGCCGCCTCGGCAAGGTTGAGGTCCTTGACGCTCTTGCCGAAATAGAAATCCGCCGCCGCCTCGATGCCGAAGGTGCCGCCGCCCATATAGGCGCGGTCGAGATAGAGCTGCAGGATCTCCTTCTTCGACAAATTGGCCTCCAGCCAGAGCGACAGGAAGGCTTCCTTGATCTTGCGCTGCAAGGTGCGCTCATTGCTGAGAAACAGGTTCTTGGCCAGCTGCTGGGTGATGCTGGAACCGCCCTGGACGACGGAATTGGCCCGCACATTCTCGAAGATCGCGCGCGACAGGCCGAGCACGTCGATGCCGTAATGATCGAAGAAACGCCGGTCCTCGGTCGCCAGCACCGCCTTGATGACATGGTCGGGCATCTCGTCGACCGGCACCGAGTCGCGCTGGATGATGCCGCGCTGGCCGATCTCGTTGCCGTAGCGGTCGAGGAAAGTGACGGCAAAGTCGCCCTGCGTGCGCCAGTCGCCGGTGGTGATCTGGAAGGCCGGCAAGGCCAGCGCCAAGAGCACCACGATGCCGCCGGCGCCCAGCGTAAACCCTTCGCTCAGCACCTCGACGATGCCGCGCCGCCAGCCTTTGACGCGGAAACGCCGGGAAAAGATGGTCGCCGCTTCCCAGAACTGGCGCGCCTTGAAGCCGGTCTCGTAGAGCGAGGAATCGAGCCACGCATCCACCGCAAGCAGCGCCGCTGCGATCGGACCTCTTCTCTTGCGTGGCTTCAAAGGACTGGTCATTCCAGAATTCCGCCCCACGCCGTGACCTGAGAGCCGCATGCGGGCAATTTCAGGACGGCGCCCCGAAGAAGACTATTCGTCCATTTTAGCACTGCTCACAAGGGCAGCGAAGCCACACCGCGCGGTTTGTTGACCGGGGTAGAGAAGGCTTCGAGGCTGATACGTCTCGCCGATGTCAGCGCGCCGCGATGAAGCGCATGAAATGCGCCACGTCGGCCTCGCTCGGCTCCTGGCCAGTGAAGCTGCGCAGATAGGCGGCGAGATGGCTGACCCGGGCCTCGACCGGTTCCTTCAGATCGAGCACGTAGTAACCGATCTGCATGTAGTAGAGCACGCGGGCGCGGATGAAGGCGTCTTCCTCGTCATAGCCGTGCCGGCGGTACATGTCGCGGATGGCGACGAGGCGCTCGTCGTCGGCCTGGTCGATCATGCGCCGCACGTCATCGGAGCGGCGCGCCCATTCGCGGATGGCAAAGTCCAGCCGGGGATCGAACAGGCGCTCGTCGGCCCAGCATTCGAAGACGTTCATGACGCCCATGATGATGCTTTCGGCCGGCCGCTGGGCGCGTTCGACGATCGCCTTGGTGTTGGTGTCGTGCCAGTGCGCGAGCAACTGGTCGAGCAGGTCCTGCCGGCTCTGGAAATACCAGTAGAAGCTCGAGCGCGAGACGCCGAGCTTCTGGCCGAGCGGCAGCACGCGCACGCTTTCGATGCCGTCCGAAATCAGCGTCTGCAGCGCCAGATTGATCCAGTCCCAGCGCGTCACCTTGATGTTGCCGGGCGCCGGCTCGTCCTGGGGTGCAATCATGATCATGACCGCACAAGTGCCATGGCGCGCAGCGGCGTGCAAGTGGTCTGTACACAAGTGTCTAGACACATATGTACAGTGCCTGTATGGTGAGAGCATCCAACGAGAGGGAGAGGCTCGTGAAGTCGCACTATCGCGCAGTCGTCATCGGGGGTGGGGTGGTTGGCGCCTCGGTGCTCTACCATTTGGCGCGCTTCGGCTGGAGCGACGTGGCGCTGATCGAGCGCGCCGAGCTGACCGCCGGTTCGACCTGGCATGCGGCCGCCGGCTTCCATGCGCTGAACGCCGACCCGAACATCGCAGCGCTGCAGGACTACACGATAAAACTCTATCGCGAGATCGAGGCCGAGTCCGGCCAGAATGCCGGCCTGCACATGACCGGGGGCGTCAACATGGCCAGCGACCCCGCTCGCTGGGAGTGGCTGAAATCGGCCTGGGCGGTGTTCCAGTCGGTCGGTATCGAAACCGCGCGGCTGGTGAGCCCGGCAGAAATCAAGGAAATCTGCCCGATCGTCGATGTCGGCGATGTGCTGGGCGGCCTCTACGATTCCAACGAAGGCCATCTCGACCCCTACGGCACCACCCATGCCTATGCCGGGGCGGCGAAGAAGCGCGGTGCCGAAATCATCCTGCGCAACCGCGTGCTCGACCTCAAGCAGCGCGCCGATGGCGGCTGGGACGTCTTCACCGAACAAGGCACGATCGTCGCCGAGCATGTCGTCAACGCCGGCGGTCTCTGGGCAAAGCAGCTCGGCCGCATGGCCGGCGTCGAGCTGCCGGTGACGCCGATGGAGCACCACTATTTCATCACGGAGGACATTCCGGAGGTCGCGGCGCTCGACAAGGAGCTTGGCCTCGCCGTCGATCTCGACGGCTTTGCCTATCTCCGCCAGGAGCGTAAAGGCGTGCTGCTCGGCGTCTACGAGCAGAACCCGAAGCATTGGAACATGGATGGCGCGCCCTGGGACTATGGTATCGAGCTGATCCCGGAAGACATCGACCGCATCAGCCCGGAACTCGCCAAGGCCTATGAGCGCTTCCCGTGCCTGGCGACGGCCGGCATCCGCAAATGGGTCAACGGCGCCTTCACCTTCACGCCCGACGGCAACCCGATCGTCGGCCCAGTGCGCGGCTTGAGCAACTACTGGGTCGCCTGTGGCGTCATGGCCGGCTTCAGCCAGGGCGGCGGCGTCGGCAAATCGCTGGCCGAATGGATGATCCATGGCGAGCCACAGGCCGATATTTTCGGCATGGACATCGCCCGCTACGGCGCCTTTGCCGCGAACCGGGAGTATCTGAAGCAAACGACGCGGCAGTTCTACGCCCGCCGCTTCGTCATGACCTTTCCCAACGAGCGCCTGCCTGCCGGTCGGCCGCTGAAACGCCCCGGCGCCTATGACGGCATGACGGCGGCCGGATGCGAATGGACGGCTTCATGGGGTCTCGAAATCCCGGCCTATTTCGCGCCGATGGGGTTTCGCGAAAACACCACGCTGAAGCGCTCCAACGCCTTCGACATCGTCGGCGACGAGGCGCTGCAGGTCCGCCGCGCCGCCGGTCTTGTCGATACCTCCGCCTTCTCGCGCTACGCGGTGTCCGGGACGGGCGCGGAAGCCTGGCTCGACCGGCTGCTCGCCTGCAGGCTGCCGAAGCCGGGACAGGCGAGGCTGGCGCCGATGCTCGGTCATGATGGAAGGCTGAAGGGTGATCTCACCGTCTTCAACTGGGGCGGCGGTGAATACTGGATCATGGGCTCCTACTATCTCAGGGAATTCCACATGCGCTGGTTCGAGGCGCATGGGGCCGACGGTGTCTCCGTCGCTGACATTTCCGACGTGACATCAGGCTTCCTCGTCACCGGACCGAATGCCCGGGCGATTGTCGAACCCACCACGCATCAGGATGTCTCGACGAACGCCCTGCCGTTCATGGCTTGTGGCGCGTTCGACGTCGGCATGGCGCAAACACGGGTTGCCCGCCTGTCGATCGCCGGTGAGGTAGGCTTCGAGATCAATTGTCCGGCCACCATGCATGCCACCTTGCGCGACACCCTGCTTGCCGCCGGCGAGGATCTCGGCCTGGCGGAAGTCGGCTTCTATGCGCTGAATGCGCTCAGGCTGGAAAAGAGCTTTGGCATCTGGTCGCGCGAGTTCACCCAGGCCTACACGCCTGCCCAAACCGGGCTCGGCCGTTTCATAGCCTTCGGCAAGGGCGATTTCATTGGCCGCGATGCCGCGCTGAAGGAGCGCGATGGCGGTGGCGCCAGGCAATGCCTGGTGACGCTGGAGGTCGATGCCGTCGACGCCGACGCCAGCGGCTTCGAGCCAGTCTGGCACAAGGGCCGACGCGTTGGCTTCGTCACCTCGGGGGGCTATGGCTACACGGTCGGCAAGAGCCTGGCGCTGGCGCTTGTCGACCGCGATTTTGCAGCCGAGGGCACGGCGCTGTCGGTGCATATCGTTGGCGTCGAGCGGCCGGCGCGCGTCATTCTGGCCTCGCCCTACGACCCCGAGGGCAAGGCGATGCGGCAATGAGGAGGAACTGCCATGATCGATGATGCTGCACGCGACACCAGGCGCGAGCGCCGGCGCGGCCGCACCGGCGAGGCCGGTAGCGAGTCGAGCCGCCGCCCGGACTATCGCTCGCTCAAGAATCCCTTCCTGCCGCAGCCGGTCTTTTCGGACGACCAGGTGGCGGCGATCCACGATACGGCGCTGCGCGTGCTGGAGGAGCTTGGCATCAAGGTGCTGCTGCCCGAGGCGCGCGAGCGATTTGCCCGCGCCGGCGCGCTTGTCGACGAGGACAGCCAGATGGTGTGCATCGGCCGCGACATCGTGGCGACAGCACTTGCCTCGGCGCCAAAATCCATCCGGGCGCTGGCGGGCGACCGTAGCCGCGACCTGATCCTCGAACTCGGCTCGATGGCCTTCCTCGCCGGGGCCGGCGCGCCCAACGTCACCGATCTCGAACGCGGCCGGCGGCCAGGAACGCTTGCCGCTTTTGAGGAATTGACCAAGCTGATCCAGCACTTCGACGTGCTGCATATGCTTTGCCCGTGCATCGAGCCGCAGGACGTCGACAATCGCTTCCGCCACTATGCCGTCAACCGCGCCCAGCTGACGCTGTCGGACAAAGTCCCGTTCATCTTCGCCCGTGGTACGCCGCAAGTCGAGGACGGGTTCGAGATGGTGCGGCTGGCGCGCGGGCTCTCCGAAGACGCGTTCCTTGCCGGCGCCCATTGCTACACCGTCATCAACACCAACTCGCCGCGCCAGCTCGACATCCCGATGGCGCAAGGCATCATCGACTTTGCGCTCGCTGGGCAGATATCGATCATCACGCCCTTCTGCCTGGCCGGCGCCATGGCGCCGATCACGGTGGCAGGCGCCCTGACCCTGCAGCATGCCGAGGCGCTGGCCGGGCTGACGCTGGCCCAGATCGTGCGGCCGGGCGCGCCGGTCGTCTACGGCTCGTTCTCCTCCAATGTCGACATGAAGTCGGGCGCTCCCGCCTTCGGCACGCCGGAGCATGTCAAGGCGACGCTAGGCGCCGGCCAACTGGCGCGCTTCACCGGCCTTCCCTGGCGCTCCGGCGGCGGCAGCGCCGCCAACATCTCCGACGCGCAGGCCGCCCACGAGACGCAGTTCGCGCTGTGGGGCTCGGTGCTGGCCGGCGCAACGGTCTGCATCCACGCCGCCGGCTGGCTGGAGGGCGGCCTCAGCGTCTCCTTCGAGAAGCTGATCACCGACATCGAGGCGCTGCAGACCGTCGCCGAACTCTGCGCGGCGACCCCCGGCGACAATGACGCCATCGGCTTCGAGGCCATCGCCGAAGTGCAGCCGGGCGGACATTTCTTCTCGGCCGGCCACACAATGGCGCGCTACCGCACCGCCTTCTACGAGCCGCTGGTGGCCGACTGGTCGAATTTCGGCAACTGGACGCAGGCCGGCTCGAAGAGCGCGACCGAGCGCGCCACGGGTATCTGGAAGCGGCTGGTGGCTGATTTCCGACCGCCGGCGTCCGCCGCTGCTACGTCAGGCATCCTCGATGAGTTCACCGCACGCCGCACCGAACAGGGCGGCGCGGCACCCGTCTCGTGACCGGGGCATGCGCCCGTTACATCGGGCGCTTGTCGCCGGCCTTTTGGGGGTCGCGGCGTATCGTGCCGGCATCGGCTTTCCGGTGCTTGTCGGCGGCAAGCCTGCGAATGCGGTCGAAGCGGCTTTCCTCGGCTGTTTCAGTCGCCGGGACGGTATTTGGCTTCGGTACGAACGTAATCATTTGTCGATCTCCTTGCCGCTGGTCCGCGCCGGGGAAGATGCCCCGGCGGCTGTCTTTCAGGCTCTCGTGAAGAGTTCGTTTGTCTCGAAGAGGTCGAAGAGTTCAGGCTGCGAGAGCGACCGCACAGCTCGTGGCGCCCAGCCTGTCGGGCGATGTTTCTCCGGGCATGGTCGCCCAACCGCCTGTCTCAATGAACTGCCGCTTCTTGTAGCTGTCGGTCAGGGCTTTGAACTCGACAAGCTTGGCGGCGGCATCGGGCGCTGCGTTGAAGCGATCGACGCAGACGGCCGAGGCCAGTTTGCCGCGCGCTACATCGCCGGCCGTTGCCACCAACGAGCGCGAGGTGCCGCCTGTCACCCATCCGCCCCAGTTGAAACCGATGATCAGTGTGGCGATGAGGGTTACCGCGCATGCCCAGAAAAGCGTGGATTTGGCCGGCTGGTAGTCTTCCCATCGACGCGCGAGAGATGGCTTGCTGCTTTGTGTGGACACGGAACAGTTCCTTCCTGAATTGGCGTTGGAATCGGTCGCCCGGCCGGTCGCGGACTGGCCGGAATTTCATGGGAATTTCTTCTGGACCCGGCATACGCGGCCGCTGCCCCTGTATAGGCGCGTTGGCACTCGATAGATAGGAGTGCCAAAAATTATTCGTACGACGCTATGAAATATCGAAAAGTATTGTTTTGCGGAATCGTTTCCAAATTTTCAAGAATCAAAAATATTTCAAAAATTTGAATTTTAACAGCCGAGTGCCTATTTTATCGAACAAGTTCGTTCTCACGATTTCAAGCGCAAGGGAGATTTGGCGATGGCCGATGGCAGTCAAAGTATCATGGAAAAAGCTGAAGCCCGCTTCGTCGACAAGCAGAAAAAGACGGCGGAGCGAAACAAGGCGACCGCCGAATATATGTCCGAGGCCAAGGCCCGGATCATCAAGACGGCAAGGCTGCGCGAATTGCGGCTGGCCAAGGAAGAGGCCGATCGCGTGGCGGAGGCCCTGAACCCGACGCCGAAGAAGAAGCGGGTTGTCAAGAAGGTCGCCGCAACGGAGTTCAAGTCATGAGCCTCACATTCCCCAATCGCAGCCGCAGCTATGACGCGGCGGGTCGGCGCATCCGATTTGTCGGCCATGACGGCATGTTCCAGATTTCCTTCTCGGTCGCTGCGGATGCCATGTCGAAGATGCGGCCCGAAACCGCAGCCGACGAGGCCGGCTATCTCGCCGCCTTCGATACGGCCAGCAGCGCCATATACGACGTCGCCAGGACGGCCTACGACCGCACCCGCAAGAGCATGTATGTGCTGACCGCGGCTGATTTTCGCTAACTGGGTCGCGCGCGGCTCCCCGAAGACGAGTTGCTTGGCGGCGCATGCCGCGGACACCATTATCGATACCAACTCGCCGCACCAGCTCGATATCCCGATGGCTCCGGGCATCATCGATTTCGCCCGCGGCCACGCCCTTTCCTGTTCCAGTTCGGGCCGCCGCCACCGCCGGCGTACTCGACGACTTCATCGCGCGCCGCACCGAAGAGGGCGGGGCGCTGCCGGTATCTTGAGGCTCAGTGCAGCAGCGAGACCGCTTGCGCGAGTAGGTGGTGTCGCTGACCTGGCCGAGCATGAAGGCTGCCACGTCGGCGCGCGCCATGGTCGGCAGCAGCGACGCTGCGTGGATGCCGTTGTCGTGGCGGAGCCGGCCGGTTGCCGCGCCATTGCTGAGTTTGGGCGGCCGCACAATGGTCCAGTCTAGTCCGGACTGGACGATGAGGCGTTCCTTCGCCTCGTGATCCGCCACTTCATGGCGCAGCAGGAGCGGCACGACGATGCCGCCGAGCAGCGGCCCCAACTGCCGCCGGCTGTCGCGGACGCCAAGGAAGGATTGATAGATCAGCCGGGCAGGGCCGGTCCGCTGCATGGCATCGACGATGAAGCCGATGCCGGCAACCACGGCCGGGTCGTGCTTCAGCGGCATGCCGGCGCCGAGACAGCTGAACACGGCATCATGTCCGGCAACCGCGCGCTCCACCGCCTGCCAGTCGGCGACATCGCCGACAACCACCCGCAGATTTTTGTGGTTGATCGCAAGCTTGTCCAGCGTGCGAACGAAGGCACTCACCGCATGGCCCTCTGCCAGCGCCGCCTGGACAAGGACGCGTCCCGTCGCGCCCGAGGCGCCGAAGATCAGCAGTTTCATGGTCAGCCTCCTCGAACCCAGACCGGCTTGCGCCCGGCCACGAAGGTGATAGGCGCCCCGGCCGGGCCGGGCAGCAATCTTGTGTCCGCATAACCGGATTGTTCGACCAGCACCTCGGCCTCGCCATTTTCGAACACCGTGCCGCCCCACAATGCGGTGCGGAAGCGGGCGAGTGCCGCTCCGAGTGCGTCCGGTCCGGGGTTGACCATCGCCAGCAGCAGCCAGCCGCCGGGGCGCAGCGCGGCCCGGCAGCGCGCGATGATCGCCCTGACCTGCGGATCGGGGATGAAGGCGCTCGGCACGAAGGCGAGGTCGAACGCGTCCTCGTCGGCGATCTCCTGGCCAAGCCCGGTGCGGAGTTCGATGCGATGTTGGAGGCCGGCAGCTTTGACGTTGCACCGGGCCTGCGCAATGGCGTCCGGCAGCGGATCGATGCCGACTGCCCGCAGATTGGGCCATTGCCGAAGCATCGACACCGACAGCACGCCGACCCCGACGCCGATATCGAGGAACGCAGCGCCCGGTGCCACCAGCCTATCCAGCAAGCCTTCAAGCTGTGGCGCGATCGACCGCTTCAGCAGCGCCGGGAAGCCGGCCGAAACATCGCCCAGGGCTTGCCGCATGCTGGCTTCCAGATGCCGGGTCTCTCCGTCTGCTGATGGTTGCGACAGAAGCTTGCCGGCTGACAGCAGATCGACCCTGATGCCGGCCAGCACCGGCGCCAGTTCGGCCGCGTTCGCATCCGCCACGATGCCCGAGACACCGAATTCGCCAAGCACCGCTTCGATGCGCCGGGCGGTATCGCCGGCGAGGGGCTTGTCCTGCACACGCGCCTCCATCGCCAGGCCGAGTGCAGCAAGCGCATTCGCCGAAATCGCGTGCCGGGCCACGATCGTCCGCAAACCTTCGATGTCCATGGCTCGCCCCCTGAATTTTTGTCAGCTCCATTCTCGCGCGCCCGCCAAGTTCGGACGATTGGCGATTTCCGTGCATGCCTGTGCAAAACTGCACAGGCATGCGGCGACGAATTGGTCTAGAATTGGCTCGTGATCACCTCTGGCGAACCGGACTGGAACGACTTGCGCTATTTCCTCGCTGCAGCACGCGCGGGGACGTTGTCGGGCGCGGCGCGCGCGCTGGGCGTCCGGCACACGACGATCAGCCGGCGCCTGACCGCTCTTGAAAATGCTCTCGGAGTCTCACTTGTCGTGCGCGGGCCGCATGGCATCGAGATCACCCCGCTTGGCCGCACATTGCTGCCGCTCGGCGATGATGTCGAACGCGCCATGCAGGCAATGCTGTCGCTGGTGCGCTCCGGCAGCAGCCGTGTCCGGCTGGCGCTGCCGACCGGGTTCAGTCCGTTCTTTGCCGAGCGTATGGCTGCCTTCCATAAGGCCTGTCCCGACATCAGCCTTGAATTGATGAGCGGCAGCCGGCCGGTCGATCTGCAGCATGGCGAGGCGGAACTCGCAATCAGGATGGGTGCTGTCGCCGACGACACGCTGATCGTACGGAAACTTTGTGACTCGGGCTGGTCGATCTATGCCTCCCGGAGCTATCTCGACCGTCACCGGACGCCCGTCGATCCTCGCCGGCTGGCCGGACACGAAATCATCGGCTTTTCATGGCAGCCTTGCCGGTGTCCCTGGCGCCAGGTGGGTGGAGGCGCACGGCGCCGGCGCGACAATAGTCTTTCGCGTCACCGAGATGACGGAGATGCTGGCGGCGGCGCTAAGTGGCGCCGGTCTCGCCGTCATGCCCTGCATGCTGGCCGAGACCGAACCGCGCATGATACGCTTGGTGCCTGACGTTCTTGGCAGCCATCCGGTTTCGATCGTCTATCGCCGCGAAATCGGCGCCGAGGCGCCGGTGCGTGCGGTGATCCGCTTTGTTGCCTCCGTCATAAAGGCCCATTCCGCCTTGATCGGCGGGCAAAGGCCACGTGCGCCGGTCTCCTGAAGCGACGCGACCCGTCGCAGCGGAAAGTCTTATTCCGGAGATGGTGAGCGGCCATCATCCTGGCATGAGGCGCTGATTCGCGCCTTGCACCGAATTGCCGTCATCTGGCGAATTGTCCGTAACGCGGCTACGCTGTACGTCAGATATGTCATGCCGCGACGGGCGAGGGAGAAAACGATGACGGCGCCCGGCGATTTGCTGCAGGCCTTGTTCCTGAGATTGAAGAGCGATGCGTCGCTGTCGGCGCTGCTGGGCGGCGCCGGATTGCTCGAGCAGGCGACCGACAACGCCGCCTTCCCCCATGTGACCTGCGGCCACACCAGCGCTTTCGACCTGGACACCGGCGCCGACAACGACGCCGATCAGCTTGTCACGCTGCATGTCTGGTCGAAAGCCCATGGCGGAGCCGAGACGCGTGTCATCATGGACACCATCGAGGCGCGCCTTGCCGACGCGGCGCTGGCCATCGGTCCGCATGGCTTGACACGGTTGTCACTGGAATTCGCCGAGGCTCGCTATGACGAGGATCTCGCGGTCCACCACGGGCTGCTGCGCTTTCGCGCCATCACGCAGGAAAACGCCTGACGCGCTTTCAATATCGGCGAAACGGAGGCTAGAGCGGTTCATCGTTTCACGGAGATGCAGAACCGCTCTATCTCTTTGTTTTGACGCAATTCCGGACGGAAAACCGTTTCACACTTTTCCTGGAATTGCTCTCGACTGGACTTTCGCCGACTTCACCGGGTCGGGCGGTGGAATCTCAGCTTGATTGTCTCGCGTTGCAGGGGTGTGGCGGGCATGGTTTTTCGGGCGTTCACCGTTCATTTCACGTTCAGCACCGATGCGTTACAACGCTGACCATGAAAACGCTTCGCTCCCATTTCCGAACCGCGACGCTGGCGCTTGCCGCGGCCGGCCTGTTTGCGTCGCAGGCGACGGCAATGTCGGTCGTCGCGCCCGGCGACCCGCAGCCGATCGTGCTGGCTGCGTCGGACTGCTATGCGATCGGTCAGCAGGTTGCCGAGCAGAATGGCGGCACGCTGGCCAAGGCCTCTCAGACGACTCGCGGCGGCCAGGCAGTCTGTGTCATCGTCGTGCTGGTACCGGGCAAGGACGGTCAGCGTCCGCGCCGCTCCGAAATCGTCGTTCCGCTGAACTGACCCAACCTTCCATCTTACAGGCCTCCGTTTCCCAGGCCGCCGGAATCGGCCTATACCTGACCCCGGATCCGTCAACAGGTTCTAACCGTCATGCGCGTGCTCGTCGTCGAAGATGACAAGGATCTCAATCGGCAGATAGGTGATGCGCTGGTCGATGCCGGCTATGTCGTCGACCGCGCCTTCGACGGCGAGGAAGGGCATTTCCTCGGCGACACCGAACCTTACGACGCGGTTGTCCTCGACATCGGCCTGCCGCAGATGGACGGCATCAGCGTCGTCGAGCGCTGGCGCCGCGGCGGCCGCAAGATGCCGGTGCTGATCCTGACGGCGCGCGACCGCTGGAGTGACAAAGTGTCCGGTATCGACGCCGGCGCCGACGATTATGTCACCAAGCCGTTCCATATCGAGGAGGTGCTGGCGCGGGTGCGGGCGCTTATCCGCCGCGCCGCCGGCCATGCCTCTTCGGAATTGACCTGCGGGCCGCTGCGCCTCGACACCAAGGCCTCCAAGGCCGATGTCGACGGCCAGCCGCTGAAGCTGACCTCGCATGAATTCCGGCTGCTGGCCTATTTGATGCACCATATGGGCGAGGTCGTGTCGCGCACCGAACTGGTCGAGCATCTCTACGACCAGGATTTCGACCGCGATTCCAACACCATTGAGGTCTTCGTCGGCCGGCTTCGCAAGAAGATGGGCATCGACATGATCGAAACCGTGCGCGGCATGGGCTACCGCATGCGTGAGCCGGAGGCGTAAGGCGGAACCTCTTCCTGCAAAACCGGTCGTCTCCAAGACGCTTTCGGCGCGGTTCTGGCCACGCTCGCTGGCGTTTCGCGTCATAGCCTTCTCGACCCTGTGGGCGATCCTGACGCTGGTCGTCATCTTCACCCTCATCACCACGCTCTACCGCCAGGCCAGCGAGCGCGGCTTCGACAGCCTGCTTTCGGCGCATCTGTTCAACCTGATCGGCTCGGTCGGCGTTTCCGAAAGCGGCCAACTGACCGGCGCGCCGGACCTCGGCGACCTGCGCTTTTCCGAACCGAATTCGGGCTGGTATTGGTCGGTTGAACCGGCCTCCGAGGGCGTGTATGGCGAACTGCACTCCTCCTCGATGACCAAGGCGATTCTTTCGCCGAGCGTCGCCGAGGTTCCCTTCAACGCCAGCTTCCAGCGCAGCTATGGCACCGAAGGCATCCATGGCGAGGAGCTGGAGGTGTTCGAAAGCGAATTCGTCCTCGATGCCAAGAACCGCGCCGCGCGCTTTCGCGTCATGGGCAACCAGACCGAGCTGGAGCAGGAGATTGCCAGCTTCCAGCGCCGGCTCTTGACCTATCTGTCGCTGTTCGGCGTCGGCATGATCGCCATCAACGCCTTCGCCATCCTGATCGGCTTGCAGCCCCTGCGCCGCGTCCGCAACGCGCTCGCCATGGTGCGCGAGGGCACGGCGCAGCGGCTCGACGGCAGTTTTCCGGCCGAGATCGAGCCGCTGGCCAACGAGACCAACGCGCTGATCGAGAACAACAAGCGCATCGTCGAGCGTTCGCGCACGCAGGTCGGCAATCTCGCCCATTCGCTGAAGACGCCGCTGGCCGTGCTCATCAACGAGGGACGGGCGCTCGGCGGCGCCAAGGGCCAGCTCATCACCGAGCAGGCCGCCTCGATGCAGAAGCAGGTCGACCACTATCTGCAGCGTGCGCGTGTCGCCGCCCAACGCGACAGCGTGGTCTACCGCACGCCGGTGGCGCCGTTGGTTCAGCGCATGGTGCGCGTGCTGCAAAAGCTCAACCCGCGGACAACCCTCACGCTTTCGCTGCCGGCCACCGACATCATCTTTGGCGGCGAGCGCGAGGACCTGGAGGAATTGCTCGGCAATCTCCTCGACAACGCCATGAAATGGGCCAAGGGCGCGGTCGCCGTGTCTGTCTCGCCTGTCCCCGGCAAGGACACCAATTTGTTCGAGATCGCCATCGAGGATGACGGTCCGGGCATTCCCGAGGACAAGGCGCGCGAGGCGTTGAAGCGCGGACGGCGCCTCGACGAGACCAAGCCGGGCACAGGGCTCGGCCTTGCCATTGTCGCCGACCTCGTCAACGAGTATGGAGGCAGTCTGGCGCTGGAACGCTCCGCCACGGGCGGGTTGAAGGCGGCGGTGCGGTTGCGGAGCCTTCATTAATGCTTTCCGGGGTCAGTCGACATCGACGGACGGTGCGTGTTATGGCGGCATGTCGATTGGTCCCGAAGTGCTGGGCTGCGGCCAAATTTCCGACAAATATCAACACTATGGCCATGCCAACTTCTCCGATGGCGCGGCCCCAAGCTCATCCTGCTCGAGAAATCCGGTTGTTGGCATGAAGATTCGCGTCGCGCTCCTTTCCGCACTGCTCGCCGTTTCCGGTTGTGGGACGTTGGGCAAGGGCGGCCCTGGCGCGGCGATCACGCCGGCGCCCGCCGCCACGCCTCCGGCCGGCAGCAAGGTGGCAACGACGATCATTTCGGCCATGGGCGGCGGCCTTGTCGGCGGATCGATCGGCTCCGGCCTGAGCGATGCCGACAAGCGCAAGGCGCTGGAAGCCGAGTACAAGGCGCTCGAATACACGGCGAGCGGCCAGAAGGTGACATGGAAGAGCGACAGTTCGGGCCGTTCCGGTGAAGTCGTCGCCGCTCAGCCCTACCGGGTCGGCTCGCAGGATTGCCGGCAATACACCCATACGGTGTTCAACGGCACCGCCGGCGCCACCGCGCGCGGCACCGCCTGCCGCAATGCCGACGGCAGCTGGACGCCGCTGACCTGATCAATGCATGTCGCCCAAACGTGCGCCGCGGTTTTGGGATAACGACATGCATCAAGAGGAAGCCGGATCGGGTTCAGATCCGATCCGGTTGACATCGGTCAAGGACAGACGACGCACGAGCCGTCAAAGCGTCGCAGGATGCCCATGTTGGCAGGGCAGGGCTCTGCCGGTATTGGATGAAAGATGCTGTTCTGGGTCATAGCCGCAATCCTCACGCTGGGCGCCAGCCTGGCGGTGCTGCTGCCGCTGGCCGGCGGCCCGAAGGGCGCGTCGGCCGCTGGTGATCACGACCTCGAAGTCTATCGCGACCAACTGTCCGAACTTGACCGCGACGTGGCGCGTGGCCTGATCCAGCCGGCCGAGGCCGAGGAGGCGCGTGCCGAGATCGGCCGCCGTATCCTGCGCCTGGGCGCTGCCGGGCAGGTGGACACGGCGGCGGCACGACGGCCGTCGGTGGCGACAAGGCTGGTGGCGACAGTGGCGGTGCTGGCGGTTCCGCTGGTCAGCTGGGGGCTTTACATCAAGCTCGGCTCACCCGATTTGCCCTCGCAGCCGCTCAGCGAGCGGCTCGCCAAGAATCCCGCCGACTCCTCGGTGGACGAGCTTGTAGCGCGCGCCGAGGCGCATCTGGCCGCCAACCCTTCCGATGGCCGCGGCTGGGACGTGCTAGCGCCGGTCTATCTGCGCCTGCAGCGCTATTCCGACGCGGTGAGCGCCTATCGCAACGCCATCCGCCTCGACGGCGAAAGCGCCGCCCGCCAGGCCGGCCTCGGCGAGGCGATCGCCAACGCCGCCGGCGGTATCGTCTCGGCCGAGGCGCAGGACGCCTTCGAGGCGGCGCTGAAGCTCGATTCGGCCAATCCGAAGGCGAGCTTCTATCTGGCGATGGGCCTGGCGCAGGAAGGCCGTGCTGCGGAGGCGACGGCGGCCTGGCAGAAAATGCTCGGCACGCTGCCGGCGGAATCGCCCTGGCGCCGCGCCGTCGAGCAGGCGCTCGTGCAAAACGCGAACAGGGCCGTCGCCTCGGGAACGCCCGCCAATGGCCCGGATGCGCAGGCGGTCGAAGCGGCGCAGTCGATGTCGCCTCAGGACCGCCAGGCGATGATCGAAACCATGGTCGCCGGGCTTGATGAGAAGCTCAAACAAAACCCGCGTGACACGGAAGGATGGATGCGGCTCATTCGTTCCTATGTCGTGCTTGGCAAGGCCGACCAGGCGCGCGATGCGCTGAGCCGCGGCATTGCCGTCTTTGGCGTCGACAGCGAGGAAGCCAGGAAATTCACCGCCTTTGCCGCCTCGCTCGGCCTGACGGCGACGGAGTAGTCATGACGCGCAAGCAGAAGAGACTGTCGGTGATCGTCGCGGGGCTGGCTTTCCTTGGTGCCGCCACCGGTCTCACCTTCTACGCGCTCGGCCAGAAGGCCTCCTATTTCTACATGCCCGGCGATCTCGCCACGGCCAGCGTCCAGCCCGGACAGCGCATCCGGCTGGGCGGCCTCGTCGAGAAGGGCACGATCGAGCGCGGGCAGGGCGCGACCGTCGCCTTTTCGGTGACCGACAAGCAGAAATCGGTCAAGGTCACCTATACCGGCATCCTGCCCGACCTGTTCCGCGAGGAGCAGGGCGTCATCACCGAGGGCAGCTTCGGTCCGGACGGCGTCTTCGTCGCCGATAGCGTGCTGGCCAAGCATGACGAGCGCTACATGCCCAAGGAAGTCGCCGACGGGCTCAAGGCCAAGGGTGTGTGGCAGGAGAGCAAGAGTGAGTAACGCGCTTGGTTGAAACCGGACACTTCGCCCTCGTGCTCGCCTTTGCGCTGTCGCTGGTGCAGATGCTGGTGCCCCTCTATGGCGCGCACGCCGGCAACCAGAAGATGATGGCGGTCGGCGGCCCGGTGGCGGTGACCGGCTTCGCGCTTACAGCGCTTTCTTTTGCGGCGCTGGCAACCGCCTATGCAAGCTCCGACTTCTCGGTGGCGAGCGTGTGGGAAAACTCGCATTCGCTGCAGCCGCTGATCTACAAGATCACCGGAACCTGGGGCAATCACGAAGGCTCGATGCTGCTCTGGGTGCTGATCCTGACCTTCTTCGGCGCCCTTGTCGCCGTCTTCGGCGCCAACCTTCCGGCAACGCTCAAGGCCAATGTGCTGGCCGTTCAGGGCACAATCGGCGCCGCCTTCTTCCTGTTCATCCTGGCGACCTCCAATCCCTTCACCCGGCTCAACCCGGCCCCGATCGAGGGCCGCGATCTCAACCCGGTGCTGCAGGATCTCGGCCTCGCCATTCATCCGCCGCTGCTCTATCTCGGCTATGTCGGCTTCTCGATCTGCTTTTCCTTCTCGGTCGCCGCCCTCATCGAGGGCCGTATCGACGCGTCCTGGGCGCGTTGGGTCAGGCCATGGACGCTGGTCGCCTGGATGTTTCTCACCGGCGGCATCGCCATGGGCTCCTACTGGGCCTATTACGAGCTCGGCTGGGGCGGCTTCTGGTTCTGGGACCCGGTCGAGAACGCCTCCTTCATGCCCTGGCTGGCGGGCACGGCGCTGCTGCATTCGGCCATCGTCATGGAAAAGCGTTCGGCGCTGAAGATCTGGACGCTGCTCTTGGCGATCCTCACCTTCTCGCTGTCGCTGCTTGGCACCTTCCTTGTGCGCTCCGGCGTATTGACCTCGGTACATGCCTTCGCCACCGACCCGACACGTGGTGTCTTCATCCTCTGCATCCTGACGCTGTTCATCGGCGGCTCGCTGGCGCTGTTCGCCTTGCGCGCCTCGAGGCTGACGGCCGGCGGCCTGTTTCATCCGATCTCGCGCGAAGGCGCGCTCGTCCTCAACAATCTGTTCCTGACCACCGCCACCGCCACCGTTCTGGTCGGCACGCTCTATCCGCTGGCGCTCGAAGCCATCACCGGCGGCAAGATCTCGGTCGGCGCGCCGTTCTTCGACCTGACATTCGGTCCCCTGATGTTGCCGCTCTTGGCGATCGTGCCGTTCGGGCCGCTGCTTGCCTGGAAGCGCGGCGATGTCTTCGCCGCCGCACAACGCCTGATGGCGGCCTTTGCCGCCGCACTTGCCGCCATGCTGATGACGGGCCTGTTCGTCGATGGCGCCTCGGTGTTCGCAGCCCTTGGCGTCGGCCTCGGCGTCTGGCTGATCTGCGGCGCGCTCACCGATCTCGCCGTCAAATCAGGCTTCGGCTCGGTGACGCCTGCCCTCATGCTGCGGCGCTTCGCTGGCCTGCCGCGCTCGGTGTTCGGCACCGCGCTCGCTCATCTCGGCCTTGGCCTGACGCTGCTCGGCATCGTCGGGACGCTCAGCTTCGGCACCGAGAAGATCCTGTCCATGCATGCCGGCGAGACCGTCGAACTGTCCGGCAACACGCTGCGCTTCGAAGGGCTCTACCCGGCGCAGGGGCCGAACTACAGCGAGGATCGCGGCCGCTTCGTCGTCATCGGCGCCGACGGCAATGCCAAGGGCGAAATAAGCTCGGCCAAGCGCTTCTTTCCGGTGCGCCAGACGACGACGACCGAATCCGGCATCAGGACTGTTTGGTTCAGCCAGCTTTATCTTTCGTTGGGCGACGAGGGCAATGACGGCTCCGTCGTCGTCAGGCTGTGGTGGAAGCCGCTGGTGACGCTGATCTGGGGTGGCGGCCTGGTGATGATGGCGGGTGCTGCAATGTCGCTGATGGACCGCCGCCTGCGCGTCGGCGCGCCGTCGCGCCGCAAGAAACTCGTGCCTTCCGCGAGCCTGTCGTGACGGGCAGGGCTCGGCTTGCCTCGCTGGTGCTGTTGCTGGCCTTGCTGTTCGCCGGCAACGCCTTCGCGGTGAAGCCGGACGAGGAGCTCTCGGATCCGGCGCTGGAGGCGAGGGCGCGAACCCTGTCGGAAGGGCTGCGCTGCATGGTCTGCCAGAACCAGTCGATCGACGAATCCGACGCCGACCTCGCCCGCGACCTGCGCATCCTGGTGCGTCAGCGGCTCGTCGCCGGCGACAGCGACCAGCAGGTGATGGATTACATCGTTTCGCGCTACGGCGAGTTCGTGCTGCTGAAGCCGCGCTTCAGCCTGCGCAATGCCTTGCTCTGGGGCACGCCGGTGCTTCTGCTCCTCGCAGGCGGGATCTTCATCGTGCTCACGGCGCGATCGCGCCGTTCGACGGCAACGAACGCCCTGACCGCCGAGGAGCAGGCGGCGCTGGACAAGATGCTGGGTGACTAATTTGGCCATTCCTCCGGCGGCCAGTCCCGCGATGCGTGAATGATGTGCAAGATAACGACGCCCTCACTGCCGGCGATTGGCCGCAGCTCATAGGCAATGATGTAGGGCAGGCGGCCGATGGGCTTCTCATAGGTGCCTGTTACCCGGCCAGGCCGGCCCGTCGCCATGTCGCCAAGACCCTGGCCCACATCGCGAATGCGATCCGCGAGGCGTCTGGCGGCGGCCGGATTGTCCCGCGCGATGAAGGCGACTTGCTGTTTGATGTCGTCCAGCGCTTCTCGCGACCAGTTGACAATCCGCTTCACGCCTTGCCCGCGCGCTTGGCTTCCGCCGCTTCGATCACGGCGTCGATTTCCGCCATGGCTTCGTCGTGGGGCACGACACGGCCAGCCGCCGCGTCAGCCATGCCGCGTTTGATACCTTCGATTATCTCAAGCTCTCGATCGACATAGGCCGAAACCGCTTCGGCCGCGAGGAAGGATTTGCTCCGCCGAGTGTCGGCGGCGATCCGCTCAAGCTTCAGCTTGGTTTCGGACGAAACCCGAATGGTCATGGTGGTGCTTGCTGTCATGGTGAAAGCCTTGTGCTGAACTGTGTACAACATAGTGTCGCAGGCGGGTGCGACCAAGGGATTTGTGCGCCGTTGTCGCCGGTACATTACAAAAGTTTCATGCACTGGAAATGGCGCCGTAATGTGCGCCTCTCTATTCCTCTCGCCTGAGGATGTCCTGTCCAAGCCGCATCCAATCAAAAAGAGGATACGAGACCCATGAATATTGCCCCCAATTCATATTCCCGCACCCGCAAGCGCCTTCTGGCCGCCGTTGCCTCGCTGGCTGTTGCCGGCGCTATCGGCTTTGGTGTCGTCACCTCCGGAACGGCTCCGGTCCTGGCCGACGCCGTGCGTGTCGAGGCGCCGCAGGTCACCGGCTTCGCCGATATCGTCGAGCGCGTCTCGCCGGCGGTGGTTAGCGTCAAGGTCAAGGCCAAGATCGAGCCGGCGGCCGATGACGGTTCCGATCAGTCGGACGACCAGGACGGCATGAACAACCTGCCCGACAATCCGCAGCTGCGCCGCTTCTTCAAGGAATTCCGTGGCTTTGGCGATCAGGGCGGCCAGTTCGGCAACCGCCGCTTCAGCCACCGCGACCACAACAACGACCAGCCCCGCCCGGTGGCGCAAGGCTCCGGCTTCTTCATCTCCGATGACGGCTATCTCGTCACCAACAACCATGTGGTCGAGGAAGGCTCGGCTTTCACCGTGGTGATGAATGACGGCAAGGAGCTCGACGCCAAACTGATCGGCACCGACCCGCGCACCGATCTCGCCGTGCTCAAGGTCGATGGTGTCGGCAAATTCACCTATGTCGACTTCGCCGACGATTCCAAGGTCCGCGTCGGCGACTGGGTGGTGGCCGTCGGCAACCCGTTCGGCCTCGGCGGCACCGTCACCGCCGGCATCGTCTCGGCCCGCGGCCGCGACATCGGCGCCGGACCTTATGACGACTTCCTGCAGATCGATGCCTCGGTCAACCGCGGCAATTCGGGCGGCCCGACCTTCAACCTCAACGGCCAGGTCGTCGGCATCAACACCGCGATCTTCTCGCCCTCGGGTGGCAGCGTCGGCATCGCTTTCGACATCCCGGCTTCGACCGCCAAGCAGGTCGTAGAAGACCTGATGAAGAACGGCTCCGTCCAGCGCGGCTGGCTCGGCGTCGAGATCCAGCCGGTCACGTCCGACATCGCCGAGTCGCTCGGGCTGAAGTCCGAGAAGGGCGCGCTGGTGTCGAGCGCGCAGGACGACGGCCCCGGCAAGAAGGCCGGTATCACCGCCGGCGATGTCATCACCCAGGTCGACGGCAAGGACGTCGCTTCGCCCAAGGAACTCGCCCGTCTGATCGGCGCCTACTCGCCCGGCAAGCCGGTTGATGTCACCGTGTGGCGTGACGGCAAGAGCGAGACCATCAAGGTCGACCTCGGCAAGCTGCCGGCAAGCGACAAGCAGGCCTCGGCCGATCAGCAGCAGCCCGCAGCTCCGGCAAAGCCCGACACGCTGGCCGATCTTGGCCTCACCGTCACCAAGTCCGAAAAGGGCCAGGGGCTGGTGGTGACCGATGTCGACCCGGACAGCGCCGCCGCCGATCGCGGCATCCAGCCCGGCGATGTTATCACCTCGGTCAATTCGGTGGAGGTGAACGGAACCGACGATGTCACCAAGGCCATGGCCGACGCGGTGAAGTCGGGCCGCAAGGCGGTGCTGATGCAGATCACCCGCGACGACTCGAACCGTTTCGTCGCCCTGCCTGTCGCCAAGGGCTGACGTTTCAGAACTTTTCCGGTGCGGCGGTTTCAACACCCCGAGCCGCCGCACGGGAAAGCACGGGGCCTGAATGCGTTAGTCAGTCATCGTGTTCCGCCCCCGGCGGCAGCGGGCTTCCCATCGCCCATTGCCGCTTAACCTCAAAGGCCATGATGCCCATGCCGGCCGCCACTCAATCTTCCAGCGAAATCGCGTATAACGGCTCTATGAAGATTCTTGTCATAGAAGACGATCGCGAGGCCGCGGACTACCTTGAGAAAGCCTTTGCCGAGGCCGGGCACACCGCCCATGTCGCCGGCGACGGCGAAACCGGCTTCACGCTTGCCGATGCCGGCGACTATGACGTCATGGTGGTCGACCGCATGCTGCCGCGCCGCGACGGCCTGTCGGTCATCGCCGGCCTGCGTTCGCGCGGCAACACCACGCCGGTGCTGATCCTGTCGGCGCTGGGCGAGGTCGACGACCGCGTCACCGGCCTGCGCGCCGGCGGCGACGACTATCTGACCAAGCCCTATGCCTTTTCCGAGCTGCTCGCCCGCGTCGAGGTGCTGAATCGCCGCGCCAGCGCCCGCGAAGCCGAAACCGTCTACCGGGTCGGTGATCTCGAGCTTGACCGCCTCTCCCACTCTGTGCGTCGCGCCGCGCGCGAAATCACGCTGCAGCCGCGCGAATTCCGCCTGCTCGAATATCTGATGCGCCACGCCGGCCAGGTAGTGACCCGCACCATGCTGCTCGAGAATGTCTGGGACTATCATTTCGATCCTCAGACCAACGTCATCGACGTCCATGTCTCGCGGCTGCGCGGCAAGATCGAAAAAGGCTTCGACAAGCCGATCCTGCATACGGTTCGCGGCGCCGGCTACATGCTGAAGAGCGGCTGAACCCAGCATGGCCCTGTCCCTGCCGGCCATCATGAGGACGACGGCGGCGCGGCTCTCGGCGCTCTATTTCCTGCTTTTCGCGCTCTGCGCCGTGCTGCTGGTCTTGTACATGACCTCGCTGTCGGCGCGCATGCTGACCGCGCAGACGCAGGAGACCATCAATGACGAGGTGCTCGGCCTTGCCCGCGCCTATCAGCGCGGCGGGCTGCCGGTTCTGGTCCGCGTGGTCGAGGCCCGCTCCCGCCAGCCCGGCGCCAACCTCTATCTGATCGCCGACACCAACGGCCAGATCCTGACCGGCAATGTGCAGAGTCTGGAGCCTGGGGTGATCGAGACCGAAGGCTGGACGACGGAGCCGTTTTCCTACCGGCGCTTCGGCGAGGGCGAGCTCGAACGGCAGCGCAATACGGCCGCCGACCAGAACGAGACGCAGTCTGGCCAGAACGAAGTCCAGGCCGAAGGCGAGAAGGGCCACAACGCGATTGCGCTGGTGCTGCGCCTGCCCAACCAGATGATCATGCTGGTCGGCCGCGACCTCGGCGAGCCCGAGCGGTTCCGCGCCGTCATACGCCGCTCTCTGATGCTGGCGCTGGGCATGATGGGGCTAGGCGGGCTGTTGATCTGGTTCTTCGTCGGGCGCGCGGCGCTGAAGCGCATCGACAGCGTCTCCGAAGCCAGCCGCCGCATCATGGGCGGCGATCTGTCCGGGCGCCTGCCGGTCACCGGCGCCGGCGACGAATTCGACCGCCTGTCCGAGAACCTCAATGCCATGCTGGCCAGGATTGCCACGCTGAACGAAGGGCTGAAGCAGGTTTCGGACAACATCGCCCACGACCTGAAGACGCCACTGACAAGACTGCGCAACCGCGCCGAGGCGACGCTTTCCGGCAAGCAAAAGACCACCGATTACCGGCAGGCGCTGGAAGGCACGATTGCCGAGTCGGAGCAGCTGATAAAGACCTTCAACGCCATCCTGATGATCTCCAGGCTGGAGGCGGGTTATTCCTCCGAGAGCACCAGCCGCGTCGATCTCGCCGCTGCCGTGCGCGACGTCGTCGAACTCTATGAGCCGGTGGCCGAGGAGGCGGGCGTGACGTTGGAGAGCTCGGTCGAGGGTGATTTTGCCGTCAACGGCAATCGCGAACTGATCGGCCAGGCGCTGTCGAACATCGTCGACAATGCGATCAAGTACTCGACCGACGCGACCGGCAAGCCCGCGGTGCGCGTGGCGCTCGGGCGCGTCGGCGGCGAAATCAGGCTTGCCGTCTCCGACAATGGCCAGGGCATTCCCGACGATGCCGACCGCGCCCGCGCGACCGAACGTTTCGTGCGGCTGGAAAAGAGCCGCTCGCAGCCGGGGTCGGGCCTGGGCCTCAGCCTCGCCAAGGCAATCATGACTTTCCATAACGGCAGGCTTGATCTTTTACCCGCCAATCCCGGATTGTCCGTGGTCATGGGTTTTCCCGCACGGGAGGACCATTGATGGCCGCGAGGAAGCCTGTGCAGCGGATCGAGACCGAATGGCGTCTGCAACCGGTGGCAAGGCTTTTGCCGCTGGATGAAAACCGCGCCCGGCGTGAACTGTCGGAGATCGCCGACGCCGCCGAGGAAGAGGGCCTGCCCCGGCTGGCGAAGTTCCTGGCAGCCGAGGGTACCGTTCAGGATCTGCTCGCCGCGGTCTTCGACCTGTCGCCGTTCCTGCGTGATCTGGCGCGCCGCCGGCCCGGGATTCTCGATCAGCTGTTCGACGCCGATGTCGAGGCGCGGCTGATGGCGATTGGCGAGGCAATCGGCAAGGCGGCGTTTACCGATTCCGGTTCGGAAACGAGCCTGATGATGGAACTGCGGCAGTGGAAGGCCGAGGCGCATTTCCTGATCGCGCTCGCCGATCTTGCCGGCGAGGCCGAGCCCGCGTTGACGGTGCGCCGCCTCAGCGACCTCGCCGACGCCTGCACCCGTGCCGCCGTCGACTTCCTGCTTCGCGACGCGCATGGGCAAGGCAAGCTCAAATTGCCCCATCCCGAAATGCCGGCGCTGCAGTCGGGCTGGATCCTGCTCGGCATGGGCAAGCTCGGCGCGCATGAACTGAACTTTTCGTCCGACATCGATCTCGTCGTCTTCTTCGATCTGGAGGCGCCCGCTGTCGTCGATCCGCTCGATGCCACGGAGTTGTTTTCACGCCTGACCCGCCGCCTGGTGCGCATCCTCCAGGACCGCACCGAGCACGGCTATGTCTTCCGCACCGATCTGAGACTCCGCCCCGACCCCGGCTCGACACCGCTAGCGATCCCGGTTGAGGCCGCCCTTCACTACTACGAGGGGCGCGGCCAGAACTGGGAGCGCGCCGCCATGATCAAGGCGCGCCCGGTGGCCGGCGATCTCGCCGCCGGCGCTGCCTTCCTGAAGGAGTTGCAGCCCTATGTCTGGCGCAAATACATGGACTACGCCGCGATCGCCGACGTCCATTCGATCAAGCGCCAGATCCACGCCCACAAGGGCCATGGCGAGATCGCGGTCAAGGGCCACAACGTCAAGCTCGGCCGTGGCGGCATCCGCGAGATCGAGTTCTTCGTCCAGACGCAGCAACTCATCGCCGGTGGCCGCTTCCCGGAGCTGCGCGGTCGCGAGACGGTGCCGATGCTCGGCCAGCTCGCGGCGCGCAGCTGGATCACCGCCGACGCGCGCGATGCGCTCACCAGGCAATACTGGTTCCTGCGCCGCGTCGAGCACGCCATCCAGATGGTCGCCGACGAGCAGACGCATATCCTGCCCGACACCGACGAGGGACTGGAGCGCATTGCCCGCATGCTGGGCTTTGCCGATGCCAAGGTTTTTTCCGAAGCCTTTCGTGCGTCGCTGCAACAGGTCGAGCGCCACTACGCGGCGCTGTTCGAAACCGCGCCGGAACTGTCGGCCGGCGTCGGCAATCTGGTCTTCACCGGTGATGTCGACGATCCCGACACGCTGCAGACCTTGCATCGCCTCGGCTTCCAGCGGCCAAGCGACATCTGCCGCGTCATCCGCGGCTGGCATTTCGGCCGCTATCGCGTCACCCAGTCGGCGGAAGCGCGCGAGCGGCTGACCGAGCTGACGCCGGCGCTGCTAAAGGGGTTCGGCCAGACGCGGCGGGCCGACGAGGCGGTGATGCGCTTCGACGAATTCCTCGCCGGACTGCCGGCCGGCATCCAGCTGTTTTCGCTGCTGCAGTCCAACCCGGCGCTGCTGAAACTGATGGCGACGATCATGGGCGCGGCACCCAGGCTCGCCGCCATCATCACCAGGCGGCCGCATGTCTTCGACGGCCTGCTCGACCCGGCTCTGCTCAACGAATTGCCAAACCGCGCCTATCTGTCGGCGCGGCTTGCCGCCTTCATCGAAGGCGACCGCGCCTATGAGGACGTGCTCGACCGCTTGCGCATCTTCGCCTCCGAGCAGAAGTTCCTGATCGGGGTCAGGCTGCTCGCCGGCGCGATCGATCCGGCGCGCGCCGGCCGCGCGTTTTCCGACCTCGCCGATCTCACCATCGAGGCCGCTCTGCAGGCCGTCATGGCCGAGTTCGCGCTGCGCCACGGCCGGATCGCCGGGGCCAGGGTGGCGTTGCTCGGCATGGGCAAGCTCGGCAGCCGTGAATTGACGGCGGGCTCAGACGTCGACCTCATCCTGCTTTACGACCACGACGCCGATGCTGAAGAGTCCGACGGCGTCAAGGCGCTCGCCCCATCCCACTACTACACCAGGATGACGCAGCGGCTGATCGCCGCCGTCTCGGCGCCGACGGCTGAAGGCGTGCTCTACGAGCTCGACCTGCGCTTGCGTCCCTCCGGCAACAAGGGGCCGGTTGCCACTCATGTCGATGCCTTCAAAAAGTACCAGCGCCAGGATGCCTGGACCTGGGAGCACATGGCGCTAGCGAGAGCGCGCGCCATCGGCGGCGATGCGGCACTCTGCGCCGAGGTCGAGGCCGAGGTGGCCGCCGTGCTTGCCCTGCCGCGCGATGCCTCCAAGGTGATGGCCGAGGCTGCCGAGATGCGGGCGCTGATCGAGAAGGAGAAGCCGCCGCGCGATCGCTGGGACATCAAGCTGATCCCCGGCGGGCTCATCGACCTCGAATTCATTGCCCAGGTGGCGGTGATATCAGGCCATGTCGAGGCCGGCCGCAGGGTAACCGCGACGGCCGAGATCCTGGCGCGGCTGGCGCCGGATTTCGCCGGCGCTGACATCAGGCAGGAACTATGCGATGCCTACCAGCTTTATCTGGCGCTGACCCAGATGATCAGGCTCTGCCTCACCGGCGTCTTCGAACGCGACGACGTTCCGCCGGGTCTGTCCGATCTGCTTCTGGCGGTCACCGACCTGCCGGATTTCGGTGTGCTGGAAGCACACCTCAAGGAGACGTCGCGAAAGGTCAGAAAGGATTTCGACCTTTTGCTTCGTCTGGGACAGCCGCAACAACGAGCGGCGGTTCCCGATCGCATCGGGGGTGACGATGCAACAGGAGAAGACCAATGAGAAAGTCGACCAAACTTGCCCTCGCTTTCGCAGCCCTTGCCGGCGCCGTCGGCACCACGGCCTATGCCGAAAACAATGCCAGCGCCAAAATGCGCGACGACATGATGATGCGCCTCGACAAGGCGATGAAGGATTCAGACGGCACCATCACCTTCGACCAGTTTTCCGCCGCCATGAACGCACGGCTGAAGAAGATGGTCGCCGACAATGGCGGCAAGCTTACCGCCGCCCAGCTCGCCGATGTGCTGGAGAAGGCACGCTTCGAGCGCATGGCCAAGCGCATCATCGAACGCTACGACACCAGGGGCGACGGCACGCTGACCGCCGACGACATCACCAGCCGCGAGAAGAAGGTCTTCGCAATGCTGGACAGGAACAATGACGGCAAGATCGAGAAGAGCGAACTGCCGAAAGGCGGCCGTTTTGCCCGTCACCGTCCATGGGACGGTAACGACGAAGACGGCATGCAGTGACCCCGGATACCGGCTCCGGCGGCGCAAGCCGCCGGCGCTTGTGGGAAGGTAGGCCGATTGCCATGACCAAAACCTATCTCGCCAATATCTACCGCGACTACATCGCCTGCCTGAACAGCCAGGATTGGTCAAAGCTCGGGCAGTTCGTTGACGACGAGGCGATCCACAATGGCCGGCGGATCGGCTTGTCGGGGTATCGCGGCATGCTGGAGAGCGACTTCGAGGACATTCCGGACCTCTATTTTGACGTCCGGATGCTGATTTCCGATCCGACCTACATAGCGAGCCGGATTGCATTCGACTGCACGCCAAGGGGAAGGTTCCTTGGCCTCGACGTAGACGGCAGGAGAGTGTCTTTCGCGGAGAACGTGATCTACGAATTTCGCGGCGGAAAGATCGTCGAGGTGTGGTCGGTCATCGACAAGGCGGCCATCGAAGCTCAACTTTAGGCCGCCACCTTCACCGGCGTCGCCTTCTTGACCGGGATGCGCACCGACACGATGGTGCCGACGCCTTCGGTCGAACGGATCTTCAATGCGCCGCCCTGCAGCTCGGCCAACGAGCGCGAGATGGCCAGCCCAAGGCCGGATCCCGCGTGGTTCTTGGAAAACTGGTTCTGCACCTGTTCGAACGGCCGGCCGAGCTTGCCCAGCGCTTCCTTGGGGATGCCGCAGCCATTGTCCTCGATGGTCAGCACCAGCGCGCCCGAGGTGTTGCGCGCCCTGACCGAAATGTGGCCGCCCTGTCCGGTGAATTTTACCGCGTTGGACAACAGGTTGATGACGATCTGCTTGATCGCGCGGCGGTCGGCGTAGAGCCGCATCGAATCGGCGATACGAGTTTCCACCGCGATCGATTTCTCGGCCGCCTGCAGCGAGACGACTCGCACGGTCTCCTTGATCAGCGGGCAGAGGTCGATCTCCTCGCGGTCCACCGAGAACTGGCCGGCCTCGATCTTCGACATGTCGAGTATATCGTTGATGACGCCGAGCAGATATTTGCCGCTACCGTTGATGTCGGTGGCATACTCCTCGTAGCGCGGCGAGCCAAGCGGCCCGAACAGGCCCTGTTCCATCAGCTCGGAAAAGCCGATGATGGCGTTGAGCGGCGTGCGCAATTCGTGCGACATGTTGGCTAGGAATTCGGATTTGGCCCGGTTGGCCGCCTCCGCGCGTTCGGTCTCCTTCATGTATTTGCGATTGAGCTCGACGAGTTCTCGCGCCCGCTCCTCTTCCGCCCGGCGGGCGAGGCTGAGATCGTGGATCGTCGCCATCAGCCGGCGTTCGCTGTCGACCAGCTTTTCCTGGTGCAGCTTGATCTGGGTGATGTCGGAGCCGACCGAGACGGTGCCGCCATCCCTGGTCCTGAGTTCGTTGACCTGCAGCCAGCGACCGTCGGCAAGCTGCCGCTCCAGCGTCACGCCGCCTTGCGGTCCGTTGCTGTTGGCCAGCCTGCGCTCCGAGGCGAAGGCCAACATGCGCTCTTCCAGCGCCGTGCGCGCCGCGCCCGGCATCACGTCGCGGTCCGAAAGGCCGTTGTCCTTCTGGAATTTGGAATTGCACATGATCAGGTGCTCGGAGGCATCCCACAGCACGAAGGATTCGTTGATGTTCTCGATCGCCGTCCTGAGGCGCAGGTCCGCGGCTTCCGAGCGCAGCGCCAGATGCCGCTGCTCGGTGACGTCGACGGCGATGCCGATCAGCTGGATCTCGGGCGCTTCCGGGTCGATCACCTGGGCCCTGGCGCGCATCCACACCCATTGCCCGTCGGCATGGCGCATGCGGAACACCTGGTCGATATGGTCGATCTCGCGCTCGACGATGCGGTTGGCAAGTTCGAACAGGTCGCCATCCTCGGGATGGATGATCTCGTCGACTTCGCCGAACGACAGCATCGTGTCGCAGGGCTCGTAGCCCAGCATGTCGTACATCGAGCGCGACCAGTACATCTTGCCGCGCACCATGTCCCAGTCCCACAGGCCGCAGCGGCCGCGCACCAGCGCCATGTCGATGCGCTGGTGTGCTTCGAGGTAGATGCGGTCGGCGGCCTGCGCCCGCGCCGCCTGGCCGAAATAGGCATAGAGGATGATGATCAGCACGCCTGCCGTCAGCACGAATAGCGTGACGTTGAGCGAGACCGTCTTGCGCCAGCTGTCGAAGACCGCTTCCTGCGGCACCAGCACGGCGGCTGCATTCTTGCGGCTCGCCGTCAGGCTCACCGCCGCATACCAGTCCCGTCCGGCGATGCTGACGTTCATGACGCCGGCGCGCTCGCCGAACATGAACAGCGGCTGGCCGCCCTGGACAAGGTTGTCGAGAGAGCGTCCCTGCCAGCCGGTCGACAGCGGCGATACGGCAATGATCTTGAAGGCGCCGTCGGTGACGGCAAGCACATGGCTTCGGCCCATGGCGCCCAGCCGGCCGGCATTCTCCAAGAGGTCCAGCGCGCCGGTGGAGGCGGCGTTGGGATCGGCGGCAATCGCGCTCGCCATCTGGCCCGCCGCCAGCGAAAGGATGGCCTTGGTGTCGCGCTCCACCTCGTCGCGCTCGTTCATCAGCGACAGGCAGCGCAGCGCCGCGATGACGATCAGGAACAGGATGATGAGGGCCGGGATCGAACGGCGCAGCAAGGGCTCGGCTGCCAAGAGCCGCCGGTAGGCGGGTTCAGCGATCAGCCGCGTGTTGCCCGCAAGACCGTCGCCCCGCGCCTCACGCCGCTCAAAAGCCGTCCCTCCGGGCGCGCCCCACGCGTCCGCCTTGGCCATAAATGGCTACTCCCCGAATTCCCTGTGCTTGACGACCCGGCAACACCGCACGTCCGAATCGTCCGTAAGGAATCAAAGGTGATTCGCCTTGTCCAGAGGCGCGGCCAAAAAAGATTAAAAATCGACTAAAATAATGCCAAAGCTGCGATCTCTTTCCCCTTGAGGGGAGGGATCATGCCAGCGTCCGCTCCACAATGTCGCGCAGATCGGCCGACAGGTTCTCCGCACCGGCGATCGTCAGCAGCGCCTCCCTGGCCTTGGCCTGCCGCACAGGCTCGAGCGAGCGCCATGAGCGCAGCGCCGTTGCCAGCCTGGCCGCCACTTGCGGGTTGCGCTTTTCGACCTCGAGCACCGTCTCGGCAAAGAAACGGTAGCCTTCGCCGTCGGGGCGGTGGAAGCCGGTCTGGTTGGCGCTGGAGAACGTGCCGACCAGCGAGCGCACCCGGTTCGGATTGGCCATCGAGAATCCCGCGTGCTTCGTCAGGGTGCGCACCGTCTCGACGGTTTGCGGCCCGGGCACGCCGGCCTGGATCTGGAACCATTTGTCCATCACCAATGCGTCGCTGCCATATTTCGCCTCGAAATCGGCCAGGGCCTTCGCCGCCTCCGGCGAACCGCGATGGCGGTGCGCAAGCACGGTCAGCGCAGCGGCGCGGTCGGTCATGTTGGTGGCGGAGCGGAAATGCCTGGCTGCGAGTTCGGTGCCTTCCGGCAGCAGCGCTAGATAGTCGAGCAGGATGTTGCGCAGCGCCCGCCGCCCGGCGCTCGCCGCGTCCGGGCTGAACGGCCCCTTGTCGGCAAGGCGGTCGTAGAGGCTCGAGAAGGCTTGCCCGTTGGCCTTGGCGATCGCCAGCGCAAGCGCCTCGCGGGCGGTCAAGATCGCATCCGGGTCGATGCCCTTGCCGATGTCGCGGGCGATGTCGGCTTCGCCGGGAAGCGCCAGCGCCAGCGCCCGGTAGGCCGGCTCCAGCGCCTCGTCGGCGGCGATCTTGCCGGCAAGCTCGCTCAGCCGCGCCGTGTAGACCGGCTCTTTGCCGCCGAGGATCTGGCGGAAGGCTGCAATCAGTGCGTCGGTCAATAGCGTGTTGAACGCTTGCCAGCGCGAGAAACTGTCGCTGTCATGGCCGGCCAGGAAGAACTGGTCGTCGGCCTTCTGCTCGACCGAAAGCGTGATCGGCGCGGAGAAGCCGCGGTTGAGCGACACCGCCGGGCGCTCGGCCACGCCCGAGAAGCGCACAACCTGCCGGCGCTTGCGGATATGGATGACGCCGTCCTCGACGGTAGCGCCCTCGACGCCGTCATAGGCGACCGGTCTGCCGTCGGCGCCGACCAGGCCGAAGGCCAGCGGAATGTGCATCAGCCGCTTGCGGCTCTCCGACGGCGTCGGCGGCACCGACTGTTCGATCTCCAGCGTGAACTCGCGCGCCGCCGGATTGTGCGTCGAACTCACCGTCAGGTTCGGTGTGCCGGCCTGATGGTACCAGAGCGCAAACTGCGACAGGTCGCGCCCGGAGACATCCTCGAACACCTTCAGGAAATCCTCGATCGTCGCCGCCTCGCCGTCATGGCGTTCGAAATAGAGATCCATGCCGGCGCGGAAGGCCTCAGCGCCGAGGATGGTGCGGATCATGCGCACCACTTCCGAGCCTTTTTCGTAGACTGTCGCCGTGTAGAAATTGTTGATCTCGCGGTAGCGGCGCGGCCTGACCGGATGCGCCAGCGGCCCCTGGTCCTCGGGGAATTGATGCGCGCGCAAGGTGCGCACCTCGGCGATGCGCTTCACCGCCCGCGAGCGCTGGTCGGCGGAGAATTCGTGGTCGCGAAAGACCGTCAGCCCTTCCTTCAGGCAAAGCTGGAACCAGTCGCGGCAAGTGATTCTGTTGCCTGTCCAATTGTGGAAATACTCATGCGCGATGATCGCCTCGATATTGGCGAAGTCGGCATCGGTCGCGGTCTCCTCGTCGGCCAGCACATATTTGTCGTTGAAGATGTTGAGGCCCTTGTTCTCCATCGCCCCCATGTTGAAGTCGGAGACGGCGACGATGTTGAAGACGTCGAGGTCGTACTCGCGCCCGAAGGCTTCTTCATCCCATTTCATCGACCGCTTCAGCGCATCCATGGCGTAGCCGGCGAGCCACTCCTTGCCGGGCTCGACATAGATGCCGAGCTCGACCGTGCGGCCGGATAGGGTGACGAAGCTGTCGGCGACCTTGCCCAGCGCGCCCGCCACCAGCGCGAACAGATAGGACGGCTTGGGAAAGGGATCGTGCCAGACCGCATAGTGCCAGCCGTCGGCAAGGTCGCCGCTGCCGGCCGGGTTGCCATTGGACAGAAGCAGCGGCGCCTCGTCCAGCTTTGCCTCGATGCGCACCGTGTAGACCGACAATATGTCGGGACGGTCGAGGAAATAGGTGATGCGGCGAAAGCCCTCGGCCTCGCATTGGGTGCAGTAGACAGAGCTGGAGCGATAGAGCCCCATCAGCGTTTCGTTGCCAGCCGGCGCGACTTCGGTCTCGATCAGCAACTGGAAGCGGGGCGCCGCCGGCGCCTGGGAAATTGTCAGTTGATCCGGTGTCGCCAGGAAATCCGCGGGCTGAAGCTCGCGGCCGTCGATGGCGACACGGATGAGCGTCAGCCCGTCGCCATCCAGAACCAGCGGCGCGGATGCCACGACGCCGTCACGACGTTCGATCGTCAGGGTTGCGGTGACGCGGGTCGCCTCCGGGGAAAGGCGGAAAACAAGGCTGGTTTCCAAAATGAGATAGTCGCTGGGGCGATAGTCTTCGAGCTTGAAGACATGGCCGGTATCGGTGCGCATTCCCTTGGGTTTCCCGTCGATTTGCGTGGCGGAAAGTGTGTCCGCTGGTCCAAAAAGTTTGAAGTCCGCGCTCTTTACACGAAACGGTCACTCGACAAAACTGCGGCAGTGCCTATTTCAGGCACTCGTTCCCAATCATCATCGCGAGGCATTCATGACCGTCGTCACACCGAAATTCGGCATGGGCGCTTCAGTGTTGCGGCGCGAGGACCAGGCTTTCATCAAGGGTGAGGGGCGTTACACCGACGACATCAGCCCTGCCGGCCTGTTGCACGGCTATGTGCTGCGCTCGCCGGTCGCCAAGGCGAGCTTCACCATCGCCTCGACGGAAGCGGCAACGGCCGCGCCTGGCGTCCATCTGGTGCTGACCAGTGCCGATCTCGCCCATCTCGGAAAGCTGAAGTCCGGTGTCATGCAGCGGCAGCCCGACGGCACCAAGGCACCGACCCGCGATATCCCGATCCTGTGCAGCGACAGGGTCAATTATGTCGGCGATGCCGTCGCCTTCGTCGTCGCCGACAGCCGCGCGCTGGCGCAGGACGCGGCCGAGATGGTCGAGGTCGACTACGACAGCGAGGACGCCGCCTCCGGCACCGCCACCGCGCTGGACGAAGCCACGCCGCTGGTCTGGCCGGAACTCGGCTCCAACCGCGCCTTCACCTACCACATCGGCGACAAGGCCAGGACTGCGGCCGCCTTTGCCAAGGCCGCGCACGTCACCCGCATCGAGTTCGTCAACAACCGGCTGGTCTGCAACTACATGGAGCCGCGCTCGGCGATCGGCGAATGGAACGTGGACGAGAACCGCTTCGTACTGACCACGGGGTCGCAGGGCGTGCACTCCATGCAGTACATCATTGCCGACCTGTTCAAGATCAAGAAGAGTGAGCTGCGCGTCATCACGCCGGACGTCGGCGGCGGCTTCGGGCCGAAGAGTTTCGTCTACCGCGAATATCCGCTGGTGCTGGAGGCGGCGAAGCGGCTTGGACGTCCGGTCAAATGGGCGGGCGACCGCACCGAGCATTTCCTCACCGACGCGCAAGGTCGCGACAACGTCGTGCAGGCCGAAATGGCGCTCGACAAGGACGGCCGCTTCCTCGGCATGAAGGTCGAGCTATTGGCCAATATGGGCGCCTATGTCTCGCAATACGGGCCGTTCATCCCCTATGTCGGCGTCACCATGTCGACCGGCGTCTACGATATCGGGGCGCTCGACGTGTCGGTGACCGGCCTCTACACCAACACCTGCCCGGTCGACGCCTATCGCGGCGCCGGTCGCCCGGAAGCGGCCCTGCTGCTGGAGAAGCTGGTCGACGCCTGCGCCCATGATCTTGGCCTGCCGGTCGAGGAAATCCGGCGGAAGAATTTCATCCGCCCCGAACAGTTCCCCTACCGCACGCAGACCGGCCGCCTCTACGACACCGGCGAATTCGCCGGCCATATGGACCGCGCCATCGAGCAGGCCGAGTGGAAGGCGTTTCCAAAGCGGCTCGAGCTGTCGAAAGCAGGCGGAAAGGTCCGCGGCATCGGCATGGCGACCTATATCGAGGCCTGCGCCTTTCCGGGTTCCGAGCCGGCCTTTGTCGAACTCAACGGCGACGGCACGGTGACGCTGAAGATCGGCACCCAGACCAACGGCCAGGGCCATGCCACCGCCTATGCGCAGTTCCTGTCGGAGAAGCTCGATCTGCCGATCGAAAAAATCCATGTCCGCCAGGGCGATACCGACGAGCTGAAGGACGGCGGCGGCACCGGCGGCTCGCGCTCCATTCCCCTTGGCGGCGTATCGGCTTCTCGCGCGGGCGAGGACCTAGCCAACAAGATCAGGCGCATCGCCGCCGACGAGCTCGAAGCCTCGGCCGGCGACATCGAACTCTCCGATGGCGTCGCCCGCATCGTCGGCACCGACCGCACGATCGATTTTTCCAGCATCGCCAAGGCGGCCAAGACCCCGGATGATCTCAAGGGTTTCGGCGAATTCGTCCAGGACGAATGCACCTATCCGAATGGCACCCATATCTGCGAGGTCGAGATCGACCCCGACACCGGCACGACGGACATCGTGCGCTACACCATCGTCGACGATTTCGGCGTTACCGTGAACCCGATCCTGCTCGCCGGACAGGTGCATGGCGGCGTCGTCCAGGGCATCGGCCAGGCGCTGACCGAAGATACGGTCTATGGCGAGGACGGGCAGCTGTTGACCGCGAGCTTCATGGACTATGCCATGCCGCGCGCCGACAATTTCCCGTTCTTCCATTTCGAGACCCGCAACGTGCCCTCGACCACCAATGCACTAGGCATCAAGGGCGCCGGCGAGGCCGGCACGATCGGCGCGACGCCGGCCGCGCTCAACGCGGTGACCGACGCGCTCTGGCGCGCCTATGGCATCAGGCACATCGAGATGCCGGCGACACCGGCGCGCATTTGGGCGGCGATCCAGGAAGCATCGCCGGCGTGACGGCGGAGAACGGGGCCGAGCCGAAGGCTGCCGGCGATCATGCAGTCGGCCACAGCACCCTGCGGGGCATCGCGCTCAAGATCGTTTCGGTGGCGGTCTTCGTCGGCATGTCGACCTGCATCAAGGCGGCAGGCACGGTGCCGGCCGGACAAATCGTCTTCTTCCGCTCCTTCTTCGCCATCTTTCCGATCATCGCTTTCCTCGCCTTCAGGGGAAAGCTCGGCACCGCATTCACGACCAAACGGCCGTTCAACCACATTGCGCGCGGTGTCGTCGGCGTCGGCGCCATGGGGCTCGGCTTCTTCGCGCTGACCAGGCTGCCGCTGCCGGAGGCGATAACGCTCAACTATGCCCAGCCGCTGCTGGTGGTGGTGTTCTCCTCGATCTTCCTCGGCGAGGCGATCCGCGTCTATCGCTGGAGCGCGGTCGCGGTCGGCCTTGTCGGCGTGCTGATCATCTCCTGGCCGGAACTGACGCTGCTGCGCTCGGGCCCCGCACTTGGCGACCAGGAGGTGCTCGGCGTCATTGCCGCGCTGATTGCCGCGGCGATCTCGGCCGTCGCCATGCTCCTGGTGCGCAACCTCGTCCAGACCGAGAAGACGGCGACCATCGTGCTCTGGTTCTCGTCGACGGCGAGCGTCATGTCGCTGTTGTCGCTGCCGTTCGGCTGGCAGGCGCTGACGCCGGTGCAGACAGCGCTGCTGGTCGCGGCCGGGTTCTGCGGCGGGCTCGGCCAGATCCTGATGACGGCGGCCTACCGCCATGCCGAGGCCTCGGTCGTGGCGCCCTTCGAATACACATCGATGATCCTCGGCGTCGTCGTCGGCTATCTGGTGTTCGGCGACGTGGCGTCGCTGAACATGCTGGTAGGCGGCGCAATCGTCGTAGCGGCTGGCATCTTCATCATCTGGCGCGAGCGGCAACTGGGCCTGGAACGTACCCGCACACGTAGGGCAACGCCGCCGCAGGGGTGAGGCTGACTTCGTTTTGCAGAGTTCCTTCAAACCCCGCGACCTTTCCGGTTACGACACACTCGCCGCCCGCTCCTTCGCCATCCGCACCAGCACCGTCCTCGTCTGCTCGTCGGACGGGAAAAAAGATTCGATCGCCAGTTCCGACAGCGTCACATCGAGCGGCGTGCCGAAGATGGTGATGGTGCTGATGAAGGACAGCACCTGGTCGCCATGCGCGAGCCTCAGCGGATGCACGATACCATCAGGCTCGACTGGAACGGGACGACCGCCCTTGAGGCCGGACGGATAGGACCGCAGTTCGCGCTCCAGTTCGACCAGAACCGGGTCGCCGCTGGCGTCGTTCTGGTGCTTCAGCCGCTCCAGCAGATGCGCCCGCCATTCCGCCAAATTGACGATGCGCGGCGCGACGCCACCCGGATGCAGGCTGAGCCGCAGCACATTGACCGGCGGCTTGAGCAGCGACGTTTCGCTGACATCCGCCAGTAGCGGGCCGATGGCGGCATTCGCCGAAACCAGGGTCCAGTGGCGGTCGACCGCCAGCGCCGGGAAGGGCTCGTGCCCCCTGAGCACGGTCTCGACCGCGGCCATCGCCGGCGCCAGCGAGGCATCGGTGAGCTGCCGCTCGCTGAAGCTCGGCGCAAAGCCCGCCGCCAGCAGAAGCTGGTTGCGTTGCCGGAGCGGGATCGAAAGTTGCTCGGCTAGATGCAGCACCATGTCGCGCGAAGGCGCGGCGCGGCCGCTTTCGACGAAGCTCAGATGCCGCTGCGAGATCTCGGCCTCCATGGCAAGGTCGAGCTGGCTCATGCGCCGGCGCGTGCGCCATTCGCGGATCAGGCTGCCGGCGGAGGTCTGGGTTGTTGTCATGGCCGAAGGACTAGGCTGGCGGGAGAGGGATTTCAATTACCTGGGAGGTCATAGTGCTGCTCCCTTCTCCCCTTTTTGTGGGAGAAGGAAGAGGCGCCAGCCCTCAACCCAATCCCCGCAGCTTCGCCTTAACTTCGAGAAAATCCCGCCAGGCCAGCTTCTTGTGCGCCGGCGTCCTCAGCAGATAGGCCGGATGCAGCGTCGGCATGGCCGGAATGGCGATGCCGGACGCGGTGGTATGGACGCGCCAGTTGCCGCGCAGACGCAGGATGCCCTCGGTGGTGTTGAGCAAGGTCTTGGCCGAGGGGCCGCCGAGATTGACCAGCACCTTCGGATTGACCAGCTCGATTTGCCTTTCGATGAACGGACGGCAGATTTCGGTCTCGTGCGGCGTCGGCGTCCGGTTGCCGGGCGGCCGCCACGGGATGACATTGGCGATATAGGCCGATGTCCGGTCGAGGCCGATCGCCGCCAGCATGCGGTCGAGTAACCGGCCGGAGCGGCCGACGAAGGGCAGGCCTTCAAGGTCCTCGTCACGGCCGGGCGCTTCGCCCACCAGCATCAGGTCCGCGTTCGGGTTGCCGTCGGCGAATACGAGGTTCTTGGCGGTGAATTTGAGGTTGCAGCCATCGAAGGCCGCCATGTGCTGGCGCAACTCCTCAAGCGTCGAGGCCGTCGCCGCCAGTTGCCGTGCAAGTGCGGCCTGCGCCTCGTCCGGTACCGTCGCGGCTGAAGGCGCACGCGGGGGTGGCGCGTCCGGCAACCGGCTCATGTCAAGCCGTGACGGCGCTGATGGCGGTTGCTGTTGAACGTTTTCGCGCGCGGGCGTCGCTGCCATCTGCGCGCGCTCCGCCGGTTTCGCCGCCTCGGCCAACCGGTTCACTGGCGCGTCCTCGAGCGCTTCGTCGACGCCGGCGCTGGCATAGAAGGCGAGCAGGTCGGCGAGGTCGGATCGGTTGATGGGGGAGGCGGCAGTCATGCCGCCACCATCGTCCGCGCGACATGAATTTGCAAGGTTGGACCGCGCGTTGAAGCATGGCGGCATACTTCATCCGGTGGGTATGCGCGGATCCTGCACCAGATAAAACGTCCAGCGCGGCGTGTAGTCGGTAATCAGGAATTCGAAGCGACCCGTCATCAGCGGATCGATCTTGCCGTTCTTGAACAACAGCCGGTCATAGGGTTCGAAGTCGCGGTCGAAATCGGCAAAACTGCTCGATATGATGTAGTCGGGTGTCTTGTTGCGCTGGTCGAACGACAGGCCGTCGCCGAACACGCTCGGCTGGTTGAGGATCTCCTGCAGCTCGAACTGGAACTCTACCCAGGCCTGGCCGCTGTTGTTGAGCACTTCGATGCGCATGTACATGATGCCGTTAGCGACATCGCCGGCCCTGCCGAACGCCTCGATCGGTTTGGTCGTGCGGATGGTCAGCGTCACCGGTGTCGCCGAATTCAGCTCTTCGGTGATGACGATCGGATCGTCCTTGGTGCCGATGCCCGAAGCGCCTGTGATGTGGAAGCCGCCGAGCTCGTCGGAAAAGGAATAGGCGCCGGTCGCCCAGACCTTTAGCTGCTCGCCATGGGCTTCGGTGACAGCCAGCGGCGAGAGGAGCAGAAGAGCCACGCGGCAGGCCTGGCCGGGCGTTGAGAAAAAGCGCGTCAATGAAAAGCCGGATGGCTCAGGCGGGCGCATGGGGCGAAGTATGGCCGATAAGCAAGCCGTCGAACAATTGAAAAAGCGGCAGCCGAATGCTTCTCCCCATCAGCCGCGACTTTTTGTCGAAATCGGTATTGTCACGCCAGCGCCGGTTTCCCGTCGCGAATTGATGCGCTATGCAGCGGATAAGCCAGCAAGATACCCGGATGGGATAAGCCAGTGCGGAGGGGTTGATGAGCGACATCGAACGCGAGAGCATGGAATTCGACGTGGTCGTCGTCGGCGCAGGCCCTGCCGGCCTCGCTGCAGCGATCCGTCTCAAGCAGGTCAATCCCGAGCTTTCCGTCGTTGTCCTGGAAAAGGGCGGTGAGGTCGGCGCCCACATCCTGTCCGGCGCCGTCGTCGATCCGATCGGCATCGACCGCCTCCTGCCAGGCTGGCGCGAGGAGGAGGGGCATCCCTTCAAGACGCCGGTCACCGACGATCATTTCCTGGTTCTAGGCCCCGCCCGCTCGTTCCGCCTGCCCAATATCCTGATGCCGCCACTGATGAACAACCACGGCAACTACATCGTCTCGCTCGGCAATGTCTGCCGCTGGCTGGCGACCAAGGCCGAGGCGCTCGGCGTCGAGATCTATCCGGGCTTTGCCGCGGCGGGCCTGCTCTACAACGATGCGGGTGCCGTCACCGGCGTCATCACCGGCGACATGGGCGTCGAGAAGGACGGCACGCACGGCCCGTCCTTTGCGCCGGGCATGGCGCTGATGGGCAAATATGTGCTGATCGGCGAGGGTGCGCGCGGTTCGCTCGCCAAGCAGCTGATCGCCAAATACAAGCTTTCCGAAGGCCGCGAGCCGGCCAAGTTCGGCATCGGCCTCAAGGAACTCTGGCAGGTCAAGCCGGAGAACCACAAGCCGGGCCTGGTGCAGCATTCCTTCGGCTGGCCGCTCGACATGAAGACCGGCGGCGGCTCCTTCCTCTATCATCTCGAGGACAACCAGGTGGCGGTCGGTTTCGTCCTCCACCTCAATTACAAGAACCCTTACCTGTCGCCGTTCGAGGAATTCCAGCGCTTCAAGACCCATCCGGCCATCGCCGGCACCTTCGCCGGCGCCAAGCGGCTGGGCTATGGCGCGCGCGCCATCACCGAGGGCGGCTTTCAGTCGGTACCGAAACTGTCCTTCCCGGGCGGCGCGCTGATGGGCTGCGCGGCGGGCTTCGTCAACGTGCCGCGCATCAAGGGCTCGCACAATGCGGTGCTGTCGGGGATGCTGGCGGCCGAGCATGTCGCCGAGGCCATCGGCGCCGGCCGCGCCAATGACGAGCTTTCTTCCTACGAGGCGGCGTGGCGTGCGACCGACATCGGCAAGGATTTGAAGAAGGTGCGCAACGTCAAGCCGCTGTGGTCGCGCTTCGGCACCATCATCGGCGTCGGCCTGGGCGGCCTCGACATGTGGCTGAACACGCTGTTCGGCTTCTCGCCCTTCGGCACGCTGAAGCACGGCAAGGCCGACTATGCGACGCTGGAGCCGGCCGCCAAGCACGAGAAGATCGCCTATCCCAAGCCCGACGGCGTGCTGACCTTCGACCGCCTGTCCTCGGTGTTCCTGTCCAACACCAATCACGAGGAAAACGAACCGGTGCATCTGCTGGTCGCCGACATGGCCCTGCAGCAGCGCTCCGAGCACGATGTCTTTGCCGGGCCTTCGACGCGCTACTGCCCGGCCGGCGTCTATGAATGGGTCGACAAGGATGGCAACGCCGCCGCCGACCCGACGGCCAAGGATGTGCGCTTCGTCATCAACGCGCAGAACTGCGTCCACTGCAAGACCTGCGACATCAAGGACCCGAACCAGAACATCAACTGGGTTCCGCCCCAAGGCGGCGAAGGCCCGGTCTATCAAAACATGTAAGCCACGCGCCGACCGGGCCGTCTCGACCGCCGCCGGCCAAGATGCCGGCGAAGGCCCGGTCTACCAGAACATGTGAGACATAAGGACTGTTGAAACTGTCACGCGCCTATGTTTCCATTGCCGGACGATACGGAGATGGCCAATGCGCCTGGCGGTTCTGACATGTTTGGTGGCGATCGCTGCCCTGTGCGGTTCTGCTGCGGCCGCCTCGGCCGGCAGCAAGGTGGTGGTCAAGACCAGGACCTATGACATCACCGGAACCACGGGACTGGCGCTGATGGAGGCCATGGACCGCAGGGGACCGAAGCACGGCTTCATGACGCATGCCATCGCGCAGACCGGCTATACCGTCGATTGGGACCTTGACGCTGGCCAGGACAATGGCGTCTGCCGCATGCGGCGGGCCAACGGCACGCTCAATCTCTTCTATACGTATCCCCGCGTCGCCTCAGCCACGACGCCAGCCCTCCAGAAGCGCTGGAAGCGGTTCTTCACCGGCGTCCGCGCTCATGAGGAGACCCACGGCCGCATCGCCCGGGAGATGATTCGCGTCACCGAGAGGTCGATCCGGGGGCTGAAAGTTGCCGACGACCCGTTCTGCTACAAGACACGCCGCGAGGCGCGGCGGCGTATCGAGGCCACCTATGCCGTATACGAGGCGAAGCAGAACGCTTTCGATGCCCGCGAGCATCGCAACGGCGGTTATGTCGAACACCTCATCACCGCTTTGATCAAGCCTTGAAGACCGGGTTCTGAACCACCCATGCTGGCAGGACAGAGGGGCGCGAAGGATCGCGACAAGTCAATTTTTCGTCTGACCCCACTGCATCACCGCCGCGAGCGCCGTCTCATGCTCGTCGTCAGGCTTTTTCTCCTCGGGCCGCAGCGAGAACTCCACCATCACAGGAAGATGGTCGGAGCCGGTGTCCTCCAGCCGCGACGCCGAATGGATGACGACGGCGCCTTTGCTGAAGACCTGATCGATCGGCAGCCCGGCGTAGCGCCGCAGGAAGTCCGGTAGCTGGAGAAGGATCCAGGTCGGCCCGGCCGAGGGCATCGGTGTCAGTTTGCCGAGCGAGGCGACGCGCCGCACGGTCGCACTCCACGGCACGGCGTTGCAGTCGCCCGCCATGATTGCCGTCTCGCCGAGCGAGGCCAGTTGCTGTGACAACTCGCCGATCTGCCATGACTGTTCTCGCGGCCATGGCCAACTGAGATGGATGGCGGCGACATCGACGGCGCTGCCGCCGAAATCGACCTTCGCGATTGCCATCGCGCCGCGCCGTTCACAAAAGGGCTCGGTGCCGGCGACGAACGGTCGCCTGGACAGCAGTGCGACGCCGAACACGCCATTCGGGTAGGGGCAGAGGATCCGATAGGGATAGGCATTGGTGATATAGCCAAGCTCGGTCGTCCACATCTCCGACACCTCGTCGAGGGTAATCACGTCGGGGTTGGTCCGGCCGATCAGCGACAGCACCTTCTTCGGCGTCGGATTGTCGTAGCGCAAATTCATCTGCAGCAGTCTGTAGATGGGCTGGTCGACCGGCTTGTCGACATAGGCGGCCTGCACCTGCCACAGGCGCGGCAAGGCGTTCGACGTCGTGGCGAAGGCCGCCACCGCAAAGACGAGCGCCGCGGCCGCCTGCAGGCGAAACGAAGTGGCAAGCAGCGGCAAGGCGCACAGTGCCATCAGCACGGCCAGATGGACGCGGAAGTGGGAGAATGAATCGAAAGCCGGATGCAACGCGCCAAAAAACCCGGCCACCAGCGCGGCAGAGAGACCCAGCATTGCCAGGAACGCCATCGAAGCCATCATGTTTCGCACGCGTGCCATCAGACCAGGGTTTGCATCGCCGAGGTGTCCAGCCTGTTTATCGGCCAAAATGCGGCCCAATCAAGATGACCAAATGGCTCACCGGGAGCCTGCGGGCCGCGCCTACTGGAAGGCCGTCTCCGAAAAGCTTCGGAGCTTGCGCGAATGCAGCCTCTCCATCGGCATCCCGGCCAGTTTTTCCATCGCCCTGATGCCGATGGTCAAATGCTGCGCCACTTGCCGCTTGTAGAATTCGGTCGCCATGCCGGGCAGCTTCAACTCGCCATGCAGCGGCTTGTCGGAGACGCAAAGCAGCGTGCCGTAGGGCACGCGGAAGCGGAAGCCGTTGGCGGCGATGGTTGCCGATTCCATGTCGAGCGCGATCGCCCGCGACTGCGATAGCCGCTGCACCGGCCCGCGCTGGTCGCGCAGCTCCCAGTTGCGGTTGTCGATGGTGGCGACGGTGCCGGTGCGCATGATGCGCTTGAGGTCGTAGCCGGAGAGCCCGGTGACTTCGGCGACCGCTTCCTGCAGCGCCACCTGGATCTCGGCCAGCGGCGGGATCGGCACCCAGACCGGCAGGTCGTCGTCCAGTACATGGTCTTCCCGGACATAGGCATGCGCCAGCACGTAGTCGCCCAGCGCCTGCGTGTTGCGCAGGCCAGCGCAGTGGCCGAGCATCACCCAGGCATGCGGCCTCAGCACCGCGATATGGTCGGTGATCGTCTTGGCGTTGGACGGGCCGACGCCGATATTGACCATTGTGATGCCGCCATGGTTTGGCTTCTTCAAATGATAGGCCGGCATCTGCGGCAGGCGCTGCGGCGGCGTGCCTTCACCGGGCATCGTCGCTCCGGACTTGGTGACGACATTGCCGGGTTCGACGAATTCGGCGTATCCGCTGTCGCCATTGGCCATCAGTTCGCGCGCGCGGGCGACGAACTCGTCGATGTAGAACTGGTAGTTGGTGAACAGCACGAAGTTCTGGAAATGCTGCGGCGTGGTCGCCGTATAGTGCGACAGCCGGTGCAGCGAATAGTCGATGCGCTGCGCCGTGAACGGCGCCAGCGGCCTCGGCTCGCCGAACGCCACTTCGAAGGTGCCGTTGGCGATCTGGTCGTCGGTGCCGTCGAGATCCGGCACGTCGAACAGGTCGCGGATCGGCCGCTTGATGCGCTCGGCGGCAGCGCCGTCGACATGAGTGCCCTCGAGGAAGGCGAAATGCAGTGGGATCGGCGTGGTCGATTCCGAAACCGTGACCTGAACGCCGTGATTGCGCATGATCAGGCGAAGCTGTTCGATGAGATAGCTCTCGAACAGCATCGGCTGGGTGATGGTGGTCGAGAAATGCCCCGGCGTCGGCATATGGCCATAGGCCTGCCGCGAGTCGATCTGCGTGAAGGAACTCGTGGTGACGCCGATCTCCGGGTAGAAGGCCCGATAGCGCTTGTTGTTGTCGCCGCCCGCGGCCAGCGCCGTGAAGGAATCGCGCAGGAACTTGGTGTTGCGGTCGTAGAGCGCCTGCAAGGCCGCGACCGCCTTCTTGGCGTCGTCGAAGCTCTGCTTGCCGAAAGGCTCCGGCATGACGACCGATTCGATGGCTTGGGGGTAGATTCGCTTTTCCATGGCTCAATATAGAGACTTGGAGGGGCGCTTGGGAGGGGGAGGCGAGCCGAACGTGACCGGGCGGCAAGTTTTTTCTTCAGCCGCGCCGCAGGCTGACCAGGAGCACAAAGCCGACGCCGTTCTTCTTCAACGCCGGCGCCTCGATCGTCGAGCCCGCATCGGCGCGCATCATCGGCACGGCCAGCACCGGGGCGGCGAGAAGCGTCAGGATGAGCGCTGTCCGCGGCAGGAGCCGAAGGATCGTCAGGGCGCTGGTGGCGATGCGGTTCATGGTCGTTTGCTTTTCTCTGGGTTTCTGGTGCTTTGTCGTTTCAGTGGCGAAGATGGTTCGAACAGCCGAAGCTGCAGGAATTGGCAGCGTCCCAGGAGCGGGCCGGACGGCCCTCTTCGGCGACGAGGATGGCGAACAACATGCCGAACAGGCTCATCAGCAGGCAGACGATGGTGAAGCGGCGAGCGAGCATTGGCGTGGTGTCCTCCTTCAATGCCGAGAGAATGCCCGAATGCCTCTGAACCGGCTCTGATGCCGGCGTTCATCTGCGGTTCAAATTGATTGACGGTGTTTTGGACGTCGCGCAGGGGCGTGAGGTCGAGGCTGTGCGCCTGCCCCTTGGCAACAACAAGTCGGCGGCGCCACTGCGCCGCGCAAAAAGAAACGGGGCCGCGAAGGCCCCGTTCTCTCATTCTTTGGCGGTGAAGACGATCAGAGCTTGTGCCAGGTCTGGCTCTTGCAGATCAGGCCGCCGAGCACGCAGCCGCTCATCTTGAGCGAGGTGCCCGAAAGCGTTGCCTTGCCGGAATAGGTCTTGTCGTTTGCCGGATCGGTGATGTTGCCGGCATATTTGTTGTCGCCGGCGGGCTTGAGCGAGCCGATGGTCTTGCCGGCATATTTGCCGGTCTTCAGCGTGATGGAAAACGAACCGCCGCCAACGATGGCTGCGGTATCGCCGGCCTGTGTCTTCCAGTTGCCTTCGATCGGGTCGGCCCATGCCGCACCGGTCACGATCAAGGTGGCCGCCAGGGCCAGGCTCACTTTTCGAAACATGTCTGTCCTCCCTATGGGTTTCGATGGGGCTCCGTTCCGCCTTCCCGCCCCTTACGCAAACGTAAGCTAATCCAGCTTCCAGCAAAACAAAAGCGGTGCCGCCACGGAAGGTTTCGGGATTTATTCGCTACCGTCGGCGAACAAATGAAGCGATCTCGACCTACAGCGCCGCGCGTCCTCTTGGACGCGCAAAGGACGCTGTAGCACTTTAATTTGGCGCATGATCCTTTCCGAAAATCGATTTCGATTTTCGAGGTCATGCGCTGGTGATTGGTTCCCGTGGTTAGCGGAGTCTTGACCCGGCTGCTCGGAATTTTCGTCAAATTTTTCGCAAGCAGGCTGAATTGCTGGCTTTGTATCCTTAACGAATTTCCGCGTTTACCTCTTGTTTTAGCTTTGTTTTCCTCAAATTAAGCACGCCATTTAACGACGGATTCAAGGCTCGGCTGCATTCTCGAAAGCATCGAAAGAGCGGCCCCCCAAAGGGATACCAAGGGACAGAGGGAGGCAGCTCTCGGGAGCCAGACAGGGGATTTGAAATGGCACGTTTTGAAATGCTTGAAGCCGGCTTCGGCGCCATGGGGGCAACTGCCCAGGCCGACATTCTTTTCGAACTGGGCATGATGTATGCGACCGGCCGCGATTGCGAGACCGACGTCATCGCCGCCCACAAATGGTTCAACATCGCCGCCATCAAGGGTTCGGTCCGCGCCGCGGAGCTGCGCTCGGAACTGTCGGCCGCGATGTCCAAGGCCGAGATCGCCAAGGCGCTGCGCGAAGCGCGCGAATGGATGACGATGCACTGAGCACCGGGCTCCCGGTGCCCTGAGATCACGGGGCAGGAACGCTTTTGGGTCAAGGCCGCGAAAGACGGCCGGCCCACCAGGGACAAGGCCGCGAGAAGACGGCCATATTAACAAGACCAAGAACACGGCAGGCCGACTCCGGCCAAGCGGTGCGGCAGACAGGGAAGTGAGCGGGGTTTCGGGGCGCGGGGGCGTTCGGGGAAACTCCATTGGCAAAAGCCGCGACCGGCCGGGACAAGGCCGGCGCGGCTTTTGGCTTTCTTGGCCCGGGCAAGATCAGGCCGCGTCTATGACTGAAGTATGTTCGGCGGTGATACTGCGCAGGCCCAATCGAGTGCCGGCGATGCGCCAAGACATGCCGGGCGAAGGGTGAAATTGTCCCGCCTTCTGGAAGAAGCGTGGCCGGAAGGGTCGCGCGTGAGTGGAGGAGCACTATCATCATGAAAAAATTGGGTATTTTGAGCGCGGCCGTATTGGGCCTGATGATGAGCGCACCGGTTGCGTTTGCCGACGACATCACCGTCTCGGTGGTCGGCCCGATGACCGGCCAACTCGCCAACATCGGCGACCAGTTCAAGCAGGGCGCACAGGCAGCCGCCGACGCCATCAATGCCGCCGGCGGTGTCAACGGCAACAAGATCAAGCTCGACATCCAGGACGACCAGTGCGATCCGAAGCAGGCTGTCTCGGTCGCCAACCGCATCGTTGCCGACGGCACCAAGTTCGTCGACGGCCATGCCTGCTCGGGCTCGAGCATTCCGGCCTCGGCCGTCTATGCCGAAGCCGGCACGCTGATGATGAGCCCGGCGTCGTCAAATCCGGAGCTGACCGATGCCGCGGCAAAGGCCGGCTGGCCGACGATCATGCGCCTCTATACGCGCGACGATGCGCAGGGCGCCTTCATCGGCCCGTGGATCGCCAAGAAATATGCCGGCAAGAACGTCGTCATCCTGCATGACAAGAGCGCCTACGGCCAGGGCGTTGCCGACGCCGTCAAGGCGACGATGAACGCCGGCGGCCTCAACGAGGTGAATTACGAAGGCATCAATGCCGGCGAGAAGGACTATTCGGCTCTCGTCACCAAGTTGAAGGAGCTGAAAGCCGACGTCGTCTATTTCGGCGGCTACCACCCCGAGGCCGGCCTCATCCTGCGCCAGGCTGCCGAGCAGAACGTCAAGTTCCAGCTGATCATGCCGGACTCGATCGCCTCGCCGGAATTCTGGCAGATCGCCGGTCCGGCCGGCGAAGGCACCATGTTCGTCTTCCCGTCCGATCCGCAGGCCAAGCCCGAAGCCAAGGATGCCATCGCCAAGATCAAGGCCGGCGGCTTCGTGCCGGAAGGCTTTACGCTGTTCTCCTATGCCGTGGTCCAGGCTTTCGCCGAAGGCATCAAGCGCGCCGGCAGCGACGATCCGGCCAAGGTCGCCGAGGCGTTGAAGAACGGCCAGCCGATCAGCACCGTGGTCGGCCAGGTCACCTTCGACGAGAAGGGCGACCTGAAGAACGCCAGCTACGACATCAACCAATGGCACGACGGCAAATACGCGCCGATCCAGCCGTAAGCGCTGCCGCCTGTCGGCATCTTGGAATGGCCGGCTTGCCCGGCCATTTTAATTTTCGGGCAGCCGATGTTTGACTGTGACTCAGCCCTGGGCTTGCTCGGCAAAGCGTACCAGCACGGTGCCGTCGCTGACCTGCGCGCCCTCGACCGCGATCTCGGCGATCACTCCGTCATGCGGAGCGGCAATCGTGTGTTCCATCTTCATCGCTTCCAGGATCAGCAGCGGCTGGCCCTTGGTGACGGCGTCGCCTTTGCCGACGCGCACCAGCTTGACCAGGCCCGGCATCGGCGCGCGCAGGCTGTCTGAAGCGGCGGCGGCTTCGTCCGCCTTGGCCAGCGGGTCCGGCACCGCGAAATTATAGCTGGTTGCGCCTTCGAACACGGTGACGTGGCCGGGCCAGCGGGCGAGACGAGGGGTGGCGCGAAGATCGTGCGAATTGACATCCTCATAGGGGGCACTCAGCGCCACCTCGAAGCGTCCGTCCGGCCGCACCGAAACCCGCGCGAGGATATCCTCCTCGCCATGGCGCAGCCGCGTGCGCCGCGCCACGGTGTGAAAATGCGCATAGCCGGCAAGCGACGACCAGGGATCGTCGGACAGCGTTTGAACCCCGGCGCCAGACGCTGCAAGCGCTGCCGCGGCAACGGTCTCGCCGCTCGGCGGCGGAACGACGGTCAGCGCCTCCTGATGCCGGCCGATCAGACCGGTGTCGACATCGCCGGCTGAGAACTCCGCATCGGCGGCAAGCGCCGCCAGAAACGCGGTGTTGACGGTCGAGCCGGCAATCTCTGTCTGCGACAGCGCTGAGCCGAGCGCGTCGAGTGCTGATTGCCTGTCCCTGCCGTGGACGATCAGCTTGGCGATCATCGGGTCGTAGAAGGGCGAGATCGCATCGCCCGCCCGTACGCCGGTCTCGATGCGCATGGTGGCGCCTTCCGGTGCTGCGTCGGGAAATTTCAGATGATGCAGCGTGCCTGTCGCCGGCAGGAATCCCTTTGCCGCGTCCTCGGCATAGATACGTGCCTCGAAGGCATGGCCTGAAAGCTGGATCTCGCTCTGCGTCTTAGGCAGCTTTTCGCCGGCCGCCACCCGCAATTGCCACTCGACCAGATCGGTGCCGGTGACCATTTCGGTGACCGGGTGTTCGACCTGCAGGCGGGTGTTCATTTCCATGAACCAGAAGCGGTCCGCCTTCAGCCCTTGCGAGGCATCGACGATGAATTCGATCGTGCCGGCGCCCGAATAGCTGATCGCCTTGGCGGCCTTGACCGCCGCTTCTGTCATCGCCTTGCGCAATGCCGGCGTCATGCCGGGAGCGGGGGCTTCCTCGATCACCTTCTGGTGGCGGCGCTGCGCCGAGCAGTCGCGTTCGTAAAGATGCACGGCGTTGCCGAAATTGTCGCCGAACACCTGCACCTCGATATGCCTGGGCTTGTCGACATATTTTTCCACCAGCACGCGGTCGTCGCCGAAGGCGGCCTTGGCCTCGCGTCGCGCGCCCGACAGCGCTTCGGAGAAATCGTCGGGATGCTCGACCCGCCGCATGCCCTTGCCGCCGCCGCCGGCGCGCGCCTTGATCAGCACGGGATAGCCGATCTCGCGCGCCTTGGAGGCGAGCAGCACGATCTCCTGCGCCTCGCCATGATAGCCGGGCACCACAGGCACGCCGGCCTTTTCCATCAGCCGCTTGGCCGCGTCCTTCAGCCCCATGGCGCGGATCGAGGCCGCCGACGGGCCGATGAAGGTGAGCCCCGCTGCGGTCACCTGGTCGACGAAGTCCGGGTTCTCCGAGAGGAAGCCGTAGCCGGGGTGGATCGCTTGCGCGCCCGTCGCCAAGGCCGCGGCGACGATCTTGTCGCCGCGCAGATAGCTTTCGCCGACCGGCGAGGCGCCGATATGCACGGCTTCGTCGGCCATAGCGACATGCATGGCTTTGGCGTCGGCGTCGGAATAGACGGCGACACAGCGCACACCCATCTTGCGCGCCGTGCGGATCACCCGGCAGGCGATCTCACCGCGATTGGCGATCAGGATCTTGGCGAACATGGAGCCTCCCGGGTTTGCTTCGGGCGGCGCCAGTCTGGCAGGAACCAGCCTACTTGGAAGCCGCGATCGCGCAAGCTCCGCCGGTTGTGACCTTGTAATGAGCGCGGGTGGCCTTGCAGGATTTTATCGCGAGTTCCTCGGCCGCCTTCTGCGATTGCGCATTCAGGTGCGCGCCGCAGATCATGTAAAGCGACGTTACCCGCATATAAGGCGTGGTCGCATAGGCCGAGTGGCCACTGGCCGCCACATAGGCGTTGTACGTCTTGGTGCACGGGTCCTTCGGATTTCCCGACAAAGTCGGCCAGAACCGGGTGTCGCCCTTGTTTCCCGCCAGCGACCCGGCCATGCCGGCTCCAGGCACCGCCACAATAAGCAATCCAGCCAACATCGATGCGGCCGCACGTTTGACAGTCATGGCGTTCATTCTGCTTTCCCCAGGAAAAAAGTCTTGGCAGCCTGCTACCTATTTGGACGCCGCGATGCTGCAGGGGCCGGCCGTGGAAACTTTCCACTGTTTCCGCCCGGATTCGCAGGATTTCAGTGCTTTGGCCTCGGCCGCTTGCTGCGACGATGCGTTGAGCGAGACGCCGCAGATCGTATATTCCGCCGACCAGTTGAATGGGGTCATTGCATAGGCGGAATGGCCCCGTGCTGCGACGTATCCGCGGTAGTGCTTGCCGCAGCCACCCGTCGAGCCTGGCGCTCGATAGACAGGGTAACGCACGTCGCCCTTGCTTCCCGCCAGCGATCCGGCCGCCTCGGCGCCGGGCGTTATGAATATTAGAGATCCTGCAAGTATCGAGACGGTCGACTTGCGACAATATTCCAGAATCATTTCCACCCCACCCAAATTCCCCAATGCAGGGTGAGCAATAGCGAATATATTGCGCCTCCGCCAGTTCGTTGGTGAAAATTCGTATTTGCGGGTTGTGGAATATCTTTTGGTCCACGAAGTTCAGTGCTCCCCAAGGCCAGCAACGACCCGCCGGTATAGTTCGGCCGTTGGCGCGTCGAAGCAGCAGAAAGTCACGGTTTGCGGCAACGCGTTCTGCGTGACGAAGGTGCCAACCGTGGCGACGGCGATCTCCGTCGCCTCATCCTTCGGGTAGCGGTAGACGCCGGTCGAGATCGCCGGAAACGCCACCGTCCGGCATTCCCGGCCCGCGGCGAGTTCGAGCGAGCGGCGGTAGCACGAGGCGAGCAGTTCGGCCTCACCCTTGCCGCCGCCTTGCCAGACCGGTCCGACCGTGTGGATGATATAGCGTGCCGGCAGTCTGTAGCCCTTGGTGAGTTTGGCCTCGCCCGTCTTGCAACCGTTCCGCATCCGGCATTCGGCCAGAAGCTCGGGACCGGCCGCGCGGTGAATGGCGCCGTCGACACTGCCGCCGCCGAGCAGCGAGGAGTTGGCGGCGTTGACGATGGCTTCGACATCAAGCTTTGTGATGTCGCCGGTGTGAACGCAGATCCTGCTGCCGACCTGGCTCATCTCACATCCTGAACACGCCGAAGCGTGTCTCCTCGATCTCGGCATTGAGCGCGGCCGATAGGCTCAGCGCCAGCACCTCGCGCGTCTTCGCCGGGTCGATGATGCCGTCGTCCCAGAGCCGTGCCGAGGAATAGAGAGGATGACCCTCATGCTCGTATTTCATCAGGATCGGCTTCCTGAATTTCGCTTCCTCTTCGGCGCTCCATTCGCCGCCCTTGCGCTCGATGCCTTCGCGCTTGACCATGGCGAGCACCGTTGCCGCCTGTTCGCCGCCCATCACCGAAATGCGGGCATTCGGCCACATCCACAGGAAGCGCGGTGAATAGGCGCGGCCGCACATGCCGTAATTGCCGGCGCCGAACGAGCCGCCGATGATCATGGTCACCTTCGGCACCTTGGCGGTGGCGACCGCCATCACCAGCTTGGCACCGTCCTTGGCGATGCCGCCGGCCTCGTATTTGCGTCCGACCATGAAGCCGGTGATGTTCTGCAGGAACACCAGAGGGATCATGCGCTGGCAGCACAGTTCGATGAAGTGCGCGCCCTTCAGCGCGCTTTCGGAAAACAAGACGCCATTGTTGGCGATGATGCCGACCGGCATGCCGTGGAGATGGGCAAAGCCGGTGACCAAAGTGGTGCCGTAGTTCTGCTTGAAGTCGTCGAACTCCGAACCGTCGACGACGCGCGCGATCACCTCGCGCACATCATAGGGCTGACGCAGATCCGTCGGCACGATTCCGTAGAGCTCATGCGGATCATGAAGCGGTGGAATCGATTTCTGTAAGTTCAGGCTTACGGCCTTGTTCCGATTCAGGTTCTTGACGATGCGCCGGCAAATGGCCAGCGCGTGTTCGTCATCCATCGCGTAGTGGTCGGCAACGCCGGAGAGTCGCGTGTGTACGTCGGCGCCGCCGAGCTCCTCGGCGCTGACGTCCTCGCCGGTGGCGGCCTTCACCAGCGGCGGGCCGCCGAGGAAGATGGTCGCCTGGTTGCGCACCATGATCGTCTCGTCCGACATCGCCGGCACATAGGCGCCGCCCGCAGTGCACGACCCCATGACACAGGCGATCTGCGGAACGCCCGCCGCCGACATGTTGGCCTGGTTGTAGAAGATGCGGCCGAAATGCTCGCGGTCGGGAAACACCTCATCCTGGTTGGGCAAATTGGCGCCGCCGCTGTCGACCAGATAGACGCAGGGCAGATTGTTCTGCAGCGCGATCTCCTGCGCGCGCAGATGCTTCTTCACTGTCAGCGGGTAATAGGTGCCGCCCTTCACCGTGGCGTCGTTGACGACGACCATGACCTCGGTGCCCTCGACTCGGCCGACGCCGGCGATGAGGCCGGCCGCGGAGATGTCCTCGCCATACATCGACCACGCCGCGAATTGGCCGATCTCGAGGAACGGCGAGCCGGTGTCGAGCAACTGCGCGAGGCGCTCGCGCGGCAAAAGCTTGCCGCGGCCCTGGTGGCGCTCGCGCGCCTCATCCGAGCCGCCGCGCTCGACGCTCGCCGCTTTCTCCGCGATGTCGGCGACCAGCGCCCGCATGCGCTCGGCATTGGCGTGAAAGGTCTCGGAGGAAGGGGAGATCTGGGTTTGCAGCGTGGCCATTGTGTCGTCGTTTCCTCACGCCCCTTGATGCCGCGGCGGAAGCGGTGTATCAGCCCGCCCCCGAACGTCGCGTGTCTTGCTTAGCATGCGGCGTTCATTTTTGAGCGACACCCTCTGGAGGCGAAGATGAAAGGCATGGACATGCATTTCACAAGACGTCTCCCTTCGGCATTGGACTAACGCCGCCGAAGGGCGGCATTCCACGTCCCGAATTTGAGCAAGAGGAACACGGCGCCTGCGCGTGCCGTGGGTGTCATCATGTATGTGCGGTTTGTAACGCCGCTGATCCATCCGGAAAGCCGGGTGGAGACCGGCTTTTTCCGGGCGTCCTGGTATCTGTACCGGAACGGCTGCCCCGATTGGATTCACGGCGAGCTGCAGGACCAGTTCGACTGGTTCAACGAGCACCTGCCCATTCCCGGTCGGGTTGGCCGGCATTTCAGGCGCCGCAATTCGATCTGGGGCATCTGCTGGTTCGATCCGGGTGCCAGGGAAGCAATCAGCCGTGCCCGCTACTGTGCATGGCTGATCGAGGAAGGCGGCTTGCCGGTACGGTCGATTGCGTCCTTGCAACAGCGCGAGGTTCTCTGGCGCGATTCGCATCAGGTCGTTGCCAAGCCCACCACTGACCTGCCGAGGGCATTCGGCTGAGGTGGCGGAGGGGAGCATCATGCCCCCTCCGCCATGATCTCGCGGCCGATCAGCCAGCGGCGGATTTCGCTGGTGCCGGCGCCGATCTCGTAGAGCTTGGCGTCGCGCAAAAGCCGGCCGGTCGGATAGTCGTTGATATAGCCATTGCCGCCGAGTAGCTGCAGTGCGTCAAGTGCCATCTGCGTCGCCTTCTCGGCGGCGAACAGCACGCAACCGGCGGCGTCCTTGCGCGTCGTCTGGCCGCGGTCGCACGCGGCGGCCACGGCATAGACGTAGGCGCGCGCGGCACTCATCACCGTGTACATGTCGGCAAGCTTGCCTTGCACCAGCTGGAACTCGCCGATCGGCTGGCCGAACTGCTTGCGCTCATGCACATATGGGATCGCCACGTCGAGGCAGGCAGCCATCAGCCCGATCGGGCCGCCGGCCAGCACCGTGCGCTCATAGTCAAGGCCCGACATCAGCACCTCGACGCCGCGACCTTCCTCATGCAGCACATTGTCAAACGGCACCTCGACATTCTCGAACACCAGCTCGCCGGTATTCGAGCCGCGCATACCGAGCTTGTCGAGTTTTTGCGCCACCGAAAAGCCGGCCATTGCCTTTTCGACGATGAAAGCGGTGATGCCGCGCGAATGGCGCTCCGGATCGGTCTTGGCGTAGACCACCAGCGTCTCGGCGTCCGGCCCGTTGGTGATCCACATTTTCGAGCCGTTGAGCACATAGCGGTCGTTGCGCTTTTCGGCGCGCAGCCTGAGCGATACCACGTCGGAGCCGGCGCCGGATTCCGACATCGCCAGCGCGCCGACCTTTTCGCCACTGCAGAGCGGCGGCAGGTATTTCTCCTTCTGCGCCGGCGTCGCCCAGCGGTTGATCTGGTTGACGCACAGGTTGGAATGGGCGCCATAGGAGAGGCCGACCGAGGCCGAGGCGCGCGAAATCTCTTCCACCGCGATCACATGGGCGAGATAGCCCATGCCGGTACCGCCGAAATCCGGATCGGCGGTGATGCCGAGCAGGCCGAGCGCGCCAAGTTCTGCCCACAGATGCGCCGGGAATTCGTTCGAGCGGTCGATCTCGGCGGCGATCGGCGCGATCTTGTCCTGGGCGAAGCGCCGCACCAGGTCGCGCAGCGCCTCGATGTCTTCGTCAAGCCCGAAGCTGAGCGTGTTCGTGTACATGCCGTTCCTCCCCGGTACCGGTGTCGATCCTTGCGCCAACGAGGCGCATTGTCATCGAAAGATATGACGCCGTGACCTCGGCGATCGACAGCCGCTCGCCCGGCCGGAACCAGACGATGACGCCGGTCATCATCTGGATCAGCGCCATCGCGGTCAGGCCGGTGTCGTCGATGTCGAAAGCGCCCGTCTCCACGCCGTCGCGCAGGATGGCGCGCAGTTCCTTCTCATAGGCCGTGCGCATGCGCAGGATCTGCGTCAGGCGCTCATGCGACAGGCTGCGCAGCTCCATGTTGGAGACATGCGTGGCGTGGCGGCGTTCGATGTGGAAGGCGATGTGGTTCCGGACATAGGCGGCGAGCCGCGCCGTCGGATCGGCCGTCGCGGGGCGTGCCGCCTCCCACGCTGCGCTCAGCCCCTCCATGTGCTCGCGCATCAGCGTGAACAGCAGGTCTTCCTTGGTCGGAAAATAGCGGTAGAGCGCGGCCGCCTGCACGCCGACCTCGGCGGCCAACTGGCGCATCGACATCGCTTCGTAGCCGAGACGCGCGATCAGGCTGACCGCCGCCTCGCGGACGGCAGCCTCGGTCTTTTCGCCATCGGAACCGGTCGTGCGGGCCATGCTCACCTCATCGAGGCAAATAATAAAACAAACGTTCAATTAATTCAAGAGGGCGCAATCTGCGTGCCCTGTTCACACAATGATCGTGAAGCTCGTTGGCGCATTCCAGGAGCTGAGTTCCTCGACGTCGACGCGCGAGACCGATGCGCCCGCCGGGCCTTTCCAAAGGCGTTCGATCATTGACGAGACCGCGGCGTCGGCTCCGGCCATCCGTGCCGTGACCGAACCATCGCTTTCGTTGCGCACCCAGCCGGCAATGCCGAGCCGGATGGCTTCGCTTCGCGCCCAGATCCTGTAGCTGACGCCTTGCACTCTGCCGTAAACGCGCGCCTGCACGGCCCTTTGCCGATCGCTCATCGCTCGCCCCAAAGCGCCTCCATGCATTGTGCACATGAATCTGGCGCTTCACCCGGCGAATGCAAGCGGCTTCCATCGGGATTGCGCGGGGCCGAGCCCTCGCGTCCTGGGCTATAGATGTATGACTCGATCCAATAAATAGTTGACTTAATCAAATAATTGGAGATGAATCCAACGGCGGATATCACCTGAGGAAGGGCCTGCATGCCGGTCGAACGCAATGCCCTGGTCGGCGACATGCGCCGCTTCAACCGGTTCTATACCGGTCTGATCGGGCTGCTCGACGAGACCCTGACGCACAGCGCCTATACGCTGACCGAGGCGCGGGTGCTGTTCGAACTGGATCGCCGGTCGGGCGCTGCTACTGCCGATACGGGCGGAACGGCGGGTTTTCTTGCGCGGATGTTCCATCTCGACATCGCGCCGGCGGCCGCCGAAATGGCCAGGGAACTGCGGCTCGAACCGACTTATCTCACGCGTATCCTGCGAAAATTCGCGGCTGCCGGCCTGACCGAAATGCGCGCCGTCCCGAACGACCGGTATCGCCGCCGCCTGTCCCTGACGGCCCGTGGCAATCAGGCATTGGCAAGGTTGCAGATGACGGCGAACCAAGACCTCGCCCGGCTGACGGCCGGCCTTGCCGATGATGAGGCCCAGCAGCTTTCAGACGCGTTGAAGCAGGTCACGCGCCTGCTCGGCGGCGACATGGGTGAGACCGCAACGAGCGGAAGTCGCCAATAGACCGGCATGACAGACAAGCTTCCTCGCCAAAGCTGGAGTCAGAGCAATTCCAGGAAAAGTGTGAAACGGTTTTCCGTCCGGAATTGCGTCAAGACAAAGAGATAGAGCAATTCGGCGTTTCCGTGAAACGATGAACCGCTCCTTAGTCGCCGCGAAACGCGCGGCTGGCCTGATCGGTCAACGGCTTAAGCAGATAGGAAAGCACCGTGCGGTCGGTGGTCCTGAGAAAAACCTCGGTCGGCATGCCCGGCTTCAGCTCCAGCGGGCCTGCCTCTTGGAGGCTCCTGGCCGACAGCACGATGCGCACGGCATAGTAGGAGATGCCGGCCTTCTGGTCTTCGATGAGATCGGGAGAGATGCGGTCCACCTCGCCTTCGACCTCCGGCGTCGTCTGCTGGCTGAATGCCGAAAGGCGAAGCGTCGCCGGCTGTCCGATGCGCAGTTGGTCGATGTCCTGAGGGGCGACACGCGCCTCGACCACCAGCGCGTCGGCCGTCGGCACGATCTGCATGATCGCTTCGCCAGGCGAGATGACGCCGCCGACCGTATGGATCGCCAGCTGATGCACACGGCCGGATTGCGGTGCGCGGATGTCGATCTGCTTCAGCGATTGCTGGGCCGCGATCTGGCGCTCGCGCAACTCGCTCGCCTTGGCGTCTATCTCGCGCAGCTCGCTTGCCACCTCGCTGCGCATGTCCTGGTCGATCTGGATGATCGCCAGTTCCGTCTCGCTGATGCGTCCGCGCGTCTGCGCGGCCGCGGCGGTCAGCTGGCCATCCTCGCCGTCGAGCCGTGCCTGGGCGCGCTCGCGTTCGGCCAGCCGCGAAATCGGCACCAGCTTCTTCTTCCACAGGTCCCGCATGCCCGCCAGTTCGACCTTGGTGAGCGCGATTTCCTGCTGCTTGCTCCTCTGCTGGGCTTCGATACCGGCGATCTCCTGCCGGAATTGGACGATGCGCTCGCGCAATTGCGAGACCTGGCCGTCGCGTGCCTGGCGCCGCAAGGCAAACAGCTTGGTCTCGCCGTCGATCAGTTCGGCGATCTTGGGGTCGGCCGCGCGCGCCGCGAGCTGGTCGGGATAGGCGACGGCCGTGGCGCCGTCGCGTTCGGCTATCAGCCTCGCGCGGCGGGTCGACAACTCGTTGAGACCGTTGTCGACGATGGCCAGATTGGCACGCGCCACGGTGTCGTCGAGCCGCACCAGCACGTCGCCGGCCGCGACCATGCTGCCATTCTTCACATTCAGCGCGCCGACCACGCCGCCTTGCGGATGCTGGACGGATTTGACGTTGGAATCGACGACCAGATGGCCGGCCGCGACCACGGCGCCGGAGAGATTGCTTGTCACTGCCCAAAGGCCGAGCCCGCCGACCAGCACAAGGGCAGTGATGCCGCCCAGCCTCACATTGCGGTCAATGGCGCGCCGCAACCGCTGTTGTTGCGGCGATGCGGCCTCGGCCGGCTTTGCTCCCTTGTCGAGAAAGGCAAGCGCCATCGACCTTGCACGCAACGCCACGTCCCTGGCGGAACGCAGGCCCGCCGTCGCAAAATCGGGTGCTGCAAGCGCCATCTTCATCCCGCCGTTCCCACCGCATGCAGCGGCACGGCTGCGGGCTGCAGCACCTGCCGCGCTATCTCGCTCTTCGGGCCAAAGGCCTGCTGCCTGCCGCCGCCGAGCACCAGCAGATGGTCCAGTGCGGCAAGCGCGCTCGGCCGGTGCGCCACCACGATGGCGATGCCGCCGCGCGCCTTGACGCCTTCGATGGCTTGCGTCAGCGCCTGGTCGCCGGCGGCATCGAGGTTGGAATTGGGTTCGTCGAGCACGACCAGGAACGGATCGCCGAACAGCGCGCGCGCCAATGCCACACGCTGGCGCTGGCCGGCCGAAAGTGCGGCGCCGCTTTCGCCGATTTCCGTCTGATAGCCCTCGGGCAGGCGCAGGATCATTTCATGCACACCGGCGGCCCGCGCCGCCGCGATGATCGTCTCCGGCACGGCATCGTCGTCGAAGCGCGCAATGTTCTGGCCGACCGTGCCGGCGAACAGTTCGACGTCCTGGGGCAGGTAGCCGATATGGCGGCCGAGCAAGCGCGCCGGCCATTGCTCGAGGGCCGCACCGTCGAGCCGGACCTTGCCGCGCATCACCGGCCACACGCCGACCAGCGCGCGCGCCAGCGAGGATTTCCCGGAGCCGCTGGGCCCGATCACGCCAACCCCCGATCCGGCGCGCAGCGAGAATTCGACGTCCTGCACCACCAGGCGCCGGTCGCCGGGGGCCACGACGCTGATGGTCTCGACCGAGAGCTCGGCAGTCGGGGCAGGCAGCTCCATCCCGCTCTCCAATGCCGGGAGCGCTGCAAACAGATCGTCCAGGCGCCGCCAGCTTTGGCGGGCGTTGAGGAAGCCCTTCCAATGCGCAATGACAAGCTCGATGGGCGCCAGCGCGCGTGACGTAAGGATCGAGCTGGCAATGATGATCCCAGGGGTCGCCTGCTGGTGGATCACCAGATAGGCGCCGAGCGCCAGCACCATCGATTGCAGCATCATGCGCAGGATGCGTGACACCGCGCCCAGCCCGCCTGTCAGGTCGCTGGCCCGCTCCTGTGCCTCGCGAAAACCGGCATTGGCCCGGCTCCAGCGGCCGGCCAACCTCTCGCCCATTCCCATCGCGGCCAGCACCTCGGCGTTGCGGGTGCTCGACTGCGCGATCGCGCTGCGGCTGGTGCTGAACCCCGACATTGCCTTGGTCGGGCCGCGGACCAGACGATCGGTCAGCACCGTCAGCGACACCAGCAGAAGGGCACCGATAAGCGCTGCGACACCAATCCATGGGTGGAAGAGGAAACAGATCGCCACATAGAGCGGCATCCACGGCAGGTCGAACAGGGCGGCGGGGCCGGGGCCGGAGAGGAAGCCGCTGACCTGGTCGAGATCGCGCAGCGCCTGCAGCCCTTCGCCGCGGTCGCGCGTGCGCAGCGGCAGGCGTACCACGCAGCCGAAGACGCGGCCGGAGATGGTTTCCTCGATGCCGGCTCCTATACGCGTCAGCACCCGAGCCCGCACCGCCTCGAGAATACCCTGAAAGACGTAGAGCACGGCCACCAGGATGATCAGCGCCACCAGCGTCGGCACGCTGCGGCTGGGCAGCACGCGGTCATAGACCTGCAGCATGAACAGCGAGCCGGAAAGCATCAGGATGTTGATCAGGCCGCTGAAGCCGGCAACGGCAACATAGGCGCGGCGAAAAGAGGCAAGAGCCTCCCGCAGCTCGGAGCGAGCCTTGCGGTTCGGGTCTGGCGAAAACGGATGAAGCAGTATCTTTACCTCAACTATGCCCGGCTATCGGCTCTGGCGGCTTCGAAATCCGAACGCTGACGCCGTCAGAATGGCTAGGGCGTCAAATCTCCTTCAATTTCACGGCGGCCCGCGCCTGAAGCACGGACCGCAGGAAGTCTTGCAGCTCGCGGTCAACCCACGAGGTCTGCGCTCTGATGGTCCGATTGAGCTGCTATCTGAGCCAGGATCTTGGCCACCGCGGCATGCGCCGCATCGCCCGCATCGGCAACGATGTGGCCGTCAGCCGGGACATGCGCCTGCAACGCCGCCACCGCGCGATCTATCGCCAGATGGAAGGGGCCGCCGCCATCGAGCAGATCGGAGACATCCTCTGCATTGGTGGGCGAGGCTATTGTCTGGCGGAACTGCAAATGGTCGCTGCCAAGCACGGCCGTATGTGATGTGTCCTGATCGGTCGCGCCGCCAGCAGTCTCATTGGGGCTGAGGGTGCCTTGCTTCGCCGCCGAATGGGTCTTGAAGAAGTCGGCGAGCCAGCTTTTGGTGGTGTTGCCGGCAGTGTAGCTCCCCGCATCCGCCACGGTGGTGGGAGCAGCCGACGCCGCCGGCTGCGTGTGGCTGGTGTCGGAACTGGCATCGTCGGCCGAGGCGGTCGCGGCAAGCGTGCCCGACTTCATCGTCGGATCGATCAGGTCGCGTTTGACGTTCTTGGTGCCGATCGTCGCCGTCTGCGTCGAGGTGGCGATGTTCGCGCCCGAGAAAGTCACCGTGTAGGTGCCAGGCTTCAGCACCAGATCGTAGCCGCCGGCAGCCGATGTCGTGGTCTTGAAGGTCTGGCCGGCGGAATTCTTGGCCGTCACCGTGATGGCGCCGAGCCCTTCGCCCGGATCGTAGAAACGATCGCCATCCTTGTCGTCGAAGGTGACGCCGATCAGGAACAGGTCGGTACCGCTCTTGGCGAAGTCCTCGGTGACGAAGGCGCTGCTGCGGCCCTTGTAGTCGCCGACCTCGAAGCCAAGGCCGACTTCACGGAAGTTGGGATTGAGGATGTTCGCCCGGTGTCCCGAGGAATTCATCAGGTTGGTGTGGAGGAGCTTGACCTCGTCGACATAGCCGGTCGGGGCGCGGGTCGTTGCCCAGGCGATGTTCTCGCCGGTCGCCCACGATCCGGTCAGGACATAGCCTGCAGCCTTCATGCGCGTCGTCGGCGACGAACCGCCGGAACCGGTATGCGAAAAGATGTCGGTTGCCAGCATCCACCGGTCGTGACCTTCGGCGGCTTCGCTGAGGTCGTTGTCGAAGGCCAGAGGCTGGGCACCTGTCTTGGCACGCTCGGCATTGATGAGTTCGAGCAAATACTGCTCGTTGGCACTGTGCTGCGGCATTTGGTATCCCCGTGGTTCTGATTGGTATTGAGCCCCCTGTGCTTCCCGTCATCCGTCCTTCGACAGCATATGTGTTTATGATTCGGCGCTAAAGTAAACAAATTAGAACATATGCACATATATCGTGTGCGCTATTGCCCGGATCGCTTAACAAGGCTGAAATCAGGGTGCAGGATCAGATTTTAGCTGAGATCTCAAGTTCTTCTGATGCATTGAACAAGTGATGCATCTGCTCGGGTGATGGCACCATTTAGAGGGCTCTATATTTTCCGGGTTCTGGTTCGTGCAAGGACCCTTAAGAACCGGAATTCGCTAGTATATCTCCCGCGCGGGCGATGCCCGAACGCTCGGAAGCAGAAGGAGTTCCGGTACTCGATTGAGAGGTGAGCCTCGACAAGAACTGGTCGTTCGAGGGGGATATGGCGACCTGGCAAGGGCCACTTCTGCACCGGCGAGACGGCTTCGAAGCGGATGTTAGGTTTCGCACGGTTCGCTTTGGCCTGAACTAGGAATTCTGAGCCCAGCATCGATCAAGGAGGGCAGGCGTGCCGAAGGGCGACCGATTCGATGCAATGCGAAACGAGCGCGCGCCGGCTGCGCGAACGGGAACTGACTAAATCCCTCGCGCCGCCGCCAATGCGCCCGGCAGTTCTTCGGCGAAAATGTCGAGCTCGTGGTCGAGCCCGACGCTGACCCTTATGCAGCGGTCGAGCCGCGGCACCATCGGTTTGCGGATGAACACGTCGCGTGCCAAGAGCCCCTGCAGCACCTTCAGCGCGAAGGCGCCATCGCTGCCGCAGTCGATGGTGACGAAATTAGTCGCCGAAAGCAGCGGCTTCAGCCCGTTCGCCTCGGCAATTTCAGCGATGCGCTGGCGGCCGGCTGCGACGCGTGTCACCACGGTTTCCAGATAGGCTTGGTCGGCGAGCGCCTCGACGCCGGCGATCTGCGCCATGCGGCTGACGCCATAATGGTTGCGGATCTTCTCGAAGTCGCGGATCACCTGGGCCTCCGCCACCGCATAGCCGCAGCGTATGCCGGCAAGCCCGTAGGCCTTCGAAAAGGTGCGCATGCGAATGACGTTTGGCCTGGAGACATCGATCGGCGGCAGTGCCGAGGCCGGCCCAAGCTCACCATAGGCCTCGTCGAGCACCAGCATGGTGGTTTCGGGCAGCGCCTCGATGAAGCGGGTGATCTCGGCCGCATCCCACCAACTGCCCATCGGATTGTCCGGATTGGAGAGATAGACCAGCGGCGCCTTGTCCCTGACGACCGCCGCGAGCAGTCCGTCCAGGCTTTCCCTGTCGTCCGCGTAAGGCACTGTGACCAGCCGGCCGCCGACACCGGCGATGTGGAAGTTGAACGTCGGATAGGCGCCGAGCGAGGTGACCACGGCGTCGCCGAGCGCGGCGTACATGCGCGCCACCAGGCTGAGCAGCCCGTCTATGCCTTCCCCGACCACCACGTTCTCGGCACCGACACCGAGATGTCGAGCCACCGCCTGCTTCAGGTCGAAATTGTCGGGGTCGCAGTACATCCACATGTCGCGGGCAATCCCGGCCATGCGCTCGATCACCCGCGGCGAGGGGCCAAAGCTGCTCTCATTGGCGCCGATACGAGCGCGAAAGGCACGGCCACGCTCGCGCTCCTGCGCCTCCGGGCCGACAAACGGCACTGTCGAGGGAAGCGCGCCGACAAGCGGCGTGAGGGCAGGGCGCTGGCGCATAGTAAGGCTCGCTCGAAAAACGGTCTTCTTGCTAGCGTGGAGGCATGTTGGGCGCAAGATGACAATGTCGCACTGGATTTCGCCGATCCGTTTTGCTAGCGAAATAGAATGAGCAACCGATTGCCGCCCGCTTGGGCCAAGCACCTTAAAACCCAAGCAGCGCCGAAGGGCGCACCGCCGAAGGTTGGGCAACCGAAACCTCAGCCCGCAAAGGCGGCTCCGTCTCGCGCTCAGGCCAACGATGTGATGTTGAGGCAGGCGCTCGAGTTCCAGCAAGAGAATCGATTGCCTGAGGCGGAAGAGCTCTGTCATCGCGTTCTGGCGAGAACGCCCGAACATCCGCTGGCCCTTTATATACTGGGGACGCTGGGGATCGGGTACGACGACGAAAAGGTCCTGCGGTATTTTGGTCGGGCGATCGCGCAGGAGCCTCTAAATCCCTACTACCACCTAAGCCTCGGTCAAGCCTATTTGAGGCTCAGCGAGTTTACACCGGCGATCAAACACATTCAGCACGCACTGGCATTGAAGCCGGATCTGGTGGAAGCGCTTTGCGCCTTGGGCGATGCATACAATTCGTTTGACAAGGGGGAAATGGCGCTGCCGCTCTTTGAGAAGGCGCTCAGGGTCGACCGAAATCATCCCATGGCCCGGTTGGGGCTGCCTCGTGCGCTGGCAAGCCTCGGCCGCATGGACGAAGCCGCCGTTCATCTCAAAGAGGCAATAGATCGGCGCATCGCGGTACCTGCTGCCTACAATAGACTTGTACGCACGCACAAATTCACTGAAGAGCCACCAGAACTCGCGGCGATCCTGACGGAGCTTCAAGACCCTGACCACGGATCCCAGGGAGCGACGGCGCTCCATCACGCGGCCGGAAAGCTGCTCAACGACCTCGGTCGCTACAAGGAGGCGATGGAGCACTTCAAAAAAGGAAATCAAGCCGGCGGCAACAGCTTCGATCTGCAATCCTACCGTCGTTGGGTCGACGCCCTGATCGAAACCTTTACACCGGATTTGGTGGCTTCAAGGACTGCTTCTGGCAATGTCTCCGAGGTGCCCGTGTTCGTAGTCGGGATGCCTCGCTCGGGCACAACACTGACTGAGCAGATCTGCGCCAGCCATCCCAATGTTCATGGCGCTGGCGAGTTAACAAAGCTTAGACGCATATCGAATGGGCTCGATCTTAGGTATGGATCCGACATAAGCCCGGGTGAGGCGATCGCATCGATGACCCCACAGCTGTCCAGGGCGCTGGCTGCGGAGCATGTTGGCTATCTGCGCGAGCGGGCCCCTGATGCGCTTCGAATTGTCGACAAGATGCCTCACAATTTCGAGCTGGTCGGCCTGATTGGCATCCTTTTCCCCAACGCGCGCATCATTCATTGTCGCCGCGACGCCATTGACAATTGTATCTCTTGCTTTGTCCTGCAATTCAGTGATGCGCATAGCTACAGCGCCGATCTGGAGACACTGGGGCTTTACTACAGGGAGTATGATCGTCTGATGCGGCATTGGGACAAGATTTTCCCGGGCCGTATCTTCGAAAACCGGTACGAGACGTTGATTGAAAATCAAGAGAAGCAGTCGCGCTGTCTCATAGATTATCTCGGACTACCCTGGGACGATACCTGCTTGCGCTTTTTTGACAGGGGCGGCTCCGTAAACACCTATAGCAATTGGCAGGTTCGCCAGCCGATCTATACGTCGTCCGTCAAGCGGTGGGCGAATTACGAAAGCGAGATCCAGCCGCTGATCGACGCTTTGGGAGATCTGGCCGACATTTGAGCGTGAGGGCCCGTCGCTGTTTCGCCGTTACCTGCGAAATTCTTGAGCGGAGCCCGTCGTCCTCAAAGAACACGGTGCCCAACAAAAAACCCGGCGGTTGCCCGCCGGGTTTAGCTTCATTCAGCCGGAGCCTATTAGAACGAGCGCTGGAAGCGGAGGAGGCCGCCGACGCTGTTCTTCTTGTCCCCATTGGTCCAGTTGCGATTGTCAACGTCGCCAAACTTGCCGTCGTGGTCGTAGTCGACTTCGGCCGTGACCGTCAGGCCGGGAACGATGTCGTAGGCGACGTTCGCCGCTACGCCATAGTTCTTGTCGTCGTCAGCAGAGGCCTGGAGGTTGAACGAGGTCTTCTCGTTGAACTTGTAGGTGCCGCCGCCCCACACCGCCCAGTTGCCGCCCCACTGCTTGTAGAAGTTGCGGTCGATGTTGTCGTCCGTTCCGTAGCCGGCCATGATGAACAGCGACAGTTCGTTGGTCGCGTTCACATCGAGGCGAACCTTGCCGGCCCACTCTTCCCAAGTGCTGTCATAGGCGCCGACGGCGATGATATCACCCCAGCCCTGCGTGTACTTCACGCCGCCGACGACATGCGGCACGTAGCTGTCGATGGTGTCATTGCCGGAAGTGGCATTGAAGAAATAATTGCCAGCCCCATCGAGGACAGCAGCACCAGCATCGCCGGAGCCTTCTTCGAGCGAAACCACGGCTGAGAAGCCGTTGCCGGCATCGAAGTAGTACTGGACGACGTTGGTATCGAAGCCGCCGTACGGGACCAGCGTATCCTGGATCACGTTGCCGGCATAGCCGATGAACGTATCGAAGGCCGATTCGTCCTTGCCGACGCGCAGGCCACCGAGCTGGATCCAGGCGAAGTTCAGCGTGACGCCTTTGTTGACAGCGTCATTGCCGAATTCATCGCCATAGCCATTGGAGTTGCCGAAGTTGAAGCGGGTCTCGGTGTAGGTCTTCAAGGTGCCGAGCTCGGTTTCCTGGCCGGTCCAGGTCTTCAGCGTGAAGCGGGTGTTCTTGTACCACGTACCCTGATCCTTCCCGTTCATCTGATCGATGGCGCGGGAGCCATCGAACGAGCCGACGTCGCCGACGCCGATGTCGTAGCGGACAAAGCCGCCGATGCGCAGGCAGGTTTCGGTGCCGGGAATGTAGAAGTAGCCCGAGCCGTAGACGTCGCAGATCTTGACGTATTCAGCCGGTTCCGGCTCGGCGACGACGACGGCGTCGGCGGCGCGCGCACCGGAAACTGCGATCAGGGCCGCAGCGGAGCCAAGGAGAAGGCTCTTGATGTTCATTTTCTGACCTCCAGTCAGAATCGAAGGCGGAGGTCGACGAAAAGCTACTCGTTGTGCTGTTTCTCTTTTTATTTCAAATAGATAATCTTGGGACCATCAGGGGAGCCAAAAGCGCTTGCTAGCGAAGGCCTTGCCCGAGCCTGTCTTGAAATATCGCTCGAGTTGCCGGGCGTTGGCCTCGGTTTCAACCGCAATGTAGGCCTTCAAGGTGACGGGCAGATGAGCCTTGGTCGAAGTCACATTGCCTGATCGATGCGATTCGAAACGGCGTCGAAGGTCGTTGGTCGATCCGACATAGGTATCGCTGTTATGGAGTTGCAGGAAGTAGACGTACCACATGGTCCCCCTACGCTACTTCGTAGCTTCGGGCGACACTCCTACGCCCAAAATGCGGTTTCGGGTGGCCTGCCACCCGAAGCCCGCAGGGCGTAGGGTGGCGGAGAGGATGGGATTCGAACCCACGAGAAGCTTTTGACCTCTACTCCCTTAGCAGGGGAGCGCCTTCGACCACTCGGCCACCTCTCCGTTGCGCCGCTGGATAAAGAAAAGCGCCGGCACAATCAACAGCTGGCGCCATTATCGCGGAAAAATCCGGCATCGGCCGCCGGCCGTGTACGTCATAAGGCGATTCTGCGGCAATTCCCTGGCCGGCGACTCGGGGCGCCTTGGCCGCAATTGCGACGGCGCGCCGCCGGATTCGGCCGCGTTGCAAGGGCCGCGGGAGCCCCGATGGTTAACGAGAGCTTTCGGACTGAGGCCAAATCGTGTCATTTGTGCAACAACGCCGGGGGATAGCGCCCGAACTGCCCTTTTGCTGGTACGATCGTGGTTGAACGCCGCCGCCTCATGGGTAATGTCGAATTCGAAGGAGCGGCGCGGTGCGCATCTTTTTCGGTTAGTGGGGATGGGGCAGGGAACGCTGTCCTTCAGCAAAGAATACCCAGACCCGTTTTTTAACTTTTGACTGGAGGTCAGAAAATGAACATCAAGAGCCTTCTCCTTGGCTCCGCTGCGGCCCTGATCGCAGTTTCCGGTGCGCGCGCCGCCGACGCCGTCGTCGTCGCCGAGCCGGAACCCGCTGAATACGTCAAGATCTGCGACGTTTACGGCATGGGCTACTTCTACATTCCCGGCACCGAAACCTGCCTGCGCATCGGCGGCTATGTGCGTTATGACGCCAGCTTTGGCGATGTCGGCTCGTTCGATGGTGCGACGACCCTCGACGTGCAGGATGGCGACGAGCAGGATACCTGGCGCAAGAAGGCCCGCTTCACGCTGAAGACCTGGACCGGCCAGGAAACCGAACTCGGCACCTTGAAGACCTTCACCGAGACTCGCTGGAATTTCGGCAACGGCAACCGCTATGCCACCACCACCACTGACGACAATATTGCTGGCAACTCGGGCGTCTCGCTGAACTTCGCCTGGATCCAGCTCGGTGGCCTGCGCGTCGGTAAGGACGAATCGGCCTTCAATACGTTCATCGGCTACGCCGGCAACGTCATCCAGGATACGCTGGTTCCCTACGGCGATTTCGACACCAACGTCATCCAGTACTACTTCGATGCCGGCAACGGCTTCTCAGCCGTTCTCTCGCTCGAAGAAGGCTCGGGCGGCGGCACCGATGGTTTCTACGGCAAGGGTACGATCGACAGCTACGTTCCGCATGTCGTCGGCGGTCTGAAGTACACCCAGGGCTGGGGCGCCATCACCGGCGTCATCGCTTATGACAGCAACTACGAAGAAGTCGCCGGCAAGGTTCGCTTGGACATCACCCCGATGCAGAACCTGTCGCTGTTCATCATCGGCGGCTACGGCACCGACGACAACCTGTCGGATCCGACCTATGTCCTCGATGCTGGCGGCCGCGGCTTCTACAAGCAGTGGGACGGCAACTGGGCATTCTGGGGCGGTGGCACCTACACCATCAACGAGAAGACCTCGTTCAACCTCCAGGTCTCGTATGACGAAGGTGAGAACCTCGGTATCGCAGCCAACGTCGCCTACGACGTCGTCCCCGGCTTCACGGTCACGGCTGAAATTGACTACCTCAATGCAGGCAATTTCGGCAACGCCGATTTCTCCAACTGGACCAATGCTGACGACGACAACAGCGTCGGCGGTATGCTCCGCTTCCAGCGCTCGTTCTAAGGGCTGGTTCTATACAGGTGAAATCCAGCCCGGGCGCATCAACGCCCGGGCTGGATTGTTTTCGTGACTGGGTCAACGCAAACGAAAGGATGGGGGTATCGGTAGCTGAATAGAGTCCGTGGGACGATTTCGTGGGATCCGTTGATGGGCGGATGAAATCACAACTGCGTGATTCAAAACTCTTGAAAGGGCGCCTCCAAGCGGATAGGGCTGATCTATCCATTCGGGGGTTGCAGCGAATGATGACGACCGAAGCGATTCAAGAGGAAACACCCTCTGATCATTTTTCGATGTTTTCTTCTCAAAGCGCAAAGATCAAATACAGCTTTAACAAGATAAGAGAAGTAAAGTCGTATAGGGTCGGAGAGCTTTTTTCAGCCTATCGAGACATACTTTGGGATGACGGGCGGCATAAATACAATGTCAGCTCTTTCATCGGCGAAATAGACGAGATCCTCCTTGGGGAACGTTTCAGCGCCTTTGACCAAAGCACCCTGGACAACCTTATCGGTACCTTGCGCCAGCGCGGCAACAGCAACGCAACCATCAACCGGAAGATGGCTGCCCTTAGCAAACTGTTGCGCAAGGCTCATAAGATGGGAGATATCCACAGCCTGCCCGAGTTCCGCCGCCAGAAGGAGCGGGCGGGACGGATTCGTTTCCTTGAAAAGGACGAAGAGGCCAGGCTGTTCGCGGCCATCAGGAGCCGCAGCGAGGATGCTTACCGTCTTTCTGTCTTCCTCGTCGACACCGGATGCCGCCTCGGCGAGGCGCTCGGGTTGATTTGGAACGACATCCAGGAACACCGCGTCTCTTTCTGGATCACCAAGTCCGGCCGTAGCCGCACCATTCCGATGACCGCTCGTGTCAAGGAGGTGATCAAGCTTCCGGTCACCGAAGGACGCCGGCCGAAGGGTCCGTTCACCAAGCTCAGCCAGGCGCAATATCGTGCCATCTGGAATGATGCGAAGGCCGAGGTCGGCCTCGGCGCCGATGAACAGGTGGTTCCGCATATATTGCGCCACACCTGCGCATCGCGTCTCGTTCAGGGCGGCATTGACATCAGGCGCGTGCAGATGTGGCTCGGCCACCAGACGCTGTCGATGACCATGCGCTACGCGCATCTGGCCACAAACGACCTCGATGGCTGCGTCGTCGTGCTGGAAACGCCGCGCGGCGAGGGGACGGCTGGCGGCACGGAGAGCTCGGCGTTCTCGTCTCCGCTGACCACGCCTACATCGGCCGGGCCCAGGCAAAAGGGCGAAGCGGGCACAGCGAAGGCGGCCAAGGCGGCCGGGAAAAGCTCCAAGGCCAAATAGCTCCGCCAAACTTTCCTATACTGCAATAGCGACCCCGAGACCGATGTGGTCTTGGGGTTTACTTTGCCTGAACCTGTTGTTCGGCCCGATCCAGGAATGCGGCGATGGCGTCCGGCAGGTCGCCGGTCTCCAGGAAAGGCGCATGGCCTTGGCCATCGACGGTGATCGCCTCCATGCAAGGATGGCGTTTTCGCATCTCTTCCAGCGTCCCGGCTGACAGCAGCTTCGAGTTGCCGCCGCGTATGGCGAGCATCGGCACGGCGGCGAGCGCTTCGAATTGCGGCCATAGATCCGGCAATGGCTTGGTGAAATCGAGCCCAGCAAGCGTGTCGACCAGTTTCGAGTCGAAATCCGGCACCAGTCCTGCATCCGTCTCCCGATAGAGCGCCGACACCATCCGTTCCCAGTCGGCCTCAGTCAGCGCCGGAAAATCGCCACCATGCGCGCCGCGCTGGGCGTCGAGCGCCTCGCCAAAGCTCTTCGGCTTCGGCGCGCGCTCGAGGTAGGAGCCGATATGGGCGAGGCCTTCGGCCTCGATCACCGGGCCGATGTCGTTGAGCACGATGGCCTTCAGCACGGCCGGCCGCATCGCGCCGAGCACATGGATGATCAGCCCACCGCGCGACGTGCCGATGAAGGCCGCGTTCTCGATGCCGAGGACCGCCAGGCCCGCGAGGATGTCGCCGGCCTCGACACCGACATTATAGTGGCTGATGTCGGGATCATAGGCGGATTGTCCGCGCCCGCGATAGTCGAAGGCGACAACCCTGCGTGGGTTCTTCGCCTGCCGCGACAGATGCAGCGCCAACTCGTGGAAGTCGCGCGCATTGCGGGTCAGGCCTGGGAGGCAGACGACGGGCCAGCGTCCAGAGTCAGTTTCGCCGTAAACGCGGGCATGCAGTTTGAGCCCGTCCGGCGCGGTGTAGAAGAAGTCGGAGAAACCTTGGTCATCTTGCATATGCACTCGATTCCCCGCCGTTGTCGGATCGCTTCCGACTGCTACAGGCGAGGGCAGGGGCGGTCAAATCGCCGGAGTAGGCGGGTTGAGAATCTTGGAGATGTTGGAGGGACAGCGGGGAGCGCGACGGATCGCCGGCATCCGGCTTTATGAACTCGCCGCGCTCCTCAACTCCGCCCGTTCACCAGATCTCCCACGATGTCGTACTTCCCTGAAATACGCATCTTGTAGACCTCGTAATTCTCCATCACGCGCTGCACGTAACTTCTTGTTTCCGTATAGGGAATCCGCTCGATCCAGTCGACGACGGCGTCCACGTCCTTGCCGCGCGGGTCGCCGTATTTCGCCACCCATTGGGCGGCCCGGTTGGGGCCGGCATTGTAGCCGGCGAAGGTCAGCACATAGGATCCGTCAAAGCGGTCGAGCTGCTCGCCGAGGAAGGCCGCGCCCAGCGTCGCATTGTAGCCGGCATCGCTGGTCAGCCGGGTCTGCGAAAACGTCAGTCCGGCTTTCTTTGCCAATTGCCTGGCGGTGCCCGGCATCAACTGCAGCAGCCCGCGCGCGCCGGCGCTGGAAATGGCGCCGACATTGAACTCGCTTTCCTGGCGCGCGATCGCATAGGCCAGCGCCTTGCCCGAGCCGGAAATGTTGGCGGTGTCGGGAATGACGCCCAGCGGATGCGACAGCGCCCCGACATCGATGCCGCGCGCGCCGGCGATCTTGCCGATCTTCAGCGCCATGAAATGGTTGTCCTGCTTTTCCGCCAGTACCGCCAACAGCGCCAGTTCGCCCGGGCTGGTCAGCTGCCCAGCGAGGTCGCGGTAGAGCGTCTCGGCGTAGCGGTCGTAGCCCGCCTCCTGCAGCCGCATGATGGCACTGACGGCTTCTCGGGCTGCGAAATTCTTCCGGTCGGCCGCACTCGGCTGCGGATAGACGATGTTGAGGCTCCTCAAGCCCACACGCTCGCCGGCGAGCTGGCCGTAGAAAGTGGTGCCGTATGAGGCGGCGCGCGTGAAATAGTCCTTGGCATTGCCGGGGCCGCCGACCTCTGCCGCGCGGCCCAGCCAGTAATAGGCGCGCGACAGCGACATCGGCCCCTGCGCCAAGTCGGCAATGCGTGCGAAATGCGTGGCGGCTGTGGCGGGATCGTTGAGGCCGCGCAGCGCGTACCAGCCGGCATGGAACTCGGCCTCGGCGGCGCTGGCGGCACTTTCGGCGGCATGCGCGGCAACGATCTTGTAGGCCGTCTTCATGTCGCCCTGGTCTACCAGTTCGCGCGACAGCACCCGGCGCTCGACCCACCAGGCATCGGGGTCGACCAGCGCCTCACGGTCGGTCGGCGCCTTCATCACGATCGCCGCGGCGTCGGCAAACTTCTGCTGCTTGCGCAGATATTCGGCCTGCGCGAAGAAATAGCCGGCCGAACGCTGCTCGGGTGGCACCGCCTTCAGCAGCTTGGCCGCATTCTTGTCGCCCTTGGACACGGCCGCCCAGGCGTCGGCCAGTGGCTGGGCGCCGGCGAGGCCGGCAACGCGCAGCGCCGAGCTGAGCCTGTCGGCATAGAACATGCGCTCCATGCGGAAGCGATGGTCGGCGGCCGGGGTCAGCGCGCCGAATTCCTTGATGACCGCTGTCTCGTCCTTCGCCTCGAGCTTTTCCGTGCGCCAGAATGGCGACAGCACCGAACGCGCCGCCTTGGCATTGCCCAGCGCCACATAGGAGCGGGCAAGGATGATCACGCCTTCCGGTGTCAACGGCTGGCTGCCGTCGAATGCCTTCACCACGATCTGCGGCGAGGGGTTGTCGCGATAGAGCGCGCGCTCGCTGTTCTTGCGCAGCGCGATCGTGCCCGGCCAGTTCGGCAGCATCTTGGCGGCGTCGGCAATGTCACCGCTCGGCACCTGGTCGCCGCCATAGAGCGCGATCGCCCAGGCAAGGATATGGCGGTCGAGCGAATTGGCCGGCAGCGCCTCGCGCACCTGGCGCGCGCCGGCAATGTCGCTGGCCGCCAGCCGGTCGAGGCCGCTCTTCAGCAGGGCGACGCTGGCGGAAGGCGAAGGGCTCGCATCCTGGCCGCTTTGATCATCGAGGCGCGGCATCGGGATCGCCGAGGTCAGCTGCACATCGACGCCACCGCCGATCGCCGCAACCGGGATCAGCGCAAGCGTGGCGCCCAGAAGCGCAAAACGATGAGACCGCCTGGTCGGCATTATCTTGTCCTTACACATTACCAGCAGGCTGAGACGCCTCGAAGCCTAAACTTAGGTCGTGAAGAGCACGTGAATGAAAGGCTATCGAGGTCGTTCGAATTGCGCCCGCTGGCACCATGGCGATGCTTGCCGCGCAACAATGTCGAGACTATGGTGCGCGGCTTCGCTTTCGGCTAGAAGGCGCGCACGATAGACCGACCGACAAAACTCGATAAGTCCCAAGGAGTTGGACGACATGCTGAGAGGCTCGCTGACCGCGCTCGTGACACCGTTCGAAAAGAGCGGGCGTTTCGACGAGAAAGCCTTTCGCGCGTTCGTGGAATGGCAGCTCGCCGAAGGCACAACCGGGCTGGTTCCCGTCGGCACCACCGGCGAGTCGCCGACGCTGTCGCATGACGAGCATCGCCAGGTCGTCAAGGTGTGCATCGAGGTCGCCAACGGGCGCGTTCCGGTCGTCGCCGGTGCCGGCTCCAACAACACCGAGGAGGCGGTCGGGCTGGTGCAATATGCCGAGAAGGCGGGTGCTGACGCGGCTCTCGTCGTCACGCCCTATTACAACAAGCCGACGCAGCGCGGTCTCTATGCGCATTTCGCTGCCGTCGCCAAGGCGACCAAGCTGCCGATCATCATCTACAACATCCCGCCGCGCTCGGTGATCGACATGAGCCCGGAAACGATGGGCCAGCTGGCACACGACTTCAAGAACATCGTCGGCGTCAAGGATGCCACCGGCAAGGTCGAGCGCGTTTCCGAGCAGCGCGCCACCTGCGGCAAGGAGTTCATCCAGCTTTCGGGCGAGGACGCCTCGGCACTCGGCTTCAACGCGCATGGCGGCGTCGGCTGCATCTCGGTGACGTCGAATGTCGCCCCGAGGTTGTGCGCCGAATTCCAGGAAGCTACCCTTTCCGGCGACAGCGCCAAGGCGCTTGAGTTGCAGGATCGTCTCTTGCCGCTGCACAAGGCGATCTTCACCGAACCTGGCCTGTGCGGCGCCAAATATGCGCTGTCGCAGCTGGGCAAGGTCGAAAACGTCGTGCGCTCGCCGCTGGTGACGATCGAGGCATCGACCGCCGAGAAGATCGATCAGGCGATGAAGCACGCCGGCTTGATAAATTAGGGATGAGGCGCCACCTCTCCACATCATGAATCAAGTCAGAAAAGCCGATCCCAACAACAAGACCGTTGCGGAGAACCGCAAGGCGCGGTTTTCCTATGAGGTGCTCGACACGATCGAGGCCGGTCTGGTGCTGACCGGCACCGAGGTCAAGTCGCTGCGTCAGGGCCAGGCCAACATCCAGGACAGCTACGCCTCGGTCGAAGGCGGCGAGATCTGGCTGATCAATTCCTATCTGCCGGAATACCTGCAGGCCAACCGCTTCAACCACGAGCCGCGCCGGCGCCGCAAGCTGCTGCTCAACAAGCGCGAGATGGCGAAGCTGTCGCAGAGCGTCGACCGCGAAGGCATGACGCTGGTGCCGCTGAAAATCTATTTCAACGACCAGGGCCGCGCCAAGCTTTTGCTCGCCGTCGGCCGCGGCAAGAAGCTGCACGACAAGCGCGAGACCGAAAAGCAGCGCGACTGGTCGCGCGAGAAGGGCCGCTTGTTGAAGGAGCGTGGGTGACGGTAGCCTGAAAAAAGCCAACAGTCTGGCTTCAAAGGTCGAACAAGCCGCCAGTTCCAACAGGGGATCGCCTTGAAGTACCGGATTGTTCTCTGGAGCCTGGCCATCGTGGTCGCGGCCGGCCTCGTCGCGGCAGGCGGCCTTGCCTATTTCCGTACCTTCTCGCCGGATCGCATCCGATTCCCGCTGAGAGGCATCGACGTCTCACATCATCAGGGCAAGATCGACTGGCAGCGCGTCGCCGCCGACGATGTCACCTTTGCCGTTATCAAGGCGACGGAGGGCGGTGACCATGTCGATGATGCCTTTGCCGCCAATTTGCGCGAGGCGCGCGCGGCCGGTCTTGCCGTCGGCGCCTATCACTTCTTCACCTTCTGTCGGCCTGGCGCCGACCAGGCGAAAAATTTCATCTCTGTGGTGCCGCGCGACGGGCCGCTGCTGCCGCCGGTGGTGGACATCGAATTCGGCGGCAATTGCCCGCAAAGGCCATCACCTGAACAGCTCAATGCCGAACTCCTGGCATTCCTCGGTCCGGTGGAAGCCGCCTTTGGCAAGCCTGCGATCGTCTATCTGACCGACGACGCCGCAACCGCCTATGCCGGGCAGATAGCGGCGCGCCCGCTCTGGCTTCGCTCATTGCTGCTCGAGCCGGGCAGCGACGACTGGGTCTATTGGCAATACCACAACAGGGGCCGTGTCGACGGCATCGACGGCGATGTCGACCTCAATGTCTTGCAGGGCGGGCCGGCGAAGCTGACCGAATTGTTTGCGGCGCCTTGACTCCGGACTCTATGTCTTCAGGAACGCCGCTATCTCCCTGAACACATTGACGAACATCGCCTCGGTCAGAACGCCGGTGTTGGTGTTGTAGCGCGAGCAGTGATAGCTGGAAAACAGCGTGACGGCGCCCGCCTGCTGCCGCCCGCCATGCCGGAACGGATAGGCGGCGACGCGCCCACCCAGCGCCCGCACCGTCGACTGATGCGCGATCGAGCCCAGCGCCAGCACGGCGCGCAAATTGGGAAAGCGCGCGATTGTCGGCACCAGAAATGTCCGGCAGGTAGTGATCTCCGCACCCACCGGCTTGTTTTCCGGCGGCACGCAGCGCACCGCATTGGTGATCGCCGTGCCAACGAGTTGCAGCCCATCGTCCGGCCGCGCCTTGAACTCGCCGCGCGCAAAACCGTGCGCGATCAGCGTCGAGTAGAGCAGGTCGCCGGCATAGTCGCCGGTGAAGGGTCGCCCCGTCCGGTTCGCGCCGCGCAGGCCCGGCGCCAGCCCGACGATCAAAAGCCTGACGGCATCCTCGCCTTCGGGCGGGAGGAAGGTCGGCACCGGCGCGTTGAACCAGGACGGCTCGCGTTGCCGCCAGTCGGCGATGAAATCATGCAGCCGCGGGCAGAGCGGGCAGTCGCGGCCGGGTTCGGGGGAGGAAGCGGCGACCAAGGCAGCCGCCGTCAAAAATCGTCCTCGTCGACTTCGGTCGGCTCGGGCCGGCGCACCGGCCGCTCGGACGGATCGCGGCCGACTTCGTTCTTCAGTGTCATCAGGTCTATGAAATGATCGGCCTGGCGGCGCAGATCGTCGGAGATCATTGGCGGCTGCGAGGCCATGGTGGAGACGATCGAGACCTTGCGGCCGCGCCGCTGCAGCGCCTCGACCAGGGTGCGGAAATCGCCGTCGCCGGAGAAGATAACGTAGTGGTCGACGACATCGGCGAGCTCCAGCGCATCGACGGTCAGTTCGATGTCCATATTACCCTTGATCTTGCGGCGGCCGGTCGAGTCGGTGAATTCCTTGGCCGGCTTGGTCACCACCTTGAAGCCATTATAGTCGAGCCAGTCGATCAGCGGCCGGATCGAGGAATATTCCTGATCCTCGACCAGCGCCGTGTAATAGTAGGCGCGCAGCAGATAGCCGCGCTTCTGGAAGCTCGACAGAAGCTTGCGATAGTCGATGTCGAAACCCAGCGCCCGCGAGGTGGCGTAGAGATTGGCGCCGTCGATGAAAAGGGCGATTTTCTCACGAGGGTCGAACATGGAAAAATTTCCTTTTCGAAAAATAGGCGGTCGTCTAAATGCGTGCGTGACTATCGGCCGGTCTCTGAAAAATAGACCTTATAGCCTTCCTTATCCGAGATAGCGCCAGTTTTGCGGCAATCCAAGCTGCGTTGCCGCATTGCAAGCAATTGTGATCGGTGCGCAATCGTCGCAGCCAGGCGTGTCCCGAATTCTGGTACCGATCCGCCCTCCGCCCGGGCCAGGGGCCGGCATTGCCAAGAAGCTTGTATTTTGGCGGCGTTCGGGTTATGGACCGCGCCTGTTTTCCATCAAATCCAGGCATGAAAGGGGCAATTCATGGCCCGCGTAACCGTTGAAGATTGCATCGACAAGGTCGACAACCGCTTCGAGCTCGTGCTCTTGGCCGGCCACCGCGCCCGCCAGATCAGCCAGGGCGCGCAGATCACCGTGCCGCGCGACAACGACAAGAACCCGGTCATCGCTCTGCGCGAGATCGCCGACGAGACGCTGTCGCCCGACGACCTCAAGGAAGACCTGATCCACTCGCTGCAGAAGCATGTCGAGGTCGACGAGCCGGAAGCTGACGGCGAGGTGATCGCCGATCAGACCGGCACCGCCGTTGCGGCGACCGACGCCGACGACGCCGAGGACAACATCGCTTTCGACCGCATGACCGAGGAAGACCTGCTTGCCGGCATCGAAGGCCTGGTCCCGCCGGAAAAAAGCGACGACTATTGATCTTCGCCGACGCTGCCGACACTTTCGCGTCGGCAGTTTCGTGGCTATCTATGACATGCGCCGGATGCATATTCGGCGCATGATTCATTTCAGCACCGCGAGATCCCGCCCATGATGCGTCAGTATGAGCTTGTCGAGCGCGTCCAGCGCTACAAGCCTGACGTAAACGAGGCGTTGCTCAACAAGGCCTATGTCTATGCCATGCAGAAGCACGGCCATCAGAAGCGCGCCTCCGGCGATCCCTATTTCTCGCATCCGCTCGAAGTCGCCGCCATCCTCACCGAAATGCACATGGACGAGGCGACGATCGCCGTCGCCTTGCTGCACGACACGATCGAGGACACGACAGCGACCAGGGCCGAGATCGACGAACTGTTCGGCCCGGAAATGGGCAAGCTGGTCGAGGGCCTGACCAAGCTGAAGAAGCTCGACCTCGTCTCCAAGAAGGCCGAGCAGGCGGAGAATTTGCGCAAGCTGCTGCTGGCGATCTCGGAAGATGTGCGCGTGCTCCTGGTCAAGCTCGCCGACCGCCTGCACAATATGCGCACGCTCGACCATGTGCCGGAAGCCAAGCGCCTGCGCATCACCGAGGAGACGATGGACATCTATGCGCCGCTGGCCGGGCGCATGGGCATGCAAGGCATGCGCGAGGAGCTGGAGGAGATCGCCTTCCGCTACATCAATCCGGAAGCCTACCGCGCCGTCACCGCCAGGCTCGCCGAGATATTCGAGCGCAACAAGGGCGTGCTGTCCGAGATCGAGAAGTCGCTGTCCACCCTGTTCGAGAAGCATGCGATCAAGGCCGGCGTGAAAAGCCGGCAGAAGAAGCCGTGGTCGGTGTTCCGCAAGATGGAGGCCAAGGCGCTGTCCTTCGAGCAGCTGTCCGACATTTTCGGCTTCCGTGTCGTCGTCGATACGGTCGAGGACTGCTACCGCGCGCTCGGCGCCATCCACACCGCCTGGTCGATGGTCCCCGGCCGCTTCAAGGACTACATCTCGACGCCGAAGCAAAACGACTACCGCTCGATCCACACCACCATCGTCGGTCCCTCGCGCCAGCGCGTCGAACTGCAGATCCGCACCCGCGAGATGAACAAGATCGCCGAATATGGCGTCGCCGCGCATTCGATCTACAAGGACACCGGCGGCAAGACGAACGGCGCCGCACACGCGATCTCGAAGGAGACCAACGCCTATGCCTGGCTGCGGCGCACCATCGAGCAGCTGGCCGAAGGCGATAATCCCGAGGATTTCCTCGAGAACACCAAGCTGGAGCTGTTCCAGGACCAGGTGTTTTGCTTCACGCCCAAGGGCATGCTGATTGCGCTCCCGCGCGGCGCGACGCCCATCGACTTCGCCTATGCCGTGCACACCGATGTCGGCGACACCTGCGTCGGCGCCAAGGTCAACGGCCGCATCATGCCGCTGATGACCGAATTGAAAAACGGCGACGAGGTCGAGATCATCCGCTCCAAGGCGCAGGTGCCGCCGGCGGCGTGGGAATCGGTCGTCGTCACCGGCAAGGCGCGATCCGCCATCCGCCGTGCCACCAAGAATGCCATCCGCAAGCAATATTCGGGTCTTGGCGCCCGCATCCTCGAGCGCGCCTTCGAGCGCGCCGGCAAGAGCTTCACCAAGGAAGGCTTGAAGCCGGTGCTGCACCGGCTGGCGCGCAAGGACATCGAGGACGTGCTGGCCTCGGTCGGCCGCGGCGAGCTCGCCTCGACCGACGTCATGAAGGCGGTGTTCCCCGACTACAAGGACGAACGCGTCACCGTTGCCGCGCCCAAGCAGCGCGAGGAGGGCTGGTCGAAGATCCGCAATGCCGCCGGCATGCTGTTCCAGATCCCGGGTCGTGCGGCACGCAAGGACAAGGACCAGCCGCGCGACGGCGCAGTTCCCATCCGCGGCGTGCGCGGCGATCTGCCGGTGCGCTTCGCGCCGGAAGGCGCGGTCCCAGGCGACCGCATCGTCGGCATCGTACAGCCGGGAACCGGCATCACCATCTATCCGATCCAGTCGCCGGCTCTGCAGGCCTTCGACGACCAGCCCGAGCGCTGGATCGACGTGCGCTGGGACATTGACGAGCGCACCAAGGAGCGCTTCCCGGCCCGCGTCTCGGTCACTGCCATCAATGCACCGGGCTCGCTGGCCGACATCGCCCAGGTCGTTGCCTCCAACGACGCCAATATCCATACATTGTCGATGGTGCGCACTGCGCCCGACTTCACCGAAATGCTGATCGATCTCGAAGTCTGGGATCTGAAGCACCTCAACCGGCTGCTGTCGCAGCTCAAGGACAATTCGAGCGTCAGCGATGCGCGGCGCGTCAATGGCTGACAATCTTTTTAGGGACAAGGCAGGATGAACACCGACGAAGTGTTGGGCATTTTCCGCGAGGCCGGCGCCGTTCTCGAAGGCCATTTCATCCTGACGTCGGGCCTGCGCAGCCCGGTCTTCCTGCAGAAGGCGCGCGTCTTTATGCATGCCGACAAGACCGAGCGTCTCTGCAGTGCGCTGGCCGAAAAGATCCGCAACGCCGTGCCCGGCCGGATCGACTATGTCGTCGGCCCGGCGATCGGCGGGCTGATCCCGGCCTATGAGACCTCGCGCCATCTCGGTGCGCCGGCGATCTGGGTCGAGCGGGAAGGGGGCGAGTTCAGGCTGCGCCGCTTCGAGATCGCCAGGGGATCGCGCGTCGTCATCGTCGAGGACATCGTCACCACCGGCCTGTCGATCCGCGAGACCATCGACTGCCTGCGCGAGCTTGGCGCCGAGGTGGTGGCGGCCGCCTGCATCATCGACCGATCGGCCGGCAAGACCGATGTCGGCGTGCCGCTGATCGCGCTCGCCGAATATGAGGTTCCGGCCTATCCGGCCGACCGGCTGCCGCCCGAACTCGCCGCCATCCCGGCCGTCAAGCCCGGCAGCCGCAACATCTGATGCCGCCATGCATGAAAACAAGCACTTGAGCGAGTCGCTTGAATCGCTTCGGGAGCGCGGCGCCGTGATGATCGCCAGCATCGATCATTTCGTGCTGACGGTCCGCTCGGTGGATGACACCTGCGCCTTCTACCAACGTGTCCTCGGCCTCCGGCGCCTCGACGAGCCGAACCGGCCGACCGCGTTGCTCCTCGGATCGCAGAAGATCAATTTGCATCAGGCGGGCCGCACCTTCGAGCCGAAGGCCAGGGCGCCGACAGCTGGCGCTGGCGATTTCTGCCTTGTTGCCGCCCGGCCGCTCGCCGAGGTCTGCGCCTGCCTGGCAGCCAACGGCGTCGCCGTCGAAGTCGGCCCGGTCGAGCGCACCGGCGCCCGCGGCCCGATGATGTCTGTCTACTTTCGCGATCCGGACGGCAACCTCGTCGAGGTCAGCGAGTATTTGAAGTAGCCGCTTCGGCTCAGCCCGTCAGTTGTTCTTCGGCCGGCGCGTCGCTATATCAAAGTCGTTGTTGCCTTTGGGACCTCAAAGCGCAAGATATGGCTGTGGCGCCCCGGCCGGGATGGCCGGAGTTGCCGGCGTTGATAAATCAGGAACTGGAACAGAGTGCTTTTTCGACGCCGCGAGCCTGATGGCCTTTTGGAGCGGGTGCGTACCTATCTGTGGCCGCGCCGCTCGTTCTCTCGTTCGCTGCAGTATTTCTCCAAGCGCATTCTCCGGCTGAAGGCAACGCCGCACGCCGTCGCCGCCGGTGTCTCGGCTGGTGTCTTCGCCTCGTTCTTCCCGCTTGGCTTCCACTTCGTCATCGCCGCCGTGCTTTGCTGGGTGATCGCCGGCAATCTGGTAGCGGCGGCGCTAGGCGCGGTGTTCTTTGGCAATCCGCTGACCTTTCCGCTGCTGTGGGGCGCATCCTGGGAGACCGGCAAGCTGATCCTGCACGAACGCCTGCCGAAGCACGGGCCGCCTGAGCATCTTGGCGAAATGATGCATACGCTTTCGTTTGCGCGGTTGTGGCACCCGGTGCTGGAGCCGATGCTGATCGGCGCCGTACCGCTCGGACTGGTCTTCGGGCTTGTGTTCTACGGCATCACCCGCTGGGGCATGACCGTCTTTCGCGAGCAGCGCAAGAGGCGCATGGACGAGCGGGCGCAGAAGGCCAGGCACGGCGGGCGGGAAGTTCCCGCGGCATGATCATCGGCATCGGCAGCGACCTGATCGATATCAGACGCATCGAGAAGTCGCTGGAGCGCCATGGCCAGCGCTTCATCCAGCGCATCTACACCGAGGTCGAGCAGGCCCGCTCCGAAGCTCGCCAAGGGCGCGCCGCCTCCTATGCCAAGCGCTTCGCCGCCAAGGAGGCCTGCGCCAAGGCGCTGGGCACCGGTCTGGCGCAAGGCGTGTTCTGGCGCGACATGGGCGTCGTCAACCTTGCCAGCGGCAAGCCGACCATGGCGCTGACCGGGGGGGCTGCCGCCAGGCTGGACAAGATCCTGCCTGGGGGGCACCGCGCGGCAATCCACCTCACCATCACCGATGATTTTCCGCTTGCTCAAGCCTTTGTGATCATTGAGGCGTTGCCCGTCGAACAAGCGCCACATTGATTGCATCTGACCACCGGCATGACGTTGCCCAGCGCGCGCCGAGACTCTATACCATCCAACGCACAATCGAGGACGACATGAGCGTGGCTGAAAAATCCGAGAAGAAATCCGGCGGGCTTGGCGAAACCGTCAGCGTCATCATTCAGGCGTTGGTGCTTGCGCTGGTCATCCGCACGCTCCTGTTCCAGCCATTTTCGATCCCGTCCGGGTCGATGCGGCCGACCCTGCTCGAAGGCGACTATCTGTTCGTCACCAAATGGTCCTACGGCTATTCGCACTATTCGCTGCCGTTCGGCCCCGACATCTTCTCCGGCCGCATCTGGGATGCCGCGCCCAAGCGCGGCGATGTCGCGGTGTTCAAGTTTCCGCCGGACCCGTCCGTCGACTACATCAAGCGCGTCATCGGTCTGCCGGGCGACAAGATCCAGGTCAAGGACGGTCAGCTGTTCATCAATGGCGTCGGCGTGCCGCGCGTGAAGACGGGACAGATCGACAACCCCGACATCACCGAGGCCCAAGGCCCGGTCGACGTCTATCGCGAGACGCTGCCCAACGGCGTTTCCTACGACACGCTCGACCTGACGCCCAATTCGATCGGCGACAACACGCGCGAATTCGACGTGCCGCCCGGCCATTATTTCATGATGGGCGACAACCGCGACAATTCCTCCGACAGCCGTTTCACCGTCGGCTTCGTACCGGAGGAGAACCTGGTCGGCCGCGCCAACATCATCTTCTTCTCGATCGCCGACGGCGCCAGCCCGCTCGAGATCTGGAAATGGCCGTCGCTGATGCGCGTGTCGCGCCTGTTCAACTTCGTCGACTAGGCATGGCGGCGACAAAGCGGTTGACCGCCGATGCGCTCGCCGAAGCGCTGATGCAGCGCACCGGCCACGCCTTTGCCGACCGCCAGCGTCTGCAGCGCGCGCTGACCCATGCCAGCGCCCGCTCAACCCATGCTGGCGTCGACTATGAGCGCTTCGAGTTCCTCGGCGACCGCGTTCTCGGCCTTGTCGTCGCCGACATGCTGCTCGCGGCATTTCCGGACGCCGCAGAGGGCGAGCTGTCGCTTCGGCTGAACGCGCTGGTCAATGCCGAGGCGCTGTCCGAGATCGCCGAGGAGATCGGGCTGCCGGAACTGATCCGTGCCGGTTCCGACGTGCGCGGTCTCGACGGACGCAAGCGCGTCAACCTGCGCGCCGATGCGCTGGAATCGCTGATCGCCGTGCTCTATCTCGACGGCGGCCTCGATGCGGCCCGCGCCTTCATCCATAAATTCTGGCAGCCCCGCTCGCAGGCCATCGGGGCCGCTCGTCGCGATGCCAAGACCGAATTGCAGGAATGGGCGCACCAGGCGGCGGCGGGCGCCATGCCGGCCTATCGTATCGACAGCCGCGAGGGACCGGACCACGATCCCTTGTTCACCGTCAGCGTCAAGGTCGGCGCTTTTACGCCGGCAACCGGCAGCGGGCGCTCCAAGCGCGAGGCCGAGCAGGCGGCCGCCGCCGCACTGCTTATGCGCGAAGGCGTCTGGGTCGCATCGGCCCAAAAATCGGAATCGATTTTTGGAGAGCACGATGCGTAGATTCAAAGTCTTAGAGCGTCCTTTGCGTGTCCAAGAGGACGCGCGGCGCTCTAACGAAGGGAGCGCGGCATGACCGCCACCGAAGACCTCGCTCCGGCAGCAGAAGTCCCCGCCACGCGCTCCGGCTTCGTCGCGCTGATCGGCGCGCCCAATGCCGGCAAGTCGACGCTGGTCAACCAACTGGTCGGCGCCAAGGTGTCGATCGTCACCCATAAGGTGCAGACCACCCGCGCCATCGTGCGCGGCATCGCCACGCACGAGAACGCCCAGATCGTTTTCGTCGACACGCCTGGCATCTTTAAGCCGAAGCGGCGGCTGGACACGGCCATGGTGACCACCGCCTGGGGCGGCGCCAAGGATGCCGATGTCGTGCTCTTGCTGATCGATGCCGAGCGTGGCATCCGTGGCGATGCCGACGCCATCCTCGAACGGCTGAAGGATGTGCGCCAGCCGATGGTGCTGATCCTCAACAAGGTCGACCGGGTCAAGCACGAGGCGCTGCTGGCGCTCGCCGCAACCGCCAACGAACGCGTGCCGTTCAAGCGCACCTTCATGGTCTCGGCGCTGACCGGCTCCGGCTGCAAGGACCTGCTCGACTATCTGGCGGAGACGCTGCCGGCCGGTCCCTGGTATTATCCGGAGGACCAGATCTCCGACCTGCCGATGCGCCAGCTGGCGGCCGAGATCACCCGCGAAAAGCTGTATCTCAGGCTGCATCAGGAACTGCCTTACTCCTCCCATATCGAGACCGAGAAATGGGAAGAGAAGAAGGACGGCTCGGTGCGTATCGACCAGACGATCTATGTCGAGCGCGACAGCCAGAAGAAGATCGTGCTCGGCCACAAGGGCGAGACCATCCGCGCCATCGGCCAGGCGGCGCGCATGGAGATCGCAGGCATCCTCGAACAGAAGGTGCACCTGTTCCTGTTCGTCAAGGTGCGCGAGAACTGGGGCGACGACCCCGAGCGCTACCGCGAGATGGGTTTGGAATTTCCGCACTGACCGCAACATGAGCGCGGCGCCCCGGATAAGGGCGCCGCGCTCATGTTGCGGATTTTGTTTAGGCCGCAGCGACGGCAAGCTGCGTCTTTGGCCGGCGGACAAAACTCTCGGTGCCATACCAGGCGACGATGGCAACCGCGATCACTGCCCAGATCGCGACACCGATCCACTGCTGCTGCACATAATCGCCGTCGGTGAACACCTTGCCGAGAAAGCGCACGCTGTTCTGGTGGGTGACATGCATGATGAAGGCGAGAAGCACGCTGCCGGTGTTTTGGTAGAGCCAGGTGAACACCACGGCTGCCAGCACCACGTTGATCGAGCCGTAGAGGCTGAGGTCGCCGACCAGGCCGAGCGGGACGTGCCAGATGGCCCAGATCACGCCGAGGATCAGGCTGCTGGCGAGCGCCGAATGGCTGGCGAGCAGACGCGGCGTGGCAAAGCCGCGCCATCCCGGCTCTTCGCCGAGCGGGCCGCTGAAGACGGCATAAAGCGCGATGATCGGCAGCATCTCGGCCATGGCGGGAATGTTGCTCCAGGCCGGTGCTGCCGCGCCGAACAACGGGTTGATCAGGATCGAGGCCAACTGCGTTCCGAACGGCAGGCCGAACGCCACCAGATACCAGAAGGGATGCCCCCGCCATTTCACCATCGAGGCGAGGATGGCCTTGACCGAGCCCCAGCCGCCGGACAGGGCCGCGACGATGAAACCGGAAACGATCGGGCCGAAGGTGAACCAGGGAATGCTGTCGCCATTCGACAGCCAGAACGGGATGAAGGCCAGCCAGGTCAGGGCGAGCGCCAGCGAAAAGAACGCAGTCAGCTGGTGCCTTCGCACCAGGTCCAGGAAGGAAGTCATGGCAGGTCCTCTCGACGGGCAGTTTTGATCGCGAGAGGTCGCCGGGCTGCCCGATCGGTCGACATGCATTTGGGAACGAGCCAGCCGAGCTGTTTCGACTGGGGCCGCTTTCGGTCAATCCGTTCTTATTGCCGCCGGCGCGACCAAAAATCCCGAGCGCTTTCTGATCGATTTCCGATATTTGCTATTGGCAGCATTCCCCGAGCCAACCCCGGTCCAATCTTGATTTCGCCCTCCAATCGGTGAAATGTTCCGGCATGGAATGGCGCGACGAGGGAATCATTCTCGGCACCCGCAAGCATGGCGAAACCAGCGCCATCCTCGAGGTGATGACGCGCGCCCATGGCCGCCATCTCGGCCTGGTGCGCGGCGGCCGCTCGCGCAAGCAGCAGCCGGTGCTGCAGCCCGGTAACCGCGTTGACCTGCTCTGGCGGGCGCGGCTCGACGAGCATCTCGGCACCTTCCAGGCCGAGGCGATCGAGATGAACGCCGCCCGGCTGATGGACAGTGCGGTTGCCGTCTACGGGCTGCAGACCATGGCCGCGCATCTCAGGCTTTTGCCCGAGCGAGATGCCCATGGCGGCCTCTACGAGACGCTGGCCGTGATGATCGCCCATCTCGACGATGCCGATGCCGCCGGTGAACTGGTGGCGCGTTTCGAGTTGCTTATCCTCGACGAACTTGGCTTCGGCCTCGATCTCAGCCAGTGCGCGGCGACTGGAACAAGGCAGGACCTCGCCTATGTCTCGCCGAAATCCGGCCGCGCCGTGTCGCGCGCGGCCGGCGCTGCCTGGCACGACAAGATGCTGGCGCTGCCGGCCTTCCTGCAGCGCGGCTCAGGCCTCCGCGCCGATCCGGCAGCTCTGGAGGACGCTTTCCGGCTGACCGGCTTCTTCTTCACCCGCCATGTCTACGAGCCACGCGGCCTAGAGCCGCCCGATGCCCGCGCCGGTTTCCTCGCCGCGCTGCGCAGGCACCATGCGCCGGGCAAGGTGCCCGCTGCAGAAACCACCGGACAGTAGCGAGGCACCTATCCGGCTTTCCACCGCTCCATGAAATCGTCGAGGATGGCGCGCTGGCCTCTGAGGATCTTGAGAGCGGCCTCAGGCAATGAAAACCAGCCGGCCCTGTCCACTTCGGGAAATTCCTTCATCGAGCCTGACCTTGGCGGCCATTCCATGGTGAACATGTTGCTTCTGATCGTGTCCGTATCGACCTCTGCTTCGACGCTCCATGCGATCACGATCTTGCCGCCCGGTTGACGATAGCTGCCGACAGGCTCGAAATGTCCATCGATCGCCACGCCGAGTTCCTCTTCGGCCTCGCGTTGTGCGGCCGCCAGTTCACTTTCGTTCTCGCCGATAAGCCCCTTGGGAATGGACCACGCGCCGTCATCCTTTCTTGCCCAGAACGGGCCGCCGGGATGGACCAGCAGAAACTCGAGAATGCCGGCGTTTCTCCTGTAGATCAGCAGGCCTGCACTTCGATTCGGCATCGACAATCACCATCGCATTTGCCGCGAGCAGCCGAGGATAGCACGAGTATTTGGCGGCTGGCGGCAGGCAACCTCGTCATCAGCCCCATCCCAGGCCATTTCCACGCGACGGTGAGGGATAACGACTGTAAGCCGCTGGCATTTGCCAACGAAACATGCTCGATCTTTCCTGCCGCCCATCTGGCAGTGCGTTGAGCCTAGGAGCCGGTCGTCTGGCCGCCGCATTTGCCAGTGACAACTGGCCTGGTTTGGGGGAACCGCCATGTTTGAAATCCTGATTGGCCTTGCCGCCATCATCGCCCTGTTCGTCATCATTTCGCGCCAGCAAAGCCGCATCGGCCTGATCGAACGCGAACTCGGCGCGCTGCGCAGCCTCGTGCTTTCGGGCGCCGTGCCGTCTCCCGCCAAGCCGGCCGAACAGGCGGCGACCGACGGCAAGCCCGCAGATGCTTTTCCGGCAGCTGCTGCGGTTGCCGACCTTGCGGCCTCACCGGCGAGCGGCGCCGTTTCGGCAGAGGCACCGGCAGTCCCAGCCGAGGCTGCAAGCGGCGGGGTCGTGGCCGGACCGTGGGACAAGGACGAGGCGAAGCCGGAGGCGGCGGAGCCCGCCGAGCCGGCAGCGGCGAAGGCCGCGCGCCAGTCCGAAGTCGAGACGGCGCTCGGCACCCGCTGGGCGGTCTGGGTCGGCGGCATCGCGCTGGCGCTGGGCGGCCTGTTCCTGATCCGCTACACCATCGAGGCCGGTATTTTCGGCCCCGGCGTGCGGCTCACCATGGCCGCACTCCTCGGCCTGATACTGATCGCCGGCGGCGAGTTCATCCGCCGCACCGGCTTCAAAGTGCCGGTGCAGGGTGCTGCCGGCGCCTATATCCCGGCGATCCTGACGGCGGCCGGCGCCTTCATCCTGTTCGGCACCGTCTATGCCGCTTATGGCATTTACGGCTTCATCGGCCCAACGCTCGCCTTCACCATGCTCGGCGTCATCGGCGTGACGACGATTGCCGCCGCTCTGGTCCACGGCCAGGCGCTGGCCGGCATCGGCCTTGTCGGCGCCATGGTGACGCCGGCGCTTGTCGCCTCTGAGGCGCCCAACCCCTGGGCGCTGTTCGGCTATCTGGCGATCGTGCTCGCCGCCACCGGGGCGATTGCCCGCATGCGCGACTGGACGTTGCTGATGGCTGCGGCCTTCGCCGGCACCGGCATCTGGACCATCCTCTACATGACCGACGCGCCCGGCGTGAACCTCTCCACCATCCTGTTCATCAATGCCGTTACGCTTGCCGTGCTCGCCTTTGTCTGGCTCGGCGGCCGCGGCGAGGAAGGACCCGCAAGCCGGTTCGACTGGCCGTCCATCGCGCCGGCTTTCTTCGTCGCATTTTCGGCACTGGGCCTGTCCGTCGATCCGGCCTTCGCCGCCGCAGGCTATGCCTTGCCGGGCGCCGTTCTGCTTGCCGCCATGCTGGCCGTCGCACTCTGTCGGCAACGAGCGCTGCCGCTTCTCCATGCCGCCGGTCTGGTGACGGTGATGATCTATCTCGGCATCATCCCGCCGACCACCATCGGCTCCGACATCGTTGGCGGCAGCCTCGGCGTCGACGGCCAGCCGGCGGTGGTATCCGACGCCCTGACGCGCAACATCGGCATCGGGCTTGGCCTGCTGTTCATCGCCGCCGGCTTCTGGGCCGCACGTAGATGGGCGGCAACCGCCTGGATACGATCCGCTTCATGGGCGGCATGGGGCGTCATCGCCCCGCTGGTCGTCCTGCTGGCGCTCTGGTTCACATTCGGCAATCTCGATCGCGATCTTCTCTACGCTGCGGTCGCTGCTCTTCTGGTCGTTGTCTTTGCCGTCGGCGGCGAGTGGATTGCGCGCGCCGAAGAGGCGCCGCTCAAGGGTGGTACTTCCGTGTCCTTCGCGCTTGGCGGCGCGGCGGTCGCCGGCCTGCTGATGCTGCACATGGCTTTCGGCTCCGGCTGGACCACCATCCTCATCGGCGCCGCCGCCATCGTGCCGGCACTGGCGACGCGCTGGCGGTCCTATCCGGTGCTCGGCTGGATCTCGGTCGCCGCGGTCATCGCCGTGCTCGGCCGCGTCGCCTACGACCCGACGATCGTCGGCGCCGGATTGCTGTCGACGACGCCGGTCTTCAACTGGCTGCTGCTTGGATATGGCGTGCCGGCGCTCGCCTTCGGTTTCGCCGCCTGGCAGCTCGCCCGCACCACCAATGGCCGGCCGCGCCTGGCCATGGAAGCGGCGGCAGCGCTGTTTGCGCTGCTCACGCTCGCCATGCTGGTGCGCCACGCCATGCATGGCGGCGTCATCGACACCGGTGTCATGACGCTCGCCGAACAGGCGATCTACACGTTGATCGCCATCGGCGCCGGCGCCATCCTGGTCGCCATCGACATGCGCTCGCCAAGCTCGGTGCTGCGCTATGGTTCGATGGCCGCCGGTGTGGCTTCGGTCGCCTTCATCGGTATCCGGCATTTCGTGGTGCTGAATCCGCTGTTCACCGACGAATCGACAGGCCAGATCCCGGTGCTCAACCTTTTGTTCCTCGCCTATCTCCTGCCGGCGGTCGCCGCCGGGGGACTGGCGCTCTACGCCAGGGACAAGCGGCCGAAATGGTATGCGCAGATGCTGGCCGTGGTGGCAGCGGTGCTTGCCCTGGCCTACGCCACGCTGTCGGTCAGGCGGCTGTTCAAGGGCGAGTTCATCGGCCTGTGGAGCGGGCTCGGCCAGCTCGAGACCTACACCTACTCGGCGCTGTGGCTCGCCATCGGCGTGGTGCTGCTCACCGCCGGCGTCTGGCTGAAGTCGCAGGTGCTGCGCATTGCCTCGGCGGCGCTGATCGCGATTGCCGTGCTGAAGGTCTTCCTCTTCGACATGTCGGAGTTGGAAGGCGTGTTGCGCGCGCTGTCCTTCATTGGTCTCGGCGCAGTGCTGATCGGCATCGGCCTGTTCTACCAGCGGCTGCTGACGAGGGCTGCAAAGGACGCGGATAAAGACAAGCAGGAACAAGCAGATTCCAATCCCGTCCGGGAATAAACCGCTGGACGCCAGCGTTATCTCATTGCTTGGGTGACTGGAGCGCCGACCGCTTCGCGCTGGCCGCTTGCGCCGCGCCGTGAAGGCGCGTTCAATTGCGATGAAATAAAATAGAGGTGACCTCGAAAACAGCGGTCATGAACGAGAAGAAGGCAGCGATCCTTGGCGAAATACCGCGTCTGCGCCGCTACGCACGCTCGCTGCTGCGCGACCGCGATTCAGCCGACGATCTCGTCCAGGACTGCCTGGAGCGCGCGTTGGTCAGGCTCGACAACTGGCAGACGGGAGAGAGCCCCAGGAGGTGGCTGTTTACGATCATGCATCATTTGTTCATCGACCAGATGCGCAAGGTGAACCGCCGCGGCGAGGCGCAGATGCTGCCGCTCGAGGCCGGTGAGGCGCAGGCCGCCCCCGCCGAGCAGGTCGAAAGCATCGCCTCGCGCGAGATCATCGACGCATTGCAGGCGATCAGCCCCGACCGCCGCGCCGCCCTGGTGATGGTCGCCATCGAAGGGTTTTCCTATGCCGAGGCCGCCAACATCCTCGGCGTGCCGGCCGGCACTTTGATGTCGCGCATTGCACGCGGCCGCGAAGAGTTGCGTGGTCTGCTCGACGACAACGCACGCCGCCGCTCGATAAGGGTTGTCGAGAAATGACCCGGCGCGATTTCTCCGAACGCGATATCCACATGGCCCTCGACGGTGAGCTGCCGGGCGAGGAGCGCATGGCCTACGACAGCTGGCTCGAGGCCAATCCCGAGATGAAGGCCAGAAGCGTCCGCTACATCGCCGACCGGGCGGCACTGCGTGCCGCCTTTGCCGGCGTGATGGACGAGCCGGTGCCGGCAAGGCTCAGGCAGGCCGTGCTCGGCGAAGCGACGGTGAGGGTGGCCGCCTGGCGGTCGCGCTGGTGGCTTTCGGCGGCCGCGGCCGTGGTGCTGGTGGCCGGCGGGCTCGCCGGTTATGTCGCCGGCATTGACAGTATCGGCAGGGGAGGCGGCGCTGACGATCAGCTCGCCGAGCAGGCGATCGCCGCCCATGTCATTTATGCCGCCGAGCAGCGCCATGCGGTGGAGGTGCCGGGCAGCGACAAGGACCATCTGCAGACCTGGCTGTCCAACCGCGTCGGCCTGAAATTGGTGGCGCCCGATCTGGCGGCCGAAGGCTTCCAGCTCGTCGGCGGCCGGCTGCTGCCCGCCGGCCATGGCAAGGCGGCGATGCTGCTCTACGAGGACGCCAAGGGCGAGCGCATCTCGCTGTTCGTCACCGCCGAATCGGCCGACAAGGCCAAGGGCACCTACATGGCGGAGCAGGGCGGCCCCGAGGCCGTCTACTGGCTGGACAAGGGCTATGGCTGCGCCGTCGTCGGCTCGCTGTCGCGCGAGCGGCTGGCCTCGGTGGCCAAGAGCGCCTATGGCCAGCTTCTGGCCGGCCTGGCGAGCTGAGTCGACTGCTGTTTTCCGCAGCCGGCACCCTCTCGAAGCGGCGGTTCTTTTCAGCGCCTCCGTGTTGCTGGGCCACTATGCAACCTGTCACAATTCGGCCCTAATCGGGGTGCGAAAGCGCTTGATCAATACCGGCGCTTCGGCTGGTATGACCGATGTTTCGACCTGGGCCGTTTCCACAACCCAATCAAGGTTTTCTGAGCCCGCATGCCTGCCGAGATCCGCAAGGCCCGCGCGTCCGACGTCGATGACCTCGCCGCCATCGAGAAGGCTGTTTTCGCGAGCGATCGTATCTCGCGCCGTTCCTTCCGCCAACTGATCGAGCGTGAGACGGCGGAAATGCTGGTCGCCGAAAGCGATGGCCGCATTGCCGGCTATGCGGTGGTGCTGTTTCGCAAGGGCAGCGGTGTCGCCCGGCTCTACTCCATCGCCATCGGCCCCTTTTTCGGCGGGATCGGCATTGGCCGCCAGTTGCTGGCGGCGGCGGAGGAGGCGGCCTTCGAGCACGACCGCATGTTGCTGCGCCTCGAAGTGCGCGAGGACAATGCCCGTGCCATCCGCATCTACGAGCAGGGCGGCTACCGCAAGATCGGCCGTGAGCCGGGATACTACGAGGACGGCGCCACGGCGCTGCGCTACGAGAAGACCTTGCGTGGCGAAATCCCGGTCGCCACCAGGGTGCCGTTCTACCAGCAGACCTGCGAGTTCACCTGCGGCCCGTGCTGCCTGATGATGGCGATGGCCAATTTCGATGCGGCCTTCCTGCCCGATCCGGTCATGGAGATACGCCTGTGGCGCGAGGCGACGACCGTCTTCATGATGTCGGGGCCGGGCGGCTGCGAACCGTTCGGCCTAGCCGTCTCTGGCTATGAAAGCGGGCTTGCGGCGGAGATCTACGTGTCCTTCTACGGCGCGCTGTTCCTGCAGTCGGTGCGCAGCGAGGACAAGCGCCGGGTGATGGAGCTTGCCCAGGTCGACTTTCGCCGCCGCGCGGAACAATACGGCATCCCGGTGAATTACCGTCCATTCGCCCTTGACGATGTCCGCAATGCGATCGCCGAGGGAAAGCTGGTGCTGGTGCTGATCAGCGGCTTCCTGATGTTCGGCAAGAAGGTGCCGCACTGGGTGTTGGCCATCGGCGACGACGGTGACCATATCCTGATCCACGATCCCTGGGTCGAGGACGAACGGCAGGAGACCATCCTTGATGCGGCCAACATTCCCGTGCCTTACGGCATCTTCATGAACATGGCGCAGTTCGGCCGCGACGGACTGCGAGCCGCCATCACTCTGGGGAAGCGCGACACAAAATGACCTGGGTCATACTAACAGGCAGGCAGAACGACCTCGACCAGGTGGCGACGCCGCACAAGATCATCACCAACCGTGATTACCTTGCGCATCCGGCGCTGTTTCGCGGCCAGCGGCCGAAGGTCATCAACCTGTCGAACAATTACGGCTACCAGAGTCGCGGCTATTATGCCTCGCTGCTCGCCGGCTCGCGCGGCCACAAGGTCATCCCGACGGTCGAGACCATGATCGACCTGTCGGAGCGCAAGCTCTACGAGCACGCGCTGCCGGAGCTGGAACTGGCGCTCAACAAATGCCGCAAGGATCTCGGCGGCGCGTTCCCGGCCAAGGTCGCTATCTTCTTCGGCATCGGCCCTTCCAGGGTCTGGGACCGCTTCGCCAAGCTCCTGTTCGACTGGTTCCGCGCGCCGGCGCTGGAGGTCCACATCAAGGACAGCGCCGAATGGGCCTCGATCCGCAAGATCGGCTTTCTTCCGCTGGCCAGGATGACCGAGGACGAAGAGACCTTCTTCCTGCGTTGCCTGGAGAACTACACCAACCGCGAGTGGCGCGACACCAAGGGCCGTACGCCGGCGCGCTACACTTTCGCGACGCTGGTCGATCCGCATGAGGAACTGCCGCCGTCGGAGATTTCCTCGCTGCGCTACTGGGCGAAGATCGCCGAAAAGATGGGCGTCGAAATCGAGCCGATCACCAGGAAGGACCTGGCCAAGCTCGCCAATTACGACGCGCTGTTCATCCGCGAGACCACCTCGATCTCCAACCACACCTACCGCTTCGCCCGCCGCGCGCAGCAGGAAGGCATGCCCGTCATCGACGATCCGCTGTCGATGATCCGCTGCACCAACAAGGTCTACCTCAACGAGCTGATGACCTACAACAAGGTGCCGGTGCCACCGACGGTGATGATCGCCGGCACCTCGGATCTCGAAGTGGCGGCGCAGACGCTGGGCTTCCCGCTGGTGCTGAAGATCCCGGATTCCTCCTTCTCGCGCGGCGTCAAGAAATGCGAGAACCTTGAAGAGCTGAAGACGCTGGCCACCGAATGGCTGGAGGATTCCGATCTCCTGATCGCGCAGAAATTCATTCCGACCGAATATGACTGGCGCGTTGGCGTGCTCGGCGGCCAGCCTTTGTTTGCCGTGCATTACCTGATGGCCAAGAAGCACTGGCAGATCGTCAATCACAAGGCCAATGGCAAGCCGGACCAGGGCGGCATCAAGACCTTCACGCTGAAGGAGACGCCGCCGCATGTCGTCGAGACGGCGGTCAAGGCGGCGCGCTGCATCGGCGACGGCCTCTACGGCGTCGACCTCAAGGAGACCAAGGATGGCGTCTTCGTCATCGAGGTCAACGACAACCCCAATCTCGACCATGGCTGGGAGGATTCCGGCGAGAAGGACGAGGTCTGGGTGCGGCTGACGCAATGGTTCCTGGAACGGCTCGACCGGCCGGGGCGGTAACGTTCGACTTAGAGGGATTGAGAGATGCAGTTCTTGGTGATCGAGGATTTTCGCGGCTGCGATCGCAAGGAGATTTACCGTCGCTTCCGCGATCGTGGCCGCCTGAAGCCGGACGAGCTTCTCGTGCACCACAGCTGGATCGCAGCGGATATGAGCCGATGCTTCCTGCTGGTGGAGGCCGATGACGTCACCCTCCTGCAGCGCTGGGTCATCGAATGGGCGGATCTGGTGGAGTTCGAAATCGTTCCGGTGGCGACGAACAAGGACATGGTGGAGGGATTGAGCGGGCACCTCTGACCGGTGCAAATCGTCGCCGGCTGTCGGGTCACCGAGGGATCAGCGCCGGCGAACCCACCGACCGTTGGCACTCGTCGGTCAGCCATGTCCTGAACGCCGCTACCACCTCGCGCCGGAGGCTTCGCTGCGGGATCGTCAGGCAATAGGTCTGGCTGAGCTCGAGCGCCCGCGCGACGGGCCTGATCAGCCGGCCGTCTTCGAGCGCCTCGGCGCAGTAGATGCCTTGCGCGAGCGCGACGCCGAGGCCGGAAATGGCGAGGTCGAGCGCCGCCCGCGACGAGTTCGCCGACAGGCCGCGCTGCCCCGCCCGGCTGGAGGCCATGCCGGCCGCTTCGAACCAGCTTCGCCAGGACGGAAAGGACGCGCCGGTCGGCCCCCAATCCGTATGGATCAGCGGCAGGCCGGCGAGGGTGCTTCCTGAGCTGCCGATCTCGCGCGCGATGCCAGGCGCACAGACGGGATAGACGGCATCCCTGACGATCTCCTCGGTGACCTCGTCGCGATAGTGGGAACGTCCATAGGACAGCCGGATGTCGATCAGGTCGTGGTCGAACGACACCGGATCGTCTTCGCCCCTGAGCGCGATGTCGACCGCGCCATGGCCGGTGACGAACTTCGCCAGCCGCGTCGACAGCCAGCCCATCGCCATCGAAGGCGGCACCGAGACGACCAGCCGCGAGCGTAGCTCAGCACCGCCCAATTCGCGCGACACGCTGCCGATCTCCTCGAAAGCCGTCGTCAGCCTGGGCAGCATCTCGCGCCCCGCATCGGTCAGCACGGCGCGGCGGTTCACCCGCAGAAACAGCTTGCGGCCCATCTGCTCCTCGACGGTGCGGATGAGCTGGCTGACCGCTGCCGCGGAAACCGAAAGCTCCTCGGCCGCCGCGGCAAAGCTGCCGCAGCGTGCCGCCGCCTCGAAAGCCTGCAATCCGCGCAAGGATGGAAGTGTGACCATGTTCACCAACAGATAAGTTAAGCTTATCTATCTGGCAGGAATCCTCGTTTTGCGAAAGCTATTTTGTCGATTAGGGTATCTTCGAACAGCAAGCATCGGAATGGAACACCAATGGACCATCGCGACGTGATCGGATCACTGACGCAGCAGCAGCGCGACCGGCTGACCGCCAAGTCGGATCGCCTCGGACTGGTTCAGCTCGCTGCGCATTGGGGTGCGATCGTCGTCCTCGGCGCGCTGATCGCCGCGAAAGTGCCGTTCTGGCCGCTGCTGATGCTGCCGCAAGGCATATTGATCGTGTTCCTGTTCACGCTGCTGCACGAGACGATCCATCGCACCGCCTTCGAGACGCAGCGGCTGAACGATCTGGTGGCGCGCGCCGCGAGCCTGGCGATCGCGCTGCCGGCGGACTGGTTCCGCTATTTCCACTTCGCGCACCATCGCTTTACCCAGGATCCCGAGAACGATCCCGAACTGGCTTTTCCCAAGCCGGAAACCTGGCGGCAGTACCTTGTCCACGTCTCCGGCATTCCGGTGTGGTGGGGGCATTTCAAGACGCTCTACCTCAACGCCACCGGCCAGTGCAGCGGCAGCTACGTGCCGCCGAAGGGCCACCCCAAGGTGCGCGCCGAGGCACGCGCCATGATCGCCTTCTATGCCGTCCTGCTCGTGCTGGCGCTATGGTTCAAGGCGACGGTGCTGCTCTACGTCTGGATCGTGCCGGCGCTGCTCGGACAACCGTTCCTGCGCCTCTATCTGCTGGCCGAACATGGCCGCTGCCCGCTGGTCGCCAACATGCTGGAGAACACCAGGACGACGCTCACCAACTGGTTTGTCCGCAAGCTCGCCTGGAACATGCCCTACCACGCCGAGCATCATGCCTATCCGGGCGTGCCCTTCCATCAACTGCCGCAGTTTCACGCCCTGATCGAGCGCCACCTCAAGGAGGTCGAGAACGGCTATGTCAGCTTCCACGGCAAGTATATCGGCACGTTAAGTTAGGACGATCCCGCTTACGGCCGGTTGTCGAAGCGCACGCCTATCCGGACTGGCGCAGCGCCGCCGCTGATCTCAGCAGCCGATTGATGTCCGCTGCCTTCGACGGCACGCCGATCAAATAGCCCTGCGCCTCGACGCAGCCTGCCTCGCGCAGCATGTCGAGCTGCGCTTCGGTTTCGACGCCTTCGGCGGTGACCGTGATGCCGAGCTGCGCGCCGAGCCCGATAACCGTGCGCACGATTGCCGCCGAGTCGCGATTGTCGATGTCGCGGATGAAGGAGCGGTCGATCTTGATCTTGTCCACTGGAAAGCGCCTGAGATAGCCGAGCGACGAATAGCCGGTGCCGAAATCGTCGAGCGCGATGCGGATGCCGAGGTCGCGCAGTTGGCTGAGCGTCTTCAGCACCGTTTCGCTCTCGTCCATCAGCACCGTTTCGGTGATTTCCAGCTCGAGCCGGTCGGCCGGCACCCCGGAAAAGGCCAATGCCGAAATCACGCTGCGGGCGAAGGTGCCGCTTTTGAGCTGCACCGCCGAGACATTGACCGCAATGCGCATCGCATTCGGCCAGCCGGCGGCCACAGCGCAGGCTTTTCTCATTGCCCAGTCGCCGAGCTGCACGATCAATCCGGTTTCCTCGGCGGCCGGGATGAAATCGTCAGGCGATACCAGGCCGCGCGCCGGCGAGCGCCAGCGCATCAGCGCTTCCGCGCCGACGATGTCGCCGGAGGCGATGTTCATGATCGGCTGGAAATCGAGCTCGAATTCGCGCCGCGGCAGCGCCGCCTCAAGGTCGGTTTCGAGCACCTGGCGCTCCCGCACCATGGCGTCCATGCCGGGTTCGAAGAAGCGGTAGACGTTGCGGCCTTCGCTCTTGCCCCGGTAGAGCGCCATGTCGGCATTCTTCAGCAGCGTGTCGGCGCCCTTGCCGTCGTCCGGGTAGAGTGCGATGCCCAGGCTGATGCCGATATGCATGTCGCGGCTCTTGTCGCGATAGGGCTTGCCGATGACCTCGACGATGCGCCTGGCCAGGCGTTCGGCGTCTACTGCACCTTTGACGTTGAACTGGATGATGGCGAACTCGTCGCCTCCGAAGCGGGCGACCACATCCGTCTCGCTGCGCAGGCAGCGCATCAGGCGCTCGGCGACGCATTTCAGCAGCCAGTCGCCGGCCGGGTGCCCGAACGTGTCGTTGATCGCCTTGAAGCGATCGAGGTCGAGCGAAAAGATCGCCAGCGGCGCGACCGTCGGCTCGCTCAAGGCCTGGTCGAGGCGCTCGCGGAACATCGAGCGGTTGGGCAGGTTGGTCAGCGTGTCGTGATGCGCAAGATGCGTCATGCGCTCTTCGGCGCGGCGGCGTTCGGTGATGTCGTCGAACGTCGCCACCCAGCCGCCGCCGGCGAGCGGCCGTCGCGCGATCAGCAGGGTCCTGCCGTCGGCAAGGCTGCGGTGGGTTGAACGCGATTCGCCGGCCTGCAGGCAGGCCATGGTCTTCGAAATTTCCCCGTCGATATCGATCTCGGCATAGATGCCGAGACGCACCAACTGCACGAGCAACTCGCTGTGGCTCATGCCGAGCGGGAAGTCGGCCGGCGTGACGTGATAGAGATCGAGGAAACGCTGGTTGCGCACGATCAGCCTGGCGTCGGTGTCATACATCAACAGGCCTTGCGACATATTTGCGAGAGCGGCGTCGAACCGGCGGTGCTGTTCCTTCAGCTCCTGCCCGGCGCGCCGCTGCTCGGTGATGTCCTCGTAGATCGACACCCAACCGCCGGACACCAGCGGCCGGTGCGAGATATTGATGATGCGTCCGTCCGACAGAACCTCCTCATAGGTCGAGGGCCTGGCCTGGTCGATGTAGGGTTTGCGGATGGCATAGAGCTCCTCGGCGCTGTGCGAGGCGACGCCTATGTCGACGCTGTGCTGGAGGATGTCGAAGAAGCGTATGCCGGGCCGCACGATCCCGGCGTCGAGGCAGAAGATGCCGAGATAGTTGCCGTTACAGATGATCATCCGCTCGTCGGCGTCGAACATGCACAGTCCGTGCGACATGTTCTCGACGGCGGCCGAGAAGCGCTCGTTCTGGTCGCGCAGTTGGTCTTCGATCCGCCGTGGCTGGCCGATGCTTCCGGCGCTCCGCCTGCGCGCGGGCGAACCAGCCTTGACGTGTGCGACGGGCATATAGGTGCCTGCGGACCGTGATCTGACGCTGTACTGTGGTAGTCGCCGGTTAATTTAGCGTTCGTTCACTCAGCCGAATGCACGGTAACCGTTGCCTGACGCTTCGCTTCGAGCGCCGAAAACCGCTTGAGGAATGCGGCCTGCGCCCAGGTCACAGAGCGCGGCGTGAAATCGAAGCGGTCGGCGTTGAAGCCGCGCGGGCGACCGAAGAACTCCGTCGCCTCGCGGGTGGAGAAGCCTGCAAGCAGCGTCGCCTCGTAGTAGGCGGCGATCTGGTCGGCGCGCTTGATCTCCTTGCGCAGGCCGGCACCAAGCTCGGCCGGCAGCGAAAAGCGCAGGTGGATGGCGCGTTGCAGCCTCAGCTCGCAGTCCTTGTAGGAGCCGCCCATCACAGATTTGAACGGTGAGATCATGTCGCCGATGACATATTCCGGTGCATCGTGCAGCAACGCCGCCAGCCGGGCGCCGGCCGAAGCTGCCGGCACCAGTTCGGAAAACAGCGCCTCGACCAGCAGCGAATGCTGGGCGACCGAAAAGGCATGCTCCCCGCTGGTCTGGCCGTTCCAGCGGGCGACGCGGGCAAGCCCGTGCGCGATGTCGGATATCTCGATGTCGAGTGGCGAGGGGTCGAGCAGGTCAAGCCGCCGTCCCGACAGCATACGCTGCCAGGCGCGTGGCGGCGCCCCGGCGCGGTCGGCCGCCATCAGGCCTCCTCCGCGCCGGCGGCATCCTGCGGAAAGCCGAACTTCGCCCAGGCCGGTATGGCGAGCGTCACCGCGACGTCGCCAGCCATGACCGACTGTCCAGCGTCGAGCGCCGTCTTGACCCGATCGATGCGAGCAATGGCGAGACCTGCAGCCCCTTGGGTCGAGCCGAGCGTTCCAACCGGCCGTTCGGAGACCGTCAGTTCCGTGCCGGGCGCGGGCAGGGGAGCTTGCGCCGAGGCGATCAGCACGCGCCGCCTGGCGGTGCCGCGATGCTGCATTCGCGAGACCACCTCCTGGCCGACATAGCAGCCTTTCTTGAAGCCGACGCCGCCGGTCTCGTCGAGCAGCACGTCATGTGGAAAGGCATCGCCGAGCGCATAGTCGCTGCCGCTTTCGGCAATGCCGTGGGCGATGCGCAGAGCCTGCCATGCGGCGGCATCGCCGCCCTCGGCCGCGCTGCCATATCTGCGCCTGACGGCAATGTCGCGGAAGCGCGTGTCGGAAACTTCGGTTGAATCAGAATGTGAAGCGATTGAATCACTTCCCCACGCGACGCTGACAAGCGCCTGATCGGCCTTGGCAATCCCAACCTTGGCGCGCAAGCGGTAGAGCATCAGCCGGCGTACGAAATCGTCGGCAACTTCGGCTCGGCAGTCGAGCCGCAGGGCATTCTCTCCGGCACGCGAGATCAGGAAATCGAACAGGATCTTGCCTTGCGGCGAAAGCAGCGCGCCCGGCTTGGCCTCGCCGGCAGCCAGCGCATCAAGGTCGGTGGTGAGGATGTTCTGCAAAAAATTCTCGGCGTCCGGGCCTGATACGGAAATGAGCGCGCGGTCTGTCAGCAGGGCAATGAGCATGGGGTGGACAAAAGCCTGATCTTGCAAAATGGTCGGCCTTTACGTAAGCCGCTGATACTCCCCCCGCAAGAGACCGGACCCGCATGGCCAGCACTTACGACCTCATCCTGACAGGCGGCACGGTGGTCAACCATGACGGCGAGGGTCTTCGCGATGTCGGCGTCAAGGACGGCCGTATCGCGGCAATCGGCGATCTCGCCCAGGCCTCGGCCGGTGAGACGATCGACTGCCGCGGCCTGCACATCCTGCCCGGCGTCGTCGACAGCCAGGTGCATTTCCGCGAGCCGGGGCTGGAGCACAAGGAAGATTTGGAGACGGGTTCGCGCGCGGCGGTGCTCGGCGGCGTCACGGCCGTGTTCGAGATGCCCAACACCAACCCGCTCACCACCAGCGAGGCAGCACTTGCCGACAAGGTGCGTCGCGCCTCAGGCCGCATGCATTGCGACTTTGCCTTCTGGGTCGGCGGCACCCGCGACAATGCCGGCGACGTGGGCGAGCTCGAACGGCTGCCGGGCGCGGCCGGAATAAAAGTGTTCATGGGCTCGTCCACTGGCGACCTTCTGGTCGAGGACGACGAGGGCGTTGCCGCGATCCTCAGCAACACGCGCCGCCGTGCGGCTTTCCATTCGGAGGACGAGTTCCGCCTGCGCGAGCGGCTGGGTGAGCGCATCGAAGGCGACCCGTCATCGCATCCCGTCTGGCGCGACGAGATCGCGGCACTGCGCTGCACCGAGCGCCTGGTGCGCATCGCACGAAAGACCCGCGCCCGCATCCATGTGCTGCACATCTCGACCGCCGAGGAGATTTTGTTCCTCGAGCAGCACAAGGACGTCGCGACCTGCGAGGCGACGCCGCATCACCTGACGCTCGCCGCCGACGACTATGCGCGTCTGGGCACGCTGATCCAGATGAACCCGCCGGTGCGCGCCGCGCGCCACCGCGACGGCGTTTGGCATGGCATTCAGCAAGGCATCGTCGACGTGCTCGGCTCCGACCACGCCCCGCATACGCTGGCCGAGAAGGCAAAGCCCTATCCGGCCTCACCATCGGGCATGGCCGGCGTGCAGACGCTGGTGCCGATCATGCTCGACCACGTCAATGCCGGCCGCCTGACCCTGCAGCGCTTCGTCGATCTCTCCAGCCACGGTCCGCAACGCATCTTCGGCATGGCCAGGAAAGGCCGCATCGCCGCCGGCTACGATGCCGATTTCACCATTGTCGATTTGAAGCGACGCGAAACTATCACCAACGCCCAGGTGGGCTCCAAGGCCGGCTGGACGCCTTATGATGGCAAGCAAGTGACCGGCTGGCCGGTCGGCACCGTCGTGCGCGGCCGGCGCGTCATGTGGGAAGGCGAGATCGTCACGCCCAGCCAGGGCAAGGCGGTGGAGTTTTCCGAGGCGCTGCAGGGCTAGGCACCTACGGCGTCGGATTTTTTAAGCGCTCGGCACTATGTCGAGAGCGCTATGAACGCAGAAATCGCGCCCCGCGGGAAGGCATTCGCATCTGGCCGGATGCGGATATCGACAACGGCCCTATCCATCCGCGTCGATAGCTGGCGAAGCTCAATCCCCGGCGACGAAGAACATCCACTGCCCGGTCGGCGTGATGCCGACACGGTAGAAGATATAGGCGCCGAATTGTTTCATGCCGTCAAAGTCGCCGGCGGTGACGATCTTGAACAACTCGACCCGCTGCTTGGCGTCGAGCTTGTCGAGCGGCAGCGCGAAGAAATACGGCCAGACGTAGAGTTCCTGCGGCGTGCCTGCATCGACATGGACGTAGCCGGCGCTAAGCACCTCTTCCATGATGGCCAGGATCTCCTGGCCTTCGCCGTCACCGGACAACCCCTTGAGGAAAGCAATCGGGTCGCCGTCGATGTCGCCCAGCGACAATTGCGTCATCTGATCGCCGGTGCCGATCAACGGCCTGAGCTTCTCGATGTCGCCGCTCCGGCAGGCCTCTACGATCAGGTCGTGCATGCGCCTGACCGGCTCGGGCAGCTTGGTGAGGTCGTAGACGACTTCCGGCAGCGGCGTCTCCGGGTCGGTGCGTGGGGTGGCCACGCCGCCATCGTTCGCTGGTCCCTCAGGCTCGCTCTTTTCGGGCTCGTCGGCAGGCGTCGGCTCCTTGGCTGCGGGCGGGGTCGTACCAAGCGGATCCTGCGCCGGCACGGCGCTTCCGGGCGGGGCCATGTCATTGTTGGCGGGTGGCGTGATGGGTGAGGGAAGCTCCTCGCGCTTGATCTCACTCAGCGCGCGAGCCGGGCTGGTCGTGAGACAGAGCGCCAGCGGAACCGCGGCGCAGAAAGCGGCGAGCCAGATTCTGTAAACCAGGCCACGCGGCTGGCCTGACGTCGAAAAATTCACCGCCTGCCTCTCCTTAGAGCAATTCCAGGAAAAGTGCATAGCGGTTTTCCGTCCGGAATTGCGTAAAAACAAATACCTAGAGCGGGTCGGCGATTCTATCAAAAGCTGAACCGCTCTAGTGCCCGGGCTTTCCGGGCCGTTCAAGCGCCCCGAGCCTGTCCGGATGTTCGGGCATGAGCCCAAACGGCGCGCCATCGTCAAAGAACCGTACGTCGTTCAAGGGACGCGCGGCGTCTAGTGTCGCAGCCGCTCCGGCTCGAAAGCGCCAGCGACCACCTTTTCCCGCATGCGGTCGAGCAGGGCAAGGGCCGAGGTCTCGCCATTGGCGCGCAGCATCTCGCCGAACGCGGTTTCCAGCGCCGCCTCGGCAATAATCTCGGGCTCGATTCCGGCCGACAACCCTTCCGCCCAGGCCTCGCTGTGGCTTTCCACGGCAGTCAGGCGCTTTTCTTCCCTGACCAACGCGTCGATGTCGTTGACGGCATGTTCCATTGCGATGTCCACCCTTTTCAAGCGGCGATCCGTGGGTGCGGATCAGGCTTGGGCTGTCCCTTCATGCGCAGGTCTCAGTAACTGTTTGTAAATACGACATTTTTTTGGTCGTGCTCTACAAAGTCCGTCGCGTTGCAAAAACCTGCCTTCGATCGTTTTCAAACTTAGCCGATTAGACCGGCGAGCGGCATCAAAACCTTCAGTTTGAGTTAATTCCACATCCGCGCGCTAACGTTTCGTTAATATAGTTGCAGAAGTGCAACATCAGAATTGCACCAAGACGTCGGTGACACAAGCAGGGAGCGGTGAAAAGCCTGTTGGTATCGAACGGGACAGCAACCCGGATGCCGGTCAGTTGCCGTAGCGCGAGGCGATGTCGCGCGTCAGCGTCTCGCCTTCCTTGGTATAGCGGCTGATGGCTTCTATCGCCGACGCCGTGCATTGCGTGTAGGTGCCGCCGAAGGAGCGGTAGCCGCGGTTGAAGCTGGCGATGAAGCGGGCGCGCCGCTCGGGATCGGGATTTTCCGAATCGAGCAGCTTTTCCATCTCGACCCGCCATTGGTCGCCCTTCTCGCCGCACAAATTGCGCAGGAAATGCAGCGAACCCAGAACTTCCGCCAGCCGCATCAGCCCAGGCTCGAACGGCGCCTCGGTGGCCAAAGCCGGCCGCATGGCGGTGCTGGCGGCGAGGCATGCGGCGAGAAACAGCGAGGCACGGGTCATCAGGCTTTGTGGCCAAACAATTTGTCGCCCGCAAGACGATTCTCATGGCCAGGCGCCAGCACCCTTGTTGGCGCCGAGCAACTGTTCCGCCACAACAAACACCGCATCGGCGAGCGGCATCGCAGCCGTCTCGTCGAGCGTATAGAAAGCGGCGGTCTCGGCATCGTCGCTGGCCGTCGCCTCGCCGCCGGCATAGGTGGCGCCGAACACCGTCAGGAGATAGTCGACCGGGTGATTCTCGCCGCTGCCGTCGATGTGAATTTCGTGCAGCGGACGATAGTCCTCGGCCAGCAGCCCGGTCTCTTCAAGCAATTCGCGGGCCGCCGCTTGCGCAAGCGTCTCGCCGGGCTCGACCTTGCCGCCCGGAAAGGCATAAACCCCTTGCGAGGGCGGCCTTGCCCGCTTGACCAGCAACACCGTGTCGCCGCGCACGACGGCAACCGAGACTGCTGGAAGTGTCTTTCGCTTCTCGTCCATCAATCCTCGATCTGCAGCCCTTGTGGACCAGCAGGAAGCAAACAGCTTTAGCGGTTGCGCAACGCCGGTTCCATCGCCACTTTCGCGCCTGATCAATTCAACGAGCTTGCCAATGTGCGGACGCTTTGCCTTGACCGCGACGCCGGACCAGACCGCGGCTCTTCTCGGCTTGGCGGAGTTGGAGGATTTTCCGGCGCGCTACAACATCGCGCCGACGCAGCCCGTGCTGATGGCGCTTGCGGGACCGCCGCGTGCACCGGGCTCGAACCTGCCGGACCGGCAGGCGATGCTGGTGCGCTGGGGGCTGATCCCGGCGTGGGTCAAGGATACCAGAGAGTTTCCGCTGCTGTTCAACGCTCGCTCGGAAGGGGCGGCGGAAAGGGCCTCGTTTAAAGCCGCCATGCGCCATCGCCGCGCTTTGGTGCCGGCTTCAGGCTTTTACGAGTGGCGGCAAACTGCCGGCAAGAAAGGCCAGCCTTATTGGATCCGTCCGAAGCATGGCGGGCTCGTCGCCTTCGCCGGGCTGGTCGAGACCTATGCCGAACCGGGCGGCTCGGAGATGGATACCGGTGCCATCCTCACCGTGCACGCCAATGCCGATATCGCCCATATCCACGACCGCATGCCGGTGGTGATCGCGCGTGAGGATTTCGACCGCTGGCTGGACTGCCGCACCCAGGAGCCACGCGACGTGGTAGACCTCCTGCGGCCCGCACCGCTTGATTTCTTCGAAGCGATCCCTGTTTCCGACCTCGTCAACAAGGTCGCCAACACCGGACCGGAGATTCAGGAGCGGGGCGTCGTCAGGCCGGAGCCCGAGAAGGTCAGGCGCCAGAAGCCTGGCGCGGACGAAAGTCAGATGACCCTATTTTGAAGCTGATTTGGCGGCGCGCTTCAACGCCTTCACCTGCCAGCGCTCGGCGCGGCTGCATGCCTGTTCAGGCAGCCCGCGGCGAAACGATCTTCTGCGCCGGCTTCTTCTTCTTCGCGGTGTGGAGAAGGGCGGCGACGATAGCGGCCGGGCCGATCGCACGGTAGTGGCTGGCGAGCGCCGGTTGCTTGGCGCGGTTGGATTCCTGCTTGGTTCGGGGCATTGCTCTCTTCCCTGGTAACATTTCCGTGTCTGCGTTTGATGGCCGATTCCGACCAAATCGTGACGTCTGGTGACCTAGCCGGCGAATGTTTCATGACTGTGCCGACATGTTTAATAAAATGTTTCAGTGCCTCATTTCCCGTGATCCACCGACTCTTTTGGCTGATGTTGCGACTTGACGGCAACACCGGGCAAGGCGATAAAGCCGCGCATGAAAACGTTTTTCGCCATTTGTGGCATTTGCACTATTGGCTAGCCTCGCGCTGGTCCGGACGTTTTCGCCTCATCTTTCCCCAGATTGGACAAACGCCCCGGCCAGCAGGCTGGAATCCGGTTTGCGCCTCGGCGCAAGCCCATCCAGAAACTAACGGACCGGGAAGGCACGCATGTCTGACGCATCGAAGGGTCTCAGCCTCTACAACACGCTGACGCGGACCAAGGACGATTTCGTCCCGATCGATCCGCTGAACGTGCGCATGTATGTCTGCGGCCCGACGGTCTACGACTTTGCCCATATCGGCAATGCGCGACCCGTGATCGTCTTCGACGTGCTGTTCCGTTTGCTGCGTCATCTCTATGGCGAAAGCCACGTCACGTATGTGCGCAACATCACGGATGTCGACGACAAGATAAACGCCCGCGCGCTGCGCGATTTCGGCGACAAGATTGCTTCGGGAAAACTCTCACTCAACGAGGCGATCCGGCGGGTCACCGAAAAGACCGCCGACCAGTATCACAAGGATGTGGCGACGCTCGGCTGCCTGGAGCCGACGGTCGAGCCGCGCGCCACCGAATTCGTCGAGCCGCGTGCCGACGGCAAGGCCGACATGATCACGCTGATCTTGCGTCTGATCGAGCGTGGCCATGCCTATGTCGCGGCGGGCGAAGTGCTGTTCGACACCGCCTCGATGCCCGACTATGGCCAGTTGTCGAAACGCAATCTCGACGAGCAGCAGGCCGGCGCCCGCATCGCCGTCGACGCGCACAAGAAGAACCCCGGTGATTTCGTGCTGTGGAAACTGTCCTCGCCGGAAGAGCCGGGCTGGGACGGCCCATGGGGCAGGGGCCGGCCGGGCTGGCACATCGAATGCTCGGCCATGTCGGCCGCCTATCTCGGCGAAGTCTTCGACATCCATGGCGGCGGCCTCGACCTGATCTTCCCGCACCACGAGAACGAGATCGCCCAGTCGCGTTGCGCCCACGGCACCGATGTCATGGCCAATGTGTGGATGCACAACGGCTTCCTGCAGGTCGAGGGGCAGAAGATGTCGAAGAGCCTCGGCAATTTTTACTCGATCCACGAACTTTTGGAGACCGAGACCTTCGGCGGCCGCAAATGGCCGGGCGAGGTGCTGCGGCTGGCAATGCTGATGACGCATTACCGCGAGCCGATCGACTTTTCGGTGCGCAAGCTGGAGGAGGCGGAAAATACGCTGCGCAAATGGAAGCGGGCGGCGGACCTGGCGCCGACAGCGGCGCTGCAACTGCCGGCCGAAGTCGTGGAAGCGCTGTCGGACGATCTAGCCACCTATGCCGCCTTCCAGCGGCTGACGCAGCTTGCCAGCGAGGCGCTGGATGCCGGCGGTGGCGACAACGCCGCCGCCGCTTCGCTGAAGGCCGCCCTTGCCTTCCTCGGCTTCGATGTCGGTACGGCCAAGGTGGACGAGGCCGCGATCGCCAAAGCTATAGCCAAACGCCTGGAACTGATCGGCGCCAAGAACTGGGCCGAAGCCGACCGCATCCGCGACGAGCTTTTGGCGCAAGGCGTGCAGTTGAAGGATGGCAAGGATCCGATCACCGGCGAGCGCATCACCACTTGGGAGGTAAAAAGATGATCGACCATCTCGGCATCACCGTTTCCGATTTCGACGCCTCGAAAGCGTTCTACGACAAGGCGATGGCACCGCTTGGCGCCTCGCTGCTCTACATGGTTCCCGAAGAATACACCGGCGGCGCCAAGGTCGGCGGCTATGGCCGGGATCGGCCGGTGTTCTGGCTGAGCACCGGCAAGGACAGACCGAGGGACCGCCAGCATGTCGCCTTCACCGCGCGCAGCCGCGCCGAGGTCGATGCCTTCCATGCCGCAGCCCTTGCCGCCGGCGGCAGGGACAATGGCGGGCCGGGCCTGCGCCCGCACTATCACCCGAACTATTACGGCGCCTTCGTTTTCGATCCCGACGGCAACAACGTCGAGGCCGTCTGCCATGATCCGGAGTGACGGGCCATGATGAGCCTCGACAATCGGCCGGTCTACACGGGCGGCTGCCAGTGCGGCGCGGTGCGCTTCCGCGTCGAGGGCGCACTTGGCGACGCCTCGATCTGCCATTGCCGCATGTGCCAGAAGGCGAGCGGCAATTTCTACCTGCCGCTGGTTTCGGTGCGCGGTGCGAAGGTGGACTGGACGCGCGGCGAGCCGAAGCGTTTTCGCTCGTCCAATGCCGCCTGGCGTGGCTTCTGCGCCGATTGCGGCACGCCGCTGACCTTCGAGGCGCCCGACGGCATGGCGCTGGCGATTGCCGCCTTCGATGATCCGGCCGGCATCGCGCCGACCATCCAGTGGGGCATCGAGGCAAAGTTGCCCTATGTCGATGCCATCCCGCGATTGCCGGGCGAGGATACCTCGACCGACATCTCGTCCGCCCCCTATCTGGCCGAGCTTGTCTCCTACCAGCATCCCGACCACGACACCGAACAATGGCCACCGAAGGAAAGATCATGACCGAGACCGTTCGAACAGGCGGCTGCCAATGCGGTGCCGTGCGCTTCCGCATCAAAGGGGCGCTCGGACGCCCGTCCATCTGCCATTGCCGCATGTGCCAAAAGCAGTTCGGCTCCTTCTTCGGCGCGCTGGTGACAGCGCCCAAGGACGGCGTCGAATGGGTGCGCGAGGAGCCGAGCTACTTCCAATCGTCGGTCAATATCGACCGCGGCTTCTGTGCTCGCTGCGGCACGCCGCTGACCTACCGCCAACCGGGCGGGCTGGAGATCGCCATCGGCGCCTTCGACGACCGCTCGGATCTCGCGCCGCAGATCCAGGTCAACTACGCGGCACGGCTGCCCTGGGTGGAAAAGATCTTCGAGGCGCCGGTGCACGACGACCCCGACTATTACGCAAGGCAGGAGCAGATCATCTCCTTCCAGCATCCGGACCACGAGACGGCCAACTGGCCGCAGCAGGGCCTGAAACTATGAGTTTGCGTACCCTCTATCCGGAGATCGAGGCCTACGAGTCCGGCATGCTCGATGTCGGCGACGGTCACCAGGTCTATTGGGAGCGCTCCGGCACCAGGGGCGCCAAGCCGGCGGTGTTCCTGCATGGCGGACCGGGCGGCACCATCTCGCCCAAGCATCGTCGCCTGTTCGATCCGAAACTCTACGACGTCATCCTGTTCGACCAGCGCGGCTGCGGAAAATCGACGCCCAATGCTTCGCTGGATGCCAACACCACCTGGCACCTGATCGCCGATATCGAGCGCCTGCGTGAAATGTGTGGGTTCGACAAATGGCTGGTGTTCGGCGGCTCCTGGGGTTCGACACTGGCGCTCGCCTATGCCGAGACGCACCCTGAAAGGGTCAGCGAACTCGTGGTGCGCGGCATCTACACGCTGACCCGTGCCGAACTCGAATGGTATTATCAGTTCGGCGTCTCGGAAATGTTCCCCGACAAGTGGGAGCGTTTTTTGGCGCCGATCCCCGAAGCCGAGCGCGGCGACATGATGGCAGCCTACCGCAAGCGGCTGGTCGGGTCCGACCGCAAGGCACAGGTCGAGGCCGCCCTTGCCTGGAGCCTGTGGGAAGGCGAGACGATCACGCTGTTGCCGGAGCCGGAGACCAGCGGCAAGTTTGGCGAGGACGACTACGCCGTCGCCTTCGCCCGCATCGAGAACCATTACTTCGTCCATGCCGGCTGGCTGGAGGAGGGGCAGTTGCTGCGTGACGCGTGGAAGCTGAAGGACATCCCCGGCACCATCGTCCACGGCCGCTACGACATGCCGTGCCCGGCGCGCTATGCCTGGGCGCTGCACAAGGCTTGGCCGAAGGCGGATTTCCATCTGATCGAGGGTGCTGGCCACGCCTATTCGGAGCCTGGCATCCTCGATCGGCTGATCCGGGCGACCGACCGGTTTGCGGGGAAATGACCATGGCTCGCGAGCGCCTCTACCTCTTCGACACCACCCTTCGCGATGGCCAGCAGACGCCGGGCATCGATTTCTCCGTCGAGGACAAGATCGCCATCGCCAAGCTGCTCGACGAGTTCGGCATCGACTATGTCGAGGGCGGCTATCCCGGCGCCAACCCGACCGACACGGCCTTCTTCCAGCAGAAGCGCACACAAAGCGCAAAATTCGTCGCCTTCGGCATGACCAAGCGGGCCGGGGTGTCGGCGTCCAACGACCCTGGTCTTGCAGCACTCGTGCAGTCGAAGTCCGACGCCATCTGCTTCGTCGCCAAGAGCTGGGACTATCATGTCCGCGTCGCGCTCGGCTGCACCAACGAGGAGAACCTCGAATCCATCAAGGCTTCCGTTGAAGCGGCGACCGGTGCGGCCAAGGAAGCCATGGTCGATTGCGAGCATTTCTTCGACGGCTTCAAGGCCAATCCGGAGTATGCGATGGCCTGCGCCAAGACCGCCTATGACGCCGGCGCCCGCTGGGTGGTGCTGTGCGACACCAATGGCGGCACGCAGCCTTCGGAAGTGCGTGCCATCGTCGACAAGGTCATCGCTGCCGGAATCCCCGGTGATCATCTCGGCATCCATGCCCATGACGACACCGGCCAGGCGGTGGCGAATTCCCTCGCCGCCGTCGAGGCCGGCGTGCGTCAGATCCAAGGCACGCTGAACGGTATCGGCGAGCGCTGCGGCAACGCCAATCTGATCTCCATCGTGCCGACGCTGGCACTGAAGCCGGCCTTCGCCGACCGCTTCGAAACAGGCATCTCGGCCGAGGCGCTGACCGGCATTTCCCGCCTGTCCCGCGCCTTCGATGAACTCCTGAACCGAGCGCCTGAAGCGCAGGCGCCCTATGTCGGGGCGTCGGCCTTCGCCACCAAGGCCGGCATCCATGCCTCCGCGCTCGCCAAGGAGCCGGCGACCTACGAGCACGTGCCGCCGGAGGCGGTCGGCAACCGTCGCCGCGTCATGGTCTCGGACCAGGGCGGCAAGGCCAATTTCCTCGCCGAGCTGAAGCGGCGCGGCATCGACGTGCCGAGGGACGATCACCGGCTCGACGCGCTGATTGCGGTGGTCAAGGAACGCGAGGCCGAGGGCTATGCCTACGAAGGCGCCGACGCCAGCTTCGAGCTCCTGGCGCGCAAGATGCTGCACGGCCTGCCGGAGTTCTTCAACGTCACCTCGTTCCGCTGCATGGTCGAGCGCCGCTTCGACGCCAACGGCCAGCTGAAGACGGTCTCGGAAGCGATCGTCAAAGTGATGGTCGACGGCGAGGAGAAGATGTCGGTGGCGGAAGGCCATGGCCCGGTCAATGCGCTCGACATCGCGCTGCGCAAGGATCTCGGCAAGTACCAGAACGAGATCGCCGATCTCGAACTCGCCGACTTCAAGGTGCGTATCCTCAACGGCGGCACCGAGGCGATCACCCGCGTGCTGATCGAATCGCATGATGCGAGCGGCGCCCGCTGGTGGACGGTGGGCGTCTCGGAAAACATCATCGACGCCTCCTTCCAGGCTCTGATGGATTCGATCGTCTACAAGCTGATGAAGAACCGCGACATGGCGGGGCTGGTAGCGGCGGAGTGAGCGCGTGGGCTTCTCGATAAGCTGGCTTGGCTTTCGCGGCTACCAGGTAAAGGAAGCCGCGGCCTTGTTCGGGAGGGAAGTCGGCGGTTCATCCGAAGACTTCGATTCACCGATAAACGCGTATCTCAGTGAAAAGAATTGGGCGATTATCATCCTCGGCTACTGCAGCTTTCCCAACCCTCCTGACAGCTATCTCTCCGTGTTTTCCCAAGGGCGGGAAATGGTTGTGGTGCACATAGAAGACCATGTGATGTTCGCGCGCGCCGAGTTCTGGCGCGACGGAAAGATCATCTGGAGAGCGTGGCATAGTGGCGACAAAAATGTCAGGGACCTGCATACCACAGGCGATCTTCCGGCTTCCTTCGAGACCATCAGACAACAGGCCTTTTCAAAACAGGACAAGGAAGATGCCGAACGCCCGGAGGTCGACTTCGTTTTCGACATTCCCCTCGACCTTGCGGCGGAGTTGACGGGCTTCAGACACGATGAGGGGGCGCCCGACAGGCTCTTCTTCGAGCTAGTCGAGAAGTCAGCCGAGCAGTGAGCGGACAAAGTTTGTCGCCGTGGCTGTGGAGACGCAGGGGCCGAAGGGAGAGCCCTTGAACCATCAGCGGAAGTCCATTGATCCATCAGAAATTTGCGATGGTCTTGGCAAGCCCGCTGGCGCATAGCGTTGGGCCATGGTTACCGAAACAGCTCACCTCGATGATGACGCCAAGGCGCGCCGCGGCTTTATGCTTGCGCTGGGCGCCTATCTCCTGTGGGGGACGCTGCCCTTCTACATGAAGGCGGTGGCGCATCTGCCGCTCATCGAAGTCATAGCCCACCGCATCGTCTGGTCGGTGCCGATCGCCGCGGCCGTTCTGGTCTGGGCTGGTCGCACCGCCGATTTCAAGGCGGCGATCCGTTCGCCGCGCAGCATCGCCATGGCGGCGCTGACGGCGACGCTGATCTCGGTCAACTGGGGCATCTATGTCTGGGCGATCGCCGTCGACCGCACCGTCGAGACCGCGCTCGGCTATTACATCAACCCGCTGGTGGTGGTCGTGGTCGGCGCGGTGCTGCTGGGCGAGCGGCTGGACCGGCTGCAGATCGCGGCGGTGGTGCTGGCCGCGGTCGCGGTCACGGTGCTGACCATCGAGGGCGGCAAGCTGCCCTGGGTGTCGCTGGCGCTGGCCTTCTCCTTCGCTGCCTACGGCTTCTTCCGCAAGACGCTGCCGATCGGCCCGAGCCAGGGCTTTCTGCTGGAAGTGCTGCTGCTTTCGGTGCCGGCTCTTTGCTACATCGCCTATCTGATCGCCACCGGGCAGGACCATTTCGTCTCCAGCACCGCCAACGACACGGCGCTGCTCGTCGGCTGCGGCCCGGTGACGGCCGTGCCGCTGCTGCTGTTCGCCTTCGGCGCCAGGCTGCTGCGCCTCTCCACCATCGGCATCATGCAGTACATCGCACCGACCATGGTTTTCCTGATCGCCGTACTGGTTTTCGGCGAGCCGTTTGGCGGCACCCAGGCGATGGCCTTCGCGCTGATCTGGACGGCGCTGGCGATGTATAGCTGGTCGATGTTCCGCGGCCGCGAGATCCGGCCGGCGGCACCGGCAACTCGGTAGGGGCAAGGGGTTTCCGATGTACGTTCTGCATATCGCCAACAAGAACTATTCGTCATGGTCGCTGCGGCCGTGGGTGCTGATGCGCAGCCTCGGCATCCCGTTCGAGGAGCGGCTGACGCCATTCCCGACCGGATCGAGCTGGGATCTGTTCCGGCCGTTCTCACCCAGCGGCCGGGTGCCGTGCCTGGTCGACGAGGGCTGGGCGGTCTGGGATTCGCTGGCCATCGTCGAATATCTCGCCGAGCGCCATCATGGCGTCTGGCCGGTCGAAGCCAAGGCGCGCGCCTGGGCGCGCTCGGCCGCCGCCGAGATGCATTCGAGCTTTACTGCGCTGCGCAACCTATGCCCGATGAGTTGCGGCCTGCGCGTCGAGCCGTTTGCGATGTCCGATGCGCTGAAGCACGACCTTTTCCGCCTTGGCGATCTGTGGAATGACGGCCTTGCCCGCTTCGGCGGGCCGTTCCTGGCCGGCGACCATTTCACCGCAGTCGATGCCTTCTTTGCGCCGGTGGCGTTTCGGGCGCAGTCCTACGGCCTGTCTTTCGAGGGCGCGGCTGCTGACTATCCGGCGCGGTTGCTCGACCTGCCGGCGATGCGTGAATGGTATGAAGCAGGCCTTGTTGAGACATGGCGCGAGCCCGACCATGAGGCGGAAGTCCGCGCCGCCGGCACCATCACAAGGGATCTGCGGGCGACGGCGTAGCAGGACGGTGCGCTACATCCGCCCAAGCCGCCTGACGAAGAGATAGACGGCCGCGGCGACAAACAGCGCCACTGCCGTCACAACCCAGAATCCCATCGGCGTGTCGACCAGCGGCAGGCCGCCGACATTCATGCCGAACAGGCCCGAAATGATGGTCATCGGCAAAAGCACCGCCGTCATGACAGACAGTATGTAGAGCAGCTGATTCGACTGCATCGTCAGCTTGGCCATCAGCTCGTCCTGCAGCAGCCGGGTGCGGGCCTGCAATTGTTCGCCGTCGTGATAGAGCGTGTGTGCCCGGTGGGAGAGCCGTGCGGCCATGTCGTTGATCGAGTCAGGCAAATCGTTGCGATGCGAATGGTCGAGATGTCGAAACAGGCTGGTCAGCGTCGCCATCTGCCGGTGGATCACCACCAGTTGCCGGCGCGCATCGACCAGCGCCTGCCGCTCGCTGTGCCACGCATCGCGGACAATGCGATCTTCTATGCCGTCGAGATTGTCACCTAGCACAGCGAGTTCGGCCGCCATGCCGTCGAACGACTGGCCAACGACAGCCTCGATCAGTTCCGCAGGCGAGCGGAACTTGCGCGATCCGCTCTCGACAGCCTTGCGGATATTGTCGACCGACTCCAATGGCTGCTTACGGGCGCCGATCAGCATCGTGTCGTTGAGGGCGAAGCGGAAATGGCCGAGGCCGCGCGCCTCCGCCGAATAGTCGTGGCGCAGATCCGGCAGGTCGCCATAGAGCCAGTCGTCCTCGAGGTCGATGTGGCAGCCATGGTTCGAGGTCAGGAATGCCTCGCGCACCGGCGCCGGCAAGGCTTCCTCGCTGGCGATCTCCTGGCGCGCGCGCAAGTCGGACAGCTGGTAGCTGCGCCAGGTCCAGTGCGCTTGCGCCGCATCCTTCGTTCGCACGCCATCGGCGGTGAAATGATAGACGAAGAACAGCCCGTGCTCGTCGGGCAGGTAGGGAGACAGGTCGCTGCCTTCCGGGTTGACAGCGATATTCATGGTCGCTTCGCCAAATGCAGGTTTCCAAGACAGCCGGCACGGGCAGGCTGCGAAATTCCTAGCATGCGGCAGCCCGGTTTCGTGTGACGGTTTCTTGACAGCCGATCACAGTCTGGCGAGCGCCGCCGGCCACGCCGTTTGATTCCGCTCAGCGCTTCGGTCCGAAGCCGGGATAGGGGTTGAGCGGCACCACCGCGGCAATGTCCATCATGCCGGCCCTGACCAGCGGCAAGGTGGCGAGATGGCCGCGCACGTCGGCGTCGCTGCCGGCCTCGAACATCATGCCGCTGCCCGGAATGTCGCCGCGGTTCCACACCTGGCGCACCGCACCTTCGGCGTAGAGCGTGCGGCGTTGCTCGGCTTCGCCGGGCAGCAGCGGCGCGAAATCGGCGTCGCTGAACTTTTCGGTGTTGCGGGTGAGAAGGGCAAAGAACTGCATGGGGGTCTCCTGTGGGTTCCGGTTTGGGATGGCGACAGTGTCGCCGCCACTGGCCAGACAGTCCAAGACTGATTAGGCTAAAGTTGAGACCTGAAAGGACTAGCTTCAGGGGAAAAAATGTTCGACCTGCGCCAGCTTCGCTATTTCGTCGCCGTGGCCGAGGCCGGCAATGTCGGCCGCGCCGCCGAACTGCTGCATATTTCGCAGTCGCCCCTGAGCCGGCAGATCATGCAGCTCGAGGCGCAACTGGGTGTCGTCCTGTTCGAACGGGCAAAGCAGCGGGTTCATCTCAATGCGGAGGGACAGGCCTTCCTTGCTGAGGCCCGCGCGCTGCTGGCCAATGCGCGGCGCCTGGAGGAGCTTGGCCGCGATCTCGCGAGCGGTGCTGCCGGCCGTCTCGCCATCGGCTATGTCGAGGGCGCGGTGCATGCCGGGCTGGTCGCCGGAATGCTCAGGCAGTTTCGCCGCGACAGGCCCGACTTCCATCTGCGATTGATGAGCCAGCGCTCGGCCGCACAGATCGATGGACTGCGCCGGCGCACGCTCGACCTCGGCCTCGTCTATTCGCCGCCGGCCGATGATGATCCCGACATTGCCTCGTTGCTCGTAAGGCGCGAACCGCTTGTGCTGGCGATGCCGCAAGGCGATCCGCTTGCCCATGTCGCCGACATCCTTTCGCATCATCTCGACGGCCGCACCTGGATCACCGTGGTGCGCCAGCCGGACGACACCAACCGCGGCCAGTTCCTGGCCGCCTGCGCCAAGGCCGGCTTCATGCCCGAAATCGCCTACGAGACGGCCGATCCGCTGACCTCGCTCGGCTTGGTCAGCGCCGGGCTCGGCCTGGCGACGGTGCAGGCCAGCCTGCAAAGCGCCGCACCGTCCGGGATCGTCTTTCGCGATTTGCCCTGGTTCGAGCGCACCGTCTCGATCCATCTCGCCTGGCGGCGTCAGGACAAGCGCGTGGTGATTGCGGATTTAAGGAAGGCAGTAGGGAAGAGTGAATAGTCGGTAGTCAGTAGTGAATAGACAGGCGCCGGTTTGCGCGGTCTTGCACTTCACTATTCACTATTCACTATTCACTATTCACTATTCACTCCCTACATCTTATCAATCACCGACTGCACACCCTCGGTCGGTGCATCGACCGAGGATCCCGCCACCATGATGGCGGCGACGATCGCTTCGGGATCCTCGACCACCAGCGGCTTGACCCGCTGCGCCGTGTGGATGAAGCCTTCCGCCGACATATGGTCGAGCAGCGAAAGCATCGGATCCCAGAACCCCTTGATGTTGGCGAACACGATCGGCTTGCGGTGATGGCCGAGCTGGCCCCAGGTCATGATCTCGACGATTTCCTCGACCGTGCCGATGCCGCCCGGCAGTGCCACAAAGGCGTCGGATTTTTCGAACATCCTGTGCTTGCGCTCGTGCATGTTGTCGGTGATCACGAGCTCGTCGAGCCGGTCAAGCGCGGTTTCGGTTGCTTCCCTGTTGATCAGGAAGCGCGGAATGATGCCCGTCACCTTGCCACCGGCCTTGAGCGCGCCTTCGGCGACGGCGCCCATGATGCCTTTGGTGCCGCCGCCATAGATCAGCCGCAGGCCGGACCTGGCGAGCGAGCGGCCGAGCAGATGTCCGGCCTTGGCATAGGTTTCATCGCGGCCCGGAGACGAGCCGCAATAGACGCAGACGGATCGAATCGTGTTCATGTGATGATTGGTGATAGGGACGGCAGACGGGGTCAAGCCCGGGCGGGCTTTTTCTTGTCGGACTCACCAAAACAGGCTAGACCGGCGTTAGGTGGCTAAGGGGCAGGACTTATGGCAATTAATCCTCTGAAGGCGTTTCTGTTCGCAGCGGGTGGGACCGTAGCGGCCGCAGGAACCGCCTATGTTTCGGGCGCGCTCGACCCGTATCTCAATCACACACCGCCGGCGGAGATCGCAGCACTTGCGCCGGCCGACACCAAGCCGGCGGAAACAAAACCGGCCGATCCGGGCACCGAAGGCCGGTTGCCAGCGGCACCGGCACCTGCCACCGACGCCGCAGCACCCGCTGCTCCGGCGGCGCCCGCGGCAGAGGCTCCGGCGGCGCCGGCCGCAGCGCCTGCGGCTCCCGCCGCCGCCGGGCCGATCGCCCCGACCTTCGATGTCGTGCGTGTCGAAGGCAACGGCTCGATCGTCGTCGCCGGCAACGCGGCGCCCAATTCCAAGGTCGAGATCCTCAACGGTGCGACGGTCCTCGGCTCGACGGTCGCCGGTGCCGATGGCGCCTTTGCCATCGTCCTCGACGATCCGCTGAAGCCCGGCGACTATACGATCACGCTGCGCTCGACGACCGGTGACGTCGTGACCGCCTCGGCGCAGACCGCCGTCGTCTCGATCCCGCAGAATCCCGCCGGCCAGGTGCTGGCCATGGTCGAGGAGCCCGGCAAGCCGTCCGAGCTGCTCACCGTCCCTGCGCCCGACACCAAGCCCGCCGCACCCGCCACCGGAGACCAGGTGGCCGCGCCGGCGACCCCGGCACCGGCGTCCGAAGCGCCTGCTGCGGCAGCGCCAGCGCCGGCCGCGCCTGCCACTGTTGAAGCCGCACCGGCGCCCGCAGCGCCTGCGGCGCCGCCCGCCGCATCGGTTGCCGAGCCCAAGATCGTCGTTGAGGCCGTCGAGATCGACGGCAACAAAATCTTCGTCGCCGGCGTCGCCGATCCCGGCCGCAAGGTGCGCGCCTATGCCAACGACATCCTGCTCGGCGACGCGCTGACCTCGCCCGACGGCCATTTCCTGGTCGAGGCGATGCGCGACATTCCGGTCGGCAGCTACACCATCCATGTCGATGGCCTCGACGCCGACGGGGTCAAGGTGGTGGCCCGCGCCGCCGTGCCGTTCGAACGCGAGCCGGGCGAGTCGGTCGCCGCCGTCGCCCCAGCCGAAACCAAGCCAGCCGAAACCAAGCCTGCCGAGCCAAAGCCTGCCGCGCCGGGAACCGTGACCGAAGCACCGGCCGCGCCGGCAGCCGAACCTGCACCTGCAACGGAGCCGGCCACGCCGCCTGCAGCCGCTGACGCGACAGCCCCCGCGGCACCCGCGGCCGAGGCTCCCGCCGAGGTGGCGGCGGCGACGCCCGCCGTGCCCGAGACGGTGGCGCCCAAGCTCGAACCTGCCGACGGCTCCGTCATCATCCGCCGCAACGATACGCTGTGGCGGATCTCGCGGCGCGTCTATGGCCGTGGCGTGCGCTATTCGACCATCTATCTCGCCAATCAGGACCAGATCCGCGATCCCGACCGCATCTGGCCGGGACAGGTGTTCAAGGTCCCGCAAAAGTCGAAGGAAGGCGAGGACGCCGACCTCAAGGCAATGGGCGACCAGATGACGGCACCCCCGGCCAAGGCGAATTAAGGCGGTCCTGCCGGACATCTCCCCCACGAGGGGGGAGATAGGCAGTTCTGCCGACCTACCCATCGGCATAGCTTGCCCCATCATCGTTCATCGTCTATCGCCGATGAACGATGGCCGAATCCCCCGCTGAACCAGACCGCGCGACGAGCGCGCTACCCACCTGCACCCCCGACAGCCGCATTGTCGCGGCCCGGTTTGCCGCGCTTTCGCATCCGGCGCGCATCGAGATCCTCAAGCGCCTTTCGGCCAGCCGCTCCTGCTGCTGCCGCGAGGTCGTCGACCATCTCGACCTGGCGCAATCCACCGTGTCCCAGCATTTGAAGATACTGGTCGAAGCCGGCCTTGTGCGCTTCGAGCCCGATCGCCAGCGTTCGCGTTATGAAGTTGACCACGCCGCACTCGCCGATGTGTCGGCGTCGCTCGCGGCACTGGTCGATTCCTGCTGTTCCGGCGGCTAAAAATAAGAAGGCAAGAAAGAATGGCCGAAAAAACCGTCTCCGACTCCTCGACCTTCAGCACCTTGCGCAATCTGTGGCCCTATATGTGGCCGGCCGACCGCGCCGACCTCAGGGCGCGGGTCACCTGGGCGACGCTTCTGCTGGTCGTCGCCAAGCTGACGCTGGTCGCCGGGCCCTATTTCTTCAAATGGGCGACCGACGCGCTGGCCGGCGACGCCAAATCGGCGCCGCCGCTGCCGGCTTTCCTGCTGGCCCCGGTGATGCTGGTCGTCGCCTACAATGTGCTCAGGCTGGTGCAGCTCGGTTTCAATCAGCTGCGCGATGCGCTGTTTGCCCGGGTCGGCCAACATGCGGTGCGCCAGCTCGCCTTCCGCACCTTCGTCCACATGCATCAGCTGTCGCTGCGCTTCCATCTCGAGCGGCGCACCGGCGGCCTGTCGCGCATCATCGAGCGCGGCACCAAGGGCATCGAGACGATCGTGCGCTTCATCATGCTGAACACGGCGCCGACCATCCTCGAATTCGCGCTCACCACCATCATCTTCGCCTACACCTATGGCTGGAAATATGTCTTCGTTGTCGCTGTCACCGTCTCGATTTACGTCTGGTTCACGGTCAGGGCCAGCGACTGGCGCATCTCGATCCGCCGCGACATGAACGACAGCGACTCCGACGCCAACACCAAGGCGATCGATTCGCTACTCAATTTCGAGACGGTCAAATATTTCAACAACGAAGCCATGGAAGCCGAGCGCTTCGATCGCTCGATGGCGCGCTATGAGATATCGGCGACCCGGATCTGGACCTCGCTCGGCTGGCTGAACTTCGGCCAGGGCGTCATCTATGGCATCGGCACCGTCATCGTCATGTGCATGTCGGCGCTGGAGGTGCAGCGCGGCACGCAGTCGGTCGGCGACTTCGTCTTCATCAACGCCATGCTGATGCAGCTTTCGGTGCCGCTCAACTTCATCGGCTTCATCTATCGCGAAATCCGCCAGGGGCTGACCGACATCGAGCAGATGTTCGACCTGCTCGACGTGCCGCAGGAGATTGTCGACAAGCCCGATGCAAAGGCGCTCGCCGTCCCGGCCGGCAAGGTCGAATTCCGCGATGTGCATTTTTCGTATGATCCGAACCGCAAGATCCTGAAGGGCGTCTCCTTCGAGGTGCCGGCCGGCAAGACTGTCGCCATCGTCGGCCCGTCGGGCGCCGGCAAGTCGACCATCTCGCGGCTCCTGTTCCGCTTCTATGACATCCAGTCCGGCCAGGTGCTGATTGACGGCCAGGATGTCAGGGACGTGACGCAGGAAAGCCTGCGCGCGGCGATCGGCATGGTGCCGCAGGACACCGTGCTGTTCAACGACACGATCGCCTACAACATCCGCTACGGCCGTGTCGGCGCCAGCGAGGAGGAGGTGCGCAAGGCGGCCGAACTCGCCCAGATCGGACCGTTCATCGAGCGGCTTCCGGACGGCTACCGCTCGATGGTCGGCGAGCGCGGGCTGAAACTGTCAGGCGGCGAGAAGCAGCGCGTGGCGATCGCCCGCACCATTTTGAAGGCGCCGCCGATCCTGATGCTCGACGAGGCGACTTCGGCGCTCGACAGCCACACCGAACAGGAGATCCAGGCCGCGCTCGACCTCGTCAGCCAGGGCCGCACCACAATCGTCATTGCCCACCGGCTGTCGACAGTGATCACCGCCGACGAGATCATCGTGCTCAAGGACGGCCAGATCGCCGAGCGCGGTACCCATGCCGCCCTGATGCTCAAGCACGGCCTCTACGCCTCGATGTGGGACCGCCAGCGCGAAGCGACCGAAGCCGAGGAGCGGCTGCGCATTGCCAGGGAGAGCGACGAGCTGGGTGTGATTGTGCGTAGGCGCACGTCCGAGGTGGGCTGACGGCTATTGCTGTCTGTCAGTCAGGAAGAAAATCCCGTCGACATGGCCGTTGGCACCGCAGCTCGGCGGTTCCGTGACGCCGTCCTTGCCGCTTCCGCTCTGCTCGACGGCGAGAACCTCTCCGTCACGCTGAAAGGTGAAGAGGAAGCCGGTCGGCTTGTCGTCGTCACCGGTGTCGACGAGCCGCAACTGCTTGCGGGCCGGCACCTCACCGCTGATTTCGCAGGCCCTGCTTCCCGAGACGGGATCGGCGACATCAGCCGATATGTCGAGCTTGCCGGCGCCGGCCGCCTTGATCTCGACGGAGCCTTCGACATTGCTCCACGTCCCGACAAGAGTTCCGGGTGCCGGCGCCCTGATGCTGGCAAGAAAGCTGGCACGGTCGCGCAGGAATTCGCCGAGGTCGAAATTCTGCTTGTCCTTCGGCGTGTTCTCGTTGAACCCGGCGATCCTGTCCCGATACTGCGTAAAGTCGCGCTGGTCGTCCCGCAATGCCTTGCCTGCATGAGCCTCCAGCGCCTTCAATGCGGCAGCGTAGCTCTGCGCCACCGCCGCATCTGCCTCCGCCAGCGCAGGGTCGGCGCAAATGGTTTTCTCGGCCACGCTGCTTGCCTTGGCGCAGTCGAAGGAGGGCTTCCTTTGCGCGCTTGCGCAGCCATGCGACGCGACCAGAAAGGTCAGAACCGCAATAGCGGTCGACGTCTTGAACAGTCGCTTCCTTATCAAGGCATCGCCCCCGAATTTCCCGACGACAACAATTCGCACAAACAGTGAAGATCGTCACTTGCGCATGTCGGCGATCGACGAACGATCCGAAAGCGGCTCTGCATGGATCGAGAGACGTCAGGCAGGTTCGTCGATTTTCCGCTTGACCTCAACTTAAGTTGAGATCGTAGACCTCCGATCGAAGATGTCTGGAGCGCCTGTTCCGACCATGATCCCGAAAATGGAAGTCGGTTTTCGGAAAAGATCATAGTCAAGAAAAAGATCGGAGACAAGGGAAATGGATCAGTTGAATCAACTGCTTGGCAATGAAGCCGTGTTCAGGGTCGACAAGTTCGTCGTCCCGGCGGGGGCCCGCGAGGAGATACTGCGCAAGGTCAGGGCGACGCATGAATTGTTGCGCCTGCAGCAGGGCTTCGTGCAGGATTTCCTGCTTGAGCAACTCTCAGGGCCGGGCGAATTCAACCTCGTCACCATCGTCGAATGGGAAAACCAGGCGGCTGTCGACAACGTCGTGCCGATCGTCAAGGCGGCGCATGAGCGGGCCGGCTTCAACCCCCAGGAGACGATCGCCCGCCTCGGCGTCAGGGCCGATATCGCCAACTATCAGCGCCTTCCCGAAATGTAGGAGCAATTCCAGGAAAAGTGCGCAGCGGTTTTCCGTCCGGAATTGCGCAAAGACAAAGTTAGAGCGGTTCAGACACTGATCCGCTCCAGGAAGGCCAGCCGGCGCCCGGTGCCGGCGCCTCGACGCTCAGCACCTGGCCGGTGCGGGCATCGCTGATCATGTGTTCGAAGCCGCGCCATTCGGCGGCGGTGATGAACAGCGCCCTGCCGTCGGCGCCGCCGAGCATGCAGGCGAAGCAGCCGCGATCGGTGCCGACGGTCTGCAGCACCGCGCCGCCTTCGCGTACTCGCACGCAGTGCCGGTTGGGCACGTCGGCATACCAGACGGCGCCCTCGGCATCGAGTGAGATGCCGTCGGGAAAGCCGTTGCCGAGATCGGCCCACACCCGCCGGTTGGCAAGGCTGCCATCGCCAGTAATGTCGAAGGCGGTCAGCCGGTTGGCGTGCGATTCGGCGACGATCAGCGTCTTGTTGTCAGGCGTCACCGCCATGCCGTTGGCGAAGGCGATGCTCTCGGCCACCTGGCGGATCGTGCCGTCCGGCGTGACCAGCACGATGGTGCCCGGCCCGAAGTGCTCGCCCGGCGCCGGCGCCGGGCCGCCGCCATTGACATAGATGTTGCCGCGCCCGTCGACGACGATCTCGTTCCAAGGGCTCTTCGACAACGGCCTGAGATCGGCATGGGTGGCGAGCGCTCCATCTGCCTCCTGCCTGAGCACGAACCCTTCGCGCCCCGAGACGATCAGCAGCCGTCCGTCCGGCAGCCAGTCGATGGAATAGGGCAGGATGGCCGGTATTTTGAGCACGACCTTGCTGTTGCCTTCGGCATCGATGGCGAGGATTTCGCCAGTACCCCAGTTGCAGACCCAGAGCCGCCCGTCATGCCAGCGCGGCGACTCGCCGAAGGCGAGGCCGCTCATCACCAAACGCGCCTGGTTGGAAGCTGATGTCTGTGAGTGCATTGTGGGCTCCACGGTCTGGTTTCGGCGGCGTTCGTCTCCCTGGACGTGTCGATGCAAGCGCCGTTTCTCCAAGGACGAGCGAGCATGGCTCGTCCCGACAGCAGCGATGGTTTTTCTCAGCCGGCTGAAACGCGTCTGCCGCCGGCTCCATCCTCCCCCATTGTTGCGTTGCGACGGCGGGGCCTTTCGGCTATTGAGGCCGGACCTGAAACAAGGGTTGCCCCCATCCCATGAGCCTCGTCGACACGATCAAGAATGCGTTCGTTCCGATCCATCGCGAAGGCTATCCGTTCATCGCCGCGTTCGGTGCGGGCACGCTTTTCCTCGGCTATTTCTCCTCGATCCTGTTCTGGATCGGCCTGATCCTGACCGCCTGGTGCGTCTATTTCTTTCGCGATCCCGAGCGCGTTACGCCGGTCGACGACCGGCTGGTGGTCAGCCCGGCCGACGGCATCATCTCGGCGGTCGGCCCGGCCGTTCCGCCGCGCGAGCTTGGCCTGGGCAGCGGCGAAATGACCCGCATCTCGGTGTTCATGAACGTGTTTTCCTGCCATGTGAACCGCGCCCCGGTGCGCGGCCGCATCACAAAAATCGAGCACCGGCCCGGAAAATTCCTCAACGCCGAACTCGACAAGGCGAGCACCGAGAACGAGCGCAACGGCGTCGTCATCGACAGCCCCAATGGCACGGTCGCCGCCGTGCAGATCGCCGGCCTGGTGGCGCGGCGCATCGTCTGCTGGGCCGAGACCGGCGGCTCGATCGCCATTGGCGAGCGGTTCGGGCTGATCCGCTTCGGCTCGCGTGTCGACGTGTTCCTGCCGGTTGCCGCGACGCCGCGCGTCGCCGTCGGCCAGACGGCGGTCGGCGGCGAAACCGTATTGGCCGAATTCGGCGGCGCTGCCGCAACGCCGCTCGTCAGGATTTCGTAAGCTGTGGGCGCGCCGTTCAAGAAATTCGAGGCGCATGGCAGTGGCGGCCCGCGCATCCGCGAGATCCCGATGCGCATGGTGCTGCCCAATCTGGTCACAGTGCTTGCCATTTGCGCCGGCCTGTCCGGTATCCGCTTCGGCTTCGAAGGCCGCTTTGAGCCGGCGGTGGTGATGGTGCTGCTCGCCGCCTTCCTCGACGGCATAGACGGCCGCCTGGCGCGCATGCTGAAAGCGACGTCGAAATTCGGTGCCCAGATGGATTCGCTGGCCGACATCGTCAATTTCGGCGTAGCACCGGCGCTCGTCCTCTATGCCTTCATGCTCGATCGCGCTGGTTCGTTCGGCTGGATCGCAGCGCTTCTGTTCACCATCGCCTGCGGCTTGAGGCTTGCCCGCTTCAACGTGCTCGACGAGGAGACTGACCGGCCGATCTGGCAGACCGAATATTTCGTCGGCGTGCCGGCGCCGGCGGGTGCCGTGCTGGTGATGCTGCCGCTCTATCTGTCCTTCCTGCGCCTCGGTATCGAGCCCAGCCGTCCCGTCGCCCTTGTCGCCACCGGCTTCACCGTCCTGGTCGCCTTCCTGCTGGTCAGCCGGCTGCCGGTCTATTCCGGCAAGAGCATCAAGGTACCGGGCGACAAGGTGCTGCCGGTCATCCTCGCCGTCGTGCTCTACGTCCTGCTGCTGATGACCTATCCCTGGTACACGCTGACCGCATCGGTCGCCGGCTACCTTGCCTTCCTGCCATTCAGCGTGCGCGCTTATTCCAGGCGCGCCAAGCGTGAGGGTGAGAAGGTTCCGCCTTCGGATATCGGTTGAATTCCTCGGAAACGCTCATCTTCGTCGGTGGCGCTGTCCCGCGGCGGTGAAAGGCTTCCAGCTCCTTGCGCTACGCCGCGGCACTCAGCCCCAGCCGGTCGATCACCAGCTTGCGGGTCGAGACATAGTCGGTCTTGCCGGAGCCCAGAACCGGGATCTCCTCGACCTTGACGATATCGTTGGGCACCATCAGCTCGGCCGCGCCCGCCTTCCTGCCGAAGGCGCGCAATTCCTCCGGGTCGGCGTCGTCGGCGGTGGTGACCAGCACGATGCGCTCGCCGCGCCTTTTGTCCGGCACCGCCACCGCCGCGTGGCGCTCCTCCGGCCACAGCGACTGCACCAGCATCTCGACCGCGCCCAGCGACACCATCTCGCCGGCAATCTTGGCGAAGCGCTTGGCGCGGCCGCGAATGGTGATGAAGCCGTCGCGGTCGACCGAGACGATATCGCCCGTGTCGTGCCAGCCGTCCAGCGGCTGCAACTCGCCGGGACGATCAGCGGTCATGTAGCCCATCATCAGGTTCGGCCCGTCGAGCCAGAGACGGCCGGCATCGTCGATACCCTCGACCGGTTCGAGCTTCATGCGCATCGCCGGCAGCAGCCGCCCGACCGTGCCGTCGCGACCATGGATGGCGGTGTTGACGGCAACCACCGGGGCGGCTTCCGTCAGCCCGAAGCCTTCGATTATCGCCGCCTGGAAGCGCTCGCGGTAGACGCGGCGCGTCTCCGGCTTCACCGCCTCGGCCCCGGCGACGACGAAGCGCAGGCTGGAGAAATCACCGTCCTTGGCGGTACGGGCATAATTGGCGAGAAAGGTGTCGGTGCCGAACATGATGGTCGGCTTCACCTTGCGGGCGATCTCGGGGATGATCTTGTAGTGCAGCGGCGAGGGGTAGAGGAACAGTTTCACCCCGGTGACCAAGGGCAGGATGGTGCCGCCCGTCAGCCCGAAGGAGTGGAACACCGGCAGAACGTTGAGCAGGATGTCCGACGGCGAGATGGTGATGCGGGCCTCGGCCTGCATGGCGTTGGCGTGGAGGTTGCGATGCGACAGCACCACGGCCTTGGGCGTGCCTTCCGAGCCTGAGGTGAACAGGATCACCGCCGGCTTTGTCGCTTCCTGCGGCTGCAGCGGAAAGCGCCACAGTGCTGCTGCGGCCAGCTTGTCCAGCGCCGTCACGCTTTCGCGCACATCCTCCAGCCACAGCAACCTGGCGCCGCCCGCCTCGACCGCCTCGACAATGTCGGCGATGCCGGCCTTCTCGATGAAGGCGCGCGAGGAGACGACAGTGCGGATGACGGCGGTGCGCACGGCGGCGGTGACGCTGGCCGGCCCGGCGGTGTAGTTGATCATTGCCGCCACCCGGCCGGCCGACAAAAGCCCGACGAAGGACAGCACCACGCCATTGGCATTGGGCAAAAGCAGCCCGACCGCTTCGCCCGGCGCCGTCACCGCTTCGAAACGGCGGCCGAGCACGCGCGCGCCGATGAACATCTTGCGGTAGCTCATCGCGCCCGCGATGACGTCCTCGATGATCGGATGCGAGGCGCCGACGCGGTCCGCGGCGTCGCGCATCGCCAGGAACAGGCCGCGATCGAGATTGCTGCCGAACAGCCGCGCCTCGGCGACGCGGTCGAACAGCGCATTGGTGTTCGAGGCCTGGTCGGGATTGCGTGCCACGAGTTCGGCTATGGTCATCGGCTCCAGTACACTGATCGACAGCCGCGGAAACCAGTGGCGCGGCGCTCTGTCTGCCGGTGTCAGCGACACCGGCAGATCGCGAGCGCCGGCGACGAAGATAGGCACGATCCTGGCATCGGCCTGCATGGCGATGCGCGTGATGGCGCGAAACAGCCGGAACGCCTTGACGTCGGGTTCGACCGCATCGGGCAGATAGACGGCAAGCCGCCCCTTGCCCTTCAATACCCGCACCAGCCGCCGGCTGACGAAGACATGTTCGGCGTTGAAGGCGATGGTGCGGCCAAGCTCGCGCCACGGCTCCAGCCAGGGCGATCTGGCCGAGGCATCGTCGAGGATGTGCAGCGTGTCGTCCGGCAGCAGCGACAGCATCAGCGCCGGCTCGAAGCGCGACTGGTGCGAGACCACATAGATCACCGGCGCCGGCGCATTGCGGGCGATCCTGATGCGCTCGTCGGCGACCCGGTAGGCGAGCTTGAACGGCACATAGAGCAGCGCCTGGGCAAAACGCAGGCCAAGGCGGAATTTCTCCACCACGCCGATCAGCAGCCAGGCCACAACGAGGCCCGCAAGCAGCGCCAGTGTCAGGACCATGCCGCGTCTCTCCCAACGTCCTCCATGCCGCGGCTCTTTGGCGGCCGCTTCGGGGCAGAGCCTAGCGGATGTGGGGGCGGCGTCAATGTGGACTGAGTGCCCCTGACCTTCTCCCCTTGTAAGGGAGAAGGGGAAGAGGTGCCTAGGCCGCCTTCAACCTGCCGCTAATGAACCGAAACTCCTGCGTCTTGCCGCCGAAACCATAGGCGGCGGCCGGCACTTCGTGCACGAAGGCGTAGCTTTCCTCATGCACTTGGCCCAGCAGGTGGCCGAAAGCGGCGAACACCGCCTGGAGATAGGCTTCCAGCTCGAGCTTGGTGTTGGTGCCGTCGACCACCTTGATGTCGAGCCAGAAGGTGTTGGCGCCATGCTCGGCCAGCGACTTGCCACCGGCGAACCAATGCTGCGGGTCGAGATAGGAGATGGCGACCGCGGTGATGGTCGGGTCCTTGCGCAGATGCGTGGCCGTCAGTTCTGTGACCTCCTTGGCGATTGCCGCGGACAGTTTGGCGTCGGGCTTGCCGGTGACGCTGACAGTGATGATCGGCATTGTTTTTCTCCTGGGTTGCTGCGGCGTCTTTCGCCGTTGGAAAAACCATGCCACGATCGTCGCATCAAAAAAATCGAATTGTTTTCAAGTTATGATTCGATAATATCGAACAATGCAGACACTCGACCCCGATCTTCTCAAAACCTTTCTCGCCTTCGTCGATGGTGGCTCGCTGGGGCAGGCGGCGTCTGTCGTCGGCCGTTCGCCCTCGGCGGTGACGGCACAGATGCAGCGGCTGGAGGAGATCGTCGGCGAGCCGCTGCTTCTCGCGCAGGGGCGGGGGCGCGGCCTGACACCGGCCGGCGAGGACCTTGTCGGCCATGCCAGGCGCATCCTCGCCGTCCACACCGAAGCCTGGCTGGCGCTGAAGGGCGCGCGCGCCGACGGCCGCGTCGCCATCGGCACCACGCAGGATTTCGCCGACAGCGGCCTGCCGGAGCTGCTGCGGGCCTTCGCGGCCAGCCATCCGCGGGTCAGGATCGAGCTGCGCGTCGGCCGCTCCGCCGAACTTGCGCAGGCGCTGCAGGCCGGTCTGCTCGATTTGGCCATCACCATGCGCCAGGCCCAGGCGCCGGACGAAATCGGCGTGCTCCGCGAGCCGATGCTCTGGCTGTGCTCGCAAAAAGGGCTGGCCGCGCGGGAAGAAGAGATACCCCTGGCGCTGCTCGATCCGCATTGCGGCTTTCGCGAAGCAGCCCTTGCGGCGCTCGATGCCGCCGGCCGCCGCTACCGCATCGCCGCCGGCAGCGCCAGCCTTGCCGGCCTGCGCACGGCGGTCAATGCCGGCGTTGCGCTGACCTTGCGCACCGCGCGCTTTGCTCATTCCGGTATTGTCGAAGCGCCGCGCTCCCTTGGCCTGCCGCCGGTTCCATCAGCCGAATTCGCCATCCGGCTGCGCCAGGGTGCCGATCTGCCGGCGCGGGATCTGGCGGCACTGCTGAGCGGCAATCTCGCTCTGACAGGCAGTATCGGTTGATCCCAAGAAAAAGCCGACCTTACGATCGGCTTTAAGTAGGACGGGTCGAGGGGTTTGGGGGGACTTGGGGGTGACCCGTCGCACCAACAATGCCCGAGTCGGATGATGGTTCCGTGACTGCGAAAATATTTTAGCCGTCGATTGCGCTCCGCCTGGCCAGCACCCAGTCGCGGCCGGCATGGGCAAACACGGCGCACAGCACGATGGCACCGCCGATCATGCTGGCGGCCGGCGGAATCTCGGCCAGGAACAGGAAGGCAAACAGGATCGCGAACGGCACTTCGGCCGACCCCAGCAGGCCGGATTCGGGCGCCGGGATCAGCCGCGAGCCCTCCGTCCACAGGATCGAGGCCATCGCGAAGGTGGCGCCGAACGTGGCGAGCAGCATGGCATCCCGGGCCGAAACGGCCAACGGATCGGTGACGAACCAGCCGAGCAGGAACAGAAGGAAGGCCGAAACCGCGCCAGCCCAGACCACCGGCGTGTCGCGGAAGGCGCGTACCATGATCATGTAGAGCGCGCCGCCGGCGGTCATCAGCAGCGCCAGGCCGTCGCCAAGCAGATGGCCGGTGCCGAAGCCGGACCCGACCATGATCGCCACGCCGCACAGCGACACCGCGGCGGCGGCCAACGTTTGCATGCGGAACGGCTCGCGCACCAGGATGAAGGCCAGCAGCGCGGCGATGAAAGGCGCCGTGGCATAGATGATGGCGACATTGGCGACATAGGTGAATTTGAAGGCGGCGATGAAGGCGATGCTGGCAAGCGCTCCTTCGACCGCCAGCAGCCAGCCGCGCCAGCCGAGCCTGAGGCTCTCGCGTCCGCCCGAGCGCCGCCGCCGCCGCCACAGCACATAAAAGGTGATCAGGATCGAGCCGACAAAGCCGCGCCAGCAGGTGATGGTCAACGGGTCGGCATGGATCGATTTGGTGAGAACCCCGGTCAGCGCGAAGAAGGCCGCCGACGCCGACACCAGCATGATGCCGAGCGTGCGCTCGGCGGCGGTGTCGCTGGGTGGCATGCTCAGAGCCTCTGTCATTTCAGGAGACTATGCCGTCTCATGCTGACACCATCCTGTCAGCAGCGATCTTTTGCCCACATATCTGCGCCATGTCCTACAGCCGCTTGCGAAAGTGCTCGTTGCCGACGATCAGCAGGCCGGCACCGATGATCAGCGCGGCCCCCAAAAACACTTCGCGGCGCGGCACGTCGCCCCAGATGGCGAAACCGAGCGCGAAGGCCCAGACCAGCGACGTGTATTCGAACGGCGCCACGATGGACACCGGCGCCCGCTTCATGCCTTCGAACAGCAGGTACTGCGCGACGCCGCCGAGCGCGCCGACGCTGATGAGAAGCAGCAGTTGGCCGCCATCGGGCATCTGCCACAAGATGAGCGCCGGCACGGTCGAAAACACCAGGAAGTAGAAGTTGTTGAGGATGAGCTGGATCATCGTTCGCTCCTGCATGGCGGTCTTGCGCAGCAGCACCACGGCAATGCCCCACAGCAGCGCGGCGGCCAGCACCAGAAGGATCGGCACGGACAGGCCGAGATGGGTGGGGTCGCAAGCGACGAACACCCCGGCAAAACCGATCAGCACCGCCACCCAGCGCAGCAGCGGCACCTTTTCGCCGAGCATGAACACCGACAGCACGGTGACGATGATCGGGGCGGCATAGTAGACGGTGGTGAGCTCGGCCAGCTGAAGAGTACGGGCGGCGTTGTAATAACAAAGCCAGGCGGCAAGCGTGAAGGCGCTGCGCACCAGCATCGGCCGCACGATGGGCGAGCGCGCTGTGTCGGCGAACACGCGCCGCCCGCCGATCACCGCGCAGCCGGCGAGCACGGTGATGCTGCGGAAGAACATGATCTGCCAGACGCTGATGCCGACGACGAGCAATTTGATCGCAGCGTCCTGCGTCGAAAACAGGAAATAGGCGCCGCCGGTGAACAGGATGCCGGCAAGCACCCTTTCGCGGGTTTCCAGAATGGCGATATCGGCCATGCGACGGGTCCGGCGGCTGTCGAGAAGGAAGCCTGCCCAATCAAGCTCCACGCCGCAGGCTATACGGGCGAGACCCAGCGCGGCGCTACGCCAGCGGCGGGCTTGCGTTGGGGCAGGGGTTCCTTGGCGAACCGCGCTGTCGCAACGCTCACTGCGTCGCCTGATAAAGCTCCGAAGCGGCTTCCTTCAGCGCGCGCCGTCCGTCAGGCTTGAAATACATCATGTGCCCGCCCTCGACGACATCGAGGCGAATCGGTTTCGCATTGGCGAGCGACGGGATCTGGTTCACCAGGTAGCGCGAGCCGAGATAGGGCGTGACCAGGTCGGTGTAGCCGTTGACGATGACGACGCCGAGCGCAGGGTTCAGCGATCGCGCCCGCTGCAGATCGTCCATCACGCCCACATAGCCTTGCCGTGAGGTGCCGTAGTCCCAATTGTGGCTGATCTCGTCGTTGAGCAGCCGGTAGCTGACATCGGTGCGAAAGTTCAGCTCGTCGCGGGCATAGGCGACGAAGGCCGAGGTCAGCACCGGCACGCTGCGGTCGAGCACCGGGTCCGGGCCGGCGATGCGGGCGCTCTCGGGCGCGATGTCGGCCGTCGCGATCGTGCCGTCATAGGGGCTGAGCACCTTGCCGCTGGTGCGGGCAAACTCCCTTGCGAACAGCCCGGTCGGGATACGGGCGAAATTGCGCTGGACGAGTTCGAGCGGCAGTCCGGTTACCTCCGCCACGCGCTGGCTCGCCAGCCGCCCGCCCTGCTCCAGCCCGCTGGCCAAAGCCGTAAGGTAGTCGCCCATCGCATAATGCTCGACTTCGGCGAGCTTCTCCCGCAGCGCATCGCCGCTGACGCCTTCGGCGCGCAGGCGCACCGCCGCGAGCGAAGGGAGTTCGAGCGCCCAGTGCAGCGGCTCGAATTCGTCCGGCTGGACAAGCATGAATTCCAGCGCCGGCGAGATCAGCACGATGCCGTTCGGGCTGATGCCGATATCCTCCTGCAGGGTCCTGGCGAGCAGCGCCGCGCGGAACCCGCCATAGCTTTCCCCGGCGAGGAAGAGCGGCGATCCGGTGCGGCCGTTCTGTGCAAGAAAGAGCCGGATGAAAGCGCCTATCGAACTGGCATCCTGGTTGACGCCCCAGAAGTCGTGCGTGTCCTGGCCCGGTGCCTCGCGGCTGTATCCGGTTCCGACCGGATCGACGAAGACGAGGTCGGTCATGTCGAGCCAGCTGTCCGGATTGTCGATGAGTCTTTGCGGCGAGCGCAGGAACTCGCCGTTGGCACCGGTCGCGATGATGCGCGGGCCGAGCGCGCCGAGATGCAGATAGGCGGACGCCGCTCCCGGGCCGCCGTTGAACACGAAGGTGATGGGCCGCTGCGGTTGCTTCGCGGCGTTGTCCTGCGGCCGCAGCGTGTAGGCGACATAGAAGATCTCCGCCGTGACGTCGCCCTTGCCGGAAAGCAGCGACAGCGTGCCGGCCTTCGACTGATAGTCCAGCTTGCGCCCGGCAAGCGTGATCGAATGGCTGGTGGTCTGCGGCGATGGCAGCAGCGACAGAACGCCGCCTGTAGGCGCCGGCCGCTCCGCCGTTTCAGCGAGGACTGGTTGGGCGAAGGCGGCAAGCATCAGCAGGATGGCGGGAATGAGTTTCAGCTTGGCACGCATGACGCCTCCGCGAGAACGACTGTCGCATAGGTATGTCCGGGGCGAGCGATGTCAAAGGAAATGCCGTCAACGAAGCTGCTAGTCTCCCCCGCAAGGGGGAGATTGGATGTCATGTTCTGTTTTCGCCAATCGCAACCGTTGGGGAACGAGGCGGGAGCTGTCCGACGGCTATTGGGACTGCTGGCTAGACCCTCAATCCTGCCTGAGCGCCTTCTCCAACTCCGCGATATCGATCTTGCACATGCAGCGGCAGACAGTGCTATCAAGCACGAAAGACTGTCGGAAAGGAAACGAAAATGGACGCCACCGCACTCAAGGCCATGCAGGCGCCGTTGAAAGAGGCCTATCGCGACGATGCCTCGCGGGCGCTGATCACGCTTCGGGCCAAGGGTTCGGTCGACGACCAGTCGATCGCCTGCAAGGTGGAGACGGGCAGGGCGCTGGCCATCGCCGGCCTGCATCCGGCCACCGGCGGCTCCGGGCTCGAACTGTGCTCGGGCGACATGCTGCTGGAGGCGCTGGTGGCTTGCGCCGGCGTGACGCTGAAGGCGGTGGCCACCGCGCTGGAATTCAGGCTTGGCAGTGCAACCGTCGAGGCTGAAGGCGACCTCGACTTTCGCGGCACGCTCGGCGTGGCCAGGGATGCGCCGGTCGGCTTCCGCGCCATCCGGCTCAATTTCAATCTCGACACGGATGAACCGCAGGAGCGCATCGATGCGCTGCTGAAGCTGACCGAGCGCTACTGCGTGGTGTTCCAGACCATCAGCAACAAGCCGGAGCTGGCGGTTTCAGCGCGGCGCTGACGCTGCCAATCTCCCCCCCTTGCGGGGGTTGATGAGTGGTCCGCGAAGCGGACGGAAAGCCAATTGCTTGGCTTTCCGAACGACGAACGCCTGGCAAGGCAGAGGGGGGCGCTGTCCCGCCAGCGTCTCAGCCCTGTTCAGTCAAACCAAATCGCTTCGCAACAGATAGATTAAGTGAAGGTCGGCGATCCTTCGCGCCCCCCTCTGTCCTGCCGGACATCTCCCCCACGAGGGGGGAGATCACGCTCATCTCTACTGCGCCGCCGGTTCCTCCGCGTCGCCTTCGTCGGTGAACGGCGAGGCGCTCGGCACGCAGTTCACCGCCCAGCCGGCCGGCGTCGGTTGCTTCTGGTATTCGGTGATTGCGTTGGTGCACTGGTCGCGGGTGTCGAAGGTGCTGGGCAGCACCACCATGCCGCCTTGCGGGCCGGCGATCACCAGATACCAAACAAGTGCGACGCTGGGAGCAGCCATGGAATTTCCTCGCTTTGCTGTTGTGGGAGTCGCCGCGATCCTAGCAACTCCGACCGGGTGGCGGAAGCGCGCGTCGTGCGCGGCGCTCCGCCCGGCATCACAGCCGCGTGATGTCAGTCCGTCGCGAGAGCCGCTCAGTTCACTGCAAAGCAGTAATAAAGCCCATCGCCGCCGGTGCCTTGCAGCGCCTCCTGGCTGCAGCCGCCGCGCGAGGCATGCGAGGAATTCCACGACTTGGCGGCCGCCGAATCGTCGAGCCCGGTGCGGTCGTGGTGGCCGACCATCGCCACGCCTTCCGCGCCGCTCATCGTCCAGTCGCCGCAGGTCTGGTCGGCGATCTTGGTGCCGTCTGGCTTCGAGCCGGTCAGCACATCATGCCGGTTCGGCTTGTCGCCGCGGCCGTTGACCACTTCGCCCTTTTCATTGAGCGCCGTCTCCTTGCTGATGGCATTGGCGTCGCTGTGCAGCGAGGCGACATCGTCGGCGATCTTGACGCCCTTGGCGTTGACCCATGGACCCTTGCCGATGCGGTCGCGCGCATCGGCATCGCTGGTCGAGAGATAGGCCGCCCAGGTCTTGCCGGTGACACCGGCGGCCTCGGCCAGCGAGGCGCAATGCGCATCGGCGCCCTTGAGGCCGCCAAGGTCGGCGCCCTTGCCGGAGCCGACGCTGGTGACGAAGAAACTCATCGTCGCGCCTTGTGAATAGGCGACGCCAGCTGCTGCAACGAAGGTGGCGGCGGTGGCGAGAAGCAATCTGCGCATGGTGGTCCTCCGTGCTTCGGGTTTCGAATGTTTTACATTCGAAGAACGTCGCCGAGCGCGGAATTCTTCCGCCTGAAATGCCTGTTTATTCCGGCTGCCGGTAGGCGACGAAGCGGTTGTGCTTGGCCTGGAAGATCAGCCCGGTCTCGGTGAGCGTCGGGCTGGCCAGCGGCACGATGCGTTTTGCGATCTCGGACGGATGCGGCAGTGTCTCCGGATCCTCGCCGGGCACCGCCTGCGCGCGCATCGCGGTGCGGGTGGCGCCGGGGTCGGCGGCGTTGACCCTCAACGGCAGGCTCTGCGTCTCATGCGCCCAGGAGCGCATCATCGTCTCGACCGCAGCCTTGGAGGCCGCATAGGGTGCCCAGAAGGCGCGCGCCGAGTGTGCCGCGTTGGAAGACAGGATGATGGCGCGTCCGGCATCGGAAAGCCGAAGCAGCGGGTCGACCGAGCGGATCAGCCGCCAGGTCGAAGTGACATTGATGGTCATCACCTTCTCGAAGGTTTTTGCCTCGACATGGCCGATCGGCGAAATGACGCCGAGCACGCCGGCATTGGCGACGAGGATGTCGAGCTTGCCCCAGCGCTCATGGATGGCGCCGCCCAGCCGGTCGATGCCGGCCATGTCGGCGAGGTCGAGCGGCACCAGCGTCGCTTCGCCCTTGCCGGTTTTGGCGCGTTCGGCCTTGATCTGGTCGTCAAGCTCTTCCAGTCCGCCGACGGTCCGCGCCACCGCAATCACATGCGCACCGGCGGCGGCAAGCTCCTTGGCGATGAAATAGCCGATGCCGCGCGAGGCGCCGGTGACAACGGCGGTGCGGCCGGAGAGGTCGAGGCTCATGCGATAACTTCCGTGAGGTGCCTACGCCCCGCTCGTCGCCAGCAGCGACAGCGTGCGCACATTGTCGTGGCCTTCGAAGTCGAGCAGGCGGGTCGGGTACTGGCCGGTGAAGCAGGCGTCGCAGAATTGCGGCTGCTCATTGTCGCGGCCGGCCTCGCCGACGGCGCGGTAGAGGCCGTCGATCGACAGGAAACCGAGCGAATCGACACGGATGAATTCGGCCATCTCCTGGATGGACATGCGCGAGGCCAAGAGCTTCGACTTCTCCGGCGTATCGACGCCGTAGAAGCACGACGCGCTGGTCGGCGGCGAGGCGATGCGCATATGCACTTCCTTGGCGCCGGCATCGCGCACCATCTGCACGATCTTCTGGCTGGTGGTGCCGCGCACGATACTGTCGTCGACCAGCACCACGCGCTTGCCCTCGATCATGCGGCGGTTTGCGTTGTGCTTCAGCTTCACACCCATGTGGCGGATCGAATCGCCGGGCTGGATGAAGGTGCGGCCGACATAGTGGTTGCGGATGATGCCGAGTTCGAAGGGAATGCCGGCGGCCTGGGAAAAGCCGATCGCCGCCGGGGTGCCGGAATCCGGCACCGGCACGATGATGTCGGCATCGACGGGGCTTTCCTGCGCGAGTTCCGCGCCGATGCGCTTGCGAACCTCATAGACGTTGCGGCCCTCGACCGACGAGTCCGGCCGCGCGAAATAGACATATTCGAAGATACAGAAGCGGGTCTTCTGCTGCTCGAACGGGAACAGGCTCTCGATGCCCTTGGCGGTGACGACGACCATCTCGCCGGCCTTCAGGTCGCGCACGAAGCGGGCGCCGATGATGTCGAGCGCGCAGGTTTCGGAAGCGAGGATCCAGGCGCCGTCGAGGTCGCCCAGCACCAGCGGGCGGATGCCCAGCGGGTCGCGGCAGCCGATCATCTTCTTGGCCGTCATCGCCACCAGCGAGAAGGCGCCTTCGACCTGGCGCACCGCGTCGATGAAGCGCGAGTTGAGATCGCGCTCCTTGCTGGTGGCGACCAGATGCAAGAGCGTCTCGGTGTCGGAGGTCGACGAGAAGATCGCGCCCTGCTTCTGCAGCGCGCGCTGCACGGTCATCGCGTTGGTCAGATTGCCATTGTGGGCGACGGCGAAACCGCCATCGGCAAGTTCAGCGAAGAAGGGCTGGATGTTGCGCAGGCCGGCGCCGCCGGTCGTGGCATAGCGGGTGTGGCCGATGGCGCGGTTGCCTTGCAGGCTGTCGATGACGCGCTGCTTGGTGAAAGTGTCGCCGATCAGGCCGACATGGCGTTCGACGTGGAACTGGCTGCCGTCATAGGAGACGATGCCGGCGGCTTCCTGGCCGCGATGCTGCAGCGCGTGCAGGCCGAGCGTGACGATTGCCGCGGCATCCTGCCGGCCGAATATGCCGAACACGCCGCATTCGTCGTGGAAATGGTCGTCGGCCTCGGCGGAAAGCACGTCGTCTGCGTCTGCCATGTGGGGCTCAAGCTCCGCTAAAATCGCCATATAAGGCGATAGCGCGTCGAAAGCAACGCATGCCGCGGCGTTTCACATCATCGTCAGGCCTGGCCCTCGTTGGCCAGGTATCAGTTTGCCGGCGCCGCGGGCGCAGGATTGGCGGGCTGGGCCGGTGCATTGTCGGCCGGCGCATCGCTTTCGCTGTCGTCGGGCGCCGGGGCATCGTCGCCGGTTGCCGGTGCTTCCGTTGTCGGCGCGGCGGGGGCCTCTGTGCCGGCCTCGGGTGCCGCCGGCTGATTCGGGTTCAGCTTCTTCAGGATGGTGTTTTCCGGATCCTCGGGCAGCAGGCTTTCCAGCTTGGCGCCGATCTGTTCCAGCAGCGGCCGCGACTTGGCGTTGGCGACCCAGGCCGGAGCCTTGGCGCCGGCCAGCCAATTGAAGAACAAAAGCGCCACCGCGACCACCAGGATGCCGCGCGCCGCGCCGTAGAGGAAACCCAGCGTGCGGTCGAGCGCGCCGATCCTGGAATCGATGATCCAGTCGGCGAGCTTCATGGTGATGACGGAAACGACGATCAGCGCGATGACGAAGACGATGCCGGCCGCCGCCGCCATGGCGATCTTTTCATTGTCCAGATAGGGCTGAACGTAAGGCAGAACCGGCTTGTAGAAGAAGAAGGCCGCTGCCGCCGCCGCAGCCCAGGAAACCACTGACAGCACCTCGCGGGAGAAGCCGCGAACCATGGCCAGCATCGCGGAGACCAGGGTGAAGCCGACGAGAATTCCGTCAAGCAGCGTAATCGGCATGTCCTTCGCCCCTGTCTTTTTTCACGGCTCGACGAGCCGCGTCACTCTTCCTCGTCGGCGCGGCTGCGCCGTGAGCCGGCTATGCGCGCCACGAGATCGGCAAGCTCGGTGGGCTGGAAAGCGCTGGCCCCGATCCCCCCGGCCCCATTACCACCAACAAGTTCCTCGCTGCCCAAGGGCAGAACCGCGCTCCCGAAACCCAGCTTTTCGGCCTCCCTGAGGCGCTGCTGCGCATGCGCAACCGGCCTCACCGCGCCCGACAGGCTGATTTCGCCGAAATAGACGCAATCGGCCGGAAGGGCAAGACCGGTGAGCGACGAAACCAGTGCTGCCGCCACCGCGAGATCGGCGGCGGGCTCCGAAATCCGGTAGCCGCCGGCGACGTTGAGATAGACATCGTGCGTGCCGAAGCGCACCCCGCAATGCGCCTCCAGCACGGCCAGCACCATCGACAGACGCGCACCGTCCCAGCCGACGACGGCGCGGCGCGGCGTGCCCAGCGAGGAGGGCGCCACCAGCGCCTGGATCTCGACCAGCACCGGACGCGTGCCTTCCATGCCGGCGAAAACCGCGGCCCCCGGCGATTTCGCATGGCGTTCGCCGAGGAACAGCTCCGACGGATTGGCGACCTCGCGCAGGCCCTTGTCCGACATTTCGAAGACGCCGATCTCGTCGGTCGGCCCAAAACGGTTCTTCACCGTGCGCAGGATGCGGTAATGATGGCCGCCTTCGCCCTCGAAATAGAGCACGGCGTCGACCATGTGCTCGACGACGCGCGGTCCGGCGATCTGGCCTTCCTTGGTGACATGGCCGACGAGCACGATCGCCGCCCCTGTGGATTTCGCATAGCGGATCATCGCCTGGGCGGCGGCGCGCACCTGGGTGACGGTGCCCGGCGCCGAATCGGCCATGTCGGTCCACAGCGTCTGGATCGAATCGAGGATCACCAGGTCCGGCCGCTTGCCGTCGGCGATCGTCGCCAGGATGTCCTCGACATTGGTCTCGGCGGCAAGCTCGACCGGCGTGTCGGCGACGCCAAGCCGCTGGGCGCGCAGCCTGATCTGGGCGACAGCTTCCTCGCCCGAGACATAGACGATGCGGTGGCCTTTTGACGCCAGCGCCGCCGCCGCCTGGGTGAGCAGCGTCGACTTGCCGATGCCGGGATCGCCGCCAACTAGAAGGGCCGAGCCGCGGACAAAACCGCCGCCGGTGGCGCGGTCGAGCTCGCCGATGCCGGAGACGATGCGCGGCGCGTCCTCGATGTCGCCGGACAGGCTGGTCAGCACCACGGCGCGGCCCTTGCGGGCATTGCGCGTGTTGGCCGGGCCGGAACCGATGCCGCCGGCCGTGCCTTCCTCGACGAGCGTGTTCCATTCGCCGCAAGCATCGCACTTGCCGGCCCAGCGCTGATGCACCGAGCCGCAATTCTGGCAGATGAACTGGACGCGCGATTTGGCCACGCTCTTACCTTTTCGCCAATTGGCGAGCGCCGTGATCCTTCGCGCCCCCCTCTGTCCGGCAGGACAGAGGGGGGCGCCGTAGAGCGCTGCGGTTTGGTACGACTTCTACCAAGCGCCTACTCAAACCGATCCGGCAGATGATGCTCCTCGGCAAGGTCGGAGAAGCGGGTGAACTCGCCCTGGAAGGCGAGGCTGACCGAACCTGTCGGGCCGTGACGCTGCTTGGCGACGATGACTTCGGCCTTGCCGCGCATCTCGTTCATCTCGTTTTCCCACTTGACGTATTCGTCGGTGCCGGGCTTCGGCTCGCGGTTCTTCAGGTAGTACTCCTCGCGATACACGAACATCACCACGTCGGCGTCCTGCTCGATCGAGCCGGATTCGCGCAAATCCGACAGTTGCGGGCGCTTGTCGTCGCGGCTTTCGACCTGACGCGACAGCTGCGACAGCGCGATGATCGGCACGCTGAGCTCCTTGGCGAGCGCCTTCAGGCCGGTGGTGATCTCGGTGATTTCCTGCACGCGGTTCTGCGAGGATTTGGCGCTCGATCCCTGCATCAGCTGGATATAGTCGATGACGATGAGGTCGAGGCCGCGCTGGCGTTTCAGGCGCCGTGCGCGGGCGGACAACTGGGCAATGGAAATGCCGCCGGTCTGGTCGATGAACAGCGGAATCTTCTGCATGGTCTGCGAGCAGGCGACCAGCTTCTCGAAATCCATCTCGGAAATCTCGCCGCGGCGGATTTTTGACGACGGAATCTCGGTTTGCTCGGAGATGATGCGGGTGGCGAGCTGCTCCGACGACATTTCCAGCGAGAAGAAGCCGACGACGCCGCCATTGGCGGCCTTGAACGAACCGTCGGCCTGCTGCGCCGGCACATAGGCCTCGGCGATGTTGAAGGCCATGTTGGTGGCCAAGGACGTCTTGCCCATGCCTGGGCGGCCGGCGATGATGATCAGGTCGGACGGCTGCAGGCCGCCCATGCGGCGGTCGAGGTCGCGCAGACCTGTGGCGACGCCCGACAGGTGCCCGTCGCGCATATAGGCGGCATTGGCCATGTCGACAGCGGTCTTGACCGCGTCGGTGAAGCTTTCGAAGCCGCCATCGTAGCGGCCGGTCTCGGCCAGCTCGAACAGGCGCCGCTCGGCGTCCTCGATCTGCTCGGAGGGCGACATGTCGACCGGCGCGTCATAGGCGATGTTGACCATGTCCTCGCCGACGGTGATCAGCGCGCGGCGCGTGGCCAAGTCATAGATGGCGCGGCCATAGTCGGTGGCGTTGACGACGGTGACGGCCTCGACGGCAAGCCGCACGACATATTGCGCCACCGTCATGTCGCCGACCTTTTCGTCGGCCGGCAGGAAGGTTTTTAGCGTGATCGGCGTCGCCACCTTGCCCATGCGGATGAGTTCGGCTGCGACCTCGAAGATTTTCCTGTGCAGCGGCTCGTAGAAATGCCCGGCTTTCAGGAAATCGGAGACGCGGTAGAAGGCATCGTTGTTGACGAGGATGGCCCCGAGCAGCGCCTGCTCGGCCTCGATGTTGTTCGGTGCTTCGCGATAAAGCGGTGTTTCCGCGACGCCGAATTTGCGTGCTGCCTCAGCCATGATGTCCCCGAATTTCGATCCCGCATTCTCGATATCAGAACGGACAAAAGCCGGTGCTGACTTATCTGCAACAGTACCTGTCCAACCAGCTTTGATGCCCACTGTTCACAGGAGAAGCACACCGTCCACAGGACAGAATTCTCGTGCTCCGATTCCGGTTGACTCGGCAAGGTGGTGATTCTGCATATAGTAGAACAAATAAGGAACAAAATCAACCTGCGGACGAACGCAACCG